>JAIXWO010000012.1 GCA_027491235.1 Sphingomonadales bacterium
CACGACATCGGCGCTGTTGCCGGCATGGAAAGAGTGGCGATAATTCATATATGACGCGCTCTTAGTGAGTCTGGCGGAAAGCTTCAAAACTTTCTGGGCACGGCATCACCTTGCCTGCCATGCTTAGGTGGAAATCATCTCAAACTGGCCCGGCGCGATCCCCGCGACAGCCCAGTCACCGATTGACCAGCGCACAAGCCTGAGGGTCGGCAGCCCGACCGCCGCCGTCATGCGCCGGACTTGCCGGTTGCGCCCTTCGCGGATGGTGAGTTTTATCCAGCTGTCGGGGATCGATTTGCGTTCCCGTATCGGCGGATTGCGCGGCCACAGGTCCGGCGGGTCTATGCGCGCGACGTCGCACGGCAGGGTCATGCCATCCTTGAGCAGGACACCTTTGCGCAAGCGCTCCAGCTCTGGCTCCTGTGGCGCGCCTTCGACCTGCACGAGGTAGGTCTTGGGGAGCTTGAAACGTGGGTCGGCAATCCGCGCCTGCAACCGCCCGTCATCGCAAAGGAGCAGCAAGCCCTCACTGTCTCGGTCGAGCCTTCCGGCGGGATAAACGCCTTTGATGGCAATGAAGTCCGACAATGTCGACCGGACCGTCGGTGATCCGCGGTCGGTGAATTGCGACAGGACCCCGAAGGGTTTGTTGAACAGGAGTATGCGAGCCATAGGGCGCTCATATCGCTCGATTGCGGCTCTGTCTTTAGGTGCTTATCGCCGCTCGATAATGAGGCGTCTATATGCGTCGCGCGCCACACGACCTCAATTTGTGTCATACTGCTGTGATTGTGAGGCGGTGGGTACAGTTTGGATGGGTCCTGTCTCTAGCGACCTATGTCATGCCTATCCCGAAGACCCAGTTCCCGCAGCTTCAGGCTAAGGTGCCTTGTCTCCTGTTGCGAAATTCGCCACCGTTGCCCGTGGTTAAAATCGAAAACCAAACGGCGCTCAGCGCTTCGTCCGCGTTGCGCGCGCCAATGTCGCGGCGATCCATGGTCGTCGCGGGCCTGTCCACAGTTGTGGAATGGTATGATTTCACCCTCTACCTCTATTTTTCGACGGTGTTGGGTCGGGTGTTCTTCGGAACTGGCCCCCAGTCGATGACGGAAACACTCGGCGGCTTTGCGATCGCTTATATGATGCGGCCAATCGGCGCGCTGGTTTTTGGTCATTTTGGGGACCGGCTGGGTCGACGGGTGACGATGCTGAGTTCAATGGCTTTGATGACGGTTGCCATGTTCGCAACGGCAATGCTGCCAACTTATGCGCAGATTGGTCCGCTTGCCGGCGTGTTACTCATCGCGCTGCGCTGCTTGATGTCGTTCTCGGTTGGCGGCGAATATACCGGCGTCGTCGCTTACTTGTTGGAAGGGGCCAAGGACAACCGGCGCGGATTGATAACCAGCTGTGCATCGGCGGCCAGCGAGATTGGCGCGCTCATGGCGGCTGGGGCCGCAGCGCTGACCGTTTGGGCGTTGCCTGAAGAGGCGCTGGTTTCATGGGGATGGCGTCTGCCCTTCCTGTTTGGCGCAGCGCTCGCGGCCTTGGTTCTAGTCACGCGCGCGATACTCGAAGAAACGCCGGAATTCTTGCGTCAATGTGCTGCGGGTACGGTGCCGAAAAGCCCGATCCGGCAGACACTCTCGCGACACCGCAGCGCGATTGCCCGCGGTTTTGCGATCTCTGCACTGGGTTCAATCACTTATTATGTCGGCATCACCTATGTTCCCGCGTTCCTTGATGCCACAGGCACCATGCCGGAGACGCGCGCGCTGTCGATCTCGGTCTTTGCGGCTCTGACGGTCATCTTGGTCACGCCCCTCATCGGGCTTGCGTCTGACCGTTTTGGGCGTCGCCCTCTTCTTTTAATGCTCGCGCTTGGTGGCATCGTCCTGCCAACGAGTATGTTCGCGGTCATGGCGAGCGGGGGAGCAGCAACTTGGGTTGCTGCCCTTGTCATGGCGGCCCTTGGTGGTGCCGTGAGCGCAGTTGGCGCCGTCGCGACGGCCGAGCAATTCCCCGGCGAGGGCAGGCTCAGCGGCCTCGCATTAGGCGCGACAACAGCGACCGCCATTTTCGGCGGGCTGACACCTTTGGTGGCTCATCTGTTGGTCAAAAGCAGCGGATGGGCGGCTGCCCCCGGCGCGATGATTGCAGTTGTGGCCTTATGCGTGATCATCGTCTTTTGGCGAATGCCTGAAACAGCACCAGCATGCGCCGGAAAGAGCGCATTTGGGGGATAGATTGACCCCGAGGAACGCCTCAAGGGTTCGCGAAATAGGGCAGGCGGCCAAGATGGCTGCCTGCTAGGTGTTGATATGTCGCGCGAGAACCCGAAGTCGCGACAGGAATTCTCCTCGGTCAACATAGCATCCATGTAGATGTCGATGGCCCGTGGATGGATCGAAAGCTTCACGCCCATGGAGCACGCGGCGGTTGTCGAAAACAACCATCTCCCCACTTTCTAGCTTAAAGGACAACCGATATTTCGGATCACGCGTCAACCGCATATAAGCGCGATAGGCCCGGTAATAAGCTGGCATTATGTCTGCCGGCATATCGAAGATCGCGGCGATATGTGCATTATAGCGAATTTCGGCCAGCCTCTGCTCATGGTCCAGCGTAATTACGGGTTCACGCACCTGGATGTCATAATCACGATCATGGAACCGGAAAGGGATCGGCACCTTGCACAAGAGGTGGAAGGCTTCAGGATCGTCGGCGCGCAAGTCATCGGCTATCGCAAACCCATCCGCAAAGATTGATCCGCCGCCCTTTGCCTCATTGGCCAGACAGTGCAAAAACTGGAACCCAGGCGGCACTTCCTGATTTGGCAGATCGCTGTGTAGAGGCAGAGAAATTGGCGTGTAAGCTAGATTATTGGGATCGGGCATAGACACGACTTCAAAGGTTGTGCCAAAATTTGTCTTCCGAAGAAATCCGATCCGCTCGGCCACGGCAATCCCCGCGGCGCTATCGCTTCCCAGACCATCGACAATTGTAAGCCCAAACTTGGCCGTCGCCCGCATCCAGGCGTCCAGCACCTGATTGTCTTCCAAGATTTGAGGGCCGGAATAGCGGGGGATGCCTGCGGATGTCAGATCAGCCCGCCAATGGACCCGGTCAACGTCTGCAGGATCCTTGGCAGGAATGCCCGGGCAGTTTGCCTTAAGTAGCATTAACGGCATACGGCTGTCGTGCCCATCGACGTAATGCAGGACAAGATCCTCGTCTCCTGCTTCCGCGCTCCGCAACTGCGGCGTCTCTTCCAGCAAGAGGAGATCGAGCATTCGCTCATGGGTTTGGGGGTGAAGCCCGGACGGGCAATTGTCGCGCAGCCAGATGGTCGGATATGTGACGACGTTTCCGTCTTTCCATGTCACGATAACTCTGTCTGCACGAACGTCTAGTGCAGAAACAGTCATGAGAATTCCAATTCAAATTCAATGGTTCGGTTAAGCGGGCGCAGAAAAGGCGGGTGGCGGCGGCCACCATTTCTGGGCCTTTCCGTAGGGCGCGCCTGACACGCGCCGTCCAAGAGCCAAATTCCTGTTTTTAGGGATCATTCGCGAAAGCTAGGACAGAAAAAGGCCGAGGACAAGCAGGCGGTGAGCGCGTTGCGTCATCGGACCAAACATGACATCGCGGACGAAGGGGGAATCGATTTGCGGACGTTAGAAAGTTATGAGGTGAGGGGTGGTCAGAGGTCCTTCGCATTCACCCTTGTCGGAATAGGTGCCGCCACTGCTTCTGCCCATGTCGGTAACAATTTCACCACTTACTTGGTCGGTGGGCTGATTGAGACATTTGGCTTTTCGAAATTCGCGATGGGTGCCTGGAACATGGCCGAAACGCTCAGCTATGCAGCCGCAATGTTTCTTGTGGCCCCGCGTGCACGAACCATGGACGCGCGGCTTCTGGCGTTGATCGCCAGCATTCTTGTGATTGCAGCACAAGCAGGGTCGGCCATGACTGGAAACTATGTCCTACTGCTTTTGGGCAGAATCGGGACAGGTTTGGGCTTTGGTCTGATGAACAGCGCAGTAAACCTCGCGGCTGGGCGGACCGATCAACCGGCCCGCTGGATTTCGCTGGGCATTTCGTTCCAGACCGTACTTTATGCGCTTGTCGCGATCGGGCTCCCGAAGCTCGGAGAGCTCCATGGCGTCGGCGGCATGTTTATGGCTTTGTCTGGACTGGCGTTACTGCTTGGAGCGTTGGCGATGCTCCTTCCGGGCGGATCAAGTCAGGCCGACGACCACGCTGCTCTGCCCGCGAACCAACCGATTGGGCGAGAAGGTCGACTTATCCTCGTTGCGATGGGGCTTTTTTCTTTCGGCTCGCTGGCGATCTGGCCGTTCATTGAGCAGACCGCCAAAGCAATTGGTATCCCGGCAACCCAATTTGGCATCTATCAAAGTCTTGCGGTTCTCGCGAGCGCTGTCGGCAATGCCGTGCTTGCTGCCGTCATTGCCCGTCTGTCCCGTTCTTGGCCGCTTGTGGCGGCATTAGGAGCTTGTGGTGCCTGCTGTGTTCTGCTCACGACTGTCACCAGCGAGGTCGCCTTCGCTGCTGCGTTCGTGGCCTTCATGGTCACCTGGTTCTTGACCTACCCGCTGCTTTTGAGACTGGCCTATGCGCTTGATGATAGCGGGCGACTGGCTGTTCTGACGACAGGGACTTGGCTGCTGTCAACGAGCTTTGGATCGCTGGCGGCAGGCACAATAGCGCAACTTTTCGGCGGCTATACGCTTATCGGTCCGCTCGGCGGCGCGATCTGCATATCTGCGATTGTCGCGGCTTGGCCGGTCGCGCATCGGCTCGATCGAAATGAAAGGGCAAGATAACGTTAAGAACGTTGCTGGCGTGAGCGAAGTTTAACCGCAACTTGTCTCCAAATGGCGGAGCGATGGCAACGCGGCCACGCCTAACGTTCGCCGAATGATCCGGAGACGGTCTTGATAAGGGGCTTGGCCAGAAATTTCAGGATCGTATTTCTTCCTGTTTGAATTTCCGCCGTGGCCATCATGCCCGGTTGAATGAAAATTCTCTTGCCTTGACGCTGGTGCATTGAACGAATGTCGGCCTGGATATGGACGCGGTAATAGATTTGCTCACCGTTGCCCTTTTGCTCGGTTAACGTGTCGGGGCTGATATAGATCACCTTTCCGTTCGCAGAGCCGAAAATGGATGAATCATAGGCATCAAACTTCACCGAGGCGCTTTGGCCTACGCGGACATAGGCAATGTCTGCCGGTTGAACTTTGCCTTCTATGATTAGCTTTTCCCCCGTCGGGACGATTTGCAAAACTTCGTCACCGGGGCGAAGCACGCCGCCTATGGTTGTGAGCCTGATGTTTTTAACGATACCGTCAGTCGGTGCCTCAATGTCAGTATCTTTCAGCGCGGACAGCCGCTGGGTCAGTGTCTGTTCCGCTGTGACAAGCTCTTCTTCGACCTTGGCATATTCCGCCTGCAGATCCTGCAGATACTTGTTTTGCCTGTTGGCAATTTGGGCCTGAATATCGGCAACCGATCTCTGTAGCCGGATAACTTCGGACCGGCTGACATCACCATAGGCGAGCAGCGGCATATTCATGCTCAGTTCCTGATTGGCCAGAGCAAGCATATTGCGCAGGGCAGCGATATCCTGGGTCTGTGCGGCGCGACGTTTGAGGAACAATTGACGCTGGTTGGCCATGAAGTCAGGAAAATCATTGACGTCGGCTGGGAAACGCAGCGGCTTGTCGAAAAGCTCCGCTTCGATCCGACTTTTAACCGTCTTCATCGCTGCGACTTTGGCTTTACCTTCGTCTGCTGCTGCCTCAATCTTTACGCGGTCAAGCTGGACCAGCTTTTGTCCCTTGCGGACGATGTCTCCCTCTCTGACCAAGATTGACAAGATCACACCACCATCTGAGCTTTGGACAAGTTGCACCCTTCCGGCAGGGATGACTTGACCTGATGCACGGCTCACCTGATCGATCTCCGCATAGTTAGCCCAGGCTAGAAACGCGCAGACGGATGCTGCGGTCAGCATGATGATAGAGGTCGTCTTCGACGCGTGCTTAGCGGCCATGATCAGGATACTCGGTTCGTAGGTGCTGACGGTGCAGGGGCTGCAACCGGATTAGTTTGGCCGGAAGGTTTCGGACGCAACTTTTCCAGCACAGCGTTCGTCGGTCCATTGAGGACGATCTTGCCGCCCGTCATCACGACCACATCATTCACAAAGCGCAGTAGCTGAAGTTTGTGTGTCGTCATGATGATTGTGCCATCTGGTTCAACCGCGTTGAATAGAGCGGATAGCACACGCATTTCCGTCTCTTGATCAAGGTTGGCGGTGGGCTCATCCAGCAATAGGAGGCGTGGCTTGGCAAGGATGGCGCGCGTCAGGCCGACAAGGGTCCTTTGCCCGCCAGACAAGCCTCGACCCCCTTCCATAATCGGAAGGTTAAGACCGGAAGGGTGGTTTTGGATGACCGTCGCAAGGCCTGTTTCTGTAGCCACCGCCATGATGGCTTCATCACCGGGGTCCGGAAGGCCAAGAACAATGTTTTCGCGCAGAGTCCCGCTGATCAGACTATATTCCTGCGGGATCGAGCAGCATTGCGACCGAAGATCAGCTTCCGCGATCTGACCGATATCGACACCGTTGATCAGCACGAGCCCGGACTGCGCGCGATAAAGACCGGCTATGACGCGCATCAAGGTTGATTTGCCTGAACCGACGGGACCAATCAGTCCAACGCGAGCGCCGGTTGGAATGTTGAGCGCAGGAATGTCTATCCCGTCGCGGGCCCCGCGGTGCTTGAAAGTCACCGCCTCGAGCTTGATCTGTGGCATGATTTTGCTCACGCGAATGGGCGTTGTGCCATCAGGATGTTCGGTCGGCATCGCCAGCAGATGATCCAGAGCCTCTAAAGATGAGCGTGTATAGCCCCACTGGACGACTAGGTTTGGCAATGAAGCCACCAAAGGGCCGTTGATGCGGCCGCAGATGATGCTGCACGCGATGAGACCGCCCATCGTTAACTCGCCAGTGCTGATGAGACTGACCCCGATGACCATGACCCCGACATAAGAAACTTGCTGGAGGAACCCAAAGGTCGACCCGGCAATTGTTGACCAGCGGCGCACCCGTTGATCATGGTCATGAACCCGATCCACAAGACGGTTCCATCCCGACAGCATGTGCCAGCCACCGACGTTCGATTTGATTGTTTCTGCCGCGTCTAATGCCTCAACCAGAATGCCGTTTTTCCGATTGCCATTCTCTTGTGCCTTGTTGGTGTCATTTCGGATCAGGCGCGCAAACGCATATGCGGCGATGAGAGATATCGGGAAGATCGCCAGAGGAACGAGAGCCGCTTTGCCTCCGATGCTTGCCATCACAAAGATGAAGAATATGGCAAATGGCAGGTCTGCGAGAACGAAGAAGGATGCAGATGTCATCATCGATCTGATCTGATCAAGACCACGAAGTTGCGCGGCCATGGTACCAATGCCTGACGGACGTGCATCAAGCCGGACTGCTTGCATCCGCGCAAAGAAGAATTCTGACATCTGGGCATCAATGTCGCCCGCCTCGCGATCGACAAGAAGGGCGCGTGCCGTGCGAAGAAGGAATTCAACGACAAGTGCTATAACCATGCCGACAGTCAGCACCCAGAGGGTGTCAAACCCGTTTTGCGGCACCACACGGTCATAAACTTGCATTGAATAAAAGGACGTGGCGAGCGCGATCATGTTTAACACGATTGTCGCGACCGTCGCTTCAACCAGTAAGCGGCGTTGACCAAGCAGGGCCTTAGCGAAAATGGAAAAAGCACGCATGTTCACCGGAGCCATTGTCGATGCAGGAAAGCTTGGCCGCGCCAGCTGGGAAACCTCGTCCCAAGGCGTCGTCACAATGCCGTGAGCTGTTAGGATCCGCAGATCATCTTTGTCGACCCATTGGTCAGCAATGCCCCAACCTGATGACGGCGTGAAAGCAAGGAATGGAAAATGCTGCGGCTTAGGCTTGCGGGTGGTTAGGGCAGGGGGGCTCCAGTCCACGGCGGCCGACAGCTCTTCCAGCGCATCCTGATCATCAAGCGAAAGGTCTGCACGCACATTGTTGGCCCAATCAGGCGGAAGTCTTACGCCGACACGCAGCGAAAATGCATGTACGAGTTCCACGAACGGTGATGTCATTTCGCTTCCTTGGGTTCAGAGGGGCCGTTCCAAGATCCCGTTCGCATCATCAGCCGGTCATAAGCCGCACGCGTGCTGGACCCGGCATCGATGGCATCATTCTGGGCGGAGCTCGCCTCGCGCACGGCATTCATCACATCGAGCCAAGTCCGGCGTCCGCTGATGAACTGCCGCATATAGGATGCCATGACCCGCAGGGCAGACTCAGAGGACTGTCGGGTTGATGCCAGCCGCGCGCGCGATGCCTCATATTCCACAAAGTCGGCATACACCCTGTCGCGCAGATCGCGCTCAATGCTGGTGACTTTCAGCTCCGCAGATTGCTGCCGCGCCTTTGCTGCATTTGCGCTTGATACCCGTGCCAAGCCTCCCTCTGACTGAGCCTTTAGAGCCAGCCCCACCCTGTGGCCGAAGGTCTCGTTATAGGAATACTGACCCACCAACTGCGGCAAGACGGATGCGCGCGAAGACGATGCCTCTGCACGGGCCGCTTTCGCTTCGGCGAGCAGCCGCTGTCGGCTGGGATCAAAAGCGACGGCCCGATCAATGATGAGGTCTTGATTGAGTTCGGGAAGGTTTGCGTCAATCGGCGGCGGTGGGCCAGGGACGAGCAAAGGATCATCCACCAGTTCGCGGAGTTTTTGAAGGACCGTCTTTTGCAGGGCGATAGTGACGGTCACTTGTTGCTCAACCTGCGAAGTCCGGCTTTCGACAAGGTCTAAATCCGACACCGGGCTGACCTCTTGCGTCACGCGGCGGCGCATCGTCTCAACCAGTTTGCGGTGCTGGGTCAGGCTGTCGCTCAAGCTGTCGATGCGCAGGCTGAGCCGGTGATATTCGTGATAGCTTTGAGCCACGAGCAGCTCAATGTTCAGAACGGTCTCCCAATAACCCGCGAGCGCCGCCTGCTGGAGCGCCGATGCGCGCGAAATTGTGCCCGACACCCGGCCAGCTGTCCAAATTGGTTGATCAATCACGGCGCTTGCCTGTCGCCGATTGTTTCTTTCATCGAGGAGGGCGCCCTCCACTGAAAAGGACGGAAACCGCAGCCATTTGGCCGCGCGCAGATCAGCCCCCGAGGCGCGAAGACTCGCCCGCGCGGCAGCAATGCTGGGGTGGGTGGATACCGCAGCGGCGACGAGCGCTTGGAGATTCTGATCTGCCTGATTGGCCATTGGGGCCGCAACAAGGTTTTCACCCTCGTTGTTGGCTGCAGTCTCCACTGGAGGACCCATGACGACACGCTCTGCGGCGCCAGCCGGTGTGACGAACGCAAGGCCAAAGGTTAGAGCGGATCCGCAGAAGAGGCCTTGGATGTGGCGGTGCAATGGAACCAGTCCTGACTTGGCGTATGGCAGCGGTTGGGAGAGACGTTAACCATAGATGATGTTCTTTGCAGGCGCGTGGGAATGCGATGCCATTTTGGTTTTGAACGCAGATCAAAATGGCCAAATTGGCGCCGCTAATGAGTAAGGGTGCCGAGTTAACGGAGCGGAGCGGGTTCTCGGATTTGCTTGTTGATCGGATTGATCGACGTCTCGGCCAGCGGGTGCCCTTTTCGTTGGGGCATAAGGTTCCAATTGGCGTGATCTCCATGACATTATGATCGATAACCTTTTGATTTATATCTAAAAGTTAGACATATTTACAGCCTTGGCTGCTTGGCCGGTATGAATGTGTGGGATGAATGTTTCTATGGCTATTGGCTCGTTCACCGATGGAACCCCGACAAACGGCGCAAGCCCATGGATTGACAGTCTGGTTGCAGGCGGACGCTGGGTCGATGCGGACGGCGGTACGACGACGATTAGCGTCGCCTTCGTGTCCGGTTATGATGCGTCTACTGGACGAACTGGCAGTTTGTGGCTGGCAGCGGAGGAGAACGCCACAATTGGGGCACTTCTGGCTTGGTCAAATGTTGCGAATATTCAATTCGTCCGAGCTAGCAATCCCTTAGATGCGGACATAAAATATTGGAACTTCACAAATAATGAGATGACGGCTGCATTTAGAGGTTCAGGGATCTTGGGGGTACACGACCTTCCGGTTTCTGGAATTTTGGTTGAAAACGGATACTTTAACAACGACAGCTTCGTCGCTGGCTGGACTTTTGGCGGGTTAACTCCGGGAGGGAAGGCGTTTAGCACTATTTTGCACGAAATCGGCCACGGTCTTGGATTGGCACATCCGCATGATGGTGCTATGTCAAGTATATTCCCAGATGGCAGCCCCTTTCCCGGCGTGGAGTCCGCCTTCGGCGATTACGGTGACTTCAGACTGAACCAAGGCATTTGGACAGTCATGTCCTATAACTTCGGGTGGGCATCTGTGCGTCCCCCCACGACCGATAATTTCGGCTACAGTCGCACTCCAATGGCGCTTGATATCGCCGCAATTCAGTCAATTTATGGACCAAATCTGAGTTACAATACCGGCGACAATGTCTATGTTCTGCCAACATCAAACGCGGTTGGAACTGGTTGGTCCTGTATTTGGGATGCCGGCGGCTACGACACAATTGATGGTTCGCTCGCCACTTCTGCGGTCAGTATCGACTTGCGACCCGCCCCGCTTGTTGGAGAGAGCGCAGGTGGTTACTTATCCGCTGCAGGCGGAGTTGTCGGGGGCTTCACGATCGCAAACGGCGTGACGATCGAGAAAGCTATTGGTTCGCTCTATGATGATTTTTTAGTTGCTAATGATGGAGGCTGCCTTCTCTTAGGCCTTGTGGGAAGTGACCAACTATATGGAGGGGCTGGGAACGACGAACTATTTGGGGGGGCTGGGAACGACAAACTAATTGGGGGCACCGGATTTGATACCGCTCTTTATGGCGGCTCTTTTGTGGTTGTGAGATATTATGATTATTGTGTTGTAATATTTCAGAATGAGGTTGATGTGACATTTTCTGTCGAGAGGTTTTTTGACACTTCGACGTCAAACTATATACTACTTTCAGATATCGTCATCACGCCGCCCATCGTCTCCTCGATAGCCTATGGCGCCAATGACGGCACGCTGGCTTTGAGCGAAGCAGTCACCATTACTGTCACAATGAACGAGACCGTGACTGTGGCCGGCACGCCCACACTCGCGCTCGCCAACGGAGGCATAGCCACCTACACTGGTGGTACCGGCACCAACACGCTTACTTTCAGCTACACGGTTGCGGCAGGCCAGACCACAACTGACCTTGCTACGGCAGCCAGCAACGCTCTGACCGGCACCATCACCGACCTTGGCGGCAACGCCGTCACCGCTGCTGGGTTCAACAACGTCAACCCAACCGGCACTCTTGCTGTTGACGTAACCGCGCCCGCGGTCGCAACGTTTTCGCCAATAGATGGCGCCACCGGCGTTGCGGCTGGCGCCAACATCGTGTTGACCTTCTCCGAAGCGATTGCCCTTGGCACAGGCACCATCACCCTCCGTTCAGGCTCAGCTACCGGCGCCATTGTCGAGAGCTTCGATGCCGCAACAAGCAGCCGGATCGCGATATCCGGTTCAACACTGACGATTGATCCCACCAACAGTCTTTCTGCCAACACGCAATATTTTGTCGTGTTCACCTCCGGCAACATTAAGGATGTTGCTGGCAACGCTTATGCGGGTATTTCCACATACGATTTCAGGACGGCCGTTGACACTGTCGCTCCCACCTTCACAAGTGCAGCGACAAGCGCCGATGGCTTGAAGGTCATCTTCACCTACAACGAAGCGCTGAACGCGACGACGGCGGCCAAGACGGCCTTTGCTGTGAAGGTGGCGGGTGTCGCCGCAACCGTGAACAGCGTCGCGGTCAACGGCTCGACCGTCGAACTCACCCTAGCGACAGCGATAGGGCAGGGGCAGGCGGTCACCGTAGGCTACACCGCACCTTTGGCCAGCGCCGCGACCAGCAATGCAGCCGTTCAGGATAATGCTGGCAATGATGCTGCAACGCTCGCGGCCACAACATCGGTCACCAACATCAGCACGGTCGATAAGTCGGCCCCGACGTTCACGCGTGCGGCGACAAGCGCTGACGGCCTCAAGCTCATCCTCACCTATAATGAGGCGCTACACGCAACGACCGCGGCTATTACCGCCTTTGCGGTGAAGGTCGGCGGTGCTGCGGCCACCGTGAACAGCGTCGCGGTCAACGGCTCGACCGTCGAGCTGACCCTGGCGACAGCGATCGGGCAGGGTCAGGCCGTCACCGTCGGCTATACCGCGCCGTTGGCCAGCGCCGCGACTAGCAATGCAGCCGTTCAGGATGGTGCTGGCAATGATGCAGCAGCGCTTGTTGCCACCACAGCGGTCACCAACATCAGCACGGTCGACAAAACTGCTCCATCGTTCACGAGCGCAGCGACAAGCGCCGATGGCCTGAAGGTCATCCTCACCTACAACGAAGCGCTGAACGCGACGACCGCTGCTAAGACGGCCTTTGCGGTAAAGGTGGCGGGTGTCGCTGCAACCGTGAGCAGTGTTTCAGTGAGCGGCTCGACCGTCGAGCTGACCCTGGCGACAGCGATCGGGCAGGGGCAGGCGGTCACCGTCGGCTACACAGCACCGTTGGTCAGCGCCGCGACCAGCAATGCAGCCGTTCAGGATAGTGCTGGCAATGATGCCGTAACGCTTGTTGCCAAAACAGCGGTCACCAACATCAGCACGGTTGATAAAGCATCACCGACCGTGTTGTCCTTCTCCCCCACTGACGGCTTGACCGGTGTCATGGTCGGTTCCAACATCGTCCTGACCTTCTCTGAAGCGATTTCTCGTGGCACGGGCGCCATCACGCTGCGATTAGGCTCGGCCACCGGCACTGTTGTTGAGATCTTCGATGCCGCCACCAGCAATCGCCTGACCCTGTCTGGCTCAGCGCTCACCATCAACCCGACCAGCGACCTTGCTTACGGCACGACATACTTCGTGGTGTTCACGTCCGGGAACATCAGGGACACAGCTGGCAACGCCTATGCCGGGATCTCAACCTACGATTTTGTGAGCGACGACTTCTCAGATACGACGGGTAGCACAGGCCAGGTATCGGTTGGGGGAGCGGCTTCGACAGGGGCCATCGGAACTTCTGGGGATACAGATGTTTTCAAAGTCACGCTGACAGCTGGGGTAACTTACACGTTCGACCTGAAGGCGGCTTCTGGCTCTCTCAATCCGTATTTGTCTCTTTTTGATCCGAGCGTTACTCAAGTTGCGTTCAACAACGACAACGGCTCCTCTGTGAATTCCCAATTCACTTATACGGCGGCGGTGAGTGGCACCTATTACTTGCTGGCCAGCGATTTTGGCTCCGCTATCGGCACTTACACCCTGTCAGCGACAGTTGATAAGACAGCCCCCACGGTCTTGACCTTCTCCCCCACTGACGGCTTGACCGGTGTTGCAGTTGGCTCAAACATCGTCCTGACGTTCTCTGAAGCGATTGCGCGCGGCACGGGCACCGTCACGCTGCGATCAGGCTCGGCCACCGGCACTGTTGTTGAGAGTTTCGATGCGGCCACCAGCAACCGCATCACACTTTCAGGCTCAACGCTCACCATCAACCCGACCAACGATCTTGCAAGCAACACCCCGTATTTCGTGGTCTTCACCTCCGGCAACATCAAGGACACAGCTGGCAACGCCTATACGGGCATCTCCACCTACGATTTCAGGACGGCCAACATCTTGAACGGCACCGTCAACAACGACACGCTGATTGGCACAACTGGTGTCGACAACATCAACGGTCTGGCTGGCAATGATATCATTACTGGCGGTGCTGGTACGGACAGCATTGACGGTGGCGAAGGATCCGACCTCTTCATCGTTGCAGCTAATACTGAGCATGCGGCGGCAGAGTTTGCGGACACGGGCGCCAGCGGGACGGACGAGGTGCGATTTACCTCAACCACCGCAAGCAGCACTCTGAAACTCTACGCAGGTGACACCGGCATAGAGAAAGTGGTTATCGGCACCGGGACGGCCGCAACAGCGGTCTCGACGGCCACCACGGCTCTCAATGTCGATGCTTCCTTAGTCTTGAATGGATTGAGCATAGCTGGAAACGCTGGGGCCAATGTCATTACCGGCACCGGCTTCGCTGATTACATCTTTGGTTACGCTGGGAATGACACCCTGAATGGCGGCGATGGAGACGACGCCATTAGTGGTGGCGCAGGAACAAACATACTCAATGGTGGTGCAGGTTTTGATGCTGTCGATTATCGGGACAGTGTTGCAGCTGTAACAGTCAGCTTGGCTGTCGCGACAGCCCAAACGACTGGCGGAGGCGGAACCGACACCTTGTCTGGGTTTGAGGGCATTTTAGGAGGCTCAGCGAATGACGTCCTGACCGGTGATGGCAACGCGAACGCAATTTATGGATTTAACGGAAACGATACCCTCAATGGCGGGGCGGGTGATGACTACCTTGCGGGCGGGTTGGGCGATGACGATCTAAATGGCGGAGACGGTAACGACGCCATTAGTGGTGGCGCAGGAACAAACAGACTCAATGGTGGTGCAGGGTTTGATTTTGTCGACTATCGGGACAGTATTGCCGCCGTGAGAGTCAGCTTGGCCATTACGACAGCCCAAACGACAGGTGGAGGCGGCACCGACACCTTGTCTGGGTTTGAGGGCATTTTAGGTGGCTCAGCCAATGACGTCCTTATCGGTGACGGCGGCAACAATGCAATTTATGGATATAGCGGACACGATGCCCTTGTCGGTGGAAGTGGCAACGATACTCTCATTGGCGGGGAGGGCGATGACGACATTTTTAGTGATGATGGCAATGACAGCCTGACCGGAGGCAGCGGTGCCGATTGGTTCTACTTCGACACAACGCCCAACGCTGCAACAAATATGGACACGATTACGGACTTTGCGTCGGGCACAGACAAGCTGCAGTTTAACAAGGGGGTGTTCACAGGTCTATCGAGCGCGGCCTTGGGCGACCTGACGACCGAGGCCTTCTGGTCAGGGGCGGGCGTATCTTCGGCGCATGATGCGACGGACCGGTTCATCTACAATACAACGACCGGCGCGCTGTTCTATGACGCCGACGGCAACGCTGCTGGCAGCACAGCAGTCCAGGTTGCGTTGCTTGGGGCAACGACGCATCCAACGCTCAGCTTCTCCGACATCCAGATCATCGGGTGAGGCTTTGAGATAGCGGACAAGATACTCAGTTTTCCGCTGTTACAGGGTGTCTACAAATCATTGAAATTGCGGAAAATATCTGGTCCGCCTATCGAATTTGCAAGTTCGATGGGGTTAGGAGGCGATTATGCGTGTTGATATTGCAAGGCGGTTTTGGGCTTGCATGGCACTCTGCCTCCTAGCTGCCTGTAGCGGTGGAGCTGGGGATCCAGCGACCACGATAACTACCGCCGCACCTGCCCCTTCTGTAACCGTCAAGGCCGATATTGCGAAAGCAATCGTCAACCAAGTGGTTGCGATCTCGTGGACATCAACAGGTGCAACTGCATGCACACTCAGCGGAGATGTGACAGGTGTTGTTGCCACTTCTGGTGACAGGGCAGTGCAAAAGTCTGCTGCTGGCACTATAAATGTGGATATCGTTTGTTCTGGAAGCGGAGGCACTGCGGCTGGCAAGGTCACTGTGGAGGTAACGGATTCGACTACCTACTCCGTCAGCACAACGAGCGCCCCGACATACCCTTCTGGGTATGTGGTTGCGACGACCGACTCCCGTGACATCCAGACCGATCCATGCAAACTGAACCTCCCCATCGTGGCTTATCCGAAAAGCTGGATGGGCAGTCGCCCTTTACCTCAAGTTGTGGGTGCACCACTGTCAGCGGAAATCGGGCGCGCTATGATGGTGAAAGACATCATGCTGGATGATAATCCAGCATTTGTGCTCAGGGGGCAGGCGCCAGACGCTCCCAATGGATGTGACAGCGGAGCGGGAGCCATAAAGGGAGAGATCGATAAGACTGTCCATCGGCTCAAACAGCTTGGTGTGCAGTATGTTTCGATCCCGCAGTGGCATTGGGCAAAAATCAACTCTGATGGGAGTTATGCCTTCACCTCTGCAGATACCACTTTCGGCTCCTTGTCCGATGCAAACTTAGCCTACTATGTCGGCGCCGCGCATGCTGCGGGCATCAAGGTCATAATGACCAATCAGATACAGGGATTCATTGATGCTCAGGGCAACCTTATTGCCACGCCACCGAGCAACCTCGATACATTCCGAAAGTGGCTGTCAGTCTACAAAAGTTTCATGACGACCCAAGCTCCGCGATTTCAATCGCTGGGCATCGACATATGGGAGTTGGGATGCGGCTTTTGTCTCTGGCATGACGCAGGTGATGGTAGCCAAGCCGCGTATGATCTGTTCGCTCAAAAGTACGCAGAAATCGCCAAAATCATCAGAGGCTCCTTCAATGGAAAGCTCATGATTTCAGGGGTGCCGTGGCTGAAGGACCATCCAGAGGTCTTAGATCAGGTTGATATCATCCAAACAAGTTTTTACCCGAGGGCAACGATCACGCAGATCCAATCTGACACGATCAGTGTCGCAGCCTATAAAAATCTCGTTGATAATGGGATCAAGTATTGGGCGAACACGGGCAAAACCGTGATGGTCGCGTCCTATATTCAATCGAGGGCAGATGCCCTGACCAACCCAGGCTATCTTGAGGAAGCTGTCTGCACAGGTGACATCCCACCGAATGGAGACCTTGCTGCGATTGACAACAGCATATGCCTTCAGCGCAAAACCAAGCCAGATTTCTCAATTCAGGCGATCGTCCATGAGGCGCATATGGAGATGATCAAAGAGACGGGTGTCACGAACCTAATTGTCCTCATCTACGATTATTGGGAAACAGACACCCTTATGCCCCAAACGGCATTCCCAAACATTGCCACATCTATTCGCAACAAACCTGCTGAGGGCGTGGTGCGGCAGTGGTTTGCAATGCCGCGGTAGGGCTTGGCTTTTGCCGTCGGTCCTGTGCGCGCCATGCTAAAACAAGAAGAGCTGTGGCAGGGCGCGCGGATAATTAGGCTGAGATGCCGCTATATTTGGCAAGTTTGGCAGGGAGCCGCTTTTCAGAGGCCTGTCGCTTGGTAAGCTGGTTCTCCTGATTAAGTTGGCTGATTATCAACCCGACTACTGCCCCAGAGCCGGATTTGCAGGTCGCTGAGTGACCGATGCATCGTTCGCGGTCTATACCACTGATATATCTGGATAAATGCTGTTCATGCCATTGTTTAGTAATATAATTTCTTGTAGTTACTGCTACGGCTTTTTGAGAATGATTTGATCGCACGTTGCCTGCCGCTCCCTAGCGGCGATCCCTTCTCACAAGTCGAATTTTGCCGAGGGGCTGCGTCAATCGCAGATTGCAACCACGTCTTGTACTTTGAAAATAAATATCACCATTTAGGATTTTTGGTCTCATGGCAGTAATATCAGGTACTTCGGCTCAAGATACTCTAAACGGAACCGATTCAAATGATATAATCGATGGCCTTGGTGGGGACGATATCATTGATGGAGCCAAAGGAAATGACACCATAACTGGTGGATTGGGCAATGATATTCTGACAGGTGGTGCCGGAAATGATATTTTTAATATCGTTGGTACTGATACGGTAACGGATCTTGGTAACGGCATAGATGCATTGCAGATACAATCCGGCGCAACGGTAAACGCCACGTTGGCCGGCGCTTGGACGGCGACCTCGGGCACCCAGAATTCAGGAATCGCAAACCTCGTTACCTCCGGCTTCGCAATCAACGTTAACGCTGCGACCGGTGGTTCTGGTTACCGCATTCTCAATGTTGGCGCAGCTACCAGCTTGGTAGGTTCGGCAAGCGACGACCGAATTACAGGTGGCGATGGTAACGACACTCTGACTGGCGGAAACGGAATCGATACCTTCATAATTACCGCAGGACAGGACCTTGTTACCGATCTTGGAGTTGGCGGAAGCGATGCATTGAATGTCTCAGCTGGTGCGTCAGTCACTGCCAAGCTAGCTGCTGCGTGGAGCGCTACTTTTGGAACGGGCAATATGGGCGTGGCCATCATTGACGCCAACGGCTTCAACGTTGACCTCTCAGCAGTAAGACTAGCTTCATCGAGCCAGAACGGGTACTCAATCATCAATAGCGGCGTTGGTGCCAGCCTAACCGGGTCGCTGTTTTCGGACATTATTTCGGGCGGCAGCGGCAGCGATACGCTGAACGGTGGCGGATTTGATACGCTTACCGGTGGTGATGGCGGTGACGTCTTCAATATCGTTTCAGCGACAAACACGGTGACAGACCTTGGCCTGGGAGCTGACATTCTCAAGGTCACTTCCGGGGCGACTGTGAACGCATCACTTGGCGGCTCGTGGACAGCAACAACAGCGACCATCAACAACGGAACCGCAAAGATCGACGCCAATGGGTTCTCTATAAACTTGTCGATGGCATCGCTGACATCGACCAGCAACGGCTATTCAATCACGAACAGCGGCGCGGGTTCCAGCCTCACTGGAAGTATACGTTCCGATACGTTGACTGGCGGGGGCGGCAATGACGCTCTGAATGGCGGCGATGGTGCCGATACACTCAACGGTGGCGCTGGTGATGACAGTCTTACGGGCGGCGATGGGGCAGACCTATTCAATATTTTGTCTGGTGCCGACACCATTGTGGATCTCGGCCGAGGCGGTGTTGATACTTTCATTGATGCTTTCTTCGTAGGTACAGGCGCAACGGCTAACATTACAGTTGTAGCTGCATGGACCGCGACGGCGGCCTCGCAGAATTGGGGAACTGTTTTTATCAGTTCCAATGGAGTGGCGATTGATCTCCGTGCCGCGACGGGCGGCGCTGGCTATTCCGTGACCAACACTGGCGCTGCCTCCACCTTCGATGGTTCGGCATTTAATGATGACCTGCGAGGTGGAAGCGGCGACGACAGCATAAGTGGTCGCGGCGGCAACGACGTGTTTACAGGCGGTGGCGGGACTGACACTTTCGTTGTCGATAGCGGAACCGTTACCGTGACCGATCTTGGCATTGGCGGCATGGATGCGATCAAGGTGTTTCCCGATGCGAGTGTCTTCGCGTCCCTCAGCGCCCCTTGGACCGCTTCCCGTCAGACGTTCAACAATGGTTCCGCGACGATCGACGCCCGGGGCTTTGCAGTCGATCTGACCAGCGCCTCAAGCTTCTTTATTAGGGGCTACACCATCATAAACAGTGGCGATGCCACCCGGCTAACCGGAAGTTCGAGTGATGATGTGATCCAGGGTGGCGCTGGCCTTGATGTGATCGATGGTGGCGCCGGGACCGATACCGTCAGCTTCCAAGGCTTAAATCAAGGCATAACTCTATCCTTGAACGGTACTAATGCAGCCACTGTGACCCTTGGCACAACGCCGCGGAGTATCGTCCAAAACATCGAAAATGTAATCGGCAGCGCGGGCGCCGATGTTATCACAGGAGATACAGGCGCTAACGCATTTCTTGGTGGAGATGGCAGCGACACGATTGATGGCGGTGCAGGCTTCGACACAGTAGACTACAGTGACAAAAACGTCGGCTTAATCGTCGCCCTAAATGGCGCTGCGACCGTTATTGTAAGCGTTGGCGGCATCGCCGAAGATTCCATTCGAAACATCGAGAACGTCATCGGTGGCTCAGAGGCAGACACTATTACTGGAGATAGCGCTGGCAACGTCATCGATGGAGCTGGGGGCATTGACGTTCTCGATGGTGCCGAAGGTTCGGACGTCTACCTCATTTCCAAAGCCAGCGAGCACTCTGCCGCCGAGATTATAGATAGCGGGGCATCTGGAACGGATGAGGTCCGCTTCGCGTCATTGGCAGCAGGCGATAAGTTGACGCTCTTTCGGGGCGATAGCGGCTTGGAAAAGGTTGTCATCGGGACCGGCATGGCCGCATCTGCAGTGACCACGTCCACCACCGCGCTCGATATTGACGCATCAGCGCTGGTCAGCGCGATCACCCTGATAGGCAATGATGGAAGCAACGTCCTTGTGGGAACTGCAGGCAATGACCTGATTCAGGGAGGCGGCGAAACTGATAGGTTGGCTGGTGGGCTTGGCAACGATATTCTGCAGGGCGGCCTTGGAGCTGATATCCTTGACGGCGGGCTTGGATCTGACACAGCCGATTATTCGGACAGGGGGTCAGTTGTTGTTGCTTCGTTAAACGGTGCGACCGCCACAACGGTAACCGTCGGAGGACTCGCGGAAGACACGTTACAGAACATCGAAAACCTAATCGGGAGTGAGTTAGGCGACACACTTACCGGTGATACTCTGGCCAACATACTTAAAGGCGGCCCTGGAGCGGACAGGCTCGATGGCGGCGGCGGCATCGATACGGCGGACTACTCCGAAAAGACGGCAAGTATATCAGTTACACTCAATGCCTCTACGGCTTCAACGATGTCCGTTGGCGGGATCGCTGAGGACGCAATTCAGAACATCGAGAACGTCATTGGCGGAACCAGTGCCGACAGCCTGACAGGGGACCTTTCCAACAACACTCTTTATGGGCAGGCTGGAAACGACACGCTCAGTGGCGGTGCAGGCAACGACCAGTTGGTGGGTGGAGCGGGCAACGACACGCTTACCGGGGGTTCTGGCTCTGACTCGTTTATCTTGGATCGCCTACCGGGTGCGCAGAACATAGATTTTATCACAGATTTCGTAAATTTTGACGACAAAATCATAATCGCTCCATCAGTATTCACAGAAGTGCCTGTTGGCACTCTTACGTCGGAGGCGTTCTGGTCGGGCGCAGGGGTCTCAGTTGCCCATGATGCTACTGATAGATTTATATATAACACCACTACTGGCGCTCTTTATTATGATCCGGATGGTACGGGAGCGACCACGGCCGTCCAGATTGCAACACTCGGCAATGCGACCCATCCGAGCCTTTCCTCAACCAACATTGTCGTCAAGTTGTTCGACAGTTTTGAAAACGATGCTCCGACGATTACATCAAATGGCGGTGTCAGCAATGCAGCCGTAACAGCTTTCGAAAACACTACTGCTGTTACCACAGTCACCGCAACTGACGTTGATGCAGATGCGGTGCTTAGTTACTCCATCTCAGGCGGCGCTGATGCTTCGCTGTTTAGCATCAACACCAGCACGGGTGCGCTCAGCTTCAAGACGGCGCCGAACTTCGAGGCGCCGACCGATGCGGGCGGCAACAACGTTTACAATGTGGTCGTGCAGACCTCTGATGGATCGCTAACCGACACGCAGATGATTGCTGTCACTGTAGGTAACGTCAACGAATTTGCTCCCGCCATCGTAAGCAATGGCAGCGGAGCGGCAGCGGGCGTGTCGATGTCGGAGAACGTTACGGCTATCACCGCGGTTCAGGCGACCGATGCGGATGTGGGTGGCACCTTGACCTACTCCATTTCTGGCGGTGCTGATGCCGCGCTGTTTAGCATCGATGCTTCTACAGGCACGCTGAGCTTCAAGGCAGCGCCGAATTTCGAGCTCGCGACTGATGCGGGCATCAACAACGTATATGATGTTATTGTGCAGGCCTCAGACGGTTCACTGACCGACTCGCAAGCGATTGCGATCACTGTGAGCGATGTAAATGAAGCTCCAGCGATCAGCTCGAATGGCGGTGGCGCAACGGCAGCGCTGAGCGCCGCCGAAAACGCTACAGTGGCGACGACAGTTGCCGTCTCTGATCCCGATGCGGGAACGATCTTGAGCTATTCCATCACAGGCGGCGCTGACGCCGCGCTTTTCAGCATCGATGCCGCTTCTGGTGCGCTGACCTTCAAGGCGCCTCCAAACTTCGAGGCGCCGACCGATGCCGGGAACAACAACATTTACGATGTTGTTGTGCAGGTCTCAGACGGCACGTTGACGGATACACAGGCGATAGCGGTCACGGTGAGCAACGTTAACGAAGCTGCTGTGATCACTAGCAGTGGTGGCGGGGAGACAGCTGCCATCTCGGTCGCGGAGAACGTTTCGGCTGTCGCCTCAGTTCAGGCGACTGATGTCGATGCAGGCACAAGGCTGACCTATACCATTTCTGGCGGCGCAGATTCAGCGCGGTTTAGCATTAATGCTACAACTGGCGCGCTGTCGTTCAAGTCTTCGCCAAACTTTGAGGCGCCCACTGACGTAGGGGGCGACAACGTCTATGACGTTATTGTGCGAGCCTCTGATGGATCGTTGTCTGATACGCAGGCGATCGCAGTCACGGTGAGAAACGTCAACGAGTTTGCTCCCGCCATTTCAAGCAATGGTGGAGGGGCCTCATCGGGCGTCTCGGTCGCCGAGAATGGCACGGCGGTTACCACGGTTCAGGCGATCGATGCAGATGCGGGCACGACGCTGACCTACACCATCTCTGGTGGGGCTGATGCGGCGCTGTTCAGCATCGACGCTGTCTCGGGTGTGCTTAGCTTCAGGGAAGCGCCGAATTTTGAGGCCCCGACCGACGTAGGAGGCAACAACGTCTACAATGTGATCGTGCAGAGCTCCGATGGATCGCTGACCGACACGCAGGCGATTGCGGTGACCGTGAGCAACGTCAACGAATTTGTACC
>JAIXWO010000027.1 GCA_027491235.1 Sphingomonadales bacterium
GGATCCACCGACAAGCCCGTCTGAAACTTCACTTGATCCAGCGCCTGCGTTTGCGTCGGGTCGGCGATGGCGACACACACCTTGTTGCTGCGCTTGGCCAGCACCACCACGCGCTGAGTTTGCATCAGGCGGTCATCAATGACTTTTTCGGGCAGGGAGTGGGTGTCGAGTGCGGCGAGATCAAGTAGCGGATGACCAAAGGTCTGAGAGCAAAACTGCGCTAACGCCACCGGCTGTAGCGCGCCACTCTTGATTAACGAATCGATGAAAGGAATTTTTTCGCTGGTGCTGCTGCGCGTGATGCTCTCTACCTGCTGCGCTGTCAACAGCTTCGCCTGCAGCAGTACGCGCGGCAAAGCAGAGGCGGGTGGTTGTGATGCAGGGGTGACGGACATGAAGGCTCGCGGGTTGATGTCGCGGGCCGATGATGCCGGGTGTCAGAGCCATGAGTGGTTTGTTGTTTTTTGAGACGTGGGTGGTCGCGGTTGATTGTGGGGGAATTGGCTTTGTGTGATGTGTGGATACAACAGTTGGAGATTGAGAGAGCTTGGCCGTTCTTGGGGTTTATGGCCGCGCCGGGTAAAAAATCGTTCAATGTGAAGTCTAAACTTTGCCCGAGGCAGCAAGATCGCCTGTTTCAAGGCAGCGGGCGGCGAATAAGCCCGCATTGACTCATTTATGAGGCATGAATGGTCTGATGGTTTGTTAATGAGTCATTTTTATTGACTTCACCCCCATCATAGTGGAAAAATGACCCATAAATAACTCAATAAGCTATTTCGTGATCTATTAATGAGTCATTACTATGGTTAAACCGGTTTCGCGCCCGACGTCGCAGTACACTCACGATGCATTGGCTTTGCTGGGCCAACTCGTGCGTGAAGCCCGGCTGGGCAAGGCGATGACGACGACCGATTTGGCGTCTCGCGCGGGTATCTCGCGTTCACTGCTTCAGCGTATCGAGCGCGGAGACCCTGGCTGCTCGATCGGTGTGGTATTCGAGGTTGCTGCGCTCAGTGGCGTGCCGCTGTTTGAACTGGAGCCGCGGCAGTTGACCAGTCATCTGGCACTGCATGGCGAAAAAATGGCTTTGCTGCCCAAAGCCGTCCGAACCAGTACCCAGCGGGTTAAAGATGACTTCTGAGGTCGATACGACTTATCCCGACGCCTATGTCTGGGTCTGGCTACCGGATGCCACAGAGCCCGTGGTCGCAGGAAGGATTTCGAGGCAAGGTCAACAGTTGGTGTTCAACTACGGCCGCAGCTACCTAGCCCATCAGGATGCGATTGCATTGTATGCGCCAGAGCTGCCGTTGCGTTCAGGTCCAATACCGCTGCTGCCGGGTTTAAATATGCCCAGTTGTATTCGCGATGCATCGCCAGATGCATGGGGACGTCGCGTGCTGATCAATCGTAAGCTCGGCATTAAAGGGGGCGATACTTCCCTGGTCGAGCTTGATGAATTGACCTATTTGCTCGAGTCAGGCTCGGACAGAATCGGTGCGCTGGATTTTCAAATATCGGCGACTCAGTATGTGCAACGGCACACGCAGCAACCCCTGCTCGAGGAATTGTTAACGGCTGCCGAGAGGGTTGAGCAGGGTGTGATGCTTTCGCCCGAACTAGATCAGGCCTTGTTGCACGGCACGTCCTTGGGTGGTGCTCGTCCGAAGGTGCTGATTGAGGATGGTGAGCGCAAGTTCATTGCCAAATTTTCGGCGAGCAATGACCTCTACAGTGTCGTCAAAGTGGAATTCATTGCCATGCGTCTGGCAGAAAAGGTTGGCTTGGACGTGGCACCTGTGCACTTGCGCTCCGTCTTGGGAAAAGACGTGTTGTTGGTTGAGCGTTTTGACAGAGTGAGATCGGGCGAGCATTGGCGAAGACGCGCCATGGTATCGGCACTCACTTTGTTCGAGCTTGATGAAATGATGGCGGCTTATGCCAGTTACGAAAATCTGGCAGAGATTATTCGATATCGTTTCAAAGACCCAAAGACTACTTTGCGAGAATTGTTCTCTCGGATTGTTTTCAACATTTTGAGTGGCAACACCGATGACCACGCACGCAATCATGCAGCATTTTGGGATGGTCAGCAGCTGACTTTAACGCCCGCTTACGACATTTGCCCGCAATCGCGATCAGGGCAGCAGGCTTCGCAGGCCATGCTCATTCGAGGCGCAGATCGCAAGAGTCAAGTAGGGACATGCATCGCTGCGGCATCGACGTTTCTTCTGAGTCAGGAAGAGGCGACCCACATCGTTAATCATCAGGTTAAGGTCATTGAACACGAATGGGAGACCACCTGTGGTGAAGCGGCGGTGAGTGAAGTGGACCGGGTGCTGTTTTGGCGACGGCAGTTTCTGAACCCCTTTGCTTTTCTTAATGCGCCGGAGGGAGTGCGCCTTCCGAAAGCCACTGGATCCCGGCCTGCGCCGGTATGAAGTTTGATGAACTGTTGGCTTCAAAATCGTCATCACCTGCATGTGATGACTGCTGCGTGGGCGGATCGCATGCGACCCGAATTCCCCACTCGCTCCCGCCCCAGGCCGGGATCCAGCGGCTTTGAATTCAAATCCCAAACTCTGGCGCCTACCCCACCCGATAAAGCTTAACCATCTTGATAGCCTGCTCCTGCACCTGCACAATCTCGATCACGCAGTCAGCAATCTTCAGACTCACACTCGCCTCCGGAATATCCTGCAGCTCTTCCAGCAATAAACCATTCAGCGTCTTGGGACCATCAATTGGCAGATTCAGATTCAGACGTTTGTTCACGTCGCGCAGTGAGGTTGTGCCTTCCAGCAGACACTCACCCTGCTTGTCCCAGCCGAATTGATCCGCACGAGATGCGCTGGGTGTGGAGGTGGTGAATTCACCCACCATCTCTTCGATAATGTCATCGAGGGTGACTAGGCCTTGCACCTCGCCATACTCATCCACAATCACGCCCAGCCGCTCCTGGTTTTCTTGGAAATACTGCAGCTGGGTGAACAAGTCCGTCTCGGGCGGAATGAAATAAGGCTGGGTCAACAAAGCCCGAAAATGATCGACCGTCAGCTCATCTTCCTGATTGAGCAGCGCCATCGCTTTACGCACATGCAGAATGCCGGCGATCTTGTTGACCTCGCCTTCATGCACCAGCAACTTGTTGTGATAACAGGTGGTGAGTTGATGCTTGATCTCATCCACAGGCACTGAGAGATTCAAAGATTCAATCTGCGCACGCGGTGTCATCACATCTTCAACCGTCACGCGTTCAAGATCGAACAGGTTCAGTAAAATACTCTTGTGCTTCACCGGAATGAAATTCCCACCCTCGAGCACCATGGAGCGCAATTCTTCGGGTGACAAACGCTGGTCACGCATTTCACTGCCGGTACGAATGCGCGTTAATTTCAGAATGCCGCGCACGAATAAATTCACAAACCAGATCACGGGCCGACCCATCAGGATCAGTGGTTTGATCACCATCGATGCTGGCAACGCGATCCGCTCAGGGTAGGTTGCGCCAATGACCTTAGGGGTGATCTCCGCAAACACAATCAGAAAAAACGCTACCACGGCAGTAGCGATGGTGAGTACTTCTTCATTGTTCCCAAAGGCAGCAATCGCAATCGACGTCACCAGCGCCGTCACCAGCGCGTTGATGAGGGTATTGGCGATCAGGATCAGCGAGAGCATGCGATCGGTATGCTCCAGCAGCCAGAGTGTGGTTTTAGCTAGCCGAGAGCCGCGCCGCGCCAGGTGCTTGACCCGGTGGCGATTGAGCGCCATCAGCGCAGTTTCAGAGATAGAAAAAAAAGCCGAGGTGCAGGTCAGGATGACCAGAGCAAGGAGTTGCACCCAAAGGGGTACGGAGTTCATGGGGGTCCGGGGGAGCGAATGCCAGAGGGGAGTATAGCTTTACCGCAGTGATACCCGCAAAAACGTAATGCTAGGCAGTTAAATTGAAAATGTTATCGCACTATTAAAACTTTGAGCCTCGCTGGATCTTCGATTGCAGGGCGCGGCATGGCTAGCACGCGATTACGTTTTGCGGAGGCAGAACGCATGCGCCCCGAATTCTCCACTCGCTCCCGGCGAAAGCCGGGATCCAGAACCAAAATCTGGCAACAAGCCCGTCATATAAGGATGCCAAAACTCGTAACATAACCAAGCTGACAACAATAAATCCAACAACCCACGCCAAAAAACAATAACCCCTCAAATTTTTCACCAATAGCTTGTCTATATGAAAACTAGAAACAATCCGTAGCCCCTCTAATCAGTTAAGATACTTCGGGTAAATATAAGCACCGGAACACACATGCACTGGTATCTCATCTACACCAAGCCCCGCCAGGAAAAGAGCGCGCTCCAGAACCTGGAGCAGCAGGGCTACGAGTGCTATCTTCCTCTGCTTCCCAAAGAAAAACTCCGTCAAGGTGCCATTGCACTTTCCGATGAGCCGCTGTTTCCGCGTTATCTTTTCATTAATCTCGCTCAAGACTTCATGGCCAAAAGCTGGGCCCCTATACGCTCGACCAAAGGCGTCAGCCGGTTGGTGCGCTTTGGCGCGGAGCCGGCGAGGGTGGATGACGCACTGATCGGGCTTCTCAGATCACACGAAGCTCGTGTACTTGACGCGCCGGAGCGGCTTTTCAATCCGGGTGAGCGGGTGCTGTTGACCCAGGGGCCATTTGCCGGGGTTGAGGGGATCTATCAGATGGCGGATGGGGATAGGCGGGTCATGGTGTTGATTGAGTTGATGAGTAAGCCGGTGCCTGTGCCCGTGGGGTTGGGCGCGTTACGGAAGGTGGGCTAATTCGGCTTGATAAGGTATGCCTGTCTGGCGCGAGACTCTCCCAAACACATGGCAGTGTGGCACAATCCGGCGGTGGCTCGAGCAAGTAGTGGTTTCGTTGGCTGCGTTTTACCCCTCTATTTCCCCTTTAGCTTTCCAACCGCGCTTGCCGATCGTAAAACGGCACGGCGGTAGCTTGCTCTGAAATTTACCCTCTCAAACCAAATCAACCCTCAGGACGCGCTGAATGAAATCACCATTGCCGGAACCGGCGATGTGAGGCTTTCGAGTGAAGTGTTGTTGGCCCAGCATAACGAGGTGGTGGCGTTTAATGTCGTTGAGCGGGTGGCGATGCTTAATCGGAAGGAGTCTTCGATTGAGGATGCTTAGGACTACCTAAAAAATAAATCGCCGAATTTTCGCGCAACGCTCGACAAGCGAGACGGATATGCAGGAGCGGAATACGTCGTTGTTGCCACGCCGACTGATTACGATCCAAAAACCAATAATTTAAATGCTCAATCCATCGAATCCGTAATTCGTGAAGTGATGGAGTTTAATCCGCAGGCGGTGATGGTGATCAAATCTACTGTCCCGGTCGGATGCACGGCCAAAACAAGGCAGCAATTTCCAGATGCAAAACTCATTTTCCCGCCAGAGTTTCTCAGGTAAGGCACTGCGCTCCATGACAATTTGTGCCCCTCCAGAATCGTGGTTGGCGAGCGCTCTCAGAGAGCTTAAATCTTCGCAGGTCTTTTGAGGCGTGGCGCCATTAAATGTGTATTGAGAACAAGGATATTGAGGTGATTGTTCATGAACCCGTGCTCTGGCAGGCAGAGTTCTACAAACCGCGCTTGGAAAATGACTTGGCTGTTTTTGAGCGTGATGCGTGTCTAGTCGTTACCAATCGCCGCGCGCCTATACTTGCAGACGCTGGGGCAAAAATGTACGTTTTCGAGCGTTTCGGCGGCAACTGAAAATGAAAGTACTTATTACTGGCGCAGCCGGCTTTATTGGGTCCGCTTTAACCTTGAGACTTCTCGAGCGTGGTGACGAAGTCGTAGGTCTGGACAATCATAACAACTACTACGACCCAGCCATCAAGGAAGCTAGGTTGGCGCGACACGCAAGTCATCCCAATTACACCCACCTGCGCATCGATCTCGCAGATCGCAAAGCGATCGAGGACTGCTTTGCGATCAACAAGCCACAACGAGTCGTCAACCTCGCCGCGCAAGCCGGAGTCCGTTACTCAATCGAGAATCCTCTCGCCTATATTGACAGCAATATCGTCGGCTTCGCAAACATTCTCGAAGGCTGCCGTCACCACACAGTTGAACACCTCGTATATGCGAGCAGTTCCAGCGTCTATGGGGCCAACACAGTCATGCCGTTTTCGGCGCATCACAACGTTGATCACCCGCTATCACTATACGCCGCCAGCAAAAAAAGCAATGAATTGATGGCCCATACCTACAGCCATCTTTATGGACTGCCTACCACCGGCCTGCGCTTTTTTACAGTCTATGGTCCTTGGGGCCGTCCGGATATGTCGTTGTTCAAATTCACCAAGGCAATCCTTGCTGGCGAAAAAATCCAAGTGTTCAACTACGGCAAGCACCGCCGCGACTTCACCTATGTCGATGACATTGTTGAGGGCGTCATCCGTGTCCTTGATCGGCCTGCTCCACCTAATCCAGATTGGGACAGCGCGCAGCCGGATCCAGGCTCCAGCAAAGCCCCTTGGCGGATTTATAACATCGGTAACAATAGCCCAGCTGAGCTGATGGACTACATCGCCGCTCTTGAAAAAGCCCTGGGAAGGAAGACGGACAAGGAAATGCTTCCCCTGCAACCCGGCGATGTGCCTGATACCCACGCCGATGTTACTGATTTGGTCGAGCAGTTTGATTACAAGCCCGATACGTCGGTAGAACAGGGCGTGGCTTATTTCATCGAATGGTACAAAGGCTATTTCAAATGCTGACCCAAAGTGCAGTTATTGCCGTTGTTGGGCTGGGATATGTCGGATTGCCGCTGGCTGTTGAATTCGGCAAAAAATACAAGACAATTGGCTACGACCTCTCGGACGCAAAAATTGCTGCGTATCGTGAGCATTACGACCCCAATGGCGAGGTGGGCATAGAAGATTTTAAGGCTGCGACGCGACTAGACGTCACTACAGATCCGCATCTTCTTGCCGGGGCCGACTTTGTGATCGTAGCTGTTCCAACCCCTGTGGATCAAGCTCGCATCCCGGATCTCTCGCCGCTCGTTGGTGCCAGCACCATCGTGGGCCAGCATCTGAAAACCGGCGCTACGGTAATCTACGAATCCACCGTCTATCCTGGAGCAACCGAAGAGGTCTGCATCCCCATCCTTGAAAGGGAATCCGGCCTGAAATGGCTCAAGGATTTCCATGTGGGTTACAGCCCGGAGCGTGTCAATCCCGGTGACAAAGAGCGTACGATCATCAAGATTGTCAAAGTTGTCTCTGGCGACACGCAGGCAACGCTGCAAGCCGTCGGCGATCTTTATGAATCCGTTATTACCGCCGGCGTGCATCGCGCCAGCAGCATCAAGGTGGCCGAGGCCGCCAAGGTCATCGAGAATACCCAGCGTGATCTGAACATCGCGCTAGTAAACGAGCTGGCAATCATTTTCGATAAGATGGGCATCGACACACTCGAAGTCCTGCAGGCGGCGGGCACCAAGTGGAATTTTTTGCCTTTCCGCCCAGGACTGGTTGGCGGGCATTGCATTGGCGTTGATCCTTACTACCTTACGCACAAGGCGGAAATGCTCGGCTACCATCCGCAGGTAATTCTAGCTGGCCGTCGCATCAACGACGGTATGGCGGCGTTCGTTGCTCAGCAGACTGTCAAGCAGATGATTGATGCCGGTAGTTCAATTAAGGGGTCAAAGGTCATCGTGTTAGGGCTAACTTTCAAGGAAAACTGTCCTGATATTCGCAACTCCAAGGTGGCCGACTTGGTGCGAGAGTTACGGGACTACGGTTGTGATGTCTTCGTGCATGATCCTGTCGCCGATCCGGCGGAGGCGGTGCAAGAGTACGGTATTGCGCTCAGTACATGGGAAAACCTGCCGCAGGCCGGTGCCATTGTCGCTGCAGTGTCGCATCATCAGTATCTAGAAATGCCCATTGACAGACTGCTGACCAAGCTCCAACCCGCTGGGGTGTTCATTGATGTCAAGTCTGCCTATCCACAGCCAGCTATTACTGAAAAGGGCCTTCGCGCCTGGCGCTTGTAAGCATGCATAACATCCAGCCGGTTATTCTATGTGGAGGCTCAGGCACGCGGTTGTGGCCATTGTCGCGCGCCGGTTTTCCCAAGCAGTTCCTTTGCTTGGCTGGTAAAGAAAGTCTTTTCCAGCAAGCATCTAAACGATTGATGGGCTTGGGCACAAATGAGATTAAGGTTGCCAATCCTATCGTTGTCACTGGTGAAGATCACCGGTATCTGGCGGCGGAACAGCTCCGCGAATCGAGCATCGAAATGAGAGCAGCTCTTCTTGAGCCCGTCGGTCGTAATACTGCCCCTGCTCTTGCTCTAGCAGCATCGGCCGCAAGCGAGTCTGGCGCTGACCCGATATTAGTAGTGACGCCCGCCGATCAGGCCATTACCAATACCGCTGCATTCACCGTCGCTATGCACTCGGCTATTCGCGAGGCAGCAGACGGCGCCATCGTTATTCTGGGCATTACTCCCGATCGCCCAGAAACCGGCTACGGCTACATCCAAGTTGCTACCGAATCAGAAAAGTCGGCGCAAATAGTACGGCAGTTTGTGGAAAAGCCCGACCCTGCCACCGCCCAAACCTATCTTGACCAAGGGGGCTACTACTGGAACGCGGGCATGTTTGTCCTAAGGGCCTCGGTCTGGCTTGCCGCACTCGATACCTTTAGACCGGATATTGCCCAAGCCAGTCGGCTCGCTTGGAAACATCGGAGTATCGATCAAAGCTTCATTCGGCCAAGCAAAAAGGAATTTGCAGCGATTCCCGCCGAGTCCATCGACTACGCTGTTGTTGAACACTGCCCAAACAGTGATTTCCTGATCAAGATGGTTCCCCTTGATGCGGGTTGGAGCGATCTTGGTGCATGGGATTCGGTCTGGCAGGTCTTGCCCAAGGATAGTAATGGCAACGCCCATCTTGGAGATGTGCTCACCACAGATAGTCATAACACCCTCGTCCATGCCACCGGCCGTCTTGTCAGCTTGGTCGGTGTTGAAGGCCTCATCGTTGTCGAAACCCCGGACGCTGTCCTTGTCGCCGACAAATCCCGCAGCCAGGACGTAAAGCACATCGTCAATCAACTCACAGCCAGCGATCGGGAGGAGTGTACCTTCCACCGAAAGGTACATCGCCCTTGGGGTTGGTATGACAGTATTGATGAAGGGGAGCGATTCAAAGTCAAACGCATTCTAGTCAAACCGGGGGGTAGGCTTAGTTTGCAGAAGCATCATCATCGAGCCGAGCATTGGATCGTTGTCAAGGGTACTGCTGAAATCACATGTGGGGATAAGACGTTTCTGCTTACAGAGAACCAATCCACTTACATCCCCTTAGGCGAAACACATCGCCTTGCCAACCCCGGCCCCATCTCTTTAGAAATCGTCGAGGTGCAGTCTGGCAGCTATCTGGGGGAAGATGACATCGTGCGGTTTGAAGATCACTACGGGCGCGCCTAGAAATGAGCGCACAACCCAAGATTTATGTTGCCGGGCATCGCGGCATGGTGGGTTCGGCTATTGTCCGAGCCTTGCAGTCGGAGGGGCAAAGTAACATCATCACCCGTAACCATGAAGAACTCGACCTCGCTGACCAAGCCGCGGTACGTAGCTTCTTCGGAGTCGAAAAACCAGACCAAGTCTATCTGGCTGCCGCCAAGGTGGGTGGTATTCACGCGAATAACAAATACCCTGCTGACTTTATCTACCAGAACCTGATGATTCAAGCGAATATCGTCGATGCCGCGTTTGGCAATGGCGTAAAGAAGCTGCTTTTCTTGGGATCCAGTTGCATCTACCCAAAGCTAGCCTCCCAGCCAATGCATGAGGAAGCTTTGCTCACGGGGCCGCTAGAGCAGACAAACGAACCCTACGCTATCGCCAAGATTGCTGGAATAAAACTTTGTGAAAGTTATAACCGTCAGTATGGGGAGAGTCATGGGGTTGACTATCGAAGTGTAATGCCGACCAATCTGTATGGCCCGGGTGACAATTACCACCCCGAAAACTCCCATGTGATTCCTTCACTGATTCGCCGATTTCACGAAGCAAAGGTTGGCAATTCGAAGCAAGCCGTGATCTGGGGATCCGGAACGCCCAAACGTGAGTTTCTTTATGTTGACGACATGGCAGCCGCTTGCGTCCGCGTCATGAATCTCGACAGGGCCCTTTACGACCAACACACTGTTCCCATGTTAAGTCATATAAATGTCGGCAGTGGTTGTGACATCACCATCCAAGAACTAGCCGCGGCCATTCGTCGGGTCGTTGGCTTTAGGGGGGATATCGCATATGACCCGAGTAAACCGGATGGGACGCCCAGAAAACTAATGGACAGTAGCCGCATCAATGCGTTGGGATGGTCGCCCTGCACAGGATTGGAAGAAGGGCTGAAACGAGCCTATGATGATTTTCTAAAGCATTATTAACGAAGACTATTAATGACGACTACCAATAAGATTGCCTTGATTACCGGCATTACGGGCCAGGACGGTGCATACTTGGCCGAATTTCTGCTGGGCAAGGGCTACGAAGTGCATGGACTCAAGCGCCGCACTTCCCTCTTCAACACCGATCGCATCGATCACCTTTACTTGGACCGTCACGAAAGAGGCGTCCGCTTCTTCCTCCACCACGGTGACATGACCGACTCCTCATCGCTCATTCGCATCATTCAGCAAGTCCAGCCCGACGAAATTTATAATCTCGCCGCCCAATCCCACGTCGCCGTAAGCTTCGAAGAGCCCGAATACACTGCCAACTCAGATGCCCTGGGCGTGCTGCGCCTGCTCGAAGCTATTCGCATCCTCGGCCTAGAAAAGAAAACTCGCTTCTACCAGGCTAGCACCAGCGAACTCTACGGCCTGGTCCAAGAAATCCCACAGAAAGAAACTACCCCCTTCTACCCGAGAAGTCCCTACGCCGTCGCCAAGCTCTATGGCTACTGGATCGTCGTCAACTACCGCGAAGCCTACGGCATCTACGCCTGCAACGGCATCCTCTTCAACCACGAAAGCCCGGTACGCGGCGAGACCTTCGTCACCCGCAAGATCACGAGAGCCCTTGCGCGCATCAAGCTCGGTCTCCAAGACACTTTGTACCTTGGCAACATGGATGCCAAGCGTGACTGGGGCCACGCCAAGGATTACGTCGAAATGCAATGGCTAATGCTCCAGCAGAAGACGCCCGAAGACTTCGTCATAGCCACCGGCGTCCAGTACTCGGTGCGGGACTTCGTAAACCTCGCCGCCAAGGAGCTTGGGATGTTTGTTGGATGGGAAGGCCAAGGCGTCGATGAAAAGGGTTACGACGCCAGCGGCAACTGCATCGTCGCCGTCGATCCGCGTTACTTCCGCCCCACCGAAGTCGAGACCCTGCTCGGTGACCCGAGCAAAGCCAAAGAAAAACTCGGCTGGACGCCAAAGATAAACTTCGACGAACTCGTCGCCGAAATGGTCCGCGAAGACTTCAAGTCAGCCGAGCGGGATGAACTCATCAAGAAGCATGGCTACAAGGCCATGGATTATCGTGAGTGATGAGTAAGTGAATACAGGGCATATTCTGTCAAAATTCGCCCACCACAAACGATCTGAAAGTTGCGTTTAATGGCCCATCCTATAGGACGGCAGGAACCGATTCCGCTTTTTAAAGTCTTTATGCCGCCTGAGGCTTCAGACATGATGTCGGACACGCTCGCCAGCGGCTTCCTCGCCGAAGGAGCAAAGGTAAAGGCGTTCGCCGCCGAAATCGCCCGCTTCATCGGCAACCCGCTGGTTGTTCCCGTTAATTCATGCACCACGGCGCTGACTATCGCCTTCAAGTTGGCGGGTGTCGGCCCGGATACAGAAGTTATCTCGACGCCGCTAACCTGCGTCGCCGGCAACGAGCCGATCCGTATGCTGGGCGGTCGCCCCGTCTGGGCTGACGTCGACCGATTCACCGGAATGGTCACCGCCGAAACCATCGAGCCGCTTATTACATCTAAAACTCGTGCGATTTACATCCTGCACAAAGAAGGCGCGCCTGCGGAGGTGGAAAGTATCTACGCGCTGGCCAAAGCGCATGGACTGCGCGTTGTGGAAGACGCGGCCCACGCGTTCGGAGCGAAGCGTAGGGATGACCGAATCGGCGCCATCGGCGACTTCGTCTGCTTTTCCTTCCAGGCCATCAAGCACATCACAACAGGCGATGGCGGCGCCTTACTCTGCAGCAACGAGGAAGACTATCAGCGTGCCAAGAAGGCCAAGTGGTTCGGCATCGACCGCGACGCCCGCGAAGGACGCGATGTGTGGCGCGAGGACATCACGGACTGGGGATTCAAGGGCAACATGAACGATGTCGCCGGAACGCTGGGTCTGGCGCAGATCAAGCATATCGACTGGATTCTGGAGCGCTTCCACCGCAACGGACGCCGCTACGATACCCTGCTGCAGGATACCCCCGGCGTCCAGACGCTGCGGCGTGATCCGTTGGACTACCAGACCTATTGGGGTTACACGGTGCTGGTCGAGAACCGCGATGCGGTGCTGGCAGCCTTGGCCGCAGCCGGAATCACCTCATCTCAGATCCACGTGCGCAATGACCACTACACCATGTTCGGGGCGGATCGGCGGAATCTGCCCAACACCGACTGGTTCGACGCCCGCGAGCTATCCATCCCCTGCGGCTGGTGGGTCGGGCAGGACGACCAAGATCGGATTATTGATGTCCTAAAGAAGGCTGCTCGATGAAAGTCATGACAATCCTGGGTACGCGGCCGGAAATCATCCGATTGGCAGCCATCATCAAAATGCTCGACAAGCATTGCGACCACATACTCGTTCACACGGGGCAGAACTACGATCGCAACTTGAATGCCGTTTTCTTCGAAGATCTCGATCTCCGTCAACCCGATTACGTGCTGGAGACCAAGTCGGGCACCATCCAGGGGCAGATTGCAGCGATCATTGAAAAGACCGGCGACGTCATGGATAAGGAAAGGCCGGACGCGATCGTGATTCTGGGAGACACCAACTCGGGGCTGTCTGCCATCTGCGCCAAGCGGAAGAAGATTCCCATCTTTCATATCGAGGCAGGGGACCGTTCCTTCGACAACGACGTGCCAGAGGAACTGAACCGCCGGATTGTCGACCACGCCAGCGATGTCAATCTGGCGTACACCGAGCACAGTCGCCGCAACCTGCTGCGCGAAGGCCTGCATCCTCGTAACGTCATGGTCATCGGCAGCCCAGTGTGCGAGGTCTACGACGCCATGAAGGACAAATTTGCCGCAAGCACCATCCTGACCGAATTGGGCCTTACGCCCGGCAACTTCTTCACCGCGAGCATCCACCGCGAGGAGAATGTCGATAAGGGCGGCGCACTCGAGACCATGGTCGACACCTTCAACGCACTGGCCGATACTTATGGCTGTCCGATCGTCGTAAGCACCCATCCGCGCACTCGCCGTCGTCTTGAACAGTTGCGCCTCCTCGAGCGCAGCAATGCGCTGATCAACTGGCATGAACCATTTGGCCTGATCGACTTCATACGGCTGCAGACAGAGTCGCGCTGCGTAGTCTCCGATAGCGGAACCATCCACGAGGACTCTGCAATATTGGGCTTCCCGGCCGTTGCAATTCGCAAGTCCACAGAGAAGCAGGAATCACTGGAGGCCGGCTACTGCCCCATCACCGGCCTGCAAAAAGAGGACGTCCTGCGTGCCGTCAAACTGGTGGTCGAGGATCCCATCGACGTCGCTCGCTCGCCCGCGCCGGAAGCATATCTGCAGCGCGAAGTGTCGAAGAAGGTTGCCCGGATCATCCTCGGAATGAGTCGCGTGGTCGACGAACAGGTCTGGGGACCTGCAGACAAGAAATTTGTCTAAGGGGCAGGCGATGGCGAGGGAGAAAAACTGGGACAAGCCATACGCGATCGAGCCGCTTACGGTGCACCGCGACGTGCGCGGCGCCTTGTACGAGGCGCTCCGGTTCTCATCCCAGAATATTCCGCAGGGCGGACAGATCTACGTCTATACACTCGCCCCGGGCGCGCGCCGTGGCGACCACTTCCATGAGCACAAGAGCGAATGGTTTACCTGCGTTGCCGGCCGGGCGCGCCTGTTGATGAAGACAAAGAATGGCGATCGCGTCGACGAAGCGCTAGACGCCGACGCGCCGAGGATGGTCTTCGCGGGGCCGGGTACCTCTCATGCGCTCGTGAACGAAACGCACGAAGTCGCGGTGATCATGGCGTATGCGTCGAAGGAATTCGACCCTGCGGACCCCGACACGATTCTTGAACCTGCGGATTGACTTTTCATGACGACATTGATCGACAAGACCATTATGATCACCGGAGGGACTGGTTCCTTCGGAAAGGCAGTTCTGCACCGCCTTCTGGCTGAAGACGAGGTCGCCCGCATTGTCATCTACAGCCGTGACGAGAAGAAGCAGCACGACATGCGGCTCGCGTTCAACCACCCGAAACTCCAGTTCGAGATCGGTGACGTGCGAGACGAGCGCCGCATCATGCGCGCCATGCAAGGTGTGGACATGGTCTTCCATGCCGCCGCCATGAAACAGGTTCCATCGTGCGAGTTCTTCCCGATGGAGGCGGTGCAAACCAATATCGTCGGTACCAATAACGTGATCGACGCCGCGTTACACCATGGCGTTGAGCGCTTGGTGGTGCTCAGCACGGACAAGGCGGCCTATCCGGTTAACGCCATGGGCTGCAGCAAAATGATGATGGAAAAGCTGATGATCGCTCGGGCGCAGGCGCAGAAGCCGCTCGATCCTACGGTCATGTGCGGCGTTCGCTACGGCAACGTCCTGTATTCGCGCGGCTCCGTGGTACCGCTGTTCATCGATCAAATCCGGCGCGGCTCGCCCCTCACACTTACGCACCCTGGCATGACCCGCTTTCTGATGCCTTTGCGTGAGGCGATCGACTTGGTGCTCCATGCGTTGAAGAACGGCAGCAATGGTGATCTGTTCATCCGGAAGGCACCCGCGTCCACCATTGGCGATCTGGCGCAGGCGTGCCTGAAGCTTTTTGGCGCCCGCAATCCAGTCAGCATTATCGGCATCCGCGCCGGCGAAAAGATGCACGAAACGCTGGCAACGGCGGAGGAGCTTGCGCGCGCCGAGGATCAGGGGGAATATTGGCGCATCCCCTGCGATACTGGCCAGAAGTTCGAAAAGTACTATGTTGAAGGCTCCCCCGAACTGGACAGTATCCGCCCCTTCGATTCGGAGAATGCGACACGTCTCTCGGTTGCGAAGGTGGAAGGCCTGCTGCGCTCACTTCCGGAAGTTTCCGCCTTGCTGGCGTAGGAGGAGGGCCAAGTGGGCGTTGCAGATGACATCATCACGCCATGCTTTCGGACTCCGCACGACATCGCGCAGGCAGAAATTCATGCCATTTGCGCCCTGAAGAATCAGAGCTGGCCGCATTCCATTGAATCGCAACTGGCGTGGTGGGAAAAGAACACCGCCGGAGACGATGTTTTCGTAACGCTCGTAAGAGAGAGAGAAATCATCGCATTCCTGCGCCTGCGCAACCGAATTGTCGTCGTGAGCGGTATTCGGAAGGAGGCTCTGTGCGTGACCGAAGTTTGCGTGGATAAAGCGCATCGGGGGAGAGGCTTGGGCTCCCGGTTGATGGGCGCTGCGGTCGACCATATTGCGAATACAGGTTCGGGTGTTGCCTATCTTTTATGCCGCGATGCCCAAGAGCCATTTTACGCCGCCTGCGGTTGGAGGCGCGTGGATAGGCCATTGCAGATCGAGTCGGCAAGCGGTCGAGGGCGTCGCGTGCTGGCGGACGACGAAAGATGCATGACTTTTGACCCGCAGAACCGCTTGGGCGGCCAAATTATTCTGTTTGGTGACGTCTTTTAATGGACGCCCGCGCGATGCGGAGAGGGCGATATCGCTTATTCAGCGTCCACACGATCGCGCGTTGCGACTTTCAAGCCCGCCCATATCGGCCGATAGTGCATTTAGAAACAGGCATTGAGCGGCTTATTTCCTGTCGTCCAACACCGAGCCGAACTGATGATGCGAACTGCGGCAATGATCGCTGCCCTAAGTTCAGTGAGCGCTCGTTCGATGTTTCTGATGGCACAGTTGAATAACCGTGCCATGTTCTTTACAAGCATCCGAAATTGAAACTTGCCGATATCATGAAGCGCCTGAGTCGGCCCAGTTTGGCCAATTTTGGCATCCTTGCGCTCGCGCAGTTGGCAACCATGGGCTGCGGTCTGCTGGCCAATGTGATCTGGGCGCGCTGGATGCCGCAGGAAACCTACGGTGGTTTCAAGGTCGCATTCAATATCGTCAGCCTGGTCGGGACGCTCTGCTTACTGGGGACCGGCCAGGCCGTACTGATGTCCGCGGCGCAGCGGCTGGACGGCAATTTGTATCCGCTGATTCGGAGCAAGCTATTGGCCAATTTGGGTGGCGCTCTTTTGATCATTATCGCCTCTGCGTACTACGCGTTTATTGAACGGGCATCGCGCGAGATCGCTCTAGCACTGGCAGTCGCAGCAATTTTCTTTCCTGCCTATAACCTGTCAGATATCTGGGCATCATGGTTCAATGGCCGCTCCCGTTTTACGGATCTGGCGATCGGCCGAATCCTCGCTTCCGTACTCCCGCTAATAGGCTTGGCTGGCGCAGCAACGTTAGGAGTCATCGAATTGTGGACGGTTGTTTTGGTCTGTTTTGTTCTGTTGAGTATTCAGAATGTATGCATGCTAATGAGAGTCTATTCGGCACGGGAAAACGAAAGCGGTGACAGAAGTATTCTTTTGTCCGGACGTCACGCCAACGTGGCAATGATGTTCGGAAGTCTTATTGCGTTGGATGTCGTCATCCTGAATCACAGATTCTCTGCCAATGAAGTGGCGGTATATGCGTTGGCGCTGGTTTTTCCTGAACTGGTCAAGTCAGTATTTGCAATAGTCAATCAATACTTCGCTCCGCGGCTAAACATCGGCAATTCTATTTCGGTTACATGGGCAAACGTCAGACGCAAGTTCACTGCCGTATCTTTATTTTTCGTATTTATTGCCGCGGTTGGGTGGGTATGCATTCCCATCTTGTTTCCGTATCTTTTCTCCGAAAAGTATGCGGATAGCGCGGTTTATGCCAAATGGCTTTGGCTATTTTCGGCGCTTTCCGGAGTGTCAACGTTGCTAGGTGTGACATTGATTGCAACGAAGCGACCGATGTTTATATATGGGGCTTTTGTCGGGCATCCAGTTCTTCTTCTTGCCATGTATCTCCTATTTTCATCGGAAGGAGTGGCGGGGATGGTTTTTGCGCGAATCGTGGGGACAGTTGCGCTCGCGGCCTTTTACGTTTTTGGCTTTTTTTTATTGCTCAGGCGCGAAGCGGATGAGCAAGGAAATCGATAAAGACTTGGTGGTACTTTGAGTGGCGAACGAGCGCCACCCAAAGGGCTGTGCATCTTAATAAACCGCTTATCTTGCTGCGATATCTCGGGTCGCCGATTGCGTTATTGGAGTGGAGAATGTTCCTGTCGAAGTGGATACGCAGCGCCGCTGAAACCGCGTTGTCTCTGACTATTCGAACTTTCGAAGTTCGTTTTGGTAGCGCCATTTCGATTTATCTCGACAGACACGTCAGAAACGACTACGGCGAACCAGAATCCGAATTCGTTGCATCGAATGGTAGACGCATTCCTGTTTACAAGACCTATCGTTATTCGGTTAAAGCGGGGTGGCAGTATTTCAACAGTCTTAATGTACTTTCAAGTCTGAGAAATCGGGGATGTCTACTGCCTGCGGAGTCTGCGTTCTTCGAAAAGTCGATCGGGTCACGAACCATTGAGACTGATTCCGCTGCTGCGGAAGAGATCGCCCGACAAGCTTCGGCACGGGCATCCAGTCTGTTCATACCGGGGTCAAAAGACGATGCGGGTCTTCCGGAGTTTCTTCCAGATCGAAGCCAATTGAAGGCTACGCTGGCGGCATTTCGCCGGAAGCATGCCAGCATGTTCGGCAAGCTGGCTGCGGCAGGGGTTTATTCGGTGCCGCAGCAGGGGGCGATTCTTGAAATCGGCTATACCACTGGCGGGCATTCCATTTTCGCTTTCGAGCAACTGGGATACCGTGCGTACGGCATTGATAACTACTACGGCGGTTTGGTCGGCCAGATGTCGCTTCCCAAGCATCTGCAGACTATGCTGGGCAGCAAAGCTAGCCTGCTTGTCGGCGACATAACAAAGACTACCGAGATTCCACCCGAAAGTTTAGATGTCGTCTTTTCCGCGAGCGTCCTTGAGCATATCCAAGATCTCCAAGGTGCCTTCAAGGAAATGTATCGTGTGCTCAAGCCCGGCGGTGCAATGATTCACAACTACGCGCCGTATTTCTCTCACGATGGAGGGCATGCACTGGGAATTGGCGATTCACCATGGGCTCACGTTCGGCTGAGTGAGTCGGATTACTTGCGCTACATCGCCGAACTACGGCCAAACGAGCAACATGTTGCGCACGACTGGATTACGGGCGCACTACACAGGGATGTCCCTCAGTGGAAGATGCAGCGGTTGGTCTCTGCGACAGGATTTCGAATAAAGATGTGGATGGCCAAGCCATCTCCGCTACGTTTTCTGCGTGATCTTTCGCCCCAGATTATTGAGGATTGCTTCGCGAACACTCCGGATATTGGGATTGAAGACTTGGTGTCGAGGTCAGTATCATTCGTAGCTGTCAAGTGAGGGCAATCCAGACCACCGAGGAGTTGTTGTACGAATATGCGGCAATCAGACAAGATTTTGATCGCGGTTATGGTTGGATCGTCGGTTGGATTCCAAGCGCGCATGTATTAATGCGATTGTTTTTGAATGCGTGCGTCATCTGTTCTAATGACGGTTCCGTGGTGCCATCGCTAAGGTATCTTCACAGTAGAGATATTCGTTTCTGCATCATCTTGTCGGGCTTGTTGCGCTACGTCGCGCGAGCGCAATTCGGCGCGATTCAGTTGCGCTTTGCAGACGGCGAAATCCTTTTTTTCAACTGATGACATCTCCAAAAATCGCGCTCTTTTTTGTTCAGTCGGGAGAGAACGCAACGCTTTCCTATCAGCACGGATGGCCCGGGGCGATACTGGGGTCCCATTTGTTCGATTGTGTTCCATTCAACCTGGCGGGCCGGACTCTGGCAGACCGAATGGTTATTGCCCGGAGTTTGTTGAGGGGGCGTTTCGACGCAGTTGTCTTGCTGCATTCGGTATTTTCGAACCAGCAGAACCTGCGTGAGTTTCTGATGTGGGCAGTTGCTGCGTGTCGGGCGCCAAAGGTGTTTTTCATCGGCAACGAGTACAAACACATGCCCGAGAAGATCCGCTTCTGCCGGAGGCTGGGCATCGACCTGCTGATCACCCAGAGCAATGACGAACGAGTGTATTCGCTGTATCGCAATGCATTGGATTGTGAGGTCGCTTGTGTCCCCAATACGGGAATAGACCCAAATGTATTCAGGCCGATTATTCCGCTCGAGCTTCGGCAAGTCGATATCGGCTATCGTTCCTATGCGTCGACCTGGTACCTTGGAAATGATGAAAAGTCGGCCATCGCCGATTGGTTTCTGACAAACGCGCCTCGACTCGGTGTCAATGTCGATATCTCTCTGTCCCCCGTTGACCGATTCGATGCCCCCGGCTATGCAGGGTTCCTCAATCGCTGTCGCGGCCAAATCGGCACTGAGGCTGGCGGGGACTATTTCGAATTGACCGACCGGACGAGAAAATTGGTCAATGCTTATACAACCCAGCACCCCTTGGCGACCTGGCCTGAGATCAAGAAATTGTTCTTCGACAGTTACGGACCCTCGATTCCAATGCGAATCATCAGTGGGCGCCAGGTTGAGGCGGCTGCGTGCAAGACGGTACAAATTCTTTTTGAGGGTCGGTACAACGATTACCTGTTGCCTGACCAGCATTACATCCCTCTCAAAAAGGACTTTTCCAACGTTGGCGAGGCGATGGAAAAACTCGCTGATGCGGGTTATTGCAAGCGAATCACTGATAATGCTTTTGAAATTGCAATGACCGAATTGACTTACGGCAAACTGATCGTGCGTTTCCGAGACGCGCTGTCGCGGGTGCTCTGAAAAGGCTGACGGATCGCATAATGAAAAAAATACTCGTGACCGGTGCTGATGGTTTCATCGGCTCCCACCTTACTGAAGAACTTGTCCGGCGTGGCTTCGACGTCAGGGCGTTCGTACTCTACAACTCGTTCAATTCGTGGGGTTGGCTCGATCATTCGCCCGAGCGAATTCGAAAATCGCTCGATGTTTTTGCTGGCGACATCCGTGATCCGCACGGTGTGCGAACCGCAATGAAAGGTTGTGATGCCGTGCTTCACCTGGCGGCACTGATAGCGATCCCCTATTCTTACCATTCGCCGGACACCTACGTCGATACGAATGTGAAGGGTACGTTGAACGTGCTTCAGGCGGCGCGCGAGCTTGGCGTGTCGCGGGTTGTTCACACCTCAACCAGCGAGGTTTACGGCACCGCGCAATATGTTCCTATCAATGAAGTCCATCCCTTGCAACCCCAGTCGCCTTACAGCGCCTCCAAAATTGGTGCGGATGCGATTGCCATGAGTTTTCACCATGCGTTTGGTTTGCCACTGACCGTGGCTCGCCCCTTCAACACCTACGGTCCACGACAGTCCGCTCGTGCAGTCATCCCAACGATCATTGGTCAAATTGCCAGTGGTGTGGAACAAATCAAATTGGGCGACACCACGCCCACACGTGATTTCAATTTTGTCAGTGATACCTGCCAAGGCTTTTCGCTGTTGGCGCAATCTGCTGAGGCAATTGGCGAAGTGGTCAATATTGGCTCTAACACCGAAATCAGTGTGGGTGACACACTCAACATGATCAAAGACATCATGCACAGCCAAGTGGAATTTGTCAGCGAAGACGCAC
>JAIXWO010000003.1 GCA_027491235.1 Sphingomonadales bacterium
AGTCTGATGCGGGCTTTGGGGCTGCGTCAAGGACGACGGGGCCCCACCATTTTTGCCGGGCAAGCCCGACAAAAATCGTTGCCCCCATCGCCGCTTCGCGGCCGCTATCGCGGTCCCTGACCCAGCCCGTCACCCACATCCTCGCGGCTCCTGATGCGACGCATCAAACATCAGGAGGAAAGATCATGTACGCTTCACACAATACCGCCGATGCCGGTTATCAGGCAGATCAGGCAGCCTTCGTTGCCGCACTCGATCAGGCCCATGCCCGGTCCTATCACAGCTACTTCACGCAGTACGTCCTGATCGATGCTGAAGCCGGGTACATCGCGGTTGATGAGGGCGATTACGGGGCATTGCCCAAGGCCTTGCAGGACCGTGTCATCGACACGGTGCCGGGCAGGCTCAATGATGAGTTCTGACCCGGAGGTTCAAGGGAGGAAGTCCGCCAGGGCTTCCTCCCTTTGTTTTTTGCTCGGATCCCACTGCTTCGCGTTCGGGTCGATACCCGCTGCGGTTTGAGGCTCAGCCAGCGAGTTCCGACCGGTCGATTTCCTCGAGGCGTTCGGGCATCTCAAGCATCTTGATCGCTGCTGCCGTGATCGCCTCCGCAATTGTCGGGTATGTCTCGGCCGAGCTTATCGAGACGCCGTAGGAATAGGTGATGGTCCCCTGATAGCCGTTGCCTTTCGGTGTTGCACTCAGCGTTATCTTCGCCATTGCTCGCCTCCGTTTCCGCTCGCTCGATTGCGGCAACATACGCTTCGGAGGCCAGCCTGGATACGGGAATTGAAGCGTCGGCCACGCGCGGCGAATCGTGCAGGAAGGACATGTCAAACCGCGCCATCCGTCACAGGTTCATAGGCTGGTTTCGCATCTAGCAGTAGGGGAACAGTGAGCACACCGTACGCGACCTTGTCGCAGCAATAGAAAATAAACCATTGGATTGCCGTGAATTAGTTCCTTCTATGAAGGAGCAAGATCGATGTCAACGAATGGCCCTGTGGTAACGCCAAATCCGGTCGAAATTCTCAAGACGACTCGGCACTACCAAAGCAATCGAACCAGCGAGAAAGTCAGGCTCGACGGCAACATCGCCCGGCGCAAGATCAGGGGCAGAGAGTTCTTCTGGTGGGACACCGAGCTGCCGGGCTTCGGCCTGAGGGTCTTTGCCGGCGGATCGCGCAGCTGGTTCGTCCAGTTTCGCCAGCGCGGCAAACAGATGCGGATCACGCTCGGCCGCCCGCCGGAGGTTCGCGCGGAGGAGGCGCGCACTCTGGCGCGCGCACAGCTTGCCAAGGTCATGCTCGATGGGCTGCCGGTGTCGCAGAAGGCGAGGCGGGATAATCCAGGTGCGACGCTGTTTCGTGATTTCGCGCTGCGCTTCTGGGCGGACTATTCGCGGCATTGGAAGCCCTCGACCCGCAAGGGCAATCGCGCCCGCATCTTCAAGGACCTGACCGACATCTTCGGCCACCTGCGGGTCGATGCGATCCGCAAGGCCGATGTGCTGCGCTGGCGCGATAGCTGGGCAGATCGCTCGGGCGCGTTCAACCGGACGATCCCGATCATGTCGGTGATGATGGGCTATGCCGAGCAATTGGGCATGCGCCCGCGCGGCTCGAACCCGTGCCGGGGAACGCCGCGGTACAAGCGCAAGCTAGTCGATAGATTTCTGAGCGCCCGCGAGTTCAATCGGCTCGCTGGGAGCTTGCGCAACTTCGAGGAAAGCAACCCGATCGCGGTCCAGGCGATCCGCCTGCTGATCTACACCGGCGCGCGCCACGGCGAAGTGGTTGGGCTTCGCTGGGAATGGGTGCAGCCGCCGCGCCTCATGCTGCCCGACAGCAAGACCGGTGCAAAGATCGTCTATCTCAACCGGCAAGCGCAGGCGGTTCTCGATGCCATGCCGAACAAGGCGGATACCGGATTGGTCTTTTCCTCGCTGCGCGGGGACAAGCCGATCGCGCTAAGCCCGATCTGGCATGAAATCAGACGGCACGCGGCCTTGCCCGATGTCCGGCTTCACGACCTGCGCCACAGCTTCGCATCGATCGCCATTGCCGATGGGATTTCGCTTGTCGTGATCGGCAAGCTCCTCGGCCACGCACTTGCCGAAACCACCGAGCGCTATGCGCACCTCGCGGACGAAGCGATTGCCGACGCCGCCAAACGCATCTCGGGTTCGCTCGCCCGGCACTTGGGGCTCGCGGCATGACCCGGGTCTCCCTCGCTCGCATCATTGCGGATGAGCTCGCGACCCTGCGCCGCTTCGATCCGGGCAGACGCCCGACCGGCAAAGCACGCCGGGTGGAATGGTCGGAGAAGCTGCCGGGCTTTGGCATCCGCTATTATGGCTCGGGGCGCAGCACCTACATCGTCCAGTCGCGGATGAACGGCGTGACGCGGACGATCACGCTGGGCAATGCCAATGTCCTCAGCAAGAGCCAGGCGCTCAATTGCGCGCGGCGCATTTTGCTGCGCGCACAGGTCGGGGAGGACCCGGCGACCAGGCGCAAGGAGGTTCGCAAGGTCCCGACCTATGACGACTTCCTGGCGATCTACTGGAAGCAGGCTGCGGCCAAGTGGAAGCCGAGCACGTGCTACACCCACGATTGCTATCGCCGGCTTCATCTCGACCATGCCTTTTCCGGCATGTTTATCGACGAAATCGAGCAGTCGCACGTGCTGAACTGGTTCAACAAGGTCTCGGTCAACGGCGGGCCGGGATCGGGCAATCGCTGTTTCGAGATCCTGCGATCGATGTTCAACCATGCCGAGCGCTGGGGGATGCGCCCCGAAGGCAGCAATCCGTGCACTTACATTCGGCCAAACAAGCGCCGCAAATGCGAGCGCTTCCTGTCCAATCAGGAAATCGCCCGTCTGGGCGAAGTCCTGCGGCGCAGGCTTCGTACCCACCCGCTCCATAGCACAATCGTCCATCTGCTTCTGCTGACTGGATGCCGTGTCTCAGAGATCAAGGACCTGACCTGGAGCGAGGTGAGGGGCGGGCGGCTGCTCCTGCACGACAGCAAGACCGGTCCGCGCACCGTCTGGCTGGGCGATGAGGCGCAGATGCTGCTTGCATCACTCGAACGGCGCGGCAGTTCAGACCGGGTGTTCTGGAACAAGCAGACTCGGCGGCCTGTTGCGGAAATGCACGGATTCTGGGCGGAGGTGAGGGCCGAAGCCAATTTGCCGGGCGTACGCTTGCACGATCTTCGCCACAGCTTTGCCAGCCATGCCGCAGCGCGATCCGAAACCCTGCCGATGATCGGCAAGCTACTGGGCCACTCCCGGCTGCAAACCACGTCGCGCTACGCACACCTCGACGACGGGCCAGTATTGGAAGCGGCTGAACGGATCGGTGCTCTGATCGCTGAAGCGATGGGCGAGGATCGTTCATTGAATCATAATACTATGTGTGATATCGGAGTGGCGAATCAAGACCGGTAAGCCGCGAACCCGAATCTACAAGAACCGCTGGTTCGCGAAGTTCGCAAGCCGGGAAGGGATCAGCGATGCGACACTTGTTGCGGCCACCGAGCAGGCCAATCGCGGCCTGATCGATGCCGATCTTGGCGGCGGCCTGATCAAGCAGCGCGTCGCGCGTGAAGGCGGAGGCAAGTCCGGCGGATACCGCACGCTGGTCTTCTTCCGCCACGAGGAGCGGGCCATATTCGCCTTTGGCTTTGCCAAGAGCGACAAGGCCAACCTCAGCGCGAACGAGCTGAAGGTTTACAAGAAGGCCGCGAAGATCGTGCTCGCGCTAACGCAGGCGCAAATCGATGCCGAAGTACGCGAAGAAAGACTGTTCGAGGTGAATGACGATGCCCAGGACCTATAAGAGCGAGGCGCTCGCCGCCGTCCACGAGATGATCGAAGGGCTCCACGTAGGTGGTGCGATCGACAAGCGCACGCTGCGCGAATTTGATGAAGCGTGCCTTGTTCCGGCGACACCGCTGCAACCCGATGAAATCAAGGCGATCCGTGAGGCTGAGCACGTTTCGCAGCCGGTGTTCGCGCGCTATCTCAATGTGTCGAAGAACCTCGTGTCCGATTGGGAACGGGGGAAGAAGCGGCCTGGAGGCCCAGCGTTGAGGTTGCTTTCGATTGTTCAGCGCAAGGGATTGGACGCTATCTCTTAGGCAGCTTCGTCGGACAATCTGGAACGGCAGAAAGCAATATGAGCTAAGCGAAAAGCAGCCAGTCGGAGCACTGGGTGGTTAGTTAGATTCGCGGCTGAATCGCGTACTGCCTTCAAGCTCCGCGTCCGAACACGTCCTTCGGATTGCACGAGCAGTTCAGATCGCGAGCCACGCTGCATAGTTGCGCCGACCGAAATCAGGCTGGATGCGCAACCGCGCAGTGCGCTTCCCAAATCGCCCAGGGCGCGCCTCAGTTAATCCTCAAGATTCCTCGACATCGTTGCAAGCAACGTCTTGACTGCGGCAAACTCGGCTTTGGAAATTCCCGACAGCAAACGGGCGTAGATGGCATCTGCCTCCGACCGCAACGAGGGCAAAATCTCGATTGCCCGTGGCAGCAGATGTAGTGTCCAGACGCGGCGGTTGCCCTCGACCGAGCGCCGCTCGACATACTCGGCCTTTTCCAACTGATCTATCACATGCCCGACGCTGGCGCGTTCAAGTTCGAGGCATTTGGCGAGTTCGGTCTGGGTCAGTCCCGGCGAGCGAAAGATGTAGGCAAGCGCGCGCCATTGGGTGCGGGAAAGGCCGAATTTGGCGGTTGATGCATCGAACAGCTTGCGCAGCTTGCGCGGGACTTCCTCGACGAGAAAAACGATCTCGTCGGTTTCAGTGACGTAGCTGTCTTGGTCGATTTCCATTGGCATAGGGCAAGTGCCATAGTCGCCGATCGGTCGATTGAAAAGACTTTACTGTAAGACATCTTACAGTAAGAAGACTGAATGTGCATTGAGTCTATCAAGCTGGCCGGACAGTCCGGCCATGCCATTGCCGCCACCATCGAAGGCGCAGGCGATGGAATGCCGGTCATTCTCGCGCACGGCGGCGGGCAGACCCGGCGGGCCTGGAAGAAGATTTCGACCCTGCTCGCCGGTCATGGCTTCCGCGCCATCGCCATCGATCTGCGCGGACATGGCGACAGCGATTGGGCCAGCGACGGGGCCTATGACATTGCCGACTTCGCCAGCGACCTTGTCGCCATAGCCGCCGGGCTGGACCGCAAGCCCGCGCTGATCGGCGCGTCGCTGGGCGGTCTCGCCGGGATTGTCTCCGAAGGGCAGCTTGCGCCGGGCGGATTTGCCTCGCTTACGCTCGTCGACATTACCCCGCAGATGGAAGCAACCGGCGTTGCCCGGGTTGTCGGCTTCATGGCCGCCCATGCGCGCGAGGGCTTTGCCTCCCCGGACGAAGCCGCGCGCATCATTTCCGAATATTTGCCGCATCGCCCAAGCCGCAAGGCATCGGCGGGCCTTGCCCACTACCTCCGCCAAAAGCCCGACGGGCGCTATTACTGGCACTGGGATCCGGCCTTTATCGACGGAATCATGCGTCGCCACGCGCAGAACGGCGATCTGGGCGATCACGGGCGGAGCGAACTCAGCAAAGCCGCGATGAACCTCTCGCTGCCGGTGCATCTGGTCAGGGGCGGTTCGAGCGATCTCGTCTCGCCGGAAGCCGTGGCGCATTTCCGCAACCTGGTCCCGCATGCGGCCTACAGCGACATTGCCGATGCCACGCACATGGTGGTCGGCGACCAGAACGACGTCTTCGGAACCGCGATCGTCGATTTCCTGGTCCGCACTCGTGCCGCGAGCGACGCACGATGAGCAGCGGCACCGAACGGCCCGAACTCGCTGAACTGCGCAAGATGCTCCACATCGCGCCGTTTCACCGCTGGCTCGGCCTCGATATTGTCGATCTGACCGAGCGCAAACTGATCCTCGAAATGCCGTGGCGGGACGAGATCGTCTCCAACCCGATGATCGGGTCGGCGCATGGCGGCATCTTGTCGGCATTGATCGACCTGACCGGACTTTACACCGTCAACGCGCTGGGCGGCACCGCGCGGGCGACCGCCGACCTTCGCGTCGATTTTCACCGTCCTGCAACCTCCGGGCCGTTGCGCGCGATTGGCAGTGTGGTCAAACTGGGCAAGCAGTTGAGCGTCGCGGAAACCAGAATCGAGGATTCTGCGCAGCGACTGCTCGCGAGTGGCAGGGGGGCCTATGTTAGCTGACCTGAGGCTATTCCCGGTTGTTGGCGCGGCGCTTGCGCTGTCGGCGTGCGCATCAATCCCGGAACGCGGGGACAGGCCCGCCATTCTGACTGCCGAGACCATCGACGCTACGCAGACGCTCGCTCCTCGCGGCAATACAGGTTGGTTGCCAGACCAGTGGTGGCGGCTTGCGGGCGATCCGCAGCTGACTTTGCTGATCGAGGAAGGTCTCGCCAACTCGCCGCAAGTGGCGATTGCCCTGGCCAGGATCAGGCGCGCGGAAGCAGAGGCACAGCGCGTGGGCGCGTCGCGGCTCCCGACCGTCACGGGCGGGGCGGAAGGCGGATTGCGCCGCCAGAGCGGCAACACCGGCATTCCTGCGCAATTCCTCCCCGATAGCTGGCGGGACTATGGCCAGGCTTCGCTATCATTCGGCTTCGACCTTGACCTTTGGGGCCGCAACCGCGCCGCCCATGCCGCCGCGACTTCTGACGCGCGCGCAGCGGTGGTCGATGCCGCCCAGGCGCGGCTGGTGCTCTCGATTGCGATCACCGCTGCCTATGCCGAACTCGGCAGGCACTATCGCGAACGCGACAATGCCGACGCCGTGCTGGCCAATCGCCGCGCCACGCTGGCCCTTGTTGCCGAGCGTGAGCGCAACGGCCTCGACAATCGGATAAGTGTGCGCCGTGCCGAAGCAGAGCTGGCTGGTGCCGAGCAGGATTTGGCTGCGGTCGATGAAAGCATTGGTCTGCGCCGAAACCAGTTGGCCGCACTGGTAGGAGCCGGGCCGGATCGTGGCATTGCCGTCACCAGGCCGCCCCTTTCGCCTTCAACCCCATTGAGCCTTCCGCCAGGGCTGACAACGGACCTGCTGGGCAGGCGTCCGGATATTGTGGCTGCCCGCGAGCGGGTCGAGGCTGCGGCTAGCCGCATCAAGGTGGCGCGCGCCGGATTCTTTCCATCGGTCAATCTGAGCGCCTTGATCGGCCTGCAGGCGCTTGGCCTCGGCAACCTGATCGAGTCCCGCTCGCAGTTCGGGACCGTCGGCCCGGCGATCAGCCTGCCGATCTTTCAGGGCGGCGCGCTTCGGGCGCAATATGGCCGCGCCGGTGCCGACTATGATGAGGCTGTTGCGAGCTACAACCAGACGGTCATTTCCGCGTTCCAGCAAGTCGCCGACGCGGTGACGCAGCGCGAGTCGGCGGATAAGCGCCTTGCGGCAGCCCGGTCAGCCCTGAACGCGAGCGAAGATGCGCTGACTCTGGTGCGCAATCGCTACACGGCAGGATTGGCCAGCCGGCTGGATGTTCTGACCAGCGAAAAGAGTGTTCACGAACTGCGGCTCGCCGTGATCGGGCTGGAAACCTTCGAGCGCGGCGCGACGCTTGCCCTGATCCGCGCGCTCGGCGGCGGATTTGTTGCCGACGCTCAACCTTCACCGGAACCGACCAACCCATGACCGACACTTCGCCCGAAACCCCCGCCGTCGATCCGGCGCTCACCCAATCGCGCAAGGCGGCGCGGAAGCGATGGCTTGTGCGCCTTGCCGTCATCCTCGCAATGATCGGACTTGCCTGGGGGGTCTGGTATGTGCTGGTCGCCCGCAATTTCGTGAGCACGGACAATGCCTATGTCAACGCGCAGACAGCGCAGGTCACGCCGCTGGTTGCGGGGTCGGCAACCGAAGTGCTGGTGCGCGACACCCAGCAGGTCAAGGCGGGAGACGTGCTAGTCCGGCTCGATCAGGCCGACGCAAAGATTGCGCTGGCTCAGGCAGAAGCCGATTTGGCCGCAGCGCGTCGGCGGTTCCGCCAGACGGTCGCCAACAATTCTGCCTTGGCGGCACAGGTGGACAGCTCAGGCGCAGGCCTTACCCAAGCCCAGGCACGCTATCGCACGGCGCAGGCCGAGCATGACAAGGCCCGGATCGACCTGCAACGCCGAGAAAACGTCGCCGCTAGCGGGGCGGTTTCGGGCGAGGAACTCACCCAAGCGCGCAAGGCTTTTGCCACCACCCTCGCTGCACTCGATGCAGCGCGCGGCGCGATCGATGAGGCCAGTTCGTCGCGGCGCGCGGCACAAGGCCAGCTTGCCGCGAACACCGCGCTGGTAAGCGGGCTGAGCGAGAATACCGATCCCGCCGTACTTGCCGCGATGGCGCGGCGCGACGCGGCACAGCTCGATCTCGACCGCACCGAAATCCGCGCGCCCATCGACGGTGTCGTCAGCAAGCTTCAGGTCCAGATCGGGCAGCGGCTCAATCCCGGCCAAATTGTCATGGCGGTTGTCCCGCTGGCCAATGTCTATGTCGAAGCCAACTTCAAGGAAAACCAGTTGCGGCGGGTGCGGATCGGCATGCCTGCCGAGCTGACGGCTGACCTCTATGGTTCGAGCGTGACCTATCGCGGCAAGGTGGTCGGTTTTTCGGGCGGGACTGGCGCGTCGATGGCCGTGATCCCGGCCCAGAATGCAACCGGCAACTGGATCAAGGTCGTCCAGCGCCTGCCGGTGCGGATCGAACTCGATCCTGCCGAGCTGAAACGCCACCCGCTGCGGGTCGGGCTTTCGATGGAAGTCGAAATCGACGTGTCGGGCGACTGACTATGGCCGATGGCACCGCGACGGCTTCGACGGGCATCCCGCCCTCGCTGCGACTGATCGCGGGCCTGACCCTGGCCTTTGCAAACTTCATGGTGATCCTCGACCTGACGATTGCCAATGTCTCGATCCCCCATATTGCAGGCAGCCTCGGCATCACGCTCGAACAAGGCGCGTGGGTCATCACCTCCTATGCGATTGCCGAGGCGATCTGCGTGCCGCTGACGGCGTGGATCGCGTTCCGGTTCGGCTCGGTTCGCACCTTCCTGTTCAGCATGTTGGGGTTCGGCTTATTCTCGATGCTCTGCGGGCTTTCGGTTTCAATCGAAATGCTCGTTATGTGCCGCATCGGACAGGGCATTTTCGGGGCCTTTCTGATGCCCATGTCGCAAACCCTGCTTTTGCGCGTGTTCCCGCCCGAGCAGCAGAATATTGCCATGGGCATGTGGGCGATGACCTTGTTGCTGGGGCCTGCACTCGGCCCGATCATCGGGGGGTGGCTGACCGACAACTGGTCATGGCACTGGATATTTCTCATCAACGTGCCAGTCGCTGTTTTTGCCATTTTCGGCAGTGCGGCCCTTCTTCGCCCGATCGAAACCGAACGCAAGGTGTTGCCGATCGACTATATCGGCCTCGTGCTGCTGGTGGTCTGGGTCGGTTGCCTGCAAATCATCCTCGATATTGGCCGCAACCGCGATTGGTTTGGCGACCCGCTGATCGTCGTGCTCGCCATCACGTCGGCTATCGCATTCCTGATCTTCGTCGTCTGGGAACTTACCGAAGACCATCCGGTCGTCGATCTGCGTGTTCTGCGGCACCGGGGGCTAAGCGTTGCTCTTGCTGTCCTCGCCATCAGCTTTGGAGCCTATTTCGCCAGCTTTGTCATTGTCCCCCAATGGCAACAGGCGTGGCTTGGCTTCACTGCGACCCAAGCTGGCTATTCGTCGTCATTTACCGCCATCGCCGGATTGCTGACGGCTCCTATCGTCGTGATACTAATGCCGCGGTTCGACCCCCGTCTGCTGGTTTCGGCGGGCATTGTCTGGCTGGCACTGATCGGGTTGACCCGGACATTCTGGACCACCGACAGCGATTTCTGGACGCTTAGCGCGCCCCAATTCCTGCAAGGCCTTGGCATGACATTGTTCATGCTGCCGATCATCAACCTTACGCTCAATACCGTCGATGAGCATGAGGTTGCGTCTGCCGCAGGCTTGCAAAGTTTCATGCGCACGATTGCGACGGCATTCGCCACTTCGGTTTCACTGACCTACTGGGGCGACACCCAGCGCGCCGCGCGCAACGACATAGCGGGCGTTCTGCAACCGGACGCTGAAGGCGGCGCGATTGCCGGACTGGGCTTCTCACCCGAAGCGGCGCTTCAAATGCTGGGCAATATGGCCGAGCTTGAAGCCACCACCCTCGCCGTGCTCCATGTATTCTGGACGACCTCGGCAATCCTGCTGATCGCCGCGGCCCTGATCTGGCTTTCGCCGCGCCCCAAGCGGAGTGGCGGCATGCCGATAGGGCATTGAGCGCAGGCGCTTGGGGTACCCGTCAAGCCGAGACTGAATGGCACCGTATCACTTGCTTCAACGGCGTTGGCAAATGCGTCGCCGAGCACGTCACCAAGGGCGCTATGGTCATGGTCACCGGTCGGATCCACTACTCCCGCTGGACCGACAGTGAAGGCCAGACTCGTTATGGCTGTGAGATCATCGCCGAGCAGGTCGATTTCCTCGCCAAAGCCAAGGAAGCCAGCAAGGACAAACCCAAGAAGCGGCGCGTGAATTAGCAGCGCTGCCCACATCGAAACCCTGAATGAACCCCGTTCTGGACATCTGCCAGGGCGGGGTTTGCGCGTGCTCGTTCGGCATTCCAAAGTTAATTCCCGACCGCGATATTGGGACCTCGGGCCATCCCGAGGCCGAGCTTCCAAAATGGCTATTTGCTTCCGTAGCGTGGAACATCCACAATTTGCGCTCGACGCTTTCGCTTTCCCTCAGGCGCCAGATCGGCTAGGTTTCCTGCGGGATTGTGGGCCATATCCATCAAAAGCAGGCACTGCAAAATCTCGAACACAACACGCACAAATTGGGAACAAATTCAGGCACACCCTACGCAGTGTACTGCTGTGTTCATGGGAAAAAATGCCGTAAAATCAGTTCGCGACATGATGGGATTGCTCGGGAGCGGGCATGCCGCTGAAGGCCATATGGTCCCCGCA
>JAIXWO010000028.1 GCA_027491235.1 Sphingomonadales bacterium
CATCATGGAGAGGGTCATGGTTCTATGAAAGCAGGTAAATTCTTAAGACAACTTCGCTAATTTCTGTATCTCCACCTCGATTGCTGACGCTGACAATCGATATTGCAATCACTTGATCGCTTCATTTTTCTGCTAGCGCTCATCTTGAGTGCGAATGCTATGGCTAATTCGCCACACTGCCGACATCGTTTTATCAATGCCAATTTAGAATTGATTTGGCATTGCACTAAAAGCTCATGATTTGGTTCGGCGCAGGTAGTGATACCGGTGCATGGCAACTCGAACTTATCAAAAATCATGTGATTAATAACCCGTCCCTCACCAAAACGCTTGGTTCGAACAAGGAATCTATCAATGACACCGCAGCGACTCAATAAGATTTTTGTATTGTGCGTAAGCTTGATCAGCTTTTTCAAAGTGAACGCTGCAGACAGCGCGCAAAACGCTAGTGCTGCTAGCGCACACGCAAGCAAAGCCGTGGCTTTAGGCATCGCCGCATCGGGCCAAGCAACTTTGGGCGTCATGGCAGTGCCCATGTTATCCGGCGGCGTTGTTAGTGGCGGCGTAGGCGACGCAAGCACGGCGGCAGGCAAGAACTCTGCAGCTGCAGCAGGTATGTTGAACACCGGCCCGTTACCGATTACGGATGAGACGATCACGGTCACATCACCGACCGAGGCACTGAAACAGCGCACATCGGCGACACCTCGCTAAGAAGCACTCAGCGTCTTTTTGAAGATTAGTCGGCCACAGGTGATTCGTGGCTATTTATCGCGCACTAGTTCGGAGTTAGACGTGATCTTTTTTTGCCAACAGATATTCAGCCAAGCTTCAGCGCTTTACATCAGATGAAAAATTTTATTGCAAAGCTTTTCCTTGGCCTTTGTCTACTGCACATCGGTTGCATGGGATTTGCCACCAGTTTCAGTGGTAGCAGCGCACAGGCAAGCACGCATTTTCCTGCGGAAGAAATTATTGGATTTGCGAAGAAAGTTGAGCGCACATTGGCGAGCGAGGGTGCTCATGTGGCGATAGTGGCGAGAATGGGGCGTCCATTGTCTGAAATGCCGGAGGGCATGCATTTCACGCAGGTGGCATTTGCGGTGTATTCGAACATCACGCTAGCCAATGGCAGCACCGTGCCCGGCTATGCGATTTACAATCTCTACCAGAAAGATGATCGCCCGAACGTTAGTATGCTTGTTCAGGATTTTCCGGTTGATTTTTTTGCGGGTGTCGCGCAGCTTGAAGCAGGCATTCTGATACCCTCGCCTGAATTACAGCAGCGACTGCTACAGGTCATTGCATCGTCTTCATATGCAGCCTTGCACGATCCTCGGTATTCGCTGATCGCGAATCCTTATACGTTGGGTCGGCAAAATTGCACGGAATTCGTCCTTGATGTGATTAATGCTGCGATCTATCAAACGAGCGACATCAACATCATCAAGGCAAACACCAAAGCCTATTTCAAGGCGCAAACCGTCAACGTTAATCCGCTCAAGCTGATGTTGGGTTCGATGTTTTCTGCTGAGGTGAGTACATCAGATCAGCGGGGCAAACCAGTTACAGCTACCTTTGAGAAGATTGCTGACTACCTGCAGATTTACGACCATGGCAGCAAGGTGCTGATGCTTACGCCTTGATGTAATCGCCAACATCCCGAGAGAGCATTGGCAGCGGAGGGATGATGCGCAAGAACCCTAGCTGCGATTAAGCAGACGACCAAATTCAATTGCGACCCGGGCGAGAAAGTCGCTCAGGAAGCAGGTGCGCGCCAGTGTCGTTCTTAGTTCCGCCACTAACCATATTTCATTTTGTATTTGCTGAGTTGAACAATGAAAATGCAAAGCCACCTAGTTACGCATCCCCACCAAACAAATCCCGACTGTAGACCTTGTCAGCCACGTCATTCAGTGTACCCGTCTTGCGGTTCGCAATAATCACATCAGCCTCTCGCTTGAACACTCCGAGATCATTGACCACACGAGAGTGGTAAAACTCGACCTCTGTTAAAACCGGCTCATAAACTATCACTTCAATACCCTTGGCTTTGATACGCTTCATGATGCCCTGAATGCTTGATGCCCGAAAGTTATCCGAGCCAGCTTTCATGATGAGCCGATAGACTCCAACGGTTTTAGGATTCTTGCGGATGATTTCATCGGCAATGAAGTCCTTGCGTACTGAATTAGCTTCGACGATGGCGCGAATTAGATTTTGCGGGACTTCGCGATAATTTGCCAACAATTGCTTGGTATCTTTCGGCAGGCAATATCCACCATACCCAAAACTTGGGTTATTGTAGTGCGCACCGATCCGCGGATCTAGGCACACGCCATCAATAATCTGCCGCGTATCCAGACCGTGAGTCGCTGCGTAAGTGTCAAGTTCATTGAAATAAGCAACCCGCATCGCCAGATAGGTGTTTGCAAAGAGCTTGATGGCCTCAGCTTCGGTACTGTCAGTGAAAAGCGTTGGAATATCCTTCCGCACTGCACCTTGCTGGAGTAGCGCAGCAAAAACTTCGGCACGTTCCGACTGCTCACCAACCACAATGCGGGATGGGTGAAGGTTGTCATGCAGCGCTTTACCTTCGCGTAGAAACTCTGGCGAGAAGATCAGATTCGCAGCACCCAAGGCTTCGCGCGTCTTGGCCGTATAGCCAACCGGTACGGTCGATTTAATCACCATCACTGCCTTAGGATTGATGGACATGGCATCACGAATCACTGCCTCGATCGATTGCGTATTGAAATAGTTAGTTTCGGGATCGTAGTCTGTTGGAGTGGCGATGATGACGAAGTCGGCGCCGGTGTAGGCGTCGTGCTTGTCCAAGGTCGCTCTAAAATTTAGCTGATTTTGCTTCAGAAAATCAGCAATATCAGCATCTTCAATCGGCGATTCCTTTCGCTCAAGCATGGCCACTTTGTCCGCGACGATATCGAGCGCGACCACCTCATTGTGCTGTGCGAGTAAAACGGCGTTAGACAGACCTACGTAGCCTGTGCCTGCGATGGCGATTTTTGGCATTAAAGAAATCTCGATAGTAAAGCAGGTGTTAAGTTTATATGGTGCGTTTGGAGCCTCGTTTTCTCACGCACTTAGGCTGGCCTCGACTTGAGACGAGACGGTCGTGTCTGCTATCGAAGCGCTGATGGGCGGCACAAACATCACATGTGTCAAAGCACGCGATGATATAGGCCCTGACATTCACAACCTATATATCGCACGGCATAGCGGAAGGGAGTGCCACTTTGTTGTTTTCAGAACGGGCGAAGGCAGGATCATCGAAATTCTTAGGGTACTTGATGAGAGCATGGATCTGGTCCGGCACGTATCGGAGATCACTAACGATTAATTAGCCAACTCGACCCAGAACAAGGGAATCCGCAGGACATTACCCCGCCAGCCCCATCGCTCGAGCCTCAGCCTCCTGCTCCATGTACACCCAATCCACAATCGCATCACTCGGCGTATAACCAGGCACCAACTGCTGCATCATCGTGCGAATCAAACTCACGTCGTTCACATTCAGCGCCACCTCCAGCGAACCCAGCTTGGCTTCCAGATCGCTCCATGCAATGAAATCTTCATTCGCCTTCATGATACGCGGATGCGAAGTTTGCTTGGGGTTGTCACCAATCAGCAGCTCTTCGTAGAGTTTTTCACCCGGACGTAAACCGGTGATCTCGATGCCGATATCGCCATCTGGATTTTGTTCATCTTTAAGATTCAGGCCAGAGAGCTCAATCATGCGGCGAGCCAGGTCCATGATTTTTACTGACTCACCCATATCCAGCACAAAGACATCGCCGCCCTTGGCCATCGCGCCCGCCTGAATCACAAGCTGCGCCGCTTCGGGTACCGTCATGAAATAGCGCGTGATCTCAGGATGCGTGAGCGTAATTGGTCCGCCATCGCGTATCTGCTGCCGGAATTTAGGTACGACAGATCCAGAAGAACCCAGCACATTACCAAATCGGACCATCGTAAATTTGGTACTACTCTTTGAAAATGACTGATTCGCCGCTAACGCCTGCAACACCATCTCTGCCAAACGCTTGCTGGCGCCCATGATGTTAGTTGGGCGAACGGCCTTGTCCGTACTGATCAACACAAAGTCAGCCACACCATTTTCTACAGCAGCCTTAGCGGCTTTGAGAGTACCCAAAACATTATTCTTAATACCCTCGGCAGGATTATGTTCAACTAGTGGCACATGCTTGTAAGCAGCAGCGTGGTATACCGTATCTGGCTTCCAGGTCGACATAATCTCATGCATGCGCTGCTCATCCTGAACCGACGCGAGCAAGGGTACTAACTTTATTTTGGAATCGGAGAGTTTTTCTTCCAACTCCTGATGGATAGCATAGAGCGCGAATTCGGTTTGCTCAATCAAGAGCAGACTTTCCGGTCCCACACTCAGAATCTGGCGGCAGAGCTCACTCCCTATCGAGCCACCTGCACCAGTTACTAGCACGACTTTGTTAACGATATTCTTTGAGAGCAGAATATGATTGGGTACGACGGGCTCACGGCCCAGCAAGTCATCAATATCCAGCTCACGCAAATCTGAAATACTAACTTTGCCCTGCGCAAGATCAGTCACGCTAGGTAAGGTGCGAACAGACACATGCGCACTGCGCATGTCGCTGAGTATTTCGTTACGACGCTTGCGGCCTATGCTGGGCATGGCCAGCAATACAGCAGTTACGTTGAATGTTGATACGAGATTAGGTAAATCACCCGGACTATATATCGGCTGACCATTCAGTACATGGCCATGCAGGCGGTCGTCATCATCCAGAAAACCTACCACCTGCATTTCGTGGCTGTTTGCCATGGCGGTAGCCAGTTGGCGACCGGTTCTTCCGGCGCCGTAGATAAAAACTTTTGGGCGTGCGGCGCGTTTGAGGATGCTTTGGTATTCATCACCTAACCATACTCTGACCAGCGCACGTGAAGCACCGACAAACAGAAGCAGCAAAATAGGCTGGATGATGCCAATGGTGCGAGGCACTCCCTCAACGCCGATCGCAGTAAAGATTGATGCATAGAGAAGGCCGTACACAGCTATAGCGCGCGCCACAGCCAGTAATGCGGGCCAGCCGCTATAGCGGAAGATGGCACGATAAAAACCAGAAACGATGAATATGGGCAGCGCAAGTCCCACTGAAGCTCCAGCCGCCCATTGCAAGCCTAGGCGCCACTGACTCTGGTTTGTCATGCTAACGAAATCACCCAGACGCAGGTAAAACGCCAGCCAAACGGTAAGCACACACAGACTGAAGTCGACTAGCAAGGCCACCATACGCTTTGCCATGCGCGGCAATCCCAGGACCGGGACGACGAGTTTATGCAGAGGTTTTTCCATGATGCTCAGCCCGCCGAATTCCGAGCATAATCTTTTTTCAATGGGATACTCCCGCACCAACGCGAACCTTCAATGCTGTCATCCACAAAATCTTCAAATCAAAAAAAAGTGATCTTCGCTGCATGTATTCCGCATCTAAATGAACTTTTTGAGGAATCGGAAGCTCATCCCGACCATTAACTTGAGCCCAACCTGTCAGGCCTGGCACCAGTTCATGCACACCCAACTCAGTTCTCAGAGCAATCAGATCATCTTGATTGAACAACGCAGGCCTGGGGCCGACGAAGCTCATGTCGCCTTTGAAGATGCTCCAGAGCTGAGGTAATTCGTCCAGACTCGATTTGCGCAGAAAAGAACCAATGGGGGTTAGCCAGTGATCAGGGTTCTGCAGCAAGTGCGTAGCAACCGCTGGGGTATCGATCCGCATACTGCGGAACTTGGGCATTTTGAAAATTCGGTTATGGCGTCCCACCCGGTTGCTCCAGTAGAGCGCGGGCCCGGGAGAAGTAAGGCGCACCAGAATCGCCACGAGCAAAAGCAGCAAGACTATCACCGGAGCCAAACTCAAAACAAGAACAAGATCAACTAAGCGCTTCATCGCCAAGCATTTCCCGTATTCCTTCTTTCAATTCAACATCTGCCCGCCAACCGAGCTCTCGCGCAATCCGTGCAGGTGAATAGCATGCAGAATCCAACAACCGGGACACCGATTCCGAGTTGAGCAACAACGGGCGATTTATCAATCGCCCCAAGACATCGCCCATACAGCCGCCGGTGCGCAACACCACTGCCGGAACACTCCATTTGTAAGTCGGTACTACCGAAATCGCACGGCTCAGCGCATCATAAATATCCCTTCCCGAATAGGAATTCGGAGAGGCCACAATATAGGTTCGACCATTCGCCGCAGGCGCTTCGACGACCAAGCGCAACGCCGCAACCACATCGTCTACATGCACAATCGAACGCCGGTTACCCGTCTCCGGTAATGGGGGAAACCAACCCGACCGAATCCCCGCCACCATGCGCTCCAGATTACCCCTCCCCCCCCGGCCATACACCATCGGTAGGCGAAGGTTTACCACGTGCATGCTGAACTTCGCGCCAGCTTCAAGCACCGCATCCTCGGCAGCACGCTTGGCCCTACCATAAGGCGTTATCGGTTCGCCGGGCCAATCCTCATCTGCACACTCATCACCCGGTTCAGCCATCGCCTTAACGCTGGAAAGAAACACGAAGCGCTTCACGCCTGAATTACCTGCAGCCATTAAAAGATTACGCGTCCCCTCAAAGTTGATGCGCCAATGCGTATCAGGATCAGATGAGGTGAAGGCATGAGCGTAGCCGGCACAGTGAAAAATAGTGTCGATACCATTGCAGGCTACGGCCAGTGAGGTAGGATTGAGCAGGTCACCGACCACAGTATCGTGGGGACTAGTAACTGCTCGTGTCAAAGCAGTATCTCCGGGCTGCAGGAGGCGACGGCCAATGAAACCGGTGGCCCCTGTCACCAGCGTCTTCATTGGACTAACTCGCGATAAACCGCCAGAGTTTGCTCAATGATCATCTCCTGTCCAAATTCAGTTTCAGCTAGCAATCTACCCTGTTCACCCATGCGACGGCGCAGATCAGCATCGTTAATCAACTTTTCCAGCGCCAATGCCAATGCAGCAGCATCTCGCACCGGCACCAACAGACCATTTACGCCATGCGTCACAACTTCACGACAGCCGGGCGCGTCGGTCGTCACGATTGGCAAGCCGCAGGCAGCAGCTTCCAGCAAAGACTTGGGTAAGCCCTCGCGGTAAGACGGCAGACAGGCGATGTGCGCCGCCTGCAACACCGACGGCATATCTTCCCGCCGCCCCCACCACTCAATGCCATGCTGTCCGTGCCAAGCGCGCAGGGTCGATTCGGGTACTGAGGCAGGGTTGGCAGGATCGGGAGCGCCCACCAGCACAAAGCGCGCGTTGACACCTCCTCGAATCAAGGAATGCGCGGCCTCGACGAACTCGCCCACACCCTTATCCCACAACATACGCGAAGTCAGCGCAATGCAAACCGGCTCTGGTGGCGGCAACGCCGGATAAAAGGCACAAACATCCACACCAGCACCCCGGATCAGCCGCAGCCGTGCGGTAGTCAACCCCGAGCATTCGAGCAAAGCCAGATCTTCTGAATTTTGCACAATAGTCAGACTACATGGCTGCGCTAGCAGGCGCCCTAGTGCTCCACCAAAGATCGGGCGAAGCAAGCGCACAAAGCGCCCAGAGGAGGTGAATAACCATCCCAATCCGGCCACCGCATTCACCTGTGCCGGCACGCGCGCCAGCCACGCCGCCAGCGCACCCAAAATGACAGGTTTTAACGCTACGTGGTGAACCAAGTCTGGACGCTCTAGGCGATAGAGTCGCCACAGCGCTATCACTTCGGCAAGTGGGTTGCCGCTGCGCCGCGACAATTCAAATGGAATTAGGCGGATGCCCGCATTGCGGATGACATCCGCATGCTGCCCCTCGCGGGTAGCCACCGCCACATCGAACTCCGCAGCCTGAGCTGAAACGGCGAGCGGCAGGCGATGCGAAACAAAGTACCAGTCTTCGGTAACAACAAAAAGCAGGCGTTTCAAACCCTGGATTCCTCTGCCAGCCAGGCCTGAAACATCAGAACATCCCAAAGCAGGTATTGCCAGTTTTGTTGACCAGACAAATGTTGACGCCACTTTTCTTGAATGGGCGCAGGATCAAAGAAACCTTCCGACCTCAACCGGGCTGGGTCAAGCAAATTCTCGGCCCAATCACGCAAAGGTCCGCGTAACCAGTGATCGATCGGCACGCCGAACCCCATCTTGGGCCGCTCAATGATGGCTTTAGGGACATGACGGTATAGGACCTGCTTTAACAACCATTTGCCCTCCCCATTACGTACCTTCATGTGAAACGGCAGGGACCATGCAAACTCAACTACTCGGTGATCCAGAAGTGGCACGCGGGTCTCCAAACTCACCCCCATGGCGGCGCGATCGACTTTGACCAAAATGTCGTCTGGAAGGTAGCTAACCGAATCCAGATACATCATGCGCTCAACAAAATTATCAGTCTCAAGGAAGTGCTGTTCACCAGTCAATGCGGTGGGCGGCTCATATCCACCTAGCACAAGAGAAGATGGATCCTGCCAGTGGGAAACAAGTTGACGATAGATTACCTCCCTTCCATCCGAGCCCAGTATTCCGGCCAGCTTATGCAGCTTGTCGCCAACATTTTGATGCCCATAACGTGACGGCAAGAGAGGCCTCAAAATACTTGCAAGCAGGTTCCATCCCCTAGGTGACAGGCCACGAATCAAGCTTGCAACCGAATTCCTCAGGCCTACAGGCATACGGCTCATCTGCCGCCAGAGGTCCCCCGTAACGAAGTAGCGGTTATAGCCACCGAACAACTCATCTCCGCCATCACCAGAAAGGCTGACCATCACATGTTGCCTCGCCAATTGCGACACCAAGAATGTGGGTATCTGGGATGAATCTGAAAACGGTTCGTCATAGAGGGACGGCAAGAGGGGTATAACGTCTTGTGCCTGCTTGGAAGTTACATAAAATTCGGTGTGATCCGTGCCGACATGTTGAGCTACCCGCCTCGCATGCTCTGCCTCGTTGAATCCTTCCTCGAAGAAACCGATCGAGAAAGAACGGACAGGACGATCGCTTTGGGCCTGCATCAATGCGACCACCGTCGAGGAATCAATCCCCCCTGAAAGAAACGCACCTAGCGGGACATCTGCTTCCATCTGATCCCGGACAGACCGCAGCAAACGAGCCTCCAATGCATCGATCGCTTCCTGATCATTCCCCTCAAATAGATTGTTCTGCCCGCTGCGCACTGAATCAGCCAAAGACCAATAGGCATGGGTCTGAACCTCCCCTCTCGCCGTGATCCTCAAAAAGCAGGCCGGGGACACCTTCTGGACATTCTTGTAGATGGAATATGGTGCCGGAATGTAGTTATGGCGCATCAGCAAACTCAATGCGCCACGATCGACCTCCCTGCGGAAATCCGGATGAGCTCGCAGGGCCTTGAGCTCCGAGCCAAACATCAGCGTGGAGCCGAATTTGCAGAAGTACAAAGGCTTCTCACCCATGCGGTCTCGCGCCAGATAGAGCGCACGCTCTTGGCGATCCCAAAGCGCTATGGCAAACATGCCTACCATTAGCTTTAACGCTGCTTGGAACCCCCATCTGGCAATCGCAGCCAATATCACTTCCGTATCGGAATGACCCCGCCAAGTTTTGACATACAAGGGGAAATACTGGTCAGATTCGATCTGCTTGCGGATATCTCGATGGTTGTAAATCTCTCCATTGAACAAAATCACGAACCTGCCACACGAGGAGTGCATCGGCTGGTGGCCGGCAGGCGATAGATCGAGAATAGATAGACGTCGATGCGCCAGCGCAACGGGGCCCTCCGTCCATACGCCACTGTCATCCGGGCCGCGATGGAAGATCCTATCAGCCATACTCCGCACGACCCCAGGGTCAGCCGCCATGCCATCCACCAGGTTCAGGAACCCTGTAATTCCGCACATCAGTATGGCCTCCTCTAACGTTGTCTCAGTGCGAGCCGGCAGAATCAGGCATCATGAACGTTGGAATAGCGCGAGCCTCTTGACCAGAGGTGCCTTATCTCGCCACCGGCGCCGATCAAAGAAACCAGCAAGGTCACGCCTTGCAGAACCAGTGACACTACGATTGCCTGGTGGGCTGGTACGTCGTAAGTGGCCAATGCCAGAACGGCCGCTAGTTGGTATACACCCACATAACCTGGTGCCGTGGGCAAGGCCGAGCCAGCAGCCAGCATGACCCAAAGTAACAAAGGCGCCTCCCACGGCAAGACCAGACCAATACTCCAGAGCGCGGCAAGAACTGCAAGGTAATCTGCGAGCCAGACCAGCAAGGCCACAGCGACAACTGAGGATCCGGTGCGCCAATGCATTAAGCGCCCCACCATCGCATTAAACACGCACACAAAGGAATCCGGTCGCAATGACCAGCGATGCAAGTAACGCTCGGACCACGCTGTCAACCAAGCATGAAAACGATGTGTACGAGCGAGCAATAGGCCTATGCTTAACAGCGCGAGCGCAGCCCCCAGTCCAAGAAGCCAGCCCTGCGGCAGGAACGCCCTGACCATCAGCGTGGAAACGAGCCAAGCAGAGATGAACAAGACGACCGTATCAAAGATTCTGTCAATCAATGCGGAGCCCACTGACTCGGACAAGCCTGTCTTCAGGATACGGTTAAGCGCGACAATCCGTATCACTTCGCCGAGCCGCGCCGGTAGCAACTGGTTGCCAAGAATTCCAAGATTAGTCGCACGCACGAAAGAAGTAACTGCTTGGGCATCACGGTCTGCGATCAAACTCCAGCGCCACCCGCGCAGCAGAATACCAATCGCAATCATCCCGGCAGAGAGGGCCAATGGTTCCATCTGAACGCCGAGCAGGGTCTGACCCAGCGCACGCCAATCCATGTCCCGCAGCGCCAGGTAGAGAAAAATCGCGCTGATGACAATACCCACTCCTAATAACTGGATACGCCGGCTACTCATGTGACGCATACTAGGTATCGAGTCACTTCCGCTCCAACTCGATCAAGGCAAACATCGCCCAGCGATCAGGGACGAGCCAACTTTCAAGCTTGCGCAAAACATCATAAGACCATCCCGGCATCAGTGACCTGAGCGAAACTCCGCCTGACAGCAGATAAGCGAACGGCATGATTGGTTCGACGGATTCAATGGACCATTGTGGAAAGTCTGTTTCGAACTGATTCCTGTCTCTGGCAAACAGAATCCACGGTAACGCCCCATTGGCACCCGACAAAGGCCCTGTTTCCGGAATAAGCCAGTCGGCCTCTGGCTCAAAAGGCTCCGAATGCAGGTTCTTGTAGACCCATTTGGACCAAGGTGTGAGCCATGGTTCGACCATCACCATCCGGCCTCCTGGCCGAACGCAGCGCGTGGCTTCTGCAAAAAACACCCTGACATCCGGAATGTGATGCAGGACATCCGTCATGGCGATGCCATACAGTTCTGCTTCCCCGAAAGGAAGCCTAGTGCCATCCAAGAGGACATCAATGCCTGGTAATTCAAAAACTTCACTGGTAATGATGCGGGGTGACATCTCGCCGAAAAAACCCGCGCCTGATCCAACCTCCAGAATGGGCCCCTCATCAGGAAGGGCGGACAGCAGCAGCTTGTACCACTCACGGTAAATCGCAACCAGGAAAGGCTTGCTTCGAATAATCTCGCGTCGTAGCAGAGTGGTCCTGGGGTCATCAACCGACATACCTTTGGTCAGCGGATGCGCCAAAAGGCTATTCAGGAGACTAGTCATGGCCTGTTCCTATACAAACTTGATACGCCGTGCGGCAAACACCACCATTCGCAGCAGGAGCACACCATGCCTCCAACGCTGGATGTTGGTCTCGCCATATCGACGCGCACGGTAGCGGATCGGCACTTCCATGATCTTGAGGTTCAGCTTGGCGGCGCCGAACAGTAGATCAAAATCCCCGAACGGATCGAAGTTTCCGAAATAGGCACGATTCGCCGCCAGCCGCTTATAGTCCTTGGCCCAAATGACCTTTGTGCCACATAGCGTGTCGCGAATTGGTTGCCCAAGCAGCCAACTAAATGCCGAAGAGAAGAATTTGTTGGCGACGAGATTGGCGAAACGCATCGCATCGTCCTGCATTGGGTAGACAAGCCGCACCCCGTTGGCGAACTCGCCTCGGCCTGTCGCCAAAACATCATAGAAACGCGACAGATCCTCGGGAGGGACGGTGATATCCGCATCCAGAATCATCAGGATGTCGCCTGAGGCAGCATCGAACCCGGTACGCACCGCATCACCTTTGCCTTTGCCCGGCTGCTTGAGCAGCATACATTTGCGCTGAGGGTTGGCTTCGATGGCAAGCTCGATCGCCCCCCAAGTATCGTCAGTCGAGTTACCTTCCACGAAGACGATCTCGGTGCCACTGCCAAGCTCAGGAATGCGCGCCATCAGCTCGTCGATATGCCCCTGCTCATTGCGTGCGGCAACCACCACTGACACGGAGGGCTTGGCCTCGGAAACTGCCGCCGGGCGTGCAACCAGGAACTTGGTCATCGCCATCCAGCGGAAGGGGGCAATTTTTGACAGGAAACGGTTTGCAAAATTGCTCAACAGTGGAAATGGCAGTGGCGCAACAATCTCATCAAAGCTTCGCAATGACTCATAGCCAGACAATTCCAACAAGCTCTCGACATCATGCCGGGTGAACCAGTTTTGCGGCAAATTTGGCGTGGCGACACCTAGGGTTTGAGCCAGGGCAAGGGGAAACTGCCAGAAATGGCTGAAAAAGTTGAAGAGAATCCTTGTTTGAGGATGGCAGTAGCGACGCAGTTGCTGGAGCACCAACTGCAGGTCCCACACATCGTTGATCACGTCAGACAGAATAATGAAATCAAACGTATGGTCGCCAAGATCCAATTCATGCGCATCGGCCACCAAGAAATCTAGCCCCGGATATCGACTACGAGCTGCAGCTACCATCTCTGGGGAAATATCAACCCCAATGCAATGAGCCGGCTTTAGAGCGGCCAACAAATCTCCACGGGCGCAGCCGATTTCGAGAACATTGCTTCCTTCCGGTACAAGCAAGCGAAAAACCTGAATCAGACGCTTGCGATAATAGCCACCCCAAGATCGTGGAATGTCACGAGCTACGCTGTCCCAATGAGCACGCCGTGAATCCTGATATTGAGAAGATTCCGTGTAGAAAGTGTTAGACATATGTTTCGTCACCAGTTATCAATCAATTCAGATCAACTCTTTATAGAGCGCCTCATAGCCATTAAGGCACGACTCTGCGGAAAATTTCTCAAGCACTCGGACTTGGCCACGAACGCCCATTTCTATCCGACCGGGATTATCCGCCAAATACAGAATGGCTTCACCGAGCGCCTCAGGGTCATGAGGCGGAACAACGTAACCGGTCACCCCATTTAGGACCGCCTCGGCATTACCACCAACATTCGTGACAACCATTGGCAGGCAAGCCAGCATGGCCTCGAGGATTGCATTGGAGAACCCTTCCTCGTGTGAGGATGAGACCGCGATATCCGCCGCAGATAAAATGCTATGGACATCCAGACGAGGCCCCAGCCAGTGCACATTTTTTGTGATCCCGAGCGATTCAGCCAAGTCCCGCAGTTCGTTCAGAATTCCATCATCGCGCCCAGTACATAGCAGATGCCACCCCCCCGGCAACTGCCTGTTGACATACGCCAACGCCTTCAGCAAATCCGCGTGCCCCTTGTAAGGGATCAGATTCGCAACGATAGCAATGACCAGCTCCGTTTCCTGAATGCCAAGAATTTTGCGGACAACAGCCCTACCGCCCGCATCGGGCAAAGCCGCTTTATCTATCCCGTTATAAATGAGGCGAACCGGGGTCTCGCCCCGAGATTCAATCTCAAGCTCCCGCACCACAGCGCTTGAATTACCGACAAGCCGATCCATGCGAGGGTGCAGCCAACGCTCGATTTTCCCGTATAACAGGTTCTTCAGCTGGTAGCGGTTTAAGCTGCGCCTACTCATAAGCCGGGGACGCGCGCCCGTCACCCAAGCAGCCAAACCACCCACAATGTAGGCAGCGGGCAGGAAAAAATGCACAACAGTGCCCCGGTATCGCACCATGTGGATAGCCAGCAAAAAGAACGCCAGGATCAACCTTGTCCACGCACTGAAGCGCCGCCCGAGCAACCGTTCAACGCTGCCGGGCAGTGCCGGTCCCTTGATTAGAACCTCCGCATCGGCAAGCTGCTGCAGAAGAGGGCCCTGTGGTGAAAGGGCAAAGACGCTGGTTTGCCATCCGCGCGTGCGCAAACCAGCAGCCACCGAAACGACATGACGCTCCGCCCCCCCCACCGCAAGAGAGCCAATTACAAACATGACGCGCTTAGGTCCGCTTTGCGCTGTTGGCAAATTCACCGCTCCATCGAACTGAATTACTGGGCTAGAGGCTTGGCTTCAGTAACCCGTCGCCAGTAGTTACCAGGAGCAAGACGGAACAACCAGGGATGGTCATCCAGCACAACAAATACATGCGCTGGCAAGACCAGCAAACCATGGCTTTTCCCATCAACAGCAATTGCCGAAACCAGGGCGAACGGCGGCTGATGGACCGGTGTCGGGGTCACCAAAGGCTCATATTGCTCAATGGACGAGAAGCGGATGATTTTTACGAAATCCGCTTGGTGGATTGCCGGCACCTGCGCAGGCAGGGGTTCTCCGTCAGGGACCACTAGGAATCCGGACATATGCCGGGTACCGAGAAATACTGCCTGATCCGGCGCACTCGCCTGGAACGAAATCCGGTTTTGTCCCAGCCAATCCAACCTGTGAACGGCACCAGGCACCGCCAGGCACAGAACAGCCACTGTCGTCAGTACCGTGTAATGGCGCCAATTGGCGGCCCTGCCAGGCGGCGCATCTGGAACAATAGGGCGGCTTACCGGGCCGGAAAACCCGGCCGCAATCAAGACTGCCAATAGCGGAAAACTTGCGCTCAGGACCCGCCAGCCGTCATCGAACATGACGAAGGGGGCCGAGGCGAGCAGACTCAGGACAAAAAGCAGCCAGAACAGGGGTTCGTGCTTTTCCCGCCGCTGCCGCATGGTCAATCCGACACCGGCCAATGCCGCCAGCCACCAGATTGAAGTCGGGAAGGCATCTGGGACAGAACCAGTGTAGCCGGTAAGCAACCTGTTAAAAATACCCCCGAGAAATTTGAGTTCGCCTTGCCAGAGCCGTGCAAACAGTACTAAAGGCTCAGCAACAAACTGCTCTAGGGCCTTGCTGTAATAGAGCCTCGCCTGTTCTGCCTCAGAACTTAGCGAATCAAACTCATCGGCATAAATCCTTCCGCAACCTGTCCAGTCGGTGCCATGCGTGAGGCCACAAAGGGTGTGGGAGAAATTTGATCCGGTCGCACCGCTCGTTGTGCCATACAGTTTCGCCAAGCCTGTTATGAAGGCAGCGTTTAGCAACAGCAGTGCAACTATCACCAAGGCGGCCCGAATGGTCTTACGACGGTCACCCCACTGAGACAGGACTGCCCATAAACCAAGTGCCGGCAGAGTGAACATACTGCCCATGCGCGTCATCAATGCCCACACTGTCAAATGAAAGCCCGTGGCCGTATCGCTAAGGCGAGAATGTCGGATTGCCCGGATGAGGAAGGGAATCGCCACAAGCGCCCAGAAGATGCCCAAGGGCTCGGTCAGATTGGTCGGGAGATAAGGGCGAACCAGAATATGTACCAAGCCGAGGAAGGTCAAACCAGCCCAGATGCCTCGCCAGTTGACGACCGCCCGCGCCGCAAAAAAGGTGGCCAGGGCCAGCGCAGCGGTTTGCAGCAGCAGGAAGTGAAAGTTGTTGTAATCAACGGCGGCAACTGCCACGGTGCGAAAAGAGGCAGCCAGCGGCCGCCTGGCCACAAAGGACTGCCAATTGCCTTGCAGTGCTTGCGAATATACCTGCTCAAAATGGCCTTTTGCATCACTAAAAGGGAGTAGGCCGGCAATCGCGTTGCCCCCCAAATCCTGCGGCCTTGGGATTCCCGACCAGGTTGCCCCGACCGAGTAGAGAAACAGGCCCACCAGAAACATCCACCCAAAACGAAGGAAGCCAGCAGCGAGCTTCGCCTCGACAAGGGCGAAAGCTGACGCATGTTGCCCGGTCGTCGAAGCCAACCAAGCGGCCCCTGCACCAATCATGGCGATGATCAATATGACATGACCAAAAGCGGGCTCCTGAAGGGCCAGCCCGTTCAGCCCAGGCCACCAGCGGAAAAAAGCGGTAGCCGGCAAGGCAAGACCGGCCCAGCAACCTGCGATTGTTGACCCCAGAAAAATGATGGCAGCCAGCAGACCCAAAGCAAAAATAACCTGCAGAAGGTACCCTAGCATCATCAAGGCACGAGAAACCTGAAGTTCATACGCTGCAAGATTTCGGCGGCGAAATTGCTTCAGCAGCAGAAATCCACTGATTACCCCTAATAAAAAGCCTGCACTAACCGCTCGTGGATGCAGGCGCAATGCAAACCGGACATCCAGCCTAGTTGACTCAGTATTGCCCACACCATTGGGCAATGAAAAGATCAAATCATTGCCCCAATGGCTGAAAGCGCCACCACCCTCCCAGCGGATGGTCTCGTGCATCGAATGGTGCAAATCCAGCGGGACGCCATTGACCTGCAATTGGAGGGACGACTGATTTGGGCTATATAGCGAGTCACCCCCGGATGAGAAAGCTCCGCGCATAGGGAGCGCGGGACGCAGATCGACCACCAGCGCATGGGACTTCGTTGACTCTGATTCGGCCTTAAAGGGCCCCACCACTGTCAATTGCCGTTCAACGATACCGAAGCCCATAGCAGCAGCAAAAACGACAATGGCGATCGAGAGGAACAAGCCTGTCTTCAGCACCCATGTAAATCTTTCGAGGTTCATGATCTCTCTCTGTTGCCCATGGGCACGATTGAGGCGCCAGTTAGCGGCCTAACTTGGAATCGATCAATGCGCATTGGAATACCCATAGACGGCTAGTGTTTCGTCAATCATTCGTTCCAAGCCGAACCTATTTCGAACGAATTCATGGGTATGCCCCGAAGCATCGGCAAGACGAGCCGGTTCCGATAGCAAGTAGATGATTTTTTGGGCCACAACTGACGGCTTGGACGAGGCGATGAGCCAGCCCGTCTTGTCATCAATCAGCGTTTCACGTGCACCGCCAGCATCGATTGCGACCGGAGGCACTCCAACCGCCTGCGCTTCTATTAGGACGTTTGGAAGGCCCTCGACACGAGAGGTGAGCAAAAAAATATCCATGGCCGCCAAGGGCATCGTGGCATTCCTCTCATGGCCAGGGAAATGGACTCTACCCGCTAATACAGCCCGTGCTCTCAACTCGACTTGATCTCGCATCGGGCCATTTCCGACCATCAGGAAATGCGCCTTCGGGATTTTCTGAGCTACTAGCCGTGCAATTTCGACCCAGAGCAGGGGGCGTTTTTCCTCGGAAATCCTCATTATTACACCGACAACGGGGGCGGCCGCAGGAATGCCAAGTCGGCGACGGTACTCGCTCCGAAGTTGCGGCAGTTCCTGCGAAGGCGGCAGGCTAGCAAAGTCGAATCCGTTTCGGAGGACCTGGATGTTCAGTTGGTTTAAGCCAAGCCATCGGCTGTAGTCGGCCGCACCCGCCTCGCTGTTGTTCAGGAACGTGACGTTCGGGTGCTTTGCCAACAGCCGGTATATTGGCCGCATATAGGGCTGATTAAAGGCAAAGTGTGCGGGGGAAAGACTGCGGCAGGAAAGAACGATTCGCGGCACGCCTACGAGGAGGCCCGCCAACCCAGCCACGACGTTCATGTGGTCGAGCCATAGGTGAACGATCTCGGGCCGGCGAACAATGAATTCCCTCGCGTAGGCAGCGATCTCGCCACCAAGGTCTCCAAGCGGACTTAGGTTCTTGGTAAGGTCTGCCTCGACCTCGGGCTTGATTTCACTTCCGTTACTAAACTGTATAACTTGTGAGAAAGGAATGCCCGCCTCGATCAGCGACGGCAGGAAAAAGTCATTGGGTTTGTGCATTGGCGAGTGATGCAAGAAATGCAAGTCGCGGTGAGCACACACGAAAAGCCCCAACAGCGTTGCCGTGAGTTGGCGCTCCGCTCCCCCGGGGCCAAGCGTTCCACCAACCATGACGATTCGGCCTCGCCTCCAGGAAGAAGGCGTATCGGCAATTGGTAGGGTCGAACGCTCGAGGGCACGCAGCCTGCGGGAAAAGAGAAATTGCTCTCCTCGGAAAGCAAGCCCAGTGCTTTCTGCCAATTTAAGCCCCAAGGATAACTTCCATAGACGATACAACAAAGAACGCAGTAATTTCTGGCCAGCCACCAAGAGGAGGCCGCGCCCAAGTTCAGGCTGGAGTCCGGAAAAAACATGAATGCGGCGTATGCCAGCACGCCAAGCGTGCCAGGCCGCGCGCACCCCAAAATCGGTCCAGCGCCCGATATAGACCATGTCTGTTGCGGCCTTCAATGGTAGTTGCCAATCGGCACCCCCTTCCTTGTAATACCCGAGATGATCGGGGAATGAGGCGAGGAGTTGACGATCTTCTGATTCCAGAATGACACTTTCCACCGAGGGACTGGAAAGCAGGGTTACCACTTCCTGGTGCCCTAAGGGAATGCGCGAACAAACCACACAGGGGCGACCCACACGCTGGATTACAGGCAGTAGGCGAAAGAGCACGCCAGACCCTACCTGCTCGGTGTTCGCCTCGCCGACGTCATAGAGAGACTGTATCGTAGTCATAATCTCCGCCCCCGCTGCGACAAAAGGCTCTCGACGATACGCTGTGCAGCATGGCCATTCCACAGGGGAATGGTCGTGTTCATACGGGCGGCAGCCGACTCCATGACCGATTTGGCCGCCTCGGCAATGTGCGAAATGGCGATCAGTCGATTGCTGCCCAGACTCAAGGTGATCGGACGTTCAGTAGAGTCACGCGCAGTAAGGCATGGCACACCTAAGTAGGATGTCTCCTCCTGGATACCACCCGAGTCCGTAACCACAAGGCGACAATTCGACACGAGGTTCATGAATTCGATGTAGCCGAGAGGCTCAAGCAGAACTACCTGAGCGTCGCGCAGCCTGTGCATCAGGTCAAAGGACTCTAGGCGTGAACGCGTCCTGGGATGCACCGGAAAAACGACTGGAATACTCGCTGCCAACTCGACAAGTTGATCGACTACGACCGACAGGTTCCCGCGATAGTCGACATTGACCGGTCGGTGCATGGTGATGACCGCATAGGACGAGGGCTCCAAGCCCAGGCGGGCAACCGTGCCGGCTTCCGCGATGCGCTCCCGAAGCAAACAATAGGCATCGATCATGATGTTGCCAACACGGACGATTCGTTCAGGCGCAACGCCCTCGCGCAACAGGTTGCCATCGGCATCCTCGGAGGGCGTCCACAAGAGGTCAGCGACCGCATCGACGAGCAGGCGATTGATTTCCTCCGGCATGGTCCGGTCGCCGCTGCGCAGACCGGCTTCGAGATGCGCCACGGGGAGATTGAGCTTCTTGGCGGCGAGGGTGGCCGCGATGGTCGAGTTGATATCGCCGACGACGACAACCCAGTCGGGGCGATTTCGCAGGCACAATGCCTCGTACGCCGTCAAAACCGCGGCCGTTTGCTCGGCGTGTGTCGTACCCGAAGCCTGTAAATGAAAGTGTGGCGCCGGAAGGCAAAGATCGCGTAGAAATACATCTGACATCTCGGCACTGTAATGCTGCCCGGTATGCACCAGCACCGGATCGGCCCAGTCGGTCTTGACAAGGGCGTGATACAAGGGACCCACCTTCATGAAGTTCGGCCGGGCCCCCGCGACGAGATGAATCCGCATCTTTTCAGGCATCCCTGCATTCCCCAGTATTGATTACCCCGATTACTACTGACTCGAAGCCGGCCACGATTTCCCGGATGTCGAAACTACGCAACGCCTCAGCCGGTGGCACCTGTGTCGCACTTTCCCCCCTCTGCCACCGTGACAGTGCCTCGCGCAGCATGGCGAGGATGCTCGCATCATCCGTCGGATCTACAGTCGGAAAGCCGAGACCCCCTAGTACGCGTGCCGTAGCTCCAGTGTGAGGTGTCAAGGCAAGGATCGGGCGGCGCAGAAAGAGATAATCCACAATCTTGCTCGGCAGGAATACGCTGTGTTCCGCGGGCGCATCGATTACCAAGAGTAGATCGGCCGACTGCGCGATCGCCAGACTGTCGAGAAACGGCACGCTGGGCGAAAGCGAGATGATGTCACCCAAGTTGAGTTGCTTCACCATATCATGCATGGCCTGCGTTGCGTAACCGACACACTCGACCTGCATCTGTGTCGAACCCTGTTCGGCTCGCAGCGTCGCCAAGGCACGCAGCAGCGCCATGGAATCGCGACCTTCATAAAGGTTGCCAGTGTGGGTGATGGTGAATTTCCCCGAACCCGGCTTGGGCTTGGGCTGGATCAGACCGAGGAGATCGCCATCGTAACCATGCGAAAGGACATGCACTTTCCCAATCCAGGAGGCCGGATACTTGGCCATAACGAGATCGGCAGTTTCCTCTGTCGTGAAGATTACGGCATCCGCTGCGGAAATAATCTCCCGTTCTTGCTTAACTGCGGTAGCTCGTGCTTTTTCATCAGTCGGGGTGAAATAAGGGCTGTCCACCCATGGGTCGCTGAAATGCGCAACCCAAGGCAGATCCGGATATCGACGCTTGACACGTAACGCAACACGATGATTGATCCACGGTTGCGCAAAACTGATAAGCGCATCCGGCTTTTCCGCCTCTATCCGCCTGCCTAAGGCTTTGGAAGCTCGACTTATCCAGTTGGGGTCCCGGGTGTTCTTCGTGCCCAAGATACACCTTGAGAAGCGAAGCCAGCGCGGGCTCGATTCAACCTCTTCCCGTGGCTCTACGTAGCTGATTTCGTAGCTGCCAAGATAGAAGAATTCCAAACGCGGATCCTGTGCCGCAAAGGGCTCAACATCCGGTGGCACGGCGATGACCGTGGTCTTCCAGCCGCGCTGGTCCATTGCACGCAACGTTCTGGAGACTTGAAGCGAGCGCGGAAAGATTAGGGGCGGCATCATCCATGCCAGCGCCAGCAAGCGGCGGCTCATGACACCCACCTGCGCATCCAGATTTCCAAGATCAGAAGACTCCACAAACGATGTCGTGCCCTTGCGTCAGCCTCTGGCTGGGTGCCGTGCTTGACGATCTGCTGCAGTGCGGCTGGCTTGAACCAGTCGGCAATTCGCGCGGAGGGATCCAAGAGCATTTCACGCACCCAGGGGGCAAGCCTTCCGGAAAGCCAACCGTACACGGGTACGGGAAAACCCTGCTTGGGACGCTCCACAATTTCACGAGGCAAACGAGACTCTGCGTAGCGCCGAAGGATTTCTTTCGTCCGGTAGTTCCGTGCAGCATCGGGTCCAGCTTTCAAGCGCACCGGTAGACTACCGGCCCATTCGACTAGGCGATAGTCGAGAAACGGGGTGCGCAACTCGAGAGAATTGGCCATGGACATCCGATCCGCCTTCATCAGCAAATCCTCGACCAGCCAATCCTGGCAGTAGGAATAGAGCACCTGGTTCAACGGTTCGCTATCGTCTAGCCGCACCATATGGTTGCGGACAACATCCAGGCTATCTGGCCAGCTTTCGGCGGATGAGAGCATCTCGCGCTTTTCCGCAGAGGACCAGAGGTTAGTCATAGAGATCGGCACCACCACCTGTCGTTGATCCGTCACGGTGGCCGCTAGCGTCTCCAATTCGCGCGCTCGTGCAGAAAACGGCGCCGCCAAGCGGGAAAGCAGCCCTGCGCCGCGCTGACGTTCAGCACGCGCCACCGTCACCTGATCCCACAATCTGGCCCAACGGTCGAAGTCATAACCTGCGAAAATCTCGTCCGCCCCTTCGCCGGAAAGCACGACCTTCACCTCCTGACGAGCCAAACGGGAAACATAGTAGAGCGGCACAGAGGCCAAGTCAGCCAGCGGTTCATCCGTATGCCAGACGAAATCAGGCAGGAAGTCGAGAAAGTCTTTCTCGTCGATGATGACTTCGCGGTGCTGGGTCGAGAACGCCTTCGACACCAACCTAGCATAGGCCAGTTCATTGGTATCCGGGGCATCGGCGAATGCCACTGAAAAAGTATGCAACGAGGGCGAGGCTGCCGCCGCAACCACGGCGCTCGAGTCGAGGCCGCCGCTCAGGGTGATTCCCACTGGAACATCGGCCTGCAGGCGCAGGCGGACAGCATCCTCGAACAGGTCACGGAATTCTTCGTCGTATTCGTTAATGCTTTTTTCAGCAGCTGGCGGCGCCATGAGCATGTCCCACCAACGGCTCACCTTCGGAGCGTTATCGCAAAGACGAAATTCCAGGCGGTGGGCCGGTGGCAGCTTGAAGATTCCATCCCAGATGGTCTGCGGCCCGGGGACATAGCGAAAGGTCAGGTAATCCCAAACGGCTTGTCGACGGATGGAGCGTCCGATCAGTCCGGACGCCAGGATTGCCTTGATCTCGGAACCAAACACTAGGGCGCCACCCACGTGGGCATAGTAGAGTGGCTTGACCCCAAGACGGTCGCGCACGAGGTGCAAAACGCCCTGCTTCCTGTCCCAGATGGCGATGGCAAACATGCCATTCAACCGCGCAATGCTTTCAATGCCGGCAGTTTGATAGAGCTTGAGGATAACTTCCGTATCAGAACGTGTTCGAAAGCTTTCACCACTGCGGACCAGTTCGCTGCGCAGTGCCGCGTGATTAAAAATCTCGCCGTTGAAGCTGATGACAACTCGACCGTCACCCGAGGTCATCGGCTGATGACCACTCGCAAGGTCAACAATGCTCAGACGCTGGAAGCCCAGCCCAACATGCTCATCTGTGTAGACTCCATGATCGTCCGGGCCGCGATGGGCGATCACCGAGCACATTTTCGCCAGCAATGGTGCCCGCTGCGTATCCTCAACACTGATGCGAAACCACCCTGCAAAACCGCACATCTGTTTGCGTTACGAATGATTATTGCGGCGACGAGCAATGACGTAATGGCTGCTGGCATTTATGGTGCGTTGAATATCTTCAAAGCCACTTTGTTGCAGCCACAACTCGATTTCGTACCATGAGTAAGTATCGTTGATGGTCGGGCTCACCGCATCGAACCAACCACCGACATCTTCCCCCTTCAATCTGTGAAGAAACTCATACCGCTCCGAAAAGGACATGGTGCAAGTTGCCCGCCGAAGCTTTTCTACCTCTGCATAGTAGGCGAATTCACCAGGATCACGTCCAGTCGGCTCGCCGTAGAGCATCATGAAGATGTGGCCACCTGGCTTGACCAGGCGGGCGACGTTCGAGAATGCGCCGAAGGTATTGCCAGTGTGATGCAGTACGCCGTGCGACCAGACCAAGTCAAACTCAGCCTCAAGCGGTACGGGTTGCGTCAGGTCATGCTGAAGCACAGTTACTCCCCTGAATTCGGCGCAGGCACGCTGGGTATGGAACACCCCCGCCTCGGATTGATCAACGGCATAGACCATCGCCCCCAATGAGGCCATTGCCCAGGAAAAACGGCCGGAGCCGCAACCCGCATCCAATACCCGTTTGCCGGGAAACCAATCTTTGGGCAGCTTGGTATATTCGAGAACCAAGTTCGGTTCACGCAATTTCAGCTCAGGCCGCGTCTCTGTCCAATTGCCGTCTGGGCTATCCCGCCATTGATAATCAAAACTTTCACGCGTCCGATAGGTAATCGGCAGATTATTGATGACATCGGCACTCAAATATCTAACCAAAGATCGCAGGCGACTCACCTCCAGCGACAGATACTCGATGGAGTACTGCATGTCTCGTACCTGCTGGTCAACCATTGGGGATGAGCCTTGCGCCCCAATGATTCGTCTGAGAAAAGTTCTAATACCCATGCATAAGCCCTTGCGTTAGAGGTGCTTGTTATTCTTTGACGCCATCAAGGCCAACTCCACCCCCGCAACCGACACCACGCCCGCTTTAGCTAAGCGTTCCATCGCCCGCATGAAGGGCGGCTGATTCAACACATGGCATGGATCCGCGTACCAGGTAAATACCGCCGGCAGCTTCTGCTTCAAGAAAAAATCAATCGTCTCGGACATCAGCTCCAGATACTGATTACCAAGGGTGTAATTCTTGCGATCTGTCAGATAGGTCCAGGAATCGAGAATGGTTTCCGGATTGCGGGCTGAGCCAAAGCATGGAATCTCGACCAAGCCATGCGTCTCATAAGCGGGTCCGGATCTCAGACCGAATGATGGGATGGTCGTAGAGCAATAACGATAGCCAATGTTGGCTGCAACGCGGTGCATCAGGTCAACCTGCTCCGGCTTCTGATAGCAACCGAAATGCGGCGCCCGGAAACCGACCGGCGCAATGCCGATTACCTCGGTAACAATTTCATGGCCGCGCAGGATATCAGCCTCGGCCTCCTCCGGCGACATCGAATCATAGAAAGTGATGCCAACCCACTGATCACCATTCCATTCGGCGTGGGGGAGACCGCCATGGTTCATAAATTCCGCTCCCCGCTGGGCCAAACGCCGATAGGGCTCGGGAGATTTCAATAGTTGCGCCCCGGGTACGGCATAGGTGGCCTTGATACCCAGCGACTCTAGGAAAGCATGCACATCTTCCGCAGCAGCGGCGTCGAGATCGGTATCACAATCAAACGACAGGAACAGATAGGGCCGATCTAGGCCAAGCTTGCGCGCGGCGGCGATGTAGCCCTCATGTCGTTGGAGAGATGGTGTCTCCGAAGTTGCGGACCCGCGACTGCGTAGCGGACGCAACATCTGCCGCAGCAAGGCAAGCGCGCCCATCATGCCGCCTTGTCCGCAGTGATCCACAGGCTCCACCCCCAGCGCCGTGCCAGGGCCTTGCGCCAAGACAGGGGCAACCGCTGCCCCAACCTCGGGAACCAAGTATTCAGTGCCTCCGGCACATCGGTGCCCAGCACTTTGATAGAGACGTTCTCACACATCGGAAGCAGATCTCGCCGCACTTCCTCATGCGTCACCGGCCAAGTATGCGGATTGCCCTCCTGACGCCCGCCATCCCCGTAACGGCTGGCCAGCCCCAACTCATCTAGGAATTGACGCTCGAGATTGACGAACCCTTCCTGATAGGCCACGAAGTATTTGTACAGTACCGAATTGCGGTTGTAGAGCATTAGAGCAAGGCGCCCGCCCGGCTTCAGCACACGGAACATTTCGCGGGCTGCTTGCTGAATGCCCGGGGTGTGGTGGATGACGCCCCATGAATAGACGAAATCGAAGGTTGCGTCTGCGAACGGTAACGTCTCGGCATCGACTTCGCGAATATCGGCCCTAAGGCCAAACAGCTCGAAGCGCCGAATGGTTTTTTCAATCGCCACCGGGTTGAGGTCTATGGCGGTTATATCGGCGCCATGCAAAGCCCACTGGCTGGCCATGCAGCCCAAACCACAGCCGATCTCGAGGACCTTCTTACCGCGAAATCGCTCGTAGTCGAAGATGCGACCGAACTTGCCGGTGTCATCGTGCAAAGGTTCATTCCAGCGGAAAAATACGGAATCGGCCAGTTCATAAAAGCGCCGTGTCCCAATCTCGACACGCTCCATGTGCCCATCAGGCAGACGGTATTCCACATGGCCATGATCCTCAGCATAGGTCATCGGGGCATCGGCCCACCAGTCGCGAATGGCTTTTTTCTTGTCGTGCTGTTTGTTGTCAATCATGTTTCATCGATCTCAAGACTTGCCACGCAATGCATCCCAAGCTGCGAGTCCCGCTGCCAGGGGCACGATGGCTAGGGTGGCCAGCAACTCGGTCACCCGGGTGCTCGCCAGCAGACGGCGCCAACGCAGTTTTCTGGATGTACTGGCATCGAGTGAAAAAATGCGACGCCGGCCATTTACTACATAAACTCGCCCACTGGGTAGGCGCGACTCGAGGCTCGCCCAACCAAGGCCCAGCGCGTCTGGGTAAATCAGGAGCATGCTGTCAGCGGTCTCGTTCGCATCGAGCAAGTCGCCAGCCGTCCGCACCTCAACCTGCCCGAAAGATGCGAGTTGCTCACAGGCGGCATCCTGAGCCAGAACCTCGTCTACCCGGATCGTCACGTCAACTGGCGAGCCTTGGCGCAGGGCGTCCTTGAGCAAGCCCACCTGATATCCAACGGTCCGCACATTGGCAAAGTGGTCGCGATTGGACGCGATGAACTGACGCAGAGAAAGCAGGCTCAGCCGATCCAGCAACCTGGCGATAGGGCCAAGCCGGGGCACAAGGCTGGCAAAGGAAAACGCTGGCGGATTGCCGATGCCGCCGCGGTAGCTGCAGAGCACAACAAGCAAGCGGCCTTCAAGCTGGGGCTGCGATGATTCAAGCAAAGGAGTCAACATAATCGTATGAAAAGACCTATTTAGTGGCCAGCAGGTAGAGCGACGATGCCTGGCGCGGCAGCAAGACACGGCCAACCCGCTCGAAGAGGTCGTCCAACCATTTGTGCTGTCGCCACCGACCGTCAAGATGCCAGTCGGGCGGCCCCCAACCCATGTGTTTCACTTCAAATACTTGGAAGCCCGCGTGCTTCAGCTTCCGGCCTATGGTTTCAGCCGTGTAGAAGTGAACGTGATCGGTCGTCTTACGGATTTCGGGTGCACGCTTGTAGGCCAACTGCCACCACCACGCTCCTTCATTGGGGGTGCCCAGAACAAGTAGGCCGCCGGGCGCCAGGATTCGATAGGCTGTGGCCAGCGCCGCTTCGTCGTCCGCAATGTGTTCGATGACGTGGTTGAAGTACACCACCTCAAAGAAGCCATCGACAACAGGATAGTCGAGAATGTCGCCGAGAAACAGTGTCGCATCAGGCATGCGCGCACGCGCACGCGCCAGTCGGATGGCATTGTAGTCGCTGCCGTAAAGCGACTCAGTGAGTTCACGCAGCCAGACCAGGTTGGTACCGTCGCCGCACCCCAAGTCCAGCAGCCGGGCCGCTCGCTCACACCCGCGGCGTTGTAGTTCCCGACGGATGGAGGCACTGACATATAGTCGCCGCTTTTTAAGGTGATGGCGCCAAGGGCTGACCGCTTCCGGCGGCTGCTCTTCACGATACCACTCTGGATTCACCTGCCGGGCCTGAGCCATGGCATCCTCATGGCAGCTGGGATCTGGAACCAGAAAAGGCACATCGCCTTCAATCTGATAACTACGTGCGCATGTCGAACAAGTTAAGGAATCTTGAGCCTGCAACGGCGAGGCATGGCACGCAGGACAGCGGAACGCTGAAACATCCATCGTCATCCCGGCCTTTGTTCCAAAAACGAACGATAAATGGCCGCGTAACGCGCCTCGGTGATTGTCGGGTGCCAATTGGCCAACGCATGTGCCAGCGCACGCTGGCCGAGTGCGGCGCGCCCCACATGATCCGTCAGCAATTGATGCAGTGCCTTGAAGTAGGCTTCTTCGGTATTCTCGACCATACGAACGAAGTCACCTTCAAGTTCCGGCACAGGCTCACCCAAGCGCCTGTTGATGACGATCGGCAGCCCCGTCAGCAAGGCCTCCAATACAGATTTGCTGATTTCCCAATACTCAGTGTGAACGGCAAAGATATCCTGCTCTACCAGCAACTCGCAAAGCTCATCGTTGGCCACCGCCGGACGAAAGACCACTCGGTCAGCGATACACAGATCGACGGCGAGCTGTTCCAATCGAGGTCGGATAGGGCCATCACCCACGATGGTGAAGACTACACCGGGCAACCTGACCAACGCCCGCATGATGTTGTGCGGGTTCTTATCTTCGAAGAGCCGCCCGACGTAGATAATGCGAGCAGGGCTATGTAGGCCATAGTCGCTCTTGACTCGCAAGTGCTTGTTGTTAAGCACGTTGTAGCAAACCTCGACCCGCTCCACGCCCAAACGCTCGAGGTAAGGCACGATGGGTCTGTAGACGGGCATGACTAGATCCGCGTTCCACAACCCGGAACGCTCAACATACTCATAAAACGCGTTAAAGCGTTGCTCTTCGCTTGTGAGGTGTGGTTTCACGATACGCCGCACCGAATTGATATCCGGATTGATGTGCAAGCTCGCGACGTAGGGGATTCCCAACTCAGCCTTTATGCGGCTCGCGAGATAGGTATTCCAATCCGACCCATGACAACGAATGAGATCGGGCTTGATTGACCGAGCAATGTCAACACCGCCCTTTGCCCATTTCCGCAGGCGAATATTTCGCAACCACGCCGGGCGACAACTAACCAGATTTAGATTATCGGGATAATTGTGCACAAACAGACTTGCACTCCCCACGGTACGCTGGAGGTCTGCCAATGACGGACGGTCATCATTGGTCATGAGAATATGCACCTCTACAAACACCTCACCAGGGTTGTAGTAGCACGGCTGATATTCTCCCTTAGCTAGAATTTCACTAATGCGATCGGGGACAATAACTAAAAGGCGATTCAAGCGAGACTTCCGAACGGTTTGCGAGCGGCAACCTCAACGGAATGCCGAAATGGATTGAAAAACCGAAAATGATTAAGCGGTGAAAACAGAATAGGAAGCAACCGGCTGGGAGTAAGGGTTCTTTTCTCAAGAGTCCCCAGTTCCATAAGATCAAAACCTAGATTGTGCAGCCTCCCCAACACTTCCCAATTTGTGCGGTAAAAGATTGATTCAGCAAAAAATCTGGGGTCACGCCCCAATGACTGAAGGTACTGAACAGCCTTTGCTCTTGGTAGCAATGGGGCTGGTTTCCAGGGCACGTGGTAATGAGCCTCATCGCGCCAGGCCATGTAGTTTGGGCAGATGATAAAGACGATCCCGCCTGGCTTCAGGTATTTCGCGGCGGCATCCATCACCGAATCCCAATGCTCGATATGTTCAATTACATTCCAGAATGTCACAGCATCAAAGGACTCAGGGGCAAAATTGAGCTTGCGCGCATCCCCACAAAGATAGACTGCATTGGGGTCGTCTTGCGGCCGCACCTTATGCAGACGACTGCGCGCGAACTCGACCTCGAACGGAGCGATTTCGACCCCGACCGCATCAAGGCCCGCATTGCGCGCAGCAAGCACGCAACTGCCAAAGCCGCTTCCGACATCGAGAACCTTCGCACCTTTTTGCAATCGTGGCTGTACTACCTGAGTTGCGTATTCAGCAAAGGCAAAACCGATGTGGTTTTCCAGATGGGCCGAAATGGCCTCGGAAGTAAAAACACCTGTGTACAACTTTGTGAGATAGGCCTCAAGCGCCTGTCTAGCCGAATGGTCAATATTGGCATCCATTTACTTTAAGCTTTATGCCCTCGCACCTGATTTCTGATCCTCTCTATAAAAGGATCTGTCCATTTAACGCAGGCTATTGATATCGACAAACAGACCAGAGTTGCCAAAATGAAGTTGGCGTGGCCTGTTACCGAAAAGCGGTTGCCGGTTAATAGATTCACTAAGCCCGCAGCAAAAAAATGTGTCAGAAACACTGGGTATGCCAAGCCCCCCAAGAATTCATCAATCCGTCCACCACTAAGCTGATTTTTTGCAACCAATGCAGTAAATAAAATCGCGAATAAGGCGCTTGCGCCGTAATAACCCAACCAATGCCGCCCCCCGCACAACTCTCCAATCGCAACTGGAAAAATTACAAACAGTGCAAGCAAGCCATAAATGATCGGCGCTGAAAACAAATCAAAGAAATATTGGCGCCCTTCTTTGGCCAGAAAATAAATAATGGCTCCAGTCGAAAAGAATAACGATGCCGCTCCTAGTGGATAGTAACGATCAGCAAATGAATAACCGTTGGCAACCATCCAGGCTGTGTACAAAAGGCTGGCCAAAAACCACAGCACGACCATGCCCCGGGACCCTCCAATGAAGGCGATCACTAAATAAAAAAATACCTCAACATAAAGCGACCATGCTGGCGGGATTATTATGGTTGGCGAGTCAGTGAGCCGCCAAAGCGACAAGTTGGAAAACCACTCTGCACCACCTATAGGGATGCGAATGAGACTGTAAACCTGAAAATAATTCGGCCAGATTGCAACAAAAGCCAATGAAGTCAGCAACACCAACAGGTACATCGGATATATTCTTAGTGCACGGTTTGCCAAATATCGTAGTATCCCACCATCACCCACATAAACTTCATTGATGACTTTGGTCATCAAATAACCACTAACAATGTAGAAGCCGGTAACAGCGTGCGCCCCAATGATGTTGGCTGTCGGCAACCATAGGTGGTTCATTAGAACCATCATGGCGAGTACAAAACGAATAACGCCCAACCCGATCATCAGTTATCTTAAGCCTAATTCAACGTGAATATTGACCTTTGGTGTGAATGCATCTCAAAAGATTAGCTCCAGTCACCCGCTTTTCGATGAAAACTACTCAGTTGATTTTCGGTCAACCCACTCCATTTCTGACGTTGGTATTTCTTGACAAGTAGCTTGACTCATAATTCTTTACAGTTTCCCCACAGCGCCAGTTTCCCCAGTATGCCGTGTAATACATACGTAGCGTATCGTCATGTTTTTTCAACACAAAAGGAAATCCGATACCATGACGTTCATAGGGGTGCCAGCGCCTCAATTTCAAGGCAAGACCCTTCACCTCCCATTCCAGACCATCCATCGAGTCAGCAAAATAGATGTGACTATTAAGGGGCATAATATCCGAACCACGAAACCACATTCGATAGCCCGAACCCAAACGAACTACAGTAGGATTGTTGGCAGTCTCTTTCCGCCCATTGAAATTATTCGCCACCCGAACGCCTGGATCAGGAAACCAGCAACGACCATCTCCAGATAAGGCACTCACAATGATGTGCAAAAATGAACTTCCATTTAATGATGCAGACAGATACATTCGCCATCTACCATCACCAGTCGCAACCACAGAGGGATCCATAAGGCCTGTTATTTTTTGATCTTCTCTAGAAAGGAATTGCTCAGGAATTAACATAGGATCATTACACACAGTCCATGCACCACCAGAATTTTGCTCCGCAGCGAGGATGCGCGTAACACCATTAGCATCAGTACCCGAAAAGTAAAGAATGTATGATTCATTTATGTTACACAGGGTTGGGGACTGAACACGTCTCATACACAGGGGGTGACTTGAAGACTGCACCCCCGTTGGCTGGCCAGCACACCAGTTCAAGCCGTCCACTGACCGTCTCTCGATCAGGCTTGAACTCCATATACCGTCATTGAACTTTGACCCTTGATAAATCATTCTATAGCCCGTGCCATCCTCGCCTACCCAGCACCCGTAAACCATATCCTCGCAAAATTCAGGTGTACGGCTCACATCTATCCTAATCCCTGAATCACGAATCCAACTTTTACCATCTCTCGAATAGGCGCTAAGGATTCTATCCTTGCAGATCGATAGATTACTCCAAATTGGTTTAATGAATTCAAGCATTGAAATTGACTTAATATTGATAAATCAGTTAAAAATTCGCCCAGATTATGTGAATATCCATAAGCAATTTTTATCCTCCCAGTCAGCGATTGCTCAGTGAGACGAAAAATCGTTTAGATGGTAGCCTTGCTTTGAAATAGCTGGGATAAATTTATGGCCATAACAAACCAAATTTCTTTTTCTTTCCAAGAAAAACCCGCCAATGTGAGTTAGCTAACCGAGTTTTAGCCAACGATCCAGATAAGATAGCTTTTGCCAGATTTAGAGCTCCCTTAGGTCGCCAAGTATCTAGCTGACCAGAGACCTCTCGAGATTGAAAGCCAGCAGCTCTAAGCATATCAATCATTTCAGAACTTTCGAAAACCCAATGCGTACGCTCCCATTCACGTTTTGATTTCAAGCAGTTAGCATGTATTTCCAGCAAGACTCGGTGCTCATACGTAAAAATCAAAAATACTCCTCCCGGTTTAAGGACTCGCCACGCCTCCGCTAACACATTCTCGGGTTGGGGCATATAGTCGATAGCTCCTTGATTGAAAACAAGATCAAAACTCTCATTAGCAAAGGGTAGATAATTGGCACTACAATAAACGTCAACGTCACCTGGACTTTGATAATGATCATTTATTACATCTGTTCCAATATATTGAACCCCGGCTCGTGACAATGGTCCTCGATACAAACCGGCACCGCAACCCGTCTCCAAAAGCCTTGCATTAGCCCTCAAATGCTTTAGCAGGAACTTTAGGATAAACGGATAAACTGTGCCCTTTCCCATATTAGGATTAAAGAAAATAACGCTTAAAAGATTTGACTATTCTTAAAGAGAGTCTTGATGTGACGCTAGCTGCAACAGGTACTGGCAACTCTTTTGCCAGCACTGGAAAGTCATAGCCTCCTCTATAAATAGGGTATAACTCCCCACCAAAACTTCTTTTAAAGTCATTAAGTCCTTTCGATTTACCCTGACGAGCCCCAGGAAATGCCTCCCCGCTTTCGTACCAAAATCCACCGTTCCTAAGTGCCCATTGCATTGCCCGCCAATGCAATAGGTTGTTAGCGCCTAGCGATGCCGCTAAAGTATTTCCAGCCGCCGTCCAGCCGCTCATTGCGCGTTTATAAAAGATTTCATTGTCAGCCGCAATTACTACGCCATCTCGCTCCGCAAAGAAGATGACGGCCATACCACTCTGTACGAAGTGCTGCCAAATCGATGAAAAATATTCCCTAGGGTGCGGGCGCACACCAGTACGCAGGTAGGTCTCACAGTGCAGTTCGTAGTAGCGTTCGAGGTCAGAAAGCGTCGGTGATGCTAACCTAACCGTGCACCCTTCGCGCTCAGCCTTACGGATATGTGTTCTACAGTTTTGATGAAGTCGGCTCCACAACTCCTCTTCTGAACACTGCAGATTAATAATATAAGTTTGTGATGGTCGATTATCTAGGCCGTGATGTACCAACGGATTAATCCGAGGACATGATGAGCCAAGTAGCGACGGTGCCATGGGAGATAGACGCACGTCCAAACGACGCAAGGAATATTTTGCTGCAAATTCAAAGAGAGTATCGTAGGCTAGTTTTATTACCTCACGACGCTGACGTGGTCCAAGCACAGGACTGCAAACTATTCCACCATACGACTCCAACACCTCGTTACCACGTACATGGCACGGCTGGAGTGCCAAAATATCGTACGGGACTTGATCTGAAACAATTGCAAAACTACGGTCTTCGTATGCCGGCCAAGTTGCAAGCGCCTCCTGGAATTCATATCTATGGAAAAACCATCCGTCGTCAGACCGATCAATCAGTGAATTCCATATATCTACATCGATGTCTCTTCGAGACTCAATTCTTGACTTCATTATTTTTGTAACTCATACACTTTTCCAGTAACTGCCATTTAGTACGTTGTGCCAAAATCCCCTGATTCGGCCTCAACCCCAGTGGGCCAAGATAGTCCCCAAGATCAACGCGCATCTGAGTAGCATCTGGTACCCAGTCAATCGACTTAAGATGCCCATGATCCACGCGCCCAAAATCAAGCGTCATACTGTATTCGCCGCTGACAAGGCGCAAGTCGTTAATTCTGCATTCGATAACTCCACTTGTCCCGAGTTCAATCTCTCCATCATCATGCAAGCTGTACATGACTTGTACGCGATCGCCCAGGCCATCAATAAAGAAGACCGTAAAGTAACTCCTATCCACCTCTTGATCGAGCTTGTATCCGATTCGGATAGATATTGAGTCCCCCGTTTTGAACACTCTAGTTGGCTTGCCGTCTCCATCGCAGGTCTCTACCCACTGCAAGATAGTGTGTGGCCTTTCACCATCCCATCCATCTGCTTTTTCGAGGTTCACCAGGGGCGCACGATCCGAAATATCTGATTGCGATTTCTCGCCCAAGCCATGTAACTGGCGCATGTAGAAAGAGACCACATCCTCAATTTCCCCTTGCATCACCTTTTGCCCCTTGGACAAAAGCATGCCTGTATGACACAGGCTGCGGATGGCATGGATGTTGTGGCTGACGAAAAGAATCGTACGGCCATCATTAGCGATTTTTTCGATGTTCTTCTGGCTTTTCTCCAGAAACGCAGCATCACCAACGGCCATTACTTCATCAAGTATCAAGATATCCGAGCGCAGCAGGGATGCGACGGCGTAGGCTAGGCGGACATACATGCCGCTGGAGTAGCGTTTGACGGGCACATCGATGAACTGCTCAATACCCGAAAAGTCGACAATCTCGTCAAACTTGGCGGCAATCTCTTTTCGACTCAGGCCCAACAGCACACCGGACATGAACACGTTTTCTCTACCGGTCAGGTCCGGATGAAAACCGGTGCCCACCTCCAGCAAAGACCCAACGCGTCCTCGCAGTTCGGCCCGGCCAGTGGTCGGTTGCGTCACACCGGAAAGGATTTTCAGCAAAGTGCTCTTGCCAGAACCATTGCGGCCGAGAATGCCCAGTATCTCCCCGGGCTTTACCTCGAAGGAGACATCACGCAAGGACCAAAAATAGTCAGTCTCGTCACGCCCCATGAATGGAAAAAACTCTCGCATGTGAGCGGCAATTCTTCCCATCTTTCCTCTTGACTCATCGCGATGAGGTACCACGTAGCGCTTGCTTAACCCTTCGACACGAACGGAAAAATTATCGTTATTGGACATCGACAGCCATTTTTTCTGTGGCGGAGAACACCAGCAAGCCGCTGGCTATGACCCCAATGGAAAGCAACAAAGACCAGTAGAACGATGGTGTGATCGACACAGCCTTATCCAGTAGCCCCCAGCGCGAGAGTTCAATCACCCAGTACATCGGGTTAAGTTGGTAATAGAACTGAAGCCGCTCAGGAACCAACGCAGGGGAGTAAAGGATAGGGCTTGCGTACATACCAGCCTGCAAGATGAGTCCAAGCATGGGGCGAACATCACGGAAGCGGACCATCAGGCTGGCCAACCACAACCCAAGGCCTAAACTGAGCAAGCCTGCAAACAACAGTAGCGGGATCAACACCACAACCTTGGCTCCGGGGATGTAGCCATAGACAACCGCTACTACAAGCAACAGAACTAGCATGATGGCAATATCGAATATTTCCTTCACACTAGCGGCTAGGCCAAGTATCAAACGAGGGAAATAGACTTTGGATATGAGCCCCATGTTGTCCTGCAGGCAACCGGCCACTGCCAGCAAGTTGCGGCTAAACAGCCACCAAGCAGTTAATCCAGCGAATGCAAACAATGGGTAGGGGTAACCTCCGGTGTCGACCTTGAGCAGAAAGCCGAATACCAGGGTGAGCATAAGCAACTGGCCTAGCGGCTCCAATGCGGCCCAAAACACTCCCAGCAACATTTGGCGATAGCGGGATGCAATCTGACGCTGTGAGAGCATCACGAGTAGTTCCATGCGACTTGCGGCTTCCATGATCCCGAAGCCGAAATGCTTTTGCCGCTCGATGACGCGAATTTCGTCCGTCACAATTCAACCTCGCTGCCCGACGCTGTGGGGATATTACTGACGTACCAATCCATAGCCTCAACCAGTCCTTCCCGGATACGGTGACTCGGCTCATAGCCCAAAAGAGCGCGGGCCTTAGTGATGTCTGCGAGGGAGTGCCGCACGTCGCCAGCACGAAAATCTCGATATTGAGCCTTGAAGTGCTTCAAATGCGGGAAACGGTGTTCCAGGGTGGCGCGAATAGCGTCGAAGAGGTCGTTCAGGGTGGTACGATCGCCAACGGCCACATTGTAGACTTGGTTGGTAGCCTCGTCGTTTTCCACCGCGGCCGCCAGCAGGTTGGCCTGAACGGTGTTTGCAATGTAGCAAAAATCGCGGCTTGTCTCGCCATCGCCGTTGATCCATACCGGCTCATTGGCGATCATCGCCGCCGTCCATTTGGGCACCACGGCCGCATAGGCGCCATTGGGGTCCTGATGCGCGCCGAAAATGTTGAAGTACCGCAGGCCGATAGTCTTGAAGCCATAGGCTCGGGCGAACACATCGGCGTAATGCTCGTTAACCAGCTTGGTCACCGCGTAGGGTGACAATGGCTTGCCGATGCGGTCTTCCACCTTGGGCAGGCCGGGATGGTCGCCATAGGTGGAACTAGATGAGGCATAGACGAAACGGGCCACTTTCGCATCACGCGCCGCCACCAGCATGTTGAGGAAGCCGTCGATGTTGGACTGGTTGGTGGCGATCGGGTCTTTCAGGGAGCGTGGCACCGAGCCCAGTGCTGCCTGGTGCAGGACGTAATCGACGCCGGCACAGGCCTCTTTGCAATCGTCAAGGTTGCGGATATCCCCTTCGATGAGGGAGAAACGCCCCCACTGTTCAGGCGTCACCGCTGCGCGGATCTGTTCTAAGTTGTGGCGGTGGCCAGTGGTGAAATTATCTAGACCAACCACGTGCTGGTCCAGTATGAGCAGACGTTCCAGCAAGTTGCAACCGATGAAGCCCGCCACGCCGGTGACGAGCCAGGTCTTTGGTCTGCCGTGCAGTTTGCCGAGGAGGTCGTTATATGCGGTCATGGAACAGCCCACCTTGTTATTACATCCGCCAAAGGGTGGCGCCGGAAGCGCGGATGGCAGCCGGATCGTAGGCCGACTTCACGTCGGTGAAGACACCACCCTTCTTGAGCTTGACGAGAATATCGGCCAAGGGAATCTCCTTGTATTGCCGGTGTGATACGGCAGCGACGATAGCGTTGGCCTGTGCAGGCAACTTGTCCCAAGGGGTCAGGCTGATGCCGTATTCGTGTTCGGCCTCGTGGTTCTCGGCAATGGGGTCGTGCACAGCGACGTCGCAGCCAAATGACTGGAGCTCCTTGACCAGATCCGCCACCTTGGAGTTGCGCAGGTCCGGGCAGTCTTCTTTGAAGGTGAGGCCGAGGACTATGACCTTGGCTCCCTTTACCGCACTGCCGTTGTTGATAATTGCCTTCACGGTCTGCTGCGCCACCCAGGCTGCCATGCCGTCGTTGATTCGTCGTCCGGCCAGTATGACCTGGGGGTGGTAACCCAGCATCTCGGCCTTGTAGGTCAGGTAATAGGGGTCGACACCAATGCAGTGACCGCCTACCAATCCGGGGCGGAAGGGCAGGAAGTTCCACTTGGTACCAGCGGCCTGGAGGACTTCGAGGGTGTCGATGCCAATGCGATCGAAGATCAGCGCCAACTCGTTCATGAGAGCGATATTGAGGTCGCGCTGGGTGTTCTCGATCACCTTGGCAGCCTCAGCTACCTTGATGGAAGTGGCTCGGTGCACCCCAGCCGTGATGACTGACTCGTAGAGATCACCGACGGCCTTCAGGGTGGGTTCGTCATCACCGGAGACCACTTTCACGATCCGAGTGATGGTTCGTTCCTTGTCTCCCGGATTTACCCGCTCAGGTGAGTAGCCGATGTGGAAATCCTGCATCCACTTCATCCCGGAATGCTTTTCCAGCAATGGAATACACACCTCCTCTGTGGCACCGGGATAGACCGTGGACTCGTAGACCACGATAGCCCCCTTCTTCATGTGCTTGCCAACCGTCGCACTAGAGCCGACGAGAGGGGAAAAGTCCGGGATGTGGGCCTCGTCTACCGGGGTAGGCACGGCCACCACGATAACATCCGCCTCGCCGATGGTGGCGGGGTCGGTTGAAACCGTCAGCTTGATGGCCGCCTTAAGATCTTCGGTGCTGACCTCGCCGGTAGGATCGCAATAGTTCTTGTAGTTGGCGATCTTGGCCTCGGAAAGGTCATAACCAATCGTACGGTATTTCTTGCCGAACTCGGCGGCGAGGGGCAGGCCAACGTAACCAAGTCCGATCACGGCAACAACAGTATTTCCAGAGATTATTGTCATATTAATATCTTCCAAAAATAGTCCGTTAAAATTATTGGAAGCATCGCTGTCGTTCAATCGAGCAATATGCGCTCCATAGATCAATCATTCGTGGTAATCCATGGCCTTATAACCATGCTTCTTGATAAGTTCGTCACGCTCTGCGGATTTGAGATCCTCGCGCACCATCTCGGCCACCAGTTCGTTAAAGGTGATTCTGGGCGTCCAGCCTAACTTTGATTTGGCTTTTGAAGGATCGCCTAGCAGAGTCTCGACCTCGGTGGGACGGAAATAACGCGGATCGACAGAGACGACAAGGCGCTCACCTTCCATTGTTCTCCAGTGCCCCTTCTCATCTGCACCTTCGCCTTCCCAGCGGATTTCCATGCCCAGATCCTTGGCGGCCGCGCTGACGAAGTCGCGCACGCTATATTGCACGCCGGTGGCGATGACGAAATCTTCGGGTTTCTCTTGTTGAAGCATGAGCCACTGCATCTCGACGTAGTCCTTTGCATGACCCCAGTCACGCTTGGCATCGAGGTTGCCGAGATATAGACAATTCTGCAGGCCGAGCTTGATCCGGGCGAGTGCCCTAGTGATCTTGCGGGTAACGAAGGTCTCGCCGCGGATGGGGCTTTCGTGGTTGAACAATATCCCATTGCAGGCGTAGATGCCGTAGGCCTCCCGGTAGTTGACGACAATCCAGTAACCATAGAGCTTGGCCACAGCGTAGGGGCTGCGTGGATAGAAGGGCGTGGTTTCTTTCTGGGGAGTCTCCTGAACCAAGCCATAGAGTTCGCTGGTACTCGCTTGATAGAAACGGGTTTTCTTTTCAAGGCCCAGTATGCGGATGGCCTCGAGAAGACGCAGCACCCCAAGTGCATCAGAGTTGGCGGTGTACTCGGGTTCCTCAAAACTCACCGCGACATGGCTTTGCGCGGCAAGATTATAGATTTCGTCTGGCTGCGTTTGCTGGATGATACGGATGAGGCTGGAGCTGTCCGTCATGTCGCCGTGGTGCAGAAAGAAACGAACTCCCTGTTCGTGACGATCTTGATAGAGATGGTCGATGCGATCGGTATTGAATAGCGATGTACGCCGTTTGATACCATGAACTATGTAACCCTTATTGAGCAGGAATTCGGCGAGATAGGCCCCATCTTGGCCCGTAATGCCAGTGATGAGGGCAACCTTGGACTGCACTTCGATTCGACTCTCTTTCAACGCTCAGCTCCGTAATTTTTCAAAAAATCCTCATAAGCTTTTTCCAGACCTTTTTCCAAGCCGACCTGCGCCTGCCATCCGAGGGAGTTGATACGACGACTGTCCATTAACTTGCGTGGAGCCCCGTCGGGCTTATCGGGATCAAACGTTATTTCGCCCGAATATCCAATCACTCTCGCAATAGTTTCGGCTAATTCTCGGATGGTGATGTCATGCCCCTGGCCCACATTGATATGACTAAGCATGGGCTGTGTGTGTTTGTCGTAATCGGTTTTGGGTAGATTCATTACGTGCATACTGGCAGCGGCCATGTCATCGACGTAGAGGAATTCTCGCTTGGGAGTGCCCGTTCCCCAGATGGCTACGCTGCGAACATTTTGCAGCCTGGCCTGATGGAAACGGCGAATCAGCGCCGGGATGACGTGGGAGTTTTCCGGATGATAGTTGTCACCGGTTCCGTAGAGGTTGGTTGGCATAACACTGCGGTAGTCCACCCCATGGCTTTGCCCGTACTGGCGATTGTAGCTTTCGCAGAGTTTTATTCCAGCGATCTTAGCGATGGCATAAGGCTCGTTGGTTGGCTCAAGCAGGCCAGTAAGAAGCGCAGACTCTTCCATCGGCTGAGCTGCCAAGCGTGGATAAATACAACTTGAGCCAAGAAAAAGAAGTCGTTTCACGCCATTCCTGAAAGCAGCCTCAATCACATTGGTCTCGATCATCAAGTTTTGGTAGATGAAGTCTGCCGGATAGGTGTCGTTAGCATGGATGCCACCGACTTTTGCTGCTGCTAGGTAAACCTGATCTGGCTGTTCCGTCGCAAAAAAACTCCGAACAGCGACTTGATCGGTCAAATCGAGTTCAGCATGCGTTCGGGTAGCAATGTTAGTTTGACCCGCCTGTTGCAGGGCGCGAATAATCGCCGAGCCCACCATGCCCCTGTGGCCAGCAACGTAGATTTTGGGTTGAGTGTTCATTATGAATCTCGCCCGTAGTTATCTTCAAAGCGGACGATGTCGTCTTCCCCCAGATAAATCCCTGACTGCACCTCAATAATCTCCAGCGATGTAGTGCCCGGGTTCGCCAACCTATGCACTTCGCCTAGCGGAATGTAGGTGGATTGGTCTTCCGCCAAGCGAATAGTTTTGTCGCCATTGGTGATTTCCGCCGTCCCTTTGACGATCACCCAATGTTCAGCGCGATGATGATGCTTTTGCAGACTTAGGCTCGCTCCTGGGTTGACCTGGATACGCTTGACTTTAAATCTCTCGCCCTCATCGATACTGTCATACCAACCCCAGGGACGATGCACCTTGCGATGGAGTGTGTGCTCTTCTCTCTTAGAGCCCTGTAGTTGGGTAACGATATGTTTGACATCCTGGCTTCGGTTTCTGTCAGCCACTAACACCGCGTCTGCTGTCTCTATAACGACCAGATCAGTCACACCTACTAAACTTACTAGCCGACTGGAAGCATGTACTAGGGTGTTGTGACTACTAGTCGTCATCACATCGCCTACATACGCATTACCGTTATTGTCTTTAGGTAGAACATTCCAAACTGCATCCCAAGCACCGAGATCACTCCAACCTGCATCTAGCGAAACCATCTTGATGGGAAATTCGCTTTGAGGGCATTTTTCCATCACAGCATAATCAATTGACTCTGAGGGAATAGCAGAAAACTCTTCTTTACCGGGACGAATGAAGGCAGTCGTTACCTTGTTGTCTGAAGATCGTTTTGCCCACGCCAGAGCGGTTGCGTCAGCAATATCTTTCCGAAAAACTCTAATCGCATTAAGCCAGACCGATGCCTTGAGCACAAACATGCCAGCATTCCAGTAGTAATCACCTTGATCTAAGTAAGATTGCGCCGTGGTGGCGTCAGGCTTTTCTACAAATTGAAGCACTTCAAGTGCCGCACCATCCGCAGTCGACTTGGCTTGTATGTAACCGTACCCGGTTTCCGCTCTGTCGGGCGCAATACCCAAAATCACGATGCTGCCCCGTGCCGCCTCACGGATACCCTCGTGCATGGCTTGCGTAAAGGCGGCCGCATTGGCTACGGTCTGATCTGCTGGCGCAACAACCAAAATTGGGTCATTCCCAGACTCCAGGGCAGCCATCGCCGCCAAGGTCAACGCTGGCGCAGTGTTGCGGCCTATGGGTTCGAGAAGCGCAGCACTCAATTCGATGCCAGATTCTCTGAGCTGCTCTGCTGCCAAAAACCGGTGCTCTTCGCCAGTAACGATCAGCGGATTCGCTACCTGCATGTCCTTGGTTTCGAGATCCATTAACCGTTTAGCCGCTTGCTGGAACAGGCTATCTTCGCCGGTTAGGCAAAGAAACTGCTTCGGAAATCCCGCACGAGAAAGCGGCCAAAGTCGCGATCCTGAGCCACCACAAAGTACGACTGGCTGAATAAGGTTAGTCATGAACCAACATATTTCGTTCAGGCACAGCGTCCAATAAAAGCGAAAAATAAAGGCGAGGTAGTTAACAATGTTTGGATCAAGACGCTTCGTGAAACTTCAATGCAAATAGGACTAAGCTCACGGCCAACATCGGGAGTCGCAGATTCAATTTGCTGTGAAATCGATGGCTTTTTTAAGGAGCAGCCGGGTTTAGGTCAAGCCCGCTCTGTCGGAAGCGATTTTGATTGGGCGCTTCGTTGTGCTGAATTTATTTAAGAGGCCTAAATTTTTGAGGCTACTAAAAAAGGAGGTTTAGCGGCAGCCAAACGTAAAAAAATTTCGAGCCCATGCTACCGCCGTGCCGTATGACGATCGGCATGCGCGCTGGATTGTGTTATTGGGATAGCCAGCTTGAACCGTTGCTGCGGGCTCGCTTACACAGACTCAAGTACGGGCTGAATTTTGCCACAGCCTCAGGACTTTAAGAAAAACTTCTGGGTTGCGCGGAACTGGTTGGGCTATTGCGGATTCAGTCACCACGCCTAGGTAATGCTAAAAAACTAACCCACCTTGCGCAGCGCGCCCATCTGGACGGGGACCGCCACTTTCTTACTCATCAACTCAATCAACACCATCACCCGTCTATCACCATCAGCCATCTGGTAGATCCCTTCAATTCCGGCAAACGGTCCCTGCGTCAGCTGCACGCGCTCGCCCACTTTGTAAAGCCGCTCAGGCTCGCCCAACGCGCTAGCTTCATGTGCTCTGAGCAGATCCACGAGAGCGTCATCAATCTTGGCGGGTTCGGCACCGAAGCGCACCAAGCGGCTCACGCCCTTGGTAGAACGTATTGGACTCCAACTTTTGGCCATGAAGTCTTGGGCGAGATTAATGAAAAGATAACGCGGAAACAAAGGCTCGTCGGTGAGTGCGACGGCACCTTGGCGGAGTTTTTCTTTGGGGAGGAGAGGTAGGTAGCACTGGTAGCCCTGCTGCTCCAGGTTCTGGAGTGCGCTCTTTTCCTGGCGGGGCTTGGTGTAGATGAGATACCAGTGCATGTGTGTCCCGGTGCTTATATTTACCGGAAGCATCTTAACTGATTAGAGGGGCTACGGATTGTTTCTAGTTTTCACATAGACAAGCTATTGGTTAAAAATTTTGTGGGTTATTGTTTTTTGGTGTGGGTTGCTGGGTTTATTGTTGTCAGTTTGGTAGTGTTATGTATTTTGGCAACCTTATGTGATGGGCTTGTTGCCAGATATAGGTTCTGGATCCCGGCTTTCGCCGGGATCGAGTGGGGAATTCGGGTCGCATACGATCCGCCCACGCAGCAGTCATCACATGCAGGTTCAGACGATATTGAGGCCAATAGTTTCTCAAATGTCATCCCAAAGTACAGGGCGGGCCAGCAGAGCGCATGCGGTCTACCTCCTCAAAACGGTAATCGCATGCTCGCCCTATCGCGCCCTGCAAGCGAAGATCCCGCGAGGCTCGAATTTTTAATAGTTCGATAATATTTTTAACTTAACTGACCGGCATTACGTTTTTGCGGGTATCACTGCGGTAAAGCTATACTTCCCCCTAACATTCGCTCCCCCGGACCCCCATGAACTCCGTACCCCTTTGGGTGCAACTCCTTGCTCTGGTCATCCTGACCTGCACCTCGGCTTTTTTTTCTATCTCTGAAACCGCGCTGATGGCGCTCAACCGCCACCGAGTGAAGCACCTGGCGCGGCGCGGCTCTCGGCTCGCTAAAACCACACTCTGGCTGCTGGAGCATACCGATCGCATGCTCTCGCTGATCCTGATCGCCAATACCCTCATCAATGCGCTGGTGACGGCGCTGGTGACGTCGATTGCAATTGCTGCGTTTGGCAATAATGAAGAAGTACTCACTATCGCAACAGCCGTGGTGGCATTTTTTCTGATTGTGTTTGCGGAGATCACTCCTAAGGTCATTGGCGCAACCTATCCTGAGCGGATCGCGTTGCCGGCATCGATGGTGATCAAGCCGCTGATCCTGATCGGCCGACCCGTGATCTGGTTTGTGAATCTGTTCGTTCGCCTTATTCTGAAATTAACGCGCATTCGTACCGGTAGCGAGATGCGTGACCAGCGTTTGTCGCCCGAAGAGTTGCGCTCTATGGTGCTGGAAGGTGGCAATTTCATTCCGGTGAAGCACAAGAGTATTTTGCTCAACTTGTTCGATCTTGAACGCGTGACGGTTGAAGATGTGATGACACCGCGTGCACAGATTGAATCTTTGAATCTCTCTGTGCCTGTGGATGAGATCAAGCATCAACTCACCACCTGCTATCACAACAAACTGCTCGTGCATGAGGGCGAGGTCAATGATATCGCCGGCATTCTGCATGTGCGTAAAGCGATGGCGCTGTTGAATCAGGAGGATGAACTCACCGTTGATCATTTCCGCGCACTCTTGAGTGCACCGTATTTCATTCCGCCAGAGACGGACTTGTTCACCCAGCTGCAGTATTTTCAGGAAAACCAGGAGCGGCTGGGCGTGATTGTAGATGAGTATGGCGAGGTGCAAGGCCTAGTCACGCTCGATGACATTATCGAAGAGATGGTGGGTGAATTCACTACTTCCACACCCAGCGCATCGCGTGCAGATCAATTCGGATGGGACAAGCAGGGCGAGTGTCTGCTGGAAGGCACAACCTCACTGCGCGATGTGAACAAACGCCTGAATCTGAATCTGCCAATTGATGGCCCCAAGACGCTGAATGGTTTATTGCTGGAGGAATTGCAGGATATTCCGGAGGCGAGTGTGAGTCTGAAGATTGCTGACTGCGTGATCGAAATTGTTCAGGTGCAGGAGCAGGCTATTAAGATGGTTAAGCTTTATCGGGTGGGGTAGCCACAGAGATTGTCTGATTAGACCTCAAGGTCACTGAATCCCGGCATACGCCGTGATCCAGCGACTTTCGAACTTTCATTGACGTCGGCTTACCTCAAGTATGCTAAGGTAATACCTTACGATTCCCGATAGGCAGCCCCCATGATCGCTACTTCTGTTCGCCCCGTGGCAATCAAGATTGACGATGACATCAAAGCCCGATTGAAGCGCTTGGCTGAAGCGCGTCAGCGCACTTCTCACTGGCTGATGCGCGAGGCGATTACACAGTACGTGGATCGAGAAGAAAAGCGGGAGAGCTTTCGCCAAGACGCCCTCAGCGCCTGGGAGGCTTACCGCACGACCGGATTACACGTGACAGCCGAGGAAGCTGATGCGTGGCTGGCCAAGCTCGAACAAGGCAACGATGTCGATCCTCCTGAATGCCACGTCTGATCTGGTCGCCAACAGCGCTACTTGATGCACAGCGCCTGTATCGATTCCTGGCACCTAAGAACCTCGACGCCGCTGTGCGCGCAGTGGGAGCAATTCGCCAAGGCGTCAAGTTACTGGAACATCAGCCGGGACTGGGTCGCCCAATTGAGGACATGGACGACAAATTCCGGGATTGGTTCATCGACTTCGGGGATAGTGGCTATGTAGTCCGATATCGAGTTACGGCCGACACCATCACAATTCTGGGTGTACGGCACCAGAAAGAGGCAGGCTTTTAATGACTCATGAAAAATAAAATTTGATGGTCTGCGATGAATATGACCTCAGATTAGGTAATTTTTTTGCCCCGCGCGACCATTGACCCAACGAACAACCAGCCTCTCTCAGCCTCCAACTGTTGTATCCACGCATCACCCCAAGCCCATTCCCCCACAATCAACCGAGACCACCCGCATCTCAAAAAACAACAAACCGTTCCCAGCTCTGACACCCGGCATCATCGGCCCGCGACATCAACCCGCGAGCCTTCATGTCCGTCACCCCTGCATCACAACCACCCACCTCTGCCTTGCCGCGCGTACTGCTGCAGGCGAAGCTGTTGACAGCGCAGCAGGTGGAGAGCATCACACGCAGTAGCACCAGCGAAAAAATTCCTTTCATCGATGCCTTGATCAAGAGTGGCGCACTGCAACCGGTGGCATTAGCGCAGTTTTGCTCACAGACCTTTGGTCATCCGCTACTTGATCTCGCCGCACTCGACACCCACTCTCTGCCCGAAAAAGTCATTGATGACCGCCTGATGCAGACTCAGCGCGTGGTGGTGCTGGCCAAGCGCAGCAACAAGGTGTGTGTCGCCATCGCCGACCCGACGCAAACGCAGGCGCTGGATCAAGTGAAGTTTCAGACGGGCTTGTCGGTGGATCC
>JAIXWO010000018.1 GCA_027491235.1 Sphingomonadales bacterium
ACGAACGCACCATATTCGGTGATGTTCGTGACGCGGCCCGTCAGCTTGGCGCCGACCGGATACTTGGCAGCGACAGCTTCCCAAGGATCGCTTTCCAGCTGCTTCATGCCGAGCGAGATGCGCTGCGTGTCCTTGTTGATGCGGATGATCTGCACCTTCACGGTGTCACCGATGTTGATGACTTCCGAAGGATGATTGACGCGCTTGTAGCTGATGTCGGTGACATGCAGCAGGCCGTCAATGCCGCCGAGATCAACGAACGCACCATAATCGGTGATGTTCTTCACGACGCCTTCAATGACCTGGCCTTCAGCAAGGTTCAGGATCAGGCCTGAACGTGCTTCTGCGCGGCTTTCTTCAAGGATGGCGCGACGCGACACAACGATGTTGCCACGCTTGCGGTCCATCTTGAGGATCTGGAAGGGCTGCGGAATGTCCATGAGCGGGGTGACATCGCGCACGGGGCGGATATCGACCTGCGAACCGGGAAGGAAGGCCACAGCGCCGCCGAGGTCGACTGTGAAGCCGCCCTTAACGCGGCCGAAGATGACGCCTTCAACGCGGGTGGACTTGCCGAATTCTGCTTCGAGAGCATCCCAGGCGGCTTCGCGGCGTGCGCGGTCGCGCGACAGCACGGCTTCACCCTGGGCGTTTTCGACGCGGTCGACATAAACTTCGACTTCATCACCAACAGCGAGTTCAGCCTTCTGGCCGGGGGCTGCGAATTCGCGAAGCGCGACGCGGCCTTCCGACTTCAGGCCAACGTCGATGACGGCCATGTCGTTTTCAATTGCGGTGACGATGCCCTTGACGACGCGGCCGTCGAGGCTTTCGGCATCGCCGAGTGATTCTGAGAGGAGAGCCGCGAAATCATCGCGGGTCGGGTTGGCGGAAGTTGCCATTGCTAGAGTATTCCAATCATATTTGTTTTCCGGCCAAGCGGTTGTTTCCGCTGGTCTTTTGGCCAGACTGCCGCACAGACCCCATGCCGGTGCAGCATCCTTTGGACAACAGATCGTAGAGGTCGAAAAAGGGGAGAAAGCGTTTTAGCTGCTCAGCGCCGAATCCGGGCCTCCACGAGCGCAATCGCCCGCTGGACGGCCGCGCCTATAGTCATATCGGTGGTATCAAGCAAGTCTGCGTCGTCTGCCTGCCGCAGCGGCGCGGCACTTCGCCCTGAGTCGCGGGCATCGCGCGCCTCAATGTCGGCAAGGATCGCATCATAGTCCGTCAGGGCATCTTCGCGGTGCCGCCGCTGCGCCCGAACTTCGGTGGAGGCGGTCACGAACAATTTGGCGTCAGCCTCAGGCGCAATCACCGTGCCGATGTCCCGCCCGTCGAGCACCGCGCCGCCCGGCTGGCGGGCAAAGGTCTGCTGATAGGCGAGCAAGGCCGCACGGACCGCCGGATGGCGCGACACGCGGGAGGCAAGGGCGCCGGCGGCTTCTGTCCGGAGTTCAGGGTCTGCGAGCAGCGCCTCGTCAATCCGGCAACCGGCGACGGCATCCGCCTCTACATCCGGGTCCCGCGCGGCACGCGCCGTTGCCACGCCCACCGCGCGGTAAAGCAGGCCGGTGTCCAGATGGGGCAGATCATAATGCACAGCCAGTGCCCGGGCGATGGTGCCCTTGCCGGAAGCTGCAGGTCCGTCGACCGCGATAATCATTGCGCGGACAGGCTTTCCAGCATGGCTTCAAAGATCGGGAAGCTCGTTGCGACCGGGCTCATATCGTCAATCGTCACCGGTGCGGCTGAGACCAGCCCTGCAATGGCGAAGCTCATGGCGATGCGGTGATCGAGTTCGGCAGCGATGGTCGCGCCACCGGCGAGTGTCGCGGCGCCGGACCCATGGACGATCAGGCCGTCCTCCAGTTCCTCGACGGTCACACCAATCGCGGACAGCCCCTTGGCCATGACGCTGATCCGGTCTGATTCCTTGACGCGCAGTTCGTCGAGCCCGCGGAACACGCTCTTGCCCTCGGCAAGGGACGCCGCGACGAACAGGATGGGGAATTCATCGACCATGCTCGGCACGATGTCCGGTGAGGTCTCAATCCCCTTCAGAGCGGAGTGGCGCACGATCAGGTCTGCGACCGGCTCGCCACCGACGACGCGTTCATCAACCAGTGTGATATCCCCGCCCATCGCCTGCAGCACTTCGATCAGCCCCGCACGCGTCGGGTTGATGCCGACATTGTCGATGCGCACCTCAGACCCCGGCACGAGCAGTGCAGCGACCATCGGGAAGGCGGCGGAAGAGGGATCACCCGGCACGACGACATGCTGCGGCGTCAGTTCCGCCTCACCATGGATGGAGATGACGCGTGCGCCGTCTGCATCGGTCGAGATGTCGAGCTTTGCGCCAAAGCCGGCCAGCATCCGCTCACTATGATCCCGCGTCGGCACAGGTTCGATGACGGTCGTAATGCCCGGCGTGTTGAGGCCTGCGAGCAGGATGGCCGACTTCACCTGCGCCGAGGCCATCGGCAGGCGATAGGTGATCGGCACAGCCGGGCAGGCGCCGCGCACCATGATCGGCAGATATTGGTTGCCCTTTTCCCCCGGCGAGCAGGTGAACACCGCGCCCATCGTGCCCAAAGGATCAGTCACGCGCGCCATCGGGCGCTTGGAAAGGGAGGCATCGCCGGTGAAGGTCGCGGTGATGGCGTGGCTGGCGACCAGACCCATCAGCAGCCGGGTCGAGGTGCCGGAATTGCCCATGTCGAGCGCTGATTCGGGTTGGAGCAGACCGCCGACACCCACGCCATGCACGCGCCACACCCCGTCTACGCCGCGATCAATCGTTGCGCCCATCGCCCGCATGGCCGCAGCCGTGGCGAGAACGTCTTCACCCTCCAGAAGGCCTTCAATCACGCTCTCCCCCACAGCCAGCGCCGACAGCATCAGTGACCGGTGGGAGATGGATTTGTCACCGGGCACGCGGACGGTGCCGGAGAGCGGGCCGCTCATTGCGAACGCTTTGGGGGAGGGGGAAGTGTGCGCCATTTCGCCGGCGTCTTTGACAGCGGCGCTCTCCTATGGCAAGGCGCGCGCCGATTCAGCTGGTGTTTACATCGGCTCAAAGCAATTCTGCTTGTTTGAAAGGCTTAAGGCTCATGGTGAAGCCTGAATGGGGCACAAAACGTACGTGCCCGAAGTGTGCAACGCGTTTTTATGACCTGACCAAGGAAGATCCCATCACCTGCATTTCGTGCAGCTATGCGTGGATCGCCGAACCCGTTCTGAAATCGAAGCAGCCGCTTCCGTTTGAAGCTGCGGCCCCTGTCGCAACCGCGACCCCCGATGCCGATCTGACAGCGGATCTGGATCTGGACGTGGATGCCGAAAGCGAACCTTCGGCAGATGACGATGTCGATCTGGGCGGTGATGACGATCTTGGCGTCGACACCGGCGACGTGAACGACGAAAATTGATCTGACACCTGCAACCTTAGGGTTGCAACGGCGGCGCGCCTGACATAAAGGCGCGCCTCCAAATGGGGCCTTAGCTCAGCTGGTAGAGCGCTACACTGGCAGTGTAGAGGTCAGGGGTTCGACTCCCCTAGGCTCCACCAACACCCCATTTCTCGGCGAACTTTCCGCGGACGCCCTAGTGCGTCCGGGGATTGGCGCGTTTGCGCGCGCTTTTCCGAGACGTCGCTCGGTGGCTCCGATCGCGGAGACTTCCGTTTTGCATTTCAAATTTGGCCTGAAGCCCAAATCCACTTATCGACGAGTGCGGCCCGCTTCACATCTGCGTGTGTGTCTGCCGCAATGCGCTTGAAAACCACTTGTCGGACACGGGTTGTTGCCCAGGCCGGAAAATGCACCCAGAGCCGCTTCGTCTGTAGCGGCACGCCCGCAAAACGCGCCAGGCGATGCCGTGACGGAAATGCCCTTTGCCAGAGATATCTGAAAGTTCGACGTGACCAGAACTGTCCAAGCGTTTCTTTCCGGAATTTGATCGTGACTGACTGTTCAAAATCCAGAAGCGTCAATAGCGCTGCAGCTTCGATGACGGTGCCGGTGGTCGGAAAACCGTCCATGCAACCCGAAGGCACATTGGTGACTTCGTGAAACGTCTTCGTCATCGCTAGGAGCAACTGGCACCCTCGCGTCCAGCCTCCTGCTTTAGCCATTGTCCAAAAGCGATCCCAGTCGATTTCGGTTTTGGAAAGCACCGCTGCAATATCGTTCATCACCAACGGGCCATTGTTGAACTGATGATCATAGGCCGAATGCACGATGAGATGGAGCAACGTATCGGTCGGCGAAAGATACGTGAATGCGACGTCATCTGTGCCTGTTCCAACGCGGCGACTGAGCAACGCATCAGTGTCTGCAATCGTGCCGCCGAGCTCTCCGTCCGGAAGTTCGCCCATCAGGCGGGCATGGACTTCGATCGTTACATTCGAAATGGGGCACTTAAGCGCCGGAAGATGCTTGTGATGCTCGAGGGCAAACTCAAGTGGCATAACATCGTTCTCATACAGTCGCGTAAATCCCTTGCGTTGCAGGGCTTCAAAAACCGGGATCGCATGTCCAGCAGAAACCAAAATGTCGACATCTCGCATCGGCCTGAGCGCAGGATGAGCATAGACATTTTGGGAGAGCCAAGATCCTTTGAGCATCGCATAGGCAATAGACTCTGCGTCCAGGATGTCGTGCAGTTTGAGCATTGCCCGTCGAATGGACAGTGAGCGGATCGCCGATTGCTTGTACACTATTGCCCAGCGCGCGCGGACGTCTGCGGGCACGACCCAATCGGCACCACGGATTTGGCAATGGTGATGTAGGATCGGGTCCAACCTATGCTGTCCGGCCATATTGGAAACAGTTTGCCAGTCTTCACCGTCAAGCCTTGCCATCATCGCGACGTCCACTGGCTGCGAGGTGGAAATCATGTCGAGCAACAGGTGTTTGAGCGTATCGCGAGACATTGTGGTCATGCAGCAAGCTCCGCTGCTTTGCCGGGTAATGCCAACGCCGACACAAGCTGCCCGCCCCTAAGTTCAATCACGTGATCGACTTGATCCAGCATTCCAAGACGGTGGCCGATCAAGATGATGGTCATGTTCCCATGCAGCTGGGCAATGGCGCGCCGCACAAGCGCTTCATTTTCGGGATCAAGGGCGCTTGTCGCTTCATCCAAAATGAGGAGCGACGGCTTGCCGATCAGTGCGCGGGCCAGCGCAATGCGCTGGCGTTCGCCACCCGACAGGCGAACGCCGCCATCGCCGACCACTGTATCCAAGCCGTCGGGCAACGCATGAACAAAGTCGGCTGCAGCGGCCGTCAAGGCATTACTCATCTCGAGGTCACTAACATTTGGATGCGACCAGAGCAGGTTTGCGCGCACGCTATCGTTGAACAGAAACGCATCTTGCTGAACATAGGATACAGATCGCCGCCACCGGTGCCGATCCGGTCCGGCCACGGCAATGCCATCCACTTTCATGCTGCCTTTGTCGGGTTCGAGCAGCGCCATCAGGACATCGGCGAGGCTACTCTTTCCAGCGCCTGATGGGCCAATTATGGCGGTGGTCGTTCGTGCGGCGATGCGGACCGAGACGGCGTCGAGTGCTGCACGGCTCCGCCCAGCGTAGGTTACCGTTACAGCGTCAAGCTCTATCGCATCATGTAACTCAAGCGGCGGCTGCGTATCCATGGCAACGGGTTCGGCGGCACGCGCACTGGCAGCGAGCAACGCGTCCAGCTCGGCGAGGGCGGGCACGGCATGAAGCCAAAGATGCCAGCTTTGCTGGATACTCGCGAACATCGGGATCAACCGTCCAAAAACGAGCACAATCGTGAGCAGCGTCGAAAGCGGGACTGCCCACCAGCCGATGCCCGCATAGAGCAGGCCCGCAAGCAAAGCTGCGCCGCCGGTTTGCACCAGCAACTGGGCAAAATTGGCACTGCGCGTAAATTTGAGCTGCTGATTTCGCAACTGTTCGACCACGCGGGAGAAACTCGCCAGATGGGGCGTCTCGTTGCGCAATATCTTGGTAAGGCGAATGCCCGCCAGCCCCTCTTGCAAGCTCGCCTGTACGGCGCGGTGGGCAGTGCCGAGGTCATCGCCAAGCAAAAGCGCGTGCCGCCGGTGCCGCGCCAGCAAAAGATGCGCTGCGCCGCCGCACAAAGCCGCAATCAGTGTGACCTTCCACGAGAGGATAAGCGCTGCGCCACCGTAAGCGAGCATTGATGCAAGACTAGCCACCAGAGCGATGAGCTGATTAAGCCCCGCCCCGATCCGCCCGATTCCAGCCGTCAGCACGCTGACATGGTCCGACGCACGCTCTTGCGACGTCCAACGCCATTCAGCGGCAAGCAGCTGCCCGAACGCCCGGCGGCGGAGACCGTCGATCACCTCATGCTGGTAGCGAACGGTGCGGGTTTGCTGTGCGAAGATGAGCAAAGAGCGGACCGCCACAAGTGCAACGAAAATAAGCAATAGTACGCCGATTGAACCTTGCAGTCCTGAGCGGGCGAGCGTTGCGCCGAACCATGATGAGAGGGCCGATGGTGTTCCCTCGCCACGCAGTGAATCAAGGATCGGCACCAACATCAGTATGCCCATTCCTTCCGTCAGCCGCGCCAGCAGCAGCAGTAGGAACAACACAACCGTTTCACCCGGTGGGGCTTCTTTCAGCAATCGCAAGAGGGCGTGTTTCTGTGCCATAAGTCGCCCGTATAGCGCGGTCACCGCTGAATCAAATCCGATTTACCGACCGGGATTGTAAACATTGGCCGACTGTTATAGCCAGTTTGGCGTGATTAACCGTGAGTGGAGTTTTTAGGAGTATGACGGTAGCAAATCAAACGACCGTAGTTTCCAACACTACAACTGAGAAGCTGGAATGGACGCAGCCTGAACTGATCGACCTGTCGAGCACTTTGGACGACGTTCTTAACAGCGTCGGTCCATTCCCCGACGGGGCGGACACCGTCGGCCCAAGCTGACAATACTGCGCGGTGCGGCTCGCGATGCGGATTGATGTTCCCGCGAATGACGGGCTGGCTGATGTCGTTTCGCTTGCGATGTCGCGCCGCGATATCGCGCGAAGCCCTGAGCGGCGGATCAAAACGGCAGTTCTGCTCGCCAAAAGGAGAGAATTTGACGACGCGCTGAGCGAGCTTGCGGGCATTGCTGTGTCCGAACGATCATTTGATGCGGTCCTTGCCGAAGTGAGAGTTTTGGCCAAGCGAAACAAGGAGGGCGACCCGGAACGTGTTCGTGCGCACACTTTAGAGTGGCCGGGAACAACCGCCGAAGAACGCAGCTGGATGGCGGCAGAGCATGGTCATGCCCTTAAGCGGCTTGGCAAGACTGACGCTGCGAGACATGCGCTGATCGAAGCATTTGAATTATCGCCTCGCTATTCCAGTGCACTCCGCCATTTGACCTCAATCGACGTGCGGGAAGGTCGAGTTGATGCTTTGCTCTCCCAGTGCATGGCGTTGATTGACCAGCGGATCATCAGCACCGGGATCATCCATTCCACGGCGGTGTTATTGGCAGCAGCGGGCCGGATCCAAGAAGCGCGCGCGATGATGGGCTTCGATCAATTCTTGCAGGAAACCAAGTTGGAAGTGCCCGATGGCTATTCGAGCCTTACGGATTTCAATGCCGCATTATGTGCTGAAATTCGCGGCAGCCCCGATCTTTATTACAGCGGAGATCGCAAGCCCGGCCTGAACATGTGGCGCGTCGAGAATCTGCGGCTTCGGGGAATGCGCGCTTTGCCGACGCTGATGAATGCCATTCGCAAACAGGTCTTGGCCTATGTTCATGCGCTTCCGCTTTCTGACCATCCTTTCGTCCTATCGCGTCCCAAAGCCGCGAAGCTCGACAGCTGGAGTGGGATTACGCGCGCTGAAGGATTTGAAGAGTGGCATTTACACCCCGCCGGTTGGCTGAGCGGCGTATATTATGCGGCTGTCCCCGAAAGCGTCTGTCTAGGCAGGAATGGTGAGGGTAACATCCGCTTTGGGATGTCTGACCAGCTATTAGGAAAAACTGTGAGCGATCAGATGGCAGGACAGGCGATCATTCCAAGGGCGGGCAAACTGGTCCTATTCCCTTCAAGCGCTGAACACGCCACCACACCTCATGGCGATGCTGAAAATGACCGCATCGCCATTTCCTTTGATATTATTCCCCAGCAAGCCTGAAAAAATATCCAATGACCTTTGCTCAATCCATGGCGTTACTCGCTGATGAATCCATGATGCGCGAAGGAGAAACACCTGAGACGCTTCCGAACGCGCTGAACGAAACGCCTAATTATGCGATTGCGCGCGATGCTTTTTTGCTCAAACTGCCAAGCGGCCTCCATTTCTATTACCGCCAAGGCAAGGGAGTCACCGTCTCCTACCCCGATGATGTCAGTCATCTGGAAGTGAGCCTGTTCCTCAACGGATCGGTCTATGGTGCGATTGCGTGGATTAACGGACTTGTCCCGCTCCACGCATCGGGTGTTGCTCATCGTGGCCAGGTCCACGCTTTTACGGGCCATTCGGGTGCAGGGAAGTCAACCTTGGCGGCGGCGCTGGGCAAACGTGATCTGCCGCTGCTTGCCGATGATGTGATGGTGCTTGATCTTTCTGATCCAGACGTTGTGATGTGCCTGCCAGGGCACAAGCAGCTTAAGCTATGGCGCGATGCGCTGGAGATGACCGGCTATGAAGCGGCCGGACAGGTGCGCGAAGATATGGACAAATATTACATCGCGCCCGACAGCGGCTTCAATGCTGAACCGACGCCGCTTTCGCACCTTTATTTCCTAGAGGATGGCGCCAAAGAGAACATAGCCTTTTCGCCGGTGACGGGCGCGCAACGTTTCAATTTTGTACGCACTTCATTTTATCGCTCACAATTCTGCGCGGCCATCGCAGATAGCCGCGATATGTTCGCAACCGTCGCGCGGATTGCTCAACAGGTCACGATTACCCGCTTTGATCGTCCACGTCGCAAAGAGGTGTTTGATCAAGGCGTCAACGCGATGGCGGCGCGGATTACGGGTGGTTGAAACATGATCGATTGAGCCAGACATTTCACAGATGAATAGTTTTGCCAGCCCTGTGACACCCTCATTGCAGCCCTATAGCGCTTAGGATACCCAAGATACATGACGCTCAGAAAAGCTACCAGCCGTCTCGCCGAAACCGAAATCGATGATGAGATTGTGCTCATGAACATCGATACGGGCCATTTTCACGCGCTCAGGAATACCGGGCTCGCCATCTGGAAACTGATCGACGGCACCCGCGATATCAACGCGCTGTGCGACGCTCTGCGACAAAGCTATGCCGTTGATCCCGACGTCTGCGCGATCGAGGTTGACCGCTTCATCAATCTGATGGTTGAGGCAGGGTTTGTCGAACGCCGCTAAGTTCAGCAGATGGTTTCGACCTCGAGCGCGTGTTGCTGAGGCGATGCTTCTGCTCCTTCTTGCCCGGCTGCTCGTTGCGTGTGTGCCCATGCGGTATTGGCGCAAGTCGCTAGGGCGGATGGCTGCACCCAGCCCAACCTCGAACGACTATCCTTGTCGCACGATTGTCCAGTCCGTGGTCCGCGGCGCATATCATTTGCCGATTGAGATGGTGTGCCTGCCCCGTGCTATGGCAGTGCAATGGATGCTGCGGCGGCGGGGGCAGCCTTCAGCGCTGGTCTTTGGCATATTGCCGCAGCAGAGCTCTGGCGGCATCCACGCGTTGCATGCATGGGTCGAGGTGGGGGCGGACATCATCATCGGCGACGATCCAACGCGCGCCTATGCGCGTGGTCTGACGTTGGTACAGCCATGATCGGCCTGCACCTCTGCTGGTCGGGAGTGCCTGTGTCGCAACCGCTGGCAGAGCGGTTTGCGGCCTCGATAGGGATTGGGGCCGGCCCAACCGGTGTACGAGTGCTGGACGGTGCCGTGTTGGCGGCATCGGTGAAAGACAAGGCGCGCGCGAGAAGCTGGTCGCCTTCGCGTTCACCTGATGGCGGCCATGTGCTTTTCTTCGGGCATATCGACAACCGCGCTGACCTGATCCGTTCGCTGCCCGTTAGCATTGATCCTTCCTGCGATGATGCTGCCCTTTATGGTCATTGCCATGCCGCTTGGAGGGATCATTGTGATGGCCGAATTGTTGGCCAATATGCAGCGGTCCAGTGGTTCGCAGATACGCGATCCGTACGTATGGCGCGCAGCCCGATCCGCGCGCCCGCGCTGCATTATTGGCTCGATGCCGACCGGTTGATCATTGCCTCAGCTTCGCGGGCGATCTTTGCCACAGGCGAAATTGAAAGAAGGATCGATGAGCAGAAGATCGCTGACACGCTGTATCTCAACTACAACGAGGAAGAGCGCGGCTGGTTCACCGGGGTCAAGCGTCTGCCAATCGGGTCCTTTGGGCATGCGAGAGCGGGCGAGCTTGCCATCACGACCTATTATGACGCCGCAAACCTGCCCAAGGTCCGCTATGCCAATGATGCCGATTATGTCGAGGCTGCACGCGCATTGTTCGAAGAAGCGACGCGTGCTGCGCTCCATGGTTTCTCGCGACCTGCAGTCAGCGTAAGTGGCGGCTTTGATTCACAGGCAGTAGCAGCAACCGCTGCCAAGGTTTTAGGGCCGGATGCGCGCGTTCTGGGGCTGACATCAGTGCCTGAACCCGGCTGGGACGGACGCAGCCGATCGCATCGTTTTGGAGATGAACGCGCCCATGTCGCGGCACTCGCGGCACTCTATCCATCGCTTGAAGTCGAAGAGGTTGAGGCCGCGGGGCTTTCCTTCGACCACAGGCTTGACGCCGTCTTTCTATTGGCAGGAGCGCCACCCCGCAATGTGATGAACCTATACTGGATTCATGAGCTTCACAGCCGCGCCAAGGCGGCAGGTTGCGATGTTGTGCTGACCGGCGCATTGGGCAATGCAACCTTCAGCTTTGCTGGCACAGGGATGCTGCCCGATCTGTTCAAGAACGGACATTGGCTCAAACTTTTGCGTGAGGTTCGAATAGCAGCGGCCAGAGACCGGACGAGTGTGGCGCGCTCAGTGACGTCGAGCGCAATCATGCCATTGTTGCCGGATGCGCTTTTCAACATGCTCATGCGATGGCGTCACGGCCATGATGGCCCTGAGCATCCCAACTGGTCCCCCTTAAACCCGGATTGGGCCGCCGAAATGCAAGTTTCGAAACGCGCGCATCGTTTGGGTTTCGATCCCCGCTTTCGGGCCTTTTCAAGCACCACAGCCTACCGAACGGCTATGCTTGGTGGTGCATTTCACGAAAGCGGTGATCTCATGCCCGCATTGAGTATGATCGCGGGCATCCCGTCTCGCGATCCCACCAGCTACCGGCCTTTACTTGAATTTTGCTTCGGCATTCCCGATGATCAATATTTACGCGGCGGCAACGCGCGCTGGTTAGCCAAACGGATGTTCAGGGGCGTCCTTCCGGACATGGTGCTCGACGAAAAGCGCACCGGGCTGCAGGCGGCAGACTGGCATTTGCGGTTGGGTCGGCAACGCGGCGACCTGATGCGCGAACTTGATCGCTTGTCCGGGGATCCAGTCATGGCAAAGCGGTTTGACTTGCCCAAACTAAAGGCGGCGCTCGTCGATTGGCCTGAGCAGACCCCCATTGACGGTGAGCCATCGGCCCAAATGCTCCAACTCGCTCTCCCTCGCGGCCTCGCGGCAGCCCGATTCATCCGCTATATTGAGGGCGGGAATGAACATTGATTCTTGTGAATCGCATTCCGCTTCCCCCAACGAAGCTTTAGAATAAGCAGGCAGGAGATGGCCCTGAAATCGGACATTTGCGGACTAAGTATTCCTGGTGAACGAGCGCCCGACTTTGGTGCATAAGATTGAACCAGCGAACGACCGTTTTGTGAGCGGACGACGCCTAGCGAATGACCCTGCAATGCTCTCAAATCTACCCTGTTCTCGACAGGGCACCGAGCACACCACCATTCCCCATTTTAGCTATCTCGGGTGCCGCGCGGCGAGCGCGATGCCAGCGAGATTTTGTGCGCGTTTGATCCAGCGGACACGGCCGATGCGCCCGTCCTGTGCCAAGGCGAGGAACGCAGCGGCGTGATCGTTCCGCGCCTGTCCGGTGCGCAGCGCGGTGTTGGCTTTGGTGATCACCTCCACCGCATCGCCGATCAACTCCACGTCGGTCAGCGCCAGGGACTGCGCCACCTCCACCGCGCAGATCAGCGCCCGCCATTCCGCATCGCTGTTCGTCCCTTCGCCCAGATCATCGAACAGATAGGTCTGGCCCCGCACCACAACAGCCGCCTCAATACGCCCGGGGTTGGGGCGGCACCCGCCATCGAAAAAGACTTTCACGCGGCGGGCGGGGGTGGCGGCGGTCTTGGCTGCGGTCATGCGGTCGGGCGATACCGCATCGCCACATCACAGCGGTCATAGCGCGCGCCAAAGTCTGCCATGATCTGCGCGTCATGGGCAAAGCCCAGCTTCTCATACAAATGGATCGCGGCTTCGCATTTGTGGCTGGTGAGGAGATAGAGCGTCTCCGCCCCCATGGTCTCGGCGCGGGCGATGACGGCCTCGAGCAGAAATTCCCCCGCTTTCAGCCCACGTGCCGTCTCCCGCACGCCCATCTTGGTCAGCTCAAAACGCGCAGGCCCTGTCTTCTGCAAGGCACAAGCGCCGACGACACCGCGCCCTTCGGCCTCGACGAACAGGATGGCCCCGCCCGGATCAAGGATCTTCGCGCGCGGATTTTCCAGCACCTCCCGATCGGTCGCCTCCAGCACGAACATCGACGTGATCCATTCGGCATTGATGTCATGAAAGTCGCGGGCGAGATCGTCGTGGAACTCGACGAGGCGGAGTGCGGGGGTGTCCGGCTGTGTGGAGAGATCAGGAACCGTGGCGGGCATAAGGGCGTCCGTTAGAGGGGCGGGAAGGGGCAAAACCGTAGGACAATCCGCGCCCGCCCCGACTCCGCAGAAATCGGTCTGCCCCGCCCTTTGGACGGTGCGGAAGTGGAGGAAGTTGAGGGTGCGTCCCCTTCATCTTGGACCCCGGCTGTAGGATAGACAGAACTTCCAAGAGCAAAGCCGGATCATACGCGCGATCATGGGACAGCGTCTGGCATAAATGGTGGGCTGTAGGACAGCGGAAAATGAGGTGGGGTGGTGGGGGAGGTGGCTGGGGAGGCGGGACTAAATTGTAATTCTACTTGTACTCGTACTTCACCATAGCTTGGAAAAATCGGTCATGCTCACTTTTAGACAAGCGCACCCCAGGAAATAATGGGTAAGTACATACTCCACCAATGGGTACATATCCGTTTTTAGACATGTACCAATTAACTTCTTCCTGAAGAGCATACATATCGGCTGCTGAGCATATTTTATATTCGGACATGTATGTATTATCGCTATGAATCATAGCGTGATAGGAAGCTCGTTCTTTATCGGCACTAGCCTGTTTCAGCTCATCTTTCTTAATTTCTATTTCACGCTTCTTCGCGTCCTTTTTCGACAAAATTTCATTTTCTTGTACAACAAACTCTGTGACTTCAGATGTGTCGTGATATAATTTCACATGAGAAAGAAGGGCATCCTCATTCATGGTGGCTACCCGTTCTGCTGCACTGTTCAAAGAATCCGAATTTTGAACAACACTAGCAAGGGCGTATGCAACATCCTCCGTAACACTCATTCCCATGAGCGTCATTTCCGACCTTAACGATTTGAAAGAACTTGGCTTATACTCTTTTAACTGACCGTAAAAAGTCCGAACAATTTCATCATAGTTTTGTATCATAAAAATTCCGATCAAACCTGTACAAATTTACTAATGATAGACAAAGATTTTGATAGGTTTTTTGCAATTTTATCCGATTTCTTTGATTCATTTTCAGGAAAGACAGTATAAAGACCTTTTCGTCCAAAGATCAAAATATTTTGAAAATTTCTCAATATTTCAGGTGGTATTTTTGATATTTGAATTTTCTGAAACGCTAAAGACAATTTATAAATATTTTCAGAAGTTTCAATTGAAAGAGGATTTGAAATAATAATATCAAAATTTTCAATATCAGTTATGAAATCTTGAATAAATTTTTCTTCTTTCTTCCAGATTTCCGCCCTCTCTAGTTCAATATTTATTTCTTCTTCTTTTTGGTTAATTTTATCTTTAATGTACATATAAACTACAAGTATCGCGAAAATCGGTCCACCGATAATTCCCATAATCATAAACAAAATGAAGCTAGGTGGTTTTTCTTGCAGAGAAGGCGGCAAATTGGAATCTTCGGTTCTCTTCCCAAAATCGATTTGCATGATAACAAACATGACAAAGCCAACTAGGGCTCCAATTCCCATCCAAGCATCTAGCATTCAAAGTTTCCTTTTTTCGTGCTAACCAGTCAATTCCAACCTTGGTTCTGATAGAGCAAGGCTTGAACTATTAGCGGGATTCAATCTCTTGCTCTGCATTGTTCAGAAAGCCGATTTCGAAGTCCACCTGAGTCGCAACCAACACGGCATCATCAAGAAAATGTGGAAAATTCTTGCAGAAATTTTCGGTGCGTTGAACCGAATCGTTCATCGATTTTTGGACGGGTTTTACAATTAACTTTTAGTAACAATCTTCTGCTTCGCAGTGAACAGTCGCAATGGCCCTATCGCGAGTTTAGCTGCGACAAATGTGGTATCCACCCCACTCACCCTTCCGGAAACAAAACCTCCGCATCCCCCGCCTGCCAGACCGGCCACCGCACCATGATCGTGGCGAACATCGGCGATGCCAGAAACGCGGCCAGCCACCTCTGTACCGCAGGCAGCGGCAGTGCATCGAACCACGCCCGGTCGGTCTCCGCGAACTGGCGGACGAAGGGCGCGAGCGCGGCGTCGGTCATTGTCCAGCGATCGCCGCACAGAAAGGGGGAGGCGGTCAGCCGGGCCTCCAGCACCTCCAGATGCGCCACGCCGGCCGCGCGGTGGTCCAGCGGGTCGACATCATAGCGGTGGGGGTATTTGTAGCGGTCCAGATGATGTTTGAACGGGCCGTCATTGGCCGCAATCAGCGCCGCGTCCTCGCCGCCTAGCCAATGGTCCGGGTCCGCCTGTGTGAGCGCCCAGCGCATGATGTCGAGGCTTTCGTCGATCACCCTGCTGCCAACTGTTGGGCTGCCAATTATTGGGCCGTCGGGCAGCACCAGCACCGGCACCGTGCCCTTGGGGGAGGCGTCGAGCAGCTCTTGCGGTTTGGCGGAGAGCTTCACCTCCCGCAGCGTGCACACCGTCCCGCTGGCCAGCAAAGCGAGCCGCGCGCGCATCGCATAGGGGCAGCGGCGGAAGCTGTAGAGGACGGGCCTAGGTGTCGTCACGGGGCGTCGTCATCAGGCCGGATCATCACCGCGCCGATATGCGGCTTGCCCTGCGCCTCGGCGAGGGCGACCTGATGCTGACGCTCGCGATACCGGGCGCGCTGTTCATCGGTGCGCTCGTCATAACAGGCGGGGCAGCTGACGCCGACTTCGTAAAGCTGTGAGGCGCGGTCGTCCGCGTTGATCGGGCGGCGGCAGGCGTGGCAGAGCTCGAGCGAGCCAAGTTCCAGCCCGTGCCGTACGGTCACGCGCTGGTCGAACACGAAGCATTCGCCTTCCCACAGCGACTCTTCGGCGGGCACGGTTTCCAGATATTTCAGGATGCCGCCTTGCAGGTGGTAAACTTCTTCAATCCCCTCGGCCTTCAGGAAGGCGGTGGATTTTTCGCAGCGGATGCCGCCCGTGCAGAACATCGCGACCTTGGGCGGGGTGCCGGTGCCGAGCAACCGCTCCCGCTCCGCACGGAACCAGGCGGGGAAATCGCGGAAGGTCTTGGTCTTGGGGTCAATCGCGCGCTGGAAGGTGCCGACGGCGACTTCATAATCATTGCGCGTGTCGATGACGATGGTGTCGGGATCGGCGATCAGCGCGTTCCAATCCTGCGGCGCCACATAATGGCCGACGCGGGCGAGCGGATCGATATCGGGTTCGCCCATCGTCACGATTTCGGGCTTCACCTTCACCTTCATCCGGTGGAACGGCATCTCTTTGGCGCGGGAGAGTTTATACTCGAACCCGTCGCATCCCGGCAGCTTCCCGATGGTGTCGAGGATGGCGGCAATCGCGGCGTCCGTGCCCGCAATCGTGCCGTTGATGCCTTCGCGCGCGATGAGGAGCGTGCCTTTGATGCCGTGCGTCTTGCAGGCGTCCGCAAGGGTGGCGCGGATGGCGGGGGCATCATCAAACCGCGTGAAGTGGTAAAGCGCGGCAACGCAGATGGGCAGATCAGTCATGCCGCTGCGTTTAGCGTCGCTGTGCAGAGATGTCAGTGCGGAAATGGCGCGGCTTGCTTTGCACAGGCTCCAAGCTAAAGCGCATCTCCGCCGACCCATGTTAACGTTTCTGTTAACGCTGGAGCAGGGTTGCCGGGTCTATGCAGCGACACCGCAATTGCGCGGCGAAGGGATTTTTTGAGTGGGTGTTTCGGGATTTACGACGGCATTGATGTTGACGGCCATGCAGGCCAACCCCGAAGCTGTGCCCGCCCAGGCGGTTTCTGCGCCGCCCGTTTCGGCGCCGGAAGTTCCGACCGTCGCACAGGCGCCGATGCCCACACCGCCTTCTCCCGCGACCGCGCCAGTGCCTGAGGACATCGTCGTCACCGCCCAGCCGACGCCGAAGGAAGATCCGCTCAAACGCGCGAATGAAGTCAGCTTCGAAGTGATTGAGGCGGCGGACAAAGCTATCGTTGGCCCGGCGGCCATGGTCTATAAGGACAGCCTGCCGAACCCGATCCGCAAGGGGATCCACAATTTCCTCTATAATATCGGGGAACCGGTGGTCGCGGTGAACTTCCTGCTGCAGCTCAAGCCCGGCAAGGCGATTGAGACGGTGGGGCGCTTTGCGATCAACTCCACGATCGGCATCGCGGGGCTGCTTGACGTGGCCAAGAAAAAGCCATTCCACCTGCCGCACCGCGTCAACGGTTTTGCCTATACGATGGGCTATTATGGCGTGAAGCCAGGCGCTTATCTCTTCCTGCCGCTGATCGGTCCGACGACGGTGCGGGACGTGACGGGGCGGCTAATGGACTTGGCCTTCCTGCCAGCTGTGGTCGGCGCGCCCTTTAACAACCCCTATTACACCCTGCCGTCGGGCGTGATCTACGCGCTGGATGATCGGGTGCTGTTTGACGACAAGTTGCAGGAACTGCGCAATGGCGACCGGCCGGCCTATGCGGCGCAGCGCGAATATTATCTGACCACGCGGCAGGCGGAGATTGACGAGTTACGCGGCAAGAAGCCCGCCGTTGAAGCGCCAGTTACTTCACCGCAAAATTGATCTTGCCGGTGGCAGGGGTGCCGTCCGTCCCAGCCGCGCGCCAGTTCACCACATAAGTGCCGACAGGCAGGGGGCGTGGCAGTTTCGCGACCAGCGTCTTGCCGTCCGCACTGACGCCCGCGGTGAAGCCGGAGATTTTCATCGGCGGGTGGTCCTTCATCCCCGGCATGGTCAGCATGACGATGTCCATCGTGGAGGTGCTGGCGATCTTGTCCGAAAAGGTCAGGCTGACGGCCATCGGCTTGGCCGCGGCCTTGTTGGCGGTCGGCGTCGAGGCGACGAGTTTGACCTGCGCCAAAGCCGGCGACGCCAGCGCAAGCGCGGCTCCAAAAGCGAGCAGGGACAGGGACTTGTTCATATTGCGCTCCTCCGGTGGTGCCCCAAAGGGCAAGAGAATTTCGATACAGCCATCGATATAGGGATGTTTTCGCGATAGGCACCCCTATCTGAACGGAGCATGATGAAGCACTTTCCCCTCGACCGACGGACGCTCCTGCGCGCGGCCAGCGCGTCGGCACTGCTGCCGATGTTCCCCGCTTGGGCGCAGAGCGTGTCGCACGGGCGTGGCACGGGGGTGGGCACGTTATCTGGCGAAGACATCCGCCTGACCGTCGGCCATTCCAGCTTCACCACGGGCGGGAAGACGGGCCATGCGTTCACCGTCAACGGCACGGTGCCCGCGCCGCTCATCCGGCTGCGCGAGGGGCAGAACGTCCGCCTGCACGTCACCAACACGCTCGACGAGGACACGTCGATCCACTGGCACGGGCTGCTCGTGCCGTTCCAATATGATGGCGTGCCGGGCGTCAGCTTTCCCGGGATCCGCCCGGGCGAGACGTTCACCTATGAATTCCCGATCCGGCAGGCGGGCACCTATTGGTATCACAGCCATAGCGGCATGCAGGAGGCGATGGGCCAGTTCGGGCCGATCATCATCGACCCGGCAGGCGCAGACCCCGTCGCGTACGACCGCGAGCATGTGCTCGTCCTCTCCGACTGGAGCTTCATCCATACGCACAAATTGATGACGCGGCTCAAGCAGGCGGGCGGCTATTTCAACCGGCAGAAGCAGACGGTGGGCGGGTTGCTCGCGGGCAAGGACCAGTCGCTGAAGGAGCGGCTGGAATGGGCCCAGATGAACATGGACCCGACCGACATTTCGGACGTGACGGGCTCGGTCTACCGCTACCTGATCAACGGCCACGGCACGGAGGAGAACTGGACCGGCCTGTTCCGCGCGGGCGAGCGTGTCCGCCTGCGCATCATCAACGCGTCGGCGATGACCAACTTCAACGTCCGCATCCCCGGCCTTCCCATGACGGTCGTGCAGGCGGACGGGTGCAATGTCCGCCCGGTTGAGACCGACGAATTCCAGATCGCCATTGCCGAAACCTATGACGTGGTCGTCACGCCGACGGAGGACCGCGCTTATGGGGTCATCGCCGAGGCCATCGACCGCTCCGGCCTCGTCCGCGCGACGCTCGCTCCGAAAGCGGGGATGACGGGTGAGGTGCCGCCGCTGCGCGCCCGTCCGCTCCTCACCATGCGCGACATGGGCATGGACCATGCGATGCCGATGGAGCTGGACCTCTCCAAGCCCGAAGCGCCGATGATGGACCACAGCTCCATGAACATGCGGGACTTCTCCGTCGCACCACAAGTGAAGAAGAATGCAGGCGTCGCCTCTCTCTCCCCCATGCCCGCCGAACGGATCGGCGATGCGCCGACGGGGCTGGAGGATGTTGACCACCGCGTGCTGCGCTACACCGATTTGAAGGCGCTGACCCCACACGACGCCCCCGCGCCGACGCGGACGATTCAGATGCACCTGACCGCCAATATGGAACGCTATATGTGGTCCTTCGATGGTGAGCGGATGAGCGAGCGGACCGCGCCGATCATGTTCCGGCAGAATGAGCGCGTGCGCATCACCCTCATCAACGACACGATGATGCCGCACCCCATCCACGTACACGGCCATTTCTTTGAACTGGTGACCGGCGCGGACGCCGCCGACCAGCCGCTGAAGCATACCGTCAACGTGCTGCCCGGCGGCAAGCTCTCCATCGACATGACGGCCGACGCGCTCGGCGACTGGGCGATGCACTGCCACATGATGTTCCACATGGAGACGGGCATGTTCCGCATTCTGAAGGTGCGGGCATGAGGCGTGCGCTGACTCTCGCGGCCGCGCTGCTGTTGGCGGCACCTGTGCTGGCGCAGGACCATAGCCATCACAGCGGCCACACCAAGCCGATGCCCCAAGCGCAGGAGGCCACGCCCGCAGATGCCGGGGATTGGGCCGCCGATGTGCTGCATGATCCCAAGGCGATGGCGCAGGCCCGCGCCGCCCTGTTCCGTTCCACGCGTGACAGCCGCGCGTTGCTCGTCCGGCTCGACCAGCTCGAATGGCGCATGGGCAAGTCGAAAGACGGCCTCGCCTGGCAGGGCCGCGCCTGGACCGGCGGCGACCTCGACCGCTTCCTGATCCGCTCCGAAGGCGCGATGGAAGGGGGCGCGGTTGAGGAGGGCGAGGTCCGTGCTTTGTGGAGCCATGCCATCGGCCCCTATGCCAATCTGGAAACCGGCATCCGGCAGGATTTCGGCCACGGCCCCGCGCGCACCCATGCGACCATCGGGGTCGATGCGATGCTGCCCTATTGGATTGAGGCCGAAGGCGCCGTCTTCCTCTCCCTCAAGGGCGATGTGACCGCGCGCGTGGAACTGACCCACGACATGCGCCTCACCAACCGACTGATCCTCCAACCGCGTTTGGAAGCAGACCTCTCCGCACAGGACATCCCCGCGCTTGGTTTGGGCAGCGGGATCACCGAAATGTCCGGCGGCATGCGCCTGCGCTACGCCATCCAGCCGCGGCTCGCGCCGTACGTGGGTGTGCACCGCGAACGGAAGCTGGGCGACACGGCACGGTTTGCGCGGGCGGCAGGCGAGGGAACGGCGGCGACCAGCTTTGTGGCGGGGGTGTTTCTGTTTTTTTGAGGGGGCGCCTACTCCCCGCCAGGCTCGTTGGGACTGTTACGTTTCCTACGCCCTACATTCCGCTCCCGCCTGTCGAGCTTGCGTTCGACCACTTGTCCCAACGGATCGTCTGGCGACTTTTTCCATCCGCCTATGCGAGCGATGTTTTGCCGAATTGAGCTTTCAACAATGTCCTGCGTCGCATCGTCCAAATGAGACATGTGCGACAGTGCCTGAGCATTCTCATGCCTCACACGTCGGTTTTCTTGAGCCTTACGAAGCGGAATCGATTTTCGTGCTCCATGCGGACTCTCGCCATATGTATTCCGGCGATCGCGCTTAAGGCTAAGTGCCTTCTTTTCCTGAGGTGATTTTGAATGCTTGTCGCTCATATCTTGAAAATAGGTACAGTCTACAATTACTGCAACGACAATAACGTATCTATTGAATCATTACGTATGGATAGAGAAGAATACTCCCGCGTTGTATGGGCAAGGTCAATTGTTAGCGCCGGGTGCGAGGTTCATAACCCAACCTCACAACTCTCCCCGTCGCCCCGTGCTTGACACGGGGCTTGGCTTTTCTTGCGCCGTCCCGTTTGGCATGCTGCCGGAATGGCAAAGGGTGGATGGGTTTACATCATGGCGAACCGCTATCGCGGCGGGATGTATGTGGGCGTGGCCGCCGATCTGACCCGGCGTGTTTGGCAGCACCGCGAGGGCACGGGATCAATCCACGTTGCGGAATTCGACAAAAGGCGGCTCGTTTACGCCGAACGTCATGAGGACATCGAAGCCGCGATTGCCCGCGAAAAGCTGGTCAAGAAATGGCGCCGAGAGTGGAAGTTTGCCCTGATCGAGGTGGACAACCCCGAATGGCTGGACCTTTGGGAGCAGTGGTATCCGGCAAACGCGGCACCAGAACCGGGCGGAGGTTAGCCTAGCCCCGTGTCAAGCACGGGGCGACGCGAGAGAGGGGGCGGCGACCAGCGTTTTGGCTGGGGTCCCTTTTTTGAGGGGTCTGGCTACAGCCCCTGCCTGAACCTTCTGATGGCTAACATTGCCTCGTCGAACGTACGATCAGTTCCGGACAAGGTGATCCCGATGTCGCCGCCGGTTAGCGTCCGGTTTGCACGCCCGGAAATTGCTGAGAGGCCTCGCCTAGGAAACCGCGACGGATCGCGCAATTGAAGTATTATTGATTTGGTGCCCTTGTAGCTCCATTCCGAAATGTCGCTTATCTCATCCCATGGGATCGTCTGATCGCACCATCCGGCCCACCGGATTCCCGACGGGCCGATGCGAAGACGTTCGTTGTTCAACCACCATAGTTTTCCGCAACCAAATGCGCAGAACCCGGAGAATGCGATGATGACCCATCCCCAAAATTCCGTCACTAGCGGGCCAGCTCTGCGTGAGACCGGGACCGGGCCCGCCAATCCGGTCATCCAAACGCCAATCGCAACAAAGACCAGCGAGCCTGCGAAGAGCAATGCGGTCCGCCACCGCGAGGTACGGGCAATGAAATCCTGCATGAGACTTTGCATAGTGAGTTGCAGGGAGTGTGTGCAAGGTTGCCGTATCTCGAGGTCTGTCTTCATTGCACCAAGTCCCACACCGTTCCTCGTCGCCCCGTGCTTGACACGGGGCTTGGCTTTTCTTGCACCGTCCCGTTTGGCGTAGTGCCCGAATGGCGAGAGGCGGCTGGAAGCACTGCTATCCGACAAGCGCGGCGCCGGAATTTGACGACGGTTAGCCTAGCCCCGTGTCAAGCACGGGGCGACGTGGGTGTTGTCGGTGGGCCAGTTCCAACAACATTGGCACTAAATCCCCTCAATCTGGCACGATCCCCGTCGTTACCCTCCCTGCGGCCCTGTGCCGCGCACTCGCGACGTGAAAAGGGAGACCCAGATGCATCTCACCAAGAAGGAACGGCTGTCGTTCATTTATCAGCTTCGTCTGCTCGAAGCGCTCTATCCGGATGACAATGCGGGCTATGCGCAGATGCGCGGGGCGCTTGAGGAGGGCTTTGCCAGCGAGTATTGCGCCACGCTGTTCGCGCTGCCCGATACGCTCGACATTGAAGAATGTGATCGTGTGACGGAGGTGCTGGAAATGTACCGCGCCATTTACCTCGCTTTGCGCGATGTGGGGCCGAGCCATCCTTTTGCCCAGCACCGGCTGGCGCGCTTTGCGGGTTTTGATCCGGTTTTTGAAGGGCGGCACGGCGCCTTTGCCGAACATATGATCCAGCGTGGCCTGTATCGGGAGCTCACCGCGATGGCAGGCGCGCGGGCGCAGCGTCCGATGATGCCCGTTTATGAGGCGATGCTGCGCGCCTGGTCCCGCCTCACGCGGCGCTATCAGCTTGATCTGATGCAGGTCGCGACGCTGCTGGATGTCGCCAATGATTATCTGGTGGAGGCCGAGCTTCATCCGGATGAGGCAGAGGAGGATGTCGAAGCGCTGATGGGCGAGGTGCTCTCCTTTCAACAGGCCAGACCGGCGGGGTAAGGCATCCCATTTGACTCCGCACCCCCGCGCACAATATAGTTGCAACTGAAACTATATTGTGCGCGTGCCGGAGAATGCTGTGACTAACCTGTTTGAAAATCCGCTGGGCCTCGATGGGTTTGAATTCATTGAGTTTTGCGCGCCGGAACGGGGCGTGCTGGAACCTGTGTTCGCGGCGATGGGCTTCGCGCAGGTCGCGCGGCACCGGTCCAAGGATGTCGATTTGTGGCGGCAGGGGGAGATCAACCTGATCGCCAATTATGAACCTAAAAGCCCCGCCGCCTATTTCGCGGCAGAACATGGTCCGTCCGCGTGCGGCATGGGCTTTCGCGTCCGCAATGCGCGGCAGGCTTATGATCTGGCGCTCGAACGTGGGGCGGAGCCGGTTGAGACGCGCACCGGCCCGATGGAGCTTCGGCTTCCTGCCATTCGCGGCATTGGCGGGGCGATCATCTATCTCATCGACCGCTATGAAAGCGCCGACGCGCCGGGGGCGCTCTCCATCTACGATATTGATTTTGACTGGCTGCCGGGGGTGGACCGCCACCCTGTTGGAACCGGCCTGCAGCGCATCGATCATCTGACGCACAATGTTTATGGCGGGCGGATGGACCATTGGGCGACGTTCTATGAACGCGTCTTCAACTTCCGTGAGATCCGCTATTTCGACATCAAGGGCGAATATACGGGCCTCACGAGCCGCGCGATGACCGCGCCCGATGGCAAGATCCGCATCCCGCTGAATGAAGAAGGTCGCTCCGGTGGTGGGCAGATTGAGGAGTTTCTGCGCCAGTATAATGGCGAGGGCATCCAGCACATTGCCTTCATATGTGACGATCTGATCGCGGCGTGGGACCGGCTGAAAGCGCTCGGCACGCCCTTCATGTCGCCGCCGGCGGCGACCTATTATGAGATGCTGGAAGAGCGTTTGCCCGGCCATGGCGAGCCGGTCGCCGAACTGCAGCAGCGCGGCATCCTGCTCGACGGATCGACGGAGGAAGGCGATCCGCGTCTGCTCCTCCAGATTTTCGGCCAGACCGTGATCGGCCCGGTGTTCTTCGAATTCATCCAGCGCAAGAAGGATGAGGGCTTTGGCGAGGGCAACTTCACTGCCTTGTTCAAGTCGATGGAGCGGGACCAGATGCGGCGCGGCGCGCTTGAGGGGGCGGACGCATGAGAGCGCCTGTCAAACTCAGCCGCATCCACCATGTCGCCTATCGCTGCCGCGACGCGAAAGAGACAGTGGACTGGTACCACCGTGTGCTCGGCATGGAATACACGACCGCCTTTGCCGAGGATCACGTGCCGTCCACGGGCGAATATGATCCCTATATGCACATCTTCCTCGATGCGGGCGGTGGCAATGTGCTGGCGTTCTTTGAACTGCCCAACCAGCCGGAGATGGGCCGCGACGCGAACACGCCTGCTTGGGTGCAGCACATCGCCTTTGAAGTGCCGGACCTCGACGCGCTGCTCGCCGCCAAGGCGCATATCGAGGCGCAAGGGGTAGAGGTGCTCGGGCCGACATACCATGGCATCTTCCGCTCCATCTATTTCTTTGATCCCAATGGACACCGGCTGGAGCTCGCGTGCAACATCGGGACGGCAGAGCAGCACGCCGAACTCAAGCGCGTCGCGCCGCTGATGCTGGAGGAATGGAGCCGGACCAAGACCGCCCCGCGCCATGCGGATTGGTTGCACACAGAACCTGTGGACTAAACCGCTTGCACCTCAGGCCCTTGTCCCGCCACAAGGGGGCAAAGGCCCTGAGGAGAGCCCATGTCCCGATTGACCGCGTTGCGACGTAAGTCGCCTACCTTGGCGCTCGTTCTGCTGACGTCGATCGGCATTGTCGGTTTCATCGACCGCATCATCATGAATGTGCTGGTGGAGCCGATCAAAGCCGATTTCGGGCTGAGCGATTTCCAGATTGGGCTCGTCAACGGCCTTGCCTTTGCGGTACTCAATGTCGTCCTCGGCCTCGCTATGGCGCGCGTGGCGGAGCGGACGCGGCGGTTGACGCTCATCTCCTTCGGGACGTTCTTCTGGTCCTTGGCGACGGCGGCAACCGGCTTTGCGACCAACTTTGCGCAGCTGCTCACCGCGCGCATCGGTGTCGGCGTGGGGGAGGCGGTGGGCCTGCCGTCGACCTCCTCGGTCATCTCGGATTACTTCCCACCGGAAAAGCGCGCCTCGGCCATCTCGGTGTCGATGTTGTCGCCGCCACTTGGGGCGTTCATCGGGGCAGCCGGCGGGTCGCTGATCGCGCACAGCTATGGCTGGCAGATGGCGCTCTATTGCGCGGCGATCCCCGGCTTCATCCTCGCCATCGCGCTGCATTTGTTCGTCGAGGAACCGACCCGCGGCCAGCATGATGCTGTGGCGACAACCGATGAGGTTCCGCCCATGCTGCGCGTCATCGGCCGCTATCTCAGCTGGCCGACGATGCGGCATATGCTGATCGGCTCGGCGGTCGCCTCGCTCGTCGGGTTCGGTCTCAATGCCTTCATGGCCTCGCTCTTCATGCGCAAATTTGGCTTCTCGCTGGTTGAGGCGGGGCTGACGTCTGGATTGGTGGCGGCCTTGCCTGCGGCGATCAGCGTGGTCGGTGCCGGCGTTCTTGCTGACCGATGGGGGAAGAAGGACAAGCGCAGCTATGCTCTGGTTCCGGCCATCACACTCACCCTGTCGACGCCGCTCTTCCTGCTTGCGGTCTCACGCGACAATGCGACGATGGCGATCATCCTCATCGGCGTCTCGGCGCTGGCGCAATATTGCTATCTCGGCCCGACATTCGGCACATTTCAGAACATGCTCCATCCCCGCATGCGCGCGACGGGCTCTGCCTTTACCAACTTGGTCTATTCGCTGGTCGGCGGCGGGATTGGGCCAGTCATTCTGGGTGCGCTGAGTGATACCTTCACCAAGACAGCCGCCACGCCGGGCGACGGGCTGACGCTCGCGATGGGCGCGCTCTCCTGTCTCTATTTGTGGGCGGGGCTTCACTATTGGTTGGCGGCGCGGCATATCCGCAGCGATCTTGACCGCCCTCTCGGACTGGAGCCTGCATGACCTACACGCTGATTACCGCCAACCGGAATTACTCCAGCTGGTCCCTGCGGCCATGGCTCCTGATGAAGGGGTTGGGCCTGACCTTTGAAGACCAGCTGCAGCCCTTCACCAAGCCCAGCAATTATGAGGAGTTTCGCAGCTTCTCCCCCACAGGTCAGGTGCCTGTGCTGCTCGACGAAGGGCGGACGATCCATGACTCGCTGGGCATCACGCTCTATCTGTCGGACCGGCATGACGGTGTGTGGCCCAAGGACCCGGATGCGCGCGCATGGGCGCAATGCGCGGTCGTGGAAATGCATTCCGGCTTTTCCGCTCTGCGCAATGATTGCACCATGAATGTCGGCGTGCGGGTGAAGCCCAAGCCCATGTCCGACGCGCTGAAGACCAATGTGGCGCGCATTGCCGAGCTCTTTGCAGAAGGCCTGTCGCGCTTTGGCGGGCCGTTTCTGGCGGGTGCCACGTTCAGCGCGGCAGACGCCTTCTTCGCGCCAGTGGCGTTTCGCGTGCGGACCTATGGACTTGATGTGGGGACGGCCGGGCAGGCTTGGGTTGACCACATCCTTTCGCATCCCGCGATGCTGCAATGGGAATCCGAGGCTTTGGCCGAAAGCTGGCGCGAAGCGGGCCATGAAGCCGAACTCCGCGCCGCCGGTCAGGTGATTGCGGATTACCGGACCGGGTAGGCTAAACTCCGTTTGCGCTGAGCCTGTCGAAGCGCGGTCCTTCTACCTTTGATGAACAGGCAAGGACTGTCCTTCGACAAGCTCAGGACAAACGGATTTTGGTGTCGCTATCTGGCGTCCACCAACACCAGTTCCGCCTCTTCCTCAGCCTCAATAACCAGCCGCGCCTCGCCGGTAATGGCAATGCCATCGCGGGCATTGGCGGGCACTCCGTTGACGGTGATCCGACCTGTCGCGGGCACGAGGTAGATGTGCCGGGCCGGGTCCGCATCATAAGCGAGGGTCTCCCCCGCCTTCACCGTCGCACCGAGCACTTGGGCGTCGGCGCGGATCGGCAAGGCATCGCCGTCGGTCTTGCCGCTGGCGAGTGTCACCCACTGACCGGCGCGATTGCCTTTGGGGAAGGCGCGCTGGCCCCAGCCGGGTTCACCGCCGCGTGCATCGGGCAGCACCCAAATCTGGAAGAGCGTGGTTGTGTCGTTTTCCAGATTGTATTCGGCATGTTGGATGCCGGTGCCCGCGCTCATCACCTGCACGTCGCCGCCGGGCGTCCGGCCTTCATTGCCCAGGCTGTCGCGGTGGCTGATCGCGCCGGAGCGGACATAGGTGATGATTTCCATGTCGGCATGGCCGTGCGGCGGAAAGCCCGTCTTCGCGCCAATCTCATCATCATTCCACACGCGGATCGCGCCCCAGCCCATGCGGGCGGGGTCATGATAGTTGGCAAAGCTGAAATGATGGCGCGCGTTGAGCCAGCCATGGTTCGCATGGCCAAGGCCAGCGAAGGGTCGAACGTCAATCATGCGGTCTTCTCACCTCGGCGGGGAGTGGCCGCCGGTATGCTCTCAAGATGGGGCGGCGAGGCGGCTGTTCAACCCCTGCGCGCGGCCATCGCTGCAAGCGCCGTGCCTTCCAGCCGGAAGCCTGTCCATTCGTCGAGCGCCTTGGCCCCCAGTGCCTTGTAAAAGCCGATGGACGGTGTGTTCCAGTCGAGCACCGACCAATCGAGCCGCGCGCAATCGCGTTCCACCGCCAGCCGCGCCAGTTCTGCCAGCAACGCCGTGCCAAGGCCGGAGCCGCGCGCTTCGGGGGTGACAAACAGATCTTCCAGATAGATGCCGGGCTTGCCCTCAAAGGTCGAAAAATTGTGGAAGAACAAAGCGAAGCCTTCGGGACTTCCGTCAATTTCTCCGATCAGCACTTCGGCATAAGGCCGCACGCCGAACAGCTTTTCGGCGAGCACCGCCTCATCAAAGCGGACTTCGTGGAGCAGCTTTTCATAATCGGCGAGCGCACGGATGAACTGGGCGATCAGGCCAATGTCGGCGCGGGTCGCGGTGCGGATGGACAGCATCATATCTTCAACCTTTGTTTGATCCTTGGCCACAACATGCCGACCGACAGGCCAGCCATGACGAGCGCAAAGGCCGTGAGTTTCCATGGCTGGAGTGGTTCGCCCAGCAGAATGGCTGAGGCGCCAAGGCCGAAGACCGGCACCATCAAGGCCATCGGCGCGACGGTCGCGGCTGGATGCCGGTTGAGCAGCCAGCCCCAGGCGGCATAGCCGAACATCGTATTCCCCACCGACTGCCAGACCACCGCGCCCCATGTCGCGGCATCGGCGGCGCGGATGCCGTCCATCATCCGCGTTGGCCCTTCCAGCAGCAGCGCGAAGATCAATAGCGGCGGCACGGCAAAGATGCTCGACCACACGACATAGGCCAGCATGTTTTGCGGCCCCGCTTTGCGCGACACCATGTTCCCGCTCGACCAGCTGAACGCGGCAATAAGCACAAGCACAAGGCCAAGCGGCGTCGCGGTGCCATCGGTGTGGAGCGCAATGGTCGCAAGGCCGCAGCCCGCAATCAGCAAGGCCACAATCTGGTACAGCGCGACCCGCTCCCCCGTCAGCCGCATCGACAGGAAGATCGTGAAGAACACCTGCGTCTGGACGACCAGCGACGCGAGCCCCGGCGTAATGTCCGCGCGCATCGCGGTGAACAACACGCCAAACTGCCCGGCGCCGATCAGCATCCCATAAGCGGCCAGATTGCCCCACCCCACCTTGGGTCGCGGCAGGAAAAGCGCGAGCGGGAAAAAGGCGAGCGTGAAGCGGAGGAGCGCCAGTGTCAGCGGGGGCAAATGTTCCAACCCGAATTTGATGACGACAAAGTTTGTTCCCCACACCGCCATGATGGCGACAGCGAGCAGCAGATGTGCGGCGGGAAGGGGCGTGCGGGAAGAGATCAAAGCGCGGACGTAATATCAGTCAGCGCGAAATCGTCACCCTTAAAAAGAAGCGGTGCATTCAATGACTTGGCAAGCGCATAGGACATGCAATCGCCAAAGTTCAGGTTCGCTTTGTGGCGCCGCTTTCCAAAGCGCAGAAAAGCCTCTGATGCGATACTTGCATGGTCGTCGGTCCAGTCGATGACCTTGATGCCCAGTTCATCTATAAAGGCGATGATATCGGCTTGCCCATTTGGCCGCTTGGCGGCCACCAACAAAGCCTCAAACTTGGTTGGCGCCCCGAGCACACAGCGCGGTTCCCCACTTAGAACCTCGAGGAAGTGCTCGGCTTCCGGCTCACCTTGAAGGATTGCGATCAATACCGACGTGTCGACGACGATCAATGCGGCAAGCCATTCTCATCGTAAAGGAAATCGTCCATTTCCTTCATATCAATGGGCGGGAATGCTTTCCAGCGTTCCTGAATCTCCCGGACGAATGCCAGGATTTCCTCGGGACTCTTCTTTGGTTCGGGCGTCTTTTCCAGCTCATTGCTGACCGCCAGCCGGATCGCGGTCGTCACGCCCACGCCCTTGCGTCGTGCGAGTTCGCGCACCAGCCGTTCGGTCTCTTCATTCTTGATGCTGAGGCCCATGGCGGGGCTCCTTTCTAGAATTCTTTAGCAGAATTCTAGAAATGCCTCAAGCCGCCTTCCCGTGCAGCGTGTCCATGCTCACGGTTGTTCCAGCGTCGATTTCCGCGGCCTTGGCTTCCACGAGCTTCACGATATGCGCGACCATCGCGTCGTCTTCGACATGATGGTCGGTCACGCCGGCGAGGTAGACCATGTGTTTGCCATTGCCGCCGCCGGTGATGCCGATGTCGGTTTCGCGGGCTTCGCCGGGGCCGTTGACGACGCAGCCGAGGACGGAGAGGCTCATCGGAGTTTTGATGTGCTGGAGTGCATCTTCAAGTTTCTGGACAGTGCGGATCACGTCAAAGCCCTGCCGGGCACAGCTGGGACAGGAGACAACACGGACGCCGCGCGTGCGCAGGCCCAAGGTCTTTAGGATCTCATAGCCAACGCGGACTTCTTCTTCGGGTTCGGCCGAAAGTGAGACGCGGATGGTGTCACCGATGCCCGCCCATAGCATGTTGCCGATACCGATGGCGCTCTTCACCGTGCCGCCGATCAGGCCACCGGCTTCGGTGATGCCCAGATGCAGCGGGCAATCAACGGCTTCAGCAAGGCCCATATAGGCCGCGACCGCGAGGAAGGCGTCGGACGCTTTCACCGCCACCTTATACTCATGAAAATCGCGGTCCTGCAGCAGCTTGATATGGTCGAGCGCGGATTCGATCAGCGCTTCGGGGCAGGGCTCACCGTATTTTTCGAGCAGGTCTTTTTCGAGGCTACCGGCGTTCACGCCGATGCGGATCGCGCAGCCATTGGCCTTAGCGGCATTGACGACCTCGTTCACGCGCTCCGACGAGCCGATATTGCCGGGGTTGATACGAAGACACGCCGCACCCGCATCGGCGGCTTCCAGCGCGCGCTTATAGTGGAAATGGATGTCCGCCACGATCGGCACGCGCGCGGCACGGACGATTTCTTTGAGAGCGGCCGTCGATTCCACATCGGGGCAGGAGACGCGGATGATGTCCGCCCCCGCATCCTCGCAGCGGCGGATCTGGTCGATCGTCGCCTTCGCATCGGAGGTGAGGGTATTGGTCATCGTCTGGACGGTGATCGGCGCATTGCCCCCAACGGGCACGTTGCCAACCATGATCTGACGGGATGTGCGGCGCGCTATATCGCGCCAAGGGCGGATCGAAGACATGGGAGCGCCTATACAGGCAGGCGCGCGCAGAGGCAAAGGCACAAAGCAGGCCAAAATGTCCTTAAATCAATCTTCAGCCCTGAAAGGTATTTGGGACTGTCGGCCACATGTGTGTGGTCGCCGCACAAGTGCATGATTTAAGGATGCTGTTCCGCCGTGCAGGGGAATGTTGAAGCCGGGCGGATCGGGCGCCATTTCGGGCTGGACTGGCTCCGCATCGGCGCGTTCGCAATCCTGATCCTCTATCATATCGGCCTCTACTTCGCGCCGGGCCATTGGCTGGTGAAATCGGCAGAGATTGAGCCTTGGGTCGCCTATCCCATCGCGGCCATTGCGCCTTGGCGGCTGATGATCATCTTTGCGGTGTCGGGCTTTGCGTCCGCGGCCATGCTGCAGCGCTTTCCCTCGGTCGGCGCGTTCTTCAGGGGGCGCAGCCGACGCTTGCTCATCCCGCTCATCTTTGGATCGCTGGTGCTGGTGCCGCCGCAGGGTTGGGTGCGGATGGAAGTGGCGGGTCATCACCAGACGATGCTGCACTTCCTGACGCATGAGGAATTCGCCTTTCACAGGATTGCCGACCAGTTTTTCCCCAATTGGGAGCATCTGTGGTTCCTCGGCTATCTCTGGGCCTATACCGGGCTGCTGGCGGCGGCGCTGATCCTGCTGCCGGACTGGAAGGCGCGCCTCACGCCCTTTGTCGCATGGTTGTGCCGGGGATGGCGGCTGCTCTATCTGCCGCTGTTGCTGCTGCTTGGCGGGCGGTTGGCGCTGATTGCCCTGCATCTGGACGATGCCAGCCGCTATTCCGATCTGGTGGGGGATATCCACTATATCCCCGCCTTCCTGCTCGGCTTTGCGCTCGCGCACTTCGCGGATTTCTGGACCGCTGTGCGGCGGATCTGGCCGGTGGCACTTGGGGTGTCGGCCGCCTGCCTGGCGGTGATCCTGTCCGGCGTTGCGGCCCCTGTCAGTGATCCCTCCCGCGTCCTGCTCATCTTACAGATTGCCGCCGACACCGGCATGGCCTGGGCGATGCTACCTGTGGCGCTGCATCTGGCCGATGTCGTGTTCAACCGCGATCATCCCTGGCGCCAGACCTTGGCGCTGGCGATCTTCCCGGCTTATGTCATCCACCAGACGGTGATCGTGCTGGCAGGGTGGAAGATGCGCGAAGCAGGCATTGTCGGCCTTTCGGCTTTTGCGCTGCAGGTCGTTCTGGTGCTGGTGAGTTGCTGGGCCGCTTGGGCCTTGGCGCGCGCTGTGCCGTTGTTCGGGGAATTGCTCGGGATGCCGCACAAGCGATTGGCAGCGTCTCCGCAAAAGGCCATCAGGCCCGCTTGACCACCGCCCCCACCCAAGCCCGCGCGACCCAACCGGCCTTGGCCGCCTTTGATGTGACAACGCGCTGATCCCAAGCGGCTTCACCCCGCCGCGCAACTTCGCGGGCAATGTCTCCATAGATGCCCGCAGCGGAGAGGACCGCCCAGCGCGACCGGAAGGGCAGACGCCGCGCGCCGATGCGGGCGCTCGCTTCATAGCCAGCGGACAGGTTGGCCAGCTTCTGCGCGATACCGGCCATCGCTTTGCGGTGCGTTGATTTCATATGATCGCCGGGCGGAACACCCGCTTCGGCCAGCCATTCTGCGGGCACGTAGCATCGCCCGGCATCGGCATCTTCGCGGATGTCACGCGCGATATTGGCCAACTGGAAAGCCAGGCCCAGATCATTGGCGCGCTTGAGCGTGTCCTCATCATCCGGGGAGACCCCCATGATGACGGCCATCATCAGCCCGACGACGCCCGCCACATGGTAGCAATATTTGAGCAGTTCTGCCTCGTTGCGCGGGGAGAAGTCTGCCGCGTCCATGGCAAAGCCCTCGATCAGATCGCGCGGCCATTGCGCCGGTAACGCGCATTCCCTAGCCACCAGTCCAAGCGCGTCAAACGCCGGATCTCCAGTCGTCTCTCCGGCCAGCGCGCGCTCTGTCATGTCTCGCAGGAAGACAAGCCGCTCGGCGGGGTCCTCGACCTTGGTCAGCGCGCCGCCATGGTCCTGTCCGTCGGCGATGTCGTCACACTTGCGGCACCAGCTGTAGAGCAGCCAGGCCTTTGCGCGGACGTCAGGTGCGAACAGTTTGGAGGCGAGCGCGAAGGACTTCGAGCCCTTGGCGATGCTCTCCCGCGCCGTATCGACAAGGGCGGCGCGGTCCATCGTCACAGGTCTTCCGATGTCATCGCGAAAATGGGTTGATGCGGCTCATACATGGCCATGCGGGTGAGCAGGCGCTCCAGCTGATCATCGGCGATCAGGATGCCCTTATGCTGTTCCCGAATGAAGCCGACCGAAATCATGTGCGCGTTGAACGCGACCAACTGGTCGTAAAAGCCTGCGGCGTTGAGCAGCCCGACGGGTTTGGCATGATAGCCAAGCTGTGCCCAGCTGATCGCTTCCCACAATTCATCCATCGTGCCGACGCCGCCGGGGATGGTGAGGAAGCCGTCCGACAAATCGGTGAACATGCGCTTGCGTTCATGCATGCCGGGCACGACGTGCAACTCGGTGCAGCCCTTATGCGCGACTTCGCTGCCGACCAGCGCTTCGGGGATGACGCCGATCACCTCGCCGCCTGCTTCGAGCGCGCTGTCCGCCACCGCGCCCATCAGGCCGAGCCGGCCGCCGCCATAGACGACGCCAATGCCCTTTTGCGCGAGCGTGCGCCCGACTAGGCGCGCGGTCTCGATATAGACAGGATCGGCAGGGGTCGCGGACCCGCAATAGACAGCGATACGTTTCATGGGGGTGCTTCCTAGCCGGTCCCACCCCGCAAAGTCGAGATGTCAGGCAAGATCCTCGAGCATCAACGCCGCCGTCGCCTTCGCGCTGCCGACAACGCCGGGGATGCCCGCGCCTGGATGGGTGCCCGCGCCGACAAAGTAGAGGTTGTCGATCACGTCATCGCGGTTGTGGGCGCGGAACCAGGCGCTCTGCCACAGAACGGGCTCCAGACTGAACGCGCTGCCAAGGTTGGCAGACAAATCCCGCCCGAAATCGGTCGGCGCATAATGGAACTGGGTGACGATCCGTTCTTTCAGATCGGGCATCAGGCGCTGTGCAACTTCTTCAAGGATGTTCTCGGCAAATTGCTTGCCGAAATCCCCATCCCAATCGACCTTGGCCTTGCCGAGATGCGCGACGGGGGCGAGCACGTAGAAGGTTGAATATCCCTCCGGCGCCATCGACGCGTCGGTGACGCTGGGGTGGTGGAGGTAGAGCGAGAAGTCCTCAGGCACGCGACCATTCTTGTAAATGTCGTCGAGCAGGCCTTTGTAGCGCGGGCCGAACAGGATCATGTGGTGGGGGATTTCGGGGAAGGTGCCCTTCACCCCGAAATGCACGACGAACAGCGAGGGCGACCAGCGCTTGCGCTTCAAGGATTTGGCCGCACTCTTGCCGCGCGGATGATTGCCGAGCAGCTTGGCATAGCTGTGCATCAGATCGCCATTGGTGGCGACGGCATCTGCCGATTGTTGCCAGCCGGATGCTGTCCGCACACCTGTCGCGCGGTTGCCCTGCATTTCGATTTCTTCCACCGGATCGTTCAGCCGCAGGGTGCCGCCCAATCGCTCAAACAAGGCGACCATGCCGGACACAAGCTTGTTGGTGCCGCCCCGCGCAAACCAGACGCCACCGCGCTTTTCGATGGTGTGGATGAGCGCGTAGATCGAGCTCGTCGTCATCGGATTGCCGCCCACAAGGAGCGTCTGGAACGACAGCGCCTGACGCAGCTTGTCATTCTTCACATATTTGGAGGCGATCGAATAGACTGACCGCCAGGCCTGATAGCGCGCCAAAGCAGGCGCTGCCTTGAGCATCGACAGGATGGAGAGGAACGCGACCGAGCCGAGCTTCTGATAGCCCTCACGCTCCACACCGCGCGAATATTCCTGAAACTTCTCATAGCCGTCGAGGTCATCGGGCGCGATCTTGCGGATCTCTTCGCGCAGTGCCTCTTCATCATTGGCGTAATCGTAATTGGTGCCGTCGGGCCAGTTGAGCCGGTAAAAGGGCTTGACCGGCATCAGGTCGACATCGTCGGCAATCTTGCTGCCCGACAGCGCCCACAGCTCTTCTAGGCAGGGCGGATCGGTGATGACCGTTGGGCCCGCATCAAAGGTGAAGCCCTGACGATTCCAGTGATAGCCACGCCCACCCGCCTTGTCGCGCGCTTCGACGATGGTCGTCTGAATGCCTGCCGACTGGAGCCGGATGCCGAGCGCAAGGCCGCCAAAACCGGCGCCGATCACGATTGCTGTCTTCATTTTCTTAATCCCCAGATGGCACGAATGGCCCGGATGACGGGCACCGGCGGCTTTCCTGTCAAAATGCGCGCCTTATCCAATAGGGTCGATTGACCCGCGTAGAAGCGCTCAATCAAGCTGGCCGAAAGGCCATAGAAGCGCTCAAAGATGCGATATCGCTGGTTCGGCACCGCTGCGCCAAACAACATCGTGTCGAGCAGCCGGTAATAGCCGCGCGCCTTCCAGTGACAGCGGGCGAGTGCCTCAAACTGGTCGGGCGTCATGTCAGGATTGGCGGCAAGGCGTGTCGCGAGGCGCACGGCATCGGGCAGGGTGTAGCCCGTGGTCGGCTGGCACATGCCAGATCGTATGCCCGCCTTGGCGATGCCCGATCCGGTGGAGCGCCAATAAGCATCGAAATCCCCGCCGATGATGACAGGCAGCACGCCCGTTTCCTCATGGCCGCCGCCATTGGTCTGCCAGCCTTTTGCGGCGGCATAAGCAATGATCCGTTCGCGAATGGCAGGCACGTCCAGATCAGGCGTGTCACTATAATAAGTGTCTTCGATGAAGACGGTCTCAGCATCAAAGGGCAGGCAATAGACGAAGCGGTAGCCGTCAATTTGCTCGACCGTCGCATCCATGACGATCGGGCGGGTGAGACCATGGCCGCCGGGGACATGCACCTTCTGCCCGACAAACTTCTGCCAGCCGAGTTTGAGCGTGGAGAGATCGCCTGCACCCCGGGCGTCAATGGTGAGCCGCGCGGTGACGGCCTGCCCGTCGCTAAGCGTGATCCGGTCCGGCGTGACATCGGCTACCTCGGCACGGATGATCCGCTCTGCGGGCAGCACCTGCCGCACATGCGCGTCCAGCCGGTCAGATGTGATGCTGTTATAGGTCGCGCTCATCGTCCGTTTGAGCTTGGGAAACAGAACATCATAGTCCTGCCATTCATGAACGATCAGCGGGGCGATCAGCCAGCGGTCGGCGTCGGACACATCACTGCTAAAGAACGACCAGACATGGTTGCCCCCCAGCGCCGCGCCGGCTTCCACGATGCAGACATCGAGCTGCGGTTGCCGTTCGGCCAGCGCCAGTGCGATCAGGCATCCGGCAAGGCCGCCCCCGGCAATGGCAATGTCACAATGGGTGGTAGCATCAGGCACAGTCGCGCTCTAATGGCCTTGCCGGAAAAGCGAAAGGCCGAGAGGATTAAAGAAATGATGACACCGCTTGGCACATTGATCGACAGCATCGCGGAGGATGGCGCCGGGCGCTGGTCCGTCAACGCAAGTGAAGATTGGCGGCAGGGCCGGACACTCTATGGCGGCGTTTCCGCAGGTCTCTGCTTTGCGGCGTGTGAGAAGCTGGTGCCCGATCTGCCGCCGCTGCGGTCTGCCCAAATTGCTTTTATCGGCCCGTCGGGTGGCGAGGCAACCTTGGTGCCAACGGTACTGCGGCGTGGCAAATCCGTGACCTTCATGGCGTGTGATCTGATTGCCGACGGTGTTGTCGCCACGCGCACGCTCTTTGCCTTTGGCGGGGAGCGCGAGTCCGCCTTCGCCGTTGAAGCGCCCGCAGCACCCGATGTGCCGCGTCCCGAGGATTGCCCGCCGCTGTTCCGGCAATGGGCGCCGACCTTCGCCCAGCATTTCGAGATGCGCTATGCAGGCGGCGGCTATCCCGTCACAAGCGCGGACGATGGCGACATGATCGTCTGGGTCCGCCACAAGGATGACGATGCGCCCGCGGGCCTCGTGTCGCTGGTCACGCTGGGGGATGCCCTTCCGCCCGCCTCCATGCCGCGCCTGACGGGTCCTGCCGCCATCAGCTCGATGACTTGGAATTTCGATCTTGCCGATGCGACCCGCTATGATGCCAAGGGCTGGGTGCTGCTGCGGTCCAAGGATGATGCTGTCGGCCATGGCTATGCCGGACAGACGATGGGCATGTGGGATGATCAGGGCCGGCCAATCCTGATGGGTCGCCAGAACATCACGATTTTTGCGTGATCGGGCTTTGCGTGATCAGCTGGACTGGCGCATAGGTTCCGCATGAACGCTGGTCCCTCGCTCCTGATGTCTGCCCTCGCCATGACGGTGATCGTCGGCGTGCGCTATCTCATCACCAGCGGCGCGTTCGCTTGGGCGACGCGGATCAAGCATCGCGGGCTTTATGCGGGGCTGGACCGGCAGATGCGGCGCGAAATCGGCTGGAGCCTTGCGTCAGCGGCCATCTATGGCGTGCCGGCCGGAATCGTCGCTTGGGGGTGGCAGGCGCATGGCTGGACGCAGATTTATACCGACGTGAATGCCTATCCGCTCTGGATGCTGCCGCTCTCAGTGTTCGCTTTCCTCGCGCTGCATGACACATGGTTTTACTGGACCCACCGCTGGATGCATCAGCCCCGCCTGTTCCGCATCGCCCATGCTGTCCATCATGAAAGCCGCCCGCCAACTGCTTGGGCAGCCATGAGTTTTCACCCCTGGGAAGCGATCACCGGCGCGGTTGTCATTCCCGCGCTCGTCTTCCTCATTCCCATCCATGTGGCCGCCCTTGGCGTCGTCTTGTCGATCATGACGATCATGGGCGTCGGCAATCACATGGGGTGGGAAATGTTTCCGCGTGCGCTCGTTCATGGTGCAGCAGGGAAATGGCTGATAACAGCAACGCATCATCAGAAGCACCACGAGGCGTATCGGGGGAATTATGGGCTATATTTCCGAGTTTGGGACAGGTTGTGCGGCACTGACCTTGGCCTTGGCCGCTTCGCCGTTGATGGCAGCGACGGACGCGCCAAAAGCCGGGGCTGATGTCGAAGCCGTCATCACGGGCGTCCGCAATGCCAAGGGCAATGTGCTCGTCTGTCTGACCGCCAATGCGAAGGCCTATCCCGATTGCGGCAAGGACCCCAAGAGCCGCAAGCTTGCGCTGCCGGCCCGCGCAACGTTGACCGCAAAGTTTGAGGATGTGGCGCCCGGCACCTATGCCATCGCGCTGATCCACGACGAAAACGGCAACAACAAAATGGATGTTGCGCTGTTCGTGCCCAAGGAAGGCTTTGGCATGTCACGCAATCCGCCGGTGCGCATGGGTCCGCCAACCTTCAAAAGCGCGGCGTTTGTCGTGGGGGCGGAGCCGGTGAAGTTGCCGATTACGATGAAGTACATGTTTTAGGAGGAGACAATGGCGGATTTCGTCCCTGTGTTTTCTGAACTCCGCACGATCATGCTGGCGGCGGCGAAGGACAATCCTGTCGCCAAAGATGCACCCGGCGACCTCGTTGTCCACACGACCCGGCTCGACAAGAACGGCAAGCCCGAATGGTTCGGCGCTGTGGCGATCAAGAAGAATTACGTCTCCTACCATCTGTTTCCGCTCTACACTGATCCGTCGCTGGGGAACGGCATGTCCGACGCGCTCGCCAAGCGGCAGCAGGGCAAATCCTGCTTTAACTTCAAAACGGTTGAGCCGGAGCTGTTTGCGGAATTGGCGGCGTTGACAAAGAAGGGAAGCGCAGCCGTCTGAAACGCGGCCCCGCCCGCCCCTCAGCTCATCCCGTGCCGCCCACAAACCATCCCTGATACCAAGGGCATCCCCCAGCGCATTCATTTGCCAGACAGGTTGTCCTGCACAGGGACCTTCGACTAGGGGGCCGCCAAAGGGAGAATATCAATGCGTGCCGTTTCCAACTTAACCGTCGCCCCTGTGCTGTTTGCGCTGCTGGCTCTACCTGCCGTCACCGCTTCCGCGCAGGAGCAGGACACCTCCAACCCCAACATCGTCGTCACCGGGCAAGAGGCCGAACTCGACATGTCGGCGCTGCCTAAGGGCCCAGACATCAAGGGCATCGTAACCGCGCGCAAGGGGGACCGCGTGCGCGTCACCAGCGCAGATGGCACGATGGTCGACATCACCCTGGCTGAGATCACCAAGATCAAGGGCGCGGGCAAGACCCCGTCCAAGGCTGATATCCTGAACGGCCTGCCCGTTACGGTGAAGACGCTGCAGTCAGACAGCGGCCTGATCGCCAGCCAGATCAGCTTCAAGGGCCGTGACTTTAAAACCGCGAACATGATCCGCGTCGGCACGTCCCAGCAATTTGCCGAACAGACCGCTGCGACCGAAGCGCTGCGCGGCCGCATGAGCGATATCGACAAGTATAACGTCAAAGGCACAACCAACGTCTATTTCGACACCGGCAAATGGACGCTGTCGGAAGCAGCCAAGGCGGAGCTCTGCTCCACCGCGCAACAGGCCGAGGCGACTGACAATGCGCTGATGCTCGTCGTCGGGTACACAGACTCTGTGGGCAGCGAAGATTACAATCAGGTGCTCAGCGAAAAGCGCGCCAGCCGCGTGATCAACTTCCTGCAGCAGGCCTGCCGCTGGAAGCCTTACCGGATGTTGACACCCACCGGCATGGCTGAATCCGATCCGTTGGCCAGCAACGACACCGAAGAAGGCAAGCGCCAGAACCGCCGCGTCTCGGTGAACATTCTGGTGAGCAAGAGCGTCGACGGGCTTTAAGTCGACCGGAAAGCCGAAATTTCCCTCTTGTAGCGACTGCTACACTTTCCTAGTGTGAAGCAGTCGCTACAGGAGGGGTTTCATCATGGCTTTGTTTCGCGTCTTTCTGCTGGTCTGCCTGGTCGCCATTGCGGCCTACACGTCCGTCACCATCGCCAACCATGGCATGAACCTGTTGCCGGTCTTCTTCCGCGACATGGCGGAAATGGCTTGGCCTGGGCAATTCAACCTTGATTTCATGTGCTTCCTCGCCCTCTCCGCGATCTGGGTGAGCTGGCGGCACCACTTTTCCGGCGCAGGGCTGGCGCTTGGCGTCCTCGCCTTTTTCGGCGGAATGCTGTTCCTGTCCATCTACCTGCTGGTGCACATCAACCGCTGCGGTGGCGATGTTCGCGTGCTCCTGTTGGGTGAAGCGCGCAGCCGGGCGGGCTAGCGCGCGCCGCCCGGTCAGATCCGCAACTGGCTGCCCAATTCCACCACACGGTTGATGGGCAGCTTGAAGAAGTCCATCGCGGATTCCGAAGTCTTGAGCATCCAGGCGAACAGATGTTCGCGCCACAGCGCCATGCCCGGCATTTCCTGAGAGGCAATCAGCTTTTGCCGGCCGAGGAAATAGCTGGTCCGCATGGGGTCAATCGGCCCCCCTGAGGTGGCGTCGAGTTGAAGATCGCGCGGGACGTCCACATCCTCCATGAAGCCATAGCGCAGAACGACATAATAGAAGCCATGGCCGGCCGCCTTGGTCTCAATGCGGTCCTTGGCCTCAACATAAGGCGTCTCTTCAAACTTGACCGTCAGGATGATGACGCGGTCATGCAGCACCTGATTGTGCTTCAGATTGTGGAGCAGCGCGGCCGGAACGCCATCGGTGGTAACGGAGAGGAATATGGCCGTGCCGTTGACGCGGTGGGCGGAGCCGCTGGCCGACTTGATGAAGATGTCCATCGGCACGCCTTCCTTCGCCAGCTGTTCGCGCATCAGCGCGCGGCCCTTTGCCCAAGTGGTCAGGACGATGAACACAGTGCCGGCCACGAGTAGCGGGAACCAGCCGCCGTCAGCCACCTTGGTGATGTTGGAGAGGAAGAAGGTCACATCGACCACAGCGAAGATGGCGATGGTGGCTGCGGCCAGCCAACGGTTCCACTTCCACACCTTGAACAACAGGAAGGTCAGCATCGCGGTTGTAATGATCATCGTCCCGATGACGGAGATGCCATAGGCCGACGCCAGCTTGGTCGATTCCTGGAAGCCGAGGATCAGCACGAGGACCATGATCAGCAGACCCCAGTTGACGGCGGGCATATAGATCTGCCCCACGGCCTTCTCACTGGTGTGCAAAATCTTGAGGCGCGGCAGGAAGCCAAGCTGGATCGCCTGATGCGTGACGGAAAAGGCGCCGGAGATCACAGCCTGACTGGCGATCACCGTGGCGCACGTCGCAATAAGGACAAGCGGCAGGCGCGCCCAATCCGGCGCCATGAGGTAGAAGGGGTTTTCGACCGCCGCTGGATTGCCGAGCAGCAAGGCCCCCTGGCCCATATAGTTGAGCATGAGGCAGGGATAGACGAGGCCCAGCCAGCTATAGCCGATCGCCTTGCGGCCAAAGTGTCCCATGTCGGCATAGAGCGTCTCAGCACCCGTCACCGCCAGAAAGACAGAGCCCATCGCCAAGAAGGCCAGCTTTGAATCATAACGGAAGAACTCGACGGCCCACCATGGGTTGACGATGCTGAGAATCTCGGGGTGGGCAATGATGTTGGTGACGCCCAAGACCGCCAGAACCGCAAAGTAGACGAGGATGATCGGCCCGAACAGCTTGCCGACCCGCGCAGTCCCGCGTGACTGGATCAGAAACAGCGCGACAAGGATGAGCACGGCAATCGGCAGCACCAGCGGTTCAAGCCGCGATTCCACGATGGTCAGCCCTTCGACCGCGGACAGCACCGAGATCGCTGGCGTCAGCATCGCGTCGCCGTAAAACAAAGCGGCTGCCAACACGCCGAGAACGGCCAGCGAGGCGGCCCAACGTTGCCCTTCAAGATGGCGGGAAATGAGCGCCAGCAAGGCAAAGGAGCCGCCTTCACCCTTATTGTCTGCCCGCATGGCGACGAACACATATTTCAGCGTCACGATCAGCATCAGCGACCAGAAGATCAGGCTCAGCACGCCAAAGATATGCAGATGGTCCACCGCCAGCGGGTGCGGGCCGATAAAGCTTTCCTTCATCGCGTAGAGCGGCGACGTGCCGATATCGCCATAGACGACGCCCACGGCGCCGAGCATGAGGACGGGAAGGCTGTCCTTCTTGCCGGGGGTGGAGGATGCGGCGGCGCCGGTGTCCGGCAGGTTGGTCGAGCTTGTCATGCCGCCTTTGTGCGCCCAATCGGCATAAAGATTCCATGTGGATTTGTACCGCAGATGCGGGTTATGCTCGACGAACAGAACAGCGAGGCGCATTTTACGCCCATGGACACACATCTCTTCCAAAGAGGGGATCGCCCTCCTTCTCTCGGTCAGTCGCTGATCGGCTATGTGCTCGCTTTGCTCATGGTCGCAGGGGCAACACTGCTTGGTCTCCTCGTTTCTGACCGTTATGGCAGTTCAGCAGTGGTGATGCTGTATCTGCTGCCTGTTCTTGCAGCGGCAATCTATGCCGGCTTGCGGCCCGGTTTGCTGGCGGCGATTGCCTCTACTCTGGCCTATAATTATTACTTCACGGCGCCCTTCCGGACGTTCCTGATCCACAACCCGGCAGATGTCGTCACAGTCGTCATCTTGCTCCTTGTGGCCGTCGTCACCAGCCAGCTTGCTGCCTCTGTCCGGGCGCAGGCGCAATTGGCGGCATCCCATGCGGCCCGCAATGCGACGATTGCCGGCTTTGCCCGACGCCTGCTTGCCACAAATGACGAACAGGCCGTGGTCAGCGAGACCGTGAATGAGATTTCGCGCTTGTTTTCCTGTCAGGCGATTCTTCTGACAGGTGCCGAAACGCCTGAACTCACCGTTGCAACGTCGGAGGGAACCGCCCTCAACCCCAGTGACTATGCCGCCGCTGCCGCCGCGCTCGCGTCAGGAAAGGTCACAGGCCGGGGTCAAGCACTGGTCCGGGAGTCCGATTGGCAATTCCATCCCATCACCCCTCAGGCGGAACCGCTCGCCGTCATCGGCCTGGCGCGGGAGGATGGCGCACCGCCGGTTGCGAAGGATCAGATCCAGTTGCTGGAAAGCCTGTTGGACCAAGCGGCCTTGGCCTTGGAACGCGCGCGGCTCGACCGTGAATCGCGGGAGGCAACAGCGCTGCGTGAGTTGGACCGGTTGCGCTCCGCCTTGCTCGTTTCGATTGGCGATGATGTGAAGCCGCGGCTCAATGCCCTTCAGGCGAACTTGCGGGCGCTGCGCCGCGATGGGGCAGCTGACCGCGCCATCGTGGCGGAGATGACGGAGGAGGTGACAAAGGTTGACCGCTATATCGACAGCCTTGTCGATCTTGGCCCAGGGGCAGATCAGACGCCTTTGCTGTTCGGCGACATCTCTATCGACCTTCATCACAGGGTGGTTCTGAAAGCTGGCGAAGAGGTCCATCTGACGCCCAAAGAGTTTGCGGTTCTAGGTGAACTGGCCAAACATGCCGGACGGGTTTTGACCCATCGTCACCTGCTGCGCGCCATTTGGGGGCCTGCCCATCAGGACCATATCGACTATTTGCGGGTGGCGGTGCGCGCGTTGCGCCAGAAGCTTGAAGCAGATCCGGCGCACCCCGCGCTCATCATCAATGAACCCAGTGTCGGCTATCGGCTGGTGTCAGGTCAAGCCGGACCCAAGGCCTGAACTCAGGGATCGTCCTACCCCCCGATCAGCTTTTCCATTTGGCGAAACGGGCCTTCGGGCGGCGCCACGATAAGGGCGGCGGCATCTTCTTCGGTTAGCGGTTTGCTGAACAAATAGCCTTGCCCATATTCGCAACCAAAGGCCGTCAATTCCTCGCGCTGGAACTCTGTTTCAAGGCCTTCGACCACGACGCGGAGTTGCAGGGCATGGGCAAGATCGAGCATCGCCTTCACCACGCTCCACTGCGCGTTGGTGCGTGTCTGGGTGCGCACGAAGCTCTGGTCGATCTTGATGTTATCGATGGGGATGGTCTGCAGGCGGCTCAATGAGGAATAGCCGGTCCCGAAATCATCAAGGCCCACCTGGATGTTGAGCGCACGCAGCTCTTCCAGCACGCGGGCCGTGTGGTGCGGTTTGGTGATGGCCGCGCTTTCGGTAATCTCAATCCCGATCCAGCGTGGGTCAGCGCCCGTTTCGTTCAGGATCTCGCGCACCTGCTGAACGAAGGTTGGCTGCAGGAACTGACGCGGGGCGACGTTGAGGCTGATCCGCAGCGGCGGTTCCCGGTCCGGCACGAGCTTGTGCCAGCGCACCGCCGTTTTGCAGGCTTCGCGCATCACCCATTGGCCAAGCAGCGTGATGACGCCGCTTTCTTCGGCCGCTGCGATAAATTCGGACGGGGGCACGATGACATCGCCCCGTTTCCAGCGGACCAGCGCTTCAAAGCCGACCAGCTGTTCTGTGTCGAGCGCGAGGATCGGCTGATAATGGAGGATGAAGTCTCCATTCTCACAGGCGGTGCGCAGATCATTGACCAACGTCAGGCGGGACTGGACGTTGTTGCGCATCTTCTGGTCGAACACGACAGTGCGTTCAGAGCCAAGCGACTTGGCCTCATACATCGCCAAGTCCGCATCGCGCAGCATATCGCTGACGGTCGTGTAATGGCCATCATCATGCGCGACGCCGATGCTGGCGGTGACGCGTACGGGGTTGTTGTCCATCCATTGCGGCTGGCGCAGGCTTAGGTGAATTTCAGCCGCAAAGCGCTCGGCAAGTTTGGTCCGGTCCGGCCCGTCGACGATGAGGGTGAATTCATCGCCTGCCAGCCGCGCCAGCTTCACGTTGGAGGCAAAGGGGTTCTCATCCTCAAAGGCGTTCGCGTTCGACACGAGCATGCGCAGCTTGTCGGCCATATCGATCAGCAGGCGGTCCCCCGCCTGATGGCCGAGCGTATCGTTCACGAGCTTGAATCCGTCGAGATCGATGAAGAGCAGCGAGGGAGCGGGCTCGTTCGTTGCGCGGCATTCGCGGAAGCTGTGTTCGATATTCTGGGCGAAGGCGGCGCGGTTGGGCAGGCCCGTCAACGGATCGGTGAGCGCACTGTCGCGCAACCGGTCCGCATGATGGCGCCGTCGGAAGACGCCGCCAATCTGGAGACCGGCCTGCAACAGAACGTCAAGCAGTTCGAGTTCCGGCTCGCGCTGGTCCATCGAGAAGAATTCCAGCACCGCCTCAACATCGCGGCCGCTCAGCACCGGCACGGTCAGCATCGATTTGAAGCTGGCAAGCCGGGCGAGGCGTGCGCGGTCAAAGCCGTCCAGGGTGTCGATATCCGGCGTCCAGACGGGCACCTGCGTCATCACAGGTTGTTCGGCCTGATCGTCTGTAGGGGCCGCGATCCTCACCTCGTGGGACGCCTTGATGAAGGGCTGGGCACTGTCGCACGTTCGGGCAAAGCTGATGCCCGCCGCCCGCATGGCGCCGGGGATGTCCGGGTCCGCCACGAGGACATTGCCGAACGGAAAGCCGAGCGTGGTGCAGATTTCCCGCACGGCAAGGCGCAGCACCTCAAGCGGATCATCAGATTCATTGGCGCGGACTGAGATGCCGTTGAGCAGTTCTATCCGCGCGCGGCTGACATAGAGGTCGCGCAACCCGCTTTCGGCGAGGCGCTCTGCCTCTTGCCGCGCACGGCGTTCCCGCTCCAGCCGCCGTTCCAGCTGGGCGATGCGTTCATCGGCTGGACTTTCGGGGAAAGGCCAGCTCGCGTTTTTGCCGAGCTGGTTCATGCCGTCCACCTGATGTCCAGACGGCAGACGTCATCCCCGCTGTGCAGACATTCCGGGTGCGAGACATCTCCCGCTTCGCCAAAGTGGGAGAGCGCGCCGCGCGCCAATCCTTGCGCAATGTCGCAAAAGCGGCGGCGCGAATGATAGGTGATCTGAATGATGTCGTCGCCGATCGCATATTGGAAATGGGGGCAGGCCGCCCCTGCGAAAATCTTGCGGATTTCGGGATGGATCACCGAGTTGAGCGAGAGGAGAAAGGTGCGCGCATCATCAACACCTTCTGCAAACAGCGGAAACCGTTTCAGGATGATCGGCATGGCCGACTGCCCAAAGGCCTGGAGCACGTCGGTTGTTTCCTGCCCGGTCAGCGTCGCTGTTGCCTGCGCAATGGCGTGAAATTCAGTGTCTGGATAGGAACCGAGAGACGAATACGCGCCCTCGGCGCCTGCCATGCAGATCAGGCTATCCCAAGCTTCTGGCCCGTAAGCGTCGGTAATGACATCTTCGAGCACGTTGAACATTAAACCTTTCACATCGACCCCACCGTTGATGCTGTGCAAACCCATGTCTGCCTTCAGCTTTAAACGGCATCGCGCTGCCAATCTTTATGGCGGGCCCTTGTTTATGCGGCGGAGGTAAACTGAACACCGCCCTTAAGGGTTAATCCTTGTCAGAACGGATGTGATTTCCCTGTGGGGGCGTGGAATGAAGCGACCCCTCGTTTGCGCCTTCCTCTTGTGATGAAAGGCCGCTACACCCCTCCCATCCCCGGGGAGTCGTGTGACTGAGAGGCTGGTGTAACGCCCAGCGACCCGTTGAACCTGATCCGGCTGATACCGGTGGAGGGAGGGTCGCTCGCCAAAGCGTCTCCTCCCCCGTTGAGGAGAGTTAAAGATGGCAGACATAGCAGCCCGCACCGAAATCGGCGTGACCACCGGACCCATTCGCGGATCAAAGAAAGTTCATGTCGGCCCGCTGAAGGTCGCGATGCGCGAAATCCATCTGGAACCAAGCTGCGGCGAGCCGCCGGTCCGCGTCTATGACACGTCCGGCCCCTATACTGACCCCAATGCCGCCATCGATATTGCCGCCGGCCTGCCTGAGCTGCGGCGGGACTGGATCCGCGCGCGCGGTGATGTGGAAGACGTCACGCAGCGTGAGGTGAAGCCCGAAGACAATGGCCAGCTCGGCCCGGACCGGTCGGGCGGTGTTGCGCCGTTCCCCAATGTCCGCAAGACCGTGCTGCGCGCCAAGCCGGGCATGAACGTCAGTCAGATGTATTATGCCCGTCGCGGCATCATCACGCCCGAAATGGAATATGTGGCGGAGCGCGAGAACCTCGGTCGTGCGCGTCTGGCTGAATATGTCCGCGATGGCGAAAGCTTTGGCGCGGCGATCCCCGATTACATCACGCCGGAATTCGTGCGGGATGAAGTCGCGCGCGGCCGGGCGATCATCCCCAACAACATCAACCACCCTGAATCTGAACCAATGGCGATTGGCCGCAACTTCCTCGTGAAGATCAACGCCAATATCGGCAACTCTGCCGTCGCGTCCGACGTGGCGACTGAGGTCGACAAGATGGTCTGGTCGATCCGCTGGGGCGCGGACACCGTGATGGACCTCTCCACCGGCCGCAACATCCATGACACGCGTGAATGGATCATCCGCAATTCTCCCGTCCCCATCGGCACGGTGCCGATCTATCAGGCGCTGGAAAAGGTTGGCGGCGTCGCCGAAGACCTCAACTGGGAAGTGTTCCGCGATACCCTGATCGAACAGGCCGAACAGGGCGTCGATTACTTCACCATCCATGCGGGCGTGCGCCTGCCGTACGTGCCGCTGGCGGCAAAGCGCGTGACGGGCATCGTCTCGCGCGGCGGCTCGATCATGGCGAAATGGTGCCTCGCGCATCACAAGGAAAGCTTCCTCTACGAACGCTTTGACGAGATCACCGAGATCATGAAGGCCTATGACGTCGCCTATTCATTGGGCGATGGCCTGCGTCCCGGATCGATTGCCGACGCCAATGACGAAGCGCAATTTGCCGAGCTCTACACGCTGGGCGAACTCACCAAGCGCGCTTGGGAACAGGATGTGCAGGTCATGATCGAAGGCCCCGGCCATGTGCCGATGCACAAGATCAAGGAGAATATGGACAAGCAGCTGGAGGTGTGCGGCGAAGCGCCCTTCTACACGCTTGGACCACTCGTGACCGACATTGCGCCGGGTTATGACCACATCACCAGCGGCATTGGCGCGGCGATGATCGGCTGGTTCGGCACGGCGATGCTCTGCTACGTCACGCCCAAGGAACATCTGGGCCTGCCCGACCGCGACGACGTGAAGGTGGGCGTGGTGACGTACAAACTCGCCGCCCACGCGGCCGACTTGGCCAAGGGCCACCCGGCCTCCAAGGTCCGCGATGACGCGCTTTCCCGCGCGCGGTTTGAGTTCCGCTGGCGCGACCAGTTCAACCTCGCGCTCGACCCCGAAACAGCGGAGCAATATCACGATCAGACGCTGCCCGCCGAAGGCGCCAAGACCGCGCACTTCTGCTCCATGTGCGGGCCTAAATTCTGCTCGATGAAGATCAGCCAGGAAGTGCGGGAATTCGCCAAGCTGCAGAACCAGCCCGCAGGTGAATTCGTTGCGGCAGAAGAAGCCGAAGCCGGCATGGCGCAGATGAGCAAGGTCTATGATGAGACCGGCCGTGAACTCTATATGGGCCAAGGCGACCGCGAACACGATTGACCGGACAGGAGCCCCTCCCGTCAGGCGGGAGGGGTTTCTGGGCCCGTCCCCTCATCAACCGACCGGCAGGAGACGTGCATGGCTCAATCCCTTTCGCCTGCCGATCTGAGCGAAGTCATCGAAATGGCGCTGTCGGACCATGTCAGCTTCGCCACCATCACCGCGCAGACCGGGCTGAGCGCGGATGCCGTGCAGGTCATCATGCGCGATCATCTCAAACCCGGCAGCTACCGCGCCTGGCGCAAGCGCGTGCATGATTTCGGCACGCGGCGGCAGCATTATAAATAGGCGGGCGGCGCGTCATCTGTCCCAATATGAGACACAGGCGTCACACCGATCATTGCCGACAGGATCCATCCAAAATAGAACAAAGCCTATTGGGTCGAGTCGAGTTTAATTGGGTGTCGCTGCCAGTATAAAACATAAGTCATTCAAATATTTGTCGCGATGCCATTGGATGGAGCATTCAACATGCGTGCGACGACCCTTGCCCTCTTTGCCCTTGGATTGACGTCAGCCTTCCCTATCGGCGCGGCTGCGGCAGAGCTTGTTACCATTCGGACAACGGGTACTGTCCACGGCACCGACGGACTGGGTCTGTTTGGGCAGGGCAGCACGATTGTTTCTCAAGCATTTGAAATTAAGTACTTCTTCACAAGGGAATCGGGCACGCGGCAGCATTATTCCCGTTACAATGGCAGTCCCTCGCGGCCGCCTGCGGATGCTCTTTTCGAAGTCGAGACGCTTGACCGGTTTCTATCGGGCCCCCTTGCGTCCCCCTTGCCGAAGGTGGAAGTCACCATCGGGGGCCAGACGATCAGCTATGAAGCCAATGACCTGTTCAATGCGGAAGTGATCGACTATTTCCGTCGGGGGGAGCCGGGGGATCGCGTCTTCAACCTCGCGGCACTCGCCAGCGGTGGACCGGCCCCTTATTTCAGCGTCGATCTTGTGCAGTTTTTCGTTGAGCTTGATCGCTACCCCGCCTTTGGCGATGCGATCGCGGGCCCCCTTCCGCCGACGTCGATAACCGCGGCCTATTCCGCGCCGGGTTCCAACAGCCTTGCCGGACAATATGGGTATTTTCGGGCGAAAAGGTGTCTCAGCATCAGCCCCCTTATCGGCTGTCAGGAAACCCTGCTGGACTTCAGTTTCACGAGTTCCTTACGCATCACCGGAGTGCCCGAAGCGCCGACATGGGGGATGCTGCTGCTGGGCTTTGGGGGAGCGGGATATGCGCTGCGTCGGCAAAAGAGGGCGGAACGCCTGTGCCGCGCTTAAACGGGCGACCCATTGCCTGATGGGACGGGCGCTGATCCTCCTCCTCGTGTTCATCGCACAGGCGCACGCGGCGATGCCCGAAGCGGTTGCAGCGCCTGTGCCGACGCGCGAGGCCCCCGCGCCCGCACTCGTTGGCGGCTGGCATCCGGCAGACCCTGATGTGGCGACCAAGGCTGCCCGCTTTGCGCTTCCGCACCTCAAGGAAAAGCACCCCCGTCTGCGCCGCATCCTGACTGCCGAGCAACAGATTGTCGCCGGGGTCAATGTCCGGATCACGCTGCTGCTCCGCAACGGCCACCGCTGGCGCGTGACGGTGTGGCGGAAGCTGGATGGGGGGATGGTGGTGACGGACGCTGTTCGGGTGGGGTGAGGGGTTGGGATGCCTTCCTCGCCCGTTGCGCCAAACAGGGCGTGACGCCGGTCAAGACCTTCCCCGAAGAAGCCAATGGCCGCTTCGCCCACATCATGGACCCGGAGGGGCGGAAGATAGAGTTGTGGGAACCGAAGGCGATGTGAGGGGTGGCTACATCGAATTGAAACGCGCGACTTCTCTCACCCGCTCTGTGTATTCGGAAATGTAAGAACGCGCGGTCTTCGATAGAATCTGATCAGATGAACGAAAGCTGCGTTCTTCGGAAAGGAAATTTGCGGCACTGTTCTTAGCGGCATCGTTGCCGCGACCGCCATCTGCGAGATCAAACAAGGGTATCTCAGACAGTTGTGGAATGTGAGATAGATATTGGCTCGCGTTGAATGTCTTTGGGTTTGCGGCGTTGGGAGACAAATAACTCCAACCGGAAAAATTAATGAGTCCTAATTCCTTGGGAATTGAAAAATTCAGAACGTCACCGCGTGCATTTTTCACAATCAGAGATAAAACAGAGATCCCGTCAATCTGAAAATTGTTATCCCAATTATTTATGAATATCCGCAGACTGTCTATTATTTCAAAGCACTCCCTAGGAGAAACGCCCCAATCAGCCAATAGATGCGAAATAATTTTTTCATTTTCCATCTTCTGCACTGGGAAATTTGTTTCTGGAAATCTCATTTTATTCATGTCCATTGAGCACTCGTAAATGAGACTTTCTACTAATAGAGCGGTACTCGCTTCCTTTAGATCATATTTTCGTGAAAAAAATCGTCGCAGATATTCATCGCTGTCAAAAGAGTTTCCATAGACTGAGCACACACTCTTCGATAATTGACCTCGATGCAATGAGATTATAAAAACGATGTTTGGAATATCGAAAAAATGCTTTATTTCTTCAAGTATTTTAATTGCGTAATTCGGTCGACACCTATCTAGTTCATCAATTATCACGACTAAAGGCGGTTGTTTTGAACTTCCGGCGTCGCCAATTGCTTGGACAAGTTTATGCATGTTTTCGCGAAATGTGTTTCTAGATTTCTTACGCTGTCGATAGGCCTCAAGCATTGCTGCTCCCCGCCTGTCGACGAGGCTTTCAATTTCCTCACCGAGTTTTGATAGTATTTCGGGGGCGGCCACTCTTACTGAATCATCGAATTCCTGCGGCATTTCAATTTTCGCGGCCCTTACGGCTTCTTGAAACGTTTCGCCAAGATCATCCACAATGTCATCGCCTGCCATCTTGGTCAGGCCTTTCACTGCGGCGCCCGTCACTAGTTTACCTATGATAGGGAAGGCTGCGGCTTTCGCAGAGGCTAGTCTGTCCCGGAGCTTCTGTGATTTGCTGAGGTATGGCGCCAGCGCGAGGTCTATTGCTGCCATGAAAGCCGTTAAGGGTTCGTCGCTCGCGTCATCACTCCAAGCGTCAATCTTCGCGACTGGGTGTTTTAATTCGAGTTGGCGGGCCAGCCGATCTAAGAACCATGTCTTGCCTCGTCCGTATGGTGCATCAATCGCCAAAACTAGTGACGTTGTCCTTTCCATTCTGTTTTGGAATGATATTTCGCTTTCGATAAACCGTTCAATTGAAGAGGCTTCTTCTCGGCGATTTAGTAAGTCACCAACCCATATCTGATCAAGAATAGACTCGTTTGTCACGTTCGAATGCCTCCCGTTCCATCCCCGAAGCATGGGCCTGACGGCTTCAGTTTTCAATCACTGGCGAGACGATGTCAAACAGTAGAGTATTTGCTGGAATTCAATCTATGGAGCTAGAGAACGCTAGCCAATTAAATGTTTAGGACTTCGCGATAAGATGGACGAAATTCAGAAATCCTCCCCCCTCTGGCGCCCCTTCTTCTACGCCGCCGCCACCTACAACCTCGTCATCGGCGGCGCGGGCCTCGCCAATGCCGCTGCCCCCGTCAATGACCGGATCGTCGGGCTGCTCGTGGCGTGCTTCGGCATTGTCTATGCGCTGGTCGGGGGGGGATGCGGCGCGCTTTGGGCCGGTGCTCTGGGCCGGGATTGTGGGGAAGCTCGGCATTGTCGCGCTTCTGCTGCCCGATGTGCTGGCGGGCCGCGCGGCAGCGGGGACGGGGGTTGTCCTTGCCGGAGACGCGCTCTTCACCTTTGGCTTTCTTGTCTTCCTGCTGGGCCGACGTAAAACGCGTGCATGACCGCCCGCACGATCCTCTTCATCTACAATGCCAATGAAGGCCTGTTCAGTGCGATGGCCGATGCCGCGCATAAGCTCGTCTCGCCTGCGACCTACCCCTGTTCGCTCTGTGCGATCACCTATGGCGCGGTCAGTATGCGGGGGGAATGGAAGGCCTATCTGAAGCGCTTGCCCCACGAGACGCGCTTTTACCACCGGGAGGATTTTGCGCGCGACTGGCCTGGGGAGGCGGTGCCGCTTCCCGCCATCCTTGAGGTGACGCACGGCGGCACGCTCTCCACGCTGATCCCCAAGGATGATCTGGATAAGGTCCAGTCCGTCGCGCAGCTGATCATGATGTTGGAGGGGAGGCTGGCGGGCGGATGAGCGCGCGCCGATCTTGCCCGCGCGCGCCTCGCGCTAGAAGAGGCCACCCCACCACAGGGTGTAGGACACATCCGTCTGCATCGTGCCGCTGTTCAGCCGGTAGGTCGGGCGGAAGGTGAGGGTGTAGAGGCCGGTGCTCGGCACCTTCACCGCGATGCGGCCCGCGCCGGTGGTCGCGATGCCCTGTTGCAGCAGCGCGGGGCCGACTGCCATCAGGCCCGGATGGAGGGAGACGGAGAGCTGCCCTTTGCGCACCGTCACATCATAATCGACAATCGCGGTTTGGCCGCCGACCAGAAACATCCGGTGCGTTTGCAGCTGGTCATTATCCCCCACGCCATATTGGACGCGGCCAATGCCCGACGGGCTGCTGATGAGGCCGCCGCTTTTATACCCCAGATAGGGAAATAGGCCGGAGATATAGACGAACACCCATCCGCTCAGCAGGGCGACAAAGGGGTAAAACAGCCAGCCGGGCAACATGATGCGCCCGCCACCCAGCGCCAGGCGGTGGCCGCCTGCTGGATTGGGGCTGGTGATCCCGATGCCGCCGAACTTGATCATGGTGCGGTTATAGCCGCAAGCTGGTTTCAGAAGCGTTAGGCGGCCTGAATGGCCCCCGCGCCGCCAATCGCTTCTTCAATCCACTGCCGCGCTTCGGGGAAGGTGCGTTCCACCTCGGGCAGATCATTGACGCAGAGGAACTTGATCGCCTGCCGCTCTGCCGTGCCGAGATAGTGCTGGATGTCGGCCGCAGACCATGGCCCCAGCTCCCCCACCGCGACGTGGAGGTAATCGCGCGTATCGAGGATGGTCGCGCGGCCATCGGCAAGGCAGGCGTGGTTGTGCAGGCTTTGCGGCAGGAACTGTTCGGTGCAGCGAAAGCGGTAGCCGGCATTGTGCGCAAAGGGCGCGGCAAAGGTCTCAAACAGATTGGCCATGACCGCGCGTTGCATCGGGTGGACGACATGCGCGCTTTGGAACACATGGTCCGCGCTATAGCCGATCATCGCCGCGGCGTTGATCTGGTTATAATGGTTGAGCAGGCGCGCTTCATCGCGGCTGGTGTCACACGCAGCAAGGGCCGTGTGGTCCACCCATTGGCCGCGCAGCACGGGGCCATCATCCGAGAAGAAGTCGGAACGGGTGACCGGCGCAGTCAGGAAGACATCATCATTGAAATAGAGGAAGCGTTCGGCAAGGCCGGGGATGCGCCACAGCATCGTTTCAATCGACAGCGAGTTGAAGGTGGGCAGCGCGTCTTCATATCCGGCGAAGATCTCGCGGTGGTCCACAATGCTGATCTTCGCGTCCTCCCCGGCCGACATCGGGGCGAGCACGGGCTGCTGGTCATCCGTCACGATCCAGATGCGCCGCACCCAGGGCGCGTTGTGGAGGATGGAGCGGACGCAGTAATTCAGTTCATCACTGCACAGCCAGCGGTGCGGGTTGGTGCCATTGTCATGCAGCGGTGCTTCTGCCTGCGCCTGAGAAAGATGCTTGTCCCGCTTGCGCCGATGCACAGGGTCTGCCCCGTCGACCCATGTGATCACTGCATCAACTTCAAACATTTAAGGCGCGTCTCAACCGGGCGGGAGAGGCCGCTTAGGCGCGCAGCGGGCGTTTGGGAACCGCAAATGGCTTAGGGAGAACTACCCAAAAGGGCAGGGTGGGCGCCGCTGCCGCCGCTCAGCGGCCCGCCTTAACTGTGTCGATGAAGCAGCGGACGGTGCGGGTGTCGGGTCCGCCGGAGGTCAGGCCGCGGGCCCATTTGGCGACGCCCGCCTCGTCACCGGGGGCGATGACGCCGCCCCAGACATCGGCATAGCGCAAGCCGCGTTTGCCGGCCTGTCGGAAGAAATAGACGCCGCGTTCCGCTTCATCGGGCGTGGCCCAGATCAGCCGCCACCGGCCATCGTCGAGGACGGCGCCAATGTTGCGGGCGGAAACGGGCTGGCGCGCCTGCTGCCAGATCAGCGTTGCATCGCCCATCCGACTTGCGGCTGTCGAGCGGACAACGAGCCCTGCGCAACCCCGCGCCTCTGCCGGCGAGGCTGCTGTGACGAGAGCCGCCGCCGCCAGAACGGCCACGGCCCGCATTAAAGCACTTTGCCCAAAATCTTGCCCGGATTGCCACGAAGGGCGGCTTCTTCGCTGCCCATATAGGTGAAGATGCCCTTCATGGCCTGCTGCGTCACGCTGTCGGTCAGCTTGTCATTGCTGAGGCCGAGCGACCCGAGCAGGCTGCCCGCGCTGCCGAGCTTTGCCAGTTGGTCAAACGCGCCAACCTTGGTGAGCGCAGAGGCGATGAGCGGGCGGACCTTGGTGCCCAGCTCCACGCCGGCTGTGCGTTCCAGATAGTTGGTGCCGCCCGTCTTGTCCGCGACGATGCCGGGGACGTCGGTGATCTTCAGGCCGCTGATCGCGCTGCGGAACACGGGCTTGGCCTCCCCCGCGGCCAGGCTGGCGGCGTCGTTCAGCGATTTGGTGAGCTTGGTCGTCAGCCCCAATTTGTCGCCGCTCTTCATCAGCTTGCGGGCAAGCTTGCCGCCGGTGCCGGGCAGGAGAATGCGGATCGCGGTGTCGCGGTAAAAGCCATCGGGCAGTGCCAGCTTGGTGAGCGCACTGTCCGATGCATTGCCGAGCAGCTTGGTGAGGCCAAGCCCGTCGAGCAACCCCGCCGCCGCCTGTGCGGGGATCATCACAAGGCCGCCCGTTGCCATCATGCCGCCCAGCGCCGCACGCCGTGTCCAGATATCGGTCATCATCTTCTCCCCACCAAGGCCCGCCTGAAAAGCGGCAGAAAACCAAGGCTAGGCCGCAGAAATCCGCCGTGCAACGCCCATCAGCCAAGCCTTTGGCGCGCAACGAAAAAGCCCCGCCGTACATCCGGGCGGGGCTTCTTGTGTCGGCAGGCGGACCAAATGGGAGAGGAGGTGCCGCCGCCGGAATGGGGTGATCGCCGCGCCTTAGCGCGAAGCGACTTCCACAATGCCCTTAACGGGCTTCACTTCGGAAAGCTTAAAGCTGACGGGGTTGTTGTTGAAGTGGCCGGAAACGCTGAACTTCGACACGGCAAGCTTGAACGGCACGCCTTCAGACGTCTTGCCGGTGATGATGCGGCCCTGCGGCGTTTCAGCAACGGTGTAGGTATATTGCGTGCCATCATAAGCGATCGAGCTTTGCGCGGCGTCGGCTGCAAAAGCGATCGAGGGAAGGGCAACGGAAAGGGCGGCGGCGAATTTGATTGCGGTACGGATCATGAGAACATTCCTTCGATTGAATGGATGATGTTCTCCTACACTGTCGTTTTTGTTGTGCAGTGCAACATACGCACGCGGCGCTGCCCGGCACAAATGCAATGAATGCCTTCGCAGTTGCAGCAATTGCAACCAATGTGGTTGATGTGTTTGCACAGAGGTGCGGAGGAGGTCTTTAAGCTGTGCTCCGGCGCAGGCCGGAGCCTAGGGGGGTATGCGTACCGCTGGCCCTGGACTCCGGCCTGCGCCGGAGTACGGCATTCCCCACCCCAAATCGTCATCCTGAACTTGGTTCAGGAGAACCGGCTGGAGCCTCCACGCCGTCACACCCGCGTCGCCCCGTGCTTGACACGGGGCCAGGCTCATTTCCGCCCGGTCTGGCCCCCGTTGCTTGCCGGATATGACAGAACCCTGCGCGCCAGTCATTCGGGCATCTTGCCGAACGGGAAAGTGCGAGAAAAGCCCAGCCCCGTGTCAAGCGCGGGGCGACGGAAAAAGGGGGGGGGCGACGTCGAAAATCGCCCGAACAGATACGGCATCGTCACCGCAATCGCCCCGAAACCAAGACGATTATCGGCTTCCACGCCGCCCCACCCGCGCTCAGGCTGAGCCTGTCGAAGCCGTGCCCAGCCTCCGCGTCTGTGCGTGAGACCAGACAAAACGGTCCCCATGGAGGCTGCCCCAAGGCCAATAGGACAAAGCGAGAGAGACAGGCGGAACAGGCAGACGCGACATAAAGGCTCCGGTTTTAAATGGGTTACAGAGCCTAGACGCCGCACGGTGGTGCTGACCTCAGGCAGGGCATTGATTGCAGTCGAGACTCTATGTAAACAACTTAAAAATTCTGGATGGTATAGTCATGAACACGACGATCAAGGATGTTGGACGAGAGGTGTTGCCTGACGAAGATACCATCTATCGTATAAATACATTTGGTGCCGACTTCACGGTAGATGGCTTGGTAAGTCGCTTTGACAGAGGTGATATTTATCGTCCAGATTTTCAGAGAAACTTTGTATGGTCTCAAGCTCAAGCTTCGAAATTTATCGAGTCAATTTTACTGGGACTGCCAATTCCTAGCATTTTCTTGTATCGGGAAGAGGAGTCACAGAAGCATCTTATTGTTGATGGACTACAGAGATTAACGACACTTTTGGCATTCACTCGCGGAGTATTTCCATATTCTCGAAAGAATTTTCGGCTGGTCAATGTTCAAAAAAGATATTCCGGAAGAACAATATACGATTTAGAGGATGATGATAAACGTCGTTTTTACGATGCAGTCATTCATGCTATGATTATTCAACAAAATCTCCCGCAGGGAAATAAAAATTCTGTATTTCATATATTTGAACGGTTAAATTCGAACGGAACGCCGTTGGAGCCGCAAGAAATAAGGGCTGCAGTTTTTCATGGACCTCTTCAAGAATTTCTTCAAAATCTGAATGAATTCTCAGAATGGAGAGTAATATTTGGGCCTCCTCACAAAAGATCAAAGGATGAGGAGTTAATTCTAAGATTTTTTGCGTTCCTGTACATGCGGAATGAATATGTCAGTCCAATGAAGTTATTTCTTAATAACTTCATGGAGAAGAACCGATCGATGGAGTTTTTTAATTCATCCGAAGCTCGTCACATATTTTTAGAGACAATGACAAAAATTTATCGAGCTCTCGGTCGGAGGGCGTTTAGAATTCAACGGAGTCTAAATGCTGCAGTTTTTGATTCGTTCGCCGTGTCGGTTGCCCTGAATGAGAATCTGTCTGATCAGGAAATTTCGTCGGCCTATAATCGTTTAATGGGCGACGAGGTCTATTTGAAGTTGGTCAGTAAAGCGACAGCGAACGAAAAAAATGTGGAGAGGCGGTTTGAAGTCGCCTTGCAAGCTATTCATGATTCCACAATCTATTAGTCAATATCAGTCTTCACTTGACAGTATGCTTGTTCCTTTGCGGCACGAGGTAGCTACTTGTGAAATAAGACTTCAATCCGTTTTTTCACAGTATCTCATTATTAAGGGATCTGGTCTTATAGAATTATGTGTAAAAGAAGTTGTAGCGGAATACGCGAGAAGGTATTCTAATAATCAAATAAAATCTTATTTAGTTAAGAGTGTGTCCTATGAGAATGCGTTGAATTGTAATAAGATAAAGATGATATTTGATAGATTTTCGTCGGACTGGTGGAGCCGAATTGAGGCGGCAACATCTAATTCAGAGCGCTCGGCCGTAGATAGCATCAAGACTTTGCGAGACCAGATTGCACATGGAGGGCAAAACGGCACTGGCTTCAGCACGGTTGAGCAGTACTATATTAACGTGAAGCGATTCTCCGAAGCAGTTTGCAATGAACTGATTCCTTAGGCTGTTTTTGCGCCAAGCATTTTTAACTTTCCTACACCGTTCCCTTTATGTTCTAAACTGTCGGATGAGCACTACATCCGATTCGCCCGCCGCCGCCGGTTTCGGCTCCCCCTCCACCCTTGACCATCATGAGCATCAGGCAGAGCTGCCTTTTGCCTCTCCGCTGCCCCGTTCAGAACGTCCGTTTCTGGAAGAGGAAGAAAACCCCTTTGCCTTTGATCATGTCCGCCTGCGCTTCCGTCAGGATGGTTGGACGCCGGAGCGGCAGGAGCGCTTTATTGAGGCGCTGGCCGCGACCGGCTGTGTCGAGCACGCCGCGCGCGCCGTGGGGAAGAGCGTCTCTTCCGCTTACGCCCTGAAAACACGGGCCGAGGCGCGGCCCTTTCGCCTTGCGTGGGAGGCCGCGTTGGAGGTGGGCATAAAGCGCCTGTCCGAAGCCGCCTTGTCGCGCGCCATCCATGGCGTGGCCCAGCCCATTTATTATCAGGGCGAACAGGTGGGCGAACGCCGCCATTATGATGAGCGGCTGACCGTGTTCCTGCTGCGCTACCGCGACCCCGCCCGCTTTGGCCCCTGGATCGACCGCGTCGATAGCGTCGAAGAAAAATTCGACGGCGCGCCCATGCTGCTCCGCCAACTCCTCAACCGCATGATCGACAAGCTGTTCGGCGAACTGGGCGACGACGCCTTTGATCGCGCCGTGACGTCTGGTGAGCTTCCCGAGGATTGGGAGGCGGAGATGGGGGATGAGGAGGAAGATGAGGAGGATGGGGATTTGGAGGATGAAACCTCCGTTCGTCCCGAGCAGCGTCGAGGGACGTGGGGCCAAGGTGTCTCGACGGCGCTCGACACGAACGGGGAGGGGGAGGGCGATGTCCCCTCCGATGTCATCCCCGCGAAGGCGGGGATCCAGCCTTGGGACGCGCCGATGGAGTCCCGCTTTCGCGGGAATGACAGTGAGGATGAGAGGGGGAATGAGAGGGGAGCTGAGAGTGGGAATGAGAGGGTGGAAGAGGAAAACAGGCCGGACGATGCGGGGGCACATCCGCCCGGCCCTATGCGCCCGCGCATCCGGACCTTCTGAGAAAGCGCGCCCACGTTTTTCTGCGGCGTGAGGCCCTCAACTTCCTCCACTTCCAAATGCGGACGGGGGCAATTCTGGTTCTTTTCTGCCCACCTACCTGTGCTCCGGCGCAGGCCGGAGCCTAGGGCCAGCGGTACTCAGGTCTCCCCTGGGCTCCGGCCTGCGCCGGAGCACAGGTGGGGGTTCCCCCATATCGTCATCCTGAACTTGTTTCAGGATCCATTAGCATCAATGCCCCCGGATGGGTGTCTCTTTGGGGCGCTGGGTGTTCATGGATGCTGAACCAAGTTCAGCATGACGAGGGAGGGGGAGGCGGCGGGGGTCGCGGGCCGCCGCCTCAGCCGTTACTCCCCGCGCTGGCGGTCGTGCTTTTGGCGGTAGATGTTGGCGCTGGCGCGGTCCTGCATGGCTTCGATCCGCAGGCGTTCGGCGCGGCTCAGGCCATTGCCGTCGGCGCGGCTGCGGGCTTCGTAAGCCGAGATATGGCCCTGCTGGCGCTGGAGGCGGTTGACCTCACGTGCGTTGAGGCTGCCATTGGCAATGCCCGTGTCGATCCGCTGCTGCTGCTTGGTTTGGCGCTGGTTGATGCGGGCTTCGGCCGGCGCCGCAACCGCAACGGTTGTCAGGCTGGCGGCGATGGCGGCGAGGATGAACTTGGTACGCATAACATGTCTCCTTTTGGTTCGAAGGATGCCGCGGGTCGCATAGCGGCGTCTTCACAAGGCCAAACGGACCGCGCGCAAAAACCCTTCGCGGCCAGCGCACATTTTTTGGGAGTTTTTGGGAAGTCTCTGAAAAGACGCGCGAAAAAAAGGCGGAGCCGTTTCCAGCTCCGCCAAGTTTTGTGTTGGTCGTACAAAGACAGTGTGCCGGAGGGCAGGGGGGGGGAATACACCTGGCTTCAGTGTACGTCCCTCCGGCAGCCAGAGAAGCGGTTGCCCGTTTCCTGTATTCGTTATGGCGGCAATTCACGACCAAATGCTTAAAAACGCAAGGAAAATGGTCCGAATTGGTGTCAATATAACGGTATTAAAAGCCAAAATGGTTTGAATTGGGGTGTGGCCGGGTGGGGCGGCGGCGGCTTAGCGCTTCTTCACAAACTCCGCCCGCAGGACGAGGCCTTTGATCCCGTCAAACTTGCAGTCGATTTCCTGCGCGTCGCCGGTCAGCCGGATTGATTTGATGAGCGTCCCGCGCTTGAGCGTCTGGCCCGCGCCCTTCACCGTCAGATCCTTGATCAGCGTGACCTGATCGCCATCGGCCAGAATGTTGCCCACCGCATCGCGGACCTCAACACCGTCACTGCTGCCAGCCGCCGCCTGTTTCGCCGCAAGCTCACTTGCGGGCATCCAGTCGCCGCTGACCTCATCATAGACATAGTCTTCATTGTCGTCCGCCATGGGGGAAAATCCTTTCGCGGCGGGGCCTAGCGGTTGGCGGGGGACTTGGCCAGTTCTGCCGGACTTGACCTGCGCCGGTGCCTGCCGCCAGATGAGGGCAGATGTGTAATCTCTACCGCCTTGATGTCCCCGCCAACCAGATTGCCGATGCTTTCGGCATCGATGCGGGCCGCGACCCTTGGGCGGGGGATTATGTCGCGCCGGGCAAATATGCGCCGGTTGTTGTCCGTGCCGATGGTCAGAAGGTCATGGTCCCCCGCGTCTGGGGCGTGCCGCCGCCGCCCAATGGCGATCGGCCCGTCACCAATGTCCGCAATCTCGACAGCCCGTTCTGGATCGGCACGCTGCGCCACACCATGTTTCGTTGCCTCATCCCCGTCACCAGCTTTCAGGAATGGGGCGGAGAACGCGGCCGCCGGACGCAGCATTGGTTTTCGGTGCCGTCGGAACCTGTCTTTGCCATCGCCGGCATCTGGCGCGACAGTGAGGTGGCGAGCTTCGCCATGCTGACGACCGACCCCAATCCGCTGGTGGAGGCTGTCCACCCCAAGGCGATGCCGGTGATCCTCCACAGCTATGATCACGACGCCTGGTTGCGCGCGGACTGGAAAGAGGCGCGGCAGCTTGTCGCATCTTATCCTTCGCAGCTCATGTAGATGGCAGAAATCCCCGCCGCACCGCCAAAAGCTCCGGCCCCGCCCATTGACCTTTTCAGCCGGTAGGGGTAGTGGCCCGCTCGCCTGACGGGAATGGCGTGCGTGAGACTCTCTCGCAAACCCCAGGAATGTCAGGCATTACATAGCGCTTGAACACTGTTTGTGCGGGACTTGTCCCCGGGCATTTGCCTTGGGGGCGATTCGCGTTTTCGTCATGGGTCAAACCATAAGGAAAACGACTTTGCCGTGCATCAGAGTAACTTCGTAAAGGTGAAGGGCTTCATGCCAACGATCAATCAGCTGGTCCGCAAGGGCCGGGCGCCTCAGAAGGCGAAATCCAAAGTTCCGGCAATGGAACAGAACCCGCAGAAGCGTGGTGTTTGCACCCGCGTCTACACGACGACCCCGAAAAAGCCGAACTCGGCGCTCCGCAAGGTGGCCAAGATTCGTCTTACAAACGGTCGTGAAGTCATCAGTTACATCCCCGGTGAAGGTCACAACCTTCAGGAGCACTCGGTTGTTCTCATCCGTGGCGGTCGTGTTCGCGATCTTCCCGGCGTGCGCTACCACGTTCTCCGCGGCGTGCTCGACACGCAGGGTGTGAAGGACCGCAAGCAAAGCCGTTCCAAGTACGGCGCTAAGCGTCCTAAGTAATCTTCAGATAGAAGGATAAGCTGACATGGCTCGTCGTCGTCGTCCCGAGAAGCGGGAAATTCTGCCCGATCCCAAATTTGGTGATGTGGTGCTTTCGAAATTCATGAACTCCGTCATGCTTGACGGTAAGAAATCGGTTGCTGAAGGAATCGTCTATGGCGCTTTCGAAGCGATCGAAGCCAAGGCGAAGAAGGAACCGCTCGGCGTGTTCCATGACGCGCTGAACAATGTGAAGCCGGGCATCGAAGTCCGTTCGCGTCGCGTTGGTGGTGCTACGTATCAGGTGCCGGTTGAAGTCCGCACCGAACGTGCCCAGGCTCTTGCCATCCGCTGGCTCATTGGTGCTGCACGTTCGCGTTCGGAAAACACCATGGCCGCCCGCCTGTCGGGTGAACTGATGGATGCCGCAAACAACCGTGGCAATGCTGTGAAGAAGCGTGAAGACACGCATCGCATGGCAGAAGCCAACCGCGCCTTCTCGCACTACCGCTGGTAATCGCGCTGTAACAATTGGAGCGCCTTAGCGGGCGCTCCACCCCTTCGGAGTATTCCACCATGGCACGCAGCCATCCACTCGAGCGGTACCGCAACATCGGTATCATGGCGCACATCGACGCTGGCAAGACCACGACGACCGAGCGTATTCTTTACTACACCGGCAAGTCCTACAAGATCGGTGAAGTCCATGAAGGCACGGCCACCATGGACTGGATGGAACAGGAACAGGAACGCGGCATCACGATTACGTCGGCTGCCACGACCTGCGAATGGAAAGACCACCGGATCAACATCATCGATACGCCGGGCCACGTTGACTTCACGATTGAAGTTGAACGTTCGCTGCGCGTGCTCGACGGTGCCGTTGCCTGTTTTGACGGCGTTGCCGGCGTTGAGCCGCAGTCCGAAACAGTGTGGCGCCAGGCGGACAAGTACAAAGTTCCGCGGATGTGCTTCATCAACAAGTTGGACCGCACGGGTGCGAGCTTTGAGTTCTGCGTGAACTCGATCATCGAGCGTCTGGGCGCGACACCTGCGATCCTGTATCTGCCGATCGGCATCGAAAGCAGCCTCAAGGGCCTCGTCGATCTGGTCGAAAACCGTGCGATCATCTGGAAGAACGAAGCGCTGGGCGCTGAATTCTTCTACGAAGAAATCCCGGCAGACATGGCTGATAAGGCCGCAGAATATCGCGAAAAGCTGATCGAACTTGCCGTTGAGCAGGACGATGCTGCGATGGAATCGTACCTCGAAGGCAACATTCCGGACACGGCGACCCTCAAGGCGCTGATCCGCAAGGGTACGCTGGCTCAGGCATTCGTTCCAGTCTGCTGTGGTTCGGCGTTCAAGAACAAGGGCGTTCAGCCGCTTCTCGACGCCGTGGTGGACTATCTGCCGTCGCCGCTCGACATTGAAGACGTGCAGGGCATCAACCCGGCCAATGACGAGCCAGACAGCCGTCCGACCGCCGATGATGCGCCGTTCAGCGCGCTCGCGTTCAAGATCATGAACGACCCGTTTGTCGGTTCGCTCACCTTCTGCCGCATCTATTCGGGCACGCTCGCTAAGGGCACGTACCTGAACTCGGTGAAGGACAAGAAGGAAAAGGTCGGTCGTATGCTTCTGATGCATGCGAACGAGCGTGAAGACATTGATGTCGCCTATGCAGGTGACATTGTGGCGCTTGCCGGCATGAAGGAAACGACAACCGGCGATACGCTGTGTGATCCGGCCAAGCCGATCATTCTGGAACGCATGGAGTTCCCGGAACCGGTCATCGAATTGTCGGTGGAACCGAAGACCAAGGCTGACCAGGAAAAGATGGGCCTCGCGCTCAACCGTCTGGCTGCTGAAGATCCTTCGTTCCGCGTTTCGACGGACCATGAATCGGGCCAGACGATCATCAAGGGCATGGGTGAACTTCACCTTGAAATCCTTGTCGATCGCATGAAGCGCGAATTCAAGGTCGAAGCCAATGTCGGCGCGCCGCAGGTTGCTTACCGCGAATATCTCGGCAAGCCCGTGGACGTTGACTACACCCACAAGAAGCAGTCGGGTGGTACCGGACAGTTCGGTCGCGTGAAGGTTAAGGTCACGCCGGGCGAACGTGGTTCGGGCATCATCTTCAAGGATGAAATCAAGGGCGGTAACATTCCGAAGGAATATATCCCCGCGATTGAAAAGGGCATGCGTGAAACGGCTGAATCCGGCCAGCTCATCGGCTTCCCGATCATCGACTTTGAAATCCTGCTCTATGACGGCGCCTATCATGACGTCGACTCATCGGCGCTGGCTTTCGAAATCACCGGACGTGCAGCGATGCGTGAAGTCGCTCAGAAGTCCGGCATCAAGCTGCTCGAACCGATCATGCGCGTCGAAGTTGTCACCCCGGAAGATTATCTGGGTGACGTGATCGGCGACATGAATTCCCGCCGTGGCCAGATCCAGGGTACCGACACACGCGGCAACGCGCAGTCGGTCGAGGCAATGGTCCCGCTGGCGAACATGTTCGGCTACGTCAATCAGCTGCGCTCCTTCACGCAAGGCCGTGCGCAGTACACGATGCAGTTCTCGCATTATGACGAAGTTCCTGCGAACGTGGCGGAAGAGGTGAAGGCAAAGCTTGCCTGATCGTAAAAGACGGATTAAGGCGCGCGCCTGTTTGGCAGGCGAGCGCCAGCAATCCGAATCTGTGAACCAATCGAAGAACGAGGTTTAGAACAATGGCTAAGGCTAAATTTGAGCGGAACAAGCCGCACTGCAACATCGGCACCATCGGTCACGTTGACCACGGCAAGACGTCGCTGACGGCTGCCATCTCGAAGATTCTGGCTGAAACCAATGGCGGTGTCGCTGTTGACTTCGCCAACATCGACAAGGCTCCTGAAGAGCGCGAGCGCGGCATCACGATTTCGACGGCACACGTCGAATATGAAACCGACGGTCGTCACTATGCACACGTCGATTGCCCCGGCCACGCTGACTATGTGAAGAACATGATCACCGGTGCGGCGCAGATGGACGGCGGCATTCTCGTCGTTTCGGCCACCGACGGCCCGATGCCCCAGACCCGTGAGCACATCCTGCTCGCCCGTCAGGTCGGCGTGCCGCAGCTCGTCGTGTTCATGAACAAGGTTGACCTTGTTGACGACGCCGAAATCCTCGAGCTCGTTGAAATGGAAATCCGCGAACTTCTCTCGAAGTACGACTTTGACGGCGACAACATCCCCGTCATCCAGGGTTCTGCAACCTGCGCTCTCAATGGCGACAAGCCTGAAATCGGCCGCGATGCCGTTCTCAAGCTGATGGCTGCTGTTGACAGCTGGATCCCGCAGCCTGCTCGTCCGCTTGACCGTCCGTTCCTGATGCCGATCGAAGACGTGTTCTCGATCTCGGGTCGTGGTACGGTTGTCACCGGCCGCGTCGAAACCGGCGTTGTGAAGGTTGGCGAAGAAGTCGAAATCGTCGGCCTCAAGGACACCAAGAAGACCGTCGTCACCGGCGTTGAAATGTTCCGCAAGCTGCTCGATCAGGGTGAAGCTGGCGATAACATCGGCGCTCTCATCCGCGGCGTTGGCCGTGAAGAAGTTGAGCGTGGCCAGGTTCTCTGCAAGCCCGGCTCGATCACGCCGCACACCGAGTTCACCTCGGAAGTGTACGTTCTGTCGAAGGAAGAAGGCGGTCGTCACACACCGTTCTTTGCGAACTATCGTCCGCAGTTCTACTTCCGCACGACCGACGTCACCGGTGAAGTTGTTCTTCCCGAGGGCACGGAAATGGTCATGCCTGGCGACAACGTTCAGCTCGGCATCAAGCTGATCGCACCGATCGCCATGGAGCAGGGCCTGCGCTTCTCCATCCGTGAAGGTGGCCGGACCGTCGGTTCCGGGGTTGTTGCTTCGATCACGAAGTAATATAGCTCAATCAACACCGCCCGATTCTCCTCGTGAGGATCGGGCGGTTTGCTTGTTTAATGTTTTTGGCTCTTTCTCATCGGTAAACGGACAATGGAAACACAAAATATCCGCATTCGCCTTAAGGCTTTCGACCATCGCGTGCTCGACCAGGCAACTGGCGACATCGCTGATACGGCAAAGCGTACAGGCGCTTCGATCCGTGGGCCCATTCCGCTGCCGACGAGAATTGAGAAATTCACGGTGAACCGTGGACCGCACGTCGACAAGAAGTCTCGCGAGCAGTTCGAGGTCCGTACCTATAAGCGTCTGCTCGACATCGTGCAGCCGACACCCCAGACAGTTGACGCGCTGATGAAGCTCGATTTGGCTGCCGGGGTTGATGTTGAGATCAAGCTGGCCTAAGGCCGCTCATCTCTTAGAGATTCGGGATACCGCACATCCATTGAGGTGTGGCTGCGTCCCCCGTCTTTTCCGCGCCGCAAGGCGTGGAAAGCCAGCCCGGACGGGGTGACTTTCATATTTGGGTTGAACATGCCCGCGGGGAATGGGTCTCCGTGGGCCTCTGTGTTAAGGAGAAGTAGATCATGCGCACTGGCGTGATCGCGAAGAAGGTCGGCATGACGCGCATCTTCAAAGAAGATGGCCGTCACGTGCCCGTTACCGTTCTGTCGCTTGAAAATTGCCAGGTCGTGTCGCAGCGGACCATTGATCGTGACGGTTACGTCGCCGTTCAATTGGGTGCCGGTGCGGCTAAGGCCAAAAACGTCGCAAAGCCGCAACGCGGTCATTTTGCGAAGGCAGAAGTCGAGCCCAAGGCTCGTCTCGTTGAATTCCGCGTCGCTGAAGATGCGCTGGTGGACGTTGGTGCGGAAATCTCCGCAGACCATTTCGTCGCCGGCCAGCTCGTCGATGTTGCCGGTCATACCCAGGGTAAGGGTTTTGCGGGCGCCATGAAGCGTTGGGGCTTCGGCGGTCTGCGTGCCACCCACGGTGTGTCCGTGTCTCACCGTTCACACGGTTCGACCGGGCAGCGTCAGGATCCGGGTAAGGTCTTCAAGAACAAGAAGATGGCCGGCCACATGGGTGACCGTCAGCGCACACAGCAGAACCTCGAAATCGTCCTTACGGATGCGGATCGCGGCCTTCTGTTCGTCCGTGGTTCGGTTCCAGGTGCCAAGGGCACGTGGCTCACCGTTTCGGACGCTGTGAAGGTTTCCCGCCCCGCCGACGCTCCGTACCCTGCCTCGGTTCGCTCCGCAGGCGGTCAGGTCGAAGCTCCCGCAGAAACTCCGGTTGAAGTCGCTGATGCGCCTGAAGCCGCCGAAAATCAGGAGGGCTAAGCCATGAAGCTCAAGGTTCAGACCCTCGACGCCAAGGCAAAGGGCGACATCGACCTCGCAGATACCGTGTTCGGCCTCGAGCCGCGCGCAGACATTCTGCACCGCGTTGTCACCTGGCAGCTCGAAAAGGCCCGCGGCACTGCCCGTGGCGCCCGTGAGCGTGCTGACGTTGCCCGCACCGGTAAGAAGTTTGGTCGCCAGAAGGGCGGCGGTACGGCACGTCACGGCGATCGCCGCGCGCCTGTCTTCATCGGCGGTGGTAAGGCTCACGGTCCTCGCGTCCGTGACTTTAACCCCTCGCTCAACAAGAAGATCCGTGCACTCGGCCTGAAGATGGCGCTTTCCGCCAAGGTCAAGTCGGGCTCGCTGATCGTTCTTGAAGATCTGGCACTTAAGGAAGCCAAGACGAAGGCACTGGTCGGCACGCTCAGCAAGCTGGGCTTCGGTCGCACCGCTCTCGTGATCGACGGTGAAGCCGTTGAAACGAGCTTCGCTCTGGCTGCTGCCAACATCCCCGGCGTGGACGTGTTGCCCGCCATGGGCGCCAATGTTTACGACATCCTTCGCCACGATACGCTGGTTCTGACCCGCGCTGGCGTTGAAAAGCTGGAGGCGCGGTTCAATGGCTAAGAAGCAGGCGGATATCCGCCACTATGACGTGGTGCTCGCGCCCCACATCACCGAAAAGGCAACGATGGCTAGCGAACAGAACGCAGTTGTGTTCCGTGTCGCCGGCGACGCAACCAAGCCGCAGATCAAGGCAGCCGTTGAAGCGCTGTTTGATGTCAAGGTGACGGGCGTCAACACCATCGTCCAAAAGGGCAAGACCAAGAAGTGGAAGGGCGAGGCATATCGTCGTTCCGACTTCAAAAAAGCGATTGTGACGCTGGCTGAAGGCCAGTCGATCGACGTGACCACGGGGATTTAAGAACCATGGCACTGAAGCATTATAACCCGACCAGCCCGGCCCGCCGTGGCCTGATCCTGGTTGACCGCTCTGCGCTGCACAAGGGCAAGCCTGTAAAGGCGTTGACCGAAGGTAAGCGCAAGACCGGCGGTCGCAACAACAAGGGCCATGTGACGTCGCGCGGTATCGCCGGCGGCCACAAGCAGAGCTATCGCATCATCGACTTCAAGCGTCGCAAATGGGACGTGGAAGCGACGGTCGAGCGTCTGGAATATGACCCCAACCGCACTGCGTTCATCGCACTCGTCACCTATGAAGATGGCGAATTTGCTTACATCCTCGCGCCGCAGCGCTTGGGCCCCGGTGACAAGATCATCGCTGCCAAGAAGACCGACGTGAAGCCGGGCAACGCGATGGAACTCGGCCAGATGCCGGTCGGCACGATTGTCCACAACGTGGAAATGAAGCCAGGCAAGGGCGGCCAGATCGCCCGTTCGGCAGGCACCTATGTGCAGGTCGTCGGTCGTGACCGCGGCATGGTTATCGTTCGCCTGAACTCAGGTGAGCAGCGTTACCTGCGTTCGGATTGCATGGGCACCGTTGGTGCTGTGTCCAACCCGGACAATGGCAACACGAACCTCGCAAAGGCCGGTCGTAACCGTTGGAAGGGCATCCGCCCGCTGACCCGCGGTGTTGCAAAGAACCCGGTCGACCATCCGCACGGCGGTGGTGAAGGCCGCACCTCTGGTGGCCGTCATCCAGTGACGCCATGGGGCAAGCCGACCAAGGGGGCGCGCACGCGTTCCAACAAGGCGACGGACAAGATGATCATCCGGTCGCGTCACGCCAAGAAGAAGAGGTAAGTCATGGCCCGTTCCGTCTGGAAAGGTCCCTTTGTTGACCTTCATCTGCTCAAGAAAGCAGAAACCGCTGCTGAAGCAGGCACGCGTTCCGGCCCGATCAAGACTTGGTCGCGTCGTTCGACAATTCTGCCTCAGTTCGTTGGCCTGACGTTTAACGTCTATAACGGCCGCAAGTTCATCCCCGTCCTCGTCAGCGAGGAAATGGTCGGCATGAAGCTTGGTGAATTTGCGCCCACGCGCACCTTCCCCGGCCACGCCGCTGACAAGAAGGGTAAGCGCTGATGTCGAAGTCTGCATCTCCCCGTCGCGTTGGTGACAACGAGGCGCTCGCGGTGGGCACCATGATCCGCGGTTCGGCCCAGAAGCTGAACCTCGTTGCTGGTCTCATCCGCGGCAAGAAGGCCGGTGACGCGCTGAACATCCTTCAGTTCTCGACCAAGGCTATGGCTGTTGATGTCCGCAAGGTGCTCGCTTCGGCGATCGCGAATGCGGAAAACAACCACAATCTCGATGTCGACGCTCTGGTCGTTTACGAAGCAAGCGTTGGCAAGTCGATTGCCATGAAGCGCTTTGCAACCCGCGCCCGCGGTCGTTCGACCCGCATCGTCAAGCCGTTCAGCCGCCTCCGCGTGGTTGTCCGCGAAGTGCAAGAGGAAGCATAAGCCATGGGTCAGAAGAGCAATCCTATCGGCCTGCGCCTCCAGATCAACCGGACCTGGGACAGCCGCTGGTACGCCGAGGGCGCCGAATATGGCCGTCTCCTCCTGGACGACCTGAAGCTGCGCAAGTTCATCATGAAGACGCTGCCGCAGGCTGCGATCTCCAAGGTGGTCATTGAGCGTCCGGCCAAGACCTGCCGTATCTCCATCTATGCTGCACGCCCCGGCGTGATCATCGGCAAGAAGGGTGCGGACATCGAAAAGCTGCGCAAGACGCTGGCTTCGATGACGTCGAGCGACGTATCGTTGAACATCGTTGAAATCCGCAAGCCGGAAATCGACTCCAAGCTTGTGGCTCAGGGGATCGCGGACCAGCTGGAACGCCGTATCGCTTTCCGTCGTGCCATGAAGCGCGCGGTTCAGTCGGCTCTCCGTCTGGGCGCTGAAGGTATTCGTATTACCTGCGCCGGTCGTTTGGGTGGTGCTGAAATCGCCCGCACCGAATGGTATCGTGAAGGCCGTGTGCCGCTGCACACGCTGCGCGCGAACGTCGATTACGCTGAAGCCGAAGCGCACACCGCTTATGGCGTTTGCGGGATCAAGGTTTGGATCTTCAAGGGTGAAATCCTTGGCCATGATCCGATGGCAACCGATCGTCTGATGCTTGACGCCCAGACGTCCGGCGTCCGTCCGGCCCGCTGAGTTTAGGATAGAGCAATGCTGCAACCGAAACGCACAAAATTCCGCAAGGCGCACAAGGGCCGTATCCACGGTCTCGCCAAGGGCGGCACGGATCTGAACTTCGGGTCTTATGGTCTGAAGGCCATGGAACCGGAACGGATCACCGCACGTCAGATCGAAGCTGCACGTCGTGCCATTACGCGTCACATCCGCCGTCAGGGCCGTTTGTGGATCCGCGTATTTCCAGACGTGCCGGTCTCGTCCAAGCCTGCCGAAGTCCGCATGGGCTCCGGTAAGGGTGCTCCCGAATATTGGGCAGCACGCGTGAAGCCGGGCCGTATCCTGTTTGAACTTGATGGTGTTCCCGGTCCAATCGCGGCCGTCGCCTTCAGCCGCGCTGCTGAAAAGCTGCCGATCAAGGTCAAGGTCGTTGCCCGCCTGGGTGACTTCTCGCACTTGGGAGCTGAATAATGACCAAGATTGCCGATCTTAAAGTCAAGACCGACGACCAGCTGGTCGAAGAGCTTGTCAACCTGAAGCGCGAGCAGTTCAACCTGCGCTTCCAGGCGGCCACCAGCCAGCTCGAGAAGCCCGCACGCATCCAACAGGTGCGTCGGGATATCGCCCGCATCAAGACGCTTCAGACTCAGCGCTCCGCTGACTCTGCAGCCAAGTAAGGACCAGGTGACATGCCAAAGCGCGTGCTGACCGGAACGGTCGTTTCCGACAAGACCGACAAGACGGTTGTGGTCAAGGTAGAGCGTAAGGTGAAACACCCGCTCTACGGTAAGATCATCCGCCGTTCGAAAAAGTATCACGCCCATGATGAAGGCAACACCTTCAAAGAGGGCGAAGTGGTGCGCATTGAAGAATGTGCCCCTATTTCGAAGCTGAAGACCTGGACGGTCGTAGAAAAGGTCGGCGGTGCTGCGGCAATCGTCGATCCAATGGAGGGCTGATCCATGATTCAGATGCAGTCCAATCTGGAAGTCGCCGATAACTCGGGCGCCAAGCGCGTTCAGTGCATCAAGGTGCTCGGTGGTTCCAAGCGTCGTTTCGCCGGCGTGGGTGATGTGATCGTTGTGTCGATCAAAGAAGCCCAGCCGCGCGGCAAAGTGAAAAAGGGTGACGTGCACCGCGCAGTCATCGTTCGTACCGCCAAGGACATTCATCGTCCCGATGGTTCGACGATCCGTTTCGACGGTAATGCGGCGGTCCTCGTCAACAAGAACGAAGAGCCGATCGGCACCCGTATTTTCGGCCCGGTCTGCCGTGAACTGCGCGCGAAGAACTTCATGAAGATCATCTCGCTCGCACCGGAGGTGCTGTAATGGCTTCGCTGAAAATCAAAAAGGGTGACAAGGTCGTCGTCCTGTCCGGCAAGGACAAGGGCAAGCACGGCGAGGTGACCAAGTCGTTCCCGAAGGACGGCAAGGTGATTGTGGCCGGCGTGAATATCGCCACCCGCCACAAGAAGCCGACCCAGGCTAACCCGCAGGGTGGTCTGGAGCGTCGCGAAGCGCCGATGCCGGTGTCGAAGGTCGCAATCGAAGATCCGAAGTCGGGCAAGCCAACGCGCGTTCGCTTCGAAATCAAGGACGGCAAGAAGGTCCGTGTGGCCGTGAAGTCCGGGGAAGTGATCAATGGCTGACAAGTACAAGGCCCGTATGCAGGGCAACTACGAAGCAACGATCATCAAGGCGATGACGGAAAAGTTCGGGTACACCAACTCGATGCAGGTTCCGCGCCTCGACAAGATCGTCATCAACATGGGTGTTGGTGAAGCGACGCAGGATAAGAAGAAGGTCGAAATCGCCGCTGCTGAAATGCAGCAGATTGCTGGTCAGAAGCCAGTGATCACCAAGGCGAAGAAGTCGATCGCGCAGTTCAAGCTGCGTGAAGGCATGCCGATTGGTTGCAAGGTTACCTTGCGCCGTGAGCGTATGTACGAATTTCTTGACCGCCTGATCACCATCGCGCTGCCGCGCGTCCGCGATTTCCGGGGCCTGAACCCGAAGTCGTTCGACGGCCGTGGCAACTATGCGATGGGCCTGAAGGAACAGCTGGTTTTCCCGGAAATCAGCTACGATCAGATCGATAAAATGCGTGGGATGGACATCATCGTCACGACGACCGCAAAGACCGACGACGAAGCGCGTGAGCTCCTTCGCCTGTTCGGTTTCCCTTTCCCTCAAGAAGAAGAGCAGCAGCAGGCCGCGTAAGCGGAACTGCTCTGACGGAAGGACGAGAACTTAAGTCATGGCGAAACTGAGTTCGATCAACAAAAACGAGCGTCGCAAGAAGCTCGTTAAGAAGTACGCAGGGCGTTATGCCCGGCTGAAGGCGATCGCAAACGACGAATCCAAGGACGAAACGGAGCGCCTCATCGCGCGCCTGAAGCTGGCCGAAATTCCGCGCAACGGAAATCCGACCCGCGTCCGCAACCGCTGCGAGCTGACGGGTCGTCCGCGCGCTTACTACCGCAAGTTCCGGCTTTGCCGTGTTCAGCTGCGTGATCTGGCCAATAAGGGCCTGATCCCCGGCGTCACCAAGTCGAGCTGGTAAGGGGTTACTGAAAAATGTCTTTGACCGATCCCTTGGGTGATATGCTCACCCGCATCCGTAACGGCCAGCGTGCCAAGATGGATAGCGTTCTGACGCCAGCTTCGACGCTGCGTGTCCGCGTGCTCGATGTCTTGCAGCGCGAAGGCTATATTCGCGGCTATCATGATGAGGCCCTGGGTGCACACCCGGGCATCCGCATCGAACTGAAGTATTTCGAAGGTCAGCCGGCCATCAAGCACGTCGCACGTGTCTCGAAGCCCGGCCGCCGCGTTTACTCCGGTTCGAAGGAACTGCCGATCATCCGTAACGGCCTTGGCATCACCATCGTCTCGACGCCCCGTGGCGTTCTTTCTGACGCGGAAGCGCGTGAGCAGAACGTCGGCGGCGAAGTGCTCGCGGAGGTGTTCTGATGAGCCGCACAGGTAAAAAGCCGATTGCCATTCCGGCAGGCGTGACCGCATCGCTTGACGGCGCGATCATTGCCGTCACCGGCCCGAAGGGGACGCTCAGCATCCCTAAGGAAGCCGAAGTGTCTTACAGCCTTGAAGACGGCCAGCTTTCCGTTCGCCCGGCGAACGAAACAAAGCGGGCGCGGTCCTTCTGGGGCATGCAGCGCACCCTGATCCAGAACCTGGTGACGGGCGTGACCGAAGGCTTCACCAAGACCCTCGTCATGACGGGTGTCGGCTACCGTGCAAGCGCACAGGGCCAGAAGCTTAAGCTGCAGCTCGGCTACAGCCACGACATCGACATCGACGTGCCGCAGGGCATCGACATCAAGACTCCGGATCAGACGACGATCGAAATCTCCGGCATCGACCGCCAGGCGGTTGGCCAGATCGCCGCAGAAATTCGCCGCTGGCGTAAGCCTGAGCCTTATAAGGGCAAGGGTATCCGCTACCGTGGCGAGTTTATCTTCCGGAAGGAGGGTAAGAAGAAGTAATGGCACAGAAGCTGACATCATTCGAAAAGCGCCGCCAGCGTGTCCGTACGGCTATCCGTACCCGCGCCAGCCAGCGTCCGCGCCTGTCCATTCACCGGTCGGGCCGTCACATCTATGCGCAGATCATCGACGACGCAGCGGGCAAGACAGTTGCCGCAGCTTCGACCGTCGAAAAGGAAGCGCGCGCCAAGTCGGGTGCAAACCTCGACGCAGCGGCATTGGTAGGCAAGGCTGTAGCCGAGCGTGCCAAGAAGGCTGGCGTAACCAAGGTCGTGTTCGACCGTGGGGGTTTCCTGTTCCATGGTCGCGTAAAAGCATTGGCTGACGCGGCACGCGAAGGCGGATTGGAGTTCTAAATGGCTGACGAAACCGAAATCCAGGGCGGCGCTGCTGCCCCCGAAGCCGCAGCAGCGGCTCCTGATGCGGCCGATGGTCGTGGTCGGGGCGGTCGTGGCCGTGGTGGTAACGATCGTGGCCGTGGTGGCCGCGATGGCAACCGTGGTCGTCGTGACGACCGTCGCGGTGCCGAAGAAGGTGGCGAAGAGCTGATCGAAAAGCTCGTCCACATCAACCGCGTTTCCAAAACTGTTAAGGGCGGTAAGCGCTTTGGTTTTGCAGCATTGGTTGTTGTCGGTGACGGCAAGGGTCGTGCAGGCTTCGGTCATGGTAAGGCGCGCGAAGTGCCGGAAGCCATTTCCAAGGCGACGGCTGCTGCCAAGAAGGCAATGGTTCGCGTTCCCCTTAAGGAAGGTCGCACACTGCATCATGATGGCAATGGTCACTTCGGTGCCGGCCGCGTGACGCTGCGCACCGCGCCGCAGGGTACGGGTATCATCGCCGGTGGTCCGATGCGCGCTGTCTTTGAATCGCTCGGCGTTGCCGACGTGGTGACGAAGTCAGTCGGCACGTCGAACCCCTACAACATGATCCGGGCTACCTTTGCTGCTCTTACCGAGCAGACAAGCCCCAAGTCGGTTGCCCAGCGTCGCGGCAAGAAGATCGCTGATCTTCTGAAGCGTGGTGGAGCTGCCGCGGCTGAAGCCCTGGCTGAAGCCGAAGCGGTTACGGAGTAATCCCGATGGCGAAGATCAAAATCAAGCAGACCGGTTCGCCGATCCGCCGGACCAAGGACCAGCGCGCAACGCTGATCGGTCTCGGCCTGAACAAAATGCACCGCGTGTCGGAGCTGGAAGATTCCCCGGAAGTCCGGGGCATGATCCAGAAGGTTCGCCACATGGTGGAAGTTCTCGGTTAAACCCTAAATTGCCCGCCCCGGTCTTGACCGGGGCGGCATTTTTCCGGAAGGGGCACACCCTTCCTCAGCGCGAACATAGCGAAAGCGAGTGCACGATATGAAACTCAACGAACTCCGTGATAATGATGGTGCCCGTAAGGGCCGGATGCGCGTCGGACGCGGCATCGGCTCTGGCAAGGGCAAGACCGCTGGCCGTGGCCAGAAGGGTCAGAAGAGCCGCGAAGGCGTCTCCATTGCCGGTTTTGAAGGCGGTCAGATGCCGCTTCACATGCGTCTGCCAAAGCGCGGCTTCAACAACATCTTCGCCAAGGATTATGCCGAGGTGAACCTCGGTGCCATCCAGAAGCTGGTTGATGCCAAGAAGATCGACGTCAAGGCGACAATCGATCACGCAGCGCTCAAGGCTGCTGGCGTTGCCCGTGGTGGCAAGGACGGTGTCCGTCTGCTCGCTAAGGGTGAATTGACAGCGAAGCTCAGCTTTGTTGTTGCTGGCGCGTCGGCGGCGGCGAAGGCTGCAGTTGAAAAGGCTGGCGGCAGCGTGGACGTGATCCACGTTGTTCCAGCCGCCGAAAAGGCCGCTGCCAAGAAGAATACCGTCAAGATCAGGACCAATGCCTGAGGAAAACTCAGGTCAGGGCTTAGACAAGCGCTGATTAGTCATTATATGGAGCGGCGGGCTGTCCAACGGGCATGACCCGCCGTTCTTTTTTTCAAGGGTTATCCATCCCATGGCAAGTTCCGCCGACCAGCAAGCAGGCTTGAACCTCTCCCGCTTTTCGCAGGCTTCTGAACTGAAGAGCCGCATCTGGTTCACGATCGGGGCGTTGATTGTTTTCCGCCTGCTCAGCCATGTGCCGCTGCCGGGGATTGACCCCAAAGCGCTCGAAACGCTTTTCAACACCACCAAGGGCGGTGTTCTCGACTTTTTCAACATGTTCTCGGGCGGTTCGCTGGAGCGCATGAGCCTCATCGCGCTCGGCGTGATGCCCTACATCACGGCGTCCATCGTCGTGCAGCTTGGCACGTCGCTTTCCACAACGCTGGCAGCGTTGAAGAAGGAAGGCGAAAGCGGCCGTAAGAAGCTGAACCAGTACACCCGCTACGGCACCGTCGGCCTGACCATCGTTCAGGGTTATTTCATCGCTGTCGGCCTTGAAAGCTGGGGCGCGACACAGGGCCTGTCGGCTGTGGTTGAACCTGGCATGCTGTTCCGCGTGGCGTGCGTCACCGCACTTTTGGGCGGCACGATGTTCCTGATGTGGCTGGGGGAACAGATCACCAGCCGCGGTATCGGTAACGGTATTTCGCTGATTATCATGGCCGGCATTGTCGCCACCCTGCCAAAGACGCTCGCACAGGTGTTTGAAGGGGGCCGTACAGGCACGATGAACCCGCTCATGGTGCTTGGCATCGGCGCGGCCGTCATTGGCCTGATTGCGTTTATCTGCTTCATGGAGCGTGCGCAGCGCCGCGTGTTGATCCAATATCCCAAGCGCCAGACGCAGCGCGGCATGATGCAGGCCGATAAGAGCTTCCTGCCGCTCAAGATCAACACGGCAGGCGTTATCCCGCCGATCTTCGCGTCGTCGCTCTTGCTGATGCCGCTGACGCTCGTCCAGTTCGCAGGCCAGAGCGCCACGCAGGACTCGGCGACGGGGGATACCATTTTGTCGATCACGAATGCCCTGCAGCACGGATCTCCGCTGTACATGGCGCTCTATGCGTTTGGCATCATCTTCTTCTGCTTCTTCTACACAGCCGTTGTCTTCAACCCTGAAGAAACTGCAGAGAATTTGAAGCGCTATGGCGGCTTCGTGCCCGGCATTCGCCCCGGTAAGAACACAGAGAATTATCTGGATTATGTGCTGACGCGCATCACCGTGGTGGGCGCTGCGTATCTGACGCTGGTCTGCCTCGTGCCTGAATTCATGTTCTCCAGCCTCGGCTTCATGGCTATTGGCGGCACCAGCCTTCTGATCGTTGTGAACGTGACGATGGATACAGTGACACAGATCCAGAGCCATATGCTGGCCCACCAATATGGGGACCTCATCAAGAAGGCGAAGCTCAAAGGGGGAGCGCGACGTTGAATATAATTCTGTTGGGACCTCCGGGGGCGGGGAAGGGCACACAGGCCAGCCGATTGCAGGAAGAGCGCGGCATGGTGCAACTGTCTACCGGCGATATGCTTCGAGCAGCCGTTAAGGACGGCACGCCCGTCGGGCTGCAGGCCAAGGCTGTGATGGAAGCCGGTGAGCTTGTTTCTGACGAGATCGTGTCCGGCATCATCGGAGAGGCGCTGGACAAGCTGCCTGCCGAGACCGGCGTGATCTTCGACGGCTATCCCCGGACGGCCGCCCAGGCGGAATCATTGGACGTCATCCTTTCGGGTCGCGGCCGTAAGTTGGACCGCGTGATTGAGCTGGGCGTGGACGAAGACGCTCTGGTTGAACGCATCACCGGACGCTTTACCTGCGGGAAATGCGGTGCCGGCTATCACGATACATTCAAGCAGCCCAAGGTTGCTGGAACCTGTGACCAGTGCGGCTCGACCGAGTTCAAGCGTCGTCCCGACGACAATGAGGAAACGGTCCGCACGCGCATGGCCGAATATCGTGCCAAGACCGCGCCGATCCTGCCGATCTACGAAGCGCGCGGCTTGTTGCAGCGCGTGGATGGTATGGCCGACATCGATGTCGTCAACACGTCCATCGAAGCCATTCTCGACGCGAAGTAAAATGGGTGGCGCGGCGGCTGATTTCAGCCGCCGAGTCATTGAAGCGTCATTGACCTGACATTCGGACGTCGCCGGCCTCCGCTATGCAGGTTGCATGACAGCACTTGCCCTTAGCCTGTTCCGCGCCTCTCAGAGGCAGCAGACCCGCCGCCCGACCGCACAGAAGACCCGCATCAGCGGTGTCTGGCATTACAGGCTGTTGGCTTGGGCTTTCCGAAACAGCTGAGCGTTCGCTCAGTTAAAACCGTGCGAGAGGAAGTCCGGCATCGGGCCATTCCAGCCGCCCGATTCATTTGAATCATCAGACGGTTGCGTCGCTTCACGGCGCGCCGCTGGCTTTTCCTGCGGCTTGCGCGCGGCGCGTTCTGGCTTTTCGGCACGGTCTGGCTTCGGCGCGGGGGCCTTGGCTTCTTCGACCTTCGGTGCGGCCTTCGACCGTGAACGGCGGGCCGGACGCGGTTCATCTTCCGCTGCGGCATCGGTCGCTTCAGGCGTCGCTGCTGCTGCCTTCGCCGCTGATTCGCCGCTGCCCTTGATTCGCGTCAGGGTCTGGCCAGTCAGCTTTTCGATATTCTCAATGGCTTCGGCATCCGCCGACGTCACAAATGTGAAGGCCTTGCCCGTGGCACCTGCACGACCGGTGCGGCCAATACGGTGCACATAGTCATCTGGGTGCCAAGGCGCGTCAAAATTGAAGACGTGGCTGACACCCTTGATGTCGAGGCCACGGGCCGCAACGTCAGAGGCGACGAGAATGTTGATATCGCCCGATTTGAAGCGGTCGAGTTCCTTAATGCGGGCCGATTGCTCCATGTCCCCATGGATTTCCGTTGCCCGGAAGCCAGAGCGCTGCAGGCTCTGCGCAAGCTCGCGCACGGTTGTTTTGCGGTTGCAGAAGATGATCGCCGTGTTGACGTCGTCCGCATTCAGTAGGTCGCGCAGAACGTCCTTCTTCTTGCGGGCGTCCACTTCGACCAGAACCTGTGTGATGTTGACATTGGTCGAGGCCGGGCGGGCCACTTCGATGGTCTTGGGGTTCGACAGGAATTTGTCAGCCAGCTTTTTGATTGGCGGCGGCATCGTTGCTGAAAAGAGCAAGGTCTGACGGCTTGCGGGCAGTTTCGTGCAGATATTCTCGATGTCTGGAATGAAGCCCATGTCGAGCATCCGGTCTGCTTCATCGATGACGAGCAGGTCGCAGCCATTGAGCAGGATCTTACCGCGCTCAAACAGGTCCATCAGGCGGCCTGGGGTTGCGATGAGGACATCAACGCCTTTTTCCAGCGCCTTGACCTGATCGCCCATCTGCACGCCGCCAATGAGCAGCGCCATGGAGAGCTTGTGATACTTGCCGTACTTTTCAAAATTTTCGGCAACCTGCGCGGCGAGTTCCCGTGTCGGTTCCAGAATGAGTGAACGGGGCATGCGCGCGCGGGTGCGGCCATGGCCCAAAACATCAATCATGGGGAGGACGAACGCCGCCGTCTTGCCGGTGCCTGTTTGGGCAATGGCAATCAGGTCACGCATCATCAGGACGCTTGGAATAGCCTGCTGTTGGACAGGTGTCGGATCGGAATAGCCCGCCTCCGTTATGGCGCGGAGCAGTTCATCGGATAGGCCGAGATCGGCAAAACTCATTCAGGTTAGGTTCCGGATAAGGTGCGGGAGGGTGCCCCTGCATGTTGACTGCGGGCCTTGGCTTCAGGGACGGAAAAGTCAAGCAAAAGCCGTCCGGAATGAGGGCCAAAGCGGCATCACTTTTGCTTTGGCGGCACCAGTGTGTGAAATTTGTCGATCATGCAGGCGCCACCGGTCCGGGAATGGATCGTATCCCGGTCTTCGCATAGACGCCCGTCGCGGGTCGGCTGCAGATAGAATCCGGAATAAAAGTCGATGGACGGGCAACCCTTTTCCAAACGCGCGCGGATGGGCGGTCCACTGCGCAGGACGAGGTCAATGCTGTCCGGCCTGCTGATCAAAATACCCCCAAGCGTTGCGATGGAAAGGCATTTTGGCGCGGATTTTTCCTTCCAATTTTGGAAGATCATCCGCGGACGGGCGCGCTCATGATGCGGGGTGATGCGGATCACTGTCCGACGCTCGATCATCACTTGTGCATAGTCTGCCCCGTCCGCCTGAGGCAGAGCAGCCGGGCCCGACGGCATCAACGCCGCGGCAGACAGCACAAGAAACTGGATCATCGAGATGTCATCATGATTCGACCCGAAGTGAGGTTGGACGGTTGAACAGATCATGAATTGCGTGGCAATGGGGCAAAGCTGTCCCGCCTTGGGGCAGGGGAGACATTTGCGATGTTGAATGCCGCAGCTTTGGCCGAACTCGGGGCGGTTTTGGGCACAAAGGGCCTGAAGACTGAGTCGTCCGACATCGCACCTTGGACGACGGACTGGCGCAAGATCTACGAAGGGAAGGCCGCCGCATTGGTGCAGCCGGGATGCGTCGCCGAAGTTCAGGCGGTTCTCGAGATCGCGTCGCGCCATCATATTCCTGTCGTGCCTCAGGGCGGCAATACGTCCATGGTCGGGGGCGCGACACCCGATGACAGCGGCGCAGCCATCATTGTGTCGCTCCGCCGGATGAATGCGATCCGCCAACTGGACCCGGCCGCTGGGCTTGTTGTGGCTGAGGCCGGTGTTGTGCTTTCCAACCTGCATGATGCGGCGCGCGCCCAAGGCATGCGCTTTCCATTGTCGCTTGGTGCGCGCGGCTCCGCCACTGTGGGCGGGCTTGTGTCCACCAATGCCGGCGGCACGCAGGTGCTGCGCTTTGGCACGATGCGCCGCCTTGTGCTGGGCGTGGAGGCAGTTCTGCCCGATGGCGCGCTGTACGAAGGGCTGGCGGCGCTGAAGAAAGACAATCGCGGCTATGATCTGACCCAGTTGCTCATTGCTGCCGAGGGGACAATCGGCATCATTACGGCCGCGAGCCTGACGCTGGTGCCGGATGTCCTCGACCGGGCTGTTGCTTGGATGGCTGTCGATAGCCCCGAGGCTGCACTCACCAGCCTGCGCGCCATGGAGGCGGCGTCGGGCGATGCCATTGAGAGCTTTGAATTGATCCCGGACAGCTCTTTGCGTCTGGTGCTCCAGCACATTCCAGGCACCCGCGCGCCGCTTGAGGGGCATGCACCGTGGCATGTGCTGGTGGAATATGTCCGCAGCAGTCCGGGGGCCACCGCGCCTGCCGAGGCGTTGGAGCCGTTGTTGGCCGCCGAGCTAGAGGCAGGCCGCATCCGGGATGCCGCGATTGGCGCGAGCGAGGCGCAGGCAGAGGCTTTCTGGAAAATCCGGGAATCGATCTCAGAGGCGGAGCGCTCGCATGGCCCCGCCATGCAGCACGACATTTCAGTGCCGGTGGACGACATGCCGCGCTTCATTGCAGCGGCCAGTGCTGAGGTTGAGCGCGCCTTTCCGGGCGTTTGGGTCAATGCTTATGGCCATCTGGGTGATGGCAATGTCCATTTCCATGTGCGGGCACCAGAAGGCTGCACCGATCCGAACTGGCGCATGACAACAGGCAAGGCGACAAGCCGGATGGTCTATGATCTCGTCACCGCGGCAGGCGGCTCCATCTCGGCGGAACACGGCATCGGGCAGATGAAACGTGACGAACTCGGGCGGCTGTCAGCCCCGGCGCGCATCCAATCGCTGCGCGCGATCAAGGCTGCGTTTGATCCACTGGGCATCATGAACCCCGGAAAGCTCATCCCCTAGCCTTTAGCGGCTGGTAAAGGACAGCGGGAATCGCCGCTTTCCCCTTGCACTCTGGTACATCGGGCCATAGGAGCCGATGCCATTCATCATCGCCTCATTGGCAGCAGGAGAATACGTATGGCCAGTGCGCCGCAAGATGCTCTTCCCTTGTTTTTCAAGGACCTCGTCCCGCTTTCGTCGGTCGATCACGCAACATGGAAAACGCGTACGGTTGAGAGCGCACCTTGGCTCAACGATCAGCACGCCGTGCCGTTGACCGTTGATGAGTTCGCCAGCGCGCAGCGCAACTATCCCATCATCTTCTCGTCAGGTGAAGCACCTGTGCCGCTGGCGTTGATGGGCCTCAATGAAGGCGTCAACGTTTTCATGGGCGAAGATGGCCGCTTTACTGAGCAGGTCTATGTGCCAGCCTATGTCCGTCGCTATCCCTTCATGCTCGCCAAGCTGCGCCCGGACAGCGACGATCTGTCGGTTTGCTTTGACCCGACCGCAGGCGCGATCGGTGAATTCGAAGAAGGCGACGCCCTTTTTGAAGACGGCCAGCCGACCGAAGCGACCAAGCAGATTCTCAGCTTTTGCGAACAGTTTGAACAGGCCGGTCAGCGGACTCAGGCCTTCATGCAGGAACTGATCGCCAATGAATTGTTGATGGACGGTGAAATGTCGGTCCAGCCCGATCCGGATAAGCCGCCTTTCGTCTATCGTGGCTTCCAGATGGTCAATGAAGACAAGCTGCGCGAGCTTCGCGGCGACCAGTTGCGCAAGATGAATCAGTCCGGTCTTTTGCCGCTGGTTTATGCGCATCTGTTCTCAATGTCGGTCATGCGCGACGTCTTTGGCCGCCAGATGGCGCTGGGCAAAGTTGTCGCGGGTGATGCGAACGGCTAAAATAATCTAGCGATTTCCGGCCTTTGAGGTCGGTCCAAAAAGACTCTGGGGCGGCTGTTCGAACAAGCGAACAGTCGCCCTGACTTTTGCTTGAAACGGCCAACGCCGCACCCTACATTGTTTTTTGAGCGGTGGTGCGTGTCCCCCCTTTCGTACCGCTACTCAGCACACCCTTGGGTGTGTTTCCTCCCTGAACCTTGGCCACCCGGTGCGTGCACCGGGTGGTTTCTTTGTTCAGGGCCCGGTTTATTCAGCGGCGATAGGAAGCGAAAGGCGGGGTGCCGCATCGGACAATCGTTCAGCCACCTGCCGCAACAGGCGGGCCATATCTGTCAGGCCGTCCCCTGCTGCCCGCAGGTGAGAGTCAAGATAGAGCCGACGGTCAAATTCTAGCTGAATGGCGTGAAGGCCATCGGCGGGTGCCGAATGCCGATCCAGAATATGCCCCCCCGCATAAGGCGCATTATAGGCGACGCGCAGGCCTGCGGCTTCAAATGTCGCGCCGGCCAGTTCGGTCAGGATTGAGCTTGCACTGCGGCCGAACCGGTCCCCCACCACGATCTGGGGCGGCGTGCGGGCGCCGTCCTGCAGCAAGGGCGGCATGGAATGAATGTCGAGCAAGATGGCCGTCCCGTGGCGGCGGCGGGCGGCCTCCATCAGGTTCTCCAGCCGGTTATGGTACGGCCTGTGGTGGCGGTTGATCCGGTCATCAATTTCTTCGGGGGAAAAGCGCCTGCGCCACAAATCCCCCAACACAGCGGTTCGGCGCGGAACAAGGCCCAGCCCTCCACGCGCTTTGGCAGATAGGATCGGTTGAACATCCATCGGCCGCGACAGCATACCGGGGTCCATGTCACGCTCTGCACGGTTCAGGTCGATAACAGCCCGGGGCGTCTTAGCCACAATACCCGTAAACCCAGCTTCAAAGGATGCCACCGCCAGTCGGTCAGCAAGCCGGTCTTCCAGCGGAAGCAGCCGATCCGCAGGGAAGCGGCAGTCATCGGCCAGATCAGGTGGATAAGCACGCCCGGCATGCGGCACCGAGAGGATGACGGGCCATTGCGGCGTATCCGGGCCGGATTGGTCGAACGAACTGTTCATCCCTTTCGCCCTAAAGGGGCTGCGAATTGCTGGCAATGTCTGCGGCCTTGAAACCGCAACCGTCGTCAAAGCTTGTGAAAAAATGTTAAGGTGTGCCTGCTAAGTTAAAGCCTTACGGATGAATGCAATCCGGACGCGCGACTATGAGGGCACAAATGATCCATATCCTGCTGGCTGAAGATGATGATGTGATGCGCCAGTATCTCGTTCGCGCCCTCGAACGGGCAGGCTATCATGTGACCGCCGTAGACCGGGGCACCGCTGCGCTGGAGCTGATTGAGGCGGGTGAGGCCTTCGACCTGCTGCTGACGGACATTGTCATGCCGGAAATGGACGGGATTGAACTCGCCCAGAAGGTGACGCTCATTCATGCAGACATGAAGGTCATGTTCATCACCGGATTCTCGGCAGTCTCGCTGAAGGCGGGGCAGGCCATGCCCAATGCCAAGGTTCTGTCCAAGCCCTTCCACCTGAAGGATCTTGTCGCCGAAGTGGACCGGGCTTTCGAGTTCAGCAACGCAACATCAGAAGGTTTGTAACGCGCAGTCGATGCGCTGTGCATCGGGCCTTGCAACCCGGCCCAGTCGCCGCTATTGGCCCCGGACCCCGACGGTTCCCGCCGAGTCATTCGGCACTTGGAACTGCTCTTGAAAATGAGTGTGGGCGTGTAGCTCAGTGGTAGAGCACTGTGTTGACATCGCAGGGGTCGCAAGTTCAATCCTTGCCACGCCCACCATTTTCTCTTCTCCATCTTTGAAGCTTGCGCCTGTCAGACCGCGCCTGTCAGACCGCGCCTGTCAGACCGCGCCTGTCAGACCGCGCCTGTCATCGGTTGATCAGCCGGGTCGGCAACAGTGTGGGTCACTTTGATTGTCACGCCGGGGTTTTCTGACTGGACGGAGAGTGTCGCATCAAGCTGGCTTGCCAGCGCCTCTACGATACTGGTGCCAAGGCCGGGCTTCGCGTCGGCCAAGGACTCTTGGGTTCCGACGCCCGTGTCGGACACCGACAATTGCCACCCCGCACCGGTGCTGTTGTAGCGCACGAAAATCTTGCCCTCCCGGTCGTCAGGGAGGGCGTGCTTCAGGGAGTTGATGACCAGTTCCGTCACAATCAAGCCAAGGCTGACAGAACGGTCCGCACTGACACGACTGTCATCGACAATGGCGGCAATCTTAATCTTGCTCGCATCATGGACCATGGAGGCGCTGAGGCTCTGGCACAGGCGCGTGAAATAATCGTCGAGCCGCACTTCTTCCGGTCCAGCTTCCGACAATTGCTGCTGAAGGGTGGCCACCGACATCACACGGTTGCGGGCATCCCGCAGATGCGACCGCGCCTCCTCTGATTGCACGCGGCGCGCGCTCTGCATCAGGACGCTCGCAATAATCTGAAGGCTGTTGGCAATTCTGTGCTGAAGTTCCTTTAGCAGAACGGCCTTTTCACGGAGCAAATCATCCCTCTGCTGCTCCCCGATACGCGCCAGCGTGACATCTGAAATGGTCAGGAGGAGGCAGTTTTTGCCCACCGGATCATAATCGAGCTTCTGGGCATGGAGCAGAAGCTTGTGCGTGACGTCTCCGACCTGCATGTCCATCTCATAGGCATCCAGATCTGCCCCGCCGGCTAACGTAACGCGCAGCAAGGCATGCAACTGGGGTTTGTTCCATCGCCCGCCGGCCAACTCAAAAAAGTTTTGACCCATCATCGCGCTTGGGGTCTGTCCGAACAGGCCTGTCGATGAAGCACTGGCCGTGATGACGTGGAATGTTTCGTCCAGCAGCAGAATGGGCATCACGGACGAATCGATCACCGCCATGGCAAGGTTATGGACAACATCGTGGGGTTTATGTGTCATGTGCGTCATCATGTTCGGTGGCCTCTATCGGGGGAAACGGCCAATTGGCTGCTTGATTGGCAGCTATGCATGGTCTGAATGTGGCGGGCTCTTAGAATGGCCTGACGACAGTGATTAGCACAACTTATTGCCAAATCGGCTTTAATTCAACCAAGTGCCCCCATTTCTTCTCACGGCAGATTTGTTGATGATCCCTGTCACTCCAAACGGGCCTGTCGCACCTAGCGGCTTGACGTTTGCGTCAACTTCCCAAATGGAGACAGATGAAGCCCGCAGCACGGGTGCCACCAATCGAATTGGAGAGAGGATATGTTTAAGACACGCTTGACCGAAATGTTCGGAGTGGAAACGCCGATCTGCATGGGCGGCATGACCGGTGTTGGCTATGGCGAACTCGTGGCGGCCGTCGCGAACGCAGGCGCGCTGGGCTTTATCACGGCGCACATGTTCCCCAGTGGCGATGCGTTGCTGGAAGAGATTGAGAAGACCAAAGCGCTCACGGACAAACCCTTCGGCGTGAACTTGACGCTGCTGCCGTCGATCAACCCGATTCCCTATGACGATTACCGCGAGGCGATCATCCAGTCAGGTATCAAGATCGTCGAGACAGCGGGCCGCGCGCCGACCGATCACCTGCCACGCTTCAAGGAGAACGGCGTCAAGGTCATCCACAAGTGCACCTCGGTCCGTCACGCCGTATCGGCTGTGAATAAGGGCGTGGACGTGATCAGCATCGATGGCTTTGAGTGCGCGGGCCACCCCGGTGAAGACGATGTCGGCCTGGTCGTTCTGCTGCCCGCTACGGTTGATGCGCTGCCCAATGTCCCGATTATCGCGTCGGGCGGCATGGCCGATGGCCGCAGCCTTGTGGCCGCGCTCGCGCTTGGGGCCGATGGCGTCAACATGGGCACGCGCTTCTGCGCCACTGTTGAAGCCAAGATCCATCAGAATGTGAAGCAGGCGATTGTCGACAGCACGGAACTCGACACGGTTCTGGTTGGCCGCACGCTGCGCAACACCGCCCGCGTCGCAAAGAACGCCGTTTCCGTGCAGGTCGCTGAAATTCAGCGTGATCCGACCAAGTCGTTTGAAGATGTGAAGGCGCTGATGGCGGGCCAGCGTGGACGCGACAATGTGTTGCGTGACGGCGATGTGGATGGCGGCATCTGGACGAGCGGCCAGAGCCAGGCGCTCATCCACGACATCCCGACCTGCGATGTTCTGGTGAAGAACATCATGGCGCAGGCGGAATCGGTTCGCGCAAAGTTCTGCGCTTAATCGAAGAGGTTGATCCGGCGCCCGCCGCGCTGATCGGTTGATTTCACACCGCCTGTCCTTCGGGCTAGGCTGGTGTCGAATCAGGCGGGATTGGCAAGGGGGCAAGAGCGATGGATCGTCGGGCAGCACTGGCAGGGTTGGCAGCATTGGCAGGCACGCTGGTTGTGCCGGCGGGTGCCGCTGCCCCGAAGGCCATGATCAAGCCTGCCCGATTGCGTGCCGGCGATACGGTGGGGCTTATTGAGCCTGCCGGCTTTACCACCGACAGTTTTGTTCTTGATGAAATCGTCGCCGGAATCCGTGCCATGGGTCTGGTGCCAAAGGTGGCGCCGCATGTCATGCAGCGGAGCGGCTATCTGGCGGGGACCGACGCGGAGCGGGCCGCAGACGTCAATGCGATGTTCGCCGACAAGGAGGTGCACGCCATCTTCGCGATCCGGGGCGGATGGGGCTGCGCGCGCATCCTGCCTTTGCTCGACTTTGATCTTATTCGTGCCAATCCGAAGCTGCTGACCGGCTTTAGCGACATCACCGCGCTGCACATGGCGATTGCGGCCAAGGCGGGCTTCCCGACGATCCACGGCCCCAATGCATCGAGCAGTTGGGGCAAGTTCAGCTGGGATGCGTTCCGCGCGGTGGCGTTTGATGCTGCCACGCCGACCTTCACCAACCCCACAGCCGTCGAAGATCGACTTGTTCCGCGTGTCGGGAGCATCCGCACGATCGGTAAGGGCAGGGCGCAGGGCAAACTCTATGGCGGCAATCTGACGGTGCTGACCGCGCTGGTCGGCACGCCCTATCTGCCCAGCTTTGACGGGGCGATCCTGTTTCTGGAAGACACCAATGAAGCCGAATACCGGATTGACCGGATGCTCACCCAATTGTCGCTGGCAGGCATTCTGAAGCGCGTGTCTGGCATTGTATTCGGACAGTGTACGGACTGTGTCGCCCGCGACGTCTCATATGGTGGGTTCACCCTGTCAGAGGTGCTCGTGCATCATCTGAAGCCGCTCGGCGTGCCTGTGTTTCAGGGCGCGCAATTCGGCCATGTCGCCAACCAGTTCAGCCTCCCCCAAGGCGTCCGCGCCGAAATCGACGCAGACGCGGGGACGATCCGGATGCTGGAAGCGGCTGTTTCCTAAAGCGGTAGCCCGACATAGTTTTCGGCGATCGATATCTGCGCCGCTTCGGACGACGCGATATAGGCCAGCTCCGCCACTTGCACGCGGCGTTCAAACGGGCCGTCGTTGGGGAAGCGGTGCATTAGTTTGGTCAGGGACCAACTGAAGCGCTCAGACTTCCAGACGCGGGCAAGCGCCTTTGTCGAATAGCCCGCCACGCCGTCGCGATCATTGCGTTTGAAATAGCCGATCAACGCGTCGGAGAGATAGGTGACATCGGACGCGGCAAGGTTCAGGCCCTTGGCGCCGGTGGGCGGCACGATGTGCGCCGCGTCACCCGCCAGAAACAGGCTGCCATGCTGCATCGGCTCAAATACGAAGGACCGCAGGGGGGCGATGCTCTTTTCGATGGAGGGGCCGCGCGTCATGTGTGCGGCGGCGTCGGGGCCGAGGCGTGTGGCGAGTTCGTCCCAGATGCGGTCGTCGGACCAATCCTCGACCTTTTCGGTAACCGGCACGTCGATGTAATAGCGGCTGCGGGTGGGAGAGCGCATGGAGGCAAGCGCAAAGCCGCGATCGTGATTGGCGTAGATCAGCTCATGGTTGCACGGCGGCACATCGGCCAGAATGCCGAGCCAGCCAAAGGGATAGACCAGTTCAAACGGCTTGCCGACGCTGGCCGGAATGGCTTGGCGCGAGGGGCCGTGAAATCCGTCGCAGCCGCAGATGAAGCGCGCGTCAATGCGCTGCTCTTTGCCATCCTTGGTGAACGTCACGAACGGGGCATCGCCTTCAATGTCGTGGAGGGCGACGTCATCTGCGTCGTAGATCACTTCCAGCCCGCGCGACGGCGCTGCGTCCATTAGATCGCGGGTGATTTCGGTCTGGCCATAGACCATTACCTGCTTGCCGGTGAGGGCGGCAATGTCGATGCGGATCAGGCGTTCGCCGTCGGCGAGGTTGAAGCCATCATGCGGCAGGCCTTCCTTATGCATCCGTGCCCCAAGGTCGAGCCGGTCCATCAGATCGGTCGTCACGCGTTCCAGAACGCCCGCCCGGATACGGCCGAGGATATAGTCGCCCGATGCCCGCTCAATGACGATGCAGTCTATGCCTTCGGCCCGCAGCAAATGGCCGAGCATGAGGCCAGCGGGGCCTGCGCCGATAATGGCGACCTGTGTTTTCATCGGGAGGGTTCCTCAATCAGCCTGTTTGACCATTCCGTGCGGCAGAGGGCGTCAAAAGGCGAGGCAGCTTTGCGACAATGAATTGCACTTTTCGATCAAGTCCATATTGTGTGGAACATGGATATAGCCCGGCAGGACATCGCGCGCTTTGCGCTTTACGGTGAAGGGAGCGCACCTGTCGCGCCTGAGTTCCTGCACATCGAAGACATCCCCTCTCGATCTGCGCTGTATGATTGGGTCATTGCGCCGCACACGCATCAGGGCTTGTTCCAGGTCTTGATGATGACGGATGGCCATGCGCAGGTGCGGCTGGATGGCATTGAGACAAAGGTGACGTCCCCGGCATTGGTCTGCGTGCCCAGCAGTTGCGTCCACGCTTTCAATTTTGGACCCGGGACGCAAGGCTGGGTCGTCTCCATTGCCAATGATATGTTCCGTGATCCCCGGCTCTCCGCCCTCGATGCGCGGCATTTCCAGGGGGCCGCGACCGGTTATGTCCTTCCACTGGGGGATCGGACAGAGGATGCAGCGCGCTTGCAGTGGCTGTTGAACGACGTCGCTGCGCGCATGGCCATCCAACATGGGGGGATACCTGATGTGGTCGTCTCACTCCTTGCTGTCTGTCTTGGCGTGACCGAAGGATGCCTTGAAACTTTGGCGAAGGGGTCGGCGGGGGCGGGCGTCAAGGTCCTGCTGGTGCGGGGATTTGAGGCGATGGTTGACCAACGGTTTCGGGACCATCTTGGCGTGGCGGACTATGCGCGGGCCCTTTCGGTTACGCCGGTCACGCTAACGCGGGCCTGCCGTGCGGTCCTTGGTCGATCACCGGGTGACATTATTCAGGATAGGTTGTTGCTGGAGGCGATGCGCTATCTTCGCCACACGGCGGCGTCGGCGAAACAGATTTCCGACCGTCTCGGATTTGCCGATCCGGCCTATTTCGCGCGCTTCTTCAAGGCGCGGGCTGGTCTGACGACACGTGACTTTCGCCGATCCACAACGGCCGCAAACGTGGTCCTGCCTTAAACAGCGACCTGCATGAACTGCGGCTGGGAAGACGGTGCCGATGGCATGGCTTCGGTCGGGTATTTGCCGGGTGGCAACGACGTCAAAGGCATTCCAGCGGCGGCCAGCGCATAAGGCGATACACGGTGGCGGGTACACAGGCCACCGGCGCCGTCACTGACAAGAGGCGTTTCGAATTCAACAGCGATGGTCGCTTCGGTTGACCGTGTGACGACGCAGACCGCAAGCTGTCCGCCACCCAGATCCAGCACAAGTCCGGTGCCCAGCGGGACACCCAATAGTCCTTCAATCCGCGCACCCGTGGTCGAAAGGTCGCGCAACAGGGCTTCATAGCGGTGGTCGAGGTGGATGACGCCGATGCGGCGGAACATGGACCGACGCTCTGGCCGATGGAGGTCTGGCCCTTCCGGTTCGATACGGAATTCTCCGGACGACATACGCTCCAGCGCGGCCTCAAGCTTCAGCGGTTTGGAATAGATATATCCCTGAATGAAGCGGGCGCCCTTGGAACAGACGAGGTTAAACTGGTCGAACGCTTCAACGCCCTCAACGGTGGTTTCCATGCCAAGTGCGTCGGAAAGGCCGATGATGGCGGCGATGATCTTAGCGCTGTTCTGGTCTTTCTGGGTGCAGCTGTCGACGAAGCTCTTGTCGACCTTCAGCTTGTCGAACGGTGCCGACCGCAGATAGCTGAGCGAGGAATAGCCCGTGCCGAAATCATCGAGTGCGAGCCGGACGCCCAGCCCTTTCAGGGCGCGGAACGTCTCGTCGATCGTCTCGCTGTCGCCCATGAAGACGCTTTCGGTCAGTTCCAGTTCCAGCCGGTCCGGCGCAAGGCCGGTGGCAGCGAGGGCATTGGTGACAATGGCCGGAAATCCGGGAGTTGCGAACTGAACGGCTGAGACGTTGACCGCGACGCGGACCGTCTCCGGCCAGTTGGCGGCATCCTGACAGGCGCGACGCAGCGCCCATTCCCCCAGCATGTTGATGAGGTTCGATTTCTCGGCAATCGGAATGAAGACGCCGGGGCTGATGAAGCCGCGTTCGGTATGCTCCCAGCGCATCAGCGCTTCAAGGCCAACGACCATATGGTCCTTGGTGCGGACGACGGGCTGATAGTGCAATTCCAGTTCATCGGCGAGCAGGGCGGCGCGGAGGTCATCTTCCAGTAGCCGCGCTTCTTCGGCTTCATCCTTCAGGTCCGCTGAATAGAAGCGGAACTGCCCGCGGCCACCGTTTTTAGCCGAATAAAGTGCAAGATCCGAATTGCGGATCAAATCGTCCTTTTCCAGCCCGTCATAGGGCGCGATGGCGATGCCGACGGACGTGCCGATGATGGCGCGCTCATCCCCCAAGGCATAGGGGAGCGAGACGATCTGGATAAGCTTGGTGGCCAGTTCCCCCAACTTCCCGCGGTCGTCTAGATCGGGCAGGATGATCTGGAATTCGTCACCGCCCAAGCGACCAATCTCGCCCCGGTCTCCGATGATGCGACCCAGTCGTTCGCCGACCTGTTTGAGAAGGTCATCGCCCGCCTGATGTCCCAGCGTATCATTGACGTGCTTGAACCTGTCGAGGTCGAGCATCATCAGGCTGCAGGCGCGCTTGGCGGCTTTGAAGGCGGCCAGCGTCGTCTCCAGCTTTCGGTTCATCCGGTGGCGGTTGGCAAGGCCGGTGAGGGAGTCGAACTCGGCCAAGCGGGAGTCTTCGAGCTTGCGCTCATATTCAACGGTGATGTCCTTTGCGCTGCCGCGATAGCCGATGAAATCCCCATTTACGTCGTACTTTGGATGGCCGGAAATCGACCACCAAGTCTGACGCTCTTCCAGTTTTGACCGACCGGGCGCAAAGCGCACCGTCAGGTCGATAATTTTGTTGCGGGCGCTGAGCTGGAAAGCCAGCGGCCGGTCGGATCGCTCGCCGGGGTTATAGGGATCTGTTTCAAACAGCGCCGTGAGCGATTTTGCGAGCAGGTTTTCAAGCGGCTGCTCAAGTTTTTGTACCGCATTTTCAGAGATGTAGATCAGGTGGCCGTCTGCGTCAGAGGCCCAAAGCCAGCCGATGCCGGCCTGCTCAAAGTCTTCCAGAACCTCTAGCCTGCGCTTCAGGTCGCCCGGCAGAATGACGCCGACATCGCCGAATTGGGCCACATTTTCGGGCTCTGCGGCAGGGCTGCGCTCCCCAAAACCCCTGAAAAGACTTCTGACTGCCATTCTGACCTGTCTCGCTCACGTCCGGGATCACTAGGTTCCGGTTGAAGGGGACTGGCATAACTGCCTTTTCTTTAATTAACCCTAATGTGCGGCCTGCCTCCATGACGACGCATTTTCCTCCATGATGCCTTGGCTTGTGGGTGTCGGCTGTTCTATCTGTCGTGGACGGGTACAGCGAAGTCCGCTGGCTTGCCGAGAGGATGGATGATGCGTTCAACGCCCGACTTTGATTTTGGACTGACCGATAGCGCGGCGATGATCCGTGAGGCGGCAGGCCGTTTTGCCGATGAACAGATCCTTCCACTGGCCGCCGAAATTGACCGCAATGACCGTTTCCCGCGAGAATTGTGGGAACCAATGGGCGCGCTTGGCCTGCACGGGATCACCGTTGAAGAAGATTTAGGCGGCCTTGGTCTTGGTTATCTCGACCATGTGATCGCAGTGGAAGAGGTGAGCCGCGCGTCGGGCGCTGTGGGCTTGAGCTATGGCGCGCATTCCAACCTTTGCGTCAACCAGATCCGCCGCTGGGGCAATCCGGACCAGAAGGCGAAGTATCTGCCCAAGCTCATTTCGGGCGCGCATGTCGGCAGCCTGGCGATGTCAGAGGCTGGGGCAGGCTCCGACGTTGTCTCCATGAAGCTGCGGGCGGACAAGGTTGATGGCGGCTGGCGCCTCAACGGCACCAAATTCTGGATTACCAACGGCACCTATGCCGATACGCTCGTCGTTTATGCCAAGTCTGATCCGGACGGCGGCAGCCGGGGCATCACGGCCTTCCTGATCGAGAAGGTCATGCCCGGATTTTCCATCGGCCAGAAGATCGACAAGATGGGCCTGCGCGGCTCTCCGACATGTGAACTTGTGTTCGAAGATTGCTTTGTGCCGGACGAGAACGTGATGGGCCCGGTCCATGGCGGCGTTGGCGTGTTGATGAGCGGGCTGGACTATGAACGCGTGGTTTTGGCGGGAATGCAGATCGGCATCATTCAGGCGTGTCTTGATGTTGTCATTCCCTATGTTCGCGAGCGCAAGCAGTTCGGCAAACCAATTGGCAGCTTCCAGCTGATGCAGGCCAAGGTGGCCGACATGTACGTCGCGATGCAGTCTGCCCGCGCCTATGTCTATGCCGTCGCCAAGGCGTGTGATGCGGGGCAGACGACGCGCTTTGATGCCGCGGGCGCCATTCTCCTTGCCAGCGAAAACGCCTTCCGCGCGGCCGGCGAAGCCGTGCAGGCACTGGGGGGCGCAGGCTACACCAAAGACTGGCCAGTCGAGCGCTTCCTGCGCGACGCCAAATTGCTGGACATTGGCGCCGGGACCAATGAAATCAGACGGATGTTGATAGGACGGGAGTTGATAGGATGCTGAATCCGCTTGCAAATTTGACATTGAAGCCGCGCGACTATCGCCACTTCAGGGTTGAGCCGCGCACGCCGGTCATCGGTGGCTGGATCGAGGGGCTGCACCTGAGCGAAATCAACGACGAAATCGCAGAAGACCTCCGTGACGCGCTGTGGACCTACGGCGTTCTCTTCGGCCGGAAACAGAACCTCTCCTTCGATGCGATGAAGCAGGTGGCGCGTGTCTTCGGAGATCAGCTGGAAAAGCACAGCTTTGCCGCCACGATGGAGGCAGAAGGACATCCCGAAGTCGTCGTGATCCAGAAGCTGCAATCCGACAAAGCCAAGAACACCACTGACATTTGGCATCATGATGTGACGGCCCGCAAACACCCCAACATCATGTCCATTCTGCAGGCAGATCAGGTGCCCTTTGGCGCCGATACGATGTGGTCGAGCATGACCGCCGCATTTGACCGGCTGCCGCATGCCCTGAAGCTGCTGTTCCTCAATCTCGAGATTGATCACGACACGCTCTATCTGATGCTGCGCCACGATTTCGGCGATGCATCCATGAGCATCGAAAAGATTGCCGCCCTGCATGAAGCGAACACGCATCCGGCGGTGGTCAGCCACCATGCAACCGGGCGTCCCTGTCTGTTTGTTGCAAACGGCTATGTGAAGCGCGTCCATGGTTACACGGCCGAGTTCAGCGAACTCATTCTCAAAATCGCCAATGAAATGCCCAAGATCCCCGAGCTGCAGGTGCGCCACCAATGGGAAGCGGGCGACGTGGCAATCTGGGATAACTTCGGCACTGCGCATTATGGCGTGACGGCTGACATGGGGGATCAACTGCGCCGGCTCCACCGCGTTGCCTCCTGGTCTGAAAGCGTAACGCCAACGCTTAACCGGGATGCCGTTCTTGCCCAGATTGGCGGGGCATGAAGGTTGACGGGGGCTGTCTTTGCGGGGCTATCACCTATGAAGCGGTGATTGATCCGGAAAAAATTATCGTCTGCCACTGCACCGATTGTCAGATCAACGGCGGGGGGGCTTTCCGTTGGGGGACTTTGATCGGCAAAGACGATTTCACCCTGTTGTCCGGTGCTCCCAAGTTCTTTCGCAAGCTGGCCGAAAGCGGCAACCATCGGGCGCTGGCCTTTTGCGGCGATTGCGGGACTTCGCTTTACGGCACGCAGGCCGAGGAATCGGTCACGCTCTCGCTGCGGATCGGGACGGCAAGGCAGGCGCGGGACCTGACACCCGCCTTCCAGATATGGCACCGCTCCGCCTATGGCTGGGTTGACCATCTCGAGGTCGTGCCAGCGATAGAGCGACAGCCCGAGCTGTGACGCAAAATCAAGAGACCGCTGCGACGCGTCGGACGGGGTTCGGACTCGCGGCCCTGTTCTTCTTTCTTCACATGCTCAGTCAGGTGGACCGGCATATGGTGTCCGGCTTTGCCCCGGATATCATGCGCGATTTGCACCTGTCGCGCGGAGACTTCGCTTTGATTGCGGGCGTTGCCTTCAGCGGTGTTTATGCCGTGATTGCTCTGGCCGCCGGTATGGTTGCGGACAGGGTGGGCCGCGTGCGGGTGTTGACCGCAGGCGTTGGGATATGGAGCCTGTTTACAGGGCTTGCGGGGATGGCACAGGGCTTCTGGTCTTTGCTGGGGGCAAGGCCGTTCGTTGCGGCTGGGGAAGCCACTCTGGTGCCAACGGCAACGACGATCATCCTTGCCCGAACGTCGGACGCGCAAAAGGCCACCGCCATCGGCCTTTTCTTTGCGGGCGGTCCGCTGGGGATCGGGGCAAGCTTTCTGGTCGCAGGAACGCTTGGCCCCTATCTGGGTTGGCGGAATTGCTTCCTCATCATGGCGGCATTGGGTTTTTTCATGGCCGTGCTGGTGTCCCGTATCCGCGACACCGATCATGAGGCCAAATCAGCAGAGCGGGCGCCGTCATCGCGCGAACAGCTCTCAGCCCTTTGGGGGCATTTGCGCGGAAACGCCCGGCTCCGTTATGCTTCCGCTGCTGTCATCCTGTTCCATGCCCACAGCGCAACGACGCCCTTTGTCCAGCTTTGGCTTCATGATGATAAGGGCATGGACAAAGCGCAGGCGGCGAGCCTTTATGGGGCGCTGTTTATCGTCTTCGGCATGGTGGGGGCGTTGGGGACTGGATATCTTACGGACTGGATGCACCGCCGCTTCGGTGCAGATCGGGTGCGGTCCCTGTTCTGGGTACAGCTCCTGCTCGTCCCGCTCATAATCGCCTTCCGGTTTATGCCGGCGACGTCTCCGGTTTTCCTGATAGGGATGGTCGCCTCGATCCTGTTTCTCACCTCGGCCTATGGGCCCATCTTTTCGGTGATTGAGCGGGAACTACCTGATGGGTTGAAGGCAACATCGGCAGGCTTCAATATGCTGGTGCTCAATCTGTTTGTGATCGGTGGCTTGTCCTACGCCATTGGCGCCGTGAGTGACGTGATGGAACAAGCGGGCTTAGCCAATAGCTGGACCTGGCCGATGTTCGGCGCAGACAGCATCGCCTTTGCCTCAATTGGCTTGCTCTGGCTGGCATCGCGGCACAAATCGGTTATGCCGGAGCAAGGACGATAGTGCCAATTCTTACGCGGTTTCTGCCCACCGTTCGATCAGAAGAAGATTGTTTTCCCGAATGCTGATGGGGCCTTGTCGACCGGAGATGTTGTATGAAGGTTGTGCGTGAGGTGCGGTGATGTGGGTGCTGCTCGTTGGTCTGGCCTTTCTGATTTCCGTCGCCTGCTTTATCGGTGCTGTCCTCCTCCCCGATGCAAATGATGTGAGATTCATTTGATGCCAGCGTCCTCCAATCATCACCCGCGCGGTTTCCTGACCACTATTGAACGGCTCGGCAATAAACTGCCTGATCCGATCATGATTTTCGTTTGGCTCATCGTCATCCTGATGATCTTCTCACAGATCGGCGCGTGGCTCGGCTGGTCCGCCTCTTTGGCCTATTCGGGTAAAGAGGCTCCCCAATGGGGCGAACTGGCGGACGGTGTGCTGACTTACCGCGCGACGAGTTTGTTCAGCGAGGATAACATCGGCCGACTTTTGACAGAGATGCCAAAGACCATGGCAGGATTTGCGCCGCTCGGCACCGTCTTGACCATTGTACTCGGCGCCGCTGTTGCTGAAAAATCGGGGCTGTTTTCTGCGCTGATCCGCGGGTCGCTGCGCAATGCGCCGCGTGTGATTATGACGCCGATGGTCGCGATCATTGGCATGGTTTCCCATCACGCGTCCGATGCTGCCTATGTGGTGTTCATCCCCTTGGCCGCCATCCTGTATGCGGCGGTCGGCCGTCACCCCCTCGTCGGGCTAGCGGCGGCCTTTGCGGCGGTTTCCGGCGGTTATGCGGGCAACATCACGCCGGGGCAGATTGATGTACTGCTCTTTGGTTTCACACAGGAAGCGGCGCGGATTGTTGAACCCGGCTGGACGATGAACCCGGCAGGAAACTGGTGGTTCATCCTTGCGATCGTCGGGCTGTTCACGCCGATTATCTGGTTTGTCACAGACAAGATCATTGAGCCACGCCTTGGCACCTGGGGCAGCACGCCGGACGAGGACATGAAGGCCGAATTGGCGAAAGCGGGCCTGACACCGGATGAGCGCAAGGGGTTGCGCTATGCCGGGCTTGCCGCACTTTGCGTGGTTGCCGTGTTCCTCATCGTTACGCTTACCCCCGGATACACGCCGCTGATTGATGAGGGGAAAGAAGGGACTGCGCAGATGCAGCCTTTCTACACGGCCCTGATCGCCGGGTTCTTTCTCCTGTTTGTGAGCACGGGCATTGCCTTTGGTGCGGGCGTCGGGACAGTCAAAGGTGGAGAGGATGCGCTGCGCATGATGCAAGACGGCATCCGCGCGATGGCGCCCTATATCGTTTTTATCTTCTTTGCCGCGCATTTCGTGGCGATGTTCAATTGGTCGCGACTTGGGCCGATCATCGCGATCAACGGGGCGACGGTGCTCCGTGATCTCGGCCTTTCCGCGCCGTTCTTGCTGGTCAGCGTGCTCCTTTTATCATCGGTGCTGGACTTGTTAATCGGGTCCGCCAGCGCGAAATGGAGTGCACTTGCGCCCGTCGTTGTTCCTATGTTCATGCTGCTGGGGATTAGCCCGGAAATGACAACGGCGGCTTATCGCATGGGTGACAGCTACACGAACATCATGACACCGTTGATGAGTTACTTTCCATTAATCTTGGGCTTTTGCAGGCGATGGGATAAAGAATTCGGCGTTGGGTCTCTGCTCGCGTTGATGCTGCCATTCGCCTTGTGCTTCATGGTGGCGGGTATAGGCTTGACGATCCTCTGGGTTGCGCTTGATTGGCCTTTGGGGCCGGGCGCAACGGTTCACTATGTTTCGCCGCTGGAGAAATTGCCATGACGGCGCCTGTTTTGACGACGCTCTATAATGCTGACGATCCTGCCACTCAGGCGCGGGCCACGCATAACAAGGCGCTGCGTGATGACCTTCGCGCCAAAGTCGCCAAGGCCGCATTGGGCGGGGACGAAAAATCGCGGGACCGACATGTGGCGAGAGGCAAGCTGCTGCCCCGGGACCGTGTAGAGCATCTGCTCGATCCCGGCTCTCCGCTGCTTGAAATCGGGCAGCTGGCTGCGAACGGGCTTTATGGCGATGAAGTGCCCGGTGCGGGCATCATCACGGCCATTGGACGCGTATCGGGCCGTCCGTGCATGATCTTCGCCAATGATGCGACGGTCAAAGGCGGCACCTATTTCCCGATGACGGTCAAGAAGCACCTCCGCGCGCAGGAAATCGCGATGGAGAACCGCCTGCCGTGCATCTACCTCGTCGATAGCGGCGGCGCGAACCTGCCCAATCAGGCGGAGGTCTTCCCGGACCGCGATCACTTCGGGCGCTTCTTTTACAATCAGGCCAACATGTCGGCGCGCGGCATCCCGCAGATCGCCAGCGTCATGGGCAGTTGTACGGCGGGCGGTGCCTATGTGCCCGCAATGTCGGATGAAACCGTCATCGTCCGCAATCAGGGTACGATTTTCCTCGCAGGCCCACCGCTCGTAAAGGCGGCGACCGGCGAAGAGATCAGCGCCGAAGATCTGGGTGGCGGCGATCTGCACGCGAAGAAGTCAGGCGTGGTCGATCATTTGGCCGAGAATGACGAACATGCGCTGACCATTGTTCGGGATATTGTCTCGCATCTGGGCGCCAATGAAGGGTTCAAGGTCGAAACGCGCGATCCGCGCCCGCCCAAATATGACCCCGAAGAGCTGTACGGCATCATCCCCGACGATGTGCGTGCCCCCTATGACGTGCATGAGGTGATCGCGCGGATCGTGGACGGGTCGGAGTTCCATGAGTTCAAGGCGCATTATGGCAGCACGCTCGTCTGCGGCTTTGCGCACATCTGGGGCATCCCCGTCGCGATCCTCGCCAATAACGGCGTGCTGTTCAGCGAAAGCGCCGTCAAAGGCGCGCATTTCATCGAACTCGCACAGCAGCGTAAAATCCCTCTGCTTTTCCTTCAGAACATCTCCGGCTTCATGGTCGGCGGGAAATATGAGGCGGAGGGCATCGCCAAGCACGGCGCAAAGCTTGTCACCGCCGTCGCCACCGCGACTGTGCCCAAGATCACGGTCATCATCGGTGGCAGCTTTGGCGCGGGCAATTACGGCATGTGCGGTCGGGCTTATTCGCCACGCTTCCTCTTCACTTGGCCCAACGCGCGCATTTCGGTGATGGGCGGTGAACAGGCAGCGTCTGTGCTGGCGACCGTCCACCGCGATGCTGAAAAATGGACGCCGGAGGAAGCCGAAGCCTTCAAGGCGCCGATCCGCCAGAAGTACGAAGACGAAGGCAATCCCTATTACGCCACCGCGCGTCTGTGGGACGACGGGATTATCGATCCGGCGCAGACGCGGGACGTGCTGGGACTGGCGCTGGCGGCTGCGTTGAACGCGCCGATGGATGAGGGGGCACGTTTCGGCGTGTTCCGGATGTGAGGGACATAGTGAACAGCAAGGTCGACCGTTTATTCATCCTGGAGCGCGAATTTCAGGATCCGGCATTTCCGGGCGCAACCTTCTATTGCAAGGACTGTATCCTGATTGAAGGGCTGCTAGCGATGTTTCCTGAACGAGCAGCCAATCTTGAGGTTGTCAGGGTTGCATGGCTTAGGCCGCGCGCTTTGGTAGTTGATGCATTGGGCGAAGCCAACCAGAACCTGCCAGCAATTGCTTTCGCAGATGGTGGATTCGAAAACGAAATCGGTCGCGTGCTGGAAGCACTTCATTTGCGCCACGGATTTCCAGAATGTCACCCATGATCACCTCCCTCCTCATCGCCAATCGCGGCGAAATTGCCTGCCGGGTCATCCGCACCGCGCGGGACATGGGCCTTCGCACCGTTGCCGTCTTTTCGGATGCGGATCGCAATGCGCTGCACGTCCGCGAGGCGGATCAGGCGGTGCATATCGGGCCGTCCCCGGCGCGGGAAAGCTATCTGGTGGGCGAGAAGATAATCGCCGCCGCCAAGGCCTCGGGCGCGGACGCGATCCATCCCGGCTATGGCTTCCTCTCCGAGAACGCTGCGTTCGCGCAGGCCGTTATTGATGCGGGCCTGATCTGGGTCGGGCCGAAGCCTTCCAGCATCACCGCCATGGGTTTGAAGGATGCCGCCAAGACGCTGATGGCGGAGGCGGGCGTGCCCGTCACACCCGGTTACATGGGTGCGAACCAAGAGCCTGCCTTCCTCGCGACAGAGGCAGAGAAGATCGGCTACCCCGTGCTCATCAAGGCAGTCGCGGGCGGCGGCGGCAAGGGGATGCGCAAGGTGGATGCGGCGGCGGACTTTGCCGACGCGCTCGCCTCCTGCCAGCGCGAGGCGTCGTCGTCGTTCGGCAACGCACACGTCCTCATCGAAAAGTACATCCAGCGCCCCCGCCATATCGAGGTGCAGGTGTTCGGCGACAGCCACGGCAACATCGTTCACCTGTTCGAACGCGATTGCTCGCTCCAGCGCCGCCACCAGAAGGTGATCGAGGAAGCGCCTGCCCCCGGCATGGACGACGCGACGCGCGAACAGCTCTGCGCCGCCGCCGTCCGCGCGGCCAAGGCGGTCGACTATGTCGGTGCCGGGACGATAGAGTTCATCGCCGATGCCTCCGAAGGCCTGCGCGCGGACCGCATCTGGTTCATGGAAATGAACACGCGTTTGCAGGTCGAACATCCCGTGACCGAGGAAATCACCGGCGTGGATCTGGTCGAATGGCAGCTCCGTGTCGCGGCGGGCGAGCCGCTGCCGATGTCGCAAGAAGAGCTCGCCATCAATGGCTGGGCAATGGAAGCACGGCTCTATGCCGAAGACCCGGCCAAGGGTTTCCTGCCGTCCATCGGGCGGCTTGATCTGTTCCAGCCCGGCGAAGGACTGGGCGGTCGCGTCGATACCGGCGTCACGGAAGGCGCGGAGGTCTCACCCTTTTACGATCCGATGATCGCCAAGCTGATCGCCCCCGGCGACACGCGAGATGAGGCGCGCGAGCTCTTGTCTGAAATGCTCAATGAATGCGCGATCTGGCCGGTGAAGACCAATGCCGCCTTCCTCATCAACGCGCTGGCGCATCCTGACTTTGCGGCGGGTGAGGTCGACACCGGGCTCATCGAGCGCGACGGCGCGGCGATGGCGGTCGAGCCCAAGCCGTCGGCCCATGCCCTCACGCGCGCCGCCATGGCGATGGTCCCCAAATCCAGCCATTCCGGCTTCCGCCTCAATGCGCCCGACAAGCGCACAGCCCCCTTCCTGCTTGATGGGGAGCGGGTAGAAGTTTCGCTGCATGGTCCGGGAGAGGCTTCTCCCGCGCCGTCCATGCTGGTGGCCGAAGGCGGGGCTGTCTGGGTGCTCGCGCCTTATCGCTTTGATGGCAGCCATGGCGGGACGATTGCCGATGGCGACATCCTCTCGCCCATGCCCGGCAAGGTCATCGCCGTGATGGTTGCGGCGGGAGAAGCCGTCACCAAGGGCCAGAAGCTGCTCACGCTGGAAGCCATGAAGATGGAGCATACGCTCACTGCACCGTTTGACGGCGTGGTGGCGGAACTCAATGCGACGGCGGGTGCGCAGGTGCAGGTCGAAGCGCTCCTGGCGCGGATTGAAGAGGCCGCGGCCTAAGCCATCAGCTCCTTGAGCGGCACCGACGTGTCGGCAAGCTTCGCCGGATCGATCACCGCGCCGGCCTCAACCAGTTTGCGACCCTGCACATAGTCCTTGATGACGTTGACGCAGTCGAGCGCGATCAGGCGGCCTTCCTTCAGATAGAGCACCGAGAAGGCGCGCGTGGCCGGATCACCGCGCAGCACGGTGTGGTCATAGCCGACCGACAGGCCCGCGGTCTGGAGCTTGAGGTCATACTGGTTGGACCAGAACCATGGGAAAGCATGGTAAGGCTGCGGGTCGCCGCAGATCGCCTTGGCAACGCTGGTGCCCATATCATTGGCGTTCTGCACCGATTCCACACGCATCACGGCACCTTCGGCATAAGCGCAGGCAAAGGCCGCGCAGTCGCCGATGGCATAAACGTCGGGCAGCGACGTGCGGCAATGGTCGTCGACATTGACGCCGTTGGCACCCTCCGCGCCCGCCGCCAGCAAGGGCGCGACCGACGGAATGATGCCGATGCCGACAATCACGATCTCGGCCGGGATCACGTTGCCATCGGCCAGCTTCACGCCCGATACCTTGCCGCCGTCGCCGACGAGGCTATCGACCGCGACATTGGTGCGCAGGTCAACGCCATGCGCGCGATGATCCGCCTCGTAAAAGGCCGAGATGTCCGGCCCTGCGACGCGCGCGAGGATGCGGGGAAGTGCTTCCAAGAGCGTCACCGAACAGCCGAGCTTGGTCAGAACAGCGGCGGCCTCCAGCCCGATATAGCCGCCGCCGATGACGACGACGTTCTTTGCACCGGCATCAAGCTCGCCCATCAACCGGTCGACATCTTCGCGCGTGCGCACGGCATGGACACCGCCCAGATCAGCCCCAGCGCAAGTCAGCTTGCGCGGATCACCGCCGGCGGCCCAGATGAGCTTGCCATAGGTGACTGACGAACCGTCGCCGAGCGTCACCTGGTGCGCGGCAGCATCGACCGACGTCACTTCGGTACCGAGCTTCAGCGTCACATTCTTGTCCACCCAGAACTGCGGCGGGCGGATGTAGAGCCGGTCAAAGTCCTTATCGCGGGCGAGATATTCCTTGGAGAGCGGTGGGCGCTCATAAGGCGGCTCGCTTTCGCGACCGATCATCAGGATGGAGCCTTCAAAGCCGTTGGTGCGCAGCGCGAGCGCCACCTGTGCCCCGCCATGCCCGGCGCCCACAATCACCACATCTGCTTGAGTCATTTCTCGAATCCTTAAAATCTGTCGCGCCGGATTGAATCTTCGGGCCGTGGGGTCAAGCGACTTTTAGCCGCGCCGCTTCACCAAAGCCGTGCGAAGACAGCGACAAACGACTTCGCCGCGCTGGTTGATCAGTTCATGCGCGAAGGTCACGATCCCTGCATTGGGGCGGCTCTTTGACTCTTTTAGCTCTGCCGCTTCGCTCGTCGCGCGCATCGTATCGCCGATGAAGACGGGCTTGGGCATGACCAGCTTGTCATAGCCCAGATTGGCAACGAGCGTGCCGAGGGTTGTATCGCCAACCGACAGGCCCACCATCAAAGCGAAGGTGAAAGTGCCGTTGACGAGGATCTGACCGAATTCACTCTCCCGCGCGAATTCCGCATCAAGGTGCATCGGCTGCGGATTGTGCGTCATCGTGGAGAAGAGGAGATTGTCTGTTTCCGTCACCGTCCGGCGGATCTCATGCTCCATCCGGTCGCCAACGGTCCAATCTTCGTAAAACCGGCCTGCCATCGATCGTCCCTATTTCTTGTGCCGCGAAGCGATAGCAGAAGCGGTCGGTGTCGCGAAAGGCTGTGCTTTGAAGGTTTGGAAGTGGAGGAAGTTGAGGGCCTCAGCGCACCGAAATCTGCGCTTTGTAGGAAAGGGTCAACTTTGGGTCTGTCCGGTCCAGAAGCGATTCCTCATGCAGACTATGCTGGCACAATTCAGGCGCTGTAGGAAAGGAAAAAATGAACGCGCTCCGTCCGCCTCAGTTCGGGATCAACACCATCTTGAGCGCTCCCGCCTCCCGCGCTTCGAACAGGCGATAGGCCTCGGCACCCTCGCTCAGCGGCATCCGGTGGCTGATATATTTTTCCGGACGCAGACGGCCGGACTGGACGAGCGGGAACAGCGCGGGCAGTTCCTCAGGGACGGAGCAGGTGCCCGTGCGGAAGGTGAGCCCGGCGGCAAAGGCGCGTTCCAGAGGGAAGGGGAAGCGGCGGGACTGCTGCACGCCGATCACCGAAACGGTGCCGCGCGCGCGGACGAGGCGGAGCGCCAACTCCACGGTCACATCGCTGCCAACAACCTCCACGGCGCAATCAAGCTTGCGGCCTTTGGTGTCGGCCTTGATCCGTTCCAGCGCGTCATCAGGGTGGAGCGCAATTGCGCCGGAAGCCTCGGCCAGCGCGCGACGCTCGGCAATCGGGTCAATCGCATAGACGACATGCGCGCCCATCACGAAGGCGCTGTCGACCGCCATCAGGCCGATGGGGCCAAGGCCGATGACCGCGACGCTCGCGCCGGGCACGATGTCCGCATTGCGCGCGCCATACCAGGCCGTGGCAAGCGCGTCGGTCATCATCAGGGCTTGGTCCATGCTGACGCCCTCGGGCAGGCGCACGGCGTTCATATCGGCGGCGGGTACACGCACAGCGTCTGCCTGAGAGCCTTGCAGCTTGGCGGACAGTCCATAGCAGGCCCCCATGCCGAACTCGCAGAGGTTGATGACTCCGGCGAGGCAGGCGCGGCAGGCGCCGCAGCCGACGGCGGCCGGGATCATCACCTTATCGCCTACCTTCAACCGGTGGACGCCGCTGCCGGTCTCCATGACCTCGCCCACCGCCTCATGCCCGACGCAAAAGCCGATGTCCTCGGAAAAGCCATGACCATGGTAGATGTGCAGATCTGACCCGCAGATGGAGCAGGCCTCCACCTTGACGATGGCGTCGCGCGTGGATTGGGGGGCGGGGTCGTCCATCGCTTCGTAGCGGACGTCGCGCGCGCCGTAATATCTGAGGGCTTTCATGGTTTCGAACTCCGATTGTTGTGCACGACGAACCCCGTCCGTGTGCCCTGAGCCTGTCGAAGGGCCGTCCTTACTTTTCTCCAAAGAGGAGGACGATGCTTCGACAAGCTCAGCATGAGCGGGTTGCGGTGTCCTACCGCTCGTTCATCGCGACATATTCCTTGATCTTCGCCTTACCGAGCTGGCTCATATGCACTTCGTCCGGCCCGTCGGCGATGCGGATAAAGCGGTTGAGGGTGAAGAAGCGGGCAATGGGCGTGTCGTCTGAAACGCCCATGCCGCCGTGGACCTGAATGGCGCGGTCACAAACGGTCTGCGCCATTTGCGGGGCGACGACCTTGATCGCGGCGATCAGGTCCTTGGCGACCTTGTTGCCATAGCGGTCCATCGCGTCGGCGGCCTTGAGCGTCAGCAGGCGGGACATTTCGATTTCGCAGAAGCTGCGGGCAATGTCCTGACGGATGCTCGACTGGTCGGCGAGCTTCTTGCCAAAGGCGGTGCGGCTGTCGGCCCGGCGCGCCATGATTTCCAGCGCGCGCTGCGCCTGCCCGATGGACCGCATGCAGTGATGGATGCGACCCGGCCCGAGGCGGCCCTGTGCAATCTCAAACCCGCGCCCCTCGCCGAGGATGAGGTTCTCCTTGGGCACGCGGACATTGTCGAAGCGCAACTCGCATTCGCCGCCGGGCGAGTTGTGGCTGCCAAAGACAGTCAGATGGCGGACGATGGTGATGCCGGGCGTGTTTGGCTCGACAAGGATCTGCGAATGCTGGGCATGGCGCGGGGCGTTGAAATCGGTCTTGCCCATAACGATCCAGATGTCGCAGCGCGGATGCATCGCGTTGGAGATCCACCATTTGCGGCCATTGAGCACATAATGGTCGCCATCGGGCGTGATCGACAGCTCAAGGTTGGTCGCGTCGGACGAGGCGACCTGCGGCTCGGTCATCACATAGGCCGAGCGGATTGTGCCTTCGAGCAGCGGCTTCAGCCACTTTTCCTGCTGTTCGGGCGAGCCGAACTTGGCGAGCACTTCCATATTGCCGGTGTCGGGCGCGGAGCAGTTGAGCACCTGGCTGGCCCAAGGCACGCGGCCCAACAGTTCGGCAATCGGCGCATATTCGAGGTTGGTGAGACCGGGCGAGAATTCCCCATATTCATGCGGCAGGAACAGGTTCCAAAGCCCTTGGGCTTTCGCCTTGGCCTTCAGCTCTTCCATACTCGGCCATTCCTGCCAAATCTTGGCGGGGTCGTTCACCCAGTCATGATAGGCCTCTTCCTGCGGATAGATGTGCTCATCCATGAACGCGCTGATCTGCGCCAGCAGGCCCTTCACCTTGTCGCTATGTTCGAAATCCATGAGATGTTCCTTTCTAAAGGGAGAGGCCGCCATCGACGATCAGCGTGTGACCGGTGACGTAGGAGGCGAGCGGAGAGGCGAGGAAGATTGCGGCGCCCGCCATGTCAGCGGGCAGGCCCATGCGGCGCTGCGGGATGGCGGCGAGCGCGCCGGCCAGCCGTTCGGGGCTTTGCGTCGTCACCTTGGTGAGTTTGGTATCGACAAGGCCGGGGGCGAGGCCATTCACGCGGATGCCTTCGGGGCCCCACGCCTGCCCCAATGTCTTGGTCAGGCTGATCGCGCCAGCCTTTGACGCGGCATAGGCCGGGTTGCCGATATTGGCCTTTAGACCTGAAATTGAGCTGACGATGATGACGCTGCCTTGCGTCTCAAGCAGTTGTGGTTTGAACTTGCGGGAGATGTGCATGAGGCTGTCGAGATTGACGGCCATCACATGGTCCCAGCCCGCCCGCTCAAACTCGCCGCGCTTGTAGACGACGGTACCTTGGCAGAGGATGAGCACATCCAGCGTGGCAAAGGGCAGGGCTGCGGCGTCAATCGCGTCCGGGTCTCCGGCATTAACGCAGCTATAGCCGAGGCCGGTCAGGTCGGATCCATCCGCGGGGTCATAGTCTGTGGCGTTTGTCCGTGTGCCCCAGACATGGACGCTGGCACCCCGCTCCCGAAAGCCATGGGCGATGCCGTTGCCGATCCCGCTGGATCCACCCACGACGAGCACAGTTTTTCCGCTGAAATCGGTATCGTCAATCACGTCCATCCACTCCCCTGCACCGACTCGCAGTGCGTTTCTCTGGAAGGGATAGTCAGGATTTTGGGGGGCGTCTTCCCCCTTTGAATTGACCCAACCTCTTTAGACGACCTTGCCAAACCCTGTGCGACCATGCTCTTGGCGGTCAACGATTTAGGGTCGAACAAAGGATGACGGCATGAGCGATGATCTGCGCGCCAATTATGAGCGGGCCTATAACACCCGCGTTGGCTTCGGCCGGAAGCCTGCGTTGTTGCTGATCGACTTTTGTCACGCTTATTTTGCCCCGGAATGTGAGCTTTATGCAGAAGTGACCGACGCCTTTGCGAGCGCGTTGCGCGTGCGGAGTGCGGCGCGTGCGGCGGGCGTGCCGGTGGTGCTGACGGGTGTGACCTATCGTCCCGGTGGCGTGGATGGCGGGCGCTTCTTTGAGAAGGCCGCCCCCTTGCGGCATTTTGTGGAAGGCAGCCCCTATGCGCGCTTTGCCGACGGGCTGGAGCCGCAGGCCGACGAACTGGTCGTGATGAAGCAATATCCGAGTGCCTTTTTTGGCACGTCGCTTGCGTCGACGCTGACGGCGATGGGCGTCGATTCCGTCCTCCTCACGGGTCTTACGACGAGCGGATGCGTGCGCGCGTCATGCGTTGATGCGATGAGCCACGGCTTTACCACTGCCGTCATCGCCGATGCCTGTGGCGATCGCCATGCCGCGCCGCATGAGGCCAATTTGTTCGATATGAACGCGAAGTATGCCGACGTCGTGAGCGAGGCGGACGTGCTGGCCTACCTGTCGAGCCTTAAGGGCGCGTAATTCCCCCTAAGACAGGCTGCGTCGCGGCGGACTGACCGTTAGCAGGCTGCATGTCCCGCAGCCTCATCCTCATCCTCGGCGATCAGCTGAGCCCGTCCATGTCCTCGCTGAAGCAGGGGGACAAGGCAGGCGATGTCGTCCTCATGGCCGAGGTGATGGCGGAGGCGTCCTACGTGCCGCACCATAAGAAGAAGATCGCCTTCATCTTTTCCGCTATGCGCCATTTCGCGCAAGAGCTGCGATCGGCGGGCTGGACGGTTGATTATGTCAAGCTTGATGACCCCGCCAATACAGGGTCGCTGACAGGCGAAGTGGCGCGGGCCAAGCAGCGGCACAGCCTCGATCATGTCGTCGTGACGGAACCGGGCGAGTGGCGGTTGCTGGAGGCGATGCGGGGCTGGCCCAACATCACGCTGCGAGACGATGACCGCTTTCTGGCCGACCGGGAGCGGTTCACCGAATGGGCCGAAGGGCGGACGATGCTCCGCATGGAACACTTCTACCGGCTGATGCGCCGCAAAACCGGCCTGCTGATGGACGGGAATGAGCCAGCGGGCGGCACCTGGAATCTTGATGCGGAGAACCGGGCAAAGGCGTCACCTGATCTGCTGATGCCGGCGCCACTTCGATTTGCACCTGATGCCATCACGCGTGAAGTTCTTGATCTGGTCGCCGCGCGCTTCCCCGATCATTTCGGCGATCTGGAGCCATTCTGGTTCGCGACGACGCGGGCTGAGGCTGAGGCCGCCTTTGCGCACTTTCTACGCCATGCGCTGCCGCAGTTCGGCACCTATCAGGACGCGATGCTCACGTCAGAAAAGTTCCTCTACCACGCGGTCGTCTCGCCCTATCTCAACGTGGGGCTGCTCGATCCACTGGACATGTGCCGCGCGGTTGAGGCGGAATGGCAGGCCGGGCGCGTGCCGCTTAACAGTGCGGAAGGCTTCATCCGGCAGATCATCGGCTGGCGGGAATATGTGCGCGCCATTTATTGGTGGAAGATGCCGGACTATGCGCAGTCCAACGCGCTGGAGGCGCATCGCCCGCTGCCGTCCTTCTACTGGTCTGCCAATACGGACATGGCGTGCGTGCGCGCCTGTGTGACCCAGACGCGGGAAGAGGCTTACGCTCACCATATCCAGCGGTTGATGGTCACCGGCAACTTCGCGCTGCTGGCGGGTGTGGACCCGCACGCGCTGCATGAATGGTATCTGGCGGTCTATGCCGACGCCTATGAATGGGTGGAACTGCCCAACACAATCGGCATGAGCCAGTTTGCCGATGGCGGCCTGCTCGCCAGCAAGCCTTATGTGGCGAGCGGTGCCTATATCGACCGGATGAGCGATTATTGCGGATCGTGCCGTTACTCAGTGAAGGCGAAGGAAGGCCCAGATGCCTGCCCGTTCAACCTGTTGTTCTGGGACTTTGTTGCGCGACATAAGGATCGCCTCGCCCGCAACCCACGCATGGCGCAGATGGTGCGGACGTGGGATAAGTTTGATGTGACAAAGCAGGAGACGCTCAGGCGCGAGGCGGGGGCGTTTCTGGACGGGCTAAGCTGACCGACAGCGGTCGGAGCAGTATTTCACATTGTCCCAGTCGCGTGCCCATTTGCGGCGCCAGGCGAACGGACGGTTGCAGGTAAGGCAGGTCTTGGTGGGCAAGTCTGCCTTTTGGCGCATCTTAGGCATCAGGCCGTGTCAGGCGGCTTCGGCGGTATTTACCGGTGCGGCACTTGCGCCAAGCGTTTCCACAACACGGTCTGCAAGTTCATGGCCTGACAGCCAGGCATCTTCGATGCGGGCGGCCATGCACCAGTCGCCGCAGGCGCCCAGCTTGAGGTCGGCATTCCACAGCGGCGCGCCATTGCCGCCCTGAGGCATAGCGAAGCGCCAGCGATGCGCCTTCAGGAAGGTGGGTTCAGGGAGAGGTGCGCCGATCAACTCGGCCAGGTGCACAAGCAGATCTTGCGCCACGCCTTCCTGATCGCGTTCAAGGTTGCGGGCAGACCACTCGCCGCCGGCCTGAATGACCCAGCATTCCGCAGACGGGCGGCCCGGCTTGCTTTCATTGCGGGCGGCCCAACTGATCGCACCGGCGGATCGCAATACGTCCGGTGCACCGGGGAGCGGTTCCGGGAAAGCGGCCATCAAAGTCCAGCAGGGGGCAGACCGCACCATGGCTGCTTCGCGCGCCATGTTAAGATCATGCAGCCCGATGAGGGTCGCAGCCTGCTCTGCCGGAACCGCAATCACAACGGCGTCAAACGGGCCTTCTTCCCAGCCCGGCCCGGAGACCTGCCATTGGCCGTCCACCGGGTCGACGGCTTGCACAAGCGCGCCAAAGCGTACGTAGCGGTCTGCGCAGCTTGCAGCAAGGAAAGACGCCATGGTCGGCGCACCAATCCAGGCACCTTCGGGTCCATCCGTCCAGCGGGCAACATGGCCCGCAGCCTCCCAGCGGGAAATGCGGTCCGCAAAGCGCGGATCACGGACGGTGAAATATTGGGCGCCGAAGTCCCAAGCGAAATCGTCGAGAACAAGCGTTGAAAGTCGCCCGCCCGGGCGCTTTCCCTTGTCAAATAACTGCGTGGTGGCCCCAAGGGAGTCCAGTCGTTCGGCACAAGCAAGGCCGGCGACACCTGCCCCAATAATCGCAACCCGCATGACAGTCATTTTGCCTATTTGAGACCCATCAAAGACAGGACTTCCTTGCGGCTGGCAGGATCATCGCGGAAGCAGCCGAGCACTTTGCTCGTCACCATGTCGACGCCGTGCGTCCGCACACCTCGGCCCGTCATGCAGCCATGCGTGGCCTTAATGACAACAGCGACGCCCTGCGGCTTCAGATGCTCCCAGATGCACTGCGCAATTTCAGCCGTCAGGCGCTCCTGAATCTGGAGGCGACGGGAATAGCCGTGCAGGACGCGCGCAAGCTTGGAAATGCCAACAACGCGGTCTGTGGGCAGATAAGCAATGGACGCCGTGCCGATGATCGGCGCGAGGTGATGTTCGCAATGCGAATGGAAGGGGATATCGCGCAGCAGCACGACTTCGTCATATCCGGCGACTTCCTCAAAAGTCCGCTTCAGATGGACGGCGGGATCCTCATCATATCCGGCGCAATATTCGCGCCAGGCCCGGCCAACGCGCTTCGGCGTGTCGAGAAGGCCTTCACGCAGCGGATCGTCACCGGCCCAGCGCAGCAGTGTGCGGACGGCTTCCTCGACATCTGCGGGCACGCGGACGCGGCCGTCGTCTTCTTCATCGGCAACAATGTCGCTGAGCATGAAGTTCATGGGAAGGCCTTTCGATTGGGCGTTGCCGGTCGCCAGGGTGAGAGAGGGAGGGGGTGGCGACCGGCGTTTTGGGTCTAGGCTTATGGCTTGGAGTCTGCGATATGAACTTACGTGAAGTATAGAAGAGCCTGGATGGCATGATGACATTGCCGGAGTCGTTGATCGCAAAATCCCTTGTCGCGGCCGTGGTGAGCGACCCCCGAAAGCCCGATAATCCTATCATTGCCTGCAATGAGGCATTCTGCCGCCTGACGGGTTATAGCCGTGACGAAATCGTCGGTCGTAATTGCCGTTTCTTGCGCGGAGATCGCACAGAGCCTGAACAAACAGCGATGCTGCGCGAAGCGGTTGCCGCGGGCCGTGCGGCGATGGTGGAGCTTATCAACTATCGCAAAGACGGCAGTCCGTTCCGCAATGCGGTGATGATTGCGCCGCTCTTTGATGAGGATGGAGAGCTGGAATATTATCTCGGCTCACAGGTCGCCATCGACGATACCGGGGCGAGCAGACATGATGCCGCCCGGCAGAAGGTGGGTCGGCTAACGCGGCGCCAGTTGCAGATACTCGAATCTCTCGCGGCCGGTCGGCTCAACAAGCAGATCGCTTATGATCTGTCCTTGACCGAACGCACCGTGAAGATGCACCGCGCGGCGCTGCTGAAGGCGCTTGATGTGCGCAGCGGGGCCGAGGCCATCCGCATCGCCATTGAGGCCGGGCTTTAGGCTTCGCCCGACGCTTCGAGCATCCGGATGATGCCGGAAAAATCGACATTGCCTTGGCCGAGGTTCGCAAACTCCTGATAGAGTTCTGCGGCGCGCGCACCCATTGGCACAGCGGCATTCGCCTGCTCAGCCGCTTCCATGGCGAGCAGCAGGTCCTTCAACATCAGGTTCGTCGCAAAGCCGCCCTGATAGTCATTGTCAGCTGGTGACTGCGGGCCGACGCCGGGCAGCGGGCAATAGCTTGTCATCGACCAGCTCTGCCCTGAGGCTTTGGAAGAGATGTCATAGAAAGTCTGCGGATCAAGCCCGAGCTTCTTCGCCATCACGAACGCCTCACACGTCGCAACCATCGTCGCGCCGAGGATCATGTTGTTACAGATCTTGGCGGCCTGCCCCGCGCCGGACCCGCCCGCGTGGATCACGGCCTTGCCCATATGCTTCAAGATCGTTTCCGCGTGCATGAAGGCACTTGGCGTGCCGCCGACCATGAAGGTGAGCGTACCCGCATTGGCCGCAGCGATCCCGCCTGAAACCGGCGCATCGACCATTTCGTAGCTGCCATATTTGGCCGCGCTCTTCATGACGTTACGGGCCGTGTCGACGTCAATGGTTGAACAGTCGATCAGCGTGGCGGCACGCGGGGCGTGGCCGATGACATCGTCTTCATAGACCTTCTGGACGATCTTGCCGTTGGGCAGCATTGACACGACGGCATCAACGCCCTGCACCGCTTCCCGCACGGTGGTGCATGGTGTGCAGCCCTGATCCTTGGCACGGGCCAGCGCGTCGGCCGACAGGTCAAAGGCATTGACCTGATGCCCTGCCTTCACAAGGTTCGCGGCCATCCCGCCGCCCATATTGCCGAGACCGATGAAGGCGATTTTCATTTTACTTTCCCGTCCAAACGCCAGGGCGCTTTTCGATAAACGCGGCCATGCCTTCGGCCTTGTCCTCGGTCGCGGTCAGCACTTGGAAGATGCGGCGTTCCATCAACAGCCCCTGATCGAGCGTTGTCTCAAATGCGGCGTTGACCATTTCCTTGTTCGCGATGGTCGCGAGCGGCGGCATCGCGGCGATATCGGTCGCGGTCTTCAGCGCTTCCTCAACGAGCGAGGCCAGCGGCACGACGCGGGCGACAAGGCCCGACCGCTCGGCTTCCTCAGCGCCCATCATCCGGCCTGTCAGGCACATTTCCATCGCTTTCGCCTTGCCGATGGCGCGTGTCAGGCGCTGCGATCCGCCCATGCCCGGGCCGACGCCGAGCTTGATTTCGGGCTGGCCGAATTTCGCATTTTCGCTCGCGATAATGAAGTCAGCCATCATGGCGAGTTCACACCCGCCGCCCAGCGCAAAGCCGTTGACCGCCGCGATCCAAGGCTTGCGCGTCGTCTTGACCACATGGCTCGTCCAGCGCGCGAAGAAGTCTTGCGCGTAGAATTCGGCGGCTGGCTTTTCAGCCATCTCCTTGATGTCGGCGCCTGCGGCAAAGGCCTTCTCGCCTGAACCTGTGAGGACCGCACAGCGCTGCGACGGGTCTGCCTCAAACGCGGCAAAGGCGGTGATCAGCTCTTCGAGCACCTGCGCATTGAGGGCATTCAAGGCCTGCGGGCGGTTGAGCGTGATGAGGGTGACAGCGTCCCGCTGTTCAACGAGGATGGTCTCATACGTCATAGGGGTTTCCATTCTTCATTTGATGGCAGCGGGGCAAAGATGCCCTCGATCAGATCGTCGGTGACGCCTTCTGGCGTTGCAGGGGCCCATTGCGGCGCATTGTCCTTGTCGACAATGACGGCGCGAACGCCCTCTGCAAAATCGGGGCGTGTCAAAACGCGCGAGGCGATGCGGTATTCCATCTCCATGTTCGCCGCGAAGTCCGGGCAGGCGAGGCTGTCATGCAACTGGCGCAGCGCGACCTTGCAGGTCTGCGGGCTTTTGGTGCGCAGTGTCGCCAGTTCCTTGGCTGACCAGTCGGAGCCCTCGGCTGCAAGTGCTGCAAGGATGTCCTCATAGCGATCGGACGCGAACAGCCGGTCGATCTGCTCAACATTGGCGGCGATGCGCGCCGTCGGCGGCGCATCGGCGTAAGAGGCGAGGATCGCGTCGGCCCGCGCCGGGTCTGCCGCGATATCCGCCTTGGCTTCGGCGAGCGTGGATGCCGGCAGGTAATGCGTCGCCAGACCGATCTCGAAACATTCCGCGCCGTCAAGCCGCGCACCTGTCAGCGCAAGGAACGCACCCACGCGACCGGGCAGGCGCGACAGATACCAGCCGCCCCCCACATCCGGGAACAGGCCGATGCCCGTCTCCGGCATGGCGAAGCGCGTATTCTCGGTCGCCACGCGGAAAGTCGCAGGCTGGCTGATCCCGACGCCGCCGCCCATGGTGATGCCATCCATGAAGGCGATAACCGGCTTGGGGTAAGTGAACAGCAGGTGGTCGAGCTGATACTCGTCGTGGAAGAATTTGCGTCCTGACACGCCGCCATCGTTAAGCGCGGAGTTGCGCAGGAAGGCGATGTCCCCGCCGGAGCAAAAGCCACGTCCTTCTGCATGATCAATGATGATGGCGTCCACCGCAGGATTATCGCGCCAGCCGAGCAGCGCCTCGGTCATGATATGCACCATGTCCAGCGTCAGCGCGTGGATGGCCGACGGGCGGTTCAGGCTTAGAAAGCCGACCTTGCCCTCGATGCGGGTGAGAACGTCCATCATGAAAGCACCTCCCTGAAGGGGAGGGGGACCATGCGCAGCATGGTGGAGGGGTTGATGCAACGCGACCGCAGCGGATGGGTGTCACGCGCGTTGACCCCACCACCGCCTGCGGCGGTCCCCCTCCCCCTGTGGGGGAGGTTCTTTGCGGTACTCATCACTGGCGTGTCAGCTCCCGCCCAATGATCATGCGCATGACTTGGTTGGTTCCTTCCAAAATCGAATGGACGCGCAGGTCTCGCCAGAAACGTTCGATGGGATAGTCCTTGAGATAGCCATAGCCGCCGAAGAGCTGGAGCGCCTTGTTGACGATCTCGCTGCCGCTGTCTGTCGAAAGGCGCTTGGCCATTGCGGAGAAGCGTGTCTTGTCAGGCGCGTTGGCGTTCACCTTGGCCGCGGCGAGATAAAGGAGCGCGCGCGCCGCTTCCAGGTCCGTCGCCATATCGGCAAGTGTGAACTGCGTGTTCTGGAAATCGGCAACGGCTTGCCCGAATTGCTGGCGGTCCTTGGTGTATTTGATGGCCTCATCCAGACAACGCTGCGCGCCGCCGAGTGAGCAGGCGCCAATGTTGAGGCGGCCACCGTCCAGCCCCGCCATGGCAAAGCGGAAGCCATCGCCTTCCGCGCCGACACGGTTGGCAACAGGCACGCGGCAATCCTCAAAAATCACCTGCGCTGTCGGAGACGCGTTCCAGCCGAGCTTTTTTTCCGGCGCGCCGAAAGAGAGGCCGGGCGTGTCCTTTTCAACGACGAGGCAGGTGATGCCCTTTGCTCCATTGTCATTCGTCCGCACCATGACGACGTAGATGTCGTTATAGCCAGCGCCCGAGATGAACTGCTTGGTGCCGTTCAGCACATAATGGTCACCGTCGAGCCGCGCCGTCGTCTTGAGTGCGGCCGCATCGGAACCGGAACCAGGCTCTGTCAGGCAATAGCTGGCGATCTTTTCCATGCTGACAAGCCCGGGCAGGTAGCGGGCCTTCAGGTCCGCGCTACCGAACGTGTCGATCATCCACGCGGCCATATTGTGGATCGAGATGAACGAACTTGTCGCGGGACAGCCATAGGCCATCGCCTCCATGATCAGCGCTGCCTCTAAGCGACCCAGACCAATACCGCCCGATCCTTCCGACACATAGATCGACCCGAAGCCCAGCTCCCCCGCCGCCTTCCAGACGTCGACGGGGTAATGATGATCCTCATCCCATTGCGCAGCAAAAGGCGTGATGCGCTCTGCCGTGAACCTGCGCGCCATATCCTGAATGGCGATCTGGTCGTCTGTGAGGTCAAATTGGCTGGTCATCGGGTCCGTCCATTGTCCTTACTGAGTGGCCGGCGCAGGTGCGGGTGTCGGCTCTTCCCTTGCTGCCGCAGATGCAGCGGCGTTGGTCGCCTCACCTTCGGCTTTGGCCGGAGCAGCCGTCCAAACATCTGCGATACCGGGGTAATCGCTGCGCGTCATACTGGTTCCAAAACAGCTATAGGTCGCACGGTTTTTGATCGGAGCTTCGCTCAATCGTTCCGCCAGAGCAGGCTGGAAAGTCGCCAGTCCAGCGCGCGCGGCAGCGGCGTCCCGAACCAGACCCATTTCAATCACGCGCTTTCCGTCCGGCGTCTTCATGTTCACAGGCAATATGTCGGTCAGATAAGCGATTTCCCCTGCCTTCACTGTAAACATAGGCGCGCCGAAGCAATATGTCGTGCCAAGGTTCATCTTCCCAAGCCCGTCAAAGTCGATGACATAGCTGCCGGGCGTCAGTCGGACGATGTGCAGTTCGTAGGGCGATGTTTTGTCAGCCGAGGTTACATCGGTGGAATAGACCGTCTTGTCGCCCTTCTTCTTCCAGTCACGTGGCTGGAAGACCAGGTCTCCCTTGTCCGCATCGAAGCGCTTGAAGCTCATGATGCCGTGCTGGTTTCCACTTTCAGCGGAGCGGCGGAACGCGACCACGACGGCCGTCTCATCGTCGCCGATGGTCATGGGTGCCTTGGGGTCGATCTTCTTTCCGGCAAAAAACTGAGCTGCCCCTGCTGCAGGCACCGGCGTTACGGTTTTGCGTTCAAAGGATGTGACCGACGTGATGTCGCCTGTAACGTCTGCCGCACCGACGATGCGGTTGAAATAGGCGTCCTTGTCGGCGTCGGCCAAGGCTGCAATGCGGGCGGTTTCATCCGCAGGCAGTTCAACAAGCCGCCAGCCGCGGATCATCAGGCAAGACCGCCGGTTGGCACGGCGTTGCTGGCCTTCAATGATGGCGGCACCGATAGCAGCGCCAATGCCACCGCCGATGGCTCCTGCCATTGGCGAGATCGCCGGGTTGTAGAGCGAAGGGTCATAATAGGTGATGGTGCCCGCCGGTGTCTTCGATCCGCGCGCAATCAGCCGGCATTCCTGCCAATCCTTATCATAGTCAGTGCGCGATGCGCCTGGCTTGTTGTAGAAGCGATTGTCTTTGAGGTCGCGGGATGCGTCCTTCGCGATTTCCTCGGGCGTATCCTCAACCTGCGGAACAGTTTGCGCAATTGCCTGAAACGGCAGTGCACCGGCAGCCAGAATCAACATCACCTTTTTCATCATTTACTCCCCCTTTACAGGCCCCGCCGCCATACGGGCGAACGGGGCGTTACAGATCACATCTCACCCCATGGTCGGGATGATGAAGGCGTTTCCGCCGTCAACTGAGCCATCCGGCCAGCGCGCCGTAATCTTCTTCTTCTTGGTCCAAAAGGCAATGCCGTCCATGCCGTACTGGTCGGTGTCGCCAAAGCCGGAGCGCTTCCACCCGCCAAAGCTGTGATAGGCGACCGGCACCGGGATCGGCACGTTGATGCCGACCATGCCGACATTGACGCGGGCTGCAAATTCACGCGCGGCGTGGCCGTTGCGCGTGAAGATGGCGACGCCGTTGCCATATTGATGCTTGCTCGGCAGGCTCAGGGCCTCTTCGAAATCCTTGGCGCGGACGATCTGGAGAACCGGGCCGAAGATTTCATTGTGATAGCTTGTCATGTCTGTGGTCACATGGTCGAGCAGCGTCGGGCCAACGAAATAACCTTCTTCGTGACCCTGCAGGGTGTAGCCACGCCCATCGATGACGAGCTCGCTGCCTTCGTCGACAGCAGTCTGGATCCAGCGCTCGATATTGGCCTTGTGCATTGCGGTGACGACCGGGCCATATTGCGCGTCGGGGTCGGTCGAAATGCCGATCTTGAGCGCTTCGATGGCGGGGATGAGCTTCGCCTTGAGGCGCTCTGCTGTGTCTTCGCCCACTGGCACCACAACCGGCAGCGCCATGCAGCGTTCGCCCGCTGAGCCGAAGGCCGCGCCGCACAGATCACCGACCACTTGGTCCAGATCGGCATCGGGCATGACGATGCCGTGGTTCTTGGCGCCGCCCATTGCCTGGATGCGCTTGCCCGCCGCAACGCCGCGCGAATAGACGTACTGGGCGATGTCCGAGGAACCGACAAAGCTGACCGCGCCGATCGCCGGATGGTCGAGGATCAGGTCGACCATTTCCTTATCGCCATGGACGACCTGGAAGATGCCTTCGGGCATGCCGGCTTCAAGGAAGAGTTCGGCAAGACGGACGGGGACGGTCGGGTCGCGCTCGCTCGGCTTCAGGATGAAGGCATTGCCGACGCTGGTCGCAACAGCACCCATCCACAGCGGGATCATTGCCGGGAAGTTGAACGGCGTGATGCCTGCGCCAATGCCGATCGGCTGACGCATCGAATAAACGTCGATGCCGGGGCCGGCACCGTGAGTATATTCACCCTTCAGAACATGCGGCAGGCCGCAGCAGAATTCGACCACTTCGAGCCCGCGCTGGATATCGCCCTTGGAGTCGGCGATCACCTTGCCATGTTCGGCGGACAGCATGTGCGCCAGCTCGTCCATGTTCTTTTCGATCAGGGACTTGAACTCAAACATCACGCGCGCACGGCGCTGCGGGTTCATGGCGGCCCAACCGGGCTGTGCCTTTTGCGCCGCTGCAACTGCGCGTTCGAGCACGGCAGCATCGCCCAAGGCGACCTGTGCCTGCACGCCGCCGTTATTGGGGTCGAATACGTCGCTCAGACGCGACGCAGCGCCACCTGAACCACCGACGATGAAATGATCAATCTGGCGCATGCCACCTTCTCCGAAAAACAAACTCTCGGCGGCGGGCTTGCCGTGCCAATGGGGCGCAAGCAAGAGGCAATATGGCAGATCACGTTGGCATTTTTGCCCGATTGGTAAGCTTTTTCCTCACCGCGTCAGCGCGCGCACCTCATCAAGCACACGATCGGCCAGTTCGGGGCGGCAAATCAGCAGGTCCGGCATATAGGTTTCGCGCTGGTTGTAGTTGAGCGGGCTGCCATCGACGCGTGAACAGTGCAGGCCAAAAGCGCGCGCCACAGCGACCGGGGCACAGCTGTCCCATTCATACTGCCCGCCTGTATGCAGATAGATTTCCGCATCGCCTTGCACGACGGCCATCGCCTTCGCGCCGGCAGAGCCCATGGCCACAAGATCGGCGCCTAATGCTTCGGCGACGGCGACGGCTTCGGCGGCAGGCCGTGTGCGGCTGACGAGCATGCGGAGCTTTTCGGCAGCGGGGGGCAATGGCGCTGGCCTGTCCGTGCGCAGGATGACGCCAGACCCGGGCAGGGCGACCGCGCCGACCGTGGCGACACCGTCTATCGACAGCCCAACATGCACCGCCCAATCGGCGCGCGCCTCGCCATATTCGCGGGTGCCGTCGACGGGATCGATGATCCAGACGCGGGACTTGGCGAGGCGCGCGTCATTGTCCTTTTCCTCTTCGGAGAGGAGGCCGTCGTCGGGCCGCTGTTCGCGGATGGCGTGGCACAGGAACTGGTTGGCCGTCGCGTCACCTGCGGCCCCCAACGCCTTCAGGCTGAGCACATTGGACGACCGCACCTCAATGAGCAGTCGCCCCGCGACTTCGGCCAAATGGGCGGCCAGTTCCGCATCCGTCATCGACACCCTTATTCCCCCTATTTCAGCGGCAAGAGCTGCTGAATGATGTAGTCGGCGGCTTCTTCCGCGCTCATTTCTGCCGTGTTCACACGGATTTCCGGCACTTCCGGCGGCTCATAGGGACTGTCGATCCCGGTGAAGTTCTTGAGTTCGCCCGCACGGGCCTTCTTGTAAAGGCCCTTCACATCGCGCTGTTCGGCCACGGCGAGCGGGGTATCGACATAAATCTCCACAAACTCGCCGGTCGGGATCATCTGGCGCACCATGTCACGCTCGGCGCGGAAGGGGGAGATGAAGGCGGTCAGCACGATCAGCCCTGCGTCCGCCATCAACTTTGCGACTTCGCCAACGCGGCGGATGTTCTCAATGCGGTCGGCTTCGGTAAAGCCCAGATCCTTGTTGAGGCCGTGGCGGACATTGTCGCCATCCAGCAGGAAGGTGTGGCGGTTCATGAGGTTGAGCCGCTTTTCGACCTCATTGGCGATGGTCGATTTGCCTGCACCTGACAGACCCGTGAACCAAAGAACGCGGGGCGTCTGGTTCTTCAGGCGCGCATGTTCTGCGCGGGTGATGTCGGTCGGCTGCCAGTGGACGTTCTGTGCACGCCGCAGCGAGAAGTGGAGCATCCCTGCCGCCACCGTCGCATTGGTGATCTTGTCGATCAGGATGAAGCCGCCCAGCGTGCGGTTGTCGGCATAGGGTTCAAAGACGATCGGCCGGTCGGTCGAGATTTCGACGACGCCGATGGCGTTGAGTTCCAGCGTCTTGGCCGCCAGATGCGCGCCATCCCCGCCGACGGCGTTGACGTTGACGACATATTTGGGCTGGTGGACCGTGACGGACACGGTCTGCGTGCCGAGCTTCAGCCAATAGGCGCGGCCGACATGCATCGCTTCGTCATTGAGCCAGACGAGGGTGGATTCGAACTGGTCGCTTGCCTGTGGCGGATTGTCGGCAATGGCGATCACATCGCCACGCGAGCAGTCAATCTCATCGGCAAGGCAGATCGTGACGGATTGGCCCGCCACGGCTTCGTTCAAGTCACCGCCCAGTGTGACGACACGGGTGACCGTGCTTGTCTTACCCGACGGGACGACGCGGATTTCGTCACCCGGCTTCACGCTGCCTGTTGCGATCAGGCCGGAAAAGCCCCGGAAATCGAGATTGGGGCGGTTGACCCATTGCACCGGCATGCGGAACGGCTTTTCGGCATCCACCGACGACAAGACTTCCACCGTTTCCAGATGCTCGACCAGCGTCGGGCCGGAGTACCAGGGCGTGTTGTCAGACCGGCTCGTGATGTTGTCGCCCTTGAAGCCGGAGATCGGCATCGCGGTGAAGCGCTCAATCCCGATGGACTTTGCAAAGGCGGTATAGTCGGCAACGATGTCGTCAAAGACCTTCTGGTCATAGCCGACCAAGTCCATCTTGTTGACCGCCAGCACGATGTTGCGGATGCCGATCAGGTGGCAGAGATAGCTGTGCCGCCGCGTCTGGACGAGCACGCCCTTGCGCGCGTCGATGAGGATGACGGCGAGGTCGGCGGTTGAGGCGCCGGTGACCATGTTGCGCGTATATTGCTCATGCCCAGGGCAATCCGCGACGATGAACTTGCGCTTTTCGGTGTTGAAGAAGCGATAGGCGACGTCGATGGTGATGCCCTGTTCGCGCTCGGCGGCGAGGCCGTCGACGAGGAGGGCGAAGTCGATCTCCTGCCCCTGCGTGCCGACCTTCTTCGAATCCGTCTCCAGCGCGGCCAGCTGATCTTCAAAGATCATCTTGCTGTCATAGAGCAGCCGCCCGATCAGCGTCGACTTGCCGTCGTCAACGCTGCCGCAGGTGATGAAGCGCAGCATCGTCTTGTGCTCATGTTGCGCGAGATAGGCGTCGATGTCCTCAGCGATGAGGGCTTCTGTTTGGTAAATGGGCTCGCTCATCAGAAGTACCCCTGCTGCTTCTTCACTTCCATGCCGGCACCGCCCGCATCCTTGTCGATGACGCGGCCCTGCCTTTCGGAGGTGGTGGTCAGAAGCGTCTCTTGAATGACTTCGGGAAGTGTCTTGGCGGAGCTCTCGACCGCGCCCGTCAGCGGGAAACAGCCGAGCGTGCGGAAGCGGATTGAGCGGTTGGTGATTTCGGGTTTGCGGCCCATCACCTTTTCCAGCCGGTCCAAATCGTCCGCCATGAACAGCTGGCCTTCCCACATATAGGTCGGGCGTTCTTCAGCGAAATAGAGCGGCACGATCGGCACGTCGTTCAGGTGGATGTACTGCCAGATGTCGAGCTCGGTCCAATTGGAGATCGGGAAGACGCGGATGCTCTCCCCCTTATTCTTCTTGGCGTTGTAGAGGTTCCAGAGCTCGGGCCGCTGGTTTTTCGGGTCCCAGCCATGGCTCGCCGTGCGGAAGCTGAAGATGCGTTCCTTGGCGCGGCTCTTTTCCTCATCGCGGCGCGCGCCGCCAAAGGCCGCGTCAAAGCCGTATTTATCGAGCGCCTGCTTCAACCCTTCGGTCTTCCACATGTCGGTGTGGAGCGCGCCGTGATCAAACGGGTTGATCCCGCGTTCCTGCGCTTCGGGGTTCTGGTAGACCAGCAATTCCATGCCCGACTCCTTGGCCATCTTGTCGCGCAGCTCATACATCGCCTTGAACTTCCACGTCGTATCGACATGGAGCAGCGGGAAGGGCGGGGGCGAGGGATAGAAGGCCTTACGCGCCAGATGCAGCATCACGGCGGAATCCTTGCCGACCGAATAGAGCATCACAGGGCGTTCCGCTTCTGCGACCACCTCACGCATGATGTGTATCGCCTCGGCCTCCAGGCGTTCGAGATGGGTCAGGCTCTTTGTCATTCATCCACTCCGGGGCACATTATGGGCGATGCTCTCGCACAATAAGGTGGCCGCTTACCTTCTCTATTGGGGGGATAGCACGCAATGTTCGCTATTCATGATGAAACTGATCTTTTGCCGACTGTCTATGATCGCTTGTTAGAGCAGCTTTATGTGGCCCCACTGTCTGGATCGGCTGCGGCAGCGCACTTGCGAACACATTAGTCGATGTGGCGGAGCGTCTGAAGGGCGTTGGATGGAAATGTGACCTAAGAGACAGGCGCGCCGTTTCCTCACTTTGCCGTTTCGATGTCTATTTGAAGGTTGTTCGCTTTCATCTTGACCGGAACGTCCGGTGCGCTGAAATCGAGGCATGACCAACGGTTCGCCTTTGAAGCTCAAGCTACAAATCTTTTGTGGGTCCGAAATCGCAATGGGGCCGGGAAAGGCAGATCTGTTGGATAGCATTGCGGCGAGCGGTTCTATTTCAGCTGCGGCAAAGGCAATGGGGATGAGTTACCGTCGTGCTTGGCTGCTGGTCGATGTCATGAACCGGTGCTGGAACGGCGCGCTGGTTGAGGCCGTGGCTGGCGGTAGCCATGAGCGGGGAGCTCGGGTCACACCGCTTGGACATGAAGTCTTGCGCCAATATCGGGCACTCCAGAAAACTGTCGATGGACAGGCTGATGCTGGATTTGGTGAACAGCTAGCGACCTTCCTTTCGGCAGTTCCGCGGCTCAGTCAGCACTGACCAAAGCGAGAGCGAACCGGGCATTGTAACCACAACTCCTCATGTTATGAGCCTCGCTATATTTCATAGGATATAGAGAGTCGATCAAACAAGATTGTCTCAAAACAGGGAAGTTTCATGCGTCACCTTGCCCTTGTCGCCTCGGTTGCGGCTCTTGTTCCCGTATTGGCTCATGCCGAAGAGGCAGATCAGGCTACAGGCAGCAACGTCCCGATTATCGTCACGGCGCGGCTGCGTGCCGAGGACGTGCAGACCGTTCCAACGTCGCTGACAGTGGTAAGTGACGACACCCTGACACGAACCCACACGGTCAACATCAGCCAATTGGCACAGTTGGTGTCCACACTGGGGTATAGCTCCCCCAATCCCCGCAACACCGCCTTCACGGTTCGCGGCCTTGGCAGCAGCGTGGTGGCCATCAGTCAGGCCAATGACGGGCTTGAGCCGGGTGTCGGCTTCTATGTCGATCAGGTCTATCATGCCCGTCCAGCCACCGCCGCCTTTGACCTTACCGATCTTGATCAAGTCGAAGTTTTGCGCGGGCCGCAGGGCACCCTGTTCGGCAAGAACACTACTGCCGGTGCGATCAACATTACCACGAAGAAGCCGTCGTTTACTTTCGGAGCCGAGGGTGAACTATCCTTGGGGCAGCAAGGTTTTATGCAGGCCAAGGCCTCGCTGACCGGTCCAATTGTTGGCGATGTACTGGCTTTTCGCCTTTCCGGTGCGCTGACCCGCCGTGACGGGGTGATCCGCAATTTGCGAACAGACCAATGGCTGAACGACGTCCACAACGATGGGCTTCGCGCCCAGCTGCTCTTCGCGCCCAGCGCCGACATCAGCCTGCGGGTGATCGGTGATTGGACGAGCTTCAAGAATGCCTGTTGCACGCAGGTCTATGTGCGTGCGGCGCCAACGCTGAAGCCTGTAGCCCAGCAATATGCCGCGCTGGCGGCTGGGGCCATACCGGGAGGTTACATGCCCCCGAGCCTCAATCCCTATGACCGGTTGACCGATATCGACGCAGACCTTGGTGTCGATACCAACGAAGGCGGTGTTTCGGCGATTGCGGATTATAAGGTGGGCGCGGCAACCATCACGTCGGTCAGTGCTTGGCGCTTCTGGAATTGGGATGCGGCCAACGACCGCGACTATATCGGCCTGCCGATCCAGACCATACAGCACATCCCATCTCGGCAGGACCAGTTCAGCCAAGAACTGCGCGTAGCTTCAAACCGGCCGGGATCGGTCGAATATGTCGCTGGCCTCTATTATTTCAACCAGAAGATCGTCGGCCATCCGATAAGTATCTATGGACCGTTGGCGACCTATTGGCTGCTGCCCGCTGGACGGCCCGCCAGCCTCCTCGATGGGTATCAGACCAACGGAACCACCGACTTCCGCACAGACAGCTATGGCGTGTTTGGTGAAGTGACGTGGCATGCGACAGATCGCCTCGCACTGACGGGTGGTGTCCGCTATACTTACGAAGATAAGAATGGCGCCTACAACGTGCAGGCTTTCGGTGGATTGACCACCGGCCTCACCTCGTCGCTAATCAGCGATAAGAACTCGATCCTGCGATCGCAAAGTTACACTGGCCATGTTGGTGACGGCAGCGCCTCTGGGCGGGTCAATATGTCGTACCAAATCACGAATGGGATCATGGCCTATGCCAGCTATGCGCGCGGCCAGAAGTCAGGCGGCATCAATATGTCGGGGCTTCCGGTCTACCCTTCGGGCGTGACAGGTCATGCCTCCGGTGATCCGATCCTTTCGACCGTCACTGTCCGGCCGGAGCAGAACACGACGTGGGAAGGCGGCCTTAAGACCAGCTTCTTCGACCGGGCGCTCATCATCAATTTGGACGGCTACTATACCCGCGTCCGCGATTTTCAGGCGAACGTGGTCGACAACGCTGCCGTCGTCGCACTGCGCAGCTATTTGGCCAACATCCCTTTGGTAACGGTGAAGGGTGTTGAGTTTGACGCATCGGCACAAATGGGCAGTCGCGTTACCTTACGCGTGTCTGGTGCCTACTCGGATGGCCGCTACGCCAGCTATCCGGCCGGACCTTGCCCGATCGAATTGACTGGTTCGAGCACCGCCCAATGCAACCTTACCGGCGAGGGGCTGCCGGGACTTCCGAGGTGGTCTGGCTCTTTCGGTGGACAATATACGCTACCGATCCGGCCGGGCGACGTTTATGTGCGCACCGATGTCAGCGCGAAGACCCGCATCTTCGGCGATGCAACGGGCTCTGCAAATACGGTTATCCCCGGCTATACGCTGGTCAACGCCAGCATAGGGTTCCGAAGCGCCAAAGGTTGGGAGATCGCACTGTTCGCACGCAATCTCTTTAACAGGGATTTTCTGCAGAACGTGACCATTCAGGCTGGCAACAGCGGTCTGATTGTTGGCACGCCGAGCGATCCACGAATGTTTGGAGTGACGTTCAGAGCAAGCAATTAGATTCGCTTGGTCTAAAAACCGCGCTTCTATCAAGAGCGCGATTTTTAGAGGGAATGGCGGAGACGGCGAGATTCGAACTCGCGGTAGCGGTTACCCGCTACGACGGTTTAGCAAACCGTTGGTTTCAGCCACTCACCCACGTCTCCCGATGCGCTTGGCTGGGGCGGCTATAGCGAGGGCTTTTGCAGGACACAATGCCCCAACGCTGCGGAATTTTGATTCAAACTGGCGTAAATTCGACTCACCTCGTCGCTCTCGGCTTGCGGGCGCGCAGGGAGGCGATTCTAGCTTGCCGGATTGAGACTTGGGAGTTTGGCATGATTGGGCAATGGGTGCGTCGTTTTGCGATTGGTATAGCTGCGGCTGTGGTCGTGGCCGGACCGGCAGGGGCGCAGGTCAAGCAGGTTGACCCCAGCGCGCCATATGAAGTGCCCGCCGCGGCGCCTGCGTCCGCGCCGAATGGGGACGCGGCCATCGAGGCAGATGTGACGCAGTCGGACCTCGCCGGACCGCAGGATGTGGCAGGCGCGTCCGCTGCATCGGGTGCAGAGACGGCTGCCGCCGCCATGCCGGCCAAGACCTACAAGAAGGATGATTTGATCGGCGCGGCCGAAGGCGTTTTCGGCAAAGGGGCAAAGGGCCTTGCTGAAATGCTGGAGAAAATCCTGAAGGACCAAGGCGAGCCGAACGCCTATATCGCGGGCCGCGAAGCCTCTGGCGCGATTGGGGTCGGCTTCCGTTATGGGTCGGGTACGATGGTGCACACAGTCGAAGGGGAGCGGCCTGTTTATTGGACCGGTCCGTCGCTTGGTTTTGATCTGGGGGGCGATGCCGCAAAGACCTTCGTGCTTGTCTACAACCTCTATGACAGTCAGGATCTCTACCGCCGCTATCCGCAAGTGGAGGGGCGCGCCTATTTCGTGGGTGGCCTTTCGGCCACATATTTGCGGCGGGGCGACATTGTTATCATCCCCATTAGATTGGGTGTCGGTGTCCGTCTGGGCGCCAATATTGGATATATGAAGTTTAGCGAAAAGTCTCGCTGGCTGCCCTTTTAGAGGGCGCCGTTCGACGGAAGCGATCAACGACAAGAAGGTTTTCGGGTCGCACCAAACTTCAAGGGTCGCAACGCAAGTTGCGGCCCTTTTTATGACTGCCAAACTCTAAGTCAGTCGACGAGGCGCCAAGGCAGCGTTTCACCGGCGTGGAACGGCACCAATGCAGAGCCAGCGGCGGGAATGCTGTCCGGCACAAGGGCAGGGGCTCGCTCCAGCGTGAGTGTGCCCTCGTTGACAGGTAGGCGATAAAAGGCCGGGCCGTTGAGCGAGGCGAATGCCTCCAGCCGGTCAAGCGCGCCTTCCTCATCAAACACCTGTGCATAGCTCTCCATCGCAAAAGGCGCGTTGAAGATGCCCGCGCAGCCGCAAGAGGTTTCCTTGGTTTCAATGGCGTGCGGCGCAGTGTCGGTGCCGAGGAAGAATTTGGGCGAGCCGGATGTCGCGGCTTTGCGCAAAGCGAGGCGATGTTCCTCCCGCTTCACAATCGGCAGGCAATAAAGATGCGGGCGGATGCCGCCGACCAGCATGGCATTCCGGCTGATGTGGAGGTGCTGTGGCGTGATGGTGGCCGCAACATTGGGGCCAGCGCTCTCCACGAACTCTGCTGCGTCTTTGGTCGTGATATGTTCAAACACCACGCGCAGGTCTGGCAAGTCGCGCACCAGCTTTGTCATGGTCCGCTCGATGAACACAGCCTCGCGGTCGAACACGTCGACATCGTGGTCAGTGACTTCGCCGTGGATGAGGAAAGGCATGCCGATTTTCTGCATCCGCTCCAGAACGCCCATCACGTTGGCAATGTCGGTTACGCCGTGCGCGGAATTTGTCGTAGCGTTGGCGGGGTAGAGTTTGACCGCCGTGAAGGCGCCACTCTCAAACCCGCGCTCAATCTCATCGGGATCAGCGGAGTCGGTTAAATAGCAGGTGATGAGCGGTTCGAAGTCGCTGTCCGCCGGCAGGGCCGCCATGATGCGCGCTTTATAGGCGAGTGCCTGTTCCGCTGTTGTCACCGGCGGCTTCAAATTGGGCATCACGATGGCGCGGCGGAACTGCCGTGCTGTGAACGGCACGACGGCGGCCATCATCTCATCATCGCGCAGATGGACATGCCAGTCATCAGGGCGGCGGATGGTGATGCGGTCGGTCATTTCGGCTCCGGCTTGGGTTTCTGGTCGGGACATCCTAGATGGGGCGCATGGCAAACACGACTCTGGGCGACCGCGCCGTCATCCGAATGTCCGGTGAGGATGTTCGCGGATTTTTGCAAGGTCTTGTGACGAACGATGTGCTCGGCGCGCTGCCGGTCTGGGCGGGGCTGCTGACGCCGCAGGGCAAGGCGCTGTTCGATTTTCTGCTCTGGGCAGACGGGGACGATGTTCTGATCGACTGCGAGGCCGAACAGGCCGACGCGCTGGCCAGGCGGTTGAGCATGTACCGGTTGCGTCGGCCGATCACGATTGCGCGGGATGCGACGTTGGCTGTGCATTGGTCAAAAGAGGGAGGGGCCGGTGTGCCCGACCCGCGCCTGCCGGCATTGGGCCATCGCTGGATTGCGGCGGCGGATGGGGAGGCGGCTGGATATCATGCGCACCGCCTGTCGCTGGGCGTGCCGGAAGGCGCCGCCGAGCTTGGGCAGGACAAGACACTCTGGCTGGAGACCAATGCTGTCGAACTCAACGGCGTCAGCTTCACCAAGGGCTGCTATGTCGGTCAGGAGAATACGGCGCGGATGAACTACCGTCAGAAGGTCAACCGCCGGTTGGTCGTGTCGCCGGATGGTTCGGTTGAGCGGCGGCCGGTGGCGGAACCGGGAGATGCGCTTATTCCTGATTGGCTGGCGCCTGCACTCTCCGCTGACGGGTGACCGCGCGCTGCCCTTGCTTCCTCTGAAGGCCCCATGCGATAGCATCTTTGAAGGCACCGTAGAGCGGGCCAAGGGGGGGTAGATGGCGGAGCTGATAAAAGCCTGGCTGGGGCTTGATCCTGCTATATTCATGGCATTGTGTGGCATTGTGCTGGGCGCAGGGGCTGTGCGCGGATTGACGGGCTTCGGCTTTGCGATTCTGGCTGTCCCTTTGATGGGGCTCGTCATTCCGCCAACCGAAGCGGTGCTGCTCGCCATCATCCTGCAAATGCTGATTGGGCCGTTCGGTGTCAGCGGGGCCATTGCCCATATTGACCGGTGGCTTGTGTCGGGCGTTGCCCTTGGTGCGGCGCTGGGCACGCCTTTGGGGCTGCTGGTTCTGTCGGCAACCGCGCCGGACACCGCCCGCCTGATGATCGCGGCGATCGCCATCGGCTGTTTTGGAATCTTTCTTATCAAGCGCGCACCTTTGCCCAATCGGGCACCGTCACATATTGCGGCGACGGGGCTGGCGGCTGGCGTGCTCAACGGTTTTGCCGCGATGCCGGGACCGCCTGTGGTGCTCTACTTTGTCCGCAGCGGCGTGACGCCGATGGCGGCGCGCGGATCAATGATTCTCGTCTTCTTCGCCGCCGCCACGGCAGGCACGGTGACCGCTTGGCTGCGGGGGCTGCTCGACGGACATCTGGTGCTGCTCTCTGCTGCGGTTTTCCCGTTGATGCTGGCTGGAAACCATGTCGGGTCGAAGTTTTTCGGGACTGTACCGGAGCGGACATGGCGCACAGCCGTGGTCATTCTTTTGGTTGTCTCGGCACTTGGCGCGCTTCTGAAGCTTTGGCGGGGTTGACGGCGGGCCTACACACCGCCAATCGGTCGGGCAGATTTTGAAGGAAACTATCGCGTGGAACCGGTCAACACGATCGACGGCAAAGCCTATCCATTTGGTCTGAAGAACATCGACACGGATGTCATCATTCCGGCCGAATGGCTGAAGACCATCAGCCGCACCGGCCTTGGCAAAGGCGCGTTTGAGGCGCTGCGTAAGGATCCGGACAATTTGTTCGACAGTCCTGAATATGCGGGCTCCCCCATCCTGATCGCAGGTGACAATTTCGGGTGCGGTTCCAGCCGGGAGCACGCGGCTTGGGCGCTGCTTGATCTGGGGATCAAGGCCGTGATCGCGCCGAGCTTTTCCGATATTTTTTCGGGCAACGCCTTCAAAAACGGCATCCTCACGGTCGTTCTGCCGCAAGAGGCGATTGACCGGCTGATGGAGGTCGCGAAGACTGACTCCATTCATATCGACCTTGAAGCGCAGACGGTGACGACACCTTTTCAGGACCGCTTTGCCTTTGAGATTGATGCATTCCGCAAAAATTGCCTCCTCAACGGCCTCGACGAAGTCGGCCTGACGATGGCGATGGATGCGAAGATTTCAACTTATGAGAGCCGTGCGAAAGAAGCATGGCCTTGGCAGGCAGGAGCGGTAACATGAAAGCATTATTGTCAAAGGCCGCCGGTGGCCCGGAAACGCTGGTTCTCGAAGATGTGGCAGATCCGGTTGCCGGTCCCGGCCAAATTCTCGTCGCGGTGAAGGCCTGTTCGGTCAATTACCCCGACGTCCTTATCATTGAAGACAAATATCAGTTCAAGCCGCCCCGGCCTTTCTCGCCGGGCAGCGAAGTGTCTGGCATTGTTGAGGCGGTGGGCGAAGGCGTGACCAACTTTAAGGTTGGTGACCGCGTTCTGGGCGCGACCGGCAGCAGTGGCGGCATGTCTGAAAAGGTCGTGCTCAATGCCGCGACCGCCTATGAACTGCCCGCAGAGCGCAGCTTTGCCGAAGGTGCTGCCCTGATCCTGACCTATGGTACGTCGATCCACGCGCTGCTCGATCGTGGCCATATCAAGGAAGGCGATACGCTCCTCATCCTCGGTGCAGCTGGTGGCGTTGGCCTGGCAGCGATTGAACTGGGTGTAGCCTTTGGCGCGCGCGTCATTGCCGCTGTGTCTTCGGAAGAAAAGGCCAAGGTCGCGCGTGAAGCCGGTGCGTCGGACGTCGTGATCTATGGCCGCGCGCCGTTTGATAAAGACCAGTCCAAGGCATTGTCCGAGGCGTTTAAGAAGGCTGTCGGCCCCAATGGCGCCGACATCATCTATGACGCGGTCGGCGGCGATTATGCGGACCCTGCGATCCGCAGCATCGCTTGGGAAGGGCGTTACCTCGTCGTTGGTTTCCCGTCGGGTATCCCGAAGCTGCCGCTCAACCTCACGCTGCTCAAGAGCTGCGATGTGTGCGGCGTGTTCTGGGGCGCGTTCACCATGCGCGATCCGGAAAAGAACCGCGATCACATCGCCCGCCTCTTCCGCCTGTGGAAGGACGGCAAGATCAATCCGCGTGTCACCGACACCTTCCCGCTTGCCAAGGGGGGCGACGCCATTGCCAAGATGGCGCGGCGCGAAGCCATTGGGAAGCTCGTCGTCACAAATGACTAAGCGGATGCGCGGGTTTCGGCGTTGAACGTCGGGCCCGCAGTCCCTATTATGAGAACAGACGAGTTCGGCATGAGAAAGGGAGTGACATGACCACCTTTGATAATCGCGAAAATGCGTTTGAGAACAAGTTTGCGCGGGATGAGGACATGTCGTTCCGGATCACGGCACGGCGCAACCGGCTCGTCGGCCAATGGGCTGCCGCAAAAATGGGCCTGACGACCGAGGAAACGGATTCCTATTCGAAATCCGTCGTTCAGGCTGATTTTGAAGAAGCCGGCGACGAAGATGTCATCCGCAAGCTTCTGGGGGATCTGACGGCCGCCGGTGTCGACACGAGCGACGAAGAAGTGCGCAAGGCGCTGTCCGACCATGAAGTCGAAGCCCGCCGCCAGCTGATGGAATCGAAATAAACCATGCCCATGGCTGCTGCCGATATTGAAGACCTGATCCGCGCTGCATTTCCCGATGCGGCGATCGAGATCACGGATCTGGCGGGTGATGGAGACCATTATGCCGCCAAGGTGACGTCTGCCGCCTTTGCGGGGATGCCCCGCGTGCGGCAGCATCAGGCCGTTTATGCCGCCCTTGGCGGCCGCATGGGCGGAGAACTCCACGCCCTTCAACTCACTACTGCCATCCCCGATTGAGGACCTCATTATGACCGACGCCACCCAAGCCCGTATCGGCGAAATTGTGAACAGCAGCGACGTTCTGCTGTTCATGAAGGGCACGCCCTATTTCCCGCAGTGCGGCTTTTCCAGCCGCGCGGTTGCCATCCTTGAACATCTTGGTGTTGAGTTTGGCAGCTTTGACGTGCTGCAGGACCCTGAAGTCCGCGCAGGCATCAAGGAGTTTTCCGACTGGCCGACCATCCCCCAGCTTTATGTGAAGGGTGAATTTGTCGGCGGATCGGACATTATGATGGAAATGTTCGAAGCCGGAGAACTGAGTGCGATGATGGCTGAAAAGGGCGTGCCGTCCACCGCCGCCTGACGCCAAGCTCCGAAGGCCTCTCCGTCGCCCCGTGCTTGACACGGGGCTTGGCTTTTCTTGCAGTCTTACGGTCGGCATGGAGGTCGAATTGCTCGACCTTCGGGGCCAATGGTCGACTGGAAGCTTGGGGCTGAAACCCGACGAAGTGAAGCCCAGCCCCGTGTCAAGCACGGGACGACGGATGTGTGGTGGCGAATTTGCTTACGCTGAATAGGCTCGGGCTACAGACCGGGGCACTGCATGGCGCTGTCCAGAAACGGGAAAGGGCGGACCGACGCGAGACCAGAGGAGCTGTCGATCCGCCCTTTAAGAAGCGTTTGGGGAACGCTCGTTGGGAACACGTATAACAGTGCAGGCCGCGTGCCAGTTTGGGCGCGTGTCGGTTTTCTGACGCTTCTGGTGGTGAAGCAGATTTTAACCATGAGGAGTTCTGTCAAAATTTCCGACAGGTTCGCGGCAAGGATGGACTCCCGCCCTCTAGCCGGGACCCACATTCGAGGTCCAAGAGCTTCTCCGTCGCCCCGTGCTCGACACGGGGCTTGGCTTTTCTTGCAGTCTCACGTTCGGCATGGAGGTCGAATTGCCCGATCTTCAGGACTATTGATCGACCGGAAGCTTGGGACTGAAACCCGAAGAATTGAAGCCCAGCCCCGTGTCAGGCACGGGGCGACGGATGTGTGGCGGCGAATTTGTCCACGCTGCCTAGGCTCGGGCTCAGGGCCGGAGCACTTCATGGAGAACTCCAGAAACGGGAAAGGGCGGACCGACGCGAGACCAGAGGAGCAGTCGATCCGCCCTTTAAGAAGCGTTTGGGGAACGCTCGTTGGGAACACGCAGAACGATGCAGACCGCGTGCCAGAGCGTGCCAGTGTCGGTTTTCTGACGCTTTCGATGGTGAAGCAAAATTAACCAGACACGCCATCTGTCAAAAATCCCGACAAAAACATCGCCCCTTGCATTCATCTGACGTTCAGGCGTACGATTACATTTGTAGTCAAAGGATGCGGGCAAGACTCGCAAGCGATGGGAGCCGACGCAGATGGCCGAGCGGATCAGCGATGCAGAACATGCGGTGATGGAGGTCCTGTGGGATCACGCGCCGCTGGATGCCCAGTCCATCTATGATCGTTTGTCCGGCTCACAAAGCTGGACGCTGGCGACGGTGAAGACGCTGCTCTCCCGCCTTGTGAGCAAGGACGCGCTGGCCACTGAAGCGCAGGGACGCAAATTTCTCTATCGCCCCGCCATTGAGCGCACCGCCTATGTCGCGCATGAATCCGGCCGCCTCGTTGATCGTCTGTTCGGCGGCAAGCTGAGCCCCCTCGTCGCGCAGTTCGCCGAGTCTGAAAAGCTGTCCCCCGAAGACATCGCCGAAATTGAAGCCCTTTTGCAGGAGCTGAAGAAATGAGCGGCTGGATTATCGAGACGCTGATTGCGTCCACATTGTTGATGCTCTTCGTTCTGGCGCTACGTGAGCCGGTGAGCCGCCACTTTGGCCCGCGCATCGCTTACGCGTTGTGGCTGCTGCCCGCGCTGCGGCTGGTGCTGCCGCCCATGCCGGAAAGCTGGGGCGCAGCTGCTGTGGCCCCTGCTGCGAAAGTGTCTGTTCTGATCGGACAGGCGGCTCCGGTGGTGGAATCAGGCACCAACTGGGTTCTTGTCTTCGCTGCGGTTTGGGCCTTGGGAAGCCTGGCCTTTCTTGGCTGGCATCTCGCGGCCTATCGACGCTTTGCCGCCCGCGTGCGGCAGGATTGCGAACCTCTCTGTGATCATGAGGCCTTCCCTGTGCAGGCCAGTCCCTTGGTCCGGTCGCCGCTGGCCTTTGGTGTGCGCGGTAAGATGGTCGTCGTCCCTGCCGACTTTGCGGATCGCTATGACGCCGCTGAACAACGGTTCGCGCTCGCCCATGAAGTGACGCACCACCGGCGTGGCGATCTGATTGCTAATTTTGCCGGGTTAGCCGTGCTGGCGCTCCACTGGTTCAATCCAGTCGCCCATATCGCTTGGCGCGCCTTCCGGCTGGATCAGGAAGCCGCTTGTGATGCGATGGTGTTGCGCGGTGCCTCTTCTGAAGACCGCCATGTTTACGGTTTAGCCCTCGTCAAATCGGCGACAGGCGGCGTGCCGCTGGCGGCCTGCACGATGACGGCCAAGACCGGACTCAAGACAAGGCTGCGGCGGATCGTTGAGGGGCGCTTGGCCCCAATGCGCGGCGGCGCAGCCGTCGCCGGTCTGCTGGTTGCAGGCGGTCTGGCGGTTACGGCCTCCACGGGCATCGCAGCGGAAGCCGCGCGCAAGGTGGAAGCGTCTGCCCCGATGCTGGCGCTCAACGAAGTTGTGCTGGTGCATGACCTCCCCGATCCGGCAGAGATTGAGGCGAAAATTCAGGCCGCGGATGCGCACGCCAAGGCCGAGGTCAACCGCGCCCGTGCCAGCGCCCAGGCGGAGATCGACCGCGTTGCTGCTGCGGGTTATATGAGCGCGGCCGATGTCGCCGAAGCCAAGGCTGATGTTGATCAGGAATTGGCGGAAGGTCTGGCCGATGCGGAGGACGCACTGGACGAAGCGCGTCGGGACGCGGAGGCTGCACGGGCAGGGGCAGAGGCCGCCCGCGCAGATGCGCAAGCCCGGTCGCATGCCCGCCCCATCAGCACCGCCATCTCCTCTGCCATGCCCGTTCGTTGCGGCGAGGGGACGAAACTCTCCAGCTTTGCGCAGCAGGTCGCGTTACCCGATGGCCCGACCCGCGTGATCCGCATCGCGGTTTGTGCGCCGGATGCAAAGACAACGCGCGCAATGGTCCGTCATTCGCTTGCCCAGGCGCGCGCCCAGATCGCCCACGATCCGATGATCCCTGCCGACCTGCGTCAGACCATCCTGACGTCGCTCGATCAGCAGATGGCGGACGAACCCGCGCGCCAGCGGCTATCGCTGCAATAAAAGAAGAAGAGGAGGAAGATTATGGTGTCAGATAAGGCCTTTATCATTGCCGGAACCGCGCTTGTGGTTGGCACGCTGTTCGGGCTCGCGTCCCCCACGCTCGCCGCCAATGAAGCGGAGCCCAAGGTCACGAAGACAATCATCATCCGCCATCACGATGGTGCTGAAGAGGTGCGCGAGGAAAAGGACATCGTCATCGCCGATTGCGCTGATGGCGGCCGCAAGTTCGTGACTGATAATGAAGCGACGGACGGCAATGGGCAGGTGCGCAAATCAAAGATCGTCATCTGCGGCGCGCCGGGCCTTACCGATGCGGATATGGCCAAGAAGCTCTCCGAAGCGCGCGCGCGTATCGCCAAGGATATGGAAGCCGCCGGCGACGCGCGGGAAAAAGCGCTCGCCGCGCTCGACAAGGAAATCGCGCGGCTGAATGGCCCGCACAAGGATTATCCAAAGGAATAAAGTCTCCCCTCCGGCCGTAACGTCCCTTTTCCGGCTGGAGGCCAAGACCGGGGGTGCAGGAGTGGCTTCATCCCACCTCGCCTGCACCCCCGGCCCCTTTCGGTCCTCACTGCTTGAACATCCCTGTGTCTTTCGCCACATGAAGGGGATGGACGTGCCCGACCTTTCCAAAGAGCCTTATGCCGTTGCCGAGCAGATCAGCCCGCTGATCCGCCGTGTGCTGGCGCATAACCCCTCGCATTTCAGCTATACCGGCACGCAGACCTATATTGTGGGCAGCGGTGAGGTCGCGGTGATTGACCCCGGCCCGCTGGGCGATGACCCGCATCATGTCGACGCGCTCATCCGCATTTTGGGCGACGAGACGATCACCGCCATCATGTGCACTCACACGCACCGTGACCATTCACCTGCCGCAGCGCCCCTGAAAGCCGCGACAGGCGCGCCGATCATCGGCTGCGCACCGTTGGTGCTGGAAGATGATGGACCCCGCGCCGACGCGAGCTTCGATGCGACCTATGTGCCCGACCGTATTCTCGTTGATGGTGACAGCGTCTCCGGACCCGGCTGGACGCTGACGGCACTTGCGACGCCCGGCCATACCTCCAACCATCTGTGTTTTGCACTGGCGGAGGAGAAAGCCCTGTTCACCGGCGATCATGTGATGGGCTGGTCGACGAGTGTTGTCTCCCCACCCGACGGCGATATGGCGGATTATATGCGGAGCCTCGCGCTGCTGATGGAGCGGGATGACACGGTCTATTACGCGGCGCACGGCGCGCCGATTGAGACGCCCCAGCGGCTTGTGCGCGGCATGATGGGGCACCGCAAGCAGCGCGAAGGGCAAATCCTGCGCCTGTTGGAAGCGGGGACGGGCCATATTCCGGATATGGTGCTCAGCATGTACAAGGGCGTCGACAAGCGCTTGCACGGCGCAGCCGGTCGTTCTGTCCTTGCGCATTTGTTGGACCTTCGGGGCCGTGGGCTTGTTATCGGGACTGAGAAGGCGGGATGGAAGCTGGCCGCATGAAACGCCTGATCGTTTTGCTGCTCGGCCTTGCGGTCATCGCGGGCGGCAGCATCTGGATGTTGCAGCGCCGGTTCAATCCGCCCGTCGAAACCGTTGTCTCCTCCAGCCTTGCGGCGTTGCAGGAACAGAATCGCCTCTCGGCCTTTGCCGCGCGCTTTGTGACGGTGGTGACCTCCAGCAAGACACAACTCGGCTTCAGCGCGGAAAAGACGCTGATCCTGCCTGCCATGATCCGCTACGAAGTGGATATGGCGCGCCTCCGCCAGCAGGATTTGCGCTGGGATAAGGACACGAACACGCTCTCCGTCCGCCTGCCGCCGATCCAGATTGCGGGACCTGAGTTCGATCTGGGGCAGGCGCGTGAATATGGCAGCGGCGCGGTGCTGATGGCGCTGACCGACGTGGAGGCGTCGCTTGATGCCGAAAATAAGGCCAAGGCGCGTGAAGACGTGATCCGCCAAGCCGCCGGTGAGGTGACGATGAAGCTCGCCCGCGAAGCCACAGTTCGTGCCGTCCAATCCAGTTTTGCTATGCCGCTTGCCGCTGCCGGTATAGAAGCAAAGGTGAATGTGACCTTCGCCGGTCGCTGACCTGATTGAGACCAAGAGGATGACCAGATGAACGCCCCTACCGCCAGCCTTGCCGGTGTTGATATCCGCGCTGAAATTGAGCGTCTGCGCAAGGAGCGCAACGCCATCATCCTCGCGCATTATTATCAGCGCCCGGAAATTCAGGATCTGGCGGACTATGTGGGCGACAGTCTGGAACTGAGCCGCAAGGCGCAGGAAACCGACGCCGATGTCATCGCCTTTTGCGGCGTGCGCTTCATGGCGGAAACGGCGAAGATCCTCTCCCCCGACAAGACCGTGATCCTGCCGGACATGGACGCCGGGTGCAGTCTGGAAGACAGCTGCCCGCCCGATCAGTTCAAGGCCTTCCGCGAGGCGCATCCGGATCACATCGCGCTGACCTATATCAACTGCTCAACCGAGGTGAAGGCGCTGTCTGACATCATCGTCACAAGCTCCTCCGCTGAAAAGATTCTCTCTCAAATCCCGTTGAGCCAGAAGATCATCTTTGGCCCTGACAAGCATCTCGGCGGTTATCTCCAGCGCAAGCTCGGGCGGGAGATGTTGCTGTGGCCCGGCGTGTGCATCGTGCATGAGGCCTTCTCGGAAACCGAGCTCATCAAGCTCAAGGCGCAGCACCCCGGCGCGCCTGTCGCCGCCCATCCGGAATGCCCTGCGCATATCGTGGATCATGCCGATTATGTCGGCTCCACCAGCGGCATCCTGAACTATGCCAAGACGATGGAGGGCGATACGCTCATCGTCGCCACCGAGCCGCACATCATCCACCAGATGGAACTGGCCGTCCCGCACAAGACCTTCATCGGCGCCCCCGGCGCGGACGGAAACTGCAACTGCAACATCTGCCCGTACATGGCGCTCAATACGCTGGAAAAGCTCTACATCGCGCTGCGGGATCTGAAGCCGCAGGTCCACATTGAGGAAGGGCTTCGCCTGCAGGCCAAGAAGTCACTCGACCGGATGCTGGAGATGGCCAGCGGCACTGTCGGGCAGGGGGATTTGGGCGCGCGGCTTTAGGCCGAACAGCTAACGCGGGAGGAGTGGTACGATATGCCAAGCTTGGGTCTAACTCTGATGTCGGTTGCGATCCTGCAATTCACCGTCATCCCGCCAATCGCAGATTTGAACCGCAGCCATGCCGCCAATCCTGATTGGCCGGGCCATGCGCGGTTTCATGTTGTCGCGCAGGTTTTGACCACGTCTGCGCTCGGGGTGATTGCGTTGTTCCTCCTCCTGTCCAACAGAGTGGAGCCGCAATTGGGCATTTGCCTTGCGACCATGCTTAGTCTGGCGGCTCTGGGCGGCTTTTTCCTCAGCGCCGGCACGTCCAGACTTTATGGCGGCAACGTCTCTGCCGCGCGCGGCCTTGCCGCGACGCGTCTGGGCGCGATCGACGGCAATGTCGCGAATTTCGGGGTGTCGCTGGTTTTGCTTTTGACCGGACGGTTGCTGCTGCTGTAACCGGCTGGGCATGACATTTTCCCTGCCGCAGTTCGATCTGCCTTCATTCATTCTCGCCACGCTTGCTGAAGATCTGGGGCCATCGGGCCGCGATGTGACGTCCGAGAGCGTGATCCCGGCGGATGCGCGCTTTGCTGGCGTGATGGACAGCCGCGATGCGATTGTCGTGGCGGGCCTGCCGATTGCCGAAGCTTTCTTCCGGCATCTCGACCCGGAGATGACGGTCGAGATTCTCGTCGAAGAAGGCACGTCGGTCGCCAAAGGGTCTGACCTGATGCGCCTGCATGGCAAAGCACGGGCGATGCTGACGGCGGAGCGGTCTGCGCTCAACATTGTGCAGCATCTGTCGGGCGTGGCGACGCTGACGCGGGCCTATGTCGATGCGATTGCGGGCACGGGGTGCACGCTGCTTGACACACGCAAGACGATCCCCGGCCTGCGTGTGCTGGAGAAATATGCGACGCGCATGGGCGGCGCGACCAACCACCGCATGGGCCTGTGGGATGCGGCGATGATCAAGGACAATCACGTCGCGGTCGCAGGCGGGGTGGCGGAAGCCGTCCGCCGTGCGCGCGATGCTGGGGTGGATCGGATCATCCTTGAGGTCGACCGGATCGATCAGATTGAACCCGGCCTTTCAGCGGGGGCCACGCACCTGTTGCTCGACAATATGGACGCGCCGACGCTGCGCAAGGCTGTCGCGCTCGTCGCGGGCCGCGTGCCGACCGAAGCCTCGGGCGGTGTCACGCTGGAGACGATCCGCGCCAAGGCGGAAAGCGGCGTGACCTATATCTCGGTCGGGCGCCTGACCCAGAGCGCGCCTGCGGCGGACATCGGGCTGGATTTTACATCGGTCTAGCCCTGTCCCGGTGTTGAGGCCGCTGCGCAAAGCTCGTAGGAAGCGACATGGCAAAATTCGCACCTTTCAAATGGGATGATCCCTTTCACCTCGACGCGCAGCTGACCGAAGACGAGCGGATGATCCGCGATGCGGCGGAAGGCTATGCGCAGGACAAGCTCCTGCCGCGCGTCGTTTCCGCTACGCTCTCCGAACGTTTTGATCGCGAGATCATGAACGAATTGGGCGCGCTCGGCCTGCTGGGGTCGACCATTGAGGGCTATGGCTGCGCCGGTGTCAGCAACGTGGCCTATGGCCTCATCGCTCGTGCGGTGGAGCGTGTTGATTCGGGGTATCGCTCTGCCATGTCGGTGCAGAGCTCGTTGGTGATGCATCCCATCCATGCCTATGGTTCGGAAGAGCAGCGGCAGAAATATCTGCCCAAGCTCGCGACCGGTGAATGGGTCGGCTGCTTCGGCCTGACGGAGCCTGATGCCGGGTCCGATCCGGCGTCAATGAAGACCAATGCCAAGCAAACGGCGGGCGGCTACATCCTCAATGGCGCAAAGATGTGGATCACCAATTCGCCGATCGCCGATATCGCCGTCGTCTGGGCGAAGGATGAAGGCGGCGTCATTCGCGGCTTCATCGTCGAGCGAGGCATGAAGGGATTCTCCACGCCGAAGATCGAAGGCAAGATGAGCCTGCGCGCCTCGATCACCGGGGAAATCGTGCTGGAAGACGTGTTCGTGCCGGAAGAAAATCTCCTTCCCAATGTGCAGGGTCTGTCCGGTCCCTTCGGCTGCCTGAACAAGGCGCGCTATGGCATTGCCTGGGGTGTGATGGGGGCGGCGGAAGACTGTTTCCACCGCGCGCGGCAGTATCAGCTGGACCGCCAACAGTTCGGTCGTCCGCTTGCGGCAAATCAGATCCCACAGCTCAAGATGGCGAACATGCAGACGGAAATCGCGTTGGGCCTTCAGGCCGCGCTGACGGTGGGTCGTTCCATGGATGACGGCACCTGGTCGCCAGAAATGGTGAGCCTCATCAAGCGCAATAATTGCGGCAAGGCGCTCGATATCGCCCGCGTCGCGCGCGACATGCATGGCGGCAACGGAATTTCGGCGGAATATCACGTCATCCGTCACGCCATCAATCTGGAGACGGTCAACACCTATGAAGGCACGCACGATGTGCACGCCCTCATCCTCGGCCGTGCTATCACCGGTATTCAGGCATTTAGCTGATCCAACCCAAGGGGCTCCCTATGCGCGTTTCAAAACTGATTGCGGCGACGGTTCTCGCCGCCCTGTCGTCCACATCGATGGCGCAGACGCTGCGCCCCGATCAGGCGGCGTTCCGCGAACTTTATAAGGAACTGGTCGAAACCAATACGACCCAGTCGGAAGGCAGTTGCACGCTGGCCTCTGAACGGATGGCCGCGCGCCTAAAGGCCGCCGGATTTGCGGATAGCGATATCACGCTGTTTGCAACGCCTGAAAAGCCGAAGGATGGCGGCCTTGTCGCGGTGCTCAAGGGCACATCCAAGACCGCCAAGCCGATCCTGCTGCTCGCCCATATCGACGTTGTCGAAGCGCGTCGGGCCGATTGGGTGCGTGATCCCTTCACGCTGATCGAGGAAGGCGGCTATTTCTACGCCCGTGGCGCCGCCGACGACAAGTCGCAGGCGGCGATCTGGACCGACGCCATGATCCGCTTCAAGAAGGAAGGCTTCAAGCCGAAGCGGACGGTGAAGCTCGCACTCACCTGCGGTGAAGAGTCGGTCGGCGCGTTCAATGGCGCCGAATGGCTGGCGATCAACAAGCCGGACCTGATCGCGGCGGAATTCGCGCTCAACGAAGGCGGCGGCGGTCGTCTCGATACATCGGGCAAGAAGGTTTCACTGTCGATGCAGGTCGGCGAAAAGACCGTCCAGAACTACCTTCTGGAAACGACCAACCCCGGCGGACACAGCTCGGTTCCGCGGCCCGACAATGCGATCTATTCGCTGACGGCGGCCGTCACAAAGGTCGGGCAATATGAATTCCCGATCCAGTTCAGCGACACGACACGCACCTTCTTCAAGCGAACCGCCGAACTCACCGGCGGCGAGATGGGCAAGGCGCTGACCGCCGTGCTCGCCAATCCCGATGACAAGGCAGCCGATGCCATCGTGTCCAAGGATGCGAGCTTCCATTCCATGCTGCGCACGACCTGCGTGGCCACCATGCTTGATGCCGGCCATGCGATGAATGCGCTGCCACAGCGCGCGCGTGCCGTCGTGAATTGCCGTGTCTTCCCCGGCGTTTCGGTCGATACCGTCAAGGCAGAGCTGGACCGCATCATTGGCGACCCTTCGGTGTCGGTCACGAAAATTGAACCGATCCGTCCCATGGCTGTTCCACCGCCACTTTCGCCCAAGGTCTTTGGCCCGGCGGAAAAGCTGGCTGCCAAGCACTTCCCCGGTGTGCCGATGATCCCTGTTATGTCCACGGGTGGCACCGATGCGCCGTATCTGTCGCTGGCGGGGATCCCGACCTACGGCATGCCCGGCATCTTCCAGCAATTGGAAGGCAGCGGGGTGCATGGTTTGAATGAGCGGATTTCGGTGAAGTCGCTCTATGAGGGGCGCGACTATCTGTTCGCTCTCGCCAAGATCTACGCAAATCAGGACTAATCCATGACCAAGGCCCTTTCCGGCATCAAGGTGCTCGATCTGTCCCGCGTGTTGGCGGGGCCTTGGTGCACCCAGATGCTGGGGGATTTGGGTGCGGAGATCATCAAGATCGAGCAGCCCGGAAAGGGCGATGACACGCGCGGCTGGGGCCCGCCCTGGCATGGCGAGGGGGAGGAAAGGCTATCGGCCTATTACCTCTCCGCCAACCGCAACAAAAAGAGCGTGGCGATCGACATCTCCAAGCCAGAAGGTCAGGCGCTGATCCGCGAGATGGCGGCCAAGTGCGATGTGCTGGTCGAGAATTTCAAGGTCGGCGGGCTGGAGAAATACGGGCTCGATTATGTGAGTCTGAAGGCACTCAATCCGCGGCTTGTCTATTGCTCGATCACCGGTTTCGGCCATTCGGGTCCGCGCGCGCATCAGCCGGGGTACGACCTGATGGTGCAGGGCATGTCGGGCCTGATGAGCATCACCGGCGATCCTGCGGGTGAGCCGCAAAAGGTTGGCGTGGCGCTCGTCGATGTCATGACGGGGCTTCATGCCTGCATTGCGGTGCTCGCTGCGCTCAACCAGCGGCATGTGACGGGCCGGGGCCAGTTTATTGATATGGCGCTGCTGGATGTCGCCGTTTCAACGCTCGCGAATATCGGCCTCAACCAGCGCGTGACCGGCACAGCGCCCAAGCGGATGGGCAATGCGCATTCCAGCGTCGTGCCCTATCAGGTCTTTGAGACAGCCGACGGGCATATGATTGTTGCGGTCGGCAATGACAGCCAGTTTGCGCACTTCGTGGGGGCATTGGGCTTGGCGTCGATGGCAGAGGACCCGCGTTACAAAACCAATTCCGCCCGCGTCGAGAACCGGGGCACGCTGATCCCACAACTCGCTGTCGCGATGAAGACGCAGACGACCGCCTATTGGGATGCCGCACTGGAGGCGGTCAACGTGCCCGCCGGGCCGATTAATGACATCGGACAGGCGCTCAACGATCCACAGTCCGTGGCGCGTGGTCTGGCGACGATGGCAGGCAACCGTCCGGCCATTGCGAGCCCGCTGCGGTTGTCTGACTCCATGCCCGACGCCGGGACGGAACCGCCGATGTTAGGGCAGAATACGGAGGAAGTTCTGCGGGCATTTCTGGGGCACAGCGACGCGGATTTGGACGCGCTGAAGGCGAGGGGTGTCTTGCCCTCCTAACCGTCATCCTGAACTTGTTTCAGGATCCATTCCGTGAAGGTTGGCATGAGTGCCAAAGGTCGAGATTACCCCAATCGCGAGGCATGGATGCTGAAACAAGTTCAGCATGACGAGGGGAGGGGAATGGGTCGGATTACCCCACCGTCTGTTCAATCACCCCGAAGATCGGATGGTGCTTGTCATCCTCCATCCAGATGCGGACGGTATCGCCCTTTTTGAGGAAGGGCGTTTCGGGTTTCCCGCCGAGGATGGTTTCCACCGTCCGCACCTCGGCCAGACAGGAATAGCCCACCCCACCCGCGCTGATCGGTTTGCCGGGGCCGCCATCGGCGCCGCGATTAGAAACGGTGCCCGAGCCGATGATCGTCCCCGCGCACAGGCTGCGTGTCTTGGCGGCGTGGGCGATCAGCTGGCCGAAGTCGAAGGTCATGTCGACGCCCGCGTCGGCGCGGCCGAGCGGCTGGCCGTTGAGATCAACGCAGAGCGCGCCGTGCAGCTTTCCGCCGTCCCACCGATCGCCCAGTGCGTCGGGTGCCACGAAAACGGGGGAGAAGGCGCTGGCCGGTTTGGATTGCAGGAAGCCGAAGCCCTTGGCGAGCTCATCAGGGATGAGGTTGCGCAGCGACACATCGTTGGTGAGGCCGACAAGGCGGATAAAGCCGCGCGCCTCGTCTGCGCTCACACCTTGCGGCACGTCGCCGGTGACGACGACGACTTCCGCCTCCATGTCGCAGCCCCAGGCTTCGTCCGCGAGCGGAATGGGATCGCGCGGGGCGAGGAAGCCATCGGAGCCGCCCTGATACATTAGCGGGTCATGCCAGAAGCTGTCGGGCATCTCGGCGCCTCGCGCCTGCCGGACGAGGGCGACATGGTTCACATAAGCGGAGCCGTCCGCCCATTGATAGGCGCGCGGCAAAGGCGATGCGGCATTGCGCTCATGAAAGCGCATCATCGGGATGGTTTCATGCGCCAGATCGGTTGCAAGGTTGCGGAGCAGCGGTTCTGCCATGTGCCAATCATCAAGGGCAGCTTGAAGCGTGGGGGCAATGTGCGAGGCGTCTGCACACCAAGCGAGATCGTCTGAAACAACAACAAGGCGGCCATCACGTCCACCTTTTAGAGATCCGAGCTTCATGCGCCTCTCCTGTCTCATGGTATCCATCCGACTTGACGGACACACCCATTCATGGTGGCTTTGTCATCCGAAACGGGGCGCATTGAAAGGGGATTCGATGGGGGCTGCCAGGAAACGATGGGGATGGGGCATTTTGGCGGCCGGATTGCTCGGCCTGTCCCCTCTATTCGCGCAGCGTGTGGACCCGAATGAGGAGGCCGCGCAGAAGGGGTTTATGACGGATGTGGGGCGGGCGCCCGCCTGGCATCTGACCCAGCTCAAGCGGATGTCAGCGGCGATTGCAGCGCTGAAGCCGCAACGGCCCGGCGTGGTGGACGCCTATGTTGTCGCTGTCGGGCTCGATTCAGATCCTGTCTTTGGGCGGGAGGCTGCCGAGGCCGCCAAGGTTCTGTCCCGCCGCTATGATGCCGAAGGCCGCACGCTTCTGCTGGCCGCAGGCGGCGGCGCAGGGCCGGTGCCAAATGGGTCGCCCGCCAACCTCCAGACGGCATTGGCTGCGGTTGCCGGGCTGATGGACGCCAAGGAAGATGTGCTCCTGCTCTACACCACTTCGCACGGCGCGCCGAAGGTTGGCATCGTCTATAAGGATGGTGAGAACGGCTATGGCTATATCGCGCCGAAGAACCTTGCCGCGACCCTGAACGGGCTGGGCATCCACAATCGGATGGTCCTGATTTCAGCCTGCTATTCGGGCATCTTCATTCCTGATCTGGTGGATGATGATACGGTGCTGATTACAGCTGCATCGCCGGTGACGACCTCGTTCGGCTGTGCGCCCGCCAATGATTGGACGTTCTTTGGCGATGCGCTCATCAACAATGCGTTCCGGGCACCGGCCAAGCTTGATGAGGCGATGGGGCAGGCGCTGTCGCTGATTGGAGGTTGGGAGAGGATGCGCGGCCTGCCGGCCTCCAACCCACAGTTTTTTGTGGGGGCACGTGCACGGGGATGGCTGACATCGCTTGAGGCGCGGACGCCTGTGACGACAACGCCCAAAGTGGGGCGACCTGCTATTGAAGAGAAATAGGACAACGCCCTAAGAGCGTTCTTATGTCCTCGCTCACCCTTGAAGAATTTGTGCCCTATCGGCTGTCGGTCGCGTCCAATGCCGTGTCGACACGCATCTCCCAAAGCTACCGCAAGCGCTTCAAGCTGAAAGTCGCGGAATGGCGGCTGATCGCCATCCTTGCCGAAACCGCGCGTATGACGCCGCAGGACATCGGCAAGGCGGGGGAATTGGATAAGATCACCGTCAGTCGGGCGGCGTCTGCGCTGCTGAAGCGGGGGCTGGTGGCGCAGGATCGTAATCCGGAAGATGGCCGTTCGCACTTTTTGTCGCTGACTGCAGAGGGCAAGGCGCTTTACGAACAGATTGTACCGGCGGCCAAAGGAATGGAGGAGGCGCTGCTCGCAAAATTCTCGGCCGAGGACCGTGCACGGCTCGTTTCGCTGCTCCGTCAGATCGAAGACGCTGCAAATTCCACTTGACGTAAGCGTCAACTTGGGGATTCCAGTTGGGTCATAACTCCAGCAAAGGATGCCCCATGTCGCTCGACGCCCTGCACCGCACCGCATATACCGAAGATCACGAAGCATTCCGTTCGACCGTGCGCCAGTTTGTGGCGAAGGAAATCGAACCCAATGCCGACAAATGGGACGCGGAAGGCCTTGTGCCCAAGGACGTATGGCCCAAGGCTGGTGAACTCGGCCTGCTGTGCCCGACCGTTCCGGAGGCCTATGGCGGGCTTGGGCTCGACTTCGGCTATAACTCCATCATCAATGAAGAGTTTGGCTACAACACCGATGTCGCCACCGGCTTCTCGCTGCAGACCGATATCGTTGCCAACTACCTGATCGAATATGGCTCTGAAGAGCAGAAGGCGCATTGGCTCCCGAAGATGGTGTCGGGCGAGATCGTCACAGCGATCGCGATGACCGAACCTGGCACCGGATCTGACCTTCAGGGGATGCGGACCACCGCGAAGAAGGACGGCAACCATTATGTGATCAACGGGGCCAAGACCTACATCACCAATGGCCAAAATGCGGACCTGATCCTCGTGTGCGTCAAGACAGACCCCGATGCGCAGCCCGCCTATAAGGGCGTGTCCATCGTTCTGGTCGAAGCCGACCGGGAAGGCTTTAAGCGCGGCCGCAACCTCGACAAAATCGGTCTGGATGCGGCGGATACGTCGGAGCTTTTCTTTGAAGATGTGCGCGTGCCGATCACCAACTGCCTTGGCGAAGAGGGCATGGGCTTCATCTACCTGATGACGGAGCTTCCGCAGGAGCGTCTGTCGATCGCCATCGGCGCGCAGGCTGCGGCCCAACGCACTTTTGACCAGACGGTGGAGTTCGTGCGGGAACGCAAAGCCTTCGGCAAACCGATCTTGGATTTCCAGAATACGCGTTTCGTCCTCGCCGATCTCAAGACCAAGTTGCAGGTGGGCTGGGCGCATATTGATTGGGCGCTCGCCCGTCATCTGAAGCGCGAACTGACCCCGGAAGAAGCCTCATCGGCGAAGCTCTGGCACACCGAATTGCAGGGCGAAATGGTCGACAAGTGTCTCCAGCTGCATGGCGGCGCGGGCTTCATGAACGAATATCCGATCGCCAAGCAGTTCCGTGGCGCGCGCGTGACCCGCATTTTCGGCGGCACGAGCGAAATCATGAAGGAACTTATTGGTCGCAAACTCTAAATTTTGAAACAGAAACGGCGGCCGTCCGGACCTTGAAGGTTCGGGCGGCCGTTTTCGATTCTGCCCCTAGCCAAATCGCATCCAATCCGCGACAAGCGCGCCATGCGTAAGGGTCATCGTCCATCAAAGCCGCCGTCAAATCGTCCACGTTTTTGGGGAAAGCACGCCGTATATGCGGCGCTCGACAACCCGAACCGGGTATCCCGCAAATTATGGGCCACGCGCGAAGCCGCGTCGGCGATTGTCATTCCTGACGGGCTTACCGTCGCTTTTGCCGATGTGGCGGATCTGGGCCGCATGGTTCCTAATGATGCGCCGCATCAGGGCCTTGTGCTCGATGTCGATCCTTTGGAGGACGTCTGGCTCGGCGACCTTCTGGCCGATGGTGCAAATGACACCCGTCCTATTTTGGTGCTCGATCAGGTCACAGACCCGCATAATGTTGGCGCGATCCTGCGGTCGGCTGCCGCCTTTGATGCGCTGGGAATCGTCACGCAAGACCGGCATGCGCCGCCGGAGGGCGGGGCATTGGCCAAAGCTGCCTCGGGCGCTTTGGAAATCGTGCCTTGGGTGCGTGTCGTCAATCTTGCCCGTGCGCTTGATGATATCGGCGACGCCGGCTACTGGCGCATTGGCCTGACGGGACATACGGACCGGTTGCTCGGCGATGCAATTGGCATGGCGAAAGTCGCACTTGTGCTGGGTGCGGAAGGGGAAGGTATGCGCCAGAACACCGAGGCGCACTGTGATGAACTGGCCAAGCTGCCGATCAGCCCGAAGGCGGAAAGCCTAAACGTATCCAACGCCGCAGCCATTGCTCTTTACGCGGCCGCAACCGGACGAGGAGGAAACGAATGAAGATCATCCGCACCCTGGGCGTGCTGGCAGCATCCACGATGCTGTCCGGTTGTTTTCTGGTTCCCGGTAAGTTCGGTGCGGATGTCGACATACGAAAGGCGGGTGACTTTACCGTTGCCTATAAGGGCGAAATCATCTTCCAGATGCCCGATGACTTTATGGGCAGCAAAATGAAGCCCAAACCGTGGGATGACGCCTTCGCCACTTGCTATGCCAGCGGGCGCACCATGACCGACGAATATGCGTCAGCAGAAACGCACGAAGCAGCCATTAAGGGCGCGGAAGACGGTTCTATCGACGGTCAGGATGATGACACACGCGAAGTCGCCTGTTCCGCCAAGCAGATTGCCGAACTTCGCAAAACATACGAAGCCGATAAGGCCGAGGCTGCGGCCAAGAAGGCCGAAGAATCTGATAAGATGGCGCAGATGTTCGGCTTTTCCGGCAGCGGCGATGAAGCCAACCAGAAGTTCGCAGCCGCCCTTATGAAGTATGAGGGCTGGAAGAATGTGACCTACAAGGGGAAGGGCACGTTTGACGTCGACTACCGCTACACCGGCAAGCTGACGCATGACTATGTGTTCCCGATCTTCCCGAAGATGGACATGATCTTCCCGTTCATCATGGTCCGCAAGCGGGCTGATGGCGCGGTGATGGTCACCGCCCCCTCGCTGATCGGCGGCGGCATGAAGGCGCTGGCGGGACGCGCAAAGATGCTGGGGGATCTGTCCGGATCGAAGGACATACCGCAGTCCCCGCAGACTCAGGGCCTGTTCACGGTCACGACCGATGGCGAGATCCTCAGCAACAATAGTGAGGACGGCCCGTCTGCGGATCCCAAGGGCAAAAAGGTCGTCTGGGATGTGAACCCCATGACAGACCGGCTTCCTGAGGTGCTCATCAAGATCAAATGAAAAAAAGCCCCGGGGTGAACCGGGGCTTCTCATTCCTCGCTTGGAAAGAAGGCTAAGCCTTAGTCTTCCTGCGCAATCGTGACCTTCAGGCCATCCAGCGCAGCCTTAAAGTGGATCTGGCAGGACAGGCGCGATGTCGCGTCGCGGTGGGCCGAGCTGTCGAGCAGGTCATTCTCGTCTTCGCTCATCGGATCGACCTTGTCCGCAAAAGCGGCGTCGACATGGATGTGGCACGTCGCGCAAGAGCAGCAACCGCCGCACAAAGCGAGCAACTCATCAAATCCGGAATCACGGATGATTTCCATGACCGACAGGCCTTCCTGACCGTCAACTTCCTTTTCGGTACCGTCGCGCGTCACAACTACCAGCTTTGCCATGCTCTTTCCTCTTGATCCCGTGTCTAAGCTTCGCCAGCGTCGCTAGCCGCGCCAAAGGCACAGATCAAGGGACGAGTTTGATGGGGCTGACTGCAGAACAACTAAAGGCCTCTGTTGACGCCTTGATCGCGATCGAACCGAGGTTCGGCGATGCTGTGGGCCGGGTTGGTTATCCGGAACCGCGCATCCGCAGCCGGGGCTATGAAACGCTGCTCCGCACAATCATCGGCCAGCAAGTCAGCGTGAAGGCTGCGGCGTCGATCTGGAACAAGCTGGAGGCGGGGCTTGGCGACCTCACTCAGCCGGCCACGGTTCTGGGGTCCAATGAGGAGGAACTGCGCAGCTTTGGCCTGTCACGGCAAAAGCAGGGCTATGTCCTCAGCCTTGCCCGACTGGTGGAGGACGGTGATTTGGACCTGCACAATCTGCCGGAAGACGACGAAGAGGCCATCGCGCTGATGACGAAGGTCAAGGGTATCGGGCGCTGGTCCGCGGAGATTTACCTTCTCTTTGCCGAAGGGCGCGCCGATATCTGGCCGGCGGGCGATCTGGCGGTACAGATCGAAATTGGCCGCATTTTGGGATTGGAGGAGCGCCCGAGCGAGAAGCATGTCCGCCAATTGGCGGAGATATGGCGACCCCATCGGGGTGCCGCTGCCATCATGGCCTGGCATCATTATAATACCGACACAATCTAGCCGGTCGCCCGATCAGATAGTGGGCGGACCCGATACCGAGAGCGTGATGGCTTCTAATCGGTCCAACGCCTTTCGGACCTGCACATAGTTGCGGGCGCGGGCCAGCCAAGGCTTGGCGTCGGCCTGACCGGGCAGAGCCTCCACCTCACGAATGGCGACCTCAACCCTATCCCGTTCCAAAGCACGGCTCGCCCGATCAAAACGCTGGTCGGGTGAGAGGCGGTCTTCGCCCTCATGCTTAATCACGGCCAGATTGCCCATGTCGTTCCAGATACGTTTGAACCAGGCTGCATCTGCGGGAGCGGTGACGAGGCCAGTCCGCGCGGCATCCAACGCTTCTTCGAGCTGTTCGAGCGTGACTGGCGCCCGGGCACCCTTGATGATTGCGGATACAGCATTTGCATCTGTGCCGCCAAATTGCCGCATCAACGCGCCTTCCAGATAACCGAGAGACGCCCCACGTTCGATCGCCCTGCGGGCAGCAAAAGCAATCATCATCCGTTCGGCGCGGGAGGCATCGTTGGAGGCGCTGTCGGCTTGTTGGTCAATGATCGCCAGCTTCTCCTCGATCTTCGCCATATGGGCTTCAGGCGAGGCAATGATCTCCTCTTCTGGAGCAGCCGGAGCGGGGATTGAGCTTTGAGACGGCGCGAGGACGGTTTGAGGCGGAGGCGATGCCCCCAGCACCAGGTTACGGGCGGGCGTCCATTCGGACAAAAGCCACCCCATTGCGGCGATGCCAATGACAAAGCAGACCATCGCGAAGATGACCAGTCCGCGTATGGAGCGTGAGCGGGCGGGTTCGGGCGGCGTAATATCCTCGTCCATCAGGGAGATGTGCCCGTTTCACCGACGCGGCACAAGGGGGCAGCGATCTCGAGCATCGCCCTGTCTGATGGCGCATCTGGCCAATGGACGCTCGCCCAGCCCGGCCCGGCGGCGATGGCGGCCTTCTCGCTGATGCCGACAAGGTCGATATGTCTGCGCTCCGCAACAAGCCCTGCGAAGCGCCGTGCCGCCCGAGGGGAATGGACGAGCGCGATGAGGGGCTGCTGCGTCACTTCTTGGACTTGAGTATCAATAGTTAATTCAACAGTCTCATAGACAATCTTCACATCAAATATGAGGTTGGAATGGTTGACGGGTGTGTGCGGTTCTCCAGCCAGCCACAGCAGATGGCGATATCCCAGCGCAGCAGCGAGGTCCGCCAGTGCTGCGGCGCCGTCTGTGCCTGCTGTGACGTCACTTAACCCAGCCCGTCGCGCCGCGTCTGCCGTCGCCTCGCCGACGCAGAGAATGGACAAATCTTTTAAAAAATTTATACTTTTATCTATAAATTTCAATGCATTAGAACTTGTTATTAAGACTGCATCATAGGGTGTGGTTGCATCCATCGACCAGGGCACGGCCCGCACCTCAAACATTGGGACGACCAAAGGCGCCAATCCTTGCGCTGCAGCGCGCTGTGCCGTCTCATCCGCCCCCGGCTGGGGCCGCAGGACGAGGAGCGGCTTCATCCGAATATGGCACGTAGGCGCGGCGGCGCGCGGTCGAGCAGTGCTTGGGCAAGCGTTGCGGGATTGTCCGATGCGCCGTGTTCCCGCATCGCCCCGTCTTCGGTCAGGATCTCCCCACGGATATGGAGCGCACCCTCAACAAGCCGCGCTTGGGCGGCAACAGGTGAGTGGCAGTCCGCACTTAGGGTGGCGAGGAAGGCCCGTTCCGCCATCACACAGGCAAAGGTATCTGCGTGATTGATCGGATCAAGCAAGGCGCGGACACGCGCGTTGTTGCCAAGCGTTTCAATGCCGACAGCCCCTTGGGCAGGCGCAGGCAGCATCTCGTCTTCTGAAATGGCGACGCCGACATCCTGTTGGCCCAGTCGGTCCAGACCTGCCGCCGCCAGCAGTGTGGCATCGGCCTCTCCGGCCTCAAGCTTGGCAAGGCGCGTGGAGACATTGCCGCGGAACAGGACGATGTTCAGGTCGGGCCGCAAACGCCGCAATTGGGCACTGCGCCGGGGGGAACTGGTGCCGACGCGCGCGCCCTGCGGCAGCGCGCTGATGCTGGAAGCGCCGATCAGCCGGTCACGAACATCGGCACGCGGCAGCATGGCAACAATGGCCAATTCGGGCGGCCGGAGGGTTTCGACATCCTTCATCGAATGGACGGCGAAATCGATATCGCCTTCAAACAAGGCGCGATCCAGCTCCTTCGTCCACAAGGCCTTGCCGCCGACCTCTGCCAGAGGCCGGTCCAGAATGCGGTCTCCACTGGCCGTCATGGCGACAATCTCGATACGCGACTCGCTCCATCCATGCGCCTTTAACAGGGCATCGCGCACCAAATGAGCTTGGGCGAGGGCGAGGGGAGAGGCGCGTGTGCCGAGTTTTAGGGGCGTGTCTGTCATGGCGGCGCTTGTGCTAGCGGCGTGTGGGGCTAGAGGGAAGGCCAATGGCAATCATCCTTGGCCTTGAATCCAGTTGCGACGAAACGGCAGCGGCGCTCGTTACGAGTGATCGGGTCGTTCTGGCCCACAAATTGGCGACGCAGGAAGCCGCGCACCGGCCCTTTGGCGGCGTGGTGCCGGAGATTGCGGCGCGCGCGCATGTCGACGTTCTGGCGGCGTTGATCGAACAGACGTTGGAGGAGGCAGGCCTGACGCTGAATGACGTCGACGCCATCGCCGCGACCGCCGGGCCGGGCCTGATCGGGGGCGTCATGGTCGGGCTGGTGACCGGTAAGGCCTTGGCCCATGCTGCGGGCAAGCCCCTCATTGCCGTCAATCATCTGGAAGGCCATGCTTTGAGCCCGCGTCTCGCGGACCCTGCGCTGGAATTTCCGTATCTGCTGCTGCTCGTCTCCGGCGGGCATTGCCAGCTGCTGCTAGTGGAAGGCGTCGGCCAATATCGCCGCCTTGCGACAACGATTGATGATGCGGCAGGCGAAGCCTTCGACAAGACGGCCAAGCTGTTGAAGCTCGGCTTTCCGGGCGGCCCAGCCGTGGAAGCGGCCGCGCGGTCGGGGAACGCAAAGGCGGTGCCTCTGCCGCGCCCGCTCGTTGGCACAGCAGAGCCGCATTTCTCTTTTGCCGGATTGAAAAGTGCTGTTCTGCGCGCCCGTGATGCCGGCATCCACAAGCCCGAAGACATCGCCGCCAGCTTTCAGCAGGCCGTGGTCGATTGTCTGGTCGACCGCACAAAGCGTGCCATTCACCGGGCGCATGGGGCGACGGCTTTGGTCGTCGCAGGCGGTGTCGCGGCCAATCAGGCAATCCGGACGGCGCTTGAGGCGCTGGCGGCTTCCAATGGCCTCCCCTTCTTTGCACCGCCGCTCTGGCTTTGCACCGACAATGCCGCAATGATCGGCTGGGCGGGTGCGGAACGGTTCGCATTGGGACTGACGGATCCGCTCGACGTGATCGCGCGGCCGCGCTGGCCGCTTGATCCGGATGCGGAAACGGTTCGTGGTGCAGGAGTAAAGGCATGAAGCTTGGGGTCATCGGTGGCGGCGCTTGGGGCACGGCATTGGCTCAAGTTGCAGCTGCGGGCGGAGACGACGTCGTTCTCTGGGCGCGGGAGGCCGATGTCGTCGCGTCGATCAATGCGTCGCGCGAGAATAGCAGCTTCCTGAAAGGTGTCTCCCTCTCAGAGCATATCGTCGCGACAGGGGATTTGGCCGATTTGGCGCCGTGCGACGCGTTGCTGGTCGTCACCCCTGCGCAGCACATGCGCGCGGTGCTCGCGAACACACCGGTGGGTACCCGTCCGCTTGTTCTGTGCGCCAAGGGCATTGAGGCGGAGACGCAGATGCTGATGTCTGAGGTGGCGGCGCAGTGTTGCCCTGAGGCGGCCATTGCCGTTCTATCCGGCCCCACCTTCGCGCATGAAGTCGCCAAGGGCCTGCCGACCGCGATCACACTCGCCTGTGAGGATGCCGCCATCGGGCAGCAACTCGCCGCGCGCATCGCGCGACCGCACTTCCGACCCTATGTTTCGCAGGATGTGATTGGCGCAGAAATTGGCGGCGCTGTGAAGAACGTGCTCGCCATCGCCTGTGGCGTCGTCGAAGGGGCAGGCCTCGGCCAGAATGCGCGGGCGGCCCTCATCGCCCGTGGCTTTGCAGAGATGACCCGCTTCGGTCTGGCGCGCGGTGCGCAGGCCGAGACGTTGGCTGGTCTATCGGGTCTGGGTGATCTCGTACTCACCTGTTCCTCGACCAGCTCCCGCAATTTCTCGCTCGGCAAGGGGCTGGGAGAGGGGCAGAGCGCCGCGTCGCTGCTAGCTGACCGGAAAACCGTGGCTGAAGGGGCCTACACGGCGCCTGTGCTTCAGCAGGCTGCCTTGGCGGCAGGCGTGGAGATGCCGATTGTCGATGCCGTTTGCGCGCTGCTCAAGGATGCCGACATCCGTGGGGTTGTCGCGTCATTGCTGTCCCGCCCCCTCAAGGGCGAGGGTGCTGCCTGATCAAAAATCGACCGCGATGCCCTTCAAGGTCCAGTCACCATAGCGGACAGGGTTGAGGCCAAGCGGATCTTCGGTCGTAGCCTTGTCCACCACCGGCTCCGGCTGAGGCAAAGGTGGGCTTTTGGAGAGATGCTTTGGTGGCTTCACGTGTGCGGGGCGCTGTCCCATATGTTCATTCCTTCTTGAAGCCAGCCTGATGCTTCCCACATTGGGGGTGTTAGGAGGAGAGTTCAAGTGAACGGTCTGAAAACACTTTTGCTTTTGTCGGCGCTGACAGCGTTGCTGATGGCTTTGGGATACACATTTGGCGGCGCGCAGGGGGCGGTCATCGCTTTCGTCGTTGCGGCGGGCATGAACGTGTTTTCCTACTGGAATTCCGACAAGGTGGTGCTGCGCATGCACGATGCGCGGGAAGTGGACGCGACGAGCGCGCCCGATTTTTACGGCATGGTCGCTGAACTCGCGAAGCGCGCGGATCTGCCGATGCCGAAGGTTTACATTATCGATTCACCCCACCCCAATGCCTTTGCGACGGGGCGTGATCCCGAACATGCGGCAGTTGCGGCCACGACAGGCCTGCTCAACATGCTGACGCGCGATGAAGTCGCGGGCGTCATGGCGCACGAGCTTGGTCATGTGAAGAATCGCGACACGTTGGTCATGACGGTCGTCGCGACTGTGGCCGGCGCCATTTCGATGCTGGCCAATTTCGGCTTGTTCTTCCGCAGCGGCGACAATCGCGGCAATGCGCTGGCCACTATCCTTGCCGTCATCGTGGCGCCCATGGCGGCGATGATCGTGCAAATGGCAATCAGCCGGACGCGGGAATTTGGGGCCGACAAAGCGGGCGCTGAAATTTCGGGCAACCCGATGGCACTAGCGTCCGCACTCTCCAAGATTTCGCGCGGGGCGCAGGCGATCCCCAATCCGGTGTCGGAACGGATGCCCGCCGCAGCGCAGCTCTACATCGTGCCGACGCACATCTCCCAGATGTTCTCAACGCACCCAGCCACGGAGCACCGCATTGAGGCGCTTCAGGATTTGGCGGCACAAATGGGCACCGTGCAGGCCCCGCGCCGACGCAGCGCACTAGATCCATTGAGCTGAATCCATTGGGCTGACTCCATTGGGCTGACAAGGCGGCGCGCCCGCGCTAGGGCGAGGGATGACAGATATCCAAGGCCTTCCCGCACGGCGTGCGGCACTCCAATTGCTCGACGCTGTTCTGCGCCGCGGACAACCACTTGAAAACGCACTGAACGCCGCCACTAAGGGCATCGACAACCCTGCGGATCGCGCGCTGGCACATGCCATTGCGTCGGAAGCTTTGCGCCGTCTGCCGGATCTGGATGATCTGATTGACGGTGCGACCAAGCAGCGGCTGCCGGATGATTCCAAGGCACGCATGGTCCTGCGGATCGCACTGGTGCAGGCGTTGATCCTCGGAACCCCGCAGCACGCGGCTGTGGCGACGGCGCTGCCGCTTGTGGAGGGTGGACCACGCCGGTTGGTGCATGGTGTTTTGGGCACATTGTTCCGGCAGGGTGCGCAGTTGCGCAAAGTGCCCATGCTCCTTCCCGCCGTTGAGCAACGCTGGGGCGAGGCCTGGGGGCACGCGATGCTGGGGGCCGCCTCAGAAGTGCTGGCGGAGCAACCGGCGATTGATCTCACGCTTCGGACAGCCGAGTCGACAGACGACTGGGCGGAAAAGCTGGGCGGCGAATCGCTGGCCCCCGGCCATGTCCGTGTCAGTCGGGATCGGGCGATTACGGACCTTCCCGGTTTTGCCGAAGGCGAATGGTGGGTTCAGAATATCGCGGCTTCTATTCCCGCGCGATTGCTGGGTGCAGGCGACGGCCGGACGGTGCTGGATTTGTGTGCCGCACCGGGTGGCAAAACCATGCAGCTTGCGGCGTCCGGCTGGACTGTGATCGGTGTGGAGCGGGAGGCGGCCCGTCTGGACCGTCTGCGCGAAAACCTCCTGAGAACAGGGCTTTCTGCCGATCTCGTGGTGGGCGACGTGCTGAAATGGGAGCCCAAAGAACCGGTCGACGCCATCCTGCTGGATGCACCGTGCAGCGCGACGGGCATTTTTGCGCGGCACCCTGATGTGCTCCATCGCATCCGCCCCAAGGACATTGCGCAACTGGCTGAAATACAGGCCCAAATGCTGAAGCGTGCGGCAGGATGGCTGAAGCCCGATGGCCGCATCGTTTATGCGACCTGCAGTCTGGAACGGCCCGAAGGCGAAGACGTGGCGGCACAGGCAAAGACGTGGGGCTTATTGGTTGATCCTATTGAAACCGGAGACCTTTTCGGCGGGCTTCAGGCTTCTCCAGAAGGCTGGCTGCGCGTTCTGCCGGGGCAGGGGCGCGACGGGTTTTTCATTGCGCGGTTCAAGAGGGCGTGACTCGCCTTGCCCGCATCGGCGCTGCCGACTAAGGCCTCGACGTAATGACTCATCCCGTTCTCATCGCACCGTCGATTCTCTCCGCTGACTTCGCTCGTTTGGGTGAAGAGGTTCGCGCCATTGATGCCGCAGGGGCAGATTGGATCCATGTGGATGTGATGGACGGCCACTTCGTGCCGAACATCACGATTGGCCCCATGGTGGTGAAGGCGTTGCGCCCGCACACGCAAAAGGTGATGGACGTGCATCTGATGATCACGCCGGTTGATCCGATGCTGGATGCCTTTGCCGAGGCCGGGTCAGACTATATCACCGTGCATCAAGAAGCCGGGCCGCACCTTCATCGCACCGTCCAGCGCATCAAGGCGCTGGGCAAGAAGGCGGGCGTCTCGCTTAATCCGGCGACACCCGCCAAGATGCTGGATTACATGTATGAGGACATCGACCTCATCCTCGTGATGAGCGTCAACCCCGGCTTTGGCGGGCAGAGCTTTATCGAAAGCCAGCTCCGCAAGATCGAGGCCATCCGCAAGAATATCGACAAAATGGGTCTGGATATCCGCCTGCAAGTGGATGGCGGCGTGGATGCCAATACGGCCCCGCGCGTCATTGAAGCTGGTGCAGACGTCCTTGTGGCGGGCACGGCGACCTTCAAGGGTGGGCCGGATGCGTATGCGGCCAATATTGCGAGACTGCGCGGCCAATGAGCGGCGACACGCCGGACACATCCGATACGATTGAATCCGGCAAACGCCTTGTGCGTGCCCGCACCGCATCTGGCTCCTCGCTGGGGGAGCGATTGCTCAACCAGTTTTACCGGCTGACCTGGCGCACACCTCTTCACGCTTTCAAACTGCGTGGCCGTTATCCCCTGAAGCTCCTAACCGTTCCCGATGACCCCGTGCTTGGCGATGCCGAACGCGGACTGGCCATGCTGGAAGGCACCATCCGGTGGCGCGGGGAAACACAGGCCATTGAGGGGTGCCGTTTTGACGCCACCAATTGGTCGCGCGGCTTTTCCGATTATATGCACAGCTTCGCTTGGTTGCGTGATCTGGCGGCGGCCAAGGATCGCGACATTGCGGCCCCCATTGCCGAATATCTGATGCGTTCTTGGCTTTCCGCCAATGCGGACAATGTCACCGATGCCGCCTGGCGTGGAGACTTGGCCGGAAAGCGCGTTCTCTACTGGGCGGCCCATGCGCCGTTGATCCTTTCAAGCACCGATCTCGTCTATCGATCCAGCGTGCTCAACACGCTCGCTCGCACGGCCCGCCATCTGGATCGTGTGGCGGACCGGACGCCGATTGGCGTTCCCCGTGTCCATGCTTGGGTGGGCGTGATTGCAGCCGGACTGCTGATGCCGGGCGGAGAACCCCGCCGGACCTTTGGCGAGGCGGGGCTGCAAAAGGCGCTTGCGGGCGCTTTTACCTATGACGGCGGCTCGGTCTGCCGATCCCCCAATGCGCTCGCTGATGGAATCGTCACGCTATCGATGCTCGTAAAGGCCTATGAGGCGCGCCGCATTCAACCCGATGCCCTGATTGGCGAGGTGCTGGCCAAGGCTGTCCCCGCGCTTCAGGGTGTGATGATGGGGGATGGGGCACTGTCCAGCTGGCAAGGCGGGCTGCCGCTCTGCAAGGTCGATATGGATGCGATCCTCCTCGGCAGTGGCGTCCGGGCCCGGCCCATGCGGCAGGCGCGGGATTGGGGCTATCAGCGGATCAGCGTCGGTGACACGATCATCGTGATGGATGCCGCACCGCCACCGGTCAGCCGCCTGGTTGAAACGGGCTGCGCCTCAACGCTGGCGATTGAAATTTCAGACGGAACGCATCGGCTCGTCGTCAATTGCGGCGGTGCGCGTGCAGGTGGCGCCGGCATGACGCCCGTTCTCGCACAGGGGCTGCGCACAACGGCAGCGCATTCGACACTGACCTTGTCCGACAGCAACTCAACATCGGTTCATGCTGATGGGTCGCTTGGCAAAGGCGTCGAAGAGGTTGAGTTGGACCGGCAGGAGGCTGAAGTCGGCAGCCGGATTGAAGCGAGCCATGATGGCTATGCCCGGCGCTATGGTTTCGTGCATCGGCGCAGCATGTCTGTGGGGCCCGATGGGCGCGAAATTCGGGGGGATGATGTGCTCGTTCCAGCCCAGGTCCGTCGCAAGGGGCAGGCGGCGACGTTCGCGGTCCGCTTCCATCTTGGGCCGGATGTGGAAGTCAGCCCGACAGCGGATGGAAGTGGCGCATTGCTGCGGATTTCCGAAGGCGCATTGTGGCAGTTCCGCAGCCATGGCGGCGCGCTTGTCATTGATGATAGCCTGTGGGTGGACGGCAATGGCCGCATCCGGGCGACGCAGCAATTGGTGATTTCAGGTGAGGTGCCGGCAGGCGGCGCCTCGGTAAGTTGGGCGTTTCGACGCGCCGGATAACGACGGAAAAAGAACGACATGACGACTATGAAGATTAAGCGGGCACTCCTTTCCGTGTCCGACAAGGCCGGGCTTTCGGAACTGGGTGCCGCCCTCGCACGCCACGGCGTGGAGCTGGTGTCGACCGGGGGTACAGCCAAAGCGCTGCGCGATGCGGGCCTTGCTGTGATGGATATTTCGGACCTGACCGGCTTTCCCGAAATGATGGACGGCCGTGTGAAGACGCTGCACCCCAAGGTCCATGGCGGCCTGCTGGCAGTGCGCGACAACCCCGAACACGTCGCGTCCATGACCGAACATGAAATTGGCGCCATCGACCTCGTTGTCGTCAACCTCTATCCCTTTGCCCAGACCGTGGCCAAGGGCGCGGACCGTGACGAAATCATCGAGAATATCGACATTGGTGGTCCGTCCATGGTCCGCTCGGCGGCGAAGAACCATGCCTCAGTCGCGATTGTGACGGACCCTGCCGACTATGCCGAACTCATCGCCGCTATGGACGGCAATGACGGTGCTACCGATTATGATTTCCGGCGGCGTTTGGCGGCCAAGGCTTATTCGGCGACAGCGGCTTATGACGCGATGATCAGCCAATGGTTCGCCTTTGCTGACCAGCAGCAGATGTTCCCGGACATGCTCGCCGTCACGGCCAAAAAGCAGGAAGAATTGCGCTACGGCGAAAATCCGCACCAGAAGGCGGCGCTCTACATCCCTAACGGCCCACATGGCACCGGGATCGCGCAAGCCGAGCAGGTGCAGGGCAAGGAGCTGAGCTACAACAATTACAATGACGCGGATGCCGCGCTGGAACTCGTCAGCGAGTTCCGCAACGGCCCGCCGACCGTCGTGATCGTCAAACACGCCAATCCATGCGGCGTGGCGACCGGGGCAACGCTGATCGAAGCTTATCAGAATGCGATGGAATGCGATTCCGTGTCGGCCTTTGGCGGCATTATCGCCTGCAACCGTCCGCTCGACGGGCCGACCGCAGAAGCAATCTCCGGCATCTTCACCGAAGTCGTGGCGGCCCCCGGTGCGGATGACGCCGCTCGCGCCGTCTTCGCCAAGAAGAAGAACCTCCGCCTGCTCATCACGGGTGATCTGCCGGATCCTGCACGTGGCGGGCTCAACATCAAGAATATCGCAGGCGGATATCTCGTCCAGAGCCGCGACAATGGCACCGTCACGCGTGAGATGCTGAAGGTCGTCACCAAGCGCCAGCCGAGCGCGCAGGAACTCGATGACTGCTTGTTCGCCTGGACTGTCGCCAAGCACACCAAGTCAAATGCGATTGTCTATGCCAAGGACGGCGTGACAGCAGGTATCGGTGCCGGCCAGATGAACCGCCGCGATTCCGCCCGCATTGCGGCCATCAAGGCGAAGGAAGCCGCCGAAACCTATGGTTGGGCCGCACCCAAGACCTTGGGCAGCGCCGTCGCCTCCGACGCGTTCTTCCCCTTTGCCGATGGCCTGCTGGCGGCGGTTGAAGCCGGGGCGACATCGGTTATCCAGCCGGGCGGGTCGATGCGCGATGACGAAGTCATTGCAGCGGCGGACGAAGCAGGTCTCGCGATGGTTTTTACCGGGATGCGTCACTTCCGGCACTGATCGGGAGCGGGATTAAGCCATCTTGCGGAACAGGACGCGGTCTTCCTCACGGAAGCCGAGCTTCCACAGCAGCCAGCCATAGACGGCCAGGATGGCCGGGATGCCAACCGCCAGCTCCACCCATTCGGGCAGGCGGATGAAAATCTGCCCGACGAACACGGCACCTGCAGCGGCCCAAACGATCGACCAGCGCCAGACCGAGACAGGCGCGCCGAGCAAGCGGCTCGCGAGGCGTGACTTGACGACGGAGCTGATGGCAAGGGCGATGCACAGCCCCATCGCGACGCCTGCGGCCATCCAGGCTTCGCTCAATCCTTCGCGTTGCATGACGAATAGGATGGCGACGGAGGCAACCGCTTGCACGGTGATCATACCAAGTGAAATGAGCATGTTGCGGAGACGCGCGATATAGACGAGCGCGGCTTCACTAACGACGGCGAGCGAGGCCACCACCTCTGCCAGCAGCAGAAACGCCAGCGCGCCGGTGCCTGATACGAAGCCGCCGCCCGGCCCGACCAGCCCCAATATCCCTTCAGCTGGAATGCCGAGCGCAAAGGCGATGCCGACTTGTGCCGCCAAAATCCAGAAGCCGACCTGGCTGACCTGCGTTGCAATGGCAGGCAGGTTCTTTTCCTCCAGACGTCGTGTGATGACAGGGCCGAGCACAGGGTCAAAGCTGGTCTTCAGCTTCTGCGGCAGCGAGGCGACTTGCTGCGCTACCCAATAGATGCCGACGGTTGCGGGCGAGACAAACAGACCGAGAATGGCAAGGTCCAGCCTGCGGGACCCCCATTCAATGGCGTCGGCCGCCGCCAAAGGGACATTACGCCGTGTCAGCGCCCAAAGTTCGCGGGGGCGGGGTTTCCAGTTCCTCGGCAGTCCAATGGTTCGGAGGAAGGGGATGAGCGAGGCGATGAACGCCGCCGCCATCGACAGGGCATAGGCCACCAATAGGCCGTCTCGCGGCAGGCTCCAGGCCAGTGCAAAGGCGGCAATGCTGATCGTCCAGGGCTCGATCACCGCACGCGCACGCACTGTGGAGGCGACGTCGAAGCGATAGGCGAGCGCCGCCAGCATCAGGTCTGACGCCGCAAGCGCCGGAATGATGAGCGGCAACAGGTTATCCAGCCGGTTGATCTGGCTGTTCGGGAACATGATTTCCGGAACCCACATCAGCAGGATGGTCAGCGGCAATGTGGCCAAGAGGACGACGACAAGGCCGTCCCAGGCCCCGTTTTCTTTGCCCTCCCCCGAAAGATGCAGAGCCAGCCCGCGCTTTAGGCCGAGTGTGGCGATTTGCGCTGCAAACTCCACAATGACGATGGCATAGGCCAGCCGCCCCAGCGCTTCTGCGCCATACCATTGCCCGCCAATGATGAGGAAGGGGATGCGTGCCAGCAGGCGGACGAAAAAGCCCGCCACATTTGTCCGGCCCCCTTTGGCGAGGGCCTGGATGTCGTCGCCCTGTTCAGGGGCGGGCGCTGTCAATGTGCCGCGCCCCAATTCTTGCCCGTGCCGATTTCAACACCCAGCGGGACATCCAGTTTGACAAGCGGTTCAGCAGCTTCCGCCATGACGCGTTCGATGACCTTGCTGGCTGCGGCGACATCGCCTTCGGGCAGTTCGAACACGAGTTCGTCATGCACCTGCAGCAGCATCTTCACATGAGGCAGGCCAGCCTCAGTGAGCGCAGGCAGCATCCGCACCATGGCACGCTTGATGATGTCGGCGCTTGTCCCTTGGATCGGCGCGTTGATGGCGGCGCGTTCGCTTCCGGCCCGCTCCGTCTGGTTCTGGCTGGTGATGCGCGTGAAATGCGTTTTCCGCCCGAACAGTGTTTCGGTGAAGCCCGTCTCCCGCGCCGATTGCAGCGTGCGGCTGATATATTGGTTGATGCCGGGGAAGCTTTGAAAATAGCGGTCGATCATTGACTGGGCTTCGTCCGCCGAAATGCCGAGGCGACCGGCCAAGCCCCAGCGGGAAATGCCGTAGAGCAAAGAGAAGTTGATCGTCTTTGCCCGACCACGCGTGTCGCGGTTCACTTCACCGAACAGTTCCTGCGCAGTGCGGGCGTGAATGTCTTCGCCATTGGCAAAGGCATCCTTCAGCGCAGGCACATCGGCCATGTGCGCGGCCAGCCGCAGTTCGATCTGGCTATAGTCAGCCGAGAGCAGGACATTGCCGGGCTCCGCCACAAAGGCTTCGCGGATACGACGACCAACTTCGGTGCGGATGGGGATGTTCTGCAAGTTCGGATCATTCGAGGAAAGACGACCCGTCTGTGCGCCCGTCAAGCTGTAGCTGGTATGAACGCGGCCCGTCTTGGGATTGATCTGTGTTTGCAGCGCATCCGTGTAGGTGGATTTGAGCTTGGACAGCTGACGCCAGTCGAGCACCTTGCGGGCGATCTCGACGCCGTCTTCGGCCAGCTTTTCAAGGACGGTGACGTCGGTTGAAAAATCGCCCGACTTGCCCTTCTTGCCACCCTTCAGGCCCATTTGCCCGAACAGAATTTCACCCAACTGCTTCGGGCTGCCCACGGAAAAGGGCTGTCCGGCAAGGGCGTGGATTTCAATCTCAAGCCCTGCACAGCCGTCTGCAAACTCTGCGGACATGCGGGCGAGTTCATCGCGGTCCACCTTGATGCCTTCGCGCTCCATGCGGGCGAGCACGGGGACCAGAGGCCTGTCGACGCGTTCATAGACGCGCGTGGCCTTTTCAGCGCTGAGGCGCGGTTTGAGGCGATGCCAAAGCCGAAGTGTGACATCGGCATCTTCTGCGGCATAACGCGTGGCTTCGGCCATGCCGACCTGATTGAAGGTCAGCTGGTTCTTGCCGGTGCCGCAGACGTCTTTGAAGGCGATGCAGCTATGCCCGAAATGGATCAGCGCCAGCTCATCCATGCCGTGGTTATGCTTGCCCGCGTCGAGATCGAAACTCATCACCATCGTGTCGTCGATGGGGGCAACGCTGATGCCATACCGTTCCAGCACGTTCAGATCATATTTGATGTTATGCCCGATTTTGAGGACGGACGGGTCCTCCAGCAGCCGCTTCAGCTTTGCAATCGCTGTGACTATCGGAACTTGGGCGGGGGAATCTGAAAACAGATCGCTGCCGCCATGTGCCAAGGGAATGTAACAGGCGCGGTTCGGCCCTGTCGCGATGCTGACACCGACGAGCCCTGCCGCCATGGAATCCAGCGCATCGGTTTCCGTATCGACAGCGATGGTTCCGGCAAGTGTTGCCTCGGCAATCCATGCGTCCAGCTGCGCCTCGGTTTGGACGCAGTCATAGATGTCGCGGTCAAACACCTGCGCAATGGGCGCGGGGGCCTCTTCAGGGGGCGTGCCCTTTGCCTCAGACCGGATCATCGCCATGGCGTGACCGTCCGCGCGGGCGGTGGGGCCGTCGAGCTTCTTCAGCAGAGATCCAAAGCCGTGATGCTCCAGAAAGGCGCGCAAGGGGGCGTCGGGAATTTCCTTCAGGAGGAAATCGTCCAGAGGCTCCGGCAGGGCCGCATCATCCTTCAGCGCGACAAGAATGCGCGACAGGCGGGCCTTGTCCGCATGTTCGATCAAATTGTCGCGCATCTTGGACGGTTTCATGAATGGCGCAGCTTCGAGCACGGCTTCCAAATTGCCAAATTCAAGGATCAGCTTGGACGCTGTCTTGGGGCCGATGCCCGGAACACCGGGCACATTGTCTGCCGTATCCCCCATCAGAGCGAGGACATCGGCCAGACCTTCCGGCCCGACGCCGAATTTGTCGACCACAGCCTGCGGGCCGAGCCGCTCACTCTTCATCGGGTCGAGCATGTCGAGGCCCGGCTGGATGAGCTGCATCAGATCCTTATCGGTCGACACAATGGTGACGAGCCAGCCATCGGCCAGTGCGGCCTTGGCGTAGGACGCAATAATGTCATCCGCTTCCAGCCCGAGTTCTTCGATGCAAGGCAGAGAGAAAGCGCGCGTGGCATCGCGGATCATCGGGAATTGCGGAACAAGGTCTTCCGGCGCGGGCGGCCGATGCGCCTTATACTGATCGTAAATCTCGTTACGGAAGGTCTTCGATGACGCGTCGAGGATGACGGCCATATGCGTTGGCCCATCCGCCTTGTGCAGCGCATCTGCGAGCTTCCACAGCATGGTGGTGTAGCCATAGACGGCGCCCACAGGCTCGCCGCGAATGTTCGTCAGCGGCGGCAGACGGTGATAGGCGCGGAAAATATAGCCCGAGCCATCGACGAGATAGAGGTGTTTTTGATCTCCCATTGCGGGGGATTAGCAATGGCGCAGCACTTTGGCGACAGCTTTAGCGGTTAGTTTGCCCCACGCGCGCGTTGGCCACCCCGCGAGGCATAGTCACTGCTCTTATGGTTGGCCGCGACGAGCGAGGCAACTTGCTGGATCAGCTTCTGTCGGGCGGGAACCGGAGCCGTTGTGTCGGCAATCATGACAGCCACGGCATAGCTGGTGCCATCGGGTGCAATCATGATGCCGACATCGTTGAAGCCCGCCGTGCGGCTCCGCAGATCCTGACCCGTGCCGGTTTTGTGCGCAAGCTTCCAACCGGCAGGAACGCCGGCCTTCAGGCGGGCACGGCCGGTTTCGGTCGATTCCATCAGGTTGATCAGATAACGGGTGGACTGTGCGCTCAACAGTTCGCCGCGCTTCAGGCGGGCAAGGGAGCGGGCAATGGCGGCGGGCGTTGCGCCGTCCATGGGATCCGACACATATTTGTCCATCGCCGCCTTTCGTGCGGTTGGAGACAGGGCCGCGCGTGCTGAATTGAAGGCGCCCGAGTAGCTATATTCAGGCTTCCAGACCAAGCCGGCGGTTGCCGCCTGAAAATGGCGTTCACCCGGGCCAAAGCGGATGGCGCCGAGGCGTTTTGAGGCGATCAACTCGCGAATGGCGTTCGGGCCACCGACACGACGCATGAGGAAATCGTTCGCCGTGTTGTCGCTCTGTGTCATCGCGCGCTTCAGCAGGCTCGCAATTGTCGTTGTGTAGCCGTTGGGGCCAATCAGACCTGCGATAGGTTGATGAAATACGGTCATATCCGATTTGCGCAGCGTGACGCTATCGTCGAGCGACAATTTGCCTTTGTCGACCGCATCCATCACCGCGATGGAGACCCACAGCTTGGAAACGCTCTGCTGCGGCATCGGTTCATCGCCGCGATAAGAAACCATCCATGACCCGTCGGTCTTCATGACCGCGATACCCGCCTTGCCGGGGAAAGACGCCCACAAAGAGCGAAGTGCGGTCACCATTTCCGGCGGTGCTGCGCGCGCGCCATCGTTGATGGTGGGCTGCGAAGAGGGCGCTGGAAGCGCGATCCGGACAGAAGGGGCCGCCGGGCGGGATCCCTTAGCGACGCTCTGGGCGTCTGTGCTCTTCGGCGTTGTGAGTCGGGACGGCGGAGACGCCGGCGAAACGCAGGCTGTCGCGATCAGTCCAAGTCCCAATGTCAAACGAATCTGTTTGACAACATTCACAACCATTTTGGTTAAGTCCTTAACATTAATATACAATTCGGTTAGTCCCCGAGTGTCTCCCGGCCAAATGGATTGCGATGAACGATTCTGCAGCAGCGACGAACCGATGGTTGCGCGACGGAACAGGGAGTGCTTTGTTTGGATCATGACAAGTTTTGACCAATGGCGAACACGGTCGCCCTTTTACGACGAAACCCATGAACAATTGGCTATCGCCGTCCGTCGCTTCGTCGCAAGCGAGGTGCAGCCCAACATTGACCAGTGGGAAAAAGACGGTGAACTGCCGCGTGACCTCCACAAAAAGGCCGCCGCCGCGGGCATTCTCGGCCTGCGCTATCCCGAAGAATATGGCGGGCACAGTGATGGGTTCGACATCTTTCACGGCCTGACCCAAACCGAAGAGCTGTCCGCTGTTGGCGCGGGCGGACTGGGCGCGTCGCTGATGACGCATGGCATTGGCCTGCCGCCCATCCTCGCTTTGGGCTCGGATGAACTGAAGCGCCGCGTGGCCCCGCCGGTGCTGTCTGGCGACAAGATTATCGCATTGGGCATCACCGAGCCCTCAGGCGGGTCGGATGTTGCCAACCTGAAAACCCGTGCTGTCCGCAAGGGCGACCATTATGTCGTCAATGGATCAAAGATGTTCATAACGAGCGGCATGCGCGCCGACTGGCTTACCTGCGCGGTCCGGACGGGCGGCGACGGCGCGGGCGGCGTTTCGCTGCTGCTGATCGACATGACGGCCAAGGGGGTCTCCCGCACGCGGCTTGAGAAGATGGGCTGGCATTGCTCGGATACAGCGGCGATCTATTTTGAGGATGTGGAAGTCCCGGTCGAAAATCTCATCGGGCCGGAAAATGGCGGCTTCATCGGCATCATGCGCAACTTCAATTCAGAGCGTTTGGGCATGGCGATGGGGTGCTGCGCCTTTGCGCGTGTCTGCCTGAAGGAAGCGTCCGAATGGGCGCAGCAGCGTGAAACCTTTGGCAAGCCGCTGATCGGCCACCAGTCGATCCGCATCAAGCTTGCCGATATGGCGCGGCAGATTAACGCCACCCAAGCCTGGGTCGATCTGTGCGCCTGGCAGGTGCAGCAGGGTGCCGACCAACCCGCCGATTTCGCAATGCTCAAAGTGCAGGCGACACGCATGCTGGAGAGTGTTGCGCGGGAAGCGGCTCAGGTGCTTGGCGGGGCCAGCTATTTGCGCGGATCAAAGGTGGAGCGCATTTACCGTGAAGTGCGCGTCAACGCGATTGGCGGCGGATCTGAAGAGATCATGCTCGATCTGGCTGGGCGACAAATGTTTGGTCGTTAATCGGCACATCTGGACTTTTCCTGCATTATCCACCTAACCAACACATCCCTGTTCAGGAGCAAACACATGGCATCCGGCCTTGCCGCCCTACTTGATGATATCGCGCTGATCGCAAAGGTTGCCGCTGCGTCTATCGATGATGTGGGCGCCGCTGCGGGCCGGGCCGGCGTGAAGGCGGCGGGTGTTGTGATAGACGATACCGCTGTCACCCCCCGTTATGTCACGGGCTTCACGCCAGACCGGGAACTGCCGGTGATCTGGCGGATCGCCAAGGGGTCGATGTTCAACAAGCTGTTCCTCATTTTACCGGTGGGGCTGCTGCTCAGCTACTTCTTGCCCGCGGCAATCACGCCTATCCTGATGCTCGGCGGCGCGTTTCTGTGCTATGAAGGCGTCGAGAAAATCGTTGAATCCCTGCAGCCGGAGGATGAAACGCTGGACGAAGCGATCGCCGAGCTTTCCAGCGAAGAACATGAAAAGCTTATGGTCTCGGGCGCTGTGCGGACGGACCTGATTCTGTCAGCGGAAATCATGGCCATTGCACTTGGCGAAGTGGCTGAAGAGTCGATCTGGCTGCAGGCCGGCATCCTGTTCGTCGTGGCGGTCGCCATCACCATCGGCGTTTATGGCATGGTTGGCCTGATCGTGAAGATGGATGACATTGGCCTACACATGGCAAAGCGGGATGGATCACTCTCTAAGGCCATCGGCCGGGGGCTGGTGCGCGCCATGCCAAAGCTGCTCGCGGGCCTGTCCGTCATTGGCATTGCGGCGATGATCTGGGTCGGTGGTGGCATCTTCCTGCATGGGATGCACGAATACCACTTTACGCCTTTGCCGGAGTGGCTTGATCACGCCTCCCTTGCCGCTGGAACAGCCGTCCCGGCGGCGTCAGGCCTTGTGCAATGGCTTGTCCATGCGATTGGATCAGGCGCGTTTGGTTTGGTCATCGGCGGCGTGATTGTGGGCGTCCACCACGCTTGGGCACACCGCAAGGGCTAAGCCCTATTTGCCGATGCGGGCCTCACTGGGTGGAACATTCTTCATGCTCGCGGCCACCTGCTCTGCCTGACGCAAGGCGCGGATAATGTTCCGGCTGGAGATTTTTTCCAGATCCGCCTGACTATAGCCACGCTTGGCGAGTTCCACGAACAGGGCGGGATAGCCTGACACATCCTCCATGCCGGCAGGTGCGCTGTCCATGCCGTCATAATCGCCGCCAAGGCCGATATTGTCGATGCCGGCGACCTTGCGGATATGGTCGATATGGTCGGCGACCTGCGCGATACTGGCTTTCGGCTTGGGGTTCGCTTTCTCCCAATCCGCCAACTGCGCCTTCACTGTTGCGGGATCAAAGGAGGTCAGGCGCGACAGGCGCGTTTCCTCAGCGGCGCGGCGCGCCGCCCATTGGCGGACCTCCTCGCTGACATAATCGGGGAGGAACACCATCATCACGACGCCGCCATTCTTGGGCAGGCGGGCGAGAACGCTGTCGGGCACGTTGCGGCCATGGCCGTTGATCGCCCGCGCGCCCGAATGGCTGAAAATGACCGGCGCTTTGGAGACATCGAGCGCGTCCATCATCGTCGCTTCAGAGACATGGCTCAGGTCCACCAACATCCCGATGCGGTTCATTTCCTTCACAACCTCAACCCCGAAAGGAGAGAGGCCGTCAAATTTGGGCGCATCAGTGCCGCTGTCGGCCCAGTTGCTGGTCTTGCTGTGCGTCAGCGTCATGTACCGCGCGCCTGCGCGATACATTTGGCGGAGCACGCCCACCGATGATCCAATCGAATAGCCGCCTTCCATGCCGATCAGCGAGGCGATCTTTCCGGATTTGAAGCCGGCCTCAATGTCCGACGCCGTCAGCGCGAGCGCCAGCTGGTTCGGATAGGCAGCGATCAGCCGATGCACGATGTCGATCTGCTCGGTCACGGCTTCCACGGCCTCGGGATCAGACATGGAGGCTGGCACCCAAACCGACCAGAATTGGCCGCCGACCATCCCCTTTTTCAGGCGTGCAAGGTCCGTATGCATCATGATGTCGGTCGCTGTGGCGGTGCCCGTCGTGTCATTGAAATTGAACTTGGACAGATCATTGTCGAACCGGCCGCGGATCTGTTCCGGCACGTCATTATGCCCATCGACGACGGGAGACGCCTTGAGCGCGGCGCGCGCGATCTGTTCAGGGGTGGCTGCAAGCGCCGTTTGGGCAAGGCAAAGGGCGAGGATGGTGGTGAGGCTGTGCTTGATCATGCCTGAGGCTTAACGGCCCTGCGGGACCTGTCAAAGGGCTTTCACCAAGCGCCCTTAGGAACGTCACGACTTGCCAATTGATGGGACTCCCATCAAGAGCGGCGCAACATCTGCCAGTGAAGGACCACGCCATGACTTTTGAGACCGTTTCCACCAATCGCAGCCATGGCGGCACCCAAGGCGTCTACAAGCATGCCTCATCCGCGACGGGCACAGAGATGACCTTTTCGGTCTTCGTGCCGGATCATGCGCCGGGCACAAAGCTGCCGGTCGTCTGGTATCTGTCGGGCCTCACCTGCACCCATGCCAATGTGACGGACAAGGGCGAATTTCGCGCCATCTGTGCTGAACTCGGCATCATCTTTGTCGCACCCGATACAAGCCCACGCGGCGAAGGCGTCGCCGATGATGCGGACGCCGCTTATGATTTCGGGCTGGGCGCAGGCTTCTACGTCAATGCGACCCAAGAACCGTTCGCCGCGCATTACCGGATGCGCGATTACATCGAGCAGGAACTGCCCGCACTCGTGGCCGCCAACTTCCCTGTCGACATGGCGCGTCAGGGGATCACCGGCCATTCGATGGGCGGGCATGGCGCGCTGACGATTGCGCTGCGCAATCCCGATCGGTTCAAGAGCACGTCGGCGTTTGCGCCCATTGTTTCACCAACCAACTGCCCCTGGGGCCACAAGGCGCTGGGCGGCTATCTGGGCGATGATCGCGCAGGTTGGGCCGAGTATGACGCCTGCGCCTTGATCGAAGGCGGCGCGCGCTTGCCTGATCTGCTGGTGGATCAGGGCGATGCGGACAACTTCCTTGTCGAACAGTTGAAGCCGGAACTGCTGCAGGCCGCCTGCGATGCCGCCGGGCAGAAGCTCACGCTGCGCATGCAGCCGGGCTATGACCACAGCTATTATTTCATCTCCACCTTCATGGCAGACCATCTGCGCTGGCACGCAGAACGGCTCGGTTGACGGCTGCCGACCTTATTTTGTGGGCGCGGGGCTCTCCGGCGCAACGACCATAGAGAAGGTCTTATTGGCTTTCAGATAGCGCTTCGCCAGCTTCTGCAAGGTGGCGGGCGTCATCGATTTCAGGTCTGCGCCCCAGCTCAGCAAATTGTCGACGCGCATCGGCTCGCTGGTCGCGCCGGACAGTTGCGACAGCCAGAACATGTTGCCGGTCTGCGCGCGGGCAAGGCGTTGCAGCATCGGGCCAATCGCGCGCTGCAACTCGTCTGGTGTCACCGGCTTAGACGCAAGGTCCTTTGCAATGGCGCGGGCGCGCACAAAGAAGGCCTCGACCGATTCCGGCTTCACTTGCGCCATGACGGTGAAGTTGCCGCCGCTGTCGAAGGTGGAGGGCCAGCTGCTCGAGACATCGGGGCTATAGCTGGCGCCTTCGCCTTCGCGGAACTGTTCGAAAAGACGGTCTGTGAAGATGCTCGCCAGCATTTCCAGCTGACGTCCGGTGCGGACGTTGGCCATGCCGCCGCCTGTCGCCCAAGAGAGGACAGCCACCGCCTGATCGGGTGAGCCCTTGTGCGTCAGGCGAACCGGCGTCTTCGTTGGCTTTGGCCCGGATGACATGTCGCTGCCCTTCAGCGCGACCGCCACAGGCCGGGCGGGCAAGGCACCAAAGGTTTCAAGGATGATCGGCTTCACAGCGTCGGGGTCAAAGTCCCCAAAGATGGACAGTTCAATGGGGCCAGTCGCAAGCACAGGTTCCCAAAAGGCGCGGAAAGCCTCGGGCGTCAGGGCTTCGGCATCCGCCTTGCCGGGGGTACTCCAGCGCTTGTCGCCGCCGCGCAGATATTGGCCAAGTTCGCGGCCAACCACATCACGCGGTGACGAGTCAGCGGTGCGCAGGCCAAGGATTGCGGCGGCCTTTGTCCGAAGAACAGGTGCCGCGTCCCAGCCGGGGGCGGCAAATTTCGCGGCCATCAGCTTGAGCTGATCGGCAAGGTCCGCCGGGCGGGTCAGGGCCCGCATGGTGAAGGCGCTTTCTCCGGTGTCGATCGCCATGTTGATCTGACGGCCGCTGGTCATGCGTTCCAACTGGTCCTGCTTCAGCGTGCCGATGCCGCTTTGCACAAGTGCGCCGGGGCCGGCCCAAGCTGCTGTCAGGCGATCCCGCGGCAGGGACTTCATACCATTGCCGAAACGGGCGGAGACATAGACCCGACCGGCCTCTGACGAAGAGGGGCTGAGCATAACCTTGGTTCCGTTGGACAGCGTGAGGACATCAAGGTCGACACCCTTAAAGCGCTGCGTGCCGGTGATGGTGCCCGCCGGACCGGCCTTTGGCAGTTGATCGAACGTGATCTGTGCCTGATCGCGGTCGGTGGTCAGCGCGGTGACGGGCGCCGCGATGGCGGCCGCAAGCTGTTCTGGACCATCAGCCTGTTCGGTCTGGCTGGACACAAAGGCACGCGGGCCGATGCCGGAAAAGAGGCGCTGGGTGGCCTTCAACACGTCTGCCGGACGGATCTTGTCCTTCAGCGCACCAAAGACATCACGGGCCACTTCCGGGCTCGCGACAGTCTCACGGATGTTGACGGCCTCGACCAGATCATCCGCCTGCTTGGCGCTGGCTTCTGCGCGGGCGGTTTCCACCTGCACGTCGAGCAGGGCGGTGAATTCATTCGTCTCCCGGTCAATTTCCGCCTGTGTCGGCGGGTTGATGAGCGCATCGGCAATGACGGCGCGCACATCGCCCAAGGCAAGACGCCAGTCTTCGCCCAAAGGGATGATCGAGACAAAGGTTGCGTCGGTGGAGCGCGCGACATTTTCCTGCTGCACATCGGCCTGAAGGAAGCTGCCGCCGGCACGGGCGCGCTGTTCCAGACGGCGGTTGATGAGGCGGGAGGCCACGATTTCGATAAGGCGCCCTTGGTTGAGGGCAATCGTATCATCCACCTGCGTCCAAGGACGAAGCCAGGCGAGGCTGACGGACGTTGGCAGGCCGGGTTCTGCGATAAAGCTGGTTGTCGGTGCGGTGGGCGTCGGGCGACCAAGGTCAACCGAGGGAACGGGCCCTGCGGCGACCGGCTTCCAGTCTGAGAAATATTTGCTGATCAGCTGCGCGAAGACCACCGGATCGCCGTCACCCGACATGGCGATCACCGTGTTGTCCGGGCGGTACCACCGATCGTGAAATCCCCGCAGCGACGCAGACGTGGCCTTGGCCAGCGAGTCCAGATTGCCGATCGGGGATCGGTCGGCCAAGGGCTGGCCCGCATAGAACAGCTTGGAGGCGGCATCGGCGATGCGGACCTGTGCGCCATCCTGTTCGCGCGCCTCGGCAGAGACGGTGCGGCGTTCTGCGTCGACCTCTGCTGCTGAAATTGTTGGGCCGGACATCATGCCCGACAGGATCTTCATGCTCTCATTGAGCGCGGGGAAGCCCGCATTGGGCAGGTCAAGCTTGTACACCGTCTGCGTGGGCGAAGTGATTGCGTTGCTGTCATTGCCGAAGGTCGCGCCCAGCCGCTGCCACACGCGCTTGGCCTCACCATCGGTCACATATTTGGACCCGCGGAAGGACAAATGCTCGATGAAGTGAGCATAGCCGCGCTCGTTTTCGCGCTCCATCAGCGAACCGGCATCAATGGCCACGCGGATCGAGACTTGCCCCGGCGGCACGCGGTTGCGGCGCACGGCATAGCGCAGGCCATTGGGCAATTCCCCAAAGATCCACTGCTTATCGACCGGGATATCGCTGTTCTTGTAAAGCCAGGGGACGTCGGCTTCGACAGGCGCAACTTTGGTCGCGGCAGCCTTGGGCTTTGCGGGGGCTTTGACGGCCGGAGAAGCGGCGACAAGGACGAAGCCCGATAGGGCGAGCGTAAGGGAACGCAGGAAGGGGAAACGCATGGCGCATTTGCTAACCATCCATGCCCATGAAAGCCAATGAAAAACCCGCAATGCCGTCTGGCGCCTGTGCGCCGACCATGCCACATTGTCCACCAACGGAGGTTTTATGGCACAATATAGATCCGCATCTTACAACGTGACGAAGGCCGGCATCGGCTTTGGCAGCGCGCTGGCAATCACCATTTCATGGTCGCTGCACAAGTCTGTCCTGTGGGCGATCATCCAAGGCTTCTTCTCTTGGTTTTACGTCGCTTATTACCTGATCACCCGATGATTGATGATCCGCTGCGGAACCTGATCCGCACCATCCCGGACTTTCCAAAACCCGGTATCCAGTTCCGCGATATCACGACCGTTCTGCGCGATGCGGACGGCTTTGGCCTTGCGATAGAGCGGATGCGCGCGGCGCTGGACGGGCATGATGTGAACATGATCGCGGGGATCGAGGCGCGCGGCTTCATCTTTGGCGCGGCCTTGGCGCGGGAGATGGGGCTGGGCTTCGTGCCCATTCGCAAGAAGGACAAGCTGCCCGGCCGGACCATCGGGATGAACTATGCGCTCGAATATGGGCAGGACCGGATCGAGATCCACGATGATGCGGTGGGCAAGGGGGACCGGATTGCGCTCATCGATGATCTGATCGCGACGGGCGGCACCGCGATTGCGGCCACCCGCCTGCTGCGGTCCGCCGGAACCGAGGTGCCGGTCGCGGTGTTTCTTGTCGACTTGCCTGATCTGGGGGGGGCGGACCGCCTTTCGGCCGAAGGGCCCGTCGTCCACAGCCTGGTCGCGTTTGACGGGCATTGACGTTTCGCTGGCATCCGGTGGTCTGAACCGGTAGCGCATTTTCATGCCCAAGCACCCCCATCACAGCAAGTCCAAGGGTCTTCCGACCCGCCAGCAGGTTCTGGACTTCATCACCAGCACCGACACACCTGCTGGCAAGCGGGAGATTGCGCGCGCCTTTGGCCTGCTGGGCAATGAGAAGATCGCGCTGAAGGCGCTGCTGAAGGACATGGCCGATGAGGGGCTGATCGACAGCGCACCGGGTCGCGCCTTCCACAAGATGGGCGGGCTGCCCAAGGTGACGGTGCTGCGTGTCGTGGATGTGGACGACGCACAGGTCATCGCGATCCCTGAACATTGGGAGGCCGAAGGCAAGCCGCCGCCGCGCCTGCGCGTTGTGGAGCGCGGCAAAAGGTCCGCGCTTGGCATCGGGGATCGCATTCTCGCCCGCACGGAAGAACAGGGCTCAGGCTATGTCGCCCACCCGATGAAGAAGCTGGCGCGGAGTGAGGAGCAATTGCTCGGCGTTGTCGCAAAGGATGGCGACCGATACTGGCTGCGCGCCATCGACAAGCGGGAACGCCGCGACACGCCGATCTCAGACCTCGGGGAGGCGGGCGAGGGCAACCTTGTGCTCGCCGAGAAGACCGGTCGTCCGCCGCGCATCACGGCGAAGGTCGTGGAAATCCTCGGCGATCCGTTTGCGCCCAAATCCTTCAGCCTCATTGCGATCCACAAGTTCAACATCCCGCACGTCTTTTCCGAAGAGCTGTTGCAGGAAGCCGAGACGATGGCCGCGCAGAGCCTTGGTGAACGCGAAGACCTGCGCCATCTGCCCATCGTCGCGATTGACCCTGTCGATGCGCGCGACTTTGACGATGCCGTCTGGGCTTCCCCGCGCGAGGATGGCGGGTTTGATGCCATCGTCGCCATTGCCGATGTCAGCTTCTACGTCCGCCCCGGCAGCGCGCTTGACCGCGAGGCGCGCAAGCGCGGCAACAGCGTCTACTTCCCCGATCGCGTCGTGCCGATGCTCCCCGAACATCTCTCCGCCGACGTCTGCTCGCTGCGGGCGGGGCAGGATCGTGCGGCGATGGCGTGCCACATGGTCATCGATGCCAAGGGCCAGATGGTCAGCTGGCGCTTCTCCCGCGCGGTCATCAAGGTCGCGGCGAACATCCCCTATGAGGACGCACAGGCCGCGATTGACGGCGTGAAGCCGCATGATCTGACCGAGGTCGCCCTGCGCCCCCTATGGGCCTGCTGGGCGCTGCTGTTCAAGGCGCGGGAAAAGCGCGAGCCGCTGGACCTTGACCTGCCCGAACGCCGCGTGGAGCTGGATGAGAAAGGCCGCATCCAATCCGTCGCGCCGCGTGAACGGCTCGATGCGCATAAGCTGATCGAGGATTACATGATCGCGGCCAACGTCGCCGCCGCCAAGGCGCTGGAGGCGAAGAAGGCGCCGGTCATGTACCGCATCCATGAACCGCCGAGCCGCGAAAAGCTCGTCGCGCTCAAGGAATATCTGGCGACGTTTGAGATTGCCTTTGCGCTGGGGCAGGTCATCACGCCCGCCACCTTCAACCGCCTGATCGACAAGCTGGGCGAGGTTGAATTCCGCACCGAGGTGATGGAGCAGATCCTGCGCAGCCAGACGCAGGCCTATTACGGCCCGCAGAATAGCGGCCATTTCGGCCTCTCGCTCGGGTCCTACGCGCACTTCACCTCACCCATCCGCCGCTATTCGGATTTGATCGTCCACCGGTCGCTCGTGGGTGCCTACGGCCTCAACCCGCAAGCCGAAGCGACCGCGCTGACCAAGGACGATGCCGAGCGGATGAAGCTCATCGGTGAGGTCATCTCCGCTGCCGAACGCCGCGCGATGGAGGCGGAGCGCGAGACCGTGGACCGCTATGTCGCCGCCTTCCTTGCCATGCGCGTGGGCGAGATCGTCGCCACGCGGATCACCGGCGTCACCAATTTCGGCTTCTTCGCCACGGTCGAAGGGCTGGGCGGCGACGGGCTGGTCCCGATCTCCACATTGGGCACCGAATATTTCCGCTTTGATGAGGCGCATAAGTCTCTCGTCGGGGAGCAGACGGGCGAGACGTACCGCATCGGCCAGCACATCGATTTGCGTTTGGCAGAGGCCAACCCCATTTCAGGCGCACTGCGTTTTGAATTGCCGGAAGGGGCGAGCCACTTGCCCATGCCGAAAGACCGCGACCGCAAAGACCGCGTCCGCCGCCCCACGATGGGCAAGCGCGGACGGCCGGGCAACATCCGCCATCAGGGGCGGCGGAAATAGGGGCATTTCCGGTCTTTCCCCACCGTTCGTCCCGAGCGACGTCGAGGGACCTAAACTTGACGCGCGCACCCCTAACCCGTTCGTGTCGAGCGAAGTCGAGACACCTTGTACCGCATCTGCGTCCCTCGACGTCGCTCGGGACAAACGGTGGTTTGGGCCGAAAGGTCGCAGGCGACCCCCATTTGAAATCCACCCCCACAGCCCTATGAGCAGCCATGTCTCTTGATCTCTCCCGCCTGTTCATCGGCACGCTCGATTACACCATCCCCTTTGCCGCACTGGATGATGTGCGGTTTGAACGCATCCTGCGCGGCTTTGGCAGCCATTATGTCGTCCACCCGACCTCACAGTCGAGCTTCACCTTCGCGCGCGGCGAAGGGTTTGATAAATTTGAGAAATGGGATGCCTTTGCCTATGTCGATGGCGGCACCCTCACGCGCCTGCGGGAACAAATTGAGGTAGAGACAGACCCCGGCTCCAACATCGCGATCCTGCCGCCCCCCTGGTCCGGCCTGCGCCTTACCCTCAACGTCCGCGTGGTGCTTATCTTCTGGGCGCTGGGCCTCATCATCGCGCGGAGCTTTACCGGCGGAGACTGGCTCTTCTGGCTGATCGGATTCCTGACGCTCTACGGCGCCCACGTCGCGCTGATCCGGCGGAGTTTGAAGAAGAAGCTGGGACGGTGGTTGGCGCGGGAGAGTTGGAATTAGGTCTGATTCCGTTAGGTCATTGCCCGATCCGGAAATGTCAGACACACTCAATCCATGCATTCTTTGAAACTCTTCCTCTCGCTTGCCGTAATCGGCGTGGCGGCATGCTCGTCAGAAAAGACGACCGATGGGTGGGATGCCTCTGATATCCGCGAAAAGGGTGTCGTCCCTCAAACGGTAAAACTCGCCGCTGCAGAACTCATGGAGCGATGCGCTGTCCCGATCAATGGCCGCACCATCGTTCAGCAATGGGAGGCGCGGGAAGGGCAGGCGCCATTCACTCTTTCTCTCACCCACGAACAAATGAACGACAAACGCACGACAGTGTGTCTCGCGCGCGAAGCGGAGCGATTGGGCATCGCCTCCGAGATAAACTTCGGAGAGGATCCACCGCCTTCTCCTCCAGAGAAGGGCTAATCCGCTCTTCTGGCTGATCGGTTCCTGACGCTCTACGGCGCGCTGATCCGGCGGAGTTTGAAGAGGAAGCTGGGACGCTGGCTGGCGCGGGAGCGTTGGAATTAGCAAGGTGCGCCGCTTGCGAATGGTGGGGCAATAAAATGCAGTTTTATTTTCACAACTGCGGGGCTTAGCGATCGGAGCTCTCCGAACAGCGTTTTTTAGCCTTATAATTCAAAGGGTATTGTTGAATTTTGCCGAGACATTCAAACGCCATTCTAAGAAACATGGATTCATATGATTATTTCAGCAGTTGCTTGCGAATCTGGTGCCAAAGTCTTAGATAGTGGGAATGGCAACAGCTTCTTCCCTGTCGACTAAGAAGTGCACCTACGCGGCTGCACACAAGGTTGGCCGTAGCGCGGCCACAGGCATGTTTGTGCTTGCTCCAGCCTCTAAGCGCGGAAAAATTACGGTCGCAAAGGCACGGTTTGCCGCTAACTCCGTGTACAGTTCGAAGAAGTAGGTTTGACTTCGGAACGCCTGTCAACGGACGATGTTTTCATAAATTGTCCGTTCGACAAAGATTTTAGACCAATTTTCCAAGCGCTAGTCTTCACGATTTTTACTTGCGGATTTCGCCCCCGGTCTGCTCGTGAACTCGATGATGGTGGCCAGACGCGCATTGACAAGCTCTACGGGCTAATTGCGGAGTGCCGGTATGGCATCCATGATCTTTCGCGCACAGAGCTTGATGACGATCACAAATTGCCACGGTTCAATATGCCGCTTGAGTTGGGCCTCTTTCTTGGAGCTAAGCGATATGGCGATAGGGCGCAACACGACAAGCGCCTGTTGATTCTAGACATAGAGCGGTTCCGCTACCAGAAGTTCATCTCTGATCTTGCAGGCATGGACATCCATGAGCATGATGCGAAGCCAGAAGGCGCAATTCGGCAAACGCGCGACTGGCTTGCAAATGTCTCGCGTAGGCAGATACTCAGTGCAGAAAAGGCTGTTCGCCTTTATCAGGACTTTTCTTTCGATCTACCGGCGTTGGCCGCCGCGCTGGAGTTTGACCCGGAAAATATTCCATACGTCGACTTCGAACGGATTGTCGTTGGTTGGCTAACACGGGACACATAGACCCAACTAAGCCTTAACTCAAAAATTCGGCAGCCCCCCAATCACTCCACCCCAAACGTTAGCCCCGCATGCTTCACCAACCGCTCCAGCAGCGGCTGCGCGATGATCGCGCCGGGTGTCACCACGCCGCCCGGTGTGTCTGTCTCTAGCAGGGTCAGTGCGCTTTCGGCGATCATTTTGCTGGTGGAGCCATAGCCGGGGTCTTTGTCGCCCTGCACGCTGGCGCGGACTTGGGTGCCGTCGGGATATTCGCCGATGAAGAGGACGTCGTAAAAGCCGTTCTCGCGCTCTTCCTTGCTCGGGCCGTCGCCCGGCGCGATCTTTGAATCGCCGAACGGGTTGGCCTTGGCAATGGCCTCTGCCATCGCGCGGCCCGCGTCGCCCAGCGTCGTCATGATCATCTCATCATAGACAAAGTCGCGGCCATAAGCGTGGCCGAGCAGGAAGTTGGTGCGGTGCACGTTCTTCGTGTTGATCGGCGCCATCACGAACGGCGCGGTCCAGGTGCCGGTCGCGCTGTCATATTCGGGCATCAGGCCCGCAGGCTGTGCGGGGCCTTCAAAGCCGGGGGTGAGGGCAAAGCTGCTCTTCAATAGACCGATGATCTTCGGGTTCTTGGCCGCGGCCTTCATCGTTTCGGTCAGGCTCGCGATGGTGCCGCCAGAGGCGCCGCCCTGCATCTTGCGGACGCGGCCCTTGACGCGGGGGGCGGGCTTGCCGTGGGTCTTGACCGCTTCCTGCTGGAGGAACCAGACGCCGAGATCGAACGGGATCGAGTCAAAGCCGCAGGAAAAGACGATGCGCGCGCCGCTCGCCTTGGCGGCGTCATCATGCGCGTCGATCATCTCGCGCATCCACGCCGGTTCGCCGCACAGGTCGACATAATCGGTGCCGGTCTTCGCACAGGCGGCGACAAGCTGCGGGCCGTAAAGCTGATAGGGGCCGACCGTCGTGATGATCACGCGGGTGCGGGCGCACATGAGTTCCAGAGAGGCGGGGTCATCGGAATTGGCGACGACCAAGGGCGTTTCGGCGGGCAGGCCCATCTCATCGCGGACTTCGGTGAGCTTGGTGAGGCTGCGGCCGCCCATCGCCCAGCGCGTGATGCCGCGCGCGGCCAGATATTCCGCGACAAGCCGGCCGGTAAAGCCGCTTGCGCCATAGACGATGATGTCAAACTCTGCGTCTTTGCGCGCCATGTCTCTCTCCCACCTGTTCTTGTTGTATCGGTTTGTGTCGGTTGTTTATTTCACCATCGCGTAGAAGCTCAGCCGTCCTGTGCTGTTGCCCGCAATAGGCTTTGAAAAGGTCCAGCGCACGTGCGTGACATCCTGCGGGATGGCCGCGCGCATCACGCGGTCGCCTGCGGAAATTTTGAGCGTGGCCAGCGGGCCGAAGGTCTTCCCGCCATCGACGGAGACGACGCCCCATTCGCTGTTTTCACCAAGGGCGGTGAAATCAATCGCGGCAGGCACGGGGTTGTTGATGACAAAGCCGGTCACGGGGCTTGCGGTCGTGTTCTTATAGTTGATCCAGACGACGAGCGGCGTGCCGGGGATGACCGTCGTTGGGTCGACCAGCGTCTTCTTCTTGACGCCCTTTGCGTCGGTGGTTTCTTTCACCGCCTGAATGTTGCTGGTGATGGCGATGGCCTGCGGCTTGCCTTGGGCAAAAGCGGTAGTTGAGAGCGAGAGGAGTCCGAGTCCGATGAGAAGTTTTTTCATAAGGCGTCCTCTTGCAGTCCGGTTCCTAATGGTCGCTTAAAGTCGCGGCAGTGTCACGCCTTTTTGGCCCATATATTTGCCCGCGCGGTCGGCATAGCTCGTCTCACAGGGTTCATTGCCCTTCAGGAAGAGGAACTGGCACGCGCCTTCATTGGCGTAGATCTTGGCGGGCAGGGGGGTGGTGTTGGAAAATTCCAGCGTGACATGGCCCTCCCAGCCGGGTTCCAGCGGGGTGACGTTCACGATGATGCCGCAGCGCGCATAGGTCGATTTGCCAAGGCAGATGACGAGCACGTCGCGCGGCACGCGGAAATATTCGACCGTGCGGGCGAGCGCAAAGCTGTTCGGCGGGATGATGCAGCAGTCCGTCTCCATGTCGACGAAGCTCTTGGGGTCAAACTGCTTGGGGTCGACCACCGTGGAATGCACGTTGGTGAAAATCTTGAACTCCGGCGCGACGCGCGCGTCATACCCGTACGACGACAGGCCATAGCTGATGCACCCGTCGCGGCGCTGTGCCTCGACAAACGGCTCGATCATGCCGTGGTTCTGCGCCTGCTCGCGGATCCATTTATCTGAAAGAATGGACATTTTCTCTCCTAAGCCAGCCCAAGGTCGGCCGGGCCGAACGCATGGGGCAGCAAGTCCGATAGCTTGTGATGCTCGACAGCGCTACCGTCTGCCGACGCGCAATGCACGATGATGTCGGTGCCGGAAAGGCCGCCCGCCTCGTTGATCACCTGACGGCAGCGGCCACAGGGGCGCACCGGGTCCACACCCGTGATGCGGCCATCGATCAGCTTGCCGCCGATTACCGCTATCTCTTTGATCTGCCGAAGCTTTCCCTGCGCATTCGCGGTCGCAATCGCCACCGTCTCCGCACACAAGGTCAGCCCGTAACTTGCGTTCTCAAAATTACAGCCGGAGATGATCTCGCCATCCTCCAGCAGCAGCGCTGCCCCCACGCCAAAGCCTGAGTATGGTGCATGGGCGTTGAGCGCAGCCTCTCTGGCAGCGGCGACGAGTTCAGTCACTTGATCGATCATTGGTGTATCACATTCCAGTCCACAGACCCCTCGATGCCCGCGACGCGGCGGATTGTCGAGGCCTGCCACATCACCCAGGCCCGCGCGCCATAGCTTGGCGGGAAAAGGAAGCCGCGCAGCCATAAGGGCCGGTCAATGGCGTCGCTGATCATGTAATAATCATCAAACTCCCGCGTGAGCTGGAGGATGGTCGGCTTGCCGGTGTGCGCCTCCACCATTTCGATGAAGGTCTTGAGTTCGCGCAGCACGACGTCGCGCGCCGGTCGGTCTTTGCAATTGCCCGCAAAATCAAGCGCGAGTGCGGCGGGCAGGGCGTCCTTTTCACGCGGGACGATAGAGATGAAGTTGGTCGCCTGATCCGCCGCCAGACGGCAGAGCGAGAATTGGTGATAGGCCCCGTGCCGCATGCCGGCCGCGGCTGTCGCTGCCCAGTTTTCGGCAAAGCGCGGGTCGCTGATGTCCGCACCTTCGGTTGCCTTCACATAAGCGAAATCAGCGCCGGCTGCTTCTACGGTCGGCCAGGCAATCACGCCGTCTGCGGCAGATATATCGACGCCCTGCACCGGATAGTCTGTGCTGTTCGGTCGCCAGTACAACGCCCACCAGCCAAGGGCGACGCCCAGAATAACCAGCCCGGCGACCCAAGCCTTCCACGGAATAGATTGCCCCCGCAAACGCCTTACCCCTTGATATGCAACACGCAGATCAAGGTGAACAGGCGGCGGGAGGTATCGAAATCGATGTCGATCTTGCCCTCAAGACGCTCTTTCAGCATGTCTGCGCCCTGATTGTGGATGGCGCGGCGGGCCATGTCCACCGTTTCAATCTGCTGGGCGGTCGAGGTCTTGATGGCTTGATAGTAACTATCGCAAATTGCGAAATATTCTCTGATGAGCCGACGAAAGCGGCCAAGGGCCAGGATAACCGACTCAAGCGGCGTCGCATCTTCGCGCAGCACATCGAGCACCAAACGGCCTTCTTCCACGCGCAGGGAAAGCCTGTACGGCCCGGCATAACCATCGGCATGCACACGCTGCGGGGCGAAGTGATTGCCCTCGAGAATATCGAAAATGGCGATCCGCCGTTCCTGCTCAATATCCGCAGAACGCCAGATGATGGTATGCTCGTCGAGTTTGATGTCGATGATACGGGGATCGGCCATTGTGGGCGCATATCGGAAGCACATCGGATTGGAAAGACAGACCCTTTAGGACTTATCCCCATTATCCACTTTGGGTGGCGTTCCGGATGGCGTATCTTTCCGCCATGGAGGTCACATGGCCGAACCCGTTAGACTGATTCACGACAATAGCGACACGCAGCTTGAGCTGCCCAAGAATGTGGAGGCGGAAGCCGCCCTGCTTGGCGCAATCATGATCGACAACCGCATTGCGGAAGACGTGCAGCTGAAGCTGCGGGCGGAGCACTTTTTTGAGCCTGTTCATGGCCGCATTTATGATGCGATCATGAAGCTGATCGACCGGTCGATGGTTGCCAATCCGGTCACGTTGAAGCCGATGTTTGATGCGGATGAAGCGATGAAGGCTCTGGGTGGCCCGGCCTATCTGGCCCAGCTGACCGGATCGGGCGCAGCGCTGATCGGCGCGCGCGATTTCGCGAACCAGATCTATGACCTCGCCTTGCTGCGTGAACTCGTCAGCGTCGGGCGCGACATGGCGACCCGCGCGCTCGATACCAGCGAGGCGGTGCTGCCGACGTCGCAGATCGAAGAGGCCGAAATGGCGCTCTACCGCGTCGCTGAACAGGGCGGCGAGACGGGCAGTGTGAAAAGCTTTGTGCAGGCCACGACAGAGGCTGTGCGCTTGGCCGAAAAGGCAATGAATGCGGGCGGCGGCCTGTCCGGTGTCACCACGGGTCTGGAAGGCCTGAATGGCAAAACCGGTGGCCTTCACCATTCCGATCTTCTCATCCTCGCCGGACGTCCGGGCATGGGCAAGACGGCGCTGGCCACCAACATTGCCTTCAACGCCGCCGCACGCTGGATGCGCGACATGCAGGACGGCATCCCGCCAGAGAAATCGGTGGGTGCACCGGTCGCCTTTTTCAGCCTCGAAATGTCCGCCGACCAGCTGGCGACGCGTATCCTTTCGGAGCAGTCGCGGATCGTGGCGGAAGATATCCGTACCGGCAAAATGAACGCCGAGAAGTTCCGTGATTTCGCCCGGTCCGCGCGCGATCTTGAATCGTTGCCGCTCTATATCGATGACACGCCGGGTTTGACGATCGCGGCGCTCCGCACCCGCGCCCGCCGGATGAAGCGCCGGCATCAGATCGGCCTCATCATCGTCGATTACCTGCAGCTGCTGCAAGGCTCAGGTCGCGGGGGCGAGAGCAATCGCGTTCAGGAAATCTCTGAAATTTCCCGTGGTCTCAAAACCTTGGCGAAGGAACTGAATGTGCCGGTGATGGCGCTCTCCCAGCTCAGCCGTGCGGTGGAACAGCGCGAAGACAAGAAGCCACAACTGTCTGACCTTCGCGAATCCGGTTCGATCGAGCAGGACGCCGACATCGTGCTCTTCGTCTATCGCGAGGAATATTACGTGCGGGGCCTTGAGCCGAAGCGTCCGGTTGAATCGGACTCCTCCGACGTGTTCGACAAGCATAATGAATGGCTGCGTAAGCTGCAGACGGTTGAGAATTTGGCCGAAGTGATCGTCGCCAAACAGCGTCACGGCGCCACAGGAACCGTACCCGTGCGCTTTGAAGGCAAGTTCACGCTGTTCAGCGATTACATTCCGGATGCCTATCTGCCGACACAGATGGGCTGATCAGGCTTCCGCGCCGTAACGGTCGCGGAACCGGTCGAGTGCCTGTGTAATGTCTGCCGCCTGCGCGCCGTGCACTTCGGCAATATCGTTGCCGTGGGTGAAGACGTAGAATTCTCCAGCATCAAGGCCATCGAGGATACGCGACGCCGCCTCGTCGGGCGTCAGCCCCGGCTCAGTCGAGGTGCGCTGCTCTATGACCCTTGGACCGCCAAAGCGTTCATGCCGCGTGCGCAGCGGGTTCCAGATGTCGGTCAGCACGACCGCAGGGCAGATGATCGAAACGTCCACGGGCGTCTCTGCCAGATCGCGCCGCAGGGTTTCCGCCACGCCGAGCACGGCATGTTTTGACACGGTGTAGATGGAGGCCTGCCCGCCGCGCGCCGGCAGCCCGAGCGAATGCTCCGAGCCTGTCATCGCAAAGCGCGATGGCCGGCCAGCTTCGATCATCAGCGGTACAAAGACTTGCGCCATCCAGATTGGCCCCATCAGATTGACGGCCATCACCCAGTCAATGTTGCGCTGGGGTGTGGACCAGAGCGGCCCGCCCGCGCCGACACCGGCATTGGCAATGACAAGGTCGATGCTTGGCAGTTCCGCTTTGGCGAAGGCGGCCAGATCCTCAATGCTCGCGCGGTCAGCATGGTCGACGATGCACGCCGTTGCGGTGCCGCCCCTGGCACGAATGGCTTGGGCAACGCCCTCGACGCGGTCTGCGTCGATGTCCGCAAGGATGACATGCGTGCCGCGCGCGGCCAGATGGTCGGCCAGCGCCGCGCCAATGCCCGATGCAGCTCCAGTGATGACGGCTCCAAGCATGGCGCTATTTGGTCTCCGGCTTTTCGGCAGCCACCCCGCCATGCTTGGCGAACCAGCCGAGAATGTAGGTCGACTTGGCGACCAGGCGGCTCGGACGATCCAGCATGCCGTGCGACGATTCCGGAATACGCACCATGGCCGCGTCCACGCCATTGAGCTTCAGCGCGGCATAATATTGCTCAGTCTCTGAAATGGGCGTGCGGTAATCCTGCTCGCCGGTGATGAGCATTGTTGGAGTCTTCACGTTGCCCACAAGGCTCAGCGGGGACCGCCGCCAATAGTCGGCCTGCGCGCCCGCTTCCCAAGGGTTTTTGCCGAACCAATATTTGCCGAAATAGGCGGCGTTGTCGGCGGTCAGGACAAAGCTGGTCCAGTTGATGACGGGTTTGGCGACGACCGCCGCGCGGAAGCGGTTGGTATTCCCCACGATCCACGCGGTCAGCACGCCCCCGCCGCTGCCGCCGGTGACGAACAGACGGGCCGGGTCGACATAGCCCTTGGCGATCGTCGCATCGACGGCTGCGATCAGGTCGTCATAGTCATTGCCGGGATAGGCCTTGTCGATGAGGTTGGCGAACTTGTCGCCATAGCTCGTGGAGCCGCGCGGGTTGGAATAGAGCACCACATAGCCGGCCGCGGCATAGGCCTGCATTTCGGCCGAGAAGCGCGCGCCATAATTGGTGTGCGGACCGCCATGGATTTCGAGGATCATGGGGTATTTCTTGGCCGGATCGAAGTTTGCCGGACGCATGATCCAGGACTGGCTCTTCACGCCATCGGGTGCTGTGGACCAGATTTCCTCGACAGAGGCGAGATCACGGATGGCGGATACATCGTCATTGAGGCGCGTGAGTCGCCGCACATTACCGCCCTTGATCACGGCGACATCGCCCGGATCGGTCGGGGTCGTCACATTGGTGGCGACAGTGCCATCGCGCGCGACGGAAAGGCTCGCGCCGGAATAAGGGCGGCCAATGTCTTCACCGCCAAGCCCCGACGCAACCGCACGTCCGCCGCCGCTCCCTGACGTGTAGGCGAGCTTGGTCGTGCCCTGCTCGTCATAGAGGTAATAGAGACCGCCTTTGCCGTCCCACGCAAAGTCCGCAACGCCGATATCGAGCGCCCCGGTCAGGGAGCGGGCGCCAGAACCATCGCGGTTCATGACCCACAGGCTGAATTCCTGATTGCTGGTATAGCGGTCATCAAAGCCAAGAAAGGCGATGCGGCTGCCATCGGGGGATACTTTGGGCGCAACGCTCGGCCCTTCCCGCTTGGTCAGCTGGGTGACGTTGAGCGAGGCGAGGTCAACCGCCAAAATCTGGTCCCTGTTGGGCGTCAGGTCCGGATCAGCCGTGCGGGTTGCAAAGACATAGAGAGTGCGGCCGTCGCGGCTCCAGTCAAACGCGCTGCCATAATCGAAGTCACCGCTTGTCACCTGACGCGGCGTGCCGCCTTCCGCGGGCACCGTGAAGACGTGCGTGTGGCCCTGTTCGGCATAGCCTTGCCCGTCACCGCGATAGTTGAGGCGGTCAATGACGATGGGCTTTGCCGCCCATTTCGCGCCGTCCGGCGCGGCAGGCATGGACGCAAAGGACTTGCCTTCGCCCGGCACGAACATCGCAAAGGCCAGTTGCTTTCCATCGGGCGACCAGCTGAGGCCGCCCGGTCCCTCGCTCACATTGGTCACGCGCGCGGTGGCGCCTGTGTCCATCCAGCGGATGTAGATTTGCGCGCTGCCTTCAGAGGCGGAGATGTACGCGAGGCGCTTCCCATCGGCCGACCAGCGCGGGCTGGAATAGCTTGCGGCACCAGACAGAAGCGGGCGGTGCTCGCCGGTTGCCACATCGACAATCCAGATGTTGGCGCGGGCGCGGTCTGACATGATATCAAAGCTGCGGCGGACATAGGCGATCTTGCGGCCATCGGGCGAAATCTGTGGGTCGGCGGCATATTCCAGCGCGTAGAGGTCAACCGGCTGATAGGCTCTGCTTTGTGCCGCGGGTGCCGACCAAGCCGGGCTCAGCGCGGCGCTCAGGCCCAAGGCCGCTGCGGTAAGTAAAAACCGGTTGATCGTCATCATTCTGTCTCCTGCTTTGGGCAGGGCATAGCGCGTCCGCCCAACAGACGGAAGCAGACCCGGCGGCTGAGGGTTGCGGATTGACGGACATTTTCATGCTGCGCTGCACAATTTTGTTGCGCTGACGGAGAGTTCGGGGAATCATGCAGATATGACTACAAACCGCGCCATCCTTGAAGCGATCGCCACCAAGCGCGTGCTTTCCTCCACCTATAACGGCACCGCGTTCATCCTCGCGCCGCATATTCTCTATACAAGGCGGGATCTGGTCTATCTTGATGCCGTGCCGATCGCGAAGAACGGTGCGCCGCCGCGCGAGGAGAAGATTGCGACCTTCAAGGTTGATGGCATGGCGGACATTGCGATGGCGGATGGCACGTTTTCCATCTGCCCGCTGTTCGAGCCCTATCTGGAAAAATATCGCGGAACGACGCTGTTTTCCGTCGACGCCTAAGGGCGCTTACCATCATGACAAAGGGTTAACGTTGCGGCCATCGGCGCGACAATAGGGGGGAGATATACCCTGCTTATTGGGTCGCACCAGCCACCTTTACCCTGGGTGGCAAGTAGATCGCGGCGTCGGCGACACTTCCCCAGTCCCCGACGCCGTTTTCTTTTGCGCGTTAGGCGGCAGCGCTGCTTGCGCCCCGCGTCCGCAATTCCTCATTCAGCATTTCGGCAAGCAGGAAGGCCAGTTCAAGCGACTGGCCGGCGTTGAGGCGCGGGTCACAATGCGTGTGGTAGCGATCGGCCAAGTCCATCATCGTCACATCCATTGCACCGCCGGTGCATTCGGTGACGTTCTGGCCGGTCATTTCGATGTGGATGCCACCGCCATGCGTGCCTTCGGCCCGGTGCACGGCAAAGAAGCCGCGCACTTCGGCAAGGATGCGCTCAAACGGGCGGGTCTTGTAGCCGTTGCTCGCCTTCACGACATTGCCGTGCATGGGGTCACAGGACCAGACGACCGGATGGCCTTCTGCCTTCACCGCGCGGACGAGGGCCGGAAGATGGGCTTCGATCTTGTCATGGCCATAACGCGTGATCAGCGTCATGCGCCCGGCGATGCGGTTCGGATTGAGCGTATCGAGCAGACGAAGCAGAGCGTCCGGCTCAAGGCTCGGGCCGCACTTCATGCCAATCGGGTTGCCGATGCCCCGCAGATATTCAACGTGGGACGAGCCGACAAAACGCGTCCGGTCACCAATCCACAGCATATGGGCGGACGTGTCATACCAGTCACCCGTCAGTGAATCCTGACGTGTCAGCGCCTGCTCATATGGCAGCAGCAGCGCCTCATGGCTGGTGTAGAAGCTCGTGCCCTTCAACTGGGGAACAGTATCAGGGTCGATACCGCACGCCGCCATGAAGTCGAGCGCTTCGCCGATGCGGTCAGCCACGTCCTTGAACTTCTTGGCCCAGGGCGAACGGCCCATGAAATCATGCGTCCAGGCATTGACCTGATGCAGGTTCGCATAGCCACCCTGCGCAAAGGCGCGCAGCAGATTGAGGGTCGCTGCCGACTGCGAATAGGCGCGCAGCATGCGGTCCGGATCAGGGATGCGGCCGGCTTCATCGAAGGTGATGTCGTTGATGATGTCCCCACGATAGGAGGGCAGCGTCACGCCATCGATTTCTTCCATGTCGGCTGAGCGCGGCTTGGCGAATTGCCCTGCCATGCGGCCAACTTTGACGGTCGGAAGCTTGGACGAAAAGGTAAGCACCACGGCCATCTGCAGGAGCACCTTGAAGGTGTCGCGGATGTTGTTCGGGTGGAATTCTGCAAAGCTTTCCGCGCAGTCGCCGCCCTGCAACAGGAAGCCCTTGCCCGCAGCTACCTGCGCCAGATCCGCCGTCAGGCTGCGTGCTTCGCCTGCAAAAACGAGCGGCGGAAAGTTGGCCAGCGTGTCCGTCGCGCCCTTCAGGGCGTCAGCGTCGGGATAGGTCGGGAGCTGACGGGCTTCGTGCGCGGTCCAGCTGTCGGGGGTCCAAGTCTGCGTCATAATGCGCTGCCCATGGGGAAAAAAGCGGCCAAGCGCAAGGTTTTCACACTTTTGGAGCAACAAGCTGCGCTTTTACGCGATCAAACATGCGCACCGTATTTCTGGTGTCCTCTTCATGGGTCGCTGACCCCATCCTTCGCGCTAAACTTTGCCGTTTCTCAGCCGTTAGAGCGTTCAACCCTCCCTGCTTGACCGGAATTGCTTATGAATCCCGACTTTACCGCGCGCCTTGAGTATTATCAGTTGTCAGGGGAGACGTCTCGGTTCCGTCGAATTGCTGGGAAATTGAAGCGCCCCCTCGATAGTGCGCTCGACAAGCTCTCCATTAAAATTGCCTCCAACCCGCGTCTGTCGGGCTTTTTCCGCGATGCCGAACACACGCGAGGTGCGATCAGCCTTTTGCGGCAGCATTGGCTGCGGCTCTTTGCCGAAGGGCCGACGGAAGAATATTTTGGCCGCGCCACCAAGATCGGTCATGTCCATGCCAAGATCGGCCTTGAACCGAAATGGTTTGTGGGCAGCTATGCCATGATCCTTGGGACGGCTGTTGAGAAGGCGGTTGCCCCTGGCATTCTGTCTTGGCTCCCATGGCGGCGTCGCCTCGCCAAGGACGTTGCGGTCATGGTGCAGGCCTCGTTGCTGGATATGGAAATCGCGCTCTCAACCTATTTTGAAGTTGAGGAAAAGGCCCGCGAGGGGGCTTTGGGCCGGATGAGCGAGGCGTTGTCGCAATTGGCGGAGGGTAACTTGACTGTCCGCCTGTCTGGATTGCCTAAGGAATATGCCCGGGCCGAGCGCGACTTCAATGCGGCTATGGAGGCCCTGGCATCGACGATGACGACCGTCGTGGGCGGGGTCGCCTCTATGTCGTCGGCCATGGAGCAAATTCGTTCCGGGACCAATGATCTTGCGAGCCGCACCGAACGCCAGGCCGCGACGATTGAGGAAACGGCGGCGGCGATGCAGCAGGTGACCGGCAGTATGCGGGAGAATGCTGAGCAGCTTCAGATCGCCTCTGTCGCGGTCAATCGCACGCGGACCGATGCTGAAACCGGTGGGGAAGTTATCGGTCGTGCGGTAACGGCGATGGGCGCGATTGAGAGTTCCTCATCACAGATCACACAAATTGTGTCGCTGATTGACGGCATCGCCTTCCAGACGAATTTGTTGGCCCTGAACGCCGGCGTCGAGGCGGCGCGCGCGGGTGAATCCGGCAAGGGCTTCTCCGTCGTCGCCAGTGAAGTGCGCGCCTTGGCGCAGCGGTCTGCGGAAGCGGCGAACGAGATCAAGCACATCATCGAGATCAGCGCAGGCCATGTGTCGGATGGTGTACGTCTGGTTGGTGAAGCAGGCGGCGTTCTTGATCGGATCGCGGGCGGTGTTGTCGAGGTCAGTAAGATTCTGACGGAAACCAGCGCGACGGCAACGCATCAGACGGCATCGCTCGCCCAAGTCAATGAAAGCGTTTCTGATATCGACAAAATTACGCAGGCGAATGCCGCTTTGGTTGAGGAGACGTCTGCTGCAACGACAAGCGTTGCCGATCAGAGCGCGACGATTGCCGCGGCAACAGAACGGTTCTCGCTGGAAGAAGCGCCGAGCCGTGGCGCCCGCGCCGTGCATCGTCGTCTGGAAACGGTCTGGTCAGCGGCAGGCTAACGCGCGATCAACGCGCCTTCCAAATACCGATCAGGTGAGACAGCAATTGCGGGCTGATGGGCTTTAGAAACTCGATGCCCACCGACGCGCCGCGTTGCCACCGGATCATGGCTTCGAGGTGGGTGGTTTCATCAATGACAACGACAAGACCTTGGGTGGCGCGCTCAATGGGATGACGGAAGAGCAGCTTTGCCCCTTTGTGCGAGACATCCCGCACACGGGCCACAGTCACTTGATTGTTCATGCTGATGTCGACCCGCGCGTCGACCGACAGACGGGGGAAGCGGGCGCGCCTGCCATCGTGCAACATCTGCGGCCGGGCGAGCAGGTCATTGACGGGGATATCCTCATCAAAGGCGACGCCAATGAAACGGTCGCGCGCCCAGACAACGCGGCCTTGGATGTCGATATCCTCTATGAGTGAAATGCTGACGGGCGCCCCGATATCGAATTCCTGATCGGTGAACAGGCAGATGCCGCCTTCCGAGACGTTTCGAACAATGGCGAGGTCTTCCGTATCGCCAAACTCCAGCTTGGCGACGCGGAGCACCGTCATCGCCCGCCGCGCCTGACGCCGGTCGGGCGAAGACGGCAGGCCAAAATCTTCAGGGACGGGCGGTAAAGCAGGGCGGCCGATGCCACCTGCTGAGATTTGGCCGTCCAGTCCTGTTCTTATGGGCGCCGTCATGCGCGATTGTCCCATCCATTCCTGTCACCCACAAAATGTATGTGGTGTTGTGTCCATTTCGGAATGTTAGAGGGGCGTAGCTTAACAAATTCTCTCGGCTTTCCGGAGTTTTGCATCCGTTTTGGCGGCTTAACTGCCAGACTGGTCGGGATATGGCCGCGCCATCCACGGCAATTCGGCGCAAACACTCTCCAGATGCTTCTGAGAAGTTACCCTGAGCCTGTCGGGCGACACCTTGGACGCTGATTGACCAAGGAGGCGCCGTATCGACAGGCTCATTCCGAACAGGGGAGGGTGGTTACACGCTCGGAACCCAATTGCCGTGAAAGCCCGGCGGGATGCGGTGGGGGATGTGGATAGAGGCGACTGGCGGCCCTTCAAAGTTGCGGGCATCAATAATGACGAGATCCGTCGTCTCGGAGGTTGTGTCGATCACGTAACCGATCAGCCAGCCATCATCTTCTTCCTTGCCGCCAGAGCGGGGGATGAAGACAAATTCTCCCGGAATGTGACCTGCGCCGAAATCATGTACTTCGCGGGCACGGTCCACCAAATCCTGCTTGAAGATGCGCGTACTGCTGACGAAGGCGGGGTCGCGCCCTTCCGGCAGAGCCAGCGTGTAGGTGTAGCGATAGGGCTTCCCGATCATCTGCTCATTAGGGCGGGGAAATTCCTGAGCGTCTTTGTCGAGGACTTTGCGGACGACCGACTTTGAGGCGGGGTCAATTGTCCAGCGTTCCAGAGGGCAAGCGTCTGAATCCGGGCCTTGTGTGCTTTCTGCAAACATTGTGCGGTGGGCACAGACATCAAGGATAACTTTGCCCTCTGGCGTCTCATACGCGTTGCTGGGGTGGAAGACATAGCAGGGGTCCACATCGCACCAGATGACATCGTCATTCTTGCCCTCACGCGGGAGAAGGCCGACGCGGGCCTGATGTGCCGGGTTCCAAGCATAGGGAAACTTATAACCGGACAGCAGGCGCTTCATGGAGAACGTGACGGGCAGATCGAGGATGATGACGTAGTTCGCCGTGATCATGCAGTCATGGATAGAGGGGCCATGCTGTACCTGGATCGGTTCTTCACGGCGGACGCGACCATCTGTGCCGACGACGACATGGCGGATGCGGTTCTGGTCTGTGCCTTCGTAGCAGATCGCGTGCATCTCACCCGTGTCGGGGTCAAGGTGTGGATGCGCGGTGAAGCTGCCTTTGAGGGACCCGTCAAAGGGATCATGGGCAATTGTTTCAAGGTTTTCGTCAAGGCGCGCGGGGTAGGCGCCCGCCTCGACCAATGCCCAGATCGATCCGGCGTGGCCGAGGACGTTGGTGTTGATCGTATCACCGAGGCCGTTGCGCACGCCCGGAGCGGGGGGGAGGCCGAGCGCGTTCGTCACTGCCGTGCTCTTAATCCAACGGTTGCGATACCATTCAGCCTTTCCGTCACGCAGGCGCACGCCGTGCACCATCCCATCACCCAGGAACCAATGATAGCTGGCTGGGTCTGGCGGCGCGGCCGGATTGGGCCCGATGCGGATATAGCGCCCGTCCAGCTCTGCGGGGATGGTGCCTGTTACCGTGAGGTCCGTCAGTGTCCGTTCTTCGGACATCGGGGTGTGAAACCCGGTGAGAAAGGGATGCGGCGCTTCCGGTTCTTTCAACCTGTCGCGGTTGAACTCCGCAATGGACATGACCCCTTTGGTCACCAAGGACCGGATGGCAGTTTCCACAGAGCTGGCCATTTAAATTCCTTTCGCCTTTGACGACGATTCGCATTATGTTTACAGTGATAACATGTCGAACAATGATAACAGTGTCAACATGACTGCGCCAAGCCGTGGGTACCATCATGGGGACCTGCGTGCGGCGTTGCTCGATGCGGGTCTTGACCTGCTGAAGAGCGGGAGTGCGGAAACGCTCTCCCTGCGGGAAGTCGCCCGACGTGTCGGCGTCAGCCCCACGGCTGTCTATCGGCATTTCCCGGATAAGGCCGCACTTTTGAAGGAGTTGTGCATTCGGGGCGCGCTGGAACTGGCGCAGGCGCAGGCGCAGGCCATGAGGGCGGCAGGAGGTGGGCGCAAAGGCTTTGCCGCGACAGGTGGCGCCTATATTCGCTATGCCTTGGCAAACCCTGTGCTGTTTCGGATCATGATGGCGAACATGCCACCTGGGGGCTTTTTTAGTTCCGACTTTTCGGACGATCAGGTCGGCATCAAGATGTTGCGCGACAATATCAAGTCGCTCATCCCGGACAAGGCCGGGGAAGAAGGTGTCCTCTTCGGCATGCTCATGTCTTGGGCGCAGGTCCACGGCCTATCCATGCTGATGCTGGACGGGCATATTCCTGTTTCTGAAGACACCATAAAAGCATTTGAATCGAGCCGGCTTGAATTCCGGTTCGTGCCCGATCAGCCCAGCGAATAACCCGCGCTGCGCACGGTGCGGATCATATCTCGCCCGCCTGTGCTGTTGATGGCGGCACGCAGGCGCTTAACCTGAACATCGACAGTGCGTTCCTCAATGTCGCTGTCATGCCCCCAAACACCGGTGACAAGCTGCCCGCGCGACAAGACCCTGCCTGGCCGTTCCATGAAATGCTGGAGAAGGCGAAACTCCGTTGGGCCCAAGGCAATTTCTTTCCCGTCACGGCGCACGCGGTGGGCCACAGGGTCAAGCTCCAGATCCTCAAAACGCATTGTCTGACCGGCCAGTGCCGGACGCGTCCGGCGCATGACGGCCGCGAGGCGCGCGATGAGTTCGCGGGGCGAAAATGGCTTCGTGACATAGTCGTCGGCCCCGGTTTCAAGGCCGCGAATGCGATCTTCTTCTTCGCCCCGGGCGGTAAGCATGATGATCGGCACCGAGGCAAGTTCCGGGTGACGGCGCAGGCGCCGGCAGACTTCAATGCCCGAAAGTTGTTCAATCATCCAATCCAAGATGATGGCATCCGGCGGCGTTTCAGCAGCGATCAGCAGCGCCTCTTCCCCATCCGGCGTCTGGAGGACCTTGTAGCCTTCGGCCTCAAATGACCAAACAAGCAGTTCGGCCAGAGCTGGGTCATCCTCAACAATCAGAAGGGTCGGCGCCATGGTGTTTATCCGTTCCGAGGCATGTCGCGGTCCTGGTAGTAATCGCCAGTGGCCGCGTAATAAACGAGTTCTGCGACGTTGGTGGCATGGTCACCCACACGTTCCAGATTGCGGGCGACAAAAAGGAGCTGCGCGGCCGAGCTGATCGTCGCCGGGTTTTCCATCATGTGCGCCACGAGGTTGCGGAAGATGCTGTTATAAAATTCATCGACCTTGGCATCCCGGTCGACCACTTCAACGGCCAAAGCGGAATTGCGTGAGGCAAAGGCATTGAGCACGTCGCGCACCATCGACTGTGCAATATCGGCCATGGCGGGGATAAGCAGAAGCGGCTCAATCTTGGCGCGGCCTTCGACATCCCCCACGCGCTTGGCGATGTTCTTGGCATAGTCACCGATGCGTTCGATGATGCCCGAAATCTTGAGCGCGGAGATAACGTCGCGCAGATCGTCGGCCATCGGCGCACGCAGCGCGATGATCTTCACGGCAAGCCGGTCCACTTCGACTTCAAGTGCGTCGATGCGGGCATCGGCCTTAACGATTTCCTTGGCAAGTTCGGTGTCGCGACGGACCAGTGCATCGACCGAACGGGCGATCGCCACTTCGGCGAGGCCTCCCATTTCAGCGATCAGGCCGCGCAGAGCGCCGATTTCGTCGTCGAATGCCTTGACGGTATGTTCAACCATATGCCTTTGATCCTTAACCGTAGCGACCGGTGATATAGTCTTTGGTGCGCACTTCGCGCGGATTGGTGAAGATGTCGGATGTGTCGCCATATTCCACCATGGTGCCAAGGTGGAAGAAGGCCGTTCGCTGGGAGACACGTGCCGCCTGCTGCATGGAATGGGTGACGATGACGATGGCATAGCGGCCACGCAGTTCGTCAATCAGCTCCTCAATGCGGGCCGTGGCAATCGGGTCAAGTGCGGAACAGGGTTCATCCATCAGGATGACTTCCGGGCTCACCGCAATCGCGCGTGCGATGCACAGGCGCTGTTGCTGCCCGCCTGACAGAGCAGTGCCTGCATCTTCCAGCCGGTCCTTCACCTCTTCCCAAAGACCAGCGCGACGCAGCGACTTTTCCACGATGACGTCCATGTCCGCCTTGGTGGGGGCATGGCCGTGAATGCGCGGGCCATAGGCCACGTTTTCATAGATCGACTTGGGGAAGGGGTTCGGCTTTTGGAACACCATGCCAACCCGCGCGCGCAGCTGCACAACGTCCATACCGCCCTTGTAGATATCGACGCCATCCAACTCGATATTGCCCTGCACACTGCAGCCGGGGATCGTATCGTTCATCCGGTTCAATGTGCGCAGAAAAGTGGACTTCCCGCAGCCCGATGGACCGATAAAGGCAGTGACGTGTTCGGTCGCGATGTCGATAGAGACATCGTTGATGGCCTGCTTGTCCCCGTAGAATACGTTGACGTTCTTAGCCGTGATTTTGATGGTTTCAGTCGACATGGGTCACCAGCGGGTTTCAAACTTGTTGCGGAGATAGATGGCAAACCCGTTCATGGTGAGCAGGAAGGCCAGCAGGACGAGAATGGCCGCCGATGTGTTCTGCACAAAGGCGCGGTCGACTTCATCAGACCACAGGAAAATCTGCATCGGCAGAACTGTCGCCGGGTCTGTGATGCCCGAAGGCGGCGTTGACACAAAGGCGCGCATGCCGATCATCAGTAGCGGTGCCGTTTCACCAAGCGCGCGGGCCATGCCGATGATCGCGCCCGTGAGGATGCCGGGAAGCGCGAGCGGCAGCACATGGTGGAACACTGTCTGCACCCTGCTTGCGCCGACGGCGAGCGCCGCATCGCGGATGGAGGGGGGAACCGCCTTGATCGCATTGCGCCCGGCAATGACGATGACGGGCATCGTCATCAGCGCCAGCGTCATCCCCCCGACCAGCGGCGAGGAGCGCGGCATGCCGAGGAAGTTGATGAAGACGGCCAAGCCCAGAAGTCCGAAGATGATCGACGGGACAGCAGCCAGATTGTTGATCGAAACCTCGACCATATCGATCCAGCGGTTCCGTGGTGCGAACTCTTCCAGATACACAGCTGCCAGGACGCCCATCGGGAGGGCAAGGACGATCGTCACGATCATCGTGAGCAATGATCCCTTAACGGCGCCCCAGACGCCTGCGGTGTCGGGCTCGGTCGAATCCGATCCCGTCAGGAAAGCCCAGTCAATGCCTCCAAGCCCGCCACTCAACATCGTGCCGATGAGAAAGACGAGGAAGGCCATCGACAGGCCAACTGCGGAGAGGCCAAGCAGCTTGAAACGCCGCTCCGCTGCATAGCGTTTGGCGAGGCGCTTTTCCGCTTCTGGAGACTGCCAGTTATTGGCGGGATTACTCATAAGCCTCCCGGAAGCGCTTCACGACGCGCAGTGCAATGATGTTCAGAATGAGCGTGACGCCGAAGAGCACAAGGCCCAGCGCGAAGGCCGACAGCGTCTTGGCGCTGTCAAATTCCTGATCGCCCGTCAGCAGTTGCACAATCTGGAAGGTGACCGTGGTCATGCTTGCAAACGGGTTCGCCGACAGATTGGCGGTGGCACCGGCGGCCATGACGACGATCATCGTTTCCCCAATGGCGCGGCTGATGGCGAGCATAACGCCCGCGACGATCCCCGGTAACGCAGCCGGGATGAGAACCTTCTTGATGGTTTCCGATCGGGTGGCCCCCATTGCGAGAGATCCGTCGCGCATGGCCTGTGGGACCGCGGCAATGCTGTCATCTGCCATGGAGGACACAAACGGAATGATCATGATCCCCATGACGAGACCGGCTGCCAGCGCGCTTTCCGTCGACGGATTGTCAAAGCCCATCATCACAGCAAAATCGCGGACCATCGGGGCAACCGTCAGCGCGGCGAAATAGCCGTAAACGACGGTCGGAATGCCGGCGAGGATTTCCAGCATCGGCTTCATCCATTTGCGGACGTTGGGATGCGCATATTGCGTGAGGTAGATCGCGCTCATCAGGCCAAGCGGGATGGCGACGACCATCGCGATGATCGCACCGATGAAGATCGTGCCCCAAAACAAAGGAACCGCGCCAAAGCTGCCATTGGCCGGGCTCCAATGCGTCCCGAAAATGAATTCGATGGGGCTGACCTTGCTGAAGAATATGCCGGATTCGAAAAGCAGCGAGGCGATGATCCCGACCGTGGTCAGGACCGCAAGCAGCGACGCGGCGAGCAGCAGAACGAGGACGACGCGCTCTACCTTTGTGCGGGCCTGGAACGACGCTGACAAACGGGTATATCCAAATCCACCGCCCGCAAACGCGAGGAGCAGGACCAGCGCTGTGCCCATGGCGCCGAACTTCGATTTGGCGGCAATGACTGCCGGCACGAGTTGCTCTGCACCGGGGTTGAATGCGGACGCTCCGGGGTCTTCGGCCAGCGTGTAGGCTTCCGAGAGGATGGCATCCCTTTCAAGATCAAATGCCGGGAGGCTGGCCGCCGCAGGGTCTGCCAGAACAGCTGTATGGATGAGGCCAGGGGAGATCGCCCCCCAGAGCAGCACCCCAGCCAGCGCCGGAAGCATGATCCAAAGTGCCAAGTACCAGCCATGGTGGCCCGGCAATGAGTGAAGGGCGTTCCGGCCGGTATTCAGCCGTTGCGCCTTCGCTCTGGCGACCAGCCAGCCAATCAGTCCCAGTCCTGCGATCAGAACTAGAAGAGCCGGGAGTGTCATGTCTGATCCGTCTTACTTGAGAAGCGACGGATCGAGCGGTTTCATCGTCTTTGCAATTTCGGCATTGGCGGCCCGGACATCTTCAGGTGCAATCACCATGCCCTTCTTCTTCAGATAGCCGTCAGGACCCCAGGCATTGGAGAACTCCAGAGCAAACTCACTCATGCCTTTAATGGCCTTCAGATGGGCGGCCTTCAGGTAGATGTAGAGCGGGCGGGCGCCGGGATAGGAGAAGTCCGAAACCGTCTGATAGGTCGGCGCAACGCCGTCCATCGGAATGCCCTTCAACTTATCCATATTCTCTTCAAGGAAGCTGAACCCGAAAATGCCGATGGCCTTCGGATTGGCGGCGATTTTCTGGACAATCAAATTGTCGTTTTCGCCGCCATCAACATAAGCGCCGTCTTCTCGCACCTTGGTGCAGATATCCTTGTGCTTATCCTTGTCGCTGTCCTTCAGCGCCTTCATGGCGGGGTCAGTGTCGCAACCCTTTGTGAGGATCAGCTCAGCCAGCGCATCGCGCGTGCCCGACGTCGACGGCGGACCGTAAACGCTGATGGGGATAGCAGGCAGCGTGGGGTTCACATCAGCCCAAGTCTTGGCCGTGTTCGGCTTGCCGAACGGGGTCGCGGCCAGCGCCTTGTAAACATCAAGGGGGGTCAGCTTCATGTTCGCGCCACCCGATGCTTCAGCAAAGGCGATGCCATCAAGACCGATCTGGATTTCCACGACATCCTTCACGCCATTTTTGGCGCAGTTTTCATATTCCGATGCCTTCATCCGGCGTGATGCGTTCACAATGTCGGGGTGCGATGTGCCCACGCCTGCGCAGAACAGCTTGATGCCGGAACCTGTCCCCGTCGATTCGATCACCGGAGATTTAATGCCAGTTTTCGAAACCGCTTCGGCAACTGCCGTTGCGAACGGATAAACCGTAGAAGACCCGACAATGCGCACGAAATCACGGCTGTCGGTGCTACCACCGCCGGTGCCGCCGCAAGCGGAAAGCGCAAGCGATGAAACGGCGAGAACCGCCAGCTGGGGAACAAAACGCATTGAAAAAGTCTCCTGTTCGAGTCGTCAGCCCAATATTTCAACTCAATGACAGTTCTGTGACACCGCCTCAGGCTGGTGGAAATATGCAGGTTGCCGTTGTGCCATGTCCAACCCGGCTGACGATATCGAATCGACCCCGGTGCCGCTCCACAATATGCTTCACGATGGAGAGGCCCAATCCGGTGCCACCGGCCTGCCGGGAACGGGCCGCATCTGCCCGATAAAAGCGCTCTGTCAGGCGCGGCATGTGTTCGGGCGCAATGCCTTCGCCTTCATCCGCAACAGAGACGCTAATCCATCCGGTCTGCCCTTGTTCCAGCGAGATGCGGATTTGCCCGTCCGCCGACCCATATTTGAACGCATTCTCCACCAGGTTGCGTAGGACCTGCGCCAACTGACCCTGATCGCCTAAAATGGGCGCGGTCTCTACATCGGTAGATAGAGTCACGCGATCTTGTTCTGTCACTTCGCCCATACACAGGCGTGCGACCGCAATCAGATCAACTATTTCGGTCGGCTGCTGATGTTTCAGCGCTTCGATGCGAGACAGGGACATCAGATCTTCGACCAGCCCCTGCATCCGTTGGGCTTCCTTGCCGATGATGCCGAGGAAGCGATTGCGCGTGGTCGGGTCATCTCCGGCCTTGGCATCCTTCAGGGTCTCGACATACCCAAGGATGGCGGCGAGCGGCGTCCGCAGTTCGTGGCTGGCATTGGCAACAAAGTCCGCATGCGCCCGCGCCACGCTGGCCTGAACCGACAGGTCAGTGAGTGTCAGAAACTGCTGTCCATCGGACAGGGCGTTGCATTTGACTTCCCAGAGACTGCCCGACGTCGAAAGGCCGGTAACACGGACGCTGCCGTTCTTTCCCGAAGTGATCAGGCTGACGACATCTGGATGGCGCAGCGCTAGCCGCACATCCTGTCCTTGCGCATGGCCACCGAAGAGCCCGATTGCGGGTCCATTCGCGTGGATGATACGCCCGTTTCGCAAAAGGAGGGCAGGCGTTTCAAGCAGATCAAGCAGATCTATGGCCGCAGCGGGAAGAGGGGTGTCCGGCATTGCTGGATTAGGCCCCCTGTGCCTTTTGGAGCATCTCGCCCATCTTCTGATGGAGCATGTTCACGGCTTTCAGCGGGCGGACCATGACTTTGAAATTGGTGATGAGGCCATCGTCATCCCAGGTGATCATGTCGATGCCGTCGATGGTGATCCCGTCAATCTCGGCGTTGAATTCCAGGATCAGGCTGTTCTTGCCTTCCCATTCCCCGACATAGTGGAAACCGGTATCGCCGAACACATTCCCTGCGCTCGCCAGATATTTGAGCGTGATAGGTTTGCCCCGTTGGGGCGTGTGGACAACCGGGCTTTCAAACACGGCGTCGTCATGCAGCAGTGCGCCGAGCGCGGCTTCATCGCTCGACAGGGCAACGGCGTGCCATTTTTTCGACATTTCGGCAGGTGTCATTCTCAATACCCCAAGTTGAGATCAACCAGCGGCTGAAGCGGCTGGCCTGCGTGATAGCGGTGGAGGTTCTGGAGGAACCGTTCCACCGACCGCGCAAACATCTTGTCCTGCGCCCGGCCGGACAAATGCATGGTGACATGCGCGGTATCGAGCGTCCAGAGCGGATCATCCGCAGGCAGCGGTTCCGGCTCGGTCACATCAAGGAAGGCTTCGGCGATTTTCTTTTCATTAAGCGCAGTGGTCAGCGCCTGCTGGTCGATCACGCTGCCGCGTGCCACATTCACGATCCGCGCGGAAGGTTTCATGGCGGCCAGTTCGTCAGTGCCAATCATGCCATCGGTTTCCGGCGTGGCGGGGACGGCGAGGAGGATCCAGTCAAACTCGCCCAGCCGCGCGCGCCAGTCATCCGGCCCCAATGTGTTCGGCCCGGGCGTGCGGCGCACCACGGCGACATCCACGTTGAAGGCCTTCAGCCGCTCTTCGACCAGCTTGCCAATGGCGCCATAGCCAAGCAGCAGCGCCTTCGATCCGTAGAGCTCGACCTTGCCGGGGCTGTCGAGCAGCCATTCATGCCGGTCCTGCGCGCGCACGACTTGCCGGTAGCCCTTCGCCATCGTGAGCATGCCCATCACGACATATTCAGCAATGGTGATGGCATTGATGCCGACGCCGTTGGTGACCTTCACCTTGCGCTCCTTGAGCAGATCCAGCGGCAGATGGTCGAGCCCGGCATAAATGGAGTTCAGCCATTTGAGCTTCTCCGCCCGTCGGATCGCTTCGACCATCGGCGGCGTATAATCCATATCGAACCAGCCGATTTCCGCGTCCGGGGCGAGCGCGTGCATCTCCTCCACCGAAGCATAGAAGCGGGCGTCCACCCAGTCGGGCAGAAGCGGCGTGATCATGGGCTTCAGCAATGATGTCAGGACGACGGTGGTCATTTGGAACATTTCTCCCCATCGACTTACGAAGGGAAGGTGACATCGCGCCGCGATGACGGAGGGGCCTTCCCAAAGCGCGCAAGCCGCTCTTCGATATTTATAGTGATTGTGAGCGCTGTCTCGACTGCATCGCGCATCACGTCAACTGCCGGAATGTGCAGCACGTCGATCCTGTGGGTTTGCCAAATGCGTTCTGGTCAACCCAAGAAGGCCTGCCATGCAACGAAGGCAAGAACGGGGGTGCCAAAAAGATCGGCCACAGCAATGGTCTTCAGCGCTGGTGGGAACCCTGCCTTCCAATAGAGGAGCAGGAATGACAGCATGCTGATGCCGACGCTGGCACTGGCCACCCGCTGACTGCCAGGGTCAAACGCTGCCCATACACACATCAAGAAAACAACAAGAAACAAGGCTGCCCTGTGCTGGACCAGCAGGAATAGAGGATTGTCTTTGCTGATCTGATACAAACGACCAATGATGGCCGGGCGAAACAAGGCCAGTGCGGGTAATGCGTGGATCGCGGCTAGGAAGAGCCAGGCCATCTTCAGCATCATATTGTCAGCCGCCAATCCCACCCGAGTGGATCTCCGTCCATGACCTCAACGCCCTGGGCGATGAGCTCATCCCGGATCGCATCGGAGGCTGCGAAGTCCTTGTTCGCTCGCGCTTCCTTGCGGCGGGCGAGGGCGGCTTCGATGTCGGTTTCGGTGATCGTCGTGTCGTTGGGGCGCACGCGGAGGTTGGCGCGCTCAAGTGTCATCAGTCCGAAACCGAGCACATTGTCCATCCTTGCAATGGCCGCCAGCTTCTGACCCGTATCCACCTTCTTCATTGCGATGGCCTCATCAAGACAGGTGAGCGCGACAGCGGTGTTCAGGTCTTCGGACACAGCAGTATCAAACTGCGCCAGCAGCTCGACAAGCTTGGGGTGCTCGACACCTTCCGCCATGCTCGCAGAAGCGCGGACGTTCGTAACGCCCATCACCATCCGCTTTAACCGCGTGAAGGCTGCGGCAAGGTTGTCCCAGCTAAACTCCAGCTCACTCCGGTAATGCGCCTGCAGGCACATCAGGCGATAGGCGAGGGGGTGGAAGCCGCGTTCGACCAGAACCTGCAGGCGCAGGAATTCGCCTGTCGATTTGCTCATCTTCCCGCCACGGTCGATCAGGAAGTTGTTGTGCATCCAGATACGCGCGCCGCTGTGGTCTGAGGCGCAGTACGCCTGATTTTGCGCGATCTCGTTCGGGTGGTGTATCTCGCGGTGGTCGATACCGCCGGTGTGAATATCGAACGGCATGCCGAGCAGCGCTTCTGACATCACAGAGCATTCAAGGTGCCAGCCCGGTGCGCCTTTGCCCCAGGGGCTATCCCACTCCATCTGCCGGGTCTCGCCCGCAGGTGTCTTGCGCCAGATGGCAAAGTCCGCCTGATGTCGCTTGCCGTCGACCTGTTCGATCCGCCCTTCGCCATCTTCCGTGGCGGCGCGTGCGAGGCGACCGTAGTCGGCCACCGTCGAGGTGTCGAAATAGAGGCCGCTGTCCAGCTCATAGCAGTGCGTGTCGGCAATCGATTTCGCAAATTCGATCATGCGCGGGACATAGTCGGTCGCGATCGACCATTGGAAAGGCTGGCGGATGTTCAGACGTTCAATGTCGGCCCAATAGGCATCAGTGTAAAACTTCGCGATGTCCCACGCGCTCTTGCCTGCAGCGCTGGCGGCCTTTTCCATCTTGTCATCGCCCGCATCGGCGTCGCTCGTCAGATGGCCGACATCGGTGATGTTGATGACATGCTTCAGCGCATAGCCCTTGAACGACAAGGCGCGTCCCAGCGTGTCTGCAAATACATAAGCGCGCATATTGCCGATATGCTGGAAGTTATAGACCGTCGGCCCACAGGTATAGACGCGCGCTTCGCCGGGGTGGACGGGCTGGAACTCTTCCAGCTGGCGGGTCAGGCTGTTGAACAGCTTCAGGGGCGCGGCGTCAGTCATGGTCCGCCTCCTAAGCGGCGGGGCCTTTGGGGGCAAGATGGGCTTGGCCCTAACGCGGCAGGATGGCGACGCGCCCCTGATGGGTGATGACGTCCATCGCCATGTCGAACGCCGCTTCCAGCGTTGCGGGGGTGAGAACCTCGACACAGGGCCCAAAGGCGACGGCGCGGCCTTGCTTCAGGATCAGAATGTCATCGGCCGCGCGCGCCGCTGCATCCAGTTGGTGGAGGACAACCAGCACACCCTTGCCCGCATCCGCCGCCGCCCGCATCAGGCGCAGCACATCCTGCTGGTGCGGCGGGTCCAGATTGGCGAGCGGTTCATCGGCGAGGATCCAGTCCGTTTCCGCGGCCAGCACGCGGGCGAATTTGGCGCGGGCTTTCTCTCCGCCCGAAAGCGTGTCGACGGTGCGATCGGCGAGATGCGTGACGTCGGTCTGCGCTATGGCCGCGTCGATCGCGGCCTCATCGCCCGGTGAAAGCGCCGCGAAGGGAGAGCGATGCGGCAGACGGCCCAGCGCGACCAACTCGCGCACGGTGAGCGCCCAGGCGGGCTGGCCGTTCTGCGGCAGATAGCCAAGCCGACGTGCGCGTTCTGGCAAAGAAAGGGCAGCGATAGGCGTGTCATCAATCGAGATGCTCCCGGCAGAGGGCGGGACCAGACCGGCAATGGCGCGCAACAGGCTGGTCTTGCCCGCGCCATTCGCGCCGAGGATTGCCGTCACGCGCCCGCGCTGAAGGGAGAGCGTCAGCGCCTCAACCACCTGCTGTTTGCCCAGTGTGACAGACAGAGCCTCGATCCCGATCATGCCGGTTCCCTCCGGATGCGGGTGAGCAACAGGAAGAAGAAGGGCGCGCCGATGGCCGCCATTGCAATCCCCAGCCGGACCTCACCGGCGCCAGGCAAGAGCCGCACCGCGCTGTCCGCCGCCAATGTCAGGATCGCACCGCCAATGGCGGAGGGGATGAGCGTCGCGGAGGGACGTTCCCCCACAATGCGGCGGATGAAGTGCGGCACGATCAGCCCGACAAAGCCGACAACGCCAGTGACCGCAACCGACGCCCCGACCGCGAGGCCCGTTCCAAGCGCGATCTGCCAGCGCAGCCGGTCTGGCTCGACGCCCATGGATCGGGCCGCGTCCTCGCCCAGCGTCAACGCATCAAGCGACCGCGCCGTGAGGAGAAGGATCACACTGCCCAGCACCATGAAGGGCAAGGCGCGTGCAACATCGTCCATCGTCCGGTCGGTCAGCGCACCCATCATCCAAGCGATGATCTCGCTCGTCGCAAAGGGGTTGGGCGCCATGCTGATGAGAAGCGCGGTGAGCGAGCCGGAGAGCGTTGCCAGTACCATGCCCGCCAGAATAAAGCCCAATGGCCCGCCGCTGCGTCCGGCCAGCGCGACGAGCAACGCGACGCTGATTGCCGCCCCCGCCATCGCAAAGCCGAACATGGCAAGGCCGCTCACGCCGAGAAGGATCGCAATGACCCCACCCAACGCCGCGCTGGATGACACACCCACCACCGTCGGGTCGGCCAGCGGATTGCGGAGATAGCCTTGCAGCACCGCTCCTGACAGACCGAGCACCGCGCCGACACTGGCACCAAGGATCGCACGCGGCAGGCGGAGTTCGGCCATGATCCAGCCATTGGCGGTGTCGGCGAACCAGTCTGCGGGACCAATCCAGACCTTGCCCGCCGCCAAAGAGGTGAGGAAGGCGAGCGCGAGGAGCGCGACAAGCAGGAGGGTGGACCGCTTCATACCGCCGACCTCAACACGCGCATGGCTTCGATAATGGTCGGCCCGCCGCAGAAGAGCAGCCTGTCCGGGAAGGACACGATGCGTGTCCGCCCGCCCAGATGGCGCAGAAGGCGCTGCCGTGCGGCCAATGCCCGCGCATCTTCTCCCGTGGCCGTGGTCGGCATGAAGATGATGTCGGGCGGGCGGCGCACCAATGTTTCGAGCGGCAGGACATCCCATTGCTGCAGGCCAAATTGTCCGCTGGCATTGATGAACCCGGCGCGGGCGAGGAGTTCATCCTGCAACGTCCCCTTGCCCGCGACAAAGCCGCCCGTCTGCCAGATGATGGCGCTGCGCTTGGGCGCGGCGGATGCAGGCTTGGCAGCCGCAGCAATATCGGCAGCGAGGCGCTGGCCTGCGCGCGGTTGGCCGACGGCGGTGGCGACGTCCTGCACTTGCGAGATGCTCTCTTCAACTGTTGCCGGCACGCCGAATGTCCTCATCGGCACGCCTGCCTTGGCCAGCGCCGCATTGGCGCCGCTGCTCGCCAGATTGCCGGTCAGCAGCAGGCGGGGCTTGGCCGCGATGATCTCCTCCGCCGTCACGCCGAGCGCGGGACGAGCCCGAGCCCAGCCCAGCGGCGCCGAAGCGCTTTCAGGATCATGGGACCAGCTGCTGACCGCCGCCACGCTGTTCGGTGCTACATCTGCGAGGATCGCGTCGATGCACGGGTTGTTCGACACGATCCCACCGGGCGTGACCTCCGGCCCGCCGCTGCATCCGGCGAGAAGCAACACAGCGGGCCAGAGGCAGCGCATCAGAAGGACGTCCGCACGCCGACGAACGCGGTGCGGCCATAGGCACCATAACCACTCACCGTTTCATAGCGCGCATCGATCAGATTCTCGACGCGGCCATAGAGTTCGAGCGTCTCCCCAATGGGCAGCGATGCACGCAGCCCAACGAGCGCATAGCCATCAAGCGACGTCCGGGCGAAGGTCTCGAAATCGGTGTCCGCGCTGTCGCTCGCCAGTCGCAACGTCGCGCCGAGGCGTGCGCCAAAGGGTGTCGTCCAGTCCACGTCCGCTGCCAGATTGTGCCTTGGGCGACGCACGAGCACACGGCCCGTCGTCCGGTCTTCGGTGTCGAGCAGCGTATAGTTGACCGTCATGTCGAGCGTGTCGGTTGGACGGATTTTCATTGATATTTCAATACCTTTGGAACGGGTTCTATCGACATTGTCATAAGTGCCGTCGGGCCGGTTGGCGCAAATGCCTGTCGTCTGTCCAAAGCAGGAAATGAAGTCGATCTGGTTGCGTGTGTCGCGCTGGAACAATGTTGCCGAGAGGATGAAGCGCCCTTCCAGCAGCTTCTGCTCAACTCCCAGATCATAGCTTTGCGCGCTTTCGGGCTTGAGCGTCACATTCCCGTAAAAGCTGTAGAGCTGGAACAGCGTCGGGGCTTTGAACCCCTCGCCATAGGCCGCACGAAGCGTGGTGCCGCTGCCAACGCGCCAGACCATGTTGCCGGACATCGTCGTGCGTGTGCCGAAGGTCGCATGATCATCGACACGGATGCCTCCGGTCAGGGTGATGCGGGAGAGCGGGCTGGCGACGAGCTGGAGATAGCCGCCGCTGGTGTGTGTCTTGTTTTCCGAAAACCCGTCGCTGATGCGGGAGCGTTCATGCTCTGCGCCAAACACCGCGCGCATAGTTTCGCTCGCCCGCCAGTCGCCGCGATACTCGATCCGCTCAATCCGGCCACGGTTAAGATATTGCGGGGTCGCGTCGCCGGGTGCGGCAAAGCTGTCGCGGTTGATGTCGGAGAGGGTCAGGCCGATGCGGTTCTTCAGATCCCCCAGGTCGGCCCGCAGCCCGGCATAGCCCATTGCCTGTTCGGAATGGGTGACTTCTGGCGTATCGGCAAAGCTATAAAAGGGCGGGGGGAAGCCATCCTGATCAATCCGGCTTTTCGCGTAATAGCCGCGCAGATCGAGGCCGATGCCGTCGGCCACGTCGATTTCGACGCGCCCATTGGCGCCATATTGCCGCAGGCCGTCTGCCTCTGTTCCGTTTTTATAGGCCGAAATGCCGCCTTCATTGAACCAGCCCGCGCCAAGGGACGCGCGCACCGGGCCGAGCGTGCCGGACAGATTGCCGACGATATTGCCGGCGTCATTTGATCCAATTTCGCCGCGCAGCTTGGCACTTGGCTGTTCAGTCGGCGTGGCAGTCACCACATTGACGACGCCGCCAATCGCCTCGCTGCCCCAGGGGACCGAGTTCGGCCCGCGCAGCACTTCGATCTGCTGGATATTGCCGATCAGCAGGCTGCCAAAGTCAAAGCCGCCGCCGGGCGAGGACGGGTCATTGACCTTTACACCATCAATGAGCGCCAGCGTCTGCTCCCCCTCCGCGCCGCGAATGCGGACGGCGGAAAAACCGCCAAGCCCGCCATTGCGCGAAATGGTGACGCCGGGTTGCGAGGCCAGCAGCTCGGCAACGCCGATGGATTGGCGCACGTCGATCTCACTTTGGTTGAGGGTCGAGACAGCCTGACCTGTGTCCCCACTGCGCGTTGGCGCGCCGGTGGCGGTCACGATGATCGTTTCCGCCTCATCTACATCTTGGCCAAACGCAGAGGTAGAGGCCAGCGCCAACAGCGCGGCCGAACAATAAAATACAGATTTCAATTCAATCTCCCTCGCACAACGACTCCTGTTGCCGTCACGCGAGGAAACCCCCGATCGCCTGCGTCTTCCCGCACAGCCGAAGGACTGCTGTGACGGGCAGGTCTCCTGGCTTCCGGGTCGCTGCGCCTCTCCACCTTCCCGGTTGCCCAGTGGTATAACGGAGAGGAACTCGCCGGTTACAGTTGCGGGAACAGCGCCGGATTTGAACCGACTTCCCTTTTCAGCTCCACTACAGAGCACCTGTCACAGGGCCGAATTACGCCGCAATGGCAGGATTGGCAAGCCGCCGTCTTCAGGCAGCCTTGGCTTTGGCCGCGTGGCCATTGTCCAGAAAGCCCTGGATGAGCGGCACGCATTCTTCGGAATGGCTCATCAAAAACAGATGCCCACCATCCTTGATCGTGACCATCTGGGCATTGGGGATCAGCGTTTCCAAAATGCGGCCGTTGATCGGGCGGACAATGGCATCTTCCTCGCCCATCAGCACAAGCGTTTCATGGCGGAGGAAGGGCAGGAAGGGCGCACTTGTCCAGCCCACCATCGCGAACAATTGGTTGAAATAGCCTGACATGGACGGCGCCTTGATCCGGCTGACATGGGCTTCAGATCCCTTGCTTTGACCGCCGTACAAATCATTGAAATTCTTAAGCATATAGTCGGGCTCAACATAGCGGCGCGGGTTGGCCATCTTGCTCAGCGCCGACCATTTGCCCGGCACCATCAGCATCCCCGCCGTGGTCGCGATCAGCACAAGCCGGTTGGTGCGCTTGCCATATTGAACGGCAAATTGCTGCGCCATAGCCCCGCCCCAGCTGATGCCCATCACGTCGACGTCGGCATAGCCCAGATCATCAAGAATCTTGTCGGCAACACGCGCCATCATCCAGGGGCGATAGGGCCAGACAGGGTCGGGGGAATTGCCGATGCCGGGCATATCAAAGGTGATGACATTGCGGCCCAGCCGTTCGGCAAAGGGGGCAATCAGCTCTGCATTGGCACCGATGCCGTTGAAGAACAGGACGGGCAGGGCATTTTCACCGGCCTCACCTGCATCCCAATGCGTCACACAGACATCGCGCCCGTCGACTGACGCCATATGTGTTTCAGCTTTTGCCTGGCTCATAGGTTTATCTTTCTTCAGTCGAACACATATTGGCCGGGAGCGGCCCCCACGGGCGGGTGGGCTTTGCTGCCAAGCGCTGTCGGTGCGGCCTTCTCTGCGCCCGCCCGGGCCTTAAGCCATTGTGCCCAATGCGGCCACCAGCTTCCGGCATGTTCTTCCGCTTTTGCCATCCATTTCTCCGGCGCCTCCGGGGCCTTGCCATTGGCGCGGTAGAATTTGGCCTTCGGGTTGCCCGGCGGGTTAAGCATCGCCTGAATATGGCCGGAGTGGGAGAGGACGAACTCGATATTCTTGGATCCGAACAATTGGGTGGAGCGATAGCACGCCTTCCAGGGCGTGATGTGGTCGGTCACGCCCGCGACGATGTAGAGGTCCCTCGTCACCTTGGTCAGGTCGACCACATGGCCCGCGATCTCCGCCGTTCCGGGCGCGGCAAAGGGCTGGTTCCCGTAAAGGTCCAGATAGTCCGAATGCAGCTGGGCGGGCAGGTTGGTCGCATCATTGTTCCAGAACAGGATGTCGAAGGCGGGCGGGTCTTCCCCGAGTAAGTAGTTGTTGACCACATAGTTCCACACAAGGTCATTGGGCCGCAGCCAAGCGAACATGCGCGAGAGCGAGGCGCCGTCCAACACGCCGGCCTTGCGCGACCGCTGTCGGGCCAATTCAATACCATGTTCGGACACGAGTGAGCCGACCTCGCTGTCAGTGATTTCGGGCTTGAGCACACACACCATCAGTGAGACGGCATTGACGCGCTTGTCGCCCTTGGACGCGAGCTTGGAGAGCATGGCCGACATGGTGATCCCGCCCGAACAGGCGCCGGAGACGTTGACTTGCTTGGACCCCGTCACCTCACAGATGACGCTGATTGCCTCAATGATGCCGTCGACATAGTTGGCGAGGCCCCAATCGGCATGCTCCTTGGTCGGGTTGCGCCAGCTGATGAGGAAGGTCTGCTGCCCATTGCCCAGCAGGAAGCGGACGATGCTTTTGTCCGGGCTCAGATCGTTGACATAGGCCTTGTTGATCTGTGGCGGGATGATGAGCAGCGGCGTTTCATGCACCTTTTCGGTGGTGGGCTGATAGTGGATCAACTCCATCAGCTCGGTGCGATAGATGACGGCACCCGGCGTGCACGCGATGTTCTCGCCGATCTTGAAGGGGCGTTTGTCGACCTGAGAGACGAGCATGTCGTTGTTGACGATGTCGTCATAGGCGTTCTTGAGGCCGCGGATGAGCGAGGCGCCGCCGGTTTCCGCGGCCTTTTTCAGCGCGGCAGGATTGCCCGCCAGCGTGTTCGTCGGGGCGAGCGAGTCGATCACCATGCCTGCCACGAAATGCGCGCGGGTGCGTTCCAGCTCGTCCAGCTCCAGATCGCCGATGAAGTTCTTCACGCCCTTTTCGGCCGCGAGATAATATTGCATCCCGGCGCGGAAGAGCGGGTTCTGGCTCCATGTCGCGTCCGCAAAGCGGCGGTCCTTGGGGTTGGGCGCGATGTCCGACTTCATCGTGATGATCTTGATGACATCGTCCGCAAAGGACTTGCTGTGCTCGATCACCTTGCCGGGCTGCGTGGCGGTGGCTTTCAGCATCACGCCAACGGCCCCGATCAAATCCTCTTTGGCCAGCCCGACCAAGGGATTGAGGGCTACGCCCGCATCTGCGGCCTCTTCGAGGCCTTTCGGCATCTTCGCCATGTCCCCTCCTACGCATTTTTTATGTCGGGGGAGGATCATCGCCTTTTCCGAAAAGGTCAAGCATCCGCGCGTCTCCCACTTGACGCACACGGCAACCCGTTCCAACGCTGCTGCCAAAGATTGAAGCATCATTTGAATGGAGAGACTGAATGGCTGGCGTTCTGGACGGGATCACAATCATCGAAATGGCAGGCATCGGGCCGGGTCCCTTTGCCGGCATGATGCTGGCCGATCACGGGGCACGGGTCATCCGCATTGAACGCGTTGGCGCGCCCGACATGCAGGGCCGTGACGTCCTGACCCGCAACCGCGAAGTCATCCAGATCGATACCAAGTCGCCCGAAGGCGTGGCGCAGGTGCGGGACCTTGTGAAGGCCGCTGACGGCATCTTCGAAGGCTTCCGCCCCGGCGTGATGGAACGCATGGGCCTTGGCCCTGATATCCTCCTCGCCGACAATCCCAAGCTCGTTTACGGCCGGATGACCGGATGGGGTCAGACCGGGCCGCTCGCCATGGCGGCCGGCCATGACATCAACTACATCTCGATCACCGGCAACCTGCACGGCTATGGCCGCCCGGACGGCAAGCCGACCCCGCCAACCAACGCGATTGGCGATTTCGCAGGCGGCGGCATGATGCTGGCTTTCGGCATGGTGTCCGCGCTTTTGAACGTCGCGCGCGGCGGCAAGGGGCAGGTGGTCGATGTCGCGATGACCGACGGCGCCTCCATCATTCACGCCATGCAATGGGGCTTCCGTGGTCTTGGCATGTGGGAGGACACGCGCGGCGTGAACATGCTCGACACAGCCGCGCATTTCTACGACACCTATGAATGCGCCGATGGCAAGTGGATCTCGATCGGGTCGATTGAGCCGCAATTCTACGCGCTGCTGCGCAAGGCGCTCGGCATCGATGGCGACCCCGCCTTTGATGCCCAGCATGACAAGAGCCAATGGCCGGTGCTCAAGGCCAAGATCACCGACATCTTCAAGACCAAGACCCGCGACGAATGGTCGGCGATCATGGAAGGCACCGACATCTGCTACGGCTCGATCCAGTCGATGGGCGAGGCACTGAGCCACCCGCACAACGTCGCGCGCGGCACCTTCGTTCAGGTGAACGGCGTTGACCAACCGGCGCCTGCGCCGCGCTTCCTCGGCACACCTGCGGCGGAACCCGTTGGACGCAAAGGCTGAAGCCATGAACACCGATCCCGCCCGCATCCCCGTCATCATCGGCGTTGGCCAGTTTAACGACCGGGAGTGCGTTCATGATGCACTCGGCCTGATGGTCGCCGCGCTGGAAAAGGCAGACGAAGATGCAGGCGGTGGCTGGATCGCCGAGCTCGACAGCATCGCGGTCGTCAACCAGATTAGCTTTCCAAAGCTCGGCAATTGTGCGGAGCATCTGGCGCAGCATTTTGGCCTGACACCCAAGATTGTCGAGCAAACCCCGCACCCGACCGGCGAAAGCCCGGTGCAGTTGCTCAACGAAGCGGCGAACCGCATCGGTGCAGGCGAGATTTCGGTTGCGGCCATCCTTGGGGCCGAAGCGCTGCGCACGGCGGCGGAACGCGCGCGGGCGGCCACGGGTGAGAAGAAGGACGCCTTGCGCGCTGTCGCAACCGGGGGTGCCAAGTCGCTGATGCAGCAGCACGGCCTTGTCGCGCCGACCGATCTCTATCCGCTCTATGAAAACGCCACACGTGCCGCTTGGGGCCAGTCACTCGCCGAAGCGCAGGCGGAATCCGGCGTGATCTGGGCAGGCATGTCGGCGGTGGCCGCCGCCAACGAGAACGCCTGGATCCGAAAGCCACAAACGGCAGAGGCCATCACCAGCATTGAGGCGGACAACCGCCCGATCGCCTTCCCCTACCAAAAGCGGATGGTTGCCAATTCCAGTGTCAATCAGGGCGCAGGCTTCATTGTCACGTCGCTCGCCGTTGCCCGTGCGGCGGGTGTGGCAGAGGCGAACATCATCCATGTTGGAATGGGTGCGGCCGCGCACGAAACGCACAATATGCTCAAGCGCGATCAATATGTGCAACCCGCAGGCATGGTCGTGACGATCGAGGAAACGCTCAAGCGCAACAGCCTGACTGCAGCGGACCTCGACCATGTCGAACTCTATTCCTGCTTCCCCTGCGTGCCCAAAATGGCGCGGCGCATCCTCGGCTGGCCGGTCGATAAGCCGATCACGGCATTCGGCGGGCTGACCTTCGGCGGAGGACCCATCGGCAACTACATGAGCCACGCCATCGCCTCGATGGTGGATACGCTTCGCGCTGAACGCGGCACGGCGATGCTGTTCGCCAATGGCGGCTATGCCACGCACTTTCATGGCATCGTCTTGTCAGCAGAGCCATTGCCGGAGGCGACGTTCCCGCATGATTATGACGTGAACCCGCTGGCCGATGCGAAGCGTGGGGCTGTCCCCGCGGCGGATGAGGACTATGAAGGCCCCGCTACCATTGAAAGCTACACCGTCTTTTACAACCGCGACGGCTCTGTGAAGTTCGGCACCATCATCGCGCGGACCAGCGCAGATGCCCGCGTGTTGGCGCGGGTCGATGCGGCGGACGAAGCGATGCTGGCGTTTCTGACGGATGGCAAAGTGGAACCGGTCGGTGCGTCGGGCCAGACGGCGCGGGGCGAGGATGGCCTGATCCACTGGCGGGCAGGGTAGGGCGGAGATTCCCAAATTGTCATCCTGAACTTGTTTCAGGATCCATGCCGTGATGGCGGGCATATGCTTCAACCGGCGAGAATGCGTTCACTTGTGCGGCATGGATGCTGAAACAAGTTCAGCATGACGAGAAGAGGCGCGCCCCTTCGACCGACGCCCTCCCTTTTTCGACAAACGCACGTCGCCCGCTTCACCTGCGGCGCATTGCGGTCTAGGAAACGCCCAACTTAATCTTGGGAGTCCTCCATGTCTCATCGTTTTCTCGGTAGTGTTGCCGCTCTTGCTCTGCTGGCGGGTGCCGCGGCCGCAACGCCTGCTTTTGCTGAAACCGTCGCTGCACCGGCGCCTGCCTCGGCACCTGCTGCCAAGCCCCAGCTTGGGGATTGGGGCGTTGACCTGACCGGCATGGACACGGCCGTAAAGCCGGGCGATGATTTCTATGCTTACGTCAACGGCGCATGGGCCAAGCGCACGGAGATCCCGGCAGATAAGTCAAGCTGGGGCGGCTTTGGCATTTTGCGCGACCTGTCGGACACGCGCACCCGCGCTATCATTGATGATGTGTCGAAGCAGACCAATGCAGCGGGCAGCTCTGCCCAGAAGGTGGGTGATTTCTACGCCAGCTTCATGGACGAAGCCGCCATTGAAGCACGCGGGGCGGCACCCCTGAAGCCGGAACTGGCGAAGATCGACGCCATCAAATCCCGCAGCGATCTCGCCCGCGCCTTTGGTGAGGCGATCCGCCTTGGCATCGGGTCTCCCGTCGCAATCGGCGTCGAGCAGGACCTGAAGGACAACACCAAATATTCGGCTTATGTCAGCCAGGGCGGCCTCGGCATGCCGGACCGCGATTATTATCTGGTCGATAATGACCGGTTCAAGGACATGCGCGTCAAGTACAAGGCGCACATCGCAAACCTCTTCCGCCTGACCGGCGTGCCCGAAGCGGAGGCCAAGGCAAAAGCGGAAGCCGTCTATGCGTTGGAAGCAAAGATCGCCCAGACGCATTGGACGTCTGCGGAATCGCGTCAGATTGATAAGATGTACAACCCCATGGCGGTGAAGGACCTTGCCAAGGCCTATCCCGGCCTGGCTTGGCCGCGTTACATCTCTGAGGCCCATCTGGGTGGCCAGCAGACGCTGATCATGACGCAGCCGAGCGCCATCAAGGGCGCGACGCAACTGATTGCCAAGGAGCCGCTTTCGGTCTGGAAGGACTATCTGAAGTTCCACCTGATCGCCGATGCCGCGCCTTATCTGTCCAAGGCGTTCGTTGATGAGCGGTTCCAGTGGAGCAAGGCGCTGACTGGCACGCCAAAGTTGAAGGACCGCTGGAAGCGCGGTGTGGACCTCGTCAACGGGTCGCTCGGCGAAGCGGTTGGTGAAATCTACGTCGCCCGTTATTTCCCGCCCGAAGCCAAGGCGAAGGCAGATGAGCTGGTCAAGAACCTCATCAAGGCCATGGATGTCCGTCTTGCCAAGCTGGAGTGGATGGCGCCGGAAACCAAGGAAAAGGCCCGCGAAAAGCTCGCCGCCTTCCGCCCGAAAATTGGCTATCCCGATAAGTGGCGGGATTATTCTGCGCTGAAGGTCGACCGGGGTGACCTGTGGGGCAATGTCGTGCGGGCGACTGAGTTTGAATATGACCGGCAGATTGGAAAGATTGGCAAGCCCGTTGACCGCGACGAATGGTTCATGACGCCGCAGACGGTGAACGCCTATGCCAATCCGCTGATGAATGAGATCGTCTTCCCCGCTGCCATCCTGCAGCCGCCCTTCTTTGATCCGAATGCCGACGACGCGGTCAACTATGGCGGCATCGGCGCTGTCATCGGCCATGAAATCAGCCATCATTTTGACGATCAGGGCAGCAAGTTCGACATGAAGGGCAACATGGTCGAATGGTGGACGAAGGACGACATCAAGAAGTTCGAAGCGCTTACCAAGCGTGTGGTGGATCAGTACGCGCAATATGAGCCGCTGCCGGGCAAGAAGGTGAATGGCGATCTGACTTTGGGCGAGAACATGGCCGATCTGGCCGGCGCCACTATCGCCTATGATGCCTATAAGCTGTCGCTTGCCGGCAAGACGCCCAAGGTGCTGAACGGCTTCAACGACGATCAGCGCTTCTTCTTGGGCTTCGGCCAAATCTGGCAGAACAAGCAGCGCGAGGCGGTGTTGCTCCAGCAGCTCACCACCGATCCGCACACACCGGGGCAGTTCCGCCCCTATGTCGTGCGCAATCTTGATGCCTGGTATGACGCCTTTGGCGTGAAGCCGGGCGACAAGTTCTACCTGAAACCGGAAGACCGCGCGCGGGTTTGGTAACGGTTTAGGGCGCGCAGAGACGGAGAGAGCGCAGAGGGTTATAGATCCTCCCCCGATTGGGGGGATTTGGGTCCTCCGCGTCCTTGCGTCTTTGCGCGCACCTGGCGGCCTTGACGCCAATGGATCCTGAACCAAGTTCAGGATGACGGTTGGAGGGGAGTTCCCCACCGTCGCGGGAATGACGATGGGCGGGGGCGGCGGTCGGGATTGCATCAAGCCCCTCCGCGTCTCCGCGTGAAACTCCCCCTCGTCATGCTGAACTTGTTTCAGCATCCATTCGCACAAAGGCTCAAGAAAAGGGCTCAAACCCGAAATCGACCGCAAGGTCGTGCCAATCCTGATTGTCCTGTTCGATCAGATTGATCTTCCAGTCGCGACGCCAGTTTTTCAGCTGCTTTTCCCGTGCAATGGCGGAAGGCATGTCCGAAAACATCTCATAGCGGACGAGCCGGTGAACACCGTGGTCGGTCGTAAAACCGGCCACGGCGCCGGTCCGGTGCTGGTAAAGCCGCTGGATCAAATCGCTGGTCACGCCGATGTAAATCGTTCCATGTCGCCCGCTGGCGAGTATGTATACGCACGGCTGCTTTGCCATGCTTCCAAGGCTAGGTGTTCATGGATGCTGAAACAAGTTCAGCATGACGGCTTTCAGAAATTCCATCTCCCCATCTCCCCCCGCACATCATTTTTCGCTTTCCTACAGCCCACAATTTATGCCAGCATCCATCCATGCCCGCGACTGACCGCCGCCGCTGCCTCTCCGAAGTTGAACCTTTCCTACAAACCCCGGTTTTCAAGGCGTCGAGGCCCTCAACTTCCTCCACTTCCAAACCTTTGAGCGTCGGCGCGGGCGCGATGCGCTTGCTCCGCAGGCGGGATTGCCCCTAAGGAAGGGGGGCATAAAGATACCCCGGGGGAGCGTCATGGCGACAGAACAAGACCAGATTGTAATCGATGCAAAGCGGGACCGGCTGGTCATTACGGCCTCGTCGCTGGGCACGGTGTTCGAATGGTATGATTTCTTCGTCTATGGCATCCTCGGCGCGCTGATCGGGCGGCTGTTCTTCCCGTCGGATAACCCGACAGCGGCCACGCTTGCTTCGCTGGCCGTGTTCGGCGCGGGCTTTGGCGTCCGTCCTCTGGGTGCCATCGTCTTTGGCTATCTGGGGGATAAGGTTGGGCGGAAATATACGTTCCTCATCACCATCTCTCTGATGGGCGGCGCGACGGCGGCGATCGGGTTCTTGCCGACCTATGAGTCGATTGGCATTTGGGCGGCGGCCTTCCTGTTGATCCTGCGCTGTCTGCAAGGTCTGGCGCTGGGCGGCGAATATGGGGGGGCGGCGATCTACGTTGCGGAACACGCGCCTAAGGGAAAGCGTGGGCAGTATACGAGCTGGATTCAGGCGTCGGTTGCGGGTGGGTTCCTGCTGGCAGTGATCGTCGTGCTCGTGACCCGCACGTCGATGAGCAACGAAGCCTTTGAAAGCTGGGGCTGGCGCGTGCCGTTCATCATCTCGCTCTTCCTGCTCGGTGTTTCGCTCTACATCCGCATGATGTTGTCGGAGAGCCCGGTCTTCAAGGCGATGAAGGCCGCGGGCACGACATCGCACAATCCGTTTCTCGAAAGCTTCCAATATCCGGGCAATGTGAAGCGCATTTTTGTGGCGCTGTTTGGCGTCGCAGCGGGCCTGACGGTGATCTATTACACATCGCAGTTCGGAACGCTTTACTTCCTCACCGGCACAGCACGCGTGCCGGAAACCGATGCGCTGTCCTATATGGCGGTCGGTGCGCTGCTCGCAGCGCCGCTTTACGTGGCGGCGGGCTGGCTCTCCGATCACTATGGGCGCAAGCGTATCCTGTTGATCGGTTATGCGCTGACCATCTTCCTGACTTTCCCGCTGTTCCACATGATGGCGGACGCGGCCAATCCGGCACTTGCACGGGCAACGCAATCCTCTCCGGTCACGCTCGTCTCGCCGGACTGTGAGTTCAGCGTCTTTGCCAGCAAGCAGACGACGGAATGTGGCAAGGCGCTCGCCTTCCTGTCAAAGCGCGGCATCAGCTATACCAAGGCAAATGGGGAGAGTGTGGCGCTGAAAGTGGGATCATCTGAAGTCGCGGGCTTTGATGAAAAGGCTTATGTCGCCGCGCTGGAGGCTGCAGGCTATCCCGACAAGTCGGACCCGGATTTACGCCAGCCGTTCAAGATCATCCTCGCGGTCGCCGTCCTCGTGGCCCTGTCTGCGATGACATATGGCCAGGTCGCGGCGATCCTTGTTGAGATGTTCCCGGCGCGTATCCGCTACACCTCCATGTCGATCCCTTACCATATCGGGGCCGGTTACTTCGGCGGGTTCCTGCCCTTCATCTCACAATATATCGTGGTGAAGACGGGTGGGACCTTCATGGGCCTGTGGTACACCGTCGGCGTCGTCGCGATGGCGTTTATCGTGTCGGCCATCTGGCTTCCGGAAACGTCGGGCAAGGAAGATTTGGACTGAGGCGGGCGGGTTGGCTATTGCGCCGGAGATGACTGCTCCCCTGCGATTGCGCCTTGATGGCGATGCCCTTGTCCATAACTGGCGCTGGTTAAAGGCGGCAGGTGGTGCGGCGGCCTGTGGCGCTGCGGTGAAGGCCAATGGCTATGGCCTTGGGGCAGTGGATGTGACGACTCGGCTGCTGGAGGCGGGGTGTCGCGATTTCTTCGTGGCCACTTGGGCAGAGGCGGCCGAGGTCGCGCCGCTCCTGCCGGAGGACGCGCGCCTCTCCGTCTTTCACGGAGTGCGGGAAGCGGACATGGCGGCAGCTTTGGCCTCCCGCGCACGTCCGGTGCTGAATACGGCTGAACAAGTCGCCCGATGGAAGCCGACAGGGCGCGACTGTGATGTGATGATCGACACGGGCATGAACCGGTTGGGCCTCGCGTCCGGCACCGATCTTTCGGGGCTCAACGCCCACACGCTGATGAGCCACCTCGCTTCTGCTGATCAGGATGTCGCGCAGAACGGTAGGCAACTCTCACTGTTTCGCGATGCGGCAGCGACGATTGCGGCGCAGCGCTATAGCCTCGCCAATTCGGCCGGCATCTGCCTTGGGTCGGATTACCATTTTGGCCTGACGCGGCCCGGCCTCGCGCTTTACGGAGGTCTTCCGCGCGGCGAGGCAGCGGGCCAGATCCGCCCGGTGATCGCCGTCGAAGCCGAAGTGCTCCAGCGCCGCCGCATCGAGGTGGGCGAGAGCGTGGGCTATAACGCGACCTTCACCGCCGATCAGCCGATGGAGCTGGCCATCCTGAATATCGGCTATGCCGATGGCTATCTGCGCGCCTTTTCGGGCAAGGGCACAGCAGGCGGGGGGCGTTTCCCCGTCATCGGGCGCGTGTCGATGGATTTGATCGCGATTGATGTCAGCACCGCGCCCGACACGGCAGAAGGGGACTGGGTCGACATCGACTATGATCTGCCGTCTGCCGCCGTTGTCTCCGGCCTGTCCCAATATGAATTGCTGACGCTGCTCGGCCGTCGATTTGAGCGGATCTGGCACTAATCCATATTGCGCAGATGTTGCGCAGCATGGCCAAATGTTGCAGTGCAATAGTCTGTGGTGCTATGCAGCATTTGTTCTTGGGATAGAAATGGATTCACATGGCTAAGGCAGGCGCGGGCGAAGGCCCGGTGACGATCAAGAAGTACGCAAATCGGCGGCTCTACAACACTGAAACCTCCAGCTACATCACGCTCGACACCCTATCGCAGATGATCCGCGATGGTCGCGATTTCCGTGTTGTTGATGCGAAGTCCAATGAAGACATCACGCACAACATCCTGACCCAGATCATCATGGAAGAGGAAGGCCGCGGCAAAGCCATGCTGCCCGCCGGTTTTCTCCGCCAGCTCATCTCGCTTTATGGCGATTCGATGCAGTCCATGGTCCCGCAATATCTCGAAGCGTCGATGGACGCGTTCCAGCGCAACCAATCCCAGTTCCGCCAGATGTTGGAAGGCGCGTTTACAGGCGGTCCTTTTGAAGAGCTGCACAAGCGCAACATGGCGATGTTTGAGGCCGCAGCCGGCATCCTGACGCCGGGTGCCAAGAAGGAAGAGGCGGAGCCCGCCAAGCCGCAAACAAATGCGCAGAAGGACGATGAGATTGCCGCGCTGAAGGCGCAGCTCGCCTCGCTTCAGGCGAAGGTGGACAAGCTCGGCTAAGCAGGTAACAAAGGGCGTTATGAAGAACGCTCTTTTCCTTTGCGCAGCGGCACTTGTCGCTGCCCCCGCCACTGCCCAGACGGGCAGCCCCGTCACCGTCATTCAGGCCGGGCGTCTGCTCGATAAGCCTGGCCAGGCCCCGCGCGGGCCAACCACGCTTGTCGTGCGCGATGGCCGCATCGTTGAAATCCTGCCCGGCAAGGTCGATGGGCCTGCGGGCGCGACGATCATCGACCTGTCCGACAAGTTCGTTCTGCCCGGTCTCATCGACAGCCACGTCCATCTGGATTCGGATGCCGGTGGCAATGCGGCGATGCTGGAAGGCCTAACGAGCAGCGATGCCACCTCGGCCTATCGCACGCTGGGCAATGCGAAGAAGACGCTGATGGCGGGCTTTACGACGGTCCGCAATTTGGGGGATGGCACGGGTGCCACGCTGGCGCTGCGGGACTTCGTCGCCTCGGGTGAAATCCTTGCCCCGCGCATTGTCGATGCAGGTCGCTCCATCTCCACCACCAGTGGGCATATGGATGGAACGCTCAGCCTTGGCGAAGATCTACACAGCGCCATCAATCAGGAAAATCTGTGCGACGGCGTGGAAACCTGCCGTCACGCCATCCGGATGCAGATCCGGCGCGGCGTGGATGTCATCAAGATTGCAACCACTGGTGGCGTCAACAGCCGCATTGGCGCAGGCCTTGGCCGCCAGCTCTTTGATGATGAGGTGAAGGCGCTGGTCGATACAGCGCACCTCTACAAGAAGAAGGTCGCCGTCCACGCGCATGGCGATGACGGCATTAACGCGGCCCTTGCGGCAGGGGCAGACTCCATCGAGCATGGCACCATGCTGACGGACGAAAGCATCAAGCTCTTCAAGAAAGCAGGCGCCTATTACGTGCCCACGCTCTCGACGGTGAACGGCTATATCGCGCGTCTGCAGGCTGATCCGAATGCCTATCCGCCCGACGTGCTCGCCAAGGTGAAGTGGCGTATCGGCGTGACGGGCAAGAGCCTTGAAAAGGCCTATCCGGCAGGGGTGAAGATCGCCTTCGGCACCGATGCCGGCGTGTCTAAGCATGGCCGCAATGCTGATGAATTCGAATTGATGGTGAAGCACGGGATGTCTCCCATGGCTGCCATTCAGGCAGCGACCGTGAACGCAGCGGACTTGCTGGGCGTCGCGGCAGATGTCGGCACGCTGGAGCCGGGCAAGGCGGCAGACATCATCGCGGTGTCCGGTGATCCGCTGAGTGATGTGACGGTGCTGAAGTCCGTCCGCTTCGTCATGAAGGGCGGGCAGGTGGCCAAGGACGAGCGCTAGAGCGTCAGCGCCCGTTCCATCGCGGCATCCCGCCCAGAGGCAATGTCCCGCGCGGTGACGGGCGCCAGCACATCCGGCGTGATGCCCGCATCGGGCATCGCCTTGTCGGGGAAATAGCCAATCAGCGGGATATCCGCCTCCAGCCCTGACTCGGGCAGGCGCAGGAAGAAGAAGGCGCCGCCGTTGATGCCGCGCTGATTGCCGCCGGTCGGTTCGCCGACAAGCGTGCCGAGCTTGTTCGCCTTGATCAGGCTGGCAAACTGGAAGGTCGCGGAGCTGTTTTCGGGGCCGATCAGCACGAAGACGCGACCTTTGAAGCGCGGGCCTTTTGGCGCAATGCTGGCGGGCCCATCACCATCGCCTTTCAGGTTGAAGAAGCGTGCGTCATAAGGTGTGGCGTCGGCGCCCCAATCCTTGAAGCTGGGATCCCAGGTATCGCAATAGGGCAGGAGGTCATCGGGCACGCGACGATAGCGGACGCGCCGCGCATAGCCGCCAAGGATGAGCGGCGTGTCGATCAGCCGCGCGATGATCTCATGTCCGCAATCAAGCCCGCCTTCGTTGCGGCGCAGGTCGATGATTAGCCGGTCGGTGCCGCGCCGGTCCATCTCAGCGAAACTCTGGTCGAGCCAGCCCTTCCAGTCCCATGTGCTGTTGTAGAGCGCCCAGCCGTCCATCGTCAGCACCGATGTCTTGCCCTCGTGGGCGATCATCCTTTGCGGGGCGGTCTTGTCGGTCGGCGTGGCGGTGGCACGCGCTGCCTGCCTCGTCTTCAGATCAATGGCGGATAGCGTGGCGCGGATCGGTTGTCCGCCGGGTGCGCGTGCTTCGATCCGGAAGCTGTCCGATGTCGGAAAGAGGAGCGGGTAATAGATGTCGAACATCTCATAGTCATCGACACCGGTGACGCTGAGCAGCTGGCGCCGCTTGGCATCGTTGGCGCCGTCGGCGCGGGCAAGAGGCAGCAGGGCGTTGAGGATCATCGCGGTCGGGCGTCCGTCGATGGACCGAACCACGGTGCCGCGGGGCAAGTCTCCGTCGGTGACGACCATCTCGCTGCCGATCCAGCGGAACCGGAAGGGCAGGCGGTTGCGCGCACTGAACAGCGCGCCCGCCACCTTGTCACTCTGGTTGTAGAAGTTCGCATAGCTATGCCCGCACTTGATGCCGGCGAGCAGACGCGTCAGCGCAAGATACTTCTGGGCCAGCGCGTTGGAGCTGCCCCATTCATAGGCGAAGCGACCGAACTGCGCCTCCATCTGCCGGAATGTGTTGTACCGCAGCAGGCCGGGATGGAGCAACGTGTAGGCGCGGCGGACGATGTCCACATCATTGGGCGTCGCGCCGCGCAAAGCGGGGGCAGCAAAGGCCGCCATCCCGCCTGCGAGCGCCGCCCGCCGCGTGAAAGTCAACGCGCAGGCTTTACGAACTTAAGCGTCATCCGGTCCGATTCACCAATCGCCAGATACTTTGCGCGGTCCGTGTCACCCTCGGCAAGGCGCGGGGGCAGGGTCCAGACGCCCTTGGGATAGTCCTTGGTGTCCTTGGGATTGGCATTGATCTCTGATGATCCGGCGAACTTGAAGCCGGCCTGTTCGGCCAGACGCCGCACGGTCGAGACTTTGAGATAGCCGCTCTGGCGCTCACGTTCGTCGCTGGCGCCTTCGGGCAGGCGATGGTCTTCAATGCCCAGCACGCCGCCGGGCTTCAGCATGGCGTAGAGTTCCTTGAAGGCCTCCACGCTATAATCAGCATTGTCAGGTTTGTAGCTGCCCATGCGCCAGTTATGGACGTTGCGGAATGTGACGACCGCATCTGCGGTGCCGGGGGCGACACCGGTGCCGCCGAGCAGCGAGGGGAAGTTCACCTTTTCAACCTTGCCATACACTTCGGGGTTGCTGGCGAGGAATTTGGTAATGCCTTCAGTTGCACGGCCTTCAGGGGCGGCGACGATCAGACGGCCCTTGTCCTTGGTGAAGGGGGCGAGGATTTCGGTATACCAGCCGCCGCCCGGCCAGATTTCAACGATGGTCTGGTTTGGCTTTAGGCCAAAGAACGCCAATGTTTCTGCGGGGTGGCGATATTTGTCACGCAGCTTGTTGGCGTCGGAGCGGTTGGGTGCCGCGACCGCCGCCTGAATGTCCTTTGACGGTTTGGCGGGGGCGGCAATAATCGGGCTGGCGAGAACGGCAATCGCTGCTACGGCGGCAACAGGAAACAGGGCTTTGGCGCGCATGGGGAATCCTCTCATGGGTTGTAAGGCCATGATGGGAATGGAACCGAGCCTTTGCAAGTGACGCTTTGGACAGGGTGCGCAATGACGCTTGGATTGGCAGCGCTTTCTGCTTGGGCAGACCGCAGGCGCGCGAACCGCAAAAATCTTGATGCAGTCGGGTTTATGCCCTGGCCGCTCATCATGATCTTGGCGATGATTGCGTCCGCAGTGTTCGCCGCCGTCGCACTTAACGTGCGCTAATCGTCAGAGACAGGCTTCGAGGAACGCCTGATCGAAGCCGAACTGTCTGGCCTTGTCGAGCGTGTAGGGCCGCAGACCCTGCGACCGATACTCGCCGATGATCTTGCCGTCTGCGCTTTCATCCAGAAATTCGAACTTGAAGAGTTCCTGTGTGATGATGACAGGCCCTTCCATCCCGATCACTTCGGTGATGTTGGTGACCCGGCGGGAGCCATCACGGAGACGCTTCACCTGAATGACAAGATCGACCGAGTCCGCGATTTGGCGGCTGATCGCTTCCTTCGGCATCTTGATATCGCCCATCATGACCATGTTTTCCATACGGCCCAGGCATTCACGTGGCGAGTTGGAGTGGAGCGTACACATGGAGCCATCATGGCCCGTGTTCATCGCTGCGAGCAGATCGAAACATTCCGATCCACGAATTTCCCCCAGGATCACCCGGTCCGGTCGCATACGCAGCGAGTTTTTGACGAGATCGCGAATCGTGATTTCGCCTTGTCCTTCAAGGTTGGCCGGGCGCGTTTCAAGCGGCAGCCAGTGCGGCTGCTGCAAGCGAAGTTCGGCGGCGTCTTCGATCGTCAGCACACGCTCTCCCGGGTCGATCATCTTCGACAGGGCGTTGAGCATCGTCGTCTTACCTGAACCGGTACCGCCGGAGATGACGATGTTGAACCGGCAGGCCCCTGCGATTTTCAGCGCGGTTGCCATTTTTTCTGACATGGAACCGCCTTTGGCCATCATATCGAGCGTGATTGGTTTGGCGGAAAATTTACGAATGGAGATCGCTGTGCCGCGCAGTGAGAGCGGCGGCACGATGACGTTCACGCGGCTGCCGTCTTTCAAACGGGCGTCGGCAAGCGGCGAGGTTTGGTCGACGCGGCGCCCGACCGAGTTACAGATGCGTTGGGCAATCTGGAAAAGATGGGCTTCATCGCGGAATTGGATCGGTGCGAGCTGCAGCTTGCCCTTCTTTTCGATGTAGGTCTGGAGCGGGCCGTTGACCATGATGTCGCTGACTTCCGGGTCGGCCAGCAGCTCTTCAAGCGGCCCAAGGCCCAGAAGTTCGTCAACGAGCACCTTTTCCAGTGCAAACTGTTCGCGACGGTTGAGCGTCAGTTTCAGTTCAGCCAGAACTTCGCCGATGATCGGGCGGAATTCTTCTGCCAGCTCGTCCTTGGTCAGCGAAGCGGCGGCTTCCGGATCGATTCGTTCCAGCAGGCGCGGAAGTACCTGTTCCTTGATCCGGTGGACCGAGGCTTCGAAGCCTTCGACCTTGGAACTGGAATCATGGACGGCAGACTCGCGTTCGGCGAGGCGCGCCATGGCATCCATCATGGGCGGTGCAGAGGGCGCAACAGCGCCTGGCAGCGGCGCCGCTTCAACCGGCGGAAACTGAGCTCCGCCAGAGGTTTCGGACGGCGTTGCGGGCAAAGCAGGCGCAACGGGTGATGGCCCGCTCATCGGCTTGGCCACGCCAAAGGCCGGGCGATTGACGCCAAAGCCCCCAGGTCCACCCCTTTTTCCGAAAGCGCTCATGTTCCACCCATATCCATGTTGCACGGTTAAGCCCGTGCAGTGAGAGAGGGTGAATAGGATGGAAACTTTGACAATCTCCTAACCACAATGATTTGGGTTGCGAGATGGCTGATTTTCATGGATGCGCGGGGCATGGCCATGAACGTGAAACACGATGCGCCTTTGGTGGCCCAAGGGCTAATGTTCGCGCTTTGCGGCTATATGATGCTGGCTGTGGGCGATGCCATCGTCAAATCAATGGTCCCCATCTGGCCCGCAACGGCGATAGCTGCGCTTCGATATTTTCTTGGGGCAGTCGGCATTGGTATCCTCTTGCTTGCCAAGGAAGGGCGGTCCGGTTTCGTCCTTAGCAACCCTTTGCTTCACCTGGGGCGTGCCGCTGCCGTGTCCTTTTCGGCCGTCTGCTTCTTCATGGGCGTAAAGTTCATGCCGCTGGCTGAAGCCACAGCGATTTCTTTCATGATGCCCATGTTTGCGGGGATGCTTTCTGCTGTGCTGCTCCGAGAAAAGGCGAGCCGGGCAACCTGGCTGACAACGGCGGTCGCCTTTGTCGGAGTCCTCATCATTTTGAGGCCGAATGTCGCGGAGGTTGGGTTGTCCGCGCTGTTTCCGCTCGGTTCAGCGATTGGGATGGCGGTCCTTATCCTGCTCAACCGCAGGGCGGCTGGCACTGCATCTGTGCTTGCCCTCCAATTCAACATCGCGGCACTCTCTGCGCCTATGCTGATTGCGGCGGCCGCCATTGGCGATTTGTCAGGATTGCCCGGCCTGGATGTCGGGTGGCCGCATTGGTCTGTCATCCTAAGGTGCGCGATTGTCGCGGTCTCGGCCAGTTGCGCCCATGCTTTGATTTTTCTGGCCACCACCCGCGCATCAGCGGCGACGATTGCGCCAATGACCTATTCGCAACTCATTGTTGCGCTGATCATTGGTGCGTTGGTTTTCGGCGACCTCCCGGACTTGAAGTCGATGTTTGGTTCCGCCCTTATCGTGGGATCAGGGCTCTACCTATGGCGCAGTGCGACGCCTAAGCGCGGCGCATAGCAAAACGCCCCAGCCTTTTGGGCCGGGGCGTCTCTAATCGCTAAATGTCCAGAAGGATCAGGCCGCGTGTTCAGCGAGGATCGTCAGACCCTTGTCGTTCACTTCGGCAAAGCCGCCCGTGATCTTGATCCGCTCAGCAGCGGCACCAGCCGTTGCGTAGATTTCGACCTCTGCATCGCTGCGGATGGTCGACATCACCGGCATGTGGCCTTCAAGAACGCCGAAATCGCCCTCTGTCCCGGGAACGACGACCATATGGACGTCTTCCGAGCGGACGAGGCGTTCTGGTGTGACGAGTTCGAAGTGCAATGCCATCGTTAGTGTCCTGATGCCCCTCCCGCGGACGGGAGGGGAGTAATCTTAGGCGTCGGCAGCCAGCTTGGCAGCCTTGGCGACGACTTCTTCGATTCCGCCGACCATGTAGAAGGCAGCTTCCGGAAGGTGGTCATACTCACCGTCAACGACGGCCTTGAACGACTTCACGGTGTCTTCGATCGCCACGAACTTGCCGCTGATGCCGGTGAAGACTTCTGCGACGTGGAACGGCTGCGACAGGAAGCGCTGGATCTTGCGCGCGCGGCTCACGATCAGCTTATCGTCTTCCGACAGTTCATCCATGCCGAGAATGGCGATGATGTCCTGCAGCGACTTGTACTTCTGCAGCGTTTCCTGAACGCGGCGGGCCGTGTCGTAGTGGGTCTGGCCGACGACAGCCACGGTCAGAACGCGGCTGGTGGAGTCGAGCGGGTCAACTGCCGGATAGATGCCGAGTTCGGAAATCGCGCGGTTAAGAACCGTCGTGGCATCCAAGTGAGCGAACGAGGCTGCAGGTGCAGGGTCGGTCAAATCGTCTGCCGGAACGTAAATAGCCTGCACCGAGGTGATGGACCCCTTGTTGGTGGAGGTGATGCGTTCCTGAAGCTGGCCCATGTCCGTGGCGAGCGTCGGCTGATAGCCCACGGCCGAAGGAATACGGCCGAGAAGTGCGGACACTTCCGAACCTGCCTGCGTGAAGCGGAAGATGTTGTCGACGAAGAACAGAACGTCCTGGCCTTCCTGATCGCGGAAATATTCAGCGATGGTCAGACCCGAAAGAGCGACGCGTGCGCGTGCTCCCGGCGGTTCGTTCATCTGGCCGAACACGAGTGCAACCTTGGAGCCTTCCGGCGTCGGGTTGCCGTCGGCATCCTTGGCAATAACGCCGGCGTCGAGGAATTCGTGATAAAGGTCATTACCTTCACGCGTACGCTCACCAACGCCCGCGAACACGGACGTGCCGCCATGGCCCTTAGCGATGTTGTTGATCAGTTCCTGAATAAGAACCGTCTTGCCAACGCCGGCGCCGCCGAACAGGCCGATCTTGCCGCCCTTTGCGTAAGGCGCGAGAAGATCGATGACCTTAATGCCCGTGACGAGAATTTCGGTTTCGGTCGACTGGTCAACGAATTCCGGCGCCTTGGCGTGGATCGGCGCGCGCATATCGGTCGCAACCGGGCCACGTTCGTCGATCGGCTCACCGACAACGTTCAGAATGCGGCCAAGCGTTGCAGGGCCAACCGGCACTGAAATCTGGGCGCCCGTGTCACGAACGGCCTGACCGCGGGTCAGACCTTCGGTTGCGTCCATAGCGATCGTGCGAACGGTGTTTTCACCAAGGTGCTGGGCGACTTCGAGAACAAGGCGCTGGCCATTGTTGCTCGTTTCAAGTGCAGAAAGGATGTTCGGCAGCTGGCCTTCAAAGGTCACGTCGACGACGGCGCCGATGACCTGGCTGATGCGGCCCGTGGCACCCGCAATGTTCAGCGCAGTCGCGCCTGTTGTCTTTGCAGGAGCAGCCTTCTTTGCGGGAGCAGCGGCCTTAGGGGCAGCAGCCTTCTTCGCAGCGGCGGGCTTTGCTGCAGCCGGCTTTGCTGCGGCTGGCTTAGCTGCGGTCTTCTTCGGGGCGGTAGCCATATCTGTCTTCCTTGCCTTCGTGTCTGATTAGAGCGCTTCGGCGCCCGAGATGATTTCGACGAGTTCGGTGGTGATCGCGGCCTGACGGGTCCGGTTATACTGGATCGTCAGCTTGTTGATCATGTCACCGGCGTTGCGGGTGGCGTTGTCCATCGCGGTCATCTTAGATCCCTGTTCCGATGCCGCGTTTTCACGCTGGGCACGAAGCAGCTGGACCGAGACGTTGCGCGGCAGCAGGTCGGCGAGGATTTCCTCCTCGTCAGGTTCATATTCCACCGAAGCACCGGCCGTTGCAGGGGCTGCACCGGTTTCGGCGACAGCAACTGGCATCAGCTGGATTTCGGTGGGCTCCTGCGTGAGGACGCTCACGAACTTGGAGAAGAACAAGTGGGCGACATCGAATTCGCCGGCGTCAAAGCGCGCGGTGAGGTCTGCGGCCCAACCTTGGACTTCTTCAAATCCAAGCTTGCCGAGGTCACCCGGCTCAATGCCGTGCACAACGTCGCTGCGATAAGTCCGCGAGATTTGGTCGCGGCCCTTCTTGCCGATTGTGTAGAACTTGACTGTCTTACCGGCCGCGCGAAGTTCTTCGGCGCGGCGGCGTGCCAGACGAACGATGTTGGTGTTGAATGCACCGGCCAAGCCCTTGTCTGACGTGGCAACGACGAACAGATGAACGTCGTCCTTGCCTGTGCCTGCCAGAAGCTTTGGTGCCTGCGGCCCCTTTTCAACCTTGGAGGCAATCGATGACACGACGGCTTCCAATCGTTCGGCATAGGGGCGCGCGGCTTCCGCTGCTTCCTGCGCGCGGCGCAGTTTGGCAGCGGCGACCATCTTCATCGCCTTGGTGATCTTCTGGGTCGATTTGACCGAGTTGATCCTGATTTTGAGCGCCTTTAGGCTGGCCATCTTGTTTCCCTTAACGTGTCCCGACCGAGGCCGGGACCCAGTCCCTTTATTGAGGTCCGGGCTCCGGCTCGCGCCGGAGCACAGTCAGCTTAAGCGAACGACTTTGTGAACTTCTCGAGTGCAGCCACCAGCGCCTTCTTGCTGTCGTCGCTGAAGTCACGGCTGTCGCGGATGCCCTTCAGGATGTCGGCGTGGTTGGCGCGCAGGTCAGCGAGCATCGCTTCTTCATAGCGCGTGACATCTGCAACGGGGATACCGTCGAGGAAGCCATTGGTGCCAGCGAAGATCGAGCAGGTCTGCTCTTCAAACGGGAGCGGCGAATACTGCTTCTGCTTCAGCAGTTCCGTCAGACGCGAACCGCGGTTGAGAAGCTTCTGCGTCGACGCGTCAAGATCGGAACCGAACTGCGCGAAGGCGGCCATTTCACGATACTGAGCCAGTTCCAGCTTAATGGAGCCCGACACCTTCTTCATCGCCTTGGTCTGTGCAGCAGAACCCACGCGCGACACCGACAGACCAACGTTAATGGCCGGACGAATGCCCTGATAGAACAGGTCGGTTTCAAGGAAGATCTGGCCGTCGGTGATCGAAATCACGTTGGTCGGAATATAGGCCGACACGTCGCCAGCCTGTGTTTCGATGATCGGCAGGGCGGTGAGCGAACCACCACCATTTGCGTCCGACATCTTAGCGGCGCGCTCGAGCAAGCGGCTGTGCAGATAGAACACGTCACCCGGATAGGCTTCACGGCCCGGCGGACGACGCAGCAGCAGCGACATCTGGCGATAAGCCACAGCCTGCTTGGACAAATCGTCATATACGATGACGGCATGCATGCCGTTGTCGCGGAAGTATTCGCCCATCGCGACGCCGGTGTAGGGTGCGAGATACTGAAGCGGGGCTGGTTCCGATGCGGTTGCAGCAACCACGATCGAATACTCCATGGCGCCCTGTTCTTCCAGCGCGCGGACGATCTGCGCGACGGTTGAACGCTTCTGGCCGATGGCGACATAGATGCAATAGAGCTTCTTGCTCTCATCCGTGCCGGCGTTGACGCCCTTCTGGTTGATGAAGGTGTCGATGGCGACAGCGGTCTTGCCTGTCTGACGGTCACCAATGATGAGTTCGCGCTGGCCACGGCCAACGGGGACGAGGGCGTCGAGGGCCTTGAGGCCGGTCTGCACCGGCTCGTTCACCGACTGGCGCGGGATGATGCCCGGTGCCTTCACTTCAACGCGGCTGCGCTGTGTGGTCTTGAGCGGGCCCTTGCCGTCAATCGGATTGCCAAGACCGTCAACGACGCGACCGAGCAATTCCTTGCCGACGGGAACGTCCACGATGGTGCCGGTCCGCTTGACGGTGTCACCTTCGCGGATTTCAGCGTCGGAGCCGAAAATCACGACGCCGACGTTATCGGCTTCGAGGTTGAGGGCCATGCCCTGAATGCCGTTGGCGAATTCGACCATTTCACCGGCCTGGACGTTGTCGAGGCCGTGGATGCGGGCGATACCGTCACCAACGGACAGAACCTGACCGACTTCCGAGACCTGAGCCTCGGTGCCGAAGCTGGCGATCTGGTCCTTGATGACCTTTGAAATTTCAGCGGCGCGGATATCCATGTTCAGCCTTTCATCGCGTTAGCGAGGGTGTTCAAACGGGTGCGGATCGACGAATCGATCATCTGGGAGCCGATCCGAACGACCAGCCCACCAAGAATTGCGGGATCGACCTTCTGGGCAACCGCGACGTCGCGGCCAACCTTGGCCTTAAGCTTTGCCTTCAACGCATCGACCTGCTTCTTATCGAGCGCATGGGCGGACGTGACTTCAGCCGTTGCCTCACCGCGGAAAGCGGAGGCGAGCGCTGCATAAGCCGCGATGATCGAATTCAGTTCACCGAGGCGACGGTTCTGGGCGAGAACACCCAGAAACTTGGTCGTCAGGGCATCAACCTTCAGCGACTTTGCGACGGCCGCCACGGCCTTCGCCGCGGCAGCGCGCGACAGAAGCGGGTTGGTCGTCAGTTGTGAAAAATCACCCGACTGGGCGAGGGCGGCCTTGATCGATTCGAGGCTCTTGCCCACCGAATCAATCGCCTTCCCATCGCGCGCGAGTTCGAACAAAGCGGTCGCGTAACGCCCGCTTAGACTAGCTTGAATGCCGCCGGAATTCTCCACGCGTGTAATTTCCCCAAAAGTCAGGATTGAGCCTGCTGACCCACCAGCGACGTTAAAAGTCGCCTTCAAAGTCGCGGCGCGGCTAGCAATGATTGGCGGCCAATGCAAGTCGGCTTACCCTGAAAAGGACGTATAGACACTGATTTGAAACGCAAACGACGCGCTGCATTAAAATCTCAGGCGCGCCATCAGGTTCCTGCGCTTGCGCGATGGGCCCCGCCGCTTATGATTTTCCGCAATCAAGGGAGAGATTTATGGGTGAGACGATTCGTATGAAGATGTCGGACGGCGCAGAGATTGCCGTCTACCACGCCGAGGCGGAAGGCGCGCGGCGGGGCGGGCTCGTCCTCATTCAGGAAATCTTCGGCGTGACCGATCACATCCGCGATCTTTGCGATGAATATGCGGCCGATGGATATGAAGTGCTTTCGCCGAGCTTGTACGATCGGGAGCATCCCGGATTTGAGGCGGGCTATTCCGGCCCGGACTTTGAACGCGCCGTTGAACTTGCGCGCAAACTTCATCCCTTCGATCTGAGCCTTGCCGATGCCCAGACCTGCATTGATGCGCTGAAGGACAAAGGCCCCGTCTTCATCACGGGCTATTGCTATGGCGGGTCGGTCGCATGGCGCATGGCGCAGATCAGTCCGGACTTGGCCGCGTCCTCGTCATATTATGGATCGATGGTGCCGACGATCTTCGCAAACGAAGCCCCGCTTTGCGCCACGATCGCGCATTTCGGCCGCTTTGATGCGGGCATCCCTATGGAAGGGGTGGAGAAGCTGATTGAGATAGCGCACCCGACAGCGCAGGTGTTCGTCTATGAGGCCAATCACGGCTTCAACTCCGACCGGCGCAAGGACTATCACGAAGAGAGCGCCGATCTGGCGCGGGAACGCACGCTCGCGCTCTTCACGGCGTGCGGTGGCTGACATGGCCGAGTTCATGCTGCTAATGCACGGCGACACGACGTCGCCAGAGAGCGACGAAGCATGGGGTGCCTATTTCGGGCGCTTGCACGCGAGTGGCGCCTTCAAGGGGGGCAGTTCCATCGGGGCGGGAGGCTCGTTTCGCAAATCGGGCGCCGCAGCGCCGGTTTCCGGGCAGTTGACCGGATTTGTCAAGGTCGAAGCGGTGGACTTTGCCGCAGCGCGGCTCTGGCTGGAGGGAAATCCTGTCTATGAGTCCGGCGGCACCGTTGAGGTTCGTGAGCTCCCGATGGATGCATAAGCGCGTCACTTCATCTGGAGAGCTGAAGATATTTTGGGAGGTCGGTTTTGAGCGCAAGAAGCGGGACGCGCAACTCGTGGTCTAGGCATAGTTAAAACGGGTCAACAAGGAGACCCGATCAATGACATATAGAATAGAAGGCCTGAACCCTGAAAACTTTGCCGGTTTGTTTGCCATGGATGCCGCTGGTCTCGAAAGCGTTCATGCGCGTCGGGTCACAGCTGGTGCAGACATGGGCTGGCCATGTCGCGTTTCTCTGCTCGATGCGAAAGTCGGAGAAAGTCTGATCCTGCTCCATCATTTGAGCCATGATGTCGCGACGCCCTATCGGTCTGCCTATGCAATATACGTGCGGGAAGCAGCCGCAGCAGCCGCTACATTTGTGGATGAGACGCCGCCGGTCTTTGAGGGTCGTCCTATGGCATTTCGAGCCTTCAACAGTGAGGGCATGCTTGTGAATGCAGCACTTGCCCTTCCTGGTCAGGCAGATAATCGGATCCGGGAATTGCTGGAGGACGATCGGATATCCTATATCCACGCGCACAATGCAGCGCATGGCTGCTTCTCCGCGCGGATCGACAGGAGCTGACATGACAATCGATGATGCGGCGGCTTGGGAAGCGGTGTTGCGTCGCGATCGGGCATTTGATGGGCGTTTCGTTACGGGCGTGCTGACCACAGGTATATATTGTAGGCCCAGCTGTCCCGCGCGGCATCCGGCAAGGCAAAATGTCCGCTTTTTTGAGAATGACTCCGCAGCGGTAGCAGCAGGCCTTCGGGCGTGTCTGCGGTGCAAGCCCGACGATCTTGCGCGGGATGAGGTCGCGGTGCGGCAGGCCATTGACCTTCTTTCACAGGACGCTCCACCCGCGTTGGAGGCTCTGGCCATGGAGGTTGGGTACGCCCCCCACCATTTTCAGAGAGTTTTTAAAAGAGCAACAGGGGTTTCCCCGGCCCAATATGCGCGCGGATTGCGGGCGCAGCGGGCGGAGGCTGCGCTCGCCTCCGAGGCGCGCGTGACCGACGCCATCTATGATGCAGGTTATTCCGGGCCGAGCCGGTTCTATGAAGAGGCGGGTCAGCGCCTTGGCATGACGCCTACTGCTTGGCGCCGGGGTGGCTCGGGGGTGACCATCCGGTGGACGATTGCATACACGTCGTTGGGTCCGATGTTGGTCGCGGCTACGGAGAAGGGCATATGCCGTCTGTCGTTTGACGAAGACGAGAGCGAGCTGGTCCGCCGGTTTCCCAATGCCCGTATCGAGGCGGGGGGAGAGGCCTTGTCCGAACTCGTCGCAGGTGCCGTGATGGCCGTTGAAACACCGTCGCGCATGCCCGATCTTCCTCTTGATGTGGCAGGCACGGCGTTCCAGTTGGCCGTGTGGGCCGAACTGCGCCGCATCCCGCCCGGAGAGACGCGGACTTATGCGCAGATGGCCGCCGCCGTTGGGAAGCCAAAGGCGGTGCGCGCGGCAGGCAGTGCGAATGGCGCCAATCCGATCTCTGTTCTCATCCCCTGCCACAGGGTTGTCCGCTCAGACGGCAGCCTTGGCGGCTATGCCTATGGGCTTGACCGCAAGCGGGCACTGCTGGACAAAGAGCGGACAGAGATAAACGATTGAGGATCCTGCTGAAATGATGATCGCCCTGCCGGAAGGCGCCCCTGCGACACTTGGCGAGGCTTTTGCCCGCATCAATTCCGTCACCGCGCCGACAGTTACGGACATTAAGGTCATGGTCCTCGTCGAAGCCGCCGGCCAGACGCTCTATGAAAAGAGCGCCGAAGTGGCTGAGCATCCGCGCGTGAAGGAATTGCTGATCGAGAACGGTCATGAAGAAATGAAGCACGCCCGCCGTGCGGCCGAAGTGGTGAAGCTGCTGACCGGCGAAGATTTTCCGGCGCCTGCGGCTGCTGACAATCCTTATCTGACCGGCCATATCCCCGTTGCCGCCATCACGCCTGAAGGCTTGCGCAAGACCGCAGAGAGCGAATTTGCAGGCGACAAGCTGTATGAAAACTGGGCGTCCAACATCGGCCATGACGGCGCGGCGGAATTGCTCCGCGCTAATGGGCGGGAAGAGACCGATCATGGCAATCGCCTGCTTGAAGCAGCGGCGATTCTGGAGGGGTAGTCCGCTATCACCCGTTTGGGCTGAGCCTGTCGAAGCCTTGTCCTTGCTGTTCTCAGGAGCACAAAAGGACGGCCCTTCGACAAGCTCAGGGCAAGCGGTGTTTTACACTACCGATCCTTGAATTCCGGCGGCCGCTTTTCAAGGAACGCCGTAAACGCCTCTCGGTAATCCTCCGTCTGACCGAGAATGACCTGCTGGCGATCCTCAATCGCCATCGCCGCCTCAAGCCCCTGCGCGTCGATGTTGAGGTTGAGCGCTTGTTTCGACAGGCGCAGTCCCCAGGGCGACGTGGCCAGCATTTCCTCGGCCAGCGCGATGCCGGTGTTCAGCAGGGCGTCGTGTTCGACAATCTCACTCAGGAAACCCGAAGACACGGCCCGCTCCGCTTTGATGAAGCGGCCGGTGAGGATCATCTCGGATGCCAGCGAGGCACCGACGAGACGGGGCAGGAAATAGCTCGACGCCATATCACATCCGCCAAGGCCGATGCGGATATAGGCGGCGTTCATGCGGAAATCGGGCGTGCCGAAGCGGACGTCGGAGGCGCAGAGCAGCGATAGTCCTCCGCCACAAGCCGCGCCCTGCGCCAGCGCGATAATCGGCTGGGGGCAACTGCGCATCCGGCGGTAGATATTGCCGATCATCGTCTGGGTGCGAAGTGTGCCGAGAACGGGTGTTTCGTCGCCAGACTTTGGCCAGCCGTTGAAATCTAGCCCGGCACAGAAGTTCTTGCCCTCAGCCTTCAGGATGACGACGCGAACGTCGTGCCTTTTGTGGAGCCCGTCAAAATAGTCGACGAGCGCGATCGTCATTTCTTCGGACAGCGCGTTGAGTGATTGCCCCCGGTTGAGCGTCACGATCTCCAGACCACCGCGCTGTTCGATCAGGATGGCGTCGCTCATGCTTTCTCTCCGGCCATGCCGCAGATGATGGCCCAATGTGCATCGCTGACGGGCACGACTGAGAGGCGCGACTGGCGGATGAGGGCCAAGTCGGCAAGGCTCGGTTCGGCCTTCATTTCGGCAAGCGTCACCGCGCGCTTCACCGGGCGGATGGGGGCCACATCGACCATTACGAAGCGTCCGGCGGGATCGCTTGGGTCTGGATAGGCGGTGTGGACGATCTCGACGATGCCGACAATCTCTTTGCCCTCATTGCTGTGGTAGAAGAATGCCTTGTCGCCGACCGCCATCGCCTTCAGATTGATGGCGGCCTGATGGTTGCGCACGCCATCCCAATGGGTGCGGCCATCCGTCACCATCATGTCCCAGCTGTACTTATGCGGTTCTGACTTCACCAGCCAATAGGCCATATTCTGCTCCCCAAGCCTCATTCGCCGACCTACGCGCTATCGTGCCGCGCGACGAAGAATCGTCCACCCTCTGTCACGTAAACGGCAATGAGTGCAACTGTCCCGGCAATGGTGAAGCCGATATAGAGGGGGGCCGTCGTTCCATTGAAGGCCTGGCCGACGATTGTTCCGAACACCGTGCCCAGAAGATTGCCGAGCGATCCCTGTAAAGAGCTTGCCATGCCGGCAACGCCACCCATGTTTTCCATCGCCATTGCCCCGAAGTTTCCGACGACCAAGGAGAAAGACATCATCATCAGCATCTGCAGCGCGATGAACGTCGCAAGCGATTCATGGCTGTAGAGCGCAATCAGGGCATGGATCGCCGCAACGATTGTCAGCACGAAGAGTGCCCCATGGCCTATCATGCGCATACCAAAGCGCTTCACGACCGCAGCATTGGCCAGCGAGCCGATGGCCATGCCGGTCGCCATGATGGCAAAGCCAGCGGGCAAGAAATCGGGCCGTTTGAACGTAACCTCAAAGATCTGCTGGATCGACATGAGGAAGCCGAAGATGGCGCAGGAGAGCATGGCATTGGCGATGCTGTAGCCGACTGACATCCTGTCGGTCATGACAGTCCTGGCGGCGGCCAACACAGAGGCGCGTTCAATGGGAGTCTTGTTGTTATCGGCCAGCGTCTCGGGCAGGCGCCACAAGACCCAGATCCAGACCGCCACGCCGATGGCAGACAGCGCACCGAACACCCAGCGCCATGGGCCGATCAACAGGATGGCCTGCCCCATGGCGGGCGCGAGGATGGGAGCAGCCATAAAGATCATGCTCGACAGGCTCATCACCTGTGCCATGTCGCGACCCTCAAACCTGTCGCGAACTGTGGAGGTGACGATGACCCGCGCTCCGGCGGCAAAAAGGCCCTGAACCACGCGCGCGATCAGCAGATGGTCAAAGGACGGTGCAAGCGCAGCAGCAAGGCTCGCGACGGCAAACCCAAAGATTGACCACAGCATCAAGCCGCGCCTGCCATAAGCGTCGGACAGGGTGCCGACGAACAACTGGCCAATCGCAAAGCCGAACAGGAAGGAGGAAATGACCAAGGGCCACCGCGTTGCATCGCCAACGCCCAGTCCATGCCCGATGGCCGGAAGGGCGGGCAGCATAGAATCAATCGCAAAGGCCACGATCATCATGATCGCCGAAATCAGGATGACAAATTCAACGCGGCCGGGGCCGTTGGAGGAGGCAAAGGAGGATGGCATAGCCGTTGGCCTAGACGAGCATGGGGCTTGGCGAAAGGGCGCCGCGCCTTAGGTTTCACCTAGGGCAGAAGGATTGTCGAGCCGGTCGTCTTTCGCGCTTCAAGATCGCGGTGTGCCTGCGCGACATCGGACAGCGCATAACGCTGGCGAATATCGACAGACACGACGCCCTTGCGGATCATGTCGAACAGCATGGCCGCCCCCGCTGCACGTTCAATGGGGTCGACATAATAGTCGTACAGCGTGGGCCGCGTTATGAAGAGCGACCCTGCATTGGCCACCGCGCGCAGGTCAACGCCGGTCACGGGGCCGCTGGCATTGCCATAGCTGACGACAAGACCGCGCCGATGGCAGGATTTGAGCGAGGCTTCCCACGTGTCCATGCCAACGCCATCGAACACTGTGCGGACACCCTTGCCACCTGTCAGGTCCCGGCAACGTGCCGCCGTGTCTTCGGTTGCGTAGTTGATGATGTGGTCGGCCCCCGCAGCCAGCGCGATGTCCGCCTTTTCGTGTGTGCTCACGCTGCCGATCACGGTCGCGCCGCGATGCTTGAGCCATTGGACGAGCAAAAGCCCGACACCGCCCGCTGCTGCATAGACAAGGACAGCATCTCCGGCGCGCACTGTGGCGCAGCGCTCCACCAAGAATTCTGTCGTGCAGCCTTTGAGCAGAGCAGCGGCCGCGATCTCATCTGAAATGTCGTCGGGCACTTGGAACAGCATGGCAGCCGGCAGATTGCGCGCGGTTGCGTAGGCGCCGACGGCCAGCCCGAAAGTGCAGACCCGGTCGCCGACCTTATAGTCGGACACACCATCGCCCACGGCTTCGACGACACCGGCCGCCTCAACGCCAAGGCCGCTGGGCACCGCCATCTTGTAAACGCCGCCACGGTGATAGGTGTCGATGAAATTGAGGCCAACGGCGGTGTTGCGCATGCGCACTTCGCCGGGACCGGGTTCGGGAAGCTCCACATCGACCCATTGAATGACCTCAGGGCCGCCTTGTTCGGTTATGCGGACGGCGCGTTCCATGGTCATGCTGCTATCTCCCGGTTGTCGATGGCCTCTTTCGCAGAGGATTGAGGGGGGAGGCAAGTCGGACTAGTCGTTGTTCCGCGCGTCGGCCTGTTCGCGTGCGTCTTGCGCAGCCTTTTTCTCGGCCTTGCGCTGACGTTCCTCCGACTTGCGCATCTCCCGTCCGCGCTTTTCGTCGGCTTCAGACTGGCTCGTGGTTGTCGCATCGATGACAGCGCCCGCGACCTTGAACGGGGCGGTCACGACGTCGGCAGCAATTTGGGTCACGCAGCCGCAAAGGAATAACGGGAGAAGGAGGGCAGGAGCAATACGCATGCAGTTGCGATAGAGTGCGCTGAAACCCGCTGCAACGCACTTGCGTTGAGTTGAGGAGTCGCTTAGAGGCGCGCTCTCAAATTGTGGCGACCGTAGCTCAGTTGGTTAGAGCGCCGGTTTGTGGTACCGGAGGTCGCGGGTTCGGATCCCGTCGGTCGCCCCATTCTCCTCCATTGCTGGCGAATCGCGTGTAATAAGACTATTGCGCGCGCTTGAAATTTTATTGCCAATGGAGCCTGCGATGACCGCCCCCTGGATGCTGCCTGATTTCGATGATCATGAGGGCTTTCACATCTTCCGTGATCCCAAAGCTGGGCTGACGGCGATCATCGCTATCCATTCAACGTACCTCGGCCCGTCCGGCGGCGGCACGCGCTTTTGGCATTACGCCGCGCCGGAGGCGGCCATCACCGATGCACTGCGCCTTTCCCGCGGGATGAGCTATAAGAACGCCATGGCGGGGCTCGCGATGGGTGGCGGCAAAGCCGTTATTCTGGCCGATGCCGACCGGACCAAATCCCCCGAACTGATTGCCGCCTTTGCCCGCGCTGTGGATAGCCTTGGCGGGCGCTATGTGACGGCACAGGACGTGGGTATCAGCGCGCAGGATATTCTTGATATCTCCAAGGGAACGAAGTTCGTCTCGGGCCTGCCCCCCAAGGATGGCGGGGCAGGAGGAGACCCGGGGCCGTCAACAGCTCTAGGCGTGTTCCTAGGCGTCAAGGCGGCCGTCAAACGCGCTCTCGGCAAGGATGACATGGTCGGCGTCCACGTGGCCATTCAGGGCGTCGGCAGCGTTGGCGGCGGACTTGCCCGGCATCTGGCGGCCTCCGGCGCGAAGCTCACTCTGGCGGATCGTGACGCTGCGAAGGCGGCGGCATTGGCGGCCGAACTGGGCGGTACGTCGGTTGATGCCGATGCGATCCTTCAGGTGGAGGCGGATGTCCTCAGCCCCTGCGCTTTGGGCGCCATCCTTGACAGCCAGACCATCCCGCTCCTGAAGGCGTCGGTCATCGCAGGCGGTGCGAACAATCAATTGGCCCGACCGGAACATGGCGATGCAGTGCAGGCGCGCGGCATTCTTTATGCGCCAGACTACGTCATCAACGCAGGCGGCATCATCAATGTTGCGCTCGAATACCTGGACGGGGCTGACCGCGCGACTGTGGATGCCAAGATTTCTGGAATTCCCGACCGGCTGAACGCTGTCTGGGATGAAAGTGCTGCGACCGGCGACAATCCTGCCAAGGTCGCCGACCGCATGGCGCAGAAGCTTATCGGTCGGGGGTAAGATCATTGGCCGTCACGCAGACCAGATGCTGCGTGACGGCCAGAAATATGCTGCCTTAGGCGAGCACGGTCCGGCTGCGCGGACGGCGGCGCATGGCCCCACCAACCAAGCCAAAGCCGGCCAGCATCAGGGCCCAAGCTGCGGGCTCAGGCACTGCAAGAGCCGCGACATTGTCCAGCGCCGGGCCAAAGAAGCTTTGCGAAGTGCCATTGGTCGTGAAGGTGATCGTCGTGGACGGACCACCGGCAAGGAATGTGAACGACTGTGCCGTCCAGTTCATGCCCGCTGCGTCTTTGCCCGTCGCGCCGGGGTGCGTGAAGACGCTGGGCGCGCCGCCATCAATCGACACGAGCAGATCGCGTGGACCTGAAAGGTCCGGATTGCTCGAAAGATCGAAGCTCACGGTATAAGCTTGGCCTGCCGTTGTGGCAAAGGACTGCGAAAGCGCACCAATCGCGCTGCCGGCAATGTCGATGCTGCGGACACCATCAGAGGCTGCCCAATAGGAGCTGATATAGTCGACCGAGCCTGTATCAACGGTCCATCCTGTGATGTCCGTTCCGCCAGCGGCTACGGTGCTAAAGCCGCCGCTCGTATTGCCGAGTTCAAAGCTACCATTGGTGATGAGGGTCGCCGCGAAAGAGGGGGAGGCGGCTGCCAGCGCAACAAGCGCGAAGGTTGTTTTCATTGTACGCATCTTCATGGAACTGTCCTTTAGGCGGAGGGTCGCAACGCACTCCCTTGGAGGGGAATCGTTTGTTCGCAGTTGCAACATGAACCAGTCTTAACGCATTAGCAACCATATTGGCTGCGAATTGCGTTCAACTGGATAATTTGCATGATGTGCGGGCAGAGGGCGCCCGTATCTACGCCAGCCAGTCGGGAATGCGCTCCGCATCAAGGATGGTTTCGGCGGCAATCCGGTCTGCGACAACCGCATATTGGTCCCCATCGACCATCACTTCCGGCACCAGTGGGCGGCTGTTGTAGGTGCTGGCCATCGTCGCGCCATAGGCCCCGGCCGTGCGGAACACGGCGAGATCACCTGAGGCAACTGCATCAATATCGCGACCCATGGCGAAGGTATCGCCGCTTTCGCAGACCGGCCCGGCGATGTTCGCGTTCATCCGTTCACCCGTTGGCTGCACGGCGGCAAAGTCATGCCAGGCATCATACATGGCCGGGCGGGCGAGATCGTTCATCGCGGCATCCACGATAACATAAGGGCGGATCACGCCGGGCTTGATCCAGATGACCTTGGTCAGCAGGACGCCCGCATTGCCGACAATGACGCGGCCGGGCTCAAACATGAGGGTGACATCCCAGCCCTCGGTCGCGCGGGCGACCATCTGGCCGTAATCGGCGGGCGAGGGCGGATTTTCTTCCGCCTTATAGGGCACGCCAAGCCCGCCGCCCAAGTCCACGCGCTCGATCTTGTGGCCCATGCCGCGCAGGTCGCCGACGAGCTGGCCGATGCGGCCATAAGCGGCTTCCAGCGGATCAAGATCGAAGAGCTGGCTGCCAATGTGGAGCGCAACGCCCTGCATGGAAAGGCCGGGCAGATTGGCCAACCGGTCAAAGATGCCGGGCGCCAGATCAATAGCGACGCCGAACTTGTTTTCTTTTTTGCCGGTCGAGATCTTGGCGTGCGTGCCGGCATCAACGTCGGGATTTACCCGAAGGGTGGCAACCGCCGTTTTGCCCTTGGACGCCGCGATCTGGGCGAGGACAACGCCTTCTTCCTCCAGCTCAATATTGAACTGGCCGATGCCGACATCAAGCGCCTGTTCCAACTCGGCGCGGGTCTTGCCGACGCCCGAAAACACAACGTCTTCCGGCTTCATGCCTGCCGAAATGGCGCGTGAAATCTCACCTCCCGACACGACATCGGCACCATAGCCCTGCTTGGCGAGGACGCGCAGGACAGCGCGGTTAGGGTTGGCCTTAATCGCAAAGGCGATGTGGGAACGACCAACCGGCGCAATGCCTTCGCGGAACACCTGTGCGTGTCGCTCCAGCGTCGCACGGGAATAGACATATACGGGCGTGCCCACTTCGTCGGCAATGCGGGTCAGCGGGACGTCCTCGGCATGGAGGATGCCGTTCTTGATCTGAAAATGGTCCATGGAATTCTTAGCCTTTCGGCGGGAGGTCAAACTTGTCGTCGCGGCGTTCTTCCGAGCGTCTCAAAAGCTCGTCGCTGCGTTTGGGGTTGGCCTGCGTGGAAGGTGCAATCATCTCTTCAACGGTTGGCTGGGTCCGCACATCCTCCGGTTTAACCGGCATGCTCTTCCCATCCTGAGGTTTGAGCTTCACGCGGCCACCGCAGGCCGAAAGGGCCAGTGACAGAGAAACAGCAAGGGCAATGGCGCGAATCATGAGATGCCCAATAGCGTCTTTGCATCAGCAATGCGCGCCCGAACCTGCGCCGGCGCGGTGCCGCCATGGCTCATCCGGCTGGCGACCGAGGCGTCGACGGTCAGGACGGAAAAGACGCTGTCGTTGATGGCCGGGTTGATGGCCTGAAGATCAGCCAAGGGCAGAGCGGCCAGCGCCAGGCCTTTTTCCTCAGCGAGCTTGACCGCACGGCCTGTCACATGATGCGCCTCACGGAAGGGAAGACCTGCTTCCCGCACCAGCCAGTCGGCCAAGTCAGTTGCGGTGGCAAAGCCGCTTTCCGCCAGCGCACGCATCCGGTCCGTGCGGAAGGTGACGCTTTGGGTCATGCCGGTCATGGCCGCGATAGAGAGGGCGAGGAGATCATGCGCCTCAAACACCGGCGGCTTATCGTCCTGCATGTCTTTGGAATAAGCCAGCGGCAGGCCCTTCATCGTCATCATCAGCGCGTTGAGGCAGCCGGTGATGCGCCCCGCATGGCCGCGGACAAGCTCGACCGCATCGGGATTGCGCTTTTGCGGCATGATCGAGCTGCCGGTCGACCATTGGTCAGGCAGCGCGACAAAGCCAAAGGGCTGCGAAGCCCAAATGATGATCTCTTCCGACATGCGCGAAAGGTGGAGCGAACACTGGCTTGCCGCCATCAGATAATCGAGGGCGAAATCCCGGTCGGACACGCTGTCGAGGCTGTTGTCGGTCGGCTTGGCGAAATCGAGGGCCGATGCTGTCGCATGGCGGTCAATCGGGAAACCCGTTCCCGCAAGCGCGGCGGCCCCTAGCGGGCACTCATTCAACCGACGACGCGCATCGGCAAAACGATCCCGGTCACGCCGGATCATTTCGTACCAGGCCATCAAATGATGGCCGAGGGTCACGGGCTGCGCGCTCTGGAGGTGGGTGAAGCCGGGCATCACCGCGTCGGCATGTTCTTCCGCACGGGTGACCAGCGCCTTCTGCAGTTCGATGAGGCCGAGTTCCACCGCATCGATGGCATCGCGGACCCAGAGGCGGAAATCGGTGGCGACCTGATCATTGCGGGAGCGCGCGGTGTGAAGGCGTCCGGCAGTCGGGCCGATCAGCTCTGCGAGCCGCGCCTCCGTCGCCATATGGATGTCTTCGAGCGCCAGATCGACTGGCACCCCGTTCGCTTCATATTCCGCCGCAATGGTGTCGAGACCCTGCGCGATCCTGGCCGCATCCTCTGCTTTCACAATCCCCTGTTCGGCGAGCATGGCGACATGCGCCTTCGACGCGCGAATGTCCTGCTGCCACAGCCGCTTGTCGAAAGGGATGGAGGCGTTTATCTCACGCATGACGGCGGCCGGACCCTCGGCAAAGCGCCCGCCCCACATGGAATTGGAGTCTGACTTGCGGCTGTTAATCTCAACTGTCCTTTTGCTCGGCCTGACGGTTGCGGGCTGCGATAAGCAATCCGACCCCAAGCCGCAAGGCGAAGCGCCGCAATCATCGCCTGCACAGCCCCAAGCGGAGCTTTCCGGCGCGAAGGAACTGACCGGCACCATCGACCGCAGCCATAAGGGTGAGGCGATGCCCGACGTATCGTTTGAAGCACCCGATGGCGCGTCGGTGAAACTCGCCGCGTTCAAGGGACAGCCCGTCCTCGTCAACGTCTGGGCGACATGGTGCGGCCCCTGCATCGCCGAAATGCCGACCATCGAGAAACTGGCGACGCGCGAAGCCGGGCGACTTCAGGTGCTGGCCGTCAGTCAGGACATGAAGGGCCGCCCCGCTGTTGAGAAATGGTGGAATGCCCAAGGGTTCAAGACACTACAGCCCTATGTCGACAAGAAGGGTGATCTCGGCTTTGCGCTGGGCGGCGGCGCGCTGCCGACGACGATCCTCTACGATAAGGACGGCAAGGAAGTCTGGCGCATGGTCGGCGGGGCGGAATGGGACAATGACGCGTCCAAAAAGCTGATCGAAGAGGCGTTCGGGACGTAGCCTTGAGACACGTCCACCTGATCGGCCTGCCGACTGACTCCCATTCGTCCTTCCTGCGTGGCCCGGCACAAGCGCCGGACCTGATCCGTGCCGCTCTGCGGTCCGACCACAGCAATATGGCCGCCGAGAATGGGCGCGAGATAGGCGTCGACATCCCGTTCGAGGATCTGGGTGATCTACCGCTAACCGAAGGCGCAGGTGATTTTGAGATAATCCGCGCGGCAGCGGAAGCGGCGGCGCGGGAGGGAGCCTCTCCAATCTTCCTCGGCGGTGATCATATGGTGACCAACCCGATCGTGCAGGGACTGGCGGCCGTGCTCGGACCGGTCAACATCCTGCATTTTGATGCCCATCCTGACACCTATCACGATTTTGAAGGCGACCCGCTGAGCCACGCCTCGCCCTTTGCGCGGATTATGGAAGGCGGCCATGCCCGCCGCCTCATTCAGGTCGGCTTGCGCACCGTCAACGCGCATTGCCGCGAACAGGCGAAGCGCTTCGGCGCGGAGATGATCGAGATGCGCGACTTCGCGGCCGGCAAGGTGCCGATCCCGGAAGCGCCGCTTTATGTAAGCCTCGATCTCGACGCGCTCGACCCGGCCTTCGCGCCCGGCGTGTCGCACCATGAGCCGGGCGGCCTGTCGGTTCGGGATGTTCTCAATGTGCTCCACCGCATCAAGGGGCCGATCATCGGTGCGGATATCGTGGAGTATAATCCCACGCGCGATATCAATGGGATGACGGCGGTTGTTGCGGCGAAGTTTCTGAAGGAATTGGCGGGGTTAGCGGGTTAAGGCGCTCATTCACCAAACCGTCATTCCCGCGAAGGCGGGAATCCAAGGTCACGCTGTTGGGCTGATTTGAACCACATAAGGACGTCCAGTTCCTCCCCCTTTCGGGTATTGAGGTGTTCATGGATTCCCGCCTTCGCGGGAATGACGATATGGATTAGTGACTCAGACGCTCCACGCTCACGCTCTCCGGCGTCACACCGAGTTCGGTCATCTCTTCCGGCCAATCACGTCCCGTCACCAGCGCCGCCGCCAGCGCCGACATGGCTGGCGACGTCTGCAAGCCGAACCCGCCTTGCCCGGCCAGCCAGAAGAAGCCCGGTGCATCGGGCGCAAAACCTGCGACGGGCATCCGGTCTTTCACGAAGGAACGCAGGCCTGCCCAGCGACCGGTGATGCGCGGAACAGGCATCGTCGTGAACTGTTCGACGCGCCAGGCGGCGAGGGCCTGATCATATTCCTCGGCCTGCGCGTCGCATGGCTCGCTGTCGGTCTCATCATTGGGGCAGGCGAGCAAACGGTTGCCCTGCGGCAGGATGTAGAAGACATCGCCCGGCGTCTTGATGAACGGCCAGTCGCGCACGTCGGTCCCATCGGGCGGATCAAAGACGATGATCGTCCGGCGCTTCGGGCTCAGGCCGATGGGCTGGACACTCGCAAGGCCCGCAATCCGGTCGGCCCATGAACCGGCGGCATTGACGATGATGGGGGCGGAGTAGCTCTCACCCGCTTCGGTGGTCGCTGTCCAGTCGCGGCCTTGGCGGGTGAGGGTGGCGACGCGGTGGCGGACAAGGACGGTGCCATGGCTGCGCGCCTTCCTCGCAAAGCCCTGCAAAAGCGCATCGGCATCAAGGCTGCGTCCGCCATGGTCGACCAGACCTGCAACGATGGCGTCGGGGCCAAAGCGCAAGAGCGGGCAGAGTGCGCGCATCCGGTCTTCGTCGGCATCTTCGACCGTATCGGTAAATCGCCGCATCTCGGTGCCGAGAACATCCAGTTCAGGCAACATCTCCTGCGTGGCGATGAACAAGGCAGGTTTGGGCGTTGCCAGCGGGACGTCGGTAAAGCCCTCGGGCGGGGCATCGAAGAACGGGCGGCTCCACGCCGTCAGCCCGCGCACCAGGGGATTGCCGAGGCCGAAGTGGTAGAAGGCCGCGCTCCGCCCCGAGCTGTGATAGCCGACAGCGTCTTCGGCTTCGAGCGCGACGACCTTGCCATGCTCGGCCAAACGGGCGGCGACAGAAAGCCCTGCGATGCCGCCGCCGATGACGATGAAGTCGGCTGTTTGGGTCATGCTGTTGTCGCCTTCTCTTTACCGTCACCCTGAACTTGTTTCAGGGTCCATGAACACTGTCGATGCAAAACTGTCAGCACCGTTTTCATGGATGCTGAAACAAGTTCAGCATGACGGGAAGGGGAGATTTCAATCCCGCAGCAGTTCGTTGATCGCGGTCTTTGCCCGCGTCTGCGCATCGACGCGCTTCACGATGACGGCGCACGATAGGCTCGGGCCGGGCGTGCCATCGGGCAGGGGCTTTCCGGGCAGCGCGCCGGGGACGACGACCGAGTAAGACGGCACGCGGCCGACGAAGATTTCGCCCGTCGCGCGGTCGATGATCTTGGACGTGGAGGACAGGAACACGCCCATGGCGAGCACGGCGCCTTCTTCCACAACGACGCCTTCAACGACTTCGGAGCGTGCGCCGATGAAGCAATTGTCTTCAATGATGACGGGGCCGGCCTGAAGCGGCTCCAGCACGCCGCCAATGCCGACGCCGCCCGAAAGGTGGACGTTCTTGCCGATCTGCGCGCAGCTGCCGACGGTCGCCCAGGTGTCGACCATCGTGCCTTCGCCGACCGAGGCGCCGAGGTTCACGAAGCTGGGCATCAGCACGACGTTCTTGCCGATATGCGCGCCGCGGCGGACGATGGAGCCGGGCACCGCGCGGAAGCCGGCGTCACGGAAGCGGTTCTCATCCCAGCCTTCAAACTTGGACGGCACCTTGTCCCACCAATGCGCGCCGCCGGGGCCGCCGGGGATGGCTTCCATGTCGTTGATGCGGAAGGACAGGAGCACGGCCTTCTTCAGCCACTGATTGACCTGCCAGCTGCCTTCGACCTTTTCGGCCACCCGGCGTTCACCGCTGTCGAGCAGGTCGAGCGCGGCAACCACCGCGTCGCGCGCGTCGCCGGTCGTTGCGGGCGAGAGGGTGTCGCGGGCGTCCCAAAGGGCTTCGATGGTCTGTTCAAGCGTGGTCATGCGTTATCCTGTAGTGAAAGCCCGGAAAGCCAGGCGGTGATCTCATGGGTTTCATGGTCGATGAAAGACGGGCAGGCCTCGCCATTGGCCTGTTCGGAGCCGTTATTGACCCAAAGCGTCGTCATGCCAATGTCCTTGGCGGGCTTCAAATTGCGGGCCATGTCTTCGGCGAACAGCGCGCTCGTCGGTGTCACCCCCCAAGCTTTGCAAAAGCCCGCATAGGCGTCCGGGTGCGGTTTGGGCTGATAGTCCATCATGTGAATATCGTGCACCGCCTCGAAGCAGTCTTCGAGTCCCAAGGCGCTCAAAACGCGCTCGGCATAGGGCACATCGCCGTTGGTGAAGACCAGTCGACGGCCCGGCAAAGCCATCAGCGCATCTTTCAAATCCGGATTGGCGGACACGCGGTCCATCTCAATGTCGTGGACGAAGTCCAAAAAATGGTGCGGGTCTGTGCCATGCTGGGACATCAGGCCGGACAATGTCGTGCCGTGATCGCGAAAATACTGCTTTTGGATCCGGTGTGCTTCCGTCTCATCGACGCTGAACAGGTTGCGCAGATAGGCGTTCATGCGCGCGTCAATCAACGCAAAAAGGTCGCATGACGCGGGATAAAGCGTGTTGTCGAGATCAAAGATCCAAGTGTCGATGTGGTGCAGCGCAGGCGTCATGACCCGCCCATAGTCACAAGACCTGCAAACTTAAAGCACCTGCCGCCGTTAACGCACTTATGGTCTGTAATTACCTCCACAATGGCGGCATTGTTAAGGCGCCGTTAGCCGAGGGGCGACCTAATTTCGGCAGCGTCCGGTGGGGTTTTGAATGAGCAGGAAGAGTGTACTTGCCTTTGGCACGTTGATGATTTTGGCGCCCGCTTTGGCCGCCTGTGGGGGCGGCAGCGGTGCCGCCAGCGGTCCACAGACGCCGAGTGCCGTCGCTGTGCCACCGCCGCCCGCGCCACCACCGCCGCCACCTTCAAATGTGGACTACAACACGCCGGAATATCAGCGCTCCAACGCGGCGACGAAAATCAGCGCGATTACGGCCTATGCTGCAGGCGCAACGGGGCAGGGCATTATGGCTGCCGTCATTGATAGCGGTGTGAACCCCAGTCTGCCTGAATTTGCGGGAAAGATCAGCGCCGCCTCCCGCGACATCGCGGGCAACCGGGGCATGGGCGACGAAGATGGGCATGGAACCTCGGTCGCCGCCGTTCTGCTCGGCGCCAAGAACGATTCTGACACGCACGGTGTGGCATTCAATGCGACATTATTGGCTCTGCGGACCGATACGCCCGGTAGTTGCGCGAATACGGCGCCGGATGGAGGTTGCAGTCATAATGATATGGCCATCGCCTCTGCGATCGACATCGCGGTGTCGAATGGCGCGAAGGTGGTCAACATGTCGCTGGGCGGCGCTGGCCCCAACTCTACCCTGCGCGCAGCGATGGGGCGTGCGACGGCGGCGGGCACTATCCTTGTCATTTCTGCGGGCAATGATGGCCTCGCCAGCCCTGATGCATTCGCCTTGATCGCCAATGACGCGGTGGCGCGCAACCTCATCATCGTGGCAGGCGGGGTGGATGACGCCAATGCGATCTCCGTCTTTTCAACCGGGGGCAGTAATCAGGCAGGGTCAACCGCGAGCCGCTACGTCGTGGCGCTCGCCAACCGGGTGCGGACCATCAACGAAACAGGTGCGGCCATTTTGGCCAGCGGCACATCTTATGCAGCGCCTGCTGTGTCCGGCGCGATAGCGCTGCTCGCACAGGCATTTCCAAACCTGACCAGCGCACAGATTGTGGACCTGCTCCTGTCTTCCGCGCGGGATTTGGGGGCTGCCGGTGTCGACCCTGTCTATGGTCGCGGCCTTGTCGATTTGGCGTCGGCCTTCGCCGCGCGCGGGGCCACGTCTGTTGCGGGGACAACTGTGCCGGTGTCGATGACGGACAATGGCACGCTGTCTGCGCCGATGGGGGATGCGTCGCTCACCGGCCTCTCGACTGTGTTTCAGGACGCTTATGGCCGTGCCTATGGGGCGGACTTGGAAGGCACATTTTCGCGCAGCTATTCCGGTGGCCGCCTTTGGTCTTCGCTCAATGCAGATGGCCGGACAGCGGGCGTCGGTTATGGCATGACGGGTGTGGCCCTTTCTGTGTCGGGCGATGTCCGCACCGGTCAAGTCGGCCCGCTGGCCATAACTGATCAGGCGCAGCGCGCTGCCCGCCTGATGGCCGGGTGGGTGGTCTCCCGCCTGTCACGGGACACGCACTTTGCGGCGGGCTTTGCGCGCAGCAGCGGCGCGTTGATTGACCAGATGGCGCTCAACAATGCATCCCGGTTTCTTGTCGCTGAGGAAGCAGGGTCCAGTTTCGGTTTTCGCAGCACCCCTGTCTATTCCGGTGCCGTCCGGCAGCAGTTCGGGCGCTGGGGTCTGTCCGTCGGGTGGGATCGCGGTGAAGCCTTGGTCTGGTCGCGTGCGCTGCGCAATCGCTATGACCGGATGCCTTTGACGTCTGCCTCGGTCTCGCTGGACCGTCGGTTTGGCCCGCTTTCACTCGCAGTGAAGGGCAGTCAGCTGTCGGAAAAGGAGACAGTGCTTGGCGCCCGCTTCGGTGCCATGCTTGGCGCGCCGGGCTCTGTGACCCGGCAATTCTCGGTCGACGGCAATTTCGCATCGCCGGGCGGTTGGGCCTTGCGCGGCCGTTGGCAGCAGGGCTGGACGCGGATTAGCGCGGGCGGGGTTCGCCCGGCGTCCGATCATCTCGTCTCCTCGGCTTGGTCTTTTGATGCGACGCGGGACGGCATGTTCCTGAGTGGCGACCGGTTTGGCCTGCGGCTGGCCCAGCCGGTGCGTGTGGCGTCCGGTGGGTTGACTGTCGAACTGCCCGTGGCGTGGGACTATGCGACGTCCAGCGCCCAGACCGCGGTGCGGCGTATCAACCTTGCGCCATCGGGACGCGAAATTGATGCCGAGGCGCTTTATGCTGTTCCATTATGGGCGGGATCGCTGTCGACCTCGGTGTACTGGCGCAAAGACCCCGGACACTTTGCTGCGGCACCCGACGACACAGGGGCAGCGCTTCGGTTCGGTATGGCTTTCTGACCCTAAGGGACTCAGGTTTCGCGCGGTTGGACGTTTGACATCGCCCGCCGGAAATCCTATAAAAACGCTACTACCTTGATCGACCGGGAAATGATGTGCCGTTGCGCAGTGCATCGAACGTATAGATCGACTGAGGTTTCAAGACGCTGAAAGCTGCAGTTTTCCTCGCGGAAACTCGCGGCTTTTTGTGTTTTGTCGCGCCCCGCATTTAAGACGTAAAAGGCGAGAAAATCCACATGGCGAAGCAAGCAGCGAAGGCAGACGTGACAGTCGCGATTGCCAAGAAGCGCATCCGCAAAATGTTCGGCAACATTCACGAAGTGGCAGAAATGCCCGACCTGATTCAGGTTCAGCGCGAATCGTACGAACAGTTTCTGCGGTCAGACCCCTCAATCGGCTATGTGTCCGGTCTTGAGAAAACGCTGCGCAGCGTTTTCCCGATCCGTGACTTTGCCGGCACGGCTGAGCTCGATTTCGTCACCTACGAACTGGAAGACCCCAAGTTCGACGTCGAAGAATGCCGCCAGCGCGGGATCACCTATGCCGCGCCGATGAAGGTCACGCTCCGCCTGATCGTCTTTGAAGTCGACACCGAAACGGAAACCCGCTCGGTCCTCGATATCAAGGAGCAGGACGTTTACATGGGCGACATGCCGCTCATGACCGAGAACGGCACCTTCTTCGTCAACGGCACAGAACGCGTTATCGTGTCGCAGATGCACCGCTCGCCTGGTGTTCTGTTTGACCATGACCGTGGCAAGACCCACTCGTCGGGCAAGTATCTCTTCGCCGCCCGAGTCATTCCGTATCGCGGTTCCTGGCTCGACTTTGAATTTGACGCCAAAGACGTCGTCAACGTTCGTATTGACCGCAAGCGCAAGCTGCCCGTCACGTCGTTGCTCCTCGCGCTTGGCCTGACGCCGGAAGAAATTCTGCATCAGTTCTACAATACAGTGACCTTCGGCCGCTCGCCTTCGGGCTGGATCGTGCCTTACGTCTCCGAAAACTGGCGTGGCCAGAAGCCGCTCTATGACGTCGTTGACGCCAAGACCGGTGAAGTCGTGTTCGCGGCCGGCCAGAAGGTCAGCCCGCGTGCGGCCAACAAGGCGGCAAAGGATGGTCTCGAAGCCCTGCTGATCCCGACCGAGGAAATTTTCGGCCGCTATGCGGCGCTGGACCTCATCAATGAGCAGACCGGTGAAATCTACATCGAAGCCGGTGAAGAAGTTTCTGCCGAGAACCTCGAAAAGCTCGACAAGGCAGGCGTTGACCGCCTCGAACTGCTCGACATTGACCATGTGAACACGGGTCCGTGGATCCGTAACACGCTCAAAGTCGACAAGGCTGAAGACCGCGACATGGCGCTCGACAGCATCTACCGTGTCATGCGTCCTGGCGAGCCGCCGACGAAGGAAACGGCTGAAGCGCTGTTCGCCGGCCTGTTCTTCGACAATGAGCGCTATGACCTTTCCGCGGTTGGCCGCGTGAAGCTCAACATGCGTCTTGGCCTCGACGCGCCGGACGATCTGACGACGCTGCGCAATGAAGACATTCTGGCTGTCGTGAAGACCCTTGTGGATCTGAAGGACGGCAAGGGCGAAATCGACGATATCGATAACCTCGGTAACCGTCGTGTCCGCTCGGTCGGTGAGCTTCTGGAAAACCAGTACCGCATCGGTCTGCTCCGCATGGAGCGCGCTGTGAAGGAGCGCATGTCTTCGGTCGACGTGTCGACGGTGATGCCGAACGACATGATCAATGCCAAGCCGGCTGTGGCGGCTGTCCGTGAATTCTTCGGCTCCTCGCAGCTGTCGCAGTTCATGGATCAGACCAACCCGCTGTCGGAAGTGACGCACAAGCGTCGTGTGTCCGCACTTGGACCAGGCGGTCTGACGCGTGAGCGCGCAGGCTTCGAAGTCCGCGACGTTCACCCGACGCATTATGGCCGTATCTGCCCGATTGAAACGCCGGAAGGCCCGAACATCGGTCTCATCAACTCGCTGGCGTCGTTCAGCCGGGTGAACAAGTATGGCTTCATCGAAACGCCCTATCGCCGCATCGTCGACGGCAAGGTGACGAGCGATGTCGTCTATCTGTCCGCCATGGAAGAAGCCAAGCACACGATCGCGCAGGCGAACGCTGAGCTGACCGCGGATGGCAGTTTTGTGGAAGAGCAGATTTCGTCGCGTGAAGCCGGCGAATTCCTGATCGCCAACCGTGAACAGATCACGCTGATGGACGTTTCGCCTAAGCAGCTGGTTTCGGTCGCCGCATCGCTCATTCCGTTCCTGGAAAACGATGACGCCAACCGCGCACTCATGGGATCGAACATGCAGCGTCAGGCCGTGCCGCTCGTTCGTGCCGAAGCGCCGTTTGTCGGCACCGGCATGGAAGAAACGGTTGCCCGTGACTCCGGCGCCGCCATTGGCGCCCGCCGTGCGGGGATTGTCGATCAGGTCGATGCGACCCGTATCGTTATCCGTGCGACCGGTGACGTTGATGCCGACCAGTCGGGCGTGGACATTTACCGTCTCCAGAAGTTCCAGCGTTCCAACCAGAACACCTGCATCAACCAGCGTCCGCTGGTGAAGGTCGGTGATCCGGTAGCGGCAGGCGACATCATCGCCGATGGTCCGTCGACGGAACTGGGTGAACTCGCCCTTGGCCGTAACAGCCTCGTCGCGTTCATGCCTTGGAATGGCTACAACTACGAAGACTCCATCCTGATCAGCGAACGCATCGTGAAGGATGACGTCTTTACCTCGATCCACATCGAGGAATTTGAAGTCATGGCTCGCGACACTAAGCTTGGGCCAGAAGACATCACGCGCGACATCCCGAACGTCGGTGAAGAAGCGCTCCGCAGCCTTGACGAAGCGGGCATCGTTTACATCGGTGCCGAAGTTGAGCCGGGCGACATCCTTGTCGGTAAGATCACGCCAAAGGGCGAAAGCCCGATGACGCCGGAAGAAAAGCTCCTCCGCGCCATCTTCGGTGAAAAGGCGTCTGACGTCCGCGATACATCGCTGCGTCTGCCGCCGGGTGTTGCTGGCACGGTCGTCGAAGTCCGCGTCTTCAACCGTCACGGCATCGACATTGATGACCGTACGCGCGCCATTCAGACCGAAGAAAAGGAATCGCTGGCAAAGGACCGTGACGACGAACGCACGATCCTCAACCGCGCAACCTATTCGCGCCTGAAGGAAATGCTGATCGGTCAGATCGCCACGGCCGCGCCAAAGGGTCTGAAGAAGGGCGAAGCAATCGACGCTCAGGGCCTGAGCGAAGTGGAAAGCCATGAATGGTGGAAGATCGCCGTTCAGGACGACCGCGTTCAGGCGGACCTTGAAGCTGTGAAGATCCAGTATGACGATGCCGTCAAGCGGATCAACGCGAAGTTCGAAGACCGCGTTGAGAAGGTTGAGCGCGGTGATGATCTGGCACCTGGCGTGCTCAAGATGGTCAAGGTCTTCGTTGCCGTGAAGCGCAAGCTTCAGTCGGGCGACAAGATGGCCGGTCGTCACGGGAATAAGGGTGTCATCAGCCGCATCGTGCCAGCTGAAGACATGCCGTTCCTCGAAGACGGGACGCCTGTCGATATCGTTCTGAACCCGCTGGGCGTGCCTTCGCGTATGAACGTCGGTCAGATCTTTGAAACGCACCTTGGCTGGGCCGCGCGCGGCCTTGGCAAGCAGATTCAGGCAGCGCTCGAAGAATGGCGCAGCGCAGGCGGCACCGAAGCTGGCGTTGCACCAACGGTCGTTCGTGATCGCCTGACGACAGTTTACGGTGAAACCTACAAAGACGAGATCGCTTCACGGAGCGACACCGACATTGTGGAAATGGCCGAACTGCTGCGCAACGGCGTGCCGATGGCAACGCCGGTGTTCGATGGTGCGCGTGAAGCAGACGTCACCCGTATGCTTGAACTGGCCGGTCTCGATGGGTCTGGTCAGGTCACGGTTTATGACGGTCGTACCGGTGAAAGCTTCGACCGTAAGGTGACAGTGGGCTACATCTACATGCTCAAGCTGCACCACTTGGTCGATGACAAGATCCACGCCCGTTCCATCGGTCCTTACTCGCTCGTCACGCAGCAGCCGCTGGGTGGTAAGGCGCAGTTCGGCGGCCAGCGCTTCGGGGAAATGGAAGTCTGGGCGCTCCAGGCTTACGGTGCCGCCTATACGCTGCAGGAAATGCTCACGGTGAAGTCCGATGACGTGGTCGGCCGCACCAAGGTTTACGAAGCCATCGTCAAGGGTGACGATACCTTCGAAGCCGGCATCCCGGAAAGCTTCAACGTTCTCGTCAAGGAAATGCGTTCGCTCGGCCTTAATGTCGAACTGACCAGCCTCGGCGATGACGTAGACGGCGACGGGCTTGCCATCGCAGCTGAATAACCGATCTGCCCCTCCCTCCTAAGGGGAGGGGCCGGTGACGGGCCGGAACCCCGTCCTAGATGACCAATTCCACCTCTGCTCTTTCCGGGATCGGAAAGAGAAATGGAGCGAAAAATGAACGACTTGATGGCCTTTGCCAACCCGATGACCAAGCCAGACACCTTCGACCAGATCCAGATTGGGATCGCGTCGCCGGAACGTATCCGTTCCTGGTCCTTCGGCGAAATCAAGAAGCCCGAAACCATCAACTACCGCACGTTCAAGCCTGAGCGTGACGGCCTGTTCTGCGCCCGCATCTTCGGTCCGATCAAGGATTACGAATGCCTGTGCGGCAAGTACAAGCGGATGAAGTATAAGGGCATCGTCTGCGAAAAGTGCGGTGTCGAAGTCACCGTGTCGAAGGTCCGTCGTGAACGCATGGGCCATATCGAACTGGCCGCACCTGTTGCGCACATCTGGTTCCTGAAGTCGCTGCCATCGCGCATCGGCCTTCTGCTTGACATGCAGCTCAAGCAGCTCGAGCGCGTGCTGTACTTCGAAAACTACATCGTCATGGAACCGGGCCTGACCCCGCTCGAAAAGTTCCAGCTGATGACCGAGGACGAGCTTCTCGATGCGCAGGATGAGTATGGCGAAGACGCCTTCTCGGCCGGCATCGGCGCAGAAGCGATCCGCGTCCTCCTCGAAAGCCTCGACCTTGAAGGCGAACGCGATGACCTGCTGAAGGAACTCGCTGAAACCAAGTCGGAACTGAAGCCGAAGAAGATCATCAAGCGCCTGAAGGTCGTGGAATCGTTCATCGATTCCGGCAACCGTCCGGAATGGATGATCCTTCAGGTCGTGCCGGTCATTCCGCCGGAACTGCGTCCGCTCGTGCCGCTCGATGGCGGTCGTTTCGCAACGTCCGATCTCAACGATCTCTATCGTCGCGTGATCAACCGTAACAACCGTTTGAAGCGTCTGATGGAACTGCGCGCGCCGGACATCATCGTCCGTAACGAAAAGCGCATGTTGCAGGAAGCTGTTGACGCTCTGTTCGACAACGGCCGTCGCGGCCGCACGATCACGGGCGCCAATAAGCGTCCGCTGAAGTCGCTGTCCGACATGCTGAAGGGCAAGCAGGGCCGCTTCCGCCAGAACCTTCTCGGTAAGCGCGTCGACTATTCAGGTCGTTCGGTCATCGTGACGGGTCCGGAACTCAAGCTGCACCAGTGCGGCCTGCCGAAGAAGATGGCGCTCGAGCTGTTCAAGCCGTTCATCTACTCGCGCCTCGACGCCAAGGGCATGTCGATGACGCTGAAGCAGGCGAAGAAGTGGGTTGAAAAGGAACGCAAGGAAGTCTGGGACATCCTGGATGAAGTGATCCGCGAACACCCCGTCATGCTCAACCGCGCACCGA
>JAIXWO010000008.1 GCA_027491235.1 Sphingomonadales bacterium
CCAGCGGTGCCATTGCCCAGCGCCAATGTGCCAAGGTCAACCGCCTTGCCGGTCGCCACATTCTTGTCAGCCACAGTGCCCACGCCCGTAAGCGTCAGCGTCTCGCTGCCAACCAACTGACCGATCACAAGCTTCGATGCCGCAACATCCGTCGTCGCATCATACACACGCGTGCCCGTCAGGCTCACCACATAAGGCGTGATCGTGCTGCTGGTGTTGGGGATATAGGTGATGAAGTAATTGCCGCCGCTATTGCCATCATTCACCGAAACAGAAGACACCGTCACCATCTTGTTCGTGCCGACATTGGCGTCTGCGAAGGCAAAGCTTCCGCCCGACAGGGTGGCACCGCCAATTAGACGGGTCGCGCCATCCGCAACGACAACTGCAGTGCCGCTGCCAACTGTCGTGCCGTCATAGATTTTAGCCAGATCGAGCGTCGTGACACGCAGCGATGCCGGAGTGATCGTGGCCGCATTCGTTGCGGCATATTGGATCGTATAGTTGGCAAAATCTGTGCCGGCGGCAGCAGTAGCGCCGCTGACATTAATCGTCTTGTCACTCAGAACGGTTCCGTCGATGCCTCGGCTTACATTCGCGTTGTCATATGACAGGGTCACACTGGCAACAGATTCCCCGGCAACGTTTCCGGAAATCGTATAGCCTGTTCCAAGTGACCGGCTCGTAACCGCTGTCGTTCCATCAAACGTCTTGGTTTGAGCCAGAGCAGAAACAGTCAGCGTCCGCGGCAATATCCGCGCTGTGGCTGTCGCAGAGACGCTCGACAGCGTGTAGTTGGCCGCATCTGCACCGCCAAGCGTCAGCCCAGTGATAGCCACGGTCCGAAGTCCAACATTCTTGCTGTCGAACGATCCAATGGACAGGGCAACATTCAGGTCATCGCCGGCGAATTTTTCTGCAAATGATGCGGTGGAAACATCGGCGGCCGTTGTCCCGTCATAAACCTTATCGCGAACGGTAATCCCCGAAACGCCGGAAATGGTCGCCGGCGTGATCGTGCTTGCAGCATTGGCGATGTAGCTGAAGGTGTAGTTGCTGATCGAGGTGCCTGTGGCCGCCACTGCTGCACTCGGCGTGATGACCTTGCTGCCCAGCGCCACATTCTTCGTATTATACGTCAAGGTCACTTGGGAAACCAAGTCAGACCCGATCAGCGCAGAGGTAACGAATGCGGACGAACCGGCCCCCGTTGTGCCATTATATACGCGGCTTTGCGGGAGTGCCGTGACCGTGACCGAATAGGGGTCAATCCGGCTCGTCGTGTTGTTGGCATAAGTGACAACATAGTTGGCGCCGTTATTGCCGTCAGCAACGGACACACCGCTGACTGTTACCGCGCGATCATTGGCAACACCCCCATTTGCATCGCGGCCGACATTCGGGCTCACAAACGTAAACGTGCCACCCGTCAGACTGTCAGAACCAAACAACTGCGTGTTGCTTCCAGCTTTGACAATCGCCAGCGGTGCCGTCGACGCATTGGCCGTCGATGTGGTCCCATCATAGGTCTTTGACACGTTGGACGAGGTGATAGTCAGAGCTGCAGGCGTAATCGAAACGGTCTGACTGCCGCCAGTAAAGGCATAGTTGGACGCCAGTCCTGCCCTTGGGCCAGTGCCATTCAGAAGTTGGAAGCCGGTCGGGTCAACAACCTTATTGGTGCCGACATTCCGGTCTGCCATGCTGCCAGCGCCAGTCAAAATCAGCGTTTCATTGTTGACCAGAGAACCGATCACCATGTTTGCCGCCGCGATAGACGTTGAGCCGTTATAAACCCGGCTTCCCGTGAGGTTAACGCTGAACGGGGTAATCGTCCCCTGCCCGGTTGCCGTCGTATTAGATGGCGACCAGTTGTAGTTGGACAAGTCACCCGAAACGTTGATGCCGGTTACCGTCACGAGTTTGCCCGTCCCGGCATTGGCATTGGCAAATGCCACATCACGGAATGTGACGGTTAGCGCATCGCCTGCAGCAATGTTCGTAGCCAAGGTAGCCGTTGCAAACGTCGTCCCATCATATACCTTGGTGGTGACCACAGGGGTGAAGGCAATTGTCAGCTTGGTAACGTCTGCAAAGGTCGAGGGATTTGCAGCTAAGACGTAGTTTCCACCATCTGGCCCTGTCAGCGCGCTGATTGTCACGTTGACAAACTTGTTTGTCCCGATGTTTTTGTCGAGGAACGAGGCCGCGTAATCGAACGTCACGATATCACCAGCGACGCGATTATCGGTGATGTTAACGAATGTGTTCGTCGTGCCATCATAAGCACGGTTGATGCCTGTTGCTGACACGAACAGAGTGCGCGGAGTGATGCTGGCGCTAAGCCCGGTTGGTTGAATGAGGTTATAGTTGCCCATATCCGTGCCGCTCAGTGTCACGGCACTGCCGACTACGGGAATGTTCGTCCCCACATGCTTGGTGGCGAACGTGCCGCTCATATTGGAAATACCAACTTGGTCACCGGTCACGAGGCCAGCCAAGGCTGCGACACTGGTATTGATCACGTCCGAGGTCGTGCCGTCATACACCTTGTCCGTCGCCACAACCCCAACAACTGTGATGTCCTTCTTAAAGACAGTTGCACTTGCCTGATAAGTGGTCGGTAGCGGCACATAGTCGGAGCTGAGAGCCGAAGTCGAGCTCTGAACACGAATGCTCGTAATCGTTACCGGCTTATTGTCAGCTGCGGTCTTATTGTTGAAGTTCGCAAATGGGTTATAGATGAGATCAAGCTGTTCTCCCGCAACCTGATTTTCGATAACAAGACTGCTTACTTGAATGGCCGTGTTGCCATCATAAATCTTGTTTGGAACGGTGGCAGAGAAGGTCAAGGTGCGTGGATTGACCGTAACGCTGTGTGTGCCGCCAACCAACTTGTAATTGAGCGATGCCCCGCCATTCGCGCCGTCGGTCAGCGTGAGCGTTCCAAGAGAGCTAAGCGTTTGAGAAAGCGGAGTGTTGTTGGCGTAGGTCACATGGGCGTTGCCGATCTGGCCAGCACCTATCAACCCGAGCGTTTCCTGGCCCACAAGTCCGCTAAGTGCAAAGATGCCTGCATCAGCGTCAGTTGACCCATCATAGACGCGGCTACCGGTCAGATCGACTGTATACGGCGTAATCGTGCTCGAATTATTGTTGGCATAAGTGACGGTGTAATTGCCGCCGCCATTGCCATCATTGACGGTGACATTGCTGGCCGTGACGACCTTGTCATTCAATAACGCGCCAGACGCGACGCCACCAACGCGGCTCACATTTGAACCTACAAAGGAATAGGTTCCGCCTGAAAGGTTGTCCAATGCCCCGGAATTGCTGGCGTTGGAGAACAGTGCACCTTGCGTGACGACAGGCGTGCCGAGCGCACTGGTATTTCCATCATAGGTTTTAACGACATTCGCCGTGCTCACCGTGATCGCGGCCCGATTGATCGTGCTGGTCGTATTGACTGTATAGCTGACCGCGTAGTTCGCGCCGCCAAAGCCGTCATTGACCGTCACATTGCCAACCGTCACAGTTCGGTTGCTGTTTCCAGCGTTTGCGTTCGTATAGGCGTAATTGCCACCGCTCAGGCTATCGCTGCCGAACAGCTGCGTGCCGCTGCCTGTGAGAACCACTGGAGCTGCCGCTGTCGTCGCACCCGATACGCTCAGCGTGCCATCATAGGTCTTGACCACATTGCTGGTCGTTACCGTCAGCGACGCCTGTGTGACGTCAACCGTGCGGCCACCGCCCACCAG
>JAIXWO010000029.1 GCA_027491235.1 Sphingomonadales bacterium
AACACTTCTGCCGCCTTGGTCACGACCAACGCTGTGTTCAACGGCATGTTCTCGGGCGATGACCTGAACGTTGCGACCTCGACCGGTGTGTTTGCAGACAGCCATGTGGCACAGGGTCTTGTGGTCAGCATCAGCGGCCTGACGCTGGCTGGCAGGGACATTGGCAACTATACGCTGGCCTCTTCAACGGCGAGCGCGCAGGCAAACATTACGCCCGCACCGCTGATGGTGGCTGCCTTGGCCCAGACCAAGGTTTATGACGGCAACACGACCGTGACGAGCTCGGCCCTAGGCACTGGCTACATCGTGAGCGGTCTGATTGGCAGCGAGAGCCTCAGCAGTGTGACGCTGGCTTATGCGAGCAAAGACGTCAGCCGGTTGAATGGTGTTGTCCAGAGCAACAAGACGATCGCGGTGAGTGCCGCGGTTGCGACCTCGGGCACCCGATTGACCGACTATGCGATCACTTACGTCAACGATACGGCGAGCACGATCACGCCGAAGACAGTCGCGCTTTCCGCCAGCAAGATGTTTGACGACACCAACAATTTGAATGGTTTTGTCAGCGTTTCGACCGGCGTGTCAGGAGAGGTGCTCGGCTATGCTGGAGCCTTGGCCTTCTCGTCGCGGATGGAGTTTATTGGGAACTATATCAGTCAGATCCAGTTGATTGACAGTGCAACTGCATTGGCCGTCAACTATCAGATCCCGGCGCTGAATGCAGAAAACGCGCCAGTGATGATTGCCATGGCCACCCCCATGACGGTGGTCAATCCGGACACCTACCAGATGCTTTCCGTGTCCAACCCGACACCGGCCATGGCGACGAGTGTCACTGGGACAGTTGTTGTGGAAGGGATCGGCGTCGCCATTCCGTCGTCACCCATTGTCACGACTCCTGCCACCAATTCCGCTCCGGCAGCCATGATGGCGGTAGACCGTGCCTTCGTCATTCCAATTGAGAAGGCCACTCTTTTGAATGTGAATGCCGGAACGAAAATCACATTGGCTGACGGCAGCACCCTGCCTGCGTGGATCTACTATGACGCTGCTCAAGCTGCTTTGGTGGGTGAAGCACCCGAAAACGTCACCTCGCTCGCCATCAAGGTCACCGCTGTCGACAATGATGGCAATTCGGTTTCGACCGAGTTTGTCCTTCAATTCGAAGCAAAATAAGAAAGGAACCTCACAATGCATAAACACGTTCTGAATGTCTTCGCGGCTGTTGCTGTTTCCGCCGGCCTGTTCGCTGCGCCTGCGATCTCTGCTAAGACCGCCAAGGCCGCCAAGCCTTCAGCAGCGACTGCCGCACCGGCACAGCCAGCCGCTGCGGCGTCCCCGGCTGCCCCCATTGAATGGGTGCTCAGCAAGACGTTCGATAAATGGGGCTTCATCTGCAACAAGATGAACGCCAAAGATTGTCGAGCTGTGCAGACACAGAATTACGACAATGCCGAGACGAAGGGGCGACTTCTTCAGGCGATGGTCGGGGTTGAGCAGGGGCGAACATTCCTGACGCTCACTCTGCCTTTTGGCGTTGATTTGCGTGGCGGCGTTGTTGCGCGCATCGATGAAAATGAAGAAGTGAAGTCGGTGTTCGTCACATGCCTTCCAGATGGCTGTCAGTCCATTCTCGAGCTTGATGCAAAGCTGCTTGCCCAATTTGACACTGGCAAGATCATGAAAGTTGGGTTCCGCCCCTGGGGTGGAGAAAACACACTGGTCGTCGACGTGCCGCTTGATGGTGCCAAAGCCGCGATCGCTGCGCTGAAATAGTCAGACGAAAAGCTGCCCGAAAGCGGCGGCTTTCGACGAAAGAAAATACGTCCGAACTTAAATGCTTTCCGGGCTCATTGCCCGCCGAGGCAGTCACATTCTTTATATTTTTAGGAGCATACACATGGCTAGCGCACCACAGAATAACTTCCCTTTGTTTTTCAAAGACCTCGTTCCATTGTCGTCTATCGACCACGCGACTTGGAAGACACGTCCGATTGAGAGCGCGCCTTGGCTTGCCGCGCAGCACGCCGTGCCGGTAACCGTTGATGAATTCACCAGTGCCCAGCGCTTCTTCCCGATCATTTTTTCGTCTGGGCCGAACCCGGTGCCGCTTGCGCTTATGGGTCTAAACGAAGGCGTGAATGTCTTCATGGGCGAAGACGGTAAGTTTTCCGAGCAAGCCTACATCCCGGCCTATGTTCGCCGCTATCCCTTCATGCTTGCCAAGTTGACCCCGGACAGTGCGGACCTATCGGTTTGCTTTGATCCGACGGCAGGCGCGATCGGCGAATTCGAAGATGGTGATGCGTTGTTTGAAGATGGTCAGCAGACCGAAGCCACAAAGCGAATCCTGGGCTTTTGTGAACAGTTTGAGCAGGCCGGCCAGCGGACGGAAGCCTTCATCAAGGAACTCATCGAGAATGACCTTCTGATGGAAGGCGAAATGACGATCCAGCCGGAAGGCGACAAGGCGCCCTTCATCTATCGTGGCTTCCAGATGGTGAATGAAGAGAAATTGCGGGATTTGCGCGGTGACAAGCTGCGCAAGATGAATAGCTCTGGGCTGCTCGTCTTGGTTCACGCGCATCTTATGTCACTGTCTTTGCTGCGTGAGCTTTTTGGCCGTCAATCGGCACAAGGGAAGGTGCCTGTCGCAGCGGCCTGAATTCCTTAAGTGGCAGCGCCCCGCGGCTGTTCGCCGTCGCGCGCTGCCACGCTTGGCCTATGGGCCATTAGGTTGTCAGCCCTTTTGAACGTCCAGCGTGAGCGCCAGTGCCTCGGCGACTTTGATGCCATCGACAGCGGCGGAGAGAATGCCGCCTGCATAGCCTGCGCCTTCGCCGGCAGGGTAAAGCCCTGACGTATTGATGCTCTGGCAATTCTCCCCGCGCCGAATGCGGATCGGGGAGGATGTCCGAGATTCAACGCCCGTCAGGACCACGTCGGGATGATCGTAGCCGGGCATTTTCCGGCCAAAGACGGGCAGGGCCTCGCGAATGGCCTGTGTCACAAAATCCGGCAGGCAGGTGGACAGGTCGGACGGGTGAACGCCCGGCTGATAAGAGGGCGTGATCGAACCGAGAGCCGTGGAGGGGCGACCTGCCACAAAGTCCTCAAGCCGTTGGCCCGGGGCTTGGTAGCTGGACCCGCCTGCGAGAAAGGCCTGCGTTTCCCAGTGTCGCTGCAGTTCCACGCCTGCCAAGGGGCCGCCGGGGAAATCTCGTTCCGGGGAGATGTCGACGACGAGGCCGGAATTGGCGTTGAACTCGGCACGCGAATACTGGCTCATGCCGTTGGTGACGACACGCCCTTCCTCTGAGGCGGCGGCGACCACGCGCCCGCCCGGGCACATGCAAAAGCTATAGACCGAGCGGCCGTTGCTGGCCGTGTGGGACAGGCTGTAAGCGGCGGGGCCGAGAATCTTATTGCCCGCATCCGCGCCATAGCGTGCGCGATCAATCAAGCTTTGGGGATGTTCAATCCGGACACCAATGGCGAAGGGTTTGGCCTCCACATGCACGCCGCGTTCGTGCAGCTTGTAGAAGGTGTCCCGCGCGCTGTGGCCAACCGCCATGATAACGTGCCGGCCTTCGAGATAGCTGCCGTCGGACAAATGCAGACCGCGCATCGTGCGGTTGCCTGAAGCATCCGTCGCGATGTCGAAATCCTCGACGCGCGTTTGGAATCGATATTCGCCGCCCAGTTTTTCGATGGTCTCGCGAATGCTCATCACCATAGAGACGAGGCGGAAGGTACCGATATGCGGGTGCGCCTCGGTCAGGATTTCTTCAGGTGCGCCTGCCTTCACGAACTCGACCAGCACCTTGCGGCCAAGGTGACGTGGGTCCTTGATCCGGCTGTAGAGTTTGCCATCGGAAAAGGTGCCAGCACCGCCCTCGCCAAATTGGGCATTGGACTCCGGTTTCAGAACGCCCTTGCGCCACAGGCCCCATGTGTCCTTGGTCCGCTCCCGAACCGCTGTGCCGCGCTCGATGATGATGGGGCGAAAGCCCATCTGGGCGAGGACCAAGGCTGCCAGCAGCCCGCAGGGGCCTGCACCGATAACGACGGGACGTGGGCCGGAATAACCAGCCGGGGCTTGCGTGACGAACTTGTAGCTGATGTCGGGCGTCGGGCGGATGTGCGGATCATCGGCGAGGCGCGACGCGACCGCGGCCTCATCCACCAGCGACACATCAATGGTATAGACCAGCTTGATCGCGCCCTTCTTGCGCGCGTCATTGCCACGCCGGAACATGGTCCAACTCAGCACCTCTGCCTCTGTCACGCCGAGCCGATCATAGATGGCGGCGGGAAGCTCTTCCGGTGCGTGGTGGAGCGGCAGTTTCAGTTCATTGATGCGCAGCATGGTGTGGCCTTAGTCGCGTTGGGCCTTGATCGCCAAGAGTTTCCGAATGAGGACGAGTCGGGGAGGTGATTATCATTTTCTCAAAGACACTTAGATAATTCTACTTTGTCTATGTAATTAGTAGAGTAATCTCTTGGTGCGACCAAATATGGGAGGATGTGATGAAGCAAATACTTCTTGTTGTTTCTCTTGCCTTGGTTCTCGTTGGATGTGGTCGGAAAGAAGAGAGCGCAGACGCTGCGTCTGAAGCAGCGACAGCAGCAAGCGGGGATGTCGGCACGCCTGCCATCAACGCCAGCGCTGCGCCCGGTGTGGCTTTTGACTATGATTACGCGTTTAGTCTTCCGGAGAAGAAAATTGCTCGTGTGCAGGAAATCCACGCTGATCAGTGTGCAAAGCTAGGCATTGCCAAGTGCCGGATTTCTGGACTTAACTTCATCAAAGAGCGAAATGGCACGACCGAAGGGTCGCTAACCGTCAAACTTGATCCAGGTATCGCACTTGCCTTTGCCCGCGAGGCATCCGCCGTGGTCGAAAAAGAAGGTGGAAAGCTTGAAACGAGCCGTGTTTCGGGTGAGGACGTAGGTAGTAGTGTTACCAACCTGAAGCGGAACGCCGGGGCCATCAATACGGATCTCGAGCGGGTGTCTGCGCAGTTGAAGTCTAAAGATCTTTCGGACAGAGCCAAATCGGAGTTGGTCGCTCGCGAGGCAGCTTTGCGTGACGAACTCCGCGCATTGGCCGGTGAACGCAATGAAAAGCAGGACCTGCTTGCAAGCGCCCCGATGACATTCCGCTATGAGGTCGGAGAAACTGTGCTCGGTTTTGATCGTCAATCCACTATCGGCAGTGGCCTGCTTACGGGCAAGGAATCGATCTCGATGATGTTGGCGTTTGTTGCGCTCATCATCGGTGGGCTGGGTCCATGGCTGCTTTTGGCGTTCGGAGTCTACTGGCTCTGGAAGCGATATGGCCCGAAGAGGGTATCGAATACCGACACGGTTTGATCGACTAGAGCCTCAGCATCGCATCCCGCCGCGCGAGCGCGATGAGGGTCAGTCCGGCGGCCTTGGCCCGTTCCGCCGCGAGGGAGGTCGCTGTCGAGATCGTCACCAGCATGGGGCAGCCGGCAATGACCGTCTTTTCCACCAGTTCGTAGCTGCAGCGCGACGACAGGAGGATGAACCCCGTCGTAGGAGACGTGCCTGAGGTGGCCAGCGCGCCGATCAGCTTGTCGAGCGCACAGTGACGGCCAACGTCTTCGCGGACACAAAGGATTTCGCCATCGGGCCCGCAAAACGCCGCCGCGTGCGCACCGCCTGTGGCTTTGCTGAGGGGCTGGTGGTCATATAGCGCGTCCAGGGCCGCAAAGATGGCGGCGGGCGCGACGTCTATCGGTGCTTCGATCGGGGGCAGGGGGCGGGCGACCTGTTCCAGATTTTCCAGCCCGCACAATCCGCAACTGCTTTCCGATACGCGCACGCGAACCCGTTCCAGCATCGGTTCCATGCGGTCCTGCTCGATGGTGATGCGCAGGACGATGCCTTGCGGGGTTTCATGGGCATGGATGGCCTGCACTTCACCTGCGGTCGCGACGATGCGTTCTGACAGGGAAAAGCCGACAGCGAAGTCTTCGAGATCAACCGGTGTCGCCATCATCACAGCATAGCCGATGCCATTATACTCAACAGCAATGGGCATTTCGACGGGCAGGGTGCGGGCGGCAGGCGCGGTGTCGGTCGGGGTGATCCGATCAACCGGGATGCTGACGCTGCTGTCGGTCACGCGCTCGCTTTGAGGGCGTCGATAGCCTTTGCCGCGTCAGGGGACAGGCCGGTGCCATCATGTGCAAAAATGATCTGCTTCATGCGTGGATCCCAGAAGAGCCTGATGTGCTCTGCCATTGCGCCGACAGGGTCGGCCTCATGCTTCAGGTTCATCGCGATCTGGTTGGCCATCCGCACAAGATTGTCGAGCGTGCTGCTCATTCAGCGGCCTCAGCAGTTTCAATGCGACGGGCATTGCGCGCGTGCTGATCATAGCCTTCCTGCCAGTCGGTCGGGCCGTTGGACGAGCTGATCTGGACTGCCGTCACCTTATATTCGGGGCAATTTGTGGCCCAGTCCGAATAGTCGGTTGTCACTACATTCGCTTGTGTCATCGGGTGGTGGAAGGTCGTGTAGACAACGCCCGGCGCCACGCGTTCCGTTACCGTCGCGCGCAGCGTTGTTTCGCCTGCGCGGCTGGCCAGCTTGACCCAGTCACCCGATTTGATGCCGCGGTTCTCGGCGTCCGTCGGATGGATTTCGAGAAGATCCTCCTCATGCCATACGACGTTGTTGGTGCGGCGTGTTTGCGCGCCGACATTATAGTGGCTCAGGATGCGGCCGGTGGTGAGCAGCAGTGGGAAGCGCGGCCCTGTCTTTTCATCTGTGGGGACATAGTCGGTTACAACGAATTTGCCCTTACCGCGCACGAACCCGTCAATATGCATGATCGGTGATCCGTTGGGCGCAGCTTCGTTGACTGGCCATTGCAGCGAGCCTTCTTCATCGAGCTTATCAAAGCTCACGCCGCTGAAGCTCGGGGTCAAACGCGCGACTTCGTCCATGATTTCAGACGGGTGGGTGTAGTTCCAATCAAGACCAAGCGCGCGGGCGAGTTCCTGCGTGACTTCCCAGTCTTCCAACCCGTTCAGCGGCGACATCACTTTGCGGACCATCTGGATGCGGCGTTCCGCGTTGGTGAAGGTCCCGTTCTTTTCCAAGAAGGTCGAACCCGGCAGGAAGATATGCGCGTAATTGGCGGTTTCGTTGAGGAATAGGTCATGCACGATGACGCATTCCATCGCCGCCAAGCCAGCGGCCACGTGCTGCGTGTTGGGGTCTGACTGCAGAATGTCTTCGCCCTGAACGTAGAGGGCCTTGAACACGCCGTCGGTCGCCGCATCCAGCATATTGGGGATGCGCAGGCCGGGTTCGGGATCAAGTGCCACGCCCCATTCTTCTTCAAACTCACGGCGCGTTGCCACGTCTGAGATGTGCCGATAGCCGGGCAGTTCGTGCGGGAAGCTGCCCATGTCGCAGGCGCCTTGCACGTTGTTCTGTCCGCGCAACGGGTTCACGCCCACTCCACGGTGACCGATATTGCCGGTTGCCATGGCGAGGTTTGCAATCGCCATAACGGTGGAGGAGCCTTGCGAATGCTCGGTCACGCCAAGGCCGTAATAGATCGCGCCATTGCCGCCGGTCGCATAAAGGCGCGCGGCTGCACGCAGGTCTGCGGCTGGCACTTGCGTGACAGGTTCCAGCGTCTCCGGGCTGTTGCGCTCCAGCGAAACAAAGTCGGCCCAATCCTTGAATTCAGACCAATCACAGCGCTCGCGGACAAAGGCTTCATCAACGAGGCCTTCCGTCACGATGGTGTGCGCCATGGCAGTCAGCACGGCGACATTGGTGCCCGGACGAAGTGCCAGATGGTGCTGCGCTTCGATGTGGGGCGAACGCACAAGATCGGTCCGGCGCGGATCGATGACGATCAGCTTTGCGCCTGCCCGAAGGCGGCGCTTCATGCGGCTGGCAAAGACCGGGTGACCGTCCGTCGGGTTAGCGCCGATGACGAGGATGACGTCGCTATCCTCAACACTGTCAAAGTCCTGCGTGCCTGCCGATGTGCCAAAGGTCGTCTTCAGGCCATAGCCAGTGGGCGAGTGGCAGACGCGGGCGCAGGTATCGACATTGTTGTTGCCAAAGCCTGCACGGATCAGTTTTTGGACGAGGAAGGTTTCTTCGTTTGTGCAGCGGCTTGAGGTGATGCCTCCAAGCGCCTGCTTGCCGTACTTGGCGGAGATCCGCTTCAGCTCCGATGCGGCGTAGGCAAATGCCTCTTCCCATTCCACTTCGCGCCAAGGGTCGCTGGCGGCAGCGCGGATCATGGGCTTGAGGATACGATCCTGATGCTGGGCATAGCCCCAGGCAAAGCGGCCCTTGACGCAGCTATGGCCGCGATTGGCCTTGCCGTCTTTCCAGGGCACCATGCGGACAAGCTGCTCGCCCCGCATTTCGGCGCGGAAGGTGCAGCCAACGCCGCAATAGGCACAGGTGGTGACAACAGCACACTCTGGCGTGCCAATCTCCACAACACTCTTTTCAACCAGCGTCGCGGTGGGGCAGGCTTGGACGCACGCGCCACAAGACACGCATTCCGAACCGAGGAAGTTGTCGGACGAAAGGCCCGCAGAAATCTTCGAGTCAAAACCGCGACCTTGCACGGTGAGGGCCAGCGTGCCCTGTACTTCGTCACACGCGCGCACGCAGCGCGAACAGGCGATGCACTTGGAAGGGTCAAAGTCGAAATAGGGGTTGGAATGATCCTTGGTCTGGCCAAGATGGGTTGCGTCGGCGGCATAGCGCACGTCGCGCAGGCCCACATTGCCCGCCTGATCCTGAAGCTCACAATCGCCATTGGCGGCGCAGGTGAGGCAATCAAGCGGGTGATCGGAGATGTAGAGCTCCATCACGCCCTTGCGCAGCTTGGCGAGATGCGGTGTCTGGGTGTGGACGACCATGCCGGGTTCCACCGGTGTCGTGCAGCTGGCAGGCGTCCCGCGCCGACCTTCGATTTCGACGAGGCACAGACGGCAGGAACCAAAAGAGGCGAGGCTGTCCGTCGCGCAAAGCTTGGGGATGGCCGTGCCCTGTTCAGAAGCGGCGCGCATCACCGACGTTCCGGCGGGGACAGTTGTCTCGCGTCCGTCGATCGTGAGGGTTACCTGATCTTCCGACCGGGAGGCCGGAGTCCCGAAATCAGTCTGCGGTTGATAGGTCATGCCTTGTTCCTTACCACAAAATCTTCGCGGAAGTGAGTGATTGCTGACAACACCGGATAAGGGGTGAAGCCGCCGAGCGCGCACAGCGATCCGAACTTCATCGTGTCGCACAGGTCTTCGATGAGGGCGAGGTTGGCGTCCACATTTTCCCCGGCCAGAACGCGGTCGAGCGTTTCGGTGCCGCGCGTTGAACCAAGGCGGCACGGGGTGCATTTTCCACAGCTTTCGGCTGCACAGAATTCCATCGCGAAACGCGCTTGGCTTGCCATGTCGACGGTTTCGTCGAACACAACAAGGCCGCCATGGCCGATCAATCCGTCAACGCCGGTAAAGGCCTCATAGTCGAACGGCGTGTCGAACTGGCTGGGCGGGTGATAGGCGCCCAAAGGTCCGCCAACCTGCACGCAGCGCACCTGGCGGCCGCTTCCCGATCCACCGCCAATGTCGTTCACCAGTTCGCCAAGCGTGATGCCGAAGGCCGTTTCAAACAGACCGCCATATTTCACATTGCCTGCAATCTGGATTGGCATCGTCCCGCGGGATCGGCCCATGCCATAAGCGGCGTAAGCCTCTGCACCATTGGCCAAGACCCATGGCACCGTCGCGAGCGTGAGCACATTGTTGACGACGGTCGGTTTGCCGAACAGTCCTTCAAGGGCGGGCAGGGGCGGCTTTGCCCGCACTTCGCCGCGCTTGCCTTCAAGCGAGTTGAGGAGCGACGTTTCCTCGCCGCAGACATAGGCGCCAGCACCAACGCGAATTTCCACGTCAAACGGTGCAATGAGATGCGCACAGGCTTTGACGGCCGCCTCCATCTTAGCGATGGCGTGCGGATATTCCGAGCGGATGTAGACATAGCCCTTGGATGCGCCGACGGCGTGGCCGGCAATGGCCATGCCTTCGATCAGCACATAGGGGTCACCCTCCATGACCATGCGATCGGCAAAGGTACCGCTATCGCCCTCATCCGCATTGCAGACGATGTACTTCTGAGGGGATTGCGCCCCGGCGACCGTGCGCCACTTGATGCCTGCTGGGAAACCAGCGCCGCCGCGTCCGCGCAGGCCAGAGGTGATGAGCGCTTCGATGCTGGCCGAGGGGCCGATTTCGCGTGCCTTGGCAAGGCCTTGCCAGCCGCCGGTCGCGTAATAATCGTCCAGATCAAGTGGGCGGGTTTTGCCGGCGCGCGCAAAGGTCAGGCGCTGCTGTCGGGCAATGAAGGGGTGCGCGGCAATTGGGCCGATGCACAACGTATCTGCGCCGCCAGCTAGAATGTCTGCGACATCGGCTGGCGTCACCGGACCAAAACCGATGCCGTTGATTTCAACCAGCGGCTCCAGCCAGTGCATACCCCAAGAGGAGACGCGCTCCACGTCGGACCCGGCATCTGTGAAAGCCTTGGCAACAGCATCTGCGCCGCAAGCGATGGCCAGCGCGTCGTCGGAAATACGAACCTTCATAGGGATTTAACCAGCATTTCCAGCTTCGCCGAGTCAAGCCGGGCGTAGACACCTGTGCCGACCATTGCGGCAGGGCCAACCGAGCAAAGGCCCAGACAATAGACGGTTTCGACTTTGACGGCGGGGTTTGGCGTCATGGCGGACACCAAAGCCTCGACACCGCGCGCCTGACAGGCTTCTGCCCGACACAGTTTGATAACCGGGCGTGGCTCGGGCGTGGACCGGTAGTCGTGATAGAAACTGACCACGCCATGCACTTCTGCACGCGTCAGGTTCAGATCCGACGCAATGGTGCGAATGGCGTCCTCGCTGACATGGCCGAACTCCGCCTGCACATCGTGCAGGATGGGGAGCAGCGGCCCCTCACGCCCCTTATGGCGGGCAAGAATGTCAGCGAGGCTCATGTGGATCAGGCTTCCGGTGCTGCGAAGGCGCAGATCTTGTTACCCACCGGATCACGGAGATAAGCGCCATAGGGGTTGCCGGGCGCGCCTGCGCGGTGGCCGGGGGCGCCTTCATCGGTACCGCCATTGGCGATGCCGCTTGCATGGAACGCATCGACGGCAGCCTTGTCAGGCGCCTGAAAGCCGAGGGTGCCGCCGTTGGAATGGGTGGCAGGTGCGCCATCAGCCGGCGTCATCACCAGCAACTTGCCGGTCGGGGTTGCATAGACGCAGGTGCGGTCATTGACCTGGCCGATGCTGGCGACGCCAAGCGCGCCGAGGGCTGCGTCATAAAACTTCTTTGAGGTCTCAAGGTCTTGAGCAGAAACGCAGATATGCGTGAACATCTAATAGGTCCAATCGGTCCGGGGGAGGGAGACAGGGGGCACAAGGCCCCCTGCCGAAACTACATGCGCTTCAGGGCGCAGATTTTGTTGCCTGAAGGATCGCGCAGATAGGCGAGATACATCTTGCCCATTTCGCTTTCCCGGATCCCGGGGGGATCTTCACAGGTCGTGCCGCCATTGGCGACGCCTGCAGCGTGCCAAGCGTCACCCTGTTCAGGCGAGGCGACGTTGAAGCCGATCGTGCCGCCATTTGCGCCGCAAGCGGGTTCGCCGTTGATCGGCGTGCTGATGGCGAAAATGCCGGTGTCGGTCATGTAGAAGACACGACCTTTGTCGTCCTGATGGCCGGGGCCGATGCCGAGGGCACCGAGGGCTGCGTCATAGAACTTCTTTGACGCTGCGAGATCGGTCGCGCCAAGCATGATGTGACTGAACATTGCTTCTCTCCTTTTGATTTGATTCGCGGGCTTAGAATACCACGACAGAGCGGATCGACTTACCTGCGTGCATCAGATCAAACGCCGTGTTGATCTCCTCCAGGCCCATGACGTGGGTGATCATGGGATCAATCTCGATCTTACCCTGCATGTACATGTCGACGATCTTCGGAACGTCGGTGCGGCCCTTCGCGCCGCCAAAGGCAGTGCCACGCCAGTTGCGGCCGGTGACCAGCTGGAACGGACGGGTGGCGATTTCCTTGCCCGCTTCGGCCACACCGATGATGATCGAGGTGCCCCAGCCGCGATGGCAAGCTTCGAGAGCGGTGCGCATCACTTCGGTGTTGCCGGTCGCGTCAAAGGTATAATCAGCGCCGCCGTCGGTCATCGCGACGATCTTGGCGACGACGTCTTCGCGGCTCATGCCCTTAGAGTTAAGGAACTCGGTCATGCCGAACTTGCGGCCCCATTCCTCACGGTCTGGGTTGATGTCCACGCCGATGATCTTGTTGGCACCGGCAAGACGCGCGCCCTGAATGACGTTGAGGCCAATGCCACCCAGACCGAAGATGACGACGTTGTCGCCAACCTGCACCTTGGCGGTGTTGATGACGGCGCCAACGCCTGTCGTCACGCCGCAGCCAATGTAGCAGCTCGACTGGAACGGCGCGTCCTGACGGATCTTGGCAAGTGCGATTTCCGGCAGAACGGTGAAGTTCGAAAAGGTCGAGCAGCCCATATAATGGAAAACCGTCTGGCCCTTATAGCTGAAGCGGCTCGTGCCATCGGGCATCACGCCCTTACCCTGTGTCGCACGGATGGCAGTGCACAGGTTCGTCTTGCCCGACAAGCACGACTTACACTGGCGGCATTCCGGCGTGTAGAGCGGGATAACGTGATCGCCGGGGGTCACAGACGTCACACCAGCGCCGACTTCGCGCACGATGCCCGCACCTTCATGACCAAGCACGCTAGGGAAGATGCCTTCGCTGTCGAATCCGTCGAGCGTGTAGGCGTCTGTATGGCAGATGCCCGTCGCCATGATTTCAACGAGGACTTCACCGGCCTTCGGGCCTTCCAAATCAAGCTCGACAATCTCAAGCGGCTTCTTGGCTTCAAATGCGACAGCGGCACGTGTCTTCACGTTCGACTCTCCTCTAACGGGTCTAAAAAATGCTCCCTAGCCGCGCAAAAGCGGGCCGTCCAACACCCTTCTCATTTATGTATGCGGCACTTACAAAAACGCATCGCGGCGTCAACGGGGCGCGTCTGAGGTTATTTCGCGTTACGGCCCAAAAAGCTGAGATGCGCACCAGCAAACGCCTTAGGGTCTTCGATCATCGGAACATGCCCCAGATGGTCAAAAACTATAGCTTGGCTGCCTTTGATGCGTGCTTCCAGCACGTCGACCGCGCTCACGTCGATCAGCCGGTCATGCTTGCCCCAGATGATAAGCGTTGGGCACTTCACTTCGTGCAAGCGGTCGTTGACCGGGTTTTCGAGCGAGTCCTGCGCGATTGCCAAGAAGATCTTGTCGAGGAGGGCTTCCCGTCCCTTTGCTTCATTGAACATGACCTTCTTGAACTGGCCGGGGATCGGCCGGGGCTTATGCGCCACGAAGGCCATGAGTTGATCAATGTCGGCCGGCTTGCGCACGACCAGCGGGTTCTGGCCCTCGGTCACAAGCTTCTGCAATTCACTCTCATTGGCGCCGGTCACGCCCGCATTGTTCACCAAGGTCAGCGTGGTGAGCCGATGTCCATGGTCAAGCGCGGCTTGGAGCGCGATGAAGCCACCCATGCTGTTACCCGCGATGTGACACTTTTCGATGCCCATTGCGTCCAGAAACTGGATCAGGCGGGTCGTCTGTGCCGCAATTGAATAGTCCCTCTCCGCGGAAACGTCGCTCTCGCCAAAGCCGGGCAGGTCAGGTGAGATCATCCGGTATTTGTCGGTAAAGTGGTGGGCTGCGAACGACCAACTGTCCTTGTCCGCGCCGAAGCCGTGCACAAAGACGATGACCTCTCCGTCGGCCGGGCCGCCTTCCAGATAGGGCCATGCTGCGCCTTCCACCCGCACGCTTTTTTGCACGAGCTTGCCTTTGCGGCGCAGAGCCTTTTGAAACTGGCGGTAAAGGATGGCGGGTGACACCACGTAAAGCAGCACGGGGACGGCAACGAAAACCGCGGCGAAGGCGAGAATATAGTTCATAATATCAGATAGTTCCGTCTGTTTGTTGCGTAAGGCGTTGAGCTGTCCATCCCATCACCAGATCCAAGACTTCATTGCGTTCGGGTTCATTGAAGACCTCATGATAGAGGCCCGGCAAATCTTGGAATGTCTTGTCGGTTGAAGCCAGCTTGCCGAACATCTCCCGCGCGCCGGCGGGCGAAGCAAGACTGTCTTCGCTGCCATGGACGATGAGCAAGGGCAGGGTGATGCTCTGCGCATTGTCCTGCACCATAGACATGGCATCGAGCATCTCGGCGGCCAGTCGCGCGCTCATCTTGCCTGTATGGACCAGCGGGTCGGCCAGATAGGCTGCGACGACGGCCGGGTCCCGGCTGACACCGCCGGAGTCCAGTTGCAAAATCCCTGTTTGCGGCGCGAGGCGCGACAGCAACCGGCCGATGATCCGTGTTGCGGCGGAAGGCGGCACGGCTGGTTTGACCGCTGGGCCCGACAGAACAGCGCCAACATAATCCTGCTGATGGTCCAGCAAATGGGCGGTCGCGATGAGGCCGCCCATGCTGTGGCCAACCAAGATGCGCGGAAGGCCGGGAAGGGTATCCTTCACAAAGGTCAGCAGCGCCTCGAGGCCATCTTGGAAAACCGAAAAGTTCGGAACAAACCCGCGGATGCCGTCGGATCGGCCATGGCCCCAGTGATCTATCGCGAACACAGCAATCTGGTCCCTGCCAAAACGATCGGCGACATGATCATAGCGCCCGAGGTGCTCTGCATAGCCGTGCGCGAGGAGGACAACAGCGCGCGGCGCATCTGGCATCCAGCTTTGGTAAAACAGCTTGTCCCCGGCGGCGCGTGACCCGGCGGGCAATGTTAATGTGCCGGACGAAATGTTCACGGTGTTTTCTCCCCCAGCAGCCTGCATTCAGGTCTGCGATGCCGACTATGCATGGTCAGGCGGCCTGTGTCGATTCATGGCCGGTTCGCATAGCTCTCCGCCAGGGCAAGGATCGACTTGGCTTGCTTGAAATGCGGGATGTCGATCATCTTGCCGTCCAGCCCGATGGTGCCTGCACCCGGGTTTGCGGCAAATGCGTCCACGATGCGGCGGGCATGCGTGATCTCATCCGGTGTCGGCAAGTAGCCTTCGTTGATGATGGGCACTTGTGCAGGGTGGATGGCCAAGCGACCACTGAACCCTTCACTGCGCGATGCGCGGGAGGAGGCGCGAAGGCCGTCTTCATCGCGGAAGTCCGCATGGAGTGTGTCGATGGCCTGCACACCAGCTGAATGTGCTGCCAGCAAAGTTAGGGATCGAGCCATCCGGTAGGTGAAGGACCATTCCCCGGTCGCGTCTCGGTTTGTGCTCGCGGCCACGGCTGTTGCGAGATCTTCAGCCCCCCAGGTCATCCCAGCGAGGCGGGTAAGACTGGCGCTTGCAAAGTCCCCGAGATGGAATGGCGCCACCGCCGTCTCAGTTGCGACGGGCACAATGCGTGTCTGCCCTGCGGCAAGGCCGTGCTGCGCCTCAAACGCATCGACATAGTGAGACAGGGTCCGCACGCAGTCTGGCGTATTTGTCTTCGGCTGCATGATGCCGTCTGGCTGCATCCCGATGATCGCCTTCAGATCGGCAAGTGTATCGGCGCTGTCGAGCGGATTGATACGGACCCACAATTGCGACGTGCGTGCGCTGGTTGGGCGGTCTGCCAGAAAGGCAGCCACAAGGTCGCGGGCGGCGGGCTTCCGGTCGGCGGCGACCGAATCTTCCAGATCAAGGATCAGCGCGTCGGCACCGCAGCCGTCCGCTTTGGCGAGCTTCTTCTCACTGTCACCGGGAATGAACAGCCAGGACCTTGGAGGGGCTTTGTGCATCAGATCGCCTCTTGCGCTTCACGTTTCAAACGCTGTCTAAACGCCTGCCACGAAAAGCCAACTGCCTGTCGTGCTGCCTGACCTGCCGGATCGTTGAAACAGAGCCGCTGTAAGAAATTCGAACGACTTGGTGGCAATCCCTTGACCATCAATCAGAATGTTATATTCTATAACAAAATAGGAGATCTGCCATGAAGTTTGAGCGTATCAATCCCATCACCGGTGCCGTTGCCTCCAGCGCACAGGCCATGCAGGCCTCGGACATTCCCGCTATTGCCGAAAAGGCGGCAGCAGCCTTCCCGATTTGGGCGGCCACTGGCCCAAATGCCCGCAGAGCGATCCTGATGAAAGCCGCAGCTGCACTTGAGTCAAAAGCTGACGCCTTTGTGGAAGCGATGATGGCCGAAATCGGAGCGACCAAGGGCTGGGCGCTCTTCAACCTTGGCCTCGCTGTTTCCATTGTGCGCGAAGCTGCTGCCCTGACCACACAAATTTCAGGCGAAGTCATTCCATCGGATAAGCCTGGCTGCCTCTCTATGGCGCTGCGCGAACCGGTGGGCGTCATCTTGGGTATCGCGCCCTGGAATGCGCCGATCATTCTCGGCGTGCGCTCCATTGCAGTGCCCTTGGCGTGCGGCAACGCCGTCATCCTCAAGGCGAGCGAGAACTGCCCGCGCACGCATGAGATCATTGTCGAGGCCTTTGCAGAAGCGGGCTTCCCTGAAGGTGTCGTCAATGTTGTCACCAATGCGCCAGCGGATGCGGCTGAGGTGGTGGGCGCGCTCATCGACGCCCCTGCCGTTAAGCGGATCAACTTCACAGGATCCACTGCCGTTGGCCGGATCATCGCCAAGCGGGCGGCACAGCATCTCAAGCCCTGCCTGTTGGAACTGGGCGGCAAGGCGCCGTTGATCGTGCTGGAGGATGCCGATCTGGATGAGGCTGTGAAGGCGGCCGCCTTTGGCGCCTTCATGAATCAGGGCCAGATCTGCATGTCGACCGAGCGGATTATCGTCGTTGAAGCTGTGGCTGACGCCTTTGCTGCCAAGTTTGCCGCCAAGGCCAAGAGCCTCGCCACCGGTGATCCGCGTGAGGGGACGACCCCGCTCGGCGCTGTCGTTGACCGCAAGACGGTGGATCACGTCAACAGCCTCATCAACGATGCGACAGCAAAGGGCGCGACGGTCCTTTCGGGTGGAACAGCAGATTCGGTGCTCATGCCTGCGACGGTCGTAGACGGTGTGACTTCGGCCATGAACCTCTACCGTGATGAGAGCTTCGGCCCCATCGTTGCGATGATCCGCGCCAAGGATGAAGCTGACGCGATCCGCCTCGCCAATGACAGCGACTATGGCCTGTCTGCGTCCGTCTTCACCAAGGACACAGCGCGTGGCCTCGGCGTCGCGCGTCAGATCAAATCCGGCATCTGCCATGTGAACGGGCCGACGGTGCACGATGAGGCGCAGATGCCCTTCGGTGGTGTCGGTGCGTCAGGCTATGGCCGCTTCGGCGGAAAAGCGGGGATCGACAGCTTCACAGAGCTGCGTTGGATCACCATCGAAACCCAGCCGGGACATTTCCCGATCTAGTTTTGGCAATGCCCCTCAGGCTGCGGTACTGAGGGGCAAGTCGATTTGCGGCGCAAGCCCTGCGACGCGTTCTGCTGACTTGATCGTGTTTTCCAGAAGCATCGTCACCGTCATCGGGCCGACCCCGCCGGGGACAGGCGTGATGGCCGACGCGCGCCAGCGGACGCCTTCAAAATCCACGTCACCCGTTATGCTGCCATCGGGCATGCGGTTGATGCCGACGTCGATCACGACCGCACCGGTCTTCACCATCTGCGGCAGGATGAGGTTGGGGACGCCCGCTGCCACCACCAGAATGTCGGCAAGGATTGTGTACTGGGCAAGGTCGCGCGTCTTGGCGTGGCAGATGGAGACGGTCGCATCCCGGGCCATGAGCATCAGCGCCATGGGTTTGCCAACGATGTTGCTGGCCCCAACGACGACGACATTCTGCCCTTCAATCGGGATGTTCTCGCTCTCGAGCAGTTTGACCACGCCATAGGGTGTGCAGGGCGAAAAGACGGTGTTGCCGGTGACGAGCCCGCCGACATTGTAGAGATGGAAGCCGTCGACATCCTTATCGACCGCAATGGTTTCCAGCACCTTCGCCATGTCGATATGCGCGGGCAGGGGAAGCTGGACGAGGATGCCGTGGACATTCTCGTCGGCGTTCAGCTCTTCGATGCGGCTGAGCAGTGCTTCATTGGTAATGTCAGCCGGATAGCGGTCCGTGAAGGAACGGATGCCGACGTTTTCGCATGCCTTGATCTTCTTGCCGACATAAACGGCAGAGGCCGCATCATCACCAACAAGGATGACAGCAAGGCCGGGGGTGACGTCATGCTGGGCCAGCGTCCGCACCCGGGCTGCGCAGTCCTTGCGGATTTCGGCTGCGAGTTTCTTCCCGTCGATCAGCTTGGCTGACATGCGTTGCGTTCCTTCAAGTGTGATTTTTGTATGCGTTACATACAAAGTGCGATTCCGGCAAGGGGCGTTAATGTGCCCCGCCGGCACCGGCCATGAAATTGCCCTTCGGCCGGGGTGCAAGCCAAGGAAGCCAGGCGGCGATGAAAAGGATCACGGCCCCAATCCAGAAGACGTGGTTCACGCCTAATGTCGCGGCCTGCGCATCAACCAGCCGTTCCATCACACTCAGCGCTTGGCCTTCTGAAAAGCCTGAGGCCTGAAGTTGGGTCATGACGGATTGCGCGCCGTTCAGATTGCCCACCATCTGATCGCGGCTGACGCGTGAGGCCTCATCCCACCAAGAAGCGGCAAGCGCTGTCCCAACGGCGCCGCTGACGGTGCGCATGAAGCTGATGAGACCTGCAGCAGATGCCGTGTCTTTGGCAGGGACGGCGGACATCGCAAACGACATCAACCCGATGAAGAAGAAAGGCATGCCGAAGCCCTGCAGCAATTGCGGCAGGGCAAATGTCCAGAAATCACCTTCAGTCGACCAGCCCGTCCGCATGAGGGAGACGCCAACCAGCCAGAGCATGCCAAGCGTAATACAGAGCCGGACATCGAACTTATCCATCAGCTTGCCAACAATTGGCGCCATGAAAACCGCAAAGATACCGACGAGCGCCATGGCGTGACCAGATTCGCTGGCTGTGTATCCGATGACGGATTGGAGCCAGAGCGGGACGAGCACAATCATCGAAAACAGGCCGCCAAAGCCCAATGAAACAGCGATGGTGCCGACCCAGAGTGTTCGATGTCGAAAGACGCGTAGATCCACGATCGGGTGTGGGTCCGTCAGTTCCCAGATCACAAAGGCAACCAGCCCGACCGCGGCGATAATCGCAAGCGCCACAATGCCTGTTGAGGCGAACCAATCATGTTCACGGCCAACGTCGAGCATCAGCTGGAAACACCCAACCCATATGACCAGCAGGACCAGACCAACAATGTCGATCCGCTCGCGCTTCGTTGGCGTCTCAAATGGCGCGATCAACCGGTGCACGAGGAACAGGCACATGGCGACGATCGGCAGGTTGATGTAAAAAATCCAGGGCCAGGACCAATTGTCGGAAATGTACCCCCCGATCAGCGGGCCGAAGATAGGCGCGCAGATGGTCGTCATTCCCCAAAGCGCCATGGCCTGTGACATCTTTTCCGGCGGATAGATGCGCATCAACAATGTCTGCGTGAGTGGCATCAAAGGGCCACCGGACAGGCCTTGAAAGATGCGGAAAAGCACCAGAAGTTCGATGCTCCGCGCAAGGCCACACAGGACCGAGAAAAGCGCAAAGCCGCTCAAAGAGAACATGAGCGTTCTGTAGGTGCCAAAGCGCGATGACAGCCAGCCGGTTAGCGGAACGGTAATGGCTTCCGCCACGGCATAAGAGGTGATGGTCCAGGTGCCCTGTGAGGGAGAAATCGCAAGCCCCCCGGCAATGTGCGGCACCGAAACATTGGTGATGGTGGTATCGAGAATGACAATGAAGTTGGCGAGCGCGAGCACAATGGCCGCGACGATGAGGCGGCCACCGGTCAACGGTTCGGGCTGAGCCACGGCCATTAGTCGCGTGTGTCGATCACCGCGTCCATCGTCAGGCCGACGCGCAGCGGATGAGCCTCAACTTCCTTGGGATCAAGCAAGATGCGAACGGGAAGACGCTGTACCACCTTCACCCAATTGCCCGTCGCGTTCTGGGCGGGGATGAGGGAGAAGGCCGCTCCGGTGCCGCCGGCAAAGCCCTTGACGCGGCCATGAAAGATGACATCGCTGCCATAAAAATCGGACCTCAGCTCCACGGGTTGGCCGGGGCGCACATTCTTCAATTGGCTTTCCTTGAAGTTGGCGTCCACAAACACAGCGTCGGTGGGGACAAGGGACATCATCGGCGTGCCTGCAGCAACGCGCTGACCGATCTGGACCTGTCGGTTGGTCACAACGCCGCTGATTGGCGCGCGGATGATGGTGCGCTCAAGGTTGAGGCGCGCTTGGGCAAGGCGGGCTCGGGCGGCTGCAACATCGGGTGCAGTGAGTTCACTAACGCCGCGTGTCAGGGCCTCATTGGAGGCCAGATCCCCCACTGCAGATGCCCGCGTGGCTTCGGCTGCGGCGACGCCGGCTTGCGCCTGATCAAGTGCTGCCCGCGCCTGTTGGTAAGTGGTGCGCACCGACGTCAATTCTTCGGCAGAGACGGCGCCTGAGGCGACGAGACCATCCCGCCGGTTGAGGGCGGCGCGAGCCTTTTCAAAATCAGCCTGCGCCACTGTGAGGCGCGCGCGTGCCGCCATGGCGTCGGCGGCGCGTGCAGCAAGTCGCGCATCCAGCGAGGTGCCGGTGGCTTTGGTCTGGCGGAACTGCTGTTGCGCCTGTTGCAGCATGGCTTCTGCATTGGCGAGGTCAACGCGGACATCCGCATCGTCTAGGATGACAAGGATGTCGCCCTTATTGACCATCTGCGTGCCGCCAACGCGCACGTCCTTGACCGGACCGGAGATGAGCGGCGTGACAACCGCTGTATCGGCGCCGACATAGGCATTGTCTGTGCTGACGCGGCCTGCCTGCGTGACGAAGTACCAAATGCCCCAAATGCCCGCGAGGGCAAGCAGAGCTAGGGCGAAGAGGCGCAGAAGCTTCTTCCGCTTGTCCATCAGCTGCCCGTCGGTTGGTGGTGTGTCGTCTGATGCGGCGATGAGAGAGTCGGTCATGTGCCGGCCTTGTCTTTGGAAAGTGAGGCGTTGAAGCCGCCACCCAGAGCGCGGGTGAGGGCGATGTCGAGGAGGTGCGCGCGTGCGTCCAGATCAGCAGATGCGCGCCGCGCGGCGAGAGCCGCATCATCGGCCGCAAGCGCCTGAAGCAGGTTGGCGATGCCCTTTTGATAACGCAGCCGCGCAAGCGAAGCCGCATGTTCTGCCGTGCTGGCAGCCTCATTGGTCGACGATCGGCGCGTGTCCAGAGCACGGCGGGAATCAAGCGCATCGGCGACTTCACGGAATGCGTTGATGAGCGTTGCATCATAGCGGGCCACCGCTTCGGAATATGAGGCATCCGCCGCCCGATAGCGGCCTGCAAGGAGACCTCCGTCGAACAGAGGCAAGCTGATGGCCGGTCCGAAATTGGCCATGGAAGAGCCGCTGTCGAACAGGTTGGACAGGCCGAGCGACTGCAATCCGGCAACTGCCGACAGGTTGATGTTGGGATAAAAGTCGCGTTTGGTGACTTTGACGCGCTTGGCCGCGGCTTCCGTGCGCAGGCGGGCTGCAACGATATCCGGTCGGCGACCCAGCAGGTCGAGCGCAAGGTTCGCTGGCGCACCGGAGGTCAAACTGCTTTGGAATGAGGGCCGGGGAAGCTGGTCCCCGCGATCCGGTCCTGCGCCGACCAAGGCGGCGATACGGTTGCGGCTCAAATCCAAAGCTTCGTCGAGCGCAGCCAACTCAGCGCGCGCAGCGGCGTGACGGGATCGGGCGAGGTCCAAATCTGATTGGTTGTCGATTCCGGCGTTTACGCGCGCTGCCGTGAGCGTATCAGTGTCCCGGCGGACCTGAACAGCCGTTGCGGCAATGTCCCGGTTCGCCCAAAGTTGGCTGAATTCGACCCAGGCCGTGGCAATGCTGGTGCTCAGAAGGAGGCGGGCCTGCTGCGCATCGACGCGGGCAGCCGCAGCATCACTCTGCGCAGCAGCAAGGGCCGCACGGTTGCGGCCCCAAAGGTCAAGGTTGAAGCCGAGGGCTGCGCTCAGCTTGCCGGTACCGACGATGCCCTTGGGCACGAACTGGGCAGGAATACCCATATTGTAGCTTTGCTTTGCGCCGCCGCCTGCACCTTCGACGGAAAGCGAGGGGGTGAGCGCGCCACCGGCTTGTTCTGCCATGGCATCTGCCGCGCGGATGCGGGCGGCGGCAAGTGCGGTGTCGGGCGAGGCGCGCAGGCCTTCTTCGATGAGGGCATTGAGCGCCTCATCGCCAAAACTTGTCCACCATGCATCTTCTGGAAAGGTCGCTTGTGACGGCTCGAACGCTTTGCTCGTGCCCAGTGCCGCTGGCTGAACAGGCGCGGCCGGCGCGTCGACATGCGGCAGCGTGGCACAGGCGGCAAGCGCCGATGCAAGTGAAATGGCGAGGCCAGAACGGAGGGTGCGACTGTACTGCATGGTACGGTCGCCAATTGGTATGATCGGGCAGACTTGTCAAGAGGAATGATACTGAATAGTACAGTTTTATGACTCGTGCTGTGCCAAGCCGGAAGGACCTTAAGCGACAGGCCATTGTGACTGTCGCGCGCAATGCGTTTTTGCGTGACGGCTATGGCGGGACAGCGATGTCGTCGATCGCGGCAGAGGTTGGCGGCTCTAAGACAACGCTCTGGTCATATTTCCCCAGCAAGCAGGACCTTTTCGCGGCAGTCATTGATGATATGGTGGACCGATATGGAGAGGCCTTGCGCGTTCCACTTCCGCCTGAGGGAGACCCCGCCGAGACGATGCGGTCGCTCGGCCAGTCCTTGATGAAGACATTGATGCGTCCTCAGATCATCGCGCTGCACCGCATGATCACAGGTGAGGCGGGACGCTTTCCCGAACTTGGTGGCGTCTTGTTTGAACGCGGTCCCGCGCGGGGGCATGCGCGGGTTTCCTCCTGGCTCGCACATCTCATGCAACGTGGTTTGCTAAGAACTGCAGACCCATTGATTGCTGCCAAGCAGTTTGTGGCGCTGTGTCAGGCCGGCCAATTTCAAAAATATCTGATCGGTGCGCTCAATCGAGTGGACAAGGCGGAATTGGACGCGGAGGTTGAAGCGGCGGTCGATACCTTCCTCCGTGCTTATGCGCCCGAGTCAGCTGTCTAACGGCGCCCCCAAAATGCGGCGGGCCTGTTCCACCACCAGGTCGGCAATCAGTCTGTAATTGTCCGCAAAGGCCGCCCCGTCGCGCCAGACAGCGGCAATGGACCGTGCGGCGGCCCAGCCTTCGGGTTTCAGTCGCGTCACCATGTTCTCTCCGCCGACTTCCGATCTGAGATACAGTTCAGGCAGGATCGCAAAGCCGAGACCTGAACCGCACATTTGGCGCAGGCTATCAAGGCTGGTGCCTTCATAATCCTCAAGCAGTTCAGCCCCCAGATCGGTGCAGATGTCGCGGAACTGGCGGTGGGTGTGGTGCCGCCGGTCCATGCTGAGAATGCCGATGCCCCGTAGATCTTCTTTTTCCACCCGCTTGGCTTGGGCGAGGGGATGATCGGGCGGGGCGACAATGTGCAGCGGCTCTCGAAAGAGGGGTTCAATGTGCAAGCCGCTGCCGGTGACGGGCAGGGGGGAGAGCAGCATGTCGAGATCTCCATTCGCCAGATCGCGTGCCTGCTCAATTGGAATACCTTCACGAATGTAGAGGCGCAAATCGGGAAAGCGCCGATGCAGTTGGGCGATGATCTCCGGCATTAGATACGGCCCAAGGGTCGGTGTGATCCCGAAGCGGATTGTGCCGGCAATGGCCTGACGCGCGCGTCGAGCAAGGTCTTCTATGTCCTTGACACCAATGAGTAATTTTCTTGCGCGGGCCACCACTTCACGCCCAATTGGGGTGAGCTGCACAGGCGTTTCATTGCGCTCAACAAGTTGGGCCCCGAGCTTCGCTTCGAGGGTGCGAAGCTGCTGACTGAGCGTGGGTTGTGAGATGTGAACGGCGTCTGCGGCCCGCCGGAAGTTTCCGTGTTCCGAAAGGGCAACCAGATATTCAAATTGGCGAAGCATAGACATGATAGAGGATATCTATCAAAACTCTATGCCAATTGCAATTTGATCAATCAATCGCCGGTAACGATATGCGACCTACGTTTTGCCGGAGATTTTAATGTTCGAATTTTTCACCTCCATGTTCCTCGGAACGCCAGTCTGGTTCTGGCTGGCCTTTATCGGGCTGGTCGTGGCCTTGACGGCGTTTGACCTTGGTCTCCTGCATAAGGAAGACCGGGAGATGGGGATTTCGGAATCCCTGAAGCTTTCGGCTTTTTATATCACCATCGCTCTTGCCTTTGGGGTTTGGGTCTGGATCGAAAAAGGTGCAGACCTGGGCATGAAATATTATACCGGCTTCTTCATTGAGAAGGCGCTGTCGATCGACAACATCTTCGTGATCAGCCTGATCTTTGCCTTCTTCGCGATCCCGGCCAAGTTCCAGTATCGTGCGCTGCTTTGGGGTATCATTGGCGTCATTGTGCTGCGCGGTCTGATGATTGCGGCAGGGGCTGCGCTGGTGAGTGAGGCCTATTGGGTCCTCTACATCTTTGCCGCCTTCCTCATCGCGACGGGCGTCAAAATGTTCTTTTCGAACGATCATGCGCCGGATCTTTCAAAGAACCCCGCGATCCGCTGGATTTCCACGCACATGCGGGTGACGAAGGAGCTGCATGAACAGCGCTTCTTTGTAAAAGTGCCGGACGAGAAAACCGGGGCGATGGTGCGCGCGGCAACGCCGTTGTTCCTCGCGCTCGTGGTGATCAACCTCGCGGACCTTGTCTTTGCTATTGACTCGGTGCCCGCCATTTTCGCGATCACGACCGATACGTTCGTGGTCTACACATCCAACATCATGGCGATCCTTGGCCTGCGTGCGCTCTACTTCGCGCTCTCAGCGATGATCGACCGGTTCCACTATCTCAAATTCGCCCTTGCCGCCGTACTGGTGTTCATCGGCTCCAAGATCTTCGTGTCCGATTTTCTGCTGGATGGGGCGAAGTTTCCGCCCGTGGCCAGCCTGGCCGTTACGTTCGGCCTGATCGGCGCGGGGATAGGATGGTCGCTCTGGAAAACCCGGACCGCCTCCACCCACGACTGAAACCCTGATTAATCAATCAAAAGAAGGAGAAGTCATTATGCGTAAGTATCTCTATCTGCCGGTTCTCGCTGGTATGGCCATGGTTGCGGCGCAACCGGCAATGGCACGCGGCAAAGCGGTTTGCATGAAGCCGACGACGGCGCAATTGGACGCCCAGTTCAACAAGTTCAACAACGCCTGGGCGACGAAGAACCCGGACACTGTGACGGCGCTGTTTGCTGATGATGCCGTGCTTCTGGCAACTGTCGCCAACAAGCCACGCACCGACCATGCGGGTATCCGCGACTATTTCGTCAGCTTCCTGAAGAACAGCCCGGTTGGCACGATCAACAGCTCGACGATCAAGACGGGCTGCAACTGGGCTCTGCGCGCCGGGACCTGGACCGTGGTTCTCACCAATCCTGAAACGGGCGCCAAAACCGACGTAAAGGCGCGCTACAGCTTCCTGTACGAATATGAAAAGGGCCAGTGGAAGATCGAGCATCTGCATTCGTCAGCAATGCCAGAAAAGATCTGAACCCAAGGTGCCGGCCATACCTCCCCTTTATCTGGCCGGCACCGCCCATTCTTCGTGCGCAAAGTACAGGATTGAAGAAAGAGGATAAGATATGAAGAACCTTCCCATCAAGTTTGCCCTCGCGTCGCTTCTGGCTGCAACGGCATCGGTCGCATCGGCAGAGCCTGTAGAGGGCAAGTTCCAGGTGAAGCTTTTCGGGACGGCGGTTCTGCCGGACGGTAAGATCACAAATGTCCGGACAGATCGCATCGGCCTTCCCGCCAGAGCGCAGACGCAGGCCAGCAACAGCTTTGTCCCGACGATAGCGGCAGAATATTTTCTGAGCCCCAATCTCTCGATTGAAACGATCTGCTGTGTTACGCCGCACGATGTAAACGGCGCGGGCAGCCTGTCTGGTGCAAAGCTGGTCAACAACGCGATCATCCTTCCGGCGACGGTCACGGTGAAATACCATCTGGCCAACGGTTCAGCGATTAAGCCTTATGTCGGTGCAGGCCCGACGCGCTTCTTCATCTTCAGCGAAGGTGTTGGCGCAACGGCGAGGACGCTCGGTGCCAACGCCGTCAATCTTAAGGATGATTTCGGCTTTGTCTTGCAGGCCGGTACGGACATTAAGCTCAATGATCGCGGTCTGGGTCTGAGCATCGATGCAAAGCGTTACTTCGTCGACACAACTGCTGTATTCCGTGCGGGAACGACGACGGTTCTTGAAACGCGCCATAAACTCGATCCGTGGGTGTTGAGCGCAGGTCTCGCTTACCGCTTCTAATCGAACTGAAAGGTACCTCTTATGATCCGCTACACGCCGCTGGTTGCACTCGCTATTCTGGCTGCTGCACCACTCCATGCTGCGGAAGAGGATACCCATTTATGGGGCGCAGTGATTGTGAATGTTGATGTCAGCAAGGACGTTGTCATAACCATGGAAGGCGTTGCACGCCTGACAGACGACGCCTCGCGGCTTGGGCAGTCAATCCTGCGCCCCAGCATTGGATACCGGCTGGGAAAGAACACGATTGCCAGTCTGGGCTACGGTTATATTGCCACAGACCCGGTCGGGCCGGCCAGTTCGGACGAACACCGCATCTGGCAGCAATTGTCCTTCAGGGTTGCCGGAAATGGAAGTGGCCTGACGGTCACAGGCCGAACCCGGCTTGAGCAGCGATGGTTTGAAGGGCGGGACGACATGGGCTGGCGGTTGCGGCAGCAATTGCGGGCAACGGCTCCGCTCTCTGGCAAAACGCGCGCTGTTGTGTGGAGCGAAGCCTTTCTCTCGCTGGATGATACCAGCTGGGGGCAACGCAGCGGGCTTGACCGGTGGCGCAATTCGGTCGGACTGTCGGTGCCCGTGACCAAAACCGTCACTATTGAGCCGGGTTACATCAACCAATGGGTCAGCTCGCGTGGTCTCGACCGCGTTCACCATATCGCGAACGTCTCGCTGTCTGCGCGTTTCTAAAGACTCAAAGCAACAAGGTGGGGGAATTGAAGCGTGGCCATTGACGTCGGGATCAGCGCGCTCCTGTCGCCCATGATCCTTTTCTTCATCCTCGGCGGATTTGCCGGGCTCGTACGGTCGGACCTCAATGTTCCCGACGCCATGGGCAAGGCGATGTCGATTTATCTGATGGCCGCTATCGGCCTGAAAGGCGGCATTAGCGTCGCAGAAGCGGGTGTTTCAGCACAGTTCGCTGTCGCCCTTTTGGCCGGGGTCGGCTTGAGCCTGCTCCTGCCCGTGCCCGCCTACGCCATGTTGCAACGTGCAGGCGGTCTTGACCGGACAAACGCCGCAGCGATTGCCGCCCATTATGGATCGGTGAGCGTTGTCACCTTTGTCACGGGTTCCGAAATCCTCAACGCGCTCTCGATGCCCCCGGCAGGCTATATGGTCGCGGTCATGGCGGCGATGGAGACGCCTGCCATCATCGTTGGCCTTCTTTTGGCCAGAAGCACGCTCGCCGCCGGGCCGTCCATGCCAAAATCGGCCATGTGGCACGAAAGCCTTTTGAACGGCTCTGTGGTGCTTCTGCTTGGAAGTTTCGCCATCGGCCTGGCTGTAGGCAAGGAAGGTGCGGCACCGGTTCTTCCCGTCTTTGATGCCGGGTTTCGGGGCATCTTGTGCCTGTTCCTCCTCGATATGGGTTTGATTGCGGCACGACGCTTGCGAGAGACGCGAAATCTGACTTGGCGGCTCATCGCCCTTGGCATTGCACTGCCGGTTCTGCAGGGCGTGATCGGTGTCTCGCTCGGGACGGTCATCGGACTTGATGTGCCGACGGCAGCCGTTCTCGGCATTCTTGCGGCCAGCGCCTCTTATATTGCTGTACCCGCCGTTATGCGCATGTCCCTTCCACAGGCAGACCCCGGCCTTTCACTGGGCATGGCCCTCGCTGTGACCTTTCCGTTCAATGTGACCTTTGGTATCCCCCTCTACATCGCATTGGCCACAAGGATTGGCGCATGAGTTTGAATGTGGTCCAACGCCGCAGGATCGAGGTTCTGGTTGACCGCCCTTTGGCGCCGCTCCTTGCCGAACTTGCGCGCGGTTCAGGCATCACAAGCTACAGCCTATTGCCGGTGCTTGGCGGGGCCGGTCACAATGGCGCTTGGACGGATGAGGAGATTAGCGGCGCGCAGGCCAAGCTGATCTTTCTCACCGTAGCATCGGAGGAAAAGACCAACCATTTGGTCGATCAACTGACGCCCCTGCTGGACAGTCACGGTCTTGTCCTGTTCATCAGCTCAGTGGACGTGATCCGGGGCCAACGATTCTGATGAACGGCTCGGCGTCATTTGGACGTCATTGACCAAACGCCCGACCAATCCTTCGGCGCGACTTGCCGAAACTGCGCGATCCGGGTGAGCAGGGTCTTGGTAGGCCCGTCATTGGGCATAAGTTCGAGGGCGGCCTGCAACGCTTTTTCGGCAGCGTTCCATTCTGCAACCCGGTAATGGTCTAGACCTTCCTCATAGAGGTCAAAGGCGCGGCGGCGGTCTGGAGCCACTTCACCCGCGAGGGCAACGAGTTCGTAGATGCGCAACGGTTCTAGCCTGCCAACGACCTGGACATCGTCGATTTGCCGTGTTTCGAATGCCTTTCCGGCACAACTGAAGGTCTCATGGTCAATAAGCAGGCGGGTGCCATAGACTTTATTGACTGCTTCCAGCCGCGAAGCCTGATTTACCGTATCGCCCATCACGGTAAAGCTGCGCGCTGTCTCCGATCCGACGCTGCCGACAACGACTTCACCGGTGGAAAGCCCAACACGAAAATCGATCAGCGGAACATCACGGCGCAATCCGATGATGTCTGGGACCCGCAGACGAAACGCTTCCAGCCTTGAAAACTGGTCTAGCGCCGCACGACAAGCTAGTTCTGCCTGTCGGGTGGCGTCGACAAATGGCGGAACCCAAAAGGCCATGACAGCATCGCCGATATACTTATCGATGATCCCTGAGTGTTCTCGGATCGGCTCCGACATTTCTGAGAAATAGGCATTGACGAGATCAACGACTGTGCTCGGTGCCAATCGTTCAGAGATGGATGAGAATCCGACGATATCCGAGAAAAAGAGCGTCGCAACCTGCTTCTCTCCGGACGAGGCGTGGGTGCCACCGCCAATCAGGTCAGCCACAATTCTGGGGTCCACATACTGACCGAAGGTTTCCTTGATCCTGTCCTTTTCACGCAAATCCAAGATCATCGCGTTGAATGCGTTCGTCACATCCCCGATTTCGTCCCGTGACGTAACCGGCACATGCGCTTCTTCCAATCGACCGGCCCCGACGGCCCGTGCGCCTGCCTGCAATCGGATGATTGGTCGTGTTAGCCCGCGGGAGACGATCCAGGCGAGCATCAACCCCACAAGTGCAGCTGACCCGATCATCAATATGTTGGCCCGCATCGCTGTTTTCTGATTGTCCGCAACAAGTTCCGCGCCCTTTTCCACAAAGGTGTCAATCTCTTTGGAGATGGCATTTGCCTGTCGAAAAACATCGTCAGCTTGCGCTTTCGTTTTCCCCATCTGAATGGCGTCAGCCTCCAGTGGACAAGCCAGGAGAGTCATCTGAGAAAGCCGGTTCTCCTGAAACTCAAGCTCTGCAAGCATCGGTTCAAGTCTTGCGAGCGCCAGCTTGTTGCGTTCCATCACTGCAATTTCCGAACCGATAGCCCGGTATCGCTTTGCCGAGGCAAGAAGCGTGGCAGCGGCTTTCTGTTGAGCCCTTGCCTTGCTGAAGCATTTTCGCACCGCAGCCTCGTCCGGCGTCGTCAGAAGATAATCGGCGGTCACGGTCTGGGCCTGCACAACCGATTTCAATTCTCCAAGCGTCACGGAGAGGGGAAACAGGGATGCTTCAAGCGTTCGAAGCTGCCTGTTAACCTGCTCCTTAGAGCGTGCAGACCAAATGGCTGCTGCGAGCATCATGATCAGGAGGCCTAGAGAAACTCCAAAAATCTTGAAGCTGATTGATCGGAACATGCTTGCCATGCATCGCTTATGTAGATTCTAATTTTTTACGGCAAGTATTTCAAAAATTGTGATAATTTTCTCGCTTGAGGCGGGGTGGATATGAATCGCTGGCTCTTTGAAATTCAAAAGGTGTACCGCCTGGCTCAGGCAATTCGTGCGCCCTGCCGCAGCAGTTCCGATTGCACTTTTCCGATATCCACCTCGGCAAACCCGCGATCAGTTTTCACCCCAACCGCCGCTGCCACGCCCGCGCCTTGGCCGGCCACCGCACAGCACATCATGTTGCGGACGGCCGCATGGCTAACCTTGTCGCCGCCGATCACGCGGCCAGTGACGATCAGGTTCTTGATACCCTTGGGGAGCATCGACCGGTACGGCACATGGAAATAGCGGCCGGTGGTCGGCAGGATCAGATAGCCATAGCCATCGATGAATTCCGGGAAGATGCCGACGCTGTCGTCAAACCGGCCCTCTTGCATCACGTCATCGGCCGTCATGTTATAGATCGCATCAATCTTGCGCGTATCGCGAATGCCTAGGGTCATGCCGAAGTTGCGCAGCTTGGCATCCTCGCAGCCGGGCATGAAGGCCTGAAGCGCCGCAATGGCGTGCATCGCCTGCTTGCGGCCTGCCATTTCGCCATGGGTCAGCGCATCGGGATCGGTGCCGTCGAGATAGAGGTGGCACATGTTGAGGTAGGTGAGGTCGCCCTGATCGGAGACGGTGCCCCAGGTGCCGGCCATGGTCTTGACGCTGTCGGGGATCAGGCCTGCCTCCAGCGCCTTCTGGAACGGTTTGCGCAGGAAGGGGGAAAACATTTCATCCTCCTTGCCGCTGGTGATCACTTCCCATTCGCCGCCAACCGCCCAGTCGCCATAGGTCTGCGGGTCGGCTTTGACCGCGTCGATGAAGCGGCCCTTGTTGACCCCGCACATGGAGAACATGACGGAGACGGACATCATCTCATCCACCGGATGCATGTGCGTGGGCGCGCCTGCACGGTGGGCGATGTCAGCGTCCCCCGTCGCGTCAATCACCCGCTTGGCGAGGATGGCTTCGCGGCCTGCTTTGCTCTCAACGATCACGCCGCAGATCGTGTCCCCCTCCATAATCGGCGCGACGAACATGCGGTGGAGCATCGGGATGACGCCCGCTTCCTCAACCAGCGTGTCGGCGACGAACTTGAACCCCTCGGCATCAAGGCTGTGACTGATGGACTGCGGTTCCGGCATCGCCGCACCCATGGCCTTGGCGCGCTCTTCAAATTCCCGACCAATGCCTTCGCTGTCGATGGTGGCGGGGTGGCGGTACCAGGCAAAGCCTTCCACGCCGACCTGCGTGATGTTGCCGCCAAAGCAGCCATAGCGTTCCAGCAGGGTCGTCTCGACACCCGCCCGTGCCGAGGCCAAAGCCGCCGCAAGGCCGCCCGGTCCTGAACCGACCACGAGAACATCGGTCTCGCGGATCACGTCGATCTGGCGGGCGGGTTCGGTGATGGTGGCGGTCATCGCTGGTGCGTTTCCCAATCGGGTGCCACGTGGAATGGCGCATTGGAGGGGGCGAGCATGGGCTTCCCGAGAATGTGATCCGCGCCCTTCTCTCCGATCATGATTGTTGGTGCATTCAGATTGCCAGTCGTAATGGTCGGCATCACGCCGCTGTCGATCACGCGCAGGCCCTGAGCGCCGATGACCCGGAGTTCTGGATCGACCACAGCCATGGGATCGTGCGGGCTCCCCATCTTGCAGGTGCAACTGGGATGGAGGGCACTTTCGACATGCTCTGCAATGAAGGCGTCGATCTGATCGTCCGTGACGCAGTCTGCACCGGGCTGAATCTCGCGTCCACGAAATGGGGCGAAGGCTGGCTGCTGAAAAATTTCACGCGTCAGGCGCACACAGGCGCGCATTTCTGCCCAATCGTCAGGATGGCTCATATAGTTGAATAGGATTTTGGGCTTTTCATGCGGGTCGGCGCTGCGGAGCGTAACTGTGCCACGACTTTTGGAGCGCATGGGGCCGACATGGGCCTGAAAGCCATGTTCGGTGGCCAGCGACGACCCATCGTAATTGATCGCCATTGGGAAGAAGTGATATTGAATGTCTGGATATTTGATCCCGGCGCGGCTGCGGATGAAGCCGCAGCTTTCAAACTGGTTTGATGCGCCGACGCCTTTCCGCCCGAACAGCCACTGCGCGCCCACCATCGCTTTGCCGAGCAGATTGGCCTTGCCGTAAAGCGTTATCGGTTGGGTGCAGGCCATCTGAAAGTAGAATTCCAGATGATCTTGCAGGTTTGCCCCCACGCCCGGTCGGTCAGCGCGCACTTCAATCCCGAGCTTCTTCAACTCGTCTGCAGGCCCGATGCCGGACAGCTTGAGAAGCTGAACCGAGTTGATTGGTCCGCCTGACAGGATGACCTCGCGTGCGGCACGCAGCTGGTGCAGCTTGCCTGCCTGTTCATATTCAATGCCAACAGCGCGTGTGCCCTCAAACAGGATCCGCGTTGCGAGTGCCTGTTCAATGACCTGCAGGTTGGGCCGCTTGCGTGCCTCATAGAGATAGGCCTTGGCGGCGGAACAGCGCGTGCCGTTCCGCACGGTCATGTCCATCCGGCCAAAGCCTTCTTGGGCATAACCATTATAGTCTTCGGTCAGGCCATAGCCTGCCTGTTGTGCCGCTTCGAGCCAGGCGTGATGCAGCGGATTGTCGAGCGGACCATAGCTGGTCGACAGCGGACCATCGCCGCCCCGATATTCGTTGCCGCCCTCGGCCCTGCCTTCGGCGCGTTTGAAATAGGGGAGTACATCGGCATAGCCCCAGCCAGCTGCGCCTTCCTCTTCCTTCCAGCGTTCGAAATCGAGCGCATTGCCGCGCACATAGACGAGGCCGTTAATGGACGAGGAGCCGCCCAGACCCTTGCCGCGTGGGCAGTTCAGGCGGCGGCCGTTGAGATGCGGCTCCGGCTCGCTTTCATAGCCCCAGTTCCAGCGCTTTGTGTTCATTGGATAGGCGAGCGCGGCGGGCATCTGGATAAAGATCGACCGGTCACTGCCGCCAAATTCCAGCAATACCACCTTGTGCTTGCCATCCGCGCTCAGCCGGTCGGCCAGCACGCATCCCGCCGATCCTGCGCCGACGATGATGTAATCGGCAGCCTCAATAGGGGGCATCGATCTTCTCCATCGCGACATAGACGCTCTTCAACTGGGTATAGTGCTCTATCGCCGCACGCCCGTTTTCGCGGCCAAGGCCGGATTGCTTATTGCCGCCAAAAGGCATCTCAATTGGCGTGATATTGTAGGTGTTGATCCAGCAGGTGCCGGCCTCTAGCGCCGCGATCACGCGGTGGGCGCGGGTCAGGTTATTGGTAAAAATGCCGGCGGCCAGACCGAAGCTGGTGTTGTTGGCGCGCGCGACCACCTCCGCCTCATCTTCAAAGTCGAGTACGGCCATGACGGGGCCGAAAATCTCTTCGCGGACAATGGCCATGTCGTCGGTGCAATGGGTGAAGATGGTGGGTTCGACGAAGGATCCCTTTGCCAGATCGCCGGCCGTCACGCGCTTGCCGCCGGTCAGCAACGTCGCTCCTTGCTGCTGGCCCAGGGCGATATAGCCCAGCACCTTTTCCATATGCGCCGGGGAGATGAGTGCACCCATCTGCGTCGCGGGGTTGAGCGGATCGCCGATCACCATCGCTTCGGTACGGGCCTTCAGCTTGGCGAGGAAGGCATCGCGAAGGGATGTGTGCACGAAGACGCGCGTGCCATTGGTGCACACTTCGCCTGCGGAATAGAAATTCGCGAGCAGAGCACCCGAAACCGCTTCGTCGAGATCGGCATCCTCGAACACGATGAGTGCTGATTTGCCGCCCAATTCAAAGGTCACATACTTAAGCGTGCCTGCCGCATCGACCATCACCTTCTTCCCCGTGCCGACTTCCCCTGTCAGCGACACCTTGGCGATGTCCGGATGAAGGCTGAGCATGCGACCCGTATCGGCCTTGCCCTGCACGACCTGAAACAGCCCGTCAGGCAGACCCGCATCGCGATAGGCCTTTTCCAGCTCAATCGCAGTCAGCGGAGTCAGTTCGGCGGGCTTGAAGATCATCGCGTTGCCGCAGGCCAGCGCAGGGGCGGATTTCCAGCAGGCAATCTGGATGGGATAGTTCCAGGCGCCAATGCCCGCGACGATGCCCAAAGGCTCCCGCCTCGAATAGCCAAAGGCGCCGCTGCCGAGATCATGATGTTCGCCGGCGATGGTGCGGGCGAGGCCGGCATAATATTCGATGCAGTCCGCGCCGGACAGGACGTCTACGGCAATTGTTTCCTGAATAGGCTTGCCGGTGTCCTGCGCCTCGAGCCGGGCGATCGCCTCATTGCGCTCAACCAAAAGGGCGGCCGCACGGTGGAGGATGCGCCCTCGTTCCACTCCCGGGGTTTTCGCCCAGAGCTTTTGCGCCTCGGCCGCGCGGGCGACAGCCTTGTTGACCTCTGCCTGTCCATCGATCTGGATTGTCGCGAGCACTTGCCCTGTTGCCGGATTGATTGTGTCAAAGCTTGTGGCGGCGGGGGAGGGCGGAGCGCCCTTCAGATTGCGGGCGATGAAATCAAAGATCAGATCGCGTGCCAGACCATTTTGCAGCGCTGATCCCCCGTTCATCGCCGCGCGAAGCCAAACGCCATCGACCATCGCGGCGATCGTGTCTGCCATTGGCTGCACGTCGCTGGCGTCGACCAATTGGCGCAGATCAAACTTCAGATTGGACAGCATCCGTTGCTGATGCGCGCGTTGGACCCGCGCCAGTTGGGGCACATGCAGTGCCTCTCCCCAGAAGGATAACCAAACACGCGCCGTTTCTTCAGCATAGTCGTTATGGCCAAGGTGGGCGTCCACCAAGGCCTCAATGCGCGCACGTGGACCAGCGGCGAGCCGAAGTCTCGCTGTGGCGTAAGTGTTTAACTGCCGCGCCACGGATCGGAAGGCCGCTTCGAGCAAGGCGTCCTTGTTGCCAAAATAGTGGACGATCAGCGCCGCTGAGACATCTGCCCGCTGGGAGACCTTGTTGAACGTAAATTCAACAATGCCATCCTCAGCCAATGTGGAGACGGCGGCATCGATGAGATGTTGGCGGCGGGATGCGGATAAGTCAGTCATAAAGGCCCTTTATCTGGAATTGAACGAGGCTTCAATCGGCGACGAGAAGGGCGGGGAGGCCTCACGTTTTGCCGCGTCACGCGCTGGCGTCAATCAAACGCTTGACGACAAACGTGTTCGAGATGGGCTGCTATCAAGGCCTCACGATCTACCCATGGAAATTCAGGGCGACTGAGGAGGAGGGCGACAAGGCCGTGCATGCTCGCCCAAGTGGACTGGGCCAACGCTGCTGTTGTCAGGTCGTCGATGTTTCGCACGGATTTGAACAGGTCATGGAGGATGGCAAAGCAGCGCATACCGCTTTCATGAATGGCCTGCTGATCCGAGGGATGGGCTGTTGTCTTCTCGAGCATGAAGGCAATCCGATAGGCCGCGCTTTGCTCAAGGCCAAACGCCACATATTCTTGCCCCATAGAGTGCAGGCGCTGATGCGGCGTCCCGGTTGATGACGCCGCTGCTGCCATTCGCGCACTGAGCTGTTCGAAAGCCCGTTCACTCAATTTGATGGCAATGTCGTCCCGGCTATTGAAATGCGCATAAAGGGAGGGCTGGCGGATCCCGACCGCTCTCGCAATGTCGCGCGTAGAGACGTTCTGGACGCCGTGTTCAAGAAACAGGCGCATGGCCTCATCTAAGATCTGCTCGCGCCGGTCTTCGGCTCTGGAGGTCGGTGCCACGGTCACATTGCTTCATCCCTCCGCTTGACAAGGCGTGTCAACCTATCAATGATAGGTAGCGAAAGGCCACTTAAATTGATGTTCCGCCGAGCTGCTCTGTCCGCCTTGCTTTTCAGCAGCTTAGTGCTCGTTGGGTGCGGCGGCGCTTCTGATGCGCCGCCCGCCGCTCAAGCGGTGCCGACCGTTCGCGTTGCCCTTGTCGCGGCGACCGCGTCTGCACAGGAAATTCAGGCAATTGGCACGGCCATGTGGCGGCAGGAAACGCCGCTTGGATTTACATCTGACGGGCAGATTGCCCGCATATTGGTCAATGAGGGTGATATCGTTCGCCGCGGGCAGCTTCTGGCAACATTAGACACAACGCCAATCGTGGCTGAACTCTCAGTCGCCCAAGCCGAAGCGCGTCGGTCTCAGTCTGAACTGAAGCGCTTGGACCATCTTTATCGTAATGGGTGGGTGACGAAGCAACGACTTGAAGCCGCACAAGCCTCAGCCCAAGTATCAGCCGCTCAGGTGCAGGCGCGCGGCTTTGCCGTTCAGACAGCACAGGTGATTGCCCCGAGCAGCGGCGTCGTGCTGGCGCGCTTGGCCGAGCCCACGCAAGTTATCGCCAAGGGGTCGCCCGTGCTTGTCATTGGGGAGACAGACGGCGGCTATGTGATCCGGGTTCCGGTCAATGACCGTGTCGCTGCCTCTTTGACGATGGGAGAGCCTGCGCTTGTGCGGTTCGAGGCTCTGGGAGCAACGCCGCTCCAAGGTCGCATTGTAGAGATTGGCGGCCGCGCGCGGCAGACGACCGGTACATTTGATGTTGAAATCTCACTGCCCAACGCACCCGGTCTGCGCTCCGGCATGATCGGGACTGCGATCTTAGCGATCGCGCCGCGAGGTGCGGCGCCCAGCATCACCTTACCCGCCATTGCCATTCTCTCTCCTCGGGCAGGGGAAGGATTGGTCTATGTGGTGGATGCGAGCGGCACGGCGCGTCTGCGTCAGGTGACACTCGGCAACACAAAGGATGCGGGCGTTGAGGTGCTTTCCGGCGTGAAAGCGGGTGAACGCATTGTGCTGTCCGGGTTCGATAAGATCCGCAATGGCGCGCGCGTCAATGCTGTGATGCGTACCCCGTGAACCTCATCGCATTTGCCGTAAAGCGCTGGCAGCTTACGGCCGTCATCTTTCTGCTGTTCGCAGCCTTGGGCATTCAGTCGTTTCTAACGATTCCGCGATCAGCCGACCCGCATTTTCCAGTCCCGACGATTGTGACCGTCGTCTCTCTTCCGGGTGCGGATGCAGCTGAAGTCGAAGAGACCGTGGCCAAGCCGATTGAAGAAGCCGTTCAAGGCATCGACCGGATCAAGGAGATTCGTTCCACCAGCAACAGCGGTGTGGCTGTCATCTCGACAGAATTTGACTATGGAACCAACGCAGATCAGGCGCTGGACCGGGTTGTGCGGGACGTGAACGCCATTCGCGGCCAGTTGCCCTCCGGGATAGGCCGTATCGAATTCCGACGCGTGCGGACGACGGAAGCTGCGGTGATCCAGCTCGCTTTGGTGAGCGATAATGCCTCTTGGCGGCGCATGGACAAGTACGCGCAGGATGTTCGCGACAGGTTAAATGTCGTGCCCGGTGTCCGGGCGACGACAATCTTTGGCTTGGCTAAACCCGAACTTCGCGTTGCGATTGACGCGGGCCGTCTGTCAGAGGCCGGCATTCCCGCGACCGCCGTGGCCAATGGCATAGCCGCAGGTGGAGCAACGATTGCGGCGGGCGCCATTAATGCGGGAGACCGTCGGTTTAATGTGGATGCAGGGGGGGCTTACCGCTCACTGGACGCCGTAAGAGGCTCGATCATTAAGGGGGAGCCAGGTCGTTTCGTTACGGTGGGGGACGTCGCCAAGGTCGAGTGGGCCGAAGCCGAGCAGCTTCATTACACGCGCTATAATGGCCAAAGAGCCATTTTCATTTCGGTCAAGCAGAAGGACGCGGTCAGTGCACCGGACCTGCGCAAGCGGCTGGCCGCTGTGGTGGAGTCGCTGAATACGTCGCTCCCCCCTGATATGAAGCTTGCCACAGCCTTTGATCAGACGCTGGATATCAAGCGGCGCCTCAACCAGTTGGCCACTGATTTTGCCATTGCGCTTGCCTTGGTTTTGATCACGCTCATTCCTTTGGGCTGGCGTGCTTCCATGGTGGTGATGGTGTCGATCCCCTTATCGCTTGCCATGGGTATCTTTGCGCTTGCCCAGCTTGGTTATACCCTCAATCAGATCAGCATTGCAGGGTTCATTATCTCCCTTGGTCTTCTGGTGGATGATTCCATCGTCGTGACGGAGAACATTGAGCGCCACATGCGGGGCGGGGAGACGCCGACGGACGCTGCGATCACTGGCACCAAGGAGATCAGTCTCGCGGTTCTTGGTTCAACCGGCGTGTTGCTGTTTGCTTTCTTGCCGTTGGCCTTTCTTCCGGAAACTTCGGGTGATTTCGTCCGGGTATTGCCGGTCGCGGTGCTCGTTACGGTCGCCAGTTCATTAATCGTCTCACTGACGATCATTCCCTTTGTGGCCAGCCGCCTTTTGAAGAATAATCATGGTCCAGAGGGCAACAAGGTTCTGCAGTCGATTAACGGTGCCATTCATCGCTTCTATCAACCGATCCTGCACTGGGGACTGCAGAACCCAAAGTTGACCGTTTGGGGGTCACTTTCAATTTGCGTGGCGACGCTGGGCACCTTGCCATTGATTGGGACCAGTCTTTTCCCCGCCTCTGACTCGCCCTATTTTATGGTTCGGGTGGAAGCGCCTGAAGGCAGCGGCATGGCGGCCACAGACCGCGCCGTTCGCGATGTTTCACAAATCGTCTCCACTTTCCCGGGCATCACCGGGCGGATGGACAATGTCGGGCGCGGCAATCCGCAGATTTACTACAATAATATCCCCCGCGAAGATGACACCCGCTATGGTGAAGTGTTCGTCACCATCGACAAATGGTCGCCAACGGATAGTCCGCGCCAACTGGACGAGTTGAGGCGCAAGCTGAACGCCTATCCGGATGCGAAGGTGACGGTTGTGCAGTTTGAAAACGGCCCGCCAGTTGAAGCGCCGGTTGCCATCCGTTTGAGAGGCGCGGATATACCGTCTTTGCGGGAAGCTGCGCGTCAGGTTGCATCGATCATGCAGACGACGCCTGGCCTACGGGATGTCGACAATCCGCTGGCGATCGACCGGGTCGACCTCGACATCGGCTTTGACCCCGCATCGGCGAGCCTGCTTGGTGTGACGCCGGGCGATATTCGCCGGTCGGTCCGCATTGCGCTCGCTGGCGAGAGGGCGAGCAGCTTTCGTGATCCAGAAGGGGATACCTATCCCGTGGTCGTGCGATTGCCGATGGCCAAGGAGCAACCCATTTCAGCGCTCCAGTCCATCTATGTGTCGACGCAGGCGGGCGGAAGCGTTCCTTTAACTGAAGTGGCAACGCCGCGGTTGAAATCGGTTCCGAGCCAGATCAACCGGTACCAGCTGGAGCGGACGGTGACAGTGAAGGCCTATAATGATCGTGGCTCTCTGGCTTCAAAGTTGAACAAGGACGTCATTGCAAAGCTTGAAAGGACGAAGCTGCCCGCCGGCATCACTTGGCAGGTGGGCGGCGCCGCGGAAGTCGCGGCCCGCAATACCGCAGGTCTCGGCGGCGTCATCCTGTTTGCCCTGTTCGGTATTTTCGCTGTGCTCGTGGCGGAGTTCGGGCGCTTTCGCGAGGTCGCTGTGGTGGCGGGCGTCATCCCCCTCGGTCTGTTTGGAGGGATCGTCGCGCTCATCGTCACGGGCAACTCAGTGTCCTTCCTCGCGATCATCGGATTTGTCGCATTGATCGGTATCGAGATCAAAAACTCCATCCTGCTCGTCGATTTCACGACGCGCTTGCGTGAAGAAGGCATGGGATTGATTGAGGCGATTGAACGGGCAGGTGAAATCCGCTTCTTGCCGGTCCTTCTGACATCTGTGACCGCGATCGGTGGCCTCTTGCCCCTCGCGCTATCGGGTGCTCCGCTTTACGCGCCGCTTGCATGGGTGATCATCGGCGGGCTGATCTCCTCAACCTTGCTCAGCCGCATTGTGACGCCGGTCATGTACTTGCTGATTGTGCGCCGTCATGCGGGAGAGGCGACAGCTTAAACGCCTATCCGAAAGGCGCTTCGGTCAGGTTTTCAGGGCACCTCACGCCATTGCCCTTCGGCAACCGCATAAAATCTTACAAAAGCCGGGTTCTCGACGCGGCCATCCGGCAGATGGAGCCGCGACGAAAGCCCAATTCCAGTCACCTCCACGCGGGAGAGCTTTAGCGGCGCTCCCAACTGAACGGTTTCAGAAAACCCACCGCGGACCAGCCAGGCTCCGCCATCCGGCGCAGTGGCATAGATCCGGGCACTTCCGTCAGGCTCCACTGCAAGGGCCGCACTTTCATCAACGCCCAACCCAAAGAGTGCCGGTGCTCCCGTGGGCCGCATCGTTTCCGACTTCGCTAAGAACGCAAATAATCGCCCAAGCCGATTGCGTTCCTTGAAATGCGTATCGGTTATGACACCTTTAAGCAGGGGGAAGTGGACGAAATCTGTCTCGATGGTGTTCGCAGGGCCGAGTGGGTCCGCCAAGGCTTCTGCGCTGGTGATGCTGCCATCATCCATCGCGCCGTAAAGATATTCGCCCTGCATCGCGAGACCGGCGCTTGTTCCGGCAAGGGGCTTGCCTGCAGCCACATGCGCATCAAGCGCTTCCGCGACTGGCGTTCCTTTCCAAAACCGGACGTAACGGGCCTGATCTCCGCCGGAAATGAAGATGCCATCTGCGCGCCTCAATCTTGCGAGCATTTTTGGATTATAGGCTGCCTTGCGGTCGGAAAAGACGAATGTTTCCGCCGAAGCGATGCCGCCAATGTCCTTGTAGAGTTCATCGGCGATGCTGGTGGATTGCGAAGCGCGCAGAATGACGATGTGCCCGTGCCCCGCCTTTTCAATGAACCATTTGAGCGCGTCCACATTACGATCCCCTCCACCCATCAGGAGGAGGCCGCCCGAGACAGGCGCAGGTGTTGGTTTGGAGACATCGCCGATTAGGTAATGGCGATAGCCCCGGGCGACAGCGGCCTGTGACGTCAATGCCATCAAAAGAAGGGCGGCAAGAAGTGACGCTGTCCAACGCATTTTGATCATCCTGCACTCCGGCAGAGGAAAAGAGGCGTCAATATAACACAGTTGTCGAATTATTTGACAAGATGATTGCATTCGACCTCAATCTACCAATAGAAATGCATCCATCGGATAGGAGTTTGGCGCCTGGAACGGCTCTGCTGCATGTGCAGCAGGCGAATGTTTGTTATGCAAAGGAAGGACCATCCAATGACAGCAGCAACACAACCCAGGCTGAAATTTCTTTTAAGTTGCGGGTACTTGGCTCTTTCTCTTCCAGCGCATGCACAAACGGCCGCATCTGACGGAACAGAGCCTCCCGCCGAGATCATCGTGACGGGCTCCCGCATTCCGACCATCAAGGATCAGGGGCCTTCACCCGTAACATCTGTGGATGCGGATACAATTCGGGCAAATGGCTATACCAGCGTTCCGGAATTACTGGCGTCGCTAACGCAGAACAGCGGCGAAACGCAGAGCCCGCAATCAGGTAGCAGTGCAGACTTTACGCCGGGTGCCCAACAAGTCGACTTGCGCGGTTTGGGTCCAAATCACACGCTCGTACTGGTCAATGGCCGCCGCATCGCCGACTTTCCTCTCCCTTATATCGGACGAAGCAACTTCACGGATATTTCGAACATTCCGGTCAGCCTTATTGAAAAGGTTGAGATTCTGACTGGAGCTGCTTCGGCCATCTATGGGTCGGACGCGATTGCCGGGGTCGTCAATTTCCGCATGAAGGATAAGCTTGACGGCCTCACGCTGGACTACCGACATGGCCGCACAGAACATGGTGGAGGGACATCGAACCGCTTTACCGCAACCGGTGGGTTTTCAGCCGGGCGACTGAATTTTGCCGGCGGCATCGAATATCTCGATCAGCGTCCTTTATGGGCTTATGACCGTGCGGTGCAGGACAGCACAGACGACAACCCTGTCAGCACCATCGCCCGCCGGACCTTCCTTCGGTACAGCATCGAAAACGATACCTACATTGATCCAGGCGCTGCGACCTGTGCGTCTCTGTCCAACCTCAACCGCGGTTCCACCATCTACGCCTCACGCCCCCGCTATGGGGATTTTGACGTTGATCTCGATGATTATGGACCCGGCTATTATTGCGGCAGTAAGCGGTCCATCGGCTACGGAACGATCATTTCTGGTCGCAAAGGCTTCAACAGTTTTGGTAACTTCACTTACGAGCTGTCTGACACGGCCAAGCTGTTTACGGAGTTCCAGTTCGGGATCAGCAAAGTTCGCCTGATGTATGACGTGACCAGCTGGGCGTTTGAAAGCTCTTCCAGCAGCTCGGACAACAGCTTCTACAACGCCTTTGACGACACCATTGATGATTGGTCGCGTCAGTTTTCGCCTGAAGAAACGGGCGGCTTCGAAATGCAGCGTAGCAAGCAAACGACGATGAGCATCACGCCGGGTGTTCGTGGTTCGTTTGGTAACAGTTGGAACTATGAAGCGTCTCTCAACTACAGCCGTTACAAGTCGGTCGTGCGTTGGCCGCAGATCGTCAACAGCAAGGCGATTGCCTTTTATCTTGGACCGCAGCTTGGGGTCGATGATGACAGCGGCTACCCGATATTCAACGCAAATCCCGCGCGTCTATATACGGCTTTGACCGAGGCTCAGTATGACAGCATCTCAGCGGATACTGTTTACAATCCGGTCAGTTGGACAAGCAACTTGCAGGCGACGCTAAGCAATGGTGAGTTGTTCCAACTGCCTGCCGGGCCGGTAGGATTTGCAGCCGTCGCCGAATATGGGAAGCAGGGATATGATCTGCGCCCAGACCCGCTGGCGCTGACAGATTATTACTATAGCTGGAAAGACAGCGACGGTTCCGGAAAGCGCAGCCACGCGGCAATTGGCGGGGAAGTTCGCGTGCCTGTTCTCAGTTTCCTGACGCTGAACGGCGCCGGGCGATACGATACCTTCGGGTTCGCCGGACGAGACGTAGGCAAATTCACTTACAACGGCGGGGTTGAACTGCGCCCGACCAACAGCCTGTTGGTTCGCGCAGCCTATGGCACCGGCTTCCGCGCACCTGACCTGCACTATGTGTTCACCGGCCCCGGCAATGTTCAAAGCAGCGTCGACGACTACTTCCTTTGTCGGACGGAAGAGCCCGATGAAGACATTGGAGATTGCAGCTATTCCGGCAGCGGCGTTGTCGTCAGCCGGTCAGGGAACCGCAATCTGAGGCCCGAGACGGGCCGGACCCTGACCGCTGGGGCCGTGTTCTCGCCGTCGCCGCGGTTCATGCTCTCGGTTGATTATTTCCGGGTCACGTTGGACAATCAGGTGGATGATCTCAGCATCGATACACTCGTGCGGGACGAGGCCGATTGCCGCATCGGACAGACCGAGAATGGGGCGACCGTCAATATCAATTCGCCCACCTGTCAGGATGCCATTGCGCGCATCAGCCGGTTCGCCTCAGGCGGCCTTGCGGGTCAGATTTCGGCGATCGCTGTCAATCCGATCAACATCGCCCGCGAAAAGACAAGCGGCATCGATTTTGCGTTCCGAGGCAGCCTACCGACAGGCATCGGCACCTTCACTTTGTCGCTTGGCCATAGCCATGTGCTGGACCACAGCTTCCAACAATATCCGGGTGATCCCATCATCAACAAGCTGGCGTTCGACAGCGGCTATTACCTGCCGCGCGACAAATCTACCGGCAGCATAAGCTGGGAAGATAAGGGTCTTCAGTTGACCCTTTCCGGAACACGCCTAGGCAAGCTCCCGAACTTTGACGAGGATGCTTTTGGCAAGGCCAGCTACCTTTTCAATTCAACGCTGCAATATGATTTTACCGATCATCTGCGTGGATCGCTGACGATCCGGAACTTGCTTGACACGATGCCGGTCAAGGACCCGACCTGGTCCAGCTATCCCTATTACAATGCCAGCTGGTATGACAGCGTCGGACGCAGCTTCTTCCTGCAACTCACCTATAAACTGGGAGGTGAGAAGCTGTAATGTTGAGCGCCAGCTGAGTAAGCGGAATTAGAGAAGATCGAGACCGGCAGCCAGAGCCTGTTCAACATCCGCATTCGCAGAGGGGAGGGCACCCCGCATATTGACGAAGCCGTGGATCATGCCCTCCGCCTCAATGTGGATCACCCGCGCGCCCTGCGTTTCTGCCAAGCGGGCATAAGCCAAGCCCTGATCGCGTTGTGGATCAAGGTCGCGACCCAGCGTGCCGCGTATTCAGTATCGTCGGCAAAAGCAGGGAAGGGATGTTCTGGGGCCAGCCGGTAAATCGACGGCAAGAACGGGCAAAACCGTTCGATCTGCAAGTGTCGCTTAGCCGCCTGATGCACTCATCGTCGGCGCCTTGCGGACGGCACTCCTTGCAGGCCAGAGCGTTGTATGGGGAGCATGGCGGGAGGCGTCGGCGGTTCTGCTCAAAATGCTCGAGGAGAGGGAGTTTGCTATATCAAATGATAAGTGTTTCTAATAATTTTGATTAGAGCGGTCATTTTGAATGAGAAGTTTGCGATGCTCAGGATTTGCCAATTTTTGCCAGAAAAATCGCAACTTATTGGCCAGTGTTCAGCAATTCTTGAACGAATTAGAGGTCCGTTTCGGCCAGTGCGACGATCTTGCGCGGTCTCCTAATATGTTTAATCATCGTTCTTGAATGGGATGAAAAAGCGATTTCAACGGCAAAAAAAGGCCGTGTGTCGCGTCACAAGGGGATTATCAATATGAACACGTCCTTCCACCTCTCTAAGGTCGCGCTGCTTCTGCGATCAGGCACGGCTCTCACCGTCGCACTGGCAGCGGCACAGGTTTCTGCTGCCGAAACGACGCCCACGCCTGCCGCAGACGAGGTGGATCGTACCGAAATCGTCGTGACCGCCCAAAAGCGGGAACAGAAGCTTCAAGATGTTGGCATCGCGATTTCGGTTTTGAGCAAGGATGACCTTGAGAACCGCAACATCTCGAATGCGACAGACGTCGTTTCCGCGATCCCCAACCTAAAATACAACGCATATTCCTCGTCGCAGGTCGTGTTCAACATGCGCGGCGTTTCGCAGAATGATTATGGCGATCAGCAGGAACCGCCGGTTGCCGTTTATCAGGATGATTCCTACGCCAGCTCCATCACGACAGCGAGTTTCCCGATTTTTGATCTGGCGCGCGTGGAAGCTTTGCGCGGACCGCAGGGGACGCTGTTCGGGCGGAATGCGACCGGTGGGGCCGTGCAGTTCATTTCCAGCCAGCCAACCGACGTTCTGGATGGCTATGTCCGCCTGACCTACGGCCGGTTTAATCAGACGCAGGTTGAAGGTGCCATTTCCGGTCCGTTGAGCGACACGTTGAGCGCGCGCATTTCGGGCATTTATGATCGTGATGACGGATATATTGAAAACATCACACCCGGCGAGAAGGATCGCGGGGCGAACAATCACTGGGCGCTGCGGGGAATTTTGGATTATGAGCCCAGCTCCGCTTTCAAAGCCAAGCTCACTTTGCGTTATTCGCAAGCAGACAAAGAACGTCAGGCGGGTGTCTATAACTATGCGCCGACCTGCCCAAATGCGCAGTTCCAAGGCGAGTTTCTGGCGCCGACCGCAACATGTTCCTACTGGGGCGTGACGGGGACGGCCGGTCCGGGTTACTTCAATCCTGATATCGCAGCCTCACAAGGCGGCAGCCCTTGGAAGACGGCGGGCACCGGTGATGCCTATGTTGATCGTAAGCTCTTTGGCAGCACGTTGCGCATCGATGCCGAAGTCGGTGGCTTCGACGTGACTTCGATCACCGACTATCAGCACGTCAACAAATTCTACATCGAAAGCGGCAATGGCCCGCCCGAAATCCCTTATGTTGAAAACGTCACGCCGCCCGCGACCGCGCCATGCCCAGCGCCAAATACGGCGTTGACCTGCTACGCATCGGGCACGGTGTTCTTCCAGGATGCCAATGTGAACCAATATTCGCAGGAACTGCGTCTGTCCAAAACCACAGACCGGAATTTCCTGACGGTTGGCGCCTTTGGCATGGTCATCGATGGGAAGTACAAGGCCAAATATGCCACGCCTTTCGCGGGCTATGATCCCAGCGTGAGTTTTACGCAGAAGACAGAGTCTTTCGCGGTCTTTGCGCAGAACGAGTATAAGCTCAACGATCAGGTCAAGCTGATCGGCGGCCTGCGCTATTGGCGGGATCACAAGGTTGGTGACTACACCGCTGTTCACGTTCTGCCGCTTTATGCGCTTTCGCTGCGCTTTGGTCCCAATGGCGTTTCCTATACGGACCTGACGGGAACCAACACACCGGGCTCATGGACCTTTGGCTCCGGCACATCTGGCGTCACCATCACGCCGGACGCAGCCTCGCCGAGTTTCAGCGGCGTTACGGCGCGGGCGCAGATTGACTATAAGCCAAGCGATAATGTTTTGGCCTATATCAGCTACAATCGTGGCTCAAAGTCCGGCGGCTTCACCTTCTCAACGGGCACGCCGTTCCCGTCACAGCTGGTCGATACGCTCAACAATCTGCCCTACCAGCCCGAGACTTTGAATGCCTATGAAGTAGGCCTGAAGTCGACATTGGCGCCGGGGACGACGCTCAATCTTGCGGCATTCTATTATGATTATCGGAACTATCAGGCGTTCGTCCAAGTCGGGTTTACGCAGGTTGTCCGCAATCTTCCCGCCAAGGTTCAAGGGATTGAGGCGGACTTCACAACTCGTCCTGCCCCCGGCCTGACCCTGCAGCTGTCGGGCGCTCTCCAGGACAGCAAGGTGAAGAACGTGCTGTTGCCGGATGGTGTTTCTGTTGTGACGCATGATCTGCCGCAGGCCTCCAAATTGTCCGGCAGTGCCTTGGCGCGGTATGAGTTTGCGTTGGCAGGCGGCACGGCTTCTGTGCAGGCCGATGCGATCTTCCAGAGCAAGATGTGCTTCACGGTAATGTGCGCACCGGTGGAACGGGAAGGCGGTTACGGCGTTGCAAATAGCCGCATCGGCTTCACCACGGCGAATGAGAAGGTCGATGTGTCCTTGACCGTGAGCAATATCTTCAACCGTGCGTATCGCGTCTATGCGTTCGATGGATCGCTTTATTGGGGTGACACGCTGGGCGTTTATGCCAAGCCCCGCACCTGGGCTCTCACCCTTCGCTATAACTTCGGCAAATGAGGCGCTGAAAGCTGAGCATTCATAGGGCCGACCTCTGATCTGTTGTCAGGGGTCGGCCTTCGGTTTTCAGGGGGAGACGGTCGGGTGGTGAGCACGACAGCGATATCGGACACGGCGACGACGATTGGTCCAATGCAGTTGCACCGCCAGCTGGATTGGAAGGACGCTTTTTGGGCGTCGAGCGGAGTGCCAGCCGGCGTTCTGTTGACCATGGGCGGCATCGCCACGATGATCGGCCAGCCAAGCTGGGTGATCTGGATCGGCTCCATCCTGATGGGGTTCACCCAGTCCTTCGTTTATGCAGAGATTGCCGGGCTTTATCCGAATAAATCGGGCGGCGCTTCGGTTTATGGGGCTGCGGGATGGTTGCCTTATGGCAAGTTCATCGCGCCAATATCAGTCTGGTGCAATTGGCTCGCTTGGTCCCCTGTGTTGGCGCTTGGGACAAGTCTTGGTGCTGGCTACGTCATGGCCAGCCTGTTCCCTGCCGACGCGGCGATCCGGCAGTGGCAGCTTGATCTCCTTCCGCTCGACTTTATCCGGGAAGGACTTCATCTCCGGATCAATCTCGTCTCGATCATTGCGACAGGGTTTCTGCTGCTGACGTTCGCCCTTCAGCACCACGGGGCTGCACGCGCGGCGCAGTTTCAGAGAATTCTTGGCATTGCCTGCATGCTGCCGCTGCTGCTTGTCGGTATCGTTCCGCTGATCACCGGCGATCTTCCGACCCAAAATCTGTTCCCGCTTCTGCCTATTGCCCGGGATGCTGCGGGGAATATCGGTTTTGGCGTATGGGATGCGGCGGGGCTGACGCTTTTGGCCGGTGCGATGTTCGGGGCGGGTTGGTCAACCTATGGGTTTGAAACCGCGGTCTGCTACACGCGCGAATTCCGCGATCCTGCAAAGGATACTGCCCGCGCGCTGTTTGCCTCGGGTCTTTTGTGCATGGCCATTTTCACACTCGTGCCACTTGTTTTCCAGGCGTCGCTGGGGCTGGAAGGCATGCTTGATCCGAGCATTTATGATGGATCGGGTGTGGCCAATGCGCTGGCCAAGATATTGGGCGGAGGGGCTGTTATCGGCAACTTGCTCATTGTCATGCTGGTGCTCGCGCTGTTGCTAATCGTGATGACCTCCATGATGGGATCGTCACGGACGCTCTATCAGGCCTCTGTCGATGGCTGGTTTCCCCGTTACCTCTCCCGCGTCAATTCACACGGCGCGCCGACAGCGGCCATGTGGACAGATTTGGTCTTCAACTTGGTGCTGTTGCTCGCCTCGGATTATTTCGCGGTGCTGATGATTTCCAACGTTTGCTATTTCGTGTTTAACTTCCTCAACCTTCAGTCCGGATGGATCCACCGGATTGACCGGAGCGACTGGAACCGTCCGTACCGCTGCCCAACCTGGCTGCTGGCGACCGGTGCCGTCTTTGGCTTTGTAAACATGGTCTGGATGGGTGCCGGGGCTGATGTGTGGGGAGAAGGCACGCTGCGCAACGGTCTGCTGGCGGTCTTGCTTATTATTCCGGTCTTCGCTTACCGTCACTATGTTCAGGACAAGGGGCAGTTTCCGATATCGGATGGAGATGGGGAGGGGGGCGTTGCGCAGCAGGCTGTGCAACCGAAAGCAGGGATGTTGCCCTATCTCGCGCTGATTGCGGCGGCGGCTACGGTTGGGCTCAGCGCTTATTTTGCGGCTTAGCCGCGCTTCGTCGCGAACCAGATGACGTGCCGTGGCCCTTTGCCATTGCTACGTGCGCGGACGGCGATTTCCTCAACGCTGAAGCCCGCCGCCGAGAGCCGCTTGGCGAATGCCTTGTCCGGTGCGGCTGACCACACGGCCAGAATGCCTCCGGGCTTGAGCGCCGCTTTTGCAGCTGCGAGGCCCTTCATAGAATAGAGTCGATCATTGCCGTTGCGGGTCAGACCATCCGGCCCATTGTCGACGTCGAGCAAGATCGCATCATAGGTGGCGACAGCCTCTGCGATCACGGCGACAACATCTCCCTCGATGAGCCGCACGCGGGGATCGTCCAAGCAGCCTGCCGCGAGGTCGACCATAGGCCCACGCGCCCATTGGATGATTTCAGGCACGAGCTCAGCAACTGTAACCTGCGCATCTGCGCCAAGAGCGGCAAGGGCGGAGCGTAACGTAAAGCCCATGCCATAACCGCCGATCAACATGTGTGGCGCAGGCCGTTGTTCTAGCTGGGCGCAGCTCATCACTGCGAGCGCCTCTTCAGACCCGCTCATCCGGCTGCTCATCAGCTCGTTGCGATCCAGCAGGATCATGAAGTCGCGCCCACGCCGGAAAAGTCGAAGCTCCTGGCCCCCGGGCACTTGTGCCGTGCCGATTAATTCCATTGGGGTCATAGTTGGTTACTCCACCGCGATCAGGACTTCATGGTCCCCTTGGGGGACAGTCGGTTTTGCGGCAATCGGAAACCGTGGGCCTTAGCCCGAAATCTTGCGGTTCATTCGAATAGTTCTTTTTTGCAAATCCAAGAGCTTAAAATCGATTGGCGTCGCGCTCTGTCGTGATAGAGGGGCGCGGAACACAGAGGAAGAGTCCCAAATGCATATTGCCGAAGCCGTCGCCACCCGCCGTTCCATCCGCGCCTTTCTTGATAAGCCGGTACCCGCTGAAACGCTTCGCCGCGTTCTGGATCAGGCGCGCATGACGCCGTCGGGCTGCAATTTCCAGCCATGGGAAGCCACCGTTCTCGCAGGTGCCCCGTTAAAGGCGTTGCAGGAAAAGCTTCTGGCGAGCGCGCCGGACAATCCCATGGAGTATGATTTTTCGGCACCGGGCCAGGTTGAGAAATACCAGTCCCGCCTGCGCGCGGTTGGCGCAAGCATGTATGCCGCCATGGGCATTGCGCGTGATGATGCCGAACAGCGGGACAATTTTGCCCGCGCCAACATGGTGTCCTTCGGCGCACCGGTTCTGCTGCTTTGCCACTTCCCCAAATTCATGAAGGAAGCCCAGTGGTCTGACGTTGGCATGTGGCTGCAGACGATCATGCTGCTGCTGCGCGGCGAAGGCCTCGACAGCTGCCCGCAGGAGTATATGGGCATGTACGGTCGCACCATTAAGGCCCATCTGGGTCTTTCCGACGACACGCTGTTGTTCTGCGGCATCGCCATTGGATGGCGTGACGCGGACGCCCCGGCCAATAACTTTGAGCGGGAGCGGGTCGCACTGGAAGATCACATCACCTTCCTTGGGGTCGACTGATCGTTCAGCCGAGCCGGTCTGGAGAGGCCCGGCCTTGCGAGCGGCAAGGCCGTCCGTTACTCAATCTTCCTCGTCATATGCGATAGACTGGGCCCCTTTGGACAAGCGTGAAATCTTTGCATTTCTGGTGGACCGCTTGGCCAGCGGCAGGCGTGTGGCGCTGGTGTCTTTGGTCGACGCCTTCGGCTCGTCCATGCGGGATCCCGGCGCGCATATGGCTGTTGACGAAGACGGGGCCTTTGTCGGGTCTCTCTCGGGCGGCTGCATTGAGCGCGCGGTGATCGCAGAGGCGGGTGACGCCATTGCTGAAGGTGCGCCGCGCGTCACACGCTTTGGGCAAGGGTCCCGCTATATCGACATCCGCTTGCCTTGCGGCGGTGGGTTAGATCTTCATTTTCAGCCGCTCACCGAAGATCGTCTTCCCCGTCAGGCGTTGGACGCGATCAATAGCCGCCAGCCCTTTGCGTTAGAGTTGCGGACAGAGGCGCAGCCGCCCAGCTTCATCCCCAATTGGCATCCGACAGGCTGGGACGCTGCGAATGGCATCGCCACAATTGGGCATTGGCCGAACCCGCGTGTGCTAATTGTTGGGCACGGCGCGGTGGTTGCCAAGCTTGCAGAACAAGCGCGCGCCTGGGGCGCTGAGATCGCCATCATCACGCCGGACAAGGTCCTTGCGGATGCGCTGAGACAAGATGGGTTCGACCCGGTTATCATTGGCGCGCCGACAGAGACGCACGCGCTGATCAGCGATGCTTGGACGGCAGTCGTCTTTCTGTTCCATGACCATGATTGGGAGCCGGCGCTCATCGCTTATGCTCTGGAACAACCACATTTCTTTATCGGCGCCATGGGCAGCAAGCGCGCCCACGCCGCCCGTTGTGAGGCGCTTCGAACGCGCGGTGTGTCCCAAGCGGCGATTGCCGGGATATCCGCCCCCATCGGTGTGTTTCATTCGGTGCGCGATCCGGCAACTTTAGCTATATCGGTGCTCGCCGAAGTGGCAGACCGATTCCGTAATCAAGGCGCTTTTGCAGCGCAGTTACCCGCACTAAGAAAAACCAATATCCGGCAGATAGGATGACGCGATGATCCAGACGACAGTAAACGGCAAACCGCAAAAGCTTGATGTGGACGCGTCGACGCCCATCCTCTGGGTCTTGCGCGAACAGCTCGGTATGACCGGCACTAAGTTTGGCTGTGGGGTCGCCCAGTGCGGCGCGTGCACCGCGCATCTCGATGGGCAGCCGATCCGGTCCTGCTCGACACCGATTTCCGAAGCGGATGGTCGCCAGATCACAACAATTGAAGGTCTCGCCGGGCCAGAGGGCGCGCTGCACCCATTGCAGCAGGCATGGATTGACGCGCAGGTGCCGCAATGCGGCTATTGCCAGTCGGGCCAGTTGATGAGTGCCGCCGCCCTCTTGCGGGATACGCCGAAGCCCAGCGATGAACAGATTGACGCGGCGATGTCAGGCAACATCTGCCGCTGCGGAACCTATGAACGGATCCGCAAGGCCATCAAGGCTGCGGCCTCTGGAACGGAGCGCTAAGCGATGAACAAGTGGTCAAGACGCGGCTTTATCGGCGCAGGTGTGCTCACGGGTGGAGCTTTGGTCGTTGGCGTCGCGATACGCCCTGGAAATGCCGTCGATAAATTGCGCGGATCAGTCGCAGGCGGTGAGGGCGAACAGCTGGTCAACGCTTGGGTGAAGATTGACCGGGACAACACCGTCACGGCGATCGTCCCGCATTGTGAAATGGGGCAGGGCGCTCACACAACCCTCGCGCAAATGCTTGCCGATGAGCTTGATGCCGATTGGGCCAAAGTCTCGGTCATGCAGGCTCCGGCGGATGGCAATTACGTTGTTCCCGATGCCGCGCGGGATTTTGTCGCCGCATGGTCGCTCGATGCTCCCAAATGGCTCGAGCCGACGTACAACGGATTGTTCACACAAATCTCCAAATTGGGCGATGTGCTGGTGACCGGCGGAAGCTCGTCGGTGCGGACAACCGGGCAGCATACGATGCGGCTTGCAGGTGCGGCCGCCCGCCAAATGCTGGTGGCCGCCGCTGCCGCGCGCTGGAATGTGCCGGCAAGTGAGATTGTGGCTGAGAATTCAACTCTCGTGCACAAAGCGTCAAACAAGCGGGGCACTTATGGCGAATTTGCGGAGGCAGCCTCTCAAGAGTCCATGCCGCAAACGCCGCCGCTCAAGGATGTGTCGCAATACAAGCTGATGGGCAAAGGCCTGCAAAGGTTGGATATTCCAGCCAAGGTCAATGGCGAGGCGCTGTTCGGCATTGACGCACAGGTTCCCGGACAGAAGCTGCAATATGTTGCGGTGAAGGCGCCACCAGTGCCGGGGGCAAAGGTGGAAGCTATCAACTCAGCCACGGCCAAAACCATGCCGGGCGTCCGTGAGATTCTCAACATGGGCGATTTCGTCGCCGTTGTGGCCGACGGCTATTGGCAAGCCCAGATGGCCCTCAACATGGTCGAGCCGCGCTATTCGCGCACGGAAGGCGACGGACTTGACAGTGCAAAGCTCTCGGCCCGGTTCGCAAAGGCGCTGGATGATGCCGGGGATACAGGCGGCACATCACTGGCCGCGGAGGGCGATGCGCCCGGTGCCTTTGCTGGCGCCGCCAAAAAACTGGAGGCGGAGTATAAGGTTCCCTTCGTGGCGCATGCCGCGATGGAACCGATCAACTGCACAGCCTGGGTGCATGACGGCAAATGCGAGATTTGGACGAGCACTCAGGTTCCTCTGATGGCACGATCTGCCGTCGCCAAGGCGCTGGAGATCAGCAACGACGATGTCACGGTGAACCAGCTGTACTTGGGCGGTGCCTTCGGTCGGCGGCTGGAATCTGACTATCCGGTGCAGGCGGCACGGGTTGCAAAGGCAACAGGCTATCCGATCAAGATGATCTGGTCGCGCGAAGAAGATACGCGGCAGGACTTTTACCGCCCGGCAGATACCAGCCGGTTCTGGGGTGGATTGGATGGTAGCGGGAAGCCGGTGAGCTGGAACAATGCATTCACTCAGCTCAATGGTCCGGACGGATCATGGGATGTTTCGCATTACGATGTGCCCAACCGCTCCATTCGCCATGCGCCAGCTGACATGCATTTGCGTTTCGGGAGCTTGCGTTCGGTGGATCACAGCCAGCAGGGCTTTTTCGTTGAAAGCTTTGTCGATGAATTGGCGCATTCAGCGGGGCAGGACCCCTTTGAATATCGTCGCGCACTTTTGAGCAAATCCCCTCGGCACAAGGCGGTGCTTGAAAAGGTCGCGCAGATGTCGGGCTGGGGCACGCCCCTGCCGGAAGGCACGGGACGAGGCATCGCGCTTGTAAAGTCCTTCGGTACTATTGTGGCGGAAGTCGCGGAAGTGATGCTGCAAGACGGCAAACCTCGGGTGACCAAGGTTTGGTGCTGTGCCGATGCCGGCTATGTCATGAACCCCGATGGGTTTGCAGCGCAAATGGAAGGCGGCATCATCTACGGCCTGACCACTGCCCTTTATAGCGGCATCACGCTGAAGGATGGCGGCGTCGAGCAGAGCAATTTCCATGATTACCGGATGGTCCGTATGGAGGAAGCGCCTACGGTCATGGTCGATGTCATCAATGGCGACAGCAAGGTGTTGGGGGGCGCCGGGGAACCGAGCCTGCCACCGCTTGCACCGGCTGTTACCAATGCGATTTTCGCAGCGACTGGCAAACGCATCCGCGAGCTACCGATAGCGAAACACTTTACATAAATATCAAATGATTGTGTCTGGTTTCTATCATCGTCTCTAACGTCGTTGCCATGGCCATTCTTGGGGCTTCAGGATGAGCGGACTTGCCGTCGCGATATTGGCGGCGGGCCGCTCTGCGCGGTTTGGAACGGAGGACAAGCTTGCCGCTCTGTTCCGCGGCAAACCGTTGGGGCTGCACACTGCCGAAGCTCTGACGGGCCTCGACTTTGGGCACCGCTGGGTGATTGCGCGAACGGCAGACCATTTCTGCGTGCCTGGCTGGACATCGGCGGGGTTTGAAACGGTCGTTAACGCTGATGCGGCACAGGGTATGGGGTCTTCGCTGCGCTGTGCGGCAGAGCGCGCCAAAGAGGCTGGAGCCGAGGGCCTGATGGTCTGTCTGGCCGACATGCCCTTGGTGCCCCCTGCGCATTTTTCGGCTCTCAAGCGGGTGTGGAGCGAACGTGGGGGGCTAGTAGCCTCGCAAGATGGCGCGCTCGTCTCACCCCCTGCGATATTCTCGCGTGAACAGTTCGGGGCGCTTTTGGACTTGACCGGCGATCAGGGTGCCAAGCCGCTGTTGAAGAACGCTTTCCGTGTCACCAGCCCGCCGGGCGCGCTGGTGGATGTAGACGACACGGAAGCTATGCGGCGCTTATCCAGCCAGTTCAGTTTCTAAAGGACGGCGCTTTCACTGAGCAACGACGCCGCCATCGACGCTGAGCAGCACGCCGACCATGTAACTGGCAGCATCCGAGGCGAGGAAAAGGGCCGTTGCTGCCACTTCTTCCGCTGACGCGATCCGGTCAATCGGGGCCAGTGCGCTCATCGCTGCGCGGTCTTCTGGCGTGGAGATCGCGCCGGCCAGCATCGCTGTATCTACAAAGCCCGGGCAGATGGCATTGACCCTGATCCCATGGGCGATCAGATCAAGTGCTGCTGCCTTTGTAAGGCCGCCCACACCATGTTTTGAAGCGACATAGGCAGCCATGCCGGGCGCTGCCACAAGGCTGGCGACCGATGCTGTGTTGATGATGGCCGTTCCGGCCGATGCCTTGAGCGCAGGAACCTCGGCCTTCATGCTGTAAAAGACGCCGTCCAAATTTGTCGCGATCAGAGTGTTCCAATTTTCGACGCTGAAATCTTCGAAAGAGCCACCAATTGCGGACGGTATCCCTGCATTATTGAAGGCAATATGGAGCCCGCCATAGGTCTCAACGGCAAAAGTGACCATCGCTTCGCAAGCGGCAAAATCGCTAACGTCTACCTCAACACTGGCAGCGGTGCCGCCATCACGACGAATGGCTTGCGCGCCCTCTTCGGCAAGGGATGTATTCCGGTCCGCGAGCACGACTTTCGCGCCTTCACGCGCGAAGGCTTTGGCGGCGGCGAGCCCTATGCCGCTTGCCGCTCCTGTGACGAGCACGACTTTGTCTTGAAAACGCATCAGATCAGGACCTCAAGCCAGTCGATGGTCCGTGGTCTTGCGATAAAACCGTTCATTGCAGCATCGTCCATCGGTTTCCTCTCCCCATATCAGTTTCAGACTGGTCGGGGGCTAAAGCGTCTCGTCGCGCGAGAGACGTTCGACCAACCGGTTAAATTGCGTCACGCCGACATCCGCACTGGTCGGCATAATGCGCACCTCTGGACTTTGGTCGATCACCAGCTGCTGTGCTTCAATCATGACCTTGTCCTCGCCGAATGCCTGATCTGCGATCCCCATCAGCATGTCGCGGAGCGCTTCGTCACCATGGTCCTTGTGCGGACCCCAACTGAAGAAATAGCGGGATGTCTTGTCGGTCAGCGCTGTCACGGCTTGGCTGGTGAAAGTGACTCCGGTCTTTGGCATGTCTGGAGGAGGCGCTTTGCCATTCAGCTTTTCAGCTGTTCCCGCGGGATAGCTCGCACTGGGCATTAAGAGAATGCCCGGCACGTGATATTCGTAAAATGACCACACATCGACCGGCGCGTCTGGACCGCCCCGGCGTATACCTGATTGTGCCGTGACCCAACGTTCAAAACGGACGGCACGGTCAAGCACCGTGACTTTGGGCCGCGTCCGCGCCCAGTTTTCATTCGCACCGAAACTCGCGGGGTGGACATAAGAAAGGTGGCTGAAATCGCAGAGATTGTCGTGGATCAGGCGGGCCTCCGCCGCATAGTCCAACTGCCCACGCCCTAGTATCCAGTCGGGATCATCAAAGCCAACCGCCTGCGGAATGAGGGCCGGGTCTGCCAATGCAGGATCACCCAGCCAGACCCAGATCCAGCTGTGCCGGTCGACAACCGGATAGGCGCGGACACTGGCCCCGGCAGGGATCGGGTCCTGCCCCGGAATTTCTGCAACGCTGCCATCACGGTTGAACAGCAGGCCGTGGTACATGCATCGCAGCTGTTCTCCCTCACAACGCCCAAGCGACAGGGGGGCGAGCCTGTGAACGCAGCGGTCGGCGAGCGCGGTCACATCGCCATTGGCATTGCGCCAAATGACAATCCGGTCATTAGCTATTGTGATCGCAAAGGGCACGTCAGGCTCAATATCCATTGACCATGCGGCCACATGCCAAGCGTTGCGAACGTGGATCATTTTGCAGAGCCTTTTGTGAGATAGCTTGTAATCTCTGCCAGTTGCGCGTCGCTCACCTCACCGCGTGATATGCGGGGCATGTTGCCGATGCCTTGGCGCGCTGCAGCCGTAATGAGATCGGCTGTCAGATCCGTCCGCGCCTCTAGCATTGCGAGCTTCGGGTCCATCCGGCGCGCGAGAATGACGGTGCCCATCCCCATCTGACGATGGCACATCCCACATTTTTCGACGAACAATGCCTCCGGGGGGGATTTGGATGACCGGTCTTGCATGGCACTGCGAAAGGCGTTCTCAATCTTGGTGCCATCGGCTTTGGCTGCCGGTTTGTCAGAACATCCGGCGAGCGCGAATATCGCGGCGAGAACAGCGCGCTTCATGACCGTTCTCCCCGCAGCGCCTTGGGCCATATCCCGCTCTTGCCTGGTGCGATGATGCCATTGGGGTCGAGCGCATCTTTCACGCGCTCATTCAGACGGCGCAGAGCGTGGTCATTAAAGCCATAGCTGTCCGCAACCAGGTCCATATACTCGATGTGTGTGCGATACTCGCCATAGTTATGCGCAGAAGCATCGGCGACCAGTGCGCGGAACATTGCGTCGACACGCCCCATCATGTCGGGATTGTCCTTGTCATACAGGATCTGGTTGACGTTGGTCAGGCTGCGATCACCCATTGCAAAGCTGGCGTGATAATCCATCCCGAATTTTGAATAGAGGTCATAGGTCCGCTTGAACTGGTCCATCGCCAGATCGCCTTTTGGCGGGAGGACGGGCGAATATCCAATATGCCCGCCGCGTCCGCCGTGCCAATTGGCGTTGGCGAGGGGGAAGCTGACGGGAACCCCGGTGACCGGAGAGCCTTCCGGCGGATCACCTCTGGTCCATTTGGCAGGCTTCTTTGAAAGGATGGGCTTCTTGTCGAAGGCCTTTTCCAACACCCGCAAAGAGGCATCCGTAATTTCAGTCGGCCCATAAAAGCGCACCTGTACGCTCCACCAGCCGATTTTGAACTTCTCGCGGATCGCGGTGACCACCTTGTCGTTGAGCGGTCCTTTGTCCTTGGTCCATTGCTGGCGCGTTGTCATCACAGCAGCGGAACGTAACCAATTGCCAATGGAGGGTGACTGCTGGATGACGCCTTCGCGGCGCAAGGGCATGATCGTGTCAATCGCCCAGCCAAGGTCTTCGGGCTTGTCGAATTCAAAATCGAGGCCTTGCACGGACTCTGGCTCGGGCATCAGCCACAGGCCAAGTTTAGTGACAATCCCGAAATTTGATTGGCAGAACATAGTGTCCCAGCTTGGCCCGAAGCCGGGCTTATACAACTGCCAGCTAGGGTTGCCTTCCATTGCGCCCATGCCAGTGCGGACGAGATCACCATCAGGCAGCACCACTTCTAGGCCACAAATGCGCGCTGCGTGATCGCCATAGCTGGTATAGCCGACGCCGCGATCCAGCGCATTGCCCGCAACCGAACCCCAGCTATTCCCCGGCACTGACAGCCACAGTGGTATTTTACGTGCTTGCAGATAATCATAGAGATCGAAGAAGCTGACGCCCGGTTCCACCAGTACCGTGCCATTTTCGGCATCTACCTCAATCTTCTTCATCCGGCTCAGATCAAGCACCACCGCGCCCTTCGTCACCGGCGCCGCACCGCCATATCCGAAATTCTTGCCGCGGCTGATCGGCCAGAGCGGAACCTTATACTGGTTGGCGATGCGCACGACCGCGCGGACTTCTTCTGCAGTGGCCGGCGCAATCGCAGCAGCAGGTTGATGCTTGCTTTCGTCGGCCGCAAAATGATCTGAGTACGTGATGCGGTCTTCATTGCTGGTCATCACCCAGTCTTGGCCAATGGCCGCAGCAAAGGCCCGGAAGGCGGCTGGATTGAAACTGGTCATGCTTGGCTCTCCCGAATGCGCACCACACCCCAGGCAATGGGGAGCATCGCCGCAATCATCAATGCACAGACATAGTAAGGCAGGTCTGCGCTTATCCCGAACAACAGGCCAAAGAGCGGCGGGGCAACGATCCGTGACAAGGCATTGGACGCCATGCTCAGGCCCATCACGCTCCCTTGCCGGTCAGGCGGGGTTGTGCGCGAAACGAGGGCGCCTGCATTGGGGAAGGTCAGGCTATGGCCTCCCATCATCAGGGCCATCAGCACGACCGATGCAATTGGCAGGCGCAGGATCGGCTGCAAGGCGATGGCCAAGATCAGGAGACACAGCCCGCCGACGATCACCCGCGCCTCACCATAGCGCTTTACCAACGGCCCAATGAAGAGCGTCTGTACCAGCAATCCGGTGCCGCCGACTGCGAGGAAAGTCAGCCCAACCTCGTGCGCGCTCCAGTTGAAATTTGCCTGCGTCCACAGACCGAAAATAGCCTCCATCGAGCCGAAGGCCGCGATGCCACAAAAGGCGATCAGGAACAGGCGTTTGAGCAACGGCTGAGACCTGACAAAGGCAAATGCTTCGCCATAGCTGGGGGCAGGGCGGACGCCTGATCCGCCGGCCCGCGTTTCGGGCAGGGCCAGCGCGGCCCAAAGCGAGGCGGCAGCGGCAAGGGCGGCGGCGGCAAAGATGGGGGCACGGAAGCCTTCGAGCCCTGCTTCCGGGGACGCAAGCAAGCCGCCGATGGCTGGGCCGAGCGCAAAGCCGAGGTTAAACGCCGCGCCGAAATAGCCCATATTCTTGGCACGGCTTTCAGGGGGCGTGATGTCTGCAATCACGCTTTGGCAGACTCCAAGGGTTCCACCGAAAAAGCCACTGACGATGCGGATCAATATCGCCGCCATCAGCCCGGGGGCAAAGGCAAAGGCGACATAGCTAAGCGCTGCGCCCGCCGTTGTCATGATCAGGACGGAGCGCCTGCCTATTGCATCCGAACGTCGGCCCCAGAAGATCTCGCCGCCGATATTGCCAAGCGAATAGGCTGCAAACAGACAGGCGATCGCGAAAGAGGACGCCCCGAATTCCGTCCCGTAAAAGGGCAGCAAAGGCAGAATGAGGCTGAAGCCTGCGATGTTGAGGAAGACTGTGACCAGCAGGAGGGGGAGGGGGGATTTCATCCGCCGAACCGTGGCTCGGCCAAGCCGGTCACGCCCAGCCCATCGATGACATAGGTTGATCCGTCGAGCGGGTCAGCCTCGCGGCCCATGAAGGCCGGGCTAAGTGTCGGCACGAACAGCTGGTCGAGCGCCGGGCCACCGAACATCAAACTGCCCGGCAGTTTCAGCGGGAATTCGACAATCCGATCGATACTTCCATCTGGGCGGAAGCGGACCAGCTTGGCACCTTCGCAGATGGCGCTCCAGATATGCCCTTCGGCATCGACCGTGGCGCCATCGGGTATCCCACCCAAATCCTCGGTGCTGGCAAAAGGCCGACGGTTCGCGACCGTGCCTGTCTCAATGTCGTAGTCATAGGCATAGATGATCTTGCGGATGCTGTCGGCGTGATAAAAGGTCGCATCGTCTGGCGACCAGCAGGGGCCGTTGGCTAGAAAGATGTCATCGTCAATTACACGCAACTGTGTTGACCCGGGCTCGAGCACATAGAGCTTCCCCCGCGCTTCCTTCATGCCACGGTCCGAAGAGCCGACAATGAAGCGCCCGCGCCTGTCCACTTTGCCATCTGCGAGTTGAACCTGATCGTTCAAATCCGGGCTGGACGCGAGCATGGTGCAGGTGCCCGTCTCAAAATCGAGCGTGTGGACACCGTTGGCCAGTGCGACGATGGCGCCACCGCCCGCACGGATGGCCATTGATCCGATGATATCCGGCACATCCCAGCTGCGGGTCTCGCCGCTTGCCGGATGGAAACGCAAGACCTTCTTGCCAAGGATATCGATGAAATAGAGCGCCTGATCCGCGATGTCCCAAACCGGGCCTTCGCCCACCATGCAGAGCGGCGTATTGATTTTCGAGATGTTCAAAACGCCTCTCCTCAGGGCTTCATCATCTTGTTTATTTATCATTGATAATTTAGAGTCAGACACAGAGTCAAGGGAGAGGCACGCAGGTGGATCCAACACAAAATCGCGCGGTCGGCAGGCCCAGAAAGCAGGATGCCTTTCTGGACCCGGCCGTCATCGTGGAGGCCGCGTGGCTGCTCGTTGAAGAGGGTGGCGTTGACGCCCTGACCAGCCGGACGCTCGCTGCCAAGTTAGGCGTCAAAAGCCCGGCGCTTTATTGGCATGTCCCCAGCATGACGGCCCTTCACAGCCTGATGGTCGAAAGAATGCTCTTCGAAAGCATCCGAAATCCAGAGGATGACGAAACTTGGCAGGATTGGCTCCTAGACGTTGGCCGAACACAACGCCGCAACTTTCTGTCACATCGGGACAGTGGACGGATCATTGCGGTCGCCCCACCGACCGATGTGATTAGAAATCAGGTCATGCCCATGCTGGTGGCGCCCCTCGTTTCTGCGGGAGCATCGACCGAAGATGCGGTTGCTGCGGCAGGCACCTTCGCCAGCTTTATTTTGGGCTGGGTGATCTATGAACAAAGCGCCGAGGCCAGCAGCTACATCGCGTCGATGGTCGATATGACGATCGCGTTTGAGTTTGGTTTGGGCGCGCTTGTCGATGGGTTGGCGCAGCGATTGTCGCGCTGACATGAGCGCTGAGTTCTTTCAATTAGGCGGGAAGTGCGAGCTCGAATGTGACGGTTCTGCCGTTGCCATTGTAACAGCTAAGGGAGCCGCGATGTAGTTTTGCCACTTCTTTAGTGATGTACAGGCCAAGTCCATAACCGTCGTACTTTTTGTCAACACCGCGGCGGGCCTGATTGAAGATATCCGGGCCTAGCATCGCCGAACCTTCGATTTCATTTGTTACGCTAATCACCAGCGTCAATTGTTCGTCGTCGACATCGACATTCAAAAATTTCTTTGAGTGGCGGGGGGAGTATTTAACCGCATTTTCAAGTAAATTACGAATACCCAACCTCAAAATGATGGGATCGGCTTCTGCAAACATGACTGGCTGTGCGAAAAGTTTCACAAAGTGTTGCGTTTCTATTGGGTCTAAGTCGAGCAGCGCAAGTTCCACGACACAGCATATATCTGTCATTTCCAAATTCTGCACTCTGCCTTTTGTGATAAGCGTCGCGCCTAAAATTGAATTGGATATAGAGAGAATGATTGAATTCAACGTTGAAACTGTGCTGCCTATCGTACTTTGAACATAGGCAGGCGTTTCGCTTCCGGAACTGATTTTGTTGCTTAGAGCCTGTAACGCGGCTTGCGCCGAATTCATTGGCTGGCGCACTTCATGTGTTAGCATTTTTAGAAGGTGGTAGCGCTCATCCGCAAGTGCCGCACTTTCCTGCTCCCTCATCTTGGATTGAATACTTCCCTCGCGAATACGAAGGGACCGACGCAATTCAAAGACATTTTCGCGTACATTTCGTGCAAATATCATACCAAGGAAGCAAATATGTGCCAAAAATACAAGTATAGATTGAAGAATTATCTGAACTGGCTCGCGCCCCTCAGGAAGAACAAATGTTTTTATAGAACCTATCGGATAGGATATAGATAGGATATAAAGTAATGGAAAAGTAGTAAAACAGTAAATTAATACCATGTAATTTTTAGAATAAAGTCCAACCCATACTCGATTTCGCATCAAAAAGATTGCAGCAGAAATTGAAATAAGTACACTCGACAAGGAGGATATAAAAAGCAGATATTCTGACTTGCCAATAAAAATTGCCGTCGTGGCTAGTATCATTCCAAATAAGAGAAGGATCGTAGGTAACTTGTTGCGGTTATTAAACAATATCCCGTTGGAAAAGCTATATGATTTGAACGATGCGGCCAGTAATATCATTGCGCCACCGACGATTTTGGCACTTGTGCGCTCTGTTTCGAAGTTGGATAATGTGAGAAGGCTGCCGACAAGGGCGACAGCATTAGCAAGCAGCCAGATATAAACCGCCCGCGTTCTTATTTGGATGACGATGAGGCAAAGCGAGAAGATCAGAAGCTCGCCAATGAAGAGGTATTGCACCATCGACGTAATGCTTATGAACCCGTCATTCGTGGGCATCATGAGCCCTCATCTTTACCTAAAACATCAACGCTTTCACTTAATTGGTAGCCAACACCATGCACGGTTCGGAATGGCGAGGGACAGCCAGCTTCTCGTTCAATCTTTCGACGCAGCCGGAAAAACGTGGCGTCTAAGTTGCGATACTCCGCGCTGCCGGTGATACCCGATGCCAGCGCTAAATCTGCGCGACTTACTGAAATCTGAGGATCTTCGGATAGTTTTCTGATCAATCTGCCTTCCATTGGGGTCAATGAAATCTTGAGCCCAGTGGGCGAGACCAAATCCGAAAAATTTTGGGTGATCTTCCACGTCTCTGTCCGGGCGCGAGGTTCGCGAAAACGCCGCCAGATTGAGGAGACGGCGTGCGTCACCTGGTCGAACCTCACGGGTTTGTTGACGAACATGTCTGCGCCTGCAGCCAATGCCGAATTAAAGGCATCAGCGCCCAGCCGCCCGCTGACGACAAGAATGCCGCCGGTATTGCGGCCGCGGATCAGTGCGGTCAAATCGGTCCCGTCAATCCCAGGTAATCCGAGATCAATGATGAAAAAGTCATAGCTTCCAATGCTATCGGATTGCATCAATTCTTCCGCGGAATTGAAAACGGCACATGCGCTCTCACGGAGCCTGAGATATTCGGCCAAAAATTCGGCAAAGTCCGCATCGTCATCAACGATGCAAATGTTGGACGGAAATGGCTCCATGTCTCGACCCCTTTCGTGAAGTGGAGGATCAAGCGACCCGCCACCGAATTAAAAAACCGCCAGCATCATGGCGCTGGCATGAGCGGTAACGCAAGGCTTGGGGCGGAAGTTTCCGTTGAACAGCCATCCACTTAAAGAGGCAATGTCCCTCTGCCTGCGCAAGGCCAAGAAGCGGACCCAAATCAAAACGAGCGCTTCTCTACCTGTATAAGCCCTTCGAGCGCCGCCGCTACCATAACTTACTTTCATGTCAATAATTTCTGAACCGCTTTCTGCCGCAATTCGGGGCGGCAATCTTCCCATCATTGCCGATATTGTCGGCATTCAGACGCATGGTAGTTTCAGAAAAACCTTATTTTTCAGATGATTTTGCTTGAGGTGCAGGCCCAGTTTGCAGCCAAAGCGGCAACAACAACGTTTGCTCGCACCCTCAGTTATGATTAAAGAATTGATTAGATCTGATCAAGTAATGATGATTGGTCTAGAAAAAGGAGTGTTTTTTATGAACGGTAAGTTAATCGCTGTACTTCTGGCAGCATCGACTTTGGCTGCTACGCCTGCCCATGCCGCCGCGGACAGCGTAGTCGCTTCGGTCGACGCCACTGCGGGCCTTAGCCCGGTGCTGTCGATGACCTGTGACTCGGTCAATTTTGGCGTCTGGCGCATTCCCACCCGGTCCACTGGTGGCACAACGACCATTACGCTCACTGTCAGTTCAAACACTGCGGCCGGTACGACAACTGCAACCCCTGGCGGTAACACCACCGGTGCTGGCCTGGCAGCAGGCTACCTCCCTCCGCTTGCAGCGACTTGCACTGTTTCCGGGTCGAACAATCTGTCATCGACGATCCAAACCGCGATTACAGGTGCAACCAACCTGCCCTTTGGTCCTTCGGCCCACAACACGTTGTCCGTCCCCGCCACCTTGGCAAGCATGCGTGCGAACCTTGCCCTTGCAGGCACTGGCGTCGCCATTAACGGGTCTGGCACCGGCACGTTCCGCGTTGTCGGTGTTCTCACGGTTCCTGAAACTATTGTAAGCGGCAATTACGGTGGCTACCGCACTGAAGACGCGGCGCAGGTGCTTGCGAGTGACACATTGACGACAACGACGCCATAACAGGTCTTGTGTGGGGAGGACCTTGCGTTCTCCCCACATCTTGATCGGGTGCCACAGTGCGCCAGCATCCTTCATCTGATCCACGATGGTGTGCCGGCAACGCGGCAGGTTTGGGCATGAAGGAGGACGAGGCTTGTTCCCTCTGTGCGGCTTTGTTGGTTGGTGAGTAACTTGTGCTCAAGCCCATTTTGATCGGGAAACGACAGGCTCCACTGAAGGGTCGTCCCTCCGTTAAAAGTGGCCGGCGCGTCTGGCGCCCCTGTAAAATCGAACGCTCTACCGACCGCCTATACAGCGCAGCGACCATGTCATCCCGGAGCGCTGCAATGACTAACTCCATCGACCCAGTGGCGCGAAAGGACACAAAATGCATATTCCAAGGATCAGCTGCCTGGCAACGACAGTGGCTTTTGCAATTCTGTCTGCGCCATCGGTCAACGCGCAGGACGCGGGCAGGATCACTGTTTCCATTTCCGACAATATCATCGTGATCGACGCCAATGCGCGATCGGGACAGGTCGATCTGGTCAATGGCAGTGATGATCCAGTGGAGTTTACGGTCTCTCCGATGACGGAAGGCGCAGGGATCATCAATTCGGCCGAGGCTGTGCTCCGCTGGGCCCCGGCACGTTCGGTTGCACTTGCCCACCGATCCCAAGCACTCCGCGTTGCCGCACGACCAACGCCTGAGCTTGCGCCAGGTGAGTATGCCTATCAATTTTCGGTTCGCGCAGCATTGCAACGCGACGCGATAAACATTTTGGCCGACAAGGATAATAAAAACAAAGAGCCGTTGTTCACAGTTTTAGTGCCAATCGTTCCCGTACTTCCTGTCACGGTTTATGTGCGGCACGGGATAGAGGCGCCACGTGTGGATTTGCGCCCGCTGACGCTGACGCCTGATGATAAGGATTCGCTCGGCTATTTTACGGCCGTCAAGCAGCATCGTGACCGAAGCTTTATCGGCACGGTTCAAGTGGTCGACGCTGAAACGGGCGCGGAACTGAGCCGCGGACGCTTGCACCTTGGCCAGGCAGGAGCCGAAGCAAAGGTGGGAATGCCGCGCGAGCGTTTCCCGCAGGGAAAAGCTGGCAAATACTGCCTCCGGGTTTGGGACCACTTCCCTGCACAGGGCGAGCCCTACGCCAACGTGTGTGGCGCCTAATCGGCCAATTCAGGCGGATGGTTCGTACCGAGGATGGCTAAAATCCAGCGTGCCTCCGGCGCAGTCAGGGGGATCACGCGTCATGTTCTGGCCGCCAATACACTGCTTCGCCCCGTTACATCGCTGCAGTTTGCAACGCATCTTTTAATAGCCCTGCTGGCATTTTCTTCGGCCACGATGCTGAAGGCAAATGATGTCGAGCCCATTGCCAAGCCCCGAACAAGTGTTGTGGAACTGCGGGTCAATGGCGCTCTGGTGCCGGATTTTCAGGAAGTTTTTATCGGAGGTGAGGGCCAGATATGGCTCCCGATCGCGGCCATTGCAGATTTTGGTGAGGGCAGATTTTTCCGTAAAGAGAATTTGATTAGCATCAAAATTGCCAATGGCGCCGAGGAAGTGGTTATCGATACGAGCACGCGTATCATAAAAATGGGCGATTTGGCCGAATCCTATGGTGACGCCGTCAGCATTGTTGACGATCAGGTTTTCGTAAATCAGGCAATTCTCAATCGGTTTTTCAATTTTATAATTTCCGGCCGACCCAATGAGGGCTACATCTCAGTTTCGAGTGACCGGCCGTTGAACCGAGATCTTCGGATTATACGGGAAAACGCCCGGACAAAAATTGGTAACCGATCCTTACAAGTGGATGGGCGTGACGCCCTCCCAATAGATTTTGATTACGCGCTTCTTTCCGGAATTCAAGCCGACATTATTTTTGCAAATAGATACGAATTCGCGTCCAAACGGGCCCACACATCTTACAATATCAATGCGTCTTCAGAGTTGGCTTATTTGACAAATCACATCTTTTTAAACGGAGATGAGCGCGGACTGAAAAGTGGACGATGGATGGCTGGCCGCACGGATCCGGGTGGCGACATGTTCGGCATTGGCGGTCTATATTCCGTGATGGCTGGCGATGTTCAGGGTCAGGCAGCGCCGATGGTTGGCAGCTTGGGGCGCGGCGTTGGGATGCGGGTGGAGGCTGCCCCTGTGACGCTCACGGACAGTTTCAACAAAACGTCGATTGACGGAAATGCAACGCCGGGGTGGACCGCTGAGTTATATGTGGCGGGGCAATTGCGCGATTATCAACGGATCGGCGACGATGGCCGGTTCCTGTTTCGAGATGTAAACATCATCTATGGATCGAATGCCATCAAGGTCATCCTCTACGGGCCAAAGGGTTTGGTGGAGGAGAGGGACTTTAGTCAAAGCGTCTCTGCGGGTTTGCTGCCACCTGGCAAGGTCTACGGATGGGGTACGGTCTTGCAGCCCGGCAAAACGCTATTGGGCCTTGACCCTGTTGCAGCCTGTGGAGCGGATGGTGTAAACTACTCCTTGCGCGGTGACTGGGGCGTGACCACGTTTCTCACGCTGAGCGTCCAGGCATCGCGGCTGTCACCTTGCCAACTTCAGGGAAACGATGCTGATCCGATCGGGACCCAGAGCTATCGGGCATTGGAATCACGAATACAGATGGGAAACATCCCTGCGACCCTAGGTATTGTTAATCAGGACCCACTTGGCGGCTGGGCGTTCTATGGTTCGGCATCTATCCCATTTGTGGGGCGAGGGGTGACATTAGGCATAGAGAAAGCGAACAAGCAGTTTGTATCGAACGTTACCGGATTTGGACCCGCAGCCATCAAGGATCGATACTCGATATCGACGAGCGTTCCTCTGGGCTTCGGCCTGATCGACGCCGGAAGTGCGGCGATCTTTGCTGAGCGCACGGTGCAAAAAAGCGGGTTCACCAACGACATGGTGAGCATATTTTATTCGCATTACCTTTGGTCACTACCCATTAGCCATGAGTTCGCACTCAACCGCTCCCTTATGCCTGCTGGGGCATGGAGCAAATTGGGCGGCACGTATCGCGCCATCACCTCATATGATCAGGGGAACTTCCAAATCCGTGGCGAATATGGCGCGACCATAAATGGCGGGATAAAGTCCAACCTGCTCAACCTGAGCGGTTTTTACAGGCGAACAGATCGTGAGGTCTATTCCTTGGGAGCGAATTATAGTTTCAAAGATGGTGTTGGATTTTCCGGGTCCGCCCAATGGGAGATTAAACGAAAACTGACCCTTGGTGTTTCTGGATCATACGCACAAGGCCGAGGCGAAGTGGCGGCGCAGATGGGCTTTTCTTTCGGCGCCCATCGCGGTGTTGGCGTGAATTTGAGCAGCCTACAGCGTTCAAGGCTCGGCGCCATTAGGATCCGACCATTTCGCGATAGCAATCATGACGGCACGTTTGGCGTTGGCGAGGAAGCGGTTCGCGGTCTCGAGATCGGCGTGAACGGCGTGCAGATGCGGGGTAGCTTAGATCCCTCTCGTGACCTGCTCATTTGGGATCTCGAGCCCGGAAACGGGTCTGTTTTCAACATTGGCGGCGAACGCCTCAAGGACGAGTTTCAGACCACGCCTTTCAACAATGTGATCGTGACACCCCGGCCTGGTCGAGTTTTGAAACTCGATGTTCCGGTGGTGGATGCAATTTCTTTGGAGGGCACAGTCAAATTTGAGGACAAGAATGGCAAGACCCGGCCCGTGCCACTTGCAAAGGTGGAGGTCCTGAATGCCGCTGGCGATCTGATGCGGAGCACCAAGACGCTGTCAGACGGAACCTTCAGCATCGACGATTTGCTCGCCGGAACCTGGACGATTATGGCCTCAACGGACCGCTTGTTGAAAAGCAAAAAAGAATTTCGCGCAAAGAGGCAAATTACCATTTCGAAAGACAGCATGTCGGTGACAGGTTTGGAAATTGTCATACCATTTGCGGCCTGGTCATCCGAACATGATTAGCCTCATGCGGCTGACCACGGCCTTGCTAATAGGGGGCTTTGCGCTTGGCCCATCGCCGGCCATGGCCTCTTGTGAGAAATCCACGATCCAAACAACACGTGATCTCAACATTGGCTTGCTGAGATACCAGCCAGGCCTCAAATCCGGCTGGGCATTGATAAGCTCTAACGGCGCGCTTTCGCTGTCATCCGGGCTCAGCCTGTCATCGCGGACGCCGACCTATTCCGGCCAGGTGATGCTGCGCGCGCGTCCGGGCTATGATGTTGCCTTATCGATTGACGTCGACCCGCCTGCTTTTGGGGGGGCTTCTAAAGTAACTGAAGTCTACGCAGATGTCAGTCGCGGCTCTATCAGCTTTGCGTCCAACATATGGTTTGTAAAAGTGCCCATGGACGCCAACGATTTTGAATTCACGAACATCAATATCGATATCGGCGCCTATTTTTCTTTTTCAAAGATCGGGTCTACAACGGACAAGCTTGACCCAAGCTCTGTCAGAGTGCGCTGCCTCTTTGAGAGGCCTTACTAAGGCGTCGTCAGCAGTCCTTACCCCGTCTTCATGGGTTCGGGAGAAAAGAGATCAAAAAAAGGGAGGCGCTTGGACCGCGCGAAGCGCGGCCCTAGCGGAACCTTTTTGTTATCGACTAGCAAGACGCCTTTGAAAGGTAAGCCTTAGGCAAAGCGCCGGGTTGACCACAAGTCATACCTACCTTCAGGTCACTGACCGAGGCATTCTTATCCTTCACAAAGATGGCTGTTGCCGGCGTGACCGGCGCTTCTATAGACGTCCCAACTTGGCGGTTCGCGATCTTCATTGTGGTGGGCGTTGAGGCCGTCGCTGGGGTGATACAGGCAAGCGTGCCCGACTTTGTGACTTGTTGTGCCAAAGTGGGCTGGGCGCATCAAGCCAATCAGAGAGATGTGCTGACCCCGCTGGGGTCTCGTTGTATTCGTTTTCTTCAGGCGCGTGTTGGCGTCGCGTCGCTGCGGCCGAAGAAACGCAGCATGCTTGTGAGGATATTGCCCGCCAGCGACGCCCGCTCGGCCGCGACGACCTCGCGCTTTTGGGAACCCTCCGCGCTTGCGAGCTGCCGGTCGGCGACCGCGTTGGCAATAAGCTCCGCCGCGTCGGGATTGGAATCGAGCAGCGGTATCAGATCTTCCTTGTCGATTTCGAACGCCACGGTCTCGCTGAGCGCCATGATCGTCGCGCTCCGCGGATCTCCGGTGAGCAGCGACATCTCGCCGAAGAAGTCGCCGGGGCGAAGCGTCGCGACATCGACGTCGCCATCTTCACCCTTGACCAGCACCGAGGTTATACCCTCGGTGAGCAGGAACATCGACTGGCCGGGGTCTCCGGCGGTGATGATCTGGGTGCCCGGCGCGAACTGTCGCATTGTCATCCGCTCGGCCAAGCCGGAGAGCTCACCCTCGGCGAACTGCTTGAACAGCTGGATCTTTCTGAGCAGCCAGATGCGATTCATGATGTCGCCGAGATTATAGTTTAGCTCGGGTGTCTCACGGGTCCAATTGTCGACCTTGGGATGGGCGAGTGTCAGGCCAGTCAGCTTCATCTGGCGCTCGATATGGCCCAGGATGATATGCTTCGCATCTGCCGGGCTCAGCTTGAATGGGTCGAGCATATACTTGATTATATAGGTGATACCAGTCTTGTTCAGGTCGCTGATCCGCGCCTTGCCTTCCCAGATTTCCTTGTGCTCCCGCGCGGCGGCTTGCGCCGCGGCGTTCAGAACACGCACCGCTCGCTCGCTCGATACCTCAAAGTCGAGTGTGACAATAAATTCGAACTCGTTGGAGGGATCGGGCTTGGAGAAATTCAGCACGATGGCTTCGCTGATGACGGAGTTGGGGATGATTAGCATCCCGTTCTCCGGCGTCTTCAGAGAAGTGCTGCGCCAGTTGATCTGGGTGACGCGCCCCGAAATGGTGGATGTGCCCGGTCTGCCGACGAGCATGATGAAATCGTTGATCGTGAAGCCCTGGTCCAGATTGAGAGCGATGCCGGAGAAGGCGTCGGAGATCAGGCTTTTGAGCGCGAAGCCGATAACGAGGCCGATGACGCTGGAGGTGGCGATTGCGCCGGTCAAAGATACATCGAGCAATATCCCCGCCATGCCGAGGATGGCCGAGATATAGATTAGCACATTGGTAATCTGGACCAGCAGGTGAGGGGCATGCTTGCCGGTCTTTCGGCCAACCTGGTTCCAGCCCAGCGCCTGGACGAGTCGCGCCGCGAGCACCGCTCCAACTGCCCAAGCGAGCATGTTTAGCGCCAGCGAGGCATAATGCGGGTCCAAACCCGTCTTGCCGGCCATATACGCGGGGAAGCCGAAATGGATCGCCAGCAGAGGAATGATCAGAGCCATCGCCAGAACAGCGATCAAACGTTTCGATACGCGGCGCATTCAAATACCTCCTTCTTGGAAGCCTGCGTTGCAACATCACTACAATTGTAAGCGACCTCGTCGCGCGAGCCGCCAATGCACGCGGCGATCTGGTCCCGCTTGCGAAGATTAACGAACGATCAAACCCTTAAAATCCTTTGTGATCGTCTGTATCCTGGTCCGGGAGGCCCAATCTTTGTCATCCAGATCACTACTTTTGAAAGTCTGGTAAAGCTTATTACTAAACAGTGCGTCTATTGCGGCGTCCATATTTGGTGCAGATCGGGACAGTACTTTTGCATATTCGTCAACGCGCCAGTAGAACCCGTATTTCTTAATCTGCGGAACTCCGGTTGTTTCCCGAGCCCGTTTTTCTGCTTCAACGCCTGCCACATCTTCAGCCGATGTTACAGGTTTGCGCAAGGTCAGCATCACCATAACCGTGCGGAAGAAATCCACATTCTGGTCAGATGCGAAAAGATATTGAATGCCAGGAATATCGCGCAAGACTGGAACGCCTGATTTTCCGCGCACCCGCTCGCGTTCTGCCAAACCGCTGAGGATCACAGTCTGGCCGGGACGGACGACGAGGTTGGCGGACGTTGACAGCCGAGACTGCGAAAGTGCGACTCCGTTGGTGCCAACGGCCGGCGCCGTTACAAAGGAGCGCGCAGTCCTTACCGACAAGAGCACTTGATCATCATCGATGAAAGTGGGTGTAACAGAGAAACTCACACCCACCTGTTTATCAACCAAAGAAGACTGGGCTCCTGGAAATCCACCACCCACCGAAATTGAGATATTTGAGCCAGAGAAAAAGGTGGATGGCAGTCGATCGATGGCAAGCAAAGTTGGCCGTGCGAGCACCTCGTTTCGGTTCTGCGTCGCGTTGGCGATGTTCAGCGAATAGGCGAGTGCAGAGCCTAAGCCCAATTGCCCCGCAATGCCGAGCGTTGTGGTCGTTGTGCCGCTGCCAATCAAGCTTCCGCCGGAAGCCGTCGACCCGTTCAGGTTTGCAGACATACCGAAATAACCGGTCAAATTTTGCAGCAGGTTCGATCCGTAAGAACGTGAAACAGAGTCTTCCGTTCGCAGCATCACCACATCGATGATCGCCATTTTAGGCGGCTTGCTGGCGGCACAAGGTGCAGGGAGAGCACGCAGCTGTACAGTTTCGTCACCACCGTTGCTACCCTGAGGATCTGACGACATGCCGGCTTGCATGTCGTTTTGACCGCCGGGGCAAACCCACCAAGGCTCAGCCTGCGTGGGCGGTGCCGCAGCCACTTCGGTTTCAGAAGTCTGCGCATCGGCACTGGCCTCAGCAGCACCGGGCGCAGCGGCGATTGGCGCAGCGGCATCAGGACCTTGAGAGGAGGACTGATCCGAAGAATTCTTAAGCCAATCACCTTGAGCGACCATTGCATTAATTTGCGATAGACGCTCGTCGAATGATCCAACATCGCTCTGCTCAACCGCTGACGCGGCATAAGCGGCGCTATATTGAGAACTCCGTTCCTTGTCTCCGATGGCTGCGTAAAACACAGCTCTCATCCGTGCGATCGCCGCGGGATCATAACTTTGCGTTTCCAGTTCGCTTACTGCCCACAGCGCTACTTTAACATCACCCAATAGATAGCTGGACGTTGCCATCCCATGAAGCGCATCGCTGTTGGCAGGACTAGATTCGAGCGCAGTTGCAAAGGCATCCCGCGCATCTCTGAAGCGCTTGGCATCAAGGAAAAGACGCCCCAACTGAACAGGCGCGCGGGCATCGCTGGGGTCAAACTGGGATGACAGTTTGTACCCGATCTCAGCATTGTCCCGCATTTCCGGGGCGGACGTCTTCCGGAACTCCAAATGGTAAGCAATTCCGGCCAGCAAATGATAAGTAGGATTCTTGCTGTCAAATTTGATGGCCGCGTTGAACAGTCGCACCGCCTTTTCCGAATCGCCATTGCGGAGATACTTAAGACCCTCTTCGGCAATCCGTTTTGTATCAACAGAGCCCGATGGGTTTACGGAAGGGGTGTCGTCGTTGGACGTGTCTTCAGCTGGCGCGGTGGCAATGCTGTTGCCGCTGTCAGCTTTGCTGAAAGGCGCTTCAGTGAGTGACCCCGCGCAACCCGTCAAAGATCCCGCTAGCGCAACCATGGCAACTGCATATCTAGGCTTCATTATGTAGATCCAATTTCTATCATCACGAGTTGTTTGAGGCTTTGTCTATTTCCCAGCTACTTTTTCACTGTCGGCCGAACGATTTGGCCGCTGCCGCTGCATCGCTTCCAGCCACTCCGACTTTAACGTTTTTCCAAAAGCAGGACTTTGGGCGCCGCAGATGCAAAGTCGGTCTGTCTTAATGGAGACCGCTTGGTCGCATCGGGCACAACGGCGGCTAAAACTCTCGCTCGGCAAAGCGATCTCAAATGCCGTTCCGATACTGGTTTCTCGCCCGCCGCGTGTGCAAGTGAAGGAATAACACCTCTTTTTCGCTAGGCGTTTTCGACGCATGACCCCCGGCTGCTCAAAATGTGACAAAATCTCATATTTCGTTTCGGCTACTAATCACCTCGAACAGTGTCAATCGAAGTGAAGTCCATTGCGGTTTGATAAAACAGCCAAAGCGGTAACGGCCATCTAAGTGGTCAATATCTTGATCAGGCGACAAATTTTGCCGACTACGGATATTTGGAAATTTCTATCGAATGGCGGTTTGCGTTGATCTTCCCGCTGAACGGGGCGGTTCATGGATCAAAGCCAAATGTCCGCATGGCATGATAGCGTCATTGGGTCGCGGGAATGCTGAAGGATGCTAAAGAATCCGTCATTTTTGATGCAGGTCATCTGAGAAATTAAAGGGTCGCTAGGACCGTGCGATGCACGGCCCTAGCTGAAATTTGATACTCGTTATTGGCAAGACACCTTTGAGAGGTATGCCTTAGGCAGGGTGCCGGTATAACCACACGTCATACCCACCTTCAGGTCACTGACCTTCGCATTCTGACCATTCACGAAGATGGTTGTTGCCGGCTGGCCTGGCGCTTCGATGAACACCCAATACTGATCGTTCGCAATCTTCATCGTGGCGGGCGCTGAGGACGTCGCTAGGGCAATAAAGGCAATCGTACCGGACTTTGTCACAGCGAGCGGGGCAGTGGGCTGAGCAACGGCGACTGGTGCCGCAGCGACGGGCGAAGAATCTTGGCAAGACACCTTTGAGAGGTAAGCCTTGGGCAGGGTGCCGGTATAACCACACGTCATACCCGCCTTCAGGTCACCGACCTTAGCATTCTTACCATTCACGAAGATGGTTGTTGCCGGCTGGCCTGGCGCTTCGATGAACACCCAATACTGATCGTTCGCAATCTTCATTGTGGCGGGCGATGTGGACGTCGCTGGGGCAATAAAAGCAATGGTGCCGGACTTTGTCACTTGTTGCGCCAATGCGGGCTGCGCAATCGCCCCGAGGGATAGCGCGACGACTGTGACAGAAAGTTTTTTAAGCATAGCTTGCAACTCCAATTTTGGTTGAAAAAAATCGAATATGACAATTCTGCCTGCCCAGAACGCTTTCAGCAGATCTAATTTCATCAGATTCTAACAACTTTACCAATAGATATTTATAAGATCTAATGTAGATGGCTCCGGATCGGCTTGAAGCTCAAGCCAATGTGAGTTTGACGGTTTAATCTCCCGTTTGAGAGACCAACTCTGCCGAATGAGCATACGAATAAACGCAAGCAGGAGGCGGCTCGGAATGCTCAGGTCAACTGGACGCGCAGGATATTTCGCAAGAAGGAACTGAGGACCCCGTCTGCCTGAAACGAAAGGCGCGCACCCCGGTGGGGGCTGCGTTTCACAGAATCCGCTGTGAGAGGGTGCTGTCAGTCATACCGAACCTTGTCATCAAGTGGCGGAGCTTAGGCCAACCATTCCGTCGTGATCTCGCCTCTATGACCATCTGGCGCCAGCGCATCGCGCAGCGCCTTCGCGTCCTCGGGGTGCTTTTCATTGAGGATCAAGACGTCCTGCGGTCGGAGAAGCTGCGCGAGGACATGCGGCGAGCCGGGGTAGAAGCGCATCTCTTCGCCGGTGT
>JAIXWO010000013.1 GCA_027491235.1 Sphingomonadales bacterium
CGTCGACGGTCAATGCTCCCAAAACCACGGAGGACCCAAGAGCCCCGTTAAACGTCTTGGCGCCTGTCCCCGTGACGGTCAGCGCGCGCGGCGTCGAAGCAACATCACTGTCAACCGTGCTGTTAATGGTGATGTTAGAACCAGTCAGAACAATATCATGTCCAAGGACCAGGATATCGTCATAAATCTGTGCGCCAGACGTCGTGATAGAAGCGCCATTCAGCTTCGCAGTCCCGCCGCCATTGACGGTCAGTGATGACAAGAGCGCCGTCGCACCGACGGTTCCACCAAATGTGGTTGTGCCCGAACTCGACACAATCAACCCCCGCGCCGTTTGCGCAGAATCGCTCTTCGTCGTGAGGTTAAACGCGATGTCGCGACCCGTCACCTGCACGTCACCCAAAAGGATGACGTCATCATTGAACGTCTGGTCAAGGGTCGTGAAGACGCCGCCGGTCAACTTCGTTGTCCCGCCGACATTTGTTGTCAGCGAGGTTGCCCGAACCGTACTGCCAAACAACGTAACGCCGGAACTGCCGATACTGACGTCGCCTAGGCGGTTAGTGGCACCAACCGCGCCCGTGAAAGTAACGTCGCCGCTGCCGGCCGCGATCGTCAGGGCGTTCATTTCCATGTAAAATGAAGCCAACGCTGCGTTGAAGGTTATCGCGCTGTTCGTCGTGGTTAGTGTCGTCGCTGTATTAAGGGTCACATTGCCGCGGTAACGCTGCGTGCCTGTTGACGTCAGCGTTGCAGTTTCGATGACGGTCGTGCCTGTGACATCCAGCGAAGTGAGACCTGTGACGGCATCATTCGTGCCGCTCGGGTTGCCGAGGATGGCATTGCCGACAATGTTCAGCGTCTTGCTGCTGCCGCTGACAGACCCATAGGCCTTAACCGTTGCAGCCGTCAGGGTCAGATCTGCGCCGAGCGTCAGAACATCATTGTACAGTTGATCAGCAGTTGTCTCAACATTGGCAAAAATCTGCGTGGAACCAGCGGCATCCGTGGTTATTGACGAGGCCTTCGCCGTGGTCGAAAACTTTGTTGTGCCCGCACTATTTACGGTAATGCTGCCCAGGCTCTCCGTATCGCCAACCTTATCGGTGAAGGTGACGTTGCCGCTGCCAGAACTGAGTGTGATCGCGCGTGCTTGAACGCCATCGCCATCAACGGTCGACAGGAAGGTGATGGATCCACCCGATGACGCGAAGGACACGCCCCCGGTCAACGTGACTTTCTGCGAAAATGAGATGTTGGCGTTGCTGGTCGAAATGTCGCCGGCAAGCTTGTTTTCGCCAGATCCGTTCTGACTGAAGGCGCCACTGGCGCTAATATCCGCAACGGCGGCCGTGGTGAAAACACCCGTATTCGCGATCGTCACCGAGCTTCCTGCGGTCAGCGTCGCAGAGAGCGTCAAATCCTTACCGGTGAAGCTGAAGCCGTTGCCCAGTGTCATCGCACCGGCAATGGTGGTCAGATTGGCCCCGGATTGTTGCGTGAAGCTCCCAGCAGCAAAAGTCGACGAGACCGTAACCGTGTTGGCAGAGGCAATGTTGACGGCCCCAAGAACAGACGTCGCGCCAACAGCGCCGGCAAAACTGATACTGCCGGTCCCAGCGGTCATTGCAAGGTTATAGGCAGAGACTGAAGCATCCACGGTGCCCAAGAAGACAATATTGCCGCCGATTGTGGCACCCGTTGTCAGGGCCCGGTCACCACCTAGGACGACAGCGCCGTCAAACGTCATCGTGCCGCCGCTGGTCGCCGCATTCGTTGTGTTGGCGGTTGTCGAAATATTCCCGAGCAGATTGATCGTGCCCGCAGTCAAAGTGATCGCACCACCCGTTGCATCGCGGCCATTGGCCGTCAGCGCCCCAGCGCTGATGCTTCCGGCCGAAGAGGTCAGTGTGATCACACCTGCAGAAGCCGAAGCCGCTGCGCTATCACCGCTGGAAATCACTGCGCCAGTCGTGATGTCGCCCGTCGCAACGACCGAAATCGTCCCACCGTTTGCATAAGCAATGCTGCTGCCAACAGTGATGTCCCCAGCCGTCGAGATCACTAAGCCTGATGAATTGAGGCTCGCAATTTTCGAAGACGTCACGCCAGATGTAAAATTACCGCCTCGGGTGGTGATTGCTTCTGACACGGTAATGGCCGCGCCTGCAGACCCAAGAACAACGTCGCCACCTTGGGTCGTGATGCCATTCCAGGTTAGGCCAGAAGCCGTGCCGCCGCCAACGGCAAAGACGTTGCTGCTGCTATAAGTTAACGACTGGCCGATGCCGGAAATGCGGGCAACCACCTTGTCTGCGGTATTGCCGGTATCCAGCAGCGCAGAGGCGTTGAGGGCATCGATGATCAATTGGCCAGAGCTGATTTCGTTCGAACCGTTCGCCTGGGAAGCTGCCCCTGATGTCACGAGAAGCTTCACAGCGCCATCAGCGCCGTTGTTGCCGGTGCCCGATTTCAAGCCACCACGGGCTGTCAGAGTGCCTGCCACCGACAGCGATGCGCCGCTGGCTGTCAAGGTAATGGCGCCAGCCGTTCCACCGTTTGAATCGCCAGTATCAGCGTCCTTGCCGGATGTATTGATGACACCAACGGTCAAGTTACCGTTGGCACCGGTGCCTGTGGAAGTGAGCGAGACGGCACCGCCGGATACACCGGCGACCGAGCTTCTCGTATCGATCGTCGTGCTGCTGGAATCAATGGACGGAGCCGCAATCGTGACTGCAGCACCGCCCGACATGATGCCAGTGGGGTTCACCGACCCAATGGTCAGCGCCGTCAACGATGAGAATGTAACCGATCCGGTCGCCTCTGAGGCAAAGACCGACACCACGTTAACTGGGTTGGACGACACATCTGCCTGGTTCAGTACGAAACTACCCGAACCCTGAAGGCCGAGCTTATCCGACATGATGGCCCCGGTCTGGGTTACAGCTCCGCCCGATGAGAGTACCACGGATGCGCCTGTTGAAATGCCCGCGACAGCAAAGCCGTTCGCATCAGTGTAGCGGACCGTGCCGCCAGCGCCTGTTGTCGTATTTTCTCCAACCGACGACCCTGCCCGCGCTGTATCCGCTGCATTGCGGATAGAGACGTTGAGCGTTGCGACATTGTTGTCGGCGGCCGTCAAAAGCACACCGGCGCCGGAGTTGTTAAGCGTCTTAACGGTCAACAGATTGGCTTCAACTTGACCCGTGCCAAGTGATCCGGATGCGGCCGTTGAGATCACGCCGCCTGCTGTCAGTGTGACAGATCCGGCAGATTGGATGCGCGAAATAGCAACAGCATCGGTATCATAGTAGCTGATCGCGCCGGTGCCGGCAGCCGTATCCGCCGCATTGCGGGTAATAAGGCTAATGGCGCCAGCATTGTTTGCAAGGTTTGCAAGCGTGATGATACCCGTTCCGGCAGAGGCGTTGTCTCGCGCAGTGACGCTCAGCTCCGTCGCGGCAATGCGCGCGCCGTCATACTGCTGGATCAAGCCAACGCCTGTGACGTTCAACCGGCCATTGCTGGAGATGTTGGACAGACGGATTGTCCCGCCCGCCGTGATGGAAATAACACCTGTATCCGCCTGGTAATAGTAAAACGGCCCCATGGTCAGGCCACCGGTTTGCACCGCATTTACGCTTATGTTCCCGGTAGATGCCGTGCGCAGGTACAGGATGTCCGTCGAAGAGCCTGTAGAATGCGTGACGGTGTCACCGCTGACAGAGATATTCCCCGATGTAGAGAGGATGCTCTTCGCCAGGTTCACTTCGCGGTCCGCGGAAATGATCACATTCCCGGACCCAGTCTGGATGGTATTGTTGACCTGCGTATCACCTGTGGTCGCCGAACCGAAATTCGCAATCAGCGTGATGTTGCCGGTCGTTGTAGTGAGGTTACCCGGCGTCGACAGGTCACCATTCTTCGACTGAAGATAGATATTGCCAGATGTCGTCGTAAGGTTTTCGGGCGTCAGCACAAGATTTGTGCCCGCCACAGCAGAGATGGACGTCGTCAACGCCAACTGGCCGGTCAGCGAATTCAAGCTGAGTTGGTTCGCATCGGCGATATTCACAAATGCACCGGTCGACGTCAGCGTGACCTGTCCGGTAAAGTCGTTCAGGGCACTGACAAGGTCAATTGATCCTGTCGCGGCATTGATCGTTGATGTGGTCGAGAGGATGGAAGAGCCCGTCGTCTGGCTGATCCCGACGCCCTTCAACGTCAGGTTGAACCCGGCCACATTTATGGTTTGCGCGCCGATGCTCAGGGCGCCGTCTGTTGTTTCGATCGAAGACGCAGCACCTGCCCGAACGGTCCCCACAACGGCAAGGCCAGCCGTGCCGGTTCCACCAATATCCTTCAGCGAAAGCGCGCCCGTGCTGGTCATCGCTCCGAGGTTGTCGATCTTGACGTTGTTAGCGGTGAGAACACCGACATTGCCGAAAAGCGTTGCCGCTTCGATGATGCCTGTCGAAGCGGTCTGGCTCACCGTTCCAGAAAGCGGGTTGGCCGCAGTCCCAAGAACCACACCACCACTGCGGGCGACCAGGATGTTGAGCGTCGAGTTCGCAGCCGCAAGAACCTGGATTGCAGATGCAGTCGCATTGGTCGTCGTTAGAGTGCCGCTTAGGGTAACGCTGAAGCTATCCGCACCGCCGCCGCCATGGACAGTGATCGTCCCGCTGCCGGCATTGATCGTGCTCGCCGAGGACTGCGTCACCGTGCTGCCGCCGACATAAACGTCGCCGCTGGCAGTCAGAGAATTTGCCCCAATGGCAAGGATCCCGGAGGCATCACTCACCGTCTTTACGGTTGTAATGCGCAACCCGCCCGCACTCGTAACTGCCGCGCCCAGCGTCAGACCTGCTGTGGAATCCGCAATGTCGAGGTCATATTGCGTGTTGGCAACGTCACCGACCTTGACGATCCCGAGATTGTCAAACTTGTTACCGCTATTGGTCAGGACAACATATCCGCCAATGGCATTCGTCGCCGTACCCAACGTCAGTGTCTTGGCAAGAATGGTCGTCGAACTTGCTTGGGATATATTGCCCGAGATCTGGCCGACCGTAGCCGTATCGTCACCGATGATCAGCGTCCCGTTTGTGGCGATAATGCTCGGCAAAACGAGATTGCTGGTTCCGCGAATGGTGATGGCCGCCGTCGTATTGTTCAGCGTCCGCAAAGTCCCGTTCAGCGTGATGCTGCCGGACTCAGTCCCATCATGGCCGGTAAGGACAACAGCGCCACCTGCCGCGCCATCACCTGCGACCGCGCCGCTGATCGATCCGTTGGCGTTGATCGTTCCCAAGCTCTGGTTAATACCACGGCCCGTCAGGGTGATGTTGCCCCCGCCATTGGCCAGATATTCACCCGCCTTAATGTTAAACGACTGAAGATCGAGCAGACCGCCCGCGGTCCGAATCGTGATGCTGCCGTTCGACGTGCTGACATCACCAGCGACACGCAAGCCGCCGCCAGTGTTGTTGAGGATGAAGTCGCTGTCGCCGTTTTCACCCTTCACATAGAAAGGACCGATGCCTGCAACAGCGTTGTTAGCGTTCAGTGTGACCGTGCCCTGTGACGATGGCGCTGCATAAACAGGCGTCCCACCATTGGCGTTGATACCCACAAGGTTGCCGGTGCTCGTGATGACGCCAGTCGTCTGCGTCACCTTGTCGTTGGAATAAAACTGCACGCCGCCCGAACCCGCAGCGATGTTGCCTGCAATGTTCACGCTATGAGTGTTGGCCGTCGAGAAAAGATAGCCCGAGCGGATTGCGACCGAGCCGGACGCGCCAGAGGTAATGACGCCGGCAGCTGTGCTGGTAAAGGTGCCCCCGGCGAGAAGCTGCAAGGCGCCTCCCGACGTTATGGCGCCGCCAACTGTCAAGGTCTGACCCTGGAAGGTTGTTACCAAAACAGTGGAAGACGAGCCCGAAGATGAAATGGTGCCTGTGTTGGCGAAGGCCCCTGTCGCGCCGCTTGTATAGGCCGTCGAAATCGTAATGTTGCCGGTCGTGCTGATCGTTCCGTCAATCGTGATGCCACGATAGCCGTTGATCGTCAGCGACTGATCGGTACCAAGCGTGGTGACAGTGCCTGTCGACGCGACATTGATTGAGCCGGCGGCGTTGTTGGTCTGAAGGGTAATCGCGCCCGTGTTCGACCTCACCGCACCTACAATCGAGATGACGTTCCCTGTCGATGTCATCGCGATATTGCCAGCGGCGATAACAGAACCTGTCGAACTCACGGTCTGCGTAGAGTTGCTCATCAGAGTAACGCCGCCCGTTGTTGAGGTTAGCGCACCAGAAACTGTAAGAATGTTATCCGTCCGAAGACTGATCGCGCCGCCAGCGGTCAAACCCGTTATGGAGCTGAAGCTGTTATCTGATCGATCCAACGTGATCGACCCGCCAACTTTGCCGGATAGTGTCGACAAATCGACTTGGTTTTGCTGCGTGACATTGCCGGCTACGCTTTCTGTCGCCCAGCCAACAGCCACTGACGAACTGCCCCCAGCGCCTGCAGAAACAGATGTCACTGTCGCAAAATATTTACTACCCGTCGCCGATGCAGTATTTGCGCCCGTGATCGTTTCCGTCAAAGCGCGACCAAACATATCCGTGCCGGTCACGGTAAAGCTACGTGCGCTATCATCAGCGCCACTGGTGATGACAATACGGTTGCCCGTGGAAGATGTTGCAACACTGCTTGCGGCAGCACTTCCATTGATGGTGATCGCGCCGCCCTGATCCGAGACCGCCTGGCTTGCAGACACTGCCGCTGTCACCGCTTCAAAGCCGAACTGCAGCCGCGCCAAGTCGTACGTTTGACCCAGCTGAATGTTATTCGAATTCTGGATATAATAGGTTCCGACACTCGATTCCGAACGCTGGTTGCCAGTCAACGTCACGCTGCCGCCATTTGGCCGCAGGATCAGATCGTTTCTGCCGGCCCAAATATCCGCGCTGCTTGTAATCGAGGTGCCCTCAAGGACAACACCGTAACCGTGAATGCTGACACCGTTCGCCGTAAGGCTTCCAAGCGTGCCTATCTTGATTGCGCTGGTATTGGAGCCTTCAGAAACGTTGCCCGTGATCTGAAGGTTATTGGCTTCAGTGTCGGCATCGAAGATTGAGAATGAACCATATCGTACGACCCGGTTTACCGACCCAAACTCGTTGTTCGGATTTGTCAGTGTTATGTTTCCGGTGGTTCCGTCACGCGCTCTAAGTGTAACTTGGCCGACCTTTAATGCAGTGCCGGAATTCTGGGAGACGCTGCCAGCAAACCAGTTCCATCGACTGGTCCCTGAACCTGAAACGTTGTAGTTTGAATCGTCGCCGATAATGAGGCCGCCGCGTGAACCCGCAACGCCTGCCGTTACATTCCCGAGGATGGTGCTGGCTCCACCGCCGTGAATCAAAACCGAAGATGTTGATGTGTTTCCGGCAATTATGTTGCCTTTTAAGTCTATAACGCCGCGATTATTTGCGTTGTTATAGTCATACCCATAAACAATAACCTGGTTTGTTGCGGTAATATTTGATGTGGCATTTTGAGTAACGCCAAATCCCGTCAACGTGGCGTTGCCGGCCGTGGCGGTTATATTGAAGTTTCCAAGGATAAGCGCGCCGTTACCGGTCGCAATATCCACGGACGTCGCTGTCACATTGCCGGTGAGCGCCATACCCGCTGTGTGGCCGACGGCCTTCACGGTCAGGCTGCTGCCAACGTCGAAACTGCTAAGTGTATCGATCTTATTGACGGACGATGTGATCGAAATCGAACTTGCAGACGACACCGTCAGGTTGGCGATGTCGATCTTACCAGTCTGAGCGAACGGGTTCTGCTGCGTGAGCGCACCGGAAATTGTATCGCTGCTCGCGAGGCCGACGGAGACGTTTGCGGCGGTCGCATTGGTCGCCACCACGCTCGTGATCGACTTGAACGACTTGGTCGATGTAACTGTGCCGGCAGCGGACCCACTGACCGTTTCTGTCTGGGCAGCGCCACTGGCGTCCGTGCCCGTAATGAGGAAGCTATTGGACGATTCATCGCCGGCAAATTTCAAGTTCAAAGCCTGGCTGGTACGCAGACGCAGCCCGGATGAAAGCAACGTCAGAGACCCGCCTGCTCCGACACTTTGTGCGGGTGCAATTGCCGTATCCGAGGCCACAATCCCGACTTGGAACGTGCCGACGCCAAGGTTGTTCGCATTCGCATTAACGATTGAAACGTTGACCGTCGCGGCATCCGTGATGAGGATCGCAGGCGTGCCGCCGGTATCAGCGTTGGTTGACGTCAACAGCGCATACATGGTGATGTTGTTGCCGCCACCATACATGCGGATCTTGCCGGTTCCGGCATTGTAGGAACTGGCTGACTGGTTCGATGAGTTATCAATGCCGCCAAGGCCCGTCAGAGTGATGGCGCCGTTTGACGTTGCAATGCTGCTGTTGTTACCCGTGGCAGACAACGCCCCCTTGGTCGAGATTGTCACCGCGCCGCCGGCAGTGGTCGTCGTGCCGGAAATTGTAAGTCCGGCATTCGTGCCGGTGGTTGTCAGGGTCACAGGCGCGCCCGAAGAGGACAACGTTGCATTCAAGTTGACGGAGATGGCAGACCCACTGCTGGAGCCCAATTGAAGGCCATTTGCGCCGCTATAGAATTGAGCCGTGCTGCTATTTGTGGCGAGCGTGATCGTTCCGGTACCGCCAAGCGAAATCAAGCTTTTTGCCGCAATACCAGCCTGGAAACTAAGGTTGCTGACGCTGTCGACGAAGATGTCGCCCAGGCCCGACGTGCTGGCCTGTGTGCCGCCGCCGATGGTGCTGACAATTGTCACCGTTCCACCGCCAGAACCCGAGGCGGTGGTGAAGCTCAGATTATTATACTCACCCGTCGTGCTGAACAGGGTGGAGTTTAAATTGATGGCCCCAGAACCGCGTTTGAATTCAACCGGCGCGCGCATCTGCGCAACGATGGTGGACGCGCTATTGTTGAGCGTGAAGACACCATTTCCGCCGCTGGTATCGATGACCAGCGCCGTATTGTTGGATTCTGTCGAGACGTTACCAAAATTGAGCTTGCTCGTCGTCGCAATCCGGACACCTGTCGTCCGACCAGAAATATTGGTCGAACCATCCGTCTTGAGGCTCGCAAAAATGTCCGTCGTGACCGCTGAGACAACGTCGACTGAATAAAGCGCCGCTGTCTGGCCAACCGTATCGCCAAAGCGCACGTTACCGGCACCCGCCGTAATCGACAAAGCCTTGAGCGCGCTGGCACTGTCAGAATCGACGGTCCCCAGAAGATAGACATAACCCGTCGTCGCGCCGGTATCGATCGAGATATGGTCCGCGAGCGTGACGGGACCTGTGGTCAGGATGTTACCGCCAAGGCCCTGTGCTGCCGCGCTGGTGCCGCTGAAGTTGCCGCCAATGGCCGTCAAATTTCCGCGAAGGACTGTTTTTCGGCCAGTGCTGCTGGACAGCGTGATGCTGGCCGCGTTCCCGCCGTTGTCGAGGCCCGAACCGCCGCTGTCCACGCGCATCGGTTGGCCGCCCGATGTGGTGATTGCGAATACGGAGACATCGCCCGCAGTCGAACTGACGTTAACGGTGGCCGCGTTACTGCCCGCCGCCTGATCATTGGCAGCGCCCGTCGTCGTTATATTGTTCAAAGTGACGTTCGCCGCGCCAACAATCGCGACAGAGCCGGACGTCGTTCCGGTGTTTGCCGTCGCGGTGGTCGTGATGTCGGCCCCCGCTGATGCGGTGATCGCGCCGGACGTCGATGTAATGCTGACGTTACCGCCTGCCGTCACGATAGACTTTACGATGTTGACGGCGGCGGCGGTGATGGAAACGAGACCACTGGCCTGCCCGGCGTCACCCGCAAGCCCGGTAATGGCCTGCGAACTCACACCAAACGACAGCGTATTGGCGGCACTGGCAAGTGTAATCGCACCTCCAGCCACGATTGTGCTGAACGTCGTATCACCGGAAATATTGTTGATCCGGATGAACCCCGGCTTGTCAGCCGACAGTGAGACGTTTCCGGCGGCAGAGAATGCGCCAGTGAGATCAATATTGCCATCAGAGCCCGACGGCGTGGTGATTGAAACCGCACCTGAAGAGGCGAAGCTAGACGTGCTGGTGACGGTGCCCGCAATCTCGATGGTCGCACCGCCCGAACCGGCGCTGATAGCCTTCAGTTCGGTGTTTCCGGTGCCCTTAATCGTCAGGCTGCCCGTCGAACCCGACGTTGCCGCGATACCGGCAGAAAACACATTGCTCGTGCTCGAGGCACTGACATTTCCATTGGTCGAGGACAGTGAAGCGAGGGTTTTGGATTCGACATAGCCGCTCAAATCAATGCCGGTGACGGCAGTCGCCGTCAGGCCCTTGGTCAGCAAACGAATGGAGTTCGCAGCGGCCAGCGAGATTGTTCCCGCAGTCGAAGCGGTTGTGCCATCCGCGGCAAGACCCGCTTGCAGCGTCAGTCCGCCCGAGAGCGCCAGAATATTCGCGTTGATCGCGATGTTGTTCGCGGCGCGAAGCGTCAGGTTGTTGGACGACAGCCAGCTGAGGTCACTCGCAACCGTGATGTTGCCATCCTGACCACTCACTGTTGCATCACCTGTCGTGACAACAACATTGGCACTGTTCAGCGCGTTTTGGAGCGAAGAGACTGTCAGGATGGAACTGGTGCCAGTTGCATCCGTACCAGTCACATTCGTGTCTGATCCCGACGATTGGATGGTCAGGTTATAAGGATCAAGCAGCAGCGTACCTGCCGTGCCTGACGCAGCCCGCAAGTCCACCGTGCCGGAAAAATCGAGCAGAGCTTTACCGGAAACTTCAGCAAAGCCGCCATTACCGGCATTGCGGCCACCGGTCGCTGCAATCTGGCCCGCGAATTTTGTAAGCTTGTCAGACCAGACGATAATGTTACCGCCAGACCCAGAGTCAGAGGCGTTCGCCGAGATTGATGCACCACTTTCAACAGTTGTGGTGCGGGCGTTCAGCAGATCGCTTGATGCCCCCTGATAGCCGCCGCCAACATTGATTTGGCCACCTTTGGACGGTCCTGTGGCGTCAAGATGCGCTGAGACCTTCAAAACCACATCACCACCGGTGATGGCAATACTTCCGCCTGCGCCCGCACTGCCGAGGGCGCTCACCGCGCCTGAGATTTCAGCCACACCAACGGAACCGGCCTGAACATCCACCTTCGCGGCGTTGATCTGTCCAGCGGCTGTGATGCGGCTGATCGTGCCATCACCTGAGGCAACAATCTCCTGAGCCTGCTGCACGCGCGATGCGATCGCGCTGTCCATCAGGCGGCGTTCCGATGACATCGTCATGACGACGCGGCCGTCTTCAGCCGCAATCATGCCCCTGTTTTCAATCAACTGGCTGACAAGCGCAGGTTCGACCTGAACCGACACCAGCTGGTCTCCAGACACATCGAGAGTCAGCTTTTGGCCCGCGGCCATTGCGACCGTACCCAGACGTGACGAGACAATGCCTTCGTTACGCACGTTGGAGGACAGCAGGGCTGCATAGCCACCGTTGACGATGATTTCGCCTTCGTTGACGACAGCGGCCTTGGATCCGTTATCGGTGAACACATATCGGCTGGCCAGGAAGTCCTCATCCTTCATGGCCATCGTGCTGGCCACCAGGCCAGCCGCGTTCACGCGGCTGCCGGCGCCAAACAGAATGCCGCGGGGATTGAGCAGATAAATCTGACCGTTGGACGTCAATGAGCCGAAAATCTTGCTTGGATCGTCGCCAATGACACGGTTCAGCGTGAACGACTTGCTGTTCGGCAAGGTGTAATTGACTGAAGCACCCGACGCGATGTCGAATGTCTGCCAGTTGATGATCGCCTTTTCGGTCGTCTGGTTGATGTTAAGCGCAGAACCCGATTGAGCCATCGCCACCTGACCAGCTGCAACCGAAGCCCCTGTTGGAAGGTCTTCGGCATAAGCCGGGCTCATCACCGCAAGGGTCAGGGCACTACTGCTGAGGATCAGCCGCCGAAAATCAGTCGCCTTACGAAGGCCTGAAACGGTCGAGCGCTTTGATTGAAACATTGTTCCCCCGGGTGCCATTAAAAGGCAAACTTGGCGCTGATCCACGCCTTGATTTTGTCGTTAAACTGGTCCGGCGCGCCGATGGCGCGCGCGGCGGATGCATCAATGGCGACACCCCATGGGGTACGCCAAATTGCGCCAAGCCCCGCACCCTTAAGGGTTTTGGGCCGAGTTGGATCTGCGCCGTAAACGCGGCCAAAATCATAGAACACGGACGCGGAAAGGCGGCTACCGAGCGCCCTTTGATAGGTTGCGCGTCCAACGAAGCCTGATCGTCCTGCAACGTCATCATCATTGCCAAAGGCGAAAACGCCATTGCTGCCGTTGATCATCATCATTTGCGATTGATCGACCTTGGCAGAGCCAATTTGCCCGTTAACCCGAAGCTCGATCACGTCCTTGTCCGAAAGCGACTGACGCCGCGTCACATAAGCGACGAGCGTCGTGTAACTGTTCTTTCTGAGCGTTTTTCCCGCAGTCAGCGTCGCACCAAAGGCGTTGCTTCCTCCACTGAGAAGGGCGTCAGATGTCATCACATCCAACCCAAGCGACCCAAACACGACTGACCGGTTGGTGATAAGGGTTTCGATCCGGTCAGAGAACCGGCGATAGCCAGATTCAAAACTGAGAATGACGCTTTGATCAGACTGCAAGATGATCGGATATTTGGCACCAAGCGTCGCTGTTTCGCTGCTCCCTTTTAGGAGGAGCGGCGTATTCAAAAGCTTATAGCGCAGGCCCGACCCGGAAATGAGAAACGACAGGCCATCCGAGCCCACCGGCAGAGTGTATCCGAGACGGGCATATTGAACCCCGCGTGACGCCAATCCGGTGATGTTAAGCACGTCGCCAAATCGGGCGATCGGGAACAGCGATACATTCGCGGTCAAGCGCTCAAAGCCGGCGCGTGTCGACCCACTTCGATCAAGAGACAAGGCAACATTCTGCTCGACGCCCGGTTCGTCGACAATAACGACCGACGACGTGCCCTCACTGGCCCCTGCCCGCAGAACGGTGCGCACATTATTCCCAGGGAGCCGGTTGAGCAGCAGCGTACCACGCTCAATACGCCGCAAATCAATGACATCACCCGGCTTTGCGCCTGCCTGAACATAGGTCCGCTGCGAATCCGAATCGGCACTCAAACTGGCAGGATCGATTTCAACGCCCGCCAGCTTGCCTTCAATAACCTGCAGGGCAACAAAACCGTCCACGACATCTTGGGCCGGAACAACAGCCCGCGCCAAAATTCCTTCGTCTTGATAATACTTGCCAATAAGATCAGCCGCATAACCCAGTTCAGCTATCGATAGTTTGCGACCAACCAAGGGTCCAAGAGCGGTTTGCAACTCATCTCCGGTAAAGGAGCTATTGCCGGAAAATCGGAAACCTTTGACCTCTATTGATGGACCTGAAATGGTTGATGGCTCATCAACCATAATCTTCTTACGCACCTTCAAATCTGGCTGAACAACCTGAGTTGGTTCCACTTGGCGCAAAATACGTGCACCAACGACCGAAGGATCGGACTGCGCTTGAGCCGCAGACCCGACACCGGAAACCGCCAAAAATGCACAACATATTTGCACACATCTTGATTTCGAAATTCGAATAATTCGAAAATACAGGAGTTGAATTCTGCTATTTCTATTTAGCATTCTCAATCAGTCCGATGTTTTAAATTAAACATAATGTTATTTTTAAATATACTTCAAAAATTTGACAATAATATTCAGAATATTTTCAATTATTTTTACAAAATGTAAGTTATTTTCTCTTACAAAATGTAAGGTTTTTTCCAATGAAAGAAGTTTTCAAGTTGGATTTATTAAAATTCCAATTTGGCATCATATCAAGCGCCGCTGGACAGAAACCGGACGCATGTCCGCTAGGCGCTGTATGCGCGCTGCAATTTCTCGGATGGCTTGGGACAGCTTTTACGGGCGTCTCTGAAGACGCGCGGCGCGTTGGGCGCGATCAAGTTCGAAAGGTTATTCAGCACGGCCTAACTGCCGCTCTTCACCTCGGATCGGGCCGAAGGATCGGTTTATGAGAGAGCATGGCGCGACACCGCCCCTGTATGCGCCCAAATACCTTGAAAAATTGCGAGCGCGCGGAAGGCGACAATTTCAATTTGCTGGGAAATCACAACGCTCAGTTCCCAAGCGTTCGGAACGCCCCGTTGCAATAGAGAAGCTCGGTCAAGCCGGCCCGGTTATCGACATGGCGCACTGCGCCCGCATAAATCCGGTGGGTGCCGAATTCCATCATGCCGCCAACCTCGCAGGAGATGCTGCTGATGCTGGACCGGAGCGCAGGCATGCCATCCAGATCATACCAGTCGCCATCCACAAAGCGGCTGTCCCGTCCTGCAGCACTGCCAAAGGCGGACGCAACGGCTTCATCCTCTTGGCTCAACACGTTGAGCACGAAACGGCCCGTAGCCTCCAATGTCCGCGTCATTGATGCAGATGTGTTGACGCTAATGAGCACCGACATCGGATCAAAGCTGAGCGAACAAGCCGCCGTGGCGGTCATCCCCACATCGCCTTCCGGACCGCGTGCGGTGATGAGGTAAACGGCAGACGCCACACTGCGCATCGCCTGACGAAAGGCGTTGGACAGGTCTGGATCAACGGGGGCGGAAAAATCAGCGGACATTCAAGGTTTCCTGATGGGTAAAGTGTTTTGGCGCAAGCTTACATCCGCAGATGCTGGCTCAAATCGCCCTGAAAATCGAACATGGAATAATCACGGAATGTGAAACGCCAATGGCCGTCAACCCTCGCAAAGCGGTCATGATAGCGGCCGGATGCAATGATTTGGAGCGGAAAGCCCGGCAGGCTTTGCAACACGGTGTAGCAGGAACGGCAACTCGCTTCGCCAGCCTGCTCATCAATGTCCAATATTGGGTTGGTGATGACATGCCGCGTGTTCGAACGCCCTTCTGTGTCGAGGACGATCATCTTGTTCCAAACATCGCGCATGTCCAAACCGCCAATTTCGCGACCACCCATCAGCTTCAGCGTCGCATGACGAAGCAAGTCTGATGCGCCTTCGAAATCGGCAACATCCATCATCTCCCCATAACGGTAGAGCAGATTGGTGATGGAAACGGCGCTGATCACAAAGATGCCCCACGTGCCATTTCGTTCTCAAAGAAATGAAGCAGTTGCGCGGCCATCGCGACAATGGCGGCCTCCGGATCTTGTTGGCTGCGACGGACTGTCAGAAAATAGCAGGCCTGATCCAATTGAGACAACGCAAAAGCCGCACGATGCCGCCCCGCTTCGTCTGCCTCCAAATGCGCGAGCGCCGCGTTGTTACGGGCGAGCATATCAATCAAGACGTTCTGAAACCCTGCAATTTTCCAATAGAGATCGGGCTCGATCGCCGTGGCTTGGGTCAAGATAAGGCAGGTCGTTTCATTCTGCCGGTACAGGGCAACGTTGCGGCGGCACCAGTCCTCCAAGCTTACCGGATCCGGCGCCTGCATGCCCGCAAGCTCTTCATACATCGGCTGCCAAAGCGGAACGAAAGTGTCTGCCACGGCGCTAATCAACGCGACCTTGCTTGGAAAATGCGCATAGAAGGAGGCGCGACTGACTCCCGCCTCCCGAAGCACATCGTCAACCGTCGCGTTGGCATAGCCCTTTTCCGCAAAGATCCGAACGGCACCTTCAATAAGCTTTTCACGCGTCGCCGCCCGTTGCGCACGCTGACGCGGATTGGCGCGGTTTTGGCGCTCCAAATCACTTGGCAAGACGGGCTCATTGGTTGACATACACTTTGTATAGACACTAGGTTTGCCCAAAGACAAGTGGGGAGCGGGATACAGCACATGATCAGCGAGGCGCGGCCCTAAAATGCACTTGTCTGGCACCTATCAGCCCGCAGCGCAGGTCTTCTACGGCGGCACACGGCAATGCACGCCTCTGCTCGACCGCCTCGCCCCCGCGCGGTCAGCGGGCTTCTCCGCTGTGTCCGTGTGGCCGGGCGATATGCGCGGGCTAAAGACAGCGGACGTAGTGCGGGCCGTCAACGATGCGGGCCTCTTCGTCTCTGAAGTTGAACTCATTACAAACTGGATGCCACCACATGCCACCAGTGAAAGCGCGTTTGGGAAGTTCCTCTCCGCCATGACGGCAGATCGCGTGCTTCCGCTCGCCGTCGAGCTTGGCGCGTCAACCGTGTCCGTCGCGGAACTCTTCGGGCTCGCTTATGATCGCCGCCTGATGGCGAAGCACTTCGGAGAGCTATGCGACAAAGCCGCTGCCCATGGCCTGCGGGTCGCGCTGGAATTCGTTCCAACAGGTGGCGTGCCAGGCCTGGCAGAAGCGCTGGAGGTCATCGACACGGCCGGACGGTCCAATGGTGGTCTGATGGTGGATGCCTGGCACGTCTTTCGCAGCAACTCTTCGCTGGACCTGCTGGCGTCTGTCCCGGGCGAACGCATCTTTTCGGTTCAGCTCAATGATGCGCCTGCACGCCCCGAGGAAGACCTTACCCAAGGGATGATGAACCGCCTGCTTCCCGGTGAAGGCGAGCTTGATCTTAAAGCGTTCATGCAGGCAATTGCCGCCACCGGCACATCCGCTTTTTTGGGCGTTGAGACCTTTTCCAAGGATCTTGATCAATTGCCGACTGATGTTGCCGCCCACCGATGCGCCGCAGCACTCAACCGATGCCTGAATTTCGCGTCAATGACCCAAACACATTCCCCGACAGGACTTGTTTAAAATGATTTCAAATATTTACCCACACCTCCTTTCTCCCGGCCGCATCAACAAGATGGAGGTGAAGAACCGCATCATGGTGACAGCCATGGGCGTCAGCCTGTCCGAAGAAGACGGGACGGTCGGAGAAAAGCTGATCGCCTATCATGAAGAGCAGGCTCGTGGCGGCGCGGGGCTGATCATCTGTGGCGTCGCAGGCGTCGCCTGGCCCGTCGGCGCGGTCGCGTTGCAGCAGACGGCCATCAGCGATGACAAATTCCTCCCGGGATTGACCGAACTTTGCGAACGCGTGCACGCCGGCGGCGCGAAAATTGCCGCACAGCTGCATCATGGCGGACTGGTCGCCGGATACTCCACCCGTTGGGGACATCCCCTCTGGGCGCCGTGCATCCCCCCTGCCCCGACTGGCAATTTCATGAAATACTTCCTGCCGGAAGAACTGGCAGCATTCAGCGGCATGACGATGCCGGAAATCAAGGTTCTCACGCATGAGGATATCGCCACAGTTGTCCGCCAATTTGCAGAGGGTGCCGCGCGCGCACAGAAGGCGGGCTTTGATGCGGTCGAGATCCATTCTGGCCATGGATATCTCCTGTCGTCCTTCATCTCCCCCAAAACGAACAGCCGTACCGATGAATATGGCGGCCCGATTGAAAACCGCCTGAGGATATTGCGCGAAGTGCTCGCCGCAACGCGCGCGCTGGTTGGACCGGACTTTCCGGTCTGGGTGAAACTCGATTCCCGTGAAGTGGGCAAAACCGGCGGCATCTCCCTTGAAGACGCCAAGTTTGCCGCGCGCACCGTGGAAGCGGCAGGCGCAGACGCAATTACCGTTTCGGCCTATCACGACACCGGAAATGGCAAGCTGCATTCGGAATCGAACATCCCGCATATTGAGAACTTCAACTTGCCTGCCGCCGCCGAAATGCGGGCGGAAGTCAGCATCCCCATCATCGCATCGGGCCGCGTCGAAGTGGACACTGCTGACCGCACCATCGGCAAAGGCGAAGCGGACTTCATCGCCATGGGCCGCAAACTGCTGGCCGACCCGCATCTGCCCAACAAGCTGTTGCGCGGCGAAACAGAGCGGGTTCGGCCCTGCGTCTATTGTTACACCTGCGTCAGCGCGATCTATGGCAATCAGCAATCCCGCTGCGCAGTTAATGCCGAGTTTTCCGTTGAGTTTGAGCGCAAGGCGGCGACGTCCGCCAAGAAGAACATCATCATCATCGGTGGCGGTCCTGGCGGCATGGAGGCGACACGACGTCTGACCGCACTTGGCCATAAGGTGACCCTCATCGAAAAGAGCGAGCGGCTTGGTGGCACGCTGCGGTTCGCTTCCCTCGCCTATGAGCCCAATGAACGGCTGCTCAACTGGCTACGTCGGGAAGTTGAGATGTCTGGCGCTGACGTCCGCTTGAACACGACCGCAACCCCTGAACTCCTGCAGTCGCTGGCGCCCGATGACGTGATCGTTGCAACAGGAGCCACGCGCGGGATGCCGGACATCCCCGGCAATGACCGGGACAATGTCTTTTCAGGCGATGATATGCGTCGCCTGATGCTCGGCGAAAGTTCCGACGAACTGAAGCGCAAAACGGGCCTCTTCACGCGCATGGCGACAAAAATTGGCGCGGCAACAGGGGCGACCGCCAACCTTGACCTGGTTCGCAAGGCCACCCACGCGTGGATGCCGCTGGGCGACCAGATCGTCATCATTGGCGGTGAACTGGTTGGCATCGAGCTGGCCGAATTCCTGCATGAACGCGGGCGCAAGGTCACCATCGTCGATGAAGCCGCTGCCTTCGGCAAGGGCCTGACGCTGGTCCGCCGGATGCGCATCCTGACTGAATTGCAGGAGCATGGTGTCGCCATGCATCCCGCCGCGAGCGGCATCAGCATTGAAGATGGCGCGGTGCGGTTCACCGACGCGTCTGGCACGGCGCATACGGTATCTGCCGACCATGTCATCGTGGCCAAGGGCGCAGAGGGTGACCTGAAGCTCGCTGATGCCCTTAAGGCTGAGGGCTTCAACGTCCACAGCATCGGGGATGCGAATGGGGTCGGCTATATCGAAGGCGCGATCCGTGGGGCCTATCAGACGGTCATCAACATCACCTCGGCTTGAAAAAGGTTAGGGCAGCTATCCAATCTGAATGAGCTGCCCTACCCTCACACCCCATGATCAACGTCGAACAAGATCCGTTCTCCAACGTTCTTGAAACTCTCTATGGCGGCCTGCTTGAAGGTGTGCCTTGGGAGGCTTTCCTGCGTGCCTTGGCGCAGTGGTTAGAGGGCAGTTATGCAACGTTGATCCTGACGGCCCCTGGCCTCAGAATCCCCGGCGCGATGGTCACGCCCGGTGGAGACCCGAAAACCAATGAAGATTATCTGACGACCTATTTCGCAAGCGACCCCTTTCAGGGCCTGCCCGAAGGCGAAGTCACATCCTTCAAGGAGTTTCTTCAGGGCCAGACCTCGCAAGAAATTTCAGACTATATGAGCTTTCTCGACGCCGCAGGCGGAGATCAGGTCCTTGGCGTTGATCTGCGCTTCCCAAGCGGTTTTGAGGCGCGGTGTCGCGTCACGCGGGATAGGTCTCTCCCCGATTTTTCAGCCGATGACCGCGACCGGTTTCAAAGCGTCGTACCCCACCTGCGAAATGCCGCCCGCCTTTTTGAACGGCTGCAGATCGAAGGGGCAGAACATGGCGTCTATCGGGGGGCTGTCGAACAATTGGGTGTCGGGACGATCATTCTCGACCAGGCGGGAACCATCACACGGACCAATGCGGTGGCCGACCAGTTGCTGGATGCGGGCGATGGCATCCGATTGGACAACGGAAAGCTCATCCTTGGGGATCGCCGATTTCAGAAGACCATAGAGAGCCTTTTAACGCACATCGGCGACATCCCCGCGCCTGTACGCTTCAAGCTAAGCCGCTCTAAGGGCCACGACCTTGCGGTTGTGGCGCGCCCGATCCACGTTCCGGCGATCCTCCGGGGCGGCGCAAATCTGGCCCTGTTCATTACAGTCCCCGGCGATGACACCCAGCTTGATCCAGCCGCGATCCGGGACCTATTCCAGTTAACCCGCATGGAGGCGACACTCGCCGTCTCGCTCGCGAATGGGCGCTCCTTGGTCGAGGCCGCCGATACACTGGGCATCGCACACAATACCGCGCGGGCCCATCTCCGCTCAATCTTTGCGAAGACAGGCGCGCGGCGGCAGTCGCAACTGGTCCACCTCCTGAGAAGCGGACTTCAATAACTACGCTGCGAAGCGGTAGTCCTCAAAATCGGGCTTGGCCATCGCATCCACAAACGCCTGATAGCTCCAGGGCCAGCTGGCTGGCACGCCCGTATCATCGAGATACCAGCTTGTGCAGCCGCTGCCGAAAATGGTCTTCTTGGCGGCAGCGATCCGTTTTTCCTCATAGTCAGCCATGGCCTCGTGCGTTGGCTCAACGGCGCGGGCATTGCCGGCACGGAGCCGGTCAATAAGCTGATCGACATATTTCCACTGCGCTTCGGCGATGTCGATCAACGAGAAATTGCCGACCGGCCCTGTTGGGCCGTTGAGCATAAAGAAGTTGGGGAAATCGGGCAGCGTCACCGCATTGAAGGCCGTCGGGCGAACCGCCCAAGCGTCATCCAGCGACTTCCCGTTCCGTCCGATCACCGATGCGGGCCGGATGAAGCGATCCGCGCGGAAACCGGTCGCGAGAACGAGCACGTCAAGCTCGTGCAGCGTGCCGTCCTTCATGCGGACGCCTGCGGGCTCGACCCGTTCAATCGCGCCGGTGTCGACATAGACATTGGGCTTCTGGACGTGGTCATAATAGCACCAGGAGTAGATGAGCCGCTTGCACGCCGCGCGATAATTGGGCGTCAGCTTCTTGCGGAGTTCTGGGTCCTTGATCGAGTTTTCGAGGTTCTGCAGGCAGTAATCCTCGATTTCCTTCATCTGCGGGCCATCAATGTTGGTGATGCCATCGGTAAAGCGCAGGATCGCGTCCCAATATTCCTTATTGTAGCGGATGGCGTCGATCAGCTTGACGTCCTTGCGGAAGGCCTCGCGCTCCTCGTCCGTATAGTCGAACTGGGGCACGGGCATAATCCACTGGGGAGACCGCTGGAAATGCACGATCTGCTTTGACCGGCCGGTCAGCGCGGTCAGGATCTGTGCGCCGGTGGAGCCGCAGCCGACAATGCCGACGCGCGTGCCATCTAGCACGGCGCTGTCATCCCACCGCGCCGAGTGGAATGCCTTACCCGCAAAGCTGTCGAGGCCGGGAATATCCGGCATCTTCGGATGGTGCAGCACGCCGGACGCGCAGATGACGATGTCCGCTTCGATTTCTTCGGTCCCGGACACGCCGACCGTCCAAGTCGCCGTCGCTTCATCGAAATCACAGCTTGTGACTTCAGCATTGTACCTGATGTAAGGATTGACGCCGAAGTCCGCTGCCACCTTTTCAAAATAGTCGCGAATGTCCGGGCCGTTAGCGTAGTAAGACTTCCATTCAGCATAGGGCGCAAAGCTGTAGGTATAGGCATGCGCCGGCACGTCACAGGTCAGGCCTGGATAACGATTTTCGCGCCAGGTGCCGCCCAGGGCCGACGCCTTTTCGAGGATCGTGAAGTTCTTTTCACCGCGCTCCAGCAGCTTGATGCCCGCAAGAATGCCAGCCATGCCAGCGCCGATGATGACGTAACGAAGTTCCTTCGACATGCGCTCTCCCAATCCGTTCTTTTCTTATTCGCTCGGGCGATCATGCGACGCGCGATGATCGCATGTAAATCGTCCAAACGGCTTACTTTCAACAATTGCGATCCAGTTTCCTCGATCCGCTAGCGCAGTTCCGTTTTAAGCACCTTGCCCGACGCATTGCGCGGGACATCGTCAACAAACACAAAGCTGCGGGGCACCTTGTAATTGGCCATATTCTCTTTTGACCAAGCCGCCATTTCCTCTTCGGTTGCGGCCGCACCGGGACGCAGAACAACATAGGCCTTGCCGACTTCGCCCATGCGCTCATCGGCGATACCAACGACGGCCACCATGCCCACTGCGGGGTGGTTGGACAGCAGCTTTTCCACTTCCGCCGGATACACATTGAACCCGCCGGAAATGTACATGTCCTTCAGCCGGTCTGTGATGCGGACATAGCCATTGGCGTCCATCGTCCCGACGTCGCCCGTGTGTAGCCAGCCATTGGCATCAATCGCCTCTGCCGTTGCCGCAGGATCATCGAGATAGCCGAGCATCACGCCCTGCCCGCGCACCCATATCTCACCGGTCTCGCCGCGCGGCACTTCTTGCCCATCTTCGCCTGCGATGATCACCTCATTGCCGGGTATGGCCGCACCGCAGGTTGTCGCGATCAGGTCCACAGCGTCACCTGGGCGGCAACTGGTGATGTTGACGCACTCTGTCATCCCATAAGCGGTGATGATATCCGTCATGCCAAGTTCCGTCCGAATGCGCTCCACAAGAACAGGCGGCACGGTGGCTGCACCTGTGGTCCCACCCCGCAGCGACGAACAATCAAAGTCCTCGCGCTCCTTTTCGGCGAGCAGCATCTGGAAGATCGTCGGTGGTCCGGGGAGGAAATTGATCCGGTCCCGCACAATGCTGTCGCGCGCAGATGCGACGTCAAACTGCGGCATGGGCACAATCACAGCGCCACTGATGAGACAGGCGACCCAGCCCACCTTGAACCCGAAGCTGTGGAAGAAGGGATTGACGATCAGATAGCGCTCGCCCGCTTTGAGCCCTGTATTGCCGATCCAGACGCCGCATTGGGGGATAACGCGACCATAGGTCATCATCACACCCTTGGGCACGCCGGTGGTGCCACTGGTGAACAGGATGTCGGAGAGATGATCTGCCGTCAGGCGTGCGAGTGCTGCATCGATACCAACGTCATCCGCCCCCTGCCCACTGTTGAGGAAAGCCCCAAAATCCGCATCGAGCAAGACGGTCTCAGCAAGGGCTGGCAGGTCTTCCGCAGACAGAAGCGCGGGATAATCAATCCCAAGAAAGCCGCGCACAGTGAACATCATCCGCGCATGGGTCCGCCGCAATATGTCTCCAGCCTCTCGGCCCTTCAGCCGGGTGTTGAGCGGAACAATCGCCGCACCGCATGTCATGGCCGCGACCGCCGCGACAACCCATTCGCGGCTATTGGGGGCCCAAATCGCGATCCGGTCTCCCTCTCCAACCCCGCGCGCCAGAAGCGCCGACGCCGCTTCCCTGCACTTGGCCCAAAGTTGGTTGAAGCTCCAGACTTCGCCATGTTCCAGCAAAGCCGGTGCATCGCCCCAAAGCTGCGCTGCGCGCGCGGCAGCGTGGGGAATAGTGGGAGGAAGCTCCGTGAGCGACATCAGGCGACTTCGAACAGCCCGGCGGCGCCCATGCCGCCTGCAACGCACATGGAAATGACCACATACTTCACACCGCGGCGCTTGCCCTCGATCAGCGCATGGCCGACCAGACGGCTGCCCGTCATCCCAAAAGGATGGCCAAGCGCGATGCCGCCGCCGTTCACATTGAGCTTGTCAGGATCAATGCCCAGCTTCTGCTGGCAGTAGAGCGCCTGGCTGGCGAACGCTTCGTTGATTTCGAACAGACCGATATCGTCGATCTTCAGCCCTGCGCGCGCGAGCAGCTTGGGAATGGCGAAAACGGGGCCGATACCCATCTCATCAGGATCGCACCCAGCCACCTGAAAACCCCGATAAACGCCGAGGACGGGAACGCCTTCCTTCTGAGCAGTCGCCAGATCCATCACGAGTTGTGCCGACGCACCGTCTGACAGCTGCGAGGCATTGCCCGCGGTGATGTGCTTGCCTTCCTTGATGACCATGCCGTCTTTGAAGACGGGCCGAAGCAGCGACAGGCCTTCTGCGGTCGTGTCACCGCGAACGCCTTCATCGGCGGAAACGGTTACGGTTTCCCGGCCAGTCTCATTGCCTTCTTTGTCTTTCAGCGACTTCTCGACCGTGATCGGAACGATCTCATCATTGAACTTGCCGGCCGCTTGTGCGGCACCTGCGCGCTGCTGGCTCAAGGCAGCAAAGGCATCCTGAGCTTCGCGCGACACGCCATAGCGTTCGGCCACGACTTCTGCCGTCTCAATCATCGCCATATAGGCGTAAGGGTCTGCATCGATCACTGCTTGTGACCGGTTGCGCCATCCGGGAGCAAACTTGTTGAGCGTCATGGAGATCGTCTCCATGCCCCCTGCCACCGCGACGTCGATTTCGTCCGCAATCACGCCGCGCGCTGCCAAAGCAATGGCATTGAGGCCCGACGAACACTTACGGTCGAGCGTGAAACCGCCGACGCTATTGGGCAGCTTCGATGCGTGCACCGTCAGACGACCCAAATTGTAGCTCTGGGTGTTCCAGTGGTTGCCGACACCCAGATAGACGTCGTCAACGCGTGCCGGATCAATGCCGGACCGGTCGAGCACGGCATTGACGACATGGCTCGACAGAACGGGGGCTTCGGTGTCGTTAAAGGCACCGCGATAGGCCTTGCCGATGCCCGTCCGCGCTGTCGCGACGATTGCTGCTTCGCGCATCATAATCCCCTTTAAAAACCAGACATGTTGGACGGACCGAAAAAGGCGCGCATCTCTGTCACCTTGCCGTCCGCATTGAATTTGAATGTATCGATGACATCCACCGTCAGGTCCTTGCCCTCCATCGTCAGCTGCACCTGAAAAGCGAAGGCCGCATATTCGGTCGCGAGGCGGATCGGGCCGTCCAGCCGCAGCTTGGCCCCAGTTGCCATCGACGCGGTGTAGAACTCACGGATCGCGGCGTGACCAACCTTCAGTGGGGTGCCGACGGGGTCCTCGACGGTGGCATCCTCCGCAAACAGCGCAACGACAGCTTCGGAGTCGCCCTTGTCAAAACCGTCCACATATCCGTGGACGGCTGCGGTCATCTGTTCAGGTGTCGCCATGATAAGCTCCTTTATGGAAAATAGCGGCTGATGGTGTCGACAACACAGGCTGGCTTGTCGCTGCCCTCAATTTCAACGGTGACGCGCACGACGGACTGGATCGCGCCCTTGATTTCCTCGACGGTCACAATCTCGCCGACACCACGGATGCGTGACCCGACCTTAACTGGCGCGAGGAAACGCAATCGGTCCGCGCCGACATTCACGGCATGAGTAAAGCCCTGCACCTCAATCAGCTGCGGCAGGAAGAAGTTGACCAGGCTCATCGTTAGATAACCATGCGCGATGGTACCGCCAAAGGGTCCATCCTTCGCGCGCTCAACATCAACGTGAATCCACTGATGGTCGCCCGTCACATCAGCAAAGCCGTTGACGCGGTCCTGATCGATGAGCAGCCATTCCGTTGGGCCAAGTTGGGTGCCTTCTTGCCCCGCAAGGGCACCGGGCGTTTCAAAGACTTTTGGCCCCGTCATGCGCGCTGGCTCGAGACCGAAACGATTTCACCGGTCATGTACGACGACAGATCCGACGCGAGGAACATCATGACGTTGGCGACCTCCCACACTTCGGCAGGGCGCCCGAAGGCTTCCTGCGCCGAGAGCTTTTCCAGCAGTTCGTCTGTCGTCACCTTGGCAAGAAAGGCATGCATCGCGATGGAGGGGGCAACGGCATTGATCCGCACGCCATGCTCCGCCGCTTCTACCGCCGAACAGCGGGTGAAGGCCATGACACCGGCTTTCGCCGCCGCATAATGCGCCTGACCCTTTTGCGCGCGCCAGCCGAGGACGGAGGCATTGTTCACAATGACCCCGGCTTTGCGTTCATACATGGAAGGCAGGAAACTGCGGGTCATGCGGAACACGCTGTTGAGGGTCACATCAAGCACGCGGCTCCACTGGTCATCCGTCATGTCCACGACATTAACTTCGCCGCCGAGTCCGGCGTTGTTGATAAGTACATCAACATGGCCAAGCGCCGCGAGCGATGCGTCGCGCAGGCCATCAACATGGTCTTGCTGCGTCACGTCACACACAAAGGTCGCAGGGCGCGTCCCAACTTCATCTGCGATCCGGTCTGCCGCCTCGCCGAGGCGACGTTCATGAAAGTCGCTGATGAGGACGGTTGCGCCCTCTTCCGTCGCGCGTTTTGCGGCTGAAAAACCAATCCCCGTCCCGGCAGCCGCCGTCACGACGACTGTCTTGCCTTTCAGCAGGTTTCTTGGTTCCGGATAGGTGGGTAGCATTAGACATCCCCTCGCGGTTCACGCGGCATCCCAAGGCCGCGTTCCGCAATCAGATTGCGCTGGATCTGGTTCGTCCCGCCGTAAATCGTGTCGGACCGGGAATAGAGAAACAGATTGGGAAGCATCGACCATTCATAGGCGTCACCTTCTGCCACTTCACCGGCCTGACCGATGATGTCCATGGCCAGTTCCCCCAAGCCGCGCCGCCAGCTTGCCCATTGGATCTTATAGGTCAGGGCCGCACCGTCGATCTTGCTGTGATCGGTGTTCGACAGCATGCGCATCGCGCCATAGCGCATCAGTTGAAGGCCGATTTCAGCCTTGGCAATACGCTGCCGGATGAGCGGATCTTTGGCCGCCCCCGTCGCCTTGGCAGCAGCGATGATGTCATCCAGCTCATTGCGGAAGCCCATTTGCTGACCAAGCGTGGAAACGCCACGTTCAAAGGCCAGCAAGCCCATCGCAATCTTCCAGCCTTCGCCCACCGCACCAATCAAGCTGTCGGCAGGGCATTTGGCATCGGTGAAGAAGGTTTCGTTGAATTCCGCATCACCATTAATCTGCTTGATCGGGCGAATCTCAATGCCCGGCTGATCAATTTCCATCATTAGGAAGGTCAGGCCCTTTGGCCCCTTGGACCCCTCCTCGCTGCGCGAGACGACGAAAATCCAGTCGGAAATATGGGCAAGGCTGGTCCAGATCTTCTGGCCATTGACGACCCATTCATCGCCCTCCAGCCGCGCCTTGGTGCGCACGCTGGCAAGGTCAGACCCGGCGCCGGGTTCAGAAAAGCCCTGACAGAAGATCGTCTGCCCTGCCGCAATTCCGGGCAGGAAGCGCTTCTTTTGTTCATCGGTTCCAAAGGCGAGCAAGGTCGGGCCAGCCAGTTCAACACCGATATGATTGACGCGCCCGGGGACACCGGCACGGGCATATTCTTCGGCAAAGATCACCTGTTGGGCGAGCGTCGCATTGCGACCGCCCCAAGCTTCAGGCCAGCCGATGCAGCTCCATTTATGGGCAGCAAGTTGCTGTTCCCACTCCTTGCGCCGCTCTGCCTTTTCGGTGAGCGTGGTGATGCCTTTAATGTCTTTGAATTCACCTGCCATTTGGCCATTGAGCCAATCGGCGCATTCGCGGCGAAATTCCTCTTCGGCTGCGGAAAAACCGAGCTTCATGCCGCTTCTCCCAAAATCATGCTTGCCACTTGCTCGCGGTGCCAATTGCCGTTGCCGAGCATCGACTGGATGGCGCGCGCGCGTTTGAAAAACAGGTGCGCGTCATGCTCCCAGGTAAAACCGATCCCGCCATGCAGCTGGATCATGTCCCCTGCACATTTGGCATAGGTGTCAGCCGCGAAAGACTTTGCCGCATGCAGGGCCAATGGCAAATCCGAAGACTGCTCATCCGCAGCGCAGGCCGCCCAATAGACCGCGGAGCGCGCCTGCTCGATCTCGATCATCATGTCGGCCAGACGATGCTTATAGGCCTGGAAGGACCCGATCGCACGGCCGAACTGAACGCGTTCCTTTGCATAAGCGACGGTCCGATCGAGCGCCTCTTGCGCTCCGCCCAAAGCCTCGGCAGCAACACAGATCCAGCCCGCTTCACGCGCCGCGCGCATCGCCGCAGCGCCATCGGCAAGCTTATCGCCATGAGCGTTCTGCAGCGTCACGGTGGCGAGCGGACGCGTCTGATCCATCGTCACATGCGCTGTCACCTCAACGCCCGTGGTTGAACGCTCTACAATCCAAGCGCCCGCATCATTGCCTAGCACAAAGAGGGCAGCCGAAGCGCCGTGAGGCACAAATTCAAATGTTCCCGTCAGGCTGTCGCCCTGAACAGACACATCTGCCGACCCGGCACAGGCAGCGATCACACTGCCGGACACCAATTCCGGCAGCCATGCCGCTTTCTGCGCGTCGGTGCCACCGGCAAGGATCGCCTGAGACGCCATGGCGAGACCCACCATCGGGAGGGCAGCCACCTGCGCACCGGCTGCTTCGGCCAGCAAGGCGAATTCAACCTGACCCAATCCTGCCCCGCCATAGACTTCAGGAACAGTGACACCGGCAAGGCCGAGTTCCTGGCAAAATCCGGTCCAGAGATCACGGTCAATTCCGTCCGACGCCATCGCGCTGCGCGTCCGCTTGCTGGTGGCATTCTCAACGAAAAAGCCCTTGGCCGTCTCGCCGATCATCTGCTGTTCTTCGGTGAAGACGAATTCCATTATGCGGTCCCCCAAACCTTGCGCGGCGGCACGCGGTCAGCCAGCAGTTTGTCGACAGCACCGCCGACATCAGCGGGGTCCCACTGCTTACCCGCGTCCAAATGTGGGCCTTCACGCCAGCCGTCTTCCAGCATGATCTTGCCGCCTTCGAGTTCGAAGACACAGCCTGTCACATGCGCGCTTTCGGCGCTGCCCAGCCAGACAACCGTCGGCGCGATATTGGCCGGGTCCATGACGTCGAATGCCTGTCCTTCGGTCGCCATCTTGTCGGCAAAGGCCTGTTCCGTCATCCGCGTGCGGGCCGAGGGCGCGAGCGCATTGGCGGTGATGCCATAGCGACCCAACTCTGCTGCTTGCACCAACGTCAGGGATGCAATGCCGCCCTTGGCCGTCGAATAAGCGGCCTGCGCAATGGAGCCCTGAAGCCCCGCACCTGACGACGTGTTGATGATCCGGGCGTCGACCTTATGACCTTCCTTGCCACGCGCGCGCCAAAAATCGACCGCATGGCGCGAGACGCAGAAATGGCCGCGCAGATGCACGTGCATCGTCGCATCCCATTCCTCGATCGTGGCTGACACGAACATGCGGTCGCGCACGATGCCGGCATTGTTCACCACAACATGCAGATCACCAAAGGCGGCCACGGCCGCGTCGACAATGCGCTTCGCCCCATCCCAATCGGTGATGTCTTCATAGTTGGCGATGGCGTTTCCACCCGCCGACTTGATTTCCGCCACCACTCCGTCGGCAGCGCTCGTATCACGCCCTTCGCCGCCCAGCGAAGTGCCGATGTCATTGACGACGACGTTGGCCCCTTCCGCTGCAAAGGCGAGCGCATAGGCACGTCCCAGCCCGCGTGCGGCCCCGGTGATGATGACCGTCCTGTTGTCGCAAATACCCATTATAACCTCTCGATAATCGTGACGTTGGCCTGACCGCCGCCTTCGCACATGGTCTGTAGACCATAGCGTCCGCCCGTGCGTTCCAACGCATTGAGCAAGGTGGTCATCAGGCGCGCGCCCGTGGCCCCTAGCGGATGGCCAAGCGCGATGCCGCCGCCGTGAATATTGACCTTTTCATGCGGGATGCCGAGTTCCTTCATCCAAGCCATCGGCACAGAGGCGAAGGCTTCATTGCATTCGAACAGGTCGATATCGGCAACCGACATGCCCGCCTTCTTCAGCGCATATTCGGTCGCTGGAATGGGGGCAGTGAGCATCCAGACGGGATCGTCCGCACGCACAGAAATGTGATGCACCCGCGCCCGTGGCTTCAGGTTATGCTCCTTCACCGCTCGCTCCGACGCGACGAGAAGGGCGGCGGCGCCATCACAATTCTGACTGGAAATACCGGCAGTTATGATGCCACCTTCCTGAACTGTACGAAGTCCGGCGAGGCCTTCCATATTGGTCTGTGGGCGGATCGTTTCATCCTTATCAAGCTCCGCCATCGGCGCGACTTCCGCATCGAACCAGCCATTGTCCCACGCGGCCTGCGCACGATGATGCGATGCTACGGCAAAGGCTTCCATCTCTTCGCGCGACAGGCCCCATTTATTGGCGATCATTTCGGCCGAGTTGATCTGGTTGAGGAGGCCGTCTCCATAGCGCGCAATCCAACCCGGTGAGGTGTTGAACGGATTAGAAAAGCCATAGGGCTCCCCCGCATACATGGCCGCTGAGATCGGAATGGCATTCATTGCCTGACTGCCGCCCGCCACAACAAGGTCTTGCGTGCCGGACATCACGCCTTGCGCTGCAAAATGGAGCGCCTGCTGCGAAGAACCGCACTGCCGGTCAATCGTCGTGCCGGGCACATGCTGCGGCAGGCCGGCGACGAGCCAGACGGTGCGACCAATGTCTCCAGCTTGTGGCCCGATGGTATCGCAGCAACCCCAGACGACATCGTCAACGGCATTGGCATCGATGCCCGTCCGCGCGACCAGCGCTTTGATGGGATGCGCGCCAAGGTCGGCAGGATGCAGCGCGGCAAGGCTGCCCTTCTTGCGGCCAATGGGGGTGCGAACAGCGTCGATGATATAGGCTTCGGCCATGTCAGTCCTTAAGCAAAGGTGTGTTCTGGGCCGATGGGAAGTGCGCCGCCAAGCACAGCGTCATCGACACGTTTGAGATGAAAGGCACGCGAACCCCAAGCCCCGGCAAGCGCCCAGCTCCGCTTCATCCAGAAATGGAGATCAACTTCATAAGTGTATCCCATGGCCCCATGGACCTGGATTGCGGTTTCTGCCGTGAGGATTGCCGCATCAGTGGCGGCGACCTTCGCGTGGCTCACATGCACAGCGGCAGAATCCCGCCCATCCTGCAGCGCTTGCGCGGCCTGCCAAACCACAGGCTTGGCAAACTCAATGGCAACAGCACAGGTCGCAAGCTGATGCTTGATCGCCTGAAAGGCGCCAATCGGCTGGCCGAACTGAGTCCGGATTTTCGCATATTCAACAGCAAGATGCAGCATCGCATCGGCGAGACCGACGAGTTGGGCTGCCGACATCAATGCGCCAAGGTTGAGGAGATGCGGGTCTGCATTGTCGTTTGCCGAAGCGGCCAGATTGCGCATCGGGTCAACGCTCTTGATCGCTACCCCCGCACCATCTGCGACCCACGGGTTGATCGCATGTGACAGCGGTAGCGTGACGCGTCCCGCCGCAACATCGGCAAGCTGATCAGTCTTGCCCTGCGCCAGCAACCCCGGAACACCGACAAAGGCGGTATCTACCAACGGTTCTGCCAAACAGGCGCGCCCGCATTCCGCCGCAATCAGGGCTGCATCGACAAGACCCATGCCAAGGCCACCCTGTGCCTCGGGCACGAGCAGGCCTGTCAGCCCCATATCGACAAGCCCTTGCCAAATGGCGGGATCGCGATTTCCATCCGCGTCGAGGCGGCGCAGCACTTCTGGCCCGTGCGTCCCAGCCAGATAGTTGCGCACTGTTTCTGCCAGTGCCAACTGGTCTTCGGTCAACAGCATATCCATCAGCCTGCTCCCACGCGCGGTAACCCGAGCATACGTTCGGCCGTGATGTTGCGCTGAACCTCGTTCGACCCGGCATAGATCGGGCCGGAAAGCGAGAAGATGTACCCTTCTAGCCACTGGTTCACCGAACCGTCGTCGAAGCGCTTGAGTTCCGCATGCGCGCCCAAAAGCTGCATCGCCGTGCGGTGCATTGACCGATCAAGTTCAGACCAGAAAATCTTGTTGAGGCTGGCTTCCGCGCCAATCTTGCCGCCCGCCATGATCTTCGCGGCCACAGCATAGGTGTTGTAGGCGTAAGCCTGCGCCGACATCCATGCCTGCAGCACCGCTTCTCGCGCCGCCGGAGAGGCCTCTGCCTCATGCGTGCGATAGAGATCGACCAGACGCTTTGCCGTCGCCTGAAAACGTCCGGGAGACCGCAGCATCAAGCCACGTTCAAAGCCCGCCGTCGCCATGGCCACGTTCCAGCCTTCGCCTTCGCCCGCCAGACAGTTTTCAACCGGCACGCGAACCTCATCAAAGAAGAGTTCCGCAAAGCCCGTATCCCCATGCAACTGTCGGATCGGCCGCCGCGTGATCCCCGGCGAATTGATATCGAAAAGGATAAAGGTCAGCCCCTTGTGGCGCTTGCTCTCGGGGTCGGTCCGGAACATGCCGAAGCCCCAGTCGGCGAAGGCCGCACGGCTGGACCAGGTCTTTTGACCCGTGATGACATAATGATCGCCGTCGCGCACCGCCTTGGACGAAATGGCGGCCATGTCGGACCCGGCACCCGGCTCGGACCAGGCCTGCGCCCAGATCACCTCACCCTTGGCCATCGGTGTCAGGAAGCGCTTCTTCTGTTCGTCGGTGCCGAATTCCATGATCGTCGGGCCGAGCAGGAAGATGCCGTTCTGGTTTGCCCGATTGGGGCCACCGGCGCGGAAATATTCTTCCTCAAAAATCAGCCACTGGATCAGGTCCAGCCCGCGCCCGCCGTAAGCTTCAGGCCATGTGACCATGCCCCAGTTGCCGCTGGCAAGTGTGCGTTCCCATTCGACATGCTGATCATAGCCTTCGCGGCATTCCAGCGTGACGAGCGGTTCTTTTGGCACATGCGCCTCCATCCATGCGCGGACTTCGGCGCGGAAGGCATCTTGTTCAGGCGTATATTCCAAATGCATCAGAACGTCGCGGCCTTACCCGTCTCAACAAAGGCATCGCGGGACTTCTGTGAATCCTCATGCATATACATTTCGAGCGTGAAGCCCTGTTCCCAACGATAGCCGCGATCCACATCGCGCGGCTCCAGGCCGTTGAGCGCTTCCTTTGCGATAACCAGCGCCTTGCGGCTCTTGGACGCGATCACCGCACAAAAGGCCTGTGCTTCCTCGATCAGCTTTTCCCGCGGGACGACCTTTTCGACAGCACCCAAGCGGTAGGCTTCTTCTGCCGGGATATTGCCGCCTGTGAAAAAGGCCGCGCGCACCTTGTGCAGCGGCAACATGCGCGACAAATGGCTTGCCCCGCCCATGGCCCCGCGGTCCACTTCGGGGAGGGAGAAGAAGGCGTCATCCGCTGCGATGATCGTGTCGGACGCGCCACAAATGCCGATGCCTCCACCGATCACAAACTTGTGCGCTGCCACCACAACCGGCACTTCCGCATCACGGATCGCCTTGAATGTCAGATAGTTGCCGCGATTGAGGATCGTGATCCGATCCGGATGCGCCTGCATCTCCTTAATGTCGACGCCACCGCAGAAGCCGCGAGAGGTTTCCGCCGCCCGAATAAGAACGCAGTTGACCTCTGGATTGCTGGCAGCGGCCGTAATGATGGCGGGAAGGCCCATCCACGTCTCGCTGTTAAAGGCGTTTACGGGAGGAACATCAAAGACGATCTCCGCAATGCGGTCACGGATTTCAGTGGTGATGGGCATGGCGTTCAGTTCCCTGCGGTCAGCGCGGCGATCCGCGCACGTGCTTCGGTTTCGATGGAGGTCATGAGGTCCGCGCAGCTTGGCAAGTCCTTCAATCGACCCGCCACAACGCCGGTGGCCATCAGGCCGTGCTCGGCATCGCCGGACACAACCGCGCGCTGGATCATCATGGGGGCGGCCGCAGCCATCATGGCTTGAGCAAGAGGCATTTCGCCATGCGATGTCATGCTGCGTGCGGTTGAGAGCACTTGCCCCCAACTCATGCCCGATTGGTGCTTCATCTCGAGCCCGGCTTCCATGGCGCGCGCCCACATCGCGATCTTGCCAGAACCTTCGATCCGCTTGAGCAAGGGATTGAGGATCATGCGCTGCGGAATGCCGTCCACCTTGGTCGAAACAGCGATGTCGCTTGTCCCGGCCTTCACATAGGCGGCCTTTGGCGCTGTCGGCACCGGGCTTTCTGCGGTCATCAGGAAACGCGTGCCCATCGCAATGCCCGCCGCACCATAAGCAAGCGCGGAGGCGAGGCCACGGCCATCGCCATATCCCCCGGCTGCGACAACCGGCACATCAACAGCATCGAGCACCTGTGGCAGGAGAACGGTCGTCGGAACGGCGCCGGTGTGTCCGCCGCCCTCGCCACCCTGAATGGTCACCATCTCGCAACCAAGCTGCACCATCTTTTCCGCATGCTTCACGGCACCCACTGTCGGGATGCAAAGGATGCCTGCATCGCGGAACCGGCCAATCATCTTGGCATCCGGTCCACGCCCGAAGCTGACCGCGCTCACACGGTCGCTATGCTTGAGGATCAGTTCAACAATCTCCGCAGCTCCGGGTTGGAAGCTATGGAAATTAATGCCGAAATTATGCGTCGTCAGATCGCGGAGGCGGGCAATTTCTTCCCCCGCCTCCTTGGGTGTCATCACCGCACAGGCGAGAAAGCCGAACGCCCCGGCATTGCTTGAGGCTGCCACAAGCTCAGGCTTGGCGACCCAACCCATTGCGGTCTGGATCACCGGCAGGCGGCAGCCCAGCCGCTTCGTCAACGCCGTGGCAAGAACGTCCGACATCAGGCCTATTTGGCCTCCGACTTGTTCGCCGAGGCCGCAGACTTGCCGCTGACACCTCCGATGGAGTCACCGGTGACCAGATCATTCTGGGCATGGGCGAAATGGTGCATGTGGAAAACCGTATCCATTGCAGATCGCTTGCCACGCAGTTCCTCAACATGGTTGATCGACTGCTTGGTCAACCAGTTCCCGAGACGGCCCTGCTTCGCCAATTTGTTGGCCCAAGCGGCCGTGGCTTCCCGCAAATCATCGCGCGGGACGACTTTGTTGACCATGCCGAAGGAATAAGCGCGTTCCGCGCTCATCCGCTCACCGAGAAGCAGGAATTCCTTGGCGACGCGCGTCGGAAGTTCAAAGCCATGGGCGAAGTATTCGACGCCGGGAATGCCCATCAGCGGATTGACCGGGTCCTGAAAAAAGGCGTCTTCCGAAGCCACGATCAGGTCACACACCCAAGCAAGCATAAGCCCACCCGCGATGCAGGCCCCCTGCACCATAGCGATGGTCGGCTTCGGGATATCGCGCCAGCGGCGGCACATGCCCAAATACTGCTCCTGCTCACGCGTGTAGAGCAGCTCAGCTGCAGGCTTGTTTGTGTGTGGCGCCAGCATCAGGCGCTTTTCAAATTCATGATGAAGATCGCGGCCCGGTGTCCCGATATCGTGCCCTGCGGAGAAATGCTTGCCATTGCCGGCCAGCACGATGCAGCGCACGTCATCATCCTTCACCGCCCGGTTGAAAGCGTCGTCCAGCGCATAGGTCATTTGACCGTTCTGGGCGTTGTTGAAGGCGGGCCGATCCATCGTGATCCAGGCGACGTTGTCGATCACTTCATAGAGGATCGGCGTCTCTGTCTCGTAATTGATGTCGACGTTCTTGGGTGTAACCAGATCGCTCATGTGCAGCCTCTCCTCAGCTCACCCGTTGGGCGGGCGGATTGTCTTTGATCACGCTTGCCCGGATATTATGGGGGTCAAGCTGCGCGATGATCGCGAGTGCGTCGGCATCCGGCAATGGGGTTTCGACGAGATCCCCCTTCTCCAGCGGAAAGCCCGTTGCGGCCTGCACGTCCTGAAACGTCACGCCGGGATGCAGAGAAACGACGCGAACGGCGTTGTCCGTCCCGCCGAAATCCATCACGCACAGGTTGGTGATGATCTTTTTCAGCGCGACGCCGCTGTAATTGCCGCCAGCGATACGTTTGGCCGGATTATAGCCAACACCCGACACCATATCGACTTCGCCTTCAACAAAGACGCGCGTTGTGTGCGCCGGGAAGAAGAAGCTGTTCGGATGGTAGATGGTGTTGCCGGGAAAACCACGCACGCCGAGCATCTGTGTCTTGGGCTGTTTGTGTGTCCCGCCGAGCTGGGAGAGGTTGATCTGCCCAAAGCGGTCAATCTGCGTTGGCGTGACCATCGCATGGCGACGCCCGGTCCACACGGCGCTGTCAAAGAAGCGCGAGAATGGCAGATAACCGGCCTTCTTGCGATCATCATAGGCCCGCGGCCCCAGAGGCACCGGCTGTTCAACCAGATAGCATTCGCCATCCGTCATCATCAGTTCCGGCGTGTGCGTCAGCTTCGCAAGGCCAGCACCGAGGCGCGGCACGGGGCCAACGCCGGTCGCAACGATTTCTCCATTGCCCCGGAAAGCTTCGGAGGCTGCATAGATGCAGAGTTCTGCGAGAGTAACGTCAGTCATCAGAAAATCGGCAGCGGGAGAGCCGCAACCGCCTCCTTTCCGCCAAAGGAATTCAAATAGTCCGCCTCAGTCGCGCCGACGAAACGGTCAGCAACGGCGGACCAGACACCCGGGTCTTTCGCGGCATCTGCGTAGGCTTTGAAGGCCTTCATATCCCAACCATAATGCGGGGGCATCGAACTGGGGTGGGCGCCACCCGCAAGTTCAACGACACCCGTCACGAAGCAGCGTTCGAACAGGTTGAACTGCGCATCATCCGGATAATGGTCTTCCATGCGGTCAACCAGTTCTTCGCAACTCACATAGGTTTTTGCGGCGGCCTTGGCGAACCACTCGTCATAATAGACGTCCGGACCAAAAACCTGCACATTGCCGCGCCAGTCAGACCGGTTGACGTGGATCAGCGCTGCATCCAGCTTCAGCGCAGGCATGGCGATGAGCGTTTCCCCATCGGCATAAGGCGATGTGATGGTTTTCAGGCCGCCGAGAGCCGCCAGATCCGTGCCGAGACCAACGCGGGTTGGAAGGAATGGCAGGCCGAAAGCCGCAGCCTTCAGGCCCCATTGGAACATGCCTTCATCGACTTCGAGAACCTCAAGCTGTCCAGCTTCGCGCGCCTTGCGGAACCAAGGCTCAAGCGGAATGGCGTCCAGCGACACAAACGCGAAGACAACCTTCTTCACCTTGCCCGCCGCGCACAGCATACCGACATCAGCGCCACCATAAGCGACGATGGTGAGGTCTTTCAGGTTAGAACGGAGAAGTTCGCGCACCAGCGCCATCGGCTTGCGCCGTGGGCCCCAGCCGCCAATCCCGATGGTCATTCCATCAGAGAGTTGGGCGACGATGTCCGCCGCCGTCATACGTTTGTCGAGCATTAGGATTGCGCTTCCTTCATGGCCTTTTGCCAGGCCCATTCATGACCCCAGATGCTGATGCCTTCATGGCGCGTTGCGACCCATGCGTCCGGATCAATCACGAGACTGTCATATCCGATTTCCAGGTCAAACCCACCGGGCGTCTGGACATAAAAGCCGGTCGTCTCATCATTATAATGGCGGCCGAGCGTCGCGGATTCCGGATATCCAAGTTGCTTCATGCGGTCATGCGCCTTGCCGACCTCGATGAGGTCTGGATATTCAAGCATGATGTGCACGGCACCCGATGGCGGAACTGGCCCTTCCCCAAAGGCGATGCTGTGATGCCGGCCATTGTCGGCATGAAGGAAAGCAAAGCCCATCGATGGCCCATCCGGACCAAAGAGGTTGAAGCGCGGCATGTCAGACGGGCGGAAGCCAATGACGTCGCAATAAAAGGCAACAGTCGCGTCAAAATCCGGCGCAGAAAGAACGGCATGCCCCATGCCCATCTCACCGGTTATGAAGTGGGAAACACCCTGCGGAGAGACGAAGGGCGCGTCGGTAACGCTGTCTCCACAATAGAATTCAAGGCCATTGCCAGCAGGGTCGCTTGTGCGGAAGCCGTGCTCAACGCCGCGCAGCGCAGCCATATTCGGCGACATCTGCTCAACCGGACGACCAGCCGCAGCGATGGCCGAGGCCAGAGCATTGAGCGTCGCCAGATCAGCGACTTCATAACCTGCCGCCGCAAACCACTCGCGCGTGGATGCCTCGAGACGAAACCGGAACGGCCGTTGGTCAATCCGGTACTGGGCAGCACCGTCCGCCGCGTCATCCGCCCGCATGACACCCGCGACCTGTGTCAGAAACTCATCCCATTTTTCAGGTTGTGCCGTTTCTATAACGACATAGCCAAGCGCCTTTACGCCCATCGGCCTTAGCCTCCCTTTACCAAATCAAGAAAATACGGGCGCTCACCGCCCCCATCGACCTGCAAACGCGCGCCACTCACCCAGGCGGCGTCGCTTGAACTGAGCCACATTACAGCACCGGCAAGATCAACCCCCTCGCCCATGCGACCAAGAGGCATCGAACGCCCGACCGCGGCTTGCGCCTCTGCACCGCCATAGGTCTCTTCGGCGCTCTCTGTGATCATGAGGCCTGCGATGATCGCATTCACACGCACGCCCTCCGCACCCCATTCCTGCGCAAGGCTTTGCGTGAGATTAAGCAACCCCGCCTTGGCCGCGCCATAAACAGTTGTCCCCGGCGAGGGACGCGCACCAGAAACACTGGCAATATTCACAATACTGCCGCCCTTTTGCGCCTTCATGTGCGGATACACAGCCTGCGCCATATAGAGCGGCCCAACGAGATTGAGCTTCAACACAGCGTCGATAAATCGAGGACTTGCGCTTTCAACTGCCGAATGAGGCGAACCACCTGCGTTGTTTACGAGAATGTCCACGCGGCCAAATTTGGTTGCGACGACATCGACAAAGGCCTTGGCCTGTTCCGCATCACGAATATCAGCCTGATAGAAGGTGACACCATCCGGCAGATCAACCGGTTCATTACGACCACAAACCGCCACCAAACACCCGGCACCTGCCAAACGCTCCGCGATCACGCGACCAAGCCCCCGCGTGCCGCCGGTGACGATCGCCACTTGCCCGGTAAAGTCGTATGAAACTTGCTGGACCAAAATTGCTTGCATCCCCTCTGGCGGCAACCACTGAATCGCGGAGCACCTGCCAATAAATTACGCATTAAAGCATGGTTGACCCGTTTTCAATTGACGATTTGCGTATTCAATGACAAAAAAAATTACGAATGCCCTAATCGCTCATGAAGCGAGTCGGGACTGTATCAGGAAGAGGAGGCTCGCCATGGCCAGCGTCGTTTCACTAAAGACCCAAGCAGGACCTGTCCCATCGCCACAAGAGTTGGTTGATCGCGCCCGTGCGATGATCCCGACACTTAAATCGCGGGCGCGGCAATGCGTCAAAAATTTCAACGTTTCGGAAGAAACAATCGCCGAAATGAAGGAAGCAGGCTTCTTCCGCATTCTCCAGCCAAAGCGCTGGGGCGGCTATGAAATGCATCCCAACGTCTTCTTCGACGTCCAGAAGCTTCTTGCCGAAGGCTGCATGTCGACGGGCTGGATGTATGGCGTTGTCGGCTGCCACCCCTATGAGCTCGCCCTTTTCCATGATCAGGCTCAGCGCGAAGTCTGGGGTGACGATAGCTCGATGCTCGTCGCGTCGACGTATCAGCCGGTTGGCAAGGTCGAGCATACAGAAGGCGGCTTTTACCTCTCCGGTCGCTGGGGATTTTCGACAGGCTCTACCCATTGCGGCTGGGTCCTGCTCGGTGCGATGATCCCGCCGGCCGAAGAAGGTGGCGCGCCAGATATGCGGACATTCCTGTTGCCGCGTAGTGATTATGAAATCATCGAAGGCACATGGGACACCTTTGGCCTGCAGGGCACCGGCAGCTTTGACGTCGTTGTAGACCGCGCTTTCGTGCCGGATTATCGGACGCACCGTTCCGTTGATGGCTTCCTTTGCCAGAATCCCGGTCAGGAAGTGAATGACGGCCCGTTGTACAATCTGCCTTGGGCGCAGGTCTTCACCCGCTCCGTTTCCACAGCGGCATTTGGTGGCGCGCGCGCTGCCATCAACGCGGCGATCAACATCATGAATGATCGCGTGTCGACGAACACGGGCAAAGCATCCAAAGCAGACCCGATCCTGCACGCAGCCATCGCAAAGGCACATGCGCAGGTTCTGGAAATGGAACTGACGCTGCGGGTCACCTTTGAAGAGCTTATGGAGCTTGCCGGTCGCGGTGAACCGATCCCGATGGAAAAGCGGGCCCTGTTTACCTACAACTCGTCGACCGTGGTGCGCCGCATCGCGGATCTGGTCGATGAAATCGTTCAGCTGCTCGGTGGCCGCGCCATCTATATGTCGAGTGAGATTCTCCAGCCTTGGCTCGATATCCACGCCGGCCGTGCCCATGTTGCCAACGATCCGGGCAACCGGACATCAGACGTCATCGGCACGATGCAGGGCCAACCGCCCAGCTTCATGTTCCTCTAAGGCAGACGAACCATGGCAGACCTCAGGACGGCGACCTATGCCGTCGCCGGTGGATATGACATTCACATCGCAGAAGCCGGGTCAGGTCCTGCCGTGGTTTTTCTCCACGGCAGCGGACCCGGCGCATCGGGTGCCTCCAATTTCCGGCAGAATATCGATGCGTTCGTTGATGCAGGCTTCCACGTTATCCTGCCGGACCTGATTGGCTATGGCGCGTCGTCCAAACCGGAAGGTCTGGATTACACGCTGCAACTCTTCACCGACACCGTCTATGATGCCTTGCGTCAGCACGGCGTGGACCGGGCGTCGCTCGTGGGGAACTCGCTGGGCGGCGGCATCGCCATTCAGATGACGCTTGATCATCCGGAGTTTGCCGACAAGCTTATCCTGATGGCCGCCGGCTGCGTCGCCGAGCGCGAAAGCTACTTCGTGATGCCCGGCATCTCCAAGATGGTCTCCAGCTTTGGCAGCGATGATTTCAACCTGGCCGAACAGAAGCGGCTGGTGAGCAATCTCGTCCATCCGGACTTTGTGCCGAACATTCCCGATGCGCTGGTGGAAGAACGCTTCGCCGTTGCCCGCACGCAACCCAAGGATGTGTTGGTCCGGATGCGCACGCCCGATCTCAGCCCCCGCCTTGGCGAGTTGAAACAACCGATCTTTGTCATGTGGGGGCTTAACGACGAGTTCTGCCCCGAAGCGCACGCCCGCCTGTTCCTCGACAAGTGCGATAACGCGCGGGCCATGACCTTCAACCGCACGGGCCATTGGGTTCAGGTGGAGCGCGCCTCGGAATTCAACCGTTATTCGATCGACTTCCTGAATGAACAAGGCTGAACATTACGGGGCAGAGCTTTATGCCGCCTTGCGGGATCGCCGGACGGTTCCGCCTCTCATCGCACGTGATCCGTCACTGATCGTCGAAGACGCTTATGCCATCAGCCTCGACTTCCTGTCCCGCCGCCGCAAGGATGGCGAGAAGGTCGTCGGCAAGAAGATCGGTGTCACGTCGAAGGCAGTCCAGGACATGCTCGGCGTGCATCAGCCGGACTTCGGCTTCCTAACCAACTGGATGCACATTGAAGGCGACATCGATGTGGATGCCAAGGCGCTGATCGCGCCGCGTGCCGAGGCGGAAATCGCCTTCATTCTCAAAGACAGTCTGAACGGACCGGGCATCACCGCCGAAGACGTGATCGCCGCGACAGAGAGCATTGCGCCCTGTTTTGAGATTGTGGACAGCCGGATCACCGACTGGAAGATTGGCATTGTCGACACCGTCTCCGACAACGCCTCCTGCGGCGTCTTCATTTTGGGCGAAGCCCGCGCTGACCCCCGCGAACTCGATCTACCCGGCCTGCATGTGACCGTCACCAAGAACGGCGCGCCATTGTCCGAAGGCTATGGCGCTGCGGTGCAAGGCTCGCCTGCAGAAGCTGTCGCCTGGCTCGCCAATACGCTCGGCAGCTTCGGCGTCACGCTCGATGCAGGCGACATCATTTTGTCCGGCTCGCTCGTGCCTCTGGCCGATGCGGTAAAGGGCGATGTATTTGAAATGACGCTGCACGGCGTCGGAAGTTGCACGGCCAAATTCGTTTAAGGCCAAGGGAGAGAGCATGGCGCGCGTCAAGGCAGCCATTATCGGATCGGGGAACATCGGAACCGACCTGATGATGAAGATGATCAAATATCCGCAGAATATGGAGCTGGCCGCCGTTGTCGGCATCGATCCGAACAGCGAAGGCCTTGCCATGGCGCGCGAACACGGCATTGCGACCACGCATGAGGGTATTGAGGGCCTGAAAAAGCTGGCCTGCTATCCAGAAATCGGCATCGCCTTTGATGCCACCTCTGCTTACGCCCATAAGATGCACGACGACGCCCTGCGCGGCGATGGCATTCAGGTTGTCGATCTGACGCCCGCAGCCATCGGCCCGTTTACGGTGCCCGCCGTCAACATGACCCAGCATCTCGATCAGCCCAACGTCAACATGGTAACATGCGGCGGTCAGGCGACGATCCCGATGGTCGCCGCTGTCGCCCGCGTCTCCAGCATTGTCCATTATGCCGAAATCGTCGCGTCCGTTTCATCACGCTCGGCAGGTCCTGGCACGCGCGCAAATATTGATGAGTTCACCCGCACCACGGCGCGCGCCATCGAAGTTGTCGGCGGCGCGACCAAGGGTAAGGCGATCATCATCCTTAACCCCGCTGAACCGCCGATGATCATGCGCGACACGGTCTTCACCCTCTCCGATGGTGGGGATGAAGATGCGATCCGCCGCTCGGTCGCTGACATGGTGGCTGAGGTGCAGAAATATGTCCCCGGCTATCGCCTGAAGCAGGAAGTTCAGTTTGAGCGCTATGGCGACAATAACCGCCTGAAGATCCCCGGCATGGGTGACTTTACCGGCATCAAGTCCATGATCATGCTCGAGGTCGAAGGGGCTGGCGATTATCTGCCCAGCTATTCCGGCAATCTCGACATTATGACGGCAGCAGCCAAGGCAACAGGCGAGTTGCTCGCAGCCAAGAGGATGGCGGCATGACCAGCACATTTGACGTTGAAGCCGGCCACAAGGTCTACATTCAGGACGTCACCCTGCGTGACGGCATGCACGCCATCAAGCACATGTACGGGATCGACCATGTCCGCGCGATTGCCAAGGCACTCGACGATGCGGGCGTGGATGCCATCGAGGTCGCACATGGCGACGGCCTGTCAGGCGCCAGCTTCAACTATGGCTTTGGCGCACACACCGATTGGGAATGGCTCGAGGCCGTTGCCGACGTCCTCACCAAATCCATTCTGACCACGTTGATCCTGCCCGGTGTCGGTACGGTGGATGAACTCCGCCGCGCCTATGATCTGGGTGTCCGGTCCGTCCGCGTGGCGACACACTGCACCGAGGCGGATGTGTCCAAACAGCATATCGGCATTGCCCGCGATCTGGGGATGGACGTCGCCGGCTTCCTGATGATGAGCCATATGATTGCGCCGGAACAACTCGCAAGCCAAGCGCTGCTGATGGAAAGCTATGGCGCGCAGTGCGTCTATGTGACCGATAGCGGCGGCGCGCTCGATATGGATGGCGTGCGCGACCGGTTCGAGGCTTATGACCGCGTTCTGAAGCCCGAAACACAGCGCGGCATGCACGCGCACCACAACCTCTCGCTCGGCACCGCCAACTCCATTGTCGCCGCACAATGTGGGGCTGTTCGGATCGACGCAAGCCTTGCCGGCATGGGGGCCGGTGCTGGCAATGCGCCGCTCGAAGTCTTCATTGCCGCGGCTGACCGCAAGGGCTGGAACCATGGCTGCGACGTGATGGCACTTATGGATGCGGCCGAAGACCTTGTCCGTCCGCTGCAGGACCGTCCGGTCCGTGTGGACAGGGAAACGCTCGCCCTCGGCTATGCGGGGGTTTACTCCAGCTTCCTGCGCCATGCCGAAAAGGCGGCCAACGACTATGGCCTCGACACCCGCGAAATCCTTGTTGAACTGGGCCGTCGCAAGATGGTCGGTGGGCAAGAAGACATGATCGTCGATGTCGCCCTTGATATGTTGAAGGCGCGCAATGGCTGATATTTCGCTGCACACACCCTATTCTGCTGCGGACGTCGCAGCTTGGGACATGGAAACCGATATCGTCATCATCGGCTTCGGCGCCACGGGTGCCTGTGCCGCCATTGAAGCCAAGCAGTCCGGCGCTGATGTGAAGCTGTTCGAGCGCAATTCGGGCAGCGGCGGCGCATCCGGGCTTTCCGGTGGCGAGATCTACCTCGGCGGAAATGGTGGCACCGAAGTTCAGCGCGCAGCGGGATTTGAAGACACGACCGAAGACTTTGCCGCTTATCTGAAAATGGCGGGCGGCCCCTGCGCTGATGACGCGAAATGTGATCTCTACGCGCAGGAAGCGGTCAACCACTTCAACTGGCTCAAAGCACAGGGCGTGCCCTATCGCGGCAATTACATGGCCGGCAAGATCATTGAGCCGATGGATGATACGACGCTGATCTGGTCCGGAAGTGAGGCAGCAGCCCCCTTCTACAAATCAGCCAAGCCCGCCCCGCGCGGCCATGTCATCCAGCATATGGGCTGGGGTGGCGGCCGTCCTCTGGTTGATATCCTCGAAGCAAAAGCCCGCGCCTTGGGTGTCGATGTCATCGTCGATGCGCGCGCCATGGCGCTCATCAAAGACGCAGACAAAATCGTCGGCGCTATCTTCCGCATCGACAATAAGCCCGTCTTTGTGAAGGCGCGCAAAGGCGTCGTTCTAGCCACAGGCGGCTTTGTGATGAACGAAGAGATGCGCCGCAAATATTGCCCGGACACGTTCAAGATCAATGATCCCATCGGCGACAAGGACGATGGCACGGGTATCAACCTCGGCCTGAGCGCTGGCGGCGATGCGATCCATATGGAGCAGTTCTTCACGACCTGTCCTTGGACCATCCCGGAAAGCCACGCGAAGGGCGTGTTCGTCAACATTCAGGGCCAGCGCTTCATCAATGAAGACTGCTATCACGGCCGCGTGTCGCGCACCGCCGTCGACCAACCCGGCGACCGCGTGTACCTGCTGCTGGACAGCGCGCATTTTGAGCAGCCGCCCGAATTTGCCCGCATGACAATTGCTGGAACCGGCAATGACTGGGAAGAGGTTGAGCGCGAACTGGAGATGGCCGAAGGCACCTTGTCGCGCACCATGGCCTTCTACAATGAACATGCCCGTGCAGGCCGCGACCCTCTGTTTGACAAGCAGAAGCCGATCCTGACGCCGCTCGATCAGGGGCCGTTTGTCGCGCTCGAACTGCATTTCCAGAACAGCTATTTCAGCTTCTTCACGCTGGGGGGCCTCAAGACCTCAACCGATGGCGAAGTTCTGGACCGCGCAGGAGCACCGATCCCCGGCCTTTTCGCCGCAGGTCGCTGCACCAGCGGACTCCCTGCTTGGGGGCATGGCTATAGCTCTGGCATGAGCCTTGCCGATTGCACCTTTTTCGGGCGGCAGGCTGGTCGGAAAGCGGCACAGGGGTGAAGGACCGCGCGCTCCTCGACAGGATCGCGCTTACCGATCTTGTCATGCGCTATTGTCGCGGGATTGACCGGCGGGACTTTGCGCTCGTCCGCTCGCTCTATCATGATGACGCGATTGACGATCACGGCGCCATGTTTTGCGGCGGGCCGGATGATTTCGTCCGCTGGTTGCCCGACATGATGGCGCAGTGGGAAGCGACGATCCACAGCATCAGCAACAGCCTGTTTGCGATTGACGGCGACACAGCGGAAGGGGAACATCAGGTGACCGCCTTTCACCGCACGCACCCCCCGGAACGCAAAGAATTCACGGTCTGGGGCCGCTACCTCGACACATATCAGCGGCGCGACGGCGTGTGGAAATTCAGCCACCGCTCGCTTGTGTTCGATCATGGTCGCATCACGCCGGTGGATGAAGACAGCTTTGCGATGATGGGCAGCGACGCCGTCCATGGCCGCGCGAACCGTTTTGATCCGTCTTGGCAGATGCCATTGCTGGCAGGCCTTGGCAGATAAGTGTTTTAGGGAGAGTGACATTGGGTGCAGCATTAAGCGTTTCTGGATTGATGGCGCAGGCACAGGCTGCAACCGGCCTTCAGGACTTTGGCGACGATTGGTTCGTTGCGCCCCTCTCCAAGCTCGTTGATTGCGTCAATGCCGAAGCCGGGCTGGTCGCCCCCGATGCGGGTGCGGGTTATCGCGTCCAGAGCGCGCTGTCTGACCGGTTGAAGCTCATCCAATATTTCAAAGACCACCCCGAGGCGCTGGACGAACAGATCGACGTCGCCTGTACCATTATCGGCCTGCCGCGCACCGGCTCCACCGTCATGCACCGGCTGCTGTCCTCTGTCCCGCAGGCGACGTCCTTCCTGTGGTGGGAAACGACCTTTCCCCTGCCGTTTGACGGGGAAGCAACTGGCGATCCCTCCCCCCGCATCGCGATGGCCCATCAGATCGTGGACCAATTGCTGCGCGACTGGCCGGACTTTGAAAGCATCGACCCCATTGAGGCCGAAGTCGTCGCCGAAGAGGTCATTCTGCTCGACCGGACCTTCCTATCGACCACCTTTGACTCGATGATGCCAATTCATTCCTACGGATATTGGCAGGCAGATCAGGACCATGAACCTGCCTATCGCGACCTGCTGCTGTTCATGAAGGCGCTCCAGCACCAGATGCCATCGCGGCGGGGCAAGAAGTGGGTGTTGAAAACCCCGCACCATCTGCTCGGCGGGATGAACGGGCTGCTCAAGGTCTTCCCGGATGTCCCGCTTGTGATGACCCACCGCAATGTCGCGCAGGTGTTGCCCAGCTATTGCAGCATGTGCGCGTCAATGAGCGTCAACAGCTCCACCACCTACCGCAAGGAAGATCAGGGCGCGCATTGGACGCGGCGGTTCAAGACCGGGCTGGAACGCCTTATGGAGCTGCGCAAGACCCTGCCCGAAGGGCGGATCGTCGATGTCCGTTATGAGGACACGGTGAGCGACCCCATCGGCACCGCGGCCCGTGTGCTGGAGGCCATCGGCCTGCCGGTGGACATAGCCGCACTCGAGGCCTGCATCGCTGCCAATGCGCGGGATGCGCGGCCCAAACACAAATATTCAGCCGAAGAGTTTGGCCTGTCCCCAGAGGGTATTGCCGCCGATTTCGCTTTTTATCACGACGCCTATAAAATCTGAGACCAATAAGAACAAAGGAGAGCATCATGATCCTGAAGGACAAAGTCGTCATCATCACAGGCGCTGGCCCCGGCATGGGGCAGGCGATGTGCCGCGGCGCGGCTGCGGAAGGCGCAAAGGTCGTCGTCTCCGCCCGTTCGGTGGACGCGATTGAAGCGATTGTCGCCGACATCAAGGCCAAGGGTGGAGAGGCCATTGCCGTCAAATGCGATGTCTCCAAAACCGAGGATTGCAACGCCGTTGCCAAGGCCGCGCTCGACCAATGGGGCCGCATCGATGGCATGGTCCATTCCGCTTATTACCACCCCGATTGGTCGAACCTTGACGCGCACTCGATTGACCAGCTCTCAAGCGCTCTGGATGTGATCGCCGTCGGTGGCCTCAGGATGGCGCAAGCGGTGATCCCGACGATGAAGGCGCAAAGCTCTGGCTCAATCGTCAACATCTCCACACTCGCCACGCGCAAGCCGATGCCTGGCGAAGGTGGCTACGCGATGGCGAAGGCCGCGCTCAACCAACTCTCCCGCCAGCTCGCCGTTGAACTTGGCGGCACCGGCATTCGCGTCAACACAGCACTTATGGGCTGGATGATGGGCGCCCCGCTGGAAAGCTTCTTTGCGTCGATGGGCGAAGGCGGCGAAGCCTTCCGCACCCAGCGCGCCTCCGAAGTCCCCGTCGGCCACATTCCGCCGGATAAGGATTGCGCCAAGGCCGTCTATTTCCTCCTGTCCGACTATGCGAGCGAGATCACCGGCGCCGCGCTGGATGTGAACGGCGGCGACTGGGTCGCGCCATGACGGCCCCCTACCCTTCTTCTGGCCCGGTGCAGGCCTGGCGCGATTTCTGCGCCAAGCTCGCCGCGGCCGGAGAAGTCCTGCTCGCGCCCGATGTGCCGGATGATCCCCTCATCCGCGCAGAGGGTGCCCGCTATCTCTCGCGCCTCACCAAACTCGCGCTGGAGCAATATGTTGAGGCGACCGACACTGACTTCCCGTTCTTCTACCAACTGAGCCACACCACTGGAAAGATCGGCGCGGACAACCCGGACAACCAGTATCTCAACGCCTCCATCCGGGGGGATTGCGATTACCGGATCACCGGCACGCGCGGGTCGATGTTCTACTTCTCCATCGTCGCCAATGCGATGCGGTACCACATTGATGGCAGCGCCCACGCCACCGGCAGCCTGATGAACGACGACATCCAATGGGGCCCCAATGGAGAGGTGGAGATCATCGCCTCGGCCACTCCGCAACCCGGCAACTGGCTGCGGCTGGAGGCGGACACCAGCGTCATCATCATCCGCCAGTCCGCGCTCGACCGGCTCAATGAAACACCCGGCACCTTCAAAATTGAACGCATCGGCGGCCCCGCCGTCCCCGCGCCGCTTTCGGGTGAAACCATATCCAAGGGCCTCGCCACCGCCGCGCAGTTTGTGAATGGCATTGCGACAACCTTTGCCGATTGGACGCGGCTTTTCGCGCAGCACCCCAATGCCTTCCCCGCCATCGACCAGTCGATGTTCCAGAAGGGTGGCGGCGCAAAGGATATCTACTACGCCCACGCCTATTGGAAGATTGCGCCCGACGAAGCCTGGGTGATCGAGGTGACGCCGCCCGAGTGCTATTACTGGAACTTCCAGCTCGACAATTGGTGGATGGAAAGCCTCGACTACCGCTTCCGCCAGATCACCGTGAACAAGCACAGCGCGCGATATGAGGCGGACGGATCAATCCGCATCATCTGCGCGGCCAGTGACCCCGGTATCGGCAACTGGATCGACACCAGCGGCCACACCGAAGGCACTGCGCTCCTCCGTTGGGCGGGCGCCACCGAACACCCCCTGCCCGCTGCCCGCATCGTCAAACTGAAGGACCTGTGATGCTCGATTGGATGAAAACCGCGCCAACCTTGGCGCAAGACCCCGTTTCGGGCTTTGACCCCGACGCTGTGACCGTCTCCGAAACCGTGGAGATCAACGCGCCCGCCAAGGTCGTGTGGGATGTGATCTGCGACATGCCTCGCTACAGCGAGTGGAACCCCTTCTGCGTCCGCGCCGTCTCCACGCTGGAAATGGGCGCAGCGGTCGACATGACGCTCGCCAACTATGCCGTGCCGGGCAGCCTTGTCCCCAACCTTGAATATATCTGCGCGCTGGAGCCGGAATGCCTCATCAGCTGGGAGATGAAGTATAGCGACTTCTGGCCCTACCCCGCGCGGCGTGATCAGGTGATCGAGGCGACCGGCCCTGCAAGCTGCCGCTATCATTCCACCGACGCATTCCTCGGCAAAAATGGTATCCACGTGTTCCGCTTTGCCGGACCCTGGGTGAAGCGCGCGTTTGACGACACGGCCCATGCCCTCAAGGCCCGCGCCGAAGCGATCCATGCCGCCAACGCTTGAGGCCCTCGCCGCCCGATTGCAGGCGCTGGAGGACCGTGAGGCGATCCGGGAGCTGATCGCCAGCTACGGTCCGCTGGCCGATACCGGCGCGGCAGACGCCCTCAGCCAATTATGGACCGAGGATGGTCGCTATGCCGTGGGCGGGATGACCGAAGCCAAAGGCCGCGCCGCCATCGCTGCGCTGATCGACGGCGCCGTCCATCGCGGGCTGATGGCCGATGGCTGCGCCCATGCGCTCGGCCCCGTCACCATCGACCTTGACGGCGACACCGCCACCGCGCGCGGCTACAGCGTCGTCTTCCGCGCCGACAGCACCGGCGGCTGGACCGCCCACCGCGTCTCTGCCAATCGCTGGCATCTGGCCCGAACGCCCGAAGGCTGGCGCGTGACCGCGCGGGAAAACGCCCTGCTCGATGGCGCCGAGGCCGCACGGGCGCTGCTGGCGGCGGCATAAAGGATTACGCTGAGGCGCGGAGGCGTCCACCCCATCAGTGCTCCGGCGCAGGCCGGAGCCCAGGGCCACCGGTACGCAGGTCTCCCCTAGGCTCCGGCCTTCGCCGGAGCACAATGGAGAGGGAATTACCCCGCCAACTGCCCCCCATCGACCGTGAACAGCGCGCCTGTGACCTTGCGGGCCTGATCGCTGGCCAGGAAGGCGAACATTTCGGCGATGTCGCGGGGTTCGCACATGCCGTTTTCCAGCTTGGGCACGTTGCGCATGACGAGCGACCAGTCGACGTCGCCCTCTGGCGGGGCGGCATTGCCCATGGGGGTGTTCACATGGCCGGGGCAGATGGCGTTGATGCGCACGCCCTTGGCTGCGAATTCGATGGCGAGGCTCTTGGTGATCGCCGCCACGCCATGCTTTGAGGCGGCATAGGCAACCGTATAGGCGATACCCTGCAAGGCAGCGGTGGACGCGGTGTTGACGATATTGCCCTTGGACTTGATGAGATGCGGGAGGGCGGCCTTGCACATGGCAAAGGTGCTGGTGGTGTTCACCGCAAGGATGCGGGCGAAATCGTCTTCGCTAAACTCCAGCGTGGGGCCCCATTTCATCATGCCGGAAATGTTGCACAGCACATCCAGCCCGTCGGTCGCAGCGGCGGCGACCAGTGCGCGGCAGCTGTCAAAGTCTGCGGCGTCATAGGTTTTGATCTGCGGGGCGGTGATCATCATCGTCGCGGTCTCTTCCAGACCGGCGCCGTTCATGTCCCCAATCGTCACGCGCGCGCCTTCTTCTGCAAAGAGGATGGCGGTCGCGCGGCCAATGCCGGACGCGGCGCCTGTGATGAGAACATTCTTGCCTTGGAAACGCATCTCTCTCTCCCTCGCTTTGGCGGACTCTGCCGCGCTTATTGCTTGATTTGCGTAGTATCTCACTCCATCCTCTACGCAAAGGAGAAATGAGGATGACTTTGGAAGAACGTTTGCAGCGGCTGGAGGATGACCGCGCGATCCGCGACCTCAAGGCCCGCTATCTCCGCGCCTGTGACACCAAAGACCCGGATACGGTGCGCGACACGCTGGCGCCTGTCGGCGCTGTCATCGCCTATGAAGGCTTCCCCCCGTTCGACAATCGCGATGATTTTGTGGCGATTTATGCGCAGATGGGCTGCGCGCCGGGCATCTATGATATGCACCATGCGGCGAACGGGATAATCACCTTTGAAAGCGCTACCCGCGCGCGCGGGCAATGGTCGCTCTACTTCCACAACATCAACCTCGCCGGGCGGACCCTCACGCAGATGGGTGTGGAATATGACGATGTCTATGTGAAGGACGGCGACCGCTGGTGGATCGCCGAGACCCGCTCGCGCCGGACATCTTGCCTGATCCACTCGGTCGATGCGGACGGCGCGGCCACGGTGAACGTGATGGGCGATCCGCCTGCGGCCTTTGGGTAAAGAAAGGCCCCCCTCCCGCAAGCGGGAGGGGGGATTTTACTTAGAACTTCACACCGAACGTCAAACCATAAGTCCGCGGATCGGGGAAGTAGCCGAGCGTCAGACCGCCAAAGCCCGCACCGAAGTCGATGAAATTGGTCGGCCGGTCTTCCTTCGTCAGGTTACGAACCCAGAAGGAGAGCTCCGTCCGCGCGCCACCGACGTTGAAGTCGGAAATGCGCGCAGAGACGTTCACGATATCACGCCCCGGCGACCGGGTGTTGCTCGCCACATTCTCCACCGCACGGTTGCCGCGCAGTGCGAATGGGAAGGTGTAATAGCCTGACACGTGGTTGTAGTCGCCGGTCAGGTTGAGCTTACCCCAATCCCCTTCCATCACGCGCCAGTCGACGCCGAGGGCAGCGGTCGCCTTGGGTGTGTGCGGGAAGGCGCGGTTGTTCGACACGTCCACGCCGCCATCGATGAAGCTCTTATAGTCTGCATCGAGCACCGCGAAGGAACCGTTGATCGTCAGGCTGGGGATGGGCCGAGCGACGGCTTCAAACTCCAGACCGCGAATGCGCGCGGCAGCCGCATTGAGCACGACCGAAGCAGCGGCGCCCTGTGCGGTGAACACGGACAGCTGAATGTCCTTATGCTCATCCCAGAAGCCCGCTACGTTGAAGATCAGCTTGCCATCGGCGAGCTTGGTCTTAAGGCCGAGTTCATAGCTGTCGACCTTTTCAGGACGATAGGGGTTGCACAGCTCACTGCCATTGCCGGGGGCCGAGGTGCAGTTGAACGGCTGGCCAATCAGGCCTGCGACATCTGTCTCACCGTTGAAGCCGCCTGATTTATAGCCCCGCGCCCAGCGGGCATAGACGTTGACGTTATCGCTGGCTTCATAGCTGAGCGTGGCCGTCGGGCTGAAGTTGTTGAACTTCGCATCCGGCACCCCGCCATAAGGCACATCGAACAGCGTGAATCGCGGCGTACCGACCGCAAACTTGCGGCGGATGTCCTTCACCTCATTGGTGTAGCGCGCGCCCAGCGTCATCTTCAGCGCATCCGTCAACCGGTAGTCCAGCTGAGCATAGAGCGCCCAAGCCTTTGTGTGCGATCCATAATCAGACTGGAGATCCGCTGCACCCGGCGCACCGACCTGATTGAGGAAGCCGAAGAAGCGTTGTGGCCCAAGCGTTTCGGCCTTTTCGCGATAGGCAAAGGCACCGACCACATAGTTCAGGCGATTGTCCATCGCGTCGCCCGTCAGCTGGAGTTCCTGACTATACGCATGGAAACTCGTGTCGCGCTGCGTGTTGGCGATGTCGAGCGGAGAACCGTCAAGGTCCGCCGCATCCTGCCAGCGCAGATTGCGGTAAGAGCTGATCGACTTGAGCGTCGAGGCCCCCATGTCGAGCGCGAGCGTTAGGCTGTGGCCGTAGGTGCGCGTCTTTTCATAAAGCGGATTGGCATCAACGCTGGCCGTGCTCTGGCGGTTCGGATTGGCGTAGAGGCCAAGCGGCGCGATGGCCGCGAGGATCGCCGGATCCGTGAACAAGCTATTCGGCAGCACACTCACCAACTGCGAGAAATCAGTGCGCTGGTTGTAGCGGCTATAGTCGAACTGATAGTCCGCTGTGAAATTGCCTTCCGGCTTCAGGCGCAGCTGAATCATGCCGGACTTGCCATTCAGATTGCCCAAATCGGACACCGAGTTCGGCCGCGCGAGGAACGCCTGTGGGAAAGGGTTTGGCCCAACCTTCACGAAGCCATCGCGCTTCTGGATCTGACCGGACACCTTCATCGACAAGGCGCCCATGGCTGGCAGGTTCAAGACCGCCTTGCCCTTCCAGTAATCATAATTGCCATAGCTGATCTCAGCCGAGCCACCCGCTTCACCTGTCGGCTTCTTGGTGACGAGGTTGACGGCACCGGCGAGCGCGTTGCGGCCATAGAGCGTGCCCTGCGGGCCGCGCAGCACTTCCACGCGCTCCAGATCCGCCACGTCAAAGATCGAGCCCTGTGCTTTGGCGATATAGACGCCATCAAGGTAGAGGCCGACGGCCGGTTCCCAGGTCACTGCAGGGTTGATCGTCACCGAACCACGAATGGCGATCTGCGAGATCGTCTTGTTCGACGGCGCGCGCTCAATCTTCACGTTCGGCGCAATGGAGCCCAACCGGTCAATCGAGCTAATGTCGCGCGATTCCAGATATTCGCTGCTGACTGCCGAAATGGCGAGCGGCACAACCTGCACGTTTTCGGCGCGCTTCTGCGCCGTCACGACGATGTCACCGATGCCACCCGTGTCGTCCGACGCGGTGTCCTGCGCGATGGCGGGCATGGCCATGGCGGTGCTGGCGAGTAGAGTTGCTAAACGAAGTGCCTTCATGTCGACCTCCCTATAAGATTCACATTTGCAAACGATTGGCATATGCGTATTTATTTTGCGCAATATGCTACGTATATTGAAGTTAAACAACATAAAATGCATTGATAGCGTAACCCAAAAGCCACATAACTGCGCACAGAGAGGATAAAACGTGATCACACCCCTATTGCTTGTGGCTGCAGCCCTGCCCGCTGCTGCAGATTGTGAGGCATTGGCGACGGACCCGGCAGCAGCGCTCTCCTACAGCGCGGGGCTTCAGGGGTTCATCTACGGCTATCCCATTGTCGACATGCTCAAACAGAAGCATAATGAGACGCACCGTGTGAGCGCGGATCAGCCGGTCGTGGCACCGGTCAACAGCATCGTCGCTTATCCCCATATTCTAACCCCCGAAACGCAGGGACAGCTGCGCGCGCCCAATGCGGACACGCTCTACATCAATGCCTGGGTCGACATGTCAAAGGGGCCGGTACTGCTCGAGGTGCCGGACATGGGCGCGCGATACTACACGCTCGCCTTCATGGACCTTTACGCCAAGCCGCATCACCTCGGCACGCGCACCAATGGCGGCCGGGCGACCAAATATGCGCTAATTGGCCCCTCGGGTGGCGAAGTTCCTGCGGGCTATGAGGTGTTCCGCCTGCCAACCGATACCGCCTGGATGCTGGGCCGGCTGCTGGCCGACGGCAAAGCCGATGAAAAGCGCGTCATTTCAATCGCCAAGACGTTCCAAATGCGCGGGCCGGTTGCAACCGACGTGACGGCGGCCGCGCCGATGAACCCCTATGCCAGCTTAGACTATTTCACGCTGCTCAACGGCGCGCTGCGGACGCTTCCACCCCTTGCCGACGAAGCCGCCTTGATGGCGACCTTCGACAAAGCGGGCTTTGGACCAAAGGCGCAATTCGCACCCGACAAACTCCCCCCGGCGCAAGCGCTTGGCCTAGGCTGCGCTGTCCGCATCGGCAATGAAGTGCTGGCGAAACAAGGCTTTAAACCAACCAGCGTCGCCAATGGCTGGATGCGCAACAACCGCATGGACAAGCCGGGGCACGACTATGTCCTTCGCGCAGAAGCCGTGCGCGGCGGCTATGTAAACGCTGAAGAGGAGTCGATCTATCCAGCCGCTGTCATGGACAATAAGGGTGAGATGTTTGACGGGAAGCGCCAATACCGTATCCGTTTTGAAGCCGGGAAGCTCCCGCCCGTCGGGGCCTTTTGGTCGATCACTGCCTATGATCTGGCAACGGCGAAACTCGTGCCGAACAAGATCGGCCGGTATCAGTTTGGTGACCGCACCAAAGGCGTGAAATACGGCAAGGATGGGTCACTGACGATCACGCTATCCGCGACGCCGCCCAAGGAAGGGACATCCAATTGGCTGCCCACTCCTGAGGGCGGATATCACCTCGTCACCCGCATGTATCTGCCCAAACCCGAAGCGCTGGACGGTCGCTATGTGCTGCCGCCAGTTGAACGCATTTCCAACTGAAAGACGACCTTATGACCCGTCCAACCACATCCATCGATGTCTTTTCCCCCGCCGCCTATCTGGATGATCAGGCCGTAGCTGATAAATTTGCGGCCCTCCGCGCCGAAGGCGACATCTTCTGGGTGGAACAATCGCCCTACCGCCCCTTTTGGGCCGTGCTGCGGCAGGAAGATATCATGTCGGTGGAACGCAACACCAAAGTCTGGCTCAATGCGCCACGTCTTGTCATCATGCCGAGCGCTGCCGAAGATGAGACCATCGCGCAATTTGGCGTTCGCACAGGCCCTGTCCGCACTTTGCTGGACATGGATGGCAAGGACCACCGCAATCACCGCAACCTGACGCAGAGCTGGTTCAATTCCAAATTCCTTGAAAAACTGCGGGACCGCATGGCCGATCTCGCCGTGGAATATGTCGACAAGCTGGCCGTGCTGGCCCCGCAAGGCCCGTTCGACTTTGTAGAGGAAATTGCGGTTCCCTATCCGCTCATCATGATCACCTCGATCCTTGGCCTGCCCGATAGCGATGCCGGGCTCGTCCTGCGGCTGACCCAGTCGCTGTTCGGCGCGCAGGATCCGGATCGCCAGCGCAGCGACGGCGACTATGGGCTGGAAGCGGCGATGGAGTTCTTCGGTTATCTCAACACCATCGTGCAGGAGCGGCGCAAAGAGCCCCGCGACGATCTGATGTCCGTTGTTGCCAACGCGACCATTGATGGAGAGCCTGTCAGCGATATCGATACCCTGTCATACGGTATGCTGTTGGCGGCGGCCGGACATGACACGACAAGTTCCAGCGTCGGGATCGGCATGTTGCAGCTTGCGCGTAATCCAGCCGAATTCGCCAAACTGAAAGCCAACCCAGATTTGATACCGCTAGCTGCCCAGGAAATGTTCCGTTGGGCAACACCCGTCCGGCACTTCTGCCGTACGGCCGCTGTTGATACGGAACTTGCCGGTCAGAAGATCGCAGCAGGCGAGTCCGTGGCGCTCATGTATCTCTCCGCCAATCGCGATGAACGCGCTTTTGACGCACCTGACGCTTTCCGCGTGGATCGGACGCCCAACCGCCATGTCGGCTTTGGCTATGGCGCGCACCATTGCCTTGGCCGCATTCTTGCTGAAATGGAGTTGGAAGCCCTGTATCGGGAAATCGCAAAGCGCGTGAAATCTGTAGAGCTTGCCGGGACGCCCGAATGGGTGAAGACCAATCATACAGGCGGATTGAAACACCTGCCTGTCCGTGTGGAGATGGAAATTTGACCAGTCTTGAAGCCCGCATTGACCGGCTGGAATCGCTCGACGCGATCCGCCAGTTACCGGCCAAATATGCGCTCGCGCTCGACATGCGGGATATGGAGGCGATGGTCTCGCTCTTCCCCGCCGATGTCCGCGTCGGCAAAGACGCATCCGGCCGCGCGGCCCTGCGCGCCTATATGGACCGCACCTTGCGCTCCCCCTTTACAGGCACATCGCACCATATCGGCGGACATGTGATTGAGTTTGATGATGCCGACCATGCACACGGCGTCGTCTATTCCAAGAATGAACATGAAACGCCGGTCGAAGGCGGGGCGGACGAATGGGTCATCATGCAGATGATGTATGTGGATGACTATATCCGTCAGGACGCCCGCTGGCATTTTGCGAGGCGGCTTCCGCTCTATTGGTATGCGACCGACCTTAACAAGCCACCCGTCGGCCCCAACAAGATGCGCTGGCCGGGGACAGACTGGGTGGAAGGCAATTTCCACAAGCTCTTCCCCAGCTACGCCGAATATTGGTCCCGCGAGGGCGATCATGGCGGCCCCGTGGCTGAGCCTGCGCCGCTGGAGGGCTTCCTGAATGCCATGCGCCGGGGGGCTGCAGCGCCGAAGGTAAAGGTTCGGGCGGACTGATGCGCAAAAAATGGGTCGCCCTTTTTGCCTTTGCAGCCACAGGGATATTGGGTGTCGGCCTTTGGTCGAACGCCAACCGCGAAGTGACCGAGGCCAGACCGATCGAAGGCGCGTCTAACGGCAAAATCAACTGGCTGCGCGACTTTACGCCAACGCCTGTTGCAGGCACCCTAAACGAAAATCCCTATCTCGCCGCCGGTGCAAATGGCACCATGCATGGCGACGGGGGACAATCCGACACGCATCCAGCGGCAGGGCCGTTTGGCGGCAACCTTGAGGTGCGCAGCCGCCGCGCAGGCAATGGGCTTCCCCGCCAATGCTCGACCTTTGTTTATCGGTCCGATGGCAAGCCTGTGGTGATGTGCGGCGGACTGAGCGGATTTCGCATGGTGCTTCTCGATCCCACAACATTGGAAGCCCTTGCCCATTATGATTTACCCATCCGGCCGAGTTCCTTTGAGGCCCTCGTGAAGCGTGACATGGGCATCATGATGGGCGACAGTTCCGGCGGGGCCTATATGTTCCTCGACAATAAGGACCGTCTGGTCTTCGCGAATAGCGAGTGGGTTGTTCAGCGACTGGACGCGACACAGACAGACGGAAAATGGGCATTCAAGGTCGACAAGGAATGGGACCTTAAGCCCTATGTGCCGGCCAATTGCCTCAGCTGGAACAACTGGTTCCCCAAAGGGGAATGCGACAAGATAACAACGGTGATGCCCGACCACCAAGGTCGCTATTGGTGGACAACGCGCAACGGACGCCTTGGCACTCTGGACCCGAATACGGGCAAAGTTGCCGTCATCCAGCTGAAAAATGAGGAAATTCAAAATGCCCTCGCGATGGACAGTCGCGCGGTCTACGTCCTGTCGGACCATGCGCAATATGCTTTCACAGCAGGTGCCGCTGGCCGCCCGATGCAGTTGTGGCGCTCCGCCTATGATCGGGGGACAGCGCGCAAGATCGGATCGATAAACCAAGGCAGTGGAACAACCCCTACCCTGCTGGGCAGTCAATGGATCACCTTTGCCGACAACGCCGATGGACGCATCAACATCGTCGTCTTGAAGCGTGGAGATGGCAGCCGCGTCTGCACAGTTCCGGTCTTTTCTGAAGCGGCCAGTGCCACTGACAACAGCATGATTGGCTGGGGCAGGTCTATCATTCTGGAAAACAATGCCGGTTTCAAAAGCGCGCATGAACAGACAGACTGGGGCGCAATTGCGGGCGGCGTTGTCCGCGTCGATGTCCGGGCGGATGAAAGCGGATGCGACACCGTCTGGACCTCACCGCTCAAAGTCCCCTCCGTGGTCCCCAAGTTATCGGCGGCGAGCGGGATTGCCTATTTCTACAGTTTTGATCTCGTGAAGGATGCGGATGGCCATCCAACGCAGCAATGGTCCATCGTCGGCCTGGATTTTAAGACCGGAAAACAGGTCATCAAAATTCCAACCGGGGTTGGCCGATTTTTTGACAACAATTGGGCATCCATGTCCATCGCCCCGAACGGAGACTTTTATGCCGGGATGCTGGGAGGACTGGTGCAGGTGCGCCGCACTCAGAAGTAATAGCTTGCCCCATTGGCCACCAGCACAGAGCCGTTGACGAAGCTGGCGTCATCGCTCGCCAGATAAGCAACAGCGGCGGCGATTTCGCTCGGGTTCGCCATGCGGCCAAGCGGGATGCTGGCTTCCATCGACTTGATCCATTCATCGGGAATGCCCGCCATGACCGGCGTATTGGTTGGCCCCGGTGCGACGGCGTTAACGCGGATTTTGCGTGGCGCGAGTTCACGCGCCAGTTGCCGCGTCAGGCCGATAATCGCCGCCTTCGACGTCACATAGTGCGGGGAGCCTTCCCCCGATTGTGCGCTTGTCGAGCTGATGTTGATAATCGACCCGGCATTGCCATCCTCCGCCAACACGCGGGCGAATTCACGGGACACATAAAAGGGTCCGTTGATGTTGACGGCCATGACGGCGGCCCAGCCATCATCTTCCATATGGATGAGCTGATCGACAATCACGTCGGACTGGCCGGTCGCGGCGAGTTCTTCGTTCCTTTTGGCCATGGCACCGTAAAACTGCTCGGACCCATCCTTGGCCGCCTGCCCGATGCCCGCATTGTTGACGGCAATATCGAGCCGACCAAATGCGGCCCGCGCGGCGCGGACAGCAGCGATAACAGAGGCGGAGTCCGCGACATTGCACTGAAGCGCAAGGGCAGCGCCGCTGGCCTTGGCGTCCTCGATGTTCATATCAAGGGCGGCGACCTTCGCACCGTCCGCCGTCAGCCGTTCCACAATTGCGCGGCCAATGCCACGCCCGGCACCCGTAACAATGGCAGCCTTGCCGTCAAAACGTCCCATTAGTCATTCGCTCCCGTCATATGGCGCGCCGCGATATAGCCGAAGGTCATCGCAGGCCCGATGGTCACGCCCGCCCCCGGATAGCTCTCGCCCATCGCAGAGGCGGCGTTATTGCCTACCGCATAGAGACCGGCAATCGGCTTGCCCTTGGCATCCAGCACGCGGGCCTTGTCATCGGTCAACAGGCCGCCATTGGTGCCGATGTCACCCGGATAAATCGGCATGGCGTAAAACGGACCTTTTGCGATAGGCGCGAGGCAAGGGTTCGGGCCAACGCGCGGATCGCCGTACATCTTGTCATAGGCGGCCTCCCCGCGGTGAAAATCAGGATCTTCGCCCTTCACGGCGTATTCGTTGAAGCGGGCAACGGTGGAGGTGAGAGTATCAACCGGCACGCCCATATTGGCGGCCAGTTCTTCAATCGTGCGCCCCTTTTTCAAAATGCCGCGCACTTCGCCGCGCTGCATCCAATCGGGCATGATCGGATAAAGCGGGCCGACCGGATAATTGTGCCGGTATTTATGGTCAAAGACGAACCATGTCGGGTTCGCATCACCATGTTCCGCCGCGCGGCGGGCCATTTGCTGGCCGACGATGTGATAGGAGGCTGCTTCGTTCAGATACCGCTCCCCCTTCTGGTTGACCATCATGCAGCCAGGAAGTGCCCGTTCAATGGTGCACAACCGTCCGCGATCCTCGCCGGGCACGTAAAAGACAGGTGCTGCCCAGGCCGACTGCATGTTGAGCGTATCGGCGCCAATCGCCGTTCCCGCGCGGATGCTGTCGCCAGTGTTACCGCTTGTTCCGCCCGAGTAACTGGCATTGCGGTAAAGCGGCGCATTTTCATCGCGCATCATCTGGTTCTTGTCGAAACCACCGGCGGCGAGAACAATCCCCTTCTTAACGTGGATACGCAGGCTCTTGCCCTCATGGCGGACCATGGCGCCGGTGACCTTGCCCTTCTCTGTGATCAGCTCTTCCAGCGGGCTTTCCAGCCAGATAGGGACCTTCTTTTCATTGATCGCCAGACGCAACCCGCCCAGCAAAGCATTGCCCAGCGTCAGGCGACGGTCCTTGCGCGACTTGAAGCGGAACGGCCAATCAAACCAATAGCGCGCAAGGCTCTTGGTCAGATGCCACCACCAGCCGGGCGCGCGGAACAGGATGATATAGGTCTCATCAAAGTGCCAGTTCAGATAGCCAAACAGGCTTGCCGCAGGCGAAGCAAAGCGAAGATTTTCAACATCCTTACCCAGCTTCTTCCCATCAATTGGCAAAGGCATATGGGTGCGGAAACCGGTTGGGCTGCCGCCGGGGTTTTCGGCATGATAATCCGGATAAGGAAAGGCCTGATAGCTAATTTCAGTATTGTTCGTGACCCAGCGGAGCATGGGGGACGCATTTTCCACGAAGGCCCGGATGTTGGCATCCGGCACATTTTCCTTGGACAGCGCGCGGACATATTTGAACGCGTCGTCCACATTGTCTTCAAAGCCCGCGGCCCGCGCCTGATCACTATTGGGGATCCAGATGCCTGCGCCCGAGGTCGCAGAGGTGCCTCCCCATTGCGCTTCCTTTTCGATCACGAGCACATCGGCATGATTGTCCGCCGCGACGAGCGCAGAGAGCAGCCCACCTGCGCCTGACCCCACGACCAGCGTGTCGACTTCCTTGTCCCAATTCTGTGTCATACGTCATCACCTGTCAGGTAAAATTGTGGTGGCTGGCGCGATGTGATGCGGGCGTTGCGCGCGGCAAACCCATCATCCAGCGCCTCGGGTTGTGGAATGATCCAATACGCGCCCCGCGCCACAGCATCGAGCACCAGCGGCGCGAACGCATCAGGGGTTAGCCCGTTTTCTTCAAGCATCCCGACCATCGCGTCGTGAAAGCCTTTGGAGGCGGCACTTGGCGCTTCGCGGAAAATGTCTGACTTCACAGGCCCCGGCGCGAGCAGTGAGACCTGCACCTTGCTGTTGAGCATCGCCAGTTCACCCGCGAGCGACTCCGTGAGCGCGACGGTTGCGAACTTAGTCGCCGAATAGGGCGCCATCAGCGGCGCGGGCAGGAATCCGCCGACCGACGCCGTGTTGATGATCCGCGCGGGCCGGTCTGCCGCCAGCAGACGCGGCACAAAGGCCCGCAAGCCGTTGACGATGCCGCCGATGTTCACATCGAGCGATGTCTGCCAGGCCTTGGCGCTTATCTCCCAGCTGAAGCCGGTCGACAGGACACCCGCGTTGTTGAACAGCAGATCCACCTGCCCGTGCGCCGCATAAGCCGCCTCCGCCAACGCCTCGAGCGCGGCGGGGTCCGTCACATCAGTTGGGACGGCCAGTGCCGCGTCCCCAATTGCGTCTGCAACGACCCTAAGCTGTGCCGCATCCCGGTCGGCAAGCACGACCTTCATGCCCCGGCGCGCAGCTTCCCGCGCAAGGCCGGCGCCGATCCCGCTTGCCGCTCCGGTGATGACGGCAACGATCACGTGCGGAACTGCGCCGCCACGTCGGCCACGGCGTTGGCAACGTCATGACGTCTGTAGCCGAGCAGGGCGACTTCTGCCGGATCAGGATTGACGCGCACCCAATTGCCGCGGCCCTGCGGGATGGCGATATCAGGCAACAGCGGATTTTCCTCATCCCGCTCTTCCACTGTCACGCCGGAGCCAACGGCATCGAAGAACAGCTGGAAATACTGCGTGAAGGTCAAATTCTCATCCCCCACCAGATAGGCCTTGCCGCTTTCGCCCCGCTCCAGCGCGCCCTCAATCGCTTCGGAGAGCGACAGGAACGACATGAAGTTGGTGCCGCCCGTCGGTCCGAAATGCGGAATGGGGATCTTGCCCTGCGCCCATTGGACGTAAGGATCAAAAATCATGCTGGGTAGGCCGGGCACGCTGCCGACCATGAAGGGGGCATTGACGCTGATGACATCAAAACCGGGCGCTGCCTGTGCTCGCGCGCCTTCGCACGCCGCTTTGCGGGACCGGATATAGCCATTGCCTTCCAGAAGCTCGGGGGCCGCCTGATGATAATAGCTGCCCAGCTGAATAGCGCGCTGCACGCCCGCTGTGCGACAGGCGGCGAAAAAGGCCGGCACAGCCTCGTGATTGGCCTTGATCAGGAATTCGGCGAAGTCTGCACCCTGCGGAACGTGGCGCGGATCATTGCCGGCGGCAAACACCACCCAGTCAAATCCCGCGAGCTTATCCGGGGTATAATCGCCCGCAACATAGTCGCCCTGAACGAACGGCATGGCGGCCATCGGCGTTGCGGGGTTTGCAGGGTTCCGCCCGCCCACGGAGACATCATGCCCCTTGGAGGCGAGATGAATGGCGCAATGCCCGCCAAGCGCGCCTGTGCCGCCGACAACGAGTATCTTCATGATGTTTTACCCTCTCCTGCGCTTGCGGCGTCCTTCACCGTTACGGCGCGAGTTTCTTCCCATTCAACGATCAGCTTACGGTGCGTGAAGCGCCATTGGCCATCCTCCCGCCGCCAGCGATCCAGATAGCGGATCGTCCAGACAAGCACGCTGTCGACATCATTGAGCAAATGGTCTGCGGTGCAATAGGTTTCGCCCGTCGCGTCGTCGCCGGTGACGGTTGCAACCTGATTGTGGACCCTATGGACCGTTGCGCGGAACATCTGGCCCAGCGCATCAATCGAACCGAGATTGGCCGCACGACCTTCTATGGTGAAGCCGGGACCTTCAATCACGCAATCGTCAGCAAGAACATCTTCCCAGAGCGACTTGTCCTTACGGTCGGCCCCTTGCGCATAGAGGTCCGCCGTGCGGCGCAGCGCGGCGAGATCGACAAGTTCCGCTGCGGTCATGGTCATCGTCCCGGTATTTTCAGGCCATTGCCTGTCACCATCGGGACAACAGTCCATTCCCCCGTGGGCGTTCGCGTCCAGCCGGCGGCGGCCAAAGCCCCACCGTCCACATGAATGGCCGTGCCCGTCACCCATGCCGCAAGCGGGCTGGCGAGATAGAGTGCGGCCCCAGCGCAATCATCCGGCGTGCCAAAGCGGCCAAGCGGGATCCACTTGTCCATGTTCGCGCGGTTTTCAGGTGGGATCATGACGTCAAGCGCGACCTGCGGCGTATCGGTCGTTTCCGGCGCGATGTCGTTCACGCGAATGCCTTCCGGCGCGAGTTCCAGCGCCAGGCTTTTGGTAAAGCCCGCAATGCCCGCCTTCGCCGCAGCATAGACGCTGCAATAGGGGATGCCGCGATAGGCCTCAATCGAGGTGACGTTGATGACGCTTGAGCCGGGCGCAGCCGCCCGCAGCATAGGCAACATCGTGCTGGTCATCCGCAGCAACTGCCCGATATTGACGTCAAGGATCTCATCAATCTGATCACCGCCGAGCATATCGAATGGCAAGGCGTGCACGAAGTGGCCGACATTGTTGACCAGCACATCGAGCTTGCCAGACACCGCCTTCACCTTTTCGACAAGCAAAGCGGGCGTTGCGCGGTCCAGCACATCGCAGACCACAACATGCGCATCAGGCAGTTCCGCCTGCACGTCTGCCGCCCGATCTGCGTCGATCTCCGCGATGATAAGCGTTGCGCCTGCATTGGCAAAGGCTTCGGCAATGCCGCGCCCAATGCCCACCCCACCACCGGTCACGAGAATAGTTTTCCCGCTATAATCCAATGGGTTCGACGGGAGTGTCATGATGGAATATAAAGTTGGGCAGACTTGCCGCCATCAACCGGCAGCGCAACGCCGGTGATGTAACTCGCCGCGTCGGACAACATGAACACGATCGCTTCGGCGAGCTCCTCCGGCTTGCCCCCACGACCCATGGGGATCGCGCCTGCCGTCTTCGCCGCCAGCTCAGGGGCCTTCAGCGCAAAGTCAGCGGTGGCCGCTGTGTTGACCTGCCCCGGGACGATGGCATTCACGCGGATGCCCTTCAAAGCACCTTCCATGGCAGCGACCGCGGTAAACTGGATGAGCGCCGCCTTTGAGGCAGAATAGCTTGCATAATTGGCCATGGCGCGGATGCCCGTTGTCGACGAGATGTTGACGATGGAGCCTTTGCCCTGCTTTGCCATCACCGCCATCGCCGCCTTGGTGCCGACGAACACGGCTTCGGTGTTGACGGCAAAGTCCTTGCGCCAATGATCGAGCGTCAGCTTGCTGATCGGCGCATAATGGACCGACATGGCGTTGTTGACGAGCATGTCGAGCCGACCATGGCGGGCCGCGACATCCTGAATAAGCGCTTCAAAGGCTGGAAAATCCGTCACGTCAAGTTGTACCGCTTCGACCGAGCCGCCCTCTGCTTCAATATGCGCGCTGGCAATATCGAGTTGCTCCTGACGACGTCCGCAAATCACGACTTTTGCCCCGCGACGGACAAGCAAAGCCGCCGTGGCCAAGCCAATCCCGTCGCTGCCGCCGGTCACAATCGCGACCTGACCTGTCAAATCCTGAGTCATTCAAGCACCTCTCACTCCAATTTTCACGCATTTGATGTTTTACCTAGCCTTGTGTCAACATGATGCGTAAATTCTGTGAAACAAAATTACGAAAATGAGGATTCGAGAGGCATGGTTGATCTGACAGGCAAAGTTGCCCTGATTACTGGGGCCGGACAAGGCGTGGGACAGGGCATCGCGCTCGCGATGGCCGCCGCGGGAGCAAAGGTCGCCGTGACCGGCCGAACCCTCGAAAAACTCCAGAAAACCGTTTCCATGATCGCAGAACGCGGCGGTGAAGCGATTGCCCTGACCTGCAACGTGAAGTCGGCAGACGATCTGACAAATATCGTTGATGAGACCGTCGCGCGCCTTGGCAGCGTCGACATTCTCGTCAACAATGCGCAGGAAGTGCCGATCGGCAATCTGCTCGACGTCAGCGACGACGCCTTCATGGCAGGCTTTGAATCTGGCCCCCTTGCGTCCTTCCGCCTTATGAAGCTGGTGCACCCCCATATGGTGGCGCGCGGCGGCGGGACGATCTTCAACCTCGCCTCTTCAGCAGGCATCCGTTGGGATATGAGCAGCTATGGCGCCTATGGCGCGGTCAAACAGGCGACACGCGCCCTCACCCGCGCAGGCGCCGCCGAATGGGGACGCCAAGGCATCCGCGTCCTCACCATCGCCCCGCATGCGGAATCGCCGGGCCTCAAATGGTGGATTGAAAACAACCCCGAAGAAGCCACGGCGTTCTTCAAAACCATACCATTGGGCCGGATCGGCAAGTTGGAGGAAGATATTGGCCGCGCCGTCGTCACGCTGTGCGGGCCGGACATGGGCTATCTGACGGGTACGACCATTCCGCTCGACGGTGGCCAAGCCAACTTCGACTGAGGCGCATTTCAGGGAGGATCAGCATCTCATGGAAAAAGTCATTTGCGCGCTCTGGAAGCCCGAAAGCGAAAGCCGCGACGCGTTCAATTCCCGTATCCTGAGCGACTTGCCGGCCCAGCTTGAGACCGCAGGCGCATCCGGCGTGCGGATCAATTTGGAAGATTCGGTCACCGACACAGGGGCAGCGCTTCGCCAGACACGCGGCGCACCGCAACATCATGCGACAATCCAGTTCTGGATGCCGTCGGCCAATGCCATCTTTCGCGGCGATGTTGACGCGGTTCTGTCCGCCGCAGGGGATCGCTTCGCCGCCTGGCTGGTACTGGAATCGACCATCCTGCCCAATAAGGATCATGCGCCGGACAAAGGCGCCCGCAATTGGGGCTGGGCACAGATGGCGTTTCTGACGCGGCCAGAGCGGCTGACCTTCGACCAATGGCTCGCCATATGGCAGGACCATCATACCCGCGTCGCGATCGATACCCAGTCCAATTTTGAATATGTGCAGAACATCGTCATCCGCGCGCTGACGCCGGATGCCCCGCCTTATGCCGCGATTGTTGAAGAATGCTTCCCCGAAAGCGCGCTGAGCGATCCCTTCGTCTTCTTTGATGCGTTGGGCGATCCGGACAAGTTCAACGCCAATCTCGCGACAATGATGGACAGTTGTGACCGCTTCATTGATCGCGGGACCATCGACGTCATCCCCACCAGCCAATATAATTTCTGACAGGACCCGCCACCATGAAAACAGTCCGGATCGGCGGCGGCAGCGCCTTCTTCATTGATAGCGCCATGGCCGTGCCGCAGCTGTTGAAGGCCGGGGTCGACTACATCATCCTCGATTATCTGGCTGAAGGCGCGATGGGGTTGCTCGGGCGGGCGAAGCTGGCTGACCCCAAAGCGGGTTTCCCATCCGACTTCATGGATGTGCATATCGGGCCATTCCTTAGCCAGATCGCGGCATCCGGCACACGCGTTGCCGCCAATGCGGGCGGCGTTAACCCGCTGGCGCTGGCCGAAAAGCTGCGCGCGCGGATATCAGAGCTTGGCCTTAACATCCCGGTGTCGGTCATCCACGGCGATGATCTGATGGATCGGTTGGGCGACCTTGCCGACACGCGCGACATGTTCACCGGCACGCCGTTCCCGCAAGCTGGCGTCACCAGCTGCAATGCTTATCTGGGCGCCTTCCCGATTGCAGCCGCCTTTGCAAAAGGGGCGCAGATTGTCATCACCGGGCGGGTCGTCGATTCCGCTTTGGCCCTTGGCGCGCTGATCCACGAATTTGGCTGGAAGGCCGATGAGCTGGACAAGCTCTCCGCCGGCACATTGATCGGCCATTTGATTGAATGTGGGCCTCAGGTCACCGGCGGCACCTTCACCGATTGGCGCGAGGTGGACGGCTGGGCGACCATCGGCGCACCGATTGCCGAGTGTCACGCCGACGGCAGCTGCATCATCACCAAGCCGGAGGGCACAGGCGGCCTCGTCTCGGTCGGCACGGTCGCAGAACAGATGCTCTACGAAGTCAGCGACCCGCAGGCCTATTTCGTGCCCGATGTTGCGTGCGACTTTTCCGCCGTCCGGATTGAACAGGCAGGCGAGAACCGCGTCCATGTGTCGGGCGCGCGCGGCAATCCACCGCCTGCCACTTTGAAAGCCTGCGCCACCTGGGATGATGGCTGGCGGGCCGTCGCCTATCAGCCTCTCATCGGCCCCGCAGCGCGCGAACGGGCAACCAAGCAGGCGGCGGCCTTGTTTGAACGTGGTTCGCTGATGCTGCGCGGCCGCAACATGGCGGACTGGCGGCGGACAGAGGCTGTCCTGATCGGCAGCGAAGAAGAAGTGATTGCCAAGCTTGTTGTCGAGCATGATGAGATGCTGGCCGTCCAAATGTTCCTGCGCGAACAATTCGCTGCGATCTCTGCCATGTCGCCGGGAACGAGCGTCGCCTTTGGCCCTTCGGTCGGGCCGATGATGAACCTCGTCTCCTTCACCGTGGACCGCGCCATAGCCGTGCCACAGGTCGATGGCGTGCCCTGCCTTGACACGATCAGCACCGCCTTTTCGCCCGACATGATTGTGCGTCCAGCGGCGCCTGAGACAGCACCAGCTGGCGGTGTCACAACGCTGGAGGAACTGGCCTTTGCCCGCAGTGGAGAGAAAGGCGAGACCATCAATGTCGGTGTTATCGCCCGCAAGCCAGAGGCTCTTGCCGCCCTGCGCGCCGCGATGACGCAGGCAGCTTTACGCGACTGGCTGCCCGATCTCGGCGACTTCCGCGTATCAGTTTACGATGTGCCGGGCTGTCACGCCTTCAACATTGTGATGGAGGGCGCGCTGCCCGGCGGGTTGAATGCAAGCCAGCGGCTGGACCCTGCTGCGAAGAGCATTGCCCAGCGGCTAATGCGTTTTCCAATACCCCTCTAACGCCCCGCTCTTAAAGGGTCTTGCGTAGGCCCATCCAGAAGTCACCTTCCTTCTGGGTTTCAAGGTCAACAGCCCCGCGAATGCCAAGCTTCGCCCGTGCCTCGTCGAGTGGCGTGTGCCAGACGTCTTCCATCTTCGCCATCCAGAACGGGTCGGATTCGCGACCGATGCGGATGCCCTGCTGAATGCAGTCGAGCGCCGTTTCCCAGATTTGGGGATAATGTAGCATCGTGCGGATGACGTAGCGCATCGTCCCGAAGATGGAGAGCACGGACATTTCGCCGGCCAGTTCCTTATTCTGGATATGCGTGTGGATCGTGGCGAGGCGGAACCAATAGGGGATGAGTTCCCCCATATAGTTGAAGCCACCACCGGTCAGAATGTGCTCATAATCATGCGTCTGGCCGGACCGCAGCGAATAGAATTGCCACTGCGTCTTCGGCTTATAATCGGGCACGATCTGGATGTCGTAATTCCCCTCGGTCGCGGTCTTATAATAGATGCCACCCACAGTGCCGGGCGCGCAATCCTTGAGGTCTTCGACCTTGTAGTTTGAGACATGCCATTCGTTGAACCAGGCATCGAAGCGCGGATTCACCTTGCGCTCTTCTGTGATCATATGTTCGATATGATCAAAGTCGCGCAGTTCATCGATGAAGGTCAGCAGCTGATGCATTTCCGCCGCTGGCGGGAAATCCGTGCCATTCTTCTTGAGCGCGATGAAGGCAATCCATTCCCGAAGTTTCGGATGGTTGAGATATTTGGAAGAGGAGACCAGAACACTCGAGTCCGTGCCGAGTAAATTCACACCGCGTGCGAGATAGGGAATGTCGTCCATAATGCGTCTCTCTCCTGATTTTGCGTAAAATATACCTCTTTTCAATTCGCAAATCTAGGGTAATTGATGAGATGAGAGACGAAGTGCGTCGAATCGGAGAGGGTTGAGATGGCAGACAATAAAGTAGCTCTCGTCACAGGTGGAAGCCGTGGCGCTGGTGCTGGCGTTGCACGTGGATTGGGTGAGCTTGGCTACACCGTTTATGTGACGGGACGCTCGGTTGAGTCCAGTGCAGCCAAGGGTTGGGATGGGTCCCCCCTGCCCGGCACAATCGGCGAAACAGCTGCCCTCATCACAGAACGCGGCGGCAAGGGCATCGCCGTCGCTTGCGACCATGCGGATGACGATCAGGTCGCCCGGGTCTTTGAACAAATCGCCGACGAACAGGGTCGCCTCGACATCCTCGTCAACAATGCGGCCTATATGCACCCGCAGTTGATTGAGAAAAAACCCTTTTGGGAAAAGGAATTGGCAGCGCAATACATCCTCGATGTGGGCTTGCGCTCTTCCTATGTGTCCAGCTGGCATGCTGCACGGATGATGGTACCACAAGGTTCAGGCATCATTGCCTTCACCTCCTCTTTCGGTGCCTCCTGCTATATGCATGGCCCCGCTTATGGCGCGCAAAAGGCTGGCATCGATAAACTCGCGCATGACATGGAGCATGATCTGCGTGGCACGGGCGTGGTCGCGGTGTCGATCTGGCTTGGCCCACAAATCACGGAGCGCGCGCTGATCGCTAAGGAAGTGAATCCGGAACAATATGAAGGCTTCATGTCGGTGGCTGAGAACCCGGAATTCACCGGCCACATCCTCGACGCAATCAGCAAGGCCCCGAACCGTGATGAGCTGTCCGGAGAAACGCTGATTGGCGCAGAAATCGCTAAGACGCTCGGCATTACAGATCGCGGGCAGGATCGCCCGTCGTATCGGGACATGCTGGGCAGCCCCCGCACAAAGAATGCCGCCGCGGTTTATTGATCCCCATGGCCAAGCAGTTTCATCTCGCCGACCTTTTTGAAACCGTCGTCGCCACGGTGCCGGATCGCATTGCTATCCGCGCAGCCAGCGCCACGCTGACTTATAAGGAGCTCAATGACAGGGCCGAGCGGTTGGCCGCAGGGCTTGCCGCGCAAGGCGTGACGCGAGGGGATACGGTCGGGCTGTACCTAATGAACGGGCCAGTTTTTCTGGAGGGCTTCATCGCCGCCGTAAAGCTTGGTGCTGTGCCGTATAACGTCAACTACCGGTACCGTGCGGAGGAACTGCGCTACCTTTTTGCGAATGCGCAAAGTGCGGCGATCCTCCACGGTGCCGAGTTTTCAGACGTGGTCCGCGACGTGCGCGGCGATGTCCCGACGTTGAAGATCAGCGTGGCCGTTGACGACGGATCAGGCGCCGACATTTCGGGCTCATTGGCCTATGAAGACCTTCTCAAAGCCGACCCCGCAGGTCCTTATGAGCGGCATGAGGAGGATATTCTCCTCACCTATACCGGTGGCACGACGGGCATGCCCAAAGGCGTCATGTGGCCGCACCGGGCCTTCCTGTTCGCATGCGCAGGTGGCGCGGGCTATTTCAATCCCGCAGGCCCTGTCCTTGTGCCGGAAGACATCGCAGACCGCGCGGCCAACGGCTATCCGCTGAAGATGATGCCGCTGGCGCCGCTGATGCACGCTGCCGCTGTCTGGGCGACATGGTCCGCCATGCTCAACGGCCTGACGATCATTCTGGACGAGAGCAAAAGCTTCAACCCAGAACACATCTTCGACATGGCAGAGCGCGAAGGCGCGAACCTGCTGCAATTTGTGGGCGACGCCATGGCGATCCCGCTACGGGATGCGCTGAAGGCCAACCCTGACCGCTGGAACTTGCAGGCAGTCGTCAATCTGGGATCGGGCGGGGCCGTCTTCTCACAGCATGTGAAGGATGATCTGAAAGCGCTTGTTCCAACCGCCTCGATTACCGACGGCATGGGAACGTCGGAAACCGGCATTTCCGGCATGGCAGAGCCAAGTGCAGAAGGCGTAATGCGCCTGCCCGCAACCGACGCCCAAAAGGTCATCGTGGACGACCGCTTTGCCCAAGTCGGCGAAACAGGCTTCATTGCGCGTACCGGCCATACGCCGGTCGGCTATTTCGGCGATCCCGTGAAGACAGCTGAAACCTTTAAGAAGATCGACGGCAAACTCTGGGCAGTCAGCGGTGATAGCGGTCGCCTGGATGCCGATGAAAAGATCACCATGTTCGGCCGCGGGTCGACCTGCATCAATACAGGTGGTGAGAAGGTTTTCCCTGAGGAAGTGGAAGAAGTGCTGCGCGCCCACCCGGCAATCCTCGACGCCGTCGTGGCGGGTCAAAAGGATGACCGCTGGGGCGAACGCGTGATTGGCATAGTCTCCCGCCGCGCGGGGCAGGATCAGCCCGATGATGCCGCGTTGAAAGCCTTTCTGACCGAAAGACTGGCAGGCTATAAAGTGCCCAAAATTGTTCTTTGGGTTGATGCTGTCCAGCGATCGCCCGCCGGCAAGCAGGATTATCGCTGGGCGAAGGAAGTGGCCGCACACGCATGAGCATTGTTGACCCCGTCTTTGCGAAAGTCACCGCCGCCGGCTCCCCTTTTGAGATTGGTGAGCGCGATGGCCTGCGCCAGTTTGTCAGTGCCCCGGCTGATCTGAACGCCCTGATCGATGCCGCGCGCCGCCATGGCGATAAGACCTTCATCGTTGAAGACGACAGACGGCTGACCTTCGAACAGGTTTTCCAGTGGCGTGACCGGCTGGTGCCTTTGCTCGGCATCCAGCGCGGCGACCGCGTCGCTATCTGCATGCGCAATCGCACCGAATGGATCATCGCTTATATGGCGGCCGTAAAGGCCGGCGGCGTCCCCGCGCTGCTCAATTCGCGCGGATCGCCCGCTGAGCTGGTCGCCATGATTGATGAAGTCACGCCCACGCTCGTCCTCGCCGACAGTGAACGGGAGACGTTGATCCGCGATGGTGGATATGCAGGGCGGATGATCGACCTCACCAGCCCTTCAGCGCTCAATGGGGACCTGGAGACTCCAAGGGGAAGCCATAGCGAGAATTTCAAGGCTAACCCCGACGATCCCGCATCTATCCTCTTCACCTCCGGCACAACCGGCCGCGTCAAAGGTGCGGTGCTCTCCCACCGCAACCTGACGACGGGCCTGCTGTCGATGCAACTTTCAGGCGTCATGGTGCTGCACCATATGGCGGCGAAATACGGCATGGAGCCGGAAGCGCTGATGGCCGCCGCCCCGCCGCAGGCTGTGCTGCTCGTCTATCCGCTGTTCCACATTTCCGGCCTCGGTTCGGCGTTCCTCTCTCCACTGTTTTCGGGCACGAAGATTGTCATCATGCGCCGCTGGGATGCGCAGGAGGCCATTCGCCTGATCAAGGACGAAGGCATCACCATGTTCACCGGCGTTCCCACCATGTTGTGGGACGTGCTGAACAACGCGAAGGTCTCAGCCGCGGACCTCTCCGGCCTCCGCAACGTGGCCAGCGGCGGGCAGGCCCTGCCTGTCAATCTTCTGGAGGAAATCCGCGCTGTTTGCCCGCAGGCAGCGATGGGCACGGGCTATGGCATGACCGAATGCTCCGGTGCGATTGCGCAGGCGGTGGGCGATGATTTTACCCGCCAGCCTTCCTCTGCCGGACGCGTCCTTCCGCTTGTCGATGTCCGCATCGAAGCGCCGGACGGCAGCATCCTACCTGAGGGTGAAACAGGCGAGATCGTCGTGCGCGGCGCGCAGATCATGCAGGGCTATTGGAACCGGCCGGAAGATACAGCCGCCGTCCTTTCGCCAGACGGCTGGCTGAAGACAGGCGACGTCGGTTATGTGGACGATGAAGGCTATGTCTTCATCGTGGACCGCAAAAAGGACATGGTCATTTCCGGCGGCGAGAATATCTATTGCGCTGAAGTCGAGCGCGCGATGGGCGAAATTGCGGGTATCACCGAATGCGCAGCCTTCGGCATCGCCGATGAACGACTGGGCGAACTGCTGGTCGCCGTCGTCGTCGCAAACGGCCTGACCGAAGCGGCGATTTGCGGCGAGGTGGGCGAAAAGCTTGCCCGCTACAAGGCACCGGGCCGCGTTGCCTTTTCCCCCGATCCCCTGCCCCGCAACGCAGTTGGCAAGGTCGACAAAATTAAGCTTAAGGCCCTGTGGCCCACCCTGATCGGAGACTGACATCATGGCCTACCCTACCGACATCAAGATCATCGACTGTATGCTCGGCATTCCGGAAGCGGAGGACCGGTCAGACTGGTTCACCAGCTTCCGCCCGCTCATCAAGGATGCGCAGACGCTGCAGCAGTTCTCCATGCCTGCGCAATACATGTTCAAGGATGTGCCGCAGACCGGCCATGCCGATGACTATGTCAAATGGACCGTCGACCAGATGGACCGGTTCAACATCGACAAAGCGCTGATCGGCTGGAACGACAATGATACGTCACGCCGCGCGAAAGAAGTGTATGGTGACCGCTTCTTCTTTGACGTGCCGTGCGACCCGAACAAGGGCGTGGACGAAGTCCGCCGCATCAAAAAGCTGCACGCCGAAGTCGGCATTTCCGCCATCAGCGTCTTCCCCTCGGGCACGCTTCCGCAGGTGGCGATCAACCACAAATACATGTTCCCGCTCTACACCTGTGCGGCCGAACTGGGCATTCCCATCCTGCTGAACGTCGGCATCCCCGGCCCGCGCATCCCGATGGAGACGCAGAAGGTCGAGCATCTCGATGAGGTTTGCTGGTTCTTCCCGGACCTGAAAATCGTCATGCGCCATGGTGCCGAGCCTTGGGAGGCGCTGGCTGTGAAGCTGATGCTGAAATGGCCGAACCTCTATTATTCGACGAGCGCCTTTGCCCCGAAGCATTACCCCAAGGCGATCATCGATTATGCGAACACCCGTGGGGCCGACAAGATCATCTATGCCGGCTATTTCCCCATGGGATTGAGCCTTGATCGCATCTTCAGCGACATGCAGAATGTGCCTTTCAAGGATGAAGTCTGGCCGAAGTTCCTGCGCGAAAACGCAGTCAAAGTTTTCGGTCTTTGATGTGAGGGGAGCCGGGAAGTCTGCTCCCATTTCAACAGTGTCGGACGGTGAGACAACCCCGCTGTCCGGTTCGCCTTCCAAGCGAAGGCCTATGAAGGAGACACATCATGTCTGATGCAGAAAAGAGCGCCGCAAGCGATGCCCGCACCGCGCCTGTCGCTGTCTGGCAGATCCTTGATAAACTGCGCGGTCAGGATTTGATCGACTGGCGTCTGGCCGAAACAAAGGGCCGCGCCTCCATTGAGGAACGCAATCTGGACATCGGCTTTCCGTTTGGCTGGTACCCCGTTGTCCTCTCGAAGGATCTGGCGGTCGGCGAAGTGAAGCCACTGCGCTACTTCTCCACGGACCTTGCCATCTGGCGCGGCGAGGACGGGCAGGTCCGCATGGTCGATGCCTATTGCAAGCATTTGGGCGCGCATATGGGCCATGGCGGCAAGGTGCATGGCAATCTTCTGGAATGCCCGTTCCACGCCTGGCGCTATGACGGCGAAGAAGGCGTGGTGAAGGAGATCCCTTATGCAAAGGCCATCCCGCCGCAGGTGAAGCGCAAATGCACCCGCACCTGGCATGTGGTGGAAGCCAATCGCTGGGTCTGGATGTGGTATCACCCGAACGATGTGGCACCGCTGTTCGAAGTCGAGCATCTGCCGGAAGCGACCGACCCGGAGTGGACGGACTATGACGTTCATGAATGGAACGTCTGGGGCTCCATCCAGAACATGGCCGAAAACGGCGTCGATGTGGCGCACTTCAAGTATATCCACGGCACCGCAAACGTTCCGCTCGGCGACCTACGTTGGGGTGACTGGGGCCGCGGCGCCGATGTGAAGGCGAAGATGGGCACGCCCTGGGGCGAAGTCGATGGCTGCATCAGCTATGACACAATGGGCCCGGGGCAGAGCTGGACGCGCTTTACCGGCATTTCGGAAACGCTGCTTGTTGCGTGCATCATTCCGGTGGAGCTGGACCACGTCCATGCCCGCTTCTGCTTCACCCAGCCCAAGGCGCAGGCCGAAGGCGAGCGTGCAGGCGTGGCGAAGGCGATCATCCGCGACATCTGCAAGCAGTTTGATCAAGACAAGGTCGTTTGGGACCGGCAGCGATATCAGGCCAACCCCATCATCTGTGATGGCGACGGCCCAATCCCGCAGTTCCGCAAATATTATGCGCGCTATTACGCAACGCCAGAAACAGCGCCAGAAGGCGATAATGTCAGCCCGATCCGCGCGGCTGGATAACGGAGATCGGCTGGTCTAGGTCAGGCCAGTATTTGTAGGGGAGAGACAATGAAACGCCTGACCATCCTGCTCGCGTTCGGCGCGACGAGTGCCCATGCGGCACCTGCCGAGCGCGCCACCGTCTGGAGCGGTGGGCCAATCATCACAATGGCTGGCGACACGGCTGAGAGTGCCGAAGCCATTGCCGTGCGGGATGGAAAGATCATCGCGGTCGGCTCCCTTGCCTCCGTGCGCAAGGCTGCGGGCAAGAAGGCGGATATGGTCGATCTTAAGGGCCGCACCCTCCTGCCCGGCTTTATCGACGCGCACGGCCATGTCGGCTCGGTCGGACAGGTGGCAGCCCTCGCCCAACTCGCCCCGCCGCCCGTTGGTAAGGTGGATAGCATAGCCGCACTGCAAGAAGCATTGCGGGCCTATACGCCGCCATCCGGCATGCCATTCATCATCGGCAATGGGTATGATGACTCGCAATTGGCGGAACGGCGACACCCCAACCGGCATGACCTTGATGCTGTCTATCCGGACAAGCCCACGATCATCATCCATGCGAGCGGGCATTTTGCCGTGATGAATTCCGCGATGCTGAAGCTGACCGGCATTTCCGCAGACACACCCAATCCGGCGGGCGGCATCATCCGGCGCGAAGCTGACGGCAAAACCCCTGACGGCGTGCTTGAAGAAACAGCGTTCTTCGTGCCTGCCATGCGTATCCTGCCGCCGAGCCTTGAAGGCGGCGTGGCATCGCTGGTTGCAGGTTTGAAGATCTATGCAGCGAATGGCATCACCACCGCACAAGACGGGCGCATTATGCCGGAATCCTGGGCCTCGCTGGCGGCTGCATCCAAACGCGGCGTCCTTCCCATCGATACAGTCGCACTTGTCTCTTACGAAAGGGATTGGCCTGCCGAGGTTCGTGCCCAAATCGGCAAGCCCTATGTCGGCCGGATGCGGATTGGCGGCATCAAGCTAACCATCGATGGCAGCCCGCAGGGGCGCACCGCTTGGCTGCATGATCCCGTCACCGTGCCACCTGAAGGCAAGGACGCAAATTATCGCGGCTATCCGGCAATCGACATCAATTTGTTCAACGCAAAGCTTGCTGAAGCGGCCACCAACAATTGGCAGGTGTTCGTCCATGTGAACGGCGATGAGGCCATGCAAGCGCTGATCGACGGCGTTTGGAAGAACGGTCTATCTGGCAAGCGCACCGTTGCCATCCACAGTCAGGTTGTCCGGCGGGACCAGCTGGAGGACATGAAAAAGCTCGACATTCAGCCAAGCTTCTTTGCGAACCACACCTGGTTTTGGGGGGACTGGCACCGCGAGGTTGCCCTTGGGCCAAAACGCGCGGACTTCATCTCCCCGCAGGCAACCGCCTGGGAAATTGGCCTGCGCCCGACCGCACATAATGACTCGCCCGTCGTGCCGCCCGATATGATGCGGCTTATCTGGTCATCGGTGAACAGGCGCACGCAATCCGGCGACATTCTCGGCCCGCTGGAACGCATCCCGGTCTATCGCGCGTTGCAGCAGGTGACGATCAATGCCGCTTGGCAAATCCATGAGGATGCCGACAAGGGCAGCCTCGCGGCCGGCAAGCGCGCCGACCTTGTGGTGCTGGATGCCAATCCACTGACGATTGCACCGGACAAGCTCAACACCATCCGCGTTGTCGCGACAATCAAAGATGGCCGGACGATCTACGGCACAATCAACTAGGGGGAATTATGCTCGACACATTGGCACCATTTGCGGGCATCTTCGGCCTGATTGGCTTTGCAGGGCTCGCAGGATTGCGCACACCTGTGGACAAGGCACGCAGCGGGGCCGGCGTTCGCCTCCTCGGTCTCTTGGGTTTGGTCGGGTTGGCCGGAATCTGGATCCCCGGTGCCGGTGCCGTCGGCGCTGCCGGTGCGCTGGGCCTGTGGAACCACCAGAACCCCAAGCTTGCCTTTTGGGGCAAGCTTGGATGGCTCTGGCTGGCAGGTCTGCCGTTCCTGTTACCTGCCCTTTTCTAGGCTAGTAGCGGAAGGACATGGTGACGCCGTAAGTCCGGGGTTCGCCGAACTCCGACACGGTCGTCGCGCCGGTGAAGGCGAACGATCCGAACGTCACCGTTTCATATTCCTTATCGAAGATGTTCTTGCCCCAGAAGCGGAGCGAGAATTCCCGATCCCCGCCCAATCGACGGGTCAGGCTGATGCTCGCATCGGTGATGGCCTTGCTGCCGATGGGCCGGTTATCGAGCACGTTGCTCGATGTCTCGATGCTGCTTTGATAGCTCACATTGGCGTGGAATCCTGCCGCCCAATCGCTTGAGATGTCGCGGTTATAATCGACATAGACGTTGCCCGACGATTTAGGCGCCGATGTCTGGTCTGCAATGAAGTTTTGAACCTGCACCTGGCCTGTATCAAGCAGGACACTCGCCGACCGCTCGCCCAACTTGGCGCTGAGAAGAGCGCCCGACACACCGACCCGCAACTCACGCGACAAAGCAGCATTGAGATCAAACTCGACGCCGTAAATGTCGTTGCCATCAATGCCGATGAAGTCGCGGTCGCCTGCCGTCGCGCCGGTCTGCACGCTTGCCTGATAATTGTTCATGCGCATGAAGAAACCGGCCACCGAATAGCTGAGCTTGCGGTCGAGCGCATTGCCCTTGATGCCCGCTTCAAAGGAGTTGACCGTTTCCGGCTCAAACCCGGCCGCGAAGTTGATCGGGTTGGCAGAGCGCTGAGAGGTGCCGCCCGTTTTATAGCCACGCACAAATTTGGCGTAGAGGTTCAGATCATTGCTGACCTTGTAGGCCACGGTCAGTGAGGGCGAGAAGTTGTTGAACTTACCCGAATAGCTGGCCCCTGCCACCGCGCCCGTTGGCGTACAGGTCTGCCCAAGAGCTGCAAAGGTCAGCGCGAAGAAGCCGCAATTTTCAGCGGTAAATCCGCCGAGCGCTGCAAAGGAGAAGGACCTTTCATTGATGCGCGTCGCTGTGCGCTTATCATGCGAATAGCGCGCGCCAACCGTGATGCTCAGCTTCTCATCCGCGCCTGGCCGCACCGTCACTTCACCAAACCCGGCGTAAGATTTGTTGGCGATGCCCGTCAGATTCTGGAGGATGAGCGGACCCGAGCCAATAGCTCCGCCAAAAATATCGAGTGTCGCTTTATCCTCATAGTAATAAGCGCCCAGCACATATTCGAGGCTGCCCGCCATGAAGCCCGTATTTCCGAGAATCTGGACTTCTTGAGACGTGCTGCGGAACTGGGTGTCCTCCGACGTTGCGGCCACACCATTTGGCCCGATGACATTGAGCACGGTCCCGGCAGGCAGTGTTGGAATAACCGAACTGAGCACTGTCGTGACAATGCTCGCCGAGTGGGTCGGCAGATTGTCCGAATACTGGCTGTTGTTGATCCGCCTGTGCCCGGTAATCGACCGCAGCGTCAGATTGTCGCTGGCTTCCCATTCGATGGTCAGATTATGCCCCGTGACCTTCCCGTCACTCGGCAACATGGCGCGGACAGCGGCGGCACGATCTGGCCGGCGGTTCACAAAGGGTGCCGTATCGGTGAAGGTGTTGACCAAGCTGGTGATACCCGTTGCCAGCCCAAATGTCCCGGGGATCGGGAATGGCGCCGCCACCGGGAAGCTTGCCGGAGCACCGGCAACGGGCACGGTCAACGTGCCGGTATCCTTGTTGCGCGAATAATCGAACGCATAATCGATGGTCAGCGCGTCGCTCGGTTTCACGCGGATAGCACCGCGGAAGGCGGCGTGGTTCTGCCGGGCATAATCCAGGCCAAGGCCTGTGTTTTCCTGAAGGCCATCGCGCTTGGAGCGAAGGCCGGTGAGGCGGATCGCGGCGACGTCACCCAAGGGCAGGTTCAGCGTGGCCAACCCGCGCTTGGCGTCGTAATTGCCATAGCTCAACGAGCCCTTAGCACCGAATTCGCCCAAGACTGGCTTGGCCGAAATGATGTTGATCGCCCCACCGGTCGCGTTGCGGCCGTAAAGCGTACCCTGCGGCCCGCGCAGCACTTCAATGCGTTCAAGGTCTTCGGTTTCAAAGCCGCCACCGACTGTGGTGCCAACGTAAACCCCGTCAACGTAGAGCGCGACCGACGGGTCTTGCGTCAGCGTCACGTCATTCTGGCCAACGCCGCGGATGAACAGGCGAACCGTATCCGACCGACCGTTGAAGTTGTTGACGAAGAGGTTGGGCACCTGCCCCACGAAATCCCTGAGTTCTGAAATCTGGTTGTTCTCTAGCGCCTCATTGTTGAAGGCGGAGAGGGAGATCGGCACATCCACAAGGGCCTGTTCCCGCTTTTGTGCGGTGACGATGATATCTCCGGGTGCAATGTTTTCAGCGTCTGCTTCGGCGGCCAATGCGGGCGTCACCGACCATGCAAGCGCAACAGCCATCGCTGCTACGCCCGCGTTGAGGGCACTCTTCATTCTTCCTCTCCTCCCAGTCACGTTTTACACGTTTACGCACTACTAGAACGCGTTCTGGATGGGGCCGCTGTTTACGCGTGCTCCCTATTTGAGGCGAAGACTGTCATGATATGCGTAAGCCTGCAAGCCCATACTTTGCGGACTACTTCAGGCTGATTCAGACCCAAAAAGGGGCGAAAAGCCGCGCCTCAGCGGAAGCGGATCTTCGCCTTTGGTGGGTATTTGGCCATCGTGGCGCCGTGCACGGCGACCAACGGACCAAGAGCGTAGGATGGCGCCCAAGCCTTTTCAATGAGGATGGATTTCCGCTCCTTGGGGTCAAGATAAAGGTTGTACATCCAACTGTTGAGCGGCGTGATGACTTGTGCATTGTCGAGCCCACCCATGTCCCGCACATTGCCCGAGCCAATCTGAATTTCAGACGTCGACATCTTGTAATACCGCCAACGCACCCCCGAAAAGAGGTCCACATTCCAGAAATACACCGCCTCGCGCGCCGACTCGCCATTGTCAGCCAGCAGGAACGGCGTCTGGTCGATGCCGTCGATATAGCGGTCAGCAGGCACAGCCTTGCCTACATCAATACCCGCCACTGCAAGGCTGGTGTTGAACATGTCCGTCATGTCGAACAGGCCATCGGATACGCGACCCGGCTTGATCATGCCCGGCCACCAGAAGATGCCCGGCACACGCACGCCGCCTTCCAGCGTGGTGCCCTTCGCGCCGCGGAAGGGCGTGGTGCCGCTTTCGGGATAGCTGTCTTCCTCAGGTCCGTTGTCAGAGGTGAAGAAGACGATGGTGTTGTCGGCGATCTTTAAATCTTCGAGCAGCTTGGTCAGGCGGCCGACAATATCATCCACTTCAATCACGCTGTCGCGATACACATCCTTGGTTGCGGACTTCCCGACAAACGCCTTGCTGGGCTGGTTGAAATAATGGACCTTCGTGAAATTGTGGCTGAGGTAAAAGGGCTTGCCGGACTTGACCGAGCGACGAATGAAGCCTTCCGAGAAAGCGGCAAACTTCTGGTCAAGGGTAGCATCGTTGCTCCAGTTGATCTGGCCGAGAGATTTACCGCCGCCTTCCTTGGTCGCAGACCAGAGATCGCGACTGCCCGGCATGGAGCGAAGTTGGGCGAGCAACTCCGGATCATTCACGACGTCCGACGCGGACGGATGATCTTCCTGATAGGCATTGGCGACACCAAGGAAGCCCGTGAATTCATCAAAACCGACCTGCCAGGGGCGGGAGCCGTCTTTCTCACCCAAATGCCATTTGCCGGACAGAGCCGTGCGGTAGCCCGCGCCCGACAGGATTTTGGCGGCAAGTAGCTCGCTGGAAATGTCCGCATTGTCGTTCAGAAGCTTCGGTGAGGTGAGCCCGGACCGCACCGGCAGCCGCCCGGTGTTGAGTGCGGCACGCGTCGGCGTGCAGCTTGGCTGCGCATAGGTGGAGGTGAGCTTCAGCCCTTCACGCGCCAACCGATCAATATGCGGCGTGGGGGCGCCGAGAGACTCTCCGCCGCCATAGGCACCCACGTCGCCATAGCCGAGGTCATCGACGACGAAGATGAGGATGTTAGGCCGCTTGCCGGTGCGCTTGTAAATCGCATCAAGCTTGGCTTGCGCCGCGCGTGCTTGATCGGGGCGCAGCAAAGCGGGTTCGAAATTGTCGCGCTGGCGTTCAGCCTTGAGAACGGGGGAGACGCGAGACATGGACCCGACCGTCAGCCCTGCCGGAACCGACATCTGCTGAGCCGACGCTGCAGCCCCTGCACACAGCAATGCAGCAATAAATGCGCGCTTCATGACATCCTCTTTCGCAGTTCTAGCTTTGATTTGCGCTAAATTTACCGAATGCGTATCACCGTGCAATAAGATTTACGCAAACATTCACGATTTGGGAGAGATTATGCGGTTCGGCTTCGCATTGGCGCTGTTGGCGGCCAGCCCTGCATTGGCATCCGGCTTTACGCCCTCTCCCGACGATTTTCGCATTCAAAAGGGGCGCGCGCTGATCGCGCAGGAGCATCCGGACATCCTCCGCCACATGGCGCGGCAGGACGGCTTTGGCGGTCCCAAGTCCGCTCTCATCGCCCGCGCGATGCTCTCGACCGCGCCCGAGGTGGTAGCCGAAGCCCGCGCCAAGATGACTATCGAGCCGCATGGCAAGGGCATGTGGCTGATCCGCTTTCCTTATGTGAACGTGGCGCTCATCGAAACGCGCGACAGCCTTGTCCTCTTCGACTCCGGCTATGCTTCCATCGGTGTCGTGTTGAAGGATGTCATCCCGACGCTCAGCAAGAAGCCGCTGAAGACGATCTTCCTGTCCCACACCCATGTGGACCACAGCTATGGTGCGCGTGAATTGGTGAAGCTGCCGTCTCGGCCGCGTGTCATCGCAAGCGCCGAGATGCTGAAGGCCATCGACACCGACCTGCGGCTGGGCGGCTCCATCGGGCGCTACAACAACCAGCCGCTCGCGCTGCAGCCGGCGAGCAAGGCCGATGTCGTCGTGCCGGACGAGACGTTCGAGGGCCGCAAGACCTACAAGATCGGCGGCGAAACCTTTGAGGTCATCCACGCGCCGGGCGAGACTGAAGACCAGATCTGGCTCTCCATCCCGGGCCGCAAGACCATCGTGACGGCGGACTATTATCAGGGCTTCCTGCCCAATGCGGGCAATGGCAAGCGGATGCAGCGCTACATTGAGGAATGGACCGCCGCCTATCGCGAGATGGCTGCGCTCAGGCCGGAGATCATGCTGCCGATGCACGGCGCGGCGATTGAGGGCGTGGACAAGATCGTGCCCACGCTCACTACCTATGCCGATGCCTTTGACTACATCACGACGCAGGTCGTGAACCGCCTCAACGCGGGCGAGCGCAAGGACATGATCGCCGCCAGCATCGAATGGCCCGAACGCTTTGCGAAGAACCCGCTGCTTGACGCCCAGTATAACCGCCCCGCCGATATCGCGCGGATGATCATGAAGCGCTGGACCGGCTGGTGGGATGATGTGCCGTCGCACTTTGCCGCCATGACGTTCGATAGCGAAGCGCGTGAAGTGCTGCGGTTGGCTGGCGGTCTGGACGCGGTCGAGAAGCGCGCGCGCGAGGTGCTGCCGTCCAACCCCATGCTGGCCGCACGCCTTGCCGACTGGGCCTATTTCGGCGCGCCCGACGACCCCAAGGCGCTCCAGCTCGCCATCGACGTCTACCTAGCCCGCATCGCCGAACCCGACATGCCGGTGCAGGAAGGCCTCATCTATCTCGACATGGCGGCAAAGGCGCGCGCACGGTTGGCGGAGTTGAAGTCAGCCCAACCCTAATCCTCAAATACCGGCGCCCAGGCGACGCCGTTGATGTGCCCGCCGCCATCGGCATAGATCGTGTTGCCGGTCACATAACGGCAGTCGTCGCTGGCGAGGAACAAGGCGACGCCGGCGATATCCGCTTCCGGATCGCCCAAGCGGCCCATCGGATTGGCGGCGTTGATCTGGGCGATCATGCCGGGCTGCATGTCGGCCATGCGCCGTGACGAGGCGGACCAGGCGGCCGGGCAGATGACGTTGCAGCAAATGCCATAGGGTGCCCATTCGCGTGCGGCGGTGCGGGTATAGGCGCGCAGGGCTTCCTTTGACGCGTTATAGTCCGCGCTGCCCATGTGGGCGTTGACGCCGTTGAGTGATCCCATGTTGATGACGCGGCCCCAGCCTTGCGTCTTCATGTGCGGGAGCGCGGCCTCCATCGCCCATTTGACACCCCACAAGTTCATGCCAAGCGCGGCGAGGAAATCCTCGTCGGACTTCTTCTCGATCCGCACGACGCCATTACCGCGATAGGCATTGTTGACGAGGATATCGACCGGCGCCGCAGCGGCCATCATGGTGGCGACGGCGCCCTTATCGGTCACATCGACGAACACCGCTTCCGCCGCGTGGCCCGCCTCGGTCAGCGTGCGGGCTTCGGCCTCTGCCTTATCCAGATCGAAATCGGCCATCACCACGTGCGCGCCTTCCGCTGCGAACCGGCGGGCAATGCCAAGGCCGATGCCATCTGCAGCACCTGTGATCAGCGCACGCCGCCCGCTCAATCGTCCTTCAGTCACACAGTCTCTCCCTCAAATGCATCCAGCCCCGACATGTCGAGCGGGCGCGCAGCACAGAGCATCCCGTGCCAGCTCCGCGGCAGATGCGCCATATCCCGGTCCCGCTCAGCCAGTGCCTGCACATCGCGGCGATGCTGCTCGATCAATTCGGCAAGCGTCGCTGCGCCCTGTGCCGATAGCTTCATCACTTCCGACGCATAGACCGCTCGTTCATCGGCAAAGTCCATCGCCAGAAACTGTTCCTTCATCCGGTCTTCGAACATCGCGCGCATCGGGGTTTTGCGCCAGACAATGGAGCGATCAACGAGCGGGCGCACGCGCCAGCCGGGGCGGCGGTCGATCAAAGCCAGCCGCTCCAGCCGCAGCAACGCGGCCTCCATCTGGCGCGGGGTGACGTCGAAATCCTTGGCGACTTCGGTCGGACTGTAACCGCCTAAGATGACGATAAAGAGGAAGGACAAAAACGCGTCCTGACTGAGGGCCCGTTCCTGCGCGAGGGTGAGTTCCTGCGCGAGGCCTTCACCGGCACCTTCAGCCAGTCGGGAAAGCTCGGCAATGTCTGTTCCGGCAATGTCGGCCAACCGGTCCAACCCTTCGAGCGTCAAGCCCCGACCGGCAAGCCAGCGTTTGGCCGTCGCCTCCCCCACACCCAGTTCATCGGCCAGTCGCCGCCCTGTCCACCCACCGGCACGGAGCATTTGCCGCAGCGGCGGCAGAAGAGCATGAGATCGCTTCACGATACGATATAGATCATTTTATGATCTGATATGCAAGTCCATGGATGGACGCCCAAGCGAGTTAGAGTCACACTCCGCGACAGAATCATCAAGGCCGCAAAGGCTGAAAACAAGGAAATGGAGCAGAGGATGAGCGATATCCTGATCAAGAACGGTACCGTCGTCGATGGCACCGGTGCTGCCGCTTTTGCCGCAGATGTGCGCGTGAAGAATGGCGTGATCGCCGAAGTCGGCCAAAACCTTGCCGCTGATGGTGAGCGCGTGTTCGACGCCAATGGCTGCATCGTTTCCCCCGGCTTTATTGAAAGCCACACCCATTATGACGCGTCGATGTGGTGGCAGCCTGATCTCGATCCGCTGCCCGGCTATGGCGCGACGACGATGATCCTCGGCAATTGCGGCTTCTCGATGGCCCCGCTGCACCCGTCCAAGCAGGCGCGCGATGAAGTCATGGGCATCTTCTCCTTCTTCGAAGATATCCCCATTGGCCCGTTCCAGCAGAACGTGCCTTGGGATTGGACGACGTGGTCCGAGTATCGCAAGTCGTTCGAAGCGAACGTCAAAGTTCCTCTGAACTATGCCAGCTATGTCGGGCACATCCCGCTGCGCCTCGCCGCGATGGGGATGGACGCTTGGGATCGCGCCGCAACACCTGCAGAAATCGCAAAGATGTGCGAATTGCTGGACGATGCACTGGCCGCAGGTGCGCTCGGCCTGTCGGACAATATGCACGATCATGACGGCGAAAACCGCCCTGTACCCTCAATGCTCGCTGATGATGCGGAGTTCTCTGCGCTGTTCGACGTGATGAACCGCTATCCCAACACCTGCTACCAAATCATCGTCGACACCTTCATGCGGATGAACGGCCCGGCCAATCTCAAGCGGCTGGAAGGTCTGCTAACTGGCCGCAAGATCCGCGTCCAGATTGCAGGCGGCATCCCGACGCTTTGGTTCCAAGCCGGAATCCTGCCCGAGATGCAGAAGACGATCGACGAGATGCGTGCAGCTGGCGTCGATGTCTGGCCGGGCTTTGCGCACGTTTCGCCCACCTCTGTGCTCTCGATCACCAAGTCGCTGATCTTCGCTCAGTCGAACGACTATGTCTGGCATGAGGTTGTGCTTGCTGAAACGCATGCGGAAAAGGAACGCCTGCTGCGCGATCCGGACTGGCGCGCACGGGCGCGTGAAAGCTGGGACACGCAGGCTTGGGATCACTCCCCGCTGAAGAACCCTCAGGAACTGTTGATGCTCGACAGCGAAAACGGCGTGGGGCCAATTGGCGGTACGCTCAAGGAATTCGCCGACAGCCGCGGCATCCACCGTTCGGACGCGATGGCCGATTGGATCCTCGAAAACGGCCTGCTCTCCACCGTGCACATGGCCCCCTTCCCCAAGGACGAAGCGCTCACAGTCGCGTTGATGAAGGACCCCAAGACGGTCGGCAACATCTCTGACGCTGGTGCGCACCTTCAGATGTTGTGCGGTGGCGGCGAGAACGCGCTCCTCCTGACCAAATATGTTCAGGAAGAAAAATCCCTGACGTTGGAAGAGGCCATCCATGTGATGACCGGCAAGTTGGCCGAACACTTCTTCCTGCCTGATCGGGGCGTGATCTCTCCGGGCAAGCGTGCGGACATCGCCGTGTTCCACATGGATGAAGTCGGCTACCGCCAGTTCGAAAAGGCTTGGGATGTGCCCGATGGGAAGGGCGGCACCACATGGCGCTTCACCCGTCCGCCACTGCCGACCCGCCTGACCTTGGTCAACGGCGTGCCGACGTTCGAGAACGGCGCCTATACAGGTGCCAAGCCGGGTCAGTTCCTGTGCCCGGCAAATGATGTAGACCAAGCTTTGGAAGCAGCGGAGTAAGCCCCATGGAAGTTAAAGTTGGCGAAGGCGAACGCGCCTATTTTAATGGTGGGATCCGTCAGGTGGAAACCGAAAGCTCGGTTCTCATCAGTTCCTCCAAATATCTCAACAATGCGGAACTGCGGAACCTGATCTCGCAGGAAATGCTGCGCCGGAACGGGCCCGACTTGCCCAATACGGCCTTCATTCCCGAAGTTGCGCAGGCTCTGATGATGCTCGAGGATTTCGGCCGGGTAATGCAGTTGTTTGAAGAGGAGAAGGCCCGCCTTCCCCGCTTCAAGGAATGGTGCGACAAACGGTCGCTCGCGGATTTCAAGAAAGACGAAGTGAAGGATTGCGCACCGGGTACGCTCGGTGCCGCGCTCTACGACTTCATGGTCAACTCGGGCTATGAACTCGACATCTTCTACCGCGAAATCCAGGTGGTGAATGACCTCACCTTCTACCTGCGCCAGACGGCATTGACGCACGACATCGAACATATCGTGTCGGGCTTCGGGCCGAACCATGGTGGCGAAGTGGCTCTGCTCAACGCGAACATGCACGCCAAGGCGCGCTATTTCCAGCCGGAGATGTCCGCCTTCCTCAGCCGCGTCGCGACCTATCTGAAGGCCAAGACGATCATGAAGGACGGGCTTCACTATGCCGAAGCCATGACGCTCAATCTGGAAGCGGAATATCAGGGTGCCGTGCAGGGCCGGAACTGGAAGTACCCGATGATGCTTGCGGACTGGCGTGCCATGACGGACTGGCAGATCGCTGATATCCGCGAGGAAATTGGCATCACGCCTGTCCCGCCCGAGGGGCTTTGGGAAGACACCAACCGCCTGTGCAATGAGGATGACCCTCATTACGGCCAGCCTCTGGCAGAGGCGGCTGAATAGCCAAAAATCAGCTAAAAAGCTGCAAATTTGAATTGAAACACCCTCTCAACCCAGATATGCGTAATCCAATAACAAATTGACTACGCATATCTGGGAGAGTGGGGCGTGCGCGGACTTTCGGGCAAAGTAGGTATCATCGCTGGCGGCGGTCGCGGCATTGGTGCGGCAACGGCAAAGCGTCTTGCCAGCGAAGGCGCCGCTGTCGTCATCGGCGATCTGATGGGGGACTGGGCCCGCGAAGTGGCAGACGCGATCAACGCATCTGGCGGCAAAGCCATCGGCGTGGACCTTGATGGTACGTCCGCAGACTCGCAAGCCGCCATCGTCGCTGCCGCCAAGGCAGAATTTGGCGGTCTCGATTTCTACCATTCCAACCTCGCCGGCGGCACTGAAGGCGATATCGACGCGCTCAACTGCCCTGTTGAAGTTCTGGAAAAGAGCTTTGCGATCAACACAAAGAGCCACTTTCTCGCAACACAGGCCGCCCTGCCCGCCATCATAGAGCGCGGCGGTGGCGCGATGATCTACACCTCGTCCGGCGCAGCATCCGGCGGCGCGCCCTGGCAGGTCGCTTATCCGATGACCAAGAATGCGATCCACGCCCTCGCCCGCCATGTCGCAGCCAAATATGGCAAGCAGGGAGTCCGCGCGAACGTGATCTGCCCCGGCCTTGTGCTCACCGAAGCGGTGAAGCAGCATCTGACCGATGAATATGTCGAGCGTGGTCTGAAGGCCATTCCACATACTCGTTTGGGCCAGCCGGAAGACATTGCAGCAGCTGTCACGTTCCTCGCCTCTGATGATGGCGCTTGGGTCAACGGGCAGGTCTGGCACGTCAATGGCGGCGCGCAGATGCGCGATTGACCCTGACAATGGCGAACGCACAAAGCTCCACCCTCGATCAGCCGAAGTTGACCAACAAATGGGTCGTTCTGGCCCTCCTGCTCGGCGTCGCGCTCGTCAATTATGGCGACCGGTATCTGCTGGCCGGATTGGTTGAACCGATCAAAGCGGAATTTGGCGTATCCGATGGGTTTATGGGCCTTTTGATGGGCCCAGCCTTCGCGCTGCTCTATTCTCTGTTGGCGATCCCGATTGCGCGCTATGCCGACCGTGTCTCGCGCGTCGCCATTTTGTGCACGGGATGCGTTGTGTGGAGTGGCTTCACCATCCTCTCCGGCTTTGCCAACGATCCCTGGATGCTCGCGCTCGCTCGTGTCGGCGTGGGAGTTGGTGAGGCGTCATTCCAAGCCCCCGCTTATTCCATTCTCGCGGCCTATTTTGCGGCTGAACAGCGCGGGCGCGCCTTTGCTGTCATGACGCTTGCTGTCTATTTCGGCCAGTATTTGGGCTATCGCGCAGGGCCTGAAATTGCTGCAGCCTATGATTGGCGCACGGCCTTTGAAGTGATGGGGCTAATCGGCATTGCGATTGCAATCGTGACATTCATCGTCGTGCGGGAACCACCGCGCGCGCCTACACTTGCCAGTGACCATCCGAAATTGCTGCCGCTTTTCGCCATCCTTTGGAAAACGCCCAGCTTTCGCTGCATGGCCCTCGGCATGGCCTTTGCGACCCTTTCCGGCCTGTCGTTTGGCATGTGGGGACCGGCCTTGTTCGCCCGCGCATATGATCTGCCCCCAACAGAAGCCAACGCCATCTTCGGCCTCGCTTTTGGTTTGCCGGGGCTCATTGGGACCCTGATTTTCGGCGTTCTGGCAGATAGGCTCTCAAAGCGGGGACCGCATTGGCTGCTCTATCTGGCGGCAGGCGCGACAACCGCAGCAACGCTTCTTATCCTGACAGTGACATGGGCGCCCAACGTTGCCACAGCACAGCTGCTGGCCATTCCGTCAGGCCTATTGGGCGGCGGATGGTCTGTCGGGATCATGTCCGCTCTGCAGTACCTGATGCCGGATCGCTTCCGCGCAACAGGCACGGCGTTGGCGCTGCTGGTCATCAACCTGATTGGCTATGTGCTCGGCCCGTTAATTGCCGGAAACGTCAGCGACCTGATCTCCGGCGACCCAGCGTATAGCCTGCGGGTGGGGCTGAGTGTCCTCATCCCGGTCGGGTTTCTGGGCGCTTGGCTGATGTGGCGGGGCGCCGCTTCGCTGGCCAGTGACCGTGACCGTCTGGCGACAGTCACGGTCTGACACGCCTTACTTGTTGGGGTCGGTAGGGGCGCCCGGCATCGACATGTAATAGTGGCCGGCGTTGAGGCCGCCATCGACCGACAGTTCGGTGCCCATGCAATAAAGCGCATCATCCGATGCGAGGTACGCGGCCGCTGCACCAATATCAGAAGGCGCGCCCGATTTTTGGGCCGGATAGATCCAGAATCCCCGGTCATAGTGCTCACGTGGAATGTTGGTCGGGTTGGACAAGGGCGTCAAAATGCCGCCCGGGTGGATGGAGTTGACGCGGATCTTGCGCGGCCCGAGTTCAAGCGCCAGCGCCTTGGTGAACCCGCGGACGCCGAATTTGGACGCGCAATAAGCCGTCAGTGAATTCGCGCCGGAAATGCCGTCGGCCGAGCTCATGTTGACGATGCTGCCACCACCGGCGCGCTCCAGCGCGGGGATCGCCGCCTGACAACCAAACATCGTGCCAAGCAAGTTCACGTCGATGATACGGCGGATATCGGCCTCGGTCAGATCATCAAGGCGCTTGAAGGTGATCACGCCAGCATTGTTCACCAGACAATCAAGTCGGCCAAATTTGGCTTCTGCGGCGGCAATGGCCTCCTGCCATGCGGATAACGACGTCACATCGTGACGGACGAAGGCAGTTGCCGCCCCCAGTTCAGCGGCGAGCGCCTCCCCTTCTTCGGTCAGCACGTCGGTGATCAACACCTTCGCGCCTTCTTCAACAAAGCGGCGGACTATGCCCTCGCCAATCCCGCGTGCTCCACCTGTGACCAGTGCGACCTTGCCTGTAAGCCTTTGCATCGAATCTCTCTCCTGTTTGCGATTGTTGAATAAGCGCTGGATTCAGCCTTCACAATGCGCAATCATAAAGTGGATGCGGGGTTACGCCGCAAAACGCGAAGGAGTGAGGATGCCCGACAACGCATTATTCCCGAAAGGGGCTGCCCTCGTCTTGGGGGCAAGCGGCGGGATCGGCGGCAAGGTCGCAGAAGTCCTCGCGAGTGACGGCGCTGATCTAGCGCTCGTCTATAATCGAAAAGCAGATGCCGCCCAAGCCGTTGCCAGCGTCTGCCCGACGCGCACGACAACCCACAAATGCGACATCACCGATGCGGCGAGCGTCAAGAAATTGATCGACACCGTCATCAACGAACATGGACGCATCCACACGCTCGTCTGGGCAGCGGGGCCACTGGTTGAGCAACATCTCCTTTCAGAGACACCCATGGAGGCCTGGCGCAAGGCGTTCGAGGTCGAAGTCCACGGACTGTTCGGCCTCGTTTCTGCGCTGTTGCCCCATATGCGGGCGAACGGCGGCGGCTCCATCGTCCATCTGGGATCTGCCGGACATCTGCGCTGGCCAGACCGCGACGGTCTTTCCGTGGCGCCAAAGGCTGCCAATGAAAGCTGGCTGAAAGGTATCGCACGGGAGGAAGGCCGCCACGGCATCCGTGCCAATTCCGTTTTGGTCGGCGTCATTGATGCCGGCATGTTCCATGAACTGATGGCCAAGGGTGCGTTTCCGCCGACATGGGTTGAAGAGACGCAGAAGATGTTGTCCGTCAAACGCTGGGGACAGCCGGAAGAAATTGGCTATGCCGTCAGTTGGCTTGCCTCCGCGCGCGCCGCTTATGTGACCGGCCAGCAGATCAACGTATCCGGCGGTTTCGGACTTTAAATCAGGAGAGATAGATTATGACCGTCAACCCCGCACTGGTTCCCGTTCTTGAGGCATTCGCCGCCTTCGCAAATACCGATTGGTCGCAAATGCCCGTAGACGTTGCACGGAGCATGATGGACGCGCCTCTGGCGGAGGGTCAACCGCTTGCCATGGCCAAGGTTGAGAACCTGACCCTTGATCTGCCGGGCCGCAATATTGGTGCCCGCTTCTATGTCCCGGAAGAGGCGGGAGAGACGCCGCCTGTCGTCATGTACTTCCATGGAGGTGGTTGGGTCCTGGGCAGCCTTGATACGCATGACGGCACCTGCCGCGAATTGGCCCGCGCCAGCGGTGCCGCCGTCCTGTCCGTCGACTATCGCCTTGCGCCTGAAGCGCGCTATCCGGCCGCGGCGGAAGACTGTTACGACGCGTGTATCTGGGCCGAAGCCCATGCCGGGCAATTGGGCATCGATGCGACACGCATGGCCGTTGCGGGTGACAGCGCGGGCGGCAATCTGGCTGCCGCCGTTTCACTCATGGCGCGCGATCGGGGTGGCCCCGCATTGCGCCACCAGATGCTCATCTATCCGGTGACAGACACCAATTTTGAAACAACGTCCTATGTCAGCAACGGCGGTGGAGAGTATTTTCTATCCACTGGGTCGATGAAGTGGTTCTGGGGGCATTACCTTGGCGAAACGAGCCCGGTCGATGCCAGCCTTGCCCGCGTCCTGCATACGGAAGACCTAAGCAGCCTCCCGCCGGCGACTGTCATCACCGCCCAATATGATCCGCTGAAGGATGAGGGCGACGCCTATGCCAAGCGACTGTCGGAAGCTGGTATCGCAACCGATCATCAGGTGGCCGACGGCATGATCCACGGCTTCTTCGGCATGACGCCCGCCGTCCCCGATGCAATGAAGTGGGTCAACCATGCCGGAGCCAATCTGCGTAAGGCGCTTGCGTAATGTCGGCCTATTGCGCGCCACAGGAATTACATGATCTGGCATTCCGTTACGCGCAGGCAGTTGACCGGCGCGATGCCGACAAGCTGCTATCGGTCTTCACAGATGACGGCGCGGTCATGGGTTTTGGTGAAAACCCCATCAGCTTCCGCGGAGAAGCGGGTTTGCGCGACATGACCGAAAAGCTCGCGGCCTTCCGCATGACGATGCACAATGTGTTCAATCAAACGTTTGAGGCAGACGCATCGGGCAACATCACCGGCGAAACTTATTGCATCGCCAGCCACATCCTGCCCGGCGACGATTGGCGGCTGATGGACATGTCGATCCGCTATCACAACAGCTATCGCGACACGGCCAAAGGCTGGCGGTTTCATGAGCGCAGGCTGGAAGTCTTATGGGTGGAAACGCGCGCTGTTTCTCCCTTCGTTGCCAGCATGATGAAAGAAGATCTGGGAGATTTCGTGTGACGGGCAAGCTAACCGACAAGGTCATCTTCATCACCGGCGCCGCCTCCGGCATCGGCAAGGCAACGGCAGATGCCGTCCGTGCCGAAGGTGGCGTTGTGGCAGCCGCCGATATTGGCGTGATCGAAGGGCTCGGCAACCGGGACACAAGCTATAGCTTGGATGTGACCGATGAAGCTGCAACGAAGCAGACGTTCGCTGCCGTCTTGAAACATTATGGCCGCATTGACGGCCTGATGACGTGCGCTGGCATTTCCATTTCCGGAACCGTCACGCATTTCGACCTTGCGGACTGGGACCGGGCTCTGGCGGTCAATCTGACAGGCACGATGCTCTCCGTTCGTGCGGTCATGCCCCACATGGTCGCCGCAGGACACGGGTCGATTGTCACCGTGTCGAGCATCTACGGGATCACCGGCTGCCAAGGAAACACGCCCTACAATGTGACCAAGGGCGCTATCCTTCAACTTACGCGCAGTCTGGCTGCCGACTATGGTGCCGCGGGTGTGCGCGTGAACGCCGTGAGCCCCGGCTTCATCGAAACGCCGATGACGGAAATGTTGCAGCATGAAAGCCCGGTCCGCACAGCTTTCATCAATATGCATCTTCTGAAGCGGGCCGGCCGCCCCGAAGAGGTCGCAAAAGTCGCTGCATTTTTGCTGTCAGATGACGCATCCTTTGTTACGGGGGCAAACATTCCTGTTGACGGAGGCTTTTCTGCCGCGCAGGTCATCTTGCCTTGAGTGGTGCACAGGGAGCCCCGTCAAAGAACATGACATCAGATTTCGTCGTCGACGATATTGACCGCAGTATTGTTGACCAGCTGCGCATCAACGGGCGGGCAACCAACCAGCAGATTGCCGACCATCTTGGCCTTACGGCCACGACCGTTTCGTCGCGCATCCGGCGGATGGAAGATGCGAACCAGCTTCGCGTCGTGGCCGTCTCCGACTTTTCGGCGCATGGCTATAATGTATTGATGGAAGTGGCCATCGAAGTGGACGGGCGCGCCGCATCTGACGTGGCCGCCGATCTTGCGAAATTCCCTGAAGTCTTCGCAGCCCACGTCGTCACGGGCCGCTACGACATCGACATGCTCGTTGTCTTGCGCGATTTTGATGAACTGCCGGGGCTTCTCCTCGACAAATTCTCGCAAGTCGCCGGTATCCGGTCGATGATGCCAACCATTGCGGTGGATGTGATCAAATACAAATTCGACGTCGCCCCGATTGAAGAACAGGTGCCCGCATGACCGCGCCACAGCTTGACGATCTGGACCGCCAGCTGATCGATATTCTGTCTAAGGATGCCCGCGTCTCCAACCGGAAGATCGCTGCGGACCTTGGCGTGACCGAAGGCACAGTGCGGGGCCGCATCAAGCGCCTTCAGCAGGATGGCCTGATCGCCTTCACTGCGATTACCGGCTTCAGCCTCAGCAACCACGCAAAGCTCGCCTTCATCGGCGTGCAGGCCGAAGTGGGAAGCGTGCGGGATGTCGCCCGCCAGATCGCAGAAATGCCGCTGGTCACCGGCGTCATGATCACGATGGGGCAGTTCAACATCCTTGCCATCTGCGTCTTTGACGAGCTGGAAAATCTGGTTGAGCAAGCCTCCGACCCCATTTTGTCGATCTCCGGCGTGCACCACGTGGAAACGTCGATTGCGGTCAAGACGCTCAAATATAATCCACGCGTGGTGCGGATTACCGAGAAGGACCGCGTGATCGAAAACGGAGATTGAGAGACTTCGCGTAATTCAACCCATCCAATTTTACGCAAAACAAGATCAATCTCTTCATTTTCGTGACAAACGCAAAAGCGGTGTTGCGCCAAGGCTACGTTTTGAGTTATCTTCTCCTCTGAAGAGAGTTTGAGGAGAACCATCATGGCAAAGACAGCCGATTACGGCCTGGGCGAACATACCTTTCCCCGTGGCTGGTTCATGGTGGCCACTTCTGAGGAAGTGTCGACGACGCCTTTGGCCGTCCGCTATTTTGGCGAAGAGATGGTGCTCTATCGCGGCGGCTCAGGCCGCGTGTTTCTTGTGGAAGCCTTCTGCCCCCATATGGGCACGCATCTCGCCAAGAACACGTCATCTTATGTCGTTGTCGACAAGGAACATGTCGAAGGCGACAACATTCGCTGCCCCTATCATGGCTGGCGTTTCGGGCCGGACGGCCGCTGCAACGACATTCCCTATTCCCCTGCCCCAATCCCCAAGGCTGCTTGCCTGAAGAGCTGGAAAGTTCTGGAACGCGCCGGCTGCATCTGGGCTTGGCACGATGCCGAAGGCGGCGAGCCGGATTATGATGTGCCCCCGTTCGAACAATGGAATCAGCCGAGCTGGGTGAACTGGTCTGTTGAACCGCTCGGCGAACTCGCCTGCCATCCGCAGGAAGTTCTCGACAACATGACGGACAAGGGTCACCTCCAACCGGTCCACGGCTCGATCGACATGGTCAAGTTTGAGAACGAGTTTGACGGTCATGTCTGCCGCCAGATCCTGACCGCCGGACACAAAACACTGGCGGGTGCGGGCGTAGAGCCGATGACCAACGATACCTGGTACACAGGCCCCGGAATCCTTCAGTCCGTTATGATCGGTGAATATCCATCGCACATGCTCATCACCCACACCCCTGTGGACGATGGTGTGATCAAGGTTTGGTATGGCCTGTTCGTGAAAGTAAAGAATGACGTTCCGACAGCCGCTGATATTGAACTGGCCAAGGGCTATGAAAAAGCTGGCGTTGCTGCCTTTGCGCAGGACTTTGAAATCTGGGCGAACAAGCGCCCCTGCCTCAACCCAATGATGGTCAAGGGCGACGGGCCGTTCGACAAGCTGCGCATCTGGTACAAGCAGTTCTACAATGACCGTGCCCGTGCCGGTGAATTCCAGGCCCGCGTCAACGGCCACTATGTCACGCGGGGCACGCAGGATGCGCCTTGGGATCAGGTCGCCTGAAATCCGTGACATTTGCGCATCACAAATGCGCAAATGTTGCACGTGAACTCATGACGCTCAATTGATGCGTAATTTGAATTGACATTTTCTACGCCATTTGAGATTCACCTCTCTGTATAGAGAATCTTGGCCAGATGGACGGAACATCCGCCATCGCCAACGAGGGGAGGACCGAAGGTGAAGACTTTCAATCGTGTATTTGGTGCAACTTTGTTTGCGGGCGTTAGCGCGCTCAGCATGTCAACGCAGGCCCTTGCGCAGGCCGCAGAAGATGCCAGCTCAGGCGGTCTCGACGAAATCATCGTTACGGCGCAGAAGCGCGGCGAAAACCTGCAGAAGACGCCTCTGGCGATTTCCGCCATCTCGTCGGAACAGCTTGATCTCCAGCAGGTCGCAGAAGCCAAGGATCTTGGCGCGCTTGCTCCGAACGTCTCGGTCGTCGGCGCAACAACCAACGCAACGGCAATGGTTCTCACCATCCGCGGCATCCCGACAGCAGCTGACGAAACGCAAGGCTATGACTCGCCGATCGGCATCTATGTCGACGGTGTTTACATGGCCCGTTCGTCCGCTTCGACCTTCGAAGTGTCTGACGTGGAGCGCGTTGAAGTGCTGCGCGGTCCGCAGGGTACACTCTTTGGTCGCAACACGACCGGTGGCGCTGTCAACTTCATCACCCGTCTGCCCGATGATGAAGGCAGCATGGCAATCCGTTTCGGCGGCGGCAATTATGGCCAGCTTGTCGGTCGCGCGATCCTGAACTCAGGTGATCTCGGTGGCATCAAGATGTCGCTGGGCGGCCTCTACAAGAAGCGCAACGGCTTTGTGGACAATATCCTTGAGCCACGTAAGAGCCGGGATCCGGGTGCGCAGAGCACAACAGCGGTTCGCTTTGCAGCAACTGCCGATCTGGCTGACAACATCACGCTCACCAACATATTCGATTGGTCGAAGATCAACGGCTTGGCGGGCTACAACCAGCTTACCGCCGTCGGCACCGGTGCGGTCCTCCCCAACTACGTCATTGGTGGCAAGACCTTTGCGGCTGTTCAGCCCGCGAACGTCCTTGGATATCTGAACTCGGCGACGTCGCTCGAAGCCGGCTGTGGCACCCCCGTGTCGCAGATTTCGACGTCACGCCGTGACACGGTGTGCAGCAACACATCGGGCCTTTCGACCGATAAACTGTGGGGCAACATGACGCGCCTGACCGCCGAGTTTGAGGGCGTCACGGTGCGTTCCACGACCGCATTCCGCCACTGGACCAACCTGATCCGCGGCAACGACATTGACGGTCTGGGTACGGTTAGCGGCCCCGCCTTCTCGCCCACGACGGTGTTGAACGGCTTTCCAGTTGGCGTATTGGGGCTCTTCCAGCCCCCAGGGACCGCTGCATTCCTCGCGTCGCAGGCCGTGCCGCGCACGTCGCAGGATTTGTTCAACTCGGCCAATGACCGCAGGCAGAAGCAGTTCAGCCAGGAAGTTGAAATCCTGTCGAATAATGATGGCCCGTTCCAGTGGGTTGTCGGCGGCTTCTACTTTAAGGAAAGCGGCCACGAGCGGAACAACCAGAACTTCCTGTTCGTGCTCGACACCAATCAGGCCGTGTTCACGCCGACTTCGTTCGGACCCCTTGCACCTACCCTCCAGGCGGCAAATCCGGCCCGCTATCGTGGTTTGGCGCAGGCGACTGTGCTCGATTACAACGCGTCCGGTGAATCCTATGCCGTTTACGGTCAGGGCACCTATCGCTTTGGTGAAGAAGACCAGTTCGGCGTGACCTTCGGGATGCGGTATAGCTGGGACAGCAAGACGTTCCAGGTAAATCAGAACGGTGCCGCGCCCTTCACAAACGCAACTCAGATTGCGATCAACGGCGGCGCAAAGAAGTTCAACGCGCCAACGGGTAACCTGACGTTTGACTATCGCGCCAATGAAGACATCAACCTCTATGCCCGTGTCGCACGTGGCTATCGCTCAGGCGGCTTCAACGCGCGTCAGACGGTCACCTTCAACGCGGCCGATCCCACCAAAAACTTCCCGCTGACACCGTTCAACGAAGAAACGATCGACGCCTATGAAGTTGGCTTCAAGACTGAGTTCAACAACCGCATCCGCCTGAACGGTGCGCTGTTCTACAATGTCTACAAGGATCAGCTCGTCACTCTGCCGATCCCGATCACCGGTGGCGGCAGCTTCGGTAACGCGGTGGTCAACGCCGGTAAGACCAACTATTACGGTCTGGAATTGGAAGGACGTTTTGCCGTCACCGACAATTTCTCGCTGGATGGTGCCTTCGGTTATGTGAAGATCAAACCGGTCGATTTCCCACAGGCGACAACGACACCGGGCGTTAATGGGAACGCGGCTGACGTGTTCAAGCCAGGCTATGCGCCGAAGTACACGGCCAATGTCGGTGCCACCTATGTTCAGGAAATCGGCGAATCTAAGCTGACAGCACGTGTCGGGTATAACTACACGTCCGAGTTCTACATGTTCGGTAACCCGATCACGTCGCCCTTCTCGGAACAGACCAAGGGCGATGCCCGTGGTCTAGTTGATGCACAGCTTCGTCTCGACAATGTTCTGGGCAGCGCCGCTGAAGGCCTGAACCTGACGCTGTGGGGCAAGAACCTGACCAACAAGGAATATGTCATCCGTTCGGTTGACTTCGGCGCCTTGGGTTACGCAACCACCATCTACGGTGATCCGCGCACCTATGGCCTGACGCTCGACATGAAGTTCTGATCACTTCAACGACAGCATAAAAAATGGGGCCGGGAGGAAACTCCCGGCCCCTTTTCTTTGTACTGAGAAAAGGCGAAGATCAGTCCGCTGTCGCGCCGCCATCAACAACCAGAGGGTGGCCCGTCACGAAGCTTGCCTGATCTGAACAAAGCCACATCACAGCAGAGGCAATCTCCTCCGCCTTCCCCATCCGACCCATCGGCGTCATGCCGTCGAGAATCTTCTTCATATCAGGGTTGGCCGTCAGCGGCGCTGTCATCGGTGTTTCGATGACGCCGGGACAAACGCAGTTCACGCGAATGCCAGCCTGCGCCCAACGGAGCGCACCGTGGCGGGTCAAACCGACCACGCCATGCTTGGACGCAGTATAGCCCGGCTGCGCACCATTGCCGACCAGACCATTGATCGACGCTGTGTTGACGATGGCACCCTTGCCCTGCGCCATCATGACTTCGGCTTCTTCGCGCATGCACATCATCACGCCGGTCAGGTTGATGCCCATGCTGCGCGCCCAGACGTCGTCGTCATATTCGTTCGAACCAAGATTGTTGATGCCGGCATTGTTCAGCGCAAAGTCGAGACGGCCATATTCCGACACGGCCCGCGCAACGAGGGCTTTGACATCTGCACCGTTGGAGACGTCGCACCGCTGGAACACGGCCTTGCCGCCTGTCGCTGAAATAAGAGCGACGGTTTCTTCCCCGCCCGCCTCATTGACGTCGGAAACAACCACGGACGCCCCCGATGCCGCAAAGGCCAATGCACTAGCCCGTCCGATGCCTCCGCTTGCGCCGGTCACGAGTGCGACTTTCCCCTCAAATCCGTAATTCATCAGACATCCTTCCTTGCTTTGCGTAATCTGACGCATAAGATGTAACGCAAATCATGGTCAATCATTGATTGGCGCGAGAGGATTCGAATGAGCGACCCCCTTTTCACTTCTACTACGCTTGGCACGCTCAAGCTGTCCAACCGCATCGTTATGTCCCCCATGACGCGCGACCGCGCGGGCCCCGATGACGTGCCCAATGACGTGATGGTGGAATATTACCGGCAGCGAGCGTCCGCTGGCCTCATCGTCACCGAAGGTGTTCAACCCAGCGCAGTCGGCAAGGGATATTGGCGGACACCGGGCATCTGGTCCGACGCCCAGATTGCGGGTTGGGCGCGTGTTGCAGATGCCGTCCATGCCGAAGGCGGGCAGATCGTTATGCAGATCATGCATTGCGGCCGTGTCGTCGTCCCTGCCAATCGCGGCTATGAAGCGGACGTCATCGCGCCGTCTGCTTTGCCCTGCCCGGATAAGGTTCCGGGGCCAGATGGGGTCCCAGCCGAAACGGCCCTGCCCCGTGCGCTTGCCGCCGACGAGTTGCCCGCCCTTGCCGCCGAGTTCGCCACGGCCGCCCGCAACGCACGCGCGGCGGGGATCGACGGCGTCGAACTTCATGCTTCCAGCGGCTATCTCATCAACCAGTTCCTCAACCCCGCCAGCAATCACCGCACCGACGCATTCGGCGGATCGGCTGAAAACCGCATCCGCTTTCCCGTGATGGTCTTGCAGGCGATGGCCGATGCGATTGGCGCCAACCGCGTGGGCCTGCGCTTTTCACCGGGTAATCCTTATAATGGCATGGACGTTGCCAATCCGGCCGACACGTTCATCCCTTTGCTGAAGGCCATGGCGCCGCTTGATCTTGCCTATCTCCACGTGCTCGACATGGGGCTGGCAGAGATCGATACCTTGGCCATGGTGCGCGCGAACAGCGCGACGCCGATCATCGTCAACAACATGCTGACGGCCGATACGGGCCGCGCGCTGATTGAAGCGGGCCGGGCCGATGCCGTCAGCTTTGGCCGCGCTTTCATCGCCAACCCCGATCTCGTCGCACGCCTCCGGACGGGCGCGCCGCTGGCCAAACCTGATTATACGAAGCTCTATACCGGCGAAGAACAAGGTTACATTGATTACCCCGCTATGGACGCTGCCGCTGCATAACTGCACCGAATGTCAGCCGCCAAAGCAACGAAAGAGAGGAATGCTGCCATGACCTTCACACTTCAGCAGCTGTCTGATCTGGAAGAGATCCGTCAGCTGAAGCACAAATATTTCCGCTGCATCGACACCGGCAATGAAACGGAATTGGCTGAGGTGTTTGCAGATGATGTGTCCATCGATTTGCGCGGCGGCGGGTACCGGCTGCAGGTCTCGGGCAAGGAGAACATGATCAACTTCATCGCCTCCAGCTTCAATTCAGACGTGATCGCCATGCACCATGGCCATACGCCGGAAATCCGCTTTACCGGCCCGGATACTGCCGAAGGTACCTGGTATCTGGAAGACCGCTTCATCAGCCTTGAACGGATGGATGATACCGTCGGATCCGCTCTCTATCATGACCGCTATGTGCGGACAGAAGCGGGCTGGAAGGTCCAGTATAGCGAATATGACCGGGTCTATGAGATCGTCCGGCCCATCGACCCCAAGGAAGACATTCGCGCCCATATGCTGGCAAAAACTGGCCGCAAGCCCGAGGCCCGTGTTGATACGACGCAGTGGCTTGAATGGTTTGAGTAAGAAGCCGGTGCGGGTGAGGCCGACATTACCTCTCTAGTGCAGTGTCAGCCGTTCCGGCCTGAACCAAATCGCTGGATCAACCAGCTTCTGAATACGGCGATGACAGGATCAGACAGATCATCCGCGTGGAGCTTGAGATAATAGCCGTAGCCGTCTTCCATGACGGTATCGAACGGCATGAGCAGACGGCCCTGCGCGATTTCCTCTGCGAACATGTCGACGTCCCCCAGCAGGACGCCGCTGGCGGCCATCGCATATTGAGCCGCAGCAATCGCCGTATCAAACGCAACGCCGTTTGACGTGTTGATCTGCGCCCCAATCTGGTGCGCGTAAGAAGACCAGAGCAGGTCGCGTGGCTGACCATCCAGCTTGATATGCAAAAGCTCATGCTGATCCAGAAAATCGGCCTGCGATTGGCCATCCACCGCCTTCGCCGTCTCAGGAGAGCAGAGCGGCGCCACGCGCACCATCCGCAACAAGTCTGTGACCTGATCGTCGACGTTGGGCCGGTCATATACAATCGCCATATCCAGCGCCGTTGCCGGAAGGCCGGTCACGTTTGAGCTGGACACATCCACGCGGATATCCGGATATTCGAGCCGGAAATCCCGCAAAATCGGCAAAAACTGCTGCTGGAGCAACGACGGCGGAATGTGGATGCGGACGGTCCGCTGCGCCATCCGGTCATCGCGGATGGCGTTGATCGTCTGTTCGATACGGTCCAGGCTCTTGGTAACCACGGGAAGCAACTCAGCACCCGCAGCTGTCAGGACGAGGCCGGAGGCTTCGCGTTCAAACAACTGTTTTCCCAGCAACTCCTCAAGCCCGCTGACATGTCGGCTCATCGCGCTTTGCGACACCGAAAGCGCAGCCGCTCCGACGGTAAAGCTGTTGTTCTGCCCCACAGCCTCAAACGCCCGCAGGGCATTGAGCGGGAGCCAACGGCGGTTAATTGTGCCCTTGTTTTGAATCGGACGGCCCTTCAGGGGATTAGAGGTGTCTGGACACGATCAATAGACCGACATTTTGATATGAGGCCATGCGAAAATAACATTTTATCGCTTTGCCCTGTTGGTTCAAGCCGAAGCTCAATCAAATTGGGAGGAGCGCTCGGCCGTGGATATGAAGCATATTGATGCGCTGTTTCGCGAGCGCAGAACCGGCCACACCCTGCCCCGCGATCTTTACATCAGCCAGGACGCCTTCGATTTCGATCAGACCGCTATTTACGGCCAAAGCTGGCTGATGGCCGGCATGGAATGTGAATTGCCAAAAACGGGCAGCTACATCTCTATGATGGTTGGCAAATGGCCCGTGCTGATTGTCCGCGATAAGCAGGGCGAGATCCGCGCCTTCCACAACAGCTGCCGCCATCGCGGTTCCGTCATCTGCCCGGTCGGCCATGGCACAGCGCCAAAGCTGGTGTGCCCTTATCACCGCTGGACCTATGATCTAGACGGATCTCTGTTTGCCGCCGGGCGGATGGATGATGACTTTGACAAGACCACCCACGGCCTGAAGCCGATTGCCATCGAGTGTATTGCAGGTGCCGTCTACATCTGCCTCGCGGACAATCCGTTGCCGATCGACGATTTCCGCGAGAAGTTCACGACATATGCAGGTCCGCTTAACTTCAAGGACTTGAAGCTGGCACATGAGAGCGTGCTGGTAGAAAATGCCAACTGGAAACTGGTCATGGAGAATGGCCGCGAATGCTACCATTGCGCGACGGGCCACCCGGAACTGGCCAAGACCTTCCCTGTCGGCATGTCCAAGCATTTCGACGCGCATGAAGACACGCGGGCCGAAGCCTTCGCCGCGGCGATGGATGCCGCCGGTCTGCCGCACGAGCCGGTAGAAGGCCATTGGTGGCAGGTTGCGCGCTTTGCGCTCAACGAAGGGTGCACCTCCATTTCGATGGACGGACAGCCTGTTGTGAAAAAGCCGCTGCTCACGGCCAATGGCGGCGATGTCGGCTCGATGCGTTGGGCGATTGATCCGCACCTCTTCTGCCACGCAACGTCTGACCATGTCTTCATGTTCAGCTGCATGCCGGTCAGCCCCACCGAAACGCATGTCTACAGCAAGTGGTTCGTGCATAAGGATGCCGTTGAAGGCGTTGATTATGATATTGAAAGCCTGACGCAGCTGTGGACGGTCACAAACGGCCAGGACAAAGCTCTGGCTGAAAACAACCACGCCGGTATCAACAGCCCCGGTTACACGCCGGGTCCCTATTCCAACGATGCAGAGATGCTCGCGCGCCGGTTTACCGACTGGTATTGTGATGTCTCGCGGGCTTATATTGACGCCCATGTCAAATAAACGGCCCGGGGATTTCCGCCCCGAAACACTCGCAGTCGCCTACGGATACGACCCGCAATTGGGGATGGGTGCGGCCAAGCCGCCTATCTTCATGACGTCGACCTTTGTGTATCCGTCCGCACAGCATGCCAAATATGTGCATGAGGCTTATTTTGACGGCACCGGCCCGCTGGTTGGGGAAACCAACCATATCTATTCGCGGCTGGGCCATCCCGGCCTCGATTTTCTGGAAGCGCGCCTCGCTGCGATTGATGGCGCGGAAGACGCTGTTGCCTATTGCAGCGGCATGGCTGCACATTCCAGCATCGCGCTCGCTTATCTGCGCAGCGGCGACAGCGTGTTGCACGGTCGCCCAATCTATGGCGGCGTCGATTTTCTCTACAACACCATGATGCCGCAATTCGGCACCCACCCCACCGCCTATTTGGACGGCACAGATGAAGATGGCGTGCGCGCTGCCGCCGAAGAGGCCATGGCCAAAGGTCCGCTGAAGCTCATCATCGCCGAAACACCGGCCAACCCGACGGCCGCTATTGTCGATCTCGACCTCATGGTCCGCATCGCCGATGAAGTGGGCGCAAAGCAGGGCCACCGCCCGCTGGTCGTGGTCGACAACACCCTGCTCGGCCCCTTTTCCCAGCGGCCGATTTCGCACGGGGTTGATCTGTGCATGACCTCGCTCACCAAATATTGCGGCGGGCATAGCGATCTTCTGGCGGGCGGGATTTCCGGCCGGAAAGAACTGATCGATCAGCTGAAATTGCAGCGGACGACTTGGGGCAATCATCTTGACCCCTATACGTCTTGGCTTGTGCTGCGATCGATGGAGTCCGTCGCGGTGCGCACCGAACGTGCGATGAGCAATGCGCGCGGGGTCGCCGAGTTTTTGCGTGACCACCCCAAGGTCGCCGGTGTTACCTATCTTGGTTTTCTCGAGCCCGGCACACGGGGCCGCGCCGTATACGACAAGCAGTGCAAGGCGGCGGGCTCAACCTTCTCCTTCCACTTGCATGGTGGCGAGGCCGAAGCCTTCCGCATGCTCGACCAACTTCAACTGATGAAGGTGGCTGTCAGCCTTGGCGGATCAGAGACGCTGATCTGCCATTCCGCCAGCACCACGCATTATGCCGTGCCGCGCGAACAGCGGCTGGCAGGCGGTATTACCGATGGCACCATCCGCCTTTCGGTGGGGCTGGAACATATTGACGACCTGATCGCCGATCTGGCGCAGGCATTAGAGGCAGTGTAATGGAACTGAACTTTACAGGTACCGATATCTGTGCCGTCAACGGCACCAGAAGCGCTCCCGAAGCCCGCTACGATGTCGTCGTGGTTGGTGCAGGGCCGAGCGGCATTGCCGCCGCAGTTGAACATGCAACGGCTGGCAAGTCTGTCCTGCTGGTCGATGAGAACCCTGTTTCCGGCGCGTTGATGGGCAATGACACGCCGCTCTATTTCGGCGGACGGATGACAGCGGCCACCCAGAATAGCGAACGTATGCTCGAAGCGATCTTCATGAGCATGCCGGACCTTGAAAAGGCGATGGACGCGGGCGCGGAACTGTTGCTGGGCACTACAGCCTGGGGCGTTTACCGCAATGGTCCCGGCGTCGCGAGCTTGCCTGATCAGGTCGTTGGCCTTGCCGATGCTGAACGCTCTTGGATGGTTGGCTTTGGCACGATTGTGCTGGCCACCGGCGCCCGTGATCTGGCGATGGCCTTCCCCGGATGGAACCAGCCCGGCGTCATGGGCGCTGCCGCCCTGCAGATGCTGCTGACCCGCTACGATGCCTTTGCCGGACGCCGCGTGCTGGTGCTCGGTTCGCATGATCTGGCGCTGGAGACTGCCTTGGTCGCGCAGGCCCGTGGCATTGAAGTCGCTGGCCTCATCGAAGTGCGCGATGTGCCGCAGGGCAGCGCTGATCTGGTCGCACAAGTCAAAGCTGCTGGCATCTCGATTACCTGCGGCACCACGATTGCGTCGGCCAAGGGCGGGATTGACGGCGTTGAATCCGCGACGCTGACATCGGGTGAAACCATTGCCTGCGACACGGTCTGCGTCGCGATTGGCCTTGTCCCCTCCATTGAGCTGGTCGATGCTATGCACGGCCCGCGTGCGCTCAACCCGACACGCGGCGGCTATGTTCCTGCAGGGGAAGCCAGTGTCATTGCTGTCGGCGATTGTGCGGGGCTCAACGATAGCGGCTTTGATCATATCGCCTACCGGATGGACTGGATGCGCGCGCTGACTGCCGTCACGACGAATGACACCATCATTTGTCAGTGCGAGGAAGTCACACGGGCGGATCTAATCGGTATCCAGCCGCCAAATTATCTGCCCCGCCCCGCTGCCATGTGTGCGCGGTCATTGGAAACACTGCTGAAGGATGGCCCCGCCAACCCTGACCAGATCAAGCGCCTGACCCGCTCGGGCATGGGCGTGTGCCAAGGCCGCCGCTGCCGCGATCAGGTGGCGATGCTGCTGGCGCTGGAATCCGGCACGCCCTACGGCACCATTCCACTGGCCAGCCACCGCGCGCCGGTCCGTCCGCTTCCGCTTAAGATTTTGGCCGAGTGGGATGAACCCGCGGAAATGGAAGCCGCATGGGATGTGTGGTTCGGTATTCCAACACAATGGGTGCCTGTCGAAGATATCGGCACGCCGTATCAGGATGAGCATCGCGAGATGCTCTACACGGGGATGTACAAATGAGCGGGTCAGAAGTTGTCATCGTTGGCGGTGGCGTCACTGGCCTGAGCGCCGGTTGGTGGCTCGCGCGGTCGGGCGTGAAGGTCACAGTGCTCGACAAGTTCATCGTCGGCTGGGAAGCCTCGGGCCGCAATGGCGGCGGCGCATCGCATTATGCGAGCCCGCTCTTCGATGAAGAACAGCGCCTTTGGCCGCAAATGGATGAACTGCTCGGCTATCCGACCGAGCACCGTAAGGGCCGCATCCTGATTGCCATGACGGAACGTCAGTGGGAGCAATATCGCTTCATCGCCGAACGCCACAAGCGGCTCGACCACCCGGTTGAACTGCTCGACGTCAAACAGATTCAGGAAGCCGTGCCGCTGGCCGGAGACAATTCCTTTGGCGGCATCCACTATAAGTTCGGTGGCCATGCCAACCCGCAGCGCAGTGTGCAGGCCTATGCCTGGGCGTTGCAGGATCTGGGCGGCAAGATCATCCAGCACAGCCCTGTGACGGGCTTTGAAACGGCGGGCGGCAAGGTGACGGCGGTGAAGACGGCCAATGCCACTTATGGCTGTGACTCCGTGGTCGTCGCCGCAGGGCCGCAAATCCCGCAGTTGATGGCGCAGTTGGGCGTGGATGTGCCGCTGGCCGCTGCGCGCGCGGAAATGATCATCACAGAGCCTGCCCCAATGATGCCGCTCGGCGGTGTCGATGGCCATAAAATCTATGGTCGACAGACGCTGCGCGGCAACCTTGCTTATGGTGGCGGCCCGCATGAATGGCTGGATGTGGATGCAACCGGCCCTGCCGCGCGTCCCTCCACTCCGCTGGCCCGCAACCTCGCAAAGCGTCTTGCAGAGATGCTGCCAAAGGCCGCGCACCTCAACGTCATCCGCAGCTGGGCGGGCGTGATTGAAAACTCGCCTGATGGCCGTCCGATCATCGACCGGCTGACCAGTCCGGACAATGTCGTCGTCGCCTCCATGTCGAGCGTGGGCTTTGGCCTGTCGCCTGCATCGGGCCATGCGATCCGCGACCTTGTGATCGACGGCAAATGCTCCTTTGCGGACATTGATCTCCTGAAGCTGTCGCGCTTTGACGGGTTGGAAAAAGACTGGCGTGAGAAGCGCGGGTGGATGCCCATTTCATGAGCCGATATTCGGCGCTTGGATTGCTGCGCGGCGCCCTGAACGGGCAAAAGCATTGGCAACCGGCATGGCGCGATCCGGAACCCAAGTCCCATTACGACATCATCATCATTGGTGGTGGCGGGCATGGCTTGGCGACCGCTTATTATCTGGCCAAGGTCCATGGGCTGCGCAACATCGCGGTCTTGGAAAAAGGCTGGCTTGGCGGCGGCAATACCGGGCGCAACACCACGATTGTCCGTTCCAATTACCGGCTGGAGCCGCTGCATAACCTGTTCGAATTTGGTCTGAAGTTGTGGCACGGGTTGAGCGATGAGCTGAACTATAACGTCATGTTCAGCCCGCGTGGGGCCATGTTCCTCGGCCATAGCGATGCCGATATGGTCAAGCTCGCTGAACGCGGCGATGCGATGCGCTGCGACGGCATTGACGCCGATCTGATGACGCGGGATGAAGTCGCCAAGCTGGAGCCGCTGCTCGATATGTCGCGCGATGCTCGCTTTCCCATTCAGGGCGGACTGATCCAGCGGCGTGGCGGATCTGCGCGGCATGATGCCGTTGCCTGGGGCTATGCACGCGGGGCAGACAGCTTTGGCGTCGACATCATCCAGAAGTGCGAAGTCACAGGCTTTGTGCGTGATGGCAATGCCGTGGTCGGCGTGGAAACGACGCGTGGCCGCATTGGTGCCGGACGCGTCGGCATTTGCGTGGCCGGTCATAGCGGCCATGTCGCGGCTATGGCGGGGCTGAAACTGCCGGTGGAATCACAGACTCTGCAGGCGATGGTGACCGAAGGCGTGAAGCCGATGATCAACAGCGTGATCATGTCGCAATCGCTGCATTGCTATATCAGCCAGTCAGACAAGGGCGGCATCGTCTTTGGCGGCGACCCGGACAATTGGCCCAGCTATGCCCAGCGCGGCCACCCCATGGTGATGGAAGGCGCCGTCGCCCAGGGTCTTGCCCTTGTGCCCGCCCTCTCCCGCCTGCGGATGGTGCGCACCTGGAGCGGCGTGACGGATATGAGCTTTGATGGCGCGCCGATCATCGGTGAAACGCCGGTGCCCAACCTCTATATCAATGGCGGCTGGTGCTATGGCGGCTTCAAGGCGACGCCCGCCTCCGGCTGGACCTATGCCCACACACTGGCGACGGGCAAGCCACACCCGCTCAACGCCCCCTTCTCGCTCGACCGGTTTGAACGCGGCGCAACCATTGATGAAACGGGGAGCGGCCCGATGCCGAATAGCCGCTAATGATGCAGATCACGTGCCCGCATTGCGGCCCAAGGGCGCAATCCGAATTCATCTATGAGCGAACGGTTGATTCCGTCGTGCCGCTGGACGCAGCGCCCGAGCAGGCGATGGCAACCCTTTTTGCGCGCACCAACCCCCGCGGCGTGGATGAAGAAATCTGGCGCCACACCTATGGCTGCCGGGCATGGCTGATCATGACCCGCCACCGCGTTACCAATGAGATTTCGGCCACACGGGCAGTCGGACCGGAGGCCCTACCATGAGCGGCCCCACGCGCGACCCCAAGGGCGCGACCATCAGCTTCTGCTTTGACGGGAAGACCTACAAAGCACGCGCCGGCGATACGCTGGCCGCAGCCCTGCTTGCCAACGGCGTCGGCCTTGTTGGGCGTAGCTTCAAATATCACCGCCCCCGCGGCATCATGACGGCAGGGATCGAAGAGCCGAACGCCCTTGTCACAGTGGGTGACGGCGGACGGGCGGAACCCAATACGCGGGCAACTGATGTGTTCGTGTATGACGGTCTCATCGCCCGCAGCCAGAACCGCTGGCCCAATCTGAGCTTTGACGTGGGGGCCGTCTTCAGCCTTGCAGCGCCAATGCTTGGCGCCGGTTTTTACTACAAAACCTTCTTTGGTTCGGCCAAGCGGTGGATGTTCTACGAATATTTCATCCGCAAGGCGGCAGGGCTTGGCAATGCGCCGACCAAGGCAGACCCGGACAGGTTCAGCCAGCGCGCGGCATTTTGCGATGTGCTCATCGTCGGCGCTGGCCCCGCAGGATTGCAGGCCGCACTCGAACAGGCAGAGGCTGGCAAGCGCGTTATCCTTGTCGAACAGGACAGCATCCTCGGCGCCTCGCTGATCCGCGACCCGCAGGAACTCGACACCGCTTGGGCTGAAGGCGCCGCCGCCCGCATTCGCGCCGCCGGTGGTCGCATCCTCACCCGCACAACGGCATCCGGCTATTGGGAGCATGATCTCGTTACGCTGACGCAGCGCTTGGCTGAACCCGGCGAAGTGCCTTCGAGCGGCGTGGCTCAGCGGCTCTGGCATGTTCGGGCCGGTCAGGTCATCCTGGCAACGGGCAGCATAGAACGCCCCATCGCCTTTGCGCATAATGACCGCCCCGGCGTCATGCTGTCGCAGGCCGCACGCACCTATGTGCGCCGCTTTGGCGTCTTGCCCGGCAAGCGTGTCGTGATCGCCACCAACAATGACGACGCCTACAAAACCGCTCAGGCCCTGCAAGACGCCGGTGCCGAGATTGTCGCCATCCTCGATGCGCGGCCCCAGTTCTCGGTTGCCGCTGCGGGCGCTGAGTCCGCCGGCCTTCCGGTCTGGACGAACGCCATTCCTTCCAGCGTCTCAGGCGCACGCCATTGCCTGACCGGCGTGACTGCAATTGTCGACGGGCAAACAAAGAGCTGGAAGGCTGATCTGATTGCTGTGTCCGGCGGTTTCACACCTGTCGTCCATCTGCACATGCAGGCGGGCGGCACGCTGGATTGGAACGACGCCGCACAGGCCTTCGTGCCTGCAGCCTCGCGGCAGAACGTCACCACGATCGGTGGCGCTGCCAATCCGGATCCCGTCTTCCCGGTCACGCCGGTGTCCAACCCGAAGAAGAGCTTCATCGACTTCCAGAACGATGTGTCGCTCGCCGATGTCGATCTGGCATGGGCCGAAGGGTACCGATCGGTCGAGCATCTGAAGCGCTACACCACGCTGGGCATGGCGACCGATCAAGGCAAGCTCAGCAACATGGCCGCCTTGGGTCGCCTTGCGGAAAAGCAGGGCGTTTCAATTCCCGAAGCGGGGCTGACGACCTTCCGCCCACCGTATACGCCGGTCAGCATGGGGCTTATCGCAGGGGCTGGTGCCAAGAATGCGGGCGCGCATGTCCGCCGCCTGGCGCTGTACGATGTCCACGCCGCGAAGAACCCGATCTGGCAGCCGCTTGGCTATTGGTTCCGCCCGCGCGCCTATCCCCAAGGTCAGGAGACGTTGGCACAGGCCGCCCTTCGTGAGGCACAGGAAGTCCGCACCGGCGTCGGGATGACCGACGTGTCGACCCTCGCCAAGTTTGAGGTGAGCGGCCCCGATGCCGCCACCTTCCTTGAGCTCATCTGCGCAACTACGGTTGGCAAGCTGGCCGTTGGGCGTGGCCGCTACACCTTCATGCTGCGCGAAGACGGGATTGCGTTTGACGACGGCACGGTCTGGCGTCTGGACGAGAACCGCTATCTGTTGACCAGTTCAACCGGCGGCGCAGACCGGATGGCCACGCACATCTCCTATGTTCGCCAATATCTTTGTCCGCAGTTGAAGGTTTCGGCCGTCAATGTGCAGGAACATTACGCCGGAATCGCCGTTGCAGGCCCCAAGGCAAAGCCGGTGATGGACGCACTGATCAAGGCGGACGCACCGCGCCACATGTCTACGGTTCCGGCCGAAATCGCTGGCGTACCAGTGATCGTCCTTGCCGCGAGCTATAGCGGCGAACGCGCCTTTGAAGTCTATGTTGAGGCAAGTCACGCGGCGTCCGTCTGGGCGGCCTGTGAAGCAGAAGTGACCGCACAGGATGGCTGCCTCTATGGACTTGAAGCGATGGAATTTCTGCGCATTGAAAAGGGCCATCTGGTCGTCGGCGGGGAAGTAGACGGTCGTATGACCCCCATGGACCTCGCGCTCGACAAGATGCTCAACAAGGCGGGTGGTTACATCGGTGCGACCGGCCTATCCCGCCCTGCTTTGGCTGAACCCGGCCGCCGTCAATTGGTCGGGCTGGAGGCCATCTCTGGCGATATTCCCGAAGGCGCGATGCTGATCACGCACAAGGGTGCGTCGCCGGAAGGGCATGTCAGTGCCGCTGCATTCCGCATTTTGGAAGGCGGATCCGTCGCCCTTGGCCAGTTAAAGGACGGCTTTAGCCGGCACGGAGAAGAGCTGATCGCATCCTCCCCCACCCGCGGCCAAGAGGCCCGTGTCCGCGTGGTCCATCCGCACTTTTATGACACCGCAGGAGAGCGTTACCGTGACTGATGTAACCATGACGCTCCTGCCCGCAGCGCCACTCCACGTCTTTGAGATTTGGAGTAACCCGGCGGCTGTCGCCAAACGCTTCAAGGCGGCAACCGGCTTTGAGCTCCCTGCGACCGGCACATCCGGCGGCAGCGAAGCACTCCGCTTGATCCGCTTCGAGCCGACCGTTTGGCTCGTCGAAGGCGATATCAGCGCTCTGGGTGACGTTCTGGCCGACGACGGCGCACTGACCGCCATCGGTGGCGGGACGGTCCGTATTCGCCTCTCAGGGGCCGGCTGGCGCACGTTGCTTATGGAAGGCGGGGTCTTCAACGCGGAAGACCCGGCATTCAGCGCGGGCTGCAGCGCGGCCACCATCATCGATCACGTCAATGTACGCCTGCATGTCGTCAGTGAAGATGTGTGCGACGCCTATGTCCCACTCAGCTTTAGCGCCGACCTCCTCCATTTCTGGAAAGAGGCGGCACTCAGCCTGTTTGAAGGCGTCGCTTCCTGACGCTGCCGAAGGGTGGTTTACTCCGCCTTTTGCGGGATGGCGGCAGGTAGATGTTGAAAGATCAAGCCTCGAGCACGGCCCTGCTGGAATCCCTTCCAGAGCGTCACATCCGGACCACCGGGGCTATAGGCGCCCCAAGACGTACCCGCCGGTGCTTTCCAAGTGCCGACATCGGAGTCTTCATTCGGAACGTCGAGATAAGCCTGCGCTTCCCGCACGCCGCGCATATGCACATCAAGAAATGCGGTGATGAAGTGCAGGCTGATCGCGTTGATGCGGTCTTTCCGCCAGATCGCGTCTTCAAACCAATCAATGTCCCACAATGTCGCGCGCATGCCCTCAGGCGCGGGATTGAGCCCAATGGCATGGCCCGCCTGTTTCAACGTCAGCAAATACCGGTCGCTGCTCACCGTTTGCGCAAAGAAGGATTTCGCGGCCTTTTCATAGCCCACCGTAGGGTCCTGATCGCCTGCAATGAGGAGCATTGGCGCCTTAATTTCCGCTAGTCCCTCATTCCCCCAGATACTTTTTTCACCGCCGCCTGCAGGCGCCAGCGCGACAATAGCTTTCACCCCGGGCACCTTGGCGGAGGATGCATCAGCACCTCCCCGCGCAATCTTCTTCAGCCAGCCATCGGGCACGACATTCATATAGGGATGTGTGGGGTCAAGGCTCGCGCCGCCCGCGGTCAGCACGCCGAAACCACCCTGTGAATAGCCGATCAACGCCACATTCTCCGGGTCAATCTGCGCGCCTAAAGTTGCCCGCAATTGCGCAGCGACAAAGCTGATGTCGACCGGACGGTTATAGGTCGGCGCTGAACTGATGACGGGGGCCACAACATAGCGGTTTGGATCAAAATGGTGGATCGCAGCGACAACATAACCCTTTGACGCCAGATTTTCGGTCAACCAGGTCATCAAGAGCGGGTCATTACCATAGCCGTGCGACAGGATCACCAACGGGTGCCCGCGCCCAACAGGCTTTGCATTGGCGGCTGCCAATCCGGGTTGGGTAAAGGCAGTCGGCCCGTGGGGCGGCTCCCCCCATAGGGCGCCCCGATAAGTCATGCGCGCCTGCCCTTTGCGGACCTCAGCTGGATACCAGATATCCACCTTCAAAGACCGGTCATGCAATGCGACGGTGCCCGATTTTGGATCAGGATGTTCCAAGTCCGGCTGGGCCTTATGGACAAAGGTCACGGAGCGGAACCCGACGCCGTCTTTCCCCAAGCGCGCCAGCTCCGGCGCATCGACGCCGATATTGGCCGGGCCCTGAAGGACCTGCCCCGCCAAAGCCGGCGACGCCAGCCCCAGCATCAGGCCCAAAAGGATGTTACGCTTCATCGTTGTTCACCGATGCATTTGGCCATCTCAATTGTTCCTCAATCCATGGATATTCTGTTGTCACGCTCGCAAATGTCTTTTCGCGCAATACCCGCTGACACACCGACGCCGTCAGCTTCGGGATATCGCCCAACTCCCCTGCGCGTGCAACGACTTGCACCTGCCTTGCAAACCGCCCGCGCGTCATCGGCTCCGGCCGCAAATGGGGAAGCAATTCGGGGACAGCTGCAAGGCATATCGGCGTCGTAATCGTCCAGCCAAGCCCTGCGGCCACCAGCCCCAATTGCTGATGCGAAGATTCCACCTCAATCTGGTGCGGGACTTTCAGCTTCATGCGCACAATCTGGCGCTCAATCTGCTGGCCGGTGCCTGTCAGCCGCGAAAAGCGGATGAGCGGCAACGCGACCTTCTCATCCGTGATGTCGATCGATCCTTGATATCGGGCAGGGAAAACAAGGATGAAGCTCTCTTCGATGACAGGATGAAGCTCAAGTGCACCGCGGTGTTCCAGATTGAAGCTGCCGGTGATGAGCAGATCAATGTCGCGCGCGAGAAACTCAGCCTGATGCTCCATCGAGATGCCGGACCGGATGTTCCAACGGTCCGCGCGGCCACTCAGCTCGCTCAGGATCGGCGTCGTCAGCTCATTGGCCAGGCTGAACGACATCGCCACCGTAATGCTGGAAATAGGGAGGTTCGCGCCTTCCCTCACCTCATCATAGGTCGCTCTCGCTTGGGCGATGAGCGACTGGCCCCGCGCGAACAAAGACTTGCCACTTGCCGTCAGCCCCATGGGCCGCATCGTGCGGTCGAACAACGCGGCGCCAATACCCGATTCAAGCTTGGCAATGGTTTGGGAGACAGCCGACTGGGTGACTTGCAGATGGGTCGCGCATTGGGACATGCCGCCCAGCTCCACGGTCATCACGAACACTTCCAGCGCGTGAAGGTCAAACTCTTGAGGCAGTTTCATCCGTGCGTGCCCTGACCGGTTTCCAAAGCGAACTATTATTCGCGCTAATAGTAGCGCAGGTCAGGTGCAGGGCAGTTATGCTTTTTCGTCATCCCGCCTTGCAAAATCTCAGGCGTTGCAAAGATGCATCGGTTCAGCCCTGCCGGTGCAAAGCCAGCAACCCCTTGAGCGTCCCAAACGCCAGAAACAGCAGCACCGCAGCAAGCGGCAAACCGGCCGCAATCGCCCCGGCCTGAAGCGAGCTCAAACCGCCGCTCAACAGCAGCACAACACCGATGCCGCCAACCGCCAAAAGCCAAATCACCTTTTGGAGCAGCGGCGTATCCGTGCGGCCACCCGCTGTCATCGTGTCGATCACGAGCGTGCCGGAATCCCAACCTGTCACAAAGAAGATCATGATCAGGCAGACCGACACGAAAGAGGTGATCTGCGCCCAAGGCAGGGTCCCGAGCAGGACGAACAATTGTTGGTCGAGCGACGCTTTGGCGAGCCCGCCTGCATCCCCAGCAACGATATGCGCGATGCTGGCATCCCCGAAGATGGTCAGCCAGAGGATACCCAAGAGCGTCGGGGCGAGCAGTGCGCCGGCCATAAATTCCCGCACGGTGCGACCGAGCGAGATACGGGCCATGAACATGCCCACAAAGGGGGACCAGCTGATCCACCAGGCCCAATAATAGACCGTCCAGTCATGGTAGAAGCCCGCGTCACCGCGTGCGACGGGGTTGGACAGAGCAGGCAAATATTTCAGATAGGCCACGATGTTAGCGCCGATGTCTCCCAGCAGCGTCAGCGTGGCACCCGTTGCGAGAATGAACACCAACAAGGCAAAGGCGACCCACATGTTGAGTTCGCTCAAAATCCGGATGCCACGGTCAATGCCACCGCGCACCGACAGGAAGGTGACAAATCCCATCACCGCGATCAGCCCGACGATGGAGAGGGCGGAACTTGGGATGCCATAAAGATAGGTAATGCCCGCCATCGCCTGTTGCGCGCCAAGGCCAAGCGATGTTGCAAGGCCAAAGATGGTCGCGAGCACCGCCAGAACCTCAATCCCATCCCCTGCTCGGCCCCAGACCGATTTCCCCAACAAGGGATAAAAGGCGGACCGCATCGACAGCGGCAAATTGAAATCATAGGCGAAGACTGCAAGTGCAAGGCCAACCATGGCGTAAATGGCCCAAGGGTGGAGCGACCAATCAAAGATCGTCGCGGCCATGGCGAGGCTGCGCGCCTCAGCCGCATCTCCCGCCGCTCCGCCAAGAGGGGCCCCAGCCCCGCCCGCCATGGACGACATGAAATGGGTCACCGGCTCCCCCACGCCGTAAAAGACAAGGCCAATGCCCATGCCCGCGCCAAACAGCATCGAAAACCATGAGAGGCGGGAATAATCGGGCGTCGCGCCCTTCCCGCCCAGCCGGATCTTCCCCAGCGGAGAGATCGCAACGGCAATGCAGAACAAGAGCACAATGTTGCCGACCGACATGAAGAACCAGTCGAAATGAGTGACAGCGCCGACCCGCATGCTGGAAAACAAGTCAGCGGAGGCCTGCGGTGCGATCAGGCTGAATAGGATAACTGAAAGCGACAGGACGGCTGTGGGAAAGAACACCGCCGGATTGACGATCATGCCCCACCAGTTGCGGTTGGAGGCGCCATATTCTCCACGATCAATATCGCGCGTCCAATCGGTCAAATGAATTCCCCCGCCCTATTCGGCTGCAACTGTCACAAACGCCGTCCACAACCATGGCGCAAAGCTTCGCCAAACCTCAACATGAAACCGCTCCGCCGCTTCACGCACAACGATGATCTCAACCGTTTCAAAGATCGTCCGCGTGGCGCGGCCAACCTCAAAATGATCAAAATCAAGCGCACATCCTGCGGCCAGAACCGACGCCGCGCGTGGACCTTCAAGGAGGATGGCAACGTTCCGGTCGCTTACCTCGGTCACGGCAAGCGACAGCCCGGCACCATCGGCGATCTTCGTGCCGTCCGGGGCAAGCATCAGCCATTCATCGGGGCCAAGGCACATCACCCCACTTTGCATCGTGCCAATTTTCTGCGGCACGGAAACACCGAGCAGCTTTTCCAAATCAGCCGCCTTTCGCGCGCGCAGCGAAAAGCGGGCCATCGGCGGGGCGGAAGTAACCGTTACACCGTTGCCCGCAAACGGAACTGTTGGTGTCGGTTCAATTCGGGCGAGAAGCTCAGACATTGAGACGTGCCCCTTCTGCATCATAAAACACCATCGAGCTGACCTTTGCGACATGGGTCTTGCCCGGCATGGGAACGAAAATGTCCTGCCCCATCTTGCTATGCCCGCCTTCAACCAGCGCCATCGCGATCGACCGGCCGAGCGTTTCGCTCCAATAGGATGAGGTCACATGGCCGATCATCTTCATCGGCACCGGCTGGTTGGGATCAGCGACAATCTGCGCGCCTTCTTCCAGCACTATGCTCGGATCATCGGTCAACAAGCCGACGAGTTGCTTGCGGCCCGGCGCAACAATGTCCGGACGTGCGAGCGAGCGCTTACCGACGAAATCGGCCTTCTTCTTGCCAACGGCCCAATCGAGACCTGCATCGAACGGCGTCACCGTGCCATCCGTATCCTGCCCGACGATGATGAACCCCTTTTCGGCGCGCAGCACGTGCATCGTCTCTGTGCCATAAGGCGTGATGTCATAGCGCGCGCCTTCAGCCATGATCCGTTCCCACAGGGTGCGGCCATATGCAGACGGCACGTTGATCTCGTACCCGAGTTCACCTGTGAAGCTTACCCGGAACAGGCGGGTCGGAATGCCGCAAATCGTGCCTTCGCGGATCGCCATGTGCGGGAAGGCCTCAGCCGACAGGTCAATGCCTTCGACGAGGGGTTCCAGAACTTTACGGGCATTCGGCCCCTGCAGCGCGATCACGGCATAGTGCTCGCTCGTGCTGGTCAGCCACAAATTCAGGTCCGGCCATTCGGTCTGGAGATAATCCTCCATCAGGTTGAGCACGCGCGCGGCACCGCCCGTTGTCGTGGTCAGATGGAACCTGTCCGGCGCAAGACGCGCGGACACGCCATCATCGGTGATGAAGCCATCTTCCTTCAGCAACAGGCCATAGCGGCAGCGCCCCGGCTCCAGTGCCTTCCAGGGGTTGGTGTACATCCGGTTGAGGAATTCGGCGGCATCGGGGCCAACGACTTCGATCTTCCCCAGTGTCGACGCATCGAAAATGCCCACCGACGACCGGACCATGCGGCATTCACGATTGACCGCAGCCAGCATATCCTCACCGGCCTTCGGGAAGTAGCGGGCACGCCGCCACTGCGCGACCAGTTCAAAAACCGCGCCCTGTTCTTCGGCCCAGCTGTCGATGTTGGTTTTGCGGGTCGGCTGGAACAGTGCCCCCTTGGCATGGCCGGCCAGCGCACCAAAGGTTTGCGGCGTATAGGGCGGCCGGAAGGTCGTGAGCCCAATGTCCGTCACCGGCTTATTGAGCGCGGTGGACGCAATCTGCAGGCCGTTCAGGTTCGATGTCTTGCCCTGATCGGTCGCCATTCCGTTGGTCGTGTAGCGCTTGATATGCTCAATCGACCGGAACCCTTCGCGCACGGCGAGCTTGATGTCCTTTGCCGTCACATCGTTCTGGAAATCGACAAAGGCTTTCAGGCGCGCTGGGTCCTTCGGCGTCGGCAGGACGTCTACGACGACACCTGCACCGAAATTCCAAGTTCCTGCACAGGCGCCCACACAGCGGACGTTTTCATTCGGCACATCCGGCACGAACGCACCGAGGTCTTCGCGCCAGGCAAGGCTGCCCTTGCTGTGAGACCACAGATGCACCGTCGGCGTCCAACCGCCAGCCATCAGCAGCGCATCACAGGTGATGTCTGACGCCGCTGTCCCATCATTGCGGGCAACGGTGATGCCCTTGACGCCAAGACGTCCACGCACACCGATCACGCTGTGACCAAGACGCACCTCGATCCCCAAGGCATTGGCCTTGGCCAGCAAAGCCTCATCCACGATATCGCGCACATCGATGATGGCCGCGATGCCCACACCCGCCCCTGCGAGCGCAAAGGCGTCGTTCCAGCCGCTGTCGTGCGACGCCATCAAAGCGACCGACTGGCCGACCGCGACGCCATAGCGCAAAGCAAAGACCTTGGCGGCCGAGGCGAGCATAACACCGGGCGTGTCATTGCCATCAAAAACCAAGGGCCGCTCAATCGCGCCTTGGGCTAGGATGACCTCTGTCGCGCGTATGCGCCACAGCTTCTCGCGCGGGCCGTCCGGCATGCTTGCCAGATGGTCTGTCAGGCGCTCGACCGCACCGATAAAGTTGTCGTGGAAATAGCCAAAGGCCGTCGTGCGCGTCAGCACCGTTACGTTGGGCGAGGCCGCAAGCGCCTTCAGACTGCGGTCCAGCCAAGGCCAAAGTGCGGGGTCTGAAAGGGCGCCGCCACCAAGCTCATCCTGCTCATCAATCAGGATGATCCGCTTGTTCGTGGCGGCCGCTTCCAATGCGGCATCGATGCCTGCCGGGCCCGCGCCGATGATCAGAACATCGCAATGTGCATAGGTCGCAGCATAATGATCAGGGTCGACCTCAGTTGGCGCCTGGCCAAGCCCAGCCATGCGCCGAATGGCGGGTTCGTAAAGCTTTTCCCAGAAGGAGCGCGGCCACATGAAGGTCTTGTTGTAAAAGCCCGCCGGAAAGAACATGCCCAGCCGGTCGTTGATCGCGCCAAAATCAAACTTCAGCGACGGCCAGCGGTTCTGGCTCGTCGCTTCCATGCCTTGGTAAAGATCGACATTTGTCGCCCGCAAATTGGGCGTGAACCGGCCCGGTCCGCGTGAGACGGAAATCAGTGCATTCGGCTCTTCACTTCCCGACCCGACAAGACCGCGCGGGCGGTGATATTTGAACGACCGGCCGAAAAGCTGGACACCGCTGGCGAGCAAGGCCGACGCCAAAGTATCACCTTCAAAGCCCACAAAGCTGGACCCGTCAAAGCTGAATGTCACCTGCGCGGCGCGGTTGATCCGCCCGCCTGTTGGCAAACGATATCCCGTCATTTGCGGGGCTCCCCTGCCTTGTAAGTTGTTTCAAATTTGTCGGTAACAGTATCACGTACTGCATTGAAAAAGCGTCCACATCCGTGAATGTGACGCCAACGTTCATGATGCCGCCCGCGCGGGTTGTTTCGGATAAAGAGGTAGGTCTCCCACTCCTCATCACTCAGTGCGGAAGGATCGAGCGGACGGGCGATATGCGCCTGACCAGCATAAGCGAACTCAAGCTCTGCGCGCTTTTCGTCGCAATAAGGGCAATGGATCAAAATCATATCAGTGCGCCACCGCTGCTGCTGCTGCTTCGTCGATCAACCGGCCGTTGCGGAACCTGTCGAGATTGAAGGGGGCGTTGATGCGGTGTGGCTCATCCTTCGCCATGGTATAGGCAAGAAGATCACCTGCGCCCGGCGTCGCTTTGAAGCCGCCTGTCCCCCAGCCGCAGTTCACATAGAGCCCCTGCACCGGCGTTTTGCCGAGAATGGGGGAACGGTCTGGCGTCACATCGACGATACCGCCCCAAGTCCGCAGCATCCGCATCCGGCGGAAGATCGGGAAAATCTCACAGATCGCCGCCAGCGTGTGCTCCACAATGTGGAGCGCGCCCCGCTGAGAATAACTGACATATTGGTCGGTCCCTGCCCCGATGACGAGTTCCCCCTTGTCCGACTGGCTCATATAGGCGTGGACGGTGTTCGACATGACAACACACGGGAATACGGGCTTGATCGGTTCAGACACCAAAGCCTGCAACGGGTAGCTTTCCAGCGGGAAGTCCAGCCCTGCCATCTGCATGATGACCGAGGTGTTCCCCGCGGCTGACACGCCGACGCGCTTTGAGGCAATATAGCCGCGTGTCGTCTCAACACCTTCAATAGCGCCGTCTGCGCCGCGCCGGATGCCCGTTACAGCGCAATTCTGGATGATATCGACGCCAAGGGCGGCCGCCGCGCGGGCATAGCCCCACGCGACAGTATCATGCCGCGCCGTGCCGCCCCGCCGCTGCAGGGCTGCGCCCAGCACGGGATGGCGGGCATCGGATGAGATGTTAAGCGGCGGGCAATAGGCCTTGGCCTCTTCCGGCGTCAGCCATTCATTATCGACGCCATTCAGCCGGTTGGCATGGATGTGCCGCTTAAAGCTCTGCACGTCGTGCACATTGTGCGCGAGCATCATCACACCGCGCTTGGAATACATGGTGTTGTAGTTGAGCTCTTGGCTCAGCCCATCCCAAAGCTTGACCGCGTGATCATACAGATGCGCGCTTTCATCATAGAGATAATTGGACCGGATGATCGTGGTGTTGCGGCCCGTATTGCCGCCGCCGATCCAGCCCTTTTCAATGACAGCAACATTGGTAATGCCATATTTTTTGGCGAGGTAATACGCCGCACCAAGGCCGTGGCCGCCACCGCCGACGATGATCGCATCATAAGCTGGCTTGGGTGCCGCATCCGGCCATTGTTCGGGCCAGCTCTGATGGCCGCCCAGCGCCTTTATAAAAAGGCTCAGCGCACTAAAACGGGTCATGAATGTCCCTCAACAAAAGGCGTGTAGGTGATCAGCATCGTGCAGCCCTGCTTGCTACCCGCGCGGTGCATCGCACCGGGCATCCGCAGCACAAAGTCACCGGGGCCGTAACTTGCGTCATCGTCAAAGAAATCACCTTCAAGTACATAAATTTGTTCAATTTCTTCATGGGCGTGCAATTCGCCCAAGGGGCTTGCTTCAATCTTCAGCAGCATCGTCCGATAACCACGGGGGTCATCGATGAGCGAGCGGATTTCAGCGTCCGGCTCTATACCCCCAGCGTCAATTTTTACGGATCCGGATTGCGGCAACCCCGTCATGCGCGGTCCTTCGCCAAGGCTGCTTTGGCGCGGTCGACATAGAAGTCCTTAAAGTCCTCAACCAGCTTTTCCTCAACCGCATAGGGACCCTGCTGATAGCCGTCGGTCGAAATGCCCTGATGGTTGAGCATCGAGAAATGGCCGTCCTGCGTGTTGGTTGCCCGCCAAAGGGCCGCGAGGTGATCAGGATCATAGTCCACGCCTTCCACCGCATCTTCATGCACGAGCCAGCTTGTCCGCAGCAGCGTCTTGCCTGCCGCGACCGGCGTCAGCGAGAAGGTCACCACGTGATCACAGCAGAAGTGATGCCAGCTATTGGGCTGTGTCCAGACCGATAGGCTTGATGTTTCGGGTTCCGTAAACGGGCCAATCAGCTTCTTAGAGGCCAGCTTGCCGTCAATCGACTGTGTCACTGCCCCATTGGCGAGCGGAAGCCGCGCCACACGGTGCCACCAGCCGTCCGGAAACTCTATGAGGTCACGGAAGATGCCCATGGCCTTCCACTGGTCGCGCTTGGCATCCACCATCGCGTCAAAGGCACTGTCGTCAACAACATCAGCCTCGCCATCTTCGGGCAAACCCTTGCCGAAGCCATAGGTGCCTAGAACGCTGATCAGTTCAGGATGCCCCGCGTCGCAATGATAGCACTCGCGGTTGTTTTCCATCACCAACTTCCAGTTGGCGTCCTCAAGGTAATTGTCCTGCACCGCGACCTTGCAGCGTTCCAGATCATAGACTGCAATCTGGTCAACAATGTCGGCCTTCACCCGATCAATCGCCGGCGGATTGTCATCCATGCAGATGAAGATGAGTCCACTGACATTTTCGAGCGCAACCGGCGCGAGACCGTGTTCCTTCTTGTCGAAATCCTCCGCCATACTGCGCGCAGCGATGAGGGCGCCATCAAGGCCATAGGTCCACTGGTGGTAGGGGCATGTCAGGCGCGGCGCGCGGCCCCGTTGCTCCTGACAGATCCGCGCTCCACGATGCCGGCAAGAATTCCAAAACGCCCGCACTTCATTGTCGCGTCCACGGATGATGATGATGGAGTTATGCGCCACTTCGAACACGAAATAGTCGCCCGGATTCTTCACATGCGCGACGGTGCAGGCGTAGAGCCAGACCGATTTCAGCATGACCTGCGTGTCAAACTGAAAGGCCTCCTCGCTCACATACAGGTCGCGCGGCAGGCTCAGGCCCTTGCGGTCCGAAGCGAGAAGTTGGGCAATGGGTTCGAAGCGGGACATGGTCTTAGCTCCTTAACGCGTTGTTTTCCGGATCATATGGCGAATCCTCGATCAGCGTCGCTTTGTGAAGCTTGCCGAGGATGGCGATTTCAAACTCCGCACCGGCCACAGCAAGGTCCGGCCGGATCATCGCCAGCGCAAGGCTCTTGCCGACGCGCCAGCCATAGCCACCAGATGTCGCACGCCCAACGATTTCGCCATCCTTGTAGATGGCTTCAGACCCGCGGGCGTCGGCATCGGTCACGCCGTGGACTTCCATCGTCACAAGCGAGTTGGAAAGACCCTTATCCTTCCAGGCCAGCAGCGCATCCTTACCGAAGAAGCCCGGCTTTTTAAGGCTGATGAAGCGGTCGAGCCCGCTTTCATAGGCCGCATATTCAACCGACAATTCACGTGGGATCAGCTTATAGCTCTTTTCCAGCGCCATCAGCGTCATCGCGCGGATGCCGAACGGTTTGATGTCAAATTCGGCGCCAGCCTCCATCAGCAGATCAAAGATGTAATTCTGCATCTCGATCGGGTGATGGATTTCCCAGCCCAGCTCTCCGATAAAGTTCACGCGCAGTGCATCCACCTGCGCCAAGCCGACGCTGATCTTCTGACCGGTGAGCCATGGGAAGGCCGCGTTGGACAAGTCCGCGTCGGTCAGCTTTTGCAGCACGTCCCGCGCGCGCGGCCCTGCGAGAACCAGAACACCCATGGACGTTGTCAGACGCTCAAACGAGACAGACCCATCGCGCGGCATCGCCTTTTTGAGATAGTCGTGATCGTGGCGCTCATAAGCGCCTGCCGAGACGAGGTAATAACGCTGCGGCGCGACCTTGTAGACGGTGAACTCACTGCGTACGCCGCCCTTGGACGTCAGCAGATAGGACAACGAAACACGCCCCTGCTTCTTGGGCACCGCGTTGGTCAACAACTGGTCGAGCCAAGCTTCGGCTCCAGGCCCTGAGATTTCGCACTTGGCGAAGGCGCTCATGTCCTGAATGCCAACCTTCTCATGAACATGGCGACATTCATTGCCAACGTGTTCGAAATAGTTCGACCGGCGGAACGACCATTTTTCCCGCACCGCTTCCCCGGCAACGACCGGGTGATTGTGGTTCAGCAGCACATCTGGTTTATCGAGATCAGCGTCCGTCAGGGCGTAGCCCGCAGGCGCGAACCAGTTCGGGCGTTCCCAGCCGTAGACCGAACCGAACACAGCGCCGAGCGCCTTCATCCGGTCATAGCATGGCGTACGGCGCAGCGCGCGGCCAGCTTCACGCTCTTCATCCGGATAATGAACGGTGAACACCTTGGCATAGGCTTCCTCATTCTTTTCGATGAGGAAGCCGCGGCCTGCATAGTCGCCGAAGCGCCGGGGATCGACGCCCATCATGTCGATGGTCGGTTCGCCATCGACGATCCAGTGCGCGAGCTGCCAGCCAGCACCGCCGGCCGCCGTCACGCCAAAGCTATGGCCTTCATTGAGCCAGAAATTCTTGAGGCCCCATGCCGGTCCGACAATCGGCGAGCCATCAGGCGTATAGGCGATGGCGCCGTTATAGACCTTCTTGATACCCACTTCGCCAAAAGCGGGGACGCGTTCCATGGCGGCCATAATGTAAGGCTCTAGCCGCTCCAGCGCGTCGGGGAAGAGTTCATATTCACTGTTGGCGGCAGGCCCATCAACATAGCAGGCCGGCGCACCGACTTCATATGGCCCGAGCAGAAGGCCACCGGCCTCCTCGCGCATGTAATAGCTGGCGTCGGATTCGCGCAGGACGCCCATTTCGGGCAGGCCCTGCTTCTTGCGCTCCATGATCGCTGGATGCTGCTCGGTCACGATATACTGGTGCTCAACCGGGATAACCGGGATGTCGAGCCCGACCATCGCGCCTGTCTGACGCGCGAAGTTGCCCGAACAGGAAATGACATGCTCGCAAGTGATGTCGCCCTGATCGGTCGAGATCAGCCATTCGCCATTGGGCTGCTGCGTGATCGCCGTCACCGTCGTGTTGCGGTAAATGGTGGCGCCACGCTGGCGCGCACCCTTTGCCAGCGCCTGTGTCAGATCTGCGGGCTGAATATAGCCATCTTCAGGATGCTGGATCGCGCCGATCACGCCCTCAGTGTTACAGAGCGGCCAGATTTCCTTCACCTGCTCCGGCGTCAGGAAGTTCACATCGACGCCGATGGTGCGGGCAACGCCTGCATAGTACTGATATTCGTCCATCCGGTCCTGCGTCGTCGCGAGCCGGATGTTGGTCACCTGCGAAAAGCCGACGTTCAGCTCTGTCTCCGCCTCAAGGCTCGGGTAAAGCCCGACTGAATACTGATGTAGCTTGCCGACCGAATAGCTGAGGTTGAACAGCGGCAGCAGACCGGCGGCATGCCAGGTCGACCCGGATGTCAGTTCTTTGCGTTCCAGAAGGACGACATCGGTCCAGCCCAGTTTTGCAAGGTGATAAAGCGTGCTGACGCCCACCACGCCACCGCCAATGACCACTGCACGCGCTGTCGATTTCATACGTTTTAACCTGACAAAAAGAGAACCGAGAATGGCTCGGATCGCTATGTCAGCAAAAGGGTCACCGCAACCGGCGCGGCATCTCAATCACTCTTCATTAGCCATTCTAATGTAAAATATCAGTTGAATGAGACGCCTAGTCGCCGGGCCTAAAGGAACAGCTCCGCCGCGGCATCCATAATCGCATCCGCATCAAGCCGGTAGCGATGGTAGAGATCGGGCAAATCGCCTGTCTGGCCAAAACTGTCGATGCCCAGCGGGCTAACGCGCATGCCCTTCACGCCGCCCATCCAAGACAAAGCGCCCGGCGATCCGTCAATGACCGTGACGAGGCCCGCTGTCGGCGACAAGACCGAGAGCAAGTCTTCCACATGGCTCTGCGGCCGCTTGCCATCCGTCCAGCGCGATGCGTGACGCGCTGACCATTCCCGGTGCAGCAAATCCGGCGATGTCACGTTCAGGAGGCCAATTCCCGGAACATCATCCGCCAATTGCTCCCAAGCACTCAGCACCTCAGGCGCGATGGCACCGGTAAAGACAATCGCGGCATCCGCATTCGGCCCCGGCTGCTTCAGCCAATAGCCGCCCTTCAGCGCATCCGCCTCCCACGCATCATCTGCGCGTTCCATCTGCGGAATAACGCGGGTGCTGAGGCGGATGTAAACGGAGCTCCCGTCCGGCTGCTGCATGTAATCAAAGGCCCACCGCATCACGAGGGCAACCTCGTCAGCCCAAGCGGGCTCAAAATAAGCGAGATTGGGCTGACCCATGCCGATAAGCGGCGTGTTGATGGACTGGTGCGCACCGCCTTCTGGCCCGAGCGTCAGCCCCGATGGCGTGCCGACCAGCAGGAAGCGGGCATCAGAATAACAACCGTAATTCAGGGCATCGAGACCGCGCGCGATGAACGGATCATAGACAGTCCCCACCGGGATCAACCGTGTCCCAAAATGCGGACCCGCCAGCCCCAAGGATGTCATGGCGAGGAAGAAGTTGTTCTCCGCAATGCCAAGCTCAATATGCTGACCTGCGGCATGGCCATCCCATTTTTGGGCGGATGGGATTTTAGCTGCACGGAAGACGTCGACCATCTCCGCGCGGCGGAACAGACCACGCTGGTTGACGAACGCACCGAGATTGGTGGTCTGCGTCACGTCTGGAGCGGTGGTGACAATGCGGTCGGCCAAGGGTTCGTCTGATTTTGCCAGTTCGAGCAGGACATTGCCAAAGGCCGCTTGCGTGGATTGTGCATCGGACGCCGGAAAGGCCAAGCGTGCGGGCACCGGAATGGTCGGCGCATCAGCCTCCGGCGCTTTGACCGCCAAGGCGCTGGTGGCCACAAACTCTTTTAGACGCGCGGCCTGATTGTCGCCAAGGCCGCCATAGGGTTCCCATTCATCCCCCACAGGGATCGCAAGGCTTTGGCGCAACTGATCAATCTGCCCCGGGTTCATCATCCCCGAATGATTGTCCTTATGCCCGGCCAGCGGCAGGCCATGGCCCTTCACCGTATAGGCGATGAACAATGTCGGCAGATCATCCTGCGCACTGTCAAACGCGTCGATCAGGCTTTCCACGCAATGTCCGCCCAAATTGGTCATCAACGTGGCCAGACCGTCATCATCAAAGCTGTCGAGCAGCGCGCGGACCTTTGCCGTGCCGCCGATATCGGCCATCAAACGCTTCCGCCATGCCGCCCCACCCTGATAAGTGAGCGCGGCGAACTCCGCATTTGGGCAATTGTCGATCCAGTCGGCAATCGCCTGCCCACCGGGCTGGGCAAAGACTTTGCGCTGCAGCTTGCCATGCTTGAGCGTGATGACACGCCAGCCGCAGGTTTCAAAGATGTCGTCGAAGCGCCGGAACATCCGGTCGGCCGTCGTGCTGTCCAGCGACTGGCGGTTATAGTCGACCACCCACCAGCAGTTGCGGATGTCGTGTTTATAGCCCTCGATCAGGCATTCGTAGATATTGCCTTCATCCAGTTCCGCATCGCCCATCAGCGCAATCATGCGTCCGGCGTCCTGTTCAGCCATCTGGCCATGCGCGATCAGATAGTCCTGAACGAGGCTGGAAAAGGCCGTGATGGCGACACCGAGACCAACAGACCCCGTCGAGAAATCAACGGGGATTTTGTCCTTGGTCCGCGAGGGATAGCTCTGCGCGCCACCCAATGCGCGAAAACGCTGCAACTGTTCCAGCGACTGGTTGCCCAAAAGATAGTGGATCGCCTGAAGGACGGGCCCGGCATGCGGCTTTACTGCCACCTTGTCCTGCGGGCGCAGCGCGTGGAAATAAAGCGCGGACATGATCGCCGTCATCGACGCGCAACTGGCCTGATGCCCGCCGACCTTCAGCCCATCACGCTTTTCACGGATATGGTTGGCATTGTGCACCGTCCAGGAGGAGAGCCAGCGCAGCCGGGTATCCAGCGCTTCTAACGCCGAAACAACGTCGGCGCGGCTATCCGCAGTCAGGGTAGGCATGGCCGGAACTCCGCATGATGATCATTGCGGAGTAGCGCCGATCACCGGGAAATGTCCTTGCTATTTCCACTATTCTGCATCCTCATATTGGCATATATCATTGAAAATTGACGCTATCGGAGCATTTTATGCCAATATTCTCTCCAGACCTGATTGATATCAAGATTCTAGAGGCCCTTCAGGCGAATGGGCGTATCACCAATCAGGAGTTGGCAGATCAGGTGGGACTATCGCCCAGCCCCTGCCTGCGCCGCGTCCGGCATCTCGAGAGTGAGGGCGTCATATCGCGCTATGTCGCCTTGGTGGATCCTGAAGCACTCGACCTGAATGTGACGGCCTTCGTCCGCGTCCGCCTCGACCAGCAGGATGACCGCCACCTGGAAGCCTTTGAAGCGGCCATCGCCGGATTTCCGGAAGTTATGGAATGCTATTTGATGACCGGTGAGTCCGACTATCAACTGCGCGTTCTGGTCAGGTCGCTGACCCGCTTTGAGGATTTTCTGCGCAACAGCCTGACGCGCGTCCCCGGCGTGGCCAATGTCACAACAAGTTTTGCCCTGCGTCCCGTCATTTACAAAACGGCGCTGCCAACGCTAGACACCTAGATAAGGGAAACAGGGGATACATAATGTCTGAGGCGAGTCTGGTTGGATCGGTGCCACCCGCACCCAAGAACGAACTGAGCCGGACGCTTAAATCCCGCCATGTTTCCATGATTACCTTTGGCGGCATCATCGGCGCCGGGCTTTTCGTAGGTTCATCAACCGCCATCAGCACCATCGGCCCGGCCGCTGTCCTCAGCTATGCGCTGGCCGGGTTCCTCGTCCTGCTTGTCATGCGGATGATTTCCGAGATGGCCATGGCCATGCCGGGTGTGCAGACCTTCCCGGAATTCGCGCGTGTTGGCGTTGGCGAATGGGCCGGCTTTCTGGTCGGATGGCTCTACTGGTATTTCTGGGTTGTCGTGATCGCAATCGAGGCGATTGCCGGTGCCAAAATCATCAACGGCTGGTTCCCGCAATTTGAAGTCTGGGAAATTGGTGTCGTCCTGATGGCGTTATTGACTGCCGTCAATCTGATGTCCGCCAAATCCTATGGCGAGTTTGAATTCTGGTTTGCCTCGACGAAGGTGGTCGCCATCATCGTCTTCATTCTGGTGGCCGCCGCCTATGCGACGGGCGTCACCTCTTCCTCCGGCCCTGTATTTGCCAATCTGACCGCGCATGGCGGCTTTGCACCTGCAGGGATCGCCGCCATCTTTGCAGGAGTGGCCACCACGATCTTCTCGCTATGTGGTGCAGAAATCGCGACCTTGGCTGCTGCCGAGTCCGAAGCAGGTGCAAAGACCATTGCCCGCATGACGATCTCTGTGTCCGTCAGAATCCTGATCTTCTTCGTGCTTTCCATATTCCTGATTGTCTCGGTTGTGCCTTGGACGGAGATCCAGCCCGGCATCTCTCCCTTCGCGCAAGCCCTGAGCGAGATGGGCTATCCCTCAGCCGACCTCATCATGAACGCCATCGTTTTGGTCGCCGTGCTCTCCTGCCTGAATTCCGGCATCTACATCACATCGCGCGCCATGTTCGGGCTCGCAAAGAATGGAGATGCGCCCCAGTCCTGCGTCCAGTTGAGCCGGTCAAAGGTCCCTGCCCGCGCCATCCTGATCGCGAGCCTTTTCAGCTATGGGGCGCTGGCCGCCTCGGTGTTGTCACCTGACCGCGTGTTTAACTTCCTTGTCAGCTCGTCCGGCGCGATCATGCTGTTCATCTATATGCTGATCGCATGGGCCCAATTGCGGCTGCGTGCGCAGATTGAAGCGGAAGACCCCACGCGTCTGCAGGTGAAAATGTGGCTGTTCCCTTATGCAACATGGGCAACCATTGCCGGCATGGCCGCCATCTTGGTGCTGATGGGTCTGGCCGAGCGCACCGCGCTTGAGCTTGGCGCGAGCGTGTTGGTAACGCTGAGCTTCCTCATCGGCTATTGGGTGAAGACACGGCTGCAAGCGAAGGCCCAGACAGCCTGACCACGGACGAGAATTTTCCGATCACAACATTCTTTTCAATCGCGATGAAACCGTTGCGCGTTGCATAAGCGACAAAACGACTGACGCTGGAGCCTGAAAATGACCCTTCAAAACGATCCACTTGCCGCTTTGTGGATGCCCTTTACGGCAAACCGCGCGTTCAAGGCGACGCCACGCCAGCTGAAGTCGGCAAAGGACATGCACTATACCAGCGATGATGGCCGCCAGATTTTGGATGGCACCGCAGGTCTATGGGCGGTCAATGCCGGGCACTGCCGCCCTTCCATCGTTGCGGCAATCCAAAAGACAGCGGCGGAGCTGGACTATGCGCCGCCCTTCCAATTGGGCCATCCGCTTTCGTTTGAACTGGCGACCCGCATCGCCGATTTGATGCCGAACGGCTTGGACCGCATCTTCTTCACCAATTCCGGGTCTGAATCGGTTGATACTGCGCTGAAGATCGCGCTCGCCTATCAGCGCGCCCGCGGTCAGGGCACCCGCACCCGTCTGATCGGGCGCGAGCGCGGCTATAGCGGTGTCGGTTTTGGTGGCATTTCCGTGGGCGGGATCGTCAACAACCGCCGCCAGTTCGGAACGTTGCTCGCCGGTGTGGATCACCTGCCCCATACACACAATCTGGAGCATAACGCCTTCACCAAGGGCCGCCCGCAATGGGGCGCGCACCTTGCCGACAATCTTGAAGCCATCGTTGCGCTGCACGGTGCGGAAACCATCGCGGCGGTTATCGTCGAGCCCATGGCCGGCTCCACCGGCGTTCTAGTGCCGCCGCAGGGCTATCTCGAAAAGCTCCGCGAAATCACCACCAAACATGGCATCCTGCTGATCTTTGATGAAGTCATCACGGGCTTTGGCCGAGTGGGCGGAGCCACCGCATCTGGCACGCTGGGCGTGACGCCAGATATGATCACCATGGCGAAAGGCTTGACCAACGCCGCCGTCCCGATGGGCGCGGTTGCTGTGAGCCGCCATGTCCATGATGGCGTCGTCGAAGGCGCTGCTGACGGGATCGAACTGTTCCACGGCTATACCTATTCCGGCCACCCGCTTGCGGCAGCCGCGGGTCTTGCGACGCTCGACCTCTACAAGTCCGAAGGCATTTTTGAACATGCCGCCTCGCTGCATGGCTACTGGGAAGACGCGGTCCACAGCCTGAAGGGCAAGCGCCACATCATCGACATCCGCAACATGGGCATCGTCGCCGGGATCGAGCTTGAGCCCCGCCCCGGTGCCCCGACCAAACGCGCGACGGAGCTTTTCCAAAAATGCTTCGACAATGGCCTGCTCGTCCGCGCAACCGGCGATATCGTCGCCCTGTCACCCCCGCTGATCTTGCAAAAGGCGCATATCGACGAAATGGTCGGGCGGATTGCGGAGTTGGTCGAAACGATCGACTAAGGAGAGTGTTATGAGCGTGACGATATTGGATGGCGGCATCAGCCGCGAGCTTCAAAAGCTTGGCGCGCCGTTCCGTCAGCCTGAATGGTCCGCGCTTGCGCTCATTGAGACACCTGAGCTGGTCGGCGCGGCGCATGATCTTTTCGCGGCAGCGGGTGCCAATGTCATCACGACCAACAGCTATGCGATTGTGCCCTTTCATTTGGGCGCAGAACGCTTTGCATCTGACGGAGCACGCTTGGCGGCGCTTTGCGGGCAACTCGCGCGCACCGTTGCGGACACGCGCGGCGTAAAGGTTGCCGCGTCCCTTCCGCCAGTGCTCGGCTCTTATCGCCCGGATCTGTTTAATGCAGACCAAGCCCGCGCGATCCTCGATGTCCTGATTGCAGGACTGTCCCCTTATGGCGACATCTGGTTGGCTGAAACGTTGAGCACCGTCGCCGAGGCCCGCTTGATTGCGGAGATGCTGGCAGACGATGCGCGGCCGCTGTGGCTCTCCTTCACTCTCGATGATGCCGTCACTGCGACATTGCGCTCCGGCGAGAGTGTTCAGGATGCCGCCGCGCTTGCCAAAGCCGTTGGCGCCGAAGCTCTTCTGTTTAATTGCAGCCGCCCTGAGGTGATGGACGCTGCCGTTCGTGAGGCCAAGGCGGCTCTCGACGGCACGGACATCTCCATCGGCGTCTATGCGAACGGTTTCGGCCAGGAAGATGAGGGTGCGGCGAACGAAGTCATCCGTGCCATCCGCGCAGATCTAGACCCCCCGCGCTATCTTGGCTGGGCACAGACGTGGGTCGCCTCCGGCGCGACGATTGTTGGCGGGTGTTGCGGGATTGGGCCAGACCACATTGCGGCGATGGCGGGTACTTTGAACGACCCTGACGCGTGAGGCGCAATATCGCCGCCCTATCGCCGTTGGTCGAAAGGCTTGTATCTTTACGCCAAACCCTTGAATAGGATGGTTTTATGACCGCATCCGAACTCATCCAAAGCAACATCGGCCTCTATTCGGCGCTGTTCTTCTTCTTGTTGCTCGGGATTGAACTGGCGGCGATCAAGCTCTGGCGCGCCCGCGGGAAAATGCCCGCAAAGGACGCGTTGACCGGCATTGCAACGGGCTTGCTGAGTGATCCAATTAACGGATTTTCGGCGTTTATCACGCTGGGCATTCTCGCGATGGTGGCACCGTTTCAGGTCTACAGCCTGCCTGTCACCGCTGGCACTTTCCTTTTGTGCTTCTTCCTCGATGATCTGCGCTTTTACTGCCACCACCGCGTGGCCCACCGGGTCCGCTGGGTCTGGGCGATGCATGTCGTGCATCATTCCAGTGAGGAGTATAATCTGGCCGTCGCCCTGCGGCAGGGGTGGACCAAGCACTTCACGGGCACGATGCTGTTCAAAATACCATTGGTGCTTGTCGGCTTTGATCCGGTCATGGTCACCTTCTGCGGTGTCCTCAACGCCACCTACCAATTCATGCTCCATACCGAGACCGTCAACAAACTCCCCCGCTGGGTTGAGTTCATCTTCAACACGCCGTCGCATCACCGCGTCCACCACGCCAATAACCCGCGCTATCTGGATGCCAATTATGCCGGGACGTTCATCATCTGGGACCGTCTGTTCGGCAGCTTCGTCGCGGAAGATGACAGCGAAAAGCCAGTCTATGGACTGGTCAAAAACCTTAAGACCTTCAACATTTTGAAGGTGATCAGTCACGAGTATATCGGCATCGCCAAGGACGCGACCACACCCGGCATCACGCTGTGGCAGCGGTTTTGCTATGTATTTGCGCCGCCGGGCTGGAGCCATGATGGGTCGCGCCTGACGTCAGAAGATATCAAGCGGGAAGCAGGCCTCGGCCCGCAGGCCTTAGCGGTCGCCCCCGCCACAAACTCCGTTCGCTGATGCCGCTCCACTACGCGCTCACCGACGCGCTGGTCGCGCTCATTGCGGGCTGGGGCGCGCTGAAGATGTGGCGCACCGGTCGACCCTTAGCGGCACTAGGCCTTAGCCTGTTCGGCCTTGCCGGAATGATCGGGACCATCCGGATCACCAGCGGCCTGATTGAACCTTTGGCGATGCTCCATAAAAGCGTGTCACAATTGGGCGGCCTTGCCGGGCTCGCCTTGCTGCTTGGCCACCTCCTGCGCGGCAAAGGAATCCGCCTTGGCACCGGCGTTGTTCTGGGTGCTGCGACTGCCTTGGTGGCCTTGGCTGCAGCCCTGCCCGCTATCGGCGCTGTCCTCTTTGTCCTGATGCTGATCGCCGCCATCGCGCTGTGTTTGCAAACACGCAATCATTTGGGCGTGGCGGGCTTTGCCGTGATGCTGCTGAACGTCACCCTCGTCCGGCAATCCGGCTTTATGGGCGCGGACCTGAGCTGGCACCTCTATCACCTGCTCGTCGCGACATGGTTGCTTTGCGTGACGTATGGCTTCGCGAAAGCGCCCCACGCGCCCTGACCCACTATCCGGCGAGGACGATCTTGCCGACATGGCGTTTGGTCAAGAACGCCTCCTGCGCCTTGACGATGTCGAACAGCGGGAACGTCGCCGCGATGCAGGGTTTGATCTCTCCGCGCTCGATATAGCCGACGAGGTTGGCGAAGACCTCTCGCTCCAGCACGGTGCAGCCGATCAGGCGAAGATCTTTTAGGTAAAGCGTGCGGAGGTCGAGATCGACGACCGGGCCGGAGATCGCGCCCGATACCCCATAACGCCCGCCGCGCTTGAGGGTGTTGAGAATGGCAGCGAACTGCGCTCCACCCACAACATCGACCGCCGCATCGAAATGGTCCGCACCAAAACGCGCTTCCAGATCGGCATCGCGCGGCACGATCTGGTCTGCCCCTAAGGCGCGCACAGCATCGGCCTTGTCACCGCCGACCATCGCCACGACCTCTGCCCCGCGCCGCTTGGCGAGTTGGACAGCAGCAGACCCCACGCCCCCCGACGCGCCGGTGATCAACACCCGCTCCCCTGCCGAAAGCGCGATGCGCGTCAAAATGTTTTCTGCTGCCGAATAGGCACAAGGGAAGCTGGCCAACTCAACATCGCTCAAGTCACACTCAATGTGGTGCGCGTGGACAGCAGGCACACAGGCGAAATCGGCAAAGGCGCCGTCAACCTCAGACCCGAAATAGCGGACATCAAAGCGATCCGCCCCGCGAAACACGGGCTCAACCAGAACGCGTTTCCCGATGCGGGCTGTGTCCACGCCCGCCCCGACCGCGACGATCCGGCCACAGGCATCCGCGCCCTGAATGCGCGGGAACTGGAAGGCTGCACCCGACCAGCCGTCGTCGCCTGCGCCCTCCATGCCGCTGGCCGCGCCCGCATCTGTCGCATCCGCCACAGCCTTGGAGTACCAGCCGATCCGCGTGTTGATATCGGTGTTATTGACCCCCGCCGCACCGACGCGGATCAGGACCTCGCCAGCTGCGGGCTGCGGGACACAAACATCGTCCCGCAGATCAAGGCAATCATACCCGCCATGCCGGGTCAGCAAGACCGCACGCATGGCAGCGGCTATGGTCATTCCGCCCGCGCAAGCCCGAACTGGTTGAGATACCATTTCTGGAAGTTGATCACGCTGCCTTCCTGATCGGAATAGCGGCCCGGACGATAACGGCTGGACATGATGCCGGCCTGATTATTCTCGGTGATCACCTTATCCTGCGTCGTCGTCGCGTGATAGCCCCAGATCATCTTGTCGATATCGACCTGATCTTCCGTGGCGCGGCCATCGACCAGCCAGATCATCTCCACATCCGTTTCAAGCGCCCCGCGCGGGGTGAACTGGAACAGGATCACGAAATGGTCATCGGCCACAATCTGGCTGAACGGGCTGAAGCTGAGATGCATTCGGCCACCATCGGCCTTTGTGCGCTTGCCCATCAACGGCGACGGCGCGGTGCCATCCTGCGTTTCGGAGGCAAAACCTTCCTTGTTCATCCGCTGCATCAAGAGGCGCAGATGGCTGCTGTCAGCGGCTTCATCGATATTGCCAATTGGGCGCCCTGCAGCGGCGGCGCTGTCTTCCCAAGCCTTCAGCTTTGGTGTGAAGCCCGCAATCGCGTCTGCCGGTCCAGACCTTGGCCCCGCGCCGACTGCCACGAGCGTTTCGGCGGCATGCATCGAACAGAATTCAGGGTGCGAAGGCACGCAGTGGTAACATTCAAAGAAGTTCTCCACCACCAGCTTCCAGTTGGCCGTCGTGGGGTAGCTTCCTGCATGGGCAATGCGCGCATCCGCCATGCCATGATAGTTGAGGATCGGCCCCATATCGCCAAAGGTCGCGTCGAAATCGACCGGTTCATCTTCGCTCATATTGATGAAGATGAGGCCGTGGAACACCCGGATATGGCAGGCAATCAGGCTATTTTCCGCCTTGTCGAAATCTTCCGGCATAAGGCGCGCGGATATCAGCCGACCATCCAGCCCGAACGTCCATGCGTGATAAGGGCAGACAAGACGCGGCGCATTCCCGCTTTCGGCTGAACAGATGGTCGACCCACGGTGACGGCAGACATTGAAGAACGCGCGAACGCTGTCTTCATTTTCACGGATGACGATGATCTGTTCGGACCCGATTTTGAAGAGGAAGTAATCCCCTTTCTTGGGGATGCGCGACACATGGCCCGCGACGATCCATTTCTGGCTGATCACCTGATCGAAGTCGGCCTTGAACACCGCGTCACTCGCGTAAAACTCCTGATCAAAACTATAGCCGACGCGCGTGTTGGCGGCGAGACGATGCATCAATTGGTTCTGGGTTTCAGACATCAGATTTTGATCCGTGCATTTGTGGGGTCATACATAGGCTTAAGAGAGGCTGTCGCGGGATAGCGGACGCCGGCGATTTCGATTTCAAAATCATCCGCGCCAATCGGGCCAACGACGCCACCGTCTGCCGCAGTCACATAGCCAAGGCCACAGGCCCCGCCGAGCATCTGGGCATACATGCCTGAGCGAATGTAACCGGCGATCCGGTCCCCCTGCCAGATGGGCTCATTGTGATAGAGCATCGGTTCCGGCGACTTGAGCAGGAACTGGACGAGCTTTTGCTTCAGCCCTTCTTCCTTCTGCTTCAGCAGCGCTTCACGCCCGATGAAGCCGCCCGGCTTGTCCATCTTCACCGCAAAGCCAAGACCCGCCTCCAGCGGGGTGTCTTCATCGGTGATGTCATGGCCCCAGTGGCGGTAGCCCTTTTCCATGCGCAGCGCGTTGAGCGCGTGATAGCCGCAATGTTTGAGGCCAAAGGCTGCCCCTGCGGCGACGATCTCGTCATAAACGCCGGTCATGAACTCGGTCGGGATGTAAAGTTCCCAGCCCAATTCCCCGACATAGGTAATGCGCGAAGCCCGAACGATCGCATAGCCAAGCTCGATCTCCTGGCTCGTCGCAAAGGGGAAGGCTTCGTGCGACAGATCATTGGGGCAAATCGACTGGAGCAGCGCACGCGCATTTGGGCCCATGATCGAAATGACACCCATGGCGGATGACACGTTGGTCAGGATCGCGTGGGCGTCGTCAGGAACGTGCCGCGTCAGCCAGTTGAAATCCTTCACCTCGGTCTCAGCACCCGTGACAATCAGATAGGCCGTCTGCGAAAGGCGCGTTACGGTCAGATCGGCTTCGATGCCGCCCTTTTCATTGAGCCACTGGGTGTAGATGAGCTTGCCCGGTGCCACATCGACATCGTTTGCGCAGACCCGGTTGAGCACTGCGCAAGCATCGCGCCCTTCGAGCCGGAATTTGGCAAATGAACTTTGGTCGAAGAGGCCAACGGCTTCACGCACCGCCTTGCATTCCGCCGCATTGGCCTCGAACCAGTTCTGGCGGCCATAGCTATACTCATACTTCGGCGTGGTACCGGGTTCCGCATACCAGTTGGGACGCTCCCAACCGAAGGCCTCCCCATGGCAGGCCCCTGCCGCGACCAGCCGGTCATGGATGGCAGACCGGCGGACGCCGCGCGCGGTTTCATATTGCTTGAACGGATAATGCGTCGCGTAGAGCAGGCCGAGGCTTTCCGTCACGCGTTCGCGCAGATATTTCCGATTGATCTGGAACGGCATGTTGCGACGGATGTCGACCGTCCACAGATCGGCAGGCGGAATGCCGTCGCGGATCCAGTCGGCCATCACTTTGCCCACGCCACCGGCCGATTGCAGGCCGATGGAGTTCAGCCCGGCGGCGACAAAGCAGCCCTTCAGTTCCGCACTCTCACCAAGATGATAGCGCACGTCTGGCGTGAAACTCTCGGGGCCGCAGAAGAACTTCTGTATGCCCGCCTTCTCCAGCGCAGGCACGCGCCGCATCGCATCCATCAACAGTGGTTCGAAATGCTCAAAGCTTCCCGCGATTTCATCGAAGCAGAAGTCTTCGGAAATGCCGTCCATGCCCCAAGGCCGGGCGTTGGGTTCAAACGCGCCAACGAGCAGCTTGCCCGCGTCGTACTTGTAATAGCCGCAATAATCATAGTCGCGCAGCACCGGCAGAGTCGGGTCAATGCCCTCCACGCCTTCAAACAGCACATAATAATGCTCGCATGCATGGAGCGGTGCGGCAACACCGATGCTGGCCGCGAGATCACGCGTCCACATGCCGCCGCAGATGACGACATAGTCCGCGTCGATGGAGCCATCATCGGTGTCGACACCCGTTACGCGGTCGCCATTGTGGCGAATTTTGGTGACCTTGGTGTTCTCGAAAATCTGTGCACCGCCGGTGCGGGCACCCTTGGCCAGCGCCTGCGTGATATCGACCGCATTGGCATAGCCATCGCTTGGGATGTGGATGCCGCCGACGACATCATCAACGTTCACAATGTGCGCGAGGTCTTTGATTTCCTGCGGCGTCACGACATGGACGGGAAGGTCAAACACCTTCGCCATTGAGGCGCTGCGCTTCAGCTCTTCAAAGCGCTCGGCATTGGTCGCCATCGAGATGGAACCGCACTGCCGGTACCCCGTCGCCTGCCCTGTTTCAGCTTCCAGCCCGCGATAAAGCTCCCCTGTATACTTGGCGAGCTTGGTCATGTTGATCGACGGACGCAATTGCCCGACGAGCCCGGCCGCGTGCCAGGTGGTGCCGCTGGTCAGCTGCTTGCGCTCCAGCAGGACGACATCGTCCCAGCCAATCTTGGTCAGGTGATAGGCAATCGAGCAACCGATCACACCACCGCCGACGATGACGACGCGCGCCTTTTTGGGAAGTTCAGCCACCGATCAAACCTTCATCTTTGAATTGTCAGGGTCATAGGCAGGGTCCGCCAATACGACGGCCGCGCGTCGTTCCCCTTGGAGATAGATATCAAATGTCGCGCCCGGCGCTGCGTTCTCAATGGGAACACAGGCGAAGAAGAGGCTCTTGCCCACGCGGTGGCCATAGCCGCCCGATGTGGTGAGCCCGATGCACGTATCACCGACCAAGCAAGGCTCTGCCCCGCGCACGTCCACATTCGTGGCGGCCACTTCACCATAGACAATGCGGAAGCGGTCTGGCGCGTCGAGCGTCGCCTGCTTGCCGACAAAGTCGTCCTTCTTGAAGTTGATGAAGCGCGGCATATCCGCCTCGACCATCGTCAACTCGTTGGTGAGTTCAGAGCCCCAAGCCTTATAGCCCTTTTCCATCCGCATCGTGTTGGCGGCGTAGAGGCCGTAATTGGCGATGCCGAATTCCTGACCAGCGTCCCACACGGCGTGATAAAGTGCTGCAAGGTCCTCCATCGCAGGATGCAATTCCCAGCCGAGTTCCCCCGCATAAGACACACGCAGCGCGCGCAGCTTGATGCCGGCGACGGAAATCTCCTGCCCGCTCAACCAGCGGAAGCCTTCATTACTCAGGTCCGTCTCGGTCAGCTTGGCCAGCACATCGCGGGCGCGCGGGCCGTTGAGGACGAGCACACCCAAATCCATGGTGATGTTGCGGATCGTCACATCTTCATCGGGACGCTTGCTTTGCATCAGCAGGTCCCAATCGCGCTGTTCAGCAGCAGCGGCCGACAGGCAGTAGAAATGATCATCGGCAAAGCGCGTGACCGTCATTTCCCCATAGATGCGCCCCTGCACCGACAGCGGATGCACAAGGCCAATGCCGCCGAGCTTCTTGGGCATGCGGTTGGCGCAAATGCGGTTGAGGAACGCTTCGGCATCCGGGCCGGTGACGTCGTATTTGGCAAAGCCGGACAGATCGAGAACCCCGACACGTTGTGAGACAGCCGCGACTTCCTTGGCCACCGCGTCAAACGTGTTGGTGCGATGATAGCCGCCTTCTTCTTCGGCGCCGTCAAGAGAGAACCACTTCGGCCGCTCCCAGCCATAGGTTTCTCCGTAAACGGCGCCTGCGTCTTTCAGCGGCGCATAGAGCGGGCTCGTCTTCTGCGGACGGCCATCGGGCTCTTCTTCGCCCGGAAGCCGGGTGGTGAAGGTCATGCGGTAATCAAGGAACACCTTATCGCGGCTGTAATCCTCATCCGCATAGGGTCCGTAACGACGCGGATCGAACTCGGTCATGTTGATGTCGGCATCGCCGAACACCATCCACTGCGCCATATATTTGCCCGCGCCGCCGCCCTGCGCGATGCCGAAGCTGGTGCCGCAGCAATGCCAGAAATTGCGAAGGCCAACCGCAGGCCCAAGCAAGGGGCCGCCATCGGGCGTGTGCGGAATGGCACCGTTGACGAAGCGGCGCAGGCCGACTTCACCGAAGACCGGCATGCGCTCAATGGCGCGCTCCAGCCATGGGTAGATGCGTTCCAGATCTTCGGGGAACAACTCGCTGGTCGAATTCCATTCAGGATGCCCACCGCGCGGCGCCCATGCCTCGGCTAGCCCCGTGTTTTCATAAACGCCGATCAGCCCGCTCTTCTGCTCCTGCCGGAAATAGCCCGAGACATGGGGGCAGCGCATGACGGGAATTTCCTCATCGCGCTCCATGAAAGCGGGGATCGGGTCAGTGACCACATAATGATGTTCCATGTTGGTCACCGGAATGTCGATGCCCGCCATCTGCGCCACCTGCCGCGCATAGCAGCCTGCCGCGTTCACGACGATTTCAGCGCGGACCGTGCCTTTTTCGGTCGCCACATCCCATTCGCCCGACGGCAGCTGGGTGAGACCGGTGACGCGGTTCTTGCGTACGATCTTGGCGCCCATATTCTTCGCACCAATGGCGAGCGCGTTGCAGATGCCCGACGGATCGGCATGGCCGTCTTCGGTGGTCCGCGCGCCCGCAATGACGCCGTCCAGCGTCATGAACGGGTTATGCCGCAGGATTTCTTCGGGCGGAATGATCTCCATTTCGAACCCGATGATCTTGGAGAAACCCTGAATATAGCGCATCCACGCCAGTTCGCGCTCATTGGTCGCGAGCCGGATGCCACCGGATTTGTGCCAGCTGACATATTGCCCCGTCAGCCCTTCAAGCTGGGGATAGAGCTCATTTGAATAAGCGTGCATCTTGGCCAGGTTGAAGCTGCCGGTGATGTTGGGGCACTGGCCCGCGGCATGCCAGGTCGAGCCAGAGGTCAGCTCATCCTTCTCGATCAGCAGACAGTCCGTCCAGCCGAGTTCGGCCAGATGGTAGAGCAAGGATGCCCCCATGATTCCGCCGCCGATAATCACAACCCGTGCCGATGTTTGCATGGAAAACCCGCTCCTCATGGGATATTTTGGCGCTGACAATAGGCCGCTCTATCCGATTGCGACAAATGGCCATTATGCGCGCATTGGTTCAAAAAATTTTCGGGTTACAATTTGCCCGACTTCGCTAGGGGACGCCTGACATATTTATCAACGGGATCCAAAATATGAAAACAGCTGTTGTCACAGGTGCCGCACAGGGCGTTGGCCTCGCAACCTCCAAGTTGCTGGCGCAACAGGGTTATCATGTGGTGATGACGGATGTTCAGCCCCTTGGGACCCAAGAAGCCGCCCTGACCGCGCAAGGCCTTGCCGTATCGTCCATGTCCGGCGATGTCTCGTCAGAGGCATTTACAGCCGACCTTGCCGCCCACCTGTTGGCGCAACATGGTGGCGCGGATGTATTGGTGAACAATGCCGGGATCAGCCTGATCTGCCCGGCTGAAGAAACGAGCCTTGATCAGTGGCAGCGCGTCATGTCGATCAACCTAGCAGGCCCCTTCCTGCTCTGCCGCGCGCTTGGCCAACAGATGCTGCAGAAAGGCGAAGGCAGCATCATCAATGTCGCCTCAATCGCCGGTCTGCACGGCGTCATCCACCGTGCCGCCTATAACGCCTCCAAGCATGGCCTGATTGGCCTGACGCGCACGCTGGCCGCAGAATGGGGAGGACGTGGCGTGCGTGTGAACGCTGTGTGTCCGGGCTGGATCAAAACTGAAATGGACATCGCCGATCAAGGTTCCGGCGCTTATGGCGATGATGACATTATCAACCGCGTGCCAATGGCGAAGTTTGCGACACCGGAAGATGTTGCGAGAACGATTGCGTTTCTGGCCCGTGACGGCAGCTTCATCAATGGCGTCAGTCTTCCCGTGGACGGCGGATGGACCGCAGATGCAAGTTGGGATGCGTTGCGTTTAAAAGCCAGATAATCTCAGGATATAGTGGATATTCGCTTCCAATGGTCTAGATGTCGTGGCGGTGTCACATTTTTCGAGGATAAGAGTGGCATTGTTTCCCTCCGCAGCACATCGAGTTCCACATTGACGATACTCTCTGTCGCCATCCCCAAAGCTGAACCGCAGGCCTATCTGCTCTGCGCGATACGTGTGCTGTTGATCGGCCTGCCACTTCCTGTGCTGTTGCCGCTGCACCTTCTTTGGCAATTGCTGATGCTGCCCTCGCCTTGGGCCATGCTCTACCTGCGCATTGTCTCGCGGGTGCTGGGTGCACGCGTCAAAGTTCATGGAAAGCGCCTGCGCAAAGACGTTTTCTTTGTGGCAAACCATTTGTCATGGCACGATATTCCGATTTTCGGCGGCGTGACCGGAACTGCCTTTGTGGCGCAGGATGGCGTCCGTAAATGGCCGATCATCGGGTGGTTGGCGACACAGAACCGAACCATCTTTGTTAACCGTGCTGGCAAACAGCAGGTCGCAAGCCAGATCAATGTCCTGCGCGAGGCCATTGCCGAAAACTGGTCCGTGACTCTGTTTCCCGAAGGCACGACATCTGACGGTTTGGGCCTGTTGCCGTTCAAGCCATCGCTTTTTGAAACGCTTGCGCCGCCGCCCAGGCCGATCATGATCCAACCGGTGCTGCTCGACTTTGGCGATGCCGGTCGTGACATTGCTTGGCTCGGTGAAGAAACTGGCGGAGAAAGCGCTTGGCGCGCCTTCACCCGCAAGGGCAGCTACGAAGTCGGCGTCCACTTCCTTGAGCCATTTGACCCAAGCCTGTTGGCGGACCGCAAAGAAGTTTGCGCCCGCGCGCGGGCTGGCATCGCAGAGGCCCTGTCAGAGAGCTTGGGATACGTCGTCCGCTAAGGATTTCCGGCGGAAGCAGGACGTGTTCCACGTCTGCAAAAAATTTCACCCCTGCGCCCAAATTTTTCAATTGTGGCTCAGCCGTAGCGGCGGCTTAACGTCCCCTTCTTTATAACAATGGCGACACCGTCTCCTTGTCTGCATCATCGCATAGGACAAGGACGGCCGCCTGAATAAATATGGTTAGGCGCGCAGATATGAAAATCGGTTTTATCGGCCTTGGCAATGTCGGCGGGAAGCTCGCCGGGAGTTTGATCCGCAACGGCCATGACGTCACGGTGCGTGATCTCGATGCCGCGCTGGTTGCCGAATATGTTAGCCGCGGCGCCAAGGAAGCGGCGAGCCCCGCCGCATTGGGTGAAGCAGTTGATGTCATTATCACCTGCCTGCCGTCGCCCGCCGCCAGCGCTGCCGTTGCTGAAGGTGAAGATGGTTTCCTCGCCGTCATGCGCCCAGGGCAGGTGTGGATGGAAATGAGCACCACCGACTATGCGGAAGTTCTGCGCCTCGGCCCGCTGGTCGAAGCCCGCGGTGGCCTTTTCATGGAATGCCCGGTTTCGGGCGGCTGCCACCGCGCCGATACCGGCAATATCTCAATCTTTGCCGCTGGCCCGCGCGAAGGTTTTGAACGCGTGCTTCCGGTGCTCACCACGCTCGGCCGCCGCGTGCTGCACACGGGCGATTGGGGTACGGCTTCGCAGCTCAAGGTCATGACCAACTTCCTATGCACCGCACACCTCGTCGCGCTCGCCGAAGCGCTGACCGTCTGCAAGGCGATGGGTCTCGACATGAACACGACCTATGAGGCGATCCGCATTTCCTCGGGCAACAGCTTCGTGCATGAAACCGAAAGCCAGGTCATCCTCAACGGCAGTCGTGACATCAACTTCACGATGGACCTTGTCTCTAAGGACGTTGGCCTGTTCGACAAGATCGCCAAGGAAACCGGGGTTCCGGTTGAGATGTCCCCGCTGATCGTGCGCCTGTTTAAGGAAGGCGAAGCCACCTACGGATCGCGCGAGTTTTCACCCAACATCATCCGCCGTTATGAAGAGCCGGTTGGCATCAAGGTGCTTGGCACGGGCTTCCCCGACCAGATGGTTGATGATGAGCCCGAAGAACGGGGCTATGAAGTGGTGCCGAAGCGCTAAAGCCAGAAAGGCAAGTTATGACGATGGGCACGCCAGCAGATCATGCCGGATGGGTAAAGCGCGCCAACGCGCTGAAGATCGACGCTGGCCTGTTCATCGACGGCGCGTCGTGTGATGCGGCCAGCGGCGCGGTGATCGATGCGATCAACCCGGCGACCGGAGCCCTCATCACCCAAATGGCGTGTGGCGGGGCCGAAGATATCGACCGTGCCGTCGCCTCCGCCAAACGCGCATGGGACGACCGCCGCTGGCGTGATCTGACCCCGCGCACCCGCATGGATATCTTCCGTCGTTGGGCCGATCTGGTTGAGCGTGACGCTGCCGACCTCGCGCTCATGGAAACGCTGAGCATGGGCAAGCCCGTGATGGACGCGCTCACCATTGATCTACCGGAATCGATCGTCACCATCCGCTATTTCGGCGAGGCCATTGATAAGGCGGCGGGCGCTGTCTCCAACAGCCCCAGCAATGCGGTTCACATGGTCTCGCGCGAACCACTGGGCGTCATCGGCGCCATCTCGCCCTGGAATTACCCGCTGCTCATGGCAGCCTGGAAAGTGGCCCCTGCCCTTGCGGCGGGCAATTGCGTGGTCCTCAAGCCTTCGGAAAAGGCCGCACTTTCCTGCATCAAACTCGCCCATCTGTTCGTTGAGGCGGGCGGCCCACCCGGCGTGTTCAACGTCGTGACCGGCTATGGGCAGGATGCCGGCAAGCGACTGGCCCTGCACCCTGATGTCGCCAAAATCAGCTTCACCGGATCAACAGGGGTTGGCAAGCAATTGATGATCTATGCCGGGGAGTCCAATCTGAAGCGGGTCGCGCTTGAAACGGGCGGGAAGAGCCCGCAGATTTTCATGCCTGATCTGGCGGATATGGACGCGGCGGTGGACCGCGCCATCATGGGCATTTTCGACAATGCCGGTCAGGTCTGCAACGCGGGGTCGCGTCTGCTGGTCCATGCCGACATTCATGATGACTTCGTCGCGCGCTTCGTGAAACGGGCGGGAGAGCTTTACACAACTGGCGACCCGCTGGACCCGACGACCAGCCTAGGCCCCGTTGTCAGCCACGGGCATCAGGCGTCCGTCCTGTCGTGCATTGAACAAGGCATCAAAGAAGGCGCGTCCATCGCGCTGGGCGGCGGCGCAGATGCAGCCCGTCCGGCTGGCGCCTATGTCACGCCAACCCTCTTTACCAATGTCACACCGGGCATGACTGTTGGTCGTGATGAGATTTTCGGTCCTGTTGCGGCCCTCTTCAAATTCAACAGCGAGGCAGAGGCCATCGCGCTTGCAAATGACTCGATCTACGGCCTTGCCGCCAGCGTTTGGACTTCAGACGTAAAGCGCGCCCACCGCATGGTGAAGGCGCTGGAAGCCGGTGTCATCTGGGTCAACTGCTTTGGCGATGGTGACATGACCCAGCCCTTTGGCGGGTATAAGCAGTCCGGCAACACGCGCGACAAGTCGATGGAATGTCTCGCGGGCTATATGCAATCAAAGTCGGCTTGGTTCAGCCTCGACTAAATTGCCCGACGCCGCGACGTTGTTCGCGACCCAGTCCATAAAGGTGCGGATCCGCAGATTTTCCCGCATCTCATTCCGGCAGATCAATCCCCATGATCCCGGGCACACGGCCTTGTGATCGATGGGTCGAACCAACCGGCCTGAGGCGAGGTCCTGATCCACAAAGGGCCCATTGACGAGGGCAATCCCCTCCCCATTCAGCGCCATTTCCAGCGCGACTGCCAAAGTATCTACCATCAGGAACGGGACGGACGGTTTGAAGTCCGCACCTGCCGATGTTGCCCAAGCCTCCCAATTCTGCACCTCAGTGTAGATGGCGACCAGCGGGTGGGTCATCAGCGCATCAACGGTGACGGGCTGGCCAATCTTTTCAAGAAGGGCCGGGCTGCACACAGGGTAAAGCGCATATTCAAACAGCGGGACCCAATGATATTTCTTGGGGTTGGGGACTTCCTCACAATAGACCAGCCCCACATCGGCATGGACATCATCAAACGCCCAGTCGACCGCACAGGTGCTCAATGTCAGGTGCACTTCGGGATGGTCATGCAGGAATTGCGGAACCCGTTTCGCCAGCCAGCGGATCGACGCCGTGACATAGGTCTGCACCCGCAGCGGCTTATCGAGCGCATTGCGGTGAACGGCTTCCACGCCTTCCAGAAGCGATTCAAAGGCCGCACGGACATAAGGGTAAAGCACCCGCCCCTCATCGGTGGACACGATGTGCCGCCCCTCCTGCGCAAACAGGGTGACGCCCAAAGCCTCTTCAATCAACTGAACCTGATGGCTAACCGCCGGGTGGGTGAGGCACAGCTCGTCGGCGGCGTCGCGGATGCTCTGATGACGGGTGGCAGCCTCAAATCCGCGCAACGCCTTAAGTGGCGGCAGCTTCCTCAACTCAATCTTGTTCTGCATTTTGGCCGATCCCGTCCCGATTCCCGGAACTTAGCCGACGAGAACCGACCGGTAAATTAAATTAACGCGTGCGACGCGCGGTCCTCCAGGATCATCGCGGCGCCTTTTTCTGCGACCATCACCGTCGGCGCGTTGATGTTGCCGGATGTGATCGTCGGGAACACCGACGCATCCACAACGCGTAAACCCTGTACGCCATGAACGCGCAGTCGCGCATCCACCACGGAAGTCGCCGGGTCCGGCCCCATCATGCAGGTGCAGGACGGATGGTAGACTGTATCGGCCCGGTTGCGGAAGTCTTCCAGCAAGGCCTCATCGCCCTGAAGATGGGCGCCGGGGACCAATTCTTCGGTAATGATATCGCTGAGCGGTGCTGTTTGGGCGATCGCGCGCAACATGCGGTTGCCAGCAATCGCCTCATCAATATCAAGCTGCGTCGACAGATAGTTGGGCTGGATCGACGGATATTCAAACGGGTCCGCCGATGTGATCTGCAAATGCCCCCGGCTGGTCGGCCGACAGCTGTTGAACGACAGCAGGAAGGCTGAAAACGGGTCCGGGTTGAGGAGCTTGCGTTCCGAAAGCGGCGTCTGTGTGTAGCTGACCGGGCTGAAATAGAGCTGCAGGTTCACGCGCGGCGCGTCTGGCCCGCTGCGGACGAAGCCGCCCCCCTGATTAACACTCATCGACAGCGGGCCCCCGCGGTTCCACGCATAGTGCAGCCCAGCCTTGATCTTGCCCCAGAGCGGCCGCAGCTCATCATTCAGCGTTGGCACGCGCGTCTTGTAAAAATAGCTGACGGCCAGATGATCCTGCAGGTTCCGGCCCACGGCCTTTGCGTCTACCAGAACATCAATTCCAAGCGACTTCAACACCGCCGCATCGCCGATGCCGGACAGGCTGAGCAGTTGCGGAGAATTGATCGAACCGCCGGACAGGATCACTTCACGCGTTGCCCGCGCTACTAACGTCTTGCCGCCCCGCTGATAGGCGATGCCCGTCGCCCGTGTGCCTTCAAACAAGATGCGCGTCGCATGCGATTTGGTGCGCAACGTCACCCCGCCTTTGCGCAGTGCGGGCCGCAGATATTCATTGGCGGTCGAAGCGCGTCTGCCGTGCCGCGTATTGATCTGATAAATACCGACGCCCTCACCGTTCGGGCTGTTCAAGTCCGCGGCGAACGGCAGACCAAGGGCCTTGCCTGTCTCGATGAAGGTCCGGCTGAGCGGATGCGCCTTCGCGCTAATTTCTGTAACGTGTTGGGGGCCGTCAGTACCGTGATAGCTACCCGCGCCCAGATCATGGTCCTCGGCCTTCACGAAATAGGGCAAGACGTCGTCCCAGCCCCAGCCTTGGTTGCCGAGCGCTGCCCAATCATCAAAATCATGCGGCTGCCCGCGCACATGGACCATCGCGTTGATCGATCCGGACCCGCCGATCACCTTACCGCGCGGCCAATAGCTTTCACGACCGCCAAGCCCGGGGACGGGCTGCGTATCGTACATCCAGTTGATCTGACGATCAAAGAAGGTCCGCCCATAGCCGATAGGCAGTTGGATCCAGACGATCTGGTCAGACCCGCCGGCCTCCAGCAGGAGGACCCGTGTCTTCCCATCCGCCGAAAGCCGATTGGCCAAGACGCAGCCTGCCGTGCCTGCGCCGACAATCACATAATCAAATTCTTCGGTCATTGAACGGGGTGCTGTGTCATCTCGAGATGCAGCATCGTGCCGGTATAGGGATTGGCGCGGGCGACCTCTTCATTGAGTTCAACGCCCAATCCCGGTGCCGTCGGCGGGATGACATGGCCTTCCTCAAAACGGATAGGCGCCTTCAAGATCTCGCTATGGAACCCACCCCAGGTCTCGATGCTTTCGAGGATCAGGAAGTTGGGCGAACAGGTCGCGATCTGAATATTGGCCGCACCGACAATCGGGCCGCAATAGAGATGCGGTGCGATCTGTGCGTGATGCACCTCTGCCATGCCCGCGATCTTCTTCGCTTCCAATATGCCGCCAACACGCCCCAGATTCATCTGGAGAATGGCCGCCGACCCTGCGTTCAGAAGCCGGGCAAAATCATATTTCGTGGTCAGCCGTTCGCCCGTTGCAATGGGGATGCTGGTCGCACGCGCGACCTTAGCCATTTCCTCGGGCGCATCGGGCGGCACGGGTTCTTCGAGCCAGAGCGGGTCTGCCGGTTCCAGCCGCTTTGCGAGCCGGATAGCCCCTGCCGCCGTCATCTGGCCGTGCGTGCCAAAGAGCAGATCGGCCTTTGTGCCCACGGCTTCGCGCAATGTGCGGGCAAAGCGCTCACACAGGTCCAGCGCCTCAAGCGACAACTGACGTCCGTCAAAGGCCGAATAAGGCCCCGCCGGATCAAACTTCAGCGCGGTGAACCCTTGCGCCAGATATTCAACCGAGCGTTCCGCCGCCAGATCGGGATCATGATAGACATCGGTCTGATCACCTGGGCGTGGGTAGATATAAGTGTACGCGCGCAGCCGTTCATGCACCTGCCCACCTAGAAGCTTGTAGACGGGCTGGTTGGCTTCCTTGCCGACAATATCCCAGCACGCCATTTCCAGCGCGGACAGGACACCCATCAGCGTCAGATCAGGGTGCTGGGTGAAGCCGCTGGAATAAACGCGCCGCCAGATGCTCTCAATATCATGCGGGTCCTGCCCGGCCACATAGCGGGCGAACACATCCTCGATCATCTTCGCGACGAGATGCGGCTCAAACGGAACGCAATAGGCCTCCCCAATGCCGGAGACCCCGCCATCGGTCGTCAGCTTCACAAAGACGAAATAGCGCCCGCCGAAATGCGGGGGCGGATTGCCGACCACAAAGGTCTCAATATCGACAAGCTTCATGCAGGGTAAAATCCATTGATGACTTTGACTTCTAGGAAGTCGTGCAGGCCAAAAGCGCCCCATTCGCGGCCATTGCCGGACTGCTTATACCCACCAAAGGGGGAACAATAATCCTGTCCGTTCCCGTTCAGATAGACACTACCCGCCCGGATCTTCCGGGCGACGCGGCGCGCACGCTCAAGGTCGCCCGACTGGATGTAACCGGCCAAGCCATAAGGCGTGTCATTGGCGATGCGGATTGCGTCCGCTTCATCCTTGAACGGGATCATGACGAGCACCGGGCCGAAGATTTCTTCGCGGGCGATGGTCATATCATTGTGGACACCGGCAAAGACCGTCGGCTTCACATAATAACCCCGGTCAAAACCGTCCGCGCGGCCAACGCCACCGGCGACGACGCGTGCGCCTTCCTCAATACCGACTTGGATCAGGCCCTGAATCTTGTCGAACTGCGCCTTGCTCACCACCGGGCCGAGATGTGGGCCCTTGTCCATCGGATCCCCAAGGGTGACAGACTGCGCAACCTTGGCGGCAATCGCAACCGCCTCTTCATAAACAGACGCCTCGACGAGCATCCGAGTCGGCGCATTGCAGGATTGGCCCGTATTCCCAAAACAGTGGAGCACACCGCGCGTCACGGCAGCCTCCAGACCTGAATCCGCAAAGACGATATTGGCGGATTTTCCGCCAAGTTCCTGCGAAACGCGCTTGACGGTCTCCGCCGCCGATTTCGCAATCTGGATGCCGGCACGTGTCGAGCCTGTGAAGGACACCATATCCACATCGGGATGGCCTGTGAGTGCCTCTCCAATCATCGCGCCGGTGCCGTGGACCATGTTGAACACACCGGTCGGGAAGCCTGCTTCGTCAATGAACTCAGCAAAGAGCTGTGCTGAAAGCGGAGACACTTCGCTCGGCTTCAGGACCATCGTGCAGCCCGCGATCAGCGCAGGGCCGACCTTGGCTGCAAGCTGGTTCATCGGCCAGTTCCAAGGCGTGATGAGCACACAGACGCCCACCGCCTCATAGGTCAGATCACCTGTTGACCCAATCGGGCTATCCCACGCCATAGCGCGCGCAGCCTTGATCGTTTCTTTCAGATGCCCCGGCCCACATTCGGCCTGAGAATTGAAGGACAGATCATAGGGCGCGCCCATTTCTGTCGAGATCGCGGCCACCATCTCATCATAGCGGCGTTCAAAAACCGCGATGAGTTTTTCAGTAAGCGCAATCCGCTCCTCAAGCGAGGTAGACGCATAGCCATCAAAAGCAGCTCGAGCCGCCGCCACAGCCTGATCAACGTCGTCAGGCCCGCACAGCGCGATAGTCGCACACACCTCTTCGGTTGCAGGGTTGATGGCATCCAGCGTCGCCGTTGAGGAAATCGGAGCTACCCACGTCCCGGCAATGTAAGACTTAAGCGGCATATCAAACATAGCCAACGGCGCGCTTCTGGTCTTCGATGATGTACTTGCTTGCACGCCAATAATGCCAAGCCGCCCAAAGCCCGCTGGGTGCGAGCACAAGCTGCGCGAGGCGCAGTGATTCCGCACCTGCGGGCTGCGACCCGGCAAAATAGTCACTGAGGCCGCCAACGATGGCCGGCGCAACAATGAGATTGAGCAGGTTGGCAATGATGAGCGATATGGCAATCGACATGGCGCGCATCTTGGGGGCAGCGAGGTTCTGGCAAAGCGCCATCGCTGGGCCAATGTAGAAGTAAATGGCCGGGATGAAGATCCACCACATCAGCTTGGCGACGCCCAAATCATACGTCCAATAGGCAAGGAAGGATGGAATTGTCGCAACGGCGGTGACGACGGCCAACAAATTCGAGATTTTGCGCGGGTCAGTGAAGCTCGGCCGTGCCACGACATAGGCCGTCACCAGCGACGCGCCTATACCGCCGACAAGGTAGATCTCGCCCAGCAGTCCGCCCGCCGCGCCTTCATCCATGCCATAGGTCCGCTGCAGAAACAGGGGGGTGAACCACATCAGGCCCCAACCCCAAAAGGCGGAGAGACCTGCGCCCATCATCGCATGGACAGCTGCTTTTTGGGACCAAAGGAAACGCATCGTCTCCATGACGCTGGGCGCCTTTTCTTCCACCACAGCATCAAGGCGTCCGCGCGTGGGCTCCTTGATTGTCACCATGATGATGACCGCGAGGATGATGCCCGGAACGCCAAGGACAAGAAATGCCGCACGCCAGCCGTGCAGGTTGGAGATATAACCGGCAAGGTCCGACCCAAGCCAGGCACCAATTGGCGCCCCGAGCGCAAAAATGGTCATGGCCATGGAACGGCGGTCTGCCGGAAAATAGTCTGCGATGATCGAGTTGCAGGCGGGCGTTCCACCCGCTTCGCCAACACCTACGCCGATGCGCGCCAGCAGAAGATCATAATAGCCACGCGTGTAGCCTGTTAGCGCCGTCATCAGTGACCAACCCGCAACGCATGCAACCAAGAGCGTCCGCCGATTTGTTCTGTCACACAGCCAAGAGAGCGGAATACCCATAAGCACATAGAAGAGCGCCAACGGAATGCCGAGCGAGGCAGCGCCGATATCACTTAGATTCAGCTCCTTGCTGATGGGTCCAAGCAGCGTCGACAGGACATAGCGGTCCGCGATGCTGATGGTGTAAACCAGCATCATGATGAACAGGACATACCACCGCTGTCCGAGCGTCGAAACGTCGTCCGCGTTGGCCGGTGCTTTACTCGCCATGTCTCATCCCCTCACAATTTGACCAATTCGGGCCCCAACGCCGTCCGCAACGGCTCAAGCCAAGGCTCAAAATTCTTCCACTGGTCCAGCCCATCACGGAAAATCGGTTGGCGGACCTGTTCGGAGCTCGGCGTCCGTACGCTGCGCTTCGTCTTGTGGAACTCGACGCAGGCTTCCTCAAATGGGAGGCCGCAATAATCCAGAATGCGACGGACACTGCCCTCGAGATCGTCAATGACATCCTCGTGCTGAACACGCAGAACGCGCCCGGGCAGCACCGCATCCCAGTGATCCATAAGCTCAACATAGGTGCGATAATAACGCGCAATATCTTCGATGCCGTAGGTGAATTCCTGCCCCTGCGCGAACAACTGCTTAAAGTTGCTGAAGCAGCAGGCCATCGGGTCACGGCGCGCGTCAATGATCCGCGCATTCGGCAAGATCAGGTGAATCAATCCGACATGCCGGAAGTTATTGGGCATCTTATCGATGAAATGGGGGCGCCCCAAAGCCCGGTTGGGCATGGTGTCAGCGATGTACTGTTCCCCGAAGGCGCGAATAGCAGCCGCATCAAGCTCAGACAGAATGCCGGGGTAGCGCGGATCATCAAAATTGAGTTCGCGGCCCTGCAATTCATGCACGATGCGCTGGACATCGGGCAATTCCTGCGTCCCTTCGACCATGCTGTGTGAGGCGAGGATCTGTTCGATCAGCGTCGAGCCAGAACGCGGCAAGCCAAGCACGAAGATCGGTGAGCGGTCATCCAGGCCCCAGCCGGCACGTTCCGCAAAGAACGGCGCTGTACACACGCGCTTTTGCTCACGAGTGTTCGTCTCAAAAAAGCCCGGAATATAGCCGTTGCTCGCGCGGTGCATGGTGTTGCCCTGCTCATAAGCAGCCCATGAAGCGGCGTAGTCGCCTTTATCCTCAAGTGCCTTGCCCAGCGCAAACGCGATGTGGATACGGTCAGTTTCGGCAGTGGCGGCGTCATCAAGCCGTTCGCGCATGACGGCGATAGAAGCATCTGTGAAGCGATAGGTCTTCAGATTGGCGAGGCTCCACCAGGCATCACCGAAATCGGGCCGGTCGGCTGTGGCTGCCATATAGGCTTCGATTGCCTCAGCGGTCCTGCCTTCGGTCTTAAGCGCATGGCCAAGCCACAGGTTTAGATCGGAGCGGCGCAACCGTGCAGAGGGCGAGTCACCGGGAATCTCCCCCAGCATCGCGCGGTAATCCGGGATCGCCCCTTCAAAATCGCCAAGTCCGACTTGGATGGTCGCCGCCTGAATGCGGTGAGGATGGGCGGCAGGATCAACCTTGAGCAGCGGCTCAAGAGCTTCGCGGGCCTGCGGGAATTTGTGCCGCGCGATCAGCACCTGCACATATTCGCGGCGCGCTTCGTAATGGTCCGGCACCATGGCCAGCACACCGGCATAGAGCGTTTCGGCATCATCCAGCACATTGCGCATATGGCCGATCTGCGCGAGCAGACGCATCGCTTCTGGATGATCGCCGAAGTCGAGCAGGAAACGGCGGATTTGCATCTCGGCCTCATCGACCTCGCCATCCCCGAAAAGCACTTTGGCTTGAACGATCGGTGGCGGAACGCTTGTGAGATGCGCGACGTGCTTGGCTGCAACCTCCGCACTCTTTGCGTCACCCGTCATCCGGTAAAGTCCGACGAGCATATGCCAGCCCATTAAAAGGGCGGTATTGAGCATGACCGCAACGCGCAAATCGCTGATCGCAGCGGGCGCATCACGCCGTGCTACATGACAAAGCCCACGTTCAAGAAACAACTGGCTGAATTGTGGATGGTGCTGAGCCAACCGGTCGAGCATCGCGAAGGCTTCATCGGTCCGTTGGGTCATGCGCAGCGAATGTGCGGCGATAAGGAGCAGATCCCGGTTTGTCGGTTCACCTTCAAGCAGTCGGATCGCGCCGGACAACGCGCCAGCATGATCATCATTGGCTTGAAGCGCACGCAGTCCAGCAACCTCTGCTGCCAACAGAGAGTCCGGAGCGCTCGACGTTGGCTGGGTATCGTCAGAAATCGGAAGGTCGGTTTGTGTGGCCATGATGCCCTAATGTGTCGGCAATCGCCGGACGCTTGTCAAACTTGCGGCGCCCTGAAAAAGCAAGGGGCGATGCCTATGGCACCGCCCCTGCCTATCACGTCATCGTGGCACGAGATCAGAACTTGGTGCTGATCTTGAGGCCATAAGTGCGCGGACGCACGATCGTCGAGGTCTTGATGTACTGCGACGAGTTGGTGAACGTCGACGCGTGGCTGTTGAACAGGTTGTCACCGAAGACAGTCACCGTCCAGTCGTCACGCGTGAAGCCGATCTGCCCATCTGCAAGGGCATAGCCCGGCATCTTGTAGCGCAGAACGGTCGTGGCGGGAACGATGATCCCGTTTGGACCAAGCACGCTGCCGTTGCCGGCAACATCGCCCGACGGATAGGTCGCCGGCTGGTTGAACTGCGAACTGATGTAGTTCGCGCCACCAGCAACAAACCACTGCGCGTCAGCTGGACCGTCAAACTCGTAACGAACCCGGATGTTGCCCTGGAACTTCGGGCTGAACGGCGTGGTACCGCCGACATTACCGAACGGGCTCTGGACTGGTCTCACCTGCCCACCAGAAAACACCTGAGTGATGCACTGGCCGAAGCTTGAGACACCAGGGTTGTTGGCGATGAAGCACGGCGCGTTGGACTGCTTGCTTTCATTGTAGGATGCAGAACCTTGAATGGTGAACCCGCGAGCAGGGCGTGCGAAGATCTGCGCCGAAAGACCCTTAATATCATAGGTCGGGCCATTCACACCGAAAGCAGTATTGCCGAAGCCCGCCGCAGGATTGAAGAAGCCGATCTGGATATTCTTCCAGGTCATGTAGTAAGCCGAGAGGTTGAAGGTCACCTTCCGGTCAAACAAATCGGTCTTCAGGCCCACTTCCCAGTTGGTCAACGTATCCGGCGCATATGCGGCGGCGACATTCAACTGCGGGGCGTGCGGCGCTACCGGATCCGGAACGCGCTGAGACGGACCGCGGTTAAAGGCACCTGGACGGAACCCTTGGCTGAAGGTTGCGTAAACCATCGTACCCTGTTGCGGCTTCCAAGTTACAGTACCCTTGCTTCGGAAGCCCTTAAAGGTCGACTTCAGACCAAGAGCATCGAGGTTTGACCCGGTCACGCAAACCGGAGCCTGGAAACAGCTTGCGCCATAACCAGAGTAGACCGAACCCTTCTGGTAGTTATCGTAGTAATAATAGCGCGTACCCGCTGTGATGGTTAGGTTCGGCAAGAGGTCAAAGTCGACCGAGCCGAATGCCGCATACTGCTTGTACCCGCGCTGAATGTCCTGACCGAACGCTACAGCTGGGCCGCGTGGCCCCGCAAGATTGAGGGTGGCGTCAGGGCTCGGTGCGACAAGTGCCATGCAGACCGTGCCAGCAGCTCTGATCTGCGCCGCGGTGAGCGACTGATCGCAGACAGGAACTGACCTGTAGGACCAGTCCATATTGTCTTCGATCCCGAAGCTCTCATAGTAGCCACCGACGATAGCGCGGATCCGGCCGCTGTCAGGCGACGAGATACGGAACTCGTGGCTCTCATGCGTGTTGCGGACTTCGTCATTCCAATATCCAGTCGGTTCGTTGCAGAACTGCGCCTGGCCGGTGGATCTTAGGCCGTTAGTACCGCCCGTGCACTGGTAGAAGATGCCGTAGGTCGCACGCGCGTAGTTGGTGTAGTCGCCCTGTTGCGAGATGTTACGTGTGAGATAGGCACCCGTGTAGATCACGCTAAAATCACCGACCTTGCCGTTCAGCGTCCAAGCCGTGTTCGAATAGTCGTCCTTGTTGTACTGAGGCTTGAACAAGGTCGACGACATGCCCGTCAGCGGAGCATAATCAAAAGTATAGGTCTGGACTGCGAAGCTGCCCTTTGACTCGAGCTTCTGGTACGATTGCGTCAAAAGCAGGTCCCAGTCCGGGGTCGCCTGCCATGCAAGCGAAACACGACCGCCCGTATAATCAACCGGGTTGAAATTATCTTCGACAAACGGGGCATTGTCATACTTACCGTTGCGGCTCTGTTGGCTTGCCGGCAGCTCGTTCTGGCCGCCGTAATTCAGATAGTAAGCACCCAGATCGGTCGGCCGACGTGTGAACGTCGAATACTTGTTGTCGACATAGCCACCACGGTGATCAGCATAAATAACCGCACGGACGGCAAGCTTGTCCTGAATGATCGGCACGTTCACCATGCCCGTGAAGGAGGCATTCGACGAACCACCGGAGGTGCCACCGAAGCTACCTTCCATGCGACCATCAAACTTATCCGTCTTGGGCTTGTTGGTGATGTAACGGACCACACCAGCCTGCGCTCCACCGCCGAACAGCGTACCCTGCGGGCCCTCGAGAACTTCAACGCGCTCCATGTCAGCCATGTAGACGTCGGCATTACGCGCCGGGAACTGCATCGACTGATCATCAAGATAGAGAGCGACATTCGGGAAGCCGCCAATCGTGGCCGAAGACTGCTGACCAGCAAAACCAGCCGAAAGGCCGCGCATGAAGATGGCGCCCTGGCCGGGACCGTTATTGGAGAAAGTGACGTTGGGCGTATATTTCAAAAGATCGTTGATCGTCGACACGTTCAGCTTGCTCAGCGTCTCGGTGCCGAACGCCTGCAACGTCAGCGCAGCGTCTTGGATCGATTGGTCGCGACGGTTGGCCGTCACAACGATGTCAGCGACAGCGCCATCATCGTTAGAAGCGCCCGCATCCTGCGCAAAGGCCGGACCACTGCCAGCCCCGAGAGCTGCGATAACCAGCGCAGCCGTCGTGAATTTTAGAGATGTTTTCAACGATATTCTCCCCGATTTTGGTTCGATTTGATGGTTTTGAACCAGATTTTTATACAATTCTGAGCCACGATGGATTCCAGCCCAATATCTCACAAATGAGCAAATTTTCGGCAACGGTAAATTAAATTAAGCACCCAATCACAACATCTACATCGCCGAATTAGAACACCTTATGTAGGCACGTCCCCGTTGGAAAGTGCGCCAAGGCACCGCTACGCGCAACAAAATTCAGGTTTTTGGGGAAGATAACGTGAAGCAAGCTGCCGACTTTGTCCTGCTGATTGCCAGTGTGGACCGCAAAGGAATTGTGGCGGCGGTCGCAAAATCGATCGTCAGCCAGGACTGCAACATCGTTGAAAGCGCGCAATTCCGCGACTGCGACAGTGACCGGTTCTTCATGCGGATTGCCATTGCTGGTCCGGCAGACATGACGGCAGAGCGCTTTTCCGCGGCGTTCGCTCCCGTTGCAGCCGCGTTCGAGCTCGACTGGAGCATCCGGGACCTTAAGCGCAAGCTGCGGGCCATGATCATGATAAGCCAGGGCGGGCACTGCCTGAACGACTTGCTCTACCGCACATCAACCCAGCGCCTGCCAATTGACGTGACCAGCGTCGTTTCTAACCACACAACCTGGCAGCGCCGCGTTGAGCATGATGGCATTCCCTTCCATCACATGCCCATCACACCGGAAAACAAAGCCGAGCAGGAAGCCAAGCTTGTAGAGATGGTGGAAGACCAGCAGGTCGATCTCATCATCCTCGCCCGCTACATGCAGGTGCTGTCCGACAAACTTTGTCAAAAGCTGGATGGCCGCGTGATCAACATCCATCACAGCTTCCTGCCAGGGTTTAAGGGCGCCAAGCCTTATCACCGGGCCCATGAGCGCGGTGTCAAAATGGTCGGCGCCACGGCACATTACGTGACAGCAGACCTTGATGAAGGGCCGATCATCACCCAAGACGTGTCTATCGTTGACCATTCCGATACCGTCGAGGATCTGATCGCGCAGGGGCAAGACACCGAAAGCCGTGTCCTCGCCCGCGCGGTCAAGCTCCACAGCGAACATCGCGTGATGCTCAACGGCAATCGCACGGTCGTCTTCAAATAGCGTCAGAAAATCGGAGCGCTGATATACAATGGATCGTTCTAGTCCCTCAGTTCCAGCACGATGCCTTGCAGGTCCGCTATGACCGGTGATCCGACGACATATGATATCGCCGTCATCGGCGGCGGGGTGAACGGGTCTGGGATTGCCCGCGATGCAGCCGGCCGTGGCGCGCGCGTCCTGCTCCTTGAAGCGGCAGACTTAGCCAGCGGAACGTCGTCGGCCTCTACCAAGCTGATCCACGGCGGACTGCGGTACCTTGAACATTACGAATTCGCTCTTGTCCGGGAAGCCCTGAGCGAACGAGAGCGCCTTTGGTCCATCGCCCCGCACATCATCTGGCCGATGCGCTTCGTACTGCCTCATGTGGCCGGGCTTCGTCCTCGCTGGCTGCTGCGGTTGGGCTTGTTCCTCTACGATCACATTGGCGGCCGAAAGAAGCTGGCTCCCACGAAGAGCATTGATTTGCGCCACCACGAGGCGGGCAAAGATCTGAAGCCACAGTTCAAAAACGGCTTCGCTTATTCCGATTGCTGGGTGGATGATGCGCGGCTTGTCGTGCTGAACGCCCGGGATGCGGCAGACCGTGGCGCAGACGTCCGGACGCGCTGCCGGGTCGAACGGTTGGTGCGGAAAGAGGATGCGTGGGAGATCACCACAGCTGCGGGCACGTTCACCGCTCGTGCCGTGGTCAATGCAGCTGGCCCATCGGTCATGAACTTGCTCGATCGCTCAGAGGCGCGGAGCTCTGGTCGCATCCGCCTTGTTCGCGGATCGCACATCGTTGTGCCGCGGTTGTTCGACCATGAGTTCTCTTACTTCTTCCAATTGCCGGACGGACGCATCTTCTTTGCCATTCCCTATGAGCAAGATTTTACGTTGGTGGGCACAACAGACCGCGATCATGAAGCGGGACCAGACAAGGTGCAGGCCAGCGAAGAGGAAATCGCCTATCTGTGTGAGGGCGTGAACTTCTATTTCCAGAAGCCGATCTCTCCCAGTGACGTGATATGGACATTCTCTGGTGTTCGGCCATTGTTCGACGACGGATCAGAAAAGCCTGAAGCGGCGACGCGCGGCTACCGGCTCGACATGACACCTGAGGGCGAAGGCGCGCCGATGCTGTCCATTTTTGGCGGCAAGATCACCACATATCGTCATCTCGCGCAGGAAGCCGTGGATCTACTGGCACCGCGTCTGTCGCATGTGTCAGCGGCGCACTGGACGGACACGGCGGCACTACCCGGCGGGGACTTCCCAATCGACGGTGCGGCAAAGCTGGTCGACGAAGTGGGGCGGCTCTATCCGTTCCTTGAACATGGCTGGGCAGCCCGATTGGTCCGCAGTTACGGCACGCTGACCGCACACATTCTCGGCGACGCAACATCGCTCGCAGATTGCGGACACCATTTCGGCCATGGCCTGACCGAACGGGAAGTGCGCTATCTCATTGATCGCGAATGGGCGCAGTCGGCAGAAGACATCTTATGGCGCCGCAGCAAGCTGGGCCTGCACTTCACAGCAGAGCAGACTGCGGAATTGGAACGTTTCCTCGCCTAGAGCAGAACCGGCCTTTAGCCGCCTGCGACAGCCGCCTTGAAGATGGCCGTCATGTCCGCCGGTGTTGTTGCGCGCGGGTTTCCGCCGGTCGAAGGATCACGCTGGGCGTGGTCTCCAATGATTTCGGCCTGATCATCGGGCACACCGATCTCACCGAGGCTGCCGGGAATGCCCATCTGCGCCCGGAAGGCGAGGACCCAAGCAAAGACGGCGTCGAAGCCTGTCCCTTCCAGCCCAAGATAGCGCGCAAGCGTGACCATTTTATCTTCGATGGCTGGACGGTTGTAGACCATCACATAAGGCAGCACGATCGCATTGGTGAGGCCGTGGTGGGTGTTGTAAAACGCGCCAACCGGATGCGAGATCGAATGCACTGCACCCAAGCCCTTCTGGAACGCCGTGGCCCCCATGCTCGCTGCCGCCAGCATGCGAGAGCGCGCTTCGATGTCGCTGCCATCGGCATAAGCGCGGGGCAGGTAATCCTTCACCAGCCGCATCCCTTCCAACGCAATGCCGTCCGCCATCGGGTGAAAGCCCGGCGCGCAATAGGCTTCAAAACAATGGACAAAGGCATCCATCCCGGTGGCCGCCGTGATGTGCGCCGGCAGCCCAACGGTCAGCTCGGGATCGGCAATGACCACGACCGGGAGCATTTTCGGGTGGAAAATGATCTTCTTTTCGTGGGTGTCTTCCTTTACGACAACCGAGGCTCGGCCCACTTCTGATCCGGTGCCTGAGGTTGTCGGCACGGCAATCACAGGCGCGATCCCGTCCGGGTCTGCCCGCGTCCACCAGTCGCCAACATCCTCAAAATCCCAAAGCGGGCGGGCTTGGCCAGCCATGAAGGCAATTGCTTTGCCGACGTCGAGACCTGAGCCGCCGCCGACCGCAATGACACCGTCATGGCCACCGCTACGGTAGAGTGCTGTGCCATCATCGACATTCTTGCCGACGGGATTGCCCTGAACTTCGGCATAGACCGCATGGGCAAGGCCTGCTTTGGCGAGGACCGCGCATACCGTCGCGATGATGCTGCTGTTCTCCAGCCCCTTGTCCGTCACGATCAGCGGGTGGGTGATCCCGGCGACAGCACAAGCCTCGGCCAGATCAGCGATCCGGCCCGCACCGCTCCAAATTTTGGTCGGATAGTTCCAGTTTCCCGTGAGCAGAGCAGTCATATCAACCCTTTGTATTTAAGCGAAAATGATGGGATTTCGGCCGTGTCAAATGTTCGTAGCCCAGAACGCCGAGCGTAGCACCGCGTCCGGTATCCTTGACGCCTGTCCAGGCCAATGCCGGATCAAGATAGTCGCAGCGGTTGAGGAACACCGTCCCCGTTTCAATGTCGCGGGAGATGCGCTCTGCGGCCTGCGCGTCCTCGCTCCAGATCGATGCGCTGAGGCCGTACGGGCTATCATTCATGAGGCGGATCGCTTCTGCATCATCGCAGACTTTCATGATCCCGACGACCGGGCCAAAGCTTTCATCGCGCATCACCGACATGTCATGCGACACGTTGGTCAGGACTTGCGGCGCCATATAGGGCGTGCCGGGCACATCGGCGGCGAAGGACGCGGGGTCGATATGTGCTTTGGCCCCCCCCGTCACCGCATCCTTTATCTGGCCGCGCACAAAGTCTGCAGCGGACGCCTTGACCATCGGCCCCAAGGTTGTGGCCGCATCCAGCGGATCGCCAAGCACATAGCTTTGCGTGAGGGCAACAAAGCCTTCGACAAAGGCGTCGAACAGGCTTTCATGGACGTAAATCCGCTCAATCCCGCAGCAGCTTTGGCCAGAATTAAAGAAGGCCCCGTCCACCAGATTTTCAACGGCATAATCAAGATTGGCATCCGCACGGACATAGGCCGGATCTTTGCCGCCCAGTTCGAGCCCGACATTGATGAAGCCGCCAGACGCAGCACCCTCAATGACCTTGCCGGCCTCAACCGAACCGGTGAAGCAGACCATGTCCACCGTCCGCGACCCGATCAACTGCGACGTCTGATCATGGCTGAGCGCCAGATTGCGGAATAGCCCGGCTGGGAAGACAGCCATATCGGCCGCCTTCTGAAAACGTTCCCCCACCAGCAGCGTTTGCGCCGCATGCTTCAGGATAACAGCATTGCCCGCCATCAGCGCGGGTACGATCGAATTCACTGCAGTCAGAAACGGATAGTTCCAAGGGGCAACGGTCAGCACAACGCCAAGAGGCTCACGGGTGATGTAGCGTTCAAACCCAGCGATTGCGTCCGGCACAATTCGTGCCAGAGCGCTGTCAGCAATTGCGATCATGTGGCGAGCGCGTTCGGCAAATCCGCGCAGTTCGCCCGCGCCATAGCGCACAGGGCGCCCCATCTGCCGCGCGAGTTCGGGAACAATCTCGTCCTCCATCGACAGCATCGCATCGACGAACGCATGGCACAGCTCTGCGCGGGCGCTGATCGGCTGATTGCGCCAATCGCGCTGGGCAGCGCGCGCCGCGGTTACTGCGGCCGCGATCTCATCCTCCGTGGCGAAGGGGCGCGTCGCGAGGACGCCATCATCTATTGGCGAAATGCAGGTGAACACAGGCATGAGCTTTCTAAGGTCAGATGATTTCGAAATAACGCGCCAATTGCCAGTCGGTTATGGCCTTGCGCGCCTCGCGTTCTTCCCATTCGCGGGTCGCCGCATAATGATCAACAAATTTGTCGCCAAACAAAGCGCGGGCAGGCTTGGATGCCTTCAGGCGCTGCGCCGCTTCCCACAATGTCGTCGGCAGGGCCATCCGCGCCGGGAATTTCTTGGCATAAGCATTGCCCTCGATCGGGGCGGTCGGCTCGATGCGGTTCTCAATGCCCCACAGGCCCGAGCCGATGCTGGCGGCAAAGGCGATGTAGGGATTAATGTCTGCGGCGGCGATCCGGTACTCGACCCGCTGCGACTTGGGTGAGCCGCCGATGACACGCAGGGCGCAGGTGCGGTTCTCATATCCCCAGCTTGCGCTGGTCGGGGCCCACGCCCCAGGGATCAGGCGGGTATAGCTGTTGACGGTGCAGGCGATCATGCTCAAAAATTCCGGCATCAGGGCCTGCTGGCCACCGACAAACCAACGCATCGTGTCCGACATGCCAAGCGGCTTGTCAGCGTCGTAAAAGACTGGCTTGCCTGTCTTTTCGTCCACCAGCGACATATGCAGATGGCCGGACTGGCCGGGCCAGTCGTTTGACCATTTCGCCATGAAGGTCGCCATCCAGCCGCGCTTTTGCGCCAGGATCTTCGTCATGGTTTTGAACAAGGCGGCCTTATCAGCTGAGGGCATAGCATCATCGAACTTGATCGCCGCCTCCAGCACGCCAGGGCCGGTTTCGGTGTGCAGCCCTTCAATCTCCATATCCATGTCGAGACACAGCTTCATCAACTCGTGATAGAAATCGGCATGCACGCTGTTGCGTATCATTGAATAGCCGAATTCGCCCGGCGTGATGTTGTTGAGGTTCCGGAAATTCTTCGCGCGAACCGAATGCGGGGTTTCGTCGAACACGAAGAACTCAAACTCGGCGGACGATTTGACCGCAAAACCCATCCCGCTTGCGCGTTCTAAGACACGGCGGAGCAGTGAGCGGGGGCAGACTGGCTCCATGTGGCCCGAGAACTCCCCCAGAACGAGGGGCATATTATCCTCGAACGGGATCAGCCGGGTCGTCTCGGGCAGCAACCGCGCTTCGGCATCAGGATAGGCCGTGTGCCAGCCCGTCATCTCCACATTGTCCAGCAACTGGTCGCGGCTGTCCCAGCCCATCACGACGTCACAAAAGCCAAAGCCATTGTCCAAAGAGGAGACAAGCTTGTCGCGCGTCATATACTTCCCGCGCAGAACGCCATCGATGTCGAACACCCCGACCTTGGCATAAGGCATCGGCGATTGCTCGACATAGGCTTTAAGTTCTGCGGCTGTGCGCGGCGCGCTGGTTTTCGTCATTCTTATCAAACCTCAATCCGTCATGCAGAGCGAAGGGAAGGCAGCTTCTACGCTGCCTCCCCTACCCCTAATCCTAAGCCTCGCCGACAGCGGCTTCCGCTGCCGCAATCTCTTTCGCCCGGGCCGAAATCCGGTCCCCGACCGGTGGGCCCTTGAACCGCTTATTCTCAATGCCGAACCACGCAAGGAGTGTCAGCGCCGCAATGGCTCCAAGGACCGTCAAAGCGAAATCATTCGGCGGTTGAACGCCCACGTAGAAGATCACCCCGGCAATCCCGATGCACAGCACAGCGACGATGCGGAACACAGGCCCCATGTCCCACGGGCCCATTTTCGTCCAGCTATTGCCATAGGCGAACAGGCCGGCCGCAATCGGCATCGCATAGGACAGATAGAGCGCGATCGACGTCACAGCGACGGCCACCGAATAGGCCCCGGCAAACGACGTGAACCCAACCGCAAGCGCGGCGCTGGTCCAGATCGCAGCGACCGGCGTCCGGTATTTCGGACTGATTGTCTTGAGGTAACGCGACCCCGGCAACCCATCGTCGCGCGCGAAGGCAAAGGTCATCCGCGATGCCGACGTTACCGTGGCGAGACCGCAGATAAACTGGGCCACGAGGATGATAGCATAGAGCACATATTTGAGCACCGGCGGGATCGTTGCATCCATCACATAGAAGAACACGTTCCAACCCTGCTTAGCCGCCTCGCCCATATCGGGGATGGCAAGGACAAAGGCGCTGGAAAACATCCACGCAAAGAGCGCGGCCCAGAACACGGAATGGATGATCGCGGTCGGCACTTTTTTGGCGGCACCCACTGTTTCTTCAGACGTATGCGCCGACGCATCATAACCGGTTAGCGTGTAGATCGGCAGCAACAAGCCGAGGAAGAAGATCAACATCATCGAACTGGTTTCCGGCCAGACGTCGCCCCCGGCAGCCCCCGAATAGTTTGTGAACGTCCACAAGCGGCTGAAATCAAGCGACGGCGCATAGGCCAGTAAGGACACAGTCAGCAGGACCGCCCCTGCCAGGATCAGATATCCGGACAGATCGGTCAGCTTGGTGGTCGCCTTGATGCCCAGATGGTTGATGAGCGCCTGGATGCCCGTCATCACAATGAGGAAGATGAGCTGCGACCAATAGCCTGCCTCAATCCCCACAAAGGAACCGAAAGAGCCGACAAAGAAGTTGAACGTGCCAACGTTGATCGCCGCCAGCACCGTGATGAGACCGATCAGATTGAGCCAAGCCGTCAACCAGCCCCAAAAGCGTCCACCCAGAATTGAGCTCCAGTGATAAAGCCCGCCCGCTGTTGGAAAGGCCGACGACAGCTGGGCCATGCCGAGCGCAAAGAGCAGAGCGGCCATGCCGCCGACAATCCAGCCAATACCAAGCGCCCCGCCACCTGCGCCGCTCGTGCCCTGCCCTAGCGAATTGATCCCGCCTGACAGAATGCAGATGATTGAAAATGAGATTGCGAAGTTGGAAAAGTGCCCCATGCGCCGGGACAGTTCCTGCGCGTACCCCATATTGTGCAAGGTCTGCACATCTTCGGAGTGAAGCGTATCATCCTGTTTTGACATGACTTAGTCCCCCTTTTCCAGTTTCCAACTAGGCTGCCTGTCTAGCGTCCAGCCCCTCAACCGCATTCAGCAGCATCGGCGCGAGCCTTTGAGCCCAAGCGGATTGTCCAGCTTCAGTCGCGATCAAATCATTGCGGATCTCGATCATGAGCGAGGCCAATCCGTTCCTCTCGGCATGGCGCGTCAAGGTATAATAGACCCCATCGCCTGGCCCATAAGGTTCATTGTCACCGACCGTTAGGTGATCCTCAGCGCGCAGTTGCAGCGCAAGGCTATGGGCCAGCCGGTGATCGATATTATGGACGAGACCAATATGCCAGGGCCGCTTTTTACCGTGATATTCCGGCGTAAAGCTGTGGATTGAAACCACTGCCTTCAGACGGTCAACGCCCTCGATCCGCACCGCCTCAATGCACTCATGAAAAGGCGTATGATAGGCTTCGATCCGCGCCGCGCGCTCCTCTTGAGACAGACCAACATTACCGGGGATCGGCGTCGCTTCTCCAATCTCCACGATTGCATCCCAATCTCCCGGATCGCGGTTGCAGTCGATCAACAGGCGCGACGCAGTGGCCAATATGGCGGGACAGTCGAGCAACTGAGAGATCTGGCGCGTCACCTCAGCCGCACCGGGATCCCATGCAAAATGGGTCTTCAGATCGTCTTGGGTAAGACCAAGCGCGCCGAAATCTTCAGGGACAAAGTTGCTGGCATGGTCACAAACCAACAGGATGGGGCCACGCCCTGCTGCATGTGACTGTTCTGGCCTCGCCACCGAAAACTTCGGAGGCTTCACCTCAGGACAACTCGGAACGATATAGGGTCGACCTGCATGTCTCATCCGCTGCGTTGAGTTTAACAAAGGGCATCGAGCCTGCCGTTAACCAGTAAGTCATGCCATTCCCAAGCGCGAGTCAAGGTCGAATGTCACGCTGCCAACGGATCATTTGGTGAAACGCGCCGATAAAGACCGGCAAGCCGCTGCGCGTTGCCTTATAGGGGATGGATCAGAAGCAAGGGACAAACAAATGTTCCTCAATGCCGACTATGCGAAGAAGCCTGCGTAAAATGGGAGATAAATGGTACTTAGGGTTCAAGTCTTTATCCCTCTTGCGCAAGCCACCCTCAGCGCTAAGACCATGACAACCGCTCATCGCGTGCGATGGGAGAATGCCCGATTGCCTGACACCTTTCCGAGCGACATTCGGTGTGGACGTCTTGCAGGAATGTGCGGGCACGGAAAATAGGGCACGGTGGGGGATACAGATGGACAGCGCAGCGCAGCATTCTGAAAAGGTCAGTGGCCATCCCAAGGGTGTCTATTACCTCGCTTTCACCGAGACATGGGAACGCTTTTCCTTTTACGGGATGTCGGCGCTTCTGACGCTCTACATGGTCAAAGATCTGCTGCCGAAACATGCAGCTGAGGTTGTCGGACTTTCGACGCTTCGGGGTCTGATCGGGTTTAACGGCACTATGTCCGACGTGGCCTTCGCCTCAATTGTCTATGGCTGGTATGCCGGCCTCGTCTATTTTACGCCGCTTCTCGGCGGGTGGGTGGCTGACCGGATTTTGGGGGCAAAGCGCACCGTCATGATCGGCGTGCTGCTCATGAGTGCAGGCCATCTGGCGATGTCGTTTTATTCGACCTTCCTGCTCGCGCTCTTTTTGCTCATCCTCGGCTCGGGCTTTCTCAAGGGCAATGTTTCGGCGCAGGTCGGATCGCTTTATCCGCGCGATGATGATTCCATGCGGTCGCGTGGCTACACGATTTTTTCAACCGGCATCAACGTTGGCGCCGCGGGCGGGCCTCTCGTTACCGGGCTGGTCGCGGCCATTTATGGCTGGCACACGGGCTTTGCTGTTGCAGCGGCGCTGATGCTTCTCGCGCTGGTCAGCTACATGCTTGGCCAAAAGCACTTGCCAGACGACCGGCCGGTCCGGCGCGAGCGCGAGAAGGCCCCGCCCTTGACCGCGAGTGAGCGCACGCGCGTTCTCTTCCTTCTCTTGGTGATCGCGCTGACCATTCCGGCGGAAATCACCTATCCAATGGTGTGGAGCATCGGCATCCTTTGGGTGGATCAATATGTGAACCTTGCCACACCGCTGGGCGTGATGCCCTCAAGCTGGTTTGCGTCGATGGACTCGCTTGGGTCCGTTCTCTTCGCACCTGTCCTGGTGGTTCTCTGGAGTTGGCAGTCCAAGAGGGGCAGTGAACCGGCCAGCGTGACCAAGCAGGGGATCGGCACCGCCATCGTCGCCTTTGCAGCCTTGCTGTTTGCTTATGGCAATTGGGGCCTCACCGAACCGGACAGTGTCCCTGCGGGCTGGGCGATTGCCGGATGGCTGGTGATGGGGCTAGGCTGGATGTATTATTGGCCAACCACTCTTGCCATTGTCAGCAAGGCAGCGCCGCCGCGTATGGCATCGACGTTGATGGGCGTGGCCTTCCTCTCGCCATTTGTTGCCCATGTGATGGCGGGCTGGGTCGGCAGCTACTTTGACCAGATGACGCCCTCGACCTTCTGGGCAATGGATGCCGCTATTGGCGCGGTGGGCGCCACGCTCATTCTGCTGTTGCGTAAGCCTTTGCAGCGGGGCCTTGAAACCGGCCTCAATCCCTGATGACGTTGGGGGGCTGTGATGCCGCCGAATGGCAGGCACGCGTAGATCTGGCAGCAGCCCACAGGCTCGCCGTGCACTATGGCTATCATGAGGGCATCGACAACCACTTCACCGTGCTTGTGCCGGGGCATGTCGACCGCTTCCTGCTCGCGCCTTTCGGCCTGCACTGGTCGGAAATTCGCGCGCGTGATTTCCTTGTGGTCGACTTTGCCGGCAACGTGCTTTCGGGCGAAGGGCCAGTTGAAGACACGGCCTTTCACATCCACGCGCCAATCCACGCAGCCCGGCCTGATGTGGCCTGTGTGATGCACACCCACATGCCCTATGCCACCGCGCTGAGCCTGTTGGAGGAACCCGAGCTCCTGATGGCGAGCCAGAACGCGATCGGCTTTGCTGGGCTGATGGCGTGCTGTGACTATTCCGGATTTGCGCTCGACAGTGGGGAAGGCCGGCGCATGGCCGCCGCGCTGGGGGATAAGGCCGTGCTGCTTCTGCGTAACCACGGTGTGGCGGTGACGGGCGTGAGCATCGCCGATGCATTCAATACGCTCTATTTCTTTGAGCGCGCCGCGATGACTCAAATCCTCGCGCAGTCGAGCGGACAGAAGCTCCGCCTCGTGCCCGAACCCACTCTGAGCCTGACGGTCGAGCAATATTCGACGTCCGCCAAGGTCGAGGGTCTCGACCGTATTGAACTCCATTTCGCGGCACTGAAGCGCATGCTGGACCGGCAGGGATCTGACTATGCCGAGTGAGTCACGATCACCCCGCACAACGGGCGCGATTGTTCTGGTTGGCCTGATGGCGCTCAGCCTGTTCATCAACTACATCGACCGCGGCAACCTTGCGACTGGTGCGACACAGATTCGGGCCGATCTCAATCTCTCGGCCACAGCCTATGGTGCGCTCGCGGCGGCGTTCTACTTTTCTTATGCGTTCTTCCAGCTTCCGGCGGGTGCCCTGTCGGACCGGATCGGCGGCAAGCTCGTGCTCGGCCTTGGCGCGCTCCTGTGGTCGCTCTCCACACTCCTCACCGGCTTTGTCGAAGGCTTTATGGGCTTGTTCGTCCTGCGCTTGATGCTGGGCATGGGCGAGAGTGTTGCGTTCACAACGACCTCCAAGATCATCGCCACCAATGTGCCGCGCGGGCAGATGGGCCTTGCCAATGGAGTGATCGGGTTCGGCTATCTGGTCGGCCCTGCGGTTGGCACGCTGCTCGGCGGCTTCATGATGGCCCAATGGGGCTGGCGCGCGACCTTCTTTGCCTTTGGCGCAGTTTCACTGCTCTGGCTGATTCCATGGAGCCGGGTACGGATCAACGAGGCGAGGCCAACCGAAGGCCCTGATCAGCATCCAGTCACAATGCGCCAGATCCTCGGCAAGCGCGCCTTGTGGGGGGCCTCGCTCGGCCATTTCGCGGGCAATTGGAACTGGTATTTCATCCTCGGCTATCTGCCGATGTACCTTGAAATGCAGCGGGGCTTTTCGAAGGAGCATATGGCGGCGGTGGTTTCAAGCGCCTACCTCGTCAATGCGCTGGCTGCGCTGTTTGCCGGCTGGGCCATCGACAAGGCGATCGCGCGCGGATGGTCCCCTTCGCTCACACTCAAGGGGCCGCTCGCTTTGGCGCATCTGGCGGGCCTGGTGTGCATGCTCGCCATGCCAGCCATGCCAATCTATTGGTGCATCGCGCTGCTGTTCGTTTACCAAATCGCGCTTGGCCTTTCTTGCCCCGCCTATTTCATCATCCCGCAGATCATGGCCGGCCCCTCCGCCGCCGCGCGCTGGGTGGGGGTGCAGAATATGATGGGCAATATGCCCGGGATCATCGGCGTGTTTTTCGCCGGTGTGCTGATCGATGCGGGCGGGGGCTCTTACAGCACCGCATTCCTGCTGGCGGGCCTCGTCAATATTCTGGGGCTCATTGGCTGGCTCGGCATCTTGCCCAAGGTTGAACCTGTGAATTGGAAAGCGGCCTAGCGCCCTTTCCATTCAGGCGTGCGGCCCTCGGCGAAGGCGCGCGGGCCTTCGAGGGCATCGTCCGAAGCGAGCATCGCGCGATAAGAGGGGATCGCCCCGCTGCGCATCAACGTGTAGCCTTGTTCCACTTCTACACCCTCAGTCGCACGCAGAATGTCACGCGCGGCAGTAACGGCAAGTGGAGCGGCGCCGGCGATTGCTTCGGCCAACTCTATCGCGCTGGCGAGCAGCCCTTCGGGTTCCACCACCCGGTTCACGAGGTTCAGCGTGAGCGCCTCATCTGCCTCCAGTCGCCGTCCGGTGAGGATCATTTCCCGCGCCAGCCGTGCCGGGATGGCCTTGGGCAGCCGGAGCAGCCCACCTGAATCCGGGAGCATGCCAAGCTGCGCCTCGGGCAACCAGAAGCGCGCGGCGGTGCTCGCGATGATGAGGTCTGCGGCCAGCGCGAGCTCAAACCCACCGCCCACCGCGAGGCCGTTGACTGCCGCGATCACGGGCTTGGTCAGGCTGAAGTATTCGGTGAGGCCGGCAAAGCCGCCGGGGCCGTGGTCTGCATCAACCGCCTCGCCATCGTTTGCCGCGCCAAGGTCCCATCCAGCGGAGAAGAACCGCCCTGTGCCGGTGATGATCCCAACACGCAGCGCTGGATCATCATTCAGCGTCTTGAACGCGGCATAGAGTTCCAAGCTGGTCGCCACGTCGATGGCATTGGCCTTGGGCCGGTCGAGCGTGATGATCAGCACATCAGCGCGGCGTTCAAGCGTGACGGCACTCATTATGAAGGCTCCCTCGTTCGGATCAGAGCATCCACTGCTACAGCCCCTTGGGGCAAGGCGAGCAGCGGATTGACGTCGAGTTCTTCCAGCCCCTCGCCATGCACCATGGCAAAGGCGGCAACGGCTTCAATAGCATCGACCAGGGCTGGCATATCACATCCCGCACGGCCACGATATCCGGCGAGCACGCTGTGCAGCGGCAGCCTCATCAGTGCGGCCTCAATCTCCGCGCGGCTGGCGGGCAGCAGCACTTGTTCGACCTGCCGGAGCAACTCGACGAATATGCCGCCAGCACCCAAGGTCATGAACAGGCCGAACTGCGGATCGCGGCCAACGCCGACGATCAGCTCGGCGACTGTGCCGCCGACCATTTCCTCAATCAGATAGGTGCCGCCAAGTCCGGCCATGCGACGCCCCGCCGCGAGCAAATCCACGCGGCTGGAGAGCCCGAGCGCGACCCCGCCAAGCTCGGTTTTATGAGCCAGATCGGCACCCACGGCTTTGAGCGCGAGGGGGAATGGTGCCGGCAGCGGCGCGGCGTCGTCGGCGCACAAGGCTTCCAATTCGGCCAATGTCAGCAAACACCCACGTGGCACCGGCACGCCGTGCGCGGACAGGGCCGCCTTGCTGCGCACTTCATCCCAAGTTTTCGGTTCACTCGACAAAAGCGGCGGCGATTCAGGCAAGGCCGCAGGTGCAGGGCGAGACCAAGCCGCACCAATTCCGGCAGCAGCGGCGATCGCTTGCAACGCTTCAGACAGGCCTCCAGCGGGCATGATGCCTTGAGCGATCAACTGTGAAGCGACCGCTTCGGGCAGATTCTCGGCAAGGGAACTCGCCACGATCCGCACTGTGCCCTCCGCCGCCGGACGCGCCCGCACAGCCGCGAGATAGGCCGCGATGGTCACATCCCAGTCTGCACCAGTGCAGCGGTCTGCGCGGGGGAAATCGAGGATGAGCAGCGAAGCTTCGAAATCCGCCCCAAGCATCCCGGCAAAGCACGCCGTCTGCGCCGCTTCGTCGCCCCAGATATAGGTGTGGTAATCGAGCGGATTGGCGACATTGACCCGGGGACCCAGCAACGCTTCAAGCTCTGCCTGTGTCGCTGCTGGAAAGTCCGGCGTCTCAAGCCCTGCCCGCTCGGCCAAGTCCGCGGTGAGCGAAGCTTCACCACCCGAACAACTGGCGCTGGTGACCCGTCGCCCCCGCAGAGGACCCGCAACATGGAGCAGCTTTAGTGTCTCAAGGAAACTCGCCGGATCATGCGCCCGCGCCACGCCATAGCGCGCGAACAATGCATCACACAGCGCATCAGCACCCGCGAGCGAACTGGTGTGCGACAGCGTCAGCGCCGCGCCCTTGGCCGACGCCCCGGTCTTGAGTGCCACCAACGGCACTCCGGCTGCGCGCGCGGCAAGGCACGCTTCAGAAAACCGCGCGACTGAACCCAGCCCTTCCAGGTGCAACCCGATGGCGCTGATCCGTTTGTCCTGCACCAACGCTTCGATCAGATCTGCCGGCGTCACATCCGCGCAATTGCCGACGGAGATGACATAGCCAATCGGCAGCCCGCGCGACTGCATGGTGAAGTTGAGCGCGAGGTTGCCGCTCTGACTGATGATTGCGACGCCCCGAGCGCCCTTGGACCCTGCCTCAATCGGCAGGCAGCCATGTTGATCCGGCCAGAGCGCCACGCGGTCAAACAGGTTGAGCATGCCGTAGCAATTCGGCCCGACGAGCGGCACGCCATCGGCTGCGGCAAGAAGCTCAGCCTGTCGGGCCTGCCCCACTTCACCGCTCTCGGCAAAATCGGCCGCATAGCATATTGCACCACCGACCCCTGCAAGCTCGCCCGCCAGCGCAATCGTCGCAGGTGCTGGAGCGGCGATGAACACGGCATCCGGCGCTTCAGGCAGCGCCGCCATATCAGCAAAGCAAGGCAGCCCACCCATTTCTGCCCGCTTTGGGTTGACCGGCCAGATTGGGCCCGCAAATCCCAATGCACGGCATTGCCGCACGGCTTCCTCGGCTGCCTTGCCGCCCACAATGGCCAAGCTACGCGGGCGCAGCAGGCGGGCTAATCTGTCTGCGCTCATACCTCCAACGGACGCAGCAGCGCGCGGCTGATGATGTGGCGCTGGATTTCGCTGGTGCCGTCCCAGATGCGCTCAACACGCGCGTCGCGCCAGAAGCGTTCGATGGGAAGCTCATCCATCAGCCCCATGCCGCCAAAGATCTGCAGCGCATTGTCGGTTACGCGGGCGAGCGCTTCGGAAGCGAACAGCTTAGCCATGGCCGCATCGGTATCGGTCATCATGCCCTGATCATCCTTCCACGCGGCGCGGAGGGTGAGGAGTTCGGCGGCTTCCAGTTCGGTCTTCATGTCCGCCAGCTTGAAGCCGGTGCCCTGAAACTTGCCGATCGCCTGGCCGAATTGCTTGCGCGTCGCGGCCCACTGCGTTGCCATTTCGAGCACACGTTGGCCACGCCCGACCGACGTCGTGGCGACCTGCAGGCGGGTCGAGCCCAGCCACTGGCCCATTAGCTCAAAGCCCTTGTCGAGTTCGCCCAGCAGGCTGGAAGCTGGCACGCGGCAATCCTCAAAGATCAGCTCGCATTGGTGATAGCCCCGATGTGACACGCACTTGGGGCCCTGCCTGCGGGTGAGGCCGGGCGTGTCAAAATCGACGAGGAAGCAGCTGATTGTCTTCTTGCCGCCCGCTTCGCCCGTGGCCGCGCAGAGGATCACGAAGTCCGCCACATCGGCATGGCTGATGAAATGTTTGGAGCCGTTGATGACAAAGTCGCTGCCATCGCGGCGGGCGAATGTCCGCATGGACCGCACGTCGGACCCGGCATCAGGCTCGGTCATGGCGAGACAGTCATGGCGCTCCCCGCGGATCGTCGGGAGCAGATAATCTTCGATCTGGCTGCCCTCGCACCCGCGCAGGATATTGCTCGGCCGCGCAATCATCATTTGCAGGCCATAGCTGGCGCGGCCCAGTTCGCGCTCCATAAGCGTGGTGTCGAACGTCCCAAGGCCGCCACCGCCCAGCTCTGCGGGCATGTTCACGGCATAAAGCCCGAGCGCCTGTGATTTGGCGCGGATGTCGGCAGCAAGCTCAACCGGCACATCGTCGGTCTCCTCGACCATCTTCTCGTGCGGATAGAGCTCAGTCTCGACAAAGCGTCGGACCGTTTCGACCAGCATCTGCTGTTCGGAAGAGAGTTCAAAATGCATCAGCCCGCATTCCCTTGGTGGTTCCGTTTGATGGCAATACTGCGCCCAGCCTGTGCCGGACGCGGAAGGTCTGCATGAGCGGCAAGCACAGCCTGCACGCGCGCGTTGAGATCTGGCGGCATCGGCGTGCTGCGCCCGGCCGCCATGTCGACATGGACCAGCATCTGCTCGCCGGTCGCCAGCAGTTCGCCGGTCTCGGCATTGTGCATGGCATGGAAGATGTGCAGCCGTTTCTCGTCTGCGTCGATCAAGTGGAGCGAGAGGTCAAGCCGGTCGCCAAGATGCGCTTCGGCGAGATTGAAGATCATCGTCTGCACAGTGAACAGCGAATGTCCGCCCGCGCGATAAGCCTCATCAATCCCGATCAGGCGGAAGAACGCGTCCGACTGATCCCCGAAGGCGAGGAGGTAGCAGGACTCGCTCATGTGCCCGTTATAGTCGACCCACGCACGCGGGACGGTCGGACTGATCAGGTGCAAGGGCGCCGCAATCGTCTCACCGGGCGTGATCGGTTTAGCGGCAACGCCTTCCAGCGGCGTGTGCAGGCCGTGGCCCGTGTCTTCCAAATCACTTTGCGGCGTCATGATCGGGCCCTTTCCTCTGTCCGGCCTGCCAGGCACAGATGCCGAGCGTCGCGCCCTTGGTGAGTTGGGCTGGCGCGACGAGACCAGCCACCAGCCGGGCGCGACCATGTTCGCAGATCAGCGTGTGGTCACCCCGCCCCGCGACATCGAGCAGTAGTTGATCCCAATGGCGGTATTGCACGTCATGGCCTTCACCGGGATAGCGGCGGAAGGTGACTTTGCCGGCCACTTTGCTGGCCCAATACGCGCCCTGATCTGGAGGGACGAGCGCATCGGCCTCACCATAATAGAAGAAGGCTGGCGCCGGAAACGCCGCCACCGGTGCGGGCGCATCACAGAATCGACGATATTCGCGCGCGACACCGCGCGCATCGCCGCGCTGACCGGCGATGAAATAGGCATGTGCGCCTTCATCTGCTGCGCGATCGATAAAGCCGCGAACTTTACCCGCGACGCCATCCTGAGGCATGGCCCAGAACTGACGCGGTGCGCCGACCTGTTGCGCAAGCCCCGCCTCCAGCGTGGCCTGATCGGCAGTGCAGACAGGGCTCGTTGGCGGGGCAGACGCAATGGCAGCGAGCATGTGCCAAGAGGTCACCCGCTCAGGCATGGCGGCCGCAATATGTCCAGCATAGGCACCGCCACCCGAGATCGCGACGAGCGCGAACCGCTGAACGCCAAGTTGGGCCAATACCTGCCGAACTTCGCTGGTGTAATCGTCAAACGTCCAGGCGGGATCATAAGCTGTGTCGCCAAGACCGTTACGTTCCACCGCGATGATCCGCACCTTGAGGCGGCGGCGCAGCGTATCGAGAAAGGCGACCAGTTCTGGCGCGCGGGCGCTCGTGCCGACGCCGCCGATGAACAGCATGGGCGTCCAACCCGCCTCGCCGGTATCGGTGAAATGGACCGTGCGCCCCTCGCGGGTCTGCAGGCTCTGCAGCGGCGTGCCGATGGGATCGAATTGATCGGGAAACGCAATGGGCTGGGCAAGCGCCGGGACCGCAAATGTCAGCGCTGCCGCAGCGAGGAGAGTCCGGATCATCGCACGGGCTCCGTTTCCAGATTGCGGTCAAGCGCTTCGATCTGCGCCAGTTCACCCGAAAGATCGAGGCTGCGGCAAAGGATGAGATAGACCGCCGCCGAGACCGGCAAACCAATCAGCATCGAGATATCTGCACCGCCGAGCGCCTTTGCGACGGGCCCCACGTAGAGCTCCGTCTTAAAGAACGGGATCATGGCAATGAAGCCGACAGCGTAAGATGTAAGCCCGCGCCAATTCGACCGGCCATAGAGACCATCTGCCATAAACATCGCGCGGATCGAATAGCGACCCTTCCGCACGAAGAAGAAGTCCACAAGGTTGATCGCGGTCCAAGGCGTGAAGAGGTAGACCAGCACGGCGAGGAACGCCTCTAGCGCGTGAAGCACATTCCCACTGAGGGCGAGCGAAAGGGCCAGTGATGTCCCGAGGACGGCGACCAATGCCGCCATGCGTGATGCTATGCCGAGCCGGATCGGGGTCACGCTATCAACGACGCTGAGCATGGTGAGCGAGGCGCCATAGAGGTTGAGCGAGGTGATCGTGATCAACCCGCCGAAGCTGCTGACCAGCATGATGACACCGAACCCGCCAAACATTGCATCCGCACTTTGGCGCAGTGCGACGACAATATCGGCGTTGGAAAAGGCCGCAGCAGCAAACGCGCCGACGAGCATCATCCACGCACCGCCGATGAAAGCCCCCCAGAAAGTCCAGAAGAACGAGGCACGGATGCCCACCTCGCGCGGCAAATAGCGCGAATAGTCCGACACATAGATGGACCAGCTCAGCTGATATCCAGCGGCGGCAAAAAACTGGACAAGGAACAATGTGGGCTTGAATGGGCCCAGCTGGAGCAGCGTTGCAAGATCAACAACGGCGAAAAACCCGACAGTATAGACCGCCAGCACCGCCAGCATGAGATAGGCGAGCAGGCGCTGCGCCTTGTGGATCAGGTCATAGCCTGCCGCCGCGATGAGGGCCGCGAGGATTGCGAAGACGATGATCGTCGGCCCCTCCGGCAGGCCGACGAGTTCCTTGACTGTACTCGCCGCAAGCGACTGGTTGAGGGCATTAAACCCGATATAGGTTACTAGCGCGACGACCCAGACGAGGAGCGCGCCCAAATAGCCAAATTGGGGACGGGACTGGATCATCTGCGGCAGGCCCAGTTGCGGACCTTGCGAACAATGCAGCGCCATCAGCACTGTGCCGAGAATGCAGCCGCCAATGACTGCGAGGCTTGACCAGAAGAGGTCGAGCCCGCCCACCACGCTGATCGCGCCTGTGGCAAGGGTGGCCAGATGCGCGTCGCCAGTAAACCACACCGGCCAAAGATGACGCACTTCACCGCGCCGCTCCGCCAGAGGGACGTAGTCGATCGAACGGGTTTCAATCATGGCCATGCGGTATCTCTCCCCCAAAAACGTCGTCTGGCCGGTCAGCCGGGCATCCTGATCTGGCGGCCCACACCCTCAGGTAGCGGCAGTTGCGCCTGACCTGCAATGAGGGCCTGTGCCACATCCTGCATGGTCTGCGGTGCCGGAGCCGACTTCTCAGCCTTGGCATCGACATGGACCAGCATATGCTCTGCAGTCGCGATGACCGCGTCCTGTTTCAGGCTGATCATTTCGTGGAACAGATGCAGGCGCTTGGCATCGGCGGCCAGCACGCGGGTTCGGACCTCGATGGGTTCCCCCAGCCGTGATTGGCCGAGATGGCGGATGTGCGTCTCAACCGTGTACCAGGAATGGCCCGCCGCGACATAGTCTGCGCCAGCACCGATTTTGGCCAGCACCACATCCGTCGCATCGCCGAACAGCTTGAGATAGCAATATTCGGTCATGTGTTCGTTATAGTCGATCCACTCGGGTTGGACCGGCGTGGAGATGGTCAATAGCCGCCCGTCGGGTCCTGTCGAACCGATGTCGGCAGCCCCGCCATCCAGCCGCAATCGATGCGCACGCGCCACGGCACCAGCAGCGAAATCATTGCGCTCCAACGCATGGGTTAAATCGACAAGGCAGTCGTCGCGCAGCTTTTCATAGGTGCGCAGATCGATGCCGCCCGCCTGCTCATCGGACTGGCGCGAAATCGTGTCGATCAATTCGTCCGTCAGCTTCGGGCCGATCAGCTTGGTCCAGGGCCATTCCATTGACGGGCCGAACTGATGCAGGAAGTGCCGCATGCCATCCTCGCCGCCTGCAAGCCGGTAGACGAGGAACGTGCCCATGAAGGACCAGCGCATCCCCGCGCCAAAGCGGATCGCATCGTCAATTTCAGACGCCGTCGCGATGCCGTCATTGATCAGCCACAGCGCCTCACGCCACACGGCTTCCAGCAGGCGGTCCGCGATGAAACCGTCAATCTCCTTGCGGACGTGCAGCACCTTCATGCCGATGCGTTCATAGACGGCGGCGGCGATGTCCTTCGTTTCCTGACTGGTCAGGTCCCCGCCGCAGATTTCGACGAGCGGCAACAAATAGACCGGATTAAACGGATGGCCGACGACCAGCCGGTCTGGCCGCGCCATGCCGGCCTGTAACTTGGTTGGAAGCAGACCCGACGTCGAGGAGCCGATCACTGCATGGGCAGGCATCGCTGCGTCAATCTCGGCGAGCAGCCGGACTTTCAGGTCCTCGCGTTCGGGCAGGCTTTCCTGAATGAAATCAGCATCGCGCACCGCATCGGCAAGCGAAGCGGCAAACGTCAAGGTGCCTTCGGCGGGCAGCGCTTGGCCGAACAGCCGGGTCAAAGCCCTGCGCGCGTTGGCGAGGACCGCGGCCGTCTTGCGCTCAATCTCTGGGTCCGGATCATAGACCGACACATCGATCCCATTGAGCGCAAAGCGCGCCGCCCAGCCCGCGCCGATGACGCCGCCGCCGACAATTCCGACTTTCCGGATCTCCTGTGTCATGTTCCGCTTGCTCCTAGCGCTTGGTCAGCTTGAGTTTGGTGCGGACTTCGGCGGGGCTCATAATGCGTGCGCCCATGCCCGTCAGGATCTGCACGGCGCGCTCGACCAGCTGGCCATTGCTCGCAAACTCACCGCGGCCGAGATAGAGGTTGTCTTCCAGCCCGACACGCACATTGCCACCTGCAAGTGCTGCCATGGCGACGAAGGGCAGCTGGTTGCGGCCGATGGAAAAGCCGCTGAAGATCGCTCCCGGCGGCAGCTGGTGGACCATCGCCATCGTGGTGAGGGGATCATCCGGCGCGCCATAGGGGATGCCCAAGCACAGCTGGATCATGACCGGATCATCGAGGAGGCCGTCGCGGATCATCTCCTTCACGAAGACGAGGTGCCCGGTGTCGAACACTTCCAGTTCCGGCCGCACGCCGAGGCGCTGCACTTCTGCTGCCATGGTGCGCAGCATGCCGGGCGTGTTGGTCATGACATAATCGGCTTCGGCGAAGTTCATCGTGCCGCAGTCAAGCGTGCAGATTTCCGGCAGCAGTTCCTGCACGTGCAGCAGGCGCTCCATCGGGCCGACCATGTCAGTGCCTGCGGGATCGAGCGGGAAAGGGTTTTCGCCCGGGCCGAAAACGATATCGCCGCCCATGCCGGCCGTAAGGTTGATCACCACATCGGTGTCGCTGGCGCGTATCCGCTCCACCACTTCACGGTAGAGCCGGACATCGCGGCTTCCCTTGCCCGTTTCGGGATCGCGCACATGGATATGGGCAATTGCGGCCCCTGCGCGCGCTGCTTCAATCGCGGCATCGGCGATTTGTGCAGGCGTGATCGGCAAAGCAGGGTGCTTATCTGCGGTGGCGCCCGAGCCGGTCACGGCGCAGGTGATAAACGTTTCAAAATTCATGGCATATCCTCTTATCCTGGTCCGCAGCTTAGCTCGTGATGTCCCGAAACAAATCGTAAAAAGCGACAAATGATTGCAAAAAGCGACATTCCCTGACACGTCCAATGATATGACGCAGTCGCTCGCCTTCATCCTCATGCCCGGCTTTTCAGCGATTGCATTTTTTGCCGCGCTTGAACCTCTGCGCATTGCCAACCGCCTGTCGGGCAAAGCTCTTTTTACTTGGACAATCCACGCCCCCGATGGGGACTATGCCGCGGCCTCAAACGGGATGCAGTTGCGCTCTGATGGGCCCCTGCCCGATGCGCCCCATACACTCGTGGTTTGTGCGGGCTTTGATCCGCTCGACCGCGCCCGCCCGACCCTGCTGGGGCAGATCCGCCGAATGTGGCGCGCGGGGTGTCAGATCGGGTCCATCGATACAGGCGCCTTCGTGCTGGCCGAGGCGGGCATTTTGGGGCGGGAGATGATCACACTCCACTGGGAGGCGGCGGAAGACTTTCGTCGTCGCTATCCCCGCATACCGGTGTCGACCGAACTCTATGAACGCCATGCCCGGCTGATCACCTGTGCAGGCGGCACTGCGGCGATGGACATGATGCTAGATGACATCGCAGCCCACCATGGTCTCACGCTCGCCCAAGCCGTTTCGGATCAATTGATCCATGATCGCATCCGCCCAGCCAGCGCGCCGCAGCGCACCGTGCTGGCCCCGCAGACACAGTTTGCAGGGCCAGTGGTCAAACGCCTTGTCACAGCAATGGAGCGGGGCATTGCCGGGGGGCGTCCGCTCTCCGCCATTCTAGCCAACGAGGGTCTCCACCGTCGTCAGGCCGAACGCCTGTTTGAGGCCGAGTTGGGCATGAGCCCCGGGCGCTTTTACCGCACGCTGCGGATCCGCCACGCAGTCGACCTGATGCGCCAGACCGGAATGCCAGTCCACGAAGCGGCGTTGACTGCGGGCTTTTCCTCACAGCCGGTCTTTTCGCGGGCATGTCGGCAGCAATTTGGCCTCTCCCCGCGAGACATTCTCGCCGGGTCGGAACTCTCGGCCGATTGACCGCGCCAGTCTCTCGTCAGGCGTCCATATCTAGCGATAGGCTCTCGGTATGCCCGTCGATGGCTAACGCCTGACCCGAGATTCGCTGCCCGGCGGGCGAGGTGAGGAAGCGCACCATGCCCACGATATCGTCATTGGTCGCAAAGGCCCTGAGCGAGGACTGGCGCTTGTATTCGCGCTCCACCTCATCGACCGTCAGTCCGCGCGCTGCGGCATCCGCTGCGATGACCCGGTCGATCCTTGGCCCTTCGACGCTTGCGGGGCACAGCGCGTTGGCGCGGATGCCTTCGGGGCCCAATTCCATCGCCAGCGTTTTCGTGAGACCTATCAGCGCCCATTTGCTGGCCACATAAGGCCCCCGCAGCGGACAGCCCATCAGCCCGGCGTTGGAACTCATCGTGATGATTGAGCCGCCCGGTCCCTTGGCGCGCAGCAGAGGGATCGCGCGCCGCGTCATCAGGAACATGCCGCTGATATTGATATCAATGGTCCGCAGCCATGCGTCCACCGGCTGATCCTCCAGCCGCGCGGTCGGGCCGGATATGCCGGCGTTGTTGACGAGGAGATCGATGCCGGAAAGACCTGCGCGCGCCAGATCCGTCTCCACCGCATGGTAAAACGCTTCCACCGCCCCGGCGTCGCTCACATCGCAGGCATGGGCCAAGAGCGCCGGATCGGTCTGCGCCAGTGCAATCAGCGCAGTCTCATCGGAATCGCAGACATAGACTCGCCATCCGTCTGTGTTCAGGCCCCGGGCAATCGCAAGGCCAATACCGCTCGCAGCGGCGGAGATGATGGCAGTCTGCATGATGTCTCAGTGTCTTAGGCGCTTCGTGCAGATGTATTGCACCGGCCGGTGTTCCCGCGCAACCGGGCCGGGTTTGGCGATCCTATCAGGCGGCGGTCTGCAAGGCCGGAGCGTGGCGACGCAAAGGGTCTCCGCCAATGCCACGCATGCCTTGAGCCGCAAGCGAGGCCACGACAACCGAATGGTCGAGCGCCTGAACCGGAAGCCCACCGGCCAGCGCCATCGCCGCAGCCGTGCCCGCCGCCTGACCCATAGCCATGCACTGCGGCATCCCGCGTACTGAGGCGAAGGCGGCCGGATCAGCACAGACCAGCCGACCAGCGAACAGCAGGTTCCCGATGCTTTCGGGCACCATCGCGCGGAAAGGGATGGTATAATAATCGCCCTCAGCCACAATCGCATCGTGGGTCATTTCCGTATCGCTGCGCATCACATCATCGATGGGATTGTCGCAGCACACGATGCCGTCGGCCGGCTTTGCTCCGGCAGAAAGATCGCGGGCGAGAATGCGGTGTATGGCTTCAAGCTTGCGCGTCTCTCGCACGCCGACCGTTGGGCCCAATTCGCTCATGCGTGCCTGTTCAAAGCCCGGCGCGCTCTCGATCAGGAACCGCGCGAGCTGATGACAGCGCCGCCGCCCCTCTTGCGTCGCCTTTGCCACCTGCTGCGGATCTGTCCCGTCCACGCCGCGGATGTGGACCGAGTTGCAGAACACTGTGTCCCGGTGAAACCCCTTCATCAGGTAGAGCTTGGCGAGGTCAGGATGCAGTCGCCCTTCAGCGATGCCTGCAGCGGCTTCCTTTGTGAAATAGGGATCGCCCTTGGCGAAGACCCGATCCCATGGGGCGTTCAGCATGGAGAAGGAGAGCGTGACCCCCATCATATTGCCGCGCCCGTCGCCGACCATGAACGGCACGCCCGCGCGGGCAGAGAGATCGCCATCGCCGGAGCAGTCGATGACCATACCGGTCTCAATCGTCATCGGCCCGGTCCGGTCGGTGCAGTCGATACGGCGGATGCGGCCCTCTTCAATCACGGGTGCTCCAGCAAACGTATTCAGATGCACATCGACGCCTGCATCCTCAAGCATCTGAAACATCGCAAAGACAGCGGCTTCATGATCATAGATCACTTCATGCCCGAAGTTCTCAAGCGTCGAGGGACGGACCTCGGCCATGGGCGGCTGCATCGCACAGAGCTGGTCGGTCAGGTCGGCAAACACGCCGCCAATGCTCCGACCGGTTGGATAGCCACCGCCCCACGGCATGCCGGGGCAAAACGCCATCACGCCGCCGATCTTGCTGGTCACCTCAACCAACCGGACGCGCGCGCCCTGCCGCGCCGCACCAATCGCCGCGCCAAACCCGGCAGTGCCCCCACCGATCACCAGAACATCCGTTGAAATATCGCGTTGCATCAAGTTCTTCTAACCGATTGCCCGACAAACGCCACCTATCGTCCAATCAAATTCCCTGCTTGGAGATGTTTTACCGACCAGAATGGGTTCTCGATCCGGCAATGTGGTTCATGGGACCCAAGTTCGATAGGCAGTAACAGCCCCAACGAACCACCCGACCGCAGTCTAATCTCTTAATTTTGTGAATTTTGGTGCCCCTGGCCGGACTCGAACCAGCACTCCTTACGGAACTCGATTTTGAGTCGAGCGCGTCTACCAATTTCACCACAGGGGCATCTGGCGGAGCGCCTAGCGCAGCCGCGCTTTCGGTGCAAGCTTAGCCCTACAATCCGCTGACGCCGCGCGGATTGGGCCCGAAACGGTTGTCCATCGGCGTTCCCGGCAGCAGGAAAAGGATAACGAGCGCAACGAAGCCGACAAGAATGGCGCCCGACACAACCAGTTCCGCATTTGGCCGATTCTGCGCAGCAACCCAGCCAATATAGGGCAGATAGAGGAGCATCATCCACCAACCAGACCGGTCACTGTCATGCAGGCGGCGCGCGCTCGTTGAAAGAAGTGGCAGAAGCGACAGAATGGAAATTGTGAGTTCCGCGGCGCCCATCCGGGCCGCGACAACCGTTCGCGTGCCATCCAGCGCATCAAAGAAATTGGCAGCAAGGACAACGACCGAATAAAGCAGGAAGAAGAACCAGAATTCCCGCCGGGTCGCCCGCCCGGTGAAATCGGCATATTTGCGGAACGGCGATGTCATCCAGTCCATGGTCGGAAGTGGCCCTCAAAAGTCTGCGACTTTGCTACCCTTAAAAGCGTTAAGACCGCAACCCATTGGCATTAATTCCTAGGTGCCTGACGGCGATAGGAAAGCGCTTCGGCGATATGAATCCGTCCGACATGGTCGTTGCTGGCGAGGTCCGCAATCGTCCGCGCCACGCGCAGGATGCGGGTATAACCGCGCGCAGAAAGACGCATCGCCTCTGCCGCCTGTGCCAGCAGCTTGCGTCCGGCATCATCGGGCGAACAGACCTCTGCCAACAGATCGCCGTCAACTTCGGCGTTGGCTCGAAACCCGGTTTGCGCATAGCGGTGGGTTTGCCTGTCCCGCGCGGCACAAACCCGCGCGCGCACCTCCGCCGATCCTTCCGCTGGTGGCGGTAGGATAAGGTCGGCCGCGCTCACAGCGGCAACATCGACATGCAGATCAATGCGGTCCAGCATCGGACCGGAAACCTTGGCTTGATAGTCCGCCGCACAGCGCGGCGCGCGGGCACAGGCAAGCGACGCATCCCCCAGATGCCCGCAGCGGCACGGGTTCATCGCGGCGATCAACTGCACGCGTGCGGGAAAGGTGACATGGGCATTGGCGCGCGCCACGCTGACGGTGCCCGTTTCCAGCGGCTGCCGCAAAGAATCGAGCACGACCCTTTGAAACTCGGGCAGTTCATCGAGAAAGAGTACGCCCAAATGGGCAAGGCTTACCTCTCCGGGCCGAACACGCAGCCCGCCACCGACAAGGGCGGCCATTGATGCTGAATGGTGCGGAGACCGAAACGGCCGCTGCCGGACAAGGCGCCCGCCCTGCAACTCTCCTGCGACTGAGGCGACCATGGATACTTCCAGCGCCTCGGCTGCCGTAAGTTCAGGCAAAATGCCCGGAAGGCAGGCCGCCATCAGAGATTTGCCGGCACCCGGCGGGCCGCAAAACAAGAGGTTATGGCCGCCAGCGGCTGCAATCTCCAACGCGCGCTTGGCCGTTTCCTGGCCCTTTACCTGCGCCAAATCAGGACCAGGCGCATTGGCGTCGATCTGCCCCGGTGCAGGCGGGGAGATAATGGAGGTCCCTTTGAAATGGTTGAGAAGGGTCAACAGGTCCGGGGCGGCGATCACCTCAATTGTTCCAGCCCAAGCCGCCTCAGGCCCTTGTTCCGCGGGGCAAACCAGACCGAGTTGATACTGGGACGCATGGAGAGCCGCCAGCAGAACGCCGGGCGACGCTGTCACGCGGCCATCGAGACCCAATTCCCCGACAAAGAGATAGGAGGCCATCGTTTCTGGATCGACGATTCCCATGGCACCGAGCAGCGCCACAGCGATCGGCAAATCATAGTGCGACCCTTCCTTTGGCAAATCCGCAGGAGATAGGTTCACAGTGATACGTTTCGGGGGGAGCGACAGGCCAATCGCGGCGATGGCCGCACGCACCCGCTCCCGGCTTTCGGCGACAGCCTTGTCAGGCAAGCCGACGACAATAAAGGCCGGAACTCCGGCCGCAACCTGGCACTGCACCTCTACGCTGCGCGCTTCCAATCCGAGGTAAGCGACCGTGCGGGCAATAGCGACCATCCGTGAGTCCCGATCCTTAAACATCCGTTAACCAGTCGCCCGAAAGTGTTGGAAAGCTTCGGCAGTGCATCTCCGTTTCGGGAGTTACTGACCATGCCAAACAAACCTTCGACCCACGCTTTTCGCACTATAACTGCACTCATCAGCTTGTCGATACTTGCTGTTTCTGCGCCTGCGCAAGCAGATGATGGTAATGACCAAAGTTACACCACAATAGAATATGCGAATGTCATTGATTCGCGGTCGAATAATGTCGGATCAGCGATCCCGATAGAACGGCAAAAGACAAGCGCTCGTCGCGCGCATCGTTATGGACCATTTTACATCATCGATGAAAAGACAGTTGGCTTGGACAATGTGATCGACAGCATGTCGCCCAACCGGTTCCGCGCGATGATGGCGGCCTGGCCCAATATCGACACGATCAAGATCATAGAGTGCCCCGGCACGGTGGACGACGAAGCCAACCTCGTTCTTGCCCGAATGATCCGGTCCGCCGGAATGCGGACCGTGGTGCCAAGCAACGGATCAGCAAGGTCAGGCGGGGTTGAACTGTTTTTGGCGGGTGCCGAACATCGCGCAGAACCGGGCGCGGAATTGGGCGTCCATAGCTGGATCGATGAGAATGGACGTCAGGCGAAAGACTATCCCCACAACGACCCCGTCCATCAGGAATATATCCGCTATTACATCGACATGGGCTTTTCTCCTGACAAGGCGCGTGAATTTTATGCCTTCACCAACGCTGTTGCTCCGCATGATGGTATTCACTTCATGACGCGGCAGGAACTCGCCCACTTCAACATCGCGAACTGACGCAGACACAATTCACCTTAGGAACGACACGTTGGCTCTTGCGGAGGCGAACAGAACCCACCACATGTCGGTCATGTCACTGCGCAGCCGTTGGAAATTGTTATTGCAGGTTCCCGCAGTCAGGCTGGTGATCCTGCTATTTGGCGGCTTGTGCATGATGTGTGCGCCGCTCGTTTCCCCGTTACCGGGCCCCGGTGGCGTTGTCCTGTTTGCGATCGGGCTTGGCCTTGTCCTTCAAACCTCTGCTTGGGCCCGACGGCGCTATGTCCGTTTCAAGCGACGCTACCCCCGACAGGGCGGTTGGACAGACTGGGGCCTGCAACGCAAGAGCCACAAAAGGCGTGAAGAGTTAAGGAAAAAGGCATCGGGCGATTGACTCTTGGCGATGATCCGCATAACGGACGCTGCATCAAGGCCGCCGCTTTCGGGGCGGCTTTTTCATTTTGATTTGTTTTTGAGGGCATGAGCGATGAAGCGCACCTTCCAGCCGAGCAACTTGGTTCGCGCACGGCGTCACGGTTTTCGGGCTCGCATGGCGACCGTCGGTGGCCGTGCAGTTATCCGGGGCCGTCGTGCTCGCGGTCGCAAGAAGCTGTCCGCCTGATCACCCTGAATAAGCGGTCAGATTTTCTGGCCGCCAATTCTGGAAAACGGGCTGCCTTTGGCGGCCTCGTTTTGCTTGTCCGCGATCGGCAGGATGCCACCGCGCAGATTCGCGTGGGGTATACCGTCACCAAAAAAGTTGGCAACGCGGTCATCCGCAACCGGGTGAAGCGCCGTTTTCGGGAACTTGCCCGGGAGCTTCTGCCTGAGGCAGGAATCGCTGGGGCAGACCATGTGATCATCGGCCGCAACAGTGCGGTTGAAAGGGACTTTGCCAAGCTCCGCAGTGACCTCGCCAAGGCTTTGGCGAAGGTTGCGGAATGACCGCGCGGCTCCTCATCTGGCTCGCAAAAGCGTGGCAGTGGGGCCCATCTGCCATTTTACCCCCGACATGCAGGTATCAACCCTCCTGTTCGGCCTATGCAATTGAGGCCTTGGGGCGCTATGGCGCGCTCAAAGGAAGCTGGCTTTCCGTCCGTCGTATCTTGCGCTGCCACCCCTGGGGCGGCCAAGGCTATGATCCGGTGCCGTGAGTTTATTGGGGAATTGAGTTGAGCGAGAATCGCAACTTCGTGCTGGCCATCCTGCTGTCGGCGCTTGTCCTGTTTGGCTGGACCTATCTTGGCGAGAAGTTCTTCCCGCAGCCCAAGACGCCGCCTGCGGCCACGCAGACCGCGCAATCCGCAGCAGCGGGCGTGCCGGCGGCGGCTGCCACGCCAGCGGTTTCTAAGCCACGCGACGTGAACGCTGTCCTGATCGAGAGCGGCCGCGTCACGATTGAAACGCCGAAGCTGAAAGGCTCAATCAGCCTGAAGGGCGCGCGTTTCGATGATCTGATTCTGCCACTCCACACGCTGACGGTGAAGAAAGATTCGCCGCCGGTCCGCATCCTCTCCCCATTGGGTACCGAGCACAGCCAGTTTGCCGGTTTCGGTTGGACCGGAACCGGTGGCGCCTTCCCGGATGGCAACACCGTCTGGAAGGCAAGCGCCCCGAAGCTGACTCCGTCCTCTCCCGTCACGCTCAGTTGGGACAATGGTCAGGGACAGCTGTTCGAGATCAGGCTCTCGGTTGACGACGACTATATGTTCACGGTCGATCAGAGCATCGTGAACAAGGGCACCGGCCCCATCGCTGTCCGTCCTTTTGGCTATATCAACCGCGGCTTTGCAACGGTTGGCCAGTCGAGCGCACTCGCCGGACCACGCCATGACGTAGACAGCTGGACGATCCATGTCGGCCCTATCGGCACGTTCAACAATGCGACCAATTACGACGTCAACTATCCAGACCTCGACGAACAACCCGCCGGCGAGCGCTTCAAATCAACCGGTGGCTGGCTCGGCTTTGGGGACACCTATTGGTTGACGGCCATGGCGCCGGCACAGACGGCCCATATGGACGCCGGATTCCGCAAGGGTGGCGGCGCCTATCAGGCCGACTTCGCACTCGACAACAATGTCGTCGCCCCCGGGCAGACCAACACGGTCAAAACCCACTTCTTCGCAGGCGCAAAGGAAGTGCCGGTACTCGATAACTATATGGACAAGCTTAGCATCCAACAGTTTGGGAACGCGATTGACTGGGGCTGGTTCAAGATGTTCGCAAAGCCGATCTTCTATCTGCTCGACGCCCTGTTCAAACTGGTGAAGAATTTCGGCGTTGCGATCATCCTGCTGACCTTGATCATCAAGCTGGCCATGTTCCCGATCGCCCAGCGCCAGTTCGCCTCTATGGCGGCGATGCGTGTCGTGCAACCGAAGGTGAAAGCCCTTCAGGAGCGTTACAAAGACGATAAGCCGAAGATGCAGCAGGCGATGATGGAGCTGTATCAGAAGGAAAAGATCAACCCGATGGCGGGCTGCCTTCCCATCTTCATCCAGATCCCGGTCTTCTATGCCCTTTACAAGGTGCTGCTGCTGACCATCGAAATGCGACATCAGCCTTTCGCGCTCTGGATCAAGGATTTGTCCGCGCCAGATCCGCTCACCCCGGTCAATCTGTTCGGCCTGTTGCCCTTCACGCCGCCGTCGATCATCGCACTCGGCGTGCTGCCAATCCTACTTGGCATCACGATGTACATTCAGTTCAAGCTGAACCCGGCACCGGTTGATCCCGTCCAACAACAGGTCTTCTCCATCATGCCCTGGATCATGATGTTCCTTATGGCCCCGTTCGCGGCCGGCTTGCAGCTTTACTGGGTGGTCAACAACCTGCTGACGATTGCCCAGCAGAAGTTCCTGTACAGCCGTCATCCGGGGATGAAGGAAAGCCCCGGCGCGTGACGTTTACAGATGACCAGATCGAGACGGCCCGGAAGCTCTTTTCCGGGCCCATCGCCTTCCTCAAATCCGCACCGGACCTAAAGTTCCTGCCGGATGCGAACGTGAACGAAGTCGCATTTGCGGGACGCTCCAATGTGGGCAAGTCCTCGCTGATCAATGCGCTCACCAACCGCAACGCCTTGGCACGCACGTCCAACACGCCGGGCCGCACGCAAGAATTGAACTTCTTCGATGTTGGGGAGCCGCTGCAATTCCGACTGGTCGACATGCCCGGCTATGGCTTCGCAGAAGCGCCGAAAGATATCGTCAAAAAATGGCGTTTTCTGGTGAATGACTATCTGCGCGGCCGTCAGGTGCTCAAGCGTGCGCTTGTCCTCATCGACAGCCGCCACGGCATCAAAGACGTCGATACTGACGTTATGGACATGCTGGATGCTGCGGCCGTCAGCTATCGCATCATCCTGACCAAGGCCGACAAGATCAAGGCCAGCGCGCTCGCCGAAGTGACCCAGAAGACAGCGGAAGACGTCCGCAAGCGCCCTGCCGCACATCCCGACATCATCCAGACGTCGAGTGAAAAGGGCATGGGCCTGCCGGAACTGCGCGCGGCCGTGCTTGAGGCGATCAACACCTAGCTGCTTGCCGCTTCCGTCTCGACTTTGCAGCCAAGCATTGGTTATGACACGGGCATGCTCAAGCTCTTCATCGGCAACAAAACCTATTCCAGTTGGTCCCTGCGCGGCTGGCTCGCGGCCAAGCAGTCCGGCCTTCCCTTCGAGGAAATCGTCGTCCCGCTCTATGATGCGGACTGGGGCCAGCGGCGGGAAGGCGAAGACTTCGCGCCGTCTTCCGGCAAGGTGCCCATCCTGTGGGATGGCGATCTGGTCGTTTGGGACAGTCTGGCCATATTAGAATTTCTAAACGAGCGGTCTGGCGGCGATAAGTTCTGGCCAAACGATGAGGCGGCGCGTGCCATGGCGCGGTCTATGTCCGCTGAAATGCATTCCAGCTTCATGGCCCTGCGTCGGCTGCATTGCATGAACACACGCCGAGTCTATCCCGCAGCGCCGCTGGATCCGGACGTCGCAAAGGACGTTGCCCGCCTGATGGACATCTGGGCGCAGGCCCGCGCGCGGTTTGGCGGTGAAGGCAATTTCCTGTTCGGGGACTTTGGGGCAGCCGACATCATGTTTGCGCCTGTCGTGACCCGCCTTGTCACCTATTCTATCCCTGTCGCGCGCTTCGCTGAGGCCTATATAGATGCTGTGCTCAGCCACCCCTTCATGCAGGACTGGCTTGCTGCAGCTCAGGAAGAGGAGTGGGTGATTGATCGTTTTGAAGGGCCTGAATAGACGCCAATCCGTCCCCTTCCCTTCTCCTTTTGCATTCAGCAAAACTCGAGGCTAGGCGGAGGTCGTGACTGACGCAATCAACCTTGCCATGCGGCTGATGGCCGCGCCTTCGGTGACACCCGCGCGCGGCGAGGTGTTTGACGTGCTGGAAGCGGCACTGCGGCCGCTGGGCTTTGAGGTGGACCGCTTTGTGTGCGGCGATGCCCCTGATGGGCCGGTCGAAAATCTGTTCGCCTCGCGTGCAGGCGCAGGCGCCAACGATAAGCCGCACTTTGCCTTTGCCGGACATTTGGATGTCGTCCCCCCCGGTGATGGGTGGCAGAGTGACCCGTTCGCTCCCGAAGTGCGCGGAGACCTGCTCTATGGTCGCGGCGCGGTCGACATGAAGGCGAGCATTGCCGCCTTTGTGGCCGCCATTCCTGCCGACCATCCCGGCAGGATCAGTCTGATCATCACCGGTGATGAGGAAGGCCCTGCCGTCTTTGGCACAGTGGCGCTGATCGACCATATGAAACAGCGCGGGCTGATCCCCGATCTGTGTCTGGTCGGGGAGCCAACGTCGTCAAACCAACTCGGCGATATGATGAAGATCGGACGCCGCGGATCGGTGAATATCTGGATCACCGTCCCTGGAACGCAGGGCCATGTCGCCTACCCCCATCTGGCCGACAACCCGATCACCAAGCTCGTACGCATGCTCGGGCGGATTGACGGTATCGTGCTGGATGAAGGGACGGATTGGTTTCAGGCCTCCAATATCGAGATCACGGAACTGGAAGTTGGCAACAAGGCGACCAACGTCATTCCTGCCGCCGCCAAGGCTCGCCTGTCGATCCGCTTCAATGACCTGCACAACGGCGAAAGCCTGAGCGCGATGATCCGCGCCATTGTGCATGATGTGGAGCCGACCGCAGAGGTCGATGCGCGCATTTCCGGCGAGGCGTTCCTGACACCGCCCGGTGCATTCAGCGATCTGATTGGTGCCGCAATAAGCGAGGTGACAGGGTTGACTGCCGATCGCTCCACCACGGGTGGAACTTCCGACGCGCGCTTCCTCAGCAAGCTGTGCCCGGTGGTCGAATTCGGCCTTTGCAATGCAACGATGCATAAACTCGACGAGGCGGTAGCGCTCGACGACGTTCAGGCGCTCGTCAAAATCTACGCAGGCGTGTTGGCCCGCATTTAGGCCTTACGGCGTGCGGGTGGCGCTTCTACCGGAACCATGAAATTGCGGAGGGCGGCTTCAGACCCCGGCCGTGCAATCGCATAGCCCTGCGCCGCCTTGCAGCCCATGACACGCAGCATATCGAACTGGTCCTGACTCTCAACGCCCTCTGCCACCGTTTCTTTGCCGAGGGAGTTAAGCACCGTCACCGAAGACTGAAGAATGGCGCGCGATTCATTGCAGTGTGTGATGTCCGCAATCATCGAGCGGTCGATCTTGACACGATCCACGGGAAGCAGGCGCAAGCGGCGCAAATCAATGGGCGCGCTACCAAAATTATCGACAGAAATGGTCGCCCCGGCCTCACGCAGCGCCTGCACTTCGGCAAAAACGCCATCGCCGGTCGTATAAGCCAATCGGTCTGAAATCTCGATTTCCAACATTTCGATCGGCGCTTCGTGCCGGGCAAGTGCCTCCGTCGCCCGCTCATAAAGGCTACCGCGTTCAAACTGCCGCTTCGACATGTTGATGGCGAGGCGCTGGCGATAACCGCTGCGATACCAACGGCCGATGACCGTCGCCGCCTGCGCCAGTGTCCAATCGGAAAGCTCTGCCATCAGCCCGGTTTCCTCCGCAACGCGAATGAACTGGTCAGGCGTACGGATGCCATCGACCGGATGGTACCAGCGGAGCAAGGCTTCGGCAGCAACCGCATTACGATCCCCCAGCAAGACTTGGGGCTGGAACTCAAAGCCGAACTGATTGAGCTTGAAGGCGTCGCGCAGGTCGGAGTCGAGTTTCATCCGCGACGCAAGGTTCGCGGCCAAGGCGTCGTTGTAGAACTGGACCTGACCTTTTCCGTTCTCTTTGGAATGATACATGGCGACGTCGGCTGCCCGCATCAGTTCTGTCAGCGAGCGTCCGTGCTGGGGCCGCAGGGCGATCCCAATTGAGGCGCCGACGCGCACCGACTGCCCGCATAATGAAAAGGGTTCGTTCAGTGCGCGAAGGATCACAGCGCCGGTTTCCCGCACCTTAGCTTCCGACGTCACACCAGGCACGAAGACGGTGAATTCGTCTCCCGCCAGCCGACCGAGAACAGGCGGATGGCCCGCGTTGCCCGACGAGGGAAAGATGGACCGGAGCCGGTTGGCAATCATTATGAGGAGCTGGTCACCAGCCGCATGACCCAAGGAGTCATTCACGCCTTTGAAGTTATCAAGATCGATAAAGAAGAGAGCATCGAGCCGCTCAGCGGGCGCTATCGCGAGCAGAGCTTCTGTCTCGTTTCGAAAATGCATACGGTTGGCAAGCGCGGTGACCGGATCGAACAGCGCCATGCTGTTCACCTGCTCCATATTCGTGCGGACCTGAAGAAACAGATCTCCCAAAGACTGGGAAAGGTCTGGCATCGTCGTTTCGATATGCTGAGGGACAGGGGATTCGAGGTCGCCCGCAGCCGCTTCGCCCAGCCGTCGAACGGCAGAATCGATGGACGTGGACACGACTGCAATCAGTCGATCAGCCGCGCCCCAAGCCAAAACGCCGCAGGCAAGTGCAATGATAAGGGGATTGCTAAAGGACCAAACATCCTGAAAATCAGTAAGCTCTGAAAAGCTCGCTAAGAGGAACGCAACAGCACCAATGCTGAAGGCAAATCCAAATGCGTGAATTTTCAAGGCATTGCCCTGCATCGTTAGTACCCCCTCAGCCAAATACCGGGCCGATCAGAACTTTCCCCATCCGGCTTTATCTCCGAAAGGAATTAATAATTGGCTTAATCGGATGGGTTTTATCGGCGGTTTAGCGGGGTTTTCTCAAAACCAGATAAAGCGCGCCCGCGCCGCCGTGGCGGGGGTGGGCGTTCCGGATGGCGGCGATCCGATCAGCATAAGGAGATGCGGCGAGCCAATCGGTGATGGAGGCCCGGATAACGCCTCTGCTCGTCGGCGGCAGCCGGGGATTGTTGATAGCAGCCTTGCCGGTGACAAGCAGGATGACACGATCACCCCGGCGGATGGCGGCATCCAACCCTCGGTTTAACCGCGCATGCGCACTGGCCAGGGTATCCCCATGCAGGTCAATGCTCACGTCCGGACGCAAATCCCCTTTCAGGATGCGCTTATCCCAGCTGCCGTCCAGCGTATCTTGCACTGAAGCCTTGCTGGGCTGTGGGCTGCTGATGCGCCTGCCTTCCAAAACCTGACGTCGGACAGGCTTCTTCGGCAGCGGGAAAGCGGCCTCCATTGTCTGGGGTAGATCATCAGCAGCCACCGGCGCGCGGCCCGGAAACGGACGCGCGCTGCGGGCAACACGCGCCCAGATGGCCTGCTCTTCAGCGCTGAGGCGGCGTCCCCGCAACGGGTGCCTCCGCTTTTAGTCGGGCCAGAACCCCTTTCGGAAGGAGCAAGAAGGCAGACCCCCTGCCAGACATGCCGCCTGCAATCGTCCGGGCTTCGCTCCCCGCGCCCCAAAAGGTATCGAACCGGTTGGAGCCTTTTATTGCGCCGCCTGTATCCTGCGCCACCCAAAGCCCGTTTGCTTCCGGCCGGTCAGTCGACAGGAGAACAGGGGCGCCAAGCGGCACGAACATAGGGTCGGCCGCAACCGTGCCCTTCGGTGTGACCGGCAGTCCGAGCGCGCCAAGTGGTCCTGCGCCGGTGAGTTCCTTGAAGAATATCCAGCTCTTATTCTCGCGCATGATCGCACGGCCTTCTTCGGGGTTCGCCCGCAAATAGGCCATAATGCCCTGCATGGACGTCTGGCCGGGGCCGAGCAGCCCGCGGTCCTTCATCAGCTTTCCGATGCCGGTATAGTCGCGCCCATTCTGCCCATCATAGCCAATGCGCATCACCGAGCCATCAGGCAGCCTCAATCGACCAGACCCCTGAACTTGAAGGAAAAAGAACTCAACGGGGTCAGCCGCCCATGCCAGTTCAAGGCCGCGACCAGAAAGCGCGCCTTCCTCAATTTCCGCGCGATCCGCATAAGGGACAAGGTTAGTACCTTTCACCCGTCCCCGGATGCGCTTTCCCTTCAGATCATCAGAAAACAGGCCAAGATCGACCTCAATGATGTCTGTCGGACGCTTATAGACGGGCACGTTGTACTGTGCAGATTGCGTCCGTGCGCCTGCGATCTCAGGCTCATAATATCCCGTCGCCAGCGACTTTCCGTCGCCGACCTGCACAACGTCGAAGTTGCTGGAAAAGAAGGCCTGAGCATCCCGGGCGTTTGAAGCTGCGGCGCAGGCAGAGGCCCAGTCGCTTCCTTTGGTCAGGCCAGATCCGTCAGTGCGACGCTGCAAAGACCCGCAGGAAATTCGAAATGCAGCAAGCGCGCGGTTAGCGCCTTCATCCGAGACACCAAAGCTTTCATAACTGGGACCTGCAAGGACACCCGCCATCGCCGCATTCGGACCCTTTGGCGCGACCGCTTCAACGGGCTTCGGCGCAATCACCGGCGCCGGCTTTGCCACCGGCTTGGAGGCTACAGGCTTCGCAGGGGCGCTCGGCCCTTGCGGAATGAGACGCGCACTGCACCCTGACAGGGCAATCGCGGCAATGGCGGTGAGGGTTAGTCTTCGGCGCATCCAAAGCCGGTTAGTCGGCTTCGTCGGTATCGACAAGAATCCAGTTGGGATCGTCCGAGCGGACTTCACGCTCGAACGTCCAGACATCATGTGTTTCAAGCGCATCGGTCAACGACCCGGCCAGTACCTGACCTTCGGCATCTCGCGTCACTGCGGCGATGTCAGCATCAAAACGCACAGAAATCCGGGCAACCTTGCCTTCCAGCGATGCAGACGCAATCGCCGCCCGGTCGATCCGGACCAAGCGGTTGTCCAGAACTTCGCCCGCTTCGGTGCGCGCTTTGACAGCATCGGCAAAGCTATCCCGGACGGAGGCGCTGACATAGGGCGACAAGCCTTCGACATCGCCCTTCCAGAAATCCTCAAGGATCATCGCATAGGCGCTCTTCGCGCCTTCGATGAATTCCGCAGGGTTAAACTGATTGTCCGCCGCAGCAATTGCACGGACACCTATGGCTGCACCCTGATCAAAAGGCGCGGCGCCCGCGACACGGGCTGGCCCATTGTCACGCACGTCGGTCGCACTTCCAGCTGTCGTTGTCACGGCGGGTTCTTCCGCAGGCTTGCGTACCGACTGCTCATGCCCCGTGCGTTTGCCGAGCACGGCATAAAGCCGCAAACCCAGAAAGACGGTGACCATTGCAAAGAGGACTGTTTCTACCACGGATGTAACCTTTCAACCTGCAACATAGGGCTTCGCGCAGCCGCTTTCAAATGGTCCTTTGGGCAATCGTCACGAAAACTGCGCCATTGCCCTCTTCGCCGCCCCCTGCTACGCGCCGCGCCTGACCATCCGGTGGGGCTCTTCCCGCCAAATTGCGAACGACAGGACAGGCTCAACTCATGGCTGATACGAACGAAACCCTTGCAAACGGCGAAGATAACCTGCCCGCCGTCGGTGTTATCTCTCAGTATGTGAAGGATCTTTCTTTCGAAAATCCAAACGCACCTGCTGTTTTCCAATGGCAGGGTCAGCCGCAAATTGATGTGAACTTCAACATCGGTAACGCGCAGATCGCAGATGACGTCCACGAAGTGTCGGTGAAGATCAATGTGAGTGCCAAAAGCGCGGAAAAGACAGCTTTTGCTGTTGAACTCGTTTACGCTGGCCTGTTCGGCATCCGAAATATTCCCGAAGACCAGATGGCCCCGATTCTCCTCGCGCAGGCGCCCGCCATGCTCTTCCCGTTCGCCCGCCGCGTTCTGGCCGATGCCGTGCGTGACGGTGGCTTCCCGCCCTTGATGCTGGACCCGATCGATTTCGGCTCCCTTTACATGCAGCAGGCAGAACTTGCCGCGCAGCAAGAGGGCGGGCTGGCGACAGAGGGTAACGCTTAAGTCCTGTGAAACTCGGTAAAGCCATTGGAACAATTGGCGGGCTGACAATGGTCAGCCGCGTGCTTGGCTTTGCACGCGAAATGGTGATGGCGCGCGTTTTAGGTGCCAACATGTTCGCCGATGCGTTTCTGGTGGCTTTCCGGCTTCCCAATACCTTTCGCCGCTTCTTTGGCGAAGGCGCATTCTCAGCTGGCTTCGTGCCCCTATTCAGCCAACGCTATCATGGCGAAGGCGGGCTGGAGGAAGCGAAAAAGTTCTCCGAAGAAGTGCTCGCCGTCTTCTTGCCGGCGCTGCTCGCCTTCACGATCATCGGCCAACTCGCCATGCCTGCTTTGGTCTGGCTCCTCGCTTCGGGCTATGCAGGCGATGCGGCTAAGTTTGAGCTGACCAACTGGCTCTCCCGCCTCACCTTCCCCTATCTGATGCTGATCAGCCTCGTCTCGCTCTATTCGGGCGTGCTGAACTCCATGCACAAATTCGCGGCAGCTGCATTTGCACCGGCTTTGCTCAACATTGTCATGCTCGCCGCGCTGCTCCTTGTGCCGACAGGCGGTGCGGCAAGTGCGCAGGCACTGTCCATTGCGGTTGTCATCGGCGGTGTGATCCAACTCGCCCTCGTCTGGTGGGCCGCGCGTTCGGCTGGCATAAGCCTGCGGCTGCGTCGGCCGCGCATGACGCCGGGCGTCCGTCAGTTCTTCCGCGTGGTCATTCCAGCGACCTTTGCCGCCGGGGTTTATCAGGTCAGCATCCTCATCGACACGCAGTTCGTCAGCTATCTGGCGGAAGGGTCGATGGCCCATCTGAACTATGCGGACAGGCTCAACCAGTTACCGCTCGGCATTATCGGGACCGCACTTGGCACGGCCATTCTGCCGTCGATCAGCAAATTTGTGGATCAAGGCAAGCCAGAGGAAGCTCAGAAGATCCAGAATCAGGCTATGGAACTCGGTATGCTGCTAACGCTGCCCGCTGCTGTTGCCTTCGCGGCAGCGGGTGTTCCTCTTGTGACCGCGCTGTTCCGTGGGGGCCAGTTCACGCCTGAAGACGCAATCGTAACGGGCAACACGCTTGCCCTCATTGCACTCGGACTCCCGGCCTATGTTCTGGTGAAGGTCCTGACACCCGGCTTCTTCGCGCGGGAGGATACCAAGACACCACTCCGCATTGCGATGTGGGTGCTTGCCGCGAACATCGTCCTGAACTTCGCCTTTGTTCCCTGGATGGGCCTCTATGGGCTGGCGCTGGCACTGGCACTGACGGCTTGGCTCAATTGCGCGATGCTTTACATCACGCTGCGCAAGCGCGGGCATTTCCAGATTTCCGCGCATGTTGCGTCCCGCATTTTCCGACAGTTGATTGCAGCGGCGGCGATGGGGGCGACTCTTTATGCCGTGAACGTCTTCCTCGGCCCCATGTTCAATGGCGGGACAATTGAGCGCATGATCGCCCTCTCCACCCTCGTCGGTGCAGGCGGTATCGTCTATTTCGGCCTTGGCTGGATGATCGGCGCCATCGACCGTGACGATGTGCTCATCCTCCTCAAGCGGAAAAAGCCCGCCGCCTGATCGTGACGCGCCCCTTGCCTAATTTGGCTTGAACGGGCATCGGCCTCACGTCTCGTCAAACAGGAAGACATAGAAGTCATGCGCGTCGTTTCCGGCATCCAGCCGACAGGCAATCTCCACCTCGGCAATTATCTGGGCGCCATCCGCAACTGGGTGCGGATGCAGGATGAAAATGACGGCGATAAGCTCTACTTTCTGGCCGATCTTCACGCGATCACTGTCTACAACAAGCCGGAAGACCTTGCGAACAACACGCGGGAGATGGCGGCCGCGCTGATCGCAAGCGGCATCGACCCGGACCGCTCCATTCTGTTCAATCAGGCGCGTGTGCCAGCGCATGCAGAACTTGCTTGGTTGCTTTTCTGCACCGCGCGCATCGGCTGGCTCAACCGGATGACCCAGTTCAAAGATAAAGCGGGCAAGAACCGCGAAGGCGTGAGCGTTGGCCTCTTTGCCTATCCCGTCCTGCAGGCGGCAGACGTGCTCCTCTATCAGGCAACGCATGTTCCCGTGGGGGAAGACCAGAAACAGCATCTGGAGCTCGCCCGCGATATCGCGCAGAAGTTTAACACCGATTTTGAGGCAGAGGTCTTCACCCTGCCCGAGCCGATCATCCCGCCGGCCGCGGCACGGATTATGAGCCTGCGCGACGGATCTGCCAAAATGTCGAAGTCAGACCCGAGCGACTTGAGCCGCATCAACCTGACAGACGACGCAGATACCATCATGCAAAAGGTGAAGAAGGCAAAGACCGACCCCGAGCCTCTGCCCGGTGACAAGGCTGGCCTTGAAGGCAGGCCCGAAGCCCAGAACTTGGTCGGCATTTACGCAGCACTTGCCGATGAGAGCGTCGACGCCATCCTTGCCCGCTTTGGCGGACAGGGCTTTGGCGCGTTCAAACCCGCACTGGGCGAGCTGCTGATCGAGACGCTCCGCCCGATCACAAACCGGTTCAACGCCTTGCGGCAGGACACAGCTACGCTGGATAGCATTTTGATCCGCGGGGCAGAGCGCGCGTCGCAACTCGCAACACCGACACTTGCGCAAACCTATGCCGCACTCGGCCTGCAAAAATAGACTCTATTCAACCTCTGTTCAGAGCGGCTGGTCGATCCTACGTTCCGAAAAGAGCCGTGTCTCGGCTGAGTCGTAAAAACGGGATAAGTCTATGTCGCGTATAGGGTCTATCATTCGTGCCGCCGCACCACTGGCGCTTCTCACTGCCACCGGTTGCGCCCAAAATTTTGATGCCAAAGTCAGCCGCTTTCAGCAGATGCCGGCCGCCCAAGGCCAGACATTTGCCATCAAGGCAGCCGACCCGAAGCTGGATGGCGGGCTGGAGTTCGCCAACTATGCCCAACTCATTTCCGCCAGGCTGACACAGGTCGGCTATCGTCCGGTGGCAACGGGAGAGGCCCCTAACCTCCTCGTCAGCGTCAGCTATGATGTAGACAAGGGTCGTGAAAAAGTACGCAGCAGTGCCGGCGCCGGATTCGGCCGATGCTTCGGCTATTATGATCCCTGGTGTGGCGGCTTCGGCTATTGGGGGCACCCCTATCGCGGCCGCTTTAATGGCTTTTATCCCGGCTTCTACGATCCGTTCCTCTTTGGCCCCGGCGGGTTTGACGGGGTGGAAAGCTACACTGTCTATACAAGCGAGCTCGACATGAAGATCGAACGCGTAGGCGGTGAGCGGGTGTTTGAAGGCAAGGCACAGGCCCAGTCGCTCAACGACAACCTGACCTACCTGGTTCCCAACTTGATTGAAGCCATGTTCACCGGTTTTCCGGGCAGCTCTGGCGAGACCGTGAAGATCACCGTGCCACCCCCGCCGAAGAAGAGCGGGCGCTAAGCAGCTGCGTTAAAGAAAGGGCCCGTCCGGTTCCGCCGGGCGGGCTTTTCTCTTTCCGTCAATCGAGATTGGGCCGCAACCAGCGCGTTGCCGTCTCCATGTCAGCGCCGCGCCGCGCCGCATAATCCGTCAACTGGTCCTGCCCCACGCGGGCGACGCCGAAATACTCGCTTTGCGGATGGCCGAAGTAGAAGCCGGACACGGCTGCCGTCGGCAGCATGGCGAAGCTTTCGGTGAGCACCAAACCCGCTGTATCGCCTGCGCTGAGCAACTCGAAAAGGAGGGGCTTCAGGCTATGATCCGGGCAGGCCGGATAGCCGGGTGCCGGGCGGATTCCGCGATACTCTTCCTTGATCAGCGCCTCATTGGTCAGCTGCTCCCCCGGTGCATAGGCCCAGAGCGTTGTGCGCACATGCTGATGAAGACGCTCGGCAAACGCTTCGGCAAAGCGGTCCGCCAAGGCTTTCAAGAGAATGTCCTGATAGTCGTCATGCGCCGCTTTGAAGCGCTCGATATGCGGATCGATGCCGTGAATGCCGACGGCGAAACCACCCAGCCAGTCTCCGTCCGGGCTGATGAAATCGGCAAGACACATATTCGCGCGATCGCGGCTCTTGCGGATCTGCTGGCGCAGGAAGCTGAAAGTGACGTTCCGCTCTTCTTCGGCGAGGTGGACAACAACATCGTCTCCATCGCGCGCACACGGCCACAGACCCACAACGCCCTTTGCCGTCAGCCATTTCTCCGCAATGATCTGGTCGAGCATTTTGTTGGCGTCAGCAAACAGACTGCGGGCACTTTCGCCGACAACCTCATCGTCGAGAATGGCGGGATAGTTGCCGTGCAATTCCCATGCGCGGAAGAAGGGCGTCCAGTCGATCACGTCGCGCAGATCGTTCAGATCCCAGTCTTCAAAAACATGCAGACCCGGTTGTTCGGGCGGCGGTGGCTTGTGGCTCATATCCGCCACAAAGGCATTGGCGCGGGCATCCTCAAGGCTCAGGAGGATGCTCGCTTCCTTGCCCGCCCGCACATCGCGCACGTGCTGATAGTCGGCGGCCGTCGTCTCGACAAAACCATCGCGTTGCGTGTCTGACAGGAGCTGCGACGCAACCCCGACTGCGCGGCTGGCGTCGAGCACATGGATGACCGGCCCGTCATAAGCAGGGTCAATCCGGAGTGCGGTATGGACCTTGGAGGTCGTGGCGCCGCCGATCAGCAGCGGAATGGTGAAGCCGGCACGCTGCATTTCTTCCGCCATCGTCACCATTTCGTCGAGCGACGGGGTGATGAGGCCGGACAGACCAATCATGTCGGCGTCATTGTCCTTCGCGGCCTGCAGGATCGTTGTCCAGGGGACCATGACGCCCAGATCGATGACCTCATAGCCGTTGCACTGCAGGACGACGCCGACGATGTTCTTGCCGATATCGTGCACGTCGCCCTTCACGGTCGCCATGATGATACGGCCCTTGGCCTTCGCACCTTCTTCCTTGGCCGCTTCGATATAAGGGATGAGGTGCGCGACGGCCTTTTTCATCACGCGGGCCGATTTCACGACCTGCGGCAGGAACATCTTGCCGGACCCGAACAGGTCGCCGACGACATTCATGCCGTCCATCAAAGGGCCTTCAATGACCTCGATGGGGCGTGCGGCGACGAGGCGGGCTTCTTCGGTATCCTCAACGATGAAGGCGTCGATGCCCTTCACCAGCGCATGCTCCAGCCGCTTTACGACCGGCCAGCTGCGCCATTCCTCGGCCTGCTTTTCGGCTTCGGGCGAGGTGCCGCGGAACTTGTCCGCCAATGTCACCAAACGGTCGGTCGCATCCGGACGACGGTTGAGAACAACGTCCTCGCACAGTTCCCGCAACTCAGGGTCGATGGTGTCATAAACATCCAGCTGCCCCGCATTCACGATGCCCATGTCCATGCCCGCCGGAATGGCGTGGAAGAGGAAAACGGAATGCATCGCGCGGCGGACCGGCTCATTGCCGCGGAAGCTGAACGACAGGTTGGAAAGGCCACCCGAGATATGGACGTGCGGGCAGCGCGCCTTGATCTCCCGCGCTGCTTCGATGAAGTCCACGCCGTAGTTGTTGTGCTCCTCAATTCCTGTCGCGACGGCAAAGACATTGGGATCAAAGATGATGTCTTCCGGCGGAAAACCGATGCTGAGCAGCAGATCATAGGCGCGCGCGCAGATCTCCACCTTACGGTCCTTGGTGTCCGCCTGACCCTTTTCATCGAACGCCATGACGACCACGGCAGCACCATAATTCATGCACTTACGCGCATGATCTAAGAAGGCTTCTTCGCCTTCCTTCATGCTGATCGAATTGACGATCGGCTTACCCGAAACGCACTTCAGGCCCGCTTCGATGACATCCCATTTAGAGCTGTCGATCATCACCGGCACGCGCGCGATGTCCGGCTCCGCCGCGATGAGCTTGAGATAGGTCGTCATCGCCTCAATGGCGTCGAGCAGGCCTTCGTCCATATTGACGTCGATGATCTGCGCGCCGTTTTCAACCTGCTGGCGCGCGACTTCCACGGCCTTGGTATAGTCCCCCGACAGGATCAGCTTTTTGAAAGCCGCCGAGCCGGTGACGTTGGTGCGTTCGCCGACGTTGACGAAGGTTGCGGTCTGGGTGGTGGTCACGATGTCAGTTCCAAAATTCTAAAGGGCGCGGATCAGGCAGCGATGGTCATCGGTTCAAGCCCGGCGAGCCGCGTCTTGACGTCAGGCACCGGAATGACGCGCGGGGCGAGGCCATCGATAGCCTTCGCCATGGCCGCAATATGCGCAGGGCTGGAGCCACAGCATCCGCCGAGAATGTTCACCTGCCCCGCCGCTGCCCATTCGCCGACCAAGGCGGCCGTTTCAGCAGGAAGCTCGTCATATTCGCCAAGTTCATTGGGCAGGCCCGCATTGGGGTAGACCATGATGAGCGTCTCAGCGATGCCCGACAGCAGCTTGACGTGCGGGCGAAGCTGTTCAGCACCAAAGGAACAGTTGAGGCCGATGGTCACCGGTCGCGCATGCTTGACCGCGTACCAGAACGCTTCGACCGTATGGCCGGAAAGGTTGCGGCCCGACAAATCGGTCAGCGTCATCGAGATCATGATCGGAATGTCGCGGCCAAGATCAGCTTGCGCTTCCAGCACCGACATGATCGCTGCCTTGGCGTTGAGCGTGTCGAACACCGTCTCAATCAGGATGAAGTCCACCCCGCCTTCAACGAGCGCATCGACCTGATCCCGATATACGTCCTTCAGATAATCAAAGTCGATTTCGCGATAGCCCGGATCGTTGACATCGGGTGACAGCGACAGCGTCTTGTTCGTCGGGCCAATAGCACCGGCGACAAAGCGGGGACGGCCATCCTTGGCGGCATAGTCGTCCGCGACCTTCCGGTTGAGCTGCGCATTGGCAAGATTGAGATCGCGCACCAGATGCTCCGCGCCATAATCCGCCTGACTGATGCGTGTGGAGCTGAACGTGTTGGTGGAGATGATGTCGGAACCGGCATCGAAATAGGCACGCGCGATGCTTTCCACGACGTCAGGCCGCGTCAGCGCCAGAATGTCGTTGTTGCCCTTCTGGTCATGCGTTAGGCCGAGATCGCCCGCATAGTCGGCTTCCGCCAGCTTGAAGTTCTGGATCTGCGTGCCCCAGGCGCCGTCGGTCAACAGGATGCGCTTCGACGCTTCGGCAATCAGACGTTCGCGGGCAGACATTATCGGGCTCCTTGCGCGCGCAGGCCCAGCAGATGGCAAATCGCAAAACTGAGTTCGGCGCGGTTCAATGTGTAGAAATGGAAATTGCGGACGCCGCCTGCATAAAGCCTGCGGCACATTTCAGCAGAAATGGTCGCGGCAATCAGCTGGCGGGAGGCTGGATGATCATCCAGCCCTTCGAACAGGCGGTCCATCCAGTCGGGGATGGTCGCTCCGCAGGCTTGCGCGAACTTACGGGCCTGGCTGACGTTCGAGACTGGAAGGATACCGGGCACAATTTCTGCTGAAATCCCGGCGGCGGCGGCGGCATCACAAAAGCGGAAGAAGACTTCGGGCGAAAAGAAGAACTGCGTGATTGCACGCGTCGCCCCGGCGTCAAGCTTACGCTTCAGATTGTCGATGTCTGCCGCTGGTGACAGCGCTTCAGGGTGCATCTCCGGATAGGCAGCAACCGAAATCTCAAACGGGGCGACATCCTTGAGCCCGGCGACGAGATCCGCTGCCGAAGCATAGCCATTTGGATGCGGTACAAACTTCTGGCCAATCTCGGGCGGATCGCCCCGCAGCGCCACGATATGGCGCACACCGGCTTCCCAATAATTGCGGGCGACTTCGGCAATCTCGTCCTTGGTCGCCGCAACGCAGGTCAGGTGTGCGGCGGCAGGGACATTTGAGTCCTTGGCAATGCGGGCGACGGTTCCATGCGTGCGTTCCCGTGTGGAGCCGCCGGCACCGTAGGTGACAGAGACAAACCTTGGGTTGAACGGCTCCAGCGTCTGGAATGTTTCCCACAACTGCTCTTCCATCCGCTCCGTCTTGGGCGGGAAGAATTCAAACGAGACCTGTGCATCACCGGCGAGGTCCGCAAACAACGGTGTGTCGAGCGCGCGGCGCGCTTCCTGCAAGCTGGCAAGCGACATAGTCATGCCGAGACCACCCGCAGGCCGCTGCCCGCCGCCTTGCGACCGAGCCATAGTTTGACTGTCAGCTCGTTACCCGGAAGTTCCCGCACCGCCTCCATCTCCAAACCTGAGGCGGCATACCAGTGCGCGATCTGCTCATCTGAAAAGCCGAGACGGGCATGGGCATCTTGCGTGCGCAGTTCTTCATGGCTGTGCGGTGCAAAGTCGACGATCAGAAGGCGACCACCTGGCTTTACCAGCCGCGCCACTTCCGCAAGGGCAGGCTCCGGCGCGGGCAGATAGTGGAGCACCTGATGGAGCACGACAGTATCGCCTGCCCCATCCTCCAGCGGCAGCGCCTGAATGTCTCCCTGGCGCAACTCCCAGCCCTGAGAGACTGCCGCCGTCAACTTGCCGCGCGCGACACGTAACATTTCCGGGCTTCGGTCAATCCCAATCGCATGGTCGGCATTAGCGGACAGAAGTTCAATAATCCGGCCCGTACCCGTGCCGATGTCCACCAGCGTGCCAAGCGAATCCGACCCCAGCAAATCGCGCATGGCGCCTTCCACTTCGCTTTCCGCCACATGAAGCGACCGGAGCGAATCCCAAAGATCGGCATGGCCGGCGAAATAACGCTCGGCCGCCGCAGCACGGTCTGCACGGACAGCGGCCAAACGGGCCGAATCCGCAACATGCCAATGATCTTCCCCAAGCGACTCCAGCCAGACATCAATCGCGTCAAACAATGGACTTGTGATGGCCTTCGGACCCGGGCCGATAAAAACCCAACTGCCTTCCTTGCGCCGCTCAGCAACGCCCGCATCGCATAAGATCTTGATATGGCGGGAAACACGCGGCTGGCTCTGCGCCAGAACCTGGGCGAGTTCCCCCACTGAAAGTTCCATTGTCCGCAGCAACTGAACGATACGGAGCCGAGTCGGGTCGGCAAGGGCGCGGAAGATATCGAGCATTTTTGTCATGATATAAAGACATAAAGATTTCTTTATATTACGTCAAGTGCTGTCAATTGCGGGATATTCTGAAAGCATGACAGCTCGCCTTCAGGTCAGCAAGAAAGCGATTGCCAAGCCGAAATGGAGCCATTACGCCGTGTTTGCCGGTCAGAATGGGTGGACCACCCTAATGCCGGAGACTGTTTTTCCGTCCTATTGGGAGGGGTTACCCATGAAAAAGTCGATCGTTCTTTCGTTTGTTCTCGCGGCCTCGATGGGCCTTGCCGCTTGCGGTGAAAAGGCTGCTGACGAAGCTGCCAATGCAGAAGCCTTGGCTGACAACACTATGGAAGCTGTTTCCAACGAAGCTATGGGCGCTGCTGAGAGTGCAGCGAACGCAGCTGATGCAGCCGCCGGTGCTGCAACGAACGCTGCTGATGCCGCTTCGACCGCAGCTGACGCAGCGAAGGATGCTGCCGGCGCTGCTGCAGAAGCTGCTGCCAACAAGATGTAATCTTGCCTTCGGGCTTGAGCATGTCTCGAAAGGGCTGCATCCCCAAAAGGGTGCAGCCCTTTTTCGTATCTGGAGAATTGATCAGATGATGCCTGCCCGATCCCGCTTCGCCTGGCTTAGCCCCCTTCTTCTGCTTGCCAGTTGCGGCGGCGGCGAAGAACCTGCCCCCGGTGGCGTGACGCAAAGCGAAAAACAGGCGCTCGACGATGCGGCCGAGATGCTGGACAAAGCCAACAACGCGGCGGACCTGCCGCGCGATCCGGAACCGCCTGCGCCTTAAAAACCTTCCCCACAAAAATGGGGCCGGAGATTGCTCTCCGACCCCGTTTTTTGTGCTTGGCGTTGGATTGGCGCGAAGTGAATTCGCGCCGCCGGACAACACGCTGTGCGGTTGCCGTCCGGGCCGGAGCGGTGACCGGGGCCAGCAAGGCTGCCCCCGGCGCTCTCGGCCTTAGAAATCCATACCGCCCATGCCGCCCATGCCGCCCATGCCGCCGGGCATTCCGCCCATGCCGCCAGCAGCCTTGTCTTCCGGTGCATCCGAGATCGCGGCTTCCGTCGTGATGAGGAGGCCGGCAACCGAAGCTGCGTCCTGAAGCGCTGTGCGGACAACCTTGGTCGGGTCGATCACACCAGCGGAGACGAGGTTTTCATAGACGTCGGTCGAGGCGTTGAAGCCCTGATTTTCGTCGTTTTCACGAAGCAAATTGCCCGAGACGACAGCACCGTCATGGCCAGCGTTCGTTGCGATCTGACGCAGCGGCGCGACAATAGCCTTGCGGATGATGTCGATGCCGCGGGTCTGGTCGTCATTGACGCCCTTCAGGCCTTCAAGAGCCTTGGTGGCGTAAAGGAGGGCCGTACCGCCGCCGGGGACGATGCCTTCTTCAACGGCTGCGCGGGTTGCGTGCAGCGCATCGTCGACGCGGTCCTTGCGTTCCTTCACTTCGACTTCGGTCGATCCGCCAACCTTGATCACGGCAACGCCGCCAGCAAGCTTTGCGAGACGTTCCTGCAGCTTTTCCTTGTCGTAATCACTGGTCGTGATTTCGATCTGCTGCTTGATCGCTTCGGTGCGGGCCTTGATGGAGTCCGCATCGCCAGCGCCGTCGACGATGACTGTGTTGTCCTTGTCGATGGTGACGCGCTTGGCCTGGCCGAGCATGGCGAGTGTGACGGTTTCGAGCTTGATGCCGAGGTCTTCGGAGATCATTTCGCCCTTCGTCAGGATCGCAATGTCTTCGAGCATCGCCTTGCGACGATCACCAAAGCCCGGTGCCTTCACGGCAGCGATCTTCAGGCCGCCACGCAGCTTGTTGACCACGAGCGTAGCAAGCGCTTCGCCTTCAATGTCTTCCGCGATGATGAGGAGCGGACGACCCGACTGAACGACTGCTTCCAAAATGGGGAGCATCGCCTGCAGGTTCGACAGCTTCTTTTCGTGGATCAGGATGTAAGGATCAGCCAGTTCGACCGACATCTTTTCCGGATTGGTGATGAAGTAAGGCGAGAGATAGCCACGGTCGAACTGCATGCCTTCAACCACGTCCAGCTCGCTGTCCATGCCCTTGGCTTCTTCGACGGTGATCACGCCTTCCTTGCCGACCTTTTCCATGGCTTCAGCAATCATGTTGCCGATTTCAAGTTCGCCATTGGCAGAGATCGTGCCGACCTGCGCGATTTCCGACGTGCCGGAAACGGGCTTCGAACGCTTCTTGAGGTCTGCAACCACAACGCCGACCGCCTGGTCGATGCCGCGCTTCAGGTCCATCGGGTTCATGCCGGCAGCAACCGACTTCATGCCTTCACGCACGATGGCCTGGGCCAGAACCGTTGCGGTGGTGGTGCCGTCACCCGCTGCGTCGTTCGCCTTGGAAGCGACTTCGCGGATCATCTGCGCGCCCATGTTTTCGAACTTGTCCTTCAGTTCGATTTCCTTGGCGACGGTGACGCCGTCCTTGGTGATGCGCGGGGCGCCGAACGACTTGTCGATCACGACGTTGCGGCCCTTAGGACCAAGCGTCACCTTCACGGCGTCTGCGAGAATATCGACACCGCGCAGAATGCGTTCACGCGCGTCACGACCGAATTTTACGTCTTTTGCAGCCATTTGGATGCTCCTTTAAAAATTCTGTTTGAATTGGAAGTGGAGGAAGTTGAGGCCCTCAAGCCCCGGAAATCCGTTCCCCTGATCCTCAGCCGAGGATGCCGAGGATGTCCGATTCCTTCATGATGAGCAGATCTTCGCCATCAACCTTGACCTCGGTGCCCGACCATTTGCCGAACAGAACGCGGTCACCAGCCTTGACGTCGAGCGGCGTGACCTTACCGTCTTCAGCCTTGGCGCCCGAACCCACGGAGACGATTTCGCCTTCCTGCGGCTTTTCCTTGGCGGTGTCTGGGATGATGATGCCGCCAGCCGTCTTTTCTTCAGCTTCAATGCGGCGAACGAGCACGCGATCGTGCAACGGACGAAATGCCATGTGTATGACCCTCTTTCGGAGTGTGAATGTGGATTAGCACTCACATAACATGAGTGCTAACGAGACGGCATATGGGTAGCGGGGTGGCGAGCGTCAAGGATTCGGGGCGGAGATTTTTTCTGCTTCTTTGATTACTCACTGCTGCACGTTAAGTTCCTATGGAACCGATCATTCTGCTCCCAAAGCCACAAGCCCCAACTTCTCCCGCCGCGACCAGCGCCAAAGCATCAGCACGCTGACCACAGCCAGCCCTGTCGCAAGGCCGATCCAGACGCCCAGCCCTTCCAGCCCCATCGGGAAAGCAAGCACCGCGCCCACACCGATGCCGATCACCCAATAGCCAAATAGGGCAAAGAGCATTGGCACACGCGTGTCGTGCAGTCCGCGCAGCATGGCGGCCCCCATCACTTGTGCGCCGTCGACGATCTGGAAGATGGCGGCCACCGCAAGGAAGGTGACGGCCAGTTGGGTCACCCCCATGCCGTCCGGCGTGCCTGCATCCACGAATAAAGCGATCACCGGGCGCGGGAACAGCCACATCAGGATTGCCGTCACGCTCATGAAGCCCACGCCGAGCACGAAGCCCGCCCATCCGGCACGCCCCATGTCTGCCGCATCCCGCCTGCCATAACCCATGCCGACCCGCACTGTGGTCGCCTGCGCAAGGCCCAGCGGCACCATGAAGGTGAGCGACGCAATCTGGAGCGCGACCGCATGGGCGGCCACCGACGCGGTGCTGATCAGCCCCATCAGGAAGACCGCCGCACTGAACACCGATGCTTCAAACCCCATCGTAAAGCCAATGGGAATGCCGAGGCGGAAGATCGTGCGGTAACGCGGCCAATCCGCCCGCCAGAAGCGCCCGAACAGATGGTAGCGGCGGAAATCGGGATGGAGCACGACGATGCCCGCCATGATCGCGAACATGGCAAGGTTGACGATACTACTGCCAATCCCGGCGCCAACCAGACCCATTTGCGGAAATCCGAAACTCCCGAGGATCAGGCCATAGTTGAGCACGGCATTGGCGATGACACCGAACAATGTGACGTAGAGCGTCCAGATCGTCCTTTCCTTGGCGGACAGGAAGGAGCGCAGCACGGTCATGCCAAGGAAAGGCGCTATGCTCCACATCAGCGCATGGACCATTTGCGCGGCACCCCGCGAGAGGTCGGGCTGTTGGCCAAGCCCCCGGAAGATGTCTTCGGCAAACCAGAGAAGCGTCCAGACCGGTACGCAGAAGCTAACGACCATCCAAAGCCCCTGGCGCACCGTGCGGCGGACATCCCGCACCGAATTGCGCTTGCGCCCGATCTCCGAGGCGATCATCGGCGCGGTCGCGATCATCAACCCCATGCCGAAGATCGAGATCGACATGACGAGGTTGGTCGCCAAGGCACCTGCCGCCAGCGTCTCCGGACCGAGCCTGCCGAGCAGCACAACATCCGTCGCGTGGATCAAAGCGCCCGACAAATTGGCGAGGATCAAGGGCCATGCAAGCGACAGCGTCGCGCGGAACTCGGTGCGCCATAGGCTTTTGCTGGATGTTGGTTCCTCGGACATCAGGGGTGGCCTCTAGACGTCCAAAGGCCGAACGTCATGCTGAACTTGGTTCAGCATCCATTGGCATCAAGGGGGACGAAGACGCGCACCGTCCTGCTCTCCCGTGGACGCCGCAGAGATAATGGATGCTGAACCACGTTCAGCATGACGGGAAAAGACTAAACCAACGTCCGTTCAATGAACCAATAGCTCGCTGTAATCCCGATCAAATAGGTCACACCAAGCGTCACCGGGCGCAGGACCGCCGGGCGCACGTGGCGGATGAGCGCCAGAACGGCCAGAGCCACCAGCACGACCGCCAATTGCCCTGCCTCCACGCCCAGATTGAACGTGAGCAGCGCCATCGGGACTTCGCCCTGCGGCAGGCCAATCTCTTTCAAGGCCCCCGCAAAGCCAAAGCCGTGGAGCAGGCCAAACAGGAAGGCGACAACCCAGGGGATGCGCTGCGACAGGCGCGGTGTGCCGTCGCCGGATTTCACAATTTCCACCGCCAGGAACACGATCGACAGCGCGATAATGCTCTCCACCGGGCGCTGCGGCAGGCCCAGAAAGCCCAGCGTCGTGCCGACTAAGGTGATGGAGTGGGACACCGTAAAGGCCGTCACCGCATGCGCGACGATCCATCCACGTTGCAGCAGAAGCACAAGCGCGAGCACGAAGAACAGATGATCAAAGCCGAACACGATGTGCTCAACCCCGATCACGAAATAGGTGCGAGCAACCTCCCACCGGTCCGCCTTCTTGGCGATGTTGAACACCATATTGTCGGGCGTCAGGCGGGCCGTTTGAACGGGCTGGCCCAGCGGCGCGACGCGGACGAGCACATCCGTGACGGTCGCATCAAGCCCCGCAACCGACACAGACCTGCCCGCAAGGCTCCCCGTGCAGGTGAGCGTGCGGATGACGAGCAATGCTGTCGATGTCATCTCCCGCGTGCCGGCATCCGCCTTACAATTTTCAGGAGCGATGGGCGCGGCGCGACTGACGAGCCCGGTGCGCAGCGGCGCCTTCCATGTCATGCGCCAAGTCGCGGGCGTCAGCTGCGTCAGCTCCAGATAGCCGGGGCGCAGTTCATCCGCATGGGCAACCCCTGCCCCTGCCAGCAGCGCCAACATCGCAATTAGAAGCCGCAGCATCCTCACGGCTTGGCGATCTTCACCGTATAGCCGTCAAGCAGCGTCTGATAGGCGCGTGCCTTCCGTTCGGTCAGGGTTTGGGAGCGCCAGTCATTTTCAACCTGCTGGCGTACGTCCGCAAGCTTGGGCTGCGCCTCCACGTCAGCAGCGCGGATGCGGACGAGGTGCAGGCCATAGCCCGATGAGACTGGCCCGAACCAATCCCCCGGCTGGCCCTTTGCAAGCGTTGCGGCAAAGTCATCACCGAACTGGCGGGCGATAGCCGCTTTGTCCGCTTTATCGAGGGATGCTGGCAAGGAGATCGCCTTGCCGACGGACGCCGGGCTCTCGCCGCGCTTCAGGCGGGCGAGCAGCTTTGGCGCGGCGGCGGCCGCGTCATCGTCTGCCGCGCTGCCGATCCAGACCTGATCAAAGCTGAAACGCGCCTTCCCGGCATAGCGGGCGGGTTGGTCGTCGAGCCATTTTTGCAGGGTGGCCTCATCGGGGACCGTGCTTTCCACTTGCGAGGCTGCCAGAAACTCCATCTTGGACCGCAGCCGCCGTCGGATAACCGCATCATCCTGATCGAGGCCAAGGCGCATCGCCTCCCGGTAATAGACTTCTTCCATCACATAGTCGCGGATGAGGGCATCCAGCTCCGCCGGCCGGGGCGGGCGCTGCCAGGTCTGTTGAAACTGCCCCGCCAGCCAAGAGACGCGCGGCGCATCAATGGTGATCGTCCGCTCAGCGGGATCAACAGACCCGCCCCGCCAGCTTGCGACCAGAAAGACCAGAAGCCCCGCCACCAGAAAGTGGACAAGGGGTTCACTGCGAAGGCTTTTCAGCCGCTCCCCTATTTTCATTCCCCGCTTCTAGCGCACGGAAACCGGAAATCCACCGGCATTTGCATCGACAAAGAACCGCGCCGGGGAACAGGACGTCACCCGGCGCGGCACAACCTGACAAAGGAGGGGAAGGTTGTCAGGCCGTAACGAAGTTCATCGCAAGGCGGCGACGGCGGATGGAGGCGCCAGCCAAACCGAAGCCGCCAAGCATCATCCCCCAGACGGCCGGTTCCGGAACGCCAAAGGGCACGCCAACCAACCCGATACTGTAAACTTGGCTGCCGCTGGCAACGCCCGCAGATTTCACAGTAATGGCGCTGAATCCGTCAATTGAGATGCCGCCCAAGATGGACTGGGCGGTCAACCCCCCGAAGTTGATGTTCGACAGGTCCTGGGTGGCCGCGCCGGTATAGGTGTAGCGCAGGTTGAACAGGTTTGGATCGTCTGTGAAGTCCGGGCTGCCAAGCATATCGTTGCTCAGCAACTCGGCAGCAGCGGACACATCGGCATAAGGCGAGAAAACAGAGCCCGCGACGTAACCGGCAAAGTCAAAAATGACGAGTGTGGCCCCCGTCTGGATCCCCTCATTATCGGAAAAATTGCCTTGATAGCTGAACAGATATCCGCCGATGACAGCCGCGGGCGGCGGTGCCATGAAGAGGACGACGGCGGAGGCAGGCGAGGCAATACCCGCGGCAGTGAGCGCGAGGGCAGAGAGCAATGCGGTGCGGAAAGAACGTTTCATCTCAGATACTCCAACGTGGCGACAAGGGCCAAAGCGTTGGAATGCCTTCTTGTTCCCCCAGATTGCTGCACTGCAAAATAGGTTAGCGACAGATGAAGGGACGCTTGCTTTTGAGGCAATTCACTGTCGCACTCATCCGCAAAACTGGGTAAGCCCCTTGGGGCTTCAAAAAGGGTCGGCAAAGCCGATGAGGGGGAATGATGTCTGAGATGCAGTACACCCAAGCGTTGATCATCATCCTGCTCGTTGCGCTGTTTGCGCTCATTTGCTGGTTGGCGATCTTGCTCCATGAACTGACCCGAACGGTGCGCGCCGCCGCCAATATGATGCAGGACAAGTTGACCGCGAATTATGAGGTCTTCCAGAGCCTGGCGTCAGAGATGCAAGACATCCGCACTGCCGCGCATAACCAGCGGGATAAAGATAAGCCTTAAAAGCCGCCTCATGGGCTGGTCATCGCCCAATAAAAAAGCGCCCCGAAGAGCGCTTTTTATCTCCATGAATTTGGTGACCCCTACGGGAATCGAACCCGTGTTTCAGCCGTGAAAGGGCCGCGTCCTAACCGCTAGACGAAGGGGCCATCAGTGATGGAGCCGCGCCATTAGGGATTCGTTCGGCAGGCGTCAACACCTCAATCACACCATGTGGCATCATCGATGTGGAGTTCTGCACTTGAGCGCCCGCCCCAGTCATCCACCTTGGCGCGCCCTGCCACCCAAAGGCGGCGTCCGCGCGCACCATGCAGAATGGCCTGCCCCAGCTCAGTCTCTGCCTGACGGAAGGCAACGGTCTTTAAGGATCGGCCATCCTCCCCGGCCATGATCGCGCGGACATGATCTTTGCCGACCACATCCGCTTTCACCACGCGCATCGGCCCTGCGGCGATCCGCGGCGCGGGCCAGCCCATGCCATAGGGGCCGGCTTCCTCCAACGCGTCTGCCAGAGCCGGCGTGACGCCGCCCGGCGCGACAACCGCATCAATCAAGAGCGCGCGGCTCTCGCTGGCCTTTGCAACATCGCTGGCAAGACGTTCATCAAGGAATTCGGCAAAGGCATCGACCTTGTCCTTGGCAACGGTCAGCCCGGCCGCCATCGCATGGCCGCCGCCCGCGACGAGCAAGCCCATATCTTTGGCTGCCAGCACCGCCGCCCCAAGATCCACGCCTGAAATCGACCGGCCGGAGCCCTTGCCCGTGCCATCTTCGTCTACGGCGATGACGATGGCGGGGCGGCCCAGCTTCTCTTTCAGGCGACCGGCAACGATGCCAATGACACCGGGGTGCCAGCCTTCACCGGACACGACAACGACCGCGCGGTTGCCTTGTGCGCCGGTCAAAGTATCCGCTTCTTCCTGCACCGAGGCCTCAATGGCGCGGCGTTCCGTGTTGAGCAGATCAAGTTCAGCCGCAATTTCCTGCGCCTCAACGGGATCTTCCGTGGTCAACAGCCGCACGCCAAGGTCCGACTTGCCGACGCGGCCACCCGCATTGATGCGCGGGCCAAGGGCGAAGCCCAGATCGGAACAGATCGGCGCGCGTGTCAGCCGTGAGGCCGTGATGAGCGCATCCAGCCCGACATTGCGGCGATTGGCCATCACCTTGATGCCCTGCGCCACGAACGCGCGATTCAGCCCGCGCAGCTGCGCCACGTCCGCCACTGTGCCCAGCGCCACAATATCGAGGAGCTCGAGCAGCTTTGGCTCCTCCCGCGCCGCAAACCAACCCCGCCCGCGCAGCACGCGGACAAGGGCGGCAGCCAGCAGCCAGGCAACACCCACGGCGGCGAGATGTCCGTGCGCTGCACCTTCATTCTCATCCAACCGGTTCGGATTGACGAGCGCGTGCGCGATGGGAAGCGCAGCGGCGCATTTGTGATGGTCCACGACGATCACATCAAGGCCCGCCGCCTTTGCCATCTCCAGCGCTTCAAAGGCCTGCGCGCCACAGTCTACAGTGACGACCAAGGATGACCCGCTTGTCGCAAGGCCAACCAGTGCGTCCCCGGAAGGGCCGTACCCCTCCAACAGACGGTCCGGAATGTAATAACCAGCCTCCAGCCCCAATTGGCGCAGCAGGCGGATGAGCAGCGCGGCAGACGTTGCGCCATCAACGTCATAGTCGCCGAAGATCGTAACGGTCTCGCCCGATGTCACCGCATCGGCCAGCCGTTCAGCCGCAGTGTCCATATCGCGGAAGATCGACGGATCCGGCATGAAAGCGCGGATCGTCGGGTTGCGATACGCGTCGAGATCCTCAAACGGGCAACCGCGCGCGAGCAAAAGCTGCGTCACGAGATCATCCGCATCGCCCCCCGCCCCACGCCAGCGCCAGGCCTGTCCGGTGATCGATCGTTCAAAGACTGAAGGAAGTGTCATCGCACCAACGCATAGCCGGTTCGCTCGAAGGGCGGCAAGGGAAAGCCGCTAGCGGGGCGGCGGCGGTGGCTCGCTGGGGGCGGGATTGCTGGGCTGGACGGAAATGCCATCCTTGTTGATGTTCACATCAACGCTGACGCCGCCAATGTCTGTACTCAACCGGGCAGAGGGTTCTGCACCCAGATCAATATCAGCATCCGTCACGTCCAGCGGCGGCAGCGCTTCCATAATGTCATTGCCCAATGGAAGGTCCGGCAGCTCTTCAGCCTTGGGCGCCGCTTCGACGCGCGCGCCGGCCACGGCCTGCGACATAAAGTCGCGCCAGATGCGCGCGGGCAATCCACCGCCATGGATGCCGCGCAGAGGCTGGTTATCATCACGCCCGATCCAAACACCGACAACCAGATCCCCTGCAAAGCCAACGAACAGGGCATCGCGATTGTCCTGCGTAGTGCCCGTCTTGCCATAGGCCGCCACGGCCAGGTTCGCCGCACGCGCCGTGCCGCCGTTTATTGGGGCAGAGAGCAGGTCGAGCATTCCCTGATGCACCTTGCCGCCAAGGCTACGCTGGGGGCTCCACAGACGCGCGAGGATGCCCGGTGCGTCCTTGGGCAGGGCATGCGGGTCCACAGGATAGCTGTTGGCCGCAATCGCCGCATAGGCTGAGGTCAGTTCCAGCAGCGTGACGCCCGATGTGCCAAGGGCGAGGCTGGGGTCTGCCGCCAGCGGGCTGCGAATGCCAAGATCACGCGCGGCTTGCAGCACCGCTTTGTCACCCAGTTTTTCATAAAGACGGACAGCCGCGACATTGCTCGATTTGGCAAAGGCCTGCTTGAGCGAAATTTCGCCACGATAGCTGCCATTGGCGTTCTTGGGGCGATAGGCGCCTTGCGTAAATGGCGTGTCCGACACCGTCGTCTCCGGCGTCATCCCGGCGCGCATGGCCGCCAGATAGACGAACAGCTTGAAGGTCGATCCCGGCTGGCGTCGCGCCTGTGTGGCGCGGTTGAAGGGCGACTGCTTGTAACTCTTCCCACCAATCATCGCCACGACCTCGCCATTGGGCCGCATCGCGACGAGCGCGATCTGTGCCTCTCCTAGGGGCGCGCGGGCAACGACGTTGCGGGCAATGCGCTGCAACCGGGCATCGAGCGTCGTCTTAATCTCGCCCTGTCCATATGCGTCTTCGGCCTGCGCGCGGGCCTGTGCGATCGCCCAATCCGCAAAGTAAGTGCCTGTCGGCGGGCCCGGCTCCGGCCGCACGTCAAGCCGCGCGGGCGGAGCGGCCTTGGCTTCGGCCTCAGAGAGGAAGCCTGCAGCCGCCATCGCTTGCAAGACGCGCTCTGCCCGCGCCTGCGCACCTTTCAGGTTGCGTGTCGGGTTGAGGCGGCTGGGTGCCTGCACCATTCCGGCCAGCATCGCCGCCTGCGACAGCGTCAGCCGCTCCGGCCTGCGGTGGAAAAAGTGCAGAGACGCGGCGCGCAGGCCGTAAGCATTGTCGCCGAAATAGACGTTGGAGAGATAGCGCTCCAAAATCTCATCCTTGGTCAGCCATGTTTCCAGCCAGAAGGCGATCAGCATTTCGCGCGCCTTGCGGCTGAGGCTGCGCTCCGGCGTGAGGAAAGTGATCTTGGCGAGCTGCTGCGTGATTGTGCTGCCGCCCTGTGTGCCGCCTTCGCCCATATTGTTGACAAAGGCGCGGGCCACGCCGCGCGGATCAACGCCCCAGTGCGAATAAAAGCGCCTGTCTTCAATGGCGATGAAGGCTTGCTTCACATGGTCTGGCAAGTCTGCCGCTTTCACGGGCGCATCAATGTTGGCACCGTTGCGGGCAATGGGCTGCCCGTCGGACGCAAGCAACGTCAGTTCTGGCGGCGCAATGGGCTCCAGCGACTTGGACAAAGGGGCTGTGAAGGCCAGCCAAACGAACATCGCCAGAAAGAGGAGCAGCGCGGCCCATGCGGCGCGCTTGGCCCAAAGCATCCGTATGGGCCAGGGCGATGGTGCCTTCGATGCATCGGGGGCGAGCGTCGGCGCAGGCGCAGCCGCGCCAGCGTCCTTCTCCCCATCCCATGCTTCAAAGGGCGGCATGCCCGGTGTGCGTTCAGCCATGGGTTCCTGTATTATGCGAATAAGACGGCAAGTGCGAGAGGCGTTTCGACCAAGGTGGATGAAGCGTCGCTGGAGGCAAGCCAAGCAGCTTTTCCAGACAATCGCTGCGAAACGATCAGTCTAACGCACATCCCGTCTGGCCGACAAATGCCGGAGGGCCGTGCCGCAAGCTTAGCCGTTCTTGCGGTGCTCGCCCCGCACCCAACGGACCGTGCCGGAGCTTGCGCGCATCACGACGCTTTCGGTTGTCATCTTGCCGCCGGGCAGGCGCTTCACGCCGTCCAGAAGCGACCCATCGGTGACGCCGGTCGCAGCAAAGATGCAGTCGCCCTTGGCCAGTTCCTTCAGGTCATAGATGTAGTCGAGGTCCGTGATGCCCCATTTGCGCGCGCGGGCCCGTTCGTCATCATTGCGGAACAGGAGACGACCCTTGAACTGGCCGCCTACGCAGCGCAGCGCAGCCGCCGCCAGCACACCTTCGGGCGCGCCGCCCGAGCCCATGTACATGTCGATGGTGGTTTCAGGGTTGGTCACCGCGATCACGCCCGCGACATCGCCATCGGGGATGAGCATGATGCCACAGCCAATGCCGCGCAGTTCCGCGATCAGCTTTTCATGGCGTGGACGATCCAGCACGCAGACGATGATTTCATTGGGTTCGACACCCTTGGCCTTGGCAACCGCCTGCACATTCTCGGTCGCAGATTTGGCAAGATCGATAATGCCATCGGGATAGCCGGGGCCGACGGCCAGCTTGTCCATGTAAACATCCGGCGCGTTCAGCAGATTGCCTTCTTCGGCAACCGCCAGAACGGCCAGCGCATTGGGGCCAGCCTTGGCCGTGATGGTCGTGCCTTCCAGCGGATCGAGCGCGATGTCGATGCGCGGGCCGGTGCCAATGGCAGAGCCGACTTTTTCACCGATATAGAGCATCGGCGCTTCATCGCGTTCACCTTCCCCGATGACGACCGTGCCATCCATGGCGAGTTCGTTCAGCGCTGCACGCATCGCTTCTACCGCTGCGGCGTCTGCGGCCTTTTCATCACCCCGACCGATGAGCGTGGACGCATTGATGGCGGCCGCTTCGGTGACGCGCACCATTTCGAGAACGAGAACGCGATCAAGAACCTTGCTTGCCGATACCATTGGACAATCACCCCAGGTTGAGTCAATTTGGGTTGCCCGTAGGACAGGACGTGTATGATGTCGAGACGATGGAGCGTGTTTAATCTGGCCGTCATGCTGACGTCATTCAGCGCCTCTGTCGGATATGCGACCACACCCGATGTGCTCCGCCCCTCCGCGCTCGAAATCTATCGGCAGAGAACAACGGTGGAGCCCCGCTGTCGGCAGGCTGCAGGCGACGAGATCGTCGTCTGCGGTCGTCGGGAGGCGGACCGCTATCGTGTTCCCCTCATCGAGCGCGACCCCGGCGATCCGCGCGGGGAAACCCTGATGGGAGAGCGGGAGCGCATCCAGAACAAGACAACGCCCTGCCAGCAACGCGGCCCCTATCTGGTCGGCTGCGGCATGGTCGGCGTGACAGTCTCCACGACCATTGGCCGCGATGGCATTCGCTATCGCCCCTTGGCCAAGTAAGCGGCCCTTAGACCTCCAGGATCCGCATCACCATGGGTGCTGCCTGCAAGCTGCTTGATCCTTCGAGCAGGCCGAGCGCCTTCACCACATTGGCCTCGCGACATTCATGCGTGACGATGGCAACGACGGCGGCTCCTTCTGCCGTCACGCCGCGCTGGCTCAAGGATTCAATCGACACGTCGGCGTCGCGCATGGCGGCGGTGATTTCCGCCAGCACACCCGGCCGGTCGGCGACGATGAAGCGCAAATAGGTGCGGGCAAGGCTCTCGCCCGATGGCGCGCGGTCGGTGCGAGCGAGGCTGGCGACGGGCATCGCAAAAGCCGGGCCGGTTTCGCCGCGGGCAATGTCGATCAGGTCGGCCACCACGGCAGACGCGGTCGGCCCCTCGCCGGCACCACGCCCTTGCAGGAAGAGGCGACCAACGAAATTGCCTTCCGCGACCACAGCGTTCAACGATCCCGTCACATGCGCCAGAGGATGCGCGAGTGGCACAAGGCAGGGCTGGACGCGTTGCAGCAGGCCATTGCCGGCCGACGCCATGCCCACGAGGCGAATACGGTGGCCGAGCGACTCCGCTTCCACAATGTCGGCGGCGATCACATGGCGGATGCCGCGAATGTCGACACCTTCAAAGTCGATGGCCGTGCCAAAGGCGAGGCTCGCAAGGATCGACAGCTTGTGCGCGGCATCGACGCCATCAATATCAAAGCTCGGATCGGCTTCAGCGTAGCCCAGCGCCTGTGCCTCAGCGAGCACCTCGGCAAAGTCGCGGCCTTCGCTTTCCATGGTGGAAAGGATGTAGTTGCACGTCCCGTTGAGGATGCCGAACACGCCGGAAATCTCGTTCGCCGCAGCGCCTTCCCGCAGGCCTTTGATCACGGGGATGCCGCCTGCGACCGCCGCTTCATACTTAAGGGCGACGCCTTTGCCTTCCGCCAGTCCGGCGAGCTCCAAGCCGTGATGCGCGATCATCGCCTTGTTGGCCGTCACGAACGCGCGGCCACCCGCAATGGTGTTGCGGGCAAGGACGAGCGCCGGGCCATCGGAGCCGCCAATGAGTTCCACGACAACATCGACATCCGGATGGCTGGCAAGCGAGGTCGTGTCATCGATCCATTGAAAGCCGGAGAGATCGACACCGCGGTCCCGGTTGCGGTCACGCGCAGAGATAGCGACGATCTCAATGGGGCGTCCGGCACGACGCTCGATAAGGCCGCGGTTCGCGTCGATCAGCTTGATCACGCCTGCGCCGACGGTTCCCAGACCGGCCAGTGCCACCCGCAACGCTTTTGCCATGCCATATGCTCCAACAATCTTGACTGCGCTGCCTTTAGGGTCCGGCGTTGCGATTGGGAATTGCCAATTTCAGGTCCGCTTTCGCCCTGTTCACACATGCTGGTCGTGCTGTGCCAAGCTGGGACAGGGGCAAAATTGTAAGAGATTTGGTCGTTTAGCTGTGCATAGGCTGACCACCGACCCGCGTTGTTTTGAGTATCTGCTGTTATGTTTGCCCGGCGCCTGCGCGCATTTCCTTCGATCAAGAAGAAGGCTCTTTCCTTCTGGTCGATCGTGGGGCTGGTGGCATTAACCATGTCTTTCGTTGGATTGCAGGCAGCTAACTTCACGCCCATTCCCGGGGTGCGCGGTCATGAACTCACCATCCCGCTGGATGAGCCGCTGCCCCTCTATGCGCCGCAGCCCAATGCGGCCGCTGCCGAATCGGTCGGTCTTGGCGATGACATCCCGATGCCGACACCCATCGACGCCGCCGGAAATGCCATTCCCGCACCCGCCGCGCCGCAACAAATGCCGGCCACGCCGTTCTCCATTCCGAGCCGATTTGATACCGGACCAGCGGCGGCTCCCTATGTGTTCAAGGGCAAGACCGCGGCCGACACGCTGCGCGCCGCGATCTGCCTGACATCGGCGATCTATTATGAAGCGGCTTCCGAAAGCGATGATGGCCAGCGCGCGGTCGCGCAGGTCATCCTCAACCGCGTCCGCCATCCGGCCTGGCCGTCAACTGTCTGCGGTGTCATCTATCAGGGGTCCGACATGCCGGGCTGCCAGTTCAGCTATGCCTGCGACGGATCCATGGCGCGCGTGCCGAGCCGTGAAGGATGGGCGCGGGCCAGCCGCGTCGCCCGGGCCGCGCTCGCGGGCTATGTCCACGCGCCGGTTGGCTTGGCGACGTTCTACCATACGCCGGCGGTCAACCCGACGTGGAACCGGTCGCTCATCATTTCGGCCGTGATCGGCAATCACATCTTCTACCGCATGCCGGGGACGAGGGGTGCCGCAACGGCCTTTTATGAACGCTATGCCGGTGGAGAGCCCTATCCCGGCCCGCTGCCGCGCCGCACGCCTTGGCCGACGCCGGCTGCGCCTGGCGCGTCGCCTGTGCCAGTCCCGACAAATGTCGCTGCCATGCCGACAGCGCCTTACCCGACCTATCAAGCGGCACCACCCGTTGCGTCCACCTCCGCCGCACCGCCCTCCCGGCGCGTGGGTGAAGACAACCGCTATGTGAAAAATGCCCTGCCTGACAGCGATGTGCTCCCGCAATATCGCAATTCGGGCCAGTGGATCGGGGACTAATCCAAAGCACCGTCCCAAAGGACACGTTGCCAAAGCTTCCCTTGCCACCCAACCGGTCGATCCCATATCGCCGGTGCAGCGATGATCGCTTGCCCGATTCTTTCCCCGTGCCGGGCACTTGCCTGAGTCGAACAAATATGGAACAGATTGTCCATGCTGACACACATTCAGGTGCGGGGTGCCCGCGAGCATAATCTTAAGAGCGTGGACGTCGATATTCCACGCGACACGCTGACGGTCATCACCGGCCTGTCCGGCTCCGGTAAATCGAGCCTCGCCTTCGATACCATCTATGCCGAAGGTCAGCGCCGCTATGTTGAATCGCTGTCGGCTTATGCACGCCAGTTTCTGGAAATGATGCAGAAGCCCGATGTCGACCACATTGAGGGCCTATCGCCGGCGATCAGCATTGAACAAAAGACGACGAGCCGGAACCCGCGGTCCACGGTCGCGACCGTCACGGAAATCTACGATTATATGCGCCTGCTCTGGGCGCGGGTCGGCATTCCATATTCACCGGCCACCGGCTTGCCGATTTCTGCGCAGACCGTCAGCCAGATGGTCGACCGGGTGATGGCGCTGCCGGAAGGCACGCGTCTCTATCTGCTCGCGCCCGTCGTGCGCGGACGCAAAGGCGAATATCGCAAGGAACTGGCCGAATGGCAGAAGGCGGGCTTCACCCGCGTCCGCATCGATGGCGAGTTCTACGAGATTGATGAGGCCCCTGCCCTCGACAAAAAATATAAGCATGACCTTGAAGTCGTCGTCGACCGCATCGTCGTGCGCGAAGGCATTGAGACGCGGCTGGCCGACAGCTTTGAAACAGCGTTGAAACTCGCCGACGGGCTGACCTTTGTGGACCCCGCCGACGCGCCGACGGAAGCCGATAAGACAGCCAAGGAAGTCCTTGGCGACAACGCCCCTGAAGGGCGCATCGTCTTTTCCGAAAAATTCGCCTGCCCCGTGTCCGGCTTCACGATTGAAGAAATTGCGCCGCGCCTCTTCTCGTTCAACGCGCCGCAAGGGGCCTGCCCCGTCTGTGACGGATTGGGGGAAAAGCTGTCTTTCGATCCGGAACTGGTCGTTCCGAATGAGAGCCTGTCGATCAAGGACGGGGCCATTGTGCCCTGGGCAAAGTCTAACCCGCCCAGCCCTTATTACATGCAGGTGCTGTCCTCGGTTGCGCGCCACTTTGAATTCAGCCTGACGACGCCCTGGAAGGATCTGTCCGCTGAGATCAAGGACATCCTCCTCAATGGCTCGCTGGAAATCATCCGGCTGACCTTTCAGGATGGTCGCAAGAGCTATGATGTCCACAAGCAGTTCAACGGCGTCATCGGCAACCTCAACCGCCGCCTGCTCCAGACCGACAGTGCTTGGATGCGCGAAGAGCTCTCTAAATATCAAAGCGCAGCTCCGTGTGAGGCTTGCCATGGCGACCGGCTGAAGCTGGAGGCACTGTGCGTGAAGATCGCCGGATCGACGATCAGCGATGCAACGCGCCTGTCCGTGGTTGATGCCGTTGCATGGTTCGGGGAGCTGGCAGATCAGCTGACACCGCAGCAGCAGCAGATTGCCAAAGCGATCCTGAAGGAAATCAACGAGCGGCTCGGCTTCCTCAACAATGTCGGGCTGGATTATCTGAACCTCAACCGCACCTCGGGCACGCTGTCCGGCGGGGAGAGCCAGCGCATCCGCCTCGCCTCGCAGATCGGGTCCGGCCTGTCGGGCGTGCTCTATGTTCTTGATGAGCCGTCCATCGGTCTGCACCAGCGCGACAATGATATGCTGCTCGCCACGCTGCAGCGGCTGCGTGATCTCGGCAATACCGTTATCGTCGTCGAACATGACGAAGACGCCATCCGCCACGCAGACTACATTATCGACATGGGTCCGGGCGCCGGTGTCCATGGCGGCGTCATCGTCGCACAAGGGTCGCTCGCGGATATCGAGGCGGCGGAGGGCAGCCTGACCGCCGACTATTTGACCGGCCGACGCGAGATCCCCGTTCCTGCCAAGCGCCGCAAAGGCACCGGCAAGAAACTGACCGTGAAGGGCGCACGTGAGAACAACCTGCGCAACGTCAGCGCCTCGATCCCGCTCGGCACCTTTACGTGCGTCACTGGCGTTTCCGGTTCGGGCAAATCGAGCTTCACCATCGACACGCTCTATGCCAGCGCCGCACGGCAGCTGAACGGCGCGCGGATCGTTGCGGGCAAGCATGACAAGATCGAAGGCCTGCAGTTTCTCGACAAGGTCATCGATATTGACCAGTCGCCCATCGGCCGCACGCCGCGCTCCAACCCGGCCACCTACACCGGTGCCTTCACCAACATCCGCGATTGGTTTGCCGGCCTCCCCGAGGCGCAGGCCCGCGGCTACAAGCCGGGCCGCTTCTCCTTCAACGTCAAAGGCGGGCGCTGCGAAGCGTGCCAAGGCGATGGCGTCATCAAGATTGAGATGCACTTCCTGCCCGACGTCTATGTGACCTGCGATGAGTGCAAAGGCGCGCGCTACAACCGCGAGACGCTGGAAGTGAAGTTCAAGGGCAAGTCGATTGCGGATGTCCTCGACATGACAGTTGAGGACGCGGTCGAATTCTTCAAGGCGGTGCCGCCCATCCGCGACAAGATGGCCATGCTCGCCGAAGTGGGCTTGGGCTATGTGCAGGTCGGCCAGCAGGCCACGACCCTGTCCGGCGGCGAAGCGCAGCGCGTAAAGCTTGCCAAGGAACTGTCCCGCCGCGCGACGGGCAATACGCTCTACATTCTGGATGAGCCGACGACCGGTTTGCACTTTGAAGATGTCCGCAAGCTGCTCGAAGTGCTCCACGCGCTGGTTGAGCAGGGCAATAGCGTCGTCGTGATCGAGCATAATCTGGATGTCATCAAAACCGCCGACTGGATCATCGATCTCGGGCCTGAGGGCGGCGTGAAGGGTGGCATGATTGTCGCCGAGGGCACCCCGGAAAAGGTCGTAGAGGTGAGCGGCAGCTATACCGGCGCCTATCTCAAACCGCTGCTGTCAAAGACGAAACGCAAAGCGCCCACCGAGCTGGAATTGGACCCTGCCGAATAGATTTTCGGCGAAATATTCCTTTTTTTTGGTTCATATTGTTTAAAGCGCCAGCCCTCCAGCACATCCAATCTGGTTGGGTAAGATTACGGAAGCCCCGAAAAACAAAGCATTTCTGCGCCTAAGTACTAACCGCAAACGTCGCGTTTACGCGGGTTTACGCGAAATTAACCTTTCAACTTCATATGTTTTTTGGTTAATAGATCACATCGCGTTTCGGACCACTCCGGCGCGATATCAAAGGTTGCAGAAGGGGGCGTGTCCATGCGTGTGTTGCTGATCGAAGACGAGCCGACAACGGCTAAGGCCATTGAGCTCATGCTGACCAATGAAGGCTTTAATGTGTACTCGACCGATCTGGGCGAAGAAGGCTTGGATTTGGGCAAACTCTATGACTACGACATCATCTGTCTCGACCTGAACCTGCCGGACATGCACGGCTATGACGTGCTGAAGAAGCTCCGCAATGCCAAGGTGCAGACGCCGGTCCTCATTCTGTCCGGCATTAGCGAAATGGACTCCAAGATCCGCAGCTTTGGCATCGGCGCTGACGATTACGTCACCAAGCCTTTCCACCGCGAAGAACTGGTCGCCCGCATTCATGCGGTGGTGCGTCGTTCCAAGGGCCATTCCCAATCGGTCATCCGCACCGGCAAGCTGTCGGTCAACCTTGATGCCAAGACTGTGGAAGTCGATGGCGCCCGCGTCCACCTGACTGGCAAGGAATATGCGATGCTGGAGCTCCTCTCGCTCCGCAAGGGTACCACACTCACCAAGGAAATGTTCCTGAACCACCTTTATGGCGGCATGGACGAACCCGAACTCAAGATCATCGATGTGTTCATCTGCAAGCTGCGCAAAAAGCTCGCGCTGGCCTGTGGTGGCGAAAACTACATCGAAACCGTCTGGGGCCGCGGCTATGTGCTGCGCGATCCGGAAGAGCAGGCGCAGGCCGCCTAATTTCATCGTTCCTCAAAGCAAATTGGGCCGGGCTGGCAACAGTCCGGCTCTTTCTTTTTGCGGAAGATGCAAAAGACCTATTGTGCGATGCAGCAATTGGTTGCAGCATGATGACGAATGGGACTCAAAGCCGCTTTTGATGAAATTTATGGCGCGTCGGGCGGCAAAGCCCCGCGCGATGGCTTTGAAACGCTTTCGAACTGGCTGACCAATACCAATCTGGAAGATCTGCGCGGTCGCCAAGGTGCAGCCGAAGCGGCCTTTCGCCAGTTGGGCATTACCTTTGCCGTTTATGGTGACGATGAAGCCGCGGAACGCATCATTCCGTTCGATATCGTCCCCCGCCTCTTCACCGGCAAGGAATGGAGCAGGCTCGCCTCAGGGTTGGAACAGCGCGTCCATGCGCTCAACGCCTTTGTCGCCGACATCTATGGCGAACGCGCGATCCTGAAGGATGGCATCATCCCAGAAGAGCTGGTGCTGGCGAACAGCCAATTCTGCATCCCGATGAACGGCTTCACGCCGCCGCACGGCCTTTATACCCACATTTGCGGTATTGATCTGGTCCGCACCGGGCCGGATGAATTCTACATCCTGGAAGACAATGCCCGCACGCCCTCCGGCGTGTCCTACATGATGGAAAATCGCGAGGCGATGCTGCGGCTTTGCCCCGATCTGTTCGATGCGCTGCCCGTCCAACCGGTCGATTGTTATCCGGACAATTTGCGCGCGATGATGATTTCCGTCGCACCAAAGACCGCTGCGGCAGACCCCACCTGCGTCCTGTTGACGCCGGGCCGCTTCAACAGCGCCTACTATGAACACAGCTTCTTGGCCGACAATGCCGGCATCGAACTTGTCGAGGCGGCGGACCTGATTGTCGATGACGATGTCGTGTGGATGATGACCGTTCAGGGCCGCAAGCGCGTGGACGTCATCTATCGGCGCATCGACGATGCGTTCCTCGATCCGCTGGTGTTCCGCCCCGATTCCTATTTGGGTGTGCCGGGGCTGATGGCGGCCTATTATGCGGGCAACGTCACCATCGTGAATGCGCCGGGCACCGGGATTGCCGATGACAAGGCGATCTATTCCTACATGCCGGACATCGTCCGCTATTATTCAGGACAAGAGGCCCAACTGCCCATCGTCGACACATGGCGCTGTCGGGAGCCGGACTCCCTCAAATATGTACTCGATCATCTGGGCGAATTGGTGGTGAAGCTGGTCGATGGATCGGGCGGCTATGGGATGCTCGTCGGGCCGACCGCGACCAAGCAAGAGATTAGCGACTTCCGCACGGCCCTCATCGCCGAACCGCACCGCTACATCGCGCAGCCGACGCTGGCGCTCTCCACGGTGCCGACGCTGGTGGAAAGCGGCATCGCGCCGCGCCATGTCGATTTCCGGCCCTTTGTTCTTTCCGGATCTAATGGCGTGACGATCACGCCCGGCGGTCTGACCCGCGTGGCACTGGCCGAAGGATCGCTGGTGGTGAACTCCAGTCAGGGCGGCGGCACGAAAGACAGCCTTGTTCTCTATGATACGGGGGACGACGCGTGATGCTCAGTCGGGTGGCCGCCTCGCTTTATTGGCTCGGTCGCTACATGGAACGTGCCGAATTCACGGCAAGGCTGGTCGAGGCAACCGTCCGGCTGGATCACATGTCCGCCCGCCCCGCCGGCACCGGCGCATGGGGCAGCGCCTTGGCGGTGGTGATGGGTGATGCGCGCTTTGCGGAGACGGGCCAGCCGATCACGCAAAAGACCGTCAGCCAGTTCCTGACGCTGGATCCGACCAACCCGGGGTCCATCCGCAGTTGCATCGACGCCGCGCGCGACAATGGCCGCGCCGTGCGCACCGCCCTCACCCGTGAAGGCTGGGAAACGGTCAATTCCTCTTGGCTCTCGCTTCAGAAGCGCAGCAAGACCTGGAGCTTGGAAAGCACCCTTGCGCTGGCGGAGAGCGTAACGGCACAGGCGCGCGGGTTTGAAGGGGCGCTGCACCGGATGCTGCGGTCCGAAGCCTACTGGTTCATCCGTCTGGGCATGGCCGTGGAGCGCGGCGACAACAGCGCGCGGCTTGTCGACGTGAAATATCATTTGCTGCTGCCCGAAGGCGAGCCCGTGGGCGGCGTGATCGATCGTGACCAATGGACGACCATTTTGCACACTGTGTCCGCCGTGACGGCGTTCCGCTGGCTCTACAAAGGTGGCCTGACGCCCTCGGCCGTCGCCGATCTCCTCATCCTGCGCGCAGAGATGCCCCGCTCCCTCATCGCCTCGGCCGAAGAGGTGGAGCGGTATCTGACTGCACTGGGCCGCCTTACCGGCTTGCAGGGCGAGGCAGACCGCATCGCGCGCCGCCGCCATATCGATCTTGGCCGCTACGACATCAGCCAGATCATCATCAACGGGCTGCATGAGTTTCTGACAGGGTACATCGCCAACAACGCGCAGCTTGACCGCGCGATTGCAAAGCAGTTCAGGTTCCCCTGACATGCAAATCCACGTCCATCATTCAACCGTTTATGAGTTTTCGCAGCCGCAATCGCGGCTCATCCAGCTGCTGCGCGTCACACCACCCAGCTTCTCCGGCCAGAATGTGCTGGAATGGTCAGTCGATATTGATCGTGACGCCCGGATGCGCTCGGCGGTGGATGGCTATGGCAACATCGTCACCATGCTCTACGTCGATGGGCCGTTGGACCGGATTGAGATCGTCAAGCGCGGCACCGTCTACACGCAGGACCGCTATGGCGTCGTCACCGGCACGAATGAGGTGTTGCCGCCAACCGCCTATCTCGGCGCCACATCGCTGACCGAAGCCGATGAAGCCATCTGCGCGCTCGCCAAGATGATTGTGCGCCGCCAGTCCAGCCGGTTGACGCTGCTGCATGATCTGATGAACACCATCAAATCGAAGATGCGGTTCAACACCGGCGAGGGAGACCCCTATCGCATGGCGCACGTCGCCTTTGCCGAAGGGCATGGCGTCTGTCAGGATTTCGCCCATATCTTCTGCGCGGCCGCCCGGCATCTGGGCATCCCGGCGCGCTATGTGTCCGGCCATCTCTACCAGCATGGCGGCGGTCCGGCGCAGGACGCGAGCCACGCCTGGGCCGAAGCCTGGATTGATGAACTGGGCTGGACCGGATTTGATATCGCTAACGGGGTTTGCCCCGATGATGCCTATGTCCGCGTTGCAATCGGTCTGGACTATCGGGCCGCTGCCCCGCTATCGGGATCCCGCATGGGTGCCGGCGAGGAAAAGATGGACGTGCGCGTTCATGTGAGCCAATCCGGCCAATAACCAATAAGAAGCGTAAATCAGGGTAATTCATGACATATTGTGTAGGCATTCTTGTGCGCGACGGGCTGGTCATGATCGCCGATACGCGCACCAATGCCGGTGTCGATAACATCTCCACCTATCGCAAGCTGCACACGATTGAGGAAGATAATGACCGCCTCGTCTTCGCAGCAAGTGCGGGGAACCTGTCTGTCACCCAGCTCGCTTTGTCGATGCTGAAGGAAGGTCTCGAGCCTCTGGAAGAAGGCGGCGCGCGCCGCTTCACAACCGGCGCGGCAACGATGTTTGCTGTAGCCCAATTGTTCAGTGAAGCCGTTCGCATGGCGAGTGAACAACTGTCGGAAGAACTGGAAGCCCGCAGCATCCCGGCCTCCGTCTCCTTCCTGCTGGGCGGACGCTTGGCCTCCGGTCCCTTGATCCTTTATTATGTCTATGATGCCGGCAACTTCATTGAATGCCGCCCCGACACGCCCTTCCTGCAAATTGGCGAGAGCAAATATGGCAAGCCCATTTTGGACCGCGCCCTCAATTTTGAGACACCGCTTGAAGAGGCCGTGAAGGTCGCGTTGATTTCGTTTGATTCCACCTTGCGGTCCAACCTCGCTGTTGGCCGTCCACTCGACATGATCGTCATCGCGCGCGACCGCGTGCACGCCGTCGTCAAACGCCGGATCGGAACCGACGATCGCTATTTCAACGATCTATCAGCGCGCTGGAGCATGCTGCTCACCGAAGCGCGCGCCACCATCCCGGACCCGCCCTTCATGGCAGACTTTGTCGCCATCAACGGCAAATAACCAAAACAAAACCCCGCCGGATCGCGCCGACGGGGTTTCATATCTCGAACCGATCAAAGGATCAGGCGAAAGTCACAACCGCCTTCTCGCGCCGCCGCATGACAGCGCCGACAAGGCCAAAGCCGGCCAGCATCATCGCCCAAGCTGCGGGTTCAGGCACGCCACCACCGGGAGGTGGTGCCACGGCACCAAAGCCATCAAGATAGACATAACCCCAATGGCCGGTCGGTTGGCAGTCCGCCCCCAACACCGACAAAAGGAAGTCATGGCCCAAGCTGCCCGCATCCAATGTCAGCTGTTCGATCTGCCATTGCGGCGTGTAGAAATTACTGCCGTCAAAGGCGAAGCGCGGGTCAACCCCGCCACCGCCGCTGGCTGCGTTATATTCGCGGCGGATCAGTTCGGTGTTGGTTGTCAGGTCCGTCAGCGTGATGATCATGGTCGCTGCATCTTGGACGCCGTGTGCCCCGAGCAGGACGGACTTCCAGGCAAAGAAGATGTCCTTATCAGTATAGTTGGTCACCTTTTGTTGGATGACCGACGCGTAGCCGCCAAAGGTCGTGTCTTCGACGCGGAAGCTATATTTTCCGCCATAGACGGTGCTGCCCAGCGCCGCGCCGACATTGGGATCAACCGTGCCGGACACGATGATGCTTGATCGAACGCCGCTGTCACCGGGGATGAGAGCTGAGGGATTGAGCGATGGGTTGAGCAGCCCTCCGCGATAACCTCCGCCCTGTGCCCAGCCACTGGCGTCACCTGTCTCAAAATCGCCATTCGTGAACGAGTTCGCATATGCCGATGATGACATTGCGATTGCAGCAATGGCTGCAAATCCAATCTTATACATGATGCTTCACTCCACCTCGGTTGAGGGGCAAGCGTTTTGCTTTGCCCCAAAGGAGCGACCCTGCTTGTTAGCAGGGGGGAGTTAACCAAATTTCATCATTCCTTCCAATGACTAAGGTCATAACCCAAATCAGACCTATCGAGGGAACCAATTGGGGACGCATAGAAAAACCCCGCCGGATCTCTCCGACGGGGTCTTCTGTCTCGTTACTGATCGAAGGATCAGGCGAAGGTCACAGCGACCTTTGCGCGACGACGCATGGCTGAGCCGACAAGGCCGAAGCCAGCGAGCATCATTGCCCAAGCGGCGGGTTCAGGAACGCCGCCACCGGCAACTTTGCTGCCGAAGGTCAGGTCATCAAACACCTGCTGGTTCAGTGTGCCACCAAACTTCACCGACTTAGCGATACCCGAGAAGCCAAGGCCAAAGCCCTCAAACTTGCAATATGCCGCGCCCGACGTGATCGAAGAGTCGCACGGCCCGGTGGGCGTTGTTCCCAATGTCAGCGATGCAAGAACACTGCCCGAAGCGTTCAGGCCATCATATATGGTGACCGTGGTTCCGGCTGTAAACGGTGCCGAGAAAACGCCTGAAAAGCCTGTGTCAAAACCGGCAGCCACGTTCATGATTGGAACGCCGCTCAGGAAGAAAATGGCCCCCTTGGCCGACGCCGCAATACCTTCACCATTCCGCGAGGTATTTGAACAGAAGGTCCCTGCGGTGTTCATGCAGAGCAGCAAAACGTCAGAGGTAAACTCCACGCCCAGATTGGCGCCGCTGGTGCCAATGCTGGACGTCCCACCATTATAATAGCCGCCCACGAGCACATTGCTGTCATTTGGGTAAGGCGCGATATTCTCAAAATCGAGATAGGTGACTGCAGCCTGCGCAGGCGCTGCAAAAGCAGCAATGGCAAAAGCCGAAATGATAATGTTTTTCATGATTTTATCCTGTCAGTCTAATTTGGGACAGGACTGGTCCGTATTCAGACTCAAGCCCGAGTATGCGACCTCGGACCTTTAAAGTGAAGGAAACGTAACCATTTTACAAGGCCTCAGACGACCTATCCGCGTCCCATTTTGAGACGCAATAACAGGAAACCCCGCCGGATCTCTCCGACGGGGTCTTCTGTCTCGTTACTGATCGAAGGATCAGGCGAAGGTCACAGAGACCTTTGCGCGACGACGCATGACCGAGCCGACCAGGCCGAAGCCAGCGAGCATCATCGCCCAAGCGGCCGGTTCAGGAACGCCATTTGGCACACCGTTCGCCGTCCCAGTCACCAAGAGATAGTTGCCGCCGAAGCGGAGACCATAAATGTCTGTCTGGTCGGAACGGATGCCCCGGAATTCAAAGGCATTAAACCCACCCGGCGTTGAAATAGGGGCAAGCGTCGTCAGATCATAAGAGGCAAACACATTGCCATTAATGTCCAAAGCCGAAATCGTGGCAGGATCCCCCACGCGCGGCGCGTAGTTCATGAAAAAGCCGATTTCCTTAACCGGCCCTGCGTTACGGATGAGCTGCGCATAGCCTGTGCCTGAGTCAACGCCGATGTAAACAGCGGCACCCCCAAAGCTGCCGTTGCTGCCAAGGCCATAGCTACCCTGACCGACGACCGAGCCACTGCCCGAATTGCCACCGCCGCCTGGAGCAGCAGTGAATGTGTAGCCATCAACTTGGATTGGGCCGAATGTGAAATTATAGTTGCCGTTTGCGAAGGCGGAAAGGTTGAGACCGGGGCCAGTATAGCCGGCATTCGTTGTCATCAACGTGGTTGCGGCTGATGCTGACGTGGCGATAAAGCCGAGCGACGCGACGGTTGCGAGAAGTAGATGTTTCATGAAATGCTCCAAACATTTGTACGTTTGTGTGCGCAGCTGATTTGCCAGCTTACCCACGCGGAGCGACCTTCGAGGTGATCATTACCACTGGTTAACGAGTCGTTCAAACCTCTAAATTTCACGCAATCCCAATATGGTACAATAGAAAAACCCCGCCGGATCGCGCCGACGGGGTCTTCTGTCTCGTTACTGATCGAAGGATCAGGCGAAGGTCACAGAGACCTTCGAACGACGACGCATGGCCGAGCCGACAAGGCCGAAGCCTGCCAGCATCATCGCCCAAGCGGCAGGTTCAGGAACGGCACCGGTGTTTTTGAAGGCATAGTTGATAGCGAGTTCACCGCCACCGCCATCACAGTAGTAAGTGCCGCAAGCATGATCGAAGACATAAGCAGAGTAGTTGCCAAACCCATCCGCATAGTTCGATCCAACGACACCCTTAAAGTCTTGGCTTTGCGCATTGGTCAGGTACTGCGTGTCAGCAAAGCCATCCAGGAATGCCTTGAAGTTGATATTCGCGACATCCGAACCAAGCGTCGAAATTGCGTAATCTGAGGCGCTACCGCCGAAAAGAAGAGCCGCAGCTTCACGCCCAGAGAGAGATTGAGGCCCAGTGTACCAAACCGGGCCATCAGCAACGGCCCACTTACCAACATAGACATAGGCCGCATTGGCAGTGGCAGGAACTGCAAAGGCCGCGAGCGCAACTGCGCCGAGCAAAATTTTCTTCATGGTATTCCCCCGAGAGAGATGGTTACAAAACTCCGCTCGGGTGATTTTCACCTCGCTCGGAACAGCGCGACACCGTTAACTTGGTGTTAAATCATGTTCACATTGGTTTCAATCCCCACCACACCCCCCTTCGCCCCCTGTCCCAATCCGGCACAGTGTTGATCTAAAAGTAAAACCCCGCCGGATCGCTCCGACGGGGTCAAACTTTTTCATCCGGCTAAGGATGCGGAGGGTTTATTCTCCGCCCTTGTCCTCAGCTGTTTCCGGCGTGTGGATGACAGCGCCAAGCGCATCATCACCCGTATCGGCCTGCACCGGCTGACGCTGTTCGGCTGCACGCTCTTCTGCGGCGGTCTTCGGCGCGATCAGGCTTTCCTGCCAAGCGCGCTGCTGGACACGAAGGGCGGCATCGCGGCTGGTTGCCGTCACGCGCAGGCGGTTCATGCCCGCGCCTGTCCCTGCCGGGATGAGGCGACCAACGATGACGTTTTCCTTCAGACCGACCAGCGTGTCCTTCTTGCCCTCAACCGAAGCCTGGGTGAGAACGCGGGTGGTTTCCTGGAAGGATGCTGCCGAGATGAAGCTGCGGGTCTGCAGCGACGCCTTGGTGATGCCAAGGAGGATCGGCTTGCCCTGCGCAGGCTCACCACCGGTGACGGCAGCCTTTGCATTGATTTCAAGCATCTCTTCACGGTCAACTTCTTCACCCGGAAGCAGTGTCGTGTCACCGGCATGGGTGATTTCAACCTTCTGCAGCATCTGACGAACGATCGTTTCGATGTGCTTGTCGTTGATCTTCACGCCCTGCAGACGGTAAACTTCCTGAATTTCCGCAACGAGATATTCAGCCAGCGGCTCAATGCCCATTGCTTCCAGAATGTCATGCGGATCAAGCGAGCCGGAGACGATGATGTCACCGCGCTTCAGAAGATCGCCTTCCTGCACGTCGATCACCTTGGACTTGGAGACCAAGAATTCGACCAGATCACCGTCTTCCGGCTGGATGCCGATCTTGCGCTTTGCCTTATAATCCTTGCCGAAGACGACGCGTCCGGAGATCGGCGCGATGATCGCGGCGTCCTTCGGCTTACGAGCTTCGAACAATTCAGCAACGCGCGGCAGACCGCCGGTGATGTCGCGGGTCTTGGCGGCTTCACGGGTCACACGGGCGAGAACGTCGCCTGCCTGAACCGTGGCACCGTCTTCAATCGAAAGCATCGCGCCAACAGCCAGCATGTAGCGGCCAGCTTCACCGGAATCACCGTCGAGCAGCGTCAGGCGCGGGCGAAGATCGATCTTCGAACGGCCCGGACGGAATTCCGTGACAACCTTCTGCGCGATGCCAGTGGCTTCGTCGGTCTGTTCCACCAGCGTCTGGCCTTCGACCAGATCCTGATACTTCACGACACCCGGAATTTCCGTGATCACCGGCATGGTGAACGGATCCCATTCTGCGATGCGCGCGCCCTTCTTGACCGGTGCACCATCCCCGATGAGGACATAGGAACCGTAAGGCAGACGGTCGACAGCGCGTTCGCGACCATTGTCGTCGAGCAGAACGATTTCGCCGGCACGCGACAGAGCGACATTACGACCGTTCTTATCGGCAATCGTGCGGAGTTCACGATAGTGCACGGTGCCATCCACAGCCGCTTCAAGATGCGACTGCTGGTTGAGCTGTGCGGCCCCACCAATGTGGAAGGTACGCATGGTCAGCTGTGTGCCCGGCTCACCGATCGACTGTGCAGCGATAACGCCGACAGCTTCACCGATGTTGACCGGAGTACCACGCGCAAGGTCACGACCATAGCACTTGCCGCAAACACCCATTCGGGTTTCGCAGATCAGTGGTGAACGGATGCGGACAGCCTGAATGCCAATCTCTTCGATCGCGGCCACCATCGGCTCGTCGAGCAGCGTACCCGTCGCGATGACGGTTTCTTTGGTCTTGGGATCAACAATATCTTCGGCAACCGTGCGGCCAAGGATACGTTCGGCCAACGAAGCGATGACCGAACCACCCTGAACAATGGCCTTCATTTCCAGCGCACGTTCTGTGCCGCAATCTTCCTCGATCACGGTGCAGTCCTGCGACACGTCGACCAGACGGCGGGTCAAGTAACCCGAGTTTGCCGTCTTAAGCGCCGTATCGGCCAGACCCTTACGGGCGCCGTGGGTGGAGTTGAAGTATTCAAGAACGGTCAGACCTTCCTTGAAGTTTGAAATGATCGGCGTTTCAATGATTTCACCCGACGGCTTGGCCATAAGGCCGCGCATCCCGGCGAGCTGCTTGATCTGCGCCTGCGAACCACGGGCACCGGAGTGCGCCATCATATAGATCGCGTTGGTGGGCAGTTCGCGTCCATCCTCACCGACCTTTACGGCTTGGATTTCCTTCATCATTTCGTTGGCCACCTGGTCACCGCAACGGCTCCAGGCGTCGATCACCTTATTGTACTTTTCCTGCTGGGTGATCAGACCGTCCTGATACTGCTGTTCAAAGTCACGCACGAGGACGCGCGTTTCTTCCACCAGATTGTCCTTGGCAGCCGGGATGACCATGTCGTCCTTGCCGAAGGAAATGCCAGCGTTGCAGGCATGACGGAAACCAAGACCCATGATCGCGTCGGCGAACAGAACGGTCTCCTTCTGACCGGTGTGGCGATAGACGATGTCGATGACGTCGCCGATTTCCTTCTTGGTCAGCAGGCGGTTGACGGTGTCGAAGGGCACCTTGTGGCTCTTCGGCAGACATTCACCCAACAGCATACGGCCCGGCGTCGTTTCAAAGCGGCCCATGAAGGTTTCACCGGCTTCGTTCGTCTGCGGAACGCGCGCGATGATCTTCGTGTGCAGGGTCACGGCCTTGGCAAACAGGGCCTGATGCACCTCATCGATGTTCGACATCATCATGCCCTGGCCAGGCTCATTTTCCTTCATCATCGACAGATAATAAAGGCCGAGAACCATGTCCTGCGACGGGACGATGATCGGCTTACCATTGGCAGGCGACAGGATGTTGTTGGTCGACATCATCAGCACGCGCGCTTCGAGCTGGGCTTCCAGCGAGAGCGGCACGTGGACGGCCATCTGGTCACCGTCAAAGTCGGCGTTGAAAGCCGAGCAGACGAGCGGGTGCAGCTGGATGGCCTTGCCTTCGATGAGGACAGGTTCAAACGCCTGAATGCCGAGGCGGTGAAGCGTCGGTGCGCGGTTGAGCATGACGGGGTGTTCGCGGATCACTTCATCCAGGATGTCCCAGACTTCCTTGCGTTCCTTTTCA
>JAIXWO010000011.1 GCA_027491235.1 Sphingomonadales bacterium
ACAAGCCGTTCTTCAACGAACTCACGCTTGAAGCAGGCGTCCGTCACTCCAAGTACAAGATCAACACGCCAACGGCTCCGGAGTTCTCAGCAACGACCTACAAGTTCGGTGCAAACTGGGCTCCGGCCGAAGGTATCAAGTTCCGCGGTAACTATCAGCGGGCTGTTCGCGCGCCAAACATCAGCGAACTGTTCGCGCCGGTAACAACGGGCCTGACCAACCTTCAGGTTGATCCCTGCGCGGGTGCGGCACCGGTTGGCAATGCCAACCTGACTGCGGCGTGTCTTGGTCAGGGCGCACCTGCGGCGTCCATCGGCATTATCCAGAACCCAAGCGCGGGCCAAGCCAACGCAACGGGCGGTGGTAACCCCGCTTTGACGCCGGAAAAGGCAAAGACCTACTCCTTCGGTACGGTTCTTCAGCCCTCCTTCGTTCCGGGCCTCACGCTCACGGTTGATTACTACAACATCGTCGTGAACACCGCGATCACCTCGGCGACGCCGGGCGATATTCTGGCTGACTGTTTCGGGACCAATCCGGCGGCCATTACAGCAGCACAGGCAGCTTCGGTGGCCTGTACTTCTATCCGTCGTTCCAGCAGCAACGGCCGCCTCAGCGGATCGCCGGCGACGATTGCAGGTTTGCCGCAGCCTTTGACCAACCGTGGTCGACTGGCAACGGATGGCATCGATTTCGCTCTTAACTACAAGAACGATCTCGGTTTTGCTGACCTGAGCCTGAGCTTCGTTGGCAACTACACGATGAAGTCGGAGTTCCGTGCGTCGCCGACATCCTACAACCGTGATTGCGTCGGTTACTTCAGCGCGAACTGCGGTTCAATCCAGCCGAAGTATCAGTGGAACCAGCGCACGACACTCTCGTTCGACAATATCGACGTGTCGCTGCTGTGGCGCCACATTGCGAGCGTGAAGTATGAAGGCTCTGCCGACGACTTCGCGGCCCGTGGCTTCACCGCTACCAGCCGGGTTCTGTTCAACGGTACCATCACCAACGGTGGTGCCGCACGTTCGCCGCTCGCGGGCACAAAGGTGAACATGAACAAGATCAACGCCTATGATTACTTCGATCTGGCGACCCGTTTTGGCCTGTCGGACAATCTGGACCTGACCTTCACGGTCACCAACCTGCTCGACAAAAAGCCACCATTGGTCGGTAACGCTGCAGGCTCGACGTCCTACAACAGCGGCAACACTTACCCGTCGACCTACGACGCGGTCGGTCGTCGTTATGGCGTGACGGCCAAGCTGAAGTTCTAATCGAACGGAAGCGTGAAAAGATTGGGGCGGTTCCTTCGGGAGCCGCCCTTTTCTTTTACGCTAGAGCGCGGCGAGCGCCTTCACATCGTCCGGCAAAAATGCTTCATAATTGCGCCAACGTTGCGACGACGCCGTGTGGATAGGTTGACGCACCTGCCAGTTGCTCAGCGTGCGGACCGGCGCCGCTGATGTCGCGGGGGTGAGGCACGCCTCATTCCAACCGAGCCCACAATGCGCGACCAAAGAGGTCACCACCTCGCGCGGCGCATGGACCAGCCGATCATAATCGCACTCTAAAATTTGCCCTGCATAGACCTCTGCCCAATGCCGCCGCAGCCGATCAAATTGACGGGACCAATGGGCAATGTGAGCCAGATCGAACCCATAAGGGACGCCCACATCAAAGTTCCCAAAATAGACCGAAAGCGCCGTGTCCGCCGGGTTGCGCCGGGTCATTATCAGCGGGGCCTCTGGAAAGAGGGCATGGATGAGCGGCAGATAGAGAACATTGTCCGGCCGCTTATCTGTCGTACGTGGCGCCGACAGGCCCGCCGTCGTCAGTTCCCTGAGATAGGCAACCCGTAATGTGTGCGCCGCGTCTCCATCGAGCGCGGCGAGCCTCTCTGGATAGGGGGAGAACATATCGCGGGCGGTTGCGGGTATGAATTCCAGTTCCCCGCCCACAGCGACATCGGGGTGTCGCCCCAAGATCTGCTCAACCAGCGTTGACCCGGACCGGAACATCCCGAAGATGAAAATCGGGCCGTCCTTGGCGGTAACGCTTTGTGAAGCTTTTGCCAGGCTTGCGAGCCCAACAAGTTTGGAGATCAACTGTTCGTGCTGCGCCGGGACATAGGCCGATTGCGGCGGCAGCCGCTGCCGTGCCGCGGAATTGGCCGCCTGAAAGGCTTGGAAGGCGTCCTGATAAGACCCCAGGCCGTCCAGAAGATGCCCCAAGGCGAATGCAATTTCAGCGCGGTCCTCCGCTGAACGCACCGTGTGTTTCAGCGCGCCTTTCAGGTGATCAACCCACTGGCCGGCCTCCGCAGTGCCGACAGCCATCATGGCGCTGCGGCCCAGCGCGCGCCCGTTTTCCGGCTGCCGTCGAAGCACCTCGGCATATGTTTCCGTCGCATTTTCTGCTTCGCCCATTTCCTCAAAAACAGTGCCAAGGTTCAGCAGCGCCGGGATAAAATCAGGATCAATATCTAAGGCTTGGCGCAGCGCGGCAATGGCGCGCTGCGGCTGGTTCAAATAGTCGAATTCAATGACGGCTATGTTGAGCCAGACCTCCTGTGGCCCCCTCACGCCGCGCCGTAAGGCTTCCTGATAGGCGTCCCTTGCTTCTAAAAACTGGCGGTCGCTTCGCAGCAGGTAGCCCAGATTATACCAGCCATTGGAATTGTCAGGATCAAGAGCAAGGCCGGTTTGATAGGCGGCTATGCCGTCCTTGGTCCGGCCTTGGCGGATGCAGGCTTCCCCTTCGGTAAAATGCCCGGCCGCCCCTTTCGCATCAGCCATCGACAGGGCTCTGGATAGATCCGGGCAGGACGAATGAAACGCCCGCATTGTCTGCAACAGCTTTCGCCCATGCCGACACCTTTTCAATTTCCTCGCCGTGCAGCCGCATGGCCTCGTCATATTCGGCCTGTCGAGCGTCAGCGCTGAACGCTCCGCCGAACTTGGAATGGCTCTTAAAAGCCGGGCCATTTGCAATGCCCTCGATCATGTCGACGGGGAGCGGCAAACGGAAGTGCGATGCAATCGCGGCGAGACTGTGATGCGGATCTGCCAAGAGTTGCTCGCTATCAACCGGACGAATTCTGTCTTGTCCGAACGCGGCGATCAACTTGGCAAACAGGGCGTGTTGCGCCAGCCAACAGGCTGCCGCAACTTGCAGGTCGGTCAGGGCAAGATATTGATCTTGTTCAAAGCCAAGATCAATCAGGCCCTCCTTCAGTTGTTTGACATAAAGGTCGCGGATCCAGACGCGCCCCCACATTCCCTTTTTTGCGACTGACTTCAAAAAAGTGTCGAGTGGTGCATACATGAAAAGCGCTTGAGCCTCGGGCTTTAGCCGCATCATTGCGCCCGCCAGACCATTTAGAAGATTCGACGGCTTTACGATCACCGCTTCGCCGTCGGCAAAGGGCCGCGCCATGATAGCAAGCGTGTCATTGAGAACCTTACCAATTGCGGCCGGGTCGCCGCCGCGGAGCCGCCAGCCGACAAGGTCGTTTAGGACGACCGGCTCCTTAAGGCCCATTGCGTAGCCGGGGCAGTCAAAAGCGCGCGCCAACAAGGTCGAAAGACAGAAGGCGGAATGAAAAATGAAATGCAACGGGGCTGGGCGACCTGCACTTGCGACGGCGTCTTTACGCAGAACGACGACAGGCGGAGGGCCCTTTGGCAGATATTCATCTGTCAGAAACGTGACGCGCCGATGGACTTCTCTTGGAACCTGTATGTAGTGAAACGCGTCATGCTGGGGATCATACCGATGACAAAGCCATTCGGCATCGCGCAGTTTATCGGAAACGGTCGGGTCCAGCGCCATGATGCCGTATTCTCTCGCATGGTTGCCTGACCTGCACAAGAACCTTACTGGATTGATGTTGGGGGATAGTCCATGCAGAATTCGACAGTTGAAACCTTGGTTCAGGCAGCATCCCGTGCTCGGATGGCCAGTGATTTTGAAACAGCCCGCAGCAATCTTGATGCCGCAATCAAACTTTCTCCCAAAGACCCCGCGCTCCGGAATTTGGCCGGTAATCTAGAACTGGATGCGGCATTGCCAGCCGCAGCCGCCGCACGATTTCAGGAAGCTCTGGAACTCGACCCAAAGGCTGCAATTCTTTGGAACAATTTGGCAAGAGCCTGCCGCGATACGGGAGATGAGGCAGGAGAAAAGCAGGCGCTTGAAGGCGCATTGAACGTCGATCAGCTAAACATCATTGCGAGGGTCCGGCGCGCTGAATGGTTTGACCGCAACGGCATGCAGACGGATGGTTTTCGCGATTGGACGGGTGTTGCGCAAATGCTGGCCGCAGCGGACACTGCACAACCGGGACTTGCAGAACTGCTCGATCGGGCCAACAAGGCAATTCAGGTCTATAGGGCCCGCTTCGAGGCGCTTGTAGAACCCGTGATACGGGACGAGCTGATTGGTCGCGATGAAGAGTCCACGCGACGGTTCAACGTCTTTTTCAACGCGGCTTTGGGTCGCAGGAAGGTGTATCGGAACGAGTGCGCTGGCCTGATGTTCCCCATGTTGCCCGCCGACGAATTTTTTCCGCGGTCCCATTTTCCATGGATGGATGCTTTGGAAAGCCAAGCCGACGCCATTCGCCATGAGTTGGAGCAGTTGCTTGATGCTGGTGGCGACGGCTTCAGCCCTTATGTGTCGATGCCTCCCGGGACGCCTGAGAACAAATGGACCCCGCTGAATAACTCAAGCAACTGGGATGCGGGTTATCTTTGGAAGTATGGCGAACCTTCGCCCGGCCTGATCGCCCGATGCCCTGCAACCGTGAAGGCCTTGTCAGCAATTGAGCGTTTTGACCCGATTGGCCGGGGCCCGACCGCGTTCTTTTCCCTCCTGCGGCCTCACGCGCACATCCCGCCGCATACGGGCGTCAGCAACATGCGAACGATTGTGCACCTCCCCTTGATTGTCCCTGAGGACTGCTGGTTCCGCGTGGGTGGTGAAACGCGCCCCTGGGTTTCGGGCAAGCCTTTTGCGTTCGACGACACGATCGAACATGAGGCCTTTAACGGGAGCGATCATCTGCGCGCTGTTCTCATCTTTGATGTGTGGAACCCGCACATGTCGGAACTTGAACGCGATATGATGCGAAAATTTTACGCCACGGCAGACGCCGCCGGCATCCCGCAAGAACGGCAATTTGACGGCTAGGTTGGCCTCAAGTTCCGCCTAAGAACCCTCCCCTCAACTCAACACAAGCTGCCCGTCGCCCTCATCCACATGGACGGTGGCGCCATCGAGTACCTCACCGCGCAGGATTTTGTCGGCGAGTGGATCTTGCAGATAGCGCTGCACCGCGCGCTTCAGTGGCCGAGCGCCATAGATGGGGTCATAGCCGACGCGGCCCAGCCAGGCGCGGGCGGCATCGGTGAGGTCGAGCGTGACCTTGCGGTCCTTCAACAGCTTGGCGACGCGGGCCACCTGAATGTCGACAATCGGCGCCATATGTTCGACGCCGAGGCGGTGGAACAGGATGATCTCGTCCAGCCGGTTGAGGAATTCGGGGCGGAAATGACCGCGCACAATCTCCATCACCTGCGGCTCGACTGACTCGACGCTTTCGCCTTCACCCAAGCCCGCAATGTATTGCGAGCCGAGGTTGGAGGTGAGCACGATGATCGTGTTGGTGAAGTCGACCGTGCGGCCCTGCCCGTCGGTCAGGCGACCGTCGTCCAGCACCTGCAGCAAGATGTTGAAGACGTCGCTATGCGCCTTTTCCACCTCATCAAACAGGATGACCTGATAGGGCCTGCGCCGGACCGCTTCGGTCAGGACGCCGCCTTCCTCATAGCCGACATAGCCTGGAGGGGCGCCGATCAGGCGGGCGACCGAATGCTTTTCCATGAACTCCGACATGTCGATGCGGACCATCGCATTGTCGTCATCGAACATGAATCCCGCGAGCGCTTTGGTCAGCTCGGTCTTGCCGACACCCGTTGGGCCGAGGAACAGGAAGCTGCCCAAAGGACGGTTGGGGTCCTGCAGACCGGCGCGCGCGCGGCGGACGGCGGTGGAGACGGCCTTCACCGCATCGGCCTGCCCGATGACGCGCTTGCCGATGGTCGCTTCCATCGCGAGCAGCTTTTCGCGCTCGCCCGTCATCATGCGTTCAACGGGGATGCCCGTCCATTTGGCGACGACGGCAGCAATGTCGTCCGCTGTTACTTCCTCGCGCAGCATCGCGCCTTCGGCGGCACCCGCCGCTTCGGCCAATTGCTTTTCAAGCGTGGGGATGGTGCCATATTGCAGCTCTCCCGCCTTGGCGAGATCGCCGCCGCGCTGGGCCTGTTCCAGTTCGGAGCGCGCCGCATCGAGCGCGGTCTTGATCTTGGCTTCGCCGGCAATCTTGTCCTTCTCGCCCATCCAGCGGGTGGTGAGTTCAGCCGATTGCTGCTCAAGGTTCGCCAGATCGCCTTCCAGCGTTTCCAGCCGGTCCTTCGACGCCTGATCCGTCTCGCGCTTCAGCGCTTCACGCTCGATCTTCAGCTGGATGATCTTGCGGTCGAGCGTTTCAATCTCTTCGGGCTTGGATTCGACCTCCATGCGCAGACGGCTGGCGGCCTCGTCCATCAGGTCGATGGCTTTGTCCGGCAGGAAGCGGTCGGCAATGTAGCGGTTGGAAAGGGTCGCCGCGGACACGAGCGCGCCATCGGTGATGCGCACGCCGTGGTGCAGTTCATATTTCTCTTTAAGGCCGCGCAGGATGGAGATGGTGTCCTCCACCGTCGGCTCGCCCACGAACACGGGCTGGAAGCGGCGTTGGAGCGCGGCGTCCTTTTCGACGTGCTTTTGATATTCGTCGAGCGTGGTCGCACCGATGCAATGCAGCTCGCCGCGGGCCAGCGCGGGCTTCAGCAGATTGCCCGCGTCCATCGCGCCTTCGGATTTGCCCGCGCCAATCAGCGTGTGCATTTCATCGATGAAGAGAATGATATGGCCTTCTCCGGCCTTCACTTCATCAAGCACACCTTTGAGGCGCTCTTCAAACTCGCCGCGATATTTGGCGCCCGCGATCAGGCTGCCCATGTCGAGTGACATCAGCGTGCGGTCCTTCAGCGTATCGGGCACGTCACCGTTGACGATGCGCTGGGCAAGGCCTTCCGCGATAGCGGTCTTGCCGACGCCGGGTTCACCGATGAGGACAGGGTTGTTCTTGGTGCGACGCGCGAGGATCTGGATTGTGCGGCGGATTTCTTCATCGCGGCCAATCACAGGGTCCAGCTTGCCTTCCCGCGCGGCTGCCGTCAGGTCACGCGCGAACTTCTTGAGCGCATCATAACGGTCTTCGGCCGACGCCGTGTCGGCGGTTTTGCCCTTGCGCAGCTCGTTGATGGCAGTGTTGAGCGCTTCCGGCTTGAGCCCCGCCTTGGCGAGCGCCTTGCCGGCTTCGGTCGTGGTGGCGAGCGCGAGAGCCAGCAACAGCCGTTCAACGGTGACATAGCTGTCGCCCGCTTTGGTCGCGACCTGTTCGGCCTGATCGAGCACGCGGACAAGATCATTGTCGAGGCCCGGCGCTTGGTTTGCGCCCGAACCGGAGACGGCGGGAATCTTGGCCAGCGCCGCATCGGTTTCGCGCACGGCGGCAGCGGCATCGCCGCCCGAGGCCTTGATCAGCCCGGCGCACATGCCTTCATTGTCTTCGAGCAACGCTTTCAGCAAATGCTCAGGCGCAATCCGCTGATGGTTCACCCGGATCGCGACCGTCTGCGCTGACTGGAGAAAGCCCTTGGCGCGGTCTGTGAATTTTTCGAGGTTCATACGTTCCCCTTCCTTTCACAACCGATGTAGTGTTGCATATTCGTCACACAAGGGGCGCGTGTGTAATGTGGATGCTGCCCTACAAGGGGTGGATTGCACAAGGGGGTCTATCTCACTCCCAAATCGAGCTCGGCCCAATGCATAGCCTATCGGTGTCATTCCCGCGAAAGCGGGAATCCAGACGGCGCTTTGAGATGCCCATGGATTCCCGCTTTCGCGGGAATGACATTTAGGACTGAACCCTTTCCTACAAGGCGCCTATTTCAGCGCCTTGAGGCCCTCAACTTCCTCTACTTCCTCCACTTCCGGAAGCGGTCTTAGCGCTTCGCCTTGGCGGCCTCCGGTGCAAAGACCTTCCCAAAGAAACTGTCGGCATACCATTTCGGCGTTTCCGGCGCGTTGGCGATTTCGGTGGCGATCAGCATATTGATGCGCGAGAATTTGGCCGCCGCATTCCAGTTGAACGGCAAGGCCAGATCATCCGACACGCGGTGATAATGCGTTTTCAAAAAGTCGCTGAACGCTTTCGCCCCCGGACCCGCATGGCCGGTCACCAGGAAGATGGAAGGCACGCCCTGCTGGACGAAGCGGTAATGGTCAGACCGGGTGAACAGGCCTTCTTCGGGCATCGGATCAGGTGACAGGGCCACGCCATCCTTGGCCGTCGCGGCAGCAACGATCGGGCCGAGCGTCGAATGCTCCGCCCCGAAGGCGACCACATCGGTAAAATCATAGGTGAGGATCGGCATGTCGAGATTGACGACCGCAACCACGCGACCACCCGCTGGCACAACGGGGAAGCGGGAAAGATAGTCCGCGCCGAGCAGGCCTTTCTCTTCGCCGGTCACAGCCACAAACAGCACCGGGCGCTTGGGCCGGTTCGGATTGGCGGCCATAGCGCGGGCGGCCTCGAGCATGGTCGCGATGCCCGTCGCATTGTCCATCGCGCCGTTATTGATCGCATCGCCGGAGGTCACGCCGGGCTTGATGCCGATGTGATCCAGATGGCCCATGACGACCACATATTCATTGGCGAAGGCGGGGTCAGAGCCCGGCAGCATCCCGATGACATTGGGGCTGGTGAAGGGGGTGAGCGCGGTTGTGCGGCCAATGATGGCAGTCTTGCCGGTATCAAACGGCTTGGGCTTGCCGCCCTTGGTGTCAGCTTCGGCAAGGATGTCCGCAAAGCTGCGTTTGGTGCCGGCAAACAGCGCGTCGGCGGCGGCCCGGTCCAGCGTGGCGGACGCGCGCAGATTGGGAGAGGTGTCGAACGGGCTGCCATCCGCATTGGCCCAGCGGACCGAGCGGTTGTCGGCATATTCCAGAACGCGCGACCAAGGTGTCTGCTTTTCCCGTTCCAGCGACCGGAGCGAGATCAGCCCGATGGCGCCCCGCTGCGACAAGATCTTTGCCTTTTCCGCATTAAGATGCGCGCCGATGTCGCTGGGCATCCCCTTAGGAAAGCCCGACAGGCAGGCGACGATCTTGCCCTTCACGTTGAGCGTCTTGAGATCGTTGAGGCCATATTCGGGCCGGTCGATGCAAAAGCCGCCAAAGACCACGCGGCCTTCAACGCGTGCGCCGCTTGTTCCCGCACTGCCGGAGACGACGACTTGCTTCAAATGTTCAAAGCTGGTCCCGTTCACGCTGAACTGCGCATCGGCATTGGGCTTGATCTCAACCATCGGGACGCGCTGATACCAGTCACCCTTATTGGCAGGCGTCAGGCCCATGCCGGCGAATTGGGTGGCGACATAACGGGCGGCGATCTCATGGCCCTTGGCGCCGGTGTCGCGGCCTTCCAGCAGGTCATCGGCGAGGAAGGTCACATGGGCCTTCACTGCGTCCGGCGTGATGCTGTCCCCGGGCGCAGCGGATAGGCTGGCGGGGAGGAGGGAGAGAAAGGCGAGGGCGGTATAGCTATGAAAACGCATGGGAACTCCGGTTTGAATACGCTAGAGTTGCAGATGTGACGGGTCTGCGTCAATCGGATGTTCAGCTCACATTTTCTATCTGGCGTTGCGCCCTTCCCGCCTGCGGGTAGAACAGGGCAACGTCCAAGTTGAAGGAACCCAAATGCGTCTTTTCGCTCTTGCCCTGATGGCCTCCACCGTTCTCGCGCCACCCGTGCTGGCGCAAAAGGTGCAAGCTCCGGTGCCGGTCGCCAAGCTGATCAAACAAGTGAACATCCCGCATGAGAAGTTCACTTTGCCAAATGGCCTGCGCGTTATCGTGCATACGGACCGTAAGGCGCCCGTGGTCGCGGTCTCCATGTGGTACGATGTTGGGTCCAAGCATGAACCCAAGGGCAAGACTGGCTTTGCCCATTTGTTTGAGCATTTGATGTTCAACGGGTCAGAAAATGCGCCGGGGGATTATTTCGCGCCGATGCAGGCTTTGGGTGCGACCGACCTGAACGGCACGACATGGTTTGACCGGACGAACTATTTCCAGACGGTGCCCACAGGCGCGCTGGAACGGGCGCTGTTCCTTGAAAGTGACCGGATGGGGCATCTGCTGGGTGCCGTCACCCAAGAGAAGCTGACCAACCAGATCGGCGTCGTCCAGAATGAAAAGCGCCAGCGCGACAACCAGCCTTATGGCCTTGTCCAATATGCGCAGCTTAAGGGCACGCTGCCGGAAGATCATCCTTATGGCCATTCCGTCATCGGATCGATGGCAGACCTTGATGCCGCCAGTCTTGAGGATGTGAAGGACTGGTTTCGCCAGCATTATGGGCCGAACAATGCGGTGCTCGTGCTGGCGGGGGACATTGACGCAAAGACAGCCTGGCCGCTTGTTGAGAAGTGGTTTGGGGGCATTGCGGCGGGGCCAAAGCAGGCGAAGATTGCGGTGCCGATCCCCACGCTTGATGCCCCTAAGTCGGAAGTGATGAAGGACCGTGTCGCGACGACACGGCTTTATCGCTACTGGGCTGTCCCGGGCATCGACAATCCGGATGCGGTTGGCCTGCGCGTCGGCGCGCACGTGCTGGGGGGACTGTCCAGCTCCCGCCTCGACAATGCGCTGGTGCGCGATGAGAAACTCGCCGTCGGCGTGTCGGCCTACTATTCGGAAGGCGCCCAGCTCGGCTGGGTCACGGTGTCGGCCGATGTTCGCCCGGGCGTGGACCCGGCGGTGCTCGCCAAGCGTCTCGATCAACTGGTGGGCGATTATATCAAGACCGGCCCGACCGAAGACGAAGTGCGTCGCGTGGCAACGCAGGCCGTTTCTTCGACCATCGCGGGGCTGGAACAGGTGGGTGATTTCAGCGGCAAGGCGGTGAAGCTGGCTGAAGGCGAACTCTATCTGGGCGACAGCAACGCCTATAAGAAAGAACTGAACGCGCTTGCCACGATCAAGCCCGCTGAGGTGACGCGCGCGATGCAGACCTGGCTGACCCGGCCTGTTTATGCGCTAACGGTCGAACCCGGTGAGCGTGACGCCTATGCCGAGGCCCGCCCGAAATCTGCACCTCTGGTGGAGGGTGAAACGCCTGCGGCTGCAGAAGCGCTGCCCACGCCGACCATTGCTCCGCCGCCTGTTGGCGCAATTGCGGATCTCGACTTCCCCGATATCCAGCGGTCCAAGCTCTCTAACGGCATTCCCATCGTCTATGTCCGCCGCACCGCCGTGCCGATGACGCAGATCGCGATGAGCTTTGACGTGGGCAATGTCGCTGATCCACGCGACAAACAGGGCACGCAGGCGCTGATGCTATCGCTGCTCGATGAAGGGGCGGCAGGCCGGACGTCCGTCCAGATCGCGGAAGAGCAAGAGCGGCTTGGCGCGGACATCGGCATCGGCGCTTCGCTCGATCGGACGTCGATCAGCCTCACGGCGCTCTCGGCCAATCTTGCGCCCTCACTCACCTTATTTGGGGATGTGGTTCTGAAACCTGACTTCGTGCCTGCAGAGGTTGCGCGTCTGCGGGACCAGCAGTTGGCGCGAATCCAGTCTGAACTGAAGAACCCACAAAGCATTGCGCTGCGCACCCTGCCGCCGCTGCTTTACGGGTCGGCGCATCCTTATGGCGTGTCGTTCACCGGTTCTGGAAATTCTGACAGCGTGCAGAAGCTGACGCGCGAGGATCTGGTGGCCTTCCACCGCGCCTGGATCCGCCCGGAAAAGGCGACGCTCTTTGTTGTCAGTGATCAGCCGCTCGGCAAAATCACCAAGGCGTTGGACGTGCAGTTTGGCCATTGGACCGCGCAAGGAACGGCTGGGACGAAACCATCCGGCGGGACGATTGCGCCCGCCACGCCGCGTATTGTCCTCATTGATCGGCCGGGATCACCGCAGTCTTACATCCTTGGCGGTCAGGTCCTGCCGAAGAAGGGGACGGATGACCTCGAAACGCTCATCACGGCCAATCAGGCGCTGGGCACCGACTTCCTGTCGCGCATCAACACCAATTTGCGGGAAACCAAGGGCTGGTCTTACGGCGTGCGCGCCTCCATCAATCGCGTGGCAGGCGATGTGCCTTACATTGTTCTGGCGCCTGTTCAGGCCGACCGAACGGGCGAATCAATTGCCGCGATCAAGGCTGACATGACCGATTTTCTCTCAACCAAGGGGATTACGGAGGAAGAACGCGCGCGGATCATCAATGGCAACATCCTTGAACTGCCGGGTAGCTATGAAACCTCCGGCGCGGTGCTCAGCGCCCTGCAACGCAATGCGCTCTATGGCCGGGCGGATGATTTCTACGATTCCCTAGCGTCACAATATCGCGGAATGACGCGGGAACAACTGGACGCGTCGATCCGCGCGGTTCTGAAACCGGACCAGATGTTGTGGGTCGTGGTGGGCGATGCGAAAATTGTTCGTCCACAGCTTGAAAAACTTGGTCTTCCAGTCGAACTAATGACTCAGGCGGGCGGAAACTGACCTCCCGTGGCATGAAGGAGAGTAAAATGAGCGTTGCAGGCACCTATGAATGCATTGTGAAGTCACCCCTCGGCGACCAGAAGTCGACGATCGTTGTGAACCCCGGTGCAGATGGCACCAGCTGGACCGGCACCAATTCCGGCCCGCAGGGTTCGGTCGACATCACCGATGGTAAGATGGACGGCAACACGCTGACCTGGTCGATGAAGATGACCGTCCCGATGCCGATGACCCTTGAAGGCTCGGCCACTGTCGATGGCGACACGGTTACCGGTTCGGTCAAGGCCGGCGCCTTCGGTACCTTCCCGCTTTCTGGCACGCGCGTCAGCTAAGCTGATCGCGGCGTAAAAAACAGGCCCCCGCCGGACATGTCCGGCGGGGGCCTTATTTTTTGTCAATCCATTTGCGCTCATCCGGAGCGCATTGGATGGCCTTACTGGACCGTCACCGTCACCGCACGGCGGTTGCGGGCCCAATCGGCTTCGGTTGATCCCAGAGCTTCCGGCCGTTCTTTGCCATAGCTGACGGTGGAGATGCGGGCGGCATCAATGCCCATCGCGGCCAGTGCGTTCTTTGCAGAATTGGCGCGGCGCGCGCCGAGCGCGATGTTATAGTCCCGCGTTCCGCGCTCATCACAATGGCCTTCAATCGTCACGCGGGTGTTGGGAAACTTTTTCAGCCATTCGGCCTGGCTTGCCAAAGTGGCCTGATCATCAGCGTCGACATCCGATTTATCAGTGTCAAAATAGATGCGGTCGGCGGTGATGCTGGCGACAAAGTCAGCCTGTGATCCCGGTGTTGGTCCGGTTGGCATTTGCACGACGCCTGTATTGCCCTCGGCGCCAATGGGCGGTGGTGGCAGGTCTTCGGGCTTCTGCTTCTTCGCGCACCCAGCAACAGCGATCAGGCTGACGGCCAGCAGCAAGGCGGTGGCACTGTTTCTTTTCATTTTAGGTCTCCTGTCATTGTTCCACCTGTTCCCCCACAGAATTGGCGGAACAGGCGTGCAGGTCAAGTGCTGGAAATACGTCCTGCCACTAAACCTGCACTGATATGGTGCGGTTCGATTAAGGAAGGATGGGCCCCCATGCCGGATCTGACCCATCAACGGGGGTGTCGATCTTGCGTTCCTTGGCGCCGGTCACATCAACTTGCATCACCGCCGTCTTGCCGGAACCTTGGGCGGTCCGGAAGAATTGGATGACGCGGCCATTGGGGGACCATGTCGGGGCTTCATCCTGCCAGCTGTTGGTTAGAAGCTTTTCGCCGCTGCCAGACGGGCTCATCACGCCGACGCGGAATGCGCCGCCGCCGACGCGGGTGAAGGCGATGAGGTTGCCGCGCGGACTCCATTCGGGCGTCGCATAATTGCCGCCGCCAAAGCTGATGCGCTGCTGGCCTGATCCATCCGCGTTCATCACATAGATCTGCTGGCTGCCCGACCGGTCACTTTCAAACACGATCTTTGACCCGTCGGGGGAATAGCTGCCGCCGGTTTCAATGGCCGGTGTATTGGTGAGGCGGACAGGGGTTCCGCCGCCTGCTGCCGACACGCGGTAAAGGTCAGTATTGCCGCCGACGCTCATCGAATAGAGGATCGACTTACCATCGGGTGACCAGCGCGGGCTGAACGTCTGGTTGGGGCTTTCCGTCACCAGCCGCTGACGACCACTGGCAATATCATAGACATAAACCCGCGCCCGCCGTTCAATGTACGAGACATAGACGATTGATTTGTAATCCGGCGAAAAACGCGGGGTCAGCGCCAGCGCCTGCCCATTGGTGATGAAGCGGTGATTGGCCCCGTCGGAATCCATGATAGCGAGCCGCTTTACGCGGTTCCCCTTGGGGCCCGTCTCCGCAATGTACGCGATGCGGCTGTCAAAGAAGGGGTTCTCGCCTGACAGGCGGGAGTAGATGGAATCAGCGCATTTGTGCGCCGCGCGCCGCCATTCGCGCGGGCCAACGACATAACCCTGACGGACCATTTCGGACTTGAGGCTGACATCATAGAGGTAGCAGCCAACCATCAGCGTGCCATCCGTATTGGCGCGGACAAAGCCATGAACAAGGTTTTCGGCGCCAACGCCTTCCCATTCGCCAAAAGCGGGGGCGGTGACTTCTGGCATGGTAATGCTGCGCAGGCCCGCCGGTCCCTTGGGGGTGAAGACATCGGTTGCGTTCAGGTCGTTCGAGATGATCTCCGCGACCTTGCGGCCGAGATCCGCAGTCTGCCCTGCGGGTGTTGCGACATTTTCAGGGGTGGTGAGTGGCGGAATGGCGACCACAAAGGATTGGTTGCCGGTCTCATCGGTAACTGTGCCGGTAATCTGGGCAGTGGCCGATGATGACGCGAGCAAAGCGCCTGCGAAAAGGAGGAGGGACGGAAGTTTACGCATCTTAGTTCAACCTCTTGTCGAAGGTGATGGGTCCGAGCGACTGCCAGATGGCATAATGTTCGGGCGGGAGTTCAAAGGGAGCTGCGCGCCGGACGGCGCTGACTGCGCGTTCGGCATGGAGCGCCTTCAGGTTTGCATTATTCTCATTTTCGCCGGACTGGCTGACAACGGTAACAGATCCAATCGTTCCATCACGGTTGAGCGTGACGACGAGGTTGCTGCGCAGCAGCTCCGCATCCACGCCGGTCGGCGCGCGCCAATATCTCTTAATCTTGACGAACAGCGCCTGAATGAAGCTGGCTTCCAGCTGGGCCGCCGTCTTGGCAGCGGGTGTGCCGCTGCCCTTTTCGGCGGTCCCTCTGCCGGTGCCGGGACGGTCATTCTCGCGGGTCGCCGCTTGGGAGAGTTCGGCCCCCATCCCGCCCAAGCGGGACGTTCGCTGCGGGGCGGCAGCGGCTGCTTTCTTCGGTGGCGCAGCACTGGTCTTCTGAGCAGCTACAGGCTTGGGTTTCGGCGTGGGCTGCAGGGCTGCTTTCACCGGTGCCTTGGCGACAGCCTTTGGCTGCGGAGGTGCCGGGACCGGCTTGGGCGGCGGCGGCGCGGCGATAGGTTCGGGCGGCGCCATCGGTGCGGCGGGAGCGGCAGCCGCGGCGGGCGGTGCACTTGCGTCTTTCACCGCATCCGGCGCTGCGGTTTGAAGCGACTTGGCATCGACCAACGCCACCTCAATCGCGGGGTTCATCGGCGGCAGCTTGGGCGCTGGCCGCAACAGGCTGAGGGACAGCGCGCCGAACAGCAGAACGTGCCCGATCAGGGCAACGCCAAGTCCTGCGCGGTCGGCACGATCCATCGGCTATTGGCCCTGATCTTCAGTGGTGACGAGGGCGACGCGCGTTAGGCCGGCGCGGTTGATCTCCCCCATCACCCGCATCACTTCGCCATAATCAAGCCCACGGTCGGCGCGCAGATAGACCTGTGGGCCTTGCGCGTCGCCGCTGGATTTGATCGCTGAAAGGCGGGCAGGCAAGTCAGCGGGGCGGACTTCCTTGGTGTCGATGAACAGGCGACCATCGGTGTCGAGCGAGATCTGCACGGGCTTCTCGCCTTGGTCCAGCGCCTTGGCGCGGCTGTCGGGCAAGTTGATGGGGACACCGGCCACCAGCAGCGGTGCCGTCACCATGAAGATGATGAGGAGGACAAGCATCACATCGACAAGCGGTGTGACGTTGATCTCCGACATTGGCGCGCGCCTGCGCCGTCCGCGTGAGGATTGGATAGGCCCCATGCTCAGGCTTCCAGCTCTCGGCTGAGGGTGGCGTGGAAGGTATCGGCGAAGCGCGTCATCCGTGCCTCAATCCGGTCCAGCCCATGGCCGAAGCGGTTATAGGCGATGACGGCGGGGATAGCCGCAAACAGGCCGATGGCCGTTGCAAACAAAGCTTCGGCAATGCCCGGCGCCACGACGGCAAGCGAGGTGTTCTGCTGCGCTGCAATGGCCGAGAAGCTGCGCATGATGCCCCAGACCGTACCGAACAGCCCTACGAATGGCGCGACGCTGCCGACGGTTGCAAGGATGTTCAATTTCTCACCCAGTCGGTCAACTTCATGGGCGATGGCAGCGCCCATGGTGGTCGCCAAACGGGCGCGGGTGCCCTCCCGGTCGATATTGGCCTTGCCCGTGGAGCGGCGCCATTCAAACATGCCCGCCTGAAAAACGCGGGCGATCGGGACTTCGCTGTCCTTGTGCGTGCGGGCAAATTCTTCGGTGTCGCCGGCTTTCCAGAACTCCCGCTCAAAAGTGGCAGATTGCTGGGATGCTTTGCGCATCTTCATCCAGTGCGACACGATGATCGCCCAGGTCCAGATGCTGGCCGCCAGCAGCCCGAGCATGACGAGCTTTACGACGATGTCCGCCTGAAGGAACAGGGCGATCGGAGAGAGGCTGGAAGCTTCGGTGGCGAGTGTCATTTTCATTTGGCGTTGGTCTCTTCGGGCAATAGGCGTTCAAAAGCGTCGATCCAGGGGCGGGGCTGGCGGCGCGGGCGACCGTCGGGGGACAGGAAGGCCGCCAGCACTTTTGCCTCGGCCTTTAGTTCATCCCCCAACATGACTCTCTGCTGAATCAGGCAACTCGCGGCGCGGACCTGTTCCACCGTGGAGACGATCAGCAAGGCATCATCGAAGCGTGCGGGGCGGTGATATTTGATGGTGAGTTCGGCCACCGCATAAACACCTTCGCCGCTGTCATGCGCCGTCCGCTGATCAATCCCTGCCACACGCAGCATGTCAGACCGGGCCCGCTCCATGAAGCGGAGATAGGAGGCGTGATAGACAACGCCCGAAAAATCCGTGTCCTCAAAATAGACGCGCACCGGGAAGCGATGGTCCCGCCCGACGAAGCGGCCTTGCTGTGGCGCATCTGGATTGAGTATCGTCATCTGACAGGCCTTAGACCATGTGTAACAGGAAATGAATCCCGCCCTGCCGTTTTGGTTGCGGTCTATTTGCCGTCGAACAGCCCGTCCTGCGATCCGGCAGGGGGATTGAGGCCCAGATGCTTCCACCCCGGCGGATTGAGGCAGCGGCCCCGCGCGGTGCGGGCGATGAGGCCAAGCTGGAGCAGATAGGGCTCCACCACATCTTCAATCGTGTCGCGCGGTTCAGAGAGACCCGCTGCCAGTGCTTCCACGCCAACCGGTCCGCCGCGATAAATGTCGGCGATCATGGTCAGGTAGCGGCGGTCCATCGCATCAAGGCCCAGCGCGTCGACCTCTAGACGGTTGAGCGCGGCATCAGCGATCTTAGCCGTGACGGTCGGCTCACCTGCGACATTGGCGAAGTCACGCACGCGCCGCAGCAGACGGCCCGCGATGCGCGGGGTGCCGCGTGCCCGCTTGGCAATCTCATGCGCGCCATCAGCGGCAATACCAAGGTCGAGCAAGCCTGCCGCACGGCGGATGACCTGTTCAAGCTCATCATGCGTGTAGAAGTTGAGGCGCACGGGAATGCCGAACCGGTCGCGCAGCGGCGTTGTCAGCAGCCCCTGCCGTGTGGTGGCGCCAACGAGCGTGAACTTGGGCAGATCAATCCGTACCGACCGCGCCGATGGGCCTTCGCCGATCATCAGATCGAGCGCGCGGTCTTCCATGGCCGGGTAGAGCACTTCTTCAACGGCCGGATTGAGCCGGTGAATTTCATCAATGAAGAGGACGTCGCCATCTTCCAGATTGGTGAGCAAGGCGGCCAGATCGCCTGACTTGGCGATGACCGGGCCGGATGTGGCGCGAAAACCGACGCCCATTTCCTTGGCGACAATCTGCGCCAGTGTCGTCTTGCCCAGCCCCGGCGGGCCGAAGAACAGCACGTGATCCAGCGCATCCCCGCGCGACTTCGCCGCCTCGACAAAGACCCGCAAATTTTCGCGCGCCGCCTTCTGCCCGACAAATTCGTCGAGCGTCTTGGGGCGCAGCGCTGCGTCTACGTCTTCGGGACGGCGTAAGGGGGTGAGGAGGGGGCTGTCAGTCATTTGATGGCTCCCGCCAAAAACGCCCGTACGTCCGCTGCGGACCGGTCCGGCACTTCTTCCATCGGGATATGGCCGACCTTGGGATAGATGACCTTCTGCGCGCCCGGAATGGCGCCGGCGAACCAGTCTGCGGCACGGACGGGGATCAGCTTGTCCTCGGCGCCCCACATGATGAGTGTGGGCATGGTCAGGCGTTTCATCTGTTCGGCCGTGGCAGGTGACCGCTTCACATCACCCCTGTCGCCGGTTGCTTCGCGGTTGCCGGGATAGCGCAGCAGTTCCCAATAGCGGTCAATGGCGGCATTGGTCAGCGGCGCTTTGACGGTCATCGTCTGGTCGAGGCTCTTGGCGATGATGGCACGCGGCGTGAAGACCTTGAGCACCGGGCGCAGAGCTGGGGAGCGGGCAAGCTTGAACCCAATGGGGATGGCCGTCGGCTCTGAATCCGGCGCGCCTGCCGCGTCTACAAGGATCAGTGCGGAGACTTTGTCCGGATGCGCCAGCGCATAGTTCCAGCTGACCCAACCGCCCATGGAATTGCCTGCCAATGCAAAGCTGTTGATGCCAAGCTTGGCCATCACCGCATCGACCACTCCGACCGTCGTTGCCACATTGTAATCGCGCTTCGGGTGCGGGCCGGTGAGGCCATGGCCGGTCAGATCCAGGCTGACGATGCGATAGTCCTTGCCGAGCCGCGCCACCCACGGCTCCCAAGTTTGGAGGGATGCATTGGAGCCGTGGAGCAGAAGGAGCGCGGGTGCAGTCGGGTTGCCTTCGACACGGACATGGACCTTAAGGCCGGGCTCAGCCTCAATAAATTGTGATGCCGCGTTGGCATATTTGGCGCGCATCGCTTGTGGGTCTGTATCCGGCGCATAGCCCCAGATGAACAGGCCGATCAGCGCGATGGCGATCAGGCCAAGAAGCGAGAGGAGGATGCGTTTCATTTTGCGGCCTTCTTAAGCGCCATGCGGACCAGCGCGTCGAACGTTGCACCGTCGCCCAGTTCGGCTTCGGCGGCAGCGACGGCAGCGTTGGCTTCTGCGGGCTTAAAGCCAAGGCCGGTCAGTGCGGACGCCGCATCTGCCGCATGGCCTGTGGCGGCCACAGGTGCGGCGGCGGTCGGTCCAAGGGCAACGCCGCCGACCTTGTCTTTCAGTTCGCGCACGATGCGTTCGGCGAGCTTTGGCCCGACGCCATTGGCGCGGGAGACGGCCACCTTGTCCTGCCGCGCAACCGCCTGCGTCAGTTCATCCGGCCCAAGCGTGGAGAGGATCGACAGCGCAACTTTGCCGCCGACGCCCTGTACGCCCGTGAGTAGGCGAAACCACTCCCGCTCCCCCGGATTTCCAAACCCGAACAGCGTCATGGAGTCTTCGCGCACCTGCAATTCGGTCAGCAGCATCACTTGCCCCCCAACGGGGCCAATCGCGGTCAAGGTGCGGCTGGAGGCCAGCACGAGATAGCCGACGCCATTCACGTCGAGCACGGCGTGGTCAGCAGCGCTTTCGACAAGCGTTCCGGTCAGGCGAGCAATCATGTTTGTTCCTTAACCGTTCTCATACGGCCAAGTCGAGAGGGGAGTGATCAGCCAAGCCGGCGGGCGCTGGCGACATGATGCGCGTGGGTGATGGCAACCGCCAACGCGTCTGCCGCGTCGCTGCCCGCGATCTTCGCGCCGGGCAACAGGCGGCTGACCATGGCATGGACCTGCGCCTTGTCCGCATTGCCGACCCCGACGACAGCCTTTTTGACGAGCCGTGCGGCATATTCGCCGACATCCATGCCCGTCCGCGCCGCCGCCAGCAGGATGACGCCGCGCGCTTGGCCCAGCTTGAGCGTCGATTGCGGATTGGAATTGACGAACACTTCCTCCACCGCCGCGCCATCGGGCCGGTGGGTGAGCATCAGGTCGGTCAGCGCGCGGTCCAGCTCCAGCAGGCGCGCGGGCAGGGCCTGCTTGGGATTGGTCGAAATCTGGCCATTTGCCAAATGCGACAGCCTGTTGCCTTCTGCGGAGATCAGCCCCCAGCCGGTCGTGCCGAGGCCGGGGTCAAGGCCAAGAATGATCACTTAAAGCCCCTCCCCTTTAGGGGAGGGGTTGGGGTGGGGCCGGGTCCCGGCCAACGGTCGGGGAGGGATTGCAGCCGGGAGAGGATCTGTTCGAGCACGCCTGTAACGTTGGCACCAACGTCCCTGTTTGTAAAACGAAGCACGTCAAAGCCTTCTGCGCGGAGCGTCATATCCCTTTTATCGTCTTGTGGGATTTTGTGAGTGTCGCCATCGACCTCAATCACGAGGCCTTTGGTGGGGCAGAAGAAGTCGACAATGAAATTGCCGATCACATGTTGGCGCCGGAACTTGAAGCTGCCGAGCTGAGAACGGCTGAGATGTTTCCAGAGGATTTTTTCAAAAGGTGTGGGGCTGTTTCTGAGTTCGCTGGCACGCTGCGACATTTCAGAAGGTTGCACCATCGTCCCCACCCCAACCCCTCCCCTAGAGGAGAGGGGCTCTCTTTATCAGCCCAGTTTCTCCATGATCTCGTCCGACACGTCGTAATTGCCCCAGACGGTCTGGACGTCGTCATCGTCTTCCAGCGCGTCGATCATCTTCAGGAGCTTGCCGGCATCATCTTCGCTGACGGCGACCATGATGTTGGGCTTCCAGGCGAGCTTAACGCCTTCGGGATCACCAAGGGCACCTTCGAGCGCCTTCGCGACGGGGTGGAGGTTTTCAATCGAGGTCCAGATCGAGTGGCCATCTTCCGAAGACTCAACATCGTCGGCACCGGCTTCAAGCGCGGCTTCAAACACCTTGTCGGCATCGCCTGCGCCCGCGCCATATTCAATGAGACCCAGCCGGTCGAACCCGTGGCTCACGGACCCTGCCGTGCCAAGGTTGCCCCCGTTTTTGGAGAAAGCCGTGCGCACGTTGGTGGCGGTGCGGTTGCGGTTGTCGGTCAAGGCTTCGACGATGATCGCGGTGCCGCCGGGGCCATAGCCTTCATAGCGAATTTCTTCGTAGTTATCGCCGTCGGTGCCGCTCGCCTTGTCTATGGCTCGCTGGATATTGTCCTTGGGCATGGACTGCGCGCGCGCCGCGAGCACGGCGGCACGCAAACGGGCGTTGGCGTCTGGATCAGGCAGGCCCATCTTGGCCGCGACGGTGATTTCGCGGGAGAGCTTCGAAAAGGCCGCAGACCGCTTTTTGTCCTGCGCGCCCTTGCGGTGCATGATGTTTTTGAATTTGGAATGACCTGCCATATCCGTAACTTATCCCAATTTAACTGCCGTGCCAGACGCGGTGACCATCAACATGGTGCCGCCTTGGCCCAGCGTTTCATAATCCAGATCGACACCGATCACGGCGTCTGCACCAAGCGCCTTGGCCTCGGCCTTCAGTTCGTCCAGCGCTGTGACCCGTGCGTCGCGCAGCGTCGATTCATAAGATCCCGAACGCCCGCCGACGATATCGCGAATCCCGGCGAACAGATCCTTGAAGATGTTCGCGCCGACAATCACTTCACCGGTCACAACGCCCAGATAGTCCTTCACCGGGCGTCCTTCGATCAACGTCGTGGTAGAAACCAGCATCGCACGTCTCCTTATGATGGATGCGTTGAATACCGGCGGGCCGCCCTTTGGTGCAAGACCGATTAGGCGAGGCCGAGTGCTGCCTTGTAAGTGTCGAGAATCGCTTCCATTTCCGCGCGGTCATGGGCTTCCATCTTCCGCAGGCGGACGATTTGGCGCATGATCTTTGCGTCATAACCGCGGGCTTTGGCTTCGGAATAGACGTCCCGGATATCGTCCGCGATGCCCTTTTTCTCTTCTTCAAGGCGTTCAATACGCTCAATCAGCAGACGAAGTTCGTCCGCTGCGACATTCTCACTCATGATGTTCTCCGGTCGGGTGGATGCCCCGCGCCGTAGGCCAGCGCGGGGATTCACTCAAGGGCTGTCATGCCCGATTTCGTGTCAGGCCTTCGCCTTCAGGCTGTCGGCAACTTTCACGCCGTGGCGTTCCAGGGCTTCGACGATTTTGCCGGCACCTTCCAGATCACCCCAGAACATGGGGCCGCCGCGATAGACGGGCCAGCCATAGCCATAGATCCAGACGACATCGATGTCCGATGCGCGCTGCGCCTTGCCTTCTTCGAGGATTTTATAGCCCTCATTGACCATGGGATAGAGTGTGCGTTCGATGATTTCCTGATCGGTAATCTCACGCTTGGCGAGATTGGATGTCGCCCGGAATTCTTCGATGATGGCGAGCGCTTCGGCACTGGGCGTGGCGTTGCGCTTCTCATCATAGTCGTAAAAGCCCTTGCCGTTCTTCTGGCCGAAGCGACCGGCAGCGCACAGGGCGTCGCGCAGTGTTTCGACGCGCGCTGGATCGCGGTGCCAGCCAATGTCGAGCCCGGCGAGATCCGCCATCTGGAATGGACCCATGGGCATGCCGAAGTCGGTGTGGACCTTGTCGATCTGGGCCGGTGTCGCGCCTTCCAGCAGCAGCTGGTTGGCCGGGTTCTGCCGCTGTGACAGCATCCGGTTGCCGATAAAGCCGTGGCAGACGCCCGCGACCACAGCGACCTTCCCGATCTTCTTGGACAGCGCCATGACGGTTGCGAGCGCGTCGGGCGCGGTCGCATCGCCGCGGACAACTTCCAGCAGCTTCATTACATTGGCGGGGGAGAAGAAGTGCATGCCGAGCACATCGGCGGGCCGCTTGGTGGCCGCTGCAATCTCATTCACGTCGAGATAGGATGTGTTTGAGGCGAGGATAGCGCCCTGCTTCACGATTGCATCAAGTTTGCCGAACACATCCTTCTTGACGTCCATGCTTTCATAGACGGCTTCGATCACGAGGTCGCAATCGGCGAGGTCATCAAAGCTCAGGCTGGGCGTGAGCAGGCCCATCATCGCTTCGACCTTGTCTGTCGTGAAGCGGCCCTTGGCAGCCGAGGCTTCGTAATTCTTGCGGATCACGCCAACGCCACGGTCGAGCGCGTCCTGCGCCATTTCCACGATGGTGACAGGGATGCCCGCCGCCAAGAAGTTCATGCTGATGCCACCACCCATGGTGCCCGCGCCAATGACGCCGACCTTCTTGATGGCGCGCAGTTGTGTGTCTTTAGGCAAGCCATCGATCTTGGCGGCCTGACGCTCTGCAAAGAACATGTGGCGCTGTGCCGCAGACTGGCTGCCGCCCATGAGCTTCATGAACTCGGTGCGTTCAAACATCATGCCTTCTTCAAAGGGCAGGCGCGTGGCAGCTTCGACACAGGCAAGGTTGGCATAAGGCGCATCAAAGCCCTTCCACTTGCGGGCATTGGCGGCCTTCAGCTTTTCAATGGCGCCGATATCGCCCGTGATCGGGCGGTCGCGCGTAGGGCGTGGCCCCTTGGCGATGGCGCTCTGGGCAAAGGCGATGGCGTCGGCCGCGAGGCTGTCTTCACCGGCCAGTGCGTCAACCAGTCCCATCTCCTGAGCTTTGGCGGCGGGAAGCGGATCACCCGATGAGACCATCATGGCCGCCGCATCGATGCCGACAACGCGCGGCAGGCGCTGCGTGCCACCGGCACCCGGCAACAGGCCAAGCTTGACCTCGGGCACGCCGAGCTTTGCTGACGGGACCGCGACGCGGTAATGGCAAACGAGCGCGGTCTCGAGCCCGCCGCCAAGGGCTGTGCCATGGATCGCGGCGACAACCGGCTTGGGCGCCAGTTCGATCATGTTGAGGACGGCGTTGAAATCCGGGCCCTGCGGCGGCTTGCCGAATTCGGTAATGTCGGCGCCGGCGATGAAGGTCGCGCCATCGCAGCGCAGGACAATGGCCTTCACGCCATCATCGGCGATGCCGGCTTCAAAACTGTCCTTCAGGCCCTGACGGACATGCCAGCTCAGTGCATTGACGGGCGGGTTGTTGACGATGACGACAAGGACGTCGCCATGACGTTCGGTGGTTACGGATTGCATGTCAGGCTCCAGTTTCTAAGCGGCGAGCGCCGCGTACATCATCGTGCGGATTTCACGCCGGATGGGATAAGTGGTCGACGGCATCAACTGGGTCATGAAGACCATGGTGATGTGTTCAACCGGGTCGATCGTGAAGGCGGTTGAAAACATGCCGCCCCAGTAAAATTCGCCCTTTGATCCGGCGATTGTGGTCGCGGCCGGATCGATGTTGCAGGCAAAGCCAAGGCCAAAGCCGATGCCCGCATTTTCCACTTCGCTAAACAGCGATTTGGAATGCTGGGTCAGGTCACCCCCGCCGGGCAGATGGTTCGCCGTCATCAGGTCCAGCGTCTTGGGGCCGATGATCTGCTGGCCATCAAGCGCACCACCGTTGAGGAGCATCCGGCAAAAGCGGTGATAATCGGAAACCGTTGAGGCGAGACCGCCGCCGCCGGAATCGAACTTGCGCGGCCGTGCCCAGCCGCTCTCGGCGCCGGGCTTGTCGAACGGCTTCATCTTTTCCACCGGGTGCCAGACATAGGCAGGCGGAATGCGATGGGCTTTGTCTGCAGGAACAAGGAACGTTGTATCGTGCATCTCCAATGGGCCGAAGATGTTCTTCTGGAAATAGTCGCCGAGTGACATGCCGGAAATGCGCGCGACGATGATGCCGACGAGGTCGGTCGCGAGCGAATAATGCCAGCCTGTCCCGGGATCAAATTCCAGCGGGATGTTCTTTAGGATGTTGACGACGTCATCATTGTCAAACTTTGACCAGTTTTCGACATCTGACTTGCGGTAAGCCGCGTCGACGTTGCTCATTTCCTGAAAGCCGTAGGTGAAGCCGGCGGTGTGCCGCAGCAGATCAACAACCCGCAGTGGTGAGGCCAGCGGACGGGTCATGAACGGCGTGTTGCCGCCCCCGCCCACGAACACACCCAGATCCTTGAACTCAGGAATGTAGGTCGCCACCGGATCCGACAGCGCGATCAGACCCTGCTCCACGAGTTGCATCAGCGCGATGGAGGTGACCGGCTTCGTCATGGACGCAATGCGGAAGATTGCATCCTGTTCTACGCCGGAGTTCCAAAGATAGGCAATTTCATCGCCGCGCCCGATCAGGAGCGACGCATGGGGCAGCAGACCTGTATCCAGATACTTCTTCTGGATGAACGTGCCGATGCGGTCGAGGCGGTCGGGCAGGAAGCCGAGTTCAGTCGGGTTGATCGCCTGCAACATATCAGACCGCGGTCTGACCGGTGAGCTGACGCGTGACGGGGTGCGAGCTGGAGAGCCCACCATCCACGGCAATCGCCTGCCCGTTGACATAGCTCGCCTGATCAGAGGCCAAGAACAGGGCGACATTGGCCAACTCGTCCGGCTGAGCGGCGCGGCGCAGCGGGTTCAGGCGGCCCACTTTGTGCATCACATCCTTGTCGCGCGCATAGTCGAAGGTCGGCTTGGTCATGCCGGTTTCGGTCAGGCCGGGGCAGATCGCGTTCACGCGCACGCCGGTTTCCGACATCTGCTGGGCTGAGACCATGGCGAGATTGATGACGCCTGCCTTGGACGCGGAATAGGCAGGGCCACCGGCGCCGGAGCGGATGCCCGCGACGCTGGCCGTTAGGATGATCGAGCCACCCTTGCCGCCGTCCATCATCGCCTGGCCTGCATGCTTCACCATCAGCCAAGGGCCGATGAGGTTGACGCGCAGGATTTCCGACCATTCTTCTGGTGTCAGATCAAAGATGCCGGCCATGCCGCCGGAAATGCCGGCATTTGCAAAGGCGACGTGGAGGTCGCCATAGGTTTCAATCGCTGTCTTCACGATCTTTTGGACGTCGGCCTCGACGCCAGCGTCGATCTGGAGCGCGGTCGCAGAGCCGCCCGCATCCTTCACCATCTGGGCTGTTTCGTGAACAGCTTCGGTCTTATCGCCCAGAACGAGCTTTGCGCCTTCGGCTGCAAAACGCAGCGCAGACGCGCGGCCAATGCCTGAACCGGCCCCTGTGATGATGGCAACTTTGCCTGCAAGTGCGCTCATATCATTTACTCCCATCCGTTTGTGTCGAGCGAAGTCGAGACAGCCAGCCAAACATCCCTCGACTTCGCTCGGGACGAGCGGTGTTTAGATTTATCCGCCGCTAATCGTCTGGCCGCCGTCGATGACGAAGGTCTGGCCCGTGGTGAATGCCCCGGCGCGCGAGGCGAGGAATACGGCCGCGCCTGCAATTTCTTCCGGCTCGCCGATGCGGCGCAGCGGGGACCGTGCGGTGGACCGGGCCAAGGTGTCCGGATTTTCCCACAGCGCCTTGGCAAAGTCGGTGCGGATCAGGCCCGGCGCGATACAGTTCACCCGCACGCCCTTTGGCCCATATTCGTCCGCCATGTTCCGCGCCATTTGCATGTCGGCGGCTTTGGAGATGCAATAGGCGCCAATGACGGTCGAGCCCTTGAGCCCGCCGATGGACGACACGATTGTGACGGAGCCTTCGCCGCGCTCCATCATTTCCGGCGCGACCATGTTGATCAGCCAGTGGTTGGACAGGATGTTGTTGTCCATGATCTTGCGGAATTGATCATCCGCGATCCCGGCAGCAGGACCATAATAAGGGTTGGACGCGGCGTTACAGACAAGCGCTGTCACTTTGCCAAAGACCTTGCGCGTTTCATCGACAAGGTTCTGAAGCGCGTCCTTCGCCGAAATGTTGGCGGCCACGGCAATGGCGGTGCCTGCACCATGTCGGGCATTGATTTCGGCGGCCACTGCATCGCAGGCATCCTGCTTGCGGCTGGAAATGACCACCTTTGCGCCGTGCACGGCCATTTCCTCGGCAATGGCCTTGCCAATCCCGCGTGACGAGCCCGTGATGAGCGCGACTTGTCCGGTCATGTCAAACAGCGACATGGCTCTCTCCTTTTATCGTTATTTAGCGCCTGCTTTGACAGCGAAATCCCAAGCTGCTTCGGCCAGCGGCAACACACGTTCCGACATGGTTTTGGCATGCGCGGAATTGGCCGTGCCGTCGATGACGCGTTTCTTGATGCCCTGAATGATGCCCGCCAGACGGAAGAAGTTATAGGCGAAGTACCAGTTCATATCCGGCACCCCGTCGCGTCCTGTGGCCGCGCAATAGCGTTCCACCATCTCGTCGAGTTCAGGGATGCCAAGTGCCTTGCGGTCCAGGTCCTGCACACCGGAACGGCCGCCATTGTCCGTCACCCACGCCATGGCGACATAGGTGAAGTCGGACAAAGGATCGCCCAGCGTCGACAATTCCCAGTCGAGCACCGCAATCACCTTGGCCTCTTCAGGCGCGAAGATCATGTTGTCGATGCGGTAGTCCCCATGGACCACCGAAGTGCGCGTCTGTTCAGGCAGGGTCGCGGGCAGCCATTCGATGAGGCGTTCCATCACCGGCATATGTTCGGTTTCGGACAGCCGGTATTGTTTGGTCCACCGGTCAACCTGACGGCCGAAATAATTGCCGGGCTTGCCGAAATCGCTGAGGCTCGCTGACTCGATTCTGGTGTTGTGCAGCTCGGCCAGCGTATCGATCATCGCATTGTAAGTCGCGCGTCGGAATTCGGGCGTTGCACCTGGCATGGCGCCATCCCAGATCGTTCGACCTTCCACCATGCTCATGACATAGAACCAGCTGCCGATTACGCTGTCATCGGTGCACAGGCCATAAGGCTTAGCCACCGGAAATCCGGTGGGGTGAAGCCCTGCGATCACCTTAAATTCACGGTCCACCGCATGGGCGCTGGGCAGCAACTGGCCAAGCGGCTTGCGGCGCAGCACGTAAGACCCGCTCTTCGCATTGATGCGATAGGTCGGGTTGGATTGGCCGCCGGCGAATTTGAAGACCTCTAGCGGACCTTCAAATCCGGCAACGTTCTCCGTCATCCACGCCGTCAGCTTTGCCTCATCCAGTGCGTCGACGCCCTCTGCCTTGGTCACGCCCGAAAAGGCGGTCTGTGCATCCATCGCTTCGGTCATTGATCAAATACGATCACGCTTCTTGCGGAATCGCCCTTCTTCATCTTTTCAAAGCCGTCATTGATGCCGGAAAGCGGAATGGTTTCCGCAATGATGCTGTCGAGATCGAGCAGGCCGCGCAGGTAGAAATCAACCAGACGCGGGATGTCCACGGGGAAGCGGTTGCCGCCCATGATTGCCCCCTGAAGCTTCTTGCCCGACAACAGATCCATCGCGGACAGGCCGACCTTTTCAGCCAGCGGCATCATGCCGAGGATGGTGGCCGTACCACCGCGCCGCAGCACGCTGACGGCCAGATTGGCGGAGGCTGGACGCCCAACCGCTTCAATCGCATGGTCAACGCCGCCCTTGGTCATGTCGATGATCTGAGCAGCGGCGCCTTCGGCCGTCGCGTCGATCACGTCGGTTGCCCCAAGCTTAAGCGCAAGCGCCCGCTTTTCAGGGATGGGGTCGGCCGCAATGATGCGTCCAGCACCCGCAATCTTCGCGGCGTTGATGGTGGCCAAGCCCACGCCGCCACAGCCGACGACTGTCACGGTTTCACCCGGCGTCAGTTTGCAGGCGTTGAAGATGGCGCCCGCACCCGTTGTCACAGCGCAGCCGATGACGGCTGCACGGTCCAGCGGCATGTCCGGATCAATCTTCACACAGGCATGTTCGTGGATGAGCATCTGTTCGGCAAAGGCCGACAGGTTGAGCATCTGGTTGACCACCGAACCGTCCGCACGGCTCAGGCGCGGTGCATCTTTCGGGCTGCGACGCGTTTCCCCGCCAAGGCAGAGCGACATCCGGCCAGTGACGCAATACTCGCAATGTCCGCAGAAGGCCGACAGGCAGGTGACGACAGCATCGCCGACCTTGACGGTGCGGACTTCGCTGCCGACGGCTTCGACAATCCCTGCGGCTTCATGGCCGGGAACAGCGGGAAGCGGATGCGGATAAGCGCCGTCGATGAAGTGAAGGTCCGAATGGCACAGCCCGCAGGCGGCCGTCCGGATCAGGACTTCGTGCGGGCCGGGATTGGAGATCGAAAGCTCTTCGATCTCCAACGGGCTACCCGGCTGGATGAGGACCGCGGCCTTCATCGTGTTGCAGCCAGATCGCCCGACGACACTTCGTGCGGACGTTCCGCGCCATATTTGCCAAGCTCAAGCCGGGCGATGGAGCGGTTGTGGACTTCATCCGGACCGTCAGCGAGACGCAGGGTGCGCTGATGCGCCCAGGCCGATGCCAGACCATAGTCTTCGGAAACACCACCACCACCATGCGCCTGAATGGCATCGTCGATGATCTTGAGCGCCATATTCGGCGCCTGAACCTTGATCATGGCGATTTCGGCGGCAGCGGCCTTGTTACCGACGGTGTCCATCATCTGCGCGGCTTTGAGGCAGAGCAGACGTGTCATTTCCAGATCGATACGGGCGCGGGCAATGCGCTCATGCCAGACGGTCTGTTCGGCAATGGTCTTGCCAAAGGCGACGCGGCTGGTGAGGCGGCGGCACATCTTTTCAAGCGCTTCTTCGGCGACGCCGATGGTGCGCATGCAGTGGTGGATACGGCCCGGTCCAAGGCGGCCCTGCGCGATTTCAAAGCCACGGCCTTCGCCATACAGAATGTTTTCGGCTGGAACGCGGACGTTCTTCAGTTCGACTTCCATGTGGCCATGCGGTGCATCGTCATATCCAAAGACAGGCAGATGGCGCAGGATGTTCACACCGGGCGTGTCGATAGGCATCAGGATCTGCGACTGTTGCTGATGGCGCTTGGCGCCGAGATCAGTCTTGCCCATGACAATTGCGATCTTGCAGCGCGGGTCACCCAGACCGGAAGACCACCATTTGCGCCCGTTGATGACATAATGATCGCCATCGCGCGTGATGCGCGTTTCGATGTTCGTGGCATCGGATGAGGCAACGAATGGCTCGGTCATCAGGAAGGCAGAGCGGATTTCACCGTTCATCAGCGGGATCAGCCACTGCTTCTTTTGCTCGGCTGTGCCGTAGCGGTTGAGCACTTCCATATTGCCCGTGTCAGGGGCTGCGCAGTTGAAGATTTCCGACGACATGCCGACGCGGCCCATTTCTTCGGCGCACAGGGCATATTCAACGTTGGTCAGCATCGGGCCGTCAAATTCGACCGTGGTGTCGACATGCGGGTTCGCGCCGACGGGGGGCATGAAGAGGTTCCAGATGCCGGCAGCCTTGGCGCGCTTCTTTTCCTCTTCAATGACTTGGAGGACTTTCCAGCGCTCGCCGGTGGCCTGCTCCGCGTAATAATCCTTCACCCGTGGGCGGATGTACTGATCGATGTGATTTTTAACGCGGTCACGCCAATAGCTCTCGCGCTCGGTGAGGGTGAAGTCCATCTGAGTCGTCCTCTTCTATGTTTACGTTTACGTCACTGTCAGCTTTCGGAGTGGTTTTCCAGCCCCTTCAATCGCCTTTTAAACTTGCCGCAGCGGCAAGCTGGCGCACGCGTGCTTCATGGTCATCACGGCGGATGGGAAAGCGTGCAAAAACAAGGGCGGAAAGCACGGCAAGCACCGCTACCATGATGATGTAGGCCGTGGTCAGCCGGTCAATCACCTCCGGTGCAACGGCGCTGGGGGCTGTCTGTGTTGAGAGCCCCGCCCAGCTGATGATCATGCCGGAAATGAAGATGCCGACGCCTGTTGCACACTTCTGGATGAAGAAATTGCCGGCGAAGAAAATGCCTTCGGTGCGTCTGCCGGTCTTGACCTGTGCGTCTTCGACAATGTCAGCAATCATCGATGAGGCGGAGATCATCACCGTCACCCCAAGAGCGTTGGCGAGGAAGAAGAATACAAACACGCCGAGCGTCGAGGCAGTTGACCCAATCTCCGGCCAGAGATCAACCAACCGCAGCAGAAAAGGGGCGACCCATAAGACCACACCGGCGATCGCTGCGTAAGCGGCGGTATGTGGCTTGTCCCACCTGCGGTTGAGCGGGATGACGAGGAAGAACGCGGCGACCACACTCAAGAAAAGAACGACAGGATAAAAGCCGAACGCAGTCTGGTTGAACTGCCAAACATAGAGATAAAGATAGTTGGAGATTGAGAAGGTCGTGCCCTGGCTGATGACGGCAAGGCCCGCTGCCAAGGCAAATATGAGGAAAGCGCGATTGGACAGTGACTCTTTGATTTCTCCAAAGGCATGGCCGACACTCGTTGAGACCGGGCGGACATCGGGTAGACGCGCCATCCGCTTGTGTTGCCCCGCCGCCGACAACAGCACAGTCAGCGCAATGAGCAGCCCGCCGAAGAGCCCGTAATTCCAATAGCCTTCCGGGTTGAGCTGGCCAACGGCATGTCCCGCATCGGGTTTCAGGAAAACACCATAAGCCAGAAACAGCATCAGCAACCCGCCACCCCAAGCAAAGAGGTAGCGGAACCGCATCAGCCCGGTCCGCTCATCATAATCGCGGGTGAGTTCAGGCACGAGCGCAACGGAGGGGACCTCACAGCAGGAGACAAGCGCGCGGACCAGAACCGCCGTGGAGACGAGATAAAGGAAGATGTGCCCGTGCGCGCCTTCCGGCGGGGACCAGAGCAACAGCCAGGCAAAGCCGAGCGGAATGGGCGCGATGTAAAGCCAGGGCAGGCGTTTGCCCCAGCGCGTATACGTCCGATCGCTCATATGCCCGACAATGGGGTCGATAAACGCATCGATGAACAAAGCGAGCATGAGCGCTGCTGAAACCAACGTCGCTTCCAGCCCCAGCACCTGATTGTAAAACAGGAGGAGGAAGGTCGAAAAGCCGTTGTCTTTTACGCCATAGGCAATGCTGCCCATGCCGTGGACAAGCTTCAGCCGGAGCGGAAGCTTGTCCTCAACTGGGGTGTTCATCCTTGCGGCGCATCCACATAGGCTTGCAAGGCGTCGAACAGGCCGGGCGCTTCTGGGTTCCAGCTGTGCGGCTGGCCCGTGGTGATGCCGCCATCGACGACGAAGTGTGCGCCTGTGATGAAGCCGGCTTCTTTCGACGCAAGGAAGGCGACCATGTTCGCAATGTCGTCCGGCCGGCCGCCGCGCTTCACCGGCTGGGTGTGGTTGGCGATTTCAAAGATGATCTTGTTGGCTTCCTCGCGCTTCTCCTCTGGAACCTCCATCGACGACGCAAAGATGTTCGTCTGGATGAAGCCGGGGCAAATCGCGTTCATGCGGATGTTGTGCTTGGCCAGGTCAGTCGCGCCGACCTTGGTCAGGTGGATGACGCCGCACTTCGCAACCGCATAAGCCGTCGGCGAGTAGCCCGCGCCAAGGCCTGCGACACTTGCGGTGTTGACGATGGCAGCGCCTTCGCGGCCGATCATGTGCGGCACGGCATAGCGCACGCCCATCGCGACGGAGCGCAGGAGCAAGTTCATCGTCCGGTCCCAGCCTTCGGGGTCGATCTCCTCGATCGGCGCTTTGTCGCCACCGGCGCCGGCATTGTTGAACACGACGTCGATGCCACCGGTCTTTTCGGCTGCAAAGTCCATCAGCGCCTTGATGTCGGCGGTGTTGCAGACGTCGGTGCGCTTGAAGAAAATCTTGCCGTTGGAAGTAGCGGCCAATTCCTCACCGCCTGTCGCGTCAATGTCACCCGCGATGACGGTCGCGCCTTCCGATGCAAAGAGAAGGCAGGTTGCCTTGCCAATGCCGGATGCCGCACCTGTAATGACGACCGTTTTGCCTGCGAATCTCATGTCTCTCTCCTATGTCTTTGACCATCATCCTGTCTGGCGGAAGCGGCTTGGTCAACGCGTTCGAAACTTCCGCTACGGAAAGCAGGATGTGGCAGTTGACGCTTGCGTAAAGCCGCGCTGCCGACTTAGACAGGACACCAGAAATAGGAGACGATGATGACAGATCTCGACACCTTCCGGAAGGAAGCCCGTTCTTGGTTGGAAGCAAATTGCCCGCCCGAAATGCGTCAGCCCGTTAAGGGGGATGATGATGTGTGCTGGGGCGGCCGCAACTGGGTGTTTTCGTCGCCGGCGCAAAAGCAATGGCTGGATGTCATGGCCGCCAAGGGCTGGACTGTCCCTGACTGGCCTGTTGCCTATGGCGGCGGCGGCCTCTCGCCGGAACAGACCAAGGCGCTGCGGCAGGAAATGGCAAAGCTTAACTGCCGGTCTCCGCTCAACAGCTTCGGCATCTGGATGCTCGGCCCCGCACTTCTGAAGTTCGGAACCGAAGAACAAAAGCTGCATTATCTGCCGCAGATCGCGCGCGGTGAAATTCGCTGGTGTCAGGGCTATTCAGAGCCCGGCTCCGGCTCCGACCTCGTCTCGCTTCAGACATTCGGCGAAGACAAGGGCGATCATTGGGTCGTCAACGGCCAGAAAATCTGGACGAGCTATGCCGATAAGGCCGACTGGATCTTCTGCCTTGTCCGCACGAACAAGGAAGACAAGTATCAGGGCATCAGCTTCCTGTTGTTCGACATGACGACACCGGGCGTGACGACCAAGCCGATTCTCCTGATCTCCGGCGCGTCGCCCTTCTGCGAAACCTTCTTCGACAATGTCGCCGTGCCCAAGCACCAGATCGTTGGCGAACTCAATCGCGGTTGGGATGTTGCCAAATATCTGCTCGGGCATGAGCGGGAGATGATTTCCGGCATGGGCGGCGATGGCGGCATGGCCTCGCTCGGCTCCTTCTACGCGGACGTACTCAACGACAACCCCGTGCTGCGGGCCGAAATGGCGATGTTCGAGGTCGAGAACCTCGCCTTCCGCGCCCATTCCGAACGCTTCATGGATGAATGGAAAACCGGTCGGGCGCACCCTGCTTATTCCAACCTCATGAAATATGTCGGGACCGAGCTGAACAAAAAGCGTCACGAAATCGTGATGGCGGCCGGCGGTTCGGACGCGCTGGAGTGGGAAAGTGCCCGCACCAATGGCGGCGCCCGTCCGCGTGCTTGGCTGCGCACCAAGGCCAACAGCATCGAAGGCGGGACGAGCGAAGTCATGCTCAACGTCGTCTCCAAACGCATTCTCGAAATGCCGGGGGCCTGATCCATGGGACTTTACCACACCGAAGATCAGGCGATGCTGAAAGACAGCGTTGCGCCTTTCCTTGCCGAAAACGGATCGATCAAGCAGCTCCGCTCTTTGCGGGACAGCAACGACGCCACCGGTTTTGCGCGCGATCTCTGGTCGCAATTTGCAGAGATGGGCCTGAACGGCATCCTCATTCCCGAAGCGGAAGGCGGGCTTGGCCTTGGCCATGTTGAAGCTGGCATCGTGCTTGAAGAAATTGGCCGCAACCTCACGGCGTCGCCTTTCCTGTCGACCGCAGTTGCCGCCGTTGAAGCTCTGAAATCCGCAAGTGCCGACATGCGGGCGCAATGGTTCCCTAAGATCGCGGGCGGTGAGGCGGTGATCGGCCTCGCGCTGGAGGAGGGTAAGAAGCACAATCCGGCGGCGACCGCCCTTAAGGCGGAACGTTCGGGCAATGGCTTTAAGCTGACCGGTGCCAAGACCTTTGTCGTCCATGGCCATGTGGCGGATCTGCTGCTCGTCTCCGCGCGCACAGCAGGGGCGGCTGGCGAAGAAGCGGGTATCACCCTGTTTGCCGTTCCGCGCGATGCGGCCGGGCTGACGGCTGAAGCTGATCGTCTGGTCGATTCGTCCATGTCGGCGCGCATCACTTTGGACGGCGTGCAGGTGGATGCCGATGCCGTTATCGGTGAAGTCGATGCCGGTTGGGCGCCTCTTACAGCACTGCTCAATGCCGGGCGACTTGGCGCATCAGCAGAGCTGGTTGGCGTCGGCACGGGTGCCATGGACATGACGTTCGATTACCTCAAACAGCGCAAGCAGTTTGGGAAAGTCATTGGCGAGTTTCAGGCGCTCCAGCACCGCGCCGCACATCTCTATGGGGAGATGGAAGGCGCACGTTCGATTGTGCTCAAGGCACAGCAGATGCTCGACGATGGCGATCCGCGCGGTGAGATGTTTGTTTCGGCTGCCAAGGCCAAAGCGGCCAAGTCCACCAACCTTGCGGTGCGTGAAGGCGTGCAGATGCATGGCGGCATGGGGATGACCGACGCCTATGACATCGGCCTCTACATGAAGCGGGACCGCGCGCTGAACGAAGTGTTTGGCGACCTTTATTTCCACGCCGACAAGCTGGCGAAGATGAACGGATATTGATGATGGATATTACAAATCTGTTTTCGCTTCAGGGCCGTGTGGCGCTGATCACCGGCGGGTCGAAGAACCTTGGCAAGCACATTGCCGAAGGCTTCATCGCGCAAGGGGCGAAGGTCTACATCACGTCGCGCAAGGCGGACTCGTGCAATGAAACAGCGGCTGAGCTCGGGCCGAACTGCATCCCGCTGCCGATGGATGTCTCCTCAGTTGAAGGGTGCAAGGCGCTGGCGGCGGCTTTTGCCGAACGCGAAGAGAAGCTCGACATCCTCGTCAACAATGCGGGCGCTGCTTGGGGTGCGCCGTTTGAGGAGTTTCCCGAAGTGGGCTGGGACAAGGTCATGGACCTCAACGTCAAAGGCCCGTTCTTCCTCACTCAGGCGCTCTATCCGCAATTGAAGGCCGCCGCCTCCAAGGGGCAGCCGGCCAAGGTCATCAACATCGGGTCGATTGACGGCATCCGGTTGAACCCTTGGGAAACCTATAGCTACCACGCGTCCAAGGCGGCGATCTTGTATCTCACCAAGCGCATGGCTGCGCGTCTTATTCAGGACCAGATCAACGTCACGGCCATCGCGCCGGGCGCCTTTGCGTCGGATATGAACCGCGCCGCGCGCGACCATGCGGATGCGGTGGCAAAGAACATCCCGAACAAGCGGATTGGGGTTGCAGAAGATATGGCGGCAGCGGCGATTTTCCTCGCCAGCAACGCCGGCAATTATGTGGTTGGCGATACGATCACCGTCGACGGCGGCGTTGCGCACGCCAATATCGGTTCGCCGAGCATCGACGCATGAGCGTTCAGGGGTTCGCGCAAGACCGCTTCGCAGGTGTGAAGGAGGTTCTTGCCGCGAACCTCGCCAGCGGCGCCGATATCGGCGCCTCTTTCTGCGCCACGATTGACGGGGAAACCGTTGTCGACATCTGGGGCGGTCATGCGGACCCGGAAAAGACACGGGACTGGCAATCCGACACCATCATCAATGTCTATTCGACGACAAAGACGATGACGGCGTTGACCGCGCTGTTGCTGGCAGACCGGGGCGAGATCGATTTCACGAAGCCGGTCGCGCACTATTGGCCTGAATTTGCCGCAAACGGGAAGGCCGACGTCACCGTTGCGCATCTGATGAGTCACTCGGCTGGCCTTTCCGGCTGGAAGGAGCCACTTCAGAAATCCGACTTCTATAATTGGGACAAGTGCACGAGCCTGTTGGCCGCGCAGGCCCCGTTTTGGGAACCGGGCACGCAAGCTGGCTATCACGCGGTCACGCAGGGCTATCTGGTCGGTGAAGTCGTCCGCCGTGTGACCGGCAAGTCGCTCGGCACCGTATTCCGCGAAGAAATTGCCGAGCCGATGGGCGCCGATTTCCACATCGGACTTCCAGCGTCCGAAGATCACCGCGTGGCCGATCTTTTGCCGCCGCCTCCGAATGCGGCGATCGGATCGGGGGGCACGTCCGATCTTGTCACGAACATGGCGACGAACCCCGGCATCGACGTTCTGGAAACCCGGACGCGCGCCTGGCGGGGCGCTGAAATTCCCGCCGCAGGTGGCACCGGAAATGCGCGCTCAGTGGCAGAAGTTCACACCATTCTCGCCAATGGCGGCATGGCCAAGGGCAAGCGCTTCCTCTCGGAAGCCGGTTGCCGCAAGCTGCTTGAGTGTCAGGTGGAGGGCACCGACCTCATCCTCGGTATCCCTGTTCGCTTTGGATTGGGTTTTGGCCTATCCGGCGGGATGACGCCGTTGCCCAACGATAGCTGCTGCTATTGGGGCGGCTATGGAGGGTCGATCATCATCATCGATATGCAGAACCGCGCGACCTACAGCTACGTCATGAACAAGATGGAAGGCACCACGTCAGGCGACGTGCGCGGCTTCGGTCTGGTCATGGCCGTGATGCAGGCGATGGCGGCATAACAATAAAGGGGGGGGAGAAGACATGACTTTGGCAGCACGGATTTTGGTTGGCCTGATGGCACTGTTCTTTGGCGCGATGGGCGTCGGCTTCTGGTTCAGCTTGGAAAGTCAGGCCGCAGGTTTCGGTCTGCAGGCCGCGGTCGATGCCTCGAACCTTCTCGGACGCGTTAGCGTGCGTGCGGACTTCGGGTCCTTCTTCCTGACCATCGGCATCCTATGTGGCTATGCCGCCTGGAAGCGGAGCGGCAGCGCGGCGGTTGGCGCGGCGCTCCTCTTTGGCATCGCCCTTCTTGGCCGCCTCGTTTCGATTGCCCTTGATGGCCCCGCACCGGGCGGCACGCCGCCGATGGTGATTGAAGCTGTTTGCGTGGCGATCCTGCTCTGGGCGCGCAGTGTCTGGAAGAAGGTCTAACCCCGGCTTCGGTCGAGCATCACGTTGATCTGGGCCATCGCCACCGGCTTGTTGATATCATCCTGCCAGGCGATGGCTTCAATATTTGCAATCCGCTTGCCCAGTCGCTCGATGGTCGCCCGCGCATAGGTCGTCATTTCGACGGCGCCGCGCATATAGGTGGCGGTGACATTGACGGGTTTGATGAGGGGGCGGTCATCCTCCCCCAGCGCTTCCGACAAAGTCGCATAGGCCACGGTTTCCAGAAGACCGGCAAGGGCGCCGCCATGCACAAAGCCGGGGCGACCGCGCACGCCGTCGCTATAGGGCATCGCGATGACCAAGCGTCCGTCCGTGCCGCGTTGCTCTTCAAAGCCCATGGTCTGGGCGTAGGGTGAAAAAGATGTTTTCATGCGCTTGCCGTAAAGAAATAGGTGCCGGCCACATGGGCGATCGGCTTTTCAGGGTCGCCATCATGGGCGTGACCCCGGATGAAGGCGATGGATTTGGTCACGTGATAGCATTCGCCATGCCCGATCACGGTGTTGCCCGGACGCGCCGGACGAAGATAATCGATTCGTAGATCGAGCGTGGCCTGTGGCTGGAAGGTGCCTGTTTTCAGCCAGATCGACAGGCTGGTCGCCATATCCATCAACGTGAAGATCGGTCCCGAGGCAAGGATGCCTGTGGCGGTATCGGTCACCAACGTCTCGCTATAGGGCAAAGCGAGCTCACACCAGCCCTCGCCATGTCCGTGATAACGCGTTCCAATCAACTTGTTATGGCCATTTTTCGACATAGTCTGGATCAGACGTGCCGGATCAAATTCGGGCGGAAACTCATTCATGCGCCGCGCTTAACTCCGTTTGTTCGGGCTGTCCCTATGAAGGACGCCAGTTGCTTTTCTCTTTGGGCCTAACGTAAACGTAAAGCATAAAGAATCGAACAAAATTCGAGAGAGGACTGTCATCCGTTATGCATCCCTTTGTTCACGCTCAATCCAATCCGGATAAACCGGCCATCATCGTTGCGGAAACCGGCGAAATCCGCACCTACCGCCAGCTCAACGACGCGTCGAACCAGGTGGCGCAGTTTTTCCGCCAGCGCGGGCTGGGCCACGAAGATGTGGTCGCCTTCATGCTGGAAAACACGCCGGATTATTACAGCCTCACTTGGGGCGCCCAGCGCGCGGGGCTGCGCTATGTCTGCATCTCGTCCCGGCTGACGCAGGATGAGACCGACTATATCCTCGAAAATTCCGGCGCGAAGATTTTCGTGATCTCGGGCGCGCTTTCAGCTGCGGCCGCGCTGCTGTCCACGAAGGTGGAGCGTTATTCGCTCGGTGGTCCGGTTGAGGGCTATGGGTCATTCGAGGACGCCGTGGCCACGATGCCGGCAGAGCCTGTGCCGGATGAACGCGCGGGCGTGGACATGCTCTATTCGTCGGGCACGACAGGTCGACCCAAGGGTGTGCGCATTCCGCTTCCGGAAGACCCCGCCATTGATCAGACCAACAGCCTCGTCGCGCTTGCCATGGGCCTGTTCCGATTCACGCCGGACAGTGTCTATCTCTCGCCAGCACCGCTCTATCACGCCGCCCCGTTGCGCTGGTCGATGACGGTGCACAAGATTGGCGGCACCGTCGTCATGATGAAGAAGTTCGATGCCGAAGGCGCGCTCGCCGCGATCGAAAAGTACAAGGCGACGTGCAGCCAGTGGGTGCCGACGCATTTTGTGCGGATGCTGAAACTGCCCGAGGACGTTCGGAAGAAGTACGACACCTCCTCGCTCAACTGCGCGATCCATGCGGCCGCGCCATGCCCGATGCCGGTCAAACGCGCGATGATCGATTGGTGGGGTCCGGTGCTTGAGGAATACTATGCCGGGTCCGAAGGCAATGGCTTCACCTATGTCGGCTCTGCAGAGTGGCTGCGACTGGCCGACAAGGAAGGTGCCGGGACCGTCGGCAAGGCTGTGACGGGCATCGCCCATATCATGGCCGAGGACAATGAAACCGAATTGCCGCCGCGCAGCGAAGGCACCGTCTTCTTCGAAAGCGACAGCGTTTTTGAATATCACGGCGATGATGAAAAGACGCAGTCGAGCCGCAATTCCAAGGGCTGGTCAACGCTTGGCGATGTGGGTTGGATGGATGAGGACGGCTATCTCTTCCTTACCGACCGTAAGAGCTTCATGATCATTTCGGGTGGCGTGAACATCTACCCGCAGGAGATTGAAAACCACCTCGTCACGCACCCCAAGGTGCAGGACGTGGCGGTCATCGGCGGCCCGCATGAGGAGATGGGCGAGGAGGTGATCGCGGTCATCCAGCCGGTCGACATGGCCAACGCCAATGACGCGCTGCGCGCCGAACTGACCGACTATGCCCGCGAAAAGCTGTCGGGCGTGAAGATCCCGCGCCGCATCGACTTCCTCGCAGAGCTTCCGCGCCACGATACGGGCAAGCTCTACAAGCGCCTGCTGCGCGACCAATATTGGGAAAAGGTCAAGAAGTGAGCGGCCCGCGCGTCGAGTTCTTCTTTGACCTCTCCAGCCCCTGGACGCGACTGGCGTTCGCCAATCTCTGGCCGCTGCTGGAGCGGACGGGCGAACAGGCGGTGCTGCGGCCGATCCTCGTTGGTGGGGTGTTCAACGCCGTCAATCCGGCGGTCTATGCCGCGCGCGAAGATTCGGGGAACAGGCGGCTCCAGCACAGCTGGAAGGTGCTGGGCGATTGGGCGCGGCTGGCGGGTGTCAGCATGAACTTCCCAAGCGTCTATCATCCGGCCAAGAGTGTGAATGCCATGCGGATGGCGTGCGCGCTGGAGGGGAATCAGGCAGTACTGAGGACGTTCACGGCCGCCGTGTTTGAAAGCTATTTCGGTCGACAGGAGAATCTCGACGATCCCGATGTGCTCGTCGCGGTCGCCACTGCGGCTGGCCTCGATGGCGCGGCGATCCGTGCGGCGTCCGTCACCGATGAAAACAAGCTGCGGCTGCGCGGCAACACCGATGAACTGGTTGCACGCGGCGGCTATGGCTCGCCCACGATCTTCGTCGATGGCACGGATATGTATTTCGGCAATGACCAGCTGCCACTGGTTGAGGCCGCACTGAAAAGATGACACCCCAAAAGGGTTGTTGAGAGGATAGAAAGATGAACGACCGCATTTCGATCACCATGCTGGAAGATGGCATCGCCGATGTCCGCATGACGCGCGTGGACAAAATGAATGCGCTCGATAGCGCGCAATGGGCCGCATTGGTGGAGGCGGTCGAAACGCTCAAGGCGATGTCGGGACTGCGCGTTGTTGTTCTGTCCGGCGAAGGCCGCGCTTTCTGCGCCGGGCTAGACCTGTCGAGCATGCAATCGGATCGTGAACCCGGTGGCAGCAGCGCAGGCGGATCGCTGGCCGATCGCACGCATGGCATCGCCAATAACGCCCAGTACGCTGCATGGGGCTGGCGCGAACTGCCGGTGCCCGTCATCGCCGCTGTGCATGGTGTGGCCTTTGGTGCGGGCAGCCAGATCATGGCCGCCGCCGACATCCGCATCGTCCACCCGGACACGCGCATCGCCATAATGGAAATGAAGTGGGGCCTTGTGCCCGACGTCGCGGGCATGCCGCTCTGGCGCACGCAGGTCGCCGATGATGTGCTGCGCGAGATGATCTATACCAACCGCGAATTCAACGGTGTGGAAGCCAAGGAGATGGGCTTTGCCACGCACGTGTCGGACAATCCGCACGCCCATGCGATGGAGCTGGCGCGCGTCATCGCCAACAAGAACCCGCATGCCATTCGCGGTGCCAAGCGGTTGTGCAACCTGATGGGCGATGCAACCGACGCCGAACTGCTTCAGGCCGAAAGCGATGAGCAGCTGCTCGTCATCCGCACGCCCAACCAGATGGAAGCGGTGATGGCGGAGATGCAGAAGCGGAAGCCGAACTTCGCGGAGTAGGGGCGCGCGGCCCTTCTTGGGACCTCCAAAACCATTGATGCCGTCGGCAATTGGGTGCGATTGACTTTCAAGATGGGCTGTTGTCCTCTTGCGAAATGGCAGGCGGGCTAAACTCAAAGCGCAGGAAGCGGACTATCGAAGGCGCCGTCGCTGTAGACGGTGTCGCACTTCATTGGGAGCTTGTCAGTGAGCCACAATGGAGCAACAGCGGTGACGGATATAAGGGCCTCTGCATTTCAGTGAGAGTAGTCGGAGAAGCGCGACGAGAACTTATTCTCGAGTATCCGTACCCGAAAGGTCACGACGGCCGACCGCTCCCCGTTCCCCAGCGGCCACCAGTGTCGCCAAAGCGTATAGAAGCTGACATTAGACGGGCGCTGGCTGATGGATGGGACCCTGCATCTAGGGGAAAGGCATTTGTTCATTATGCGGGCGTTGGTGACTAAACTCAGCGTAAATTAAACGACCCGCACCAACTGCGCCTTCAATCCCTCGACAATCTCCGCCCGAAGCGGCTTCGCCTCATTGTCCGTGCGGCACACCACCACCGTGTCGCAGGTCGCGATGCACTGGCCGTTCTGGAACATGGCTTGTTCGATGGTCCAGCTTGATGTGCCGATGCGGCCGATGCCGGAACAGACGGTCGCGTCAGCGGGGAAGTTGCCTTCGCGCAAATAGTTGATCTCAACCGCCGCCACCATCGTCCGCTCATTGTCCGGGCGGTCGGCCCAGGGGCGGACATTGCGGTTCAGTTGCACCCGCGCATTCTCGAACAGTGCCGCAAAGGCGACGTTGTTGAGATGGCCGTTGATGTCCATGTCCTGAAAGCGCGTTTGCGCGACCATGGTCACGGGGTAGATCGACGGATCGAGGCGGTGCGGGGCTGGTTTGGGCATAAAAAGGCCCCGCCCGCGTGACGCGGGCGGGGCGCCTTCTTTCAGTCAGATCAACGCGGCGACATGCGGATGCCGCCGTCAAGGCGGACATCTTCACCGTTGAAATAGCCGTTTTCAATCATGCACAGGGCAAGGTTGGCATATTCCGCCGGGTTGCCGAGGCGCTTCGGATTGAGCACGGTCGCACCCAGCGCATCGCGCACGTTCTGCGGGGCGCCTGCGAGCAGCGGGGTATCAAAAATGCCCGGCAGGATCGTGTTGACGCGGATGTTCTCGCTCGCAAGGTCACGCGCGATGGGGAGCGTCATGCCGACAACGCCGCCCTTAGAGGCGGAGTAAGCGGCCTGGCCCATCTGGCCGTCTTCCGCGGCAACCGATGCGGTGTTGACGATGGCGCCACGCTCACCGTCTTCCATGGCGGGCAGCGACATCATGCCGGCAGCCGACTTGGCGATGCAGCGGAAGGTGCCGACGAGGTTGATCTGGACGAGCCAGTTGAACGCATCGAGCGGGAAGTGCTTGATCGAACCATCTTCCTTGGAACGGCTGGCGGTCTTGATCGCGTTGCCGGTGCCGGCGCAGTTCACAAGGATGCGCTCCTGACCGATGGCGGCACGCGCCTTGGCAAAGCCTGCGTCGACCGAGGCGTCGTCCGTCACGTTCACTTCGCAGAACACGCCGCCGAGTTCCTTGGCGATGGCTTCACCCTTTTCGGTCTGAAGATCGAAAATGGCGACCTTGACGCCCTTGGCGGCGAGTGCGCGGGCCGTGGCGGCACCAAGGCCGGACGCGCCGCCTGTGACAACGGCAGATACGGAGGAATCGAGTTTCATGGGTTTAGTCTCCTTTGTGTTCCGGCGGAGGCCGGAACCCAGCCTCTCACCAATTGACTCTGGGCTCCGGCCTTCGCCGGAGCACAACATTTTTGATTACAGCCGTTCGACAATCGTGACGTTGGCAACACCGCCGCCTTCGCACATTGTCTGGAGGCCGTACTTGCCGCCCTTGGCCTTCAGCACGCCGAGGAGCGTTGCCATCAGCTTGGTGCCCGAAGCACCGAGCGGGTGGCCGAGCGCGATGGCGCCGCCGTGGATGTTCAGCTTTTCGGGGTCAGCACCGGTGTGCTTGAGCCAGGCGAGGGGCACGGAAGCGAACGCTTCGTTCACTTCATAGGCGTCGATGTCGCTGATCTTCATGCCCGCGCGCTGGAGGGCGCGGTCGGTCGCGAACAGCGGCTCTTCGAGCATGATGACCGGGTCACCGGCTGTCACCGTCAGATTGTGGATGCGCGCAATCGGCGTCAGGCCATAGGCCTTCAGCGCCTCTTCCGACACGATCATCACCGCCGAGGAGCCGTCACAGATTTGCGAGGAGGACGCAGCGGTGAGCGAGCCACCTTCCTGCAACAGCTTCACGCCCGCAATGCTTTCCAGCGTCGCGTCAAAGCGGATGCCTTCATCGACATTGTGCTGGATCACGCCTTCAGGCGTTTCCACATCAAGCACGACGAGTTCATCATTGAACAGACCGGCCTTGGTCGCGGCGATTGCGTTCAGGTGGCTCTTGAGTGCGAACTGGTCGAGATCGTCCTTGGAGAAGCCATGCTTCTTCACGATCATCTCAGCGCCCATGAACTGGCTGAACATGATGCCGGGATATTTCTCGTCCAGACGCGGCGACTTATAGTGGCCGAGACCTTCCTTCATGTGGAACATCGCGTTGGAGCCCATCGGCACACGCGTCATCGATTCCACGCCCGAGGCGATGACGACATCCATCGTGCCCGACATGACGGCCTGTGCCGCAAACTGCATCGCCTGTTGCGAGGAGCCGCACTGGCGGTCAATGGTGACAGCAGGGACGCTGTCCGGAATGTTCTTGGCGGCGAGCACGGCATTGCGGCCGACCTGCATGGCCTGCTGGCCCGCCTGCGTCACGCAGCCCATGATGACGTCGTCGATCTTCGCGCCATCCATGCCGGTGCGGGCGACGAGCGTGTCGAGCGTTGCAGCGGCAAGGTCGACCGGGTGCCAGCCGGCAAGCTTCCCGTTGCGGCGGCCGCCAGCGGTACGGACAGCGTCAACAATATAGGCAGTGGCCATGTTCTGATTCCTCTCCAAAGGGGGTGATTCCTAATTTCACTTGCCCAGTTTGACGTTTACGGCAAGGGAAACTTGCAACACCTGACAGCAGTAATAGGCCCAGATTAGGAGAGCACATCCATGAACGTCTCACAAGCCGTTGACTATCGCCGTTCTGTGCGCGGTTTTCTCGATAAGCCGGTTGATCCCGCGCTGGTGAAAGACATTGTGGAACGCGCCGCCCGCGCGGCTTCCGGCGGCAATCTTCAGCCCTGGCATGTCGACATTGTTCAGGGCGATTCGATGGCGAGACTGAAAGGCATCATGGCTGAAAAGATCGCCAACCGCGAAAGCGAGATGCCCGAATATGCCATCTACCCTGTAGGGCTGACAGACCCATGGGAAGGCCGCCGGGCCGAAGTGGGGGAGATGCTCTACACCTCCCTCAACATCCCGCGTGAGGACAAGAAGGCGCGCGCCATGTGGTTCGCACGCAATTTCCAATTCTTTGGCGCACCTGTTGGCCTGTTTATCTCGCTCGACCGGCAAATGGGCCTGCCGCAATGGGCGGATGCCGGCGCGCTGCTCAATTCAATCATGCTCCTTTTGTGCGAAGCGGGCTTGGACAGCTGCCCGCAGGAATGCTGGGCGGTTTACCCCAAGACGATCGGCAGCTTCCTCGGTCTGCCCGACAACCGCATCCTGTGGACGGGCATGTCGATCGGCTATAAGGACCCCAATGATCCAGCGAACAGCCTGCGCGCCAACCGCGCATCCTCAGAAGAATGGCTGGCAATCCACGACTGATGATTGACAGCGCGGCGTCGCTTCGCCATGGGGCTGCCTCTCGCATCGGCGGCCCTGCCGCGATGTGACGCCTGGGGACAGGTGGCCGAGTGGTTAAAGGCAGCAGACTGTAAATCTGCCCGCGCAAGCGTACGCTGGTTCGAATCCAGCCCTGTCCACCATCAACGGATGCTCAATGGGAGCGCCGTTTTCTTCAGATCCGCACCAAAGGTCGTTTCGCGCGTTGTTCTACCGTGCGGTCAGAAGATACCCGATTACAGCTTTGCGGGCTTTTGCGTCTTGTATGCCGGCAGAGGGCATGCGCGTGCCAGGCACAAGGCGCTGCGGGCCTTTCAGCCAGCGGTCGAGCGTGGCGGCATTCCAGATGAGGCCAGAGGCTTTGAGCGCCGGGCTATAAGCATAGCCGGGGACCGTTCCGGCTTTGCGACCGGCAAGTCCAGCGAGGCTCGGGCCGAACATGGTCTTCCCCGGCTGGGTGGAATGACAGCCCGCACAGACAGCGAAAGCCATGGGGTAGGGCACCGTCTGCGCATTTGCTGCCGATGTCGCCATGAAGCTGGCCGCAACCAAGCCGAACGCTTTTACACGCATGTGTCTTTTCCGGTTTTTGGGAAAGGGAGTTGGGAGGCAGCGACTGGCACTGCCTCCCCGTCTCAACGCTGGCTTAGAAGCGGTCTGCGTCCATGATCTTGGACCAGGCGGCAACGAAGTCCTTCACAAAGGCATCCTTGGCGTCGTCAGCGGCATAGGCTTCCGACACGGCGCGCAGTTCAGAGTTTGAACCGAACACAAGGTCAACCGGGCTGGCGGTCCACTTCAGCGTGCCGTTGCTGCGATCCTTGCCTTCGTACAGACCTTCGGTGGCTGCCTTGGACCATGCAGTGTCCATCGACAGAAGGTTGACGAAGAAATCGTTGCTGAGCGTGCCGGGGCGTGTGGTGAGCACACCCGTTGTTGTGCCGCCTGCATTGGCGCCAAGGGCACGCATACCGCCCACCAGCACTGTCATTTCAGGCACCGTCAGGTCCAGCTTATCAGCCTTGTCGATCAAGGCCTCAACCGGGCCAACATCGGCATCCGCGCCATAATAGTTGCGGAAGCCATCTGCCTTTGGCTTGAGTTCATTGAACGAGGCAACGTCGGTCTGTGCCTGTGTGGCATCAACCCGACCGGGGGTGAAGGGCACAGTCACGTCATGGCCCGCGGCCTTCGCCGCCTGCTCGACCGCGGCATTGCCGGCCAGAACGACCAGATCGGCGAGCGAGACTTGCTTTGCACCCTTTGTGCTCTTGCTGAGGTCTGCACGGATGGTTTCCAGCTTGCCCAGAACCTTGGTCAGTTCAGCTGGGTTGTTCACCTCCCAGCTCCGTTGCGGTTCCAGACGGATGCGGCCGCCATTGGCGCCGCCGCGCATGTCTGTGCTGCGGTAGCTGGAGGCTGCGGCCCAGGCCGTCCGCACCAGTTCCTGCGTGGTCAGGCCGGATGACAGGATCTTGCCCTTCAGCGCGGCAACGTCTGTGGCATCAATCGCGCCAAAGGCGGCCTTGGGCAGGGGATCCTGCCACACGAAGGTGACCTGAGGGGCATCCTTGCCGAGGTAGCGGGTCTGTGGGCCCATGTCGCGGTGGGTCAGCTTGAACCAAGCACGGGCAAAGGCATCCGCAAATTCCTGCGGGTTCTTCTGCCAACGCTGCGTGATTTTGCGGAAGCCGGGGTCTTCGCGCATCGCAATGTCGGTCGTGAACATGATGGGCGCGTGGCGCACATCCTTGCGGTGCGCATCCGGGACCAGATTGGCGGCGGCGGGGTCCTTTGGAATCCACTGCGTGGCACCGGCTGGGCTCTTGGTCTTCACCCATTCAAAGCCATAAAGATTGTCGAGATACTGGGTGGTGAAGGCAACCGGGTTGGATGTCCAGGCGCCTTCAAGGCCGCTGGAAATGGTGTCTTCGGAATGGCCCTTGCCGCACTTATTGGCCCAGCCTAGGCCCTGCTGTTCGATGGAAGACGATGCCGGTTCTGCGGCAACGCACTCCTCCGGCTTCCGGGCGCCATGTGCCTTGCCGAAGGTGTGGCCACCGGCGATGAGCGCGGCGGTTTCATCATCGGCCATCGCCATCGCACTAAAGGCGCGGCGAATGTCTTGCGCCGCGGCCAGCGGATCGGGGACGCCGTTCGGGCCTTCGGGGTTGACGTAGATCAGGCCCATCTGTGTGGCGCCAAGGCCTCTTTTCAGATTGCCCTTCGCGTCACGGCGCTGATCCATCAGCACTTTGGCTTCCGGTCCCCAGTAGACGAGATCCGGCTGCCAAGCATCGACGCGACCGCCTGCGAAGCCAAGTGTCTTGAAGCCCATATCTTCCATGCCGACATTGCCGGCCAGAACCATGAGGTCACCCCAAGAGAGCTTGCGGCCATACTTCTGCTTGATCGGCCAGACGAGGCGACGGGCTTTGTCGAGGTTGACGTTGTCGGGCCATGAATTGAGTGGCTCAAAACGCATTTCGCCGCCGTCCGATCCGCCGCGACCGTCGCTGGTGCGATAGGTGCCGGCGCTGTGCCAGGCCATGCGGATGAAGAAGGGGCCGTAATTGCCATAGTCGGCGGGCCACCAGGGCTGTGATGTGGTCAGGACCTTGCGGATGTCGGCCTTCACCGCATCGAGGTCGAGCGTCGCGAATTCCTTCGCATAGTCAAAGTCCGGGCCATAAGGGTTGGACTTCACGGCCTCATGCTGGCGCAGTGCCGTCAGATCAACGCGCTTGGGCCACCATTCTTTGGTCTGTTCGGTCGGGGCAGCGTCTGCGGCATGGGCGACGCTCGCCAGCGCGATCGGGGAGGATGCGATGAGCAAGGCTGCGAGGGCGAGTTTGGATGATGTCATGAGTATGCTCTCCTGTTGGTTTGGCAAGCGGGGTAGCAAGCAAACGATCGACTAGGGCGCTCGGGCCCATCGATCCAATAACTTTATCGTGTCACAGTGATCGACTTAAGCGATTAATTAAGGGCGAAAATTTGGAGCATGCGAGGGGGGATTGCGCCCCGGTGCGGACAACTCGGTCATTGCACCTTACGGGACTTTGCGGCAAAGGCGCCAACATGACTGATACGCCTCCCGATCGCCTCTGCATTGACCCGTCCAGCCCGCATTTCGACGTAGAGGTTCTGCGTCGCGGTGTTGGCATCAAGTTTCGTGGCATCCAGCGCCACGATGTTGAGGAATATTGCATGTCCGAAGGTTGGGTCCGCGTTCAGGCGGGCAAGACCGTGGACCGCCGCGGCAAGCCTTTGCTGTTGAAGCTCAACGGCCCGGTTGAAGCCTGGTTTGAAAATGCCGATGCGCAATCTGGCGCGGAGTCCACCCCGGAGGCGTGATGCCGCCGCTGCACTTTGCAGGGCATGACTTTCAGGTGGCTGGCGGCAGGGCGCTGTTCTGGCCCGCCCGTGCCGCGCTGATCGTAGCCGACCTTCATCTTGAAAAGGCCAGTTGGTTCGCTGCGCGCGGACAGATGCTCCCCCCGCATGACAGCCTTGCCACCCTCTCTGCTGTGGCGGGTCTTGTGGAGGCGACGGGGGCTCGCGAGGTCTGGTGCCTCGGTGACAACTTCCACGACAGCGCTGGCGCGACGCGACTCTTGGGCGACGCCCGTGCCACGCTCGCGCGACTGACGGATATGCTCGACTGGGTGTGGATCACCGGCAATCATGACGAAAAGCTGCCGGATATTGTCGGCGGCCGCATCGTCGAAGAGGCGGATCTCGGCGGGATCGTGCTGCGCCATCACGCAGATCCGGCTGATCACCGACCCGAGCTTTCCGGGCATTTTCATCCCAAATATGGCGGTGCGGCGCGCGGCCGTCGGGTGACGCGCCCCTGTTTTGTGGAAGGGGCGACCAAGCTCATCCTCCCGTCCTTTGGCGCATTAACCGGTGGGATGGCGGCGACGCATCCGGAGATTGTCCGCTGCATCGGGGCGATTGTGGCGATCCATGTTCCCGCTGGAGACCGGCTTGTCCGCTTTGCGGCCTAGGGTGCCTCAGCCTTCCATCAACGCATAAAGCGCAACCGGTGCGTTGCCCCGCATGGGCAGATGTTCGCCTGCGAATTCCGTGCGATATCCTGATGTGACACGCCCGAATAAGGCGGTCGCAAAATCACCCGACACGAAGATACCGCCCGGCTGGGTGATGGGATCAATCCATTCAGGCAGCGCGCTGGCTGTGCCATACAGGCCTGCAGCGCTTTGCAGCACGATGCCGTAATGCCCGCTGATCCGCAGGCTGACAGGGGCGGCATTCCTGTCCGCATCGCGCAGGCGGAGTGCGGCAAAAGCGGCATCCTCCGGCGTGTCGAAGGCCAGCGCAAAGCCAGCACTTTGGCGGCTGATGTGGAAGGGCGGGTGCGGCAGGCAAGATAGTGCCGCCTCAATCGGTGCGATGGTACCTTCGACAAACTGGCCGGTGTCTGCATCGCCGACCTGTTCAATCCCCGCAAAGCCCACGAACAACAGCGCGGCCACGCGGCGCCCCGGTTCTTCGGGCCCACCCACCCCTGCAGGTGGCGTGGCGATCTGGCGGGGCCAGCGCAGGACGTGCTGGGCACGCCCCGCCGCGCGCCAGGTTTCTCCATCGCGCGCGGTTTCCTTGCCCGCACCAAATGGCTCTTTTGCCTCATCCGAGATCAGCAACTGGACCGCGACGCTCTCCAGCAGTCCCGCGTTGAGCACGGCAGCACCCATAGAGAGTTCGCTTGCCAGCGTGTTGGCGACCGAATCATAGCGTCCGGAGACGTCGCTGGCCTCCCGCACACTCACCGCGGCATCAAGACAGGCCTCAAAGCGTTCCGCCCAATTCTCCGCCCAAGGCTCAACCGAAGCTGCGCGAAAGGCGCCGCGTGACATGGGCAGCATCACATGCAGCTCGGCGCCGCGCGCGATGAGGCGTTCGGCAATCAGAATGTCCGATCCTGCGGCCAATGCGCCAAAGCCAAAGCCGACATTATGCGCAGAAAGAACCTCATCAATCTGGGTTGTGAGCGTCGCATGGGCTGCATCATCTGCGGCGACACCAAGGTGCCCGGCAAAATGGAGGCTGGCAGGCGGGCGGAATTCATCGAGCCAGCCACAGGGTAGGTCGCTCGCCTCACAGATGAGGTTCAACTGGCGCAGCGTGACGGCATGGTCTTGCCAGCTGGAGCCCAGCGTGATGGCATGGCGCAGAACGGTGGTCGCGGTCTCAATCTGCCGTTGCAAGAGTAGCGCTTCCGCGCGCGTGGCCTCAATGAAATAGGGCGTGTCGGCAATCTCACCGCCGATGTCGATCCGGTCGACGACTTGGCCCGCAAGCGCGGCTGCCTCCCTCTGGTCTCCTGCGAGGAAGCGCATCGTGGCGACATTGATCAGATGATAGGGCGCTGCCGCCAGCGCGTCCGCGCGCGCATAGGCGCGGGCAGCCTCCGCAAAGAGGTGTTTCCGGTCCGGGGCAACCGATGCACGCAGCGCGCGATCCTTCAGCAGCCGACCCCGCAAGGTGTGAACGGCAGGATCGGGATCATCTTCCCCGAAACCCGCCGCTTCAAATTGCCGCCAGGCATGGTCCAGCGCGCCCGATCTTGCCGAAGCAAGGATGGCCGTAAGATTTCTGGACGGTGCCTGGCGGGGTGTCATTCCGTGTGTGTTACCGATCAGCCGCCGCTGCCGCCGGGATTGCGGATGTCGGGATCGATCAGAAGGCGCAGTGGCGACTTCTTGCCCGGCTTGTTTTCATGGATGACGTCCACGACGAAGTTGAACCGGTCAACATAGTTGGCGGTTGGCGCGATGGCTTCAAACGTCACCATCTTGCAAGGCGCGCTGCTGCCATAAGGCTTGCCGAACGGGTAGCTCGTGCCATCGGGCGCGACCCTGCAGAAATTGGCATAGCGGTCCTTGTTCGCACCTTCCTTGAACTGGATCGGGTCTGCGTCTGTCGCGAACTGGAAGTTGTCCTTGTCCGACAAGGTGAAGACGATGTTGGATGGGACCGCACAGTTCAAGCTAAGCGGCTCGACTTCGACATCGCACTGCGCTTCGGTCGGGGCATATTTGCCGCTAACCACCTGGCTAACAGCCTCGTCTAACGAGATGTCGATTGGTTTCTGCGGATTCTTATATCCCAGCCGGAACTTATTGCCGGTAATGCTGGCTTCTATTTCACGGATGATTGTTTTTCCTATCGCACTTGCCATTACGCCTTCTCCTTCTGCACTTTACTAAGCGACGCGAGTTTGCGTTCGATCTGCGCGAGTCTTTCCCGCCACAGCTGGTTTGCGGGGTCACGACCGATCATGTCGGACACTTTTGCGCGCGCGTCCTGCAGTCGCTGCACCGCCGCTTCGTGCCGCCCATCTTCCCGCTCCATTTCCGCAAGCGAAAATTGGCGCGTGACCCAGACGTCACGATAATCGAGATTTTGCGGATCGAGCTCGACAGCACTGTTCACGGCATTTGCCGCCGCCAGATAAGCACGCCGCGCTTTTAATCGGGCACCTGCCGCCACATGCGCATCACCGAGCCACCCATAGCTGTTGGCAAGGTCGGCAAATGCCGACCCGTCCTTGGGCGAGCGTTTGACAACCGCGGCCTTGGCCGCAACCGCCGCGGCACAAGCGGTGTCCGCCAGCTTCAAGTCCTTGGCATCTGGTGTCAGGGAGAGTGCACACAGATTCCCCTGCGCATAGCCCTGTTCGCGAATGTACCGCACGGTATCGGGGCGGAGCGCCGTCATCCGGTCGGCCAGCTTCACATAGCCTTGAAAATGTGTCCGCGCACTGCGGAAATCCTTTTTCCGATACGCCATATAGCCCAGCCAATATTCGCTCTGCGCATGGGCGAAGAGGCTTTCAGCGTCGCCCGGGCGTCGCGCGGCAATGGCAGATGTGGTCCGATGGGCTTCGGAGAATTTGACGAGGGCCGCAGCCTTCTCGCCGCGCGCCTCATCATCTTCGCCCATGGCATGAAGGATACGGGCCCGCCTCTCTAGGCTCTGGTCGGGCAGGGCCGCCAAAGACTGGTCGCTATAATAATCCATTGCGCGTGCGTTGACCGCGTTCATGACATCTAGCCGTCCAACCCCCTTAAGGCGCCCTCGTAAGTCGGTCAGCATGAACTCGATCAGACCTTCCGCCTCAGCCTGTTGTCGTTCCGCCTCCGCACGTGCGCGGACCGCAGCCACCAGCAGGCCAGACAGCACTATAATAGCTATGACGGCGGAGGCTGTGACGGCCATCACGCGGCGCAGTCGGCGCTGTGCATCCCGCTGCACCAGATCGTCCACACCAATGCCGGTTAACCCGGCGATCAGCTTGATCCGGCCCAAACGTTCCTGTTCACCGCGCAAGTCACTGGCAATGGGCTCTCGCGCGTTGCCATCAGGGCCGGGTGCAAAAAGTGCGGGCGGGCAGGCGGTGTTGAGATCCCCGCGCACCAAAGCGGGCAGAATCGGCCGGTCCGGATGCATTTCCCGGAACAATTCAATCTCGCGATTGACCCAGCGGGAGGCTTTCGCGTCAGGGGAGCACAATACAATGAGCGCGGCGGAATCGGCCAGTGCCGCCTTGATTTCGGTGCTCAGGTCATCTGCGGCCGGAAGCTCATCAATATCCCGGAAAATTGGCGTTAATCGCGCGGGGACGGGGCCGCGTGATGTGGGCGTTCCGACGAGCCTAGGGGGCAGGCGATAGCTTTCCAGCCGCCGGTGCAGACGGACGGCAACGGTCGTGTCGCAATGGCTGTAGCTGATGAACGCCTTATACCGTCCGGTCGTTCCGGCGTCTTCCACCGTCATTGGCTTCCCCGTGTCGCACCAATATGGATATATTGATCCTTCGCACGAAGCCCGGGTATCGCCAAGGGGGGATGGTCAGCGGTAGCGTAAGTTTTCCCGTCCCAGATCGGCCACGGAGCGCGCGCCCATCAAGCGCATCCCCCGTTCAATCTCCGCATGAAGCTTGCCAATTGCCCGCTCCACCCCGGGCTGTCCGGCAGCCGCAAGGGCATAGAGATAGAGCCGCCCGCCCGAGCAGGCTTTGGCGCCCACAGATAGCGCCTTCAGCACATGGCTGCCCCGCGTGATGCCGCCATCGCAGATGACGTCAAGCTTGTCGCCCACGGCATCCACGATTTCGGCCAGCTGATCGAACGGCGCACGGCCCCCGTCCAGCTGGCGGCCGCCGTGATTGGACACCATGATCGCCGTCGCGCCGATATCAACCGCACGCTTGGCATCGTCGACCGACATGATGCCCTTCAGGCAGAATTCTCCACCCCAATCGGCGCGGACCTTTTCAGCCGTCTTCCAGTCCATCGACGTGTCGAGCATCGTGTTGAAATAGTCTTGGATCGAAATCGCCTGCTGTGATCCTTCGCGGACATGGTCCTTCAGGTTTGAGAGTTCGAACTTTTCGCGCAGCAGGTAATTGAGGGTCCAGCGCGGGTGCATGGCAAAGTCGAAGGCTGAGGATACCGTCAGCTTGGGTGGCGAGGTAAAGCCTGTCTGCATGCACCGTTCCCGGTTGCCGCTGACGATGGTGTCGACGGTGAGCGCAATGGCATCAAACTTCGCCGCCTTGCACGCCTCCACCATCGCGGTGTTCAGCCCTTTGTCCTTATGGATATAGAGTTGGAACAGCTTGGGGGTGGAAATGGTCTCGCCGATCTCTTCGATGCTGACAGTTGCAAGGCTCGAGATGCCGAAATAGGTCCCGAACTTTTCGGCGGCGCGCGCCACAGCCCGTTCCCCCTGCCAGTGGAACACGCGCTGAAGGGCGGTGGGGGAGAGGAACAGCGGCATCGCAATCTTGCGACCCATGACGGTGGTCGACATGTCGATGTCCGCCACGCCGGCCAGCACATTGGGCACAAGGTCGCACGCTTCATAGCTTTCGGTGTTGCGCCTGCGCGTCACCTCATCATCGGCGGCACCATCGATATAGTGAAAGACCGGTCCCGGCAGGCGCCTGCGCGCAAGCTCCCGGAAATCGCTGGTGTTGTTGCAGTCTTCAAGCTTCAACCGCCACTTTGCGGCTGCCAGCCGCGACGCTTCATTCGTCATCCTTGCCCCTGATTGCCTGCCCTGCTGCCTGTGCCGCGCCCTCCAGAGGGTGGAGCGGGCGGGCAGGGGCCGGACAGTTTCGTGCCTCACCCAATCCCTTCAGATAGCCGCGCCGCACGACGCCTGCATAGAGGGCTTCGCGATAATCCCGGTCGGCGCGCCCCGCGCCCGAAATTTCGCGGACGAGTGAGCGGAAGGGAATGAGGCTGGAGACAAGGCCGCCGGCCGCATTGGCGACGCCTTCCTTGCGCTTGCGCGCACCTTCATCGACTTCCACCTCATCAAAGTCTGGCCCCAGCACGGCATTTAGTTTTTCGATTTCGGAGATGAGGCCTGCGCAAGTTCTGACTGTGGTCGAGGCGTAAGGGTTGTCCTGAATGGCCAGAAGCTCGGCCGGCACATCTTTGCGTTTCAAATTCACATCCGCCAGCGGCCGAGTGACGACATCCTCAACCGTTGGAGCGGGTTGCGGGTTGCCTTGTGCGACGACGGCAGTGGGGAGAGCGATGGACCACAGGATAGCATAGCCCAGTGACATTGAACGCAAGATAAGACGCGGCATGGCGGGCCTCCCAAAAAAGGGGGATTATTCCCGCAATTGCAAGACGCGCCAACCTGCTTCTCGATAACTCTGGTTTTAAAGACCGGCTATTTGAGCAGCGCCCTAATTTCTTCGGCGCACCGCCGCGATGCGGACATTTCGGCAAAGGAAAATGTCTGGGAACAGGCCAGCTTTTGACGGTCAAGCATAGGAGCGACCTCGCCTTCATCGAGGCTGAGTGCAGCCTCCAGCTGCTTTGGATCGTCAATGACCCGCCCCAAATGCCAATGCGCGTAATTCGGATCGTCCTGCCACTTTGCTTCATGCGCATTCAGGAAAATGGCCGGGCGCGGCCGGATGATCCATTCGTAAATCTGGCTGCTGGCGTCGCCAAGGTAGATGTCACCGGCCAAAGTGTACGTCATGTCAACCGACCGCGCGCTGCCTGTGTCGATCAACATGTGTGGCATGTTGTAAAAGCGCTGCGGCACTTTCCTCCGAATATGCAGCCGGCGATGCTCCAGCGACCCATGGATCAGCTTTCGAAACAGCATCACATGCGGGGCAAAGACGAAGTTATAGCGGCTCTGCCCGGCGAAATAGTCCAGAATCTGAGGCCCAAAACGATACCATGACGACAAGAGCGGATCGAAGTGCGGGTTGTAGACGACGACAGGTTTGTCATCTTCAAACAGACGCGGCTTGCGCGTGAGGTCCATCGCATCGAACTTGGGGTAGCCGCAGACCTTGATCTTATCTGCCATCATTGGGTGGCGTTCCAGCATCCGTCCGCGCGTCTTTTCCCCTGCGACCAGCACCCGATCAAAGAAACGAAGCTCATCGGAAAAGCCAACAGACCTATCGCCGCTGCCGTGCGGAATGCAGACCAAGAGCGGCCGTGTCAGCTTCCAGTGCGACCGCAGCAGGGTAGTGGTAAACTCTGGGACGACCAGCACGTCGAACGACTGGAAATAGTCGAGATGGTGGCGCAACATTGCGATCCGGCGGGCCGGGACGATCCGGCTGAGCGCAGACGTCGCCACCTCCATTAAGGGGCTGAGTTTCAAAAGGCGGACAATAGGTGTGTTGGCGATTGGACGCGCTTGGATAAGGCTTTCGACAGCTGTCGCTTGCTCAACTGTGGAAACGGCAATCTCCACTTCAACATCGGCGTTCAGGCCGGCAAGTTCCAGCGCCACCGGAAGCGTGTGGGCAACCTGATGCACATCTTCATGATTGAAGAGAAAACAGACACGCTTGGTCATGCGAAAGTGACAACGTCCCATCCATGTTTGGACGCGAGTTTCCGCAGCGCGCTGCCGGGATTGACGGCAATTGCGGCGCTTGCCCAGAAGAGGGTGGGGGCATCCGATGCGCTGTCGCTATAAAACCGAAAGGCCTTCGCCTGACCGAGGCGATCATCGACCGCGCAGGCCGCTTCAACCATCTCGCGCTTGGCCTCGCCGTAACAATTATCGCCATTGATCCGAAAGCTGACGTGACCGTCAGGCAGGTGGGCCTGCTTGGTCGCCACGACACAATCAAAGCCCAGCAGAAGAGCAATTTCGCGGGCGTAGAAATCGGGCGAGGCCGTGGCCAGCATCAAAAGTGCACCCTTTGATCTTTCTGCCTCCACACGCGCCACAGCATCGGTGAGAAGATTATGGCGGACAATGCGTTTGGCAAATTCTGCGGAGATGTGCTGCAACTCCACCGCCTTGATGCGCCGACCGACCATCAGCCGAAAGCCAATTTCTTTCAGATCTTTGCGCTTGTAGATGCCGAGCACATAGCCCGCCATGGCCAAAATCCAGATTGGAAACAGCATCAAACGCCAAGGCGCGCGATGAAAGGCTGCAAAAAGGAGAAATGGCGTGTAGGTCGAAAACCTCGTCACTGTCCGGTCAAGGTCGAAAATCGCAACATCCATGACTATTTGTTACACCTGCTTTGAGGCGAAAACGTGACCTCGCCCCAGCGTCGATGGACCGCAATCGTTTTGGCAGGGCAGCGCCCCGGCGTCGACCCGTTGGCCGCGCATTTTGGCGTGGCGTGGAAGGCGCTCGTCCCGGTTGGCGACGAACCGATGGTCACACATGTGGTCCGCACGCTCAGCCAGGTGGCCGAAATAGGCAAGATCGTTGTTCTCTCCCAAGACACAGAGGCGCTTTCCGCCGCCGTCGCTGTGGGTGGGTCGGCGGACATCGTGGCCAGCAGTGATGGCATTTCGGTGAGCATCCTGCGTCATGCGGGAACGCCCACAGCGCCTTGGCCAGTGTTGGTGACGACAGCGGACCACCCCCTTCTGACGCCGGATATGGTGCGTCATTTTATCGCGCAGGCCGAAGCCAGCGGCGGTGATGTTGCTGTGGCAATGGTTGAACGGGCAACGATGCTCACCGCATACCCCGGGAACAAGCGGACCTGGTTGCGCTTTTCCGACGGGGCTTGGTCGGGTGCCAATCTCTTTGCGCTCCGCAGTGATCGGGCGAAAGGCGCGTTGGAGCTTTGGGCAGAGGCGGAACAGGACCGTAAAAAGGCTTGGAAGCTCTTTTTGCATTTTGGCCCCTTGCTCGCGCTTCGGGCCATGACGCGGACCATCGGCTTGGCGGCGGCGCTTGGCAAGGCGGGGAAAAGGCTTGGCCTCTCCGCAAATCTCGTGCCCATGCCGATGGCGGAAGCGGCGATTGATGTCGACAAAGTCAGCGACCATGCGCTCGCTGAACGGATACTTCAGGCGCGGTTAGATCAACCGCATCCGGACGGCCACTGATCCCAGCGCTTCGCGGTCCGGCAACGGGAGGGCCCAGCGGCACGCTGTCCACAATGTCGCCACCAGCACCCCGCATATTAGCATTAAGGCGAGCCCCATCGGCAAAAGGTTCACCCACAGCGCTGCCAGGAAGCCTGCCAGTGAGACGATCATGGCGCGCAGAGCGACCTGCGCAAAGGGTTTCCCAAAGGGCAACAGCCCATGCTGCTGGTAAACTTGCCAAGCTGGTATCGCAGATGTCGCAACAAGGCCGAGAGCCACGGCCAAAGACATGCCCGTCAATCCGCCCTCCGGCATCACCGCTAAGCCAATAAGCACCGACACAGCGAGGCCCGCCGCGCTGCCGATATACTGGCTGGAATAGCGTGACATGACCTGCTGGATGGGGGCGGCGGCGCCGCTCACTGTTTCTGCAAGTCGGGCCAACAGCAGCAAGGCCAACGCAAACAGGGCGCCTTCCATCCCGCTGCCAATGGCCCGCAACAGGGTGGGCCCGCCGGCAATCAGAACGCAGCAGACAGGCAAAGCGACAGTCAGCGAGATGCGCGTTGAGAAGGCATAGATGTTTTCAACGGCGGCCTTACCGCCTGTTGAGGCGGCAGACGCCAATGGGGCCAGCACATAGGCAAAGGCGATCCGGATTGTCTGCACCAGCGAACTGACCTTGCGGACCAGTGCAAATTGCCCACCGGCAACGGCACCTTGCGCGCCCGGCAGCAGGGCATTGAGCAGAAGCGTCGGCGCATCGCTGAACAGCCGTGCGGTCAAAATAGTGGGCATGACGGAGATGCCGGCCATCCACGTCCCATGCCAGACGCGATCTTCCGCAGGTCCGGCGGCGAGAAGGCGGAGATCATAATTCCGGCTCAGGAGCCGGATGCACAGTGCGCAAATGACAACCAGCGACGCCAGATGCGCGTAAAAGAGTGACATTGTTCCGAAGCCCATGGCCCAAAACCCGATGGTGCAAATAAGCCTTACGATCTGTTCCCAAAAAAGGCGGAGCCGGATTTCCGCACCGAACACCCGGCGTGCGCGCAAGGCAGACGTTGCCACTTCAACAAAGGCCCAAAGTGGCAAGGCCCAAACGAAGATCGCGATGAAATGGCTCAACTGTTCTGCATCGCCCTGCGCTGCGTTAAAGATGTGCGCGAGATCAGCTGCAAAGACCGAGGCCGTGGCAGCCAAGGCAATGCATGGCAGCACACCCATAATCAGTGCCGCGCGCAATGTAGCCACGGCCTTTTGTTCGGTTTCGGCTTGTGGAACGGTGCGCTGCAAGGCCGCCGTCATGCCAAGATCGGCGATGGTTTCAACCAGCGTTATGGCGGCCCAGAGTGCCGTATAAATGCCAAAGCTGGCCAGCCCGAACAGCCAGACATAGACCGGTTGGGCCACCACTTCCACGACAGCGCCCAGCCGCGCCAACAGCGTCGTGCCCGCACCTTTTGCCACATCGTGGCTGGTAATTGCTTGGGCGCGGATTTCTGGTTCGTCTGTCAAAGCCCGCCCTCTTCGCACAAGGGCGGCGCGCTGTCATCCACAGGTACGTTTCGCGTCTAGCAATCCTGTTGATGGACGGACGTGTTACTCCATGCCGGGATACCGTTCGAACCGGGTTAGAGCATCCAGACTGTCCATCCAGTGCAGCCGTTCGGCGACCTGAATATGTGCGCCGGGGGGCAGAGCCTGTGCTTCGTCCAGCGTCACTGACTGGATATCGACAATACCGGGCAGAAATTCTGCGTTCCGATAAAAGAGGCCGGTGCCGCATGTGCCGCAAAAGCTGCGCATCGCAGAGCCCGACGAATTGAAGTTCACAGGTTCCCCCTGTGTCAGTTTCAGTTCGTCCTCGGCAAAGGCTGCCCAACTGACCATCGGTGCCCCCGCGCTGCGCCTGCAATCGCTGCAATGGCACAGGGCCACATGCTGGGGTTCCCCTTCAACGTCATACCGCACTGCGCCGCAATGGCATCCGCCTGATCGTCCCATATTGTCCTCCTTCGAGTCGCCGTATATGGAACATATAAAGAACGAATTTGCCCTACAAGACGTATTTGCTCAGATCAACATTCTTGGCGACGTCGGCCAATTGCGCCTCAACAAAAGGTCCATCGATGAGGACGGTCGTGCCGGTCCGGTCCTCTGCCTCAAAGCTCACTTCCTCCAGCAGCTTTTCGAGCACGGTCGATAAGCGCCGTGCGCCGATATTCTCGACGGTTTCGTTCACTTCAGCCGCGATCCGGGCGATGGCGCGGATACCGTCATCGGTGAAGTCGACCGTGACGCCTTCGGTCCGCAGCAGCGCCGAATATTGCGTCGTCAGGCTGGCCCGCGTGTCGGACAGGATGTTGACAAAGTCTGCCTCTGTCAGCGCCTTCAATTCCACGCGGATGGGCAGGCGGCCCTGCAATTCGGGCAACAGATCGCTTGGCTTGGCTACATGGAAGGCGCCCGATGCGATGAAGAGGATATGGTCGGTTTTCATCGGGCCATATTTGGTTGAAACGGTCGTGCCCTCAATCAGCGGCAGCAGGTCGCGCTGCACGCCTTCGCGGCTGACAGAGCCGCCACGCACGTCCGACACGGCGATCTTGTCGATCTCATCAAGGAAAACGATGCCATTGGCTTCGGCATCATTGAGCGCGACGCGCGCGACATCGTCCTGATCCAGCCGGGCATCGGCCTCTTCTTCGACCAGCTTGGCCCAGGCGGCTGGCACGGTCATTTTGCGCCGCTTCTTGGGGGCGCCGCCCAAGGCCTTGCCCATCATCTCGGACAGATTGATCATCCCGACATTGGGCGCGCCGGGAATTTCGAACGGCATGTTGGGCGCGTTTTCAACCTCGATCTCGATCTCGGTCGCATCAAGATGGCCTTCCTGAAAGCGCAGGCGGAAAGCATCGCGCGTGGCGGTCGAGGCGTCCTTGCCGGTCAGCGCGTCCAGCAGACGTGCCATCGCCGCGTCCTCGGCCTTGTCCTTTACAGCCGCACGGCGGCGTTCCTTCTCGAGCCTGATCGCCTCTTCGACCAGATCGCGGGCGATCTGTTCGACGTCGCGGCCGACATAGCCAACCTCAGTGAACTTGGTCGCCTCAACCTTCACGAACGGCGCATCGGCAAGCTTCGCCAGACGGCGGCTGATCTCGGTCTTGCCGCAGCCCGTGGGGCCGATCATCAGAATGTTCTTGGGCGTCACTTCCTCGCGCAATTCGGGTGAAAGCTGCTGCCGCCGCCAGCGGTTGCGCAGGGCGACAGCAACCGCGCGCTTGGCATCGGCTTGTCCGATAATGTGTTCGTCGAGGGCGGCCACAATGGCCTTGGGGGTAAGGGTGGTGTTCATCTTGTGTCCTAAAGCCCCTCCCCTTCAGGGGAGGGGTTGGGGTGGGGCAGTCGGGGCGGAGCAAGTCTGGGGAGGGCACGTCTCAGCTTCGCCATCCCCACCCCCTGCCCTCCCCTGAAGGGGAGGGGTTAAGTTGAGCTCTCCAGCGTCTCCACAGTCAGCTGGTCGTTGGTGTACACACAAATCTCTGCCGCGACGGCCATCGCCTTGCGGGCCAAGGCTTCGGCATCGGGTTCATAGTCCTTGAGCGCGCGTGCGGCTGCTAGGGCGAAGTTGCCCCCGGAGCCGATGGCGGCCACGCCGTCCACGGGTTCCAGCACATCGCCATTGCCGGTCAGGATCAGCGTCACGTCCTTGTCGGCGACGATCATCATCGCTTCCAGATTGCGCAGATATTTGTCGGTCCGCCAGTCCTTGGCGAGTTCAACGGCGGCGCGCAGCAGCTGTCCGTTGAACTGCTCCAGCTTGCGCTCGAGACGTTCGAAAAGCGTAAAGGCGTCAGCGGTCGCCCCTGCGAACCCGGCAATCACCTTGCCATCGCCCAAGGGGCGGACTTTCTTCGCATTGGGCTTCATGACGGTCTGGCCCATGGAGACCTGCCCGTCACCTGCGATAACGACCTTGCCGGATTTGCGGACGGAGACGATGGTCGTGCCGTGCCATTTGATTGTGTCACTCATGGTCGGGATATGGGGCGGGCGGTTGCCGCTTTTCAAGGGCAGGCCTATCTGGGGGGCATGCGTCGCCTGATCCTCTTGCTTATCGGCCTTCTCGTTCTGCCCATGCCGGCGGTGGCGGGAGAGCTCATCAAATTGCGGGATATGGACGCGCGCATTGCCGCTATCTCGCACCGGCTGGCGACAGCGAACCTCGCTCTTTGTCCGTTCCCCTCGCCCCTTCAGGGGATGTTAGTGCAGGATATCGGCCAATATGCGCCGGAATGGCGGGCCGAAGCGCAGGCCGACCTTGGCTTGTCCGATGTCCCGACCGTCACTGTCGTTGTGCCGGGGAGTTCAGCCGCGCGGGCCGGGGTGCGTGTGGGAGACCATATCCTCGCGGTGGATGGCACCCCGACACCGCGCAGCACCCTGAAGGCCCTTGCCAGCTATCAGGTGGTTGAGGCGACGCTCGCGCAGCTTGCCGCCGCCCTTCAGGATAGATCGGTCCGCCTGTTGATTGATCGGGGCGGTGTGCAGCAGACACTGTCCATGGACGCCGACCTTGCCTGCCCCGCCAATGTCGAACTCGTCCCCGGCAAGAAGCTGTCGGCCAGTGCCGATGGTAAGACCGTCCATGTCTCTTCGGCGCTGGCGACCTTTGCGGGCAGCGATGATGCGGTCGCCGTGCCGATTGCGCATGAAATGGCGCACAACATTTTACGGCATCCCGAACGGCTCGACAGGCAAGGCGTGAAGCGCGGGTTGCTGGCGCCGCTCGGCAAGAACCGCACGGCCATTCGCGCGACGGAGGAGGAGGCCGACTATTTCGCCGCTTATATGCTGGCACGCGCCGGTTACAGTTTAGATGCCGCGCTCGATTTCTGGCGGCGCTACGGGGCGAAGACCGATCTGGGGCCATTCAACGACGGCACTCATCCGGGTAAGAAGGCTAGGCTCGAACTCGCCCGTCGGACGGTTGCGGAAATCCGGGCCAAACAGGCGGCAGGTCAGCCGCTCTTTCCCGCTTCCGGCCAGACGCTCGTCGAACAGAATTGACCGGTCGTCGGTTGCGGACTGCTCCGGCGGCTCCGTCCCACCATGGACGCGGCCAGATATGATGTCATCATCGCGCAACATTGTTCTTCACAGCCGCAATTTTTCCGTTAGCGTGCCGGTCTAACAGCTCGAAGAGAGCACAACCCGTTTTAACCGATACATGGTGAGGTTCGCGTGACAGAGATGAAAGCAATGCAGCTGTGGACAGAAGGCGACTGGATCGCTGCGATTGCTGTCATCGTCCTCGGCGTTTTTCTGGCAATTGGCGCCAAGATTGCCATCCAGAAAGAGCCCGAATTCGCAGGCCACCCCAAGGGCCTGTACATGCTGTTTTTCGCCGAGATGTGGGAACGTTTCTCCTATTACGGCATGCGCGCGCTGCTCATTTTCTATCTGACACAGCACTGGCTGTTCAACGATTCCAAATCGAGCCTGATCTACGGCGCCTATACAAGCCTTGTGTATATCACACCCGTGCTTGGCGGCTATCTGGCGGACCGCTATCTCGGGCAGCGTAAGGCGGTTCTGTTCGGTGGCGCTCTGCTGGCGGCCGGACACAGCCTGATGGCCGTCGAAGGCGTGGGCGGGCAGAGCGACCCGACGATCAACGTCTTTTGGGCGGCCCTTGCCTTCATCATCGTCGGTTCCGGCTTTTTGAAGGCCAACATCTCGGTAATGGTCGGCCAGCTCTACAAAATGACCGATATTCGCCGCGACGGCGCTTACACAGTCTTTTACATGGGCATCAACGTCGGGGCCGCCATCGGCACGATCCTTGTTGGCTATCTTGGTCAGACGATCGGCTGGGGCTGGGGCTTCGGCCTTGCGGGCATCGGCATGCTTGCTGGTCTCGTCGTTTTTGTTCTGGGCAAGAGTGCGCTGAACGGCGCGGGCGAAGCGCCAGCACCACTGACTAAGTCGAAGGAATGGGGCCTATATGGCATCGGCCTTGCCTCTGTGGCGGTCATCTGGGCGCTCGTTCAATATCAGGATGTCATCCAGTCACTGCTTGTCATTTCGGGCGTGGCTTTGCTCGGCTATGTGCTTTTCGAAAGCTTCAAGCTGGAAAAGGAGCCGCGGGAACGCATGTTCGCGATCCTGTTCCTGATCGCGCTTAACCCGCTCTTCTGGGGCCTGTTCGAGCAGGCGGGCGGTTCGATGAGCCTGTTCACTGACCGTTACGTTGATCGCGGGGCCACGCCTGCCTCGCTGTTCCAGTCGATCAATCCCATCTACATCATCCTCCTCGCCCCATTGTTCGCAGCCCTTTGGCAATGGCTCGGAAAACGCGGGAAGGAGCCTTCGGCACCGGCCAAATTCGGCCTCGCGTTGGCGCAGATGGGCCTTGCCAATCTCGTGCTTGTCTGGGGTGCGCAATCCTTCGGCATTGCGGCCATGACGCCGGTCATCTTCGTTTTCCTTTACTATCTTTTTGCCACCACGGGGGAGCTTTGCCTCTCGCCCGTTGGTCTTTCGGCCATGAACCGTCTCGCACCATCTCACATGGCCAGCCTCATCATGGGCGCGTGGTTCTACATGACAGCCGTCGGCAATTTCGTCGCAGGCAAGATTGGGGAAGCGACCGGCGGTCATGGCGGTGAAATGAGCAAGGCCAAGCTGCTCGACATCTATGAGTTGTTTGGCTGGGTTTCGATTGGCGCAGCTGTCATTGTGCTGCTTTTGACGCCGATCGTGAAGCGCTGGATGCACCTCGACACATTAAAAGACACGCAGGAAGGATAATCCTCTGATGCAATTGACGAAGTTCCTCATCGGGACCGCAGTGGCGCTGGCGACGGTCACGTCGCCGGTCGCCGCCAAGAAGAAGGACAAGGAAGCGGCAAGCGCGCCGAAGTCCAGCTTCAATAAGGACCCATACCCCTCAACTTATCAACCCTATGCCAGCGTGCCGACGGCGGTGACCAACGTCATCGTCTATGACGGTGAAGGCGCCAAGTTCCAGAACGCGACGGTCTATTTCCGCGACGGCAAAGTGGAAGGCATTGAAACCGGCGGCGCGGTCAAGGACGGCTACACCGTTATTGACGGTACCGGCAAATGGGTGACACCCGGCATCATCGACATCCACTCACACCTTGGCGACTACCCGTCGCCCGGCGTGGATGCGCATAGCGATGGCAATGAAGCGACTGGCGCTGTCCGCCCCGAAGTCTGGGCCGAACACAGCGTCTGGCCGCAGGACCCCGGCTTCTCCCGCGCGCTCGCAAATGGCGGCGTGACCGCGCTTCAGATCTTGCCCGGTTCGGCCAATCTGTTCGGCGGCCGGTCGGTCACGATCAAGAATGTCTATGCGCGTAATGTGCAGGGGATGAAGTTTCCCGGCGCGCCCTATGGGCTGAAAATGGCGTGCGGGGAAAACCCCAAGCGCGTTTATGGCAGCAAGGGCCAGATGCCGCAGACCCGCATGGGCAACATGGCGGTCAACCGCCAAACCTGGGCGCGGGCCGCAGAATATAAGCGCAAGCTCGACAAGGGCGAGAACGTGACGCGCGATCTTGCCATGGAGACGCTGGCGGGCGTGCTGTCGGGCGAGATCCTCGTCCACAACCACTGCTACCGCGCGGACGAAATGAGCCTCGTCATCGATATGGCGAAAGAGTTTGGCTATAAGGTCTCGACCTTCCACCATGCGGTCGAAAGCTACAAGATCGCCGACCTACTCGCCAAGGAAGGCATTTGTTCGGCCATGTGGGCAGACTGGTGGGGCTTCAAGATGGAGTCCTATGACGCCATCAATGAAAACATCCCTATGGTGTTTAAGGCCAATGCCTGCACCATCGTTCACTCCGATGATGCCAACGGTATTCAGCGCCTGAATCAGGAAGCCGCGAAGGCCGCGGGCGATGGCCGCCGCATGGGCATTGAGGTGCCGGACGAAGTCGTCTGGACCTGGCTGAGCTATAACCCTGCCAAGGCCTTGGGCATTGGCGATAAAACAGGCAGTCTGAAGCCCGGCAAGATGGCTGATATCGTGCTGTGGAACGGCAATCCGCTGTCTGTCTACACACGGCCTGACAAGGTCTGGATCGATGGCGCGCTGATGTATGATGCCGCCAATCCCAAGATGCGGCCGGTGGCTGATTTTGAGCTGGGCCAGCCCGGTGAAGGAGACGTGAAATGAAGCGCTTCCTGCTTGGCTGTGCAGCCCTCATCGCACTCCCTGCCTCCGCCCAGACCATCGCGATCACCGGTGGTAAGGTCATCATTGGGGACGGTTCGGCACCTGTTGAAAACGGGACCGTCGTCATCTCCAATGGCCGCGTTGTGGCCGCAGGTGCTGGCGTTGCCATTCCCGCTGGGGCCGAACGCGTTGACGCCTCCGGTAAATGGGTAACACCCGGCATCGTCGCGGGCTTTACGCGCATGGGTCTTGTCGGCGTCGACGCTGTTGACCCCAGCAACGACACCGAAGCGCGCAACTCGCCCTTTAACGCCTCGCTGGACATGGCGCCCGCCATCAATCCGGACGTCGCCGCAATGGCCGTCAACCGCGCGGCGGGTGTCACGCGCGCCATCGTTTCGCCTGATGCCGGCAATGCGATCTTTGCGGGTCAGGGTGCCGTGATTGATACAGGAAGCGACCTGAACCCCGTCACCAAAGCCAAAGCATTCCAGTTCGTCGAATTCGGCGAAACCGGCGCGCGTTTGGCGGGTGGTTCGCGTCCCGCGCTGATCGCCGCGTTCAAAACGGCATTGGGAGAAGCTTCTGAAGCGGCCAAGGGCATCTTCCGCGATGACGCTATGCTGAAACGCGCCGATGCGCTGGCGCTGGTGCCCGTCGTCAACGGCACGATGAAGCTGTTCGTCCATGCGGAAAGTGCGCCGGACATCCTGATGGTCCTTGCCCTTAAGAAGGATTATCCGGCGCTCAGCCTCGTCCTCGTGGGCGCGACTGAAGGCTGGCGCGTCGGTCCGCAGATTGCCGCGGCCAAGGTTGGCGTGCTGGCCTCAGCGCTGAATGACTTGCCCGACAGCTTTGAACAGCTGGCGGCAACGCAATCGAACATCGGCCGCATGAAGAAGGCGGGCGTCGAGGTCGCGATCGGCATGATCAACGACAATGAAGCGCGTCAGGCGCAGCTGTCGATGCAATATGCGGGTAACCTCGTGGCGCTCAACAAGGTGCCGGGTGCGACGGGCCTCAGCTGGGATCAGGCGTTCGCTACGATCAGCTCGGTCCCTGCCGACATTGCGGGATTGGGCGGAGAAATCGGTTCACTTCGTGCCGGTCGCAAAGCAGATGTTGTCATTTGGGATGGCGATCCGCTGGAGCTGACCTCGGGTGTACAGGCGGTCTGGATTGACGGCGTGAAGCAGTCGCTCGTCAGCCGCCAGACGCGCCTGCGGGATCGTTATGCGAACCCAACGGAAGGGGCGCTGCCAAACGCTTACGACAGGTAGGAATGAACGGGTTCGCTGGCTGGCCCGGCGAACCCGTTCATCAGACTGTCAGGCAGGCGCGTTAAACAGCAGAACATAATGAAGAATAGTAACCCCTTCCTCCGTGCCTCAACAGGCGCGCTTGCCCTCATTCTCACACTCCCTGACGCCCGGGCGCAGCAGGCGGTGCCGCCCGCCGATGATGTTGGCGCAGACATCGTCGTGACGGCGCCCAGGCTTGCCGGGTCCGTCGACGTGGATATTCCCGCCGACGTTGTCCTCGATGAAGCGGCGATCCAGAGCTATGGCGCCTCCAGCGTCACTGATCTCTTGTCCGCATTGTCTGCGCAAACGCGCTCGGGCCGCGGTCGCGGAAATGGGCCGCCTGTGGTGCTCGTTAATGGCAAACGCGTCTCCGGCTTTGCCGAAATCCGGGACTTGCCCTCTGAGGCGATCCAGCGGGTGGAAGTCCTGCCGGAAGATGTCGCGCTGCGCTATGGCTTCACCGCCGAACAGCGGGTGGTGAACTTCATCCTGAAAGAAAAATTCTCCGCGATCACGCTGGAAGGGGAAGTCGGCGCGCCAACATCCGGCGGGCGGACATCGATGGAGGCAGAGGCCGGGCTGGTCCGTATCGGTAAGCTGGGCCGACTGAATATCGACACAGAATATACACGCTCCGGCAAAATCCTTGAAAGCGAACGCGGCATCATTCCCGATGGTGCGGATGAGACGGCGTATCGCACGCTGTCTCCCTCCAACGAGGCCTTCAAGCTCAACTCAGTCCTTAATCGCACCATTGCCAACAATGTCAGTGCCACGCTGAGCCTTCAGCATGATCGTGCAGATACTGTCTCTCTGTTCGGCATTTCACCGGCCTCCGTTGGCGCAATAGATCCGCTGACGCGCAACGTGCGAACGCGGGCATGGACCGGCGGGCTGACGGTGGATGGTCGTATCGACCGCTTCAATTGGACAGCGACGGCCAATGGTGAACGCACGACCTTGCGGACGCTCACCGATCAGGACGTGGCAGTGCCCTCAGGGCGCGATCTTGCCCAGTCCCGGCTTTCGGTTGGAAATGCGTCATGGTCGCTCACCGGGCCACTGGTGGAGCTGCCTGCAGGCCCCGTCACGACCAATATCCGCGCCGGGTTTGAGGCGCGGGGTATCGACAGCGTCTCGGAGAGATCGGGCGTGCTGCGCTCAGCCTCCATCAACCGCGATGAAGCCAATGTGCGCGGCAATATCGACATTCCGCTCACCAGCCGGAGGCGCGCGGTGGGGGATGTCATTGGCGATCTCTCCATCAACCTCAATGGCGGCTATAAAAAGCTTTCCGATTTCGGCGCGATCACGGCTTACGGCTATGGCCTCAATTGGTCGCCTTTGTCGGGCGTGACGTTGCTTGCGAGCATGGCCGTCGATCAGGCCGCACCAAGTTCGACCCAATTGGGAGAGCCCACGCTCGTGACGCCCAACGCGCTCGTTTATGATTATGTGCGCGGGCAAACGGGGATTGTCGCGCTAACCTCAGGCGGTAACCCGTTGCTGCGCGCCGAAGAACGTCGCGATATGAAGCTAGGCCTGACCTATGAGCCCAAATGGCTTGACGGGCTGACGATCACGGCCAATTATTTCCGGAACCGCAGCACGGATCCGCTGGCGGCCTTCCCGGCGCTGACGGCGGCGGTGCAGGCGGCTTTCCCGAACCGGTTTACGCGGGATGGGACCGGGCAGCTGGTCGCGGTTGATCAGCGGTCGATCAACTTCCTTGCCTCCCGCAGTGATCAGCTCCGCTGGGGGTTGAGCTTCCAGAAGTCCTTTGGCCAGCCAAGCGCAGGCGCAGGCGCAGGCGCTGGTGCAGGCGCGGGCCGGGGGGGACCTCCCGGTGGCGGCGGTCGCGGCTTTGGCTTCGGTCGACCGGGCAGCAATGGCGGGCGCTGGTCGGTGTCCGCCTATCACACGATCAAGTTTGTCGACGAGGTGGATATTGCGCCGGGCCTGCCGCCGCTTGACCTTCTGGGCGGGGATGCGACTGGCCAATCCGGCGGCACACCGCGCCATGCTTTTGAGCTGGAAGGGGGCTGGTTCAACAAGGGTATTGGCGTGCGCGTCAACGGTGCCCACCAGACGGCAACCTCCGTCAATGCAGGCGGATCGCCGTTGCGCTTTTCCGATCTGACGACTCTCAACCTGCGGCTGTTCGTCAATTTTGAGCAGCGCAAGGCGCTGATAGACGCCGTGCCCCTGCTGAAAGGCGCGCGACTGGCCATCCGGATCGACAACCTCTTCAACGATATTCAGGGCGTGCGGGATGCAGGCGGTCTCGTGCCGCTGCGTTATCAGTCGGGCTATGTTGATCCGGTTGGCCGGACGTTCGAAATCAGTTTGCGCAAAATCTTCTAGCAAGCCGCCGCCAAATCGACGAAGCTCCCGCCCAATGGGGAAGAGGAGCAGAAAATGAACCAGCTTGTTTTGGCAGTCGCCGCCTTTGTGGGAACGCATTTCCTATTGTCGCATCCGCTGCGCGCGCCGTTGGTGGCGAACTTAGGGGAAAAGGGGTTTTCGGGCCTCTATAGCGTCATAGCGTTGGCGACATTCTACTGGGTCTATGTCGCTTTTTCTGGCGCGCCGACGGGCGATTATTTCTGGACACCCGGAGAGCCAATCTGGGGTGTGGCCTCTTTGCTGATGCTTGTCGCATCGATCCTGTTCGCAGGCTCGTTTGTTGGTAATCCTGCCATGCCCACGCCTACTGCCAAAGCCGATGCCGCAAAGCCGGTGCACGGTGTCTTTCACCTGACCCGCCACCCGATGATGTGGGCCTTTGCGCTTTGGGCCATCGCCCATGCGCTCGTCGCGCCCTATGCGGTGAGCTTTGTGCTGACAGGCGGCATGTTCCTCCTCGCGCTTGGTGGGTCCGCCGGTCAGGATGCGAAAAAGGCCAAGCTGATGGGCGCTGCCTGGGGCGATTGGTCCTCACGGACCAGCTTTGTGCCCTTAGCCCGGCAACTGACGGGCAAGGCGAAGCTCTCTACATTATGGCCGGGGCTCACGCCGGTTCTGGGCGGCGTCGTGATTTGGCTTGTGGCGACCTATGTGCACCCCATGCTCGGCGCGCCGGTGGTCGGCCTTTGGCGGATGATGGGGTAGGCTTACAGCCCCACTTCCTCCCCATGCTTGTCGCCCGCCCGTTCTGAGATCGTGGCGGTGACCGCCATGTCCATGGTGACGTTGCCCAACGTGCGCATGATATCGGGGAAGGTCTCCACCGCGATCAACAGCGCGAGCGGCTCGACCGGCACGCCCATGGCGATGGAGATGGGGGCGATGGAGGTCACGAAACTGACAGTGCCCGGCAGACTGACTGCACCGATGGTGGTTGTTGCCGCCGCAGCAACGCCTGCAGCCAGCGCCCATGGGGTGAGTTCCATCCCCATCCAATGCGCGACATAGATCGCAACGGCGAGGTTCATCGCGGGCCCCGTCGCGCGGAAGATGGCGACGGCGACAGGCAGCACAAGGTCAGCCGTCGCCGGCGGCACGCCCAGCGCGGTGACACCCTTCAACATCGCTGGCAGCGAGACGAGCGACGACTGGGTTGAGATGGCGACCGCCTGCGCCGGAATGGCCGCGCGGAAGAATTGGAATGGCCCACGCCGGGCACCGATGGCCGCGACGAAGAAGCTGGCGATCCAGACAACGGTGCCGGTTGCCGTCACAATCGCCACATAATGGGCAAGCGCACCGAGGGCGGCTGTCCCGGCCTTTGCCCCCACCACATAGGCGAGCGCAAACACGCCGATGGGGGCGATGGCCAATACCCAGTTGATGACGATCAGCATCGCATCACCCACCGCTTCAAAAAAGCCGGTGATGAGCGTGCGCTTGCCCTCGGGCAGGCGCAGGATGGCGAAGGAAAACGCCATGGTGAAGACAATGAGTGGGAGGATCGCATCACTCGCCGCCGCCGCAAAGGGGTTGGTCGGCACGATAGCGCGGAGGAATTCAGAAAACGGCTTCACGTCGCCTGTGCTGGGGGCGGAGGACAAGGCCTGCTTGAGAGCCGCGCCTGCCTCCACCGGCATCGGGAAGGCGCTGAGCAGTGCGGGCGTCACGAAGGCGGCCATTGTTGCGGAACACCAGAGGATCACCATCATCGTCAGCACAGCGCGGAAGGCGAGCTTACCCGCGCGCGCGGCGGCTGCCGTCTGTGCAATGCCGGTAATCAGAAGGGCGACCACCAACGGCACCACCGTCATGCGCAGGCCATTGAGCCATAAGGTGCCGATGAGGTCCGCTGCTTCGGTTAGCCCGCCATGCCCGGTGTCGAATATGATCCCAAGTGCGATGCCCAGCAAAAGGGCGGCCAGAATAACTGTTGCTTTTGACATGTTGAATTCCCCGTGTGGGGCGGTGATACACGGCAGATAAGGAGAGGCAAATCATGACGAACAAATTGTGCGAGCGGCTTGGGATCGAGTTTCCGCTTTTCGCCTTCAGCCATTGCCGCGATGTCGTGGCCGCCGTGTCCAAGGCAGGTGGCTTTGGCGTGCTGGGGGCCACCGCATTCAACCCCGAGGAACTGGAAGTTGAGCTGCAGTGGATCGACGCGCATGTCGACGGCAAGCCCTATGGCATTGACGTTCTCATCCCCGAAAATCTGAGCGTGAAGAATGAGACGGGCCTCACCTCCAAGACCCTTGCCGCGCGCATTCCGGCGCAGCACCGCACGTTTGTCGATGATCTTTTGAAGTCGCACGGTGTCGAAAGTGCGGGTGAACATGCCCGCGCGCGCAGCGAAGATGCGCCGCCGCCTTTCTGGCCGGAAGAGGCGATGGAGCTGCTTCGCGTTGCCTTCAACCACCCGATCAAGATGATCGTGAACGCGCTCGGCAAGCCGCCGCAGGAGATGATCGACATGGGCCGCGCCCATAATGTTCCGGTCGGCGCGCTGGCGGGGGCGAAAGAACATGCGCTGCGTCTCGCCGAAGCGGGCTGCGACGTGATCGTGGCGCAGGGTGGCGAGGCGGGCGGCCATTGCGGCGAAGTCTCGACGCTCGTCCTCATCCCCGAAGTCGTCCGCGCGCTGAAGGCAGCGGGCCATGACGTGCCCGTGCTGGCGGCGGGCGGTATCATGACCGGCGCACAGATGGCTGCCTGCATGGCGATGGGCGCGGCGGGCGCTTGGACCGGCTCGGTCTGGCTCGCCACGACCGAGAGCGAATGCTCGCAGATCTTTCGCGAAAAGATGGTCGCCGCCCGTTCACGCGACACCGTGCGCTCCAAGGGGCGCACCGGCAAATATTCGCGCCAGCTTGTCTCGGCATGGACCGAGGCGTGGGAAGGCCCGGACAGCCCCGGCGCGCTCCCCATGCCGATGCAGTCCCTCATCGCAGAACCCGCCATCCACAAGGCGACCAAGTCGGCGGAAGGCGGCAATGCGGCCGCCGTGCCGCTCGTCACCTATTTCGTCGGACAGGGCGTCGGGCTGGTGAGCGACATCACCTCGGCGCGGTCGGTGGTGCAGGACTTTATGGCGGATTATGCCGAGGCGGTGGACACGCTCAACGCGTCGGTGGGGTAGGGCGGGAGGGACATCTCCCTCCTTTCGTCATGCTGAACTTGTTTCAGCATCCATGAACACTGTGTGAGGAAACAATGCATCCGCGATGCCAATGGATCCCGAAACAAGTTCAGGATGACGATTGCGGGGGAGTTCCTTATATCCCTCCCCAGACACCCATTTGAACACCGGAAGCCTACACCATGTCCAGCTATGAAGACCGCCTTGCCGCCCTGCGTGCCCAGTTGAAGACCGACCGGCTCGACGGGTTCGTCGTCCCGATCTGCGATGAGCATATGTCGGAATATGTCGGCGCCTATGCGCAGCGGCTGGCTTGGCTGACGGGCTTTGGTGGCTCGGCGGGCTCGGCGGTTGTGCTGTCGGAAGAAGCGGCGATCTTTGTTGATGGCCGCTACACCATTCAGGTGCGCGAGCAGGTCGATGGCAAGCATTGGTCCTACCAGTCGGTGCCGGAAACGACGATATCGGCTTGGCTGGCGGACCACGCATCGGAGGGCGCGCGCATCGGCTTTGATCCATGGGTTCACACCAAAACATGGGTCGAGGCAGCAACCAAGGCGCTGGCGGGCAAGGGAGCAGAGCTGGTCGCGGTTGATCATAATCCGGTCGATGCTGTCTGGGCAGATCAGCCCGCGCCGTCGGTCGACCGGCTGATGGTGTTGGACGACCAATATACTGGCCGCAGTTCTGCCGAAAAGCGGCAGGAAGTGGCCGAGTGGCTGGCCAAGGAAAAGCTCGACGCCGCGATCATTAGCGCGCTTGATTCAGTCGCTTGGCTGTTCAACGTGCGTGGCACTGATGTGGAGCGCACCCCGGTTGCGCTGTCCTTTGCTGTCCTCAACGCCGATGGCACGGCGGACCTCTATGTCGATCCGGCCAAGATTGATGAGGCCGTGCGCCAGCATCTGGGCAATGCGGTCCGCATTCACGACCGTGCGGCGTTCACCCCCGCACTCGCCGCGATGGCGGGCAAGCGCGTGGCGGTGGACCCTGAACGGGCTGTGTCGGCGATCTTCTCCCGCCTGGCATCGGGCGGGGCGACGCTTGTCGAAACGCGCGACCCAACGGTCTTGCCGCGCGCCATTAAAAACACTGTCGAGCAGGGTGGGCACCGTGCCGCACAAAAGCGGGACGGGGCGGCGCTGACGCGCTTCCTCCACTGGTTGTCGGTTGAAGCGCCCAAGGGCGGGCAGACCGAATTGTCGGCCGCCGCCAAGCTCCAGGGCTTCCGCGCCGCGACCGGCCTGCTGCGAGATTTGTCGTTCGACACGATTTCTGCCGCCGGTCCGCACGCCGCGCTGCCGCACTACCGCGTCGATGAGGGCAGCAATCTGGAGATCGCACCGGGCAGCATCTACCTCGTCGATTCCGGCGGGCAGTATCTGGATGGCACCACAGATGTGACGCGCACTGTCTGGATCGGCCCGGGAGAACCGACGGCAGAGATGAAGGACCGCTACACGCGTGTCCTGAAGGGCCATATCGCGCTCGCCCGTGCGGTCTTCCCGGAAGGGACGCGGGGCAGCCAGCTCGACACGCTGGCGCGCATGGCTTTGTGGGAAGCCGGCGTCGATTACGCGCATGGCACCGGTCATGGCGTCGGGGCCTTCCTGTCGGTCCATGAAGGGCCGCAGCGCATAGCCAAGGGCACGGGCGGGCAAGCCGGGACCGAGGAGCCGCTGGCGGCGGGCATGTTCCTCTCCAATGAGCCGGGCTATTACAAGGTCGGCCATTTCGGCATCCGCACGGAGAACCTCGTGCTGGTTGAAGAACGCGAAATTGCGGGTGCGGAGGGCCGTTATCTTGGCTTTGAAACGCTCACCTTCGCGCCGATTGACCGCACGCTGGTCGACACTGACCTCATGACCCGCGACGAACTGCGCTGGTGGGATGATTATCACGCCAAGGTGCTAGAAATCGTCGGCCCGCAGTTGGAAGGCGATGTGAAGGCATGGCTGGAGGATTGCTGTAAGTCGTTGGGGTAAAGCCTTCCCCGCTGCAACGAAGCCGCGCCGCGCGCGTCAGATTTCGCTCCTCTCCCGCACGCGGGAGGGGCCGAGGAATGACAATTAGGCGGCTGGTGCCAGTTCCTTCAAAAACCCCAGAATGACGTCACAGAAAACGTCATTCCGGTCGCCAACGACCATGTGTCCCGTCCCCGCAATGTCATCATAGCGGGCATGGGGCACGAGCTTTAGAAAGTCCTGCGCGGCCTCCGGGCTGACAAGATCGCTCGATTGCCCGCGTACGAGATGGACGGGCAGTCGCAACGCGCGGGCTGCCGTTTCCAGTCGTGCTGTGGCGCCGCTTGTGTCGGCGTCGATGCCGGTGATGAACGCCGGGTCCCAATGCCAGCGGTAGCGCCCGTCCACGCCGAGGCGCAGATAATGCTTCAAACTGTCGCTTGGCCCCCGCTTCTCCCGATGCGGCGTATAAGCGGCGATGGCGTCTGCAGCGTCTTCGGCGGAGGCGAAGCCGTCTTCCATATGCTGCGCCATGAACCCTGTGATGCGCGCGACGCCGTCGGGCGACATGTTTGGCGTGATGTCGACCAGCGTCAGGCTGGCAAAGCCACCGGGGTTCAAATCCCCTTCTGCAATCAGACCGGATAACCCGCCGAGCGACGCGCCGACATAATGCGGCGGGCCGCCGATTTGCGCGGTGACAGCAAGGATATCCTTGGCGAAATGAGAAAGCGCATAGTCGCCTTTGTCAGACCAGGCGCTTTCGCCATGTCCGCGCAAATCCAATGCGATGGCGTGATAGCCTTGGGCTGCAATCGCGTCCGCCGCCCGCCGCCAGGCCCGTCGCGTCTGTCCGCCACCATGCACGAGCAGGACCGGCACGCCATCAGATGGGCCGGATGAAGCTGCTTTCAGATCCAGTCCGTCATGACCGGTAAAGGAGACGATCTGGCTCAACGATCCTTGCCTTCCCGCGACTCATCGTTGGGCGGAGTCTCAGATGGCATTTTGCGCTTCTTCAGATTGGCGCGCAGAGCCTCGGCCAGGCGGCGCTGCTTTTCGGTGTCGTTCTTGGTCATGTCCCTGCCATTTGACGCGATGTGCTTGACCCGTCCATAGCTTTTGTCCATAGGCCCGCGTCATCGCGTCGAGGCTTGTCTCCGCGACAGATGGCCATGCTGCCGTAGCTCAGTGGTAGAGCACTCCCTTGGTAAGGGAGAGGTCGAGAGTTCAATCCTCTCCGGCAGCACCATTCCCCCCTTGTCCGGTTGACGAAGTGCGATACGCCTTCCAAGACACTGGGATGCGTTTCTTTTCCGATAATGCCGCCAGTGTTCATCCATCCGTGCTAGCCGCCATGGCCGCCTGCAATAGCGTGGACACCGCTTATGATGGCGATGCCCTGTCCAAATCGCTTGATGGGGTGATGTCGGACCTGTTTGAGACTGAGGTGACAGCGCTGTGGGTCGCGACGGGCACGGCGGCCAATTCGCTTGCCTTGGCCAGCCTGTGCCCGCCTTATGGCAGCATCTTGTGCCACCGCGATGCCCATATCCAGAATGACGAATGCGGCGCGCCGGAATTTTACACGCATGGCGCGAAGTTGGCGCTGATCGAAGGCGACGGCGCCAAGATCACCGCTGAAGCCCTGACAGATAAGCTGGCGGCCACGCCGGGCGGCGTCCATTGGGCACAACCGCATGCGCTGTCGATCACCAATGCGACAGAATATGGGCGTGTCTACACACCGGCAGAAGTCGCAGCACTGGGCGAGGTTGCCAAGGCGCATGGATTTGGCTTTCACATGGATGGCGCACGTTTCGCCAATGCACTTGTCACGCTGGGCTGCTCGCCTGCTGACGTAACTTGGCGGGCAGGCGTTGATGTGCTGTCCTTCGGCTTTACCAAAAACGGCGGCCTGTCGACTGAATGCCTTGTCTATTTTGATCGGGAAAAGGCCAAGGGCGTTGCCGAACGGCGCAAGCGGGCCGGGCATCTTTTGTCCAAGGGGCGCTATCTGGCCGCGCAGGTCATCGCGCTGTTGCAGGATGATGTCTGGCTTACCAATGCGCGCGCCGCAAATGAAGGGGCATACAAGCTGGGTGCCGCCTGTGGGCATCGCCTATTCCAACCGGTGGAGGCGAACGAGGTTTTCGCCCGGATGACGCCTGATGACGCTGCCAAGCTGCGGGCACAGGGCTTTGACTTTTATGATTGGGCCGAAGGCGAAGTCCGCTTCGTCGTCAGCTGGGACCAGCCGGCCGCGGAGATCGACGCCTTTGCTGCCGCGATTGCCGCCCTGTGAGCCAGCACAGCCCGACGTCGTTCCTCAATCCGAAGATCCTCATCCCCTTTGCGACGATCACACTGATCTGGGGATCGACCTGGTTTGTCATCCGCGGCCAGATTGCAGAAGTTCCGGCAAGCTGGGGGGTCACTTACCGGTTCCTCGTCGCAGGTATCGCCATGCTTATGCTGGCGGCGTTCAACCGGCAGCGCATTCGGTTCACTAGGCGGGAATTTGGTTTCGCAGCGCTCGTTGGAGCCATGCAGTTCACGGCCAATTTCAACCTTGTTTATGAGGCGGAGCACCACATCACGTCGGGGCTCGTCGCCGTTGTCTTTGCGCTGCTTGTCGTGCCGAATGCGATCCTCGGCCGCATCTTCCTGGGTGACCGGGTGTCAGGCCGCTTCATCTTTGGCGCGGCCTTTGCGATGCTTGGGGTGGCCTTGCTCTTCGCCCATGAAGTGCGCGCAGATCCGGGTGGCGCAGATGAAACGTTGCTCGGCGTTGGTCTGACGATCCTTGCGGTGCTTACAGCGTCTGTCGCCAATGTGATGCAGGCCTCGCCTCCGGCGCGGCGGCTGCCGATGATGAGTCTGATTGGGTGGTCGATGCTGTTTGGAACGGCGCTCAATGCGCTCTGGTCGCTGATCACCGTTGGCCCGCCGGTGGTGCCGACGACGCCCGGCTTTTATGTTGGTCTCGCTTACCTCTCACTCGCCGCGAGCGCGCTCACCTTCACATTCTATTTCGGGCTGATCCGGGTCATCGGGCCGGGCAAGGCCGGATTCTCCAATGTGCTGATCCCGGTTGTCGCGATGGGGATTTCGACGCTGTTTGAGGGATATCAATGGTCCGTCACGGCGGCGGCAGGCGGGATCATTGTCCTTGCTGGAATGGTTATAGCTCTCAGTTCGCCAAAGCGTACGGTGGACTCGTAAGTCAACACTATTTGCGGTAACTTCTCGTTCCGTTGCAAGTACCGCACGAGAGGACAATAGCATGGCCAAGAAAACGACCAAGGTCGACATCAAGGACAAGGCAGAAAAGGCGACCAAATCTGCAGCTAAATCAGCATCTAAGGCGAAAAAGCGTGTCGAGGCAGCGGTGCATGATGCTGTTGAGGACGCTGGAAATGCTGTCGAAAAGGCCGGCAAGAAAATCCGTGAGACGGCAGAGCATGCGATGCACAACGTCTCCGCGCTCAACGCCCGCGTGATTGATCATGCGGAGGAAAATGCGAAGGAAGCCTTTGCGGCTCTGCGCAAGATCACAACGTCCAAGGATGTGAAGGACATTGTCCGCATTCAAGCCGACTTTGTGAAGGCACAGAGCGCCCGTTCTGTCGCGCAGGTCAAGGAAGTGGGTGAGATGATCGCCTCCTTTGGTCGGATGGCGGTCGAAAGCGTCCGGCCTAAAAAATAGGCGACGATGTCTCTGCGGCGCGGCATGAGGCCAGACCGGCGCGGAAATCGGAATGGAGCGGTTGCCAGCCAAGCAACCGCTTCGCTTTCCCGTTCGCAACCCGCCGGTTCTCCGCATAAAAGGCGCGCGCCATAGGGGATAGATTGGCGGCGTCCATTGTCTGCAACGGCGGATGCGGCAAACCCAGCAGATCGCAGGCATGCTCAATGACGCTGTTCTGGGAACAGGGCAGATCATCAGACAGGTTATAAGCACCGCTTGGCCCTTCAAACCCCGCGATCACACCCGACACGATGTCAGCCACATGGACGCGACTGAAAATCTGGTCGGGCAGGTCGATGCGATGGGCCTTTCCATCGCGCACCCGATCCAAGGCAGATCGCCCGGGACCATAAATGCCTGGAAGCCGGAAGACCCGCGCTCCGCGCGCCAGCCACTCGGCATCTGCGTCATTGCGGCTGCCCCGCCGGCCTTTGACCGGCGCGCTTTCATCCACCCATGCCCCGCCTGTATCGCCATAGACGCCGGTGGAGGAGAGATAGCCCAGCCATAGGTCGCGCCGTGCGGTGATCAGGTCGCCATATGTGTCGAGCACCGGGTCCCCATCTGCGACGGGCGGCACGGACGACAGGACATGGGTGGCAGATGACAGCCCGAGGCGCACCGATGCGGTGTCATCGAAGGCCATTGTACCGGCCGAGCCGGTCGACAGCACGTCCCACCCCTGCAGGCGCAGGGTGTTGGCGATATGACTTGCGGCATAGCCGAGGCCGAAGATGAACAAGGTGGGCATCGCCAAACCCGATGCCCTTACTTTGCCTTGGCTTCAACCTCTGCGAGATGTTTTGCCTTCCATTGCATCGACATCGCTACGCGTGTCTTGCCGGAGGGGTGGTCGTAGAAGAGGATTTCCTCGAGCGGCGTCGGCTCAATCTTGCGATATTCAGACAGCTTCATGGCGGCGGAGGCAAAGCCATCAGGGGCCTTGGCGACGTCCAACCCGAAGGCATCCGCTGCGCTTTCGTTCATACGGATGATCGACTTGGTGACAGGCGTTGTCACCAGCATGAACACCGTCAGAACCATCGAGTAGATCGGGAAGGCCGCCACATCGGCCACGCCGCGCAACTTCCACCGTGCTCCATAGCGCTCGACGATCAGCGGCACAATGCGGGAGGCAAGCCAGAAGGCGAAGGTGAAGACGAGCGTGAAGCTCAGGACAAGCTTCCAGACATGGCCGAGGACATAGTGGCCCAGTTCATGCCCCATCACAGCGGCCACCTCGTCGGGGGTCGAGCGGTTGAGTAGATTGTCATTCAATGAAATGCGGATCGTCGGGCCAAGGCCGGAGACGTTTGCCGAAATGCGTTTGTGCTGCTTGGACTGGTCGAAGACGTAGATATGTTCGGCAGGCACGTTCTGGGACGCGGCCATCGCCACGATCCGGTCACGCAAGGGGCCTTTTGGCATTTCTGTGTAGGTGTTGAACAATGGACTGATGAAGACCGGTGCGACGAGGATCATGAGCCCGAGGAAAGCGGCCATCACACCGGAGCCCCACATCCACCAGCGCTTTGGGCTTTTGGAAAGGCCCCAAATGAAAATGCCGATCGCCAGAGCGCCGATGACGGTCGAAATCAGGAACGAAATTCCCTGCTCGCCCAGCCATGCGCCGAAGCTTTGGTTCATCAGGTCATATTGCCGTTCCCGCCAGAAGCCTGTGTAGATCGTCCACGGGAGCAACACGATCGTGCCAAACGCGCCATAGGGTAGTGAATAGAGCATCGACTGGAGGAATTTGCGTTGTGTTACGCGCTCCGCCCAATCGCGGAAGCGCGCAGAAAGGCCGGTTGAGAGAACGAGAATTTCGGAAAAGACGACGGCTAGCGTGCCCCAGAGCAGCAGCCAATAACCACCTTCGAAATAGGCGTCGGACTTGGCGCGGGCGGCGCCTTTCAGCGTATCCAGATAGGCCTGCGTTGCAGCGTCTGGGTCAAAGCCCGTGGCAGCGGCATAAGCTGAAAGTGGGGCTATAACCGCCGCGGCTGCCAATAGCCGGACGAAATTTCGGATCTGCATGGTGTGTCCTCCCTTCAGGGAAGGAGACCCCATTTGGCGGTCTATGGCAATCCTTTGATCGACGAACGTCAGGCTGCGATCTTTTTCCAGCTGTCGTTCATGTCCGTGAAGGCCTGGGCGAGGCGCTCTACGCGGTCAGGATTGTTGGTTTCGCGCGCAACCATCAGCTCGGTTCGCGCGCTGCGGTAGATGGCGGACAGGCTTTCGGCGAGTGTCCCGCCAAGATCATGATCCAGCCCGGCTTCCAAGGCATGGATGATGCCGGAGGCGCGCCCGAACTGCGCGTTCGTCTTCATCGAATCCTGCGCCCGCATCGAAAAGGCGAGCAGGGTCAGCGCAAGCACCAGTTCCTCATAGAGAATGGTGACAAGCTCATGCGGCGAGGCGCCTTCAATCCGGCTGGAATAGGACATGGCTTCATAGTGCATGCGCGCCTGTCCGGGGTGGTGATGGGCGACGGTCATCAGTTGTTGTTCCACTGATCAATTTGCTGCTGGAGATAGGATTGCGTCGCCCGCAAATTGGCAACGCGGCTGTCCATGCCGGACATGTTCCTGAGCAGACGGGCCTTATAGGCGGCCTCGCGCTCGTCCACGCGGGTCCGGTCTGTGTCGATATCCTTTTGTTCGCGTTCCAGGCGGAGCTTTAGTGCGGCCAGGCCGCCATTTGCAGCTGTCTCGGTCGCCCTCAGGGCCGCCATCGCGCCGCCGATGCCGGGATCCGTATCGGCGGTGCGGGTTGCGTCTCTGACGGGCGCGAAAATGGCTTCAACTGCGTCGGGGAAGTTCTTGAGCGCGGCATCCAGCTTCTTGCTGTCCAGCGTTACTGATCCATCCCTGTTGGTCGTCACGCCCAGATCAGCCATGCTGCGTGGGCCAGCGGCGGAGGTCGTGAGGGACCTAGAGAGAATGGCGCTCAGCTTGCGTTCCAGTTCGAACAAGGTGCGCGAATTGGTGGAGCTGCGGGCCGCCTTGATGTTCGACTTCATGTCGTTGAAGACACTTACGAAGTCCGCCATCGTGGACTTGATCGCGTCTGTCGGGCGTGACGATGTTAGGGACACGGTTTCGCCGGGGACCGCCTTCTTGAGGGTCAGCGTCATGCCGGTGATGATGTCGCTCACAGAATTGCTCGCCCGCTGATAGGGCACGCCGTCCACTTTCAGCATCGCATTCTGCGCACCTTGGGCCAGTGTCATGCCGGACGAGGCAGATGGATAGTCAAACGCGTCGACCCCATTAAGCGTAAAGGCATTGCTTGCCCCGGACTGGCCTTTCAGGATCAGGCGATAGGCGCCGTTCTCGGACCGGACCGAAGCTGTCACACCAGTGCCTGCCGCATTGATGGCAGAGGCCACGCCGTTCAGGCTGTCGTCTGCCGCACCGATGGTGATGACATGATCGACGCCGCCAACGGTCAACGTCAGGTCGCCCTGACCGACAGCCGCCGTCGCAGAGGCAAAGTTGCCGGAGACCAAAGTCTGCGCGCGGGCAAGCTGGGTGACTTCTATGTCCGCCATGATGGCGCCCGCCTGCGCATCGGCATTGCTCGAAGCGGCAAGGACGGCATCATTGCTGACGGTTGGCTTGGACTTGAGCGAGCCTTCGCTCACCACCTTACCCAGCGTGTCTGTGAACGATTCAAGGTCTGACCGCGCTTGTGCCAAGGCGCTGATCTGCGCTTTGATAACGCTCTGCCGCTTGTTCAGACGGTCGATCTTCGGCTCACGGGAAGCCTCGGCCAGATCGTTCACCAGCTTGGCGACATCAATGCCGGAGCCGACCCCCAAGGTGCTTGCAATCGAACTGACCATAGTGCCGCGTCCTTCCTTGAAAGACTGAACGGCTTATCCCTGTCCAGCTTTAGGCTTCGGGCCTGCCTGAGGCATCAAATCGCAGATTGTCCGGGACATCGATGTCGGGTTTGTCGGCATTGCTGGCGAGTGCGGCATCAAGGTTGAAGACAAAGGCGAGCACAGTTGCGACGGCGACGTAAAGATCATGCGACACGGGCTGCCCGGCCCGCGTGGTGAAATAGATGGCGCGCGTGAGCTGTGGATATTCCAGCATCGGGACGCCCGCTTCCTTGGCGAGGTCCCGGATGGCGAGCGCTGTCTCTCCGCGACCGCGCGCGACCACAAAGGGCGCCGCGTCCATGCCGGGGCGATAGCGCAGCGCGACCGAGAAGTGCGTCGGGTTGGTCAGGACAACGGCGGCCTCGGTGACCGCGCGGCGCGCTGATCCGCTCAGCAGCGCATACTGGCGCTGGCGGATTGCCGCTTTGACTTCCGGTTTGCCGTCCGTTTCCTTGTGCTCGTCACGCACTTCCTGCTTCGACATGCGCAGGCGGACATTGCGCTGGCGGACCTGGATGGGAACATCGATGGCGGCAATGGCGACAAGCGCGATGGTCAGCGCCATCAACAGGTTGACCAGCATCGACCCCAAAGTGCCTGCGGCGGCGTGCGCATCATTGGCGGCGAGCCCGTTCAGCTTATCGATATCGCCCGAGACGGACCACCAGCTGACCGCGCCCAGAAAGACGACTTTGACAATTGATTTGCCCAATTCGGCCGCACCTTGCGTGCCAAACATGCGCTTCAGGCCTGCACCCGGATTCAGTTTGGAGGCCTTGGGCGCCATGGCCGCCGTGCGAAAGCCGAGCGAGCCGAGCAGCGCGGTGCCTGCAATTGCCGCCAGCAACGTCGCGCCGAACAGCGCCAGCAGCGGCACAGTGGCCATGCCGAAAAGCTCAATCACTTTATTGCCCACGTCAAAGTCGCGGGTAGAGGCCGGCTCCAGCGAAAGGCCGGACTTCAGCATCTCTCCCCAGGACGCGACAGCCCATGCGCCCGCAATGGCGATCCATCCGGTTCCAAAGGCCAGCGCAAGGGCCGTCGCCAGTTCACGCGAGACGAGGACATCGCCTTTCTCCGAAGACTCGCGCCTGCGTTTGGGGGTGGCTTCTTCGGTCTTCTGGTCGCGCTCGACTTCAGCCATTGGTCAACCTCCGGCGAGGCGACGGGCCATGTCGAGGCCATCGGTCACGGCAAGCTCGATGGACCCGGCCATCGCGGGCAACGCCATTGCGAGGAGGATGATCCCGGCGAGCGACGCCGCAGGCATCCCAACGGCAAACAGGTTGAGTGCAGGCGCTGATCGGGTGAGGACCCCCATGCCGATCTGAACGAGTACAAGCGCAAAGGCGACGGGCATGGCGATGACAATGCCTGCAGCCAAGATGACCCCGCCAAAATCAACAAGGCTGCCCACCGCATCATGCCCAAGCCAGGCCTTGCCGGCGGGCAAGGCGGCGTAGCTGTCTGCAATGATGGCAGCGAGCGCGAGATGGCCGCCGGCGCCGAGGAAAATGAACAAAGCGACCATGGACAGGAACTGGCCGATGGCGGGGTTAGGCGCGCCACTCATCGGGTCGGCCATGGCGGCAAAGCCAAGGCCCATGGCGTTGCTGATCGTCTCCCCCGCAGCAATGGCGGCGGCAAATCCGATTTGCGTTGCAAGGCCGATGGCGAGCCCGGCGGTGGCCTCTGCGGCAATGGCCAGAACGCCGGTGAGGGACATCAGACCATCGGGCGGCAATGCAACATTGCCAGCAGCAAGGGCGGGCATGCCGATCGCCAAGGCGACGACGAGGCGCAACTGCAAGGGCACGCTGGGTGCCCCGAACAATGGAGCCACAAGGAAGGCCGCGCCAGGCCGGATCGCCGCGAATATCCAAAGCCAGAGCGACGCCTCAAATTGGATGAGGCCGGCGGGGATCATCTGACCATGTCCGGGACCATCGCGAACAAATCCTTCGCAAAATCCATCAGGAGCACGATGATGCTGCCGCCAAACAGCGCAAGGCAGGCGGCTGTCACCAGCAGCTTGGGCACGAAGGTCAACGTCTGTTCGTTGATCGACGTCGCTGCCTGCACCATGCCGAGCAGTACGCCGGTCAACAGCGCCGGGATGAGGATTGGTGCTGAGGCCAGCGCCAAAATCCACAACGCCTGCTGCGCGACCGCAAGGAATTCGAACGGTTCCATGCGGCTACCCTGTGAACGAGGCCGCAAGCGAGCCCATGGTCAGCGCCCAGCCATCGATGAGGACGAACAGCAGCAGCTTGAACGGCATCGAGACCACCGCGGGAGAGAGCATCATCATGCCCAGCGACATCAGGGCGGAGGACACGATGAGATCAATGATGAGGAAGGGTAGGAAGATCAGAAAGCCGATCTGGAACGCCGTCTTCAACTCGCTGGTGACAAAGGCCGGTAGCAGAATGGTGAAGGGTACGTCCTTGGGCGATTTGAACTTGGGCGCATTGGCCAAGTCGGCAAAGAGCAGCAGATCGGTCTTGCGGGTCTGCTTGATCATGAAGCTGTGGAGGACCTCCCCCGATTGTTTGATGCCCTGATCAATGGGCATGGTGCCCGCCATGTAAGGCTGAAATGCCGTCTTGTTGATCTCGCTCAGCTGCGGCTGCATCACGAACATGGACAGGAACAGAGCCAGCCCCACCAACACCTGATTGGGCGGGGTGTTCTGGAGGCCCAGCGCCTGCCGCAAGATCGAGAGCACGATGATGATCCGCGTAAAGCTCGTCATCATCAGGACAAGCGACGGCAGGATCGTCAGCAGGCTCATCAACAAGAGCACCTGCAAAGACAGAGACAGCGGCTTGCCGTCACCGGCAAGGCTGGAGAGTGCACCCTGCATCTGGGCTTCCTGCGCGACGGCAGGAGCAGCGTATAAAAGCGCAGTGACCGCTGCGAGGCGGAGGACGATCTTAATCATGGCTGTCGGCGATCAGACGGACGTCGGTTTTGGACACAGAGACCAGCAGCTCGCGGCCCTGAAACTCAACCACGGCCAGCTTGCTGCCAAGGCCGAGTGGCAGGACTTCGACAATGCGGAGCGAACGGCTGTTATTGTTGCCGCCTTGTGTAGGCATGCCCAGCTGGAGCTTCTTCCACATCCATAGCGAGCCCCAGGCGAGGCCACCCACCACGGGGATAAGCGCGATCAGGCGCAGGATATACTCGCTCATGTCAACGCCGTTCAACGCCGGCGGCGCGCTGGTTGGCGGTCGCGACTTCGACGACGCGGATGCCATAGCGGCCATCAATAGTTACGATTTCGCCCTTGGCCACAATCGTGCCGTTGACCATCACGTCGAGCAATTCGCCTGCCTGACGGTTCAGTTCGACAACGCTGCCTTCGCTGAGGGCCAGCAGTTCGGCCAGCGGCATAGACGTTGATCCGGCCTCGACTGACAGGCGCAGCGAGACGCCGGAGAGAAGATCAAAATTGGGACCGGAAAACTCTTGAGCCCGGGCGCGCGCTGCGGCGTCGGGGGCTTCGGTCATGTCGCTCATTACTCATTTCCGTTCTTCAAGCTGTTCGATTCTGATGGCGGCACGGCCATTGGCCTCGCCGATCGAACCTCTTGCAAGAACCCTGCCATTTGCGATGACAGGCACCGTCTGTGGGAGAATGATGGGAATGATATCCCCCGGAGACAGGCGGAAAAGCGTCTCTAAACTGATTTCGGGGCGGGCAATGACGGATCGAACGGGCAGGTGCACATTGAGCATCGCGGCCTCCATCTGCTGACGCCATGCCGGGCTTGCCGGTTCATTGACACCCCCGTCTTCGGTGCCGAACATGCCGCGCAGCTGCGGCGCTGCATGGACGAAATCGATGCGGCCCAACTGGGTCTTGCCGCGCTGGATGGTCAGGGATTGCATGATGGCGGGGTCTCCATCGCGCGCCATACGCAGATTGTTGCGGACCGTTTCAATGGCGGCGATCTCCGGTGTCGCTGGCCCCGGCCATGCACGCGAATGGGCGTCGGCCAAGAGATCAGCCAAACGCAGGAAAATGCGCTGTTCGGTGGCGGTGAAGGCGGATCGGTCAGCCACCGTGTCGCCATCGCCGCCAAAGAAGATGTCGGTTAGGCGTCCGACAAGGGCCGGTGGCACGGAGATGAGGATCTGGCCCTTTAGGGGCGGCATCTTGCAGACAGCGATCGCGCAAAGAGGCGACAGGCTGGAGCGCCAGTCGCCGAAGCGGATCGTTTCCGAGCGTTCCGGTGTCACGGCGACCGTCAGGCCCATGGCGGCAAGGGCCGCCGTCACGTCATCGACCATGCGATCGGTGACGACGTTCAAGGCCCCGACGATTTCCTGCGCTTTGTCGCCACTCACTTCAAGAGAAGCGGGTTGAACATCGGCGTCGCGAAGCTGGGTTGGGGTCACTGGATCACCAGATTGGAGAAATAGACATTGTCGATGCCGCCAAAGCCTTCTTTGTCCCGCAGCACCTTGTTGATGGCGTCGGTCAGTTCCTTTTGCAGGCGGGTCTTGCCTTCCGGCGTGGACAGCAGAACGCCGTCCTGCACCGCCAGCACCATCAGAATGGCAGAACGGATCGGCACCATGTGGCGCTTCACATTGGCGAAGACCTTGTCATCATAATAGGTCGAGACGCTGAGGCCGGCCTGCACAAAGCCATCGCCATTGGCGAGATTCGATGTGAAGTTTTCCGGCAGTTGCAGATAGCCCGCCTCGAACTTGCGGGGATCGACCTTGGTCTTGTCGTTTTCAACATAGACGGTGCCAACGCGCGGCGCGGGCTTGGCGTCAGCGCCCTCCGCCGCTGGTTCTGCGGGCTCTTCGCTTTTCTCGACAAGCTTTGGGCGGTGCGGGTCTTCCTTCTTTTCGGCACTTTTTGGTTCAAAGGCGCCGCCAAAATACATGCCCGCACCCGCGCCACCCCCGAGCAGCACGATGCCGCCGAGGCTGATCATGATGATCTTCTTTAAGGGGGAGCCCTTCTTGCCTTGCGTCGGCGTGGGGTCTTTGGCCATGCGTCTTGTCCTTCAGATGGTCATGCAAATCGGCCCGCGTCGCGACCAGTGGTCGGCGCGTCGGCTTCACGTTCGGTTTCGGTAACGGCTTCAATCAGCGCTTCTTGCGGCCCGGACTGCGGTCGCGGCAGATCACCGCCACCATTTGAGGTCACGCTGGTTTCAGTCACCCGCAGGCCCTGGGTGCTTAGAGCTTCCTCCAGCCGGTGTTGGGCATTGGCGATAAGAAGATGCGCCTCGCGCGTCTCTGTCTTGACGTGGACGGCCATGCCCGCGTCACGGGTCTCAATCGCGATGTCGAGACGGCCCAATTGCGGCGGCACGATGCGGAAGGACAGCTTGCCATCGGAGGATGCGGACGCGGTAATGTCGCGCGCCAGCTGATCCAGCCAAGCGTCGCCTGTCATGTCGAGTTGGGGACGGGGGTCAATGATCGCAGGTCCATCAACTTTGGCCAACGCTTTGGTGTCTGCGACCAAGGGTGATGCGGTGGCGGAGGTCAAGGCAGCGATCAGGTCTTCTGCAAAATCAGCTGCGTCTGAGGGAAGGCTGGGGCCGTCCATAAGGAAGAGGCGCGTGCTTGCTTCTGCCGCAAGGGTGGATCGGATGGCAGCCGCACCCGCAGGGGCTGGCGAAGCTGCGACAGTTTGAAGCGGCGGCATTGTCGCGAGCAGCGCAGACACGGCAGGATCGGGCAGAGAGGGGGAGGCGGATGCGGACACATCTGTGGTTTCCAAATCACCCTCTGCGGCGGACGAACGGCTCGGTTCTGGCAAGATCGCCGTGAGAATCTGGCTGGCCAAATCAAGGGTTGGCGGCTTCTCCGTCGCGCGATCAGGGGTTGGCGATGGGGTGGGCGTCTTGGATGCTGGTCCGGACTTGGCGATCGTCTGGCGCACGGCATCGAAGCTTGGCGGCGCTCCAGCCGTGTCTTCAGACTTTACGGCTTGCTGACGTGCAATAGGCGCCGCGGTCAGGGCAGGGGGAAGGGCAAGAAGTGTCAAATTTCCGACTCCAGAACGGAACCACGCGGGCGGAACGGTCGGTTGGCGTCGGCGCGAAGATCGCGCTGATGCTCCACCTGACGCGCGGCGCGATCGGCCATTTTCTCAGCGGTGCTTTCCTGACGCTCGGCCCGGATATTGTCGGCAAGCTTCAGGTCGCGCGCATCGACGGCGTCAGCAATCGGAGCGCGCATCTGGTGGGACGCAGTGCCGAGACGTTCGCCTAATTCGCCCAGCGCGCGCAGCGACAGTCCGTCGGTCTGGCCTTGGTTCGGGGTCAGCGTCGCGGCCATGCGGGCGAGCTGGCTGGCTGTGCCTTCCAGCCGCTCCAGCCTGCGCTGCGCTTCAGCAAGACGGAGGCGCGCGATCCGCGTTTGGCGGGCGCGGACGGACAATATACGCTGGCGGCGTTCGATGAGGTTCATAGGAACGGCTCCACCAGACCGGCGCGCGCACGCGCCATCGGCACATTCTGGTGCGGTGACTGGCGCAGATAATCGAGCATTTCACCGCGGCGCGCGATGGCTTCATCCAGCACAGGATCATTGCCGGACACATAAGCACCCATCAGCACGAGATCGCGATTGTCTTCATAAGTGGACCAAAGCTGGCGGAAGCGAGCGGCGGCGCGCAGATGATCGGCATCGGCGATATCCGCCATCACGCGCGACAGCGATTTGCCCACATCAATCGCGGGAAACACATTCTGTTCGGACAAGGCGCGGGACAGGACGATATGCCCGTCGGCAATGGCGCGCGCGGTGTCGACAATGGGATCGTCATTGTCGCCGCCATCGGCAAGGACGGTGTACAGCGCCGTGATCGACCCGCCTGAACGGACATCGCGTCCGGCCCGTTCGACGAGACCGGGGATGAGGCCAAGGGCCGAGGGTGGATAGCCTTTCATCGTCGGCGGTTCGCCAAGCGCAAGGCCGATTTCGCGCTGCGCATGCGCCACGCGGGTCAGGCTGTCGATGAGGAGGAGGACGCGCTTGCCCTCATGGCGGAAATGTTCGGCAATTGCCGTCGCCCGCATCGCGGCACGCAGGCGGAGCAGCGGGGGATGGTCAGCGGGCACAGCGACAACAACCGCGCGCGGCATCATGCTGGCAGACAAGCGGGTTTCGATAAAGTCGGTGACTTCGCGGGCGCGTTCTCCGACGAGGCCGATGACGACAACATCGCATTCGCTGCCGGCGAGCATCTGGCCCATCAGCACTGATTTGCCGACGCCCGACCCCGCGATGATGGCGATGCGCTGGCCTTCGCCGGCGGTCAGCAGGCCGTTGACCGCGCGGACGCCGAGATCGAGCGGGCGGACCACGCGGCCACGGTTGAGGGGATTGCTCACCGGGCCATGGAGCGGCCAGCTGTCCCGCGCGAGGATGGGTCCACGCCCGTCCAGCGGCTCCCCATGCGCGCCGATGATGCGACCGAGCAGCGCCTTGCCACAGGCGACGCGACCGGCCTCCGCATCGGGTTCGATCCGGCTGCCCGCGCGATAGGGAGCCGCACCGTCGAGCGGCACGAGCAGCGTGCGGCTGCCGCGAAAGCCGACGACTTCGCCACGCATCTTGCGGCCATCGACGGCCTGTATCCGCGCACTGGCGCCGAGCGGCAGGTCCAGCCCTTCGGCCTCCAGCATGACACCGTCATGCCCGACCAGACGGCCGGTGCGAATGGCGCCAAAGGCAGGCTTGAAGTCATCAAGGCGGTCGCGCGCGGCGGGCATGAGGCGGCTCATTCATGCGCTCCAAAACCGAGCGCGGCATCCAGTGCGGCCAGACGCAGGGCGTTGCCGTCTTCAATGGTGCCTGCTGCACATTCGACCAATATGTCGCCGCGCAGGAGGGCGGGTTCGGGAATGACGGAGACCGCGCCGACCGTCGCGCCCACAAGCGCGGCATCGGCCGGGTGCAGACGAATGGCGGTTGCGGCATCATTTTCAGCAATTAGATCCGCTGCGGCCTGCGCGCGCCGGGTGATCTCTTCGGGCGTGGTCTGCGTCTCGCCGACAATTTGGCGGACAAGATGGGAGACGGCTTCCGCAATATAGAGCCCGAGTTCTTCCGAAGGCTCGGCGCGAAGCTGCGCAATCGCCTGACGGATGCTGTCCGCTGCTGCCGCATCGTCGCCAAAGCGCGCCGCGGCTTCGGCTTGCCCGTCGGCAAAGCCCCGCGCATAGTCGTCCTGCAGCGCCATCGAGGGCGTCGCCCTTGTCGCAAAGCCGCTATCGCTGTCGAAGCCTGCACGAAACGGGCTGCTGACCGGGCGGATCGCACCTAAGGGAATGGCGATAACCTCAGACATAGTCATTGCCTGCTGAACCCAGCACAATCTCACCGGCGTCGGCGAGTTGACGGGCGATGGCGATGACGGCCTTTTGCGCCTCGTCGACTTCGGCGCGCTTCACCATTGTCTTTTCAGCCATTTCGTCCTGGATGGACTGCGCTGCACGCTGCGACATGGAGGCGAAGATGCGGTCGACAAGTTCCTTTGGCGCACCTTTGAGTGCGTAGACGAGCGAACTTGAATCGACCGAGCGCATGACGGTGCCGAGTGCCTTGGCGTCGAGGTCCATCAGATCTTCAAAGACGAACATGCCTTCTTCAATGGCGTCGGCAATCGGCTTGTCGGCCTTGCGGATGGCCTTGATCAATCGCTCGCCCTTGGGTTTGCCAAGGCTGTTCATGATCTTGGCGACGCCGGAGGAGCCACCCAGTTCCACCTTGGGCGGCGGGGCGGCATCGCCGACATAGCGCGATACGATGTCCTCCAGCTCGGTAATGGCTTCAACGCTCACGCGCCCAAGCCGCGCGGCGCGCAACAGCAGGTCGGTTTGACGGCCTTCCTCCAGCTTGCCGAGCGCCTGTGCGGCGAGATCGGCACTCAGGCTGGAGACGATGAGCGCACCGACCTGAGGGTGCTCGTTGTCGAGCAAAGCGGCGAGGACATCGACCTCCATCCAGTCAAGCATCTCCGCCAGCTTGGGAGAGGAGACGGGCGCGATATCGGCAAGCAATGTGCCCGCGCGCGAAGGGCCTAGCGCCTGTTCAATGACAGAGCGGACGCGCGGCGTCGGGTCTGCTGCCAGCGGATTGACGCCGCGGCATTTGTTGGCGAACATCTCCAGCGCGGCATCGACATTGTCTTCACTGATCCCGGCCACACCGAGCATCGCACTGCCCAGCGCCTTGACCTCATTGGCGTCGAGATGCCCCACAATGGCAGCGGCTTCCTCTTCGGCGAGCAGCATCATCAGCACAGCGGCTGCCGATTTGCCGTCAATGGTGGGCGTTGTGTCTTGCGCGTCGTCAGCCTCAGCCATTTTTCTGGCCTTCCTGCATCAGCTGGCGGACGACGAGTGCGGCGCGGGCAGGGTCTTGCTTCACAAAGTTACGGACCAGGGCGGCGCGCGCTTCATAGCTTGGGGCAGACTCAATCATTGCGAGCGTGACCGGACGGCCCGGGGCAGGCATTGCGGTGGCCTCCATCAGCTGGCCCGCCAACGCCTCGTCGATCGGGGCCTCCTCAACGACAGGGCGCTTCAACGCCTTCATGATCGGGCGGCCGATGAACAGGAAGGTCAGAAGCGCGCCCAGCAAGGCGCCGCCCTGCTGGATCAACGGCATCAACCAGGTGCTGTCCAGCAACGCTTCTTCAGGCTGCTCCACCTTGGCAAAGGGGCGCATCGTCACAGCAACACTGTCCCCCCGCTGCGGGTCAAAGCCGACGGCGCCTTTCACCAGAGCCTCGATCTGTTGGAGTTCGGCAGGCTTTAAGGGCTTGGCTGTGTTGAGCGCGACGGCGGCGGAGACCCGCTTCAGGCGGCCCACCGGCTGGTGTGTGACAGAGATTTCACGGCCCACATCAAAGCTGCGGGAATATTGTTCTTCGGTTTGGGTGGGGGCAGCGGCCGTTGCAGCAGGCTGCGCCGCAGGCGGCGTTGTTGAAACCTGCGCGGTGGTCGGCGGCGTGTTGGACGTCGCGCCTGGGATGCCCATTGCGGGCGCTGCAGACGTGCCGGAAGATTTGTTGCCTTCTTCGCTGCGCAGGGCAACGTCATCCTTGGGGTAGGTTTCCCGCGTCGACTGGCTTTCGCTCACGTCCAACTCCGCATGCACCTCGGTTGAGAAGTTGCCGACGCCCATGACGGGAGTGAGGAGCGTGATGATCGCCTGCCGATACCGCTCTTCCATCTGCGTCTGCAGTTGGAAATTGCGGTCATCGCCATTGGTCCCCTGTTGGGAAAGGAGCGACCCGGATTGATCGACAATCGACACCTGTTCTGCACCAAGGCCCGGCACGGACGAGGCGACAAGATGGCGGATGGCGCGGACCTGCGCGTCAGACAATGTGCGTCCGGTTTGCAGCCGGAGCATAACCGAGGCGGCGGGTTCGGCCGCATCGCGGACGAACAGGCTGGGTTCCGGTGTCGCCAGATGCACACGCGCACTGGCCACTGCGTCAATCGCTTCAATGGTGCGGGCAAGGTCTGCTTCGCGCGCGGCCTTCAATGTCTGGCCCTCGACCGCGCGGCTCGCCCCCATCGGTATGGCACTGACAAGCGCGTCGCCACTGGGGGCCGCCTTTGGCAGCCCCTCACCGGCTAGCAACATGCGTGCTTTGTGAAAATCCTGATCGGCAACGCTGACTGCGCCGGATGCGCCGTCCAGCGTATAGTTGATGCCTGCCGATTGCAGCGAACTTGCCACCGCCGCCTTGTCGGTTTCCGCCAGCCCTTCAAACAGGGGGCGCTGCGGCGGGACGCTGAAGGTCATCCAGGCGGCCGCCGTGATGGCAAGTGCTGCGAGCAGACCAATGATGGGCAGGCTGCGCGCCACAGCGGGCTGCGCCATGAAGCTGCGGACGCCGCCCATCGGGCCGCCCATCTGGAGCCGCGCGGTGGAACCGGCGGGAATAATGTCTTGTTCGGCCATTTGTTACACCGGCATGTTCATGATGTCGCGATATGCGGACAGGAGCTTGTTGCGGACCTGAAGGGTCGCTTCAAAGCCGACGGAGGCTTTCTGGCGTTCCACCATGACCTGCACGAGGTCACTGGTTTCGCCGCGTTCGAAGGATTCGGTCAGGCCGCTGGATTTGGCCTGCTGTTCGTTGACGGCCTTGAGCGCGCTGACCATCGTATCCCCAAAGCCACCGCCTTGCGCAGGCGCAGCACCGCCCACAGCGGCAGGCCCTTCCTGCCCTGCCGCCCGCTGCAATGCGGTGTTCTGGTTCAGGATCGCTGATCGCATCTGCATCAGCCCCCCTGCGTCAATTGCCTTCATGCCTTTTGGTTCGCCCTGAAAATGTCGCCCGTTCGGGCCCGCGAACCATAAAGCAAGCGATGTGCCAGATTGTCTAAATCTCTGAATTTACTGTGATAACTGATGCCCCCGTCAGAAAAGCGACAGGGTGGATTTAAAACCGGTCGAAGTGGAGACGTTAACTGGCTTGTGACTGATCGATGCCCCGACGGTCGCTAATGGAAGGAAAAATCATGGCTGTCATTAACACCAACGTCAGCGCGCTTCGCGCTCACAATGTCGGTCGTCTTGCGACCAATAACCTCGACACTGCAATGCAGCGTCTGTCGTCCGGTAAGCGCATCAATAGCGCGAAGGACGACGCCGCCGGCCTCGCTATCGCCACCCGCATGGACGCTAAGGTCCGCGGTTTGAACCAGGCAATCCGCAACTCGAACGACGGCATCTCCCTCGCCCAGACGGCTGAAGGCGCGATGGGCGAAGTTTCGAACATCCTCGTCCGTATGCGTGAACTGTCGGTTCAGGCTTCTTCGGGCACTGGCGCCGCCACAGACCGCAGCGCGCTGCAGTCGGAATTCACAGCACTGACGTCACAGATTGACGACATCGCAACCCGCACGGACTTCAACGGCACGACGCTGCTCGATGGTTCGGCTGACCTCGACATTCAGACCGGCGTTGACGCCGGCCAGTCGGTCAACATCACGATCGCTGATCTTCAGTCGGCTGGTCTGGGTGTCGACACGCTCGACATCTCGACGGCTGCTGGTGCTTCGACGGCACTGGCCGCGATCGACGATGCGATCAACACGGTTGCTACGGAACGTGCCTCGCTCGGTGCCGTGCAGAACCGTCTGGACTCGACCGTCAACAACCTGACGTCGACCGTGACAAACCTGTCGGAATCCAAGTCGCGCATCGAAGATGCTGACTTCTCGGTTGAAACCACGAAGCTCGCTTCGGCGCAGATCCTTGCGCAGGCTTCCACCGCAATGCTCGCCCAGGCCAACCAGAGCCAGCAGGGCGTGCTCAACCTGCTCCGCTAATCTCTCTCTTGAGGGATTGACGGGACGGCCCCTCAACCACCCCACCGGCTGGGGGGTCGTCACCAATAGACAAGATAAAATGCGACCCAGAACTGGCCCTGCGGACATCCGTCCGTGGGGTCTTTTCTATTTGGAGTCAGACATAGAATTCCGATGCTGCAGTTGCGTTTGGGGCCGATCCGCCCTAGGCGCGCACGCGGTGTTTCGGCGAACAGGAAGAGCCCTCCATATGACTGACAAGCAAGAGATCAACCGCGTTGTCCTCGCCTATTCGGGCGGGCTGGATACCAGCGTCATCATGAAGTGGCTCCAGCAGACCTATGGCTGCGAAGTCGTGACCTTCACCGCTGATCTGGGGCAGGGCGAAGAGATTGAGCCTGCCCGCCAGAAGGCCCGCATGTCCGGCATCAAGGAAGAGCATATCTTCATCGAAGACGTGCGCGAGGAATTCTGCCGCGACTACATCTTCCCGATGATGCGCGCCAACGCGCTGTATGAAGGCCTGTACCTGCTCGGCACATCCATTGCCCGCCCGCTGATCGCCAAGAAGCAGATCGAGATTGCCGCTAAGGTTGGCGCCGACGCCGTGGCCCATGGCGCCACCGGCAAGGGCAATGATCAGGTTCGCTTCGAACTCGGCTATTATGCGCTGAACCCCGACATCAAAGTTATCGCACCCTGGCGCGAATGGGATTTGAACAGCCGCACCGCGCTCATCGACTTTGCCGAAAAGCATCAGATTCAGGTCCCCAAGGACAAGCGCGGCGAAAGCCCGTTTTCGACCGACGCCAATCTTCTCCACACGTCCTCTGAAGGCAAAGTGCTGGAAGATCCGTGGGAAGAAGTGCCGGACTACGTCTATTCGCGCACCGACAATCCGGAAAACGCGCCTGACGTGCCGGAATTCATCACGGTTGATTTTGAACGTGGCGATGCAGTTGCCGTCAATGGTGAAGGCCTGTCGCCTGCCACCTTGCTCGCCAAGCTCAACGAGCTCGGCAAGCGCCACGGCATTGGGCGTCTTGATCTCGTCGAAAACCGCTTTGTCGGCATGAAGTCGCGCGGGATGTATGAAACGCCGGGCGGCACGATCCTGCATCTGGCGCACCGTGGCATTGAATCGATCACGCTGGATCGGGGCGCTGCGCACCTTAAGGACAAGCTGATGCCGGAATATGCCGAGCTGCTCTACAACGGCTTCTGGTTTTCACCGGAGCGTGAAATGCTGCAGGCCGCCATCGACCATAGCCAGCACCATGTGTCCGGGACTGTCCGCCTTAAGCTCTATAAGGGCGGCGTCCATGTCGTCGGCAGGCGCTCGCCCAACTCGCTTTATTCGGAACGCATGGTGACGTTCGAGGACGACGCCGGCGCCTATGACCAGCGCGACGCGCAGGGCTTTATTAAGCTTAATGCCCTAAGACTGCGCCTGCTGGGACGGCGCGGCCTCTGATTGCTGCAGCCCGTCGTTCCGGTGCTTGATTTCAAGTCGGGACGACGGGGCAGATGGGGTTATCAGCGCGGGAATATCGGGCAGCGGGCCTCGGCTTTGGCACGCTCGTCATCTATGGGCTCTTCGTTCTTTCGACAGGCGATGTGGATGCAGCCGCACTCGGACGGCTGTTCATGGTCTATCTGGCGTCCGCTTTTTCGCTGACGGCGTTTTTGGGTCTGCTGTGCGCCTTCGGCCTCCATTTGCGGGAGAGGCGGGCGCGACGACCGGGCGACACCGGGGCCACGCCAATCCAATCGCTAAAGCAGGTTCTGCATGCCCGTTGGGCGCGGGACCGCTTTGCCAGCCTCATCTGGCCGCCGCTGATGTTTGCCGGGTTGATGAGCAGTTTCAATGCCTTCAAGCAACAAGTGCTCATCGGCGCCGGCTTCCACATCGACGCCGAACTGACGGCTATCGACAAGGCGCTGTTCTTCGGCACCGATCCCTGGCGTGTGACGCACGCTTTGTTTTCAGAACCTTGGATGACCTTGCTGTTCGACCGCGCCTATCATCTGTGGTTCGTGCCCATGTCCTTCGGTGTGTTCCTTTGCGCCCTTGCAAGCCAGAAGAGCTACCGCCTGCGCACGCAATACATCCTCAGCTATATGACGATCTGGATCGGCCTCGGTTCGGTCCTGGCCTGGTTTATGCCCTCGGCAGGCCCTTGCTTCTACAATGACTATGTCGGCCCTCAGGCGAGCTTCTCTGAACTGGGCCGACAGTTGGAGTCCGTGCGCGCGCTCTACGGGCCTGATGCGCTTGGCTCGCTTATGTCGCAGGCGCATTTGCGCTTCGCCTTTGGCAATCCAGAACTGATCGTGGGCGGCGGCATCTCGGCGATGCCTTCTGTGCACAATGGTCTGTCTGCGCTGTTTGCCGTTGCCGGGTTCTCTATCAACCGCAAGCTGGGCTGGGCGCTGTCGGCTTATGCGCTGGTCATCTGGATCGCGTCGATCCATCTGGGCTGGCACTATGCGGTGGACGGGCTTGTCTCCATCGCGCTGACTGTCGTGATCTGGAAAGCGATGGGCGCGCTGGCCGACCGGCTGGAACGTCCAATCTTTGCGGCCCGAAACAGAGGCTTCTCGCCCGCCGCTGCCTGATCACCACGCGCACCAGATTGCGCGCGCATCCTAAGCCGCTATGACCGCGGCATGACGGGACACAGGCCTTGGTGGGAGCATCGCGCAGTTCTGGCGCTGCTCATCCTCTTGTCCGGCGCGCCGTTATGGTGGCCCGCCTTTCCTCCGCTCACCGATCTGCCTGGCCATATGGGGCGCTATGCCGTCCAGTTGGATGCGGGTAACTCCTCGGCTCTGTCGCAATTTTATGCGTTCGACTGGCATTGGATCGGTAATCTCGGCGTGGATGTGCTTATCCAATTGCTCGGCCCGTGGTTGGGCGTGGAGGCGGCGACCAAGGCCATCGTCATCGCCATCCCTATGCTGACTGCGGCGGGCTTTCTCACTGTCGCCCGCGAAGTGCATGGCCGCATTCCGCCCACGGCCATCTTCGCGCTGCCTTTGGCCTATAACTATGCCTTCAACTGGGGCTTTGTGAATTTCGCGCTGTCGATGGCGCTGGCGTTTCTGGCCTTTGCCTTGTGGTTGCGCATGGCACGGGCAGGGTCGCTGCGGCTGCGGGCCGGCCTCTTTGCCGCGCTGTCGCTGGCGTTGTGGACCGCGCATATTTTTGGCTGGGCGATGTTGTGCGTGCTCGCCTTCAGCGCGGAACTGGTCCGGCAATGGGATGGGGGACGGCGCTGGTTCGCTGTGCCCATCATGACGGGTGTGACCTGCCTGCCGCTTGCCCTTCCGCTGCTGCCCATGGTGATGACCTTCGGGGAGGGCGGCGCCGGTGGCCAGCCCTTTGGCCACACATGGTTCAACTGGCCGCTGAAAGAGCGCTGGGCGGTGAGCATCCTGCGCGATCGTTGGGAATGGCTGGACATCGCCAGCATAACCTTGCTCGGGCTGGTTGTCTTGGGCGGGCTGATCGCTTGGGGCGTTCGCAGGCGCAGGCCCGTCGGGCTGCCGCTGATCCTTGCCGCGACGATCATGGCGGCGCTGTTCATCCTGATGCCCTTCGCGCTGCTCGGGTCCGCCTATGCCGATATGCGGCTTGCCCCCTTTGCGTTGGCGACGGCATTGCTGGCGATAGGGACGCCGCAGCGCGGTGCGCGTTGGTTTGGTGTGATCGCCCTCCTATTCTTCGGCGTTCGCACTGTGGCGACCTTCTGGAGCGTTCACAGCTATGATCAGAGCTACCGGCAGGAACTGAGCGCCCTCCGCTACATCCCCAACGGCGCGCGCGTGCTGGCGTTGGTTGGAAAGCCGTGTGGCATTCCTTGGGCCGTCCAAAGGCTCGATCATCTGCCGAGCATGGCCATCGTCCGCAGACAGGCTTTCACCAATGATCAATGGCAGGCGTCCGGCGCGCAGTTGCTGACGGTGCGCTCCAAGGCGGCAGCGCCCTTCTTGGCCGACCCCTCGCAGTTCGTGACGGTCACGGCCTGCGCCCGGCGGGAGCGTATGGCCTATCCGCAGGCCATCGCCACCTTCCCGCGCAAGGCGTTCGACTATGTCTGGGTGATCCAGCAGCCGGATGAAGCCGCCGATTACCGAGGCCTCCAGCCCGTCTGGCGATCAGGCCGAAGCGCGCTCTATCGCGTTACGAGAGAATAGCGACGATCGAGACGCCCACGGGCAAAGGCACCCGCCCGACAAGGTGCGTTTCCAGCCCGAAGATGCGCGTCAGGATGGCGTTGACCGGGGCTGAGGGCATCTGATCATCGCTCGTCTGCTTTCCCATCGCCTTGCCGATGAGGCGCGCAACGGCGGCGACCGGGAAGAGCAGGCTGTTGAAATGGCTGATCAGGTGGACCTTGAGCCCCGCCTTGGTTGCGACGGCCTTCAGGCTGTCCAGCGTGTAGCGGCGATGGTGATGGTGTGCGGTGTCGTGCGCGCTCCACATCCACGGATTGGCCGGGACCGTCAGCAGGATACGCCCGCCGGGCTTCAGCTTGGTGCGGATGCTGCCGAGCGAGGCTTCGTCCTCGACAATATGCTCAAGCACATCGAGCAAAGCGACGATATCGTAAGCGCCGTCCTCAATGCCGTCGAGGCCGGGCAAGGGGGCTGTGAGGATCGGCTTGCCGAGACGGCCTTGCGCCACGTCACGCGCGCCTTCGTCGATCTCGATGGCGTCAATCGTCCCGAACGCGCCGAGCATACCGAAATTATGACCGGTGCCGCAGCCGATTTCTAAAATGCGCGCGCTTTTGGGTGGCTTGATCTCGGTGGCGATCAGGCGGGAGAGGATTTTGCGGCGGGCGACATACCACCAGTGGGTGGCGTCATGCTCGGCCATGCGGTCATATACTTCGCGGTCCATGGCTCAGGCGACCTTTCCGGTGACACGCGCGGACTCGGCTTCGGTCAGGCCGATGGTGTCGCGGATGATGTAGAGCGGGCGCTGCTTGGTTTCGATCATGATGCGGCCCACATACTCACCAAGGATGCCGAGCGACAGCAATTGCAGCCCGCCGAAGAACAAAACCGCCACCATCAGCGAGGCATAGCCCGGCACGGCAATGCCGAAGACGAGCACCTTGGCGATGATGATGAAGGCATAGATGAACGACATGAGCGCGATGGTCGCGCCAACATAGGTCCAGATGCGCAAGGGGACAGTGGAGGATGACGTGATGCCGTCAATCGCCAGCGTCCACAGCTTCCATGGTTTGAACTTGGTTTCGCCCAGCGTGCGTTCGGCGCGGTCATATTCAACGGATGTCTGCTTAAAGCCGCTCCAGGCGAATAGGCCTTTCATGAAGCGGTTGCGCTCCGGAAGCGCGCGCAGCACATCGACGACGCGCCGGTCGAGCAGGCGGAAGTCGCCCGCATGGTCGGGGATCTTGTCCGCGCTCAGCAGATTGTGCGCCTTATAGTAGAGGTCGGCCGAGAGCCGCTTGGGCAGGCTGTCCGACGCGCGGTTGCGGCGGACGCCGTAGATCGTGTCATACCCCGCCCGCCATTTGGCGACCATTTCGCCCAGCACTTCGGGTGGGTCCTGCAGGTCCACATCCATCGGCACAACGGCCTGCCCGCGCGCATGGTCGAGCCCTGCGGAAAGCGCCGCTTCCTTCCCGAAATTGCGGGAGAGCGAAATGCACCGCACGTGTGGGTTGCGCTGGTTGGCAGCAGCAATCGCGGCCATCGTCGTGTCGGTGCTGCCATCATCCACGAACAGGATTTCGTACGACTGCGCGGCAGGATCATTCAGCCGCTCAATCACGGCGGACACGCGCGTGACGAAGGTCTGGATGGCCACTTCTTCGTTCTTGACGGGGACGACCACCGACAGGATCGGCGCGGATGGGAAACTCGTGTTCATGGAACTCTTTCTATCCCGCAGAAGGGGTGAGCGAAAGGCGGCTCACCCAAATACCCAGCGGCGGTTCAAGGTAAAGGTCAGCAGCGGCGTCACAAAAATGATGGGGATCACCGGCCACCAGGTCGGCCCGCCCAGAACCTTGACCAGCAGCCAGACGAAGAACTGGTTGGACACGAAGCCCGCCGTATTGGTGATGAAGAAGCGGACGGTGCGGATGTGCATCTGATCGCGCGTGCCATGGTCTTTAAAGCTCACCCGGCTGTGCAGGATGTAGCCCAGGCCAGTGAAGACCAGATAGACGAGCGTCATCGATACCATCGCGTCAATCGCGAGGAATTCCGCCACGGCCCAATAGGCAGCCGCCACCAGCACAGTCAGCAAGCCGCCGACCACCCCGAAGCGGATGACCTGCCCGATCAGCTTCACGCGTTCCTGTCTTTCTTGGTCGGTCACTCTGGCCCCGCTTGCCCTTTCGCGCCGAGCCTTTAAGGGCGGTTTCTAGCGCATGCAAACAGGCAATCCTCACGACGACGCGCACTGGAAGCGTTGGATGCTGTCGATCTGGCTGCTGATGTGCTGTGCCCTTGTCGCTTTTCGCTGGGCAAACATCGACTTCCTCATCCTTGCCGATACCGATGATAACCTGCGGCTGGCGCAGGTGGAAAGCTGGCTGGGCGGGCAGGGCTGGTATGATTTGCGCCAATACAGGCTCAATCCGCCGGTGGGAATCGACGTACACTGGTCGCGGCTGGTGGACCTGCCGATTGCGGCCATCATCCTTATCGTGAAACCCTTTTTCGGCGCGCTGGCCGCTGAAAAGGCCGCCGTCGCAATCGCCCCCATGCTGCCCTTTGGCGTCGCGATGACGGGCGTCTGCCTCACGGCACGGCGGTTGGTCGATAAGCGCGCCTGGGCCTTTGCCGCGGCCCTGCTGATCTGTGCGCCATCGACGATGAACATGTTCATGCCGACGCGGATCGACCATCATGGCTGGCAACTGGCCTTCCTTGCGCTGACGCTGGCGGGGTTGGTGGATGACCGGCGCGTGCGCGGCGGGCTCACGGTGGGGCTGGCCTCTGCGGCCTCGCTCTCCATCGGGCTAGAGATGCTCCCCTATTTGGCGCTGACCGGCGGGTTCTGCGCGCTGCGCTGGATACTCGATCAGCGTGAAGCGCCGCTCATCCGCTCTTATGGCATCGCACTTGCTGCGGGCACGGCGCTGGGTTTCCTCATTTTCGCGTCAGAAGCGAACCGCGCGCCGCGCTGCGATGCGCTGTCGCCGGTCTGGCTCTCGGTCATGGTGCTCGCAGGGGGCGTCATCGTCTTGCTGTCCTATCTCCGCGCGGCGCAGCCATGGGTGCGATTGGCGGCGGCGTCTTTGGGCGGGGCGGTCATCGTTGCGGCCTTTGTGCTCGCTTGGCCGCAATGCCTTGGACGACCGGAAGGCATCTCGGATGAACTTTACCAGATGTGGTTCGTCAACATCCGCGAAGTGAAGCCGCTCTACGAACAGACATTGAAAACCGCGATGTCGACGGCGGCGCTGCCGGTTATGGGCTTGATCGGAAGTGTCTGGATGCTTCGGCGGGACCGCGACCATGTTCTGCTCTGGGGGCCGTTTGCGCTGCTCAATTTGGCGTCTGTCTGCCTGCTCATGTGGCAGACGCGCGCGGGCGCCGGGGCGCAGCTGCTCGCTGTGCCGGGCGCAACCGCACTGGCCTGGCATTTTGTGCCGCGCTTTGCCCGTTCCTCGCGCTTTGTCGTTCGCGTGTTCGGTGTCATCCTCTCGTTCCTTGTGATTTCAGGCCTGATCGTGAACTTTGTTTTCACTTTCGCCCCTCTCCAGCAGACCTCAGCCAAGCTGGCGGCTGTGACCAGCGCCGATGCCCGCTGCCCGACGCTCTCGGCGCTGCGCCCGATTGCGAAGCTGCCGCCGGGCGTCGTCTTTACCTTTGTGGATCTCGGGCCGCGCCTCATCGCCGTGACGCCGCACAAGGCGATTACCGGGCCTTACCACCGCAATGGCGATGCCATTCTCGATGTCTATCGTGTGTTTCGGGGGTCACCTGAGGTCGCACGCCCTATCATCCGGGCGCATCATTCCGATTATGTGCTGATTTGCTTGAACAGTCCGGAGGCGACCAACCACCGTAAGGCGGCGCGCAATGGCCTCTACGCTCGGCTGGAAAAGGGTCTCGCGCCGGATTGGCTGACGCCCGTCCCGCTGCCAGCCGACTCGCCCTACCGCATGTGGCGCGTTGCCAAAGACTGAGCCTGGTTCAGATAAATGAAGGGAAGGTGGGGGTTTCTGTTGCTCGGCACCCCCAGGCCGCCGGTTTCTGCTTCTGTTACCCGGCGCAGTCCCCACCGTGTTCTATTTGGATAACTTCAGGCCACGAAGGCCCTTAGTTATGCAGCCAGAGCAAGTGCTTCGTTATCGTTGGCACTTATAGGTTTTGAACGGTTTTACGGCTCATTCAGGCCGGGTAAAAACACCGTCTTTCAACACACGTCGATGCTGTTTCGGCCCCATCATGTACCCTGCGAAAAGCGGGGCAAATGGTGGAGCCGCCGGGTACCGCCCCCGGGTCCGCTGCATCTATTACACGGCACAATTTATCACCATAGCCGGGCGAACCCAGCAAAACGGATATAGGGGCGCACATCTTAAAAGTTAAGTCCCCATCGGGGTTGCTCTAATGTCTACTAGACATTAGGTTATTTCACATGCTCACCCAACGTTCCCGCTACGGACTGCGCGCCATGATCCTTCTAGCGCGCGAAACTGCGGGCGGCCCGCCTGTGCCGATGAGCCACATTGCCGCAGAGGCGGTCGTCCCGCGCAAATTTCTCGAAATCATCCTGACCGAATTGAAGAACGCCAACCTTGTCGTCAGCACGCGCGGCAAGCAGGGCGGTTTCCATCTTGCCCGGCCGGCGGAACTGATTTCCTTTGGTGACGTGATCCGCGTGATCGAAGGCCCGCTCGCGCTTGTGCCCTGCGTGAGCCGCACCGCGTACAAACGCTGCAAGGACTGCAAGGACGAAGCCACCTGCGAAATCCGCCGCGCCATGACCATCGTGCGCGATGACACGGCGCGGATATTGGACGGCACGAGCTTGGCCGCTGCTGTCGCCGGGGATTTTTCGGCTTAGATTTCCACTTAGAAATCTCGTCATCCTGAACTTGTTTCAGGATAACAGCGTCGGCCCCTCTTATCGGACCAAAAGTGCGATCCCAGCCGGTTATGCTGAAACGAGTTCAGCATGACGATTTGGGGGAGGCACGGGACTAAGGTCTAAATAATCAATTCCTGTACCCGGTGCGGGGCGACGATCATCAACGCGTCCTTGTCGCGGGTGATGAAGCCGCGGCGTTCCAGATCATTGATGGTGCGCGATACCGTTTCACGTGTGGACTGCACGATCAGCGCGAGTTCGGTCATCGTCGGGACGGGGCGGATGGTGCGGCCGTCGCCTTCACCGGCCTGACGCAGCAGCTCGGCATAGATGCGGCCGGTGGCAGACAGGGTCGTCCGCTCGATCATCCGGCGTGAGGTGCGGCTGAGGCGCGCTGTGACCTGCCGCAGCACAGCCATGGCAAGCGAGGGGTGCGTTTCCAGCAGCATGACGAAATCCTGCTGGCGCAACCGTGCGGATTCGACTGGGGTGACGGCGATCACCTGGTCCCATGAGGCGCGGGTGCCGACAACGTCGACTTCGCCAAAGATGTCGCCAGCGGCATAGGTGTCGAGCAGGACGAGCTGTCCCTGTGCTGAGTAGACCACGGCCTGCGCACGGCCTTCGACAAGGAGGAAGACGAACGGGGCAGCTTCCCCCGCCCAGATGATCGTACCTTCAGGCTCGGTTTGGACAAGCTGGGTTAGCCCATCAACGACGCGCGCAATGTCCCGCGTGCAGCCGAACGCCGCACAAATGGCCGACAGACGCTTTTCCTGCGCTGCGTCGTTCACGCCTTTACCTCACCCTGCGACCAATGCCCCCAAGTCGGAGGAAATCTGTCGTGCGTCAAGGGTGTCGGCAGACAATCTAGGCTGCGAGAAGGGCGCGCCCGTCCATATTATCATCCGGGCAATTGCCTTGTTCGGCAAAGGCCAGCTCATAATCCAAGCACGGCACGTCGGTGCCTCGCGCGAGGCATGGTATGGCAATCATCCGGTTGCTGCGCTGAAAGCCGAGTTTGCGAAGCACATTGCCCGACGCCGGGTTGTCAACGAAATGCCGGGCCACAATCTTGCGGCAAGGGAGCGAAGCCCGTGCCATGTCCACGACGGCACGGGCTGCCTCGGTCGCAAAGCCCAGGCCCCAATAGCGCGGTGAGATCCAGTAACCGAGTTCGGCAGTGCAGCCGGATGTATCGAGACCGATCCCGCCGATAAGCTTTGGCTTTCCGGCGGTGCGCGCGAAAATCAGCATATGTGGCGCTTCCCGCTGCCTTTGGGCTGCAAGAAAGTCTTGGGCGTCTTCAAGAGTATAAGGCCAGGGAAGGCGCGACAGCTTCATGGCCACGGCCTCATGGGCAATGGCGTCATGCAGGGCCGCCGCATCGTCTTCCCAACCGGGCCTGAGCAATAAGCGCTCTGTTCTTGCGAACATGTCGAAAGTCTCCTTCGTTCCGGGCCCCGCTACCGCCAAGATGTGACGACTGCGGGACAGTTAAACGCCCCGAACGAGCACATGTGCCGTGATCGGGACAGACGGTTGAAGAGAGAAAAGAAAAAGGGAGCCGGACCGCCCTATGGGGGTGGTCCCGTCTCCCTTCGCGCCTGATCAAGTCAGGCTATCGGGCCACCCAAGGGCGACCCGGATATGGATCGCCGTTTACTCGGCTGCCATCGCAACCGCGTCAACCGACACGTATTTGCGACCTTGGCGGCCTTCGTGAAAACGCACGCGACCACCCGAGGTGGCAAACAGCGTGTGATCACGGCCACAGCCGACGTTCACGCCCGGATAGACGCGTGTGCCGCGCTGACGCACGATGATGTTGCCGGCGAGGACAGTTTCGCCACCGAACTTTTTGACGCCCAAACGACGGCCCGCTGAGTCGCGGCCGTTGCGTGAGGAACCACCTGCCTTTTTATGTGCCATGGTCCGTTACTCCTTATTCTGCCGCAGCGGCTTTTTTGGCCGCAGGCTTCTTGGCGGGCTTGGCTTCAGCGGCAGCCTCAACGGGCGCAGCTGCTGCCTTTTTCGGAGCGGCCTTTGCAGGCGCGCCGACAGCGAGAATCTTCAAAACCGTCAGGCTCTGGCGGTGGCCATTGCGACGACGATAATTGTGACGACGACGCTTCTTGAAGACGATGACCTTGTCACCGCGACCCTGTGTCAGGATTTCGGCAGAGACCGAAAGGCCTGTGGTCGGCTTCACTTCGCCAGCATCGCTTGCGAAAAGGACGTCATCCAGCGTCACCGTGTCACCCGCTTCACCAGCGAGCTTCTCAACGACGATCTTGTCTCCGGCGGCGACGCGGTACTGCTTGCCGCCAGTGCGCACGATTGCGAACATGGCTATCAATCACTTCTTCTATAAGCTTCGATGCCGCGCAAAGGTCATCACCGGTAGGCAGTGCCTCGGCGCGGAAGCGGGTTCGCTAGAGAGGCCTCACGATTCTGTCAACCGCAAAGCACCATCTTTCAATGGAGCGGCCCAGCCGACGTAACGTTTCGTTTACTGTAAATACGCCATAATGGAGTTTAATGTCACCATCTTTGATGCGGCGTCGCGCGTCGCAGGTGGAAGTGTGGTTTTGGAGTTTGGTTGTGGTTCGTCATCTGGGGCAGCTTCTTCGAATATGGCTGGTACTGGCGTTGATTATAGCGCCGGTGTCGCCTGCCCGTGCCGATCTGCGCGCCACGCCGGCTTGGTGGGACCAAAACAGTGTCGGGGCCACGCCCGACTGGCATTACCGTGTTGCGATCAACGTCCCAGCCGGGGCGACCATCAATTCGACCGTCAAGGTTGATGTCGATTTTCAGGCCCTGCTCACCACAATGGGGGTGACGGGTACGTTTGATGTGAACAGCCCCCGCGTCGTTCGATCCACCGGCGCCATTGCGACGACGCAGGAGTTTACCGATTCGGTTTTTGCGGACGCCACAGACGCGACGGGCAATGCGCGCGGCGAAGTGCGCTTCATCCTGCAAGATGCGGGAGCCACGACATATTTCCTCTATTTCGACATCACGCAGAACGGCGCCAAACCTGCCAACCCGCAAACGCCGATCAACGGCAACTTCGAAAGAGGCGGGGCGGGGACCGCGCTTCCACCGGGCTGGTCGCTCGCCAACAAGGTTGAAGCGACGCTCGATTCTGAAATCCGCCCCAGCGAGAATCCGTCCATCACGTCTGACGGCACGAACCTGATCAGCAGCCCCCGCACAACCGACGGGACACCGCGCACGGGCCAATTCTCCTATCTCCTCGGCGCGCGCACCAACAATGAAGTGGGCACTGGCCAAAACCGGGTCACTTTGGAAAAGACCATCACCGTGCCGGCGACGACGCCCGGCAATTTCTCCCTGCGCTGGCGCCCTGAAGGGTGGGACAGCAACGTCAATGGCAGCAATAGCTGGGATTACATCCGCATCCAGATTGTGGGCACGACCACGACCGAGATCGTCGGCCCGACGCTGGGCAGCTATGCAACGGTCCCTTTCAGCCCGAACTACGGCACAAACCAAGCGTCGGCGACGGAGTTTGGCTACCGCCATTATAACGGCTTCGACATGACGACCAATCAGGTCCACCAACTGGGCATGACGGTGCCCTATGCGGCCGAACCCTGGTGGACCCGCACCGTCTCGCTTGCGGCCTTTGCCGGACAGACGGTAACGTTGCGGATCACGACAAGTCATACCGTCCTTTACAAAAGCTGGTTCCACATCGACGATGTGGAATGGTCCGTCGTCACTGCTACCTTGGGCACCCCTCAGGCATTTGGCGTGAACATAACTGGCCCGGCCACAGGCGGCGTTTATGCACCCGGGCAGATATTGGCGACCACAGTGCAGGTGGATGCGACGCCGACGCACCCAACCGCGCCGATGATCGCGCGTATTTTTGACAATGCCAACACGTCCGTCGGCACGGACTTCCTGCTCTATAATGACGGCACGCATGGCGACGCTGTGGCTGGGGATGCGTTTTGGACCAACAATGGACTTGTCCCTGCAGAGCCTGCCCCGACCATCCCCTTAAGTGCGCCGACCAGCGGTGGATGGACCCTGCGCGTCTATGGCCGCGATGGGTCCACAAGCACGATCGGCGCGCTTGCAGGCCTTATCCGCGGTCCCGGTTCCGGCGCGGCGGCGGAAACGCAGGCCAACTTCTACAATGTTGATGAAATTGCCTTCAGCGTGGAGCGGGCCGCCATCGCGGTGGCCAAAACCAGTTCGATACTTAGCGATCCGGTGAATGGCACCACCAACCCCAAGATGATCCCCGGCGCCACGATCAGCTATTGCATCCTCGTCAGCAATGGGGGGCCAGCCACCGCAACAACTGTGATCGCAACGGACAGTCTGCCCGCGCAATTGGGCTATGTGGCCGGCTCGATGCGGTCCGGCACAAGCTGCGCGGCTGCCGCCACTGTTGAGGACGACAACAATACAGGCGCCGATGACAGCGATGCTGTCGGCGCGAGCTTCTCGGCTGGCACCATCATCATGCTGACCTCCTCACTCACAAGCGGGGCGGCCATGGCGCTGTTGTTCAACGCCCTCATCCAATAAGGATTAGTGCCGCAATTCCCGCTTCAGTGGATAGCGACCATCTTTGAACTCCCCAAAAAGCTGCCGCAATTCGGGGTGATCCACCGGGCCTTCTTCCTCGTCCGCCACCAGATTCTGCTGGCTGACATAGGCGACATAGCTCGACTCTCCGTTCTCAGCGAGCAGATGGTAGAAGGGCTGGTCCTTTGAGGGGCGGATGTCTTCCGGGATGGAATCGTACCATTCCTCGCTGTTCGCAAAAACGGGGTCGACATCGAAGATGACCCCGCGAAACGGAAAGACGCGGTGGCGGACGATGTCCCCAATGCCGAAGCGTGCGTGGGACACCGGAGGGGCATCCGTACCGAAGCTGTTGTGATGTGAAGTGCTCATAAACCTGAATCTAGTGCGTGCCGGAAGAATCGCAAGCACCCGCTTGCACAGCGCACCTTGCTTCGCTAAACGCCGCCCTCGACTGGCTCCGGGTCCTTTGGGTTTCGGTTTCGCCTCTGCGGAGAGGTGGCTGAGTGGTCGAAAGCACCGCACTCGAAATGCGACGTACGGGCAACTGTACCGAGGGTTCGAATCCCTCCCTCTCCGCCACATAACCCTATGAAAGTATTCTCTTTCTGGGGAAGCCCTCAAAAATCCTGTTGTATTCAAGGGTTATGGCGGTGGGCTATTCACCTCGCCTCTTTGGCGATGGCTCAAAAGTGTTCTCCTAAGTCGCATTTTCTCCAAAGCTGTTACCTGAACCGGGTTCGGTGAAGAGCAGATAATTGCCTGCATTCTAGCCATTTTTTGGAGCAGGCGGCTTCGGGTTGGAACACGGTCCGATTTTGATCTGGAGAATCTGTCATCCAATCTTTGCTCGTCCCAGTCGATCGGAAACGGGTCCATCAACGTGGCCAGCGTGGTATCCGGACCTAGCTGCCCATCTAGGATCGCATCGATAATGTCGGGCGCCAGCAAGGTGAGCCGCAGGACGCGCGTGAGATAGGACGGCGAGATCTTCTCTTGAGCAGCTAGGTCGCCAAGGGTCGGACATGCGCCGGTATCCAGCATCCGCTTCCACCGGAAAGCCCGCGCAAGCCCCTTGATCAGGGTATTGTCGACATGCCGATGCTTTGCGAGCGCCGCATCGGGCAGTATCATCTCCTTACGCCCACCACGCTTGCGAATGCGGAATGGCACATGGACGGTTACGATTTCGGTGTTGGTCATGCTGCCTGCCTCATCTCTTGTGCAAATGTGGCCATGCCGTCGAGCCGCAGCTGCACGTCAAAACCATCGGTGCCGAGATCAACCCGCTCGACCAGCATTTGTACGATACGGGTCTGCTCGGCTGGAAACAGTTCCTCCCACATCGGATCGAGCGTGGTCAGCGCCATCCGCGCTTCCTCCTCGGTAATGACTGGCAGATGGCCTTGGGCTGACTTTGTTGATCCGGCCAAGATTTCTGGCTGGCGGAATATGGCCCGCAGCTGCTCGATGACGGCGCTCTCGATCTCGGCGGCAGGAACACGGCCAACGGGGCAGACACCGGCACCATGGCGCAGCACGGACTGGCTGACATAGTAGCGGTAGAGCTTCCCGCCCTTCCGGGTGTGGGTAGGCGAGAACGCCGCGCCATCAGGCCCCCACAGCAGGCCTTTGAGCAATGCAGGGGTATTGCAGCGTGTATGCGCCGCCCGCTTACGAGGGCTCTCGGTGAGGATCGCGTGGACCTTGTTCCAAGCATCCTGCGTGATGATCGCCTTGTGCTCACCAGGATAGCTGGTGCCCTTGTGAACGGCTTCGCCCAGATAAACCCGGTTGTTCATGAGCCGGTGCAGGAACCCCTTGGTAATGATCCCACCCTGCTTGGTGGTGATCCGGCGGTCCCTGAGATCGCGCAACATGACCGTTGCCGATCCGCACTGGGCAAACTGGTCGAAGATGTAGCGGACATGGCCGGCCTCGACGGCGTTGATGACCAGCTTGCGGGCGACAACGTCATATCCCAGCGGCGGGCAGCCGCCCATCCACATGCCCTTGGCCCGGGAGGCCGCAATCTTGTCGCGGATGCGCTCGCCGGTTACCTCGCGCTCGAACTGCGCAAATGACAGCAGAACGTTGAGGGTCAGCCGGCCCATGCTGGTCGTCGTGTTGAACGATTGGGTCACCGACACGAACGTCACCTCATTGCGGTCGAACACCTCGACCAGCTTGGCGAAGTCCATCAGCGAGCGCGACAAGCGGTCGATCTTGTAGACCACCACCACATCGACCAGCCCGTCCTCGATATCGGACAGCAGTCGCTGCAGCCCTGGCCGCTCCAATGTGCCGCCAGACACCCCGCCATCGTCATACTGATCGCGGACCAGCACCCAGCCTTCGTTGCGCTGGCTGGCGATAAAAGCCTCGCAGGCTTCCCGCTGGGCGTGCAGGCTGTTGAACTCCTGCTCGAGCCCTTCCTCCGATGATTTGCGCGTATAGACCGCGCAGCGCAGCTTGCGTGTGATCGGCGTGTTCATGCCGCCCTCCTGTGATGCTTGAGACCGAAGAAGACCCAGCCGTTCCAGCGCGTGCCGGTGATGGTCCGGGCAATGGCCGATAGAGATTTGTAGGGTCGGCCCTGCCATTCGAACCCGTCACGGGTGACGGTGACGCAATGCTCGGTGCCCTGCCACTCGCGGATCAGGCGCGTGCCGATGATGGGTTTCAGATCTGTGCGGATGCGGCGGGTGGCAATGTTCCCACCGTCGAGCTGCTCGCCCAGGTCCTGCAAGCGCCGTACTGTCTCCGGCTTCAGTCCGCCGTGGGTCAATTCCTGAATGCGGTAGCCCAGTCTGGTCTCGATGTAGCGCCGGTTGAACAACGGCGGCTCGGTGTCGAACAGGGCGCGCCATTGTTTCTTCAGTTCAGCGCCAGACATGGTCTTCAGCGCAGCGAGGCGTGCAGGGATGGGATTGGTGGTGGTCATGCAGCTCTCCTTCGAGTTGGAGCCGCACTACCGCTCTGTTCGGGCGTGAAGTGTAGCGGAAAGTCTCCACTTTCAGGGGACAGTTGTCCTTGATTGCGCAGGTGCAGGCGGACAATACCCAGACCCAGAATTGCGCAGAGTTCAGAGCGGCGCTCGGCAGGCGTCATCAGGCTGGGATGGAGCGCATTGGGACGCTTCATGGCCCCATATCTGGGCATGTCTTCGTTGGCGCTGACGATGGGAGATAAGTCGGCTTTGATCATGCCCGCAGGATCGCCGAATCAGGCCATTCCCCGCTACGTTCGAGGGGGTTCTCCTGTAGTTCACAGCTTTACCCCCAGAAGGGTTGAACCCTTCAACCCATTGCGTGGTGGTGGTCTTGTCGGGCACTTATGTTCATTTTATGTTCCAGTCTCTCCCGCTCGTGATTCGGAACACAAATGCCCATCGACACACTCGACCGCACCCTCTGGTCCCTTGATCAAACCTACCGGTATATCTGCCGGATTTGCCGAGCGCGGCATGAGGCGGTGACCGGTGAAAAGGTCGTGCTCGATGTTGGCAAGATATTGTCACCGACTGCGACCGGCCCATCACGCTGGCAGAACATCAGCCTCGATGCCTCACGCCAGCTTTGGCAGGCCTTGCGCCAGGGCAGCGTGCATGCGCAGGGGCGCCACTCCAACAGCCGCAATCCGGTCTTCCCGGACCGCGATGCTCGGGAATGGATCTTTCACTCCAGCCAGCTGGTCTGGATCCCGCCTGAGCACTGGATCAGCGGGGTGCTGCATGTGGACGATGGCAGCCTGCCCGAACGGCTGGAACTGCAGGACGGCGAATATATCGATATCCAGATCCCCCGGTTCATGGTCGAGGCAATTTGGACAATGCCACCGCCCAAGCCAATTGAGCCCACCGATTACTCCACGCCCTACCTCGAGCTTATCCAGCGCGCTATTGCCGAGAACCGGATTGATGAGATCGAGCAGTCGAAGAAGGAAGTCCTAGTCGACTGGTTCATGGATCAGGAGATCGAAGGCGAACCGCTGTCTGGGAACCTTGCCAAGGCGATGGCGACGATCATTCGTCTGCCGTCATCCCAGCGCGGAGGTAGCAAGCGCAGCTGGTAGGGTTGAACCCTTCAACCCAGTGAGACTCCGAAACCGGTTCTGACCGGCGACCGCTTGGAACGTTTCGAGCAGTCAAAAATGATGACTTTTGTCGTGCCCTCTGAAATTTCGAGGGCTCGGCACGCGTGGTTTGCGCACAATCTCCTGATCCAATTTTCACGGCACAGCAGCGCGGGAAGCGGGTGCTCGCGTGACCGGTGCGTCCCATTTCCATGCCGCAATGGTCGACCGTCTGCCGCAGCTCCTCTTCGAGCTGCTGGGCAAGCCATCCGCCAAGACAAGCACAGATTGGCGCTACAGGCGCAAAGGCAGCCTGTCGGTCCGTGTGAACAGCGCCAAGGCCGGCCAGTGGTTCGACCACGAAGCAGGGTGCGGCGGCGGCTTTGTCGCCCTCGTAGCGCATGAACTTGGCTGCGATACAGACAATGCCCGCGACTGGGTAGCCGATCGCACGGGCATTAGGCCAAACGGCACAGGGACGACCAAGGCGGTTGTCCGGGCGCAGCCCAAAACACCGGAACCGTCTCGCGAAGAGTTGGCGGCAAAAGCCCGATACGAGGCGCAGCGGATCCTTGCAAATGCCAAGCCAGCGCCCGCCAATCATCCCTACCTCATCGACAAAGGGATCCAGCCCCATGGCATCCTGATCGATGCTGCCGGGCGACTGGTCATTGGCCTTCGCGACATCGGCGGGATCATCCACACGGTCCAGCGCATCGATGGGCATGGCAATAAGCGGTTCCTGACCGGCGGTGCCAAGGCCGATCATTTTACGGTCATTGGCGAATGGACCGAGGGCACATCCCATCTGCTGGTCTGCGAAGGCTGGGCGACCGGAGCCAGCATCCACGAAGCGACAGGCGAGCCGGTTGTGGTAGCCTTCGATGCCGGAAACCTGATCCGCGTCACCCGGGTGCTGCGCCGGCGCTATCCTAACCTTGAACTGACCATTGTCGCAGACAATGACGCCAAGCCCGAACGGAACGATAATCCCGGCGTTGCGGCGGCAACCGAAGCGGCGCGCGACAATGATGCGCGGCTCGCCCTTTCCGACTTCGCAGGCGATGCGAATGATCTGGTACGAGCCGAAGGGCTTGAGGCCTTGCGTGCAGTCATTGCAGCAGCCCGTTGGGTGGGTGGGAAGGATCCGACCTATCCGGCGCCAGAGCACGATGTTGCCGGTGCGCGTGCCGAACTTGCCAGCCGCATTGCTACTTTCATGGACGAGGTTGCTGCCTTCTACGAAACGGCAGCGCAGAACCTCGGCGAGGGCGACACAGCCAATGCCCCTAAGCCGCCACTGCTCGGTTTACCCGTCGACGTTGGGCTCGGCAAAACCAGTCAGGTCCGCGACCAGATCATCGCGGCATTGGCAGCTAAACGGCTTGGCGGGGGTAAGGTGGTATTCGCAGTGCCGCGCCACGACCTCGGTGAAGAACAGGTAGATGCTTTTTCCAGGGCCGGTGTAGCAGCAGTTCTCTGGAAAGGCCGGACCGCGCCGGATCCTGTGCCGGACAACCCAGATCAGCGCATGTGCCTTGATCCCGACGCGCAGGCCGATGCGCTGGCAGCCGAACTCTCGGTTGAACAGGCCATATGCAAGGTCAAACGTGACAGCAAGACCTTCTACTGCCCGCATTACGAGGTCTGCGGATACCAGCGACAGAAGCTCATCGCCAAGTCTGCGCAGGTCATCATCTGTGCGCATGACAGCCTGTTCCATGCGATGCCCCAGGTCATCGGCCGGCCGGCACTTTTGGTGATCGACGAGGGGTTCTGGCAGTCGGGTCTGCGCGGCACGGATAGTCCGGCCCAGATCACCGTCGATAGCCTCGATCCCTATGACGCGGACCTGCGCTGCTACGACCACAAGAATGGCTATGACTACCCCGAGACCCAGTTCCTGATCGAGCATCGGTTGAAGCTCTGGAAGGTGCTTGAGCGGCACCGGGAAGGCCCCCTTCGCCTCGCTGACCTGCGGACCGCTAGACTGACACCGACCATCTGCCGGGACGCAGCAAAACTCGAGCGTGGCAGGCTGCGGGATCCGGGTATTTTGCCGGGCATGTCGGCTGCCGAACGCGCGAAACGGCTGGGTGCAGTGATGCCGCGGCGCAGGAACGCCTGGGCTCCGCCGGGTCGTGCTGCGGCCATGTGGTCGATCCTCGCCGAGGCGCTAGACGCAGGGCACGATGCCTGGGGCGTGCAGGTTGGCCGAATGCATACGCCCAACGGCACGGTCAGGTCGCTGGACCTCCTGTGGCGGTCATCGATCCGGACTGGGTGGATCGAGAATATACCGGTCCTGCATATTGACGCGACAATGCGACAGGAACTGGTCACGCCCTTTCTGCCCGGTATTTCTGTGGCCCCGGCCGTTAGCGCCAGGACACCACATGTGCGGATCCGGCAGGTCCTCGGGGCGCCGGTAAGCAGCAAGGCGCTGGTGCCCGGGCCGCACGCGAAGGACCGGGATCACACGACTGCAGCCAATAACCAGCGTGCCCTGCGGACCTACCTCTCCGCCCGGACGCTGCAGATGGGGGCCAGAACAGCGCCGGTGCTCGCCATCGGGCAGATGCGGGCGATCTCGGCTCTCACCGAAGGCGATCTGCCGGCAAATCTGGAAACCGCCCACTTCAATGCGTTGAGTGGTCTGGATCGCTGGGGGCAAGTTGCCGGCATGGTCATCATGGGGCGCACGCTGCCGGCGCCTTCTGTAATCGCAAAGCTGCAGATCGCGCTGACAGGGCGTCCGCCTCAAGAGGACAATGACAATGAGAGCTGGTGGTATCCGCTGACCGAGCGGGTGATCCGTCGACCCAATGGTCGATCCCGCATGGTCATGGGCGAACATCATCCCGATCCAATCGCGGAAGCCATTCGTTGGAATATCTGCGAAGGCGAACTGATCCAGGCAATGGGACGCGGGCGCGGTGTCAACCGCACGGCCGAGAGCCCGCTCCAGATCGATCTGCTCACGGATATCGTGCTACCTATCACCGCCGACAAGTTAATCGATTGGGCGGCGCTCGTTCCCAGCCGTATCGACATGATGGCCTCGCGCGGTGTCGTGCTCGACAACGCTGCCGACCGGGCGAAGTGCTTTCCGGATCTGTGGCCGACCCGCGAGATTGCCAAGAAGGACGCCAAGAGGAGGGGGACAAATGGCTATTATAGGATATTCTATAATAGCGAAATGTCCCCCTCCTCGGCTGCGGTGACATACCGGCCCGAAGGATCAGGTCAGAAGGTCAGGTCGGCCATGTTTAACCTGGAGCTGATCCCAGACCCTGCCGCGTGGCTCACTGAGCGACTGGGGCCATTGGCCGACTGCGAAGTTGTCACGGGCGCGGATCTGGCCGCCTGACCGGCGCGGGAATTAATCCCCCCCCGGGGGGGGGAGGGTAAAACTATAAAGGGTTCGAGTGGGAAACCGCTCTCGATCCAAAATTCACGCAACCGCGAATTAACGACCGGGGGTCAGATTTATATAATGACCTAATATCAGATACTTGTGCGATCTGCGCTGTGTGATTTTGCGCCAATTGCGCGCAGCGTGTGTCGGGGGATCCCTTTACCGACCGCCTTATGAAAACCCGTCCATCTCCTAGTATGAGATGAAGGCGCCGCCGGCAGCCTTACTCGGTTATTATGGAGCTTCCGGCTATCGCACCTACATGAACTGTTACGGGCTCAAGTTCGATCTCGTAAGCCAGGACATCATGCTGAAGGTCGTGCTGGGCGCCGACTGCTTCATTGACCAGCCACTTCCGCCGCTACCTCGCGGGCCAAATTTTATGCCCGGATCCATCGATCTGACGGCTCGGTTGCCCCGGAGGTCGACTGTTATGTGCTAAGTGACCGGGAGGTCATGAAGGCCTACTGTCAAGCGGTCGGACATCCTTGGCCATATGCCGATGAAACGGCCGACAGCGTCTGGCTCTACGGGGTCACGTTCAACATCGAGACTGGGCAAATCGAAGTGGTGAAGGCTTATGAGCGAACTCAAGCTGCCACCTGAGGACATGGCGGAGATTGACCGCCGGTTCTGGACTACAGTCGATGAGGAGCGACGACTATACCAGGCAGTAAATAGAAAAATTAAATCAAAATATCAGCGCGTCGGAACCGGCAAATCTCCCGAATAATCATAGAAACCTCGACCGGATTTTCGTCCAACCCACCCAGCTTCGACGTACTTTACCAGCAAAGGCGCCGGACGGTACTTCGAATCCCCCGTGGTGTTGTAAAGCACGCGGACGATGTCGAGGCAGGTGTCGAGCCCGACGAAATCGGCCAGTTCCAGTGGCCCCATCGGGTGGTTGAGGCCCAGGCGGCAGCCCTTGTCGATGTCGACAATGCTGGCCGTGCCCTGACCCAGCACGAAGACCGCCTCGTTGATCATCGGCAGCAGGATGCGGTTGACGACGAACCCGGGTTCATCCTCCGCCTGCACCACCTGCTTGCCAAGGCTTTCGGCGAAGGCGCGGGTGCGAGCGACGGTTTCGGCGCTGGTGGCAAGGCCGGGAATCACTTCGATCAGGCCCATGACCGGAACCGGGTTGAAGAAGTGCAGGCCGATGAAGCGCGCCGGATCGGGCGAGCTGGTCGCCATGCGGGTGATTGGGATCGAGCTGGTGTTCGAAGCCATGATCGCATCGCCGCGCAGGACCTTGCCCGCCGCTTCAAAGATCTTGCGCTTGATCTCTTCCTTTTCGGTCGCCGCTTCGATGATCAGGTCGGCCTCAGCCATGGCGGCATAGTCGCCGATCGGGGTAATCCGGGTGAGGGCGGCTTCGGCATCAGCAGGGGTGATCTTGTCGCGCCCGACCAGGCGGGTCAGCGCCTTGTCGATCCCGGCCTTGGCCTTTTCCGCCAGTGCGATATCGACATCGGAGAGGAGGACCTTGATCCCTTTTTGAGCACTGGCTTGGGCAATCCCGGAACCCATCTGACCTGCACCAATGATGCCGACAATCTTCATATTTTCACCTTTCGTAGTCTTTCCGGGCACTGAAGCAGCTTCACTTGAACGAGATTCGGGTAGTTTCTCACGTCTCTAGGTCTAATTGTGGAACGAGAATCATGTTGCGTTTCGCATTATGGAACGCTATCTCATTTTTATGGACGAAACAAACACTCTGACGCCATCTTGGCCAAGCTTCGACTGGGAAGATCCACTCTCGTGTGAAACCCTCTTTGACGAAGAAGAGAGAATGATCCGAGACACGGCTCGATCGTTCGCGAGCGAAACTCTCGCGCCGATCGTTCGGGACGCTAACCGTAATGAGAAATATGATCGCAATTTGATGCGGTCTTTCGGATCTGCAGGTTTATTGGGTCCAACAATTAAAGGGTATGGCTGCGCAGGTACTTCCTACACAGCCTACGGTTTAATTGCTCGGGAAGTTGAGCGCGTCGACTCCGCCTACCGCTCTGCTTTCTCTGTGCAATCCTCACTCGTCATGTACCCAATTTACGCCTACGGGTCTGAGAAACAGCGCGAAGCTTACCTGCCCAAGCTCGCCAGTGGTGAATGGATTGGCGCGTTTGGCTTAACCGAACCAAATGCTGGCTCCGACCCAAACAGCATGCAGACTCGGGCCCGGGAAACAGCAGCTGGATACGTAATCAGCGGGTCAAAGATGTGGATTACATCGGCCCCCCTGGCCGACGTTTTTGTGGTTTGGGCAAAATGTGACGACGGCCGTATCCGGGGGTTTATTCTGGAACGGGGCGACCCGGGCCTTTCTACTCCAACAATTGAAGGGAAATTCTCCCTCCGTGCTTGGAGTACCGGTGAAATCGTTATGTCTGACGTCGAGATTCCAGCGGATCGTGTACTCCCAAATGTGGAAGGTCTTAAAGGTCCCTTTGGCTGCTTGAATAACGCGAGGTTCGGTATCGCTTGGGGCGTGATAGGCGCAGCGGAATATTGTTGGATGTCTGCGCGCCAGTATGGCTTGGACCGTTCACAGTTCGGTCGTCCGCTTGCCGGGACACAATTATTTCAGCGCAAGTTGGCCGATATGCAAACTGAGATAGCGTTGAGTTTAGCGGCTTGCGCGCAGGCTGGTCGATTGATGGATCAGCATAAGCTAGCCCCGGAATCAATCAGCCTACTTAAGAGAAATAACTGCGGTAAAGCCCTGGCGATCGCTCGTGAAGCTCGGGACATGCATGGTGGGAATGGCATTAGCGATGAATTTCAAATCATTCGCCACGTCATGAACTTAGAAGCTGTAAATACCTACGAAGGAACTCACGACATCCACGCCTTGATATTGGGGCGCGCTCAGACGGGTATTCCAGCTTTTTGAATTGGCGTGGGATCTCACTTCGATCCGGACAATTCGTCCACGCTGGGAAGGCTGGCACTGAAACATCGGCGGCATAAATTGAAAAACGGGAGATTAACATTGCGCGATTTCGGACTACTCATAAATGGCAGGATCGAAGCAGGAGCCAACCGATCTCCAGTTATTAATCCCGCGTCAGGGGCAGCTCTGGCTGAATGTCCTCGCGCATCAGTGGAACAAGCTGCGGCTGCGATTGACGCTGCAAAAGTCGCGTTCGCGTCCTGGAGCAACGAGCCAATCGAGGTTCGTCGAAGCGCTCTGATCTCGATTGCTGATGGAATTAAGTCAAACGCTGACGAAATGGCTCAACTATTGGTTTCCGAGCAGGGAAAACCATTAGCGGAGGCAGCGGCAGAGGTACTTTATACAGAATTGTTTTTCCGGGCGTTTGCGGAATTCACCCTTGAAGATCGCGTCATAGAAGAGTCAGATAGCAGGAGGGTTATATTGAGGCGCCAGCCCCTTGGGCCTGTCGTCGCTATTGTCCCTTGGAACTTCCCGCTCCTACTAGCCGCCTCAAAGATCGCTCCAGCACTTCTTGCCGGCAACACAGTTGTTTTAAAGCCCGCCCCCACCACACCACTAACATCCCTATTGCTGGGCGAAATCTCCTCAAACCTCCTGCCCGCTGGCGTTTTCAACGTGATCACGGACCAAAACGATTTGGGAGATTTCCTAACCAGCCATCCAGACGTTCGAAAAGTTGCCTTCACAGGTTCGACTGAGACAGGCAGAAAGGTCATGGCAAGCGCCGCCGCAACGATCAAACGGGTCACGCTTGAACTTGGCGGTAACGATCCAGCAATTGTGTTACCGGGAGCTGACATTCAAGCAACTGCTGCGGGAATTTTCGCTACGGCTTTCGCCAACTGCGGACAGGTGTGTATGGCCATTAAGAGGGTTTATGCTCACGAAAGTCTTTATGACGAGCTGTGTCGAGAACTGGCACAACTCGCGGACGCTGCCGTTGTTGGAGATGGATTGAGTGAGGGAACGCAGATCGGACCTCTTCAAAACGAAGCGCAATTTTCAAAGTTGAAAAGCTATCTAAATAGCGTTGGTCATGCGGGGGAGATCATAGCAGGCGGCCACGTTATTGATCGTCCTGGATATTTTATGCGTCCGACAATTGTGCGAAATATTCAAGACGGACATCCGTTGGTCGATGAAGAGCAATTCGGCCCTATCCTTCCTATCATCCGCTATGCCGACCCAAAGGATGCTGTCCAGCGAGCGAATAACTCAAATCTTGGCCTAGGTGCATCAGTCTGGGGGCCAGTGGAACAGGCAGTCGAACTGGGCTCAAAGCTTGAGGCCGGTAATGTTTGGATTAACAAGCATATGGATTTTGGCCCAACCATTCCTTTTGCGGGCGCTAAACAATCTGGGATCGGGGTCGAGCTTGCTGCTGAGGGGCTTGACGAATACACTCAGATTCAGGTGCTTAATCAGGCAGTCTAGTCGGATTGGGAGCTTGGATAGTCTGCTTGTTTCCATAGACAACGGGCCGGCTATCCAAGCCCGTCAAAACTAGGCCACGCCTGTCAATGACAATTTCTTTTTCAGAGCACCCAGACCGGCGCAATGTGGTCAGCGAGATGCATCTCAGACGCTGGCCTGAGATAGACGCCCCAACATTAATTTTTCAGTTTCTTCGGCTGATGAACCCAGACGAAAGGGAGCTGGAAAATAAAGTTCTGAAAAGTCTTCCCATTGAATGGGATTTAGATCGCTCGGAAGTTCGGCGACATTATGAAGGGCGGTTCAGAAACAAACTAAAATTTGTCTGGGAGCGGCATAGCGAAGCGACGGCAATCACCCTATTTTTTGAGCCGCCGGCGCAGGCGGACCTATTAGCCTCCAAGCGCAATGCTGACTTACTGCATGCCTGCGACTTCTTGGCTCAGATCCCCGGCCAGGTTGTGCGCGCTACGGTCATCCTCGTCGTAAAAAGTGACGCAGATGCCGAAGATCTGCTACCTAGCCTGAAATTTTCGGCCTCTGAACTGATCAGTAGCTCAATCGGCAGAAACGAATCCCAGCCGCCAAAGGTCTGGTCAGACTTCAGGATTGGAGCTGACGGTTTTGGGCAGCTTCTGGTTGCGGTTAACGGTTGCTCGCCACAAGAACTTTCGCGTCTCATTCAGCGACTTCAGGAGCTGGGGAATTATCGGAACCTTGCGCTGTTGGGATTGCCCGTGGCTAGGTCAGCTTGGCATGAACTGAACGAGATCGAGCGGCAGCTCTGCCAAATTGCAGAGGACGTTGCCCACCCGGATACGGTTGACGATTTACTGTTGGAGCGAGTGTCGGCCTTGTCTCTTGCATTGATTGCACATTCTACGCGGACGGGGTTCCGCATGGGAGCAACTGCCGCCTACGCGCAGCTTGTTGAAGACCGTCTCGAAGAATTGCAACCGCGTAGCGATCCCAAAGTCCAATCCTTGAACGACTTCACGCAAAGGCGTCTGCTTCCTGCTGTACGTACGTGCTCGGCGCTCGTGAGGCGGGAGGCAGAGCTATCACAACGCGCCCGCGGATTCGGAAATCTCCTTAGGGCTAGGATAGAGGCGCGTATCCAAAAACAGAATGCGGATATGCTTACATCGATGGAGCGCAACGCAGCACTTCAAATAAGGATGCAGAAGATTGTAGAGGGCTTTCAGTCATTGCCCTAAGCTATTATGTTATGGGTCTATCTAGCTATTTGTTAAAGGGCTTAAAAATTCACATTTTTTCATTATCATACAATGAATTGATGGCTGCATTTGTTCCGTTCACATTGTTTTTTGTAACACTATCCATACACTCCATCAGGAGAAAAATTTTCTAAATTCGGTAATTATTGATTTATTTATTTCTAAATCTTATAACAGTCCTGAACCCAACATGGTCAGTTCCCATCGTGTAGTCTGCACTTTGACGCGCAGCCGGGCGATATCTCAGACAGTAATTATCTGCGCAAAGCCACGACCCGCCTTTAATAACCGGGTTCTTACTTCCCGCCCATTTTGAAATGGTTAGCTCCCATACGTTACCCGCCATATCATATAGGCCATAGCCATTAGGTGGAAAACAGCCGACCGGAGCCACCCCTTTGAACCCATCTGCACCGGCGTCAAAAGTTGGGAACACGCCTTGCCAGTAATTGGCCTTCTTCTGGTCAGGCTTGTCGCCCCACGTATATTCCGCATCTCGAAGGCCGCCGCGGGCAGCTCTCTCCCATTCTTCCTCAGTAGGGAGATCGCGCCCCCGCCAATGAGCATACGCCAATGCGTCTTCTAAGGTAACTTGAACCACTGGGTCATTAGGACGAGCACGTCCCCCGCTTTGCCCATGCGGAAATCGCCAATTCGCGCTCTTGTCGAAGACCCACCACTGTCGAATATCATCCATTCCAGCGACCGAGGTAGGCTGGCGAAACACGCCTCCACCTTCGCGCTCTCCAACGGTGCGATAACCGGTTGCATCTATAAACCGCTGGAACTCAGCATTAGTTATCTCATGAGAATCGATCAAAAAAGCAGGAACATAAACCTTGCGCTTCGGACGCTCTTCCGGCTGAAACCGCTCAGAACCAATTTGCGTCACGCCTGCAGGTATTCGGACCATTCCTTGCTTGGAGCTGGCTTCAACATGCTTGACGTCTAGACAGGCATTCCGAGGTTGATCATTTCCGCAGGCCGATACCGCAAGACATAACACAATTGCCTGGAAAACATTAGCCTGCATATGATTCATCGGTCGATTAATTTCGCCAAAGCACCGGCGACATGCACAAGATGAGGCCCGATTTTGTCTTGGAAGGCCTCACGAGAGATGGAAAAGATTGGCGCGCCGCAACCAAGCACCATAACGTGGTTCCCATTGACGAGGGGCGCGGCGACACTCCGGGTATCGCGATGCCATTCGCTTTCAACAATACAATAGCCTTTCTGGGACACTTGCAGCCTAGCATCTTCAATGCGGCCCTCGAGATCTGGCCAAGCGTCACCATATTTGGCCGCTAGCGCTTCCAAGATCGGCGCACGCTCCTGAGCACTAAGCCCGGCCAAATAGGCTCGCCCAATTGCAGACTTAGCAATCTCAATGGAAGCGCCGATGTCTAGTCGCATTGTGGCGGAAGATAGACCAGCACGTTCGTCGACGATCACCATCGATAACCCCTCACGCTCGGCTAGCATGACCGTACAATCGTGTTCGCTGGCCAGCCTCGTCATGAAGTCGTGAGCAACGTGCCTGACCCGAGATTGGCTCAGCAGAGGGTATCCTAATGACAGTGTCGCGAGACTGAGCTCGTATCGACCGTCAGTCTCGCGAAGACGTAAATACCCCAGTTCGCGTAAAGTATGTGATAACCGAGAGACAGAAGGCTTAGGGATGCCAGTTATTTCAGTCAGTTCTTTATTGCTGAGGGGGCCGGCTCGCATTTGAAAGGCCTGCAACAACGTTAGGCCCCTAGCCAGCGAACTGCAAAACTTCCTGTCGGTCTGTTCCAGCTCTTCAAGCGACCGCCCGCTGAGGGGGGCCGGTTCAAGCGGAGGCAACGCCCCCAGCGGTTGTCGCTTTTCGCTAACCTCCGAATTTTCCATGCTCATTTAGAACTCCAAAAAGGAAGTCTTACCATATTTCTTCCTTTTTGCACGAGATTGATGCCGGCTACCAGGTTGCAAGCGAACCACCTTCTGGTAGAACAACTCCGTACCTTTGCACGTATTTATCCCAAATTTTGATCATCATCTTTAGCTGACGCGGATTGCTGTGAGCCAGATCATGGGTCTCGCCTGGGTCATTTTGCAGATCGTACAGCTCCCACGTTCCTGAACCGCGGGGCGGGGGGACAAAAACGATCTTCCAGTTTCTGAAAATAACTGATCTTAGGCCGTCGAGCTCAAGAGCGAATATAGCATTCCGTCCGTGCGGATCTTTGCTCTTCCCTTCGAGCAAAGGAGCGAGCGATACGCCATCAATCGGCCAAACAGATCTGCCACGGAACTGTCCGTTGGGCTCTTTCACGCCTGCAAGCGAAAGCACGGTGGGCGCAATGTCAACGACCGTTACCCTCGCATCTGTGGTGATCTCTGGTGTAATTCCCGGTCCAGCGAAGATTGCAGGAACCCTTACACCGCCCTCCCACGACAGATACTTCCACTTGCGGAACGGCGCCGAACCGACTTGTGCCCAGAATGGGCCAGGGGCCAGCTCCGAGTTTGCCTTACCAACGTTCTCCAGGCGGTTGTCAAAATTTTCCTCAACCCAGCGACCATACCAGGTCGCGGGTGTTGTCTCGCTATTCGCAGCTCCGTTATCGGACAGGAAAACGAAGACAGTATTATCCCAAATTCCGCGCTCTTTAAGACTCTTAATCAGTCTACCGATCGCCAAGTCCATATACTCAACTTGAGCGGCGTAAACCTCTTGGAGGCGAGTGGTTTTCGCTCGATATTCGTCGGGTTTTTGCAACCATTCAGAGATACCAGGTTGCATTTTTCCAGCTGGAAGAGGTTTGTCAAACAGTTTTAACGCATTTTGCTTGGCTAGACGTGCGGCGCGGATGACTTCTGGGCCCGCGTCATATACCCCTCGATATCGCTCTAGCCAGCTATCAGGCACTTGGATGGGCACGTGCGGCGCAGTAAAGGCCAAATAGGCAAAAAATGGCTGTTTTTTTCTTACGTCGCCATCGATAAAATCCAGGAGCCGGTCCACATAAACATCAGTTGCATAAGCACCGGGCGGTATCCCGTTAATGTCGCGACCATCCAAGGTGTATTCCACATCGCCCCGAGCAAATTCCATCGGACCAATTTTTGTGGGCACTTTTGTCGGAACGCGGCTTTTCTCGCCGTGAAAATTACCGGCGCTCCAATTGAGCATCGCAAAGCTGCGATCAAATCCATAGTTGATTGGATCATGTTCTGGCAGGAACCCCAAGTTCCACTTTCCAGACATATAAGTCCTGTAACCCGCATTTTGCAGGATTTCTGGCAAGGTCGCTACTCGCTTATTGAGATACCCCTCGTATCCTGGCTTTCCGATCTGATTTTGCGCGATGGCCTCGTACATATTACCTTGGCCCGTCCTATGATTATCGACGCCAGTAAGTAACATGCCGCGCGTCGGCGCGCACAGCGGAGAGACCCTCATGCCTGTAAAACGGACCCCCTTCCTTGCTAAAGCATCGAGATTGGGCGTTCGAATTTCACTGCCGTAACTGCCCAGGTCCGAGAAGCCTAAGTCATCGGCAAGAACAACAACGAAATTAGGCCGTGTCTCGGTGGTGCGGCTTTTTGCAACCGAAGGGCCTGTTACTGAAAGTCCTACGACCAGCGCTATAACAGAAACAATGGCTCTAAGACGATTTGGCATGTCAAATAATTCCTCACCGCTTTAGGATCGTTACGCAATAGGCTGCCGCCTCCTCAGTATCGACCCGACCACCCTGATTAAGAGCAAGGCCAACCTTAGCTTCTGGCACCTGCCGCTCGCCTGCCTCGCCCCTCAGCTGCCAAACTAATTCCGCAACCTGCGCCAAGCCTGTCGCGCCAACAGGGTGGCCACGAGCCGCCAAGCCGCCGCTGGGACTGACGGGCACCTTCCCACCTAAAGATGTCACTCCCTCACGAAGCCAAATGGCCGCCTCACCCGGCTGGCATACTTCCAGCTCCTCAATTTCGATCAATTCTGCAGGTGCCATTGCATCGTGAAGCTCGACGAAATTGATGTCGGCCGGTCCTATTGACGCAGCTTCATATGCGGATCTCGCCACCAGGGTGGTTGTAGAGATCGAGGTGTCCCCAGTACCCGGCAAGCGCCCAGAACCGAGACTGCAAGCGACTACACGGGGCAAAATACGTGACGTTAGCTGCCTCGCGGTCCTTTCCCGACAAACAATGGCAGCTGCTGCGCCGTCACTATTTGGACAGCACATATAAAGCGTCAACGGGTCCGCCACCAATCTTGCAGATAACACCTCTTCAAGAGTTCGCGGCGTTCTTTGATATGCAAGCGGGTTTAGAGACCCATTATAGGTATTCTTAACGACCACACGAGCAATGTCCTCACGGCTCAACCCGTATTTAGCCATGTATTTCTTGATTTTCATGGCGTAACCGGCGGTAAACTGGTATCCGAGACTTGCATAAAGTGGGCTAGCCGCGCCTGTGATTGCGCCGAGAGTTCGCACGTTGTCTCCTATCAGCATCTTCTCGACGCCAACAGCAAGAGCGAAATCTGAAGCGCCTGATGCAACTTCTAAACAGGCACCCCGAAACGCGTTGGTACCAGAGGCACATGCATTTTCGACATTCGTCACCCCGATCCCACTAAACCCAGCTTCGCGCATCACGAATTGCCCGCGCGTGTTTTCCAAGCCCTGGAGCGGACCAGCCAATGAGTTCGATACGTAAGCGTGCCCAATCTTCCTCGGATCGAGATCTGCATCTTGGATAGCATTCCAAATTGCCTGTCGCCCCATGTCATAAATGCTGAGGTTCTGATGCTTACCGAAGGGGATCATCCCAACCCCGATTACTACGATGTCATCCATTGATCATCTCCCGCGCAGGTGCGAATGCGTAACCGGTGAGGGGCTGACCATCGTCGCGGGTCTTAATAACCGCAGCAGTAACGTGCCAGAGAGTGCCAATTTCGATAAGATCTTTGTCAGGATCAACGCCGATCAAATGAGTGAAAATCGCTAGTCCTTCAGGTAGCCTGATAAAGGCCTGAATATATGGCGCCTGAAAGCCCTTTGGAGCCTGCCGCACTACTGAAAAGTTTTCTAACTTTCCGCTTCTGGAGAGTACGTGCCGCGACATAGTCCCCGCGATAAGGCACGTTGGGCAGACTTGGAGGCTAGGAAAGGCAATATATCCGCACGTAGAACAGCGGCTTCCGACGAGGGCAGGCCCTTGCCCTTCCTCATCCGGAGAAAAGAGGTCACTCCAGCCGTATACAACATCGGAAGAGGCGGCTTTTTGATTGTCCCCCATATCGGTCACCGGCCCAAAAAGCGTGGGGCGCGCTTCTCCAAAAATGCTTGCCGCCCTTCAATGCGATCCTCTGTCAAATCTAAAGACCTTCCTATCTCGATTTCGAGCTCCAGAGCTCCTTCCAGGGGCAAATCGCGCCCAAGGGTCACAGACCTTTTGATTGCAGCCAATGCTAGGGGCGCCTTTTGAGCTAGCCGTTCTGCCAAAATGACTGCTTCGGTGAGTTCTTGGCCTGAAGGGACAACTGTTGTTGCTAAGCCCAGGGCCGCTGCCCGGTCGCCGCTAATGTGATCGCCCGTGAAGAGCAGTTCTTTAGCTCGAGCTTCACCGACCAACCTAGGTAGGCGCTGGGTGCCACCTGCCCGAGGCATAGATGCAATGTTAATTTCTGGCAGCCCAAGCTTAGCGGTGTCTCCAACAATCCGAAAATCGCAGGCTAAAGCAAGCTCTAACCCGCCACCTAGAGCAATTCCACCGATGGCAGCTATTACTACGCCTGGGTAGCACTCCGCGGCTAAAAAAGCTGACTTAGCCAGTTCGACGCTTTCTTCGAGACTTCCGTCCTTGAGGTCGGCTCCTGCACAGAAGCAAGGCCGACCGTCCGGCCGGTCAGCACCGGTTATAACAACGACACGTGTAGCACTGAGCGCAAACTCTTCGAATGCACGTTTGATTTCTTGGTGCATTGCACATGATAATGCGTTCAGTGAATCTGGCCGGTTTAAAGTTAGAACCCCCACTGATCCGAGATGGGCAACTTTTATAGTCGTCCACCCTAAATTTTCGGTTCCCAAGTCCGGCGCTATGGAGCCATGATGCTGCATGTTAATGATCCCCACTGGTTCGGATGACGAAGGGATCGTGAATCTCGTTACCCAACTCACACCAAACCGTCTTGGTTTGGAGATATTCAAACAAGGATTCGCGACCATTTGAGCGACCAATGCCGCTATCTTTGTAACCACCAAACGGGGCTGCCGCGCTGTATGCGCGGTAGGTGTTGACCCAGACGGTGCCAGCTTGGAGCTTGTGAGCCACCCGGTGCCCACGCTTCAGGTCCGACGTCCAAACTCCAGCGGCTAGTCCGTATCGGGAATGGTTCGCAATTTCGATCGCGTGCTGTTCATCACGGAAGGGAAAAACAGTAAGCACCGGCCCGAAAACTTCCTCCTGAGCGATCTTACTATCATTTGGCACCCCATCGATAACGGTAGGATGATAGAACAGACCTGCTGCCAGCCCCGGCACTTCAGCGCGCTTGCCCCCAGCTAGAATCCGGGCGCCTGAAGAGCGCGCTTCACTAACGAACCTTTCCACCAGCTCAAGTTGGGGTTGGGTCGCGATAGGGCCCATTTGCGTGTTCTGATCGTTTGGGTTTCCGATCCTGATTGCGTTAGCCCTCTGAACAATTCTTGAGAGGAAGGTGTCGTATATTTCTTCTTGGATAAGCAACCTGGACCCAGCAATGCATGTCTGACCAGTTGCCGCAAAAATTGCAGCCAACGCGCCTGCCTCAGCGGCGTCGATGTCCGCATCGGCAAATACAATGTTTGCGCTCTTTCCGCCCAGCTCCAAAGTGCAGCGGGCAAGGCGTGACCCTGCCGCGGCTGCAATCTTCTTTCCCGTGGCGCTTCCGCCTGTGAAGCCGATCTTTGCTATGCCAGGATGGTGGACAAGCATTTCGCCAACATCGCCAGCGCCCGTCAGCACGTTGATTATGCCAGGGGGGAAACCAGCCTGCTCCGCCAATCGAAGCGCGGCTAGAGGGCCAGCTGTGGTGAATTCGGAAGGCTTAACTATGACCGCATTCCCCGCCGCGATAGCAGATGCTACCATCATCATGGTGATCAAGACCGGGGAATTCCAAGGCGAGATTATCGCAACCACTCCCAGCGGCTCATGGCGAGTGTATGTCAGGGTGTCAGTCCTATCGACTGGCAAAACACTCCCCTCAATCTTGTCGGCCCAACCGCCAAAATAGTATAGCCACTTCGGAACGATGCGGAGATGACCTGCCATCTCCCGAAGAAGTTTACCGTTTTCTCGAGTTTCGAACTCCGCAATCTCGTCGGCATGTTCGGCAATTAAATCACCCAGCCGCATCATCAAGCGACCGCGCTGCGAATGCGTGAGTCCGGACCACGCCTCGCCCAAAAATGCCTGTTTAGCAGCTTCAACAGCCCTATCGACGTCTGTGGAGGTGGCTTTAGCAACCATCGCCCAAGGCTCGCCTATGGTAGGGTCAACTGTTGGGAAAAAGGCCCCTTCGCTACCAGGACAATCTTCGCCAGCGATTCTCATTAAAAGCTGCTTCATAAGGCTCGAACAATCCAATAGCGCCGAGTTGACGTTGAACCACCGCAAGGACAGCGCGCCTTTGAATGCCGCCCAAGTGAGGTTAATTAATTTTTGCGGCAGCCCAAGGTACGCCGGTTTTTGTTCGACGTACCTTGGGCCGAGCTCAGATTCCGGGTTTGATCAAATATTGTCTATTTGAAGTTTGCCCGGAATGTCACACCAAAGGACCGACGCATGCCGTATGCTGAGGGCCAATTGCCCACATACGGCCCATATGAGGTTACGACATATGTCTTGTCGGTGATGTTTCGAGCCCACAACGAAACATCGAACTTATCGTCCGCTGTTCGATAACCTACTCGAGCATCCCCAAGCCAATAGCTAGGAACAGTGAGGCCAACGCCTTGGGAAACATCATTATTAATCGGGTTCATGTAGATGGTGCTTTGATAGCTCCATCCATTGAAGAGATACAAACTGCCCTTTGATCCGAGGTCGACGGTATATTCACCATCCAGCCGCAGGGTCCACTTGGGCGCCCGTTGGAAGCTGTTGCCTTTGACATCCAAGAAGTCTGTCGCTGGCGGACCAGGAATTGGGGCGAGGAAGCTTGTAGTGAACTTGGTGTCCGCGTAGCCTAAATTAGCGCTGAGGTTCAGACCCTTCATGGGACGGATTTCAAGCTCTGACTCAAAGCCATTGACGCGGCCGTCCCCAGCGTTCGTCAACTGCAGAACGGCGGCATCGGTGACCAAGAAGGTCTGGATGCTCTTGTAGTTGTAGTGGTAGCCAGCCAGGTTAAAAAGGACTTTCCCGTCGAACAGATTGCTCTTTACACCAGCTTCGTAGGCATCGAGCGTTTCTGGTTCGACCGTATCGACAGGTCCACCACCCGTGGCGCCGCCGTTGAAGTTTCCAGACCTAAAACCTCGCGCAAACCTCGCATAAAGAGACACATCTGGGGTCAATTCATAATGCGCTGCGACGTCAAAGGTGAGCTTGCCCCAATCATCACTCTTATTCACTGGAGCTTGGTAGTTGGCCAGAGAGCCAGGTATTGCGTTCGCTGGGTTCAAAGGATCTGCAGGATTGGCGGTGTAATATTGATCTAGAAGATTAAGCTTCTTGCTATCCTTTGTGTATCGAAGACCGCCACTCAGTTTAAAGCGATCAGAGACCTGGTAATCCAAGTGACCGAACACAGCGACGCTTCTGTCGCGCTGGGTAATTGTCGTAATGTCAACGCACGCGTTGGGGGCGCACGCAGCGCCAAATCCACCGCCAGCGGAATAAATATCGCCCTGGCTGGCCTTATTTACTTCGCTATGAAGATAAAAGCCGCCGACAATCCATTTCAGGGGCGAGGATGTATCGTTGGAAGTTAAGCGCACCTCTTGGGTGAACTGGTTAACGTCGGGTCGATTCGCGAAAAAGCGGCTCACGTCCGCTGGCGTCCCGTCGTCATCGTCGAACGACCGGTAGCGCGCCTTTTCATAACCAGTAATCGAAGTGAGCGTCGCGAAGCCAAGATCACCCTGAACATTCAGCGTGGCGCCCTCTTGCGACTGATGAAGCTGATCCGGATCTTGGTTCAAATTGGCAACACGGTTTTGGTACGGAGCAAAGTTGCCGCGCGCATCTGTATTACCGGCCCTCGCCCCGCGACCGATGAAAACTTGGCTATCGCCGTCTTGCGAGCGCCCGTGAAGGCTCAGAAGCGCCGACCAACCTGTGGCTGGCGTCAAAAGCAGCTGCACACGCCCGGCGAACTGGCGCTTTCCGCCCAATGTCTTTCCATTGAACTTGTTGAAAATGGTGCCATTACGATCGTAGAAAAGGCCCGACACACGGGCGGCGAGCAAGCCATCTACCAGCGAGCCGCCAAAGCCAGCCTCAAGGTTCTTTTCATTGAAGCTGCCGTAGCTGACTTTCGCGAAGCCAGACGCCTCTTCAGTCGGCCGCTTAGAGACCATGTGGACCAAGCCACCAGTGGTGTTGACGCCCCAAAGAGTTCCTTGCGGACCACGAAGCACTTCAATCCGGTCGATATCGAACGCCGGGAAGCCTGAAATAGTCGGCGACGCGAGGACGACTTCATCCATGTAAAGCGAAACGGAGGTCGTGCCGTTGGCGTTCACGTCGTTGGTTCCAAGTCCGCGAATGAAAATTCGTGGCCCCACTGCATTATTCGAAGTATCAATTCGAACGTTCGCCGTTTTAGCGGTCAGGTCCCAAATGTTTGTGACGTTAAGGCGCTCCAGAGCAGTGCCGCCAATGCTGCTTACCGAAGCCGGAATGTCTTTCAGCTTTTCCGAGCGCTTGGTCGCGGTAACGATGATATCGTTGCCGGACCCCTCGTTCTCCTCAGCCTGAGCAGCTGCCCCAGAGCTTACATCCTGAGCAAAAGCCGGATGAGCATAGAGTGACGCACTAAGCGCCAACGCCGACACCAGCGAAGAACGAATAATCTTAGAAGATCGAACCATTTTTATCCTCCCCTTTCTGCAAGGCACCGGCCTCAGCATCGAGATTGCTAGCCAAAACGAAATCGGATTGCAACTAGAGAAACAAATGGGCTATGTCGTTCCGCATTGCGAAACGCTAGAAACCGTTGAAGGAGCCAGAATGCCGACCGGTGTGGAATACTGGGCAGAGAAAAATCCGACGAAGCCTGCCATCGTCGACGGCAATCAAACGCTCACTTTCGAGGAACTGAACCGTCGCGCTGATTCGTTGGCAGCATGGCTGAGCGGTAAAGGGGTTCGGGAGCAGGTTACCGTTGCCACAAAGTGTCGGGTCCGATGGGAATGGTTCGTTGTAAACCTGGCTTTAGCCAAGCTAGGAGCAATCCATGTGTCTGCGTCGTTTGCATTAACGAGGCACGAATTGGCTCCGCTTCTGGAGCAAACGGGTGTTCAAATCCTATTTTCGGACGCTTTGTCTGATTACGACCTCGGGCCAGATCTTAGAACCATCAACATCGACGAGGGCGACACATCAGAATTCGCAGCCTTGATTGACCAGAAGGATTGCGAGCGTCGACAAGCGAAGAGCCCTGCTTCTTTGATTATCTTTACGGCGGGTACATCAGGCACGCCAAAAGGCGCGCTGATAAATTTTGAACAGCCTGCAGAGCCCTCGATCGAGCTTGCCGCGTACCGCGAAGATCAGGCTCGCAACAGCCGAAATGGTGAGTGGAATCGTACACTATTTTGCCGCCCCCTTCACCATCTCGCAGGACCCGTTCAAGCATGGGGGTGTTTGGCCGCCGGCGGGTCGCTTTACCTTATGCGGAGATTCGACGCTCTTGATGCTCTAGAAGCGATATCTCGTGAAGGCATCACTCATGTCGGCATAGTTCCAACCATGGGCTACAGAATGCTCTCACTTCCCTCCGAAGCGATAAGAGGCCTAGATTTGAGCTCGATCCGTTCACTGCATGTTGGTGGCGCTCCCGTTCACATCGATCTAAAGAGAGGCCTGATAGAACTTTTTGGAACCGACTGCCTGTTTGAGGGCTACGGATCTACCGAACTGCAATATGTTACGGTCATGCCGCCGAGCGAACACCTAGTAAGGCCTGGCTCATGTGGAAGACCTTACGCAGGAGTTTCAATCCGGATTATCGGTGACGACGGTCGGGAAGTCCCCTCTGGCGAAGTGGGCGAACTTCACGTTAAAACGCCGCTCCTGTTTTCGGGCTACGTCCGCGAAGGCGATGTTCAACGCCAGGATGTTGATAGCGATGGCTATTTCCACACCGGCGACATGGCGAGCCTCGACAGCGATGGCTATCTCTACATTGTAGACCGCAAAAAAGACATGATAATCAGGGGCGGTGCAAACATATATCCCGCAGAAATAGAGTCCGCGCTTCTTCAGCATCCTGACATAGTTGATGCCGCAGTTTTTGGGATACCAAATCCTGACTTGGGCGAAGTCGTAATTGCATACATTGTACCCCGATCGGGCCGAAATATTTCAACGGACAGTCTACGCAAACACTGCGCTAGCCGCCTATCATCTTACAAAATCCCAGCTGAATTCGTCGCAACTCATGATTTCCCCAGAAATGCCATGAACAAGACTCTCAAGCGGGAGCTGCGCGATATTCACCTTGCCCGCCAGAACAGCAATTAGGAGTTTAGAAATGCAAAATCCGATCATCGACCTCAAAGGCGGAACAATATTGATCACAGGGGCTGGCCAAGGTGTGGGCAGGAGCGTAGCGCTAAAGGCCGCCGTTAATGGGGCCGGAAATGTAGTCGTAAACGACTTTGTTCTAGAACGCGCGGAAGCTGTTGCAGAAGAAGTGCGTGCGGCTGGGTGTTCGGCTATGGCGTTGCAAGCCGATGTGTCCGACCACCATTCAGTTCGTGAAATGTTCGATCAAGTCCGAAAGGAAGTGGGTGGAGTCGACGTTCTGGTTAATAACGCTGGCAACTCTGGAACATCTGATGTCTATGCGCTGAGGGCGGTGCCTTTTTGGGAGCAGGACGCGAGCCATTGGCAGCCGTTCTTGGGGGTCAACTTATTCGGCGTCCTTCACACTTGCCGGGAGGCCATCCCTGATATGAGGGATCGGGGCGCGGGACGAATTGTCAACGTGATTTCCGACGCTGGCAGGGTGGGAGACGTGACGCTAGAGGTCTACTCCGGAGCGAAAGCTGGTGTTGCAGGATTTACGCGGGCGATTGCTCGCGCAGTAGGGCGCTTCGGAATAACCGCAAACTGTGTCTCTCTTGCTGTTATGAAAACGCCAACCCTAGAGAAAAAGCTCGCTGATCCAGAGGTCTACAAGAAGATGATGGCGAGCTACATTTTGCGGCGCCCAGGCGAACCGGAGGATGCTGCTAACATGATCCTCATGCTAGGGTCTGATGCTTCGGCGTGGGTTACTGGGCAAACCTACCCCGTTAATGGAGGATTCTCCTTGGCACTCTAATTTGCTAAAATTCCGACGCCGCACCTAAAATAACTTATATGCATCAAACTAGGCCTAATTCATGAGCTTACAAGCAGCGGTCAGTGACCAAATTTTGGCAATCCGGGTAAACGCCCAAATTGACGATCTGGCCAACCACGAACGCTTCGCCACCGCCACGCCCGACATGGTCGAGGCAATTGTTGAAGGAATTGGCCAGTTCGCGGCGGGGGAATGGGCGCCGCTCAACCGCATCGGGGACAAGGAAGGCGCGGTTCTGGCGAATGGCACCGTGTCGCTGCCCGATGGCTTCGCCGCTGCCTATCAGGCATATGTCGAACAGGGCTGGAACGCGATTGCCGGGCCTGTCGAACATGGCGGACAGGGCCTGCCGTTTACTCTCGCGGCCAATGTGCTGGAAAACCTGGGCAGCGCCAACATGGCCTTTTCGCTGCTGCCGATGCTCACCGTCGGCGCGATTGAATCGCTCCATCACCACGGCACTCCTGCGCAGCAGGCGCTCTATCTGCCCAAGCTGATCAGCGGCGAATGGTCCGGCACGATGAACCTGACCGAGCCTCAGGCCGGATCAGATGTCGGTGCGCTGCGCACCACCGCCACCCCGCGCGGCGATGGCACCTGGTCGATCAAGGGGACCAAGATCTTCATCACTTGGGGTGAGCACGATCTGGCCGGCAACGTGATCCATCTGGTTCTGGCTCGCACCCCGGGTGCTCCGGCTGGAACGCGGGGGATCAGCCTGTTCCTTGTGCCCAAGTATCTGGTCAATGCCGATGGTTCGCTGGGCGCGCGCAATGACCTGCGCTGTGCCGGGCTGGAGCACAAGCTGGGCATCATGGCCAGCCCGACCTGCGTGATGAGCTTTGGCGACAATGACCAGTGCATCGGCGAACTGGTGGGTCACGAGAACGAAGGCATCAAGGCGATGTTCACGATGATGAACTCCGCCCGCATCAATGTCGGCAACCAGGGCGTGCAGATCGCCGAACGCGCCTTGCAGCAGGCAAGGTACTATGCGCGGGAACGGATTCAGTCCGCGCGCGCCGGTTCGCCCAGCCGCGAACCGGTGGCGATTGTCGAACATCCCGACGTGCGCCGAATGCTGCTGCGCATGCGGGCACTGACCGAAGGCGCACGCGCCCTGCTCTATTACACCGCGGGCATGGTCGATCGCGGCGCGCTGGGCATCGAAGGCGCGCAAGCCCGGGCCGATTGCCTGGTGCCAATGATCAAGGCGTGGGGAACGGACATCGGCTGCGAAGTGGCCAGCCTGGGAGTGCAGATCCACGGCGGCATGGGCTTTATCGAGGAAACCGGGGCGGCCCAGCATTACCGCGATGCGCGCATTGCCCCGATCTATGAAGGAACCAACGGAATTCAGGCGGCCGACCTCGTCACCCGCAAGCTCGGCTATGAAGGCGGCGAAGTCCTGACGTCACTGTTTGCCGAGATTGTCGCCAATTGCAGCGATGCCCCGGTGCTGCAGGCACTGGCACAGGACTGCATCGACGTGGCCCAGTGGATGGCCGCCGATTCCAGCATCGATGACAAGCTGGCCGGCTCGGTTCCGTTCTGCACCATGGCCTCGGTCGCCGTGGCAGGCTGGCAATTGCAGCGTCAGGTCCGCGATGGGGCTGGCGGCGAGCAAAAGGCCGTGGTCGCGCGATATTTCAACGAACACCTCGCCGCCGAAAGCCGTGGCCAGAAGGCGCTCGCCATGGCCGGTGCGGACCTGTTCTACGCTCTCAGCGCCGAGGCACTGGCGGGATGAACGGACAGACCTGCGGGTAGTTCCGATTGGAAGCTTTGCCAAAGGTAATAGGGCACAACTTTTAACAACCGCCTCAAGCGGGATTCGAACCCGGAACGATCATATAATTTTCAATGACTTAGGCCCCAGAGAAGGTTCGATGCCGGTCGACTTCCCACCGCCATCTCTAATTCGTGAACCCGCACTGCGGTTCCCCGGCGTCATTTTGACCTCTATTTGCCGGAGACTGGTCGCGCTCCAAATGCGCTTTTTCCGGCGCATGCTGGTGCTGTTTCAGGCATACGCCACAAAACAACGATCACGCATAAGGCCACAAATGCAATCATCGCGCCGGGGGCCGCCGCCCATCCGCTGCTTTGGACGAACAAATGACCCACCAAAGGTGTGAGCCCGCCGAAAATGGCGGTCGCTGTTGTCGCGCCTAATGCGAGGCCGCTGAGCCTGCCCTCGCCGTGGAATTGCTCGGCCGTCGCGACGGCGCCAACTGCGCTCACGGCGCCATCAACGGCGTTTATCCCGCCGGGAGGCTCGACCGAGACAGTGAGGGCCTGCTGCTCCTTTGCGATGACGGGCGGTTGCAGGCGCGGATTGCCGACCCACGTTTCAAGCTCCCCAAGACCTACCTGGTGCAGGTCGAAGGCGAGCCACAGGAGCCGGAATTGGAGCGATTGCGCCAAGGCGTCCAGCTCAAGGATGGCATGACCCTGCCGTGCGAAGTCGCGCGCATTGACCCGCCGGACCTATGGCCGCGCAATCCGCCGATACGGGAGCGCAAATCGATCCCCGACAGCTGGATAAAACTCACCATCCGCGAAGGGCGAAACCGGCAAGTCCGGCGAATGACGGCAGCGGTTGGGCTGCCGACCCTGAGGCTTGTGCGCTGGTCGATCGGTGACTGGGCTGTCGCGGGGATTGCGCCGGGCCAGTTTGAGATGATCTCTACCTAGGCGAGGCAGGCAAGGTGATGCCGTGCCCAGAAAGTTTTGAAGCTTTCCGCCAGACTCACTAAGAGCGCGTCATATATGAATTATCGCCACTCTTTCCATGCCGGCAACAGCGCCGATGTCGTG
>JAIXWO010000001.1 GCA_027491235.1 Sphingomonadales bacterium
AATCGTCGGCTTGACCATTTCACGAGACGCTTCAAATACCTCGTGGAGTCGTTCGTTTAATGTGAGCATTCGCCCTTCGTGGTTCTGTCGCTCGGCAAGACGCCTCAAACAGTTTTCGATGATGATGATCGACCCGTCGACAATCAGACCAAAATCGAGCGCGCCAAGGCTCATCAAATTACCCGGTGTGCCGGTTGCGTTCATTCCCATCGCCATGATCAGGAATGAGATCGGGATGACCAATGTGGCGATGATCGCCGCGCGGAAGTTGCCTAGAAGCCAGAAAAGCACCGCTGCTACGAGTAATGCACCTTCGGCAAGGTTCTTCTCGACGGTGCCGATTGTGGCGTCGACGAGTTCAGAGCGATTGAGCACTGGTTTCACAACGATACCCGGCGGCATCGACTTTGCTACTTCCGTAAGCCGGTCAGCCGCAGCCGAGGCCACGAGGCGACTGTTGCCGTCTGCAAGCATCAAAACCGTTCCGACAACCAGTTCCTTGCCATTTTCCGACGCCGATCCGGTGCGCAATTCACCGCCGATTTTGACGGTTGCTACATCGCCAACCATGACGGGAACACCGCCACGGCTAGCGACAGTAGCGCGAGATATTTCATCGACTGTTCGAATGCGGCCATCGGCGCGCACCAGAAATGCCTCACCGCCCCGTTCGACAAAGTTTGCACCCACCGAGATGTTGGCCTTTTCCAGGGCCTCGGCCAGCTCAGAAAACGAAATACCGTAAGTGGCGAGTTTCGAAGCATCGGGCTGAACGACAAACTGCTTTTCATAACCGCCTATTGAATCGATCCCGGCCACGCCCGACACCGAGCGCAATTGTGGGCGGATAACCCAATCCTGCACAGTGCGCAGATAGCCAAGCTTTGCGACATCGTCGGCCAGGATCTCGCCCGTGGGCGTTACATATGTGCCATCTGGCTGAAAACCCGGCTTGCCCGCAATTTTCGGGTTTTCTTTGGTTCCGGCCTTTGCATACTCGACGGTATACATCAGAACTTCGCCAAGTCCGGTCGACACCGGTCCCATTTGCGGCTCGGCCCCTTCGGGCAATGTGCCTTTGGCCTGATTGAGCCGCTCGGCGACCTGCTGGCGGGCGAAATATAGATCGGTACGGTCTTCAAAGATCACTGTGACCTGACTGAAACCATTGCGCGAGATTGAGCGCGAGGTTTCAAGCCCCGGAATCCCCGCCATCGCGGTTTCAACCGGAAACGTTACGAGCCGTTCGATATCGAGCGGCCCCAGATTGGGTTCAACCGTGTTGATCTGCACCTGCTTGTTGGTGATGTCGGGCACGGCATCGATTGGCAGCTTGAGCAGCTCCGACAGGCCGTAAGCCGATATGATGAGTGTCAGGATGATGACGGCCCAGCGGAAGCGGATCGACGCGTCTAAAAGTTTATCGATCATATCAATGCTCCGCCTCGCCCTTGCCGAGTTCGGCCTTGAGCATGAACGCGCCCTTGGTGACGACGACGGCACCTGGTTTCAGGCCATCGACGATCTCGATGCGGCCCCCGCCGCGCTTGCCGGTAACAACCGGCATGGCTTGAAAGCCCTTGGCGGTTTTAACGAACACGACTTCCTTGCCTTCAACGGTCTGCACTGCTTCTTCGGGCAGCGCGATCAAGGCGCTGTTGCCGCCGCCACGTGGCTTGATGCGCACGCGCAGGCCCTGACCAGAGGTTAGTCCGCCGATCCCTTGCGGCGTCAGTACGATGGTTGCGGTTTTGCTATCAGGGTCAAGACTAGGCGTCGCCGAACGGACCACGGCGGTGACAGTTTCGCCGCCAAGAAGTTCGATGACTGCAGTATCGCCGGGCCTGATGCGCCGCGCGTCAGCAGCCAGCACCGATGCGTTGATCTGGATGCGGTTCGGATCGGAAACGCGAAACAGCTCGGTACCTGCCAGCACATAGGAACCCAGTTTGGCATCTGCCTTGGTCACACGGCCCGAAATCAGGCTGATAACGCCCAAGGTCCGGCCATCGCCTGACACCTTTGCCGCAGAAGCCGCTGACTGTGAGCGCCGCGCCTCTGCTTCGGCTGCGTCAAGCGCCGCTTTTGCACCCTCGAGATCTTGCCGTGCGGTTACCTTGGCGTCGAACAGCTTTTTCTCACGCGCATAAGTCGAACGTGCCAGCGCGAGATTGGCCGATGCCGAACTGCGTTCTGCGGCAATCGACGCTGCATCGCGGCTTTCCATGACGGCCACCGCTTCACCGGCGCGCACGAAGTCGCCTAATTGGCGGTTGATGCGGACCACGGCCCCATCCGCACGCGCGGTCAGAACTGCCTCACCATCGGGTGTGGAGGCAACAACGCCTTGCGCCAGTATCTCCGCACCAAGCCCGCCCGATTGCAAGGCCTCGGTCATGATACCAGCGGCTTTGGCGCGAGATTCCTCCATAAGGATCTGGCCTTCGACATGGCCTTCTTCTTCGCCCCCTTCGTCTTGGGCAGGAGTAGCGGCGTTGCTGGGTACTGCAGGCGAAAGCACAGTGCGTCCAATCAAGACGCCCCCCCCGGTCAGCACCACCGCCGCTCCTGCGGCAATTACAAGCAAGCGTTTTGAATTATTGGTCATAGCCATGATAATGTCTTTCATTGCGCGGTGGCGCGCGTCAGCGCAGCAATCGCGCGGGCCCGGTCAAGCCGGGCATCGATGATGGAACGGCGCGCCGTGGTCAGCGCACCTTGGGCGTCGAGAAGTTCGAGGAGCGAGAAGCGCCCGGCATTGTAGCCAATCTGCGCCAGCCGCACGGCCTCCTCGGCCTGGGCAAGGCCGGGCCCCTCAAGTGCGGCCAACCGCGTGTCGGCAGCTTCGACCAGCATTTGTGCCTGCGCCCTGTCACGCCGCGCCTCAGCACGCACCCGTTCGGCTTGATATTCGGCTGCGGTCTCGTCCGCTCGCGCCGCCTCTATCCCGCCGCGATTGCGGTCACGGATCGGGATCGGCAACGACACACCAGCAACCAGAGCAGTATCGCGCCCGTCATTGAAGCGCCGCAACCCGCCGCTCACCGTCACATCAGGTGTCGCGGCCGACCGCGCGAGCGTCACCCGCGCCGAAGCAACGAGGCGTTCCGCATCGGCCAGCCGCTCGTCTATGCCGATAAACGCAGGATCGTTGGTTGGTCGCCGTGGCTGCGGCGCGCCCACTGCGGCCGTCAGTTCCGGATCGTCCGACCCGACCAGCACGGCCAGGTTCCGCCGTGCAGCAAGCATGAGGCTGAATGTCTCAACCTCGGCCGCGCGTGCCTCCGCAAGTGCCGCTTCGGCGCGCAATTGCCGGAGCGGCGGGTCGCGGCCTGCATCAACCAAAATGCGCGCAGTGCTGGCAAGCGACGCCGCCTGCGCGGCATTGTCGCGGGCCAGTTTCGCTTGGTCAGTCGCCGCCGCAAGCTCGGCAAACGCCAGCTCGACGTCACGCACCAGATCGATGCGCTCGCGCACCAAGGCCAAGGCCGCGATATCACGCTCACCCGCCGCCACGGCGCGCCGTGCGCTGCGCTGACCGCCGATCTCTAGCTGCTGGCTCAGAGCAAGCGTGGTTTGGGTGCTGTCCAAGCTGCGGAACGGACCGCTTCCGGCAAAATCCTCCACCTCGAGGCTAACCTGCGGATTGGGGCCGACGCCGGCTTGACGCGTACGCGCTTCAGCAGCGGTTACACGCGCCTGAGCTGCTGCAAGGCGCGGTTGCCCTGCAAGGGCACGCTCGATTGCAGTCTCGAGCGTAATGGGTTCGGCCACGGCCGGAATGGCACTGACCAGCGCCGCAGCCATAAGGGCGGCGCGCAAGGATATGGGCATGAAGAGCTCCTGAACTTGACGACGACCGGCGCGAAGGGCTCGGGACCCCTCGCGCGGCGGTAGCGAAAGTTCAGGCGGACGGTGGTTGAAGCGGCGGTGCTTGTGCCAAAGAGCTCAAAATAGCGCTGTCGCGCGGACGCATCGCAACGCGGGCCAAGGCTAGACCCCCGGCCATAACCGGCGTGCCGGTATTGAGGCCCACGCTGCAATGATGATGCACCATTGCGTGGCAGGGAGCAGTTTCATCGTCGGGAGCATGCTCGCGATGGGTCGTTTCGGCATGCACGCCCGCGTCGGCCAAAGCCATTTCGGCACTGTAGGGCAAAGCGTCATGCGCCGATGTCGGCGATTCAACGACGCCAAATGCCAGTCCAATCGCCAGCCAACAAAGAAGAATCAAGCGCGCCACTACTTCCGCACTAGCTCGAAAGAATTAATCAAGCAATCTGAGAGGCGCGATGTCACGAAATGAGGTCCTGCTGGCGCAGTGCTTCCGCCAAATCGGCAGGAACTGGCATCGGCGCAAAGGCGCTTACATTTGATCGCCCGGTGTTACCCATCGGCAACCGGCCTGTCAGGGAACCAAGCGGAGCCAGAATGATCCGGACCAGCTGGCCAAGCACTTCTCTGATATCGCGGCGTCGGACCGCAAACCTAAGCATTGCACCATGGCTGGCGAGATGCGGGCCAAGATAGGGCTGCGACACAATATGCACCCGCTCCAGATGGTGCCATGCAGCAGCATCATTGCCCTGGTCTACCGCTGAACGGTATGCTGCCATCTCAGCCGCGATCACCTTGCGCGCCGCAAGGCTCTTGCCAAGCCCTCGCCAGCGTCGCTGCCGGTGCCAATAAAAGATCTGCGCGAACGCCCAGATGAACGGGGTCCCGGCTCCGGCCGAAACTTCGACCTCGTCGCTATAGCATGTACCGCCATCCTGATCCGGTGAGATGGTGATCCAATGATCCCACTTGGTGATGAGGGCACTATACCCGTTATCGCGCATTCGCTTGGGCCATTCGCTGTCATCTGCTTCATGCAACGAAGTCACAATCCACTGGGTCCCGAAGGGAATTATGCCGAACAGCCGGAGCTTGACCTGGTAACGCCCGCCGGGCTGAAACCTCTCGAATGCCGCGTCATCGAGCGGGATGAAGTGCACCAACGGCCAAGCGATATGCTGCAGCAAGCCCGCCGTCTGCACTTCTGCCCATACCGTCTTGGGCATGAGATCGATATGTGTCGAACGGATAACTTTCATGCTGCAACGCTCCGCAGCTCGAGCCGCGCCTGCTGGACAATCTGAATGCCGCCGCTGATCCCGAGCAGCGCGAGGAGCGCAGCAACAATAAGGTCGGGCCAGGCTGTCCCCGTGCCGAACACGCCGAGTGCGGCAGCCATCACCGCAATATTGCCGATCGCGTCATTGCGCGAGCAGATCCAGACCGAGCGCATGTTCGCGTCACCAGTACGAAAGCGGTAGAGCATGATAGCGACGCCGGCATTGGCTGCGAGCGCGAGCGCACCGATCATGCCCATCAGCTCAGGTTTGGGTGCAGCCCCGCCCAACGCTGCCAGAACCGCTGTGACCATGACCCAGCTGCTCAGTCCGATAAGGGTGAGCCCCTTGGCCAGGGCGGCCCGCGCCCGCCATGCCAGCGCCATCCCTGCGACCAGCAGGCTGATCGCATAATTGGCAGCATCACCCAGAAAATCGAGCGCGTCGGCCTGCAACGCACGGCTGTCAGCGGCGGCGCCTGCCACCATTTCAACCGCGAACATGCCGGCGTTGACGCCGAGGGCGATCCACAATGCTCTGCGCCAACGCGGATCGTTCAGCGTTGCCGTCGTCCCGGACGCGGTCTTGCAGCAATCATCAGCCATCATCTTGCCTTCTCGACAAATCCCGAGTCGGCACCCTATCTACACCCTGTAGCAACTACAGGGTCAAGCCCGAAGGATAGGTGATGAAGATCGGCGAACTCGCAAGCGCCACGGCGACCAAGGTCGAGACCGTGCGCTATTATGAAAAGATCGGGCTGCTGCCACCGCCCGCGCGTACAAGCGCCAACTACCGCGCATACGGCAATGATCATCTGGCACGCCTGTCGTTCATACGCCGCGCCCGTGATCTCGGTTTCACGCTCGAAGCAGTGCGCGAACTGCTCACGCTTTCGGATGACAAAGCCCAATCCTGCGACGCGGTTGACGGAATTGCGCGCATCCATCTCACCGAAATCGATCGTAAGGTTGCCGACCTGACCGCGCTGCGCGGCGAGCTTGATCGGATTATCGGATCCTGCCGTCACGGAACGGTGGCCGATTGCAAGATCATCGAAACCCTCGCTCCACGTGAAAGGGACAAAGCTTGATGTATTACCTTGCCATCAAAGCCGTCATATCCGCCGTCATCATTGTCATTGTTGCTGAAACTGCACGGCGCAACCCCGGGACCGGTGCAATGATCGCCTCGTTACCGCTGATTTCAGTGCTGGGCATGATCTGGATTTGGCGCGACACGCAAGACGTAGCGCGCTTGGCGGAACATTCGGCGGCGACATTCTGGTTTGTCCTCCCGAGCTTGCCCATGTTTCTCATGATCCCTGCCCTCCTCAAGCGCGGTGTCGGATTCTGGCCCGCGCTGCTTGCGGGGTGCGTTCTGACAATGGCGCTCTACGCCTCAATGGTCTGGGCAGCCCCGAAATTTGGATTGAAGTTATGACTTTGCCCAACCTGCCAACAGCATTGATATACGCCCTCGCCGCGCTTGCGAAGATCGCGGGCTGCTTTGCCTTATGGGCTTGGCTGCGCCTCGATAAGCCCGTTTTGTGGGTGTTTCCGGGGAATGGTTTCAAACCGGAAAACAGCAAAGAACGAACTTGTGACCTCAAAAGAATGGTGGCGTGTCTCTCCTCAGCAATTAACGCCCGCGCTCGGCAGTTCTTTGAAGGTTGCTCCGCCCTTTTGACACTGTAGGGACTTGTTTGGTCCGCGACCCCGGAAGCTGGTCGTTCAATCGACCATTTTGCCAAAGTGGCCGTAAACGAGCTCTTGACGTTAGCACCGTGTTGCCTTGCCTCAGTGTAACCGAAGCTTCGGCATGAACGAATTGACATGCAGTCTAATCCGGCCCATTTCGAGCAACCCATGATACCTTTGCTTCGCCTTTTCCTGCTGCTGGGTGCCGTGTTTGGTCTCCTGTGGCAAGGTGTGGCCTACGCAGCACCGCCTTGTGCTGAGATGCAGCAGCCTCATGTCGCCGCGTCCGCCGATGGGCCTGACGCGATGGATGAGATGGCAGATTGCATGGATACCAAAAAGCAATCTGGCGAAAATGGACCGCCCTGCAAAGATATGAAGGCTGGCTGTTTTGCAATGGCGGGCTGTACTCCGCTCGTTGGGCTTGGCTCGATGCCATTTTCTGATCCTGCTTCCCTAAATGCCGCGTCTGACCTTAAGTGGTTGACGAGCCCGGTTTTGTTTGGGCGCTCCGAAGCGCCTATACCTCATCCCCCATCTGACCTTGGCTGAACCAACCGGCGTCTGGCAGCAGTAATTCTGCTCCTTGTGCGCAATTGATTCTAACAAGGACACTCAACATGAAAACTTTGCTTACCTTCGCCGCCGCGCTTGCGGCGCTCGCGTCCGTTTCCACCGCGTCTGCCAATGATCGCGGGCCGGGTCATTGGGAATGGCAAGACCGCCCGGTTTACGGGCCGAATAAGTCGAACTTGCCGTCGCGGGTGCGCGTCTGGGTCGAAGACAATCCCATTGTCGCGGAGTGCAACTGCGCGATGATGGATGACACGGCTACGAAGGCCACATGCATGGACAAGCCTCCCCGCTCCAAGGGCTGATGCCTAGTGTGCTCCGGCTGGTGCATGAGCGCCAGTCGGGGCCATACTCGACACCGTTCTGTTGGGGGGGGCGCACATGCGACATTCAATTACCTTTATGGCTTTGCTCGTGCTGCCCTTGCAGCTTGCAGCCGAGCCGCTGACATTCGAAGCGGCACTCGAACGCGCGCAACGTGAAGCACCCAGTGTGATGGCGCGCAGTGCGGGCGTCGAGGCCGCGCAGTCGGCGGCGATTGCCGCCGATCGTTTGCCCGATCCGACTCTCGATGTCGGTATCCGTGATTTTCCGGTGACAGGACCCGATGCAGGTCGCTTTAACCGCGACGACTTCACCATGACCACCGTTGGTGTCAGCCAGCAGTTTATCAATCCGGCCAAACGCCGTGCTCGGGCGGCACGAGCGGGTGCGGATATCGGTATTGCCGAGACCGACGTCATGGTTGAAGTTCGTAAAGTCAGACTCGAAACCGCTCTGGCGTGGATCGACCTTTATTATGGGGAACGCCGTCTTGAACGACTGATGCTCCTCGACGAAAGCCTCGCTGATCTTCAGGAGACTGTGACGGCGCGGTTGGCATCCGGTAGCGCGCGTCCCTCGCAGGCCTTAGAACCGGAGCAATTGCGCGCGCAGGTAAGCGATCGCCGCAGTGCTCTGGTGGCGGAGATCGCGAGCGCCCGTGCTCGGCTCGCGCAATATACCGGCGATCCTGCAGTATCGGTTGTCGGTGGCCCGCCTAATTTCGTCGTTGACCGTGAGCAACTGCTTGCCAATTTTGGTGAACTACCGAAGCTTAGGGCGCTGGACGCCCGAACCGGTGTCATGGACGCGGAAGTCCAGATAGCACGCGCTGAAAAGCGACCGGACTGGCGCGTCAACGCAATGTATGGGCGGCGCGAACCGGGTTTTGGCGATCTGGTGTCGGTGGGCGTGTCGATTGACCTCCCACTATTCGCCCGCAGGCGCCAAGATCCTATAATCTTGGCGCAAACACTCGAATTGGAACGCGCGAGGCTTGACCGCATCGCGGGTGAACGCGACGCTTTGGCAGAGCTGGAAAGCGACCTGGCTGAGCATGCCATGCATCATGCGCGGCTAGTTAACGCGCGCGACATCCTTGTTCCATTGGCACGCCGCCGCGCCAAACTCGATTTTGACAGCTACGGCGCCGGCACCGTCGACCTTGGCGCAGCGCTCTTGGCCACACATAGTGCAGCCGAGGCCGAGGTGGACTTGCTCGACCGTGAAGCGGAGGTCGCACGCGACGCGGTGCGGATCATCATCACCTATGCAGGAGAGCAGCCATGACGGATGCGACACAAAGTGCAGGACGTTGGCGTGCCGGGATCATGGCTGCGACGTTAATCGCTGGAGCAGGCGGTTATTATCTCGGACAACTGGGGGCCAAGACGCCTACTTCCAGCGCTGCGGGTGCCGATGGCTGCGAGGTCCTATACTACTACGACCCCATGTTTCCCCAGCAAAAGTTCGACCAACCTGGCAAATCGCCGTTTATGGATATGCAGCTTGAACCAAAATGTGCGGAAGCAGGCGCGGGATCGACGGGAGAGGCATCGGGGGTCAGCATCGACCCTTCGGCCATGCAAAACTTGGGCCTCCGCGTCGCGGAAGCAAAAATCGGAAGCCTCGTGGCAACACAAACCGTCACGGGGAATATCGAATTTAACGAACGGGATGTGGCGATTATTCAGGCGCGCTCGGGTGGATTCGTCACCCGGGTCTATGCGCGCGCGCCGGGCGATGTGGTGCGAGCCGGCGCGCCGATTGCCGATGTCCAGCTTCCCGAATGGGGCGGCGCGCAGACCGAGTTTTTGAGCGTCAAGCGCCTGGGTCAGCCCGAGCTGACCGCCGCCGCGCGGCAAAGGCTACGGCTTTTGGGGATGTCCGATAGTCTGATTGCCAGTGTCGAAAGGACAGGACGCGCAAATGGCACGATGACCATCACTTCGCCGATCTCAGGCGTCATCCAGACGCTAGACGCGCGCGTTGGCGTGACGCTGGCGCAAGGTCAGACGCTCGCCCAAGTGACTGGGCTTGGCACCGTGTGGCTTAACGCCGCGGTACCGGAAGCGCAGGCGGGAGCGTTACGCATAGGCCAGAGCGCCACGGCGACACTCACCGCGTTTCCCAGCGAAACCTTTGGTGGGCGGATCATTGCCGTCTTGCCCACAGCGCAGACCGACAGCCGCACGGTTACAGCGCGGGTCGAACTGGTCAATCGCGGGGGCCGGCTGCGCCCCGGCATGTTTGCTCAGGTGGCGTTGGGGGAAGATGCGCGCCCCACGCTCCTTGCTCCGAGCGAAGCAGTTATTCGGACAGGCACGCGAACGATCGTGATGCTGGCGAAAGGGGATGGTCGCTACCATCCCGCCGAAGTGCGGACTGGCCGTGAAGGTGGCGGTCAGACGGAAATACTCGAAGGTCTTACAGCCGGTGAAAAAGTTGTCGCTTCGGGGCAATTCCTGCTCGACTCCGAGGCCAGCCTGACCGGTATCGATGTCCGTCCGCTTGGTGGTGGCCGATGATCGCGGCGGTCATCCGCTGGTCGGTAAAGGCGCGGGGCCTGATCGCCCTGGCAGCATTGGTGCTGACCGTGATCGGGATCGGAGCGATGCGCACAACACCCGTCGACGCATTGCCCGATCTGTCGGACGTGCAGGTGATCATCCGCACATCCTATGCGGCGCAGGCGCCGCAGATTGTCGAGAACCAAGTCACCTATCCGATTACGACGACAATGTTGTCGGTTCCAGGCGCGCGCGCGGTGCGTGGCTATTCGTTCGTGGGTGACAGCTTTGTCTATGTGCTGTTCGAGGATGGAACCGATCTTTATTGGGCACGCAGCCGCGTGCTGGAGTATCTCAGCCAGGTGCAAGGCCGCCTACCGCCAGGTGCCTTGCCGTCGCTTGGTCCTGATGCGACCGGCGTAGGCTGGATTTACGAATATGCGCTCGTCGACAGGTCCGGGCGGCATGATTTGTCGGAGCTCCGCAGTATTCAGGACTGGTTCCTGCGCTACGAGCTGAAGGTCGTCCCGGGCGTGGCCGAGGTGGCCAGTATTGGGGGCATGGTCAGGCAATATCAGGTGGTTGTCGACCCGCAGAAGCTTGCCTCGTACGGTGTGACAGCGACCGACGTCAGCGATGCCCTCCAGCGTGCCAATCAGGAAACCGGTGGCGCTGTGGTTGAAATGGCTGAGGCTGAATATGTTGTGCGTGCGACGGGCTATCTGGAATCTCTCGACGATTTCCGTGCCGTTCCGGTGCGCGGAGCGGCGGGTGGGATCGCCGTGACCATAGGCGATGTTGCAACTGTTCAGATCGGCCCGGATATGCGGCGGGGAATTGCCGAACTGAACGGCGAAGGGGAAGTGGCTGGCGGCGTCATTGTGATGCGCCAAGGCGAGAACGCGCGTGACGTGATCGAAGGCGTCCGGGACAAGCTGGCCGAACTGAAAGCGGGGTTACCCGCAGGTGTCGAGATTGTAACGACCTATGACCGTTCAGGCCTTATCGACAGTGCGGTCGAGAACCTCAGTTTCAAACTGCTCGAGGAATTTGCGATTGTGGCGTTCGTGTGCTTGCTGTTCCTATGGCACGCGCGTTCGGCGCTGGTGGCAATCCTGACGCTGCCCTTGGGCATCCTGATCGCTTTCATCGTAATGCGGGGTCAAGGGCTGAACGCCAACATCCTTTCACTGGGTGGCATCGCCATTGCCATTGGCGCAATGGTCGACGCGGCGGTCGTGATGATCGAGAATGCTCACAAGCATCTGGAACGCTGGGCGCGGGATCACCCCGAGCTGGAATTGAAAGGAGCCGATCGCTGGCGTGTCATTACCGATGCCGCCGTGGAAGTTGGTCCGGCGCTGTTTCTCAGCCTCCTTATCATCACGTTCTCGTTTATCCCGATATTCTCCTTGCAGGGACAGGAAGGGCGATTGTTCGCGCCGCTGGCGTTCACCAAGACCTATGCGATGGCCGCTGCAGCCTTGCTTTCCATCACATTGGTCCCGGTGCTGATGGGCTGGTTGATCCGGGGCAAGATTCCCGCTGAAGACGCCAATCCGATCAACCGCTTTCTGACCCGAATTTACCGCCCTGCGCTGGATTGGGTATTGGCGAAGCCAAAACACGCATTGGTCATTGCTGCGATCATTTTTGCATCAAGCCTCTGGCCGATCAGCCAGACTGGCGGCGAATTCATGCCGCAAATGGACGAAGGCGACGTGTTGTACATGCCGTCTGCGCTGCCCGGCATTTCGACCGCGAAAGCTTCGATGCTGCTCCAGCAAACCGACCGATTGATCAAAACGGTGCCCGAGGTCGAAAGCGTGTTCGGCAAGGCGGGCCGCGCGGATACCGCTACCGATCCGGCACCGTTGGAAATGTTCGAGACAACAATACGGTTCAAACCCAAAAGCGAATGGCGCCCCGGCATGACCCCGGAAAAGCTGATCGACGAACTCGACCGAGTCGTGCAAGTCCCAGGCCTCGCCAATTTCTGGATACCTCCGATCCGTAACCGGATTGACATGCTCGCGACTGGTATCAAGAGCCCGATCGGGGTGAAGGTCTCGGGCGCAAACCTCAATGAGATCGACCGCGTGGCCAGAGAAATCGAGGCGGTTGCCAAAAATGTGCCCGGGGTAAATTCGGCATTAGCGGAGCGTTTGACCGGTGGTCGCTATATCGACATCAATATCAACCGGCAGGCTGCGGCACGGTATGGCATGAATGTCGCCGACGTGCAGGCAGTCGTCTCCGGCGCAATCGGCGGCGAAGTGATTGGCCAGACTGTCGAAGGACTGGCGCGCTATCCGATCAGCGTGCGATACCCCCGCGAAATTCGCGACAGTCTTGATAAACTTGCCAATCTTCCCGTGTTGACACCGTCGCGCGCCCAAATCACGCTCGGTACAGTGGCAGATGTCCGGATCGCCGATGGTCCGCCAATGCTTCGAAGCGAGAATGGCCGTCCGGCCACATGGGTCTATGTCGATGGCCGTGATCGCGCGCTGACCGCAATCGTTGGAGACTTGCAGCAAGCAGTGGCCGAAAAAGTCGAACTGCCGCCCGGGATCAGCGTCGCCTATACAGGTCAGTTCGAGTTTCTCGAACGCGCGACGCAGCGGTTGACGATTGTGGTTCCCGCGACCCTGCTGATCATCTTCGCCTTGCTCTATGCGACCTTCCGTCGCTGGGACGAAGCGGCTTTGATCATGGCGACGTTGCCGTTCGCGCTGACCGGCGGAGTGTGGTTGCTTTACCTGCTGGGTTACAACCAGTCCGTTGCAACTGGTGTCGGCTTTATTGCCCTCGCCGGGGTAGCCGCAGAGTTCGGTGTGGTGATGCTGATCTATCTCAAGCACGCACTGGCCGAACACTCCCCTGAAAGCGTTGCCGTCGCGGTTCGCCAGGGCGCACTGCTACGTGTCCGGCCAAAGGCCATGACCGTCGCCGTCATCCTTGCTGGCTTGTTTCCCATTCTCATCGGTACAGGCACAGGCTCGGAGGTTATGAGCCGGATCGCAGCACCAATGGTTGGCGGGATGCTGACAGCACCATTGCTTTCGATGCTCATCATTCCCGCCGCATATCTGCTGATGCGTAGGCAGAAAGCCCAAGTTCATAACCAAGGAGACGTGAAATGAAAACGTTCGTAGTTGCAGGCCTTCTGCTCAGCTTGCCGATCGCCTTGGCTGGATGCGATAAGGCGGCGGATGCTCCGCCAACACAAGGACCTGCCGATGCAGTGGGCGACATGGCAATGCCTGCCGAGACAAAGTCGGCAAGGGGCAGCGGAACCGTAACGGCGATTGACCCAGCCGCCAACAGGATCACACTGGATCATGGCCCGATCGCCGAACTTGAATGGCCAGCGATGGAAATGAACTTCACGATCGAAGCTGAGAAGCTCGAAGGCATCAAAGTTGGCGATGCTGTTTCCTTCGATCTCCAATGGGATGGTAAGGCTGGAGAAGTTACCGCGATCACGAAGGATTTATGATGGAATGCTGACCTAGCGGCGTGGCACTTGTCGAGCACACAACGGAATCCTAAGGTTTCCAAACTGGGACCACCGCGTTCTTTGAGGCGAAACCTTAGATCTTGTTCAATTGACCCGTAAGGCCCCCGCCGAGATCGCCGGCCAACCTGGCTGGGGGCCTGCCCCCAGACACGTTGCCATCCCATCAGATAATCATCTTTAAGGAGCGAGACTCTATCTCTGACACGCAACAATCAGGGAAGCACGTCAGTTCCTTTTTCGTCGGCGCCGCGTCTATCCAAGCCCAGCCATTTGCTTTGGCATGGCAACATCAGAACCCAGTGGCACGGGCTTCTAAGCCAAGTGTCGGCTGAGTCGTATTACAGCCGATCCGTGGGCTTGCGACCGCGCCAAGTCGATAGCCAGAAGATGACTGTTCCGACTCCCACAACGAGCCCCGCAATAGAGAAATTTTCGAGCGTAGAATGACTGATAAGCCAGAGCGTAAGGGCAAGGCCGACAGCAGGAATGACCAGACCACCGGGCAATTGAAACTGGTCGGGTTGAGCTGGAATCGTTCTCTCGATCCGGCGTAGAGATGCGATGCACAGGACATACACCAGCAGACGTACGAAGGTGCTGAGCGTCACCAGCCAGACAAAACCCTGCCCTACCGCTAGCGCGAAACATAAGATGCCGCAGAATATAATCGAGTTGACCGGAGCTCCCGTTTGCTCGCTCACCTCGCCGAACCACGCCGGCAGACTTCCATCGCGCGATAGGGCAAACGTCAGTCGAGGGGCTGTTACGAAAGACGTGAGGGTACCTCCGCCGACCGAAAATACCACCCCGACAGCCAGGATCGCAGCACCAATTGGCCCCATCAACCTGCCGGCGAGATCGATCAGAGGAGTCTCGCTTGCACCTAAGTCGGGGCCAACTGATACAGCGACCATCTGGATAAACGCATAGCACACAGCGATTGTCGAAACGGTTGCGACGAGCGTGCGCGGAATCGCCTGGCGCGCGTCCTTCGTCTCACCAGCATTTATCAGACTGAACTCGAACCCTATGAACGCGTACATCAAGATCAGCATGGTCTCGCCAAGCGTTTTCGGCTCCACGACTTCTGCACCTATGATGCGGCTCCATTCAATTTCCGGCAGACCGACAATCATTAACAAGAGCAACGGGAGCAGCTTGAGTGTGCTGATCATATACAAAGCCAGCATTCCTGCCCGCACGCCGGCGACGTTAACTAGCGTCGCAACAAGAATGAAAGCTCCGACTGCAATCATCCTCGGCAATCCGCCCTCCAGCGGACTCCACAGTGCCGAAGAATAGCTAACGATGAGCGTCGCGCTTGCCGCGATAGCCGCGACACGGCTCACATAAATTAGAAGGCCTGTCTGAAACCCCACAAACCGGCCAAATGCATGAGTGGTATAAACAATTGGGCCGCCTGTGATGTCGAAAAAACTAGCGGCGCGAGCTAAACTCAAAGCCACAGAGATAATGAGAACGCCGCACAACAGGAAAATCCAAGGGCTGAAATAACCGGACTGGGCGATTGCGATCGCCGGTAGCGCGAAGATTCCTGATCCGACCACCCCATTCATGGCGATAGTAGCCACACCAATCCGACCGATCTCACGGCGCAACAGCGATTCCGATGTGGGCGGTTGGTTCATGATAATTGTTCCCGGCTCTGCACGGAGTCTCCGTGACCATAAAGTTTTGTTGCCATGATAAGGTCATCGTCCGACGACACTGAGCTTTCACCTCACAGGCGAATTGACGCAGTCAAAATCGTCGCCGCACAAACTTTTGGCCAGGCCGGGAGAAGCCGGATACTCGATGGCTGCCCATGCTATTGGCTCAGCTGCGTTCCTTGCTACTGCTTTACAATCCGCGTCGGCTCGCCCGTACGTGCCGGATTAGCAAAAAATCTTTCGCTAAGCAGGATCCGAATTGTGAATGGCTTCAGAGATTTCGCGACCATTATTCATTCTTGATCAATTGGTGATGGAGGGAGCTGGTTGTGCTGCAGCAAGTATGGCGAAGCCTTTGTTCAGGCTTTCAATCAAGTCATCGGAGTGCTCCAGACCGATGCTGAATCGAACCAGAGGACCATCGTGTGACACCTGCGTAACTGTCCGGGGGGGCAGAGCATCAAGCACAGCGACAACGCTTTTGGTTCCGCCCCAGCTGGCACCGATTGCAAACTGATCCATGGCCTCGATGACCTTGGGTAGCAGCGGACGGGTCCACGGTTCGAGGAACAGCGTGAGCAGGCCGGTTGAGCCGGAAAAGTCTCGCAGCCACTCGGTATGCCCCGGGTTATTCGCCACAGCTGGATGACGAACCTCGCGCACGCCTGGCTGATCGGTCACAAAACCCAGCAGCGTTAGTGTGGTGCGTTCAATCCGCTCCAGTCGCACCGCCATTGTTTCGAGGCCCCGCAGAGCAAGGCTGGCTTCGTCAGCAGATACCCCTTGGCCCAGCATGCGCGCATGATCCTTGAGCAGACGGAACCGGGCT
>JAIXWO010000017.1 GCA_027491235.1 Sphingomonadales bacterium
GCGGGTTTTCAGGGGATCTGTCGGATCGGCAGGGGTTTGCCGGGGGAGGAAGAAGCCGTCCGCTTTTGGGGGGGACGGAAAGTCGACAGGGGGTTGGCAGGAATCAGTGAAGTGTCAGATCGCGGGGTAATCTGTTGCTCGGTTGACCATTTCTTCTATCGAACGACACTGATCCAAAAGCTCAGTGAACTGCGGCTGGCCCACCGGCAGCAGGCCGTCCTCAAGCATGGCAGCATAGTCTTCGGCTAATGCTGTAAGCGATGCCCCTTCAGGGATCAATTTGAGAAACTCGTTAACTGACAATACGCGCCATCCAGCTGGGTAAAGCGCCACGAACTGCCTGAATCGCCTGCCATTCTTCATCTGGCAACTGCATTTGCAGGGTGCCGATTGCCGAGGAAGCCCGATCTGGGCCTAACCATGCCAAGGCACGAATCGCCATGCCGGCAGGACGCTTGCCCAGAATCAGTTTCCAGCGGCTACCATGCTTGAGTTCTACGGCTCTATTCCCCAGATGAAGCACTCGGGAAGGCCCGGAAGTCAGGAAGACTTCGCGTATCGGCATTTGGGTGGTCAGACCCAGCGCATTTGCCTCAGCTGCACCACTGGCCACGATGACTTCACCGCTGCCGGCTTCGACGGCCGCAATGATTGCCTCTGTCGACGGCGGGCGTGGCCCAAACCGTCCATCCAATGGGATCGCGTAACTACCGCGCCCGATTCGCAAAAGTTTGCCCTCCCGGGCCATACGCGCCAGCGCCTGATCCACAGCGGCACGTGAAGCCAAATGCAGAAATTGTTTAGGCGAAACCATCCCACCCTCGGGCAAGGCCTGGACGGCAGACAAAATTGATTCGGTGAGATGACTCATGGCAGCAACTCCTTTTGTCAGAAGTTTATATAAATTTCTGACATATGGCAAAGTTTTGGCGGTCAATTCAATGTCCCTGACCACCTTAATATTTTGACAAATTTGGTGGACTCAAGCGATGAAGTTAGCTAGAACTAGCTAGAAGTAATTCAATCTTCCGGGGCAGCGATGGATCCGATCAATATTCATTCAGCGAAAACACAGTTGTCCAAACTCATCGAAGCGGCTGAACGCGGCGAGGAAGTCATCATTGCCCGAGCGGGCACACCGGTGGCGAAGCTAGTCACCCTGCAAAACCCGAAGCCGGTGCGCAAAGCAGGCAGCATGAAAGGCCGTTTCGAGGTACCAGACAGCTTTTTTGATCCACTCCCTGAGGACATCCTCGATGCCTTCGAGGGCAAAGTGTGAATTTTCTGCTGGATACGCCTATTTACCTTTGGTGGCTGATTGATTCCCCTGCCCTGCCGAAACAAGCGCATCGGATGATCGAAGATGCCGATCAGGTCTTTGTGAGCGTGGTGTCGTTCTGGAAGGCCGGCATCAAATGGCGCGCCGGTAAATTGCCGGTGTCACCAGAGGTCATGGCCGAGGGCATGACCCAGAACGGTCTCATCACCTTGCCGGTGAACCTCGCGCACACGCTGCAGTTAAGCCAGCTGCCCGATCATCATCGCGACCCGTTTGACCGCATGCTGGTCGCACAGGCGATGACGGAGCCGATGTTTTTGCTGACCTCGGATCGGGCGCTGGCGGATTATGGGGATTTGGTGCGTTTGGTTTAACCGGAGACGACAGCTAACGTGTGTATCGATTTCTCCTGCGCTAGCCGAGAACACAGCAGCGGATCAATTGGTACCTAACTGATGTATTGCTTCAACAAATAAGCCACCATATCTTGCGAGATATTAGCCTGCGCTAGCATGGCCATCGCACCGTTCTGCCTTATTTGCGCAGAGGCCAGCGCGGTGGTCTCTGCGGCAAGATCGTAATCCATGATGTTGCCGTACGCGGTTGTAGCGGCTACCGTGGTTGTACCCACATAATCGCTTTGATAGCCAAGAACATTTTCCTGGGCCCCAACCAGAGCTTGATAAGAGGACACCATATCGATCGCGTCTGCCAGGACAGCTAAAGCATTGCTGCCACCCGTCTGGGTTGAAATATCAAGCTCCGATACGCGCGTGTCATCCGATGAACCACCATAGGTTCCGGCAACAAAACCCAGCGTTGTGAAATCGCTGTATCCCTCGGTACCAGCATCAACCGTAAACGTCGCGTCAGAGTACAGTTTTACTGTCGCGATATAGGTCGAAGCATTCGCCGCGGTAGTGGCTGCTATGCCAGAAATCCCGATCGCAGCTCCGTTGCCGGTATTCGTGGCAATCGAAATATTTCTGCCATCTGATGCGGTCAGAGTGACGCCGCTACCGTTGTTTGATGCGGTGACGCCCGTGCTGCCGGTGTAGGTATTCAAGAGTGTAACCACGCTACTAATGGTGGAGCTCGCCGTCAGGCCGGCAGTAATCGTTTTACCGTTCAGATAGATCGTGCTGACAGCAGCCGCCGAAAATCCCGTGCCCACGACGACATTCGGATTGGCTTCGGCAGTGACGCCCGTCAGCGATGTCTGGCGGTTGATCGCTGCGGCCATCGCGATTGCGCTGGATGCTTTCGTGGAGGAAGTCGCGGTCGCATCCGAAGCGGTGTCATCCGACGTAAACGTCGCCCCAATAGCGTAGCCGTTGATCGTCAGATCACCCCCAGAAAGCGCAGTAGGTGCTGAAGTGGAGGCTGCGCGCTTTTTTGTGGAGAATTGAGCGACGTTGCTGTCGTAGGTGCCTATGTCGAAACCTGCATTGGCGATCGTGCCGCCCACATTGCTGCTAATGACAATATCGGTCTGATCCAGACTTCTGAGGGTAAAGGTACCTGCATAGGTGCCTGCAGCGCCCACGCCAGTGTTTGAAGCCGTCAGGTTCGCACCATCAAATGCCACAGTAATGTTACGACCATCATCGGCCGTCAATGTCACCCCAAGCGTGGAACTGTAGGTATCGGTCGCAGTAACTCCTGTCTGGCCGCTATTAAGATTGATTGCCGACACGACAGCGGCACGATTGGTCGCGTAATCATTACTGGCGGCCAATGTGAGCGAAATCGCTGTCCCATTGATCGTCATCGTTCCTGCCGTACCCGTTCCGCTGGCGGTCATAGCGCTACCAGAAAGCGTTGTCTCACCCACATCTGCCTCTACATTGGTGTAACCAGTCATGAGATTGATTGCCGCCGCTTTTGCGATTGCGCTGCCCGAATTCGACGCAAAGGAGTAGCCGTCATAGGATGAAAGTGATGCGGCGATCGTGTAGCCATTGATCAGCAGATCCCCGGACGCCAATGCCGTGGTCGAACCACCCAGAGAGGTAAGCGCCAAAGGGCTTCCCGTGCCTAACGCTGAGGAAAGTACCGAGGAAAAATTCAAGGTTGTCGTATCACCTGAATTGATTCCGGTTTGTACTTTGATATAGGGCGTATCGCCGTTGAGCAGTGATGTACCGTTGTACTCTGCACTAGCTGCAATCGAGTCGATCTCATCCATGTACGTCTTAAGCAGCACCTGATTACTAGTCCGAGTCGCGGCGCTGGTGGTTCCACTGGCTGACGACGTCGCCAGTGTTTTCATGGTGGTCAGTACGGTCGCGATCTCCGACAGTGCCGAATCGGCAATTTGTACCGCTGAAATGCCGGCATTGATGTTGTCGGTCGCCTTCGCATAGGAGGCGATCTGCGACTTCCATCGGTTGGCTATCCCCAGCCCTGCGGGATTATCTTTTGCACTGTTAATCGCCAGCGTCGTGCTGATGCGCTCGCTCGCTTGCGAATACGCCTTCGTTGCCGTCGAATAGGCATTCGAGGCAATCATGGCGTTGATATTGGTATTAAGAGACAACATAAGTGCCATCCCCCGAATTCACAAAAACCGCGTTGAGAAAACCACGGTCATCTGCCGCGCCAACCGAAGATAACGGAAGGAACCGATTGGCCAATGCCAATGCAGTTAGAGATGCTGCGTGCCTGATTTTCATGATGAAGATCCTCGCCATTGGCCAGATTTGGAGCGAGGTTAGCAAGAAAAAACAGCAACTCGAAAAACTTTAGCGAAAATTACATGTTTTACGGTCATTTACGCAAATTACGCTTGCAGACGCTAAAGTTTTCAAAACTTCGGTAACGCTTGGGAAGGAATTTTCAAAATGCTACGGATGACCCACCAATAAACGCCTCGATGACGCAAAAATTTGGGATGCACCCTAAAGAAAAATGAATCGCGGCCGATTAGCCAAGATATGACTGCGTCAGGCGAAATGATTGGTGATGAATTAACCCATGCTCACGATTGAAAAACCCAGACCCGAGTTTGAGCTTGCGCTACGCAGCAGATATCCCTTTGCCGACATGCTAGTGGGGGATAGCTTTTTAATAACGGATTATCGCAAGGCAGAGAGTGCCCGTATTTCAGCCATCCACTTCGCAAAGCGCCAGCAGGACGAGTGGAAATTCACGATGCGAAAAATGCGGGACGGCTGGCGCCTTTTCCGTATCGCTTAGGGTAATACTGGTAGGTACTCTGAACGAGGGCAAACTTCCCAGACTGGCGAGCTAGCATTCCGTAACTATCGGACTTTATTTCCGGAATTATCGGGCTTTGATTCCGAAATTTACGGCCCATGATTCCGGGATTTACGGCACATGATTCCGGAATTTACGGTGCAATCCAGCCATGGGCGCCCGTTCTCTTATACCCAAGAGGAAGCGAACCGCGCCTTGCTGAAGTGCTGCAAGACACGCCCGTAGATAATGCCGCTCGGAGATCGGATTTGGGCGGTACCGCTTTCATCGCTTTGGGGGCAGTGACAGCATCGGTAGGCAACACTGTCAGATCGCCAAATATAGACTGATCTACCCGCGCCTCACTCCGGACAATCCTGATAAGCACTTCGCAAACAAAGTGCAGCCAGCTCCATGGCCTCAGATTTTTTTTCTTGTCCCAGACCCTTGCTGGCCTTATCTAGCAGCGCCGTGGCCTGAGGTTCGCCATTGAATCGAGCGATCTCAGCCCAAACCAACGCTTTGGCAGGTTCTTTGCGCCAGCCCTCGCCCGATAAATAGACAGACGCGGCCATGAGCTGTGCCGCTGGATGACCTTTGCGAGCGGATTTCAAATACCAGGAAAGCGCAACGGCGCCGTCTTTCTTCACGCCTAAACCTGAGCGATAGGATTCGCCCAACATGTACTCGGCCTCGGTATACCCAGCAGTCGCTGCAGAAGAAAACCACTTATACGCAACATCGTGATTGCGCGAGATGCCTCGACCGTGGTGATACAGGGTACCTAGGTTGTACTGCGCCTCCGGCAAGCCCGCTTCCGCCGCGCGGTTGTACCAGCTGTACGCATCCGAATAACTCTGCACGACGCCAAGTCCATGCTCGTATAAATAACCCAGATTGTTCTGTGCACGTGGGTCGCCCTTGCTGGCAGCTTTGCGCAATGCGCGCTCAGCCGTTGCATAGTGGCCGCGCTCAATAGCTTTCATTGCAACGCCGATATCTGCCTGTGCAGTACTGCAAACTAGCAGCACCAGCAAGGTAGATAATCTGGCGATCGCTCTCATGCGAGCTTGCGTACGGTCGTCGGTGTGGGAGATTCGCTGCAGCCAGTGGCGGCCGCAGGTTTGCGCATGAAACCCTGACAGCGAAGGCCGTCAGCGCGCAGTACTTCGATGGCCGGGAGAATGCGGCTTTTAAAGCCCATCAGTCGGCAGGAATACGGCATCTTGGGATCCCAGCTCACGGCGAAGTGGCGACACTGCCAGCAGTTAGGCGCCTCTTCCTGTTCGGTGAGCTTCGGAGTATTCATTTCTTGTTACGTCGTTTGTTCTGATAGTCATTCCAGGCACGAAAAGTCACGGCCGCGAGAACCCCCGCCAACATCAAGACACCGAGCATCGCCTGAAAAAACTCACCCAGCGTCATGTCGGGTGGTAGAAAGCGCTCGGGGTGCAGCACTACCGTTACCAGAAACAGCCCGATCGAAATCAGCAAAATACGAAGCAGCCGAAATACGATTCGGCTGCGCTTGTCATTGTTGTCCATACCAGCCTCGGAGCGACCTACGCTACTGCCCGTATTTTGTCACAGGCTGAGAGGACACGCTGGCTGGATTTTTGGTCCGGCTAGCGTCACGCCGGACGGGATCAGCCGCCCAGGAGTTTGAGTACGGTTTGCTGGCTCATGTTCGCTTGTGCGAGCACTGAGGTTGCTGCCTGTTGCATGATTTGGGTCTTGGCCATTTCAGTTGATGCTGCCGCATAGTCGGCGTCTTCAATCTGACTGCGGGAGGCGGACAAGTTCGTCGACACGTTCGAAAGATTATTGATCGTGTGCTCGAGTCGGTTCATTACCGCACCCATCGTCGCCCGGGTCGCATTGACCTTATCCATGGCGGTATCGAGTAGTGCCAACACCGACGATGCGCCTTCACGCGTATTGATGCGTGTACGTCTTTGCTCAACATTAAGATCGACATCGCCTGTAATCTCACCTGTGATCGGACCACCTTTACCGAAATCTGCAAGGTCAATCGTGATCATCTGGTTGGAACCTGAACCTACCTGGAAGGCCAGTCGACCCACGCGCGGTGGATCGAGGTCAGTACTGGCGCGACCGCCAAAAGTACCTGCCTGGAATCCCAGTGAAGCGAAATTGCTATCGTCCCCAAATCCCTTGACGCCAGCAGACACCGTGAATGGTTTGCCGTTGGCTCGCACCAAAGCCTCTTGATCCGAAGGTGGTGCACCGATCGGCGATGGCAGCCCGATAGGCAGCAGTGCTGGATCAGAGATCATGCGTACGGTGCCATACAGGGTCTTTGCACCAAGTGCCTTGTTACTCACGTAAACAGGGGCACCATTATCATCGGAATCTTTGGCAGCTCTCAGACCAATTACGTCGTTGTCGCCCACACTGTTTGCAGTGACGGATTCAAGCTTGAGTGTGGCGTCATCTGAATCAACTGCCGCCCCGGTCAGACTGAAAGGCGTACCTGCAATCGTTGAGGTGATCGTGATGGTCGTACCACTGTCATAACTGACTTCGACATTTCTGATCTCGCCGGCATCAATTTTTTCCTGAATTTTCTGGAACAGGGCCGACGCAAGATCCGCACCATTCGCAGTACCAACATCGGCATCCGATGTAATCGTAACGCCATTAATCACCACAGTCGCGGTATCAGAAGCGGCAGCATCAGCACCCAAAACAATACGCGACACCTGTTCTACAGAACCACCTTTTTCAAGTCCAAAGCTGGCGGCAGTAAGATCTTTCACGCCACCATCAAACCAGACCGAGACGTTACGGCCATCAGACTCAAGTGTTACACCATTGCCATTATCACTCGCGGTCACGCCATGTTGACCAACACGCTCATTGATGGCATCAATAACCTTGGCTCTACGTTCAGATCCCGTCTCGCCTTTTTTAAAGTCAACCTCAATCGTCGTGCCGTTGACGAACAAGCTGTATGTTCCTGAATCCGGATACGCTGTGTACGTACTCAAACCCTTGCTTACCACGGGGTTTGCCTGGGCTCGAACACCCGTCTCCGAGCTGTGTGAATTGATCGCAGCAGCCAGAGCGATTGCACTTGAGCTGGAGTCACTGCTAGCAGCCACACTGTTCGAAACGGTATCATCTGCTGAGGAAGTGGCGCGAATTTTGATGCCGTTAATAACCAGGTCGCCCGCATTCAATGGCTTGAAATTTGCCGGTACATTTTTGGCAATCGTTTGCGTTGGCATGGTGGCATCAACGCTATCGGTTTCAACCGAATAGGTAAATGGGGTTCCGGCTGTATTGGCTGTTAGGGTTAATTCACTGATGCTGCGCCCAGCCGAGGCAGTCACGCCCATCACATCTGCTTTCAGATTAATAGCCTCTACAAGAGCATCCCGAATATCTTGTGCAGTTTCTACAGCTGGTGCATCCACCTCCACTTCGAAGGTATAACCGTTAATCGTTGCGGTAAATATTTCTCCATCAACCAAAGCACCGTCATCAATGGTGATTGCTTCAACCTGAGCCTGAGGCATGATCACCGGAGCGCGCGTATCTGTATTGAATACCGATTGGTTTTTGGTGAAATTACCCTCTATCAATCCCGCTCGCGTGATGTCACCAGTGGCCGATGATGTCAGAACAACGGGTGCCTGTACGCGCGATTCCAGCGACACCGTACTACTCTGAACCCCTTCGCGTAATCCGATACGCTGCCCGAAAGTGTTTGAATTCGAATCCGTTTCGAAGCGCACTTCAATGTTACGACCATCGGTTGCCAGAAGCGTAATGCCCTGAGAATCAAATCCTGTATCAATCGCCTTTACGCCTGTACGATCAGTGATCGCATTAATTGCTGCGACAACACTAGATCGGGTCTGGCGAGTATTGTTCAATGTGGTCGTGATGTCCGCACTGGCAAATCCGTTAATAAATACGGTACCACTCGCAACAGACTCCGCAGACATTGAGCGGCCAGTCAATACGTTCTCATTGACTTTGGCATAAACGCCGGTACCAGGAAGCATGGTTGAATGGGTACGCGTCGTTTCGACCAGGCTCGTAAGTCCGGTCGACCCGGGCGACATCGTCAGCTTTGCGACATCGCCCTCGTTCGCTGCAAAGTCAATGACTAGCGTAGTGCTGCCTGGTGCATATCTAACGCTACGGCCTGACTCAGCGCCAAAAGCAGTACTCGCGTTAAGCGTTGCGGCAATCTTGGCAGTCGCTAGTACTGAGGTACTTTCCGCTGAAGTAATTTGAACCGCAACTCCCCCCACGACCACGGTACCGGGGATAGGCGTGCCGGAGATTGCAATGGTTTGTGTTTCACCCGCAGTGATTCCGGAATCACGTGCGCGACGGTTAATCGCAGCCGCTTTGGCTATTGCACTGCCTGAGGCGTTATTCGGCGGCGATAACAGATCATCATCAGCGCTGGATGCACCAATCTCGATACCATTGATTTGCAAGTCACCTGCACGTAACGAGGGAATACTGCCGGCGACATTGACCGATAAGGAGACTGCCCGGCTGCTGATGTCTTCCGCATCACCGTCGGAATTTCTAAACGTGTAGGTCAGGGAACCCGATAAAACGCTCGCATTGAAATCATCTTCATCACTAAAAGAAATTGTGCCATTCACGGTATCCAGCACGCCTGTCATGGTAATTTCTTCACCCGACTCCGCAATGAATGTCGCGGTTGCAACATCGCCCGATCCAGGGTATTGGATAGTCAAGGAGCCGCTTTTAAGGAAATTTCCGCTATTGGTAAAAGTCTCTTTTGCGTTGGTAATCGCATTGCGGTAAGGCGTATCTGCATTCGTATAAGTCAGATCGCTAGGCGGGTAGACAGCAATTTTATCGACATCACCATCGCTCGCTGTATAGGTAAACGTTAAGGTATCCGTACCGTCGAACTCCACAGTACGACCGGAATCCACCGAAAACTGATCGTCTTCACTAAGCTTTTCTGCGATAAAAGTAAGATACGAGGACAAATCACCGTCATCAAAATCATCTGCAGTCACATTGATTTCGACGCCTGCAATGGTAATAAATCCCGTCGATGTAGCGGTTGATGGCGTGCCCGCAAAGACAACTTCCTGAACCTCACCAACCCCATCGCCCTCATCTGTACCCGCTAATGTTCGAACGGTCGTGGGGTTAATCAGCACACTGCCAAACTGGCTTACCGAAGTCGCCTTAAACACCGGCATCTCACCTACCCGCTCACCTGCCGTGCCGTTGAGCACGGGGAAACCGTTCCATTCGGTGACATCGGCGATCCTGACAATTTCCTGCTTGAGTTGCTGGAATTCCAAGTCAAGATAGCTTCGCTGTTCATTGGCGTTGGTGTCGTTGACTGCCTGAATGGCGAGCTCACGCATACGGATCATCATGTCCGTAATTTCGTTGGTCGCACCTTCTGCAGTCTGAATCAGATTGATGGCGTCACCCGCATTACGAACCGCCTGGTTCAGACTACGAATCTGATGTGACATTCTCGTAGCGATCGCCATGCCAGCCGCGTCGTCACTGGCGCTGTTAATTCGCTTGCCCGTGGACAGCTGCTCCATTGCCTTCGACATGCTTCCTTCGGTCCGCTTCAGCGCTGACTGCGAAAAAAGTGCTTTGGTGTTTGTATTGATAACTGCCATTCTGGTTTCTCCTTCCGGCTCCAGGGTCTCGCTTGAATGATTTCGGGTCGCTACCCGTCAACTACATTTCAAGCAAACCCTATGCCAGATAAAAACTCTATTTTATTCAGGTGGTTACAAGAATTCAGGGTGAGCTTAAATCCCCGGCAAATCCAAAGTGGCAAAATCTGTCGATATTCCGGCAGCTAATTGCCATTATTAAATAAATAATTAAATCACCTGATCGTGCTGAGCCTGAACGGCGCAAAGCCCAAGTGCTTCTGCCAACGCGTCATATTCTTTAAGCAACTCAGGGTGCTCGGGGAACAAGGACAAGGCAATACCTGCAGCCTCAAAGGCTTCTGCCAGATCCAGATTGCAGCGCAAGGAGCGGATCATCATCGAGTGGGTAAACACCGTCGCCTGCCCGCCCTGCATTTCGATCAACTGCTTCAAAAGATCAACCGCTTGCGGCCAGTCTTCGCGGACTACCGCCAGCAAAGAAGTAATCGCAAGGATGTCTTCGCTATCTGGATAAAGCGCAAGACCGGCATCACCCAACGCATAAGCCAACGCATCTCTGTCCTCACCCATTAGTGCCTGAATAGCCATTCTGATTTCCTGTGGTGAAAAACGTGATATCTGCATAGCGCTGAAAGCTTTTCCGCTTTCCGCGTTAGTAATGAGTTCCTGAGCGAGATTGGCCATGAAAAAAGACTCCTTAAGCAACGAATTGGGGCAACATAACGTGTCGATGTTGACTTACAAGATGACTTGCGAAGCACCATTAAGCAAAATGAATGCCAATGATCGCGACACCCCATCCCTTTCAATACTGCTCAATTTGCCGAGTCGAGGGGTATCCACACAACGCTCAATTTATGTAGATAAAGCGCAAACGCGAAAAGTTAGAGTGGGTAGCGGCAAGAAAGTGGCAAGACTTTGCCATGGCGGCCAATATTTTCCCTCTCTATGCCACGCAGGACCTGGACAAAAAAAGAATTAACCGCCACATGAAATTCAAGAAAAAACAGCACCTTGAGAGAAAAACCATATCAGGCACACTTTCTGCTAAGCATGTTCGCAAACCAACTTGGGTTGTCGAAAAATGGACATGCGAACAAAACATCAAAACCGGGATATCTGCGACCGATCGATATTGATCACGGGCGGCACCGGATCATTTGGCAAGGCTTTTGTCCGTGCCGTTCTTGATCATTGCCCGAAGGTCAAGCGACTAGTTGTATTCAGCCGTGACGAACTTAAACAGTTCGAGATGCAGCAGGAATTCCCTGTAGACCAATACCCAGCGTTGCGATTTTTTATTGGCGATGTGCGCGATGAGCGCAGACTTCGCCGCGCTCTCGAAGGTATCGACACCGTGGTTCACGCTGCCGCACTGAAGCAAGTCCCGGCTGCCGAGTACAACCCCTTCGAATTCATCAAGACCAACATCATGGGTGCCCAGAATCTGATTGAAGCCTGCATGGACATGGGCATCAAACGTGTGGTGGCGCTGTCGACAGACAAAGCGGCTGCTCCGATCAATCTTTATGGCGCCACCAAGTTGTGCAGCGATAAGCTCTTCGTCGCTGGAAACAATTTCCGAGGTGAGCGCGATCTACGCTTCTCCGTAGTCAGATACGGCAATGTCATGGGCTCGCGCGGTTCAGTGATTCCATTCTTTCTACAAAAGGCAAAGAGCGGTCTTCTACCGATCACAGATCCAAACATGACTCGGTTCAACATATCACTCGAAGATGGTGTGGAGATGGTTCTTTGGGCCCTCGAGCATGCGTTGGGTGGTGAAATTTTTGTACCAAAAATTCCTTCATATCGCATATCGGATGTCGCCGAAGCAGTGGGGCCGAATTGCACGCACAAAATAATCGGTGCAAGACCTGGCGAAAAATTGCATGAAGAAATGATCACTACAAGTGATAGCCCAAACACAGTCGATTTGGGTCAGTACTTTGCAATCCTTCCAGCAAACGCTTCAATGAGTATCGATCGATATTTAGAAAAACAGTCCGCAGCAGTTGTTGATCCAAAATTTTCTTATAACTCAGGAAGTAATCCCGATTTTTTGAACGTTGAGCAGATTCGCAACCTAATACGCGACCATATAGATCCGGCATTTTCGCCAGCATGAGCAGACGACATCACATACCCTACGGCCGTCAAGATGTCAGCGAAGAAGATATCGCTGCAGTCGTAGAAGTATTGCGTAGTGACTGGCTGACCCAAGGCCCAGCCGTTCCTGCTTTTGAGCGCGCAGTCGCTGAATATTGCGATGCCAAGCATGCAGTTGCCGTAAATAGTGCCACCTCGGCTTTGCATATTGCCTGTCTCGCGCTAGGCATAGGCAAAGGCGATCTCGTCTGGACAACTCCAAACACCTTTGTCGCTAGTGCAAACTGCGCAAGATACTGTGGCGCGGACGTAGATTTTGTCGATATTGATCCGGCAACTTATAACCTTAGCATCGACGCTCTTGCGGAGAAACTAACGAATGCAAAAGCCAAGGGGCGCTTGCCGAAACTACTGATCGCCGTACATTTCGCAGGTAGGTCCTGCGATATGGAAGAAATTCATAAGCTCAGCTTGAAATATGGATTCAAGATTATCGAAGATGCATCACACGCTATAGGCGGGCACTATCAGCATCAGCCAATAGGTCATTGCCAGTACAGTGACATCAGCATATTCAGTTTTCATCCGGTGAAAATCATCACGACGGCTGAAGGTGGGATGGCGACGACCAATAGTACAGAGCTGGCCAATCGTATGAAACTACTACGTAGCCACGGCATCACTCGCGAAAAAACAGAATTTATCCATTCCGATCAAGGCGCCTGGCACTACGAGCAACACCTTCTCGGATTCAATTATCGAATGACAGATTTGCAGGCAGCCTTGGGGTTATCGCAAATACAGCGTCTGGACACATTTGTCGCAAGACGAAATCAGCTTGCACAGATGTACTCAGATCTACTATGTGACCTACCTCTAATACTACCTGCTAAAAGCAGCCCTGATTCACTATCAAGCTTTCATTTATATGTAATCTTGATAGACGAAGATCGTACAAAATTTAGCCGGCGCGAGCTTTTTGAAAATCTACGCGAACAAGACATTGGTGTAAACGTACACTACACGCCCGTACATTTGCAGCCTTATTATCGTGAGCTCGGATTCAAGTCAGGTGACTTTCCCATGGCTGAATCTTACGCAAACAAAAATTTAAGTCTTCCTCTTTTTCCCTCAATGAATGATGCTGATTTAGTGAGCGTTGCCACGTGTTTGCGCAGCATACTCTGCGAGCCCTCTGTTTCCAAGGATTATCACGATGCCTATCTATCCTGACCTGCGTACTGCTCACGCCAATATGCAAATGAAGTCACACCTCTACAGGCCGACCTCATTCTGGGCGCACGCCTCGGAACAAATTTCGGAGGAAATAGAATCGGGGGGTGTTGAGAATTTCAGGCGACTACCCACACCTATGGGTTATTTTGTACCTAACTATGGCTCACCCACCAGTGGCTTCACACCCGCGCAGGTCAATCGCCTCAAGGAAGTGGTCGCAAATGAATTTCCAGAACAAAAGAAATCCCAGCTTGCTTTGAATCAGTATCTTGACGGTTACCAATCAGCGTTGGCTGATTATCGGGTCATGCTGGCCGCAGACAATCCTAGACAGATACCTTACATTCATCAGTTTTCAGAAAGTCAATTCGGCCATCCTGTCGAGCAATTTGAATTCGATGGAAAGCGCTACAGTCGTTCATCGCTGAATTACCTGCTCGGTTTGACCCTGCTGAAAAAGTACTTAGGCAACGATGAAATCAAAACAGTTCTGGAGGTCGGCGGTGGATTCGGCACACTCGGCGAGATCCTAGCCCAGTCCGGAATTACACATCTCAGATATATTGATATTGACATCCCGCCTACTCAGTTTGTCGCAGAACGCTATCTAGCAGCTGCCCTGGGTCCAGAAAATGTATCTGGCTTCAATGATACGGCGCAATTTGAAGACATCGGAATTGGGCAGCTTAAGAAAACTTCCGTTCTCTGCTCGTGGCAGATTGAAAATTTACAGCTCAAAGTCGACTTATTCGTGAACTTTATCTCGTTCCAAGAAATGGAACCTGAAGTCGTAAAAAATTATTTACAGCATGTAAAGCGACTCGACACAAAATGGGTTCTCCTGAGAAATATGCGCGAGGGAAAACAGAAACTAACCGCTACTTCAACTGGGGTAAAGACGCCCATCAAGAGCGCTGACTATATTGCGATGCTGGATGGCTATGAACTAGTCGAGACTAATGTACATCCATTTGGATTCGAAACGGTCGATGGCTTCCACTCAGAGCTTTTGTTATTCAAGAAAAAATGAGTGTCACCGCAATCATTCTTGCTCGGGCCGGAAGCAAACGAATACCACACAAGAATACCCGGAGCTTCCGTGGTAAACCTTTGCTCGCCTGGCCTACGCGTGCGGCCTTAGCTTGGGGTCAGTTTGATCGAGTGCTAATCAGCACAGACTCAGAAGATATCGCTGCTTTGGCAGCTTCACTGGGTGCAGAACATGCTGGACTACGCAAAGATACGACTGCCTCCGATACGGCAACGACATCTGAAGCCCTACTGGAATGCGCACATAGACTTCAACAAGAAGATCGCCTCCCGGATTATCTATGCTGCATCTATGGGAGCGCTGCCTTCATCGATTCAGCAATGCTTTGGACGGCGTTTGAAAAACTGAAGAATGAGAATTTTGATACAGTTTTTCCAGTAGTGCGTTTTGCATATCCAATCTGGCGCTCTCTGCAAAGATCGACCGAGGGGGAAACGACATTCATCTGGCCAGAACATACGCAAAGCAGATCTCAGGATCTGCCTGTTGCTTATCACGATGCCGGCCAGTTTTACATCGTTCGTAGCACGATTCTCTTGAAGACAGGTTCAATTATTGGCGGTCGCACAGGCAGTATTGAACTCGCTGAAAGCCAGTGTCACGACATTGATAACTTCAGTGATTGGGAAATAGCCGAAATGAAACATTCCCTACGCTTCCAATCTGAGACTGATTCCTGAGCAGTTATGCAAAAGAATATGAGCTTTCTTTTCAGATTCGATGCCAATGCAAGTATAGGCAACGGACACTTAGTTCGCTCATTGATGCTGGCACGGCAGTTGCGTCTTCGCGGCCATAGAACGCATATTTTAAGCCATCCATTACCTTTTTCTCATGCTGCTTTACTAGATGATCATGTTTTTCACGAGATTACAGATAGCCAAAGCGAAGGCCTGCATGAGATAAAAGTTATTGCGGAAAAATTGACCATTGACTGCCTCATTATTGACAGCTATTCGCTTGACTTTGAATTTGAGAAGCGAGCTAGATCGTATGTAAATCACATAATGGTGATTGATGATCTGGGCAATCGCCGACATGATTGCGACTTACTTTTAGATCAGAACATATCGAACGCTATACAAAATAACTATACAGATCTTGTGCCATCGCACTGTAAAATTTTGCTGGGACTGGACTATCTGCTTGCCCGTGAAAGTTTTTATCACCACCACCCTGAAATCCGCTCAGGAACCATGGTTTTTCTCGGTGGCGGCGATCGTAGTGCCGTATTAATAAACTTGAAGGATCGGCTCGACACAACCAGCATAGCCCGGCCATTACATTTGTTAACGACATCCGCTTACCGGATAGCAGCTAATGAGATTGCTAGGCTCTCCAGTCAGAATGACTGCATATTACATACTGATTTACCTGACACAGCGCCACTGTGTCGCAGCGTCGAATACGCTGTTGTCCAATGTGGGTTCATTGCCTACGAACTCGCACTGGTAGGCACACCCACGCTGATCATTTATAACACGCCAATTCAGCGGGAAGTTGCCCTTGCACTTGAGAACAAGGGCAATGCAGTCTCATTCAATGAGATTGATCTTGATAAGCCAGAGCAGTTGAAGACTTCAATAGATCGATTGAAAAAACTGAAACCCACACCTTTGAATGTCAGCCTACGAAATGGCACAGCACGGGTGATTGAATATTTAGAGGCTCTGTATGATTGAAGATCTTCAATCGCATTATAAAAATCTTTTCATCCAGCATGGCGACAGTGCTGAAGCCGTTCAATATGCCTCGCGAGAGTCACAAGAAAGACGCTTCAAATTCTTGGTGGAAGTCGGCGATCTGAACGGTAAGTCTATACTTGATTTTGGGTGTGGCACTGGACAACTATATGCTTATCTTCAGACCCAAGGAATTACAGTGAGCTATCATGGCGTCGAAATTGTTGACGAGTTCATTGAGCTTTGTCAAGGCAAGTATCCTGCTCAAAGTTTTGGGAAAATTGATGATTTTGAAGGCAAGAATTTTGACTACGTTTTTGTTTCCGGAGTTTTTAATAATCTTATAATAAATAATCGAGAATTTTATCAGTCAACATTAAAAAAACTCTTTGAAATGACCCGTATAGGTCTGTCATTCAATATGATGAGTGCCTACGTTGACTATCAGGATCCCGGTCTTTTCTACGAATACCCTGAGAATGTTTTTAGTTTTCTTAAGAAAGAAATTACACCTTATGTTTCCCTTCGTAATGACTACGAGGTAAAAACTGGCGTCATTCCTTTCGATTTTACCGTTTATGCCTACCGGGGCGGAAAGTGAAAGTTGCTGTAATAGGCGGCGGTTACACGGGCTGCATGGCAGCCTTTCATGCGCACACACTCGGCGCACAAGTAAGTCTTTACGAAGTTGAAAGTGAATTAGGTGGCGTATTACGCGATGTTGTTTTTGAGGGAAAAAATTTTTTCAATGCTTGCCAGTATTTGAGAAACCAAGCATATGATTTCGAGGATGTCAGTTTTTCAGAACATTTGATTCAATTCGACCATCATTATGGATCACTCACCCGATTGGGTAATAAGCACGCGCGCCTCGTTGACGATTGTGCACAGCCTGTATTAGATGGTGAAGCAGTACTTTCAAATAATCCTGTTGTAAACCAATCCGCATGGGAGCGCTTGCTTGCTTACGGCTCGCGTTCAGCAGATCTAATCCGCTGGGCATCGCGCTTCGGAAGCTTAAACCAGCTTGATTACCGCTGCCTTGTACCCATGCAGCTTTCACGTGTTTACTTTGCAGAAGATCCATGTCTTGATGAAAAGAAGAACAAAGACCCCTTAGCCGATGAGCTACTCGCCCTACCGCGTAGGCTGCGAATTCCGGAAAGTTCGATAGAGACAGCCTTTCTGCCAAATAAAGGATTTAATAAATTTTTCGCCAATCTTAAGGAGACGCTGATCAACATAGGTGTTAGTGTAAACACCGATACACCCGTAAAGTTGCAGCGTAGCGAGGACGTCGTTTCTCTCACCTCTCGAGGAGAGAGACTGAAGTTTGACAAGGTAGTTTGGACAGCAAACCCAATACCTTTACTAAGCCGTATTTTCAATGTGAAGCTGACCACTCCATCTATTCCGATGAAGTTGATCGTCGGCGAATTCAGCACGTCGCTGCCTGTCGTTCCTTATTACTGGCAGATTTTTGATGTGGATATCTCGGTTACAAGAGTCTATGTTTACGAACTGGAGGGTCGTTCGTGCTTCTCAGTAGAGGCCTTTGCAGGCGATAGCGATGAAAAAACACTAATGGATGTGAAGTCAGTTTTTGATCAGCTGCCACTCCCATCAAGGTATACTATTTTTGGCATCGAACATCAGCGTCGTCATGTAAATTTTTCCTCAGAAGAGCTGCATTCTATAGAATCAGTATCGCAAGATTTTCCCTCACTTGGGATTATCCCGGGTGCATGGACGCAGTATGGGCGCGAAGAAAAAGTGCAGTCAATTAATTGCAAAATCAGTGAGGCCATTAGATGACAACATGCGCCATCATGCAGCCCACCTATTTGCCTTGGGCCGGCTACTTCGCTCTTGCAAGCAAGTCTGATGTATTCATTTTTCTTGACGATGTTCAGTTTGAACGTCGCTCGTGGCAAAACAGGAATCGAATTCTACAAAATGGGGATGCGCGACTACTGACGATTCCAGTGAAAAAAGCTTCCCAGACCGCGACTCTGGAAAATATTGAAGTCTCAAGAGATGAGAAGTGGCAGATCCGACACCTCCAAGCTATTCGTTCAGCTTACCCCTCGCTATTTGATTCGGCCTCTGAAATGTCATTATTCCTTGACCAGCTTGCTTCTGAAAAAACTGACAAGCTAGCTGACTTTACAATCGCGTTAATTACAGAATTGTTTCGATTATTGGAAATTAATTGTAAAACGATACGCGCCTCGTCGCTTGCCTGCGGTGGCAAGCGAAGCGAGCATCTTGCACAATTGTGTAAGTCGGTGAATGCGGACGTCTATCTTTCCCCCGAAGGATCTCGAGATTATTTGCAAGAGGATGGCTTTGAATCTTTGGCAAACATTCCACTGAGATTCCATTCATTCACACCAATGCCCTATCAACAACGGCACGCTGCTACATTTATTTCACATCTTTCGATTATTGATGTCATAGGTAATGCTGGCTTGGAGTTTGCCAGGCATTATTTACGAAACGGAGCATCACATGCACATGACCATTGATGGCGTGCCAATTGGCAGGGATTACCCGCCATTTATCATTGCTGAAGTCTCGGCAAATCACAATGGTAGTCTCGATCGTGCCAGAGATATTCTGGCTGCGATTAAGGGCTCCGGCGCACAGGCTGCGAAAATACAAACTTTTACTGCTGACTCGCTTACGATTGATTGTAATAGCCCGGAATTTCTAATTGATGATGGCATTTGGAAAGGCAGGACGCTGTTTGACCTTTACCGAGAGGCGGCAATGCCGCTTGAATGGAACAAGCTTCTTTTTGAAGAGGCCCGTCGGCTGTCTCTCACTATTTTCAGCTCACCATTTGATCATGCCGCTGTTGATTTGTTGGAAGACCTTAACGCCCCTGCCTATAAAATTGCATCGTTCGAGGCAGTCGATTTACCTTTGATCCGGTATGCGGCGAGCACTGGAAAACCTCTCATCATTTCAACTGGGATGGCCAGTGCCGAAGAGATTGGCGAGGCGATTGCCTCGGCGCGTGAGGGTGGCTGTGAACAACTCGCTATTTTGCATTGTGTCAGCGGCTACCCGGCTCCTGCATCTGACTACCATCTCAGAACACTGCCGGATATGTCCGAGAGATTCGGTGTGGTGACTGGTCTATCCGACCACACACTTGACAACAGTACCGCTATTGCAAGCGTCGCATTGGGTGCGTCCATCATTGAAAAACATGTCACTTTAGATCGCAAGGGTGGCGGACCGGACGATTCTTTTTCACTGGAACCACCAGAACTGTCGCGGCTCTGTCGTGACGCGCTTACTGCATGGCAGGCGCTAGGCAGCATTAACTACCAAAAAAAATCGAGTGAAGCAGGTAACGTTCAGTTTCGTCGCTCGCTTTACTTCGTCAAAGACCTGAAGCAAGGTGAGCTGATTACGCAGGACGCGATACGAAGTATCCGGCCTGGTTTCGGCATTTCACCAAAACATCAGGATCAAGTCGTGGGTAGCTGCGTGACCACAGACATCGTCCGTGGCACTGCAGTCCAATTTTCCCATTTCCAAGCATCAGAATGAAGCCGCTCAGATAAACTGCTTAGGGTGCCTCAGCCCTTAAGTCGCCCGCGATAATAGGCAGTAAGTCGACTGCAACCTGACCGTTCTCCGGCAGGTAGCACTTCGTCAGCGGGAAAAACGGGTAGCGTTTGGTGCCGAGATGAGGCCATCCCTGATTTCCAGCGAAAATCGCCCTTACAGGTACGCCAACTGCACCTGCCATCGTGTTGACGGCAGTTGCTACTGTTACCACCTCATCAAGACATGACATTAGTGCAAAAACATTATCCAAATCATTTTGCAGATTTAAGTCAGCCCACCGAAGAATTTTGATATTGAATTTTTCTTCGACCGCGAGAATTTCGTCTTCGCATTTACCATACTGCAAATTCACCAATTGAATCCCCGGCACGGCAAAGATGTCTTCCCAGGCGTCCAGCGTTGTGTAGCCGGAGTTTCGCGTGGGCTCAATGACGCCGCTTCGCCAGCATATGCCCACCAGACGCTTTTTCTCACCACTTGGTACCACCTCTGCGATGCGGTCTCGATAAACTTGTGCGCGCTCCGGATCGACGACAATATAGGGAACCGATCGGTCGAAATCCTCAATTTTCTGACGGAAAATGCCGCACAGTGAACCCACAGGTATTTGATAATCGTAATCGTGGTGATAGGCCGGTAATCCAGGCTTGTTGTAGTAAGCAACATCGCGGAAGTGAAATTCGGGGAACGATCGGGCCAAACTCTTGATCAATCTCGTTTCGCACTCAACAATCACCCTACCACCGATACCGACCAGCTCTTTCAGGCAGGTGGAAAACATTAGTTCGTCACCCAAGCCCTGCTCGCGCCAGACCATCAGTGTCTTCCCATTCAAGGGCTGCCCATTCCAGCGCGGCTTCTGAAAACTGCGCTGTGGTCGACGACCTCGATTCTGATCAATATGGGAGCTGAACCCGCTCTCAAGATGACTCCAGCCTTCGGCCAGACGTCCAACTTTCAGATACTGAAAGCCGAGATTGTGACGAAGTGCCTGAATATTGCCCTCATCGTGTTTAGCCTCGGCAACGCGTAGAATTTTTTCTAACAACTCGATAGCCTCATTGATTTTGCCCTCACCCGCCAAAATCAGCGCCAGATTCGCATTGGCAGTGCCGTGACCCGGCTGAAGGGCAATCACTACCTCGAACGCGGCTTTGGCTTGCTGATTCAAACCGAGCGCGCTCATGGAGGCACCGAGATTGTTGTAGCCATTCGGGTCGGTGGGACACTTTTCTATCGCCGCCATGGCAAATTGTGCCGCCTCCTGATGGCGTTTTGCCTGAGTCTCGACCGAATGAAGGTTGTGCAAAATCTCGGCACGATCGGGGAAAGCTGCTCGCATTTGCGTCAAAAGCGCCCTCGCCTCGGTCAGTTTTCCAAGACGCATCAGGATCACCGACATCATCATGCCGACATTCAGATCTTCCGGCATCAAACGGGCCAATTCAGCCGCGTAACCGTAGGCCTCGCCGAGATTTGACAGATCCATGTTCAGATACGCGAGACTGGAGAGAGCCTCGACATTCTTATTGTCTTTTTTATAAATTTTTTCGTACATGGTACGCGAGAACAGAAAATCGCCGCGAGCCTTGGCCTGTCTAGCCTGGGTCAATCTTCCGTCGGTGCTGCTGTGCTTTCGAGTGCTCATGGGAGTGTCATAAAATTGGCATCACGTTGAATAAAGCAAAAAACGCACCTGAATTAAATTAACATTTAAATAACTAAAAACAAAATCTTATTCACCCATCTGAAAGAAAAAACCCGCAGAGCTTGCACTCTGCGGGTTCTGACCAGCTTGCCTCAGTTTGCTGTTTATTGCAGCAGCGAGAGGACAGACTGTGGTGCCTGGTTGGCCTGTGCCAGCATCGCGGTTGCAGCTTGCTGGATGATCTGCGTCTTCGCCAACTGCGTGGTCTCCGTTGCGTAGTCAGTATCCTTGATACGGCTACGGGACTGCGCAGTGTTGGTGACGATGTTATCCAGGTTATTCACCGTGCTGACCAGTCGGTTTTGGAAAGCACCTAGCTTGGCGCGGCTTGACGATATCTTCTCGATCGCATTATCAATGGTCTTGATCGCCGAAGTCGCCGAAGCTTCCGTCAACACGTTCGTGCCACTCAGTGAGGTACCACCACCGCCCGTACCGTAGGTCGCTGTATTCGTGTCGAAGTCAGCAGCACCAACATTCATCTCACGCAAACCGTGGGAAGCATAACCACCCAGACCTGGCGCATCCGAAGACAGCTCATCACCCAGATCGATCGATATTGGGGCGTTGTTGAGCGAATTCAGTCTGATCACCGTAGCGCCAGAATCATCAGAATAAACATCAGACCAGACACCTGTCTCGGAAGCAAAGCTGTTGATGAGATCAACCTTCTTGACCAGGGTATCTGTTGACTGACCCGAGCGCCAGATATCCACACCGTTAATCTTGACTTCGCCTTTGGCCCACTCGGTGTCTGTTCCAGTCATCGCTGCACCAACAACCGTGTAGGCGTCGGTGACAGCTTCATTACCATCTTCAGTGCGGAAACCTTGGGTACGTACCAGTCCCAGGGATGCGAGAGCAGCCGCTTCGTCGGTTCTGGTGGCGCCGAGTGCGATGGCTGTAGTTCCGATCGAGATAGGCTGCCCATTCGTCGCTTCGAGCTTCAGGAAACCCTGGAACTGACGACCAGCACCTGTGGCAAAGCCGCTTCGACCATCATAAATCTCACCACCCGCAGTGGCTGAGGTGTCGGACACCGCGATGGTTGCACCAGAGTTGTTAAACAGCACCAGCTTGCCATCTTCGTTCAGCTTAGCCTGCACTGTCGAGGCACCACCCACCTGGTTAATCTTGTTGACCAGATCAGCCATACCGGTAGTTTCACCTACCTTGTACTCTATCGTCGAGCCCGAATCCAACAGCGTGACCGTGATCTGGAAGCTTGCATTGCTCAAAACACCGGTACCCGCCGTCTTGGCAACGACTTCATTGAATCCACTTGCGGTAACACCCGCGTTACTACGGTTAATCGAGGTAATTACGTCATTGATGTCGAGTGCGGAATTACCAGCGCTGGTGCCCGAATTGTAGCCAGAAGTATCGCTCTTGATGATATCAATGACCGTACCGTTGATCACCAGGCTCATCGAAGTTGCCGTGGCAAATGACTCGCTAATGACCATTTCATCATCAGTGAAACCAAGACGACCGCCGATAATTACATTATTCGTTGCGCTGGAATTACCCATGCCCAGATCTTTGGTGGCAACGGAAGCAATACCCACCTTCATGATCTGATCAGATTTATCGCCGATCTGCAGTGTCTTGTCTTGGAACGAGCCATCAAGCAGGTTGATGTTGTTGAACTGCGTCGTCTTGGCGATACGATCAATCTCTTGCTTGAGCTGATCAACTTCATCATTCAGTGCTTTACGGTCAGCAGAGTTGTTCACACCGTTGACAGACTGAACTGCGAGTTCGCGCATACGCTGGAGCATATTCGTGACTTCGTCCATCGCACCTTCAGCTGTCTGCATCAGCGAAATACCATCATTCGCATTGCGGATAGCCATCGAAAGGCCACGAACCTGGGAGTCCATACGTGTGCTGATCGACAGACCAGCAGCATCATCTTTAGCGCTATTGATACGGCTACCGGTCGAGAGACGCTGCATGGCAGTCTCAAGAGCACGGTTGTTTTTAACGATCGAATCCTGCGCGACCATTGACTTGACGTTAGTGTTAATTACAGACATGTTAGTTACTCCTAAATGAAAATCAACTTTTCAAAAAAGGCTGTGCTGCAACAACACCGTCGTCAACATTGCATCTTGTCGGACGCGGCTTGCTCTTGCATCAGTCTCACAGAAAGTCTTGTTTCCTTCTGTTAAAGCGTGAATCGGCTGCGATTCTTAAAACTTAATAGCTAAACCACACTTAAAGCTCTTCATTGAAGATAATTCCCTTCATATCCTCAATGCTGTGCGCCATTTTTACGGCCGCTTCGCTCGGGATCTGACGAACGACCTCGCCTGAATTTGTATTTTTAACAACAATAATGAACTTGTTAATACGCTCATCCAACGAGAAATGCAGATCACGCCGAGTATCTTTCACCATCTGATTCAGACGCTCGATCATTTCCTGCATCGCTTCACGTTGCTGCTCGGGATTAAACTTAGGTTTGGCAGCTTGTTCGGTCTTGGCTGGCATCGAGGGCCTGAGAGGCACTTGATTGGCAGGGATACTTTTCGCTGCCTGCATATCCTCCCGCACGCCAGCTTGCATCGCAGTTGTGACTGATTTCAGAAGATCGCCCATACAAAACACCCCTTTTGGAATTCAACACCTACAAGTCATGCGAGTGGCCGGTTATCCCGAGCCTGATCAGAAAACCTTCATGCTTATTCGATGATTCGGTCTGGGGGCGGCAAACTTTAGCCGCCCGGACGATGAAGAACAGTAAAGCCCCAACAAGTTGTCTTTTTTATTCTTGCAGCAACTTTTCTTAGGGTCGTCCTCCTATCCGGAATGAGACCGCTGCGCCTCAATAGATGCCAGTGGAAGGCGGCTGGCTCGCTTGAGCCAAGTGGGTCAGCAAGGGACTAGGCATACCCACGAGGTGGTGGCCGGTTGGGCCACCACCCACTAGATGAGCGAATTGCGTCAGTCGACGTATCGACGCCGAGGTCTGTTAAGCCTGTCAGTAATTCAAATATTGAATCAAGCTGGCAGCTTGCAGCGCGTCAATCTGATCGGAGGTCAGACTTAGAATCTGCGTTGTCGTCAACGCTGCCACTTGCACCGAACTGAGATTGTCAACGACACCCGTCGTAATACCCTGCAGGAAGTCGGTGCTCAGTTGCGCAACCTGAGTCGCATCAAAGCCTGCTAACTGATCTGAGCTCAGGATTCCGCCTTGCGCAGAAGTCAGAGAGGCGAGCTGTGTCTCGCTCAGCTTGCTTAACTGCGCTGTACTGAGTTTTTCGAACAAGGTCGAATCTAGGCTACCGAGCTGGGTAGTCGTCAGTGCGCGGATTTGTGCCGTACCCAGCTGGCTGATCTCGTCGGTACCTATCTGGTTGAGATCCTCCGTCTCGAAAGATGCGATCTGCGCCGTTGTCAGCTTGACGAGCTGATCCGAGCTCAATGCAGCGACTTGGTCACTGGTCAAACCAGCGATCTGCGCGTTTGTTAGGCCACGCAACTGCGTTGTAGAAAGCTTCTCGATTGCATCAGTGAGCAGAGAGTTCAGTTTTGCTACCGTCAAGCTACCCACCTGGCTCGACGTCAATCCAGCAATCTGGTCGGTTGTCAGAGCGCCTAACTGATCCGATGTTAAGTTGTTAAGCTGACTGCTGGTGAGTTTGGATATCTGGCTTGTCGTCAATCCACCAAGTAGTCCGGTATCAAGCGCAGCCAACTGGCTTGTCTTCAACGCGACTATCTGAGCCGTACCCAATGCAGCAATCTCATCCGATGACAGCGCGTTCAAATCTTCTGTCTCGAGGGCAGCAACCTGAGCAGTGGAAAGCTTGACTAGCTGGTCAGATCCAAGTGCCCCGATCTGATCCGATGTCAGTCCAGCCACCTGAGCCGTGGTCAGGCCTCGCAGCTGAAGTGTCGATAGATTCGCAATAAAATCAGACGACAGTGAGGCCAGCTTCGCCACCGTAACTGAAGCCAGCTGGGCTGATGTCAAACCAGCCACTTGGTCAGTCGTCAGAGATTCGAGCTGCGCGCTGGTCATGCTATTAATCTGACTGCTGGTAAGCCTTGAAACCTGCGATGTTGTCATTGCCGACAACAAGGCAGTGTCAAGTTTTGGAAACTGTACCGTTGTCAGTGCCGCTACCTGAGCGGTGCCGAGAGCAGCAAGCTCATCAGACGTCAGCGCGTTGAGATCTTCGGTCTCGAATGCTGCGATCTGTGCCGTCGAAAGCTTCGTCAGCTGATCTGAACCAAGCGCGGCTACCTGATCCGACTTCAGTCCGACAACCTGTGCTGTCGTCAAACCACGCAATTGTTCTGTGCTCAACTTCGACACAAAATCAGTGGACAGAGCTTGAAGTTTGCTGACTGTAAGAGCTGCAATCTGCGCAGAGCTCAAACCACCGACCTGAACAGTTGTCAACACATCGAGTTGTGCGGTCGTCAAGTTGTTAAGTTGGTCAGTCGTCAGACGGCTGATTTGGGCTGTGCTCATGGAGGACAGCAAGGCCGTATCCAAAGCGGCGAGCTGGGCAGTTTTCAGTGCGGCGACCTGCGCGGTGCCCAAAGCATTGATTTCGTCAGAACTGAACTGATTTAAATCATCTGATTCAATTGCGGCAACCTGTGCAGTCGAGAGCTTTTCAATCTGAACCGAAGTAAGCGCCGATGCCTGATCTGTGGTCAGAGCAGCGATCTGAGCAGCAGTAATTCCAGCCAGTTGCGCGCTCGACAAATTAGCGATGAAATCAGATGACAAAAGAGCCACCTTAGATGCCGTCATATTTCTGATTTGCGCAGACGATAAACCTGCCACCTGATCGGTCGTCAATGCGGCTAACTGGTCTGATCCAAAATTGTTCAACTGGTCACTCGTTAGCCTTGAAATCTGCGCGCTAGTCATTGCAGCCAGTAGTTCTGTGCTCAGAGTCGAGATTTGACTGGTCTTAAGTGCGGCTATTTGTGCTGTAGTGAGCTGAGTTATTTCGTCTGAAGCGAATAAGTTCAGATCGTCAGAGCCCAGTGCGCCAAGCTGTGCTGTACTGAGATTCGAGACTTGGCTCGACGTTAAAGCAATAATTTGATCTGAGGTAAGACCATTGATGTGATCCGTAGTGAGCCAACGAATTTGTGAGCTATTCAAAGCTGCGATCACATCACTGGACAGTGCCGCAACCTTAGCCACTCCCAATGTTGAGACTTGCGCTGATGACAAACCAGCCACTTGCGCAGACAACAAATCACCAATACGCGAAGCACTCAAGCTGTTGAGTTGTGCACTCGTAAGTTTGTTAACCTGAGCTGACGTCATTGCAGCAAACAAATCGCTACCAAGATTAGACAAATGAGCGTTAGTCAAAGCACTCACTTGCTGGGTAGTGAACGCCGCAATTTGATCTGATGTCAGGAAATTTAGCTGGGTCGATGACAAATTATTGATTTGCGCCGTAGACAAACGCACCACCTGCGCAGTCGTGAGAGAGCTCAGCAGCTCTGTTGCGAGATTATCGAGCTGCGTATTTGTCAATACTGATACCTGCAGTGTTGACAGCGCCTGAATCTCGTCCGAGCTGAACTTGTTCAGATCATCAGATTGCATCGTAGCGATCTGTGCCGTGGTCAGCTTAGAAATTTGCGCCGAAGTCAGTGCCTCTGCCTGCTCCGTCGTCAAACCAACGATCTGATCCGTCGTCAGGCCTGCCAACTGAGCCGCAGATAAGGCTGACACTGCATCTGTTGAAATAGTCGCCATATTGGCAACGGTGAGCTTACTCAACTGGGCTGAAGTCAAGCCTACAATCTGAACCGAAGTTAATGCACTAAGTTGGTCTGTGGTCAGGTTGTTGAGCTGACTTGTACTTAGTCTAGAAACTTGTAGCGTGGTCAGTGCACTCAGCAACGACGTATCCAGAGCGGCAAGCTGAGATGTCTTCAATGCACTGATTTGCGCCGTTGTCAGAGCAACCACTTGATCCGAGGCAAGTGCGTTGAGCTGGTCGGACGACAAATTAGAAATCTGACTTGTGCTGAGGCGAATCACCTGAGCCGTGCTGAGGGCACCGAGCAACTCAGTCGCAAGCTTGTTCAGCTGGGCAGTTTTTAATGCCGAGATCTGGGCAGCACTCATCGCCTGAATTTCATCAGAACTGAACTGATTCAAATCATCACTCTCCAGCGCGGCGATTTGCGCGGTGCTCAAGAGAGCTATCTGCACGCTAGTCAATGCCTGCGCTTGATCTGTGGTCAACCCAACGATCTGCTCAGTCGTAAGACCCTGCAACTGTGTCGTGGTCAGCTTTTCAATCGCGTCGGATGAAAGGAATGCCAGGTTGGCTGCGGTCAGCCTACCAATCTGAGCAGAGGTCAAACCAGCAACCTGATCGGTTGTTATGGCACTCAGCTGATCGGACGTTAGACTATTTAGCTGGCTGCTGCTCATCTTCGAAAGCTGCAAGCTGGTCAACTTGCTCAGCATTTCAGTAGCCAGCGACGCCAACTGCGTGTTCCTAAGTGCCGCAACCTGGGCGGTCGTCATAGCAGCGAGCTGATCGGAGCTCATCTCATTGAGCTGCCCAGTTATGAGATTTGAAATTTGCGCAGTACTTAGCCGTACCACTTGAGCGGTTGTGAATGAAGTAAGTAACTCTGTTGCAAGGTTATTGAGTTGCGAGCTTGTCAGAGCAGCCAACTGCGAATTAGTTAATGCTTGTATCTCGTCAGATGAAAATTGATTCAGATCTTCTGATTCAAGGCTCGCAATCTGCGAGGTGCTCAGTGCGCTGATCTGAACTGAACTTAACGCAGCTGCTTGAGCTGAGCTAAGACCAACAATCTGCGCTGTCGTTAAACCGCGAAGCTGAGCTGTACTGAGAACAGCGATCGCATCTGTTGCAATCAAGCTGAGCTTACCAACATTTAAGCTTCCAAGTTGCGCTGAAGTGAGACCACCCGCCTGAACCGAACTCAAAGCGGCTAGCTGATCGGAATTCAGACTATTCATCTGACTCGAGCTTAGCCTGGATAACTGCAATGTTGTGAACTCGGTAAACAATGTGCTGTCGAGCGCCTCAAGCTGCGATGTTTTGAGTGAAGAAACCTGCGCGGTCGTTAACGCACTAATTTGGTCAGAACTCAAAAAATTCAGCTGATCCGAGCTCAAGTTAGCCACCTGTGCCGTCGTCAGTTTATTCACTTGCTCTGTCTTTAGCGAACTCAACAAGTCAGAATTCAGCGCATTCAGCTGGGTTGTTTTCAAGGCTGCGATCTGGACCGAAGAAAGAGAACGGATCTGATCTGATTGCAGCAAATTCAAAGCCTCTGTGGTGAGATTGTTGATCTGGGCCGTAGTCAATTTCCCGAGCTGATCAGTAGTAAAAGCGCTGATCAGCGATGCATCCAGATTATTCAGTTGCGAGCTACCCAAAGCTCGAACCTGATGAGTTGCTAATGCCGCTATTTCATCCGAGGTGAACTGATTCAAATCTTCAGTTTCCAGCGCTGCAATCTGGCTGGTCGTTAAAGTCGCGATTTCGTCAGAAGTCAGTGCACCCACCTGCGCGGTAGTCAGCTTCGCTATCTGTGTCGTTGATAGCCGGATCATCTGGGCGCTACTGAGTGCAAGCAAACCATCCGTCGTTATCGACGATATGACATTGGTAGAAAGGCTGGCAATCTGGGCTGTGGAAATATAGCTAGCCGTGGTGTCAAGTGCAGCTACCTGACTGGTACCAAAATTATTAATCTGCGTATAGGACATGACAGCAAGTTGCCCCTGCCGCATCCCGGTAATCGCTGTGGTGGTGATAGCAGATATCTGGCTGTTAGTAAGCTTTTTGATTGCATCGGACGAAATGGCACCCAGCTGGTCTGAGTTAAACAGGGCCATTGCCTGAGTACTTATTACAAAACTGTCCCCCTTGATCGCCCTGATTTGCTCAGTCTTAAGCGCAGCCACCTGGCTAGTCTTGAGACCGGCCAGATCTGAAGACCTTAAGCGACTCATTTGGGCCGTGGTCAAATCTGCAACCGAAGCGGCCGACATGTTGGTAAAAATGGAGGACATATGAACCTCTTAATCTTCAAGACAACAAAATGTGTCTATGAATCTATTAAAATAATTTTCTAAAAAACAAGTCTCTGCGTTAGTTAGCCAGACAACTTGAAAATTAATTATCGTTTTTTTAATACAACGGTCGATACGGCAAAAATTCCTCGTTCGGATCCTTGTTCGACAGATCTTTTAAAACCTTTAGTCAGCAACCAAAAGAAATCCGGCAGTGCTGCGCACGGCGCTTGGTCATAGTCGATTTAATTAGCGGAAATACAATTTTCGTTGAATGAAGGCCGAAGCAAGCACCAAAACTTGTCTTTATTAGTATTTTTTTGATGCCGCTCGAAAAAAATATTCGATTGATTACTACTGGGGGCGCATACGTTGAAAAATACGTATATATTTTGCAATGCAGCAGGTTTTAGATAAAAGTATTGAATTCAACGATCAAAAAACGGATAGTTGAACCGATAGCGTTTTCATAGCAAACCTATTTTTAAGAAGACTGAGCGTTTATGCCGACTAATGCCTCTCCAACATCCATGGATATCAATTCGATATTGGAAGCAGGCAGGAAGCTCGAAAGCTGCGGTGCCGTATCTCAAGCTATTGAGCTGTTTCGGGAATGGTTGAAAGTCAACGCCAATATCGAATTGTCGTTTCTTATATGGTATGAATTTGGCCGGCTGCTGCAGAAGGAGGGAAACTATCCCAAAGCAGAGAGCTCGTTTCGCGCCGCCCTGGAACAAAAGCCGCAATTCGTAGAGGCCTTACTGGCGCTCGGAAAATCCCTGGAATCACAAGGCAAACTGGATCAGGCAATAGCTATCTGGCAATCCGCCATTCCCTCTGAAGCCCTTCAAATCGATCTGCTTAATAATATTGCAAGATTGATGGACCAAACGCATCGACCAGAGGACGCTGAACTCGCATTAGTGCGCAGCCTAAAATTAGATAACAAGCAAGATGCCGTCGTAACAACCCTTTTGCAACAAAGGCAGAAACTATGCCGTTGGCCAGTCATCTCCACAGAAATCTGTGCTGATATTGAATTTCAGAAGGAGCACATCGGACCCCTGATGTCATTGGCATTAACTGATGATCCGACAGAAAATCTAGCTTCAGTTAACCGCTTCCTGAAAAGTAAACAGCTCGACAAGATTTCACCAAGCTCGATAAAACGTGGCCAATTTTATAGAGGCCATACCAAAATCCGAGTTGGCTTCCTCTCTGCAGATTTCAGGCTACATGCCACCAGTATTTTTTTCGCCCCACTGATCGAAGGCCTGGACAGAACGCAATTCGAGATTTACCTGCTGGACATCACCACCGCATCAGACTCGGTTTTTGAAATGCGCAAGCGCTTGATCAGCGTGGCCGATCAGCATGTTCCACTTCAGGATCTCGATGACGAAAGGGCGATCAAGCACATACAGGAAATGGAAATCGATGTTCTGGTTGATCTGGCCGGACTCACTGCAGGCGCGCGTCCGGCAATAGTTGCAGCACGCGCAGCCCCCTTGCAGATGGCCTATATCGGCTTTCTTGCCAGCTGTGGCATGCCCTCCGTAGACTACATCCTGACGACCAAGGATCTCTTCCCAAAGAAAAAGCAAAAGGGCTTCACTGAAGAACCTCTGTATCTGGCGGGCACCTATCTGGTCGTCGACCCTGCAACAGAATTGCTGCCGGGTGTCACACGTGCTCAATTTAATCTGCCGGAGCAAGGCATGATCTATTGCGCGCTTCTGAATTCATACAAAATCACCCCCGAGATGTTTGGCGCCTGGATGAATATTCTGCGAGCAGTACCAGACAGCGTGCTTTGGCTGGTGGATGAAAACCCGACAACTCGCCGAAATCTGGAATCTTATGCGAGTGCACATGGTATCGATCCAGGCAGATTACATTTCAGCCAAAGAGTCCATCCGGCACAATACCGGTCACAACTGGCGCTTGCAGATTTATTTCTGGACACGTCGCCTTATGGAAATGGCGCCACAGCCCGCGATGCCGTGATCGCGAATTTGCCGATCCTGACTAAGCCCGGCCGAACCATCATGTCAAGATTGTCCGCTCATGTAATGAAATCAATGGGTCTCACCGAACTTATCGTTGACGACATCGCCTCTTATGAAGCACGGGCGATTGAACTCGGCAATAACCAATCAATGGTAAAAAAAATCAAAACAAAGATGCTGGCGGCCAGAGCAAGCAGCCTACTTTTTGATAAAGAAACATTTACCAAAAATTTCGGCGACGCCATTTTATTGGCCGTCAATCAGACGCAACATCAGCCGACAACGTCAAAAAAATCTTCATAGCGGCCATACGCAACATGAAAAAGATTTACGTCCACCAGATTTTTTATGACTCAGAATCACGAGCCAAAATCCAGCCCGGCTTTATTCCGATCGACAATACCAATAGCGCGCATCGTGACTGGTTCGAGTTTTGGGTAATACTGAATTTTCTTAGAAATAATCCCTTAGAAGAAAATGCCTGGTATGGATTTTTGTCACCGAAATTCCTTGAAAAAACTGGCATTGACTCCACCGCAATTTTGCAAGCAATCGAGGCGAATTATGATTCTATGGACATTGCTGTGTTCAGCACCGCCTGGGATCAACTTGCCTACTTTATTAATCCTTGGGAGCAAGGTGAAGTTTGGCACCCCGGCCTCACCGCCCTGACGCAAGGTTTTTTAGCAGATCACGGCTTCACCACAGATCTAAGAAATATTGTGACTGACTCTGCCAATTCAGCTTTCTCAAACTATGTGATCGCAAAAAAAGAGTTCTGGATGACCTGGTACGATTTGGCGGAAAAATTCTTTGCTTATGTGGAAACCAATGCAGAACAGCATCCGGAGTTTACAAAAACCACAAGCTATGGTTCCAACATAAATCAGTACCCAATGAAAACCTTCATCCAGGAACGATTTACCAGTCTTATTATGGCCGCCGGTAATTACAAAGTGCTTTTCGCAGATCAGAGCAGCAGCCGCCCTATTTTTTCTCGAATATTCAGCGATGATTCAAAAACAAGGAATATGCTTCAGACCTGTGATTTGATGAAATCAAAGTACCGTGAAACTCTGGATCCGGCATATCTGGACATGTATTGGCGAATACGTAAAGGAATTTCATACTACCCACCCGTGATGTAAAACGAAAAACCGTCCTATTAAAAGCTATATTGAGCTACAGACACCATACGCGCTGATGCCAGCAGCGATCGTTCGGAGCGCGACTGAAGATAACTGTGCACGATAAAGCACATCGGAGAATGACATGATCAGTAAAAAAAATACATTTGCCGCTATTCACGACAAAAAACAGGGGAAAGCCAGTGATAAATGGGAGTCGTATCTTGAGTTCTACGACGAGCTGTTTACACCCCTGAAAAAAAATCCGATCACGATGCTGGAAATCGGCGTACAGAACGGAGGGTCGCTGGAAACTTATGCCGAGTATTTCACAAAAGGCAAAAAATTTGTGGGCTGCGATATCAACGAGCGCTGCAGGAATTTAAGTTACGAAGATGAGCGAATCGCAGTCGTGGTGGGAAACGCGAATACTGAAGCAGCAGCCAGTGAAATCCTTCAACACAGCAATGATTTTTCCATCATTATTGATGATGGATCGCACGTATCTTTAGACATCATCAACTCATTTTTGATTTACTTCCCTGCCTTGCAACCAGGAGGCATTTACGTCATCGAAGATACTCATACGCTTTACCATCAGGCTTTTGGCGGTGGAATTACCAATGAAAGATCTGCGATTGCTTTTTTCAAGAAACTTGTCGATGTCGTCAGCTTTGAGTGGTGGCATGAAAGCTCCACGATTCAAACACATTTATCAACTTTTTTCTTGCAAAATATTCCGGAATTTATCACCGATGGATGGATTGAATCTGTAGAGTTTCGAAATTCGGTCATCGTGGTAAGAAAATCAAAAAAAGCCGGACATAACAAACTAGGGCAGCGCATCATCCGAGGCGCCGATTTCTCGGTTAACCCTCTGGACTCAGCGGCTATTCAGAATCACAAGCCATTCTGACCGGGCATGTAAATAAACCCGCTTATCAACTTCATTTCATGCCTAGGGAGACAGGCATGAAATGCGTGGCAGCCAAAACTACTTCATTCCTAATGAATTAATTTTTACTGCCGTTCATCGCATCAAATGAGGATTTCAGACGCGCCATCGTGCTATTGGCCTGGCCGACGAAGCCGTCGAGGATCGAAAAGGTCTTCGTATAGCGCTCGAGCAGTTTTTTCATCCGCTCATCCAGCTTTTCGAGATCTAGTTTGTAACGATCAACATCCTTTTGGGCACTGAACGCCTGCGATTGAATATACCCGGTTGGCCGACTGATCTCTGTGATGCGCTTCACCGCATCGCCAGCCAGACCCTGGGCAGCGCTTGTGAAAGAGCTTTTGGTCTCAGTATTGTTAGTAAGAAAAGTGACCACATCTTCAAAATTTTTTGAAGTCGCTTCGGAGAACTTACTTTGATCAAATTGTAAAACACCTGTTTTATCTACTGACACACCCAAGTCACGCAAGGCTCGATAACTTTTGCCTGGGGAGCGTGAGTCCTCAAGAAACAGTCCACGCAACTGGGTTTTTACTAACCTGATCGTGGAGTCATTGGCCAAAGAACCGCTATAGACATCCTCAGGATCGTCTTTGTTTTTAGGGCCTGAAAGAATAGCAAAATCAGACATTGCATCATTGTATGATTTGACCAGAGCAGCAACTTTTTCCTTCAAGGCTGCGGTATCCCGACTTAATGTAATGACCGCAGGCGCGTTTGCCTGGGTTACATTCAGCAAATCAATTTTCAAGCCTGAGACGGCATCACTCACCACATTTTCAGAGCGAAAAATAGTTACTCCATCAATCACTAACTCGGCATCACCTGCAGATTGAAGGCGATTTGAAAAATTGAGTGTGGTCGCTGAGGTTCTGGCTACATAAGCTTGCGACACTGTTTCAACAGGATCGGCTATCACGTCAGCTGAGATTTTGGTCGGGTCATCTGGCGTTATCGAAAATACTAGGCTTGCATCACCATCTGCCTCTGTGTAATCCGCTTGCAAACTGCCATCAGACCCTATTGAAAAACGTCCGGGTGCAGCAGCATTTAGCGCATCTTTAATATTTTGCGTAATATCAGTAGAATTAGCCGCGGCAGCAATAGGGATAGTTACGGGTGAAAAAGCGAGTGACCCACCGGGATTAATCGTGACAGTCCCGGCTTCAGTGGCATTACCAAACGTCCATTTTTGCTTCTTGGTGGCGCCTGTTGTTAGCTCAGCACCTGCAACAAACGACCTGGTTGTGGCCACCCCGGTGATTGAATTCGACGCGTCGGTATAGACCTCGGTCGGCACATTTCCCTCGGTAGCCGCATAAGTTATGGTGAGGGTTCCATCGTTGTTATTTGTGAAAATCCGGCCGCTGCCTCCCGCTTTGAGCGCATCAGCATCAAGCGCGGCCTTTACTTTGGCGGCCACTGCCTCTTTCGTGTCACCTTGAGTAACGTTCACAGTGACCCCTGCGATCGCCAAGGATCCCGTATTCATGGCACCACGAAAACTAATAGTCTGCCGTTCACTGACTCCCGTACCATCGTCGGTCGTAAAGCTAAAACTGTTCTTCGCGCCCGTGGGACCGGTTACAACAATTTGGTAAGGGGAAGCGCTTCCATCGCCGGTATTGACCAGTTGAGCGTTCAAGCCAATATTGGCATCTTTAATCGCCTGAACAATTCCCTTGGGCGTGGTTTTCCCGTCCGGAATTTCGATACCTTGTGACTTGCCGTCCATATTCAGACGCAAAATGAAGCGATTGCCGCTATTCAGGGAAACGGTTTCAGACGCAAATCTCGGCGACAAGCTACGCTGCGGTTGCGCCCGAGACTTTACTTCGATCTCATGAACACCGGGTGAGGCGCCAGTGGTAGACGTCACCGTAACAGCCGATTGCAAGCTGCTGGTTGCGGTCACCAAGTCGACCTTGGAGGGTGACTGCAGTGATTCAAATGCTGTTTTGACCATATTCAGCGATGCCAGCATCGCTGAGTAACCAGATATTCTGGACTCACTTTTGGAAATATTTCGGTTGATGCTGTCTACACGTGGTGCCTTTTCTGCATCCACCAGATTTTGGGCGAGCGAACCCATGTCGACGCCAGAGCCGGTACCCAGCTTGGTAATGAGACTGGTCGCAGCACTCTTTGTTGCCTTCGATGCTGCGCTAGTCGATGATGCTGAATTAGAAACTGATCCAGTCGTTAGTGCCACTTTGAGATCCTTTTATTCACGAAATCACCTACGACTAACACTGCCGGTGATTGGATATCGGCCGATGAAGCATTTTCTTTAGTCAAGCAGCTTATGCTCAACGTATGTAATCAAACAAATTCAGCTGCGAAATCTTCGCAAAGCTGCTTTGGGCTGCTTCGAGCGCCAGCATGTCCTTGTTCATTTTGGTAATTGCCTCAGCGTAGTCCGTATCCTCGGACTGCGATAGCGTACTTTTCATACGCAGCATGTTTTCCTCTGCCAGATCAATCTGGTTGTCGAGCTTGTTGACTGATGCTCCAATACTGGCCAGGCTGTCCGACAAACCCTGCTGCAAGGTTTCGACTTCACCTACTGCGCGGCGGATATTGACGCCGTTATTCGATTGCAGTGCGGCCGACAAATCGTCGATCACCTGAAAAAATCCCACGGCAACCGGTTTACCGTCATTACCCATACGTATCATTTTGTCGAAAGGACGTGTGCCAGCGCGATTGGTATCGACCGAAGATTGATCTGCAATCCCTGCGACGCTGACAGTCTGATCGCCCGTGTAAACCAGCTTGCCATTTTCATCGGTGTCAAATGCTGCCTTACCAACCCGCGTGCCAGAGAAGATGTAATTGCCATCGATATCTTGGGTATTGGCCAGGGAAAGTAGCTGATCACGCAGCTGACGTATTTCTATGTCAATCGATTTACGGTCATTGGCGCCATAGGTGTCATTTCCGGCCTGTACAGTCAGTTCTTTCAGCCGAATCAGCACTGTGCTGGCGTTATCGACCGCTGTCTCCTGCTGCGACATCTTGTCTTTGATTTGATTGATGGTGCTGACGTAGTTTTCCTGCCTGGTGATCGCTGATTTCAATCGGGTGATCTGCGCTGACTGATCCGGCGCATCACTAGCCTGGTTGATTTTTTTTGTCGTCGTCAGTTGCATCTGGGTTTTCGCAAGCCTGTCCTGCGTAATACCCATCTGCGCGATGGCACGATCAAACTTCAGATTGGTCGACATTTGCATTACTTAGAACTCCTTGTTAGCGGCTGGCCTGGAGAATCGAATCGAACAGCGTTCCAGCGACCTGAATCGTTTTTGCAGCCGCCTGATACGCTTGCTGAAACCGAATCAGGTCTGCAGCTTCGCCATCGAGCGTGACACC
>JAIXWO010000025.1 GCA_027491235.1 Sphingomonadales bacterium
CGACGATTTACGGACAGGCAATCATCTTCCTCGTGTTCGTGCCATTGCTGACTTTCACCGGCGTCGAAGGCAAAACCTTCTCGCCGATGGCGATCACGGTCATGTTGGCACTTGCTGGCGCGTTCATTGCTTCACTGACGTTCGTGCCTGCAATGGTCGCCTTGCTCATTCGCGGCGAAGTTGCCGAAAAGGACGTGAAAGCGATTGCATGGGTCAAGACGCGTTATGAGCCGGTGTTGCAACGCGTCATTGCACGTCCGTGGCCCTGGGTTGGGGCGGGCGGCGGTACGTTTGCCGCCGCTGCTCTTGTCTTCACCTTGCTCGGTAGCGAGTTCATACCGGTATTGGGCGAAGGCAATCTGGCCATGCAGGCGCTGCGTATCCCTTCGACTTCGTTGAATAAATCGCAGGAGATGCAGCTGAAAGTCGAAAAAGCGGTTTCTGCATTGCCCGAAGTTGCTTTCATTTACTCCAAAACCGGCACCGCAGAAGTGGCCAGCGACCCAATGCCGCCAAATGCGTCCGATACCTTCATCATTCTCAAGCCGCGCGAAGCATGGCCTGACGGCGTTGATACCAAAGACGAGGTCATCGAACGCGTCGAAAAGGCATTGGAACCGTTGGTTGGCAACGCTTTTGAGATCAGCCAGCCAATCCAGTTGCGTTTTAATGAGCTGATCGCTGGTGTTCGCGGCGATGTCGCGATCAAGATATATGGCGACGATCTCGATGAAATGGGTCGGACAGCTAACCAGGTGGCGGCCATTATTGGAACCGTGCCGGGTGCTGCCGACGTCAAGGTTGAACAAACGGCTGGTTTTCCAGTGCTTGATGTCCAGTTCGACCGTAATGCAATCGCACGTTATGGTTTAACGCTTCAGGATGTCAGTGACACCGTTTCCGCCGCTCTTGGCGGGCGCGAAGCTGGCATCGTGTTTGAAGGAGACCGGCGCTTCGACATCGTGGTCCGTCTTGACGGGGCAACGCGCGACGATCTCGATGCAGTAGGAGCGCTTCCCGTGCTGCTACCTGGCGAAGGCGGTGCACGGTCCTCGGTGCCATTAAGTGAACTTGCCAAGTTCGGTTTCTCCGAAGGCCTCAACCAGGTTAGCCGCGAGAATGGCCAGCGCCGGGTGGTCGTGCAGGCGAACGTTCGCGGCAACGATCTGGGATCGTTTGTTGCCGAGGCGCAGGAGAAGGTAGAGGCGCAAGTGAAACTGCCAACGGGCAGCTTCATCGAATGGGGCGGTCAGTTTGAAAATTTGCAAGCCGCTTCGGCCCGCTTGTCGATAGTCATCCCGATCATTTTTGCTGCAATCTTCGGTATCCTGTTCATGGCACTAGGCGGCGTGCGTCAGGCGATCGCAGTTTACTCAGCGATCCCTCTCGCGTTGGCTGGCGGCGTGTTCGCGCTGCTGCTGACCGGATTGCCGTTCTCGGTATCGGCGGCGGTCGGTTTCATCGTGCTTTCGGGTGTGACGGTGCTGAACGGACTGGTCGTGATGTCGAGCATCAACCAGCGCATTGATGAAGGCAAACCCATCTATACCGCAATTAGCGAAGGGACTATGGAACGTGTTCGAGCGGTCCTTATGACCGGTATCGTTCCGGCCATCGGTTTTGTCCCGATGGCAATAGCAACAGGCGTCGGTGCCGAAGTGCAAAAGCCGTTGGCGATTGTCGTTATTGGCGGGTTGATAACTTCGACCTTGCTGACGCTGTTTGTGCTGCCCGCTATCAGCCATTTGCTGCTGCGCGGTCGGCATAAACAGCATGTTGCTGGCGATTACAGCGACGTGACGGCTTCAGGAGAGCCGATGTTGTTGAGCGATGACGATAAAGGTGCAGAGCCAGCATAAGCGCTGAAACAGGTCATTCCCGCTGTGAGGCCGGAACCCAAATATGGGCCGGCCTCATAAAACTGGGCAGGCGTAAGTTCAGTGTGCTGACAATCATTGGTTTGTTGTTCGATATCATTTGAGAGAATATTTGTGATCAGATCTGAACCACCGATGGAGACCCACGCACAGGGTGACGGGCACGACCATGGTTCGGAGAATGGGCTTCGGATTTTCGTCCTTGCCTGTATTTGTGCCGGACTTGCTTATTTGACTGGAGTGCTGGTTCCGGCTTGGGGCGATTGGGCTTATGCCATTGGCGCGCTGGTTGCTGTTTTGCCGTTTGCAAAATCGGCTTTGGAAAGAGCGGTAAAGGGCAGGCCTTTCAGCATTGAAACGCTGGTTACGATTGCGGTTGTCGGTTCGTTGCCGATTGATGCAGGAGCTGAGGCCGTTGTTGTCGTCGCGTTGTTTTCGCTCGGCGAATTACTCGAAGGGTTCGCTGCTGAGCGTGCCCGTTCCGGGCTAACCGCTTTGGCACAATTGCTGCCCTCTGAAGCAACGATAGAAGTAGATGGTCAGCGCAAAACGGTTCCTGTTACGTCATTGACTGTCAACATGGTGATGCTCGTCGCCCCCGGCGATCGTCTCGCAGCCGACGGAACAATCATTGATGGCCGGTCCGATCTGAACGAGGCCTCGATCACGGGAGAATCGTCGCCCGTCGACAAGACCATTAATTCCCCTGTTTTTGCGGGCAGCATCAACGGCGATGGCCAGCTCAAGGTGACGGTTACCAAGGACGCCAGCAACAGCGTCGTTGCCCGGATTGGCGACCTGGTCGCGCAGGCCCAAGCCAGCACAGCGCCCACCGCACGTTTCATCGACAGTTTTAGCGCCTATTACACACCGGCGGCGATATTGATTGCAGCTCTCATCGCGGTGGTGCCGCCACTGCTGATGAGCGGTGAATGGTCAACATGGATATACCGCGCTTTGACAGTGTTGCTGATTGCATGTCCTTGTGCGCTGGTGCTCTCGACACCTGCCGCCATTGCAACCGGCATTGCGACCGCTGCACGTTACGGGATTCTCATCAAAAGCGGCGCAGCGCTTGAAATGCTGGCCAAGATCAGAATTGCGGCGTTTGACAAGACGGGGACACTCACCTTGGGTCATCCCGTTGTGACTGACATTGAGGGCGATGCAAAAGAGGTTCTTAGGCTAGCCGCAGCTGTAGAAACGGGTCTGTCGCATCCAGTCGCACGCGGTATTGTTGCCCAAGCTTTTGCAAACGGCATTGAAATTCCCGGCGCCACTGACGTGGTCCTCCGTCAGGGCGAAGGCGTTGAAGGCATTGTTGATGGTGTGAAAATCGCTTTGCTTAGCCCGCGTGCGTCGAAATCGCTCACACCTGAGGCTATGAGCCGCATTGATGCGCTTGAACGGGAAGGCAAAACGATTGCCGTGTTGTTTGCCGACACCAGATTTATCGGCATCATCGCCAGTCGCGATGAGATTCGCGCAGATTCAAAGCCTGCGATTGCGACACTCACAGCACTCGGCATCAGGTCGCTCATGCTCAGCGGCGACAACCAGCGCACCGTATCGGCGGTAGCAGCACCTCTGGGCATGGACGCAGAGGGCGAACTCATGCCTGCTGACAAGCTTGATCGGATCGCCGCCCTGAAAGCCGAGATGCCAATTTTGATGGTTGGCGACGGGGTCAATGATGCACCGGCTCTGGCGACGGCTTCGCTGGGCCTTGCAATGGGCGGCGGAACAGATGTTGCCATCGAAACCGCTGATATTGGGTTGCTCCGGGACAGGCTGCTGGGAGTGCCGGATGCCATCAGACTGGCGCGTCAAACACGTCGCACAATCATCATCAACATTATCCTCGCGGTTGGATTGAAACTGGTCTTTTTGGTCCTCGCCATCTTTGGCATCACCAATTTGTGGACAGCGATCATTGCCGATACCGGAGCAACGATCCTCGTTACCATCAATGCTTTGTTGATGTTCTGGACCTTCAAGCCAGCTGATGATGAAAGCGCATCCATACCAATAAGAGGCTCCTGAAATGGCAAACGGTGACAATCACGGCGATAAAGGCCACGGGACATCAGGCCATGACCACACTGCTGGCGCCAGCACAAACCGGCTCGCGATCGCACTTGGGCTTACATCAACCTTTTTGATTGCTGAACTGGTCGGTGCCTATTGGTTTAACAGTCTGGCACTATTGTCCGATGCCGCACATATGTTCACCGATGCTGCCGCTCTAGCGATTGCGTTGGTTGCCGTCAAAATCGGTCAGCGACCAGCGGACAAGCAACGCACCTATGGCTACCGGCGTTTCGAGATACTGGCGGCGGCGTTCAATGCAGTGCTGCTGTTCATTGTCGCCGGTTATGTCCTGTATGAAGGTGTGTCGCGCTTCTTTGACCCGCAACCCGTTGAATCGCTCGGCATGCTGGCAGTCGCAAGCCTCGGCCTTGTCGTAAACCTGATCGCCATGCGCGTTCTGGCAGGCGGCAAGGAAACCAGCCTCAATATGAAGGGTGCCTATCTTGAAGTCTGGGCAGATATGCTCGGTTCGTTAGGCGTTATTGCAGCAGCGATTGCCATCTGGCTGACTGGCACGACCTGGATCGACCCGATTGTCGCTATCGCAATTGGCCTATGGGTTTTGCCGCGCACATGGACGTTGCTGCGTGATACCACGCACATCCTTCTTCAAGGCGTTCCGCGCGGGATTGAACTCGAAACTGTTCGTAGCGCGATGCTTAAGGTGCCGGGTGTTGCGGGCGTCCACGACCTGCATTTATGGTCGGTGGCCGGAGACGATGCGAGCCTGACAGCGCACCTCGTCCTGCAACCGAAGGCAATGGGTGAAGAGACCCGCATTGCGGTCGCAGAAATCCTTGAGCAGAAATTCAAGATTCACCATGCTACGCTTCAAACCGAAACCGAGCCGTGCGGCGATGCCGAGGCCCTTCATGCCTGAGATGGGACCAAATCAAGCGATGTGACGCCTGGTTTGCCGGGGCCGGCCGATGCGGTATTGATCGCAACGCGGAGCAGCACCAAATCGATGCCCAACAGTTCCGCCAGGTCTCGCTCGGTGATGCCCCTTGACCAGTAGCCGCCGCGCACGAGACTGGCCTTCGGAGAGGCAGGCGACGCCACGCTAATGACCAGGTTCGCTCCTTAATGCTCAGCACATTGTAACCAGGCTCGCATTGGGCGCGCCAGTTCCAGCCGAAACGGATGGTCTCACGAAACCACGCAAGGCTGGCCACCGCTGTATAGGTCTTGAGGCCTTGTCTGGGGTTAGTTTGGAGCGCGCCTCGTAAACAGAACTGCGATAAAATTGAAACTACGGTTTTCCTATAACCTGCGTAGTTTCCGAGGATTTCGCTGCGCTGTATAAATATCATAATTGAAAATGGGAAAATTTCCGATTTCGCGCGGTGCCGCAGATTTGCTCTGACTCAGAGCTAGACGTGATCTGGTGAGTTTGTCGCTGCAACCTTGAATGATCTGCTTACAATTCAAAAAGGAAGTTCATGATGAAGCATGCGATATATACATTCCTGTTCGCAACTGGATTGGCAGCATCAGCCGCATCCGCACAATCTGCCACGTCGCCAGAGGTCGTCCAGTTCGACGATGGTGGGATGATGCAGGCCGACATGGCGGAGAAATCTGAGGCTATGCAGGTTCATCAGCAAAAGATGAAGGAGATGCGTGCCCTGATGGAGAGGGCGCATGCAGCCACCAATCCTGCCGAGCGTAAGCGGCTGATGGCAGAGCACCACCAAATGATGCAGGCACAAATGGCAATCATGATGGAACGCGACAATGCCGCCATGATGCAGGCCTGCCATGAGCGCATGATGTTGATGCACGAGATGATGACGCAGATGATGGCCGAGCAGAAGATGATGTCGCACAAATAGGAACGGCGGCACTGTCAGAGCAAAAGCACCGGCTGGCGGAACGACGTGAACCGACAGGGCAGGGCCCCCTATCGCGCGATTGCCGCCATTGGTTCACTGTTCTGATAGTGCCGTTTTTCCCTTTGGCATATCGCGGGTTAAGGTTGTGGCTGGCGCCTTGCAAACCAAAGCGTTATCAGCGGCATAACGATCCACATCAGGACGGGGACGAGGCCAATATTCGTGCCGGGCACTAGGGGCATGAGTTCACTATAGCGCCAGCCCCAAGCCCATTGCGTCGGCACGCTGGTCGCGATTTCTTCGATGATAACCGTAATTCCGAGGCCCGACAGCAGATAGGTGCCGATCATGCCGGAGGTTGGGTGGTGCATCCAATGCCTGTCTCGGTTCAATATCGAGACCAATGTATACGCCAGCACCAATATCGCGGCATCGCCAAATGTGGCTCGCGTGCAGCCTAACGTGCTTTCCCAGGAGGTTGCCGACCCGACATCGAAGAAGGGCATTTGCAGCATTTCCCAGATGAACGATGTGAAGAACCCAAACGTGGCAACATGGACCTCGGGCTGTTTATCAAATCTCATTGCGCCGCCATTTTCATTCTTTGCCAACTCCGCCAAACCGAGACACTCAAACGTTCCGGCGACAACCACCGGATAGGCTGATCGAAATTTTCCAATCGTCTCCATCATCGCAGTCGGAGCGTGCGGCGCCAGCCTTTTTGCCCGCCCACTTACAGTCTCGCGGTCCGCAATCTTAGGGCATTGAGCACGACCGAAATCGACGATGCGCTCATCGCGAGGGCTGCGACCATCGGGCTAACCAGAATGCCGAACAATGGGTAGAGCATGCCCGCAGCCACAGGTACGCCCGCTGCATTATAGATGAGCGCAAAGAACAGGTTTTGCCGGATATTGCTCATGGTTGCGTGCGACAGTCGTCTTGCGCGCGCGATGCCGTCGAGATTGCCTCTGACAAGTGTGATGCCAGCGCTCTCGATTGCCACATCAGCGCCTGTGCCCATGGCGATGCCGACATCGGCCTGAGCGAGTGCAGGCGCATCGTTCACCCCGTCTCCGGCCATGGCGACCTTGTGGCCCTGCTCCTGCAATTCGCGAATGATGCGGGCCTTATCCTGCGGCAGGACATCGGCGCGGATTTCGTCGATGCCCAGTTTTGCAGCGACGGCTTTCGCGGTGCGCTCGTTATCGCCAGTCGCCATGATGATCCTGAAACCGAGTTCATGAAGTGCCTTGATCGCAGCGGGCGTCGTCTCCTTCACGGGATCGGCCACGCTTACCAAGCCGGCAATTGCGCCATCGACGACAACGAACATCACCGTTTCGCCTTCGTCGCGTCGCGCATTGGCTGCTGGCATCAAATCGGCTGCATCGATTCCGTGGTCGGTCACGAGCTTGAGATTGCCCAGCATGATCTTCTTGCCATCGACAAGGCCGACCACCCCCTTGCCGGTGATTGCCTCGAAGTCGTTAGCTTCGGCGAGCGCAATGCCGCGTTCCTGCGCGCCTTTCACAATTGCCTCGGCGAGTGGATGCTCGGACCCGCGTTCCAGCGTTGCGGCGAGACGCAGCACCTCGCCTTCATCATGTCCCGGCTGCGGCAAGACCGCGACCAGTCGCGGCTTGCCTTCGGTCAGCGTGCCGGTCTTGTCGACCATAAGCGTGTCGACCTTTTCGAACCGTTCGAGCACTTCGGCGTTCTTGATGAGAACGCCCACCTGTGCGCCCCGGCCGGTCGCCGTCATAATCGACATTGGCGTCGCGAGGCCGAGCGCGCAGGGGCAGGCAATGATCAACACGGCAACCGCCGCGATAAGCGCATAGGACAAGGCAGGCGCGGGGCCCCAGATTGCCCATCCGATAAAGGCCAGGATCGCGACACCGATAACCACTGGCACGAACCAGCCTGCGACCTTGTCGGCATATTTCTGGATCGGCGCGCGCGACCGCTGGGCGTTGGCAACCATCTCGACGATTTGCGCCAATGTGGTATCGGCACCGACGCGGCGGGCCTCGATGATCAGGCTGCCGGTGCCATTGATCGTCGCCCCGATCACATCGTCCCCCGCAATTTTTTCGACCGGCATCGGCTCGCCTGAGATCATGCTTTCGTCGATTGACGAATGCCCTTCAGCAACCGTCCCGTCCACCGCCACCTTGTCGCCAGGCCGGACGCGCAATCGGTCGCCAACCCGGACGTATTCGAGCGGAATTTCTTCCTCGCTACCGTCATCGCGCACCACGCGTGCGGTTTTTGCGGCAAGATCGAGCAGGGCGCGAATGGCCTTGCCGGTTCCTTCGCGCGCGCGCAGTTCCATCACCTGACCTAGCAGAACGAGCGTGATGATTACCGCCGCCGCTTCGAAATAGACGCCGACATGGCCCTGTGCGTTGCGAAATCCTGCCGGGAAGATCCCGGGCGCAAGCAGCGCCACCACACTGAATAACCACGCGGCAGCCACGCCGATAGAAATCAGCGAGAACATGTTGAGGCTCAAAGTACGGAAGGAGTTCCAGCCCCGCACCAGAAACGGCCAACCGCACCAAAGCACGACAGGCGTGCCGAGCATAAACTCGATCCACAACGTCGCGCTCTCACCGGAAAGCTCGCGGACCCAGCCAAGCCCCACCATCGGTCCCATCGTTAAAAACAGCAGCGGCACGGTCAACACAGCGCCGACCCACATGCGACGCGTGAAATCGACCAATTCCGGGTTAGGGCCGTCCTCCACCATGCTGGCGGATTCCAGCTCCAGCCCCATGCCGCAGATCGGGCATGAGCCCATGCTGGTTTGTCGCACCTGTGGATGCATCGGGCAGGTATAGACCGTGCCGTTGAAGCCCGCTGGCACCTGATCGTAGCGACCATCGCCGGATTGGTGGTCTTTCTGACCATGCGAAGCGGTGCCGCAGCATTCAGGCGTGCCGCTTTCAACGCCGTCGTCCGGTACGAGATGCATACCGCATTTCGGACAGTCGCCCGGCTCGTCCTGCCGGACTTCAGGGTGCATGGGGCAAATATAGCCGCTCATGACGGACCTCCACGACCGAAGAAGCGATAGAGCGGAACGATCAACAGCGCGATATACCAGCCATAGAGAAAGCTACCGACTGCGCCTGCGATGAAGCCCGGCCATGTCAGCCACTCAAACCCCGGCAGCAGCGGAGCCCATGCTTCAAGCATGTGAATGCGCCCGGGCATCAGCAGGCCGAACGCAATACAAAGAAGAAAGCTGAGCAGAATGAAAACGCTGAGCGTCCATCCCCAGCGGATAATCTGACGACCAATTGTTGGATTTCGCATGTCCATCTCCCTTGGCGCAGCTGGTGTCTGAGTGCGACCACAGGGCTGCTCCTGCGGGGATGAGCACAGGCTCTGCCGTGTCAGTCCATGCGAAGCCGGTCTGCGCGGGCTACCAGATCGGTGATGTGATCGGCGGCATGAACGGTCAGCGGATGCTGGGTAAAACTTGGCCGAGGTGTAATGAGGGCGGCCATATCGCGTGCCATCTGGCGCTGCTGCTCTGAACCCTCCGCCAAAACAGCAATCATCAGATTTTCAAGCGCGATGACCCGGATCCGCAGATGAACCAGCTCGGTGTTGGTCAGATCACGACTTGCGGCCACCACGTCAGGGGCGAATTGCGCCAGTGCGCCACCTTCATTGTCCCACCGCGAAAGCGCACGCCGCCTATTCTCAGCCTCGGTCAGCGGTGGTGGGGACATGGCCATCATGGTTACACTCGCTCGATCAGGTCGACCAATTCGCTAAATTTGGCCAGTTGTTGGGCCTCGTTGCCCGATGCGATGGCTTCAGACATGCAGCGGCGGCATGATGGTGCAGAAGTGAGGCGCCAGTTTAAGTATTAGGCGGCCCGCCAAGGCCGCCGAATACCTGATTCAGGGTCAGCCAGGCTGCGCGAGAATCTTCACACATTGGGAGTGGCTCAGGTTCATGGGGTTCATCCCTCTGCCCTTCATTTCACCATGATCGTGAGGCGTAGCAAGCCCCATCTTTTCCTCCATTTTTGCGCAGCTTGCGTGTTCCTCGGCGGTCGCCATACGCGTTCCCATGGTAGCGCACCCAGCTAGCAATACCGGAAAAGCTAGTGACAAGAAAATCATAGATTTCATGATGGAGGCTCCTTTATTACTGTCGTCGTTCTCAATAAAAAATCATCGCTTGATCAGAGCGAATTTGAACGCTTTACGGCAGAGTTACATTGATCCACATCAAGACGTGACTAAAGGGTCGGAAAATACCTACCTGATAAGGCACTCGCCGCCCCATTCAAGACCTGATCGCGAACGCGTGCGAGCGAAAGCTAGCCTTCGCTGCGTTCATGGCGAATAGAGCGGACACCGAGCGAAAGGTGGCTGCGCTGTGGTCGATGACCTTGATACCGCAGATACGCTGCGGCTCGTCTTTGCCATCGGGCGCCCGCCTTTGTTCGTGCAGCCTTCTCGCATCTGCGATCCTGACCCTCGTTATCCTCCCTTCGCTCTATCAATGGGTGATAAGCGTTCGGCGGAAAAGATGGACGGTGAAGAGCCGCAAGGCGATCTGCTTCGCGAAGGATTGGCTCTTGGCAGCGCATGATCATGAAGCTGACAGTGGCAACCGCGCCGAGGACAATCGCGGAGCCAACGCCAGCGCTTCGCACCTTGCGATGGCACTCAGTCTTGCCACCGCCCTATGATCGTCGATCCATCACGTCACCATCCTGACCGAGTTCGTTCCATGTGATGACGAGACGGTGATGCATCTCTGAGTTTGCGATCCCCGCTCTAAGTCATCATCCACACTGCCATGCCGATCATCATCAGGTTTTCTGTCAGTGAGACGAAACCGAGCGGCACATTGCTGTCTCCGCCGACGCAGGCACATTTGAGTTCGCGCCGGTCGATATAGACAGCCTTGAACACAGAGATCGCCCCGATCGTGCCGATGAACAGCGCCACAGGTATCGAAAGCCAATGCAGCTGACCCGAGATCATCAGCACACCGGCGAGCCCCTCCGCAAACGGATAGATGGTCGCATAGGGCACCCAGCGCTTTGCCAGCAGGTCGTAATTGAGGAACATCGTCGCGAATCTGTCGACATTCTGGAGTTTAAGCATCGCCAGCACGCACATGCTGAAGGCTACAAACCACTCCGCCACGCGAATGCTGAGGGCCATGCCATCGACCGCGATGCCGGCTGCCATCGCCATCGCTGCGGTCATAGCGAAGAGTGCGATCACCGGGCGGTAGCTGGTCGCACTGGGATCAGAGACCTTCATCCCGAAAAATCGACGCAGGTCATCATGCCCACCGATCCGCTCGGCGTTGATGAAGGTCTGAGGGGTTGTAGCTACGCCGTGCTCGGCCTTGAACGCGTCAGTCTGTTCGCGCGTGGTAAGATGTCGATCATCGACCTTGTAACCGCGCGTTTCGAGCAAATGCTTGGATTTCAGGCCATAGGGACAAGTATGGTTGGGCATCACCATGCGGTGGAGCACGGCAGTTTTCATGGACGGGGGCATTCGTGATTTCCTTTGAACCGCTGCAATGCCGTCCATATAAGGTCCGTACCATAGTACGGGATCAAGGGAAAAATGAAAATAGGTGAACTTGCCCGTGCTGGCGGGGTCAACGTCGAAACGATCCGCTACTATCAGCGGCGCGGCTTGCTGGCGCAGCCTGTGCGTCATGAAGGGCCACGCCGCTACACGCGCAGCGATCTTGGTCGTTTGCAATCGATCCGTTCGGCTCAGACTGCCGGGTTTACTCTTGACGAGATCGCTACGCTGCTCGCTCTCGATACCGGCGACCGGACAGCTGCGCGGGATCTCGCGCGCGTTCGGATCGCTGCGCTCGATGAGAAAATCGCGACGTTGCAAACCATGCGGGGAGCGCTCGCAAGGCTCGCCGACGAATGCACGTCGGAGCAATCCGGACCCTGTCCCATCATCGATGCCTTCAGTTTCGAACCGGAGAAAAGCGCAAAGTCGGCGAGGACATGAGGGGTTTTTGCCGCGCCTGCGTATACAATCTCGAAGGAGCTTTATGATGGACCTCGACGAAAATCTCGCACGACTGGCCAAACTTCCCGTGCCGGATCTTTCCGGCATTGATGGCGGGAGGCTGGCGCTACGTGCGCAGGGCGAGGTCAGACAGACGCGAGCTGTGCTCGGACTGGGGCTCGTGATGTCGCTTGGGATGGGGGTCGTGGGTGGGCTACAAGCGCCTGCGCGTGCCGAGGTGCCCCTGGCCGCTTTCGGACCTCCTGCGTCTCTGACTCCTTTGATTGCACTGGGTCAGGAATGAACCAGCGTCGAATTGCCTTGGCAGCGGGGCTGATCATTGCGCTCGCCTTGGTAGGCGTATGGCTCGGACGGATGCTTCAGCCTGAACCGCATCATGGTGGTGCGGAGCTTCATGCTTTGATCCATGGTGAGCTTGATCTTGATCAAAAGCAGAAACAAGAATTGACCTCACTGGAGCGTCAATTTGCTGCGCGGCGCCAGGCACTTGAAGACCGACTCAGGCGCAGCAACGTGCTGTTGGGCAAAGCCATTGCTGCGGAACATGAATACGGTCCCCGCGTTTCTGCAGCCGTGGAAGATACCCATGATGCGATGGGGGATCTCCAAAAGGCGACGCTCGAGCATGTCTTCGCAATGCGCGCCATTCTCCGCCCCGATCAACAAAAACGATTCGATGCGGTGGTCAGTAAGAGCCTTGCTTCGCAACCGCAGTGACCCCTGATAACCCGGATGCGGCGCTAGTACGCGGAGCACAGTCTGGCGACGCCGGCGCGCAACGTGCGCTGGTCGAGCGCTACCGTGAGACCGTATACCGGCTTGCGCGAACAGCGACCGGCGATCCCGAAGAAGCCTTCGATATCACGCAGGAGGCGTTCATAGCCGCGTTTGGCGCGTTGAATCGCTATGATCACAAGCGACCCTTCAAGGCGTGGATCAGCGCAATCACGCTTAACAAATGCCGCGACTGGGCCCGTCGCCGCGCCGTCAGGCAGTTCATAGGTCTGCCGATGCCCGAACAAGCTGCGGACTGGATTGCCGACGATGTGCCGTCGGCAGAAACACTTGCCGCGGACCGTGCTGAGCTCGCTGCGGCCGCCCGCGCGATCGCCAAGCTACCGGCCAGCCTGAAAGACGTGTTGATCCTGTGTACGGTCGAGGGGCTGAGCCAGCAGGAGACCGCGGTGACATTGGGCATCAGTGTCAAGGCGGTCGAGACACGGCTTTACCGGGCGCGTCAAAAATTGATGGATGTTTTGAGGGGTAACGCGGCCGCGCGCGTATAGAGGTGTATGAACAGCCCTCATCTCACTCGACGTCACCTCATCTCCGCACTTGGCGCAGCATCTGCTTTCGCCGCTACGCCGGCTTGGGCGCAAGGACACAGCGTGCACCGCGGCGGAAGCCACGGGAAGGGTGGGCCGCGCATTCCTGCTGGCTTTGGCGAATTGAGCGGTGACGTAATCGACCTAGCCGTGGGGAGTGGTCATCGAATTATTGAAGGTCGCCGCGGTCCGGGCATTGCGGTGAATGGGAGCGTTCCCGGTCCTCTTATTCGCCTGCGCGAGGGACAGAATGTCCGCTTCAATGTGACCAACAACCTCGGTGAGGACACCTCGATCCACTGGCACGGCCTTTTGTTGCCGTTCCAGATGGACGGGGTCCCGGGCATAAGTTTTCCTGGAATTCGTCCAGGCCAGACGTTCACCTATGAATTCCCCGTCCGCCAGTCGGGCACTTACTGGTATCACAGCCATTCTGGCCTACAGGAGCAGTCTGGTCATTATGGCCCAATGA
>JAIXWO010000010.1 GCA_027491235.1 Sphingomonadales bacterium
ATCTCGCTCGGCATGAAGCAGCTGGAAAGCGATCCTTGGGAAGCTGTCGCTGCCAAGTATCCGGTCGGCGCCAAGCTGACGGGCCGCGTCACGAACATCACCGAATATGGTGCGTTCGTTGAACTCGAAGCCGGCATTGAAGGCCTTGTCCACGTTTCGGAAATGAGCTGGACCAAGAAGAACGTCCACCCCGGCAAGATCGTTTCGACCAGCCAGGAAGTCGATGTCATCGTTCTCGAAGTCGACGAAGAAAAGCGTCGCATTTCGCTTGGCCTCAAGCAGGCTGCGTCGAACCCATGGGAAGCGTTCAGCGCTGTTCACCCGGTTGGCTCGACCGTCGAAGGCGAAGTCAAGAACGCCACCGAATTCGGTCTGTTCATTGGTCTCGACGGCGACGTCGACGGCATGGTCCACATGTCAGACATCGCCTGGGGCGTGTCGGGCGAAGAAGCTCTGGCGCTGCACAACAAGGGCGACACCGTTAAGGCGATCGTGCTTGACGTGGACGTCGAAAAGGAACGCATCTCGCTTGGCATCAAGCAGGTCGAAAAGGGTGGCGCTTCGGTTGCCACCGGCGGCAGCGGCGCTTCTGGCCTCGCCAAGAACGCTGTCACCACCGTCACGGTCATCGCGATCAAGGACGGCGGGCTCGACGTGCAGGTGGGCGATGATGGCGCCATTGGCTTCATCAAGCGTGCCGACCTTGGCCGCGATCGCGACGAACAGCGCCCTGACCGCTTCCAGGTCGGCCAGAAGTTCGACGCGATGGTAACGGGCTTCGACCGTTCGAAGAACCCGACCTTCTCGGTCAAGGCGATGCAGATCGCCGAAGAAAAGCAGGCTGTTGCCCAGTATGGCTCATCCGATTCGGGTGCGTCGCTTGGCGATATCCTTGGCGAAGCGCTCAAGGCGCGCGACGGCAAGAAGTAAAAACGCGCCAAATCAACCGAATGGGGTCCGTTGCACCGTTGCGTGCAGCGGGCCCTTTTCTTATTAGACTGAAAAAAAACCAGCCTGATCAGCAACTTAGTTAAAAAACGTTAACCCTAGCGTTAAGATATTATTACTTGCACTTGTTACCGTAATGGTAGTAATTAACGCGACAGCTGTTGCTTCCATCAAATATCCCGCTGATCTCGGGGGTATGCGTTACGATGGACTATGGTCTTCGCGGGGAAGAGCATGAGCAGGCACGTGCAACAGCATGGGGGTATGAGTATGATACGTTCCGAGCTGGTGGATGTACTGGCACAAGAAAATCCCGGACTGTCCCACCGGGAAATTGACACTATTGTAACTATCTTTTTCGATGAAATTACGAAGCAGCTTGCCGATGGTGGTCGCGTGGAGCTTCGTGGGTTTGGCGCCTTTTCGACGCGCGGCCGTGAGGCCCGTCAGGGCCGCAATCCCCGCACGGGGGCTTCTGTGGATATTCCATCGAAGAAGGTGCCCTATTTTAAGCCCGGTAAGGAAATGCGCGCCAAGCTCAACGTTTGAGCGGGCGCTTTCCAATCCTTTGATGCTTGACGGAAGCGCTTCCGTCGCCGATGTCGCGCCCGTGCGGACGTGGCGAAATCGGTAGACGCAGCAGACTTAAAATCTGCTTTCCCCTGGAAGTGCGGGTTCGAGTCCCGCCGTCCGCACCACTCCTTCGCCAAGGCGTGACCTTGCCGCCAAGGCACGCTATCAGGGCAATATGCTGAAACAATTGGCCTCTTCCCTGTTCCTGCTGGCAGCGCTTGCCAGCTGTGGGCAGGCTGAGGATGCCGACATCGCCGTGAGCGTGATCGGCGGCGATGCCCGCGCGGCAGACCCCAATAGGCAGGTTCTGGATGCCCCAGCCGCTGTGATGACCGGCGCGTTAATGCAGGGTCTCGTCCAATTCGATGCACAGGGACAGATTGAGCCCGCGCTTGCCGAACGCTGGATCGTTACGGATGATGGATTGAGCTACATCTTCCGCCTGCGCCGCGCCAAATGGTCCGACGGAACAGAGGTAACGGCGGCACAAGTCGCCAAGAGCCTGCGCGCCTCGCTTTCTCCGCAAAGCCGCAATGCTTTGAAGCCGATGTTCGGGCCAGTGACAGAAATCCTCGCCATGACCGACACAGTGCTGGAAGTCCGCCTCTCGGAACCGCAGGGGAATTTGTTGAAGTTGCTGGCCCAGCCGGAAATGGCGGTGCTGCGAAAAGGACGCGGCACTGGCCCCTATCGCATCTATCGCCCCCTGCCCCATTCGATCGTGCTCCGGCCAGTCCTGCCCGACACCGCCGAGGACATGGACGAGGATGCCTTGCAGCGTATGGAACGGCGGATCCGTGGCGAAGAGGCCGCAATGGCCGTCGCCCGATTTGCCGCTGGCGATGCAGATTTGGTGCTGGGGGGCACCTTCAATTCCTATCCTCTGGCGCTGGCGAGCGAGGTCAACCCGCGCCAAATCCGCCGCGATGCGGTGCCCGGCTTATTGGGTCTTGTACCCGCACGGGCCGATGGCCCGATTGCGGATCGTGACGTCCGGCGCGCGCTCGCCATGGCGATCAACCGCACGGCCTTTGTGCAGCGCTATGCCCTTCCGGGATGGCGCGCGACCGATGCGATGCTGCCCGCCCCCATCGGCACCTTCATACAGGCCGTGCCGGACTGGGCCACGTTGGACCGGCCCGCGCGTCTGGACCGCGCCCGCCGCCTGATCGGCACGTCCGACATCACCTTGCGGGTTGCCCTGCCGGATGGACCGGGCGGACGTCTGCTCTTTGCGCAACTTGCGGCGGACTGGCGTCAGATTGGCGTGCGCGCCGTGCGGGTGGGGCGCAATGAAGCCGCTGACCTGCGCCTGATTGACGCGGTGGCGCCAGTCTCTGTCGCGACCTGGTATCTCGGCCGCTTCCGCTGCCCCGGCCTTCCCATGTGCAGCCAGACGGTGACAAGCACTCTTTCCATCCTGCGCCGCGCCAAACTGGAAGAACGGCCCCGCCTGATGGCGGAGGCGGACCAGTCCCTCGCTGATGATCAGCTCTACATTCCGATTGCCACACCGCTGCGCTGGTCACTCGTTGCGCCGCGCCTGCTGGGCTTTGCCGAAAATGGCGTCGCCATTCACCCGCTCAACCGGCTGGAACGGGCGAAGAACTAGTAACAGCGCGGCGTCTGCCTATATTGTTGGGCAAAGGAGTTGCCGATGGCCCCCGCGCGCAAAATGAAGATTGATCCGTCCGACTTTGCAGGCCGGCACCCGGCCGCCATAAGGCGACGCATCGAAGGACTGGAAAAGCTGCTCGAAGGGATGTTCGTCATCCCCGGCACGAATAAGCGCGTCGGCATGGATGTGCTGCTGGATTTTCTGCCCGGCGGCACCATCGTCGCCGCCGTGATGGGAAGCTACCTCGCCTGGGAGGCCCGCAACCTCGGCATGTCCAAAACGACCATGGCGCGGATGGCGGGCAATATCGGCTTTGACGCGCTGCTGGGTGCCATCCCCATCGTCGGCGCCATCCCCGATTTCTTCTTCCGGTCCAATACCCGCAATTTGAAGCTCATCAAAAAGCATCTGGATAAGCATCACCCGGAGACGGCGGTGATTGATCAATAGGGCAAGAAGCCTGCCAGCCCCACCCTCGTCGTGCTGAACTTGGTTCAGCATCCATGAACACAGACGGTCGAAGGCTCGCGCCACATCCGGCAACCGTGAAGCCAATGGATCCTGAACCAAGTTCAGGATGACGAGGTGGGTGGGCTCCCAGTGTCATTCCCGCGCAAGCGGGAATCCATGGGTGCCTCAAAGCATCGACTGGATTCCCGCTTTCGCGGGAATGACACTCTCAGGGGTGTGGAGCCCCCCAGCCGCGTGTCAGATCCTTGAAAAACTCGCTGTTGAACGCCTTCTCAATCCGGGCCAACGTTCCGTCGGACCGCACAAAGTCGTTCGCAACATCAAAATCCGTCCCCCGATAGCTGATGACCGTCTCGCCGTTCCAATCGTACGACACCGCATAAAAGCCAACTGGTTGATCGAGCCTCTCTCCGTCGCGAATGAGCACACTGGAATCTCTTCGGATAACCGCTGTGCCAATTGCACTTCCTTGCATCTGGGAGATGCCCGGCGAGTATCCTCTCTGATATGCGTCCATTGCCAGGATTGAGAGGAACACGTCTCGGTTCATTGTGCATCACCCTTGATAAAATCGGTTCGGGTAATCGCGCGAGGATCCCCATACGGCAGGCTTGCATACCAACGGTCGAAACCAGTCTCCTGCCCAAAGCTTGGCAACCTCTTCTCAATCCCCCTTGTCACGGGCGCATCGGTGAAGGTGGCGGCCAGGCTCTTGAGCCGGTATCCGGGCCCAAAGCTCTTGGCGAGATTGTCCGGGTCTACCTGCTCCACAGACTTCGGGTCGCGCACGTCGCGAAAGCGCACAAAATAGGGGTAGTTGTCCGCCGCCTTATCGCCCGGTGCGTAAGACCACAGGCGCGGCACCGGCACCGTTCCGCGATAGTCGGCAACATTGCCCCAGAAATAGGCGCCCCGCTCACTCGAGTCGGGGCCGTCCTCACGGTCGCCGCCAATGCCCCCGTCAATCCGCCAGGAAGCCAGACGTTCCTTGCCAAGCCAGGCATAGGCATTGCGCGCCCAATCCACATCCCGACCATTGCGCAGCAACACGAACAGCGTCTGCCCCTTGGGCAGGTCTACCGCGACGGCCTCTCCGGTGATCTTGTAGCTTCCGGAACCAAACTTGACCTCAATGACGCTATAGCCGGTGCGCATGCCCTCAGGTGTCTCCACCTCCACCTTCAGCGCATAACGGTGCGGCACGAAGAAGAAGCCTTCATCCCACTGCATGTTTTTGGTGTCACAGCCCGACAGCAGCACCGCGCCCACCAGCGCCACCGCTCCAAGCCCGAAAGACCGACGGTCGATCATCCCCACGCCCCACTCTGTTCACACGCCGCCCCCGTGCAGCAGGCAGACAGGATAAAGCGAAAATCTGAACAAACCGCTGTGATGCCTGTCACGGCCCTCGCGCACTCGCCGCCTCGTCATGCTGAACTTGTTTCAGCATCCATGAACTCCGGACATTGAAAGCATGGCATATGTCCGGCGACCGTGATGCCAATGGATCCTGAAACAAGTTCAGGATGACGAGGAGGGTGGAGCCTCACCTCACCTGTCATTACCGCGAAAGCGGGAATCCATGGACACCTCAAAGCGTCGACTGGATTCCCGCTTGCGCGGGAATGGCAAGCCGAGAGGAAGCCCCCTACCGCTCATCCCGCCAGATGTTGAGGCGGCGTTTGGGCGGGGCGGTCGGCTCTCCCTTTGGGCAGGGGCGGGGCTTAAACGCTGTGTCCATGCAGATGCGCACTTCCTTCAGCCAGTTTCCGGGCGTGGTCATGATGCGGACCATGGCGGGCGTCATGCCGCGGTTGATCCGCGCAAATTCAGCCGCAAACACCCCCGTCGTCACGCCCCGCCGCGACAGGGCGTTCATGTCGGGAAAGCGCACCGCGCGGTAAAGGATGGCGGCTGCGCGGAAATACTTCTCCGGCTTGTCCGCCATGCAGGTGCCATGCTTAGCCCATTCATGCTGCAACAGCCGGGCGGACGGCGTCATGCAGAAATGCTGCTTCACAAGACCCGTGTCGAGCGGCTTGGCCTCTCCGCACCAGGCCGGGTCAATTTGCCGATCTCCTTCAGGCCAAAGTCCGTGCAGGATGAACCCGAAGCGCGCGTCCTTTCCGCACTGGCTGACATCCGCCGGATTGCCCTGCTTGCCGCGACAATATTGCGGCGACCATGACAGCGACAGAAGATAGCCCGTCACTGGTACCTTGCGGATCTGGCCCGGCGGGGGCGCTTCTGCCCGAAGCTCCGGCAGAGCATCGGGCACGATGCAGCTATTGGCCTGCGCAAGCGCGACGGACGGAAGGGCGACCAGAAGGGCGGCAAGGAGGGATCGGATCATGACCCCAGCCTAAGCACAAAGCTGCCGGACTGAAAGCGCTTCATCGCCACTCTGGATAAGTATGCGTAATTTTATTACAACGTGTTGTTATGAACGACTCGCGTGGCCGCAACCTCCCTCCGCTCTCGCTCCACATTCCGGAGCCGCCCGCCCGTCCCGGCGAAGAGGCGGACTTCTCGCACATTCAGGTCACACCTGCAGGCGAAACGCCGCGTCCCGACAGCTCTGCCGCCGCGCATGATCTGCGCGACATGGCCTTCGGCCTCGTGCGGGTGATGGATGATGCGGGGCAAGCCGTCGGCCCATGGGACCCCCGCCTGTCACCGGACGCGCTGCGGACCATGTTACGCGACATGGCGCTCACCCGAGCCTTTGATGACCGCATGTTCCGCGCGCAGCGGCAGGGCAAGACCAGCTTTTACATGAAATGCACCGGCGAAGAGGCCGTCGCGGTGGCGCAGACCCATGCACTCGACCGCGAGGACATGTGCTTCCCCTCCTACCGGCAGCAGGGCATCCTCATCACGCGCGGCTGTCCGCTGGTCGACATGATGAACCAGATCTATTCGAACAAGGGCGATGCGCTCAAAGGCCGGCAGTTGCCGATCATGTACTCCTCGCCCGAGTACGGATTTTTCACCGTCTCGGGCAATCTGACGACACAGCTGCCGCAGGCGGTAGGCTGGGCGATGGCGAGCGCGTCCAAGGGTGACAGCCGGATCGCGGCGGCATGGTGCGGCGAAGGATCAACGGCAGAGGGGGACTTCCACGCCGCCATGACCTTTGCGACCGTCTACCGCGCGCCGGTCATCATCAACGTCGTGAACAACCAATGGGCGATCAGCTCGTTCGCAGGCTTTGCAGGCGGCGAAGCGACGACCTTTGCGGCGCGCGCCATCGGCTATGGCATTGCGGGCCTGCGGGTCGACGGCAACGATGCGCTCGCCGTCTACGCCGCGACTGCCTGGGCCGCCGAGCGGGCGCGGACCAACAATGGCCCGACGCTGATCGAGCATTTCACCTACCGTGCCGAAGGGCACAGCACGTCGGATGACCCGAGCGCCTATCGCTCCGCCGAAGAAGGCGTGAAGTGGCCGCTGGGCGACCCCATTGCCCGGTTAAAGACGCACCTCATCACCATCGGGGAGTGGAACGAAGACCGTCATGCCGCGATGGACCTCGAACTCGCCGAAAGCGTGAAGGCAGCACAGAAGGAAGCCGAAAAGAACGGCATCCTTGGCCACGGCCTGCACCAGCCGTTCGAGACGATGTTCGAAGACGTGTTTGAGGAGATGCCCCCGCATCTGAAGGAGCAGCAGGCGCAGATGATGGCCGAACGCATGCGCAAATGGCCCAATGGCGGACAGGGGCCACGCTAATGTCGGACGCCCCCACCCGCCGCATGAACATGATCGAGGCGATCAACAGCGCAATGGACGTGGCCATGACGCGGGATGCGGATGTTGTCGTCTTTGGCGAGGATGTCGGCTTTTTCGGCGGCGTGTTCCGCGCGACTGCAGGGCTCCAACAGAAGTTCGGCAAGACGCGCAGCTTCGACACGCCGATCACGGAGTGTGGCATCATCGGCGTGGCCGTCGGCATGGCGGCTTATGGCCTGCGCCCCATCCCCGAAATCCAGTTCGCCGACTATATCTACCCCGCGCTCGACCAGTTGGTGTCAGAGGCCGCGCGCATCCGGTATCGTTCCGCCGGGCAATGGCACATGCCGATCACCGTCCGATCCCCCTTTGGAGGTGGCATCTTTGGCGGGCAGACGCATAGCCAGTCCCCCGAAAGCATCTTCACCCATGTATCGGGCCTGAAGACGGTCATCCCGTCGACGCCCTATGACGCCAAGGGCCTGCTGCTTTCGGCGATTGAAGACAATGACCCCGTCCTCTTCTTTGAGCCCAAGCGCATCTATAACGGCCCGTTCGACGGGCATTATGACCGGCCGGTCCAGCCATGGGCGAAGCACCCGGCGAGCGAAGTGCCCGAAGGCCAATACACCATCCCGCTCGGCAAGGCCGCGCTGGTGCGTGAGGGGCAGGACCTGACCGTCATCACCTATGGCACGATGGTGCATGTGGGCTTGGCGGCCGTCGAGGAACTGGGCGTCGATGCCGACGTCATCGATCTCCGCACGCTCGTGCCGCTCGACATTGAGACCATCGAGGCCTCGGTGAAGAAGACCGGACGCTGCGTCATCATCCATGAGGCGACGCGCACCTCTGGCTTTGGCGCGGAACTCGCCGCGCAGATTCAGGAGCGCTGCTTCTACCATCTCGAAGCGCCGATTGAGCGCGTGACCGGGTTTGACACGCCTTACCCCCATAGCCTTGAATGGGCCTATTTCCCCGGCCCTGTCCGCATCGGGATGGCGATTGAAAAAGTGATGAAGGACTGAGGATGGCGCGCTTTGAATTCCGCTTGCCCGACATTGGCGAAGGCATTGCCGAGGCAGAGATTGTCGCCTGGCATGTGAAGGTCGGTGATACCGTGTCCGAAGATCAGGGCGTGGCCGACATGATGACTGACAAGGCCACCGTCGAGATGGAGTCGCCCGTGAGTGGCACGGTGATCGAAGTCGCAGGCGATGTCGGCGATATGATCCCCATTGGATCGACGCTGCTGGTGATTGAAACGGAAAGTGAGGAGGTCGCGACGCCTGCCGCGCCGGAGACCGATGTCCTGTCCGGCACCGATCTGGAAGTCGCCCCCGAACAGCATATGCCGGAAGCGCCTTTAACGCCGTTCATCCCGGCCCCACACCCGGAAGCAACCGAGATCAGCGTGCCACAGCCCTCCGCGCAGGCGCTCGCTTCACCGGCGGTGCGGGCACGGGCCAAGGAATTGGGGGTTGATCTGTCGCAGGTGAAGGCCCGCGAGGGCGGCCGTGTCCGCCATGCCGATCTCGACGCCTATCTGACGTATCATGGCGGCCAAGGTTATCGCGCGGCAGGCACGACGCGTGCCGACGAGGCCATCAAGGTCGTCGGTATGCGCCGCCGCATTGCCGAGAACATGGCCGCATCCAAGCGGCACATTCCGCACTTCACTTATGTTGAAGAGATCGAAGTGACCGCGCTGGAGGCGATGCGCGGCGATTTGAACGCCCACCGCGGGGACCGGCCGAAACTCACCATGCTGCCGCTGATGATCGTCGCGATCTGCAAGGCGCTGCCCGATTTCCCGATGATCAACGCGCGCTATGATGATGAGGCCGGCATCGTCACCCGCCATGGCGCCGTGCACCTTGGCATGGCCACGCAGACCGACGCCGGGCTGATGGTCCCCGTCATCCGGGACGCGCAGGCGAAGAATGTCTGGCAGCTCGCTGGCGAGATTACGCGACTGGCTGAGGCCGCGCGCACTGGTAAGGCGAAGTCCGAAGAGCTGTCTGGCTCTACGCTGACCGTGACGTCGCTCGGGCCTCTTGGCGGCATCGCGACGACGCCGGTCATCAACCGCCCCGAAGTCGCCATCATCGGCCCCAACAAGATCGTGGAGCGACCCATCTTCGTCGGTGACGACATTGTCCGCGCCAAGCTGATGAACTTGTCGATCAGCTGCGACCACCGCGTCGTCGATGGCTGGGATGCCGCGAGCTTTGTGCAGGCGGTCAAGAAGCTTTTGGAAACACCTGTCCTGCTGTTCGCGGATTAGGTCTCATCCGTTTCTCCGTCGCCCCGTGCTTGACACGGGGCATGGCTCTTCTTGCCCCTCGATAATTGGCATGATGCCCGGATGGCCCGGCCTCCCAGCGCAGTGAGCCACTTCAGGCTGAGATCTGAAGCCGGACGGAGGTTAGCCAAGCCCCGTGTCAAGCACGGGGCGACGTGGATGGAAACAGTGGAGATCAGCTCTCCAGTGACAAGCTCAGGGCGAGCGGGAGTGGGCCCTGCGAGATATCCCCTGAACGCCTCACCAAAAAGCAGGCGGCGGCGCATAACCCCGGATGCGGTCATTCAGCATCCGCGCTTGTGCGATCAGCATCGCCTCCCCGCCTACAGGGCCAATCAGGTGCAGGCCGATGGGCAAGTCCATATGGTCTCGCCCGGCTGGAATGGTGATGGCGGGCAAACCAGCAACATTGGCGAGCACCGTGAAATCGGCGATCGAGACCGGCATCGGCGCGCCTGCCTCTACGGCGGTGACCGGCGTGGTCGGCGTCACCAATATGCCGTTGCTGCCAATCTCCCGCCGGAGCATCTGGGAAATCTGGTCAACCAGCACGCGGTCGCCCCGAAGCGCCTCTTCATCCCGGTCCACCACGCGTTCGAGGATACGGCTCACCTCATCTGACACCCGCGCGCAACGTTCCTCACCCAGATCAACCAGCGTTGGGATAAGGTCACGCATCGCCAAAACATAGGTCGCCTTGCGGACTGCGGCGCAATCGGGACGGACCGCAATCTCCCCCTGACGGTCCGGCAAATCGGCTTGGATCAGCGCTAGCTTTTCCGCGATTTCGTCGTCCACCGACGTGCCGCCATGATTGGCCAATGCCGAAAAGTGAGACCGGCGCATCGCCGTTGCGAGATCAGGTGAACACAGAACATTGGTGAGGATCGCCATGTCATCCATTGACCGCGTGATCGGCCCAATGGCGTCGAACCGCGCCGAAAAGGGCACAAGCCCTGCCGTCAAAATCGTGCCGGGCGTGGGCTTCAGACCATAGACCCCACAAAAGGCAGAGGGGATCCGGATGGACCCCAATGTGTCCGTTCCCATCGCAGCCACGCAAAAGCCCGCCGCAACTGCCGCGGCACTGCCGCCCGATGAGCCACCGGGGGAGCGGTTATGCCCATGCGGATTGAGGCAACGCCCGAAAAAGGGATTGTCCGTTGTCGCGCCAATGGCCGCTTCATGCATATTTGTGGTGCCGATGATGATCGCCCCTGCGTCACGCAGCTTCTGGACAACGGGCGCATCCTCCTCAGCAATCATACCGCGCCGCGCGTCCATGCCGGCGGCAAGCTCCAGCCCCTTCACCGCAATGTTCGATTTGATCGCAATGGGAATGCCCTCGAGCGGACGGCGGCTGTCAGCGGCAAAACGGGCGTCACTCACGAACGCGGCGGCGCGCGCGCCTTTGGCATCTACCTCTACAAAGCTGCGCAGTCGATCATCAAGGGACGCAATGCGGGCGACAAAATGGTCCAGCACCACCGATGGTGATGCCTCGCCCCGGGCAAAGGCATTGTGAAGTTCAGCAATGCCAAGGCGATGGAAGTCCCCCGACTTCGGCATGTGGCTCTTTCCGTTCTTTGCGACCTGACCCTTTATTGAGCCTTGCCCCCACTATGGCATCAATTTTGCGCCAGCCGTCAATAGGCAATCCAAATGAGGGAACGAAAGAAGGGGCCGGGAACGCGGTTTAGTGCGCGCGCCCAGCCCCGTCTTCATCGCTTCACTATGCCTTAGGCGAAGGTCACCTTCGTCGTCGTTCGACGCCGACGCATCGCGCTACCGACCAAGCCAAAGCCGCCGAGCATCATTGCCCATGCCGCAGGCTCGGGCACATTTGACGTCACGTTGGTGAAGACAAAGCCCAGATCTTCGTAATCCAGATCACCGCCACCATTCAGGTCTTCAAACCCGACATAGGTACCGGCTGGCAGGCCGAAATCACCGCCTGCATAGGATGTTGCGTAAATGTGAGTGATGCCGTCCGTATTCAGAGACCGTTTTGAGTAGAAGAGGTCACCCGTATCGGTCACGCGCAGCCTGAAGGTCAGGACATCGCCTGCCGTCACCGGACCGAAATTCAGAGAGTCACCTATGGCGGACGTCTGGTTGTTCAGCCCTTCAATGCCGGTATCAACGCCATTAACGAGCAGACCGAGCAGATTGGTAAAGGAGCCGCCATTGCCCGCGAAATACGCAATGATGTCACCCGTCGAGGCCGCCGTGAAGCTATAGTCGATCGGGTTCACTGTTCCGGGGTTCGGATAGATCGGAATTGCGGCTTGTGCCTGGCTCGTCAGCAATGCGGCGCCACTGGCCAAAGCGAGTAGATATGTCTTCATGTCGGCTCTCCTTCGTTCGAATGAGTGCGACCCGACGTTATATCTTCTTTTGTAACTCTTCCTTAACCCAAAAACCAACGAGATCCTTATGACTTAGGTTAGGGGTCTGTCCCAAAGCAGGATTTCGGGACAGCTCGGGAATCTAGGAGACGAGTGCCAGCCTTGGCATTTCAGCAGCGGATAAAGCCACGGAGACGACACCCGGCAAAGCCTCCATGCGCGCCGCCAGTTCGGCGTCCAGCGCAAAGCTGCGGCCCAGCCGGACGCGGGCCGAAGCGCCATGCTCAAGTTCGGCTTGAACGACAACTTCCCCTCGTCCGCCGCTCTCCCCGTGGAGCAAAGCTGCCAAAGCGGAGATCGCCGCCACATCAGACACAGTGATGGCCGCCAGCAACCGGCTGTTGGCGGCAAGCCCTTCCATGGGCTGGATCCGCTTGATCGTGATGCGCGGGGTTTCCTCGCCCGGCTGCCGGTCCAGTTCGACGGTGATGAGGCCACAGCTATTGGTCTTGGCCGCCTCTTCCATTTCCTTGGCCGTCAACTCGTCAAAGCAGCTGGCGATGAACTGGCCGGTGGCATCAGACACAGCGCAATTGGCATAGCGGCGTCCCCGCGCCGAGGTCCGCCATTTCACGTCTTCAATCAGCACCGCCATCACGGCACCTGTGCGGGCACCATCGGCAGGGGCAGGCTGACCGCACAGCGCCGCATAATCCCGCGCGCCGTGCGCTGAGGCGACATGGCGATAGCGGTCAATCGGATGAGCGGAGAAGTAGAAGCCAAATGCCTCCCGCTCCTGCGCCATACGCTCAGCCAAGGACCAATGCGCGCCCGGCGGAAGCTTGATCGCAACGACCTTATGCTCGTCTCCGCCAAACAGACCGCCCTGCCCGCTGGTGCGGGAATGTTCGGCCTCGGCCGCAACGGCGAGAAGCGTTTCCGCAATCGCATGGACGCCCGCCCGGTTTGGCTCCAGCGCATCAAACGCGCCACCGGCGGCCAGACTTTCGATCTGGCGGCGGTTCACGACGCGCGGGCTGATCCGGCCTGCAAAATCATCAAGCGACGTGAACGGCCCATTGGCTTCACGTTCGGCCACAACCAGTTCCATCGCGCCTTCACCCACGCCCTTGAGCGCGCCGAGCGCACAGCGGACGCCGACCACATCTTCCTGCGGCTCCACCTCAAAATCAGCGCCGCTAATGTTGATGCAGGGGGCCAGCGCAGGCACGCCCAGACGGCGCATATCGTCCATGAAGATCGACAGCTTGTCGGTGTTCGAAATGTCGAAGCTCATTGAGCCTGCGAAAAACTCCGCCGGGAAATGCGCCTTCAACCACGCCGTTTGATAGGCGAGCAGCGCATAAGCCGCAGCGTGTGACTTGTTGAAGCCATAGCCTGCGAACTTGTCGATCAAGTCGAACAGCTCGTTCGCTTTGGCCGCCTCAATGGCGTTATGCTCCGCACAGCCCGCGACGAAGATGGCGCGCTGTTCGTCCATCTCCTTCTGGATCTTTTTGCCCATCGCGCGGCGAAGCATGTCTGCGCCGCCAAGCGTGTAACCGGCCAATATCTGCGCGGCCTGCATGACCTGTTCCTGATAGACGAAAATCCCGTAGGTTTCGGACAAGATGCCTTCGAGCAGCGGGTGCGGATATTCAATAGGCACGCGCCCGTTCTTGCGGTCACCAAAGAGCGGGATGTTGTCCATCGGGCCCGGTCGGTAAAGCGACACGAGCGCGATGATGTCGCCAAAGTTGGACGGACGCACGGCCGCGAGCGTGCGGCGCATCCCTTCCGATTCCAGCTGGAACACGCCGACGGTGTCACCCTTTTGCAGCAAGGCGTAGACGCCCGCATCATCCCAGGTCAGGCCATCGACATCGGGCCGCGTGCCGGTGCGCCGCTCAATCAGGTCGAGCGCGCGCTGGATGACGGACAGCGTTTTGAGGCCCAGAAAGTCGAACTTCACCAGCCCCGCGCCTTCGACATATTTCATGTCGAACTGCGTCACCGGCATGTCGGAGCGTGGATCGCGATAAAGCGGCACAAGCTGGTCGAGCGGACGGTCCCCAATGACCACACCGGCTGCGTGGGTGGAACTATGGCGCGGCAGCCCTTCCAGCTTCATCGCCAGATCGAGCAACTGGCGGACCTGCCGATCATTCTTATATTCCGCCGCCAGCTCACTCACGCCATTCAGCGCGCGGTCCAGCGTCCAAGGGTCGGTCGGGTGGTTCGGGATCAGCTTGGCCAGCCGGTCGACCTGCCCATAGCTCATCTGGAGCACGCGGCCTGTATCTTTCAGAACGGCGCGCGCCTTCATCGTCCCGAAGGTGATGATCTGCGCGACATGGTCCGCGCCATATTTCTGCTGGACGTAGCGGATGACTTCGCCACGCCGCGTTTCGCAGAAATCGATGTCGAAGTCGGGCATCGACACACGTTCCGGATTGAGGAAACGTTCAAACAGCAGCCCGAGCTTGATCGGATCAAGATCGGTGATCGTCAGCGACCAGGCGACAACGGAGCCAGCACCGGACCCACGGCCGGGGCCCACTGCAATGCCATTGTCTTTCGCCCATTTGATGAAGTCAGCAACGATCAGGAAGTAGCCCGGAAAGCCCATCTGGACGATGACGTTGAGCTCAAAATCGAGACGCTGGAAATACACATCCCGGTCCGCATCCGGGATTTGCGCCAACCGGCGTTCCAGCCCGGCCGTGGCGTCGGCGCGAAGCTGATCTGCCTCGCCTGCCTTATCGCCGACTGTTGGCAGGATCGGATCACGCTTTGGGGCCATGACCGCGCAGCGCTGCGCCACGACAAGCGTATTGGCCAGCGCCTCGGGCAGGTCCTCAAACAGACGCTGCATCTCCTTGGCGGGCTTCATCCAAGCATCGGGCGAACTGCGGGCGCGATCTTCGCTTTCCACATAGGCGCTGGCCGCGATGCACAGCATGGCATCGTGCGCGGCGTGGAAGTCTGCCTCTGCAAAGTTCGCCGGATTGGAGGCGACGAGCGGAATGTCCTTGGCATAGGCCAGATCGAGCAGGGCGGCTTCCGATGCGCCCTCAACCGGATCAAGCCTGCGGGAGACTTCGATGTAGAGCCGGTCGGGGAAAAGCGACATCAGACGGGTGACGTAGGCATCTGCCGCACCGTCCTGCCCATCCGCAAGCAACCGGCACAGCGCACCTTCGCCCCCCGCCGTGAGCGCGATCAGTCCATCGGTGTGCCCGGCCAGCTTGTCAAAGTTGACATGCGGCGGCTCTTCCGGCGGACGTGCCAAGTGGGCCGCAGAAACCAGCGCGCAAAGATTTTGATAGCCCGCCTCATCCTGCGCAAAGAGCGCCAGCGAATCGTAAACCAAGGATGTCCCGTCCGGCCGGTCCGGACGCTGGACGGTCAACAGAGTTGCGATAATGGGCTGGACACCCGCGCCCTTGCAGCCATCCGAAAATTGCGGCGCGGCGTAAAGCCCGTTGCGGTCACACACAGCGACCGCAGGAAAGCCCAGTTCCTTCGCCCGTTTGGCAATCGCCTTCGGCTCAATTGCGCCCTCCAGCATCGTGTAGGCCGAAAAGACTCGCAGGGGCACAAAGGGGGAAAAGGACATGACGGGACTGTAGGCAGCGCAGGCGGCGTTGTTAACAGGGCCGATGGACGGAGTTGGGGATAAGTTCGGGCCACTTCATTCGTCATCCTGAACTTGTTTCAGGATAACGGGCTTGGGCGTCCGCTTCGGCTGATGGATATGCTGCTCAGCCCGGTTATGCTGAAACAAGTTCAGCATGACGAAGGGGTGCTGGAGAGATCGCGGTTCTGCACCACTTTTATCCTCCCCCACCGGGGGAGGATAAAGAAACCCCTAAAGCAGCTTCTGGATATCCTTCTCAATGCTTTCCGGCTTGTCAGTCGGGGCATAACGGCCGACGACTTTGCCGTTCTTGTCGATGAGGAACTTGGTAAAATTCCACTTGATCGCCTTGGTACCGAGCAGGCCGGGCTTGGCTGATTTCAGATGGTCATAAAGCGGCTCCGCCTTGTCGCCATTGACTTCCACCTTCGCCATCAGCGGGAAGGACACATCATAGTTCAACGAGCAGAAGTTCGCGATTTCGGCGGCATCGCCGGGTTCCTGTGCGCCAAACTGGTTGCAGGGGAAGCCGAGCACGGTCAGGCCCTTGTCCCCATATTTGCGCTGCAGCTCTTCTAGCCCCTTATACTGTGGCGTGAAGCCGCATTTGGACGCGGTGTTGACGATCAGGATCGGCCCGCCCGCATAATCGGCCAGCTTCTGGTCACTGCCATCAGGTTTTTTCACTGTAAAATCATGGACGTTCATCGCGCGCTCCTCCTCTATCGTGGGAAGGTGCTAGCATAAGCTGATGCGAGGCTGCTAGATGTCCGTCATGACATCGGCCGCCGTGCCCCTCCCCATGCCGAAGAAGAGCTGGTCCGCCGCGCGAAAGCTACTGGTGGGACTGCTAGGCGGCGTTCTGGTTCTTGCCTTCCTGACACTCAGCCTTTCGCCTGCGGTGGAAACCGCTGCACCGCCCGCTTCTGCCGATGTGATCGCCGCCCGCGCCGCGTTTGACCGGGTGCGCGCGCAAGCCGGGACCGGCAAGCCTGTCCCAACCTTCATCAGTTGGCGCGAGGCGCAGGGCGGAAGCCTTCTGCTCGGCCGAGCACTGGGCATTCAACGGCTACAGACAACGCAGGCGACCGACCGCGCCACGGTTGACGCGAGCCTGCCCGTCGGCCCGCTCTGGGCAAACATCTCTGCCACCGCCGTCCCGACACAAGACCGGTTCCCGGACACCACGCTTCGGATCGGCTGGCTGACCCTCCCGCCTTTCGTCACACGCCCGCTGGCGAAGCTGGCCGTGTTCACACTGAACCTGCGTGGCGCGCAGATGAAAGCGCCTGATGACATGGTGCGCGGCCTGACGATCTCGCCCGCCGGACTCACAGCCCAGCTCAACTTGCCAAAGCGCACGCGTCTGCTGCGCCAGTTGAACGATGTGCAGGCCGAACCCGTTGATCCGGCGCTGGTTGCCAACACCTATTGCCGACTCTCGCGGGAGCAGGCGGCCAGCCCGTCCATGGGCCTTGCCACGCAGGTCCGCCGTGCGTTCAAAGAACGGCAGGCCGGCAGCAGCACGGACGGCGCCAACCGGGCCGCGTTCGTGGCACTTGCGATGTTCACCGTCTCCCCCAATGCGGGAAATCTGGCGGGCGATGCGGTTGAAGCGACCAAGCCCTGCCGCATTGCGGCGCAACCTCTGATACTGCTCGGCCGGAACGATCTTGCCAAACACTGGGCGCTCTCCGCCGCGCTCGCCGCACTCTATGGCGAAGACATTTCGCAGGCGATGGGGACCTGGAAGGAAATTTCCGACAGCGGACCCAATGGCTCAGGCTTTTCCTTTGTTGATCTGTCCGCCGACCGCTCCGGCATCCATTGGGCGATGAGGGCCGGTGACGTCTCACAGGCGGAGGCCACGCGCAGCGCTTTGGCGGGGATCACAGAAGTGCAGATCGTCCCGCTGCACGCCCTCGCTTTGTCGGAAGGCTTGACCGAGGCCGCGTTCCAGGCGCGCTATACGAGCACCGAAAGCCCGGAATATGCCGCGATGGTGGAGCGGATCGACCGCGTGCTGAAGGGGCAAGAATAAGTTGATCTCGTCATGCTGAAACAAGTTCAGCATGACGAAAGTTGAGAAAACCGTCCCTGCTTACGCAGCGTCGCCGGCGGCTTCCTTCGATTTCTTGGCATAGACGCGGACCGGTTCCTTCTTGCCGGCGACCACGTCCTTGTCGATCATCACTTCATCGACGTCTTCCATCGTGGGCAGGTCGAACATGGTGTCGAGCAGGATCGATTCGAGGATCGAGCGGAGGCCGCGCGCGCCGGTCTTGCGTTCGATGGCGCGCTTCGCAACGGCTGTCAGCGCGTCGTCGGTGAAGTCGAGTTCGACGTCTTCCATCTCGAACAGCTTCTTATACTGCTTCACCAGCGCATTCTTCGGCTCGATCAGAATCTTGACCAGCGCATCGACGTCAAGGTCTTCGAGCGTCGCGATGACGGGCAGACGGCCGACGAATTCCGGGATGAGGCCGTATTTCAGCAAATCTTCCGGCTCGCTCTGCTTGAGCACTTCACCGGTGCGGCGATCATCAGGCGACGACACGTTGGCACCAAAGCCAATGGACTTGCCCTGCAAACGGTCTGCAATGATCTTTTCGAGGCCTGCAAACGCACCGCCGCAGATGAAGAGGATGTTGGTCGTGTCAACCTGCAGGAATTCCTGCTGCGGATGCTTGCGGCCGCCCTGCGGCGGAACGCTGGCAACCGTGCCTTCCATCATCTTGAGCAGGGCCTGCTGCACGCCTTCACCCGAGACATCGCGGGTGATGGAGGGGTTTTCGGCCTTGCGGCTGATCTTGTCGATTTCGTCGATATAGACGATGCCGCGCTGGGCGCGTTCGACATTGTAATCCGATGCCTGGAGCAGCTTCAGGATGATGTTTTCAACATCTTCGCCAACATAGCCGGCTTCCGTCAGCGTCGTTGCGTCCGCCATGGTGAACGGCACGTCGAGGATACGGGCGAGCGTCTGGGCCAGCAACGTCTTGCCGCAGCCTGTAGGGCCAACGAGCAGGATGTTCGACTTAGCCAGTTCAACGTCCGCACCCTTCGCGCCGTGGTTCAGGCGCTTATAGTGGTTGTGGACGGCGACCGAGAGGACGCGCTTCGCCTTGGGCTGGCCAATGACGTAATCGTCGAGAACCTTGCAGATTTCCTGCGGGCTCGGCACGCCGCCATCCTTTTTGGAAACGAGCGCTGTCTTCGTTTCCTCACGGATGATGTCATTGCACAGGTCCACGCATTCATCGCAGATGAACACCGTTGGTCCCGCAATGAGCTTGCGCACCTCATGCTGCGATTTGCCGCAGAAAGAGCAATAAAGCGTGCTCTTGGTGTCGCTGCCGCTCAACTTGGTCATTAGAACCTTCCCGCCACGTTTGCGGCCATGTTACAATCAGATTTCATAGCGGCAATGACTTAATTTGGGCTGACTCAGCCCGCAGCGTCATCCATTGCCGCTGGACGCTTGTCGAAAACAGCATCCACAAGGCCGAAATCCTTGGCTTCATTGGCGGTCATGAAGTTGTCGCGCTCCATAGCCTTCTCAATCGTATCAATGTCCTTGCCCGTATAATCGGCATAAAGACGATTCATATTCGCACGAATACGGAGGATTTCCTGCGCCTGGATCGCGATATCCGTCGCCTGACCCTGTGCGCCGCCTGATGGCTGGTGGATCATGATTCGCGCGTTGGTCATGGCGTAACGCATGCCCGGCTCACCTGCGGCAAGCAGGAAGGAGCCCATAGACGCAGCCTGACCGACGCAGACCGTGCCAACCTTCGGGCGGATATACTGCATCGTGTCATGGATCGCCATGCCGGCTGTCACCACGCCGCCCGGCGAGTTGATGTACATCCAGATGTCCTTCTTCGGATTTTCCGACTCGAGGAACAGAAGTTGGGCCACAATAACGGACGCCATACCGTCTTCCACGCCGCCGGTGACGAACACGATGCGTTCACGCAGCAGGCGCGAGAAAATGTCAAAGCTGCGCTCTCCGCGGTTCGATTGCTCGATAACGATGGGGATCAGCGCGTCATGCGGGTTCATGGACAGTCCTTTGCTTATGTCTTTGACATCTATTTCGGGGTCGGGACGGAAAGTTCAACCCCAGAATGCGAATCCGAGGATTTGGCAATGGCATAAAGTCTAGAGGACGGCCCCGCGTAAACGAGGTTAAGCCATTTTTTTGTCTCGGGCGGCGCTTCAGCCTCCCAGATCCAGATGTAATCAAACCGATCACGCGGCACCAACCGCATGAACCGACGGACGCGGAAGCCCGGGCAGCCATAAGCCGGGTTAAACAAATCCACGGTGCGCGAATCGTTGAACCCATAAACGGCGTTGTAAATCGGCCGCATCAAATGTTGGCCCGGAATATCCCATTCCGTATTCACAAAGGCGTGGCGGCGGACGATGGCGAGGCTGGCGGCGTGATTGCGCCCGGCAAGCGGCCAAACGCCACATTCGGTGCTGTGTGACAGGACAACGATGCGCGCGCCCATCGGCACGTGGTTGAGGGCTGCGAGATCCTGCTCCAGTTCCGCCCCGCGGGTCATCCAACCATAGGTCGTTTCCCCGACGCGGACGAGAAACAGGCTCGCCCCCGCCAAGGCGACAAATGCGCCTGTCTTGGGCGTCAGGTTTGACACCGCAAGCAGCGCGATCATGAGCAAGGGCGCAAAAAGCCGGACGTCGGCGAAATAGGAACTCAGCACGGTCGCCGGCAGGGCAATGGCGGTCACGAGCAGGGCCGCCGCCGCAAGGACCAGCCCACGATGGCGGGTGAACCGACGATCCACCAACAGCCACAGGGTCACCAAAATGACGAGGGCCACGCTCGCAATATCAAATTCCCGCCATTCCGCACGCAGCAGATTGCGGACGCCGTGGACTTTAACCATCGGCCACCAATTCTGGGCCAAAACGCCGCCACCCTTGGTGACACGCCAGATGAGCATGGGCAGGATTGGCGCGGCCCATGGCAGCATCGAGACGCAGAAGCGGACGAACGACTTGCGTTCCGCAAAGCCGATCCCGGCAACGATCAAGCCCAGAACCCCCCACGCCGAAGTGTGGCACAGCCAGACCAGAAGCGCGGCAAAGAAGGCGTAAATGGCCCGCCAGACGGCAGGCGCTCCGCGAATGTCCACCCATATGGCAACAACATGGAAGACCAGCGCCATGCCCAGCCACCAGTTGATGAAACCGTGATGGAAGGTGAACGACCAGACGAGGATAATCGCCACATAGGCCGGTGCCTGCACCTGACCATAGAGCGCCCGCGAAAGCCGATAGATGCCCCAGACCATCACAGGCGGAATGAGGGCGGCGATCAGATAGGCGGCCTTTTCCGTGCCCAGCATCGGCCCCAGAAGGAGCATGAGCAAATCCGCCCCGAGATTGCCGGTCACATGCCAGTCAAAGGCGTAATATTGGCTCAGCCAGGGATCGCCCGGAGTGTTCATCACATGGTAGCGGCCGATATGGCTGAACAAATCCGGCAGAATCGGGATCGGCGCCACCATGAAGGGCAACGCCGAGGCAAGAGCCAGAAACAGCCAGACGGCCCGCTCCAGCGCGGGTCGGTTCCCCAAGAATGACATTAACTGCGCCCTACACAGGGTGGGCAAGATAAGCCAGCCGTCGCAATTCACGGCGGCCCCGCACGACCGTATCAAGGATCAAGCCACAAAAGCCGTTGAGAAAGGCCAGCAGCATGATCCCCATGGCGAGCACGGCTGTCGGCAGGCGCGGCACAAGGCCGGTTTCAAAGAAGGTGAGGAACAGAGGAATGCTGATCCCGATCGCAATGAGGGCGAGCGCCGCGCCGATAATCCCGAAAAAGGCGAGCGGCTTTTCAATTCGGAACAGCGTCAGAATGGTCCGCAGGATACGCCATCCGTCGCGATACGTGCTCAGCTTTGACTCCGATCCCTCCGGCCGCGCGGCGTAAGCCGTCACCCGTTCGGCCACCGGCATTCGCAGTTCGAGCGCGTGGACGCTGATTTCGGTCTCAATCTCAAAGCCTTCAGACAGAACCGGAAAGCTCTTCACAAAACGGCGGGAAAAGACGCGATAGCCCGAAAGAATATCTGTAAAGCTGCGGCCGAACAGCCAAGCAAGCATCCCCGTCAGCATCGCATTGCCGAGCCGGTGGCCCCGCCTGTACGCGGCTTCAACCTCAGATTTGCGCGCACCCACCACCATGTCGAGCTGATCGTTCACCAACAGGTCGATGAGGCCAGGTGCGGCGGCGGCCTCATAGGTCGCGTCGCCATCAGCCATCACATAGATGTCGGCCTCCACATCGGCGAACATGCGGCGGACAACATTGCCTTTGCCCTGCATCCGCTCTGTCCGGACGATGGCGCCGGCGGCAGCGGCAACCTCTACCGTCTTGTCGGTGGAGTTGTTGTCATAGACGTAGATCGTCGCATCGGGCAGCGCGGCACGAAAGTCGGCCACCGTCTGCGCAATGGCCGCGGCTTCATTATAACAGGGCAGAAGAACGGCGACCCGTGGCGTTGTTATGGCGTTCATGCGCGTTCCCCTAACCCCAGATCGAGCAAAATTCGATTAATTTCGTGCCAGCCGCGCGGCAATCCATGCTGAAACTGTCAGTTGCAATTGATGGTAGAGCATCAGCGGGATAACAATCATCCCCGCCTCCGCCGCCGGAAAGAGGATGCGGGCCATCGGCGCGCCAGTCGCAAGGCTCTTTTGCGCGCCGGAAAAAAGCAGCGTAATCCGGTCCTCCCGCTCAAGGCCAAGCGCACCACCGAGTGCCCAGACGCCACCCATGGCAACACCAAGCAGGACGCAGACGACGGCAAAGAGGCGCAGCATCTCCGCGCCGTCCAGCCGCGCCCACAGGCCATCGACGACAGCCGCACTAAACGCGACATAGACGGTAATCAGAATAGTCGTCCGGTCCAGCCGCCCAATCCAGACGCGGTGGCGTTCCGCCCAAGCGGCCAACCAAAATCGCGCCACCTGCCCAAGCGCAAAGGGCAGCAGGAGCAGCGCAGCGATCCGCCCGATGGTCGATAAGTCACCACCGCCGCCGCCCACATGGGCAAGAGCGGCGAAGATCAGCGGCGTCAAAATCACGCCCGACAGGTTGGAGAGCGCCGCCGCGATCACTGAGGCTGCGACATTGCCCTGCGCCATAGACGAAGCGGCAATCGCCGACTGCACTGTGGATGGCAGCGCACAAAGGAACAAAACCCCCAGCCAAAGTTCGGCGGACAGAAAATCCGGCGCCAGCGCCGACACCGACAGGCCGAGCAGCGGCAATGCACCAAACCCGAACACAAGCACCGCGAGTTGCAGCCGCCAATGCTTCAGCCCTGCCCAGACCGCCTCATGCGACAGCCGCAGGCCATGAAAGAAGAACAGGCTGAAAATGGCGATATTGGCGATGGCCGAAACAAGCGAAAGCCCTCTGCCCTGCGCGGGAAACAGCGTCGCGGCCCCAATCGTGGCGAGCAAAAGCAGGATGAACTTGTCAGGAATGAGACGGGCCAGCATCAACCCGCCCTAGCTTAGCTTGCCGCATCGCACAAATTCAGCTAGGGGCGCGGGCGAAACCATTCCTCAAAAAACCGGAATACCCATGAGCCTCCGCAATGTGGCCATCATCGCACACGTCGATCATGGCAAGACCACCCTTGTTGACCAACTGTTCCGCCAGTCGGGCACCTTCCGCGACAACCAGCGCATTGAAGAACGCGCCATGGATTCGAACGACCTCGAAAAGGAGCGCGGGATCACCATTTTGGCCAAGTGCACCTCGGTCGAATGGGAAGGCACAAGGATCAACATCGTTGATACGCCCGGCCACGCCGACTTTGGCGGCGAAGTGGAACGCATCCTCTCCATGGTCGATGGCGTCATCTTGCTCGTCGATTCGTCGGAAGGCGCAATGCCGCAGACCAAGTTCGTAACCGGTAAGGCGCTTGCGCTGGGCCTGCGTCCCATCGTCGTCGTCAACAAGGTCGACCGTCCTGACGAGCGCATCCAGGAAGTGCTCGACGAAGTGTTCGACCTTTTCGTCTCGCTCGAAGCAACGGACGAACAGCTCGACTTCCCCGTGCTCTATGCCTCGGGCCGCAATGGCTATGCCTCGCTCGACCATAATGCGCGTGAAGGCACATTGACGCCGATGTTTGAAACCATCGTCAGCCACGTGCCGGAACCCAAGGCAAATGAAGACGGCCCGTTCAAGTTCCTCGTGACGCTTCTCGACCGTGATAACTTCCTCGGCCGTATTCTCACCGGTCGTGTCGACAGCGGCACAGTCAAGACCAACATGCCGATCCACGCGCTCGACCCAGATGGCAAGGTCATCGAAGCGGGTCGCGCCTCGAAGATTCTAGCCTTCCGCGGTCTGGAACGCGTGCCGGTAGACGAAGCCAAGGCCGGCGACATCATCTCCATTGCCGGCATGACGACCGCAACCGTGGCCAACACGATTTGCGACATTGCTGTCACCGATCCGATTGCTGCCCAGCCCATCGATCCGCCAACGCTGTCGATGCGCTTTGCGGTGAACGATTCACCGATGGCCGGCCGCGAAGGCACCAAGGTGACGAGCCGCATGATCCGCGACCGTCTGTTCCGTGAATCAGAATCGAACGTCGCCATCAAGGTCACCGAAAGCGCTGACAAGGACTCCTATGAAGTCGCCGGTCGCGGTGAACTTCAGCTGGGCGTGCTGATCGAAACGATGCGCCGCGAAGGCTTTGAACTTGGCATTTCGCGTCCACGCGTTCTGTTCCGTGAAGACGAACAGGGCAACAAGACCGAGCCTTACGAAACCGTCGTCATCGACGTGGATGATGAGTTTTCGGGCACGGTCATCGACAAGATGAACATGCGCAAAGCGGAAATGACCGACATGCGCCCCTCAGGCGGTGGCAAGACGCGCATCACCTTCTCGGCCCCTTCCCGCGGTCTCATCGGCTATCACGGTGAATTCCTGTCCGACACGCGCGGCACGGGCATCATGAACCGGCTTTTTGAAAAATACGGTCCGCACAAGGGCAAGATCGAAGGCCGCAAGAACGGCGTGCTGATCTCCAACGGTGCCGGTGAAGCCAATTCCTACGCGCTGGGCCCGCTCGAAGAGCGCGGCATCCTGTTCGTGGGCCATGGCGAAACGCTGTATGAAGGCATGATCGTTGGTGAAAACGCCAAGACGGATGACCTTGAAGTCAACCCGATGAAGGCCAAGCAGCTCACCAACTTCCGCGCTTCGGGCGGCAAGGATGATGCGATCCGCCTCACCCCGCCAACCCGCATGACGCTGGAACAGGCTATTGCTTACATCGACGAAGACGAACTCGTCGAAGTGACGCCCAAGAGCATTCGTCTGCGCAAAGTCCACTTGGACCCGCACGAACGCAAAAAGGCGAGCCGCGCCAAAGCGGCCTAAGCCAAAGACATTGGAAGAGGGGCGCCCAACCGGCGCCCCTTTTTTTTGTCCTTTTTCTGGCTGTTCATGCATTTGCATGATGAGGCTTCCCTTTCATCGGCCTAGATCTCCTCCAACAATAAGATTGAGAGGAGAGACGATGTCCTTTGCGCTTCAGCCGCTTTCATCACCTGTCGGGCGTGAGGTCGTCGGGCTTGATATCTCTACCGAGATCGCGCCGGAGACGGCCAAGGCGCTGCATGCGGCCTGGCTGGAACATGGTTTCCTGCTGTTTCGCGGCATTGGCACCTCACCTGAAGTACAGTTGCGTTTGAGCCGCTGCTTTGGCGAATTGGAGCCGCACTCCATCCCCGTCTTCCGGCATCCGGACTATCCCGAGCTCATCCTCTTGACCAATGAGGGCGGCCCGTCTGGCCCGATCTATGATTTTGATGGCCAGCACATCCACGGTCGCATTCCATGGCATGCCGATGGTGCCTATCTGCCCACGCCCAATTCCGGCGCCTTGCTACGCATGGTCCGCAAGGCAGAAGATGGCGGACAGACCGGCTGGCTCGACCTCGCATTGGCCTATGACGAACTGGACGCCGACACCAAGGCGGAGATCGCTGACCTGAACGCCGTCTATCATTTCCGGGCGGGTCTGGAGGAGATGCGTTTCAACAAACCCGGCGGCGTGCGGATCACGCCGCGCAAAGACAATTACCCCCATTTCCCGCCGGTGTTGAACCCGCTCGTCTGGGTGCATCCGGAAACGCAGCGCAAGGTGCTGAATGTCAGCACACTCAACATCGACCATATCCACGGCATGCCAGCAGCGGACGGCGACGCTCTCATCGAACGCCTGATCGCGCATATCTTGCAGCCCCAGTTTCAGTACATCCACGATTGGGACAACAACGACATGGTCGTCTGGGACAACCGGCGGACGCTGCACACAGCGCTCGGCCACCCTGCTGACCAGATCCGCGTCGTCCACCGGACCACCATCAAAGGCGACATCCAGATGGGCGAAATTCTGGAGGACGTGGCATGAGCAGCTTTGATCTTGTCATCCGCAACGGGTCGATCGTGGACGGCACCGGTGCGGCACCCTTCAAGGCCGATATCGGGGTGCAGAACGGACGGATTGCCGCCATCGGTTCCGGTCTTGCGGCAGGTACAGAAGAGATCGATGCGACGGGCCAGATCATCACGCCCGGCTTTGTCGACATCCACACCCATTATGACGGGCAAGTGACTTGGGAAGACCGGCTGACGCCGTCGTCCTTTCACGGCGTGACGACGGCTGTCATCGGCAATTGCGGCGTCGGCTTTGCGCCATGCCGGGAGGCGGATCGCGATGTGCTGGTGCGCCTGATGGAGGGCGTGGAAGACATTCCCTATCCGGTGTTGACCGAAGGCCTGCCCTGGACATGGACGAGCTTCCCGGAGTTTCTCGATCTGATCGCGTCAAAAACCTATGACATGGATATTGCCGCCTATGTCCCACATGCGGCCTTACGCGTTTATGTGATGGGGCAGCGCGGGGCTGATCGGGAACTGGCGACGGACAGCGACATTGCCGAAATGTGCCGTCTACTCGGCGCGGCGCTGGATGCTGGTGCACTAGGCATCGCGACTTCCAGAACCATCTTTCACCGGTCAAGCGATGGGCGGTCAATTCCCACGCTCAACGCCAGCGATGCGGAGCTGATCGCTCTCGCTGGCGTGCTGCGGGAAAAGGGCAAGGGTGTCTTCCAGATCGTTGAAGACCTCCATATGCCGGGCGCCTCGCTCGCGCCTCTGCGTGCCATTGCGCAGGCAGCTGGCCGCCCCCTCACCTTTTCGATCGGTGCTGGGAACACCGGCCCGTATGTCTGGCCGTCTCTGTTGGACCAGCTTGCAGAGGCCAATCGCGACGGTCTGATGATGAAAGGGCAGTTGATGCCCCGCGCCATCGGGATGGTCCTTGGCTTCGAACTCACACTCAACCCCTTCTACACAACCGCCACCTATCGCCGCCTGTCCTCGCTGCCGCTGCCGGAACGCCTCGCCGAACTGCGCAAGCCTGCCGTGCGGGAGGCTATTTTGGCCGAGCCCTTGGATCCTGATCCCGCGCTTGTCTTGGGCCGGATGGTCCGGGATTTTGAAACGATGTTCGTGCTGGGCTCTCCGCCGGACTATGAACAACCGGCCGACCGCAGCATCGCCGCCATGGCCCGCGCGCAGGGCGTTACCCCCGAAGCGCTGGCGTATGACATCATGTCGGACGGCCGCGATGGCGGAAAACTCTATCTCGCCATGGCCAATTTTTCCGAAGGCAGTCTGGATACGGTCGGCGAAATTCTGGCCCATCCGGACGTCGTGCTCGGGCTCGGCGATGGCGGCGCGCATGTGGGCACCATTTGCGACGCCAGCTATTCGACCTTCGCGCTGATGCATTGGACGCGGGACCGGAAGAAGGGACGCAAGACCGTGCAGGACATTGTCCACCGAATGACCGGCGCCACAGCAGACATCATCGGGTTAAGCGACCGTGGGCGGATTGCTGAGGGGTTGCGGGCGGACCTGAATGTGATCCAGCTCGATGCCCTCGCGCTTGGCGAGCCTGAGGTGCATTACACGCTGCCGTCTGGCGGGCGGCGGCTGATCCAGCGCGCCTCCGGCTATACCGCGACCATCCTCAAAGGTGAGATTGTCAGTCGGCGGGATGAACCCACGGGCAAGCTGCCCGGACGGTTGGTTCGGATCTAACGCTGCACGGTCCTATAAGTGCCACCCTGACTTGCGGCTGAACTGAGCAACAAGCGGACAAGGTCTCCCTGACGGTTGATGCCCGTCTTGGCAAAGACAGCCTGGAGCTGGGATCGCGCTGTGTTGCGGCTGACGCCGAGAGCGACAGCCGCCTCGTCGAGCCCTTCGCCGTCCGCCAGCCGGGTGGCCAGTCGCGCTTCCGCAGGGCTCAGGCCAAAGAGGCGTTCCAAATCTACAACCGAGAGCATCGCGGGTAAGGCAGGGTCACGCAGCACGATCACCGCCGTCCGCTTGAGCGGCGCGCTGACGGGGCCAAAAGGTGGGCCCGGACGGATGATAAGCGTCAGGGGCTGGGCCCGATCCGGATCGGGAAGCGCAACCGGCACGTAACAGTCCGGGTCTGTGACGGTCGATTGTAGACGGGCCATTTCGGCAATGGCATCCTGCAACTGGCGCGTGGCCTGTGTCGTTCTCGCGCAGAGATAGCCATCGCGCAAGAAGAGCGGCCCATCCCCCGACATGAGGTCTTGGGCGACAGCATTGGCACTCAGGATATGGCTATTGGCCTCCACCAGCAGCGTGCCAGTGCCACTCGATTCAATGACATACTCCGCCACCCGCCGCTTGCGTTCGGCATCGCCGAGCAGTTCGTAGAGCGGGAGCACACGCCCGAGCATGGTGGACAGGCGGCGAAGCAGCCCGATTGCAACTCTGGGCTCAAACAGCCCGCCCTGAACGATCAGCCAGATGCTGCGCCTTTCCGGCAGCGCAACCCGCAGCGCGCATGCCTGCCCCATTTCCGTCTCAACGGCAGAGGCTTCATGAAAGGGGAGGGCACGTAGCGCAGCCAAGGGCAATCCCGCCGCGATCCGCGCCGCATCTGCCGGATCGGGGGCAACGATTGCATTCATGTCAGATGTTAGGCTTGACCCTTCAACCACCAGAAACGCCTCGTGCGCGCCGCAGTGCCGCGCCAGTTCCGTAAGGAAGCGCGACCAGATGGGCCGGTCGGTCAAACCGTCGAAAAGAAGGTCTTCCAGCGCCCGCTGTGCTGCGGTGTCATTGAAACTTTCAACCGGAGCCGCCGTTTTCATCGTCATGCCGCCAGACTAGGCGTTGACGCGACGTCGCACAACGCTGGAACAGGCCATTGCCTGTCTCGACGAAGACGAACTCGTCAAAGTGACGCCCAAGAGCATTGGTCTGCGCGCGGCCTAAGCCAAAGACATTGGAAGAAGGGTGCCCAGCCGGCGCACCATTTTCTGGCCGACCTTTGGTCCGGTCTCAGTTAACCACGTGGTTACACTGTGACACTATCACCTTGGCCAAGGCCCTTGCCGATCCGCGCAGGGAGACAGGGCGAAATCGCCTTTGGTGCAGAAGGTGAGCAATGTACGAAGGCAGGATTGCAACAGGTGATCTAACGGTCACCGTAATACATGGCTTCCCGTCAGAGATTGACGCGCTGGCCGCGCGCAACCTTTCAGGCCATGCCTTTCTCCGCGCGGCGTGGTTTCAGGCTGGCGCGCAGCAGGATGCGGGCCGGACCTTGCTCATTCAGCGCGGCAACGGCGTCAGCCGGGCGGTGATCGCTGCCATACCCACGACAGCCTTTGGTCCGGCGATGATGCGGGCACGCAAGGTATCAGGCGCATACTGGCCGTTCCGAAGCGCGCTGATTGCGCCGGATTGCAATGCCCATGAGCTGGCACAGGGCTTGAAACACACCGCTGCACGCAGCCTTGGTCCGGTTTGGCGGCTCGGCCCGGTACCAGTGGAGGATCCAGCAACGACGCTGTTGATCAGTGCTGCGCGGCTGGACGGCTGGACGGTGCTCGGCCGCGAGGCTGGCACCAGCTGGTTGATCGACCTTGATGCCGCACGCGCCGAAGGCTGGCCACGTCCGTCCACCGCCAAACGGCTGGACCGTGCCGAGCGCCGGCTTACAAAGCTTGGCCAGGTCCAATGGCGCCATGTCCGCGGCGCTTCTTGGAATGATCGCGTGCTCGAACAGCTCGGCGCGGTCGAAGCCGACAGCTGGATCGCCGATGAAACCGATGGCAGCGGCGCCAAGTTCATGACGCCGGAGCAACGCGGCCAATGGCGCCGCGCGCTGGCTGATCCGGTGCTGGCCGAAATGCTGTGCGCCACGATCCTTACGATCGACGACCGCCCTGTCGCGTTCAGTTTCGATCTGGATGACGGTCCAGTGCAATATGGCATTGCCGGGAGCTACGTCAGCAGGCTTGCCCGCCATGATGTTGGCAAGCTGGCCAATTACCGGGCGATGACCGATGCCATTGCGGATGGCCAACAGCTGATGGACATGGGTGCTGGCGACAGCGGCTACAAGCGCGCCATGGGCGCCTATCCCGGATATCGAATGTCCGATCTGCTATTTGTGCGCAGCCGCACCGCTGCCCGGTTGCTGTCTGGTATCTGGGGCCGAGAAATTGGGCTGGAGGATCGCTTCTCTGTGTCGCAGGCGGCGCATTTCCATGACTAAAGTTGTCACACCAACCCTTGCCGCGCAGGTGCGGCTGGCCGTGATCTGGCGCTCCGGAAGCCAGATCGGGACGCAGATCGTATCGTGGTGTTCAACGCTGATCGTCATCCGCCTGCTCTCCCCGCATGACTACGGGCTTTTTGCCATGGCACAGGTGATGCTTGTGCTGCTCAACACCATGAACGGCTATGGCCTCGCCAGCGCGCTGATCCGCGAGAACGAAGTCGGTGAGGAACGCCTCCGGCAGACGCTGGGGATGCTGTTGCTGCTCAATTGCACGCTGGGGCTGGCTCAGTTTCTGGCCGCCCCTCTGGTGGCGCTGTGGTTCAACGAGCCGCTGGTGGCCGACATGCTGCGCGTACAATCGCTGCTTTATCTGGCAATCCCGTTCTGCGCCTTGCCGCATGCGATCCTCAGCCGCCGAATGGATTTTCGGCGGCCGGCACAAGTGCGTCTGGTCGCTGCGATTATGGGCGCTGGCACAGCGCTAATCGGGGCCCTGACAGGTTGGGGTGTATGGACGCTTGTGTGGGCGCCGATGGTGATGCTGGCAACCGAGGCGATCGGCATGACTTGGGCTGCCCGTGCGCCGACCCGCCCTAGCTTCCGCTTTGCCGGCGCAGGCCATATCGCCGGATTTGGTGGGCTGATGACGTTAACCCAGCTGTTCTGGTTCGTGCAGAGCCAGGCCGATATCATGATCGCCGGGCGCGTGCTCGATACCCACACCCTGGGGGTCTACACCACTGGGCTGTTTCTGGCGCAGCTGCTGGCCTCCAAATTTGTACCGCCCATCAACGAGGTCGCCTATGCCGCTTACGCCCGGCAACAGAATGTCGGCGCCGGACCTCTGCTGGCGACGATCCGCTTGGTGATGCTGGTCGCGCTGCCTGCTTATGCCGGAATAGCGGCGGTTGCACACCCTCTGGTGGCGGTCCTGCTGGGGGATAAATGGGGGGGCGTTGCACCGCTGCTGCCGATCCTTGCGATCGCGATGAGCATGATGACGCTGCAGATCCTGTTTGCGCCTGCCACCAATGCGCGCGGCGTGCCGGGTGTGGCGCTGAAGAATGCGATGCTGGGCAGCGTGATCATGCCAGCGGCTTTCCTGATCGGCTCACTCTGGGGCCTTGATGGCTTTGCGTGGGGCTGGGTTGGCGGAATGGCGGTACTGACCTCAGCGACCGTTATCTTGTCAGGGCGGGTGGTTGGCCTGCGGATGAGCGCGCTGTGCCGCGCCATTGCACCGCCGCTTGTGGCCTCGCTGGTGATGGCCGCACTGATTGCCTTAACGTTGATGCATTTACCTGCAGATTTGCCGCCGCTGGCGACGTTGGCGATCGTCGTGACATTGGGGGTGGTGCTTTATGCCGGCCTTCTCAATTTGATCGCACCATCGCGGCTGAAAGAGGCACTAGAATTCGCCCGTAACCGTGGTGCAGCTGATACACCCCCAACCACTGTGATCCCTGCAAAGACAGTGAATGAGTGATATGCACAACGCCGCGTCTCCCCAAACCTTTCTGCTCGACCCTCAGTCACCCTTCAGCGACAGAGCGCGCGGCAGATTATCGCCAGCGCACTGGTAAATCGCGCCGTGCGACCATAGATTAAAACTTATGCGCCTCCCCACTTACTTCATCAGCCATGGCGGCGGACCTTGGCCCTATCTTGATGGTCCGTTCCGCCAAGCCTTTGACGTTTTGGAACAGTCGCTTATCGCGATCCGCAAGGAATTGCGGGAGGCTCCACGTGCTATCCTGATGGTGTCGAGTCACTGGGAGGAGCGCGGCTTTGCTGTCTCTTCGGGCGCCGCGCCGGGCATGGTCTATGACTATTCCGGCTTTCCCGAACATACATATCACATCCGTTATGCCGCCCCCGGTGCGCCGGATGTGGCCGCACGGGTAAAAGAATTGCTGGATGCAGGCGGCCTTGGTGCGCGGCTCGATCCCGAACGCGGTTATGACCATGGCACGTTCAGCATCATGAAGCCGATGTACCCTGAAGAGGCCATGCCCATCGTCCAGCTGTCTATCGACCCCGGCTATGATCCTGAACTGCATCTGCAGTTGGGCCGCCTTCTGGCGCCGTTGCGTGATGAGGGCGTGCTCATCATCGGCAGCGGGCTGTCCTATCACAATCTTGCCGAACTGCGCGGCGGTGGGCGGGCCGTGGAGGCCTCACGCGCGTTTGACGCTTGGCTGCAGGAAACAGTGGTTGGGTCCACACCGGAAGATCGCACGGCCGGCCTGATCGCATGGGAGCAAGCCCCCATGGCGCGCGCCGCCCATCCGCGGGAAGACCACCTTATTCCGCTCATGACCGTCGTCGGAGCAGCCGAGGAGGACACGGCGGCAACTGTTTATCACCAGTCCGACCTTTTCGGTGGCGTGACCGCCTCCAGCTTCCGCCTCGGCGTGCTGCCGCAGTAAAGTCACATAGCGCAGAGGGAAGCCCCAAAGGTCCCTCCGTTGACAAAGGCCCATAAATGACATAATGTCATTTTATGAAGAATGAGACTGAAATAAGAGAAGGCACAAAACGGGAGCGTACGCGCGACCGGTTGCTTGTCTCTGCCCAAACCCTATTGCTCGACAAAACGACGGCAGGCCTAGGCATTCGCCAGATCACAAGCCATTCAGGTTTGGTTCATACAAGCTTTTACAACTATTATCCGGATATTCCAGCACTTTTGTCAGATCTCTCCGCATTATATGGCGCGACCCATTTGACGGCGATTGCAGGAATGGATCTCAACAATGCGCCACCAGGTGGCCGCCTAGCACGTATCACCCGGCTGACTATGCGCATTCTCGCCCAGAAACCCGAGTTTGGCCGCTTGGTTTTTGACGTGGGGCTTCCAGTCGATTTCCTCGAATCAAGACTGCGCCTGCAGCTGAAAAGTGATCTTGCCCGCGTTGTCGAAAGCGGTCTGTACAAGGTTGCGGATATCGATGTTGCAGTCTCCGTTGCTGCGGGTTCCGTCACTGGCATCGCGCTGGATATTCACCGCGGCCTGCTGTCCCCAGATAAAATTGACATCGCCACTGCCCAGATCCTTTTGAATCTTGGCATTGCACCGGCTTTGGCTGAAGTCGCGGCCAACGAACCCGTCACATTCCCACCCCCGCCAGTCTTTCCGATGCGCTGGCTTGCCCTGCCGGCTATGTTTCGGCCCGACGATCATCACTGATCATGAACCGGTCCACCGGAACAGGCCAGACCATCGGCCGGCAAGAGCCCCATTTTGAAGCAGCCCTGCTCGGCACCAGCTTCAACGCGCAAGACCCCGGCCGTCGACCTGACCTGATCGTGCAGGCAAATGACGTTGACGATGTCATCGCCGCCGTAAAGCGCGCGCGCGAGGAGGGCCTGAAAATCGGCATCTGCTCTGGCGGGCATAGCTGGGCGCAGAACCATATCCGTGATGGAGGCCTAATGCTCGATCTGTCGCGGCTGAACGGCATCGCGATAAATGAGGCGGACGGCACGGCGATGATCGGGCCGGGCTGTCTCGCCGGGGAGTTGAACGAAGCGCTGGCGAAACGCCGCCTCTTCTTCCCCGTGGCGCATGCTTACACCGTCGGCATGGGCGGGTTTCTTTTGCAAGGCGGCTTTGGCTGGAACAGCCGAACCAATGGCCTTGCCTGCCAGAACGTGATCGGCATCGATGTTGTGCTCGCCGATGGGACGCTCGTTCATGCCAATGAGCGTGAGAATAGCGAGCTTCTCTGGGCCGCGCGCGGCGCAGGGCCTGGCTTTTTCGGGGTCGTGGTGCGCTTTCATTTGAAGCTGCACCCGCGCCCCAAATTTGTCGGGCTAAAGCTTCAGGTCTTCCGCATCCGGCATCTGGAGGACGTCTTAGCTTGGGCGGACAAAGTCGGCCCCGATGTTTCTCCCGCCGTTGAATTTCAGATGGTGTTCAACCGCAAGGCGCTCGGCATCTTCTCGCACGGTCTTGAAGTGATGGCGCCGGTCCTGACCGACAGCTGGCGCGCGGCGCGGGACGCGGTGGCTTTCATCAACGAGAGCCCGCTGCGGTCCAAGGCCAGCCTGACGCTCCCGCTGATGCCGATATCACTCAACATGATGATGACGACGGGGGAAAAGACGCTCTTCCTGCCGAATACCCGCTGGACGGCGGACAGCATGTGGATGAACAACCCCATTGACCCGCTGTTGCCCGCGCTCCGCCAGATCGCCGACAGCCAGCCCGCAGCCCCCAGCCACGCCTTGTGGCTCAATTGGAACCCGCCCGCATCGCGGCCGGACATGGCCTTCTCGCTCGAAGCGCGGACCTACCTTGCCCTTTATGGTGGCCTTCGCGGCAAGGCAGCCTCTCCCGCTGATGAAAGCTGGGCGACTGACCATATGCGCGCATTGCAGGCGCACAGTGTCGGTATTCAGTTGGCCGACGAAAACCTCGGGCGCAGGCCCATGCCGTTCATGGCCCCGGACAATCTGGCGCGGCTCGACGCTTTGCGCGCGCGCTTTGATCCCGAAGGCCGATTCAATCCATATATGGGACGCCCCTCATGAAAAGCAGCAAACCCATCGCCGGACGCTATCTCGGCTACCGCGCGGCAGACCAAGCCCAGCCCTATGCCCGCTTCTTCAATCCAGAGCTTGCGCCGCTTTCCGCCCATGTCTGCGCGGCATTGGACAGAGGTGGCGTGCCCGACATTTTGTTGCCGGGGATCGAGGGGGCAGCAGAGAACCTCTTTGGCGATGCCGCGGTGCTGGAAGACGGCTGGGTGCTCACCCAAGACGGCGGCATGCGTGTCAGCGTGCGCACAGTTATGCCCGGCGTCACGCCCGCGATGGTGGATTGGTGGTTCGGCTGGCACGGCGATGCGGCCGCCAAGTACAAACTTTGGCACCCACAGGCGCATGTCCACGCCGGATGGCGGGAAACGCCCCCTGCCGGCACCAGCGGCCGCGCGCTCTATGTCGGGCAAACCTCCATCGTCGACGAATATATCGGCAGCGATCTGATCCGCGGCGCGATCAGCTTTGTGCCGCCTGCCAGCTTTGGCTTTACCGACCCGCGACTGGACGATGACCAACAGGCGACCATCGTCTGTGCGCGTCTCGGCTTAGGGGATGCGCCGATCAACATTGGCTATCTCGCCCACCATGTCCGCGCCGTTCCGGGCGGCAGCGAAATGCGGTCGCGCTTCTGGATGGGCGGAGCCCATGTGGCCGGGCGCAACCTCATCGGCAGCTTGGCGGCCGCCGTCGCCAAGCGGGTGCTGCGCCTGACGGAGAGCGACGCACGCGCCCTGCTCGTCCATTGCGGGCAAGAGATGCCGCATCTGGCCGCGTTCCTGCCCGCGCTCTACGCAGAGTTCGGGAACAAGCCGCAGTCCTGACCTCAACGCACGACCGGGTTCGATTTTTCTCACAGCCCCGCTATGGGGAGGCATGATCCAGATCTTGATCGATGCCGATGCCTGCCCGGTGAAGGATGAAACCTACAGGGTCGCCGCGCGCTATGACGTGCCGGTCGTGGTCGTCAGCAATAGCCCGATCCGCGTGCCCGCAACGCCGCTCATCTCCCGCAAGATCGTGAGCGATGCCTTCGACGCCGCCGATGACTGGATTGTCGAACACACCGCGCCCCGCACCGTCGTCATCACTGGCGACATATTGCTCGCCGACCGCTGCCTGAAACTCGGCGCCATTGTCATCGCGCCCAACGGAAAGCCGTTCACCGATGCCTCCATCGGCAATGCCGTCGCCGTGCGCGCGATCATGGCAGACCTGCGCGCAGGTGCGGGCATCACCGGCGGTCCGGCACCCTTTTCCAATGCAGACCGATCACGATTTCTGTCGAGTTTGGATCAGGCGCTGGTGAAGTTGCGGCGCCAAAATTGAGGCGACGACCGGCGCTTCAGAACACCCCGTTTCGCTGACGTTTCAAGCGAGTCGCCAGCGGCTTTCATGGCCCAATTGCCCCCTCACCAACATGACAGAACGGTAATCTTGCGACCATCAGACAGATGTGAGCGGGCGCGCATAAGGCCTCTCAGACGGTCGGCGATCTCGCCTCCCCTGCCCCCCCTGAGAGCAGCCGACCGTCTGCACACCCCTTTTGTGGATCGCCTCGCACGAGCGGCTGAGACAATGAAGTTAACCAATAACTCGATCCAGATTCGTTGATTTTCGAAAACACAAACCTTAGCCACAGAAAAAACAAGATGTGCTTCCTATTCCGAGTCTCGCATGACACAAAAAATCCTTGTAATTGAAGATGATAGATCAACCGCAGACTTCCTAGTCTCCGGACTTACAGAATCAGGATTTTGTGTCGACGCCGCTTATGACGGCCGGGACGGCCTCTTTCATGCAACCGACGGCAGTTATGACGTCATTGTTCTTGACCGGATGCTTCCGGGCATGAACGGCATGGCCGTCTTGAGCGCCATTCGCGCAGCGGACATCCGGACGCCGGTTATCCTTTTATCAGCATTGGGCGCCGTTGGTGAGCGTGTGGAAGGCCTCACCTCCGGAGCCGACGACTATCTGACGAAGCCCTTTGCCTTTTCAGAGCTGGTGGCCCGCATCCGCTTGTTGATCGGTCGCAAAAGCCTGGGCAGCGAAGTGGAAACATCCATCAGCTGCGCCGATTTGAACATCGACCTGCTGGCCCGCCGCGTGACGCGGGGATCGGCGAAGATCGATCTTCAGCCGCGCGAATTCAGACTGCTCGAATATCTTGTCCGGCATCAGGGTCAGGTGCTGACGCGCACGATGCTGCTGGAAGCCGTCTGGGACTATCATTTTGATCCCGGCACAAATGTTGTGGATGTCCATGTCAGCCGCTTGCGCCGCAAGGTCGACTTGGACGGTCTGACGCCTTTGATCCACACAGTGCGCGGCGCGGGATATCTTTTGGGAACCGAGCGGTAGCCCCATGCGCTGCGCCGCTGAAACTCTATGAAACTGCTCAACACCAGTTCCAAGCGGATTGCCGGCACGTTTGCCCTTATTCAGGCTTTGCTGGTCGCAGGCGCGTTGCTGTTTGTGCAGTGGCAGGCCGACCGGGCCGTCATCAGCAATGCGATGGAGGAGAACCGCGAGGCACTGGAAGCCATGACCCAGATTGCCACGCGCAATGGGCTTGATGCGGTGCTGGCTGAAATCGCAGCGCAGGCACAACCTGAACACCGCGCAAAAGTCATCGCGCTCCGGCAAGCCGATGGTCGTATTTTGGCGGGCAATTTGGAAGTTTGGCCGGATTCGCTCGGACCCAATATGACCTGGCAGGTCATGACCATCCGCCTGAAGGGCGCGGCCACCACCGATGAAGTCGGGTTGTCGACAAGACGCATCAGCGGCGGTGTTATCATTTTACACGGCTCTGTCCTGTCAACGCACCGCTCCATCTCAGTTGCTGTGAAAACGGCATTTTCCTGGGTTTTTCTTCTGACGGTCTTACTCTCCATCGCCAGCGCGTTTCTGTTTTCGCGCTTTCTCGACCGACGGATTGAGCAATTCGCCTGGGCAGCAGATGCCGTATCGCGCGGTGACCTCACCCGGCGCATCGATCGGCGCCCGACCAATGATGCATTCGACCATCTGGCCAATTCGATCAACGGCATGCTCGACAACATCGAACGGCTGGTGGGTGAATTGCGGGGCGTCACGGATATGCTGGCGCATGATCTGCGCTCTCCCCTTTCCCGGCTAAGCCTGAAGCTGGAGCGCGGCCTCACGCGCACGGAAGACCCCGAGGCAGTCACAGCGCTGACAGCAGCGCAGCAGGAGGCAAGAATCCTCCAGCGCACGCTCGATACAGCGCTGCAGATCAGTCGGGCAGAAGGCGGCGTCGACAAACGGGACTTCGCCTATTTTGATTTGGCCGAGCTATTGGAAGATATTGCTGACCTCTATCAGCTGGCCCTTGAGGAGAAGGGAGTCGACCTTCGCCTTGACTGCCCTCAGGCGCTTAAGCTGCTCGGGCATCGGGATCTGGTGCAACAGGCCATCGGCAACCTCATCGACAACGCCTTCAAATATGCCGCACAGGGGCGCTTCATTGAAATCGTGGCCCACCAAACTGAGGCGGGGATCGAGATTGAAGTGACTGATGACGGGCCCGGCATCCTTCCCGAATTCCGCGCAGAGGCGATGCGGCGTTTCGCCCGTCTCGGCAAGGCCCGCACCGAGCCAGGGGCCGGACTGGGACTCACACTGGTCGACAGTGTTGTCAGGATGCACGAAGGGACGGTGACTCTGTCGGACGGCCCCCAAGGCGGCCTTCGGGTTACCCTATTTTTTCCAGCCCTTTCAGAAACTTAAGTACCCTCAGAAGATGGCCCCAAGATTACGGTGAATTCACGTGACTTTGCCAATACGCGGTCGCACTTCTGATGGCGGGGCAGGACATTGAAAGGACGGAAAATGAATAAGTTCCTCGTCACTGTCTTTGCAGCAGCAGCCTTCGTTTCACCGACCCTCGCCAATGCGCAAGCGGCTCCGGCGACGGGCACCAAATATCCTCCCTGCTCGGCCACGCGCACGGATGAATGCACGCAGGCTGGAAAGGTCGTCCATAAGGCAAAGGGCGCGAAGGCTTCTGCCCATAAGGCGAAAGCCGGCAAGCATCATCAGACGACGCCGAACAGCAAGAAGCCAGCCGCCAAAGCTCAGACTCCATCCTGAAGCTGGCATGGGTAAAGGGGTCGGCCGAGCCGGCCCCGAAAACCGCTTAGAGCCCTGTGCAAAGCCGGCCAGCTTTCGCTGAACGGTGCTGCCCCGAATAACTGGAGACACACTATGAAGGGCACTATCCTTCTTGTGACCGCAGCCGCGGCCCTCGCGTCCGTCGCCGTTTTCGAAAACGGGGCCTTCACAGATATGGCGTCTCCGGTATCGTCCCAGGTAGACCCGACTTTGCCTCAGCTGCCGAAGACCGTTCCAGCCGACAAGGGCGTGGGAACCGTTTCGACTTACACCTTCCCTTCGGTCGGAAAGGTCACTCTTTACCAGCCGAAGGGCCCGCCAAAGGGCGCTGTCATTTTCCTGTCAGGCGATGGTGGCTGGAACCTCGGGGTTATGAACATGGCCCGTCGGATCGCCGGACAGGGCGCGGTGGTTGCCGGTGTTTCAACACCTGCCTTTCTGAAGTCGCTTGAGGGCGATTCATCAAAGTGCATCAATCCGAACTTCGCTCTGCGCGCGCTTGCCCAGGACATTGAGCATCGGGCCGGTATGCGCACTTATGTTCACCCCATCTTGGGCGGATACTCCTCCGGAGCCACAGTTGCCTTCGCGACCCTCGCGCAGTCTCCGGCCAACATTTGGCGCGGCGTCGTTTCGATGGGGTTTGGCCCGGACCAGGCAGGTCAGAAGCCTTGGTGCGCAGCGCCGGGCTTTACAGCCACGCGGATCAGCAAGCCGGAACATGGATGGTGGTTTGACGCAAAGACCATTTCGTCACCCTGGTTTGTCCTGCAAGGCATGCAGGATCAGGTGGTGGATCCGGTCGTCACACGAAACTTCGTCGCAAAATATTCCAATGCGCGCTTGATTGAGCTGCCAAAGGTTGGCCACGGATTTGGCGTGGAAGCCAATTGGATGCCGCAGTTCCAGCAGATATTTGTGGCGCTGATGGACAGCGGCCCAGCCGCCACAGTCGCAGCAGATCCGGGCCTCCCAGTGACACTTGTGGCCGATGCGGGTGCCCCCAAGAGCTCGACAATGGCCGTGATGTATTCGGGGGATGGCGGATGGGCCGACCTTGACACAAATGTGGCAAGCGCGCTTGCTGCCCGTGGCATTCCGGTCGTCGGCGTTGATAGCCTACGCTACTTCTGGACCGCGCGGAGCCCTCAAGGAATTGGGCAGGACCTTGGCCAGCTGATTGCACATTGGTCCAACAAGCTGGGCCGTCCCAACGTGATGGTTCTGGGCTATTCCTTTGGTGCTGACGCTGCCCCCTTTGCCGTGGCCCATCTTCCTCCGGTGCAACGCAAGCAAGTGGTTCGCCTCGGCTTGCTTGGGCTTTCTTCCAACGCCGACATGCAATTCCATCTTTCCAATTGGTTGGATTATAGCGGGCCGCAGAGTCTTCCGACGATACCGGCCATCAAGGCGCTCAAGCCCATGAGCATGGTCTGCATCCGGGGGTCGGACGAAGATGACAATGCCTGCCCGTCCATTCCACCGGGCATTGCGCGGCAAGTCGAGCTTCCGGGTGGCCACCATTATAACGGCCGCGGTGATCTGATCGCGGATGCCTTTACGGCCGGCCTGACGATGTAAGGGCCGCCCCAGCGGTTTCATGACGCGATGTTCACGTTCCGCCCAGTAATTGGTTGCTGGAATGCGCGCATCTATCATCCCAACAAGGGAGCAAAATCATGCGGCTTTTCGGTCTCACCATGTTTGCCATCGCATCGGCGCTACTGATTGGGGCCGCGCCGCCACAATTGGCGCCACCCCAAACGGCGGCGCCATTCGGCATGTGGAGAAACCCGCACAAGACAATTGTCGTCCATATCTATCCCTGCGCGGCCGAACTCTGCGGCAAGATCGTCTGGGCCGCGCCCGAAGCTGTCGCAGATGCGCGCGAGGCGCATTATGACAAGCCGCTCGTCGGCACCGAGTTGCTGAGCGATTATCGTCCAGACGGTCCGGGGCGTTGGGCGGGCACAGTGTTCGTGCCCGATAGGGGTTCGTCCTACTCCTCAAAGATCATGCTTCAACCACCCGCCCAGCTCGACATCTCCGGCTGTCTGATTGGTGGGTTCTTCTGCAAACACCAAACATGGGACAGGGTCTAAGGCATGGTCAACGTCTTGCGCGCTGCGCGAAATCATCGCCGGTGGATCGAAGTTTTGGCCGTTCTTCTCCTGGCGGCTCTCGGTTTCTTCGCCTTGCGTCACATGCTGGCGGAAATCACCTACCGTGATCTGCGAACGGCCATCAGATCGATACCGGCCTCAAGCCTTCTCGCCTGCATGGCGCTGACCGCAACAAGCTATCTTGCGCTCACATTCTATGATTTCAACGCATTGCGCGTGATTGGAAAACGCCTGCCCTGGCGAAAGGCCGCCATCGCATCTTTCACCAGCTATACACTGAGCCATAGCCTTGGCCTTGCGATCCTGACCGGGGGCTCTGCCCGGTATCGCGTTTACCGACAAGAAGGGCTTGAGCCCGGCGACGTCGGCGCGGTGATTGCAATTGCCAGCATCACCTTCTGGAGCTCGGTCCTGCTCATGGCAGGTCTGGGACTATTGCTGGGCAGTGGTCTGAACTTCCCCCTGATCGGGGATACGCCTGTCTGGCAACACATTCTGGGCGCGCTGTTTGTGTGCCTGGGGCTTGTGGCATTCCTCTTGCGGCCGGCAGGGGTACCGGCCTTGCGTGTCGGATCCTGGAGCATGCCTTTGCCCTTGCCCCGTCAGTCCCTTGCCCTGGCTGCGGCAGGACTCGTGGATCTCGTCGCCTCCTCGACAGCCTTGTTTGTGCTGGTTCCAGATCTCGCCGCAAGCCTTTGGCCCGTTCTGTTCGCAGCCTATGCCATCGCCCTGATCGTTTCGCTTATCAGCCACATTCCGGGCGGAATGGGTGTGTTCGAGGCTGTCATCCTCGCCGCTTTGCCGGCCGATCGCACAGGTCTGCTCGCAGCCTTGCTGGTCTACAGGGTGATCTATTATCTGGCGCCGCTCACCATCGCTGCATTGCTGCTGCTTTGGAGAGAGCGCCGCCCTGTTACGCAGGGCTTGGCAGCGGGTCTTCAACGCAGCGGAATGGCGGGCCGGGACTCGCTTCTGCCCCCTATCCTCGCCGTGCTGACATTTTTCGGCGGCGCCTTCCTCTTGCTGTCGGGGGCCACACCGGCCCTTCATGGGCGCGCCAATATCCTCGCGACTTGGGTGCCACTCCCCTTTGTGGAGCTGTCGCATCTGGCGGCCAGCCTGACCGGCCTTGCCCTGTTGTTTCTGGCCGACGGCCTTTGGCGAAAGCTGGACGGTGCCGCCAAATTGGCCCGCGGAGTCCTGATCGCCGGTGGCCTTTTCTCGCTGATCAAGGGCCTTGAATGGGAAGGCGCCCTGATCTGCTTTGGCGTCGCCGGGCTGATCCAGATTGCACGGCCCGCCTTTTACCGCCGGACGGCCATTCAATCGGAGCCGACATCATATCCGGCACTGATCGCGATCGCCATCGTGCTGGCCGGTGCCTTTGCGACAGGCCTCTACGCCTATGCCCATGTGCCCTATTCGCATGACCTTTGGCTGCGCTTTGTGGTTCATGATGGCGCGCCCCGTTTTCTGCGGGCGTGCTTGGCAATTGCGCTGAGTGTGACCGCCTATGCCGCCTGGCGGATCATGCGGCCTGCCCAAACGCAGGACCCAGGAGAAGCATTTGACGCGGCCCGCGTTCATGCAGCCCTTGCCGTTTCCGAGAGCTGCGACGGCTATCTCGCTCTGACGGGGGATAAGAAGTTTCTCTACGCCGAACAGGGTGATGCTTATCTGATGTTTGGGATACAGGGCGCAACCTGGGTCGTCATGGGGGACCCCGTTGGCCCGGAGGACAGGTGGGGCGCGCTGTTATGGCGCCTTCGTGAGCTGTCTGACGAAGCGCAGGCCAGTATGGTCCTCTATGAAGTCACGGAGCGCTGCCTTCCGCATGCCATTGACCTTGGTCTTCGCATTTCCAAATATGGCGAGGAGGCTTTGGTCGACCTTGAAGAATTCAGCCTTGCCGGGCCCACATTCAAGTCGATCCGTCACGCCGTACGCCGGGCCGAGACCGACGGCGCCACTTTTGAAGTTCTCCCGCGTGCAACCATCGACAGCGTCATGTCAGAGCTGCGCGATGTGTCTGACGAATGGCTAGAGACGAAGAACCAGCGGGAAAAGGGGTTTAGCCTTGGTCGCTTTGATCCGGACTATCTGCGCCAATTTGATATCGCCCTTGTGCGGCAACAGGGCCGGATTGTGGCCTTTGCCAACATCTTGGCACTCCCCAACCATCGGGAATTATCTGTCGATCTGATGCGCCATCGGGAGGAATTACCCTATGGCAGCATGGATTTTCTGTTCTCCTCTCTCATGCTTTGGGGTCGGGAACAGGGTTTTGAGCGTTTCAGCCTCGGCATTGCGCCCTTGGCAGGCATGCCGAACCACCGGCTCGCCCCCATGTTTGGCCGCATGGGGGACCGGGTGTTCCGCCATGGCAGCAGGTTCTACGGATTTACAGGCCTTCGGGCGTTCAAGGGCAAGTTCGTGACGCGCTGGGCACCCCGCTATTTGGCCGCCCCATCCAACCTTGGGCTGATCCGGTCGATCGTCTCGCTCCACAGTTTGATTTCGAGGCCGGAGCAGCATGACACCACCGACGCAAACGCCCTCGCGCAGATCTGACATGGACCTTCAATCAGACGACGCAGGCGCGCAGAGGTGGATCGCGCGCAACCGCCTGCCCCTCATCGTTTCGCTGGCGCTGCTCATGCAGACCACCGACGCGACGATCCTGGCGACGGCACTCCCGGCCATTTCGGCAAAGCTCGGTATCCCCGTGCTGGCCCTTAAACTTGCCATTTCTTCCTATCTGATCACTCTCGCCGCACTGGTGCCGTTGAGTGGCTGGATTGCAGACAGCTTTGGCCCCCGTCGTACCTTTCTGATTGCCCTGACGATCTTCACGGCAGGGTCGCTCTTCTGTGCCTTTCAGGACAGTCTGGCCGGATTGGTTGCCGGTCGGATCATTCAAGGGTGCGGCGGCGCGCTGATGGTGCCCGTCGGGCGGCTGATCGTTGTCCGCTCGACTAAGCCCGACATGCTGGTCCGCGCGCTGTCCTACGTGGCCATGACAGCGCTGATCGGGCCCGCCATCGGCCCGCTTTTAGGGGCAGCCCTGACGGCCAGCCTTGGGTGGGAATACATCTTTCTCGTCAACGTCCCAATTGGGATCGCAGCCGTCATTCTGGCCCGCCGCTTTCTCCCCGTCGGATCGGATGCGCCCGCGAATAACGGCGCACATCGCCAAAGGCCGGGCTTGGAGCGGATCCTGCTCCTAAGCGGCGGCATGGTGCTTCTTCTCTTCAGTCTCGCCCTGCTTGGGGACGGTCTGGCGCCTCTTCCCCTGGTCACTTTCAGCGGCGCATCAGGGGTCGTTCTCCTCTCCCTTTATGTTGCGCGCTTTAAACTGGATCATCCCCGCCTTCTCGACATCTCTCTGCTGAAGATTCACAGCCTGCGCACGGCGGCACTTGGTGCATTCTTCATCCGGACCAGCGCCGGTGGCGCGACCTTTCTCTTGCCGCTGCTGTTTCAGATCGGCTTTGGCCTGCCCATTTTGACATCAGGTGCGCTCAGCTCCGTCTATGCCATTGGGGCCCTGACGATGCGGGCAGGCGGACCATGGCTTTTTGATCGATTTGGCTTCCGGCCTGTGCTGATCACAGGGGCACTGATTTCGGCCGCATCCATTGCCGGCTTCGGATTTATCGTCCGCGTTGATTACCCGCAGATGATTGGCCTCATGCTGATCGGAGGCATCGCGCAGGGGATTGTGTTTGGCGGTGCCAATGCGATGACCTTTGCCGATGTTCAGAAGCAGGATGAAGCCAGCGCCAACACAATATCCCAGCTTGCGCTGCAACTCGCCATGACAATGGGGGTCTCGGTCGCCGCGATGGCAGCACAACTGGCAGGCGATCCGTCCATAAATGAAGCACCACTTGCGGAACACTTCCCGCCCGCGTTCCATGTTCTTGCCGCCATCGGCCTGCTCGGTGCCTTGTGCTTCAGCCGGCTGAGCCGCCGGGAAGGCAGCCGCTTGATCCACACAACGTCGGAGTGATGCACCGGTCCGCGCAGCTGAAAACATTACGCGGATTTCATATTGCGACCAGACATCAGATTTCTTGATCCATTTAAAGTCCTCTTATGAACAGATAGGAGGATAAAAAGTGCGTCGTTTCGTAAATGGTTTCTCTTATTTCGGCTTATCAGCAGCCGTACTTGCAAGTTCATCGGCAATGGCGGCACCCACAAAAGCGCAGGATCGTCTCGATGCCGCGCTTGCGGGATATTCGGCTGGAAAACCGCAGTCCTGTATCTCGCAATACTCCATCGATTCCGTTGATGTCTTCGATGGTATTGGCCTGCTCTACAAAACGTCGAGCAACCGTTACTATCTGAATATACCGGCATCCGGCGCAAGCGCACTGGACGATCAGGATGTGCTCGTCACCGACAATTGGTCATCCCAGCTGTGCTCCGTCGACACCGTTCGGCTGTGGGATCCGCTTACCCGAATGACGACCGGGTTCGTCAACCTTGGCCAATTCATCCCCTACACCAAGACCAATTGATCCGGGCCGAATGCCCAGACCCAGTTTAGTGATTTAAAAAGGAGAATGCAGATGCGTAGAACTGCCTTTTTATCGACCGCGATGGCGGCCCTGCTTGTTACAGCGTCCGCCTGTTCGCAGGCCGGGACCACGCCGACAGGCTCGGGTGACCCGGTGCATAGCGTCACCAACAAGGCGAAGAACCTGGCCGCGGTCAAGAGTGTTGACGAGGCCTATCGGGCGATGCGTGAAATCCGCGCCGCCCGCTTTGCCATCTTCGATGGTTCGACGGAAGCCGCCCAAACGCTTGTCGATGCGGCATTGAGCGACATCGCCAAGGCGAAGACGGCCGCGGCTGAGGCAATGCCCACAAATGCAAAGGCGGCGATAGCCCCAGATCTCGCGCCCTTTGATGTCTGGATGGCAGTTGGCGAAGATTATGTGCTGACGCCCGCAAAGCAGCAAAGCATTGCCAAGGCGAACGAACACCTTGCCAAGGGCGACCAGCAAAAGGCCGCTGAAACCTTGCGGCTTGCGAACATCAATATCCTGACAAATGCGGCGATGGTCCCCACTGTCTCGGCAGCGGAGCATCTGACCGAAGCATCGCAGCTGCTGAAGGCGGGCAAGTATTACGATGCCAATCTGGCGCTGAAGGCAATCGAAGATAGCGTGATCATCCAATCCTTCGATGTCGATGGTGTTCCGCAGGCCAAATCAGCAGCGAAGGCGATGCCAAGTGGAGGGCCTGCCAAGGCCGCGCCCACACCTGCTCACTAAAGACGTCATACCCCATGCACCGGCTGGCCGGCTCCCTGGCCAGCCGGTTGCTTTTGCGTAGGCCGCAATGGCCGCATAAAGTCTCACGCACTGCAGCTATGCGCGCAGGATGAGACGTCGCGCTGTGGCGCACCACCCCCTGAAATCGAACATCGTTCTGCATAAGCTGTCCGCTTTGACGCGCGGCGCGGCGCACCGAGCGCGGGTGTGGACTGGGGGACGATTCAATGCCGCAAATCTGACATTTCCGTAATGGTGCGGATAGAGTTCAGAAATCGCGACTGTCCGAAGAGCGCGCATGGCCAAACGGTCATGCAACACCCCCCTTGTCGTTTTTGAAAGGACAGAATGATGCGCTTTTTAACCCACCCGAATGTGGCGCGGGCCGTTACAGCTTCGGCTTTGTTGGCGATTGCGGCCAGTGCGGCATCCCCCGCTGCTGCTGCCAACCCGAATGCCCCGATCACCAAAGCCGATGTTCTTCAGGCAGAAACCGCCTGGGGAAATGGCATTGTGCAAATCGGGGACGTCTTCACAAAGGGTGGGGACTATAAGGCGGCAGCCGCGGCCTTCATCGCAAAACACTATGCCTATAAGGACGGGACGGTCCTGTTTAAGCCGACCAAGGCGGCCGTCGATGAGTTTCGTGAAGACAAGGATCAGGCCCTTTCCTACTTCGTCGGCGGATCCGAACCAGAGGACCATGGCTTTGCGATCACACCATGGTCGAAGGTCCGTTTCGATACCAAGGGCATCTATATCGACAAGGACAAGGATAGCGCCGTCGCGATGGGGAATTACTATTTCACCAACGCAAAAACCGGTCAGGATGTGAAGGTTGATTTCACCATGGGCTTCAAGCGTGCGCCACGTGACGGCCACCTTGAACTGTTTCTGCACCATTCGTCCCTGCCCTACGAAGCGGAACATTGATCCACCTGCGATAGGATGAAAGGCGGGCTGCGGGCCCGCCTTTCTTCATCTGCCGGCACAAAACAGGTCGGCATCTGCCCGGACGCACTGTGCGTTGACAGCGGACGGGCTCCCTGGAGAAAATCATGAAGAAAATTATTTACGTGTCCGCCGTTGCAGCGGGATTTATCGGTGCGACTCCCGCTTTTGCCGAACCGGTTCAGGTGAAACCGATTGTAGAAGCACGCCTGCGCTATGAGGATGATAAACAAGATGGCATCGCGGACACCGCCAATTCGGTGACCATGCGAGTCCGTGCGGGGGCCCAGGCCAAATCCGGCGATTTCCTGCTGCTCGCCGAGGGCGAAGGCACACTCGGCCTGTCAAACGGATATAATGACGGATTGAACGGAAAGACCAACTTCCCCATTGTGGCGGACCCCCAGAATATCGAGCTGAACCGGCTTCTCGTCCAATATTCCGGTTTGCCGAAAACCGTCGTCACCGTCGGTCGCCAGCGCATCGCCCTTGATGACCAACGCTTTGTCGGGAACGCGGGATGGCGACAGAATGAGCAGACCTTCGATGCCGCCCGGATTGAATGGTCCGGGATTAAGAATGTGAAGGCGGATATCACCTACGCAAATGCGGTTCGGACGATCTGGGGCGTGAACGGATTTGGCTTTCGTCAGCCCGCGATCGACGGCAATAATGTGTTCGTCAATCTCAGCTATAAGAGCAAAGTCTGGGGCCTGACGGGCTTTGCCTATCTGGTCGATCAGGATGAAGCGGCTGTGCAGAACTTCCGCGAGTCGAGCCAATCCTATGGTGTGCGCGGAACAGCCGCCATTCCGCTGAACACGGTCGCGAAGCTCAATCTTGCGGCAAGCTATGCCAACCAAAGGGACTATCATCGCAATCCCAACAATTACGCGGCAAACTATTATGCGGGGGAAGCTGCGCTTGATGCCAAAGGCTTTAAGCTGACCTCGGGCTTTGAAGTGTTGGGTGCAGATAACGGCGCGGCCTTTACCAGCTTTCAAACGCCGCTCGCCTCGCTTCACAAGTTCAATGGCTTTGCCGACAAGTTCCTGACCACACCGCCCAACGGTCTGCGCGACTACTATCTCGGGGCAAGTTACAGCTTCCCCCATGTCACGGCTTTGTCGGGGCTTAACCTCGCGACAAGCTGGCACTCGTTTTCGTCAGACCGTCTCGGTCAGAAATATGGAACCGAATGGGACATGGTCGGCGGGTTCAAGCTCAACAAGCAGCTTAACCTGATCGGGAAATATGCGAGTTACAATAGCAAGGGCGGCGGCAAATTTGCCGGCGACGCAGATACAAAGAAGCTCTGGGTAGAGTTGGATTACACCTTCTAACCAAGGTCACGGCGGCGAGGCGCGCGAGGGTCGAAACCATGTTTCAGCCCCTGACCACAAGCCTCGCCGCCAACCGCTGCCTTGGGCCGCTGCGATGTCGGCCCGCGCCCGCGCCCGACTATCTGCGATCTGCATCCCCCGACCAGAGCGGCGCGCGCCCAAAATCTTCCGCACCAAAAGGAACGTCGTTGAAAATGTAGGAGTAATAAAAAGTCCGGATGCGCTTATGAAAGGCGCGGATACGATCCTGATAGTCCAACTGCGCGGTCAAATCGGTCCGCGCGATGCGATGGCTAAGATATTGTGTGCCAATGGCAGGAAGGACAAAAGCCAACCGCTCCGTCCAGAGATCCCGCGCTTCCAGGCCATGGCGATAGGCGCGAACTTGATCGGCCACGCTCAAATCTCCCAAATGCTGGAAGGCGAAATACCATTTCCAGTGAAAGCCCCCTTCGACAGGCTTGGTCCCGCGCCACTCCGGATGCTGGCGGAAAAATGCCTCCATCGTCTGCTCCTTGGGCTTGTCCCAACCACTGTGCACAGCCTCCCGCTGGGCCAGCGTAAGTTCGACCCCCTGACGCACGGGAAAGGCGCCGTTGACGGCGAGCAAGGCCAGTGCCGGCAGGATGAGCGTGAGTGTCAGCCAACTGGCAGCCAGCGTCGCTGCATTGGCTACAGACCCCATGCCACGGCGGGAGACAAGCAAGCAAAGCACGGTCCAGAACAGCAGATACAGCAGGACCATCGTGCTCAGCAACAACAGGTCCGCCGCAGCCGCACCAGACAAGAGCCCCCCGACAAGGAGCGGAAGAATAAGCCCCCCCGCAATCAGCCCGACCCGCAGCCCGATGCGGCGCGCCCAGAGCGCCCGTTCGTGGACGGCAGACACCCTTAGAAAATCCAAGCGACCCGCCTCGCGCTCACCGGACTTAAGATCGTGAAGCAGCACAATCAGGAACAAGGGCGCGAGGTAGGTCAGTACGAAGGCCCAATCGAAACGACCCGGCAACGCCATTTCCGCGTTATAATTTTCGCCTTCATGTATCTGGCTTTCGAGCGCCAAGGCACGGACGCGCAACACAAACGGCGCCACATCGCGCTGGCCGAGTGCTGCAAAGGCGAGCGGCGAAGGCGCGTCCCACGTCGCATGAAAGGTGTAATAGGCCGCGTTTCCGGCATCGCCGTCTTTCGACACCCAGGCGCGGATCGCCTTCACATCCTCCACCTGTTGCGGCTTAATCCGCGCGATGATGTCATGCTGCCGCGCAACCTCCGCCATGCCTGCCCAGACCGCCGCTGCAGATAGAATCAGGACCAGCACCAGCGTGGGCACGGCAATGCGCTGCCGCAGCAGCAGGCGAAGGTCATGGCGGATCAGACTTGTCACAACGCCGCCTCCAAACGGCGGATGGCGATCCGCACGCCGAAGCCCGTTAGAACCAGCCAGCCCAAAAGCAAAATGGCACCCGTTAGTGCGCTCTCCAGTTTTTCGGAAATGGTCGCCCCCCGATAGGCGAAATCTGGGACGTCATGCCAATTTTTGGGGTCAATACGCACGCGACGCCCGGCCTCCGGGTCTTTATTGCGATTGCTGTCATCACCGAAAGTGACGGCTTCGGCCTGAAGCCGGTTGAGGCGCTGCACAATGTCGAACCGATAGGCCTCTGCCTGCTTCAGGAAGCGCCGGTGCCCATCAAGGTCTGAACCTGACAAGGCCATGGAGAAATTGCGTAACGCAATGGCCGGGCTGACCAGCCCAAAGGCCGCGACAATCGCGCCTTGCTTTCGTTCGGCAGCGAACTGGCGTTCGGCATAGTCGTCAAACAGACGCGACGTCAGCGTTTCGCCTTCCATCGCGAGCAGCCCGCGATAATTGACGGGCAGATCCTCTACACGATCGACACCATATTGCTTGAGAACACGCGCCTTGAAGGCCGCGAAATGGGGGTCGTCCGGATTGTGGCTGTCTCCAATCCGGCGCAGGTCGCGCTGGATCGCGATGTCCGTTTCTAAACGTGTCGGCACAGGTGCGAACGTCAACGCCACATCAGGCGCGATCCGGGGCACAAGGATGACCGTTGTCGCCCAAAGCCCGAGCAGAACCATCAAAGCGGTGCGGGCCTCACGCGCAAGGCTGGAGGCGATCACGATAATCAGCACCCAAGCGGCGAGATATACAGCGTAGAACAGGCCAAGGCCCAAGGCGGCGACAACCGGCGCGCCTTCCATCAACGTCAGCCACAAAAGTGCGGCCACCGCGGGTGCAAGCATAAGGGCCGCCACACGTCCCAAGGCCACTGCCTTGCCGAAAATCAGGCTTTGTGCGGTAACCCCATGTGCAGACAGAAGCCGGATTGTCCCGCCCTCCCGCTCTCGTGCGACGACACCAAAACCAATAAACACCAGAACAAGCGGGGCCAAAGCCTGCAGTACAAAGGCAGGGGTCAGCTGACCAAAACGCGCGAGCAGAGATGACTGGCGAACATCCCCAAAATTGGCGCTGTTCTGGCGGTGGCCTTCCAGAAAAATCGTGCTGCCGGTGAAGCCATCAACACCCGGGTCAAACGCTGCCAAGGCGGGCAAGGGACGGAAAACAAAATGCCCGTAATGCACCATACGGTGCGGGTGTCGGGCGGGCTGACCATCAAATTCCTGATCTGCCTGCGCCTGAAACCGGGCGCGAAGGGCATCATTCCCGTCGCGATGCGCGATAGACGTCAGCGTGGCGATGACAGACAATGCAATCAAGATCAGCAGGGCAAGTTGGGCCACCCGGCTTCGGCGCATCAACCGCCACTCATTTTCGGCCACCAACCTGACCGTGTTCATGCAGCCGCAACCTCGCCATAACGATGGTGCAGCGCCAGCACATCCATGCCCTTAGACGGCACAACCTCTTCCACAATCTGCCCGGCGGCAAGAAAGCCGATGCGATCGGCACAGTCAGCGGCACCAAGCAGATCGTGCGTTACCATCAAGATGGCAGTGCCCCGTGCCTTCAATCGTGTGACAAGCGCGTTGAAGTCTGCGGTCGCCCTCGGGTCGAGACCACTGGTGGGTTCATCAAGCAGCAGGACGGGAACATCGCGCAGCACGGCCATGGCAATTGCCACTTTCTGGCGCATCCCTTTTGAAAAGCCCCCGATGCGAAGCGGCCTTGCCTCTGGCTGAAGACCGGCATCATCCAAAGCCGCGTCCATCGCTTCGCGGCTCGGCTCGGTGCCGGACAGGGCCATGAAGTACGAGATATTCTCATAGGCAGACAATTGATCATAAAGCGCCACATTTTCGGGAAGATAGGCAATCTCCCGCCGGGCCCGCTCCGCATTTTCGACCGGATCAATGTCGGCGACAAGAATTTGTCCGGCGTCGGGCTTCAAAAAGCCGAGCAGGGCCGCAACGGTTGTCGATTTCCCTGCGCCATTGCCCCCCAGCAGGGCATAGATTTCACCTACATTCACCGTCAGCGACAAGCCACGCAGCACCGGCCTGGTGCCGCGTGTCAACGCGACATCTTTGAGGGATATTCTCGGCGCGGTGGTTGGGACAGTCGTCATGAGCACCTTGATTGCGTGGTTGCGGCAGATTGTCAACGTGACGTTATATTGTCTTATTGACTCTGTTGATCGGGCATTTAAGGATAGATGATACAAAATATCATTCTGGGCTATTCCGGGGAAATCCATGACGCGCACGAACATCCGCACTCTCATCATGACTTCCGTCGCGCTGTGCAGCAGTCCTCCCGCATTTGCCGAAGCGGCCGATGAGACCAAGGACATCATCGTCACAGGCATCCGCCAAGCGTACCAAGGGGATTTCGAACCGCGTGAAACGCCCCAGTCCATCGCGACCATCAACAGTCAGGCGATTGTTGATAGCGGCGCGCTGCGACTTGCCGAGGCCTTGGACCTAAACGCATCGGTCTCACGTCAGAACAATCTCGGCGGGTTCTTCGATTCCTTTGCAGTACGGGGGTTTGCGGGGGACGAAAATTTTCCGAGCAACTATCTGGTCAACGGCTTTAATGGCGGGCGGGGATTTGGCGGGCCGCGCGATACAGCAGGCCTAGAACGCATCGAAATTCTGCGCGGGCCGACGGCTGCCCTTTATGGCCGCGGAGAGCCGGGCGGCACCATCAATCTCGTCACCAAACAGCCGATCTTTGAAAAGCTGACAGGCTATGTCGCCGCGCAATATGGCGACTTTGACCGGTATCGCGGCGAAGTGGATGCCAACCTTCCCATCGGCACGAGCATCGCCGTTCGCCTTATCGGCTATGGCGAGGACGCCGGCAGTTTCCGCAATAGACCCCGCAGTGACCGCTATGGATTCCTTCCCTCCGTCGCCGTGCGACTGGGTGACGATACGACCCTGCGATATGACCTTGAATGGACACAGACGCGCGCGCCTTTTGACCGCGGCACGATTGCCCCGGACGGCCGATTCGGGCTCGTCTCGCGCAAGCTGTTTCTGGGAGAGCCGGGCGATGGACGGCATAAGGCCGATGTGAGAGGCCATCAGGTGCAGCTTGAGCACAAGTTTTCCGATGACTGGAGCCTGCTGGTCGGCGGCAGCTATCGCGACACAAGCCTCGAAGGCTTTTCATCCGACCCGGAACTCGTCCGCGGGCGGCAGAAAATCTATGTCGATGGGCGCTCGCTCTCCCGCCAACGGCGGTCGAGGGACTATGATGCCACGCATCTCGTGCTGCGGGCCGAACTTGACGGGGACTTCCACTTGGCGGGCCTGCGCAATCGCGTCCTCATCGGTGTGGACTATGATGATTTCAAAAATGATCAGGTGTTCCGCCGCTTCCGCCCTCCCGCTGTCAGCAGCAACCCCAGCGACCGGGCGGGCTATATTTTTGATATCCTGAACCCAAGCTATGGCCGCTTCCCCTTGCCAACACCGGCGCCATTGACGGACCGTTTGGACAAACAACGCGCCACCGGTGTCTACCTTCAAGACCAGATCACTTTGTCTAACGCTTTCTCGGTCCGCGTCGGCGGGCGGCATGACAGCTTCCGGCTGAATGCCCTCAACCGGCTAACCAGCCTTTCCCAAGAGCGGACCTATAACCGATTCAGTCCTCAGATTGGTGCGGTGCTGACGGCTTCTGATTCCGTCTCCTTCTATGCGACCTATGGCGAAGGCTTCCGCCCGAACCTTGGCGCGGACGCCGCCGGTCGGCTGTTCGACCCGGAATATAGCATCTCATACGAGGCGGGCCTGAAATTTGGTGTGCTTAACAATGCGTTTCAGGGGTCTCTAGCGGTCTACACGATGAACAAGCGCAACGTCCTCGTCAGCGATCAGGTCAATCCAGGTGCGTTCATCACGATTGGGAAAGCGCGCAGCCGCGGGTTGGAGTTTGATCTGAACGGACGGCTTCCCGGTGGGTTGGAGGCCTTACTGTCTTACGCCTATATCGACGCGGAAAGCCGGTCGAACGTTCTGGAACCGAACTTCAACTTGCCTGTCCGGATTGGGGATCCCTTGATCAACATCCCGCGCCACACATTTGCGGCGCAATTGGCCAAGAACATGGACGTCGGCACCACAAAATTGCGGATCGGTGCCGGTGTGCAGCATGTAGGCAGCCGGTTGGGCGAAACCGCCACCACCTTCCGCTTGCCCGCGCATACATTGGTCCGGACGTTCGCCAACTGGACCCTGTCCGACCGGTTTGAGCTTTACGGCACGGTCCAGAACCTGTTCAACACAACGTGGTATGCCAACAGCTTCTCCACCTTGTTCCTCCAACCGGGCGCGCCGCGTGAAGCCACGATCGGCCTAAGAGTGAAGTTCTAACCGGCCTTACTTGACTGCATTCTTCCGGCGCAAACGCCACACATCTTCATTGCAGGGAGCACGGACGTGAATGCGGAACTGCGCCATGAAGTCGCGAGATGCGGAGAACTGCAATACCGCACTCAGAGAGACCGCACATGTTTGACGCTCTTGCGATCAGATTAAATCATTCTGTTTTTTTAGGAAAACTGGAGAGGCCAAAGGTTCAATCCGTCCCGTGCGGCTAGGCAAACGTCGGGCCTCAGAATTGGTCGAGGTCGTTCGCCAGCGTTAACGGACCGCGATAATGTGACCTGATTTGCTCTTTATACCCTGCGGTTCGTGCCGGGTCCGGGGTGCCCGCTGCAAAGTGGGTGATGACAAGCGCCTTCACCCCCGCTTTCGCCGCAAGCTGGCCCACAGCATCGGGGGTCAGATGATGCGTCGAGAGATGCTGCTCCAGCCGCTGCCGGGCTTCGGTGGGCATATTAGGCGAGTTGCGCGCGACATTTGCCATTGTCCCGCCCATGTCGATCATCTCGCTGACCAGGAGGTCCGCACCCTTGGCGAGCTCTTCCACTGCCATGCTCGGCCCGGTGTCGCCGGTATAAACGATGGATCGCCCGGGCAGATCGAAGCGGAATGACAGCGACTTATAGTTGCGGTCGTCGATGCTTTCGGCAGCAAAATCGTAGTGCGAATTTTGCGCGGCGGTCACCTTCATACCATCGACGCTCAGCGTTTCGCCGCCTGCGATCTCGATGACGGTAACAGTGTCGGCGGGCGGCATCCAGGGCTGGCCGGGAATGCCATAGCCAACGCGGGCTGCCGGCTGCATCGAGGCGACCATGCCTGCCACCAGCTCACGTGTGCCGGGTGGGCCATAGATGGTCAGCCTGTCCCGGACATTGGTCTGGTTGCGCAGGGCGAGCACCGCAGACAGCCCGCCGGTATGATCCGCATGAAGATGGCTGAGGAACACGCCAGTGACACGCGGCAGCATGATACCAGCGCGGCTTAACTGCTGGACCGTGCCGTCACCAGCGTCGACCAGATAGACACGGCCAGAGTATAGCAGAGCATTCGCCGGTTGCGACCGGTCGGGCGCGGGGACTGGCCCGCCCATCGTGCCCAGCGTGATGAACGTCCCTTGCGCGCCCGATGCATGAGCCGGAAGAGGTTGCGCGGGCGCGGCCAACGCTGACGCTGCAGCCATTATGGCTGCGAGCGCCAGCGCGGCCGCCCCCTTTCGCATTAGAAGTTGAAGCCGAACCGCACACCATAGGTCCGCGGCGGACGAAGCGTCCCCACCGGGAAGTCGAGGATCGGACGGGTGCCTGCGCGTGCCAACACCACTTCATCGGTAATGTTGTTGACGAACCCGGTAATGCTCCATCCACCCGCGGCCTCCAGCGTGGCATAGGCGTCAGCCATGGCAAAGCTGCCCTGGCGTTCCTCTGGCCGGAAGTTGGAGTTCATGAAGCGGCCGCTTTCGATATTGCCGCGTGCTCCGAAGACCAGGTTGAGGTCACCATTCAATTCAAAGGTGCGCTCATACCCCATGTTCAATGCCCATTTGGGTGAGTTGACCGTGGGCTTGCCGGAACAGTCAATGTCATAGAAGCGCGCGCCATTAATGCCCGGATTGGCGAGGCGGCTGCCCAATGTTGCGCATCCGGTGGTCACCGGCGCACCCGTGGGCGAGAAGTTCGCTGTTTGGAGGCGGTTGTACTTACCATTGAGGTACTGGACATTGAGGTTGAACAGGTCGTTGCGGCTGGGCGCGAAGCGGGCTTCGAACTCGGCACCGTAGATACGCGATTTGCCCGCGTTGACCGTGGTCGACCCTTGGGCGAATGTGCCGCCGGCTGTCCGCACGCCGCCAACGAAGGTGATCTGCTGGTCCTTATAGTCCCAGTAAAATGCCTCGATGTTCAGTTGCAGCTTGTTGTTGAAGAACCGGTTCTTGGCGCCCACCGTATAGGCTGTCAGCGTCTCGGGTGCGAACGTGTTGTTAGGCGGTTGAGCGACGAAGAAGCCGCCCGATTTGAAGCCCGTGGCGACATTGGCATAGACGAGAGATTGCGGCCCCGCATCCCATTCCAGTCCGGCCTTCCAGGTGAACTTTTCAAAAGAGAGATCACCGGTGAACGGCGCGCTTAGAGGCGGCGAAATCGGACCCGGCAGACCGCCTGCGGCAACCGACGTCAGCTGCGATTTGTCTTCTTTGGTATAGCGACCACCGGCAACCAGACGCACCGCGTCCGTGACGTCGAAGGTCAACTGACCGAAGGCCGCAAAGCTCTCTGTGTTCAGCCGCGGCGTGAAGCGGGTGGTGGAAAGGTTCCCCTGACGGAAGAAGTTTTCCGTCACCTGATCCTCGCCGAAATAGAAAGCGCCAAGCACATAACGCAACTGCTTGTCCTCGTTCGAGGCAAGCCGCACTTCCAGAGACGTCTGTTCGGCCACGTCCTGAATTGTGCCCGCAAAGCCCGGCAGATAGGTCAGCACATTCACGTCAGACCGACGATAAGCGGGAATGACGGTCAGTGTGCCAAAGCCCATGTCACCAACCACTGAGGCGCTGACGCCATAAAACTTATTGTCGAGGAACCCGTCTGTGCCCGGCAGCGCAATGCAGCCACTGTTCACGAAGTTGCCAAACCCTCCGCAGAAGGGCGGTGCAAAGATGCCGGCGGCGAGCCCGCGGATCGCAGTGCGGGCCCGCAGATCGGAGATGCTCACACGGTCTTCCAGCGCGGGAACAGTGTAACGCGCCTCAGGCAACAGGACTGCGCCGGCGCCTTTACCGTGCTGGTTGTAGTAATCCGCGGTCAAGGTCATCGACCAGCGATCCGAAGGCTCGATCAACAGCGACGCGCGGAACGCCTCACCCTTGTCATCATCATAGCCGTCGGAGATATAACCATCGCGATCCACGATCTGGCCGGCAAGACGCAGCGCCGCAGTGCTACCGATCGGAATATTCAGCGCCAAAGAGGCCTTCTTGCTATCGTAATTGCCATATTCCAACAGCCCCTCGCCGGCGAAGGTGCCGAGCACAGGCTTTTTGGGGATCACGTTGATGGCGCCGCCCGTGGCGTTGCGGCCATAAAGGGTGCCCTGCGGGCCCTTGACCACCTCGACCCGCTCAAGGTCATAAAACACGCCCGCAGGCGCGGTTGGACGGCCGACATAGACACCGTTGAAGTTGAAAGCGACTGCGTTTTCCGCAAATGAGTTCTGCGAATTGGTGCCGACACCGCGCAGGAAGAAGCTGGTGGTGCCGCCCGTTGGCTGGATGACCAGCGAAGGAACAAGCCGACCAAGGTTGGCCGTTTCGGTGATGCCCGATTTGGTCAGATCATCTCCAGTCACGGCCGTCACGGCGACGGCTGCCTTTTGCAGGCTTTCCTCGCGGCGCTGGGCCGTTACGACGATTTCTTCGAGGCCCTCAGGCGACGCAGCTTCGGCAGCAGCATCCTGCGCCAGGGCCACGGAAGGAACGGCAAGTGCGGTCAGCGCGCTCGTCACCAGCAACAATGCTCTCATCATACATCTCCCCTAAACGCGCGGATTGCCTTCTTGGGCGCCCGCTTGATCGATGGTGATGTGTAGGCGATGCTCTAGCCATAGGTTAAATCTTTTGTTTTAATAGGAACCCAATCATTTTAGTGATAGGTTGTTGCGATGCGGTTCAAAGGTCTCGATCTCAATCTGCTGGTGGCCTTCAATGTGCTGATCGAAACGCGCAGCGTGTCACGCGCGGCTGAAGTCCTGCATCTGAGCCAACCAGCGATGAGCGCGGCACTGGGCCGGCTGCGCGATTATTTTGGTGACGACCTGCTCGTCCTGCAGGGCAAGCGCATGTTCCCCACCGCTTATGCTGAATCGCTGGTGCCCATGGTGCAGGAAACGCTGCGGCAGATCGATACACTGATCTCCACGTCCACCAGCTTCGATCCGGCCACCTCGCAGCGCACCTTCCGCCTGATCGCTTCTGACTATATCACCGCCGCAATCATCGCCCCGCTGTCGCGGCGCTTGGCAAGCAGCGCGCCGACCATCCGGCTTGAATTGATCCTGCCATCTGATGGCAGTGCGGATCTGATTGCGCAGGGCGCGTTCGACCTACTGATCACGCCGGAGGACTTCATCAACCCCAACCAGCCCGCCGAACTGTTGCTAGAAGAACGGCATGTGGTGATCGGCTGGAGCGGCAACCCGGCTTTTGAAAGGCCACTGACAGAAACGGATCTGATGGCTGCCAGCCATATCGGCATCCAGATGGGCAACCAGCGGACCAGCGCGTTCGCCGACAAGATGATGGAACAGCTCGGCTGGGTCCGTCGGATGGATGTGATGGCCTCGTCGTTTACGGTGGTCCCCTGGCTGGTCATCGAGACCAACAGACTGGCGCTGATGCACGAGCGGCTGGCGCGGCAGATGGCCAGCATCTTTCCCTTGGCGATCGCGCCCATCCCCTTCGAGTTCCCGTTGATGCGCGAAATGATGCAGTACAACCGCGCACGCGCCAATGACGAGGGCCTCCAATGGCTCCGCGAGCAACTGCGGATTGTCAGCCGCCTGCCCACCGATCTGGTAAAATGATCAACAAAGCTGATGCCAATCGATCAATTCAATAAGATTTACAGATTTACTCCCCCTCCCTTAATAACGTGACCTGACAAGCACCCCGGAAGGGACGGGGCGCACGGAGAGGCGGCGCGTGAAAAACCTGAGCATCCTGATCATTGGCGGCGGCATTGGCGGACTGACAGCTGCGATCGCCCTGCGCCGCAAGGGTTTTGCAGTGGACGTTATCGAGCGGGACCCGGACTGGTCAGTTTATGGCGTGGGCATCATCCAGCAGGGCAATGTCGTGCGCGCGATGACCGAACTGGGCCTGATCGACGACTACATTTCGGCAGGGTTCGGCTTTGACCGGGTGCAGGTATTCCTGCCAACCGGCCAGTGCGTGGCAGATATCCCCACACCCCGGCTGGTGGATGGCTATCCCGGCAATGTCGGCATCGGGCGGCGGGCGCTGCACAAGGTTCTAGGCGACCGGACAATTGGGGCCGGAGCTACTGTGCGGCTGGGCGTGACAGCGACGAACCTTGATGACGATGGTGCCGGAGTTTCCGTCACCTTCAGCGATGGCAGTGCCGGACGCTATGATCTCGTCATCGGAGCGGATGGGCTTTATTCGCAGACCCGCATGATGATCTTCCCCGATGCGCCAAAGCCTGAATTCACCGGCCAGTCGGTCTGGCGCTACAACTTCAAACGAACCAGCGATGTGATCGCCCTGCAGGCGTATGAAGGGCAGACGGGCATTGGGCTGGTCCCGCTGTCGGAGGAGTTGATGTACATGTACATCACCACGCCCGAACCGGACAATCCGAGGTACGCCCTTGATGATCTTGCTGCCAGCATGCGCGGCAAACTCGCAGGCGTCCCCTCTCCCGCTATTGCGGCTCTGGTCGATCAGATCACGGAAAATGAGGAGGTGGTCTACAAGCCGCTGGAATGGATTTTCCTTGAAGGCCCCTGGCACAAGGGCCGCGTGGCGCTGCTGGGCGATGCAGTGCACGCCACCACGCCACATCTGGGCCAGGGTGCCGGTATGGCAATCGAAGATGCTCTGGTTTTGGCCGATGAACTGGAGGCTGCAGAGACGCTGGACCCCGCGCTGGAAGCCTATCGCAACCGGCGATTTGAACGCTGCCGCTACATCGTCGAATCCTCGCGCGCGATCTGCTTCGGCCAGATCGGCAAGGGTCCGCTGATCGACAATGCAACCGCCACGCGCGAGATGTTCATGAAAGTTGCCGAGCCCATCTGAGGCCGGATTACCCATTAGTCTTCAAGGAGTTTATCGATCATGGCCAGAGTAAGCGAGATCCGTCACGTCGGCTATGCCGTCACTGATCTGGCAGGGGAAGCCGCGTTCTATCGGGACACGTGGGGCCTAAAGGATGCTGGCGAAAAGGACGGGATGCTGCATTTTGCTGCGCAGGGGCATGACGAACTCTATGCCGTGCGCCTGAGGCAGGCCGACGTCCAGCGGATCGACATCATCACGCTGGCCGCAGACAGTCGGGCCGATGTCGATGCGCTGCATGACAAGGTTGCCGCTTATGGCTGCCAAATCGTGTTTGCGCCGAAGGATCTCGACACGCTGGGCGGTGGCTATGGCTTCCGCTTCTTCAGCAAGGACGGTCTGCCGTTCGAAATTTCCAGCGACGTCGCGCGCGGCCCGTCACGCGAATTGTCACGATGGGAAGGCATCCCCCAGAAGATTAGCCACATCGTGCTGCACTCGCCCGATCATCAGGAGATGGTGCGCTTCTTCACCGATGTTCTGGGCTTCAAGGTCAGTGACTGGCTGGGCGATTTCATGTGCTTCCTGCGCTGCAATCAGTGGCACCATCGTATCGCCCTGCTGCCGGGGCCGCCGTGCCTCAACCATGTCGCCTATGACATGTTGGGCGTCGATGACATGATGCGTGGCATCCACCGCCTCAAACTGCGGGGCACCGATATTCGCTGGGGCCCAGGCCGCCACACGGCGGGGAACAACACGTTCAGCTATTTCACTACGCCGGCCGGTTTCGCGGTCGAATACACCGCCGATCTTGAAGAGGTGGATGATGCGACATGGGAAGCGAAGGTCCATGTGCCCGCGCCGTTGGTGATGGACCAGTGGGGCATTGGCATCGGCGGCCCGCAAACGATGCCGCACCCTGCGCCCGACAAGGGCCTGTTCCAGCCGGCGGGAGTGTAAACCATGGCGTTGTTTGAGTATTTTCCCAACTATATCTGGAACCTCTCCGTCGCGATCGCCATCGAGAGCGGTGGGCAGATCGGTGAAATCATCGACATGTGCCAGCCGATCCGCGATGCGGCGGCCAATGGTGCCGATGCCGGGACACCGCAGTTCATGCAGGCCTGGGTGGCGATGGGCGACAAGCTGATCGGGCTTGCCGCCGAAGACGAAGCGCGCGGGCGCAGCTACTCCGCTGGCAAGAAGCTGGAACGGGCGGCTTTGTACCTGCTGGTCGCCGAGCGGATGCAGGGTCAGGGCAATCCCGAACGGGTTGCGACCTTCGCCAAGGCGCAGGACACCTTCAAGCGCGCCATGAGGTTGGGCAACCTCCCGGTCGAACGCGTTGAGATACCCTATGAGGGCAGCACCTTTCCCGCCCTCTATTGCCGCGCGCCGGGTGATGGACCCAAGCCCGTGGTTGTCTATTGCAACGGTCTCGATAGCTCGAAAGAGCTGCTCTATTGGTCGTGGCTCCCGCATGCGCTGGCGCAGCGCGGTATTTCCACCTTGTGTGTCGATCAGCCCGGCACCGGTGAAGCGCTGCGGATCAACAATCTGCCCGCCACGCCGCATTCGGAAAAATGGGCATCCCCCGCCGTGGACTGGTTGGTGGAGCAGAAGGATGTGGACCCCGCCCGGATCGGTATGACCGGCATTTCATTGGGTGGCCATTTCGCGCCGCGAGCGGTGGCATTCGAACCGCGCTTTGCGAGCGGAGCCGTCTGGGGTGCAAACCACAATTGGGCTGAGGTCCAGCAGAAACGCCTGCGTCGCGAAGGTGAAAACCCTGTGCCGCATTATTGGGCGCATGTGATGTGGGTATTCGGAGCGACCGACATGGACGATTTCCATGAGAAATCAAAGGACATGACTCTGAACGGCGTGATGGAGCGCATCAAGGTGCCCTTCCTCGTCACGCATGGCAAGAAGGACCGCCAGATCGGGGTGGAGTATGCGCATCAGAGCTTTGACCAATTGACCAACTGCCCCCAGCGCGAACTGAAGATCTTCACGGATCGCGAAGGCGGGGTTGAACATGTCGGGGCAGACAACATGTCGTTCGGGCGCGACTATATCGCAGACTGGTTCGCCGAAACGCTGGGTGGCCACACTTCTGGCACCACAGCAAGATGACCTTTACCGCAACCGCCCGCATCCCGACGACCAGCGCCAGCAAATATCTGCAGCAGGTCTGCAAGCACTGGGAACACAATCTGCCCGTCACGTTTGACACGACTCACGGCCAGATCACCTTTGCCCGGGATGCCCGCGGAGCGGACTGGCCCGCCGATGCGATTGTGACGCTGGATGCGGACGACGATATTCTGGTCTGCACGATCAACGCCAGCGCCGAAGGCCAGCGCGATGGTCTGAAAGGTGCGCTGGAACGCCACATCGACCGGTTTGCCTTCCGCGAAGTGCCGTTGGCCTACAATTGGGCCGACGCATGAGCGCTGCCCTTTTGTCTTGGTGCACCGGGCTTGCTATCAAAATGACCTATGCCGCGCGGATGAGAGGATAAGAGTATGCCCCGCCAGTTCATCGATTTGTCGATCTATCTGGAAAATGACGTCATCACGGACCCGCCGTTCATGCGGCCCAAGATCACCTATCAGCAGCACACCGAGACCGTGGCCGAACTTGGCCATTTCTTCCCCGGGGTGACGGCCGAGCAGACCCCCGATGGCGCAGGCTTTGCGGCGGCGGAATGGGTCACGCTGACGACGCACAACGGCACGCACCTTGATGCGCCCTGGCATTTTCATCCAACGATGGACGGCGGCCAGCGCGCGATCACCATTGACGAGGTGCCGCTGGAATGGTGCTTCAACCCCGGCGTCAAACTTGATTTCCGTCACTTTGAGAATGGCTATGTCGTCACCGCAGCCGATGTGGAGGCAGAGCTGGACCGCATCGGGCACACGCTTCAGCCGTTCGATATCGTTCTGGTCAATACCGCAGCGGGCGGCGCGGTCGGCAGCGACCATTTTGTCGATACCGGCTGCGGCATGGGGTATGAAGCCACAATGTACCTGCTGGAACGCGGCATCCGCGTCACCGGCACCGATGCCTGGAGCTGGGACGCCCCGTTCAGCTACACCGCCAAGAAGGTCGCAGAGACTGGCGACAACTCGCTGATCTGGGAAGGCCACAAGGCCGGGCGCGACATCGGTTACTGCCATCTGGAAAAGCTGCACAATCTCGAATGTCTGCCCGCAAACGGGTTCACCCTAAGCTGCTTCCCGCACAAGATCCGCGGTGCATCGGCTGGCTGGACCCGCGCAGTGGCCATTCTCGAAGACTGAGGATGATGCCCGGCGCGTTCAACCTGCACGGCAAGACGGTCCTCGTCACCGGCTCCACACGCGGGATCGGGCTGGGCATAGCCAAGGCGTTGGGCAGCGCTGGCGCGCAGGTCGTCATATCGAGCGAGGACCCGGACGATACCGGAAAGGTAACGGACGAACTGCGCGCCAAAGGCTATGTCGCACACGGTATCGCCTGCGATGTCACCGATCACATTGCGCTCAACGCGCTTGTAGAAGGCACCCTCGCTCAATTCGGCGGCATCGATGTTCTCATTTGCAACGCCGGGATCACGGGCGAGGCCGGAAGCTGGGCGCTTGATGATTTCGACCGGGTGATGGCGGTCAACCTGCGCTCGATGGTTGCGCTGACCACCCTCACGCTGCCGCATATCGCCGCACGTGGCGGCGGCAGTGTCATCCTGATGTCCAGCCTGTCGGCCCTGCGCGGCAACGGCGCGATCAACGCCTATGCGCTCGCCAAGGCGGGCGTGGCGCAGCTGGCCCGCAATCTGGCGGTGCAGTGGGGGCCGCAAGGTGTGCGTGTGAACGCGATCGCGCCGGGGCTGATCGATACGCCGCTGTCGGCACCTCTGATGGCAGACGAAGCCTTCATGCAGCGGCGAATGCAGATGACGCCGCTGCGCCGAACCGGCACGGTGGACGACATCGCTGCGGCCTGCCTGTTCCTTGCCGCGCCCGGCAGCAGCTTCATCACCGGCCAGCAAATCGCCATCGATGGCGGAACGTCGATCACCGATGGAAGCTGACCTGTCCCGCAATGTCCTCGTCACCGGCGCTGGCGGCTTTGTCGGTCAGGCACTGGTGCGCGCTTTGGCAAGCGGCTGGCGCGTGATCGCCACCGACCGGGCGGAGATGGACTTTGCCGAACTGCCAAACGTCACTGTGCTGCCCGGTGATCTTGATGACCCCTCGCTGATCGCTGCCCTGACCGCGCAGCCGCTGGACGCCGTTGTGCACCTCGCCACAATCCCCGGCGGGGCGGCCGAAGCCGACCCGGTCTTGGCGGCGCGGATCAATGTGGCGGCCAGCATGGCGCTCATCGATGCGGCCTCCGCGCATGGCAACTGCCCCCGTGTCCTCTTCGCCAGCAGCATCGCCGTGTTTGGCGATCCGCTGCCAGCCCATGTCGATGATGATACGCCGCTCACGCCCATGCTGCGCTATGGCGCACATAAAGCGATGGTGGAGGAATGGATCGCGACGATGACCCGGCGTGGCGCGATCCGCGGGCTTTCGCTGCGCCTGCCCGGCATCCTCGCGCGGCCGCTGGCCCCTTCGGGCATGAAATCTGCCTTTTTGAGCAACCTGTTCCATGCGTTGAGAGCAGGCCAACCGATCACGCTGCCGGTCTCGGCCGATGCAACCAGCTGGCTGCTCTCCCGCCGCACCCTGATCAGCCAGCTCGAACGCGCGCTTGATCTTCCTCACGATCCTGCCGATGCCCGGCTCACCTTACCGGCCTTGCGCGTGGTGATGCGCGATATGGTCAATGAAATCGCCCGCCAAACCGGCAGCGACCCGGCGCTGGTCAGCCATGCACCCGATCCCGCCATCGAGGCCGCCTTCGGCAGCCAGCCACCGCTTTCCACGCCGCGCGCCGATGCACTTGGCCTGCATCACGATGGCACCCTTGCAGCGCTGGTCACCCATGCGCTGGCCGACCTTTGACCGTTTGAAAGGACCCACATGAAACTCGCAACCCATGACAATGGCACCGCTGATGGCATACTGGTTGTCGTCAGCGCCGATGGCAGCCGCTATCTTGGTGCAGCGCCAGTGGCCGCCACCCTGCAGGCGGCGCTGGACAATTGGGCCACTGCCGAACCAGCCTTGCGGGCACTGTCCGAACGGCTGGCAGCGGGTGAGGGCCAAGCGGCGCAAGGCCTGAACTTTGCAGCTCCATTGCCCCGCGCCTGGCAATGGCTCGATGGCTCGGCCTTCCGCAGCCATGGCGAGCTGATGGAAACCCTTTTCGGCACCGAACCGCCCCCGCCGGGCCGCCCGCTAATGTATCAGGGGCTCTCGCACCAGTTCCTCTCCGCCACCGCCGATGTGCCTGTGCCGCGCGAGGAGGATGGCATCGATTTCGAGGGTGAGTTCGGCGTCATTACCGATCATGTACCGATGGGGGTGACCCCCGCGGAGGCCTTGGCGCACATCAAGCTGCTGGTGCAGATCAACGATTGGTCGCTGCGGGCGCTTGCGCCTGTCGAGATGAAGACCGGCTTCGGCTGGGTGCAGGCCAAGCCCGCGTGTTCGGTCGCGCCATTTGCAGTGACGCCCGATGCGCTGGGCGACGCCTGGCGCGATGGGCGCATCCACCTGCCGCTCAGGGTAGACTGGAACGGCGCACTCTTTGGGGAGGCCGTTGGCGGGGTAATGGAGTTCGGTTTCCATGATCTTGTGGCCCATGCCGCCAGCACCCGCTCGCTGTGCGCCGGCACCATCATCGGTTCGGGCACCGTCTCCAACAGCAATTTCCGAGAGATCGGATCATCCTGCATCGCGGAGCGGCGCGGCATCGAGATGCTCGATGAAGGCACCGCACGCACCGACTATATGCGCTTTGGCGATACCGTGCGGATGGAGGCGCGCCAAGCCGATGGTAGCCTGCTGTTCGGCGCGATCGACCAACAAGTGATCAAGGGATGACCCGACCCGCATCTCCGCCCGTTCGCCGCATTGTCACCGGCCATGATGATGCAGGTAAGGCCGTGTTCCGCAGCGATAACCTGCTGCCGGTCAATCCCATCCCCTCAGGCGATGCCGCGTTCAGCCTCATCTGGACGACCGCCAGCGTACCGGCCGACAATAATGACGATACCGATGGCCGGGAGCGCGACGCGGGGCTGACCCTGCATCAGGGATCGGTGATCCGCATCGTCGACATGGTGCCGGGTGGCACGTCACCCATGCATCGCTCCAGCAGCATCGATTATGGCATCGTCCTGTCGGGCGCGGTCGAACTGGAACTCGACGACGGCGCAGTCACCACCGCACGCGCGGGCGACATCATCGTCCAGCGCGGCACGATCCACCTATGGCGAAACCCCTCTGCGACCGAAATCTGCCGCATCGTGTTCGTCCTGATCGAGGCAGAACCCAGAATTGTCGAAGGAAAGCCGCTTCCCGATGTGATGTGAAGCGATCAGCCGCCTTGTCGGTAGCTGGAGAATCTAGCGAAAACAGCCCTTCGAAAAATCCGAACACGGCGAAATCGGCACCTCCCGCTAGGAAGTGATTTTCTAAATCGTTGATTTTTGTGGAAAAACTGGAGCGGGCGAAGGGATTCGAACCCTCGACCCCAACCTTGGCAAGGTTGTGCTCTACCCCTGAGCTACGCCCGCTCTGGCGTTGGCGCGGGACATGGCGTCCTGCGCGGGAGGGGGGCTGTTAACAGCGCACCTTGGGTTATGCAAGCCTGTTTGCGCGCATTTTTGGGTTGTCTCTTTTCGGTTTCTTCCCACATAGGGCGGTAAGACAATTCAGGAGCAGTAAGTTGGCCACGCTGGGGATGAGCGAACAGGACAAGCAGGCCGTCGAGGCCTTTAAGAAAGACGTCATTGAACCGTCGATGACGTCGCTCGTCATCCTCGATTTCTGGGCGGAATGGTGTGGGCCGTGCAAGCAGCTGACGCCGGTGCTCGAGAAGATCGCGGCGGACTATGCCAATAAGGGCGTTCTGCTCGCCAAGGTGAATGTCGATGAGCAAAAGCTGATCGCGTCGCAGTTCCGCGTCCAGTCCATCCCCACCGTCTATGCTGTGTTTCAGGGGCAGTTGGTGGCAGACCTGACGCAGTTCCGCACCGAAAGCCAGCTGACCCGCGCGCTGGACCAGTTGCTGGGCCAATTGCCTGTGCAGGGTGAGGCCCAAGCGCTGGAGCAGGAAATTGAGCCACTGATCGCGATGGGCGAAGAGGTTCTGGCTGCGGGCGATGCTGACCGGGCCGCAGGCCTGTTCCAACAGATATTGGAAATGGCGCCTGACAATGAAGAGGTGCTTTCCGGCCTGATCCGCGCCTTGGTGGCCGGTCACCATATGGACGACGCCGCTGCCCTCGCCGCATCGCTCACCGATGATCAAAAGAAGCATGTTGCTGTCAGCCGCGCTTTGTCTGCCCTTGCCATCGCGCAGGAGGCGCGGCCGGTGGATGATCTGGCAGGGCTCAAGGCCGAAGTCGCCGCGCAGCCCGACAACCACGCCGCCCGCTTTGAGCTGGCCGGAGGGCTGATGGCCTCTGGCGACCGCGATGGTGCCGCCGACGCGCTGCTCCATATCATCCGCACGGATAAAGAATGGAATGACGGGGCAGCCCGCACGCAGTTGCTCAAACTGTTTGAAGCCATTGGCTTGGAAGACCCCTGGGTCTCCGCCACACGGCGTAAGCTTTCCGCGGCGTTGTTCGGATGAGCACGAAAACCATCACACGCCTGTCGGTCTTCCCGATTGCGGGGGCCGTGCTGTTTCCGCACATGCAATTACCGCTGCACATTTTTGAGCCGCGCTATCGGGCGCTGGTCCGCGATGCCCTGTCGCGCGATCAACGCATCGGCATGGTCCAGCCGCGCGATGCCGGGGATCCGCCCAGCCTGTTTGATGTCGGCTGCGTCGGTAAGATCGGCCATGTCGAAGCGCTGGACGATGGCCGCTACAACATCATCCTTGAAGGGCTGTCCCGCTTCCGCATCCGTCGGGAATTGTCGGTGGATACAGCCTTCCGACAGGTTGAGGCAGACCTGATCGCAGAGGATGACGTGCACCAGACCTTGGGCCTGATGGAACGCGCAAGCCTGGAACGCGAAGCAAAGCGCTTTGCCGATGCACAGGGCTATGCAGTGGACTGGAACGCCGTCGGTCGCCTCGATGATGAAGCCATCGTCAATGGCATCGCGCAGGTCGCACCGTTTGATATCGCGGCCAAGCAGGCACTGCTGGAGGCCAACTCCTTGAGCGACCGTGCCGAGCTGACAATGCAGCTGATGCAGTTCTTCGGCCGGCATGATGGCGATGGACAGGTGACACTGCAATGACCGCGCACGCAGCGGGCGTAGAAGGCTTGCTCGATATTCTCGTTTGCCCGCTCACCCGATCAAAGCTCCGCTATGATGACGCGCGGCAGGAACTTGTGTCGGATGCAGCGGGGATTGCCTTCCCTATCCGGGATGGCGTGCCAATCTTGCGGGTGGAAGAGGCGCGGACGATCGCGCCCTGAGACTTAACGTTCCAGCGAAGCGAGCTGGATCACATCGTCCGACAGCTTGAAGCCATGGTCCATCTTCGGCGCAGCGGCGAAGTGGACGGTACCGTCATTGTAGATGAAGCCGGAGACCGGATAGCTGGTCTGGCCCATATCGCGGCTGCCCGCATGCCAGACACGGACCTTGCTCCAATCGCCTTTTTCCGAAACGTCGATGGCGCGGACGCCACGTTCGATCATGCCGGGGCGCGACCAGTTGGCGTGGTCCAGAAGGACTTCGCGGTCATTGAGAACCTTGGCGACTGTCGCGACATGGCCGTTGCGCATCGCACCGAAGCTCGGCATCGCCATGACAGCGCCAACGCGGGGTTCGTGACCGCGGCTGTAACGGCCTTCGGCTTGGTTCCACCAAGTGTAAGCATTGCCGCGCAGTTCAACGCCGGAAACTTCACGGGCGAAAGGCACGCACTGCAGGGGACGGGCGGACGCGAGTGTCGGCGTGACCAAGGCTGCAAGCGATAAGAAAGCAGCTGAAATCAAACGAACTTTTCGCAAAACCTAGAAACCCCTGAGACCCAATTGTCTTGTGCATCCTCCCTGCCTGTGACCGCCATCACAGCCAAGCGCGGATCGGTGAGTTGATAAGGGTCCGGGACGAAGCGTTGGCCGCCTGCAACTCATCGCAGGCGGGGCTCGCTTTGCCGCACCGCAACATGCGGCGCCCTGCGACGAGATGTGTCGGCGGGGCGAATCACATGCGCTTCGCCACCCGAACGCCCGTCATGCTGAACTTGTTTCAGCATCCATGCCGTGAATACGGAGCAAGGTGCCGCCCGACGAGGGTATGGATGCGCGCGTGGCATGGATCCTGAAACAAGTTCAGGATGACGATGATGGGTTGAGCAATCTCCTTCCCATCCCCTCTTGCATCCCTGCCCTCACCACGCCATTTCTATCCCAACAAAAGCAAGAGCTACGGGGAAGATGATGCTGGGATGTATGCAGGATTGGGACCTTCGGGTGACCCATCTGATCGATTATGCGGCGCGGGAGCATGGGCCGCGGGAAATTCTGACGCGCTGGGCCGATGGCCGGATCGAACGCACCAACTGGGCCGGCGTCGCGACGGAAGCGCGCAAGCTGTCGCAGGCCTTCGTCAAATGGGGCCTGAAGCCCGGTGACCGCGTCGCGACCTTCGCGATGAACCACCACCGCCACCTCGCCGCCTGGTATGGCGCGATCGGGTGCGGCGGCGTGATCCACACCGTCAACGTCCGGCTGTTTGACGAAGACCTCATCTACATCATGAACCACGCTGAAGACCGGGTGTTGATGTATGACGCGCAGTTCCAGCCCGTGATTGACCGGTTGAAGCCGCATCTGAAGACCGTTGAACACTTTATCGTGTTCGACAGCGACGACAGCTATGGCGCGCTGATATCCGCACAGGACGGCGCGTTTGACTGGGTTTGGGGCGATGAGCGCGATCCGTGCATGCTCTGCTACACCAGCGGCACGACGGGCAACCCGAAGGGCGTGCTCTACCAGCACCGCTCCACCATGCTGCATGCGATGGCCGAGATTGCGCCTTCTGTGTTCAACCTCGATACGACGTCGGTGCTGCTGCCCATCGTGCCGATGTTCCACGCGGCAAGCTGGGGCCTGCCCTTTGCAGGTGCAGCGGCCGGCGTGAAGTTCGTGTTCTCCACGACCAATGACGCGCCGACGCTGCATGGCCTGATGCTGGCCGAAGGCGTGACGCATAGCGCAGGTGTGCCCACGGTGTGGCTCGCCATGTTCCAGCATCTCGATGCCACGGCAAAGGCGGGCGGCGAGGCCGGGCTCGGGAAGCTGAAGCTTGTCACCATCGGCGGGTCGGCGGCACCGCGCGCGATGATCGAGCGGCTGATGAAGCAGGGCATCCGCGTCGCCCACGCCTGGGGGATGACGGAAACATCGCCCATTGGCACCATGGGCAGCCCTGTTCCGGGGTGGGAGGACATGGACCTCGACGCGCAGATCGACATCGTGACGAAGCAGGGCCGCGTGCCCTTTGGCGTGGAGCTGCGGATCGTTGATGATGAAGACAATGTCCTGCCGCGCGATGGCACCAGTTCCGGCCGGTTGCAGATCCGTGGGCCATGGGTCGTCAAACGCTACTTCAAGTCAGAGGCCGACGCGGTGGACAAGGACCAGTGGTTCGACACCGGCGACGTCTCCGTCATCCACGCCGATGGCACGATGCAGATTACGGACCGCGCGAAGGACGTCATCAAATCGGGCGGTGAATGGATCAGCTCGGTTGAACTGGAAAATGCCGCCGTCGGCTGCCCCGGCGTGGCGGAAGCCGCCGCGATTGGCGTTTATCACCCGAAGTGGGACGAACGCCCCATCCTCCTCGTCGTGAAGAAGGAGGGCGCCGCGCTGAGCGAGGCGGACGTCACCACCTATCTCGCAGGTGTCGTCGCCAAATGGTGGCTGCCCGATGAGGTGCTGTTCGTTGACAGCCTGCCGCATACGGGCACAGGCAAGATCCAGAAGGCGGAACTGCGCAAGGCGTATAAGGACTATAAGCTGAAGGCGCTGGCGGGGGCTTAGTCTGTTTCGCGCAGAGACGCAGTGGATAAGAGAAACCGTTTGGGCTGAGCTTGTCGAAGCCCTGTCCTTCTTGTTTTGGGTGAACAGAAAGGACGGCCCTTCGACAAGCTCAGGGCAAACGGACTTTTAATTCCGCCGCGCCCCTTCCTCGTCATGCTGAACTTGTTTCAGCATCCATGAACACCTGCGCCGAAAGCATGGTGCTCGGTCCGGGCAGTTTGGTGCCAATGGATCCTGAAACAAGTTCAGGATGACGAAGGGTTGGGGGAATGGCGCGACACCTCCGCGCCCTCTGCGTCTCTGCGCGAACCCGTCCTCTCAAATCAACCGCAACTGCGCCCCCTGCCCTTCCCCCAACGGGGCCTCAAACAAGTCCTGCCGCAATTCCACCCGCACCGCATTCAGCCCCAGCCGCTTGCACGCGATCTTGAACCGCGTGCGGATCAGCTGCGCCCACACGCCCGTCCCGCGCATTCGCGTCCCGAAGGCGGGGTCATTGTCCCGCCCGCCGCGCAGGGCCGCCACCTGCGCCATCACCTTAGCGGCGCGATCGGGGTAATGCACCGCCAGCCAATCGCGGAACAGGGGCGCCACTTCATGCGGCAGGCGCACGGGGATGTAGCTCGCCGTCCGGGCGCCCGCCTCCCACGCGGCGTCGAGGATCGCCTCCAGCTCATGATCGGTGATGGCGGGGATGATGGGGGAGACGCTGACATGCACCGGCACGCCCGCCGCGGCCAAAGCGCGGATCGCCGCCAGCCGCCGCGCAGGGCCTGGCGCGCGCGGTTCCAGCCGGCGGTGCGTGTCCGCACACAAGGTGGTGACGGACAAAGCGACCGCGACCAGCCCGCGCGCGGCCATCGGCGCCAGCAGATCAAGATCACGCACCACCCGGTCTGACTTGGTGGTGATGGTCAGCGGATGGCCGCAGTCCGCCAGCACCGCGATGCAGCCGCGCGTGATCTTCCACTCCCGCTCAATCGGTTGATAGGGGTCCGTATTCGTCCCCATCGCAATGGGCGTCGGCACATGGCCGCGCTTGGCAAGCGCCGCCCGCAGGAGCGCGGGCGCATCCGGCTTTGCAAACAACCGGCTTTCAAAGTCGAGCCCCGGCGACAGATCATGAAAGGCATGGCTGGGCCGCGCATAGCAATAGATGCAGCCATGCTCACACCCCTGATAGGCGTTGACCGACTGGTCGAACGGAATGTCCGGCGATGTGTTGCGGGAGAGGATGGTGCGCGGATGGACGACCGACACGGTGGTGGCAGGCGGCGCCCCTGCCCCGTCGATCAGCGGCCGAACATCCAGCCAATCCCCATCCGCCTGCCGCTGCGGCAGCTGAAAGCGCGTGCTGGTGTCATTGACCTGCGCGCCTCGGCCTTTGAGGGTTGACATGTAGGGAACATAGAGGGAACGAAAACGAAAATCTAGATGAGCAGAGCGTCGTCTGCATCACAGGTGGAATTAGCAGTAGGAAACGAGTTTCTTCGTCAGTTTCGTATAAGGATTGGACTAGACCGGGTTGTTCTTCTTGGCCGACTTACTCAACCAAGCTGCCGTGTCATAAACGCTAGTGCGAATGTCGGCATCGGCGACCGCTTTGATGCCGTTAACGGGAGTGCTAGTTCGCCGAATAGTTCGAACTAAAAGAGAGCCGCTACAGTCACATTCCACGCCGAACACATCGATCCAAGTAAGAAAGAAGGTCGCCTTCACGGTGCAATTGGTGATAGGGGCAAGAATTATATTTCCAGTTTGATCATACGGCATATTCCCATTGACCTTTGGGAGGAAGGGAACTCGAATGTCTTGCCGAAGCTCCCCAGGAGCGACCGCTCCGACCTTAGATTCGGATTCACTGAAATCCATCTGTGTTAATTGAGGCATCTTTGGATTTTTGTTGAAATCCAAATAGGAAATTTCTGGAATAGTGGTCACATTAGCAACAGCAGCAGGGGATTGCCCGCTGTTCTCGACGGCTAGTTCCCAATATGGAAGTCCATCCAAAATGTTCAGGCGTGCAGATTTGACTGACAGATAGGCCCGTGCTTGAGCCTGCCCAACCTGACGCGTAATGATGTTAGCGTCTCTATTGTGCGATGCCGCAATTCCCGCAAAGACTGCAGCGGCAACCGCAGCGACTAGTGTTAGACTGCCTACAATTGTTCCTGTCCAAGTGGCATTGGCGGAGCGCTCGGCAGCATCTGCTGCCTTCCATTGCGCGCAGAGATCGGAACGACGTTCATCTACACCCTGCTGACATGGCTTATTCAAGCTCGAAATCTCTGTTGCTTGAATTATCGGTTCGACCACTTCGCCGACAACTAGCTCTGCCTTTTGACTGGGAGCTTCTTGCTGATCAGCGCTTCCACTGCTCGGTGAGCCTGCACCAATTAAAAATAATCCTGCAATCACAAAGAAGTAGTGCCGAAATACTCTCAACATATATTCAATTCAGTCGCCATGAATTTCAGACAAGCTAACTGTTTCCCATAATTGGCTCGAAGTCCACAAATACTACCGAGTTTATTGGCAGTTTCACGCAGCCTCGGATCCATAGCCTGCTTAGGTCTGTATAGGTGCCACTTTCCCCTGTCCTACAGCCCCCAGAATATGCCACACTGCTCACTCTCCCGCAGAAAAGGTGGGATCATGGCCGCTCCCGCCCCCTCATTTTGCACGTCTGAAGTTGGAAAGCGCGGGCGCGGGAAAGTTGCCCCTTTCCATCAGCGCGGAATGGATTTCTGCGGCGTGAGGGCCTCAACTTCCTCCACTTCCGCACCTTTCACAGGGCAAAGAGCGCGCGGGGGATTTTCCTACTTTTCGGGCCTGGCAGCGGGGTGTTGGGGGCGACTCGGGTGGGGCCTCTCCGTTTGGGCTGAGCTTGTCGAAGCCCTGTCCTTCCTTTGGATTGCCTTACCCGGAAGAAGGACGGTGTCTCGACGTCGCTCGACACGAACGGGGTTGGGGGTTGGTGCCGCCCCTCCCCCTTTTCGTCATGCTGAACTTGTTTCAGCATAACCGGCTGGTGGCTCATATTGGGCGGTTCAGATGCTCCACGCTGTTATCCTGAAACAAGTTCAGGATGACGAGGTGGTGGGCAGGATGACGCGGGGTTGGGGGATTGGTGCGGTGCCCCCTCCACCGCTTCGCGGTTCCCCTCCCCCGGTGGGGGAGGATTTAGCGCTTAGATCCTCCCCCACCGGGGGAGGGGGACCATGCGCAGCATGGTGGAGGGGACAACCCTCAGGACTCCCGCAATCTTCCGATCAGGTCCACGAAGTTGCAGGGTTTAAACCGGCTGTCGAGCTGGTGGACGAGGATGTGTTCCCACGCGTCGGCGCAGGCGCCGGTGGAGCCGGGCATGGCGAAGATATAGGTCGAGCGCACGATATAGGCGATGGCGCGCGACTGGATGGTGGAAGTGCCGATGGTGCGGTAGCTGATCCAGCGGAACAGCTCCCCAAAGCCCGGGATTTCCTTGCCGCCCAGAACGGCGAGTGCCTCTGGCGTCACATCCCGGCCGGTTACGCCGGTGCCGCCGGTGATGAGGATGCAGTTGATCGACTGATCGTCCACCCATTGGTGGAGGCGGCCAAGGATGGCGCCCTGATCATCGGGGACGAGCGCATAGTCGGCAAGCGTATGGCCAAGCTCTTGCAACGCCTCACACAGATAGCCGCCGGATTTGTCGGTTTCGCGCGTCCGGCTGTCGGATACGGTGAGGACGGCAATGCGGATGGGCTTGAATTCCGCGGTCTCGTCAATCGGCACTGGCCACTCCGCTCACCCGGTCCATGCGGACGGCGGTGGGCCCGGGAAGGCCCGGAAAGCGGGGCCACATCCCCTGCGACAGGGCCGCAAGGCTGGTCGTCTGGTCGCCCGACTGCATCTGATACATCCAGTAGTTCCGCATGATGATCGTCACATAAGCCCGCGTTTCCCAATAGGGAATGGACTCAATGTACAGCAGCGGATCGGTGTTATCGCGGCTGCGCTCATTCCAGGTGCCGATGGGCAACGGGCCGGCATTATACGCGGCGATGACCTTGGGGAGCATCCCGCCAGTCACCTGCATATCGCGCAACCGTTCAATAAAGCTCTGCCCATATTCCATGTTGGTGGCCGGATCATTGAGGGAGCCGACGCTGTCCCGCCCCTTGGCGCGGGCCATCATGGCGGCGGTACCGGGCATGACCTGCATCAGGCCGCGCGCGCCCGCCGGGCTGACGACAGAGGTGCGGAAGTTCGATTCCTGAAGGGCGTGGGCATAGACCAGCGCCTTATCCACCCGCCAACCGCCTTCGGGCGTCCAAGTGCGGGGCATGGGGTAGCGGGCGGAAGCCGGGGCGCGGGCGCCAGACGGGCCATTGTGCGCCAGCCAAAGCTGCGTTCCGGGCAGGTCCATCCGTCCGGCGAGCGTGGCCAAGGCGGCGTGGCGACGGGGATCACCAATGCGGGCCTGATGGCGGATCATCTCATCCGCGAGCGTCATCTCGTTGATTTCAGCAAGCGCAAGCGCGGCGCGGACATTGGGCAGCTTTTCGACATCGGCAATGTCGTCCGGCACTTTCTGGACAGTCTTGGCGATGCCCAGCCGTTCTGCCGAGAGCAGACCGTAAAATGTTTCGCCGTTGCGCGCGGCCGCCTTCAGATGCGCGTCCACCTTTTGCGGCTGGCCCGATGCCATGGCGGCGCGGGCGGCCCAGAAATGGGCGGCGGCGTCCATATCGTCATTCTGGAAACGCGATGCAGCGGCTTCAAAAGCGTCTGTGGCGGCGGCATAATCCCGGCTGCGCCAGGCCGCGAGGCCCATCGTCCAATCGGACATGGCGGCCCAATTGCCAGAGCCTTCCTGCCCCAGTGCCGCGATGCGGCGGGCGGAAATGTCATCGCCTGTAATGAAGTAAGACCAGGCGACCTTCTGCATCAGTTCCGACCGGCCCTCAGGCGACAGAGAGGCTTCGCTCTCCATCACAATGGCTTCCGCCTCAAACGGCATATTGTCTTTGATGAGCGGCTGGATGCGGGCGTTCAGCGCATTGGCGACACCATCCTGAGAGGCGGCCATCCGCGAACGACGCGGGGCGCTGCCCAGCCAGACCAGCTCTTGGGTTGCGGGCAGGTTGAACCCAACATCCATCCCGCGCGATTTCGCGAGCCGCGCCAGCTGTGCGGCCTGCGGCAACTGCGGCGCCTTTTCGAGCAGTGCTGCGATCTTTTCGGGCTCAACCTTGGGCGATCCCTTGGCGAGATAAAGTTCCGCCCATGCTATGGCGTGGAGCGGCCCTTCCGGCATCGACTCCAGACCAGCCTGTGCGACATCCCACTGGCCGCTGCGGATTGAGGTGAAGACATCCTTGTAGCGCGCCCGTGCATTCGGCCCGAGCTGTGCCGCGAAATTGGGGGTCAGAGTGGAGGCAGACGTCGCGAACGTGGATTGTGCTGACGCGGGGACGGACATGAGACCCGCCAGAACCAAAGCAATACCCGAAAACAACTTCACGCCAATTGTCCCCCGACAAGCATCTGCATATCCTGCCAGACGGCGGCCTTACGTTGCGGATTTTGCAACAAAAGACGCGGCGCGGAACTGGCGATCGCAGGGACCATAGACCGGATGTGGTTAATTTTCTGGCCTGTTTTGTTGGTGTTGGTCGCATCCAGCCCAAGCAATGCACGGCTGGTCGACTGACCAAGCAGCCAGACAGCCTGAGGGTTCACAAGCCCCAGATGATGCTTGGCAATTTCTCCAAGACGCGGCAGCGCGTCCTTCGCCGTCTGGCCCGACGGCGGGCGTCCCGGCGTCAACGCGAAGCAATAGACCTTGTCCCGGTCCAACCCGATGGCGGTGAGCATCCGGTCAAACAACCGCCCCACCTCACCGGAAAAGAGCGCGCCTGATTCGGCGTCGCCCACCTCTGGCATGTCAGTGATGATGGTTATCGCAGCCCCCGGCGTGCCAAAGGGCCGCAGCCGGAGGTGCGGCGGGCCTGCTTCCGGCACGCTGGCATCGGTCGCCAGCCACTCAACAAAGGCATCGAGTGTCGCTGGAAGCGTGGCGGGTGCAGGCGCCTCAACTTGCTTCGCACGCGCGGCCATCGGCGCGGCTCCACTGGGGGGCGACGCTACGGCGACGCGGCCCAACCAAGGCTGCGGCGCGTCTTCCACCAGCGTGTCGACACCCATATCCTCCCACCACTGCAACGCAGCAGCGACAAGGCGCGGATCGACGGCGGTTTGCACTTCATTCACAACCGGCCTTCAACCCGCATAATTCCTGTTGGTCAACCGCAATCGCTTCGCTATCTGCCAGACTGAAACTGGGCCGCGACAACTCGAAAGGCCGGCCGAACGGGAGACGAATGCGCCATGAGCGAACGGGAATCGATGCCGTATGATGTTGTGATTGTTGGGGGCGGGCCTGCCGGCCTGTCAGCAGCCATCCGGCTCAAACAGCTGAACGCCGATCTGTCGGTCTGCATCCTTGAAAAGGGATCGGAAGTCGGAGCGCACATCCTTTCTGGCGCGGTGTTCGACCCGCGGGCCATGGATGAGCTGCTCCCCGACTGGAAAGAACAGGGCTGCACCATGGCCGATGTGCCGATCACGGAAAACCACCACTGGGTTCTCTCCGCCGGCGGCCACATGGCGATCCCGCACATTTTCACCCCCGGCTGGATGCACAATAAAGGCACCTATACAGGTTCGCTTGGCAATCTGTGCCGCTGGCTCGCAGGCCAGGCGGAAAATCTGGGCGTGGAAATCTTCCCCGGCTTTCCGGCTGCAGAAATCCTCTACAATGACGACGGCTCGGTCAAAGGCGTCGCCACCGGTGACATGGGTGTGGCCCGCGATGGCAGCCACAAGCCTGACTATCAGCCGGGCATGGAACTCCATGCGAAGTACACCCTCTTTGCCGAAGGCGCGCGCGGCCATCTGACCAAGCAGCTGAAGGCGAAGTTCGACCTCGAAGCAGATTGCCAGCCGCAGGTTTACGGCCTTGGCATGAAGGAACTCTGGGATATCGACCCCGACAAGCATGAACCCGGCCGCGTCATCCACACGCAGGGCTGGCCGCTGACGGAAACCGACAGCTGGGGTGGCGGCTTCCTCTATCATCAGGCCAACAATCAGGTCGCCTTGGGCTTCGTGGTCGCGCTTGATTACAAAAACCCGCACGTCTTCCCGTTTGAGGAGTTCCAGCGCTGGAAGCAGCATCCGGAAATCCGCAAGATCCTCGAAGGCGGCAAGCGCATCTCTTATGGCGCCCGCGCGATCAACGAAGGCGGCTGGCAGTCTGTGCCGAAGCTTGCCTTCCCGGGCGGCGCACTGATCGGCTGTTCTGCCGGATTCGTGAACGTGCCGCGCATCAAGGGCAGCCATACCGCGATGAAGTCGGGCATGCTTGCCGCTGAAAGCATCGTGGCCGCCATCGCTGCCGGTCGCGAATTTGATGAGATCGCCGACTATCAGGCCAACCTCAACGAGAGCTGGATCGCAACTGAGCTGAAGCTGGTGAAGAACGCGCAGCCTGCGGTTGCCAAATATGGCAATGACTATGGCACCGTCCTTGCGGGCATCGACATGTGGATGCGCACGCTGAAGATTGGCCTGCCGATCACGATGAAGCACCACGCGGACAATGAAATGACGGGCCGTGCGGACCTCTATCCCAAGATCGATTATCCCAAGCCTGATGGTGTGATCAGCTTTGACCGGCTGTCTTCGGTGTTCCTGTCGAACACCAATCATGAGGAAGATCAGCCCTGCCATCTGCAGTTGAAGGATCCGGACGTTCCGGTGAAGATCAACCTGCCGCTCTATGACGAACCCGCGCAGCGTTATTGCCCTGCCGGTGTCTATGAAATCGTCGGCAAGGAAGAAGGCACTCCACGGCTGCAGATCAACGCCCAAAATTGTGTCCATTGCAAAACCTGCGACATCAAGGACGCGACCCAGAACATCAACTGGGTCACGCCGGAGGGTGGCGGTGGCCCCAATTACCCGAACATGTAGCGCCGTCGCGCTCGCGCTGCTCGCCTGCGCGCCTGCCCTGTCGCGTCCGTCCGAGCGGTCGGCGTTAGACCTCTATATGCAAGCGCGGCTGGCGGATGCGTCGGGCGCGGGGGATGTGGCCCTGCAATCCTATTCGGCGGCGTTGCTCGAAGAGCCGGGCAACGCCGTGATTGCGAACCGCGCGCTACGGCAAGCCATCGAGAATGGGGATCGCAAGCTGGCGCTGGAAGCCGCCCGCAAATTGGAAGCGGCAGGCGAACTGCCGGCTGATCTGCCCTTGCTGCTGCTGGGGGACCGTCTTCAGGCAGGCGATGTTACAGGCGCACGCGCGCAGGCAGACCAGCTGGAAGCCGACGGCAATTTGGCGTTTCTTGTGCCAATCCTGCGGGGTTGGATCGGCCTAGCTGCACGCCAGCCCGGATCTCTGCGGGAATTTGATGCCGCACGGAAATCAGGGTTGGGCATCGGCTTCGTCAACCAACAGCGGGCAATGGCCGAATTGTCGGGGAGCAATCCCGATGCAGGTATCGCCCTCGTCAAATCAATCGTTGCCGAAGATGGGCGACCGAGGCTGGCCCGCATCATCGCCGCCGCCACGCTGCAGCGCAAAGGCCAAAAGGCAGCAGCACTCGATATGCTGGAAGGCAGCGATCAGACCATGGCGCTGGCCCGGGAACAGCTCTCTGCAGGCAAACCGATTGGTGGGGCCGTCGACACGCCGGCACGGGGCGTCGCCTTCTTCTATGCCAGCCTTGCGTCGGATCTGGTGCGCGACAAAGCGGCGGCCTTCGCCCTGACGCTTGCCCGCTATGCGCAATTTCTGGACCCGCAAAGCCCCTATGTCGCCCTTTCGACGGCACAGGCTCTCGCCGCGAACGGCCTCGATACGGACGCCTTAGCTGCGCTCGAGAGCATCCGTCCCGGAAGCACCTTCATGGCGCTGGCCGATGAAAGCCGGCTCGCTTTGTTGGAGCGACTGGGCCGGGGCGATGAAGCGGTCGCATTGGCCACGTCCCTCTCCACCGGATCGACCCGCGCGGCAGACCATGTGCGGCTTGGTGATCTGCTTGGGCGGCTCAACCGACGCAGCGAAGCCGCCGCCGCCTATCAGCACGCCATTGACGCGCCGGATCAGTCCGGCGCCCCGGCGCTCTGGGGCCTCTATATGCTTAAAGGAAGCGCCCTTGCCCAGCAGGGCGATTGGGAGGCCGGCCGCGCAGCGCTCCGCAAGGCGCTGGAACTCGGTCCCGATCAACCGGCCGCGCTCAATTTCCTTGGCTATTCGATGCTGGAGCGGCGTGAGAATATTCCAGAGGCGCTCCGTCTTGTCGCCAAGGCCAGCGCAATGCGCCCTGATGACGTCGCGATCACAGACTCGCTGGGGTGGGCCTATTTCCTTTCGGGCGACTATGAAAAGGCTGTTTCCACCCTCGAAATGGCCGTTGACCTCGAACCAATCGAACCAACGATCGGCGAGCATCTTGGCGACGCCTATTGGCGCGCGGGGCGCAGAGTAGATGCCCGCTACACCTGGCGCGCCGCTCTGTTGCTTGCCGAAGGCAGCGATGTCGCGCGCCTTGAAAACAAGATCGACACGGGCCTGACCGACACGAACATGGCGCGCTGAAGCGCCATGCAACTGACGGAAACAGCGCACGCCAAGCTTAACCTCGCCCTCCATGTCCGACAGCGGCGGGCGGATGGCTATCATGAACTCGAAACGGTCTTCGCCTTTACCGAGGCTGGCGATGAATTGAGCGTGGCCGCAGCGGACGATTTCTCGCTAGCGATCACCGGTCCCTTTTCGCAGGAACTCGACACGGGACCGGACAATCTGGTGCTCAAGGCAGCAAAGGCATTGGCGGACGCCGCAGGCATAAGAACAGGGGCGGCCTTCACCCTCGATAAGCGCCTTCCCATTGCCTCAGGCATTGGCGGTGGTTCGGCAGACGCTGCGGCCGCTCTGCGATTGGTCGCGCGTCTCTGGGCGCTGGACACCGTGCGCCCCATGGATGTCGCCGCCAATATCGGGGCAGATGTGCCGGCCTGCGTTCTATCACAAAGCTGCTTTGGGACAGGCGTGGGGGAGCGATTGGTACCCTTTGACGGCAGCCGTTTGACAGGTCTCCCGGTTTTGCTCGTCAACCCGCTAAAGGCCTGCCCGACGGGCCCTGTGTTCAAGGCATGGGATGGAGTGGATCGCGGCAGCCTGCGCCCCGAAGGCTGGATGGAGGGCCGCAATGACCTGCAAGCGCCGGCAGGCCGCCTTGTGCCCGAAATCGGCACGGTGCTTGAAGAATTGGACCAGCAAGCGGGCGTGCGCCTGAGCCGAATGTCCGGATCAGGCGCAACCTGCTTTGCTCTGTTTGAAACCGCGGCCGCACGCGACGCCGCAGCAGCGACGATCACGCACAGTCATGCCGATTGGTGGGTGGTGCCAACCGCGCTTTTATAATCAGAAACCGAAGCGGAGCGACACCCGAACGTCCCGCCCGGCAAGCGGCGCATAATCCTTCAGGAAGCTCGCATGGCGGCGGGCGTTCACGTCGAAGATATTGTTCGCCGACACCATCAAGCTCACGTCACGGTCACGGCCCCAAGGGCGCAAAGCTACGCTGGTGTTGACCATAGTATAGCCTTTGGTCGTGGTTTCAAACGGCGCCACACGGTTCTGCCCGTCGACCCATTCCGTCTCTGCGCGGATGTCGAGCTTCTCTGACTTTGCTTCCAGCCCCCCCAGAAGGCGTAGGGCCGGAATGCGCGGTGCAGCCTGATTTCCGCCCGCTCTCAGGATCGTCGCATGGGTAAAGTCGCCAACCGCATCAAAATTCAGCGCGAAATCACCCATCTGCGCGAGGGTGACAGACCCCTCAATCTCAGCGCCGTAATAGCGGGCTTTGTCCTGCAGGATGTTGAATACAGGCAGGCCATCCTCAATCGAGCCATCGGGCTGTTCATAGATAAAGTTGTTGAACCAGCTATGATAGACAGAGGCGGAGAGGTTAAAGCCCGACCCCTTCCCTCGCAGCGTCATTTCCAGACCCTTGGACACTTCCTTTTGAAAGTCCGGGTTGCCGACTTCAAAGGCCTGCGTCCCCGCATGCGGCCCATTTGAGAACAGTTCCTCAGCAGACGGTGCGCGCTGGGTATAGGACGCATTCAGGCCGAGGCGCCAGCCGCTGGCGACTTCATAGGCAGCGCCAAGCGAGCCTGAGACAGCGGTGAAATTGCGATCATAGTTCGGATTGCCGAGTGTCGCATCTTCCGCCGCCGTTGCATGGGTGCGTTCGATGCGCCCGCCTGCCTCAGCACGCAAATGCCCCAGATCAAGCGACTGGACTGTAAAGAGGCCAAACTGGCTCGCCGTGCTTTTTGGCAAGAACTTTTCATCGCCGATGATGTTGAGCTTGCGGAGCACAAACTGGCTTCCAATGGCGCCTTTCCAGCCGCCATGGTCGCGCTGGACGAGTTCCATCCGGCCTTCCCATCCATCATGCAGGAACGTGGTCGCCACGGCGCCGGTATCATCGATTTCCTGGTGCTTGTAATCGGCATAGCCGCCCCGGAAGCGGATCGCCTCCAGGAAGCCGGATGAAGGATTGATTTCGGCACGCATATCAACGCGCGTCTGGTGCATGTCGATCCGGACCTGTTCCGCCTCAACCGCTGGATCGAGGGAGAAACGAACTGGCACGCCATAGAGATTACCCATACGGCTGACGGAGAAACCGAGATTGCCATTGCCCGTTACAAGTGCCGCGCCACCCGCAACTTCCCACATGCGCGATCCGCTATTGGGAAGCGTGCCCTTCAAGTCAGCAAGCTCTTGAATGTCCGCATCGGGGCTCGCTTCGGCCTGCGCGCGCAGCGCGGGCGAAAGCAGATATCCGCCCACATGCAGATCCCCGGTCTTGGAGTAAGTGCCGTCAAAATGGACAACAAATTTGTCTGAAAGCGCTGCATCCAGTCGCGCGCCGGCGGACCTTTCATTGGCGGCCGAGCCATAGGTTGCGGTGCCGTCCACATGAAGGCCCTCATCCGGCACGCTACGGGGAATACGGCTGTCGATCACATTCACAACGCCGCCAATCGCCGATGAACCAAACAGCAGAGATGCGGGACCACGCAAAACTTCGATCCGGTCGGCCGTCAGGGGATTGATCACGACGGCGTGATCGACACTGGTGTTGGACACGTCAAAGCTGCCAATGCCGTCCGCCAGAACGCGGATGCGTTCTCCCTGAAAACCGCGCAACACTGGGCGCGAGGCGTTGGGGCCAAAGGAAGTCGCCGAAACACCGGCCTGACGCGACAGCGTTTCCCCGATGGTCGGGCGGACTTCGCGCGCCAGCTCCGTCGATGTCAGTACGGACGTTCCCGACAAAATATCCTGCTGGCTGTGGCCGATGATCGCCGTGATGACGATGTCGTCCCCGTCGCTATGGTCGCCATGTTGGCGCCCCTCTGGCACGGTCTGGGCAGAAAGCGGAACAGCGGCAACAAGGCCCACGGAAAGGGCCAGATACGAAGCGAATGGACGGAACAAAACACACTCTCCAACTGGACTGGAGGTGTCCGATTAAAAGAGATGTTACATTATATCAACCCAAAACTTGAGTTAGCCCAAACCCAGCCTTTGTTCGACCAACGCCAGCGGCATCGAACCTGCCTCCAGCACAGTGCCGTGAAACTCTCGCAAATCGGCGTTCTTCCCGCCGCGCGCGCGAAACTTTTCCCGCATGTCGAGCAGCCGCAATTGCCCCAATTTGTAGCCCAACGCCTGCCCCGGCCAGGCCATATACCGTTCCACTTCCGCGATGACGCGGACCTCGGCGATGCCGGTGATGTCCTGCATCGTGCGGATCGCCTGCTCCCGGGTCCAGCGTTTGTGGTGGAGGCCCGTGTCGACAACAAGGCGAACAGCGCGGAACAGTTCATCCTGAAGACGGCCAAGATCACCAAGCGGATCATCCGCATACGCGCCCAATTCGGCCATCAACCGTTCGGCATAGAGGGCCCACCCTTCCTGATAGGCATTGAAGCTGGCGATGCGGAGGAGGAGCGGCGCCGTTCCAAAGGCGGTCGCGACTGAGCCCTGTGTGTGGTGACCCGGCACGCCTTCGTGAAAGCTGAGCGTCGGCAACCGAAAGCGTGCGACTGCGGCCATATCGCGCAGGTTGATCCAATAGGTTCCGGGGCGCGACCCATCGAGCGATGGCCCATCATAAAAGCCGCCGGGCGCGCCATCCTGCGTCGCCACCGGCACGCGCTTCACAACGAGCCCCTGTTTTGGGATCAACACCTCTGGCAACAATTTGGGGTAGAGCGCTTCGGCATCGCCTACCTTTTGTCGCACATAGGCCAGCAATTCCTCCCGCCCTGCATCGCTATTGGCAAATTGATTGGCCGGATCTCGCGCGAGCGCCGCCATGCGGGCACCGATGGAGCCTTCGGTCATGCCACGCGCCGCCAACAGCGCATTCATCTGTGTCGTGATACGGCCAACCTCATCCATCCCGATCTCGTGAATGTCATCCGGCGGCAATTGCGTGTCGCCTAGCGCGCGGACATTGGCCGCGTAAAGCACGTCACCCTGTGGCTGTGCCCAAAGACCGGCCTCTGTGCGACCGGACGGAAGTAAGCCGGCAATCTCGGCGCGGAGACGTGCCATCGCCGGGCGGGCACGCCTTTGGAGCGAGATCGTCGCGCGGCGCAGGGCCAACTGGCGCGTCCGTTTGGCGAGGCCTGCCTTCTCCATCCCCTCATCAAGCGCACGGATGAGCGGATGCGCCGCGGCAGGGCCGGATTGGAACGCATCAAGCACCGGCAGCGTCTTTTCCATGAGGATGCGCGGGGGCACACAGCCAGCGGCACGATCCGCCCGGATCTTCTCGACAACGCCGCCATAAGCCTGTGGGAACCCATCGAGCTTTTCGAGCCAGGCATCAACGGCAGTGGGCGTTTGGAGCGACTGCTGCTCCATCATGATGTTCAGGCCGTCGATATGTGGCCCGTAAATCTGCGTCACGACATAGGGCACATGGCCTGCAAAGTGGAACGGGTTGATCTTGCCATAGGGAACAACGGCGGAGCGCGTGCCGTTTTCCAGAGTCGCTTCGACGACGGCACGCTGCGTGGCCGTCCGATCATCGCCGCTGCGCCGCATCGACGCGACTGCCTTTTTGGCATCCGCATAGGCCGCGCGGATCTTTGCCTCCCCGGCGGGTGAATAATCGTCCATCCGCCGGGCGAGCGGGCCGCCAGCCAAAGACCCCGGCGTGCCATTATAGGTGGCCGTATCGGGCAAAAGCGCAAGCAGCCGTTCAGTCACCTCCTCAAACGGAACGGTCGCGGGTGGAAGAATGGCGGACTTGCGCTTCTTCGCCCAAACAGGCGCCGTCGGGACGAGTGCGGAGGCGACGAGCGCCTGACGTCTGGAAAATTTCATCGATGACCCTGTTCTAAGTGCTGGCGGATGGTGACATTGCGCCGCGTTGCGGGCAACAGGAATTGATGGACGACACCGCTTGGCTGGATATCACCGGCCCCAATGACAGCCCCTTCCTTCTGATCGCCGACCACGCGTCCAATCGTGTGCCGGAGGATGTGGACCTTGGCATTGCGTCTGCACTGCTGACCGAACACATCGCCATCGATATCGGTGTTGCCGAACTGGGACGCGCTTTATGTGCGCGGCTGGGCTTTCCCGGTATCCTTGGCAACGTGTCCCGCCTTGTGGTTGATCTGAACCGTGAGGAGGATGCCCCGCACATCATCCCGATTGCGAGTGACGGTCACACCATCCCGGGCAATGCGATTGATCACGACGCGCGATTGGTCCGCATCGACCGTTACTGGCGCCCTTATCATGCACGGATCGAAGCACAGATGGCAGCGCAGCGGCCGCGCCTCTTGATCTCACTGCACAGCTTTACCCCGCAACTGGCGACCAAACCCGAGGAAGAACGCCCCTGGGAAATCGGCATCCTCTACAATCAGGATGACCGCGCCGCGCGGATTGCCATTCCCTTGCTGGAAGCCGCCGACGTCCGCGTCGGCGATCAGGAGCCCTATTCCGGCAAGCTCCTCAATGCGACGATGAACCGGCACGGCGAAGATACGGGCACGGCCTATCTCGGCATTGAGATGCGGCAGGATTTGATTGGAACGCCGGAGGGCGTGGCCAAATGGTGCGATGTGCTGGCGCCGGTGATTGCGGCGATCAACCTTTAAGCGGTCAACCGGTCCCGCAATTCGCGCTTGAGCACCTTGCCAATCGGACTGCGTGGCAGTTCCTCCGCGACGACCAAGCGGTTGAGCCGCTGTGTCCGACCGACCTGCGCATTTGCGGCGGCAAGCACGGCATCCGGATCAACGCCGTCACGCAGCACGACAAAGCCGACCGGCGTTTCGCCCCATTCCTCGGACGGCGCGCCAATGACGGCGGCCTCGACAACTCCGGGGTCCTTCAGCAGTACCGCTTCGAGATCGCTCGGGTAGATATTGAACCCGCCCGAAATGATCATGTCCTTGGCGCGGTCCATCAGCGTCAGGAAGCCGTCTTCATCAATCCGGCCGATGTCGCCGTGCCGGTAATAAAGGTGGCCATCGGCATCCCACCATTTCATCGCCTCGGTCGCGTCGGGACGGTTGTTATAGCCCGTCATCATCGCAGGGGACCGCCCGACGATTTCACCGACCGAGCCCGGCGGAAGTTCATTGCCGTCTTCGTCAATCACCTTGGCGATCTGCCCCGGCGCCGGCCGACCGACCGTATGGAGCTTGTCCGGGAATTCATGCGCGACCAGAAGGAATGTGCACCCGCCTTCTGTCAGCCCGTAAATCTCAACCAACCCGCCGGGCCAACGCTTCAAAATGTCGGCCTTCAACGCCGCCGCAAAGGGGGCGCTGGTGCAGTATTTCATCACAAAGCTCGACAGATCAAAGCTGTCGAAATCGGGATGCGCCATGATGCGGCGATACTGGACGGGCACCAGCATGGTGTTGGTCGCCCGTTCCCGTTCCGCCAGCTGGAGGAAGCCGAGCGTGTCGAACTTCTTCATCAACACGACCTGACCGCCCGATCCGAGCGTCGGCAGGAAGCTGGCCATGGTGGTGTTTGAATAAAGCGGCGTTGAAAGGATCGTCACCGATGCTGGACCATAAGCCGCCACACCGCGCTGGATGTGCTGCCACCGCATGGCGTGGCTGTGGACGATCCCCTTGGGTGTGCCGGTCGTCCCGCTGGAGTAGATGATGTTGAAGCCCGTCTTCGGCGTGATCTCTATGGGCTGGGGCGCGGCACCTTCAGGCGCCATCCAGTCCAGCAATGGCTCCCCCCAAGCGCCCCCATCCATTGAAATGCGCTTCGGCGCGCCGAAGCTTTGCCCATCAAGCGACTCTGCCGCCTTTTCATCAAGGAACAGGTGATTGGCGCCTGAATCGACGATCATCGCCGCCATCTGCTCTCCGGTGGCCGTGTTGGTGATGAGGCCAGCAATCGCGCCGACCCGCAACGTCGCAAGGAAGACACAGACCTGCATGACCGAATTGAGCCCCGCAATCGCCGTCGCTTGCCCGGGGCCGACACCGTCGGCCTGTAACTTGGCCGCGATCCGATCGACAAAGGCATCCAGTTCCCGCCAGCTGATCCGACCATCGGGGTCGGCAACCGCAGGCGCATCAGGGCGCTCGGCAGCGAAGGCTTTGATAAGGGCGGGCAGCGTCGCAAATTCGGACGCCAGCAATGTTTGTGAGCTCTCCATACAGGAACCGTGGTCGCGTAACATGACGTATACGTCAAGCAAAAGCCGCCGCGTCCTTTTGCGACGAACCGTTACGATAGATGCTGTGCCTGACGGGATTCTGACGCCTTTTCGACCACAACATCTGCGATTGACGCCAGAGCGGTTATGGTTGTGGCCCCGTTAACCATTCAATTTCAGCGGTTTATTCACTATCCAGTGTCAACTTTCCGACATGGAGAACGGTATTTTGGATCGCAGGAAACTCTTGCTGGGCTTAGGCGGCGTTGCGCTTGCCGGCCTTGCTGTGCCTGCATCGGCCCTGCCAGTTGCTGATGAGATCAATGATGATCCCTATTGGCAGTGCGTCCCCATTGCGCGGACAATGTCTGGCATCCAGATCTACGGCGACGCCCATACCTGGTGGGATCAGGCCGAGGGCCGGTACCGCAAAGGCACCGATCCCCGAAAGGGCGCCGTGCTCAATTTCATGCCGCATGGCGGGATGAAACTGGGCCATGTGGCCGCCGTCACCAAGATCCTTGATGACCGCAATATCCTTGTCACCCACAGCAACTGGTCACCCTATGGTGGCCGGCGCGGCTATGTCGAAAAGAACGTCCGCGTGATCGATGTGTCTGAGGACAATGACTGGAGCCGGGTGCGCGTCTGGTTCTCCCCCATTGGCGATATGGGCGGGACGGAGTGGCCGACCTTCGGCTTCATCTATCCCAATGGTCGCCCGCCCATGGCGCTGCCGCAAACGGCAATGGAACTGCCCAAGCAGCCGCTGCAGCCGCGCATGGCCGTGCGCGAAGATCCGGGAGAGGACATCCGCCCGACCTCGCGCATGGCAGACATCCGCAAGTCCCTGTTCGGACCGGCTCCAACAGGTCGCCTCACCTATCTTGACCGGACATTGAAGCGCCTCAAGTAACACCGATTGGCCCCCGCCGATCGCAGTGCTAGGCAGGCGCCATGCACAGTCTTCCTCTCTTCGTCCGCCTGAACGGCCGCCCCGTCATCCTGCTGGGAGATGGCGAGCCTGCCGCGGCCAAACGCCGCCTGCTGGACCGCGCCGGCGCGCAGATCGTCGGTGAGGACACCCAGGCCAGTCTTGCCATTGTCGCGATAGAAGATGATGCCGAAGCCGAAGCCGCCATCGCCCGGCTGAAGGCACGCGGTGTGCTCGTCAACGCAGTCGACCGTCCGTCTGCCTGTGACTTTACCCTGCCGGCGATCATTGACCGGGACCCCGTCCTCATCGCCATCGGCACCGGTGGCGCGTCGGCGGGTCTGGCCAAAGCGCTGCGCCAGCGGTTGGAACAACTCATCCCCGCTGGACTTGGCGCCATCGCTGCCGCGCTGGGGAGCGCCCGAAGCAAAATGCGCGCGCGCTGGCCCGAAGCCGCCGACCGAAGGCGCGCCATTGACGCCGCTTTTGATCCCGGTGGGCCGCTCGACCCGCTCTCCGCAACCGAGGCGTCGGCCGTCGACGATTGGCTGGCCGGAAAGGCGCAGGCCGTTGCCACCGCCTTCCACCACATCACCCTCACCTCCGACGCACCGGATGATCTCACGCTGGCCCAAGCCCGGCTGCTGGGGCAGGCCGACACGGTCCTGCACACATCGCGCGTTGCCCCTGCCATCCTCGACCGCGCCCGCGCCGACGCCGCACGGGTCGCGTGCGAAGCGGCGCCTATCGAGGCACCAGAAGGCATGACGCTTTTCCTGGACCGCCTATGAGCCGCGCCTTTGTCTTCCGGGAGGGAGCCGCCTTCGAAATGTCCTTTGCAGAGGCCATTGCCCTGCCCCGCAATGGCGGCCTCATCTGGCTCCAATTGGACGGGCGGGAAGATACCGCACGCAACTGGATCCGCGATCAGGAGGATATTCCGCATATCGCCCGCGAAGCGATGCTGGCTCAGGAAACGCGGCCACGCGCAACGCTCATCGGCGGCGGCACGCTGATCAATTTGCGCGGGCTTGGCACGACGCCTGATGACGATCCTGATGCACTCGTCTCCACCCGTTTCTGGGCGGACCGTGGCCGCGTCATTTCCGTCAGCTTCCGCACGCCCAAGGCCCTCGCCATCGTCATTGACCGCTTCCATGCCGGAGAAATCGTCGATCCCGGTGACCTCCTCTCCCGCTTTGCCGAAGCGACGAGCGACCTGCTTGACCCTGATGTGGCGGAACTGGGTGATACAATCGACGATTGCGAAGTCGCCGTGGATTCAGCCAGCGTCCTTGCAACCCGCAGGCGTGTGACCGAGGTGCGCAGTCAGGCAATCTCGTACCGCCGCTTCGTCGCCCCACAGCGACAGGCCCTCGAACGCCTCGCCGCCGCTGACCTCGACTGGCTGGACGAGGATGACCGGATGCATCTGCGCGAAGCTGCAGACCGCGCCGCCCGCATGACCGAAGAGCTGGAGGCGATTCGGGAGCGCGCCGCGCTCATCCACGAAGAGCTGACTGACCGCCGTGCCGAGGTGATCGATACCCGCGCGCTGCTCATCTCCATCGTCGCGCTCATCTTCCTGCCGCTAACCTTCGTGACCGGCCTGCTCGGCATGAACGTCGAAGGTATCCCTTATGCCAAGGAGCCTTGGGCCTTTTGGGGCGTCACAGGCGTCTGCCTTGCTATTGCAATTGGTGTGCTCGGATGGTTCGTCCGTGCGCAGTGGATCAAGGGCAAATAGGGCGGATTTCGGTTCTCACGGAGAGGCCGCGAAAACCTCGCCAATAAACGACAATCTTCCCCCATTCGTCATGCTGAACTTGTTTCAGCATCCATGCCTCTCACGCAGTGGCAAGGCCTACCGTCGAGTGGGCGCCCACTCTCGAGGCATGGATCCTGAAACAAGTTCAGGATGACGAAAAGGAATCAATCGAGCAGCGCATCAATCGCCGTCGCCATCTTGATATCCCGCTGGGACAATCCCCCCGCATCATGCGTGGTCAGCAAGATGTCCACGCGGTTCCAGACGTTTGACCATTCGGGGTGATGGTCCTGCACTTCGGCCAGCAGCGCGACACGCGTCATGAAGGCGAAGGCTTCAGAAAAATCCTTGAAGATGAACTGACGGGTGATGCCGTCACGGGCGTCGTCGACGTCCCATTCCCCAAGCCGGTCCAATGCGGTTGCGCGTTCTTCGGGGGAGAGTTGTTCGACCATGCTTTGCCTCTTTCATTTATACCTCTATGTCGCAGGGATGACGGGGAAAGGTCAACTGGCGCCGAGCTGTTCGGACATTGAATCCTTGGCGCGCAATGCCTTGTCGCGCCTGCCGGAGCTGTTCCGCAGTCATCTGGGCCATGTCGCGCTGATCGTGGATGATTTCGCCGACGAAGCGACACTGGCCGAACTCGGCATTGAAGACCCATTTGATTTGTCTGGCCTCTATTCGGGCAGGCCCGTTGGCGAGACAGCGCAGACGGGCGACCTGCCGACAACCATCCACCTGTTCCGCAGGCCCATCCTCGATGAATGGGCGGAAAGCGGGGAGACGCTGGAACATCTGGTCGCGCATGTGCTGGTGCATGAAGTCGGCCATCATTTTGGCCTAAGCGATGATCAGATGCACAAGCTGGAAAACATCGTCGCATGACGGCCTCCCTCACCTTTTCCAATCTCGCCTGCGTGCGCGGGGGGCGGGTACTGTTCAAGGGATTGAACGCGACACTCGGCCCCGGCGAAGCGCTGTTGCTGACCGGACCCAACGGCGTCGGCAAATCGAGCCTGTTGCGACTGATCGCGGGGCTGCTGCCCGCTTATGCCGGCAAAGTGACGCATGAGGGGCGTCTCGCGCTGTCCGATGAAAGCCACGCGCTTGATCCGCGCCTGCCGCTGGCCAAGGCGCTTGGCTATTGGGCGGGGATGGACGGCACCGGCCCGGGCGCCGTCGCGGACGCGCTGGATGCGCTGGACATGGCGCGCCTTGGCGACGTCCCAGTGCGGCTCCTCTCCACCGGCCAGCGGCGACGCGCCAACCTCGCCCGCGTGCTGGCGAGTGGCGCCGACATCTGGTTGCTTGATGAACCCGGCAATGGGCTGGATACCGCCTCGCTGGCATTGCTGGGGCGCGCCATTGCCGCGCACCGGGCGCAGGGCGGGATCGTCGTGGTCGCGTCGCACCAGCCGCTCGGGCTGACTGATGCTCAGGCCCTCGCATTGGAGGCGGCGGAATGAACGCGTTCCTCGCCATCCTTGGGCGTGACCTGCGCCTGTCGCTTGGGTCAGGCGGCATTGGCCTGCCCGTCGTCTTCTTCCTGCTGGTTGCCACGCTCTATCCGTTCGCGGTCGGGCCGGATGGCGCCTTGCTCGCCAAAACCGGTGGCGGCGTTTTGTGGGTAGCGGCTTTGCTCGCAGCGCTCCTGCCCATCGACAGGCTGATCGCCCCCGATGCGGAAGCGGGCGTGCTCGATCAATATGCCGTGCGCGGTGTGGGCGAGGAGATGATTGCCGCCGCCAAGATCACCGCCCACTGGATCGGCTTTGGCCCGCCGCTGATGCTCGCGGCCATCCCGGCTTCGGCCATGCTGCGGCTGGATGGCGAGACGCTGGCTGCGGTCGAACTCGGATTATTGGCGGGCACACCGGGACTGGCAGCACTTGGCGTGATGGTGGCGAGCCTAACCGCCGGGCTTCGACGCGGTGGCGCGCTGGCGGGGCTGTTGATGTTGCCGCTGGCCATTCCGCTCATCATCTTTGGCGCGGGGAGCATCGGGGACTTTGGCGGCGGGGCCCTCAGGTTTCTAGCGGCGTCTTCGCTGTTTCTGGTCGCTGTGGCGCCGTTCGCAGCGGGCGCCGGGATTAGGGCGCTGCGGGAGTAGTCCTTATCCCGTTTGGGCTGAGCCTGTCGAAGCCCCGTCCTTTTACCTTTGACACACAGAAGAAGGACAGCCCTTCGACAAGCTCAGGGCAAACGGAGGGAGCCGTCCCTACCGTGACCAGCGGGCAAAAATGGCCGTCGGCAGCACAAGGCCCCGCGCCTCTTCCCGCACGCCGAGTTCTCCGCATTCCACCGTGCCACCAAGATCGGCAAATTGCTGGCGCACCAGTTCCCCAATGGCGAGGGCGGACATGCGGACGGCGTAGACGGTGAGGAACAGGAAGCGCGAGTCGGCATCAAGCAGCTTGCGGCAATCGGCGATCAGTTCGGGCAAACCTTCTTCCAGCTTCCACACTTCGCCGTCGGGACCGCGGCCGTATTTGGGCGGGTCAAGGATGATGCCGTCATAGCGCTTGCCGCGCCGCACTTCGCGGGCGGTGAACTTCATCGCATCGTCGATGATCCAACGGACGGGCTTGTCCGTCATGTTCGACAGCGCTGCATTGGCGCGCGCGGCCTCAACCGATTTCTTGGAGGCATCGACATGCGTGACGGCGGCGCCCTTGGCTGCAAGCGCCAAGCTGCCGACGCCGGTGTAGCCGAACAAGTTCATCGCGGTCGGCGCGTCCATGCCGTCCAACTTTCCGCGCATCCAGGACCATACAGGTGCCATGTCGGGGAAGAAGCTCAAATGCCGGAAGGGCGTCGGCTGCATGGTGAAGCGCACTTCTTCCCAGCTTCCGGTCCAGCCCTTTTCGGGCAAGCGGCTGGAAAAGCGCCACTGGCCGCCACCATCTTCATCGGCACCGGGCACAAACTCACCATCGGCTGCCCAGTCGTCGCTGGCGGGTGCCCAAAGCGCCTGCGGTTCAGGCCGGATGAACCGGCGCGGGCCGTACCGCTCCAGCTTGCGGCCATAGCCGGAATCAATCAGGCCGTAATCGGCCCAAGGCTCCCCGATAAGGGTAATCGGCGTCATGCAGCCGGCGTTGCCCGTTCGGCGACATAGGCGGCAATCGCCTCCTTCGTCGCAGGCAGCGTGTCGTAACGTTCTTCGCGTTCAAACAGATTGCCCATGCGTGCCGGCAGATGCGGGCGGACGCCGGTGGCGCGCTCCACAGCATCGCGGAACTTGGCCGGATGCGCCGTTGCGAGCGTGACGACAGGCACATCGGCAGGCAGGCCTGCGTTGCGCGCCGCCGCCAGACCAATGGCGGTATGCGGGTCAATGACCTGATCGGTTCGCTCATGCGCCCAGCGCATCACGTCTGACATGCCATCGGCATCGATCCGGGCACTGACGAACAGATCTTTGGAGCCTGCCAGCATATCGGCGGGGATCGTCATCGCGCGCGTCGATTCGAAATCGGCCATCATCTTGGCCAGCCCCTTGCCGTCGCGTCCGGCGAGGTCGAACAAGAGCCGTTCGAAGTTAGAGCTGACCTGAATGTCCATGCTGGGCGTCGCCGTCGCGGTGACGGTGCCGCAGCTATAATCACCCGTGGTCAGTGCGCGGTGGAGGATGTCGTTGACGTTGGTCGCGACAATCAGCTTTGCGACGGGCAGGCCCATGCGCTGTGCGACATAGCCTGCAAACACATCGCCGAAATTGCCTGTCGGCACGGAGAAGGCGACAGGCCGTTCCGGTGCGCCCAGACGGACGGCGGTGTAGAAATAATACACAACCTGCGCCATCAGCCGCGCCCAGTTGATCGAATTGACTGCAGACAGCGTGAAGCGACCGTTAAAGTCGCGATCGTTGAACAGCGCCTTCACGATCGCCTGCGCATCATCAAAGCTGCCATCGATCGCGATGTTGTAAACATTGGGTGCGAACACCGTCGTCATCTGGCGGCGCTGCACATCGGAGACACGACCGGCGGGGTGGAGCATGAAGATGTCGATCTTCGCGCGGCCAGCCACGCCGTCAATCGCCGCAGAGCCGGTGTCGCCCGATGTTGCGCCGATGATCGTCAGATGCGCGTCACGCTTGGACAGGAAGGTTTCAAACAACTGGCCGAGCAGTTGCAGCGCCACATCCTTGAACGCCAGTGTCGGGCCGTGGAACAGCTCCATCAGCCAATGCTGCTGGTCCAGCTGGATGACCGGCGTCACCGCATCGTGCGAGAAGCGGCCATAAGCGGTGGTGCACAGGCGCTTGAGCGTTGCATCATCAAGGCATCCGGCAACAAAGGGCCGCATGACGGCGACAGCGGTATCGACATAAGAAAGGCCGCGCATCGCCGCGATCTCTTGCTTGGAGAACTCCGGCCAGCTTTCAGGCACATAAAGTCCACCATCTGAGGCCAACCCGGCAAGGGTGGCGCCTTCGAAATCGAGCGCCGGTGCGCTTCCCCGAGTGCTGACATACCGCATGATGCGGCGGCGTTAGCCGCGATAGGCCCAATGGGCAAGTTTAGGTGAGCGCAACACGGATAAGCTCTGCCCCAACCGCCACCATCAGTAGCGAGATGAGCGTGTTGAAACGTTCCGCACTCACCCGCTTCACGAGCCGCACCCCGGCCAAGGTGCTGGCAATGGCGACAGGCAGAAAGACGAGAGTGAGCTGCATATTGGCCCAAGTGAACTGCCCGAGGGCCATATAAGCGGGCACCTTCATCCAGTTGAGCACCGCAAAGAAGATCGCCGACGTGCCGATGAACACTGTGTGCGGCATCCGCCGCGATAAGGCCCAGATCTGGAAAGGCGGGCCACCGGCATGGGCCACCTGACTGGTAAAGCCCGAAACAGCGCCCCAGAACGCGCCCACCCATAAAGGCAGATCGGCCTTGATCGGCAGGCGAAAGCCCCGTTCTCCGGCGAGGCGATAGCTGCCAAAGGCCACCGCAATCAGCCCGACAAAGGCGCGGACGGCATCAGGCGGCACAATGGTTGCCAGCAGCCAGCCGAGAAACACACCGACAATGGCGCCGGGCACCATCAGCTTGAGCGTCGGCATGTCAAAGCTGCGGCGGAACGCCCAGACGCCAACGACATCCTGCACGATCAGTATCGGCAAGAGCATGGCAGCCGCCGGCACGGGATCCATGACCAACACAAGGATGGGCATTGACGCCGCACCCAGCCCTGCAAAGCCGCCCTTGGCGATGCCGACAAGAATGACAGCAATCGACGCGACGATGAAAAAGACGGGGTCCGTGCGGCAGGTTCAACCCGCGCGCATCCGGCGGCGGAGTGCGAGAACATAGATCAGGGCCGCCACGCCTGCGAACAGGAACCATTGGACGGCGTAAGCGAGGTGATTATTGGGCACCTCATCCGGCGATGGCGGGGCACTGGCCTCTAACCCCGGCGCGGGAGTGTCTGACACCAGCATCGGCCGCAGCACCTCTTGCTCACCACCCAGCTTGCTGAACAGGCTCTGGTGGCTCGGTTCTGTCGTAACGCGACCGCGCACAAGACCGCCACCCCAATTGGGCTTCAGCTTCGGGTTGCGGGTCACGCCCATATCGGCAAGCAGGCCAGGCCCTTCGGCACCGGTGCTGCACTCCGCAATCCAGCGATAGCCGCCCCCGCCCTTGACGGATCGGCCCACTTCGGTCCGCCAGCCGGTGACTTTAACGCACATCGCCGATGACAAACGGAACAGCAGGGCATCAGGCACCGGCCCCTTGGGCTGATAGGCGGCAGCTTCCCTCTGCATATTCGCCGCAAATAAGGCGATCTGCCCCGCCTTTTCTGCGCGACGGTCCAACTGCCAGAAGCCGAGCGCAATCATCACTGCACAGGCGATCGACACCACAAGGGTCGGAAGAACCGGGATGCGCGTCAAAGAACCAGCCGCCCTTCGCGCGCCCGGTTGCGATATTCAAGAATGAGCAGCGCGCCCTTGGCCAGCCGCAGCAGCCCAATGACCAGCCCAGCCGTTACCGGCAACCAGATGAGGATATGCACCCAAAAGGGCGGCTCGGCGGAAAGTTCCAGCAGGACCGCACCAAGAGTGACGATGGCGCCGACAATCATGATGAGGAAGGCGGCAGGCCCATCCCCAACATTGAACTGGGTAAAGTCCAGATTACAGGTCGCGCACCTGTCTGAAAAGCGAACGGCGCCCACGAACAGAGTCGGGGCGCCGCAGCGTGGGCAAAGCCCCTTTAACGACGCTTGGGTCGTATCCGGGGCCTGCCAGTCAGTCATCAGATCAGCCGTGGACTGGCGCGCCCCAGCCGCCCCAAACGTAAACGGCGACAAAGAGGAACAACCACACCACGTCAACGAAGTGCCAGTACCAAGCGGCAGCTTCGAAGCCGAAGTGCTGACGCGGGGTGAAATGGCCCTTGTACGACCGCACGAGGCAGACGATCAGGAAGATCGTGCCGACGAACACGTGGAAGCCGTGGAAGCCGGTCGCCATGTAGAAGGCCGAGCTGTAGTTCAGGCCCGCGAAGGCGAACGGTGCAACCGCATACTCATAGATCTGGATCGACGAGAAGAGCAGGCCGAGTGCGATCGTGATCCACAGGCCCTTCTTCAGATTGTCGTTTTCACCAACGCCAATCACGCCCCACAAGCCGGTGAGCTTGCCGCCGCGTTCATTGCTGATGAGCGCGTGATGCGCCCAGGTCACCGTCGTGCCCGAGCAGAGCAGGATGAGCGTGTTGAGCAGCGGGAAGCCAAAGGCATCAATGACTTCAAGGCCCTTGGCGGGGAACTGGCCTGCAGCCTGCGTCACAGAATTCGGACCAGCAATGATCTCAACGGCGCCGTCCACAACCTGAAGCGGCACGGGGAACAACGAGAAGTCGAAAAACGCCCAGAACCAGCCGACAAAGAACATGACTTCAGAGGCAATGAATAGGATCATGCCGTAGCGCAGATGGAGCTGCACCACCGGCGTGTGATCACCGCTTTGGGCTTCCTTCACAACATCCGACCACCAAGCGTAGAAGGTGTAGAGGATGCCGATCCAGCCAATGCTGGACACGATGCCACCATAAGGCATCTCATGCATCCACATGACCAACCCGCCAAAGGCGAGGAGCGCCGACATTGACCCGACAAAGGGGTGAATGCTGGGCGGTAGGATATGGTAGTCGTGGTTCTTTGCGCCTGCCATCGTCAATGCTTTCCCTGTGAATTCGAAAATCGCTTAGCTTTGGTTTTTCGCCTCGTCCACCGGATAGAAGGTGTAACTGAGCGTGATTTCTTCAACATCCCTTGCCGCCGGGTCCTTCAGGATCGCCGGATCGACGTAAAAGACGACCGGCATCCGCACCTGCTGGCCCGGTTGCAACGTCTGCTCGGTGAAGCAGAAACACTGGATTTTGGTGAAGTATTTGCCGGCCTGATTGGGCGTCACGTTGAAGGTCGCGGTGCCCTTGACGGGCTTGTCAGACAGGTTTTTCGCCACATAAAAGGCAATTTCCTGTTCCCCGACCTTCACAACCTCACGGTTCACTTCCTGATGGAATTTCCACGGCAGGCTAGGGCTATGGTTGGCATCAAAGCGCACCGACATGGTTTGCCCGGCCACAGCGCCCGGTGCGGAGCCGCCAATTGCCTTTTGCGTCGTCCCGGCGAAGCCCGTTACCTGACAGAACAGCCGGTAAAGCGGCACACTCGCATAGCCGACTCCGGCCATCGTCACCGCCAGCGTCGTGGCCAGCATGCCTGTCCGTAAAGTCGCGTTCATTACCCAATCCTCGCCAGAGTGATGAAGTAGAACAACAGGCACATGCCAACCAGCAGCACTGCCGTCACGATTGAGCGCTGTTGCCGGCGCCGGTTAAATTCGTCTTGGTCGCTCATGCCAATACCATACGGTCCACCGCGACCGCCCCAAAGAGGACAAAGAGATAGACGATCGAAAAGGCGAACAAGGCCTTTTCTGGCGCCATCGAATCGCCTTCCCGCGTGGAGCGGAAGGCGACACGTGCGGACAATAGCAGAAACACAACGGACAGCAGGATGGCCGTAATGCCATAAATCAACCCGAGCATCCCCAATGCGAAGGGAGCAATGGCGCAGGCGACCATAGGCAAGGTGTAGAGCAGCACCTGCGTGCGGGTCGTTTTCTCCCCGGCCACAACCGGCAGCATCGGGACGCCGGCATTGGCGTAATCGGTCTTCACAAACAGCGCCAAGGCCCAGAAATGCGGCGGCGTCCAAAGGAAAATGATGCCGAACAGCAGGATCGGAAGCAGGCTCATATCGCCCGTTGCCGCCGCCCAGCCGATCATCGGCGGGAAAGCCCCTGCCGCGCCGCCAATGACGATGTTCTGCGGTGTCCGGCGCTTGAGCCAGACCGTGTAGACGAGCACGTAGAACAGAATCGACGCAGCAAGGATGGCGGCTGCAAACCAATTGGTCGCCACACCCAGCGTCAGCACCGAAAAGAAAGAGAGGCCAACGCCAAAATGCAGCGCGGATTGGCGGTCCATACGGCCAGCCGGAAGCGGACGGTCTTGTGTGCGCTTCATCAGCGCATCGATATCGGACTCATACCATTGGTTGAGCGCACCTGCGGCACCTGCGCCAAGCGCAATGCACAGAACAGCGGTAAAAGCGAGGACGGGATGGATGTGCACAGGCGCAGCAATCAGCCCGCACAGCCCCGTAAACACCACGAGCGACATGACCCGGGGCTTGGTCAGCGCGAGGAAATCGCGCCAATCCGCCGGGAGGGTCTGTGTGTTGATCACGCTCAGGCTTGTCATAAGCTCTTAACGCTGTTTCCAGCCTTCATACCAGCGCCCGGTCTGCCTTTAAGAGCAGACCGGGCCACCGGATGTTTCAGTTAAGACCAGAGGAACGGGCCATGCTGCACCTCTGGTCGATCTTGCCCTTTAGTCGATCTTAGGCAGTGTTTCGAACTGGTGGAACGGCGGCGGGCTGGACAGGGTCCATTCGAGCGTCGTCGCGCCTTCGCCCCAGTAATTTCCTTCCGCCTTACGTCCAGCGAGGAACGCATAGGCAATGTTGACGAAGAAGATCACCATCGAGCCAGCCATGATGGCATAGCCGATTGAGGCAATTTCGTTCCAGTAGGCAAAGGCGTCCGGATAATCCGGATAACGCCGCGGCATGCCCTGCAACCCGAGGAAGTGCATCGGGAAGAAGATGATGTTCACGCCGAGGAAGAACACCCAGAAGTGGAGGTGGCCCAGGAACTCATTGAGGTGACGGCCGCTCATCTTCGCGAACCAGTAGGTGAAGCCCGCGAAGAGCGAGAACACCGCACCCAGCGAAAGAACGTAGTGGAAGTGCGCCACAACATAATAGGTGTCGTGCATGTAGTTATCGACGCCGCCATTGGCGAGGACAACGCCCGTCACGCCACCAACGGTGAACATGAAGATGAAGCCGAGTGACCAGACCATCGGCACGGTAAAGCGGATGGAGCCACCCCACATTGTCGCGATCCAGGAGAAGATCTTAATGCCGGTCGGCACCGCGATGACCATGGTGGCCGCCGTGAAATACATCTTCGTGTTCACATCGAGACCGGTTGTGAACATGTGGTGTGCCCACACGACAAAGCCGACAACGCCAATCGCGACCATGGCATAGGCCATGCCGAGATAGCCGAAGATCGGCTTTTTCGAGAAGGTCGAGATGATCTGGCTGACGATGCCGAAGCCCGGCAAGATCATGATGTACACTTCAGGGTGACCGAAGAACCAGAACAGGTGCTGATAGAGAACAGGGTCCCCACCGCCGGCCGGATCAAAGAAGGTCGTACCGAAGTTACGGTCCGTCAGCAGCATGGTGATGGCGGCAGCCAGAACCGGCAGAGCCAACAAAAGCAGGAACGCCGTGACCAGAACCGACCAGACAAACAGCGGCATCTTGTGCAGCGTCATGCCCGGGGCACGCATGTTGAAGATGGTGGTGATGAAGTTGATCGCGCCCATGATCGAGCTTGCGCCCGCCAGATGGAGCGAGAAGATCGCCATGTCGACGGCAGGCCCCTGCGACCCGTAGGTCGAAAGCGGTGCGTAGACCGTCCAACCGGTACCGGCGCCAAGACCCGTGCCGCCGGGTACGAAGGCCGACCCAAGCAGCAGGATGAAGGCAGGAACCAGCAACCAGAACGACACGTTGTTCATACGCGGGAACGCCATGTCCGGCGCACCGATCATGATCGGAATGAACCAGTTACCAAAGCCACCGATGAGCGCTGGCATGACCATGAAGAACACCATGATGAGGCCGTGCGCGGTGATGAGCACGTTCCACAAATGGTAGGCCTGATCAATGCTGGCGCCTTCGCCTTCCACCATGGCAGCCCAGGTGGTCAGATATTGGATACCCGGCTGTGCGAGCTCAGCACGCATCAGGCCGGAGATGCCGCCCCCGATGATCCCCGCCAGAATTGCGAAGATCAGATAAAGGGTGCCAATATCCTTGTGGTTGGTTGACATGAACCAACGGGCAAAGAAGCCCGGATGATGGTCCGCGTCGTGATGATCATGTGCGTGATCGTGCGTTGCAGCAACGGTGGTCATTGTCATTACGCCTTGGTGTTGGCGGCCGGAGCAGCCGGAGCAGTTTCGTTTGCGCCTTCGGCCGGAGCCGCCGCAGGTGCGGCAGCCGGCGTTACGGCAGGTGCAGGAGTGGCAGCGGGAGCGGCGACGGCTTCAGCGCCAGGCATCTTGCCGCCCTTGGCCGCGACCCATTTCGCGAAGTTTTCCTTAGACACGACTTCAACCGCAATCGGCATGAAGGCATGGCGCGCGCCACAAAGTTCGGAACACTGGCCGTAATAGAGGCCTTCCTTTTCGACCTTGAACGTCACTTCGTTCAGGCGGCCGGGAACAGCGTCCATCTTCGTCCAGAAGGCCGGAACCGCGAAGGAGTGGATCACGTCTTCCGACGTCACAATCGCCTTGATCTCGGTGCCGACGGGCACAACGAGACGGTTGTCGACAGCCAGTAGACGGGGCTCACCACGCTTGGCAGCTTCAGCATCGGTCAGCATGTTGGACACGATTTCAAAGTCGCCATGGTCTGGATACTGATAGCTCCAATACCATTGATGGCCGATAACCTTAATCGTCACCGCATCCTTGCCGGCCGGCTTATACTGCGCGGCAAGCAGGCTGATCGACGGAATAGCGATCACCACGAGGATGATCACGGGGATCAGCGTCCAGGCGATTTCGATGAGCGTGTTGTGGCTCGTCTTTGACGCAACGGGGTTGGCCGCACGACGATAGCGCACGATCACCCAAAGCAGGAGACCGAGAACGAACAGCGAGATAACCGTGATAACCGGAAGGAGGATCGCATCATGAAACCATTGTGCGCGCTCCCCATTCACCGTCACCTGCGGCTGGATGCCAAGTTTACCGTTGACCGGTTGGCCAATGCCATCGACGGGCACGAGCGCCATCGGGGCTTCCGGCTTGGCTTGATCGGCAGCAGGTGTTGCAGCAGCGCTATCCGCCGTAGGGGCGGGGGCAGCGGCAACAGGCGCAGGCGCGGCGGCGACCGGCGCAGGTGCAGCCGGGGTTCCTTGCGCCATCGCAACAGCCGGTGCCAACACCAAACCGATTGCGAATAGGGCAGATCTCAGCTTGTTCATTACCTGTTTTTCCATGTTGCGGCCCGGAATTCCGGGCAAAAAAGGCTTTGGCGACTATTCTTATCGAGACGCTTGGCTGCGGCCTATACGCACGAAACATATGAGGCTCAAGCGATTCAAGCGGCATTTTTCACACAGCATTGCAGGCTTTGTCTACCATCCCTAATGGACGGGTTTGCAAGACATATAGCAGTCAGCGAAGGGCAACTTCTCCCGTTATGATGACAGACGACGATATCCTCAACGAATTCCGTGCCGCCGAAGCTTTGCTCGAAGGGCATTTTATCCTGTCTTCCGGCCTGCGGAGCCCTAGGTATCTGCAATGTGCCCGCGTTCTGATGAACCCGGCCCGCGCCGCGCGTCTCGCTGATGAAGCGGCCCGTCGCCTGCCCGATAACATCCGCAACGCCATCGACGTCGTCGTCTCGCCCGCCATGGGCGGCATCATCATCGGTCATGAGATGGGCCGCGCCTTGAACAAGGATGCGCTGTTCCTCGAACGCCCCGATGGCGTGTTCGGCCTGCGCCGCGGCTTCCGGCTGGAGCCGGGCCAGAAAGTGCTGATGGTCGAAGACGTGGTGACAACGGGCCTGTCCTCCCGGGAGGCCATCGAGGCCGTGAAGCGCGAAGGCGGGGAAGTCATTGCCGAGGCGTCGCTCGTCGACAGGTCCAATGGTTCGGTCGATCTTGGGGTTCCCTTCTTCCCGCTGATCCGATTGGATGTGGCCACTTATGATGCCGACAAACTTCCCCCCGACCTTGCGGCGATCCCGGCCGTGAAGCCCGGCAGCCGGAAGGCAGACGCTTGACGCCTCACCTGCGCCTCGGCGTCAATATTGATCACGTCGCGACCATCCGGAATGCGCGCGGCGGAGACCATCCTGATCCATGGCGCGCGGTGCAGGTCGTCGAAGCGGCAGGCGGAGACGGCATCACCGTCCATCTGCGCGAGGACCGGCGCCATATCCGCGATGGTGATCTCGACACGCTGATGGCCAACACGACCTTGCCCATTAATCTGGAGATGGCGGCGACCGAGGAGATGCTGGCCATCGCCCTGCGCCACAAACCCCATGCCGCCTGTATCGTGCCTGAAAAGCGCGAAGAGCGGACGACCGAGGGCGGTCTGGATGCGGCTGGCCTCCACAACCAACTCGCCCCCATGGTTACGCGGCTGACAGACGCGGGCATCCGCGTGAGCCTATTCATCGAACCTGATGCCCGCCAGATCGACGCAGCCATTCAGTTGCGCGCACCGGTCGTTGAGCTGCACACTGGTCGCTACGCGCACTGTGAAGGTGAGGAACGGGCGACCGAACTGCGCCGCATTGCCGATGCGGCTGCCCTCGCGGCCCGCAATGGCATTGAACCGCACGCCGGCCATGGGCTGACCTTCGACAATGTCGGGCCAATTGCCGCCATCCCGCAAATTGCGGAGCTCAACATTGGCCACTTCCTCATCGGTGAGGCCATCTTCATCGGGCTGGACGCCAGCATCCGCGAAATGCGCGCGCGGATGGACGCGGCGCGGGGCTGATCGCGCATGATCGTCGGCCTCGGCTCTGACCTCTGCAATATTGAGCGGATCCAGAAGTCGCTCGACCGCTTTGGGGAGCGGTTCACCAACCGCGTCTTTACCGATGTCGAACGTGCCAAAGCCGCGCGCCGTCCGTTCACGCAGGCGGGCACCTATGCCAAGCGCTTTGCCGCCAAAGAGGCGTTCTCCAAAGCCGTGGGCACCGGCTTCAAGCGCGGTGTGTTCATGAAGGACATTGGCGTCGTCAATGCCCCTTCCGGCGCGCCGACGCTGGCCTTGTCCGGCGGCGCCAAAGCCGCGCTCGACGCCCTTGTGCCAGAGGGCTATGAGGCGCGCATTCATCTTACGCTCACCGACGATCATCCATGGGCGCAGGCCTTTGTCATTATTGAAGCCCTGCCTCTCCCGAAAGCCTCCTGACCGTGACGACCTCCCCCGACCCCGCCCTGACCGAAAGCACGCCCACCGACATGGCCAAAACAAAGCGCAAGGATGACAAGGTCAATTGGGGCGAAGAGATTAAAGGCGCCGCACTTTTGCTGGCCGCCGTGCTCGGCTTTCACAGCTTCATCGCCAAGCCCTTCTACATTCCGTCGGAATCGATGGTGCCGACGCTGATGGTTGGGGACCGGCTGGTCGTGAACAAATTCGCTTATGGCTGGAGCCATGTGTCCCCGACGATCCCGTCCATCCCCGCCCTTTTCCGTTGGCTGGTGCTGCGCGAGCCGGTCGAATCGCTCGCAGTCAACCTCCCGGACTGGAAGGGCCGCATCTGGGGCAGTGAACCGGAGCGCGGTGATGTTGTCATCCTGACACCGCCGGGCATGAACCAAGACTATATCAAGCGCGTTATCGGCCTGCCGGGCGATCGCATCGAAATGCGCGGCGGTGAACTCATCATCAACGGCAAACCGGTCACGCGCGCGCCGAAGGTGGACCGGCTTGTGCCGGTGGATCTGAATGACCCCTGCTCCCCAGAAGATTATCCCGACCGCCGCGTGGCGAAGGATGACGGGACGCTCTGGTGCAAGCTGCCGATCGTGCGCGAAACGCTGCCCAATGGCCGCAGCTATGACACCGTGGACGTCGACCCCAACTCACCGGGCGACAATTATGGCCCGATCACAGTGCCGGACGCGCATTACTTTTTGATGGGTGATAATCGCGATCACAGCGCCGACAGCCGCTTCCCGCAATGGCAGCGCGGCCTTGGTGGGCCAGTGCCATGGGAAAATATCGGTGGCCGTGCGGAGATCATCACCTTCTCGCTCGATGGATCGTCCAGCTATCTCAACCCGCTGAGCTGGGTGCGCGCCATCCGGCCGGACCGGACATTCGTGAGCCTGTCTGCAAAGAAGGACGGGGAGTAAACGTCCCGAATTCCGTTCGTCCTGAGCTTGTCGAAGGACTGTCTTTCTCTGATCCCTGCGGCGCAAAGATAAGGTCAGCCCTTCGACAAGCTCAGGGCAAACGGGGTAAGATTACTCCGCCGACGGTGCCGGAACAGCCTGTGGCTGACCTTCGCCGGTCGGGGCACCCGGTGCGCCCTGCCCGCCCTGTTGCTGCTGCATCATCTGCTGCATCATCTGGAGTTCGGCCGCACTCTTGAAATCAAGCAGGTCGACATCGAAAATCAGGATCGAGTTCGCCGGGATCGGGCCGGCCGCCTGCGGGCCATAACCGAGTGCGGGCGGAATGCAGATGCGGTAGCTGCCGCCACGCTGCATCTTCTTCAGCGCTTCCGAAAAGCCAGGAACAACCTTGGAGACTTCCAGCGGAGTCTGCTGGTTCGCGTCAAATTCCGTGCCGTCCTTCAGCGTGCCCTTATAATTGATGAGCGTGACATCGGCATCGGTCGGGCTGGCGCCTGTGCCGGCCTTGCGGACCTGAAAGTGCAGACCGGTGCTCGTCACTTCATGCGCCTTAACACCGCCGCCTGCAGGCAGCATTTCAGAGGCAGAGCAGCTCTGGCCGACAGCCTTGGCGGTGCCCGTCCAGGCAAGGCCACCTGCGACCGCCAGTACGACGGCAACGCCGCCCCACAGCTTCAGCATCGAGCCCTTGGCAATCGGAGCAATCGGAACTGTGGAATTCGACATGGGATGACCTCTGTTTTGATCTACATGATGTTGGGCGCGCCTATGCCGCAACATTTGCCGCGCGCCAAGCGCAAACGAAAAGGGCGCCGGATGAACCGACGCCCCTTTTCGTTTGGCAAAAGCCGCGTGGCTTAACGGCCGCCGTCGCGTTCCAGACGCTTGCGCTCCATCTTGCGGGCACGACGGACAGCGGCTGCCTTTTCACGCGCGCGCTTTTCCGACGGCTTTTCATAGTGCCGACGCAGCTTCATTTCGCGATAAACGCCTTCGCGCTGCAGCTTCTTCTTGAGAGCCCGGAGCGCCTGGTCAACATTGTTGTCGCGAACGATAATCTGCATAAAAAAGCCACACTCCGAAGTCGAATATGAGGGCGGTCATCCGCCCCGAAAGCCAAAATACAAGCGTCGTCGCAACTCGCGCCGCGCCGTTCCCAGCGGGCACTAGGCCCCGATTCCCTAAAAATCAAGGAGAAAGGCCAAGATTGCAAGTTCCGCCCTGCCCGTGTCATAGGTGCAACAGGGTCAGCAGACGAGATCGGGGGCAAGATGACAGCCGGATGTGAGGCGGGCGCGTGACAAAATTCACCGTCAACAACCAGCCGGTCGCCTATCAGATCGACCCCGATACGCCGCTCCTCTGGGCCTTGCGCGATGCCTCTAACTTGACCAGCCCCAAATATGGCTGCGGTACGGGAGACTGCGGCGCCTGCATGGTGGATATTGACGGGCGCGCCGTCATGTCCTGCCAAATTGCCATCAAAGGCGTGGAAGGCAGCTTTGTCACAACTCTCGAGGGCCTGTCACGCGACCGGAGCCACCCCGTCCAACAGGCGTTGGTCGCGGAAGGCGCCATCATGTGCGGCTTTTGTACGCCCGGTATCGTCATGGCCGCCGCCGTGCTGCTGAAAGCGAATCCCAAACCAAGCGATGCGGACATTGACGCCGCGATCACGAACCTCTGCCGCTGCGGCACCTACCCCCGCGTCCGCCGCGCCATCCACCGCGCAGGACGCGTCCTGCTGGGGCTGGAAAGAATCGCCGCTGCCCCACCACCCGGAATTTCAGCCGAAGATGCCGCGCGGAGCGTGCCTGCGCTGGAAGGTAAGGAGTAAGCGGAGCTGCACCAAGTGCCAGCTAGGTGCGCACCCAGCGATCAACGAACAGCGTCAGCAACAAGTGCGGCGCCGCCACGACAGACAGCAGACGAAACGCCTCTGCGGACACCGCCAGCGATTGCCCTGAGATGAGGCCAGGCGCCAGCAGGACGGCAAGGGCAAGGCAGGCAAAGCACATCAGGCCGCCGTATATCCAGAACCGCGGGCCAGACCAGCTCGGCAACGTCGCGGCCACGCCCCGCATGTGAAGCGGGGAATGCAGAAAGACAAAATAGAGCAGAAAACCGACCTGAGGCGGCAAAACGGCCAGCGCCAAAAGCGCTGCAAATTGTGCCAGCGCCCATCCGGAATGGCCGGCGCGAACGGCCATCAACATCCCAACTGAAGTGACCAGCACGGCCACGGGCGTAAAAGCGACGATGAAGCGGCGGACCCAATCTGCCTCAGGCCCCGCCATCGCAACGAACAAGGCTGTGACAGAGGCGGGATGCGCAAAAGCAGGAATACACAATACCGAAGCGCCCGCCATGGCCCGCAGCAGCCCTGAGTCGAGCATGCGCCAGTCTTCTCCAAAATGGACCGCAGAAAGCGCCAAAAACAGGCAAAGCGTTGTCACAGGGGCAAGGGCCCATAAGGCCATCATCGCTAAGGCAACGCCAACATATGCGAGGAAGAAGGCGGCGGCCGAAGACCGATTTAGCTTTAGGACGGACTGCGCGATCGCAATGTCAAATGCACCGTGCGGCAGGCCGCCAATCAACATGAAAACCGCCGCGAGGGCAAGAAAGCCATTTCCCGTCAACGGCACATCAAGAGCCAACGCCAAAGTTAGACAAACAAAGGCAGGCCAAAAAAATTTCGGCACCGGAACATACGCTGGGTACGCTCCGGTGCCGTTGCTCGGCAGAGGCCTGGGATAGAGGTTCTGCCGAGCAGCTTTCATTTTACTTCGCTGTTGCGGCTTCCGCTTCGGACTTGCGCACGGCAATGACCCAAACCAGAACGCCAACAGCAGCCTTGGCGATGAGATCAGCAATCGTGTAGCCGATCTGAATGGCCGTTGTGGCCGATGCGCCTGAAATGTCGGCATAGGGTGCCATGTACACGATGGGGTAGAAGCCCCATGATGCGAAGGTCAGCAAGCGGGCCTTCTTGACGAGCTCACGCACGCTTTCCGGCTGGCGTTCGATCGACGCACCCAGACCGCTGAACAGTTCCCAGATGATGTAGAGGAACGGAATGGCCGACAGCGTGCCCCACAGAGCGCGGGTCGGAATGTCGGTTGCGATTTCACCCGGATAGCCGAGCACGATCATCAGAGCAGCAGCAGCGCCGAGCTTTGTGGCCTTGCTGACCGTTTCTTCACGCGACAGGCGCATAACGAGCACGAGTTCGATGAGAAGCAGTGGCACCGTCAACAGCCAGTCGACATAGCGATAGGCGTCGTTGAAGGCGACGCCGGTTACCGTCAGAACGCCGTCTGTAACGGTGTAGGCAGCTTCCCAGCTCTCAAAAATCCGCCAATAATGGTAGGCCGCGATCGCGCAGACGAGACCGGAAATGGTGACGGCGGTCTTATAATGGGCCGAAACCTGCGAACGACCAAGCCACAGGAACAGCGTCGCTGCAGCCATCGTCGCAAATGTAAATGAAAACGCATTGTAAACCAGTGAGTACTGGAATGTGCTTATTATCTCCATGGCATCCTCCATATGGGTCGCCGATCCATCGTGGCGACCTTCGTGTATAGAGAAGGCTCATGTGCGCGCCGCCTCCCCCAAAATCGCTGCACTGATATAAAAATCAAACACTTAGCAGCATGGTTAACATATATTCACAATCGCTCTTGTCTACCAATACGTCTCTTAGGCCACCCAGCAGACAGAGGCCTTGGGGCTCTTGGAAGAACGGAGATACGTCTGAATCGTTCCTTGCAACCTCGTTAAGCCAGCGCTCATCTGCCGCTTGTCAGATTGTGTTTCTGGGAGGCGGGGTGCGACTCGCTCCGCTTTTTTGGAGGGCGAGTATGCGTAAATTTCTTCTATCTTTTCTCCTGGTGACCGTGGCCGCCATTCCTGTTGCCGCACAGGCGCAGCAGGAGGATTTTTCGAGGCGGGCAAATGAACGTGGTTTTGAACGCCGCGTCGATCAGCCAAGGGGCGACTGGCGGGCGCAGCGGGCGCAGCAGCCTACCCCCGCTCCGCAGGCGCAAGCGCCCCAGCAAGCGCCTGCTCAGCAGAGCGCCGCCGAGCGAGGTCAGGCGCAATATCGCGACCGGCAAAGCTTCCGACAGTCACGCAGTGCGGCCCGCACGCCGGACACGATGAACACATCGCCCGAGCCGCGCCGCTGGGAAGGTCGCCGTGAGGGAGAACGGCGCTTTGAAGACCGCCGGGACGAACAGCCGCAGCGCCGCTATGGCTGGAACCGCGACAATGGTCAGGCTGTAACACCACCGCCGGTCGTCGTTCCGCAGCAGCCAGGTCAGAACTGGAGCAACGACCGCCGCGAACGCTGGGCCAATCGCAATCGCAACGAGGATCGCAACCGTTGGACCAACAACCGCCGGGACGGTGATTGGGATCGGTATGACAATGACCGACGGGACCGCGATGGCCGCCGATACGCCTATCGCACGCCCAATGGCCGCGATGACCGCAATTGGCATAACCGCAGCTGGTACGACAATGACAGCCGCTATGACCGGTGGCACAATGATTGGCGGCGCGACCGGCGCTATGATTGGCGCAGCTTCCGGTCTCACAACCGCGATTTCTATCGCCTGCCGCGATACAGCCATCCCTATGGCTATAATTACGGTTATCGCCGCTTCTCGATCGGGATCTTTCTCGACAATTTGTTCTTCAGCAAACGCTATTGGATCAACGACCCCTATGAATACCGCCTGCCGCCCGCTTATGGGCCGTATCGCTGGGTTCGATATTATGACGACGTTCTGCTCGTCGATCTGCGCAACGGCCGCGTGGTCGATGCCATTTACGGCTTCTTCTATTAAGCGGGAAAGGCGGGCGCTGGCCTCAGCGTCCGCCGACCGCGATCCGTTCCAGCCGGGTTAGCGCCTCACGTAACGGCACATCGTCCAGCGCCTGTGGGTCTGTCCGTTTCAAGGTTTCCAGTCCGCGCTGGAAGCGCTCCATCAGTTCGGCGATCGTCGGTTCCCGCGACTCCACGATGCGGGGACGCGGGGCTAAGCGCGGCGCGTCTTCTTCTATTGGGTCAACAGGTGGCGGAACCGGTGCAGGCGCCAAATGCAGCACCGTTTCAGGCCGGATGAAAATGTCCGGCATCTGCGGCAGATTGGACGATGCAAGAGGCACATCCTCCAAAGCAACGTGAATGGCTTCCATAAACACGGCGTCCGGCGTCATCGGCACAGCGGGGGCGGCAGGCACTTCCTCGACAATCATCAGCGCATCGAGCAGAAGTTCATCCTCCTCATTCTGGGTCGGCTCATTCTGGACTACTGGCTGCGTCTCTTCCGCCAGTTGCGCCAGCGGCTGGGCAAGGAAGCTGGGCAGATTGGGCTCATCCTCCAGCACAGGGGCTGCGAAGACCGACGGGCGGTTGAAAATGGGCGCTTCTTCCGCATCACGGCGCAGCGGCTGAACCGTCACCGCCTGTGGCTTGCGCGGCTTGGCATTGCGGAACGGGAGGGCAGCCACAAAGGCCAGGACAGCCGCGCCACCGCCGGCCAGAACAACGAGGAGAAAGCGCGCCTTGGTCCCCAAAGGCGGGGCGGCGGCGGGCAATACATCCGGCAGACCGACCGCAAGCACGGCGTGCTCCAGCAACCAGACGGGCGTCGCCAGAACGAGGAGGGCCGCCACTGCTGCAAACATCAGCGCCACGACAGGCGCAAATGGCAGACGCTGGAGTTGCTTCAACACTTGGATTCGCCCCTTTTATGGCTAGTTCCAAGCACCTTTAGCAATCTGGTGGTAAACAGTTTCGTAACGACGAATATTTGAAGCCCAGTTACGCTCTTTCTCGACGAAAGCCCGGGCTTGGTCGCGGCGGTCATCCCAAGTTTCCCGCCCGCTGAACAGATGGGAGAGCGACTCGGCAATCGCACTGGGGCTGTCTGCTGCGAATAAGGTGCCGGTCTGGCCATCCGTAATGAGTTCGCGATGTCCGCCAACGTCTGACGCGGCCACAAGCTTGCCTTGGGCCATTGCCTCTAATGGCTTGAGCGGGGTTACCAGATCGGTCAGCCGCATTTTCTTGCGTGGATAGGCCAGAACATCGATGAGGCTGTAATAGCGCTCCACCTGATCATGGGGGACACGCCCGACAAACCTGATACGGTCGGCAACCGTTGACGCGGCAGCCTGCGCCCGAAGCGCGGGCTCCATAGGCCCACCGCCGACGAGCAGCAGAGCGGCATTGGGCTGTGCCGCGACGAGACGCGGCATGGCGGCAATCAGATCATCCAGCCCTTCATAATCGTAAAAGCTGCCGATGAAGCCCACCGTCTCTGCGCCGTCGAGGCCAAGATCCGTTGCCAGTGCCGTGTCGCGCGGCGGTGGATTGCCAAAAAGATGGAGGTCCACACCATTGGGCGATACCGTGATCTTGGCCGGATCAATCCCACGGGAAATCAGGTCCGCCTTCAGCCCTTCGCAGATGACCACCACAGCATCGGCGCGGCGCACGGCCCATGTCTCCAGCGCCTTGGTGACACGGTAGCGCAGCGATCCTTCCTTGCCTGTGCCGTTGCCGACCGCCGCATCCTCCCAAAAGGCCCGGATTTCATAGACAAAGGGTAACCCCCGCCTGCGCGCGACCCGCAAGCCGGCCAGTGCGTTCAGCACGGGCGAATGGGCGTGCAGGACATCGGGGCGATATTGTTCGACGAGCGCATCGATCCGTTCCGCAAAGGCCGCTACCTCGGACCACTCGCGAAGAACGGGCAAGGGCACTGCTGCCCCGGGGGTGCGATGAAAGACAAGGCCGTCAATCTCTTCAACCTTGGGGCCATCTGCTGTGTGCCGCAAACCCGTGACACCGCGCACGTCCCACCCCAATTCCTGCTGAGCCTTCAGGATGGCCCGGGTGCGGAACGTGTAGCCTGAATGCATCGGCAGGCTGTGATCGAGGATGTGAAGAATACGCATGCGCGCTCGCGGCTCTGCTCTTTGTTGACCAAATTCGAGCCGACACCTGCCACAAAGGACTTAACGCGACGTCAACCGGATGCATCTAAAGCCGGGTGCGATATGATCGATATGTTCTCGCTCCTCCTGTCGCACGGGCTGCTGCTGCTTATGGCCTGGCGCCTGTTATGGCGCGGCGATCTGGACGACGATAAAGGGCCGGTCGACACCCGCAAACAGCACAATAAATGGGGCACGCCCGATGCGTGATCTGTTCTTTGTCGCCTTTCTTGGCGCGATGCTGCTGCTTGGGATGCGGCGACCCTTTTTGATGGTGCTTGGCTATGTCTATGTTGACATCGTCTCGCCGCAGCATCTGTCTTACTACCTGCTCAACAGCGTGCCGGTGTCGCTCATCTTCTTTCTGGGAGCGGTTGGCGGTTGGTTGATATTCGACCGAAAACAGGTGTTCACATTCGGCCCAAGGCAGGGCGCGATGCTTCTGCTCCTCATCTATTGCTATTTCTCCACCGAAAATGCCGATTTTCCGTTGGAGGCAGCGGCAAAGTGGGACTGGGTGTGGAAGGTGCTGGTCTTTGCCATTTTCCTCCCACTGACGATCACCACACGGCTTCGGATCGAAGCGCTGGCAACCACGATGATCCTTTCAGCCGCCTCCATCATCATCGCGGCGGGAATTAAAACAGCCGCATCCGGCGGCGGCTATGGCGTGCTTAACCTCATGTCAGACAGCAATAGTGGCCTTTATGAATCGTCCACACTGGCCTGTGTGGCCATTTCGCTCATCCCGTTCATCCTCTACCTGCGCCGGAACAGTACGATCTTTCCGCCCGACTGGCGGGTGTCGCTCTTTTGCGGGGCGCTGTGCTTTGCCTGCCTGCTGATCCCCGTCGGCACGGAAGCCCGCACCGGGCTGATCTGTATCGCAGCGCTGAGTGTGATGATGCTGCGCGCCGTTAAGCGCCCGTTTCTCTATGTTTTTGCGGCGGCCTTCCTCGGGCTGGCTTCCCTTCCGCTCCTGCCGGAAAGCTTCACAAAACGCATGGACACGATGAACGAGGTGCAGGCCGACGAATCGGCTTCGACCCGCCTCGCGGTCTGGCGCTGGACGCTGGATTATGTCGGCATTCATCCGATGGGCGGCGGATTTGATTCCTATCGCGGCAACTCCTTCCGTTATGAGGTGCGCGCCAGCAGCAAATTTGATCCAAACGCGCCGGCGGTGCAGGAACCCGGCTCCACCGTTGTCGTGGTGGATGAAGCCCGCGCTTTCCACAGCGCCTATTTTGAAATGCTGGGAGAACAGGGCTGGCCGGGCCTCGGCATCTGGCTGTTCATCCATTTGTCCGGCCTGCTGCGCATGGAAATGCTGTTGCGCAGATATCGAAACCGGGCACCGGAAGACGGACACTGGATTGCAGGTCTGGCCACAGCCCTTCAGCAGGCCAACATCATCTACTTGATCGGCGCGGCGTTCATCGGTGTCGCCTACCTCTCCTTCGCCTATATGCTCATCGCGATGCAGATCGCGCTCGATGCCCATGCCCGGCGTTTTGAGCTGGAGCGGACACGCAAGCCCTTCTTTGCCGCGAAGGCTGTACCCGCATGACCAAGGCGACAGCACAGCTTGACGCCCTTACCGGCATGCGCGGCATCGCGGCGTGGTTTGTCGTGCTTTATCATATCCGCGCTGCCTTTCCGGACAGTGTGCCGCATTGGATCGTCGCGACGCTGTCCAAGGGCTATCTGGCAGTCGACCTGTTCTTCGTTCTGTCGGGCTTCGTCATGTGGCTCACCTATGGCGACAAATTCCAAAAGGACGGGCTTGCCGCGGCCCCGCAGTTCCTGTGGCGGCGCATTGCGCGCATTTATCCGCTCCACTTTCTAATCATCCTCGCAACCATGGCCTATGCGATGGCGCTGGCGTCGGCGGGCAAGCCATATGGCGTCCAATATCCGTTTGAAGAACTGCCGCTGCACTTCCTCCTCATTCAGAACTGGTGGTTGACCGATGTTCTGACCTGGAATGACCCTAGCTGGTCAATCTCCGCAGAACTGGCCGCCTATATCCTGCTCCCCTTCGTCGCAGTGACGCTCTTTCGGAAAGACTGGTCGCCTGCCGCCAGCATTGCGGGGGCCGTCGTGCTCGCGCTTGCGCTGCACATCTGGTTCTTGGCGCATGGTGAAGAGACGATTGGCAAGCACATTGTTTGGAACGGCTTGCCACGCTGCTTTGCCGGATTTTTTGCCGGTGTGTTCGTGGCGATGATCTGGCGCGCGCGCCCTTCGGGCCCGACGACATTCATCGCGCTGTCGGTCAGCCTGTTCGCTTTCGGTATGTTTGTGATGGGCTGGGCGCCGGAAACGCTGGCGATGCCTCTTGCTTTCACAGCTTTGGTCTATGTTCTTGCGGCAACATCGGCCGCGCCCCGCAACCCTCTGTGCGGGCGCTTTGTGCTCCACCTCGGCGATGTCAGTTACTCGACCTATCTCGGCCATTTTCTGCTGTGGATCGTCTTCAAACATGTGTTCGTGGATGACCCCAAGAACGTCCCGTTGCCCCTGATTGGGCTGTACCTGCTGAGTGTCTACATCTCCTCAATCCTGCTCTACCGTCTGGTCGAAGCGCCGGGTCGGTCGGTCCTCCAGTCCATCGGCAAACGCAAGGCGGCGCCCGCCCTGACCTGATCGGGCAATTGCACTCGGGCGCGACGTTGCTAGGTTGGCGGGATGACGACACCCAAAGCCTCGATCCTGACTGACATCAACCGCATTATCGACATCGCCCTAGCCTGGCTGGATGGCCATACGACCCAGATCGCGCTGAGCGTTGCCTCCGGCGCAGTCATCGTCGTTCTGCTTTACGGTGTGAAGCTGTTCGGGGGCTATTTGTGCAGCCCGCGCTTTTCCAGTTCGCATTGGCCGGGGATCATCGGTCGCGCGCTGAAGAGGACGAGGCTCTGGTTCAAGGTGGCCGTGGCAGCGCAGATCGTTGCGGCAACAGCCCATGCGCCGACCGAGATCGCCTACCCCATCCGCGTTCTGTTCGTTATCGCCGCTGTTCTGCAGGCGGCCGTCTGGGTCCGCGCGCTGATCCTAGGCCTTGTCGAATATCGCGCGGGCACCACCGACCCGACGGGCAATCTGCAAAGCGCCATGGGGCTCATCCGCGTGCTGCTGACAGCGGGGCTATTCATCCTTGCGACGATCCTGATCCTCTCCAACCTCGGCGTTGATGTCACGGGTCTTTTGGCAGGGCTCGGCATTGGCGGCATCGCCATTGGTCTGGCCGCACAGGGCATCTTCTCTGATCTCTTCGCCGCGCTCTCCGTCCTGTTCGACAAGCCCTTCAAGAAGGGCGACATGGTGAAGTTCGATACCAGCCAAGGCACTGTGGAGGCCATCGGCCTCAAATCCACCCGCATCCGCGCGATCTCTGGGGAAGAGATTGTCATCTCCAACGCAAACCTGCTCAACAAGGAGCTGCGCAACCTCGCTGTGTTTGAAACGCGGCGCTATTTTCAGACGATCAGCCTCATTTACCAGACCCCACCGGATATCTGCGCGACGCTGCCCGCCCTGCTGAAAGCCGCGATTGAAAGCGTCGACCGCGTCACCTTTGCCCGCTGCGCGCTCGACAATTTTGCACCCTCTAGCCTCGATTTTCTGCTGATTTACGAAATCCATGAGGCAGACCCCAGCGACGCGCTGGGCCGCAAGCATCTCATCAACAACGCAATCCTCGCGCTGTTTGCTGAAAAGGGGATTCAGTTCGCCTATCCCACCCAAACCACCTTTACGGCGGCCCCCGACGGGCGGATGGTGATGCCCTATGCCGAACCAAAAGTAGCGGCGACAAAATAGGAGAGACACCCATGGTCAAGCCCACCGGCATCCACCACATCGCCATCATGACCGGCGATATGAAGACGCAGCTGGAATTCCTGACCGATGTGCTCGGCTGTGAACTGGTCGCCATCTTCGACATGCACGGCGTGCCCGATGGCCTCCATGCCTTCCTGAAACTCGCCGATGATTGCTCCTTCTCACTGGTGCAGTTGCCCGGCGTGAAGGACATCCCCATCACGCTCGGCACCACCCACGCCGGCTCCGGCGCCGGCAAATCAGCGGGCGGCACGATGCAGCATCTCGCCTTCAAAGTGGACAGCAGGGACGCGCTGATCGCGATGCGCGACCGCATCCGCACCAAGGGCGTCAACGTCTTCGGCCCCATCGACCATGGCATGTGCCAGTCGATCTATTTTGCAGGTCCCGAGCAATTGTCGCTGGAAGTCGCCTGGTCCGACACAGCCTTAGACCCCGCCCGCTGGATCGACCCCGCGACGCTCGCCAAAATCGGCGTGACGCCGGAAGAGGCCCAGCGGCTCATTCACCCCGACGCCTATGACGGCGAAGGTGGCGCCGTTCCCCAGCCCCCCATCGACCCCGCCAAGCCGCATCAGGCCATGCCCGAGGCGGCGTACAGGCAGATTATATCCCTGCCCGATGAGGTCATCTGGAAGATGGCGTCCTATGCTGAGCCGCCGGTGAAGGTGGAAGGGTAAATTGGGAGCGCAAGCCGTGAACTGGAAGCGAAACCGGCAAGCCAACGAACGGCTATATGAGAAGGCGGCACGAATTCGAGATGGCAAAGCGATCGGATTATGGTTGCCTATTTTGGAGCATTTGGCCTGTCTTCAGTATCCAGACGCGATGGTTGATCTCGCAGATCACATATCGTTTGGAGACTCGTTGAACTCGTTCGGAAAACAATCACAGGTGTTTTCCGCAGCTTGGCTTTATCGGCGCGCCTATCTGAACGGGAGCGCGCGCGCCGCAACCAATGCTGCGTCGAGTTGCTTCAATCGAAATGATATGGCCGGGTTCAGGCTTTGGCTGCGCCGCGCCGCTAGCCTGGGAGATCAGGAGTCCGGTGTGCTGCTCAAGCGCTTTGAGCTACGTCAGCCCCATTCGTTCGCCCGCAAGGTGCGTCGCCTGAGGCCATGGCCGCGAAACGGCAAGGTTTAGCTAGCCCCTCACGCACACCAGTGAATATCAAACGCCTGTTCGGCATCCGCCAGCACTCGGCCGACGGGGAGCGGGGAGAGCGGGCCGTCCTTGATTGCCTGTTCGACGAGCGCGCGTTTGTCGGCGCCGGTCAAGACCATCAGCAATGTGCGGGCCGACAGGATCGAATGCCGCGTGAGCGTGACGCGGGCGACGGGCGCCTCAGGCGGCAACGGATCGGGCAATACGCCGACCGCGCGGCGCGCCTTGGGGGCGTTGAGCGCATCGTCCATATCCGGACCGGCGAAGATCGAGGCGGTATGGCCGTCAGCGCCCACGCCGAGCCAGACGAGATCCGGCGGCCAGTGGAGGTCTTGCAGGCGGGCATCGGCGGCGTTGCCGGCGGCCTTGTGATCCTTGTTCTCGGTCGCGATGGGAAGGACGCGCGCGCCCTTGGGCATAAACGCCTTGGCGAGCATCGCGACATTGGACAACGGATTGTCCACCGCGACCAGCCGGTCATCGGTTGGGATGATCGTCACATGCTTCCACTTGATCGGTGCCGCGGCGAGCTTTTCGTAGATCGGCAGCGGCGTGTTGCCGCCGGGCAGCGCGATCAGCGCCTGGCCGCGCGCATCGAGTGCGCTTTCGATGATGAAGCCGACATCTCCGGCCACAGCTTCGGCCAGTTCTTCCATGTCGTCATAGTCCCACCATTCGGCTTCGATCATTTGGGCAGTTCCTTCAGGGGTGTTTGCAGAGGCCGCGTTGCGGCTCGGTGGCTGTGGATATGGTCGCGGGGCCGGATGTGCAATCCCGCATCAATGGTGATTAACACAAAAAATCGATTTGAGTGCACCGAGGCTGCGCGCGACCTCTCAATTTCTGCAATCGATTGTTGCAGGTTGGAGCGGTGATGGCTAGCGTCCGCTGACACGCGCTGCTGACAGCCGGGGAGGAAATTGAAATGGCCAGAACCAAGCCACGGCTATCATTGCTGCGCGTCATCGAAATGAACCTCGGTTTCCTAGGCCTGCAATTCAGTTTCGGCCTGCAACAGGGCAATATGGTGCCCATCTATTCCTGGCTGGGCGCGGATGAAGCCACGCTGCCCATTCTGCAGCTGGCCGGACCGATGACGGGATTGCTGGTCCAGCCGCTGGTCGGCGCGCTGAGCGATCGGACCAATTCCCGCCTCGGCAGGCGGACCCCCTATTTCCTCATCGGCGCGATCATGTGCAGTCTTGGCCTATTCTTCATGCCACATTCGTCCAGCCTATTGATGGCGGCCAGCCTGTTGTGGTTTCTGGATGCAGGCAACAACATCACGATGGAGCCTTACCGCGCTTATGTGTCGGACCGGCTGGATGAGAGTCAGCATGAATTGGGCTTTTTGAGCCAGAGCGCCTTTACCGGGCTGGCGCAAAGCCTTGCTTTCCTGACACCCTCTATCCTCGTTTACGGATTCGGCTTTGATCGCAACGCCGTAGATGACCACAACATCCCGGACATCACCCATATTTCCTTCCTGATCGGCGCGGTGCTTTCCATTTCGACGATCCTGTGGTCCGTCATCCGCGTGCCGGAACTGCCCCTATCGCAAGAGGAGCAGGCCAAGATTGCTGCCGCGCCCAAATCCGCCGGGGCCACGCTTGCGGAAATCTGGAGTGCGATCCGCGATATGCCGCCTGCCATGCGTCAGATGGCGTGGATGAGCCTGTTTCAATGGTATGGCATGATGGTTTACTGGAATTACGGCGTGCTCTCCATCGGCCGGTCGATCTTTGACACGACCGACAAAAGCTCCGACGCGTTTCGGGAAGCCACGCTGACAACCCAGCAATTGGGGGCTTTTTACAACTTCCTCGGCTTCATTGCGGCCTTTGCGATGATCCCGCTCGCCCGCCGCTTTGGCGCACGACGGCTTCACATGATCTGCCTTGCGCTCGCGGGGGCTAGCCTGCTCTATCTGCCCTCCGTGACGGGCACGACGGGCGAAGCCAACGCCTTCTTCCACGCCATGGCGATGCCGGAATTGGGCAGCCATCTGCAGCTGCTGATCGTCGCCTTTGGCCTTGGCCTTGGCTGGGCGAGCATCATGGGCAATCCCTATGTCATTCTGGCCGGTTCCATCCCGCCGGAGCGGACGGGCGTCTATATGGGCATCTTCAACATGATGATTGTCATCCCCATGCTCATCCACAGCCTCACCTTCCCACTTATCTACCACCCGCTACTGGGCGGAGATTCGCGCAACGCGATCCTATTTGGCGGCGTCTTCCTGCTCTGTGCGTCTGTCACGATGATCTGGGTGAAGGATCCGGTGCGCAAAACTGGTGGTATTGCCAAGGCAGGCTGAGAAATTACGTTGGAAAAGTGGTCGGGGAGAGAGGATTCGAACCTCCGGCCCCTGCCTCCCGAAGACAGTGCTCTACCAGGCTGAGCTACTCCCCGACTCTCTTATCGGGCATGACCCCGATGAAGGCAGGCGCGCCCCTTAGCCGTGCATTTCCTGCTGTTCAAGCGGCGTTGCATAAAAAGCCGCAGGAGGCTTCTCTCGACATGAGCCAGTCCTTCCCCTAACCGCCCGAAAAATTCGCAGCATGATGAAGGACGATGAGATGCGGGCATTCCTCTTTCCGGGACAGGGCAGCCAGTCGGTCGGCATGGGCAAAGCACTTGCCGACGCCAGCGCAGTTGCCCGCGAAGTTTTTCAGGAAGTTGACGAGGCACTGGGCCAGAGCCTCTACAAGCTGATGACCGAAGGGCCGGAAGATCAGCTGACGCTGACCGAAAACGCCCAGCCCGCCATCATGGCCAACGCCATCGCAACGCTGCGTGTGGCGGAAAAGGAAGGCGGCATCCGCCTGGCCGAGAAGGAAGACTTTGTCGCGGGCCACAGCCTTGGCGAATACACCGCTTTGTGCGCAGCAGGCGCGCTTGATCTGTCCACCACCGCGCGCCTTTTGAAGTTGCGCGGTCAGGCCATGCAGGCAGCGACGCCCGTTGGCACCGGTGCGATGGCTGCTCTTTTGGGGGCCGACATTGAGAAGGCCCAAGCACTTGCCGATGCGGCGGCGCAGGGCGACGTCTGCACCGTCGCCAATGACAATGATCCGTCTCAGGTTGTCATTTCCGGCCATAAAGCCGCCATCGAGCGCGCAATTGAGCTGGTGAAGGATCACGGCATCAAGCGCGGCATCCTCCTGCCTGTCTCGGCACCATTCCACTGCCCGCTGATGCAGCCAGCCGCCGATGCCATGGCCGAGGCGCTTTCAACAGCAACCCTCCTCGCCCCGCTGGTGCCTGTCTATGCGAACGTGACGGCAGCGCCTGTGGCCGATGCCGAGACGATCAAGCGGCTGTTGGTCGAACAAGTGACAGGCCGCGTCCGCTGGCGCGAGTCAGTGATCGCCATGTTTGACGCGGGTGTGCATGACTATGTCGAATTCGGCGGTAAGGTCCTGGCCGCGATGGTCAAACGCTCCGCCCCCGACGCGACCGCGACAAGCATCGTGACGATGGACGATATCGAAACTCTGGTGAAAGGCCTCTGATGTTCGACCTTACAGGAATGACCGCGCTGGTGACCGGCGCTTCGGGTGGGATTGGCTCTGCCATAGCGAAATCGTTGGTTGCGCAGGGTGCGAAGGTCGCGCTGTCCGGCACGCGGGAAGACGCTTTGAAGGCTGTTCAGGCCGAAATTGGCGGCGAAACCGTCATCCTGCCCTGCAATTTGGGGGATAGCGCCGCTGTCGACGCCTTGGTGCCGTCAGCCGTGGACGCGCTCGGCGGGCAACTGGACATTCTGGTCAACAATGCCGGCGTCACCCGTGACGGCCTTATCCTGCGCATGAAGGATGAAGACTGGTCCGACGTGATCCGCATCAATCTGGAAGCCGCGTTCCGCCTGTGCCGGGCTGCTGCCAAACCGATGATGAAGGCGCGCTTTGGCCGTATCATTTCGGTCACCAGCGTGGTTGGCGTGACGGGCAACCCCGGCCAATCCAACTACGCCGCCTCTAAGGCCGGTATCATTGGCATGTCAAAAAGCCTCGCGCAGGAATTGGCGAGCCGCAATGTGACGGTGAACTGCATTGCGCCCGGCTTCATCTCGTCTGCGATGACTGATGTGCTGCCCGACGCGCAGAAGGAAGCGCTCAATGCGCGTATTCCGGCTGGCCATATGGGCGAAGGCGCCGACATTGCAGCCGCCGCTGTCTATCTTGCGAGCCGGGAAGCCAATTATGTGACGGGGCAAACCCTGCACGTAAATGGCGGGATGGCGATGATCTGAAGCTGAAATGGCGCAACAGGTGCCATAGGGCTTGCATCCCCAAACGCGGCCTATTAGGGCTGCACCTGAATTATTGCTCAAACATGAATGAGAAGGGTTATCCATGAGCGACACCGCTGACCGCGTAAAGAAGATCGTCGTCGAGCACCTCGGCGTCGAAGCCGATAAGGTGACCGAAGAAGCGAGCTTTATTGACGATTTGGGCGCGGACAGCCTCGACATCGTCGAGCTCGTCATGGCGTTTGAAGAAGAATTCGGCGTTGAAATCCCTGATGATGCTGCCGAAAAGATTTCGACCGTCAAGGACGCGATTGCTTACATCGACAGCAACAAGGGCTGATCGAAAAGGCGCCATCGCCTTGAAAGAATCGCTGATATCGAAGACGGTTTCCGGCCTGTTCGGGAGCCGTTTTTGATTCTGGAAAAGTGGAGCCGCATATGCGCCGTGTCGTCGTAACAGGTCTGGGACTTGTCACCCCCTTGGGTGCGGATGTTGAAACCGTCTGGGCCAATCTGATCGCCGGGAAATCCGGTGCCGGAAAAATCACGCGTTTCGACGCGTCGGACCAGAAGTGCCACATCGCCTGCGAAGTAAAGCCGAAGGACCATCCCTGGGGCTTTGATCCGGACAAGCGCGTGGACCACAAGATCCAGCGTCAGGTCGATCCGTTCATCATCTACGGAATCGATGCCGCAGGGCAGGCGATGGAAGACGCAGGTCTGACCGACATGGACGACGACCTGAAGATGCGCACAGGCTGCTCCATCGGTTCAGGCATTGGCGGCCTTCCGGGCATTGAGAGCGAGTCGATTGTCCTTCATGAAAAAGGGCCGGGTCGCGTCTCACCGCACTTTGTTCACGGACGCCTGATCAACCTGATCTCGGGTCAGGTCAGCATCAAATACGGCCTGATGGGCCCGAACCATGCGGTCGTCACCGCCTGTTCGACCGGTGCGCATTCGATTGGTGATGCTGCGCGGATGATCAAGGATGGCGATGCCGACATCATGCTGGCGGGCGGTGCCGAAGGCACGATCAACCCGCTTGGTGTGGCCGGCTTTGCGCAGGCCCGTGCACTCAATTGCAGCTTCAATGACCGCCCCGAACAGGCCAGCCGCCCCTATGACAAGGACCGCGACGGCTTTGTGATGGGCGAAGGTGCCGGTGTTCTGGTGCTGGAAGAATATGAACACGCCAAGGCACGCGGCGCCAAGATTTATGCTGAAGTCGTCGGCTATGGCTTGTCGGGCGATGCCTATCACGTCACAGCCCCCCACCCCGAAGGCAAGGGCGCAGAACTGGCGATGCGCATGGCGATGCGGAAGGCTGGCATGGAGCCGGGCGACATCGACTATGTAAACGCGCATGGCACATCGACCATGGCCGACACGATCGAGCTGGGCGCCGTGAAGCGCGTGCTTGGCGATGATCTGGGCGGTGCATCGATGAGCAGCACCAAGTCCGCCATCGGCCACCTTTTGGGCGGCGCGGGTGCTGTGGAAGCCATCTTCTGCATCCTCGCCATCCGCGACCAAATCGTGCCGCCGACGCTCAACCTCGACAATCCCGATGAAGGGACAGAGGGTGTTGATCTGGTGCCGCACGTGGCCAAAAAGCGTCAGGTGCGTGCCATCCTCAACAACAGCTTCGGCTTTGGCGGCACCAACGCCAGCCTTGTGATGAAGGCTGTTTAATCGGGGCACCTCACTTGACCGGAGTATCGGGATGAAACGCCTCCTGCCAGTGCTCCTCGCCCTTCTCCTTGCCGCCTGCGGGGGGCAGGCGGGCGAGGACGTCTCCGTCGTCATCCAGCCGGGCTCCAGCCTGCGGTCAGCCGCCACGGCCTTGGAAGAAGCAGGCGCCGTCGGGTCGGCCTCAGGCTTTCTCAACTATGCCCGCGTGTTCGGCTCGGACGAGCCAATCAAGCCCGGCGAATATGCAATTAAGAAAGGCATGTCCGAAGGCGAGATTCTCAGCCTGTTGCAGGAGGGCAAAACGCTCCAGCGCTTTGTGACCGTCACGCCGGGCATGCCGTCGATCATGGTCTATGAACGGCTGCAGGCAGCTCCCTTTTTGACGGGCGATGTCGACGTGCCTGCCGAAGGATCTGTCCTGCCGGACAGCTACGCCTACACACGCGGTGAAAAGCGCAGTGCCGTTCTGGAACGGATGCAGCGGGCGATGACGCGGACACTGGCCAAACTCTGGGCCGAACGGTCTGCGGCAACGGTGGTAAATAGCCCGCAGGACGCGATCATCCTTGCCGGGATCGTGGAGAAGGAAACCGGCAAAGCGTCCGAACGCCGGACCGTCGCAGGCGTCTATTCCAACCGTTTGAAAACCGGCATGCGGCTGCAGGCCGACCCGACGGTGATCTATCCGGTGACCAAAGGAAAACCGCTGGGGCGGCGCATCCTGCGATCCGAATTGCAGGCCGATAACGGGTATAACACTTATGCCCGCGCGGGCCTTCCCGCAGGGCCCATCACCAATCCGGGCAAGGAGGCGATTGCCGCCGTCCTTAACCCCGCACCCACCCGCTATGTCTATTTCGTGGCTGACGGCACGGGCGGCCATGTGTTCGCCGAGACACTGGCGGAGCACAATGCGAACGTTGAAAAATGGTACGCCATCCGAAAGTCCCGCGGCGAGATGTAGCTATTCCCCGACGGGGTGGACAGGCGCGCCCGGAGGCCCTTTTGGTGGCTTCAACAAAAGGATGAGCGGCATGAAGGCGACAAGCAGGATCATCATGAACTGGAAGTTGTCGAGATAGGCGATCATCGCCGCCTGGCGGGTGACCTCCCCGTTGAGCGTCGCCAGCGCCGCGTCCCCAAGTCCCTGAAACCGATCGCTCGTTGACGGGTCCACAGCGGCCATGGACGAAGACGTAACGTTCGAGGCGATATCCTCATGGCTGGTCTGCATGTTGCGCGTGAAGAGCGTCGTCATGATTGAGATACCGATGCTGCTGCCGATGCTGCGGACGAGATAGAGCAGACTGGACCCGTCTGTCCGATGCTTCATCGACAGCGTAGCGAAGGCCAGCTGGTTCATTGGGATGAACACAAATCCCATGCCGAAGCCCTGCAGCAGCCCCGTGTAGAAGACCGGCTTCCAGTCCATCATCAGTCCCCACTGCGTCATTTCCCACAATGACGCGATGGTGATGACGAAGCCGACGCCCACCGTGATCCGCGCATCGACCTTGCCTGCGATCCGCGTCGCAATCTGCATGGCGACTAGGATACCGATGCCACGCGGGGCCAGCAGCATGCCGGTGTCGAACACGGTGTAGCCGAACAGCGTCTGAAGCATCGGCGGCAGCAGCGCGAACACGCCAAACATCATGATGCCAATCACCACCATGAACAGCAGCGAGGTCACAAAGTTGCGGTCCGTCACCAGTTCGGGGTCAAACATCGGCTTTTTGGTGGTGGCCTGATGGACAAAGAATATCCAGAGTGCGGAAATGGCCACAATCGCTTCGATGCGAATTTCCCAGCTTTCAAACCAGTCCTCATGCTGGCCACGGTCGAGCATGAGCTGGAGTGTCGCCACACCGAGGGCCAGCGCGGCAAAACCAAGTCCGTCGAAATAGCGTTTGTTGATCGGGCGGCTGGGCAACAGCCACAACAGGATCGCGACCGTCGGGATGCCGATGGGCAGATTGATATAGAACACCCAACGCCAGTTATAGCTTTCCGTCAGCCAGCCGCCGATCATCGGCCCAAAGATCGGCGCCACCATGACGCCCATGCCCCACATAGCCATAGCCTTGGGGGCGTCCTCGGGTCGGTTGATATCGAGGAGGATAGACTGGGACAGCGGCGCCATAAAGGCTGCGCACACGCCCTGCAAAATCCGGAAAATGACCATTTCTGTAAGATTGACAGAAATGCCGCAAAGCATTGAGGTGACAATAAAACCGATGGTGGACAAAATGAACAATCGACGGGAACCCACCCTGTCTGCCAACCACCCCGTCATTGGCATGACGATGGCGCCGGCCACAATATAGCTGGTCAGTACCCAAGTGACGCTATCCTGCGTGGCGCCAAGGCTGGACTGCATGTGCGGGATGGCAACATTGGCAATGGTCGAATCCAGAATCTGGATCATCGCCGCGCCCATGATGGCAAGGGTCAACAGGCCCTTGTTCTTCACAGCAAGATGGGGCGTGCCCTGTGCGGGTGCGGCGGTGGTCAAGGGATCAGCGGCTGGAGGTGTCGATGCGGACGTGCGTCGACAAACCGGCGATCAGCGGACGCGCGGGCTTTGTGTCGATCGTGATCCGCACGGGAACACGCTGGGTGACCTTCACCCAGTTTCCGTTCGCATTCTGGGCAGGCAGCACCGAAAACTCTGATCCAGTCCCCGCACCAATGCTGGCGACACGGCCTTTGATCTTGAGCTTAGGATAGGCATCGAACGTCAATTCCGCCGTCTGCCCGACGCGCATATTGTTGAGGTCTGTTTCTTTGAAATTGGCCTCAATCCATGTTCCTGCGGTCGAAACAATCGTCACGGCAGGCAGGCCGGAGACCATCATCTGGCCAACCTGAAGGCGATCTGCCTGACTGATCACACCAGATTCGGGCGCGCGCACTTCGGTTCGGGACAGATCGAGCAGTGCTTTGCGCTTCTGGACTTGCCCGGCCAGCACCTGCGGGTTCACGCCCGGTGCCGCAGCGCCCGTGGCCAGTTGCGATCGCGCCTTCTGCGCATCTGCCTCGGCTGTGGCAAGGCGGCTCCGCGCTTCAGCCAAAGCGTGCTCCGCCTCTTGCAGCCGCGCCTTAGTCGTAAAGCCTGTCTGCATCAGCTTGGATTGACGCTCATATTCCTTCGTGAAGAAATCGACATTCTCGCGCGCACTGGCGATGTCGACGCCGCTGGTCTGATAGTCGGTTTGCAGTGTGTTCAGGCGCACTTGCGCCGATGCAATGGCCGCGTCGGCCTGCGCGGCCGCCAGTTCATAAGGTTTGGGATCGATGCGGAATAGGAGGTCGCCGGCCTTGACCGTCTGATTCTCACGAACAGCCACTTCGACGATCCGGCCATTCACCTCAGCCGAAACCGACACCTTGTTATGTTGAACATAGGCATTGTCGGTGGACACATAATGGTCATTGGCCAAATAATAGGCCGCGCCGCCGCCGGAGAGGAGGAGTGGAAGAGAGACCATCAGAACTGGCCGCAGCCATTTCTTGGGGCTGCCCGGTTGCGGCGACGACGCAGCCTGAGGCCGCTCTTTTGAAATCTGAGGATCCTGCTCAGCCATTTGATATCAACTCCTGCGGCGCCCGCCGCGACAAATTCGTGCGGATCCGCTCCAGCATGCGGAACAGGTCAGATCGTTCTGCCGGGTCAAGGCCCGTCATTGCATCGTCAAAAAGACTGAAGGCCATTGGGCGCATCTCTTCCAGCAAGGCGCGTGCCTTGTCTGTCAGATGCAGGCGCCATGCCCTGCGGTCAGCGGGGTCAGCACGGCGCTCCACAAGTCCGGCTTCTTGGAGCCGGTCCACCATGCGGCACAGCGTGATCGGCTCCACCTCAACGAGTTCCGCAAGGCCGCCCTGATTGATCCCCTCATGGCGCCGCAACATCGTCAGCACACGCCATTGGGGACGCGAAAGTCCACTGCTCCGCGCCCGTTCATCAAAGGCGCGGCGCATCAGATGCGACACGTCCGCTACCATTGTTCCAAGATTATCTGGTTCCGCCATGCACGCCATATAATAGCAATGCTTATTATCGGCAACCTTCTAAATGCAGATTGGTTTGCGGGCTTGTTGCCCAAGCCCACCGATACAGGCGCAGTAGGATGCAAAAAGGGAGGAGGAGTTAGGGCTTCCCGCCGACTTCTGCGCACGCAAGGCACTGCGCGGCTTCAGGCATGGCCTCTAGGCGGGCGGGCGTGATATCGGCGCCACACGAGATGCAGACACCATAGTCACCGGATTTCAAACGCGACAATGCGCCACGCACCTGCGCGATTTCCAATTCAAGAAGCGCGCTTTGGCCCAGCAGGGCTTCGTCCGCCTCCGCCTCAACGGCCGCCTCGTCCGAATCTGCCGAATGTAGCCCTAAGAGATCAGCGCCGATGTGCCCCGCGCGGGCCAAGAGCTCATCAAGGCGCTGTTCAAGGCGGCCTTGGGCGTCATGAGTATCCATCAGGCGGCCTTCGCCTTGGCCACGATCTCGGAAATGTCATCCAGCAAAGCAAGTCGTTGTTTCTTCAGCGCCTCTGCCCGCGCGTCGGACGCAGGCTCAAGGTCACTTTCGATCCGGTGAATCTCGCGATTGAGATCATGATAGGTGTCAGCAAGCTTGGCGAAATGGACGTCGTGAATCTTCAGTTGGTGAAGGACATCGACGGCCTCAGGAAACTCATCGCGCAGATCATTGGGCGTATGGCTCATGACCTACCCTCAACGCCGCGCGTCGGAAATGGACGCGGTCAGCAGCGTCACGGCGAACAACAGGCCGACGATGGCGGGGCCGATGACATAGGGCTGCATAAGAAAGGGTGACATAAACTTCTCCTCTTCGTGCTGTGACGAAAAGGAGAATGGAACCGGACCAACAAAGGTTCCTTGATTTGAGTCAATCGCGCCCGTGTGGGCAAAAAATGGGGAGGGATGTGCGACCCATCACCCCTCCCCAGTGCCGTTCAACAAGCCAAGCGCTAAAGGAACGCGTGTCTTGATCGATCGGCACTATTCCGGCCAACTTCATAGCCGGAAATCTTGGGAAGAGGCGTCGTGGCAAAATACCCTTCGCCGGTGGCGCTCTTCATGGTTCGGACCATCTCACTGTTTCCGCAGCAGAAAATACGCAACTGCTGTTCTTGGGTCATTCTATGGCGGATTTATACAAAAATGGCAAGCCCGACGGTCGCTCAATTCACCGCCGGGCCGCAATTCGCCTGCCTTGAGCAACATCTTATGCGCGGGCCAGACGGCGCTCTCCACGCAGCGCAGCACCGGCCAAGCCAAAGCCGACGAGCATCAGCGCCCAAGTCGCCGCTTCCGGGACGCCGCCAGCCGCTTCGTCGACATAGGTTCGGAAGCCGATATCCCCCGGCATCACCCTATATGCGCTGCCGTTGACGGAATAATAGAGCTCACCACCGGCATACTGGTTATACTGGAATATCGGGCGGTTGTTCGCGTCGAGACCAGGCACATTGCCCATGACGAACAGACCTGCGCCATCCGGCGGACCAAAGGCTTCCATCATGACACTGAACTTTGCGCCGGTCGTGACCTGAAAATTCAGATCCGCCAGCGGAAAGAATGCGGCTGCCTGTGTGTTGAGGGAGCCCAAGCCGAACGACGCCAGCGGGAGAAAGGTCTCGCCAAGCAAGGTCGCGCCGCCCGCAAACAAATCCCCGGACCAAAGCGAGAAGTGCATCGTTACTTGCAAGGCATTGGCACCAATAGCAAACGGGCCCTGCACCTCAAATCCGGTCAGCGTTCCTGTTTTCCCTGCCGTAATGGTCTGGAAGGCGCGGCCGTTCACAATCGGTCCGCGACTACCGACCGTCAGAGCGATTCGCCCGGCCTGCGGGCCGATCGGCTGATTCGGAAGGACGATGGCGTCCTGATCAATGACGACCGCTGCCGCTGCGGGAGAAACGCCTGTGATCCAAAGGCTTGCCGCACACGCGAATGCTATTGAGAATTTGGTCATTTGGCGCCCCCCAATTTGGTGGCGCATTGATTTACGCCACTTCCTGCCAAATTGGATATTTGTCGGGTGAAATGGCGCTTTGCAAGCCCGACAGGAATTCGGATCTGTCCCGTTGCGGGACACTACCAGCAGATATCTAGCGCAGCTTGGCGATCGCCAGCCCGTCGAGCTTGGCGCGGTCCTTCGTGCTCTCTTCACTGCGGGTCAGCGCTTTGGCGAGTTGCTTGAGCGGCATGCCCTTTTTCGCAAGCGTGTGCAGCTTCTGGATCTCGTCAGTGGTCCAGGGCTGGCGGTGCCGTTCGAAACGGTCGCCCGCCATTATTCCTCACCCATGCGCAGGGCAGCAATAAAGGCTTCCTGCGGGATGCTGACTGAGCCGTACTCGCGCATCCGCGCTTTGCCCTTTTTCTGCTTGTCAAGCAGCTTGCGTTTGCGGCTGGCGTCACCGCCATAGCATTTGGCGGTCACATCCTTGCGCATTGCAGCGATGGTTTCGCGCGCGATGACCTTGCCGCCGATCGCGGCCTGAATCGGAATTTTGAACAAGTGGCGCGGGATCAGGTCCTTGAGCCGCTCGCACATGCCACGCCCACGCGCTTCAGCAGTACCCCTGTGCACAATCATGCTGAGGGCATCGACGGCCTCCCCATTGACCATGATATTCATCTTGACCAGGTCCCCTTCGCGGTGCCCGATCTGGGTATAGTCAAAGCTGGCATAGCCGCGTGAAATGCTCTTCAGGCGGTCATAGAAATCAAACACGACCTCGTTGAGCGGCAGCTCATAAGTCACTTGTGCACGCCCCCCGACATAGGTCAGGTTCGTTTGAATGCCGCGCCGATCCTGGCAGAGCTTCAAGATGGAGCCGAGATATTCGTCCGGGCAATAAATCACTGCCTTGATCCAGGGCTCGTCAATTTGGGCGATTGCGCTCGGATCAGGCATGTCTGCCGGATTATGAAGCTGGATCGTCCCGCGATTATGCGCAAGCTGGATATTGTAGATCACGCTTGGCGCGGTGGTGATCAGATCGAGATCATATTCGCGCGTCAGCCGTTCCTGAATGATTTCCAGATGAAGCAATCCAAGAAATCCACAGCGGAAGCCAAAGCCCAACGCTGCGCTCGATTCGGTTTCAAAACTGAAACTCGCATCGTTCAGCCGCAGCTTGGAAATGCTTTCGCGCAGCTTTTCAAAGTCATTCGCATCGACCGGGAACAGACCGCAGAACACGACCGGCTGAACTTCTTTGAAGCCCGGAAGAGCCTCGGCAGCAGGGCGCTTTGCGTCGGTGATGGTGTCCCCAACGCGGGTCTGCGCGACCTCTTTGATTTGCGCGGTGATGAACCCGATTTCGCCGGCCGAGAGCTCTTCGAGCTGCTCGATCTTGGGCCGCATGCAGCCCACGCGGTCAACCAAATGCAGCGTCCCTGTTTGCATAAATTTGATCTGCTGGCCCTTTTTCAGGACGCCCGCGACCACACGGATCAAGATGACGACACCCAGATAGGGATCGTACCAGCTGTCGACCAGCATCGCCTTCAGCGGCGCATCTCGATCACCTTTCGGCGGCGGAATGCGGGTCACGACAGCTTCGAGCACATCCTCAATGCCAATTCCGGATTTCGCGGAGGTGAGCACGGCGTTTGAAGCATCAAGGCCGATAATCTCTTCAATTTCAGCCTTAACCTTTTCCACTTCGGCGGCGGGCAGATCGATCTTGTTGATGACGGGCACGATCTCATGGTCATGCTCGATCGACTGGTAGACGTTGGCCAGCGTCTGGGCTTCCACGCCCTGCGCCGCATCCACCACGAGCAACGCGCCTTCGCACGCGGCGAGGCTGCGGCTGACTTCATAGGCGAAGTCGACATGGCCCGGCGTGTCCATGAGGTTGAGCGTGTAGGTTTCCCCGTCCTTCGCCGTGTAATCTAGACGCACCGTCTGCGCCTTGATGGTGATGCCGCGTTCCTTTTCGATATCCATATTATCAAGGACCTGCGCGGTCATTTCCCGGTCGGTCAGGCCGCCGGTGCGCTGGATCAACCGGTCGGCAAGGGTCGACTTGCCGTGGTCAATATGGGCGATGATGGAAAAGTTGCGGATCTTGGAAAGCGGCGTGGACATGGCCGCGGCCCTAGCAGTGTTGTGCCGCGAGGCAAAGGGGAGAGCGCAGCGGCAAATCTGAGGTGGAAAGGCCGCATCGCCTTTGCTAGACCTTTCCTCGCATCGGGTCGCACCGACTGGGTGGAGTGACGGTAAAATACCGCATCCGCCTCTTGATTGAGGGAACCAATTTAGATGCGTTCATTTATTTCCGCGTTCGCCGCTGCGGCGATGATTCTGCCTGCCGCCGTCGCCACGCCCGCTTGGGCCAAGAAAGAAGCCGACGACAAATCGTCCGCCAAAAAGGCCCAAGACAAAGGCACGGCTGAAATTCCGGTGTGCACCAAACGTCTTGGCACGCTGGCCATTGTGGAGCCTGAAACCAAATGGTGGACGCAACTTGGCCTGTCCAATCCGGAAGCGATCATCAAATTCTTCGTCATGAAGTCAGGCTGCTTCGGCCTTGTCGATCGCGGCGGTGGCCTTGCCGCCCGCGCCGTTGAGCGTGCCCTTGGCGATGACGGCGAGCTGCAGCGCGGCTCCAACATCGGCAAGCGTCAGGTAAAGGCGGCGGACTATGTCGTTGTGCCCGATATCGTCACGACCAATTCAAACTCCGGCGGCGGCGGGATTGCCGGTGGCATTGGCGGCATGCTGGGCGGACGGATGCTCGGTGGGCTGCTGGGCGGCATCAAGGTGTCCAAGAAGGAAGCCAATGTGACGCTCTCCCTCGTCAACGTCCGCACGACCGAGATCGAGAGCCTGTCCGAAGGCTATTACCGCAAGAAGGACGTCAGCTGGGGGGCCGGTGGTGGCGCCTGGTGGGGCGGTGGTCTGGCCGCAGCCGGCGGCGGCGGATATCAGAACAGCGAGATCGGGCAGGTCCTCGTGCTCGCGTATCTGGATGCCTATAAGAAGATGGTCGGCACATTGGGCGGCCTGCCTGACAATGCGAGTGCGGCAGCACCCAAGGCGGAGTAGCAAAATCCCGTTCGTGTCGAGCGAAGTCGAGACACCGTCCCTCGACTTCGCTCGGGACAAGCGGAACGTGGCTACCCCCCGTTGCGGTCCAGCCAGTCAGCGAGGATCGCATTGACCTTTTCCGGCGCTTCCTGCTGCACCCAGTGGGAGACGCCGGGGAGGCGGTGGAGCTCCAGCTGCGGCACCCATTGCTCCGTCCCCACGGTGCAGCCGATGCCGAGCGCGCTGTCTTCCTCACCCCAGACCATCAGCGTGGGGATGTCGATACGGCCATCGCCAAGATCGAGCGTGTCCCGGTGCCGTAACAGCGCACGGTAGTAATTGATCATCCCCGTCAACGCGCCGGGGCGGGAGGCGGCGGCGGCATAGACATCGAGCACGTCCTTGCCAAAGCGGCTCTTGTCGACGGCCATGTTGTAGAACGCCCCGCGGATCGCCTGAGCACCGTCCTTACCGAACACGCGCTCGGGCAGGCCGGGCAGTTGGAAGAAGAAAATATACCAGCTTTTCCGCAGTTGAGAGAGGGTCCGCGCCTCGCGCATGCCGACCATCGGGTGCGGCACATTCATGATGACGAGCTTGGTCAGCGGGCGGACCTTGGCGATGGCAAAGGCCCAGGCGATGATCGCGCCCCAATCATGCGCGACGAGCATCACCTCATCGACCGGATGTTCAGCCGCCGCCAGATCGATGAGGGCGCCAACGTCGGCGGTGAGGTGATCCAGCGCGTAAGACCGTACACCCTGCGGCCTGTCCGACGCACCATAACCTCTTGAGTTTGCAGCCCACACCCGCCAGCCGCGCGCGGCGAGCAGCGGCATCTGGAACCGCCAGCTATAGTTGAGTTCGGGAAAACCGTGGAGGCAAAGCGCCAGCCGCCGCGCCGTCGGATCGCCCGCTTCGGCCAGCTCAAAGCGCAACCCGTTCGCCTCTACAAAGCGCTGGCGGATGCCGGAGTTGGGCTCTGGCGTCCAGGTAAAGTCGGTCATTCCATCGATCCCCGCATAACTATCCCGCCGTTTCAGCGCATTGGCGATGGCAAGTCCAGCCGGACCTAAACTTTGGCGGATCTGCGCCGTTTATAGCCTGATGACCCTGCGGTGGGCAGGCGGGACGAGGGAAGGAGCCGGACCATGCACAGGCTGATGCAATCGCTGCGTCGCACGGGCGTGGCGCTGGTGTGGGCCGCAGGTCTGATCCTCACCAGCCTGTCGACCGCAGCGTATGCCCAAAATTGCACCGCCCCCGTCAACCTGACGTCCAACGGATCCTTTGACAGCGGGCTGACCGGTTACACCAATACGGGCAACTGGCTGTTCAACCAGACGCTTGATCCCGGCACTTATGGCACGATCTACAATTCGCGCGCGGCGGTGCAGAACCCGTCTGCCGCGCCCTCAGGGCAGGATGCCAGCGCCTATCCGGCCGCAACGACATCGGCCTTTGTCATCAATGAAGAAGATGCCGCCAATGATACGCTGGCCATCGGCGCGCGGGCGGGCACGCACGTCCCCTATTTTACCGGTGAGTTCCACATCTGGTTTGATATGGGCTGGCGGCAGGCGGGCGGCAGCTCAAACACCGCAGGCACCCTCACCGTGCGCGTCAACGGCACCATTTACATGACGATCACCACCGTGGCGGGCAATGGCGCGGGCAATGCGACCGCCACGCTTTCCAACGGCGCGCGGCTTGGCGCCAACACGCCCTCCACCTATCCCAACAGCAGCGCGGTCGGCGCGTTGAGCTCCTGGACGACCATCCACCTGATCGTGCCCTACACATCAGGCGCGACCCCGACGATGAGCTTTGCCATGTCCGGCGGGGGCGGCATCTCCGATGACTTTGCGCTCGACCGGATCTACGCCCCGCTCTGCCCCGTCACGTCGATTTCGGTCGGCAAATCGAGCAGCGTCATCTCTGACCCCGTCAACGGCACCACCAACCCAAAGATGATCCCCGGCGCCACCATCCGCTATTGCATCACGGTGACCAACCCGGCGAGCAACCCGACTGCGACCTCCGTCAACCTGTCAGACCCGCTGGGCGGCCTTCCCGCCACCTATGTCACCGGCAGCCTGCGGATCAACGGCACCGCCAGCGGCAGCACCTGTAATGCCGATGGCAGCGGCGGCGGCAACTTTTCCGGCAACACCGTGTCCGCCACCCTCTCCAACATCCCCGCCGGCACCACCCGCACCACCTACTTTGATGTTATTGTGAATTAGCAGGGGCTTAGCCGTAGGAAAAACCGCGCCGCGCCGACTCGACGCTTTTGCGCGCCTTTGGCGGCCCCGAAGATTTGGAAGTGGAGGAAGTTGAGGGCATCGCGCCCTGCAAAACCGTTCGCCTGTGTAGGACAATGAGACCTTCAGACAAGCAAAGCGGGCGCGCATCCACCAACATGGGCGGAAGACTGGCACAAAAGGGGGGCTGTAGGAAAGGGAGAAATGGGGGGCTTCTCGGTTCTCCCCATCGACTTGCGATGGGGATGAAGCGCGCAGCCGGTTCGGGGAACCGGCGAGCAATGGAATGGCAGGGCGCGAAGCGGACTGACAGAGGGGCCATGCTCTAAGCGAGGTGCCACGCCCCTCCACCACGCTACGCGCGGTCCCCCTCCCCATCGCAAGTCGATAGGGAGGATCTGGAAAATGGCGGTGAACCCAACCCCACTTTACCCGTCAGCAGCTCCCAATCTCCGCTCAGCGGTCATACAACGGCCCATCGTTCGCTTTCGGCCTTCCGACCCCATTGCCCAGCAGTCGTTTCACAAGAGATTCCAGTTCGCGCGCGCGTTTGCTTTTCCGGTGGCCCAGCTCCGCCAGAACGAGCTGCAATTCATCCACCTGCCCACCAGATTGCGATACGAGCTTTTCAAGGTCTGGGACCGTCGCCTGACCTAGGGGCCTTCCAGCTTCTCCACCGCTGCGCTTCATGGTCTCACCTCCCCTACGCCGCCATTTCCTGATCACCTGCCACGTCGAGCGGTAGATCAATCTCCTTCATGATCCGGTCCGTCTCCCCGAGGATTTTGATGATCTTCTGGTAGTGGCGGATGTCATCCCAGCTCAATTGGCGGCCCTTGCGGTCCTTGAGCCATTTCTGTGCGGGCTGGTATCCGCCGATGTGAAACTCCCATGCCGTCTGGGACACACCGGCAAAGAATTGACTGGCGCTGATCCAGACCTTTCCGTCTTCAAGGCGGGGCTTATCCACCACGCTGTCGCCTTCGCCTTCAAACGGGAAAGGCGTGTCGCCAATGGCGGCGTCCTCCATCAGGTGCAGACGTCGCAGCGCCTCACCCTGTTCGCTGATCCGGCGGAAGATGTCGGGCGATGGCGGATAAGGGACGCGGGGAAAGTCGTCCTTCAAAAGCTCGCGATAAGTTTCGCGATAGACGGGCGCATGGAGCACGCCATAGATATAGTCGAATACCTTCACCTCATCGGGACGAGCATCGCCGGTTGCGGTGCGGAAGGCATCGGTGCCATCCGGTGCGACAAGCGGCCCATTCAAACCGCCACGTGCACGAAACTCTGCAAAAATCTTGGGGTCAAAGTTTACTTGGATGGTCGGGTCAAGGGTTGCTTCAAACGGATACAAGTAAAGTGGGAATGTGAATGCATTATTTCCCGTTTTAGGTGACAATAAAATAGCTTCCGTAATTTCTTTTACGGACAATGCGTGGGCGAAATCTTCGCCTTTCGTCATTCGTGACGTAGCAATCCCAAGGTTCGGGCCGGCGACGAAATGCTTCGTCATTCGTTCGCGGCGGTGCACCGCCACGTGCTGATCGTAGACCGTAAAACGCGAGTCAAAAGGTCGGTAGGTCACAGACCGCACGTCTGACAGCCAACTGTTTGAAGAGAGGGCGACCTTCGCCTTTCCGTAGTTCCATTGGTCTTGGCTGCACAATCGGAACCGTTGACGAGCATCTTGTTCACTTTGCGAATCCAGCAAGAACTGGATCTTATCTACGGCCTCTGCATTGCTCCAAGAAATGGCAAACTGGTCATGAGTGGTCACTAGACCGGGAGCAGGAGCGCCGTTGGGCGAAAAAATTGCGGGTAGAGAAGGATAATTCTCATATACACTCGACTGATCTTGATCGGTAGGCGAAAAGCTGAACTTTGGCGCAAAGGGCGCAAACTGGCGCCAAGACAGCTTAGAAAGCTCACCGTCCCAAAGTTGCTCATACTTTGCTGACCTGCTCCCCCATAAGTCCATATGATGGACTTCGGCCAAAGCGACATCGGGGCCGCTTGAACGACGCTTGATGCCCAAAACAATTGCAACGCCCTGCATAATGTCAAAGACGTTTTTGTCTGCGGTGCCGTCTGGCGCCGCCTCCTTCTTGTTCGCGTTGCCATGGAGATCCAAGATGTAAATTTTACCGAATGTCCGCATAAGATGCCATCGCATGGCGCGAAGCGTCGGGTCGTTTAAGTATCCATGACTAGTGATAAAACCAATTACCCCCTCACCATTTCGTTCAATCATGTGCTCCGCAAAACGAATAAATTTGTGCTCATCTTTGTTTATCCACTTTGGGTTCTTCTCCTTCAGCTTTCCCGAGCCGTCAGGCTCTTTCTTGTAGGCGTCCATCAGGCTCGTTATCCAAGCCCCTTTGTTTTTACTTTCGCCCGAATAGGGCGGGTTCCCAATTACGCACATGATCGGTTGATCACGCTTAATGGTGTTGGCGCCTTTCGCCTCCTCGCTCACCCAACGGGCGAACTGCAGCGTTTGCTCAACGCGCTCCCCTTCATCGAGCGAGTTGGTCAGATAAACGGACAGACGTGGCGGGGTTCCAGAGGGCTTATAACCCATTTCCCTGAACATCATGTCCAGCTTCATGTGGCACATGGCATAGCTTGCCATCAGCAATTCAAAGCCGTGGAGGCGGGGAATAAGGTCTTGCTCGACATAGCTTGACCATTGGCCCGGTGCGATGCCCTTTACCCTGCCGGACACCAGCTTGATGACTTCGGCAAGGAAGGTGCCGGTGCCCGTTGCAGGGTCCAGCACCTGAACACGGTGGACATCCTTTTTGATGATGACGGGCTTTCCCTTCTCGGTCTGCCCCGTGTCCCAATCTACTGTGACCTTGCTCGTATCTGCCAGACCGTCCGCCAGCCCGAATTCCGTTTTCAGAACATCATCGACGGCACGGACGATGAAGTTGACGACCGGTTCCGGCGTGTACCAGACTCCACGGGCCTTTCGCTTGGCGGGGTTATATTCACCGAGGAATGTCTCATAGAAATGGATAAAGGGATCATTGCGGGCGGTAAATTTACCGAAATCCTTCAACAGATCGTGCAGCGATGTGGCTTTGAAAATGTCGCACAGGTCATCGACCATGCGGACGAGGCGATCATCAAGGAATGGTCCGGCGATATACACGAACAGATTCCGCAGGAACGGGTTTGATTTTGGCAGCAGTTCCAGCGCCTCGGCTCTGCTGAACGTGTTTTGCGTCGTGTCGTGGAGGCGCGCGGCGAACAGGCCATAGGCGATCGTTTCGGCATAAATGTCTGCAAATTCGCCGACTGTGATGTCGTGGATCAGGCTCGCCTGAAACCCATCATATTGGTCGGTCAGCTCAGTGGATTTGCTCGCATCAATATCCGCCTGCAACGCACGGCCCATGATGTCCTTGATGATCGCGGCCTTGCCCGCCATCATTCCTGCCAACTGCTTCGCCGTCGTGATGCTGACCGGCGTTTGCGCCGCAAAATCCTGCAACAGCCGTTCCAGAACCCCAAAATTGTCGGGCCGTTCAGTGATCCCCATCAGGATGTCTGCGATGGTGACGAAGGAATAGGTTTCCCCGTCGCGGATGAATTCAAAGTCTAACCCGTTGGTGTAGATCAGATTGGGCAGGCCCTTAGCGTAGCGGCTCTTCTGATCCTTGCTGTAATCGCCGGTGGCGAATTTCCGGACGTCTTTCGCGATGTCCTTCGCTTCGCACCAGCCAATCGAAATGCCGTTGCGCACAAACACAAAATCCGGCGCGCCGACATCAATCAGCCGCTTCGGCTCATTGATAACGGTCAAAGATGGGTCAATGGACGTGAAAAGTTCTGCAAGTGCTGGGCGGAAACTATGCTCTGTTGTGTGGCCGCTCTTATAAAGGTCGCGGATTTTGTTGACGTAGCCCTGAATATCCACCGACGCACACTCCCCAACTGGAGCGTCCGTAATGATGCCACTTTAAATGATAATCAAACCATATTGGCAATATACTGTACTTGGGCACAACTCTGCCCGCCTACCCCATCATCCCCCGCACCGCCGCCAGTGCACTTGGCACCCGCGCCGCGCCCTGCCCGCGCACCATGGCATAGGGCAGGCCGCGGCGGTCGAGTTCGGCGAGGGCCTTGTCCATAAACGTCCGGCGGATGTCGGCTTGCCCGAAATAGCGGACGCCATCTTCCACCCAGGGCAGATCAATATCGGGGACGAGGTAAAGCGCTGCTGTGTGCGTCAGCTGCGCAAAGGCGGGGTCTTGCCCGCCGTGCAGCATCTCTGCCCAGACGGCGGTCATCACGGCATCGGTATCACAAATCACCCAGCGCCGCCCGGCCGCCTCTGCCCGCGCGATGGCGGCGGTGATGCGGCGTTCCTGTTCGGCCGCGATCATCACCAGATCCGCCATGCTGGTGTAGCTGCCATTGGCCTCACACCATTCCCGCCCATATTCGCCGACAACCTCCACCGCGCCGGTCGCGTCGGCCAGATGCTGCGACAAAGCGGCGGCGAGGACCGTCTTGCCCGTGCTTTCCGGGCCGTGGAGGCAGATCGTGCGGACGGTCATGCGGTGAAGGTCATGCGGATGCGGCGTGGGCGCGCTGGCGGGCCTCTGCGCGGCGCCATTCGATCAGGCCCCAAACGGCCATGCCGAGGAAGATCACATAGAGGCCAGTGAACACGTAGAGCTGCTTGTGCCAATAGAGGCCGATGGACAGGATGTTGACGACGATCCACCAGTGCCAGTTGTTGATGTAACGCCGCGTCATCAGGATTTGTGCAGCGATGCTCAGCATGGCGACGCTTGCATCCCACCAGGGGTTGGTCGCATCGGTATTGAGCGCCATGAACAGGCCCCAGCCATAGGTGGCCGCCATCGCAAGCGTGATCCAGAGGAGCTGCCCGACCGCGCCGAGCCGGTCCACAATGATCTCGCCTGCCGCGCCCCGGTTGCGCGCCCACAGCACCCAGCCCAGGATGTTGACGAGGAAGAAGAAGACCTGAAGCCCGGCATCGGAATAGAGCTTCGCCTCCCACAGGACGACACCGGTGAGGGAAACCATGACGAGCGCTGCGGGGAAGTTCCACACGCTGCGCCGCACGATCAGCAGGATATTGGCAACGCCGAACAGCGCAGCAAGGGCTTCCAGCCAGCTCATGCAGTTACAGGGACAGCCCTGTCATCGCAGAGAGATCCGCCAGCGCCTGTTCCTCACCCGTCACCTTGATGGCGCGCATGCCAAGGGCGGCGGCGGGTTTGCAGTTGATGCCCAGATCATCAAGGTAGATGCACCGCTCCGGCGCGACGGACAGCGCCTCACACATCATCGTGTAGATGCGCGGATCAGGCTTGCGGATGCCGGCCTTTGAGCTTTCGATGATATGGTCAAACCGCGTCATCACGTCAGCAACGGCGGCGGCCTTCTTCTCGGAGGTGGACATGCCCGCACCCTTACCGGCGGGGACGTTGTTGGTGATGCAGCCGACCTTATGGCCCGCGGCCTTGATGGTATCGAGAGCGGCCACCATGCGCGGGCGGATATCGCCGGACAGGAGGGCGAGCACCTCATTCCCGCGGATTGCATGCCCGATGCGCGCGGCTTCTTCCGCAAACATCGTATCGAAGGTCGCGGCGTCAATTTCCGCCCGCTCAAACAGCGCCCAGGCGTTCGAATCGGGGTCTGCCGCGTTGATCCGGCGGATGGTATCGCGCGGAAAACCGCGATCTGCCTCATATCGGTTAAAGGCCTCAAACGGCGATGACGTTACGACACCGCCGAAATCCCAGATGACTGCTTCTAATTGGCTCATGTTGATGCGCTTACGCAAAGGCGTGCCCCCTTGCAAACACCTCTGATTGCTGATTGAAACCGCGCAAGAGGAATAGGGGAGAATGGCGATGAAATCGCGTTGGATGTCAAAAGCAGCGGTTGTTGCGCTTGGTTTGTCACTGGGCCTGTCCCTGTCGTCCTGCGAAAAGGCGCGGGACCTGATCTCGGGCAAGAAGACCGATGCTGAGGTCAAGGAAACCGAATATCCCGAACAGGTCTATTTCGGGGACACGCACCTCCACACCTCCAACTCCTCCGACGCGTTCGGCCTTGGCGTCCGTTTGGGACCGGAAGAGGCGCTGCGCTTTGCCATGGGGGAAGAAGTCACGTCGACCACAGGCCTGAAGGCCAAGCTCGCCCGGCCGCTCGACTTCCTCGTCATCGCTGACCATTCCGACGGGCTTGCCGCATTGAAGGCGATCCACGATGCGCCGCGCTTCCTGCTGCGCGATCCGCTTCTCCAGCGCTGGCATGATGAACTGAACAAGGGCCCCAAGGAGTCGATGGCCGTCGCGATGGAGCTCATCGACCGCTTCTCCAACCGGACGCTGCCGCCCGACCTCATGGACCCCAAGGCCCAGCTGGAACGGGAAAAGGGCGTTTGGCACGACAACACCAAGATCACTGAGCGCTACAACACGCCGGGCAAATTCTCCGCCTTTAACGGCTTTGAATATACGCTGATGCGGCAGGGCGATAACCTGCACCGCGTCGTCATCATGCGCGACGGCAAAGACAAGGCCGATCAGGTGCAGCCCTATTCCTCGCTCATCGGCACATCGCCGGATCAGCTGTGGGATTATATGGATGGCTATGAGAAGAAGACGGGCGGCAAGATCCTCGCCATCCCGCACAACTCGAACCTCTCCAACGGTCTGATGTTCCAGATGACCGGCCCCGGTGGCGGCCCGATGACCGCTGCCTATGCCCGCCGCCGCGCCGCGCGGGAGCCGATTGTCGAAGCGACCCAGATCAAGGGCGACAGTGAATCGCATCCTTTCCTTTCCCCCAATGATGAATTTGCCGATTTCGGCGATGCCGGTTGGGAACTCGGCAATCTGACGATGGAGCATAAAAAGACGCCGGACATGCTGGCGGGCGACTATGTCCGCGAAGCATTGAAACGCGGCCTTGCCATTGAACAGAAAACGGGCGTGAACCCCTATAAGCTGGGCATGATCGGATCGACCGACAGCCACACAGCCCTTGCAACAGGCGATGAAGACAATTTCTTCGGCAAGCATTCGGGCAGCGAGCCGGGCAAATTGCGTGCATCTCAGCCGCAGAATCTCGGCCCCAATGGCGGGCGCGTGGGCTGGCAATATCTGGCAGGCGGCTATGCGGCCGTCTGGGCAAAGGCAAACACACGGGGCGCTATTTTCGATGCCATGGCCAAGCGTGAAGTCTATGCGACAACGGGCCCACGCATGGTCGTGCGCATCTTTGGCGGCTGGGACTTTACCGATGCCGACTGGAAGACCAATTGGGTCAAGGCGGGCTATGCACGCGGTGTTCCCATGGGCGGCGATCTCAAGGGCGGCAAAGGCGCGCCGAAGTTCCTGATTTCAGCACTGAAGGACCCGATGGGTGCCAATCTGGACCGCGTCCAGATGGTCAAGGGCTGGGTCGATGCATCGGGCAAGATGCACGAAAAGATCTTCAACGTCGTCTGGAGCGATGCGGCAAAGCGCAAGCCCATTGGGGACAAGCTGCCGCCGGTCGGCGACACCGTCGATCTGAAGACGGCCACCTATAAGAACACCATCGGTGCAGCAGAACTGCGCACGCTTTGGTCCGATCCGGAATTCGATCCCAAGATCCGCAGCTTCTATTATCTGCGCGTCATGGAAATCCCGACGCCACGCTGGCCGGTGTTTGATGCGCTGCGTTATGGGGCGAAGATCCCGGCAGGCGCGCGCCTTAAGGATCAGGAACGGGCCTATACATCGCCGATTTGGTACACGCCCAAGGCGTGACCAACGGCTCAGGCGCTGAAGGCAACGGTTCATCGTAAACCGGGGTTGCTTCAAACGGGATGGACAGGCAGCGTCATGTTGCATTGCACCAACCGTAGTCAACGCAATGTAACTTGAAGGGGGCGATGGGGGACTGTCGTCCCTTTCTTTGTGGGCCGCCGCCGCTCAACCAAATGTGCTCGCCAGCCAGTCGGAACAGGTGGCCACGGCCTCGGGCAGCAGGTCCGGCCGCTCAATGTAATAATGGTCGGCGCCCGCGATATCGCGATACTCCTTGCGATCATGCCCCACCGCCTCAAACAGCCGCCGGGCATGGCTGGGCGTGCAGGCAAGGTCGGCTGTGTTGTTGATGACGAGGACGGGGCAGGAAATCCGTGCCGCATTGCCAAGGCCGGTCGCGTTGGTCGTGTCATAGCCCCATTGCGACAGCCAGGACCGCAGCGTGGTGAAGCGGGCGAGCCCCACCGGCCCATCATTGGCGACCTTGGGGACGCCCAAATAGCATTCATAGGGCCGCCGGTCTGACGGATCCTGCGTCGGATCCGTCCAGCGGACATCAGCCATCGTGCCATGGACCACAAAAGCGCGTTCGGCGTGCGGCTCTCCTGCCGCTTTCAAGGCCGCTAGTTCCGATTGTGCCCAAGCAGTGATCCGCCGGTTGCGCGCCACCTGTGCGGCCCGGAAGCGCGCGACAAAAGCGTCATCATAAGGCGGCTGGCTTGGATTGGCCGGGTTGTAGATGTCGAGATCGGGATCGCGGTCAAACGGGCGCGCTTCATCCGTGATCGACGGGTCAATCCACTCCGTCAGCGTCATCGCCCGGCTGATGTGCGCGGCGAGAAGCATGATGCCATCCACCTGGGGCAGGTCCATCGCTGTCAGATCATAGGCATCGCCTGCGGGTGTGTGCGTGATGGTCGGCGTCTCCGCCTGATCCTGATAGAAGAGCGACAGCGATCCGCCGCCGGACCAGCCGCCCAGGATGATCTGTTCATAGCCGAAGCGCGTCTTCGCGTCCTTCAGCGCCGCCCCCAGATCCGCGACGCATTTTTCCATGATCAGCGCGCTGTCATTCCCGCGGTAACGCGGGTTGACGTAAATGACAGGGTGCCCCGCTTTGGCGAGCGCCGTCACAAGCGGCAGAAAGGAACCGCCGCCGACCGGATGACTGAACACGATGACGCGCTTGGACGAGGAGGCCGCAGGCGCGATCCGCATACACTCCACGAACACATGGCCGCCTGCACCGCCATAGACATCCTTGAACCCGGACTCTTCGCGATAGACGACGGCATAGGGCTCCCGCACGATCTCAGCCATTTCTCTCCCCTCCCTCTCTCCCAACATTGTGCATCATGACGCGCGAACAACAAGCTGCGTTACACATAAGTGTCATGATTTTTTTGATTTGCCGTTGACGTCAGGGGCTTGGAGACTCACATGATGCCCAACGCCAATTGAGGATGATACGGACACGCCATGTCTGACAATGAAGTCAAACCCGAGGACAACGAAGCCATCCGCGAAGTCAAGCACGCCCGCGCCCGCAAGGAAGGGGCCGAAGGCGAAAAGAAGCCAATCAACTGGAAGGCTGCCGCCGGCATCGGCATCGGCTCTGCCGCCATCCTCGGCGCGCTCATTTACGCCAACCGGAACCGCGGCAAGGACAAGTAAGGCTTTACACCGCCGTTCGTCCCGAGCGTGTCGAGGGACCTGTGTATGGCATAGGGTGTCTCGACTTCGCTCGACACAAACGACGGTAGGTGGCATGGCGCGCCCATGCTCCTCAGCGACCGCGTTCTTTTCCTTGATGGCGAGGCCATCATTATCGACAAGCCTGCCGGGCTTCCTGTGGATACGCCACGCGACAAAGCGGTCAGCGTGGAAAGCCACCTGAAGATGCTGACCTTTGGATTTGCGCGCCTGCCGCTGCCTGTCCACCGGCTGGATCGGGACACATCGGGATGCCTTTTGCTCGCCCGCAATCCCAAAGCGCACAAGAAATTTGCCGCAGCTTTTGAAGCTGGCACGGTGAAAAAGACGTACCTCGCCATCCTCGACGGCGTGCCCGAAGCGCCCGAAGGCGTGGTCGACATGGCGCTGGGCAAGACCAGCACCGAGGCTGAAGGCTGGCGGATGGTGCCTGACCCCAAGGGCAAACGCGCTGTCTCTCACTGGCGGGTTTTGATCGCGCGGGACGGCCGGGCCCTGGTCGAATTCTCCCCCGAAACCGGCCGCACCCACCAGTTGCGTGTCCATGCAGCGAGCGGCATCGGTATCCCGATTGCGGGCGACCCCGTTTACGGCACCGGCAATGGCCGCGCCCCCATGCTGCTCCATGCGCGCAAGCTGCGTCTGGAACGCGACGGCAAAAAGCCGATTGAAGGCACAGCGCCATTGCCCCCCTCTTTCCTCTATGTCGGCTTTACCGAGGCCGATGCAGAGCCGACCGATGGCTGACCATCCCCCGCTTCCGGAAGACGCGCTGGAGGAACGTTTCCTCGCCGCGACCGGGCCGGGTGGGCAGAATGTCAACAAAGTGGCCACCGCGGTTCAGCTTCGGCTGGATGTCTATGCGCTGCGCCTGTCCCCACCGGTCTATGCCCGGTTGAAGGTGCTGGCAGGCAGCCGTTGGACCGCAGACGGGGAAATTCTCATCACCGCGCGCCAATATCGCACGCAGGACGCAAACCGGCAGGATGCGCGCGAACGTTTGGCTGAACTCGTTTGGAAGGCGCATCAGGCCCCGCGCAGGCGCGTGAAAACCAAACCCACCCGCGCCGCCAAGGAACGCCGCTTGACGGGCAAGGCCATCCGCAGCGATGTCAAAAAAGGGCGCGGCAGGATAAAGGACGACTGATGTACACATTCGATATCGCCCAAGGCACCAAGGCCGACCTGTATCGTGATCTGATTGCGGCGGTCGACGCGATCACGTCCGGTGAGCCGGACGCTGTCGCCAACATGGCCAATGTCGCCGCCCTTATCTGGGAACATGTGCCCGGCCTCAACTGGTCCGGATTCTACCGGATGGTCGACAGCGAACTGGTGCTCGGGCCGTTTCAGGGCAAAGCCGCCTGCATCCGTATTGCCATCGGCAAAGGTGTTTGCGGCGCTGCGGCGGCAACGCTGGAGACACAGCGCATTGAAGACGTCCATGCCTTTCCCGGTCACATTGCCTGCGACGCGGCCTCTCAATCAGAACTCGTTGTGCCGATCCTCCACCATGGCAAGCTGCTCGCCGTGCTCGATCTGGATAGCCCGCACCTCGCCCGCTTCGACGCGGAGGATCAAGCCGGAATGGAAGCAATCTGCGCACTGATCGCGCCGCGCATCACCCCTTAAAGTCCTGAATCGGGACAAAAGCTGCGGAATCGGTTCGTGGCAATATGGTTGCAATAATGTTAAATATGGCTCGATTTGATAGGGTCCTGCACTGGTAATCACGTCGTGCAAGGCCGAGTACACGGGGAGCCGTTAACGATGCGACGCTTTTTAATTCCGGCACTTGCGCTGGCCACTGTCCTGACCTCCACCCCTGCATTGGCAGGCGAATCGATGGGCAAAGGGGGCTTCTACCGGCACACGCCGGGCCGTCCGATGATTTCGCGCATGAACGTGCAGCCGACCATGGGCCATAACTTCGGGCAGAAATATCAGGGCCGCTGGGTTGGCGGATGGCAGGCGCCGGGTGGCTGGTCCGCCTATCGTCGTCCTTATCGTGGTTATGTGCTGCCCAGCTATTGGATCAGCCCGAGCTTTTATGTCGGCAATTGGTCAAGCTACGGCTTTGCGGCTCCGGCAGCCGGCTATGGCTGGTCGCGTTATTATGACGATGCCGTGATGACAGACCGTTATGGCCGCGTGATCGACTATGTTCCCAACTACAACTGGGATCGCAACGCCACACGCAGCCGCTCTTACGAAGAGGCCAATTACGATTATGGCGCCTATCCCGACGGCTATGACGGCTATGAGCCCCCCCGTCGGCGCAACAGGGCGCTTGCCGGCCTCGGCACTGCGGCTCTTGGCGCTGTTGTCGGCGGCACGGCAGGGGCCATCCTCGGCTCAGCCGTTGCCGGTCGCGGAGATCGGGGTGCCGGCGCGCTGATCGGCGGCGGCCTTGGCGCATTGGCCAGTGTGGCGGTCACAGAAGCGTCCAGAAATCGCCGCCCCGCGCGCGAACGCGTGTACCGGGACGTGCGCCCCTCACGCAGCATCGATTATGGTTATGACTATGACGTGCCGAGCGACCGCGTGACATCCGACGGCCAATGGCGCGGACGCTGGGACGGGCGCTGGACCGACCAAAGCGGTCGCGTTTACGAAGGCACGTATCAAGGCGAATATGATGATGGCGCCCATTGGGCGGATCAAAATGGCGGAACGCGCAGCCGCGTCTCTCCCGCCGTCGCACCGGCGCCGGTTGCCGGCGAAGACTATGTTACCGACGGTGATTATGTCACGGACGGTAGCGATATCACTGGCGCCGATTATGTCACCAACGGGAATGCCCGCGTGATCAATGTCGGCCCCGGCGTGACATCCATCACCATCCAGAGCCAGCCTGTCGTGACCACCACGACGACGACCGAATATGTGACCGAATATGTCCGGGCACCAGCACCGACGCGCGCACGTGTGACACCGAAGCGCACGCGCGTCGCTGTTCGGCCAGCGAAGAAGCCGACCTGCGTCTGCAGGGTCGTCTATCGCTGATGGGGTGGGGCGCGACCGGCCGGGCTGTCACGCAGGTCAGCTCAGCCGGTCAAGCGCCTCGCGACTCAAGGATCCGGGAATGACCATCAACGGAACGGGCAGATTGCCCGCTTCCGGCCCGGCAAAATGCGCAACAAGTGGCCCCGGCACACCGCCTTTGGCAGCACCCAGAACAAGGGCGGCGACATCAGGATTGTCCGAGATCGCCTCCATGATCATGGCCACGGGCTCACCATGTTTCACAACAATGCGCGGCAACACGCCTTTTTCATCGCCCAGCATATCCAGCGCCCGGTTGGCGACATCCTGTGCGCGTTCTTCCGCTTCAGCCTGAATGGTGGCCTGAACAGCCCCCCAGGCGACGAATTCCTCAGGTTCGGCAATCGTCAGGATTTCCACGCCGCCGCCGGTCTTTGCCGCACGGCGGGCTGCGAAACGCAGGGCGATTTCCGCCTCTTCCGTATCGTCCACCACAACCAGATATACCCGCATGGGGTGAGACCCCTCCCATTTGAAATCGAATGCGTGCAGGTTGCGCCATTCCTCGGGCTGGCGCAAGCCGCCCACTGACGCTAGGGATTGCGCGTCCTATCCGTAAAGACCTTCCCAGAGGTAGACCTGTACATGCCAATCGAACTGAAAATGCCCGCCCTTTCGCCGACGATGGAGGAAGGCACCCTCGCCAAATGGCTGGTGAAGGAAGGCGATACAGTGTCCTCCGGCGACATCCTCGCCGAGATTGAAACCGACAAAGCGACGATGGAATTCGAAGCGATTGACGAAGGCGTGGTGGGCAAGATTCTGGTGGCTGAAGGCACTGACGGTGTGAAGGTTGGTACCGTGATTGCCTTGATCCAGGGTGAGGATGATGCGGAAGGCGCGCCTGCGCCAAAGGCAGCGGCGCCTGCCCCGGCAGCGCAGCCCTTGGCCGCGCCAACCCCCGTCTTGCAGAAAGACAGTCCTTCGACAAGCTCAGGACAAACGGTTCAAGAGAAAGGTGACCGCGTGCTTGCTTCCCCCCTTGCCAAGCGACTTGCCGAACAACTCGGTGTTGATATCAACAGCCTCACCGGAACCGGGCCAAATGGCCGCATCGTGAAGGCGGATGTCGAAGCCGCTGCATCGGGCGCCCCCGCATCTGCTGCACCTGCAACTGCAGCGCCCGCAACTCCCGCACCCTCTGCGCCCGCCGCCGCGCCAAAGCCTGCCCCCGCGCCGGTTCAACTCGGCGACATCACGACCCCGCATGAGGTCGTCAAACTGTCCAACATGCGCAAGACGATCGCGCGCCGCCTGACCGAGAGCAAGCAGCAGGTGCCGCACATCTACCTCACTGTCGATGTCCGTCTGGATGCGCTGCTCAAGCTGCGCGCCGAGCTCAACGTCAGCCTCGAAAGCCGCGGCATCAAGCTGTCGGTCAATGACATGCTGATCAAGGCGCTCGGCCTCGCGCTTGTGCAGGTGCCCAAGTGCAATGTCAGCTTCGCAGGCGACACGCTGATCGAATATAAGCGCGCCGATATTTCGGTGGCGGTCTCTGTCCCCAACGGGCTGATCACCCCGATCATTGCCGATGCCAACAGCAAGGCGATCAGCGCGATCTCGACCGAAATGGGCGACCTCGCCGCGCGCGCCAAGGACGGCAAATTGCAGCCGCACGAATATCAGGGTGGCACGGCCAGCCTGTCCAACATGGGCATGTACGGCATCAAGCAGTTCGACGCCGTCATCAACCCGCCCCAGGCGATGATCATGGCCATTGGTGCCGGCGAGAAGCGGCCCTTCGTCATTGATGATAGCCTGCAGATCGCGACCGTCATGTCGGCGACCGGCAGCTTTGACCACCGCGCGATTGACGGTGCCGATGCGGCCCAGTTGATGAAGGCCTTCCGCGAACTTTGCGAAAAGCCGCTGGGGTTGGTGGCGTAAATGAAAGAGGCCTTAGTTTCAGGCTTTTGTACAATCGTGGCAGGGGTTTTAGCCGCTCTCGTCCCGACGATCCTTCCGTCGCTACTATCGTCTCCAGAGAACGTTATCTTAGTTCGAGAACTAAAGACATCAGTTGATCAATCTTTTTTGATTGATCAGTTCAAAGATTTAAATTTGAAGCAATATACCAAGAGACTTTCTGTCTATACGTTCGAAAATGTTGGTGATCACGATATATATAATTTTTCTATAGAATTTAAAACAGAGCCAAAAGAAGTCGATATCGACATTGGCGTTCGACTGCACGGCAATTTTTTTACAACAGATCAGAACGTTCAACTGTCTCCTACATCAACTATAATTTCTTCATACAAAAGATTTCCACCAAATTCTCAGCAAGATATATTTCTTCTTTCAGAATCTGATTTTGTTGTCACTGACATAGTTTCAAATAGATCGGACATTCGCATTGCTTGGGCTGATCGGAGCCTGTTCGAAAAAGCAAGCGATATGGCGGTCCGAAACTACATCCAAGGGGCTCTTTGGCTTATCGCGCTAATTAGCTTATGTTGGACGCTCTTACGGATTCTCAAATGGCGGGCGACCTTCAGTTTTGAGAAAGTTCAAAAATGACTGACACCCACCACCTTGTCATCCTTAGCTCCGGCCCCAGCGGCTCTGTAACAGCCGTCGGTTCGCTGCGTTTGGGACTAGGCGCCCGACTGGCCCGACAGCCAGCCTGATGGCCGACAAGGACGCCATTCCCGACATCCGCGTCACAATTATGCCGACGGACACGAACCCGTATGGCGGCGCATTTGGCGGGTGGATCATCAGCCAGATGGCGCTCGGGGCAGCCTCGCTGGCCTCGCGCCGTTCGCAGGGCCGCGCGATCCTTGTCGCGGCAGACGAGATGCGCTTTCCGGCCGGGGCCGTGATGGGCGACGAACTGTCCGTCTTCACGCAGATGGAGAAGACCGGCACAACCTCCATGACGATCTCCGCGCGCGCCGAGCGGCGGGAACGTGATGGCGACTTTACCGAAACCGTCGCAACCGGCCGCTTCACCTTCGTGGCCGTGGACAATGCCAACCGCCCGCGACCCTGCACACCAGATCAAGAATAAGGACCTCCCCCATGTCTTCCTACGATCTCATCGTCCTCGGTTCCGGGCCCGGCGGCTATGTCGCCGCCATCCGCGCGGCGCAGCTGGGGCTGAAGACCGCGATTGTGGAGCGGGAAAATCTGGGCGGTATCTGCCTCAACTGGGGCTGCATTCCTACGAAGGCGCTGCTGCGCTCGGCGGAAATCTTCCACTATATGCAGCATGCCGGCGATTACGGCCTGACGGCAGCCAACATCAGCGCGGACATTGACGCGGTGGTGAAGCGCTCACGCGGCGTCGCCAAGCAACTCAATCAGGGCGTCACGCACCTGATGAAGAAGAACAAGATCACCGTTCACATGGGCGACGGGAAACTGCTCTCCGCCAACAAACTCTCGGTCACCAAGGACCCCGGCTCGGGGGCCGGGGCAGGCTCTCAGACCGAGGAACTGACGGCCAAGCACATCATTCTGGCCACCGGCGCGCGGGCGCGTGACCTGCCCTTTGCGCCCGCCGACGGAAAGCGCATCTGGACCTATCGCCACGCGATGGTGCCGCCTGAAATGCCGAAAAAGCTGCTCGTCATCGGCTCCGGCGCGATCGGCATTGAGTTTGCGAGCTTCTATAATGACATGGGCGCCGAGGTGACCGTCGTCGAAATGCTCGACCGCATCGTGCCCGTCGAAGACGCCGAGGTTTCCGACTTCCTTGAAAAGGCGCTGACCAAACAGGGCATGACCATCATGACCGGCGCAGGCGTCAACAGCCTGAAGGCGACGGCGACCGGCGTCACAGCCGAGATCAAGGCCAAGGACGGCAGCGTTTCCAAGGCGGACTTCACCCACTGCATCGTCGCCATCGGCATCGTGCCCAATACTGAGAATATCGGGCTGGAAGCGCTGAAGGTCGAAACCGATCGCGGCTTCCTGAAGACCGACCCGATGTGCCGCACCAACGTCCCGGGCCTTTGGGCGATTGGCGACATCACAGCACCACCCTGGCTCGCGCACAAGGCGAGCCACGAAGGCGTGATCGCGGCGGAAGCCATCGCACAGGCGCTGGGCAACAAGGATGTGCATCCGCACGCCATGAACCCGCTCAACATTCCGGGCTGCACCTATTGCCACCCGCAGATCGCGAGCGTCGGCCTGACCGAAGCCAAGGCGAAGGATGCGGGCTACAAGGTCCGCGTCGGCAAATTTCCCTTCATCGGCAACGGCAAGGCCATCGCGCTGGGCGAGGCCGAAGGCTTCATCAAGACGGTGTTCGACGAAGCGACCGGCGAGCTGCTCGGCGCGCACATGATCGGCGCGGAAGTCACCGAGCTGATCCAGGGCTACACCATCGGCAAGCAGGCCGAACTGGTCGAGCAGGACTTCATGCAGACCGTCTTCCCGCACCCGACGCTGAGTGAGATGATGCACGAGAGCGTGCTGGGGGCTTACGGCAAGGCGCTGCACTTCTAATGGCGCAGGGCACCCAAGACTTCACGCCCGACCCGCGTAACGAGAACATCCTGATCAACGTCAACGGCGTGCTCACGCCGCGCGCGCAGGCGGTGGTGTCGGTGTTCGACAGCGGCTTCATGCTGGGCGATGGTGTGTGGGAAGGCATCCGCGTCCACAACGGCCGAATGGCGTTTCTGGCGGAACATCTCGACCGGCTTTGGGAAGGTGCCAAGGCCATTGCGATGGACATTGGCATCTCGCGCGAAGAGATGGTCCGCCGCCTCTATGAGACCATTGACGCCAACCAGATGGACGCCTGCCACATCCGCCTGATGGTGACGCGCGGGGTGCGCTCCACGCCCTATCAGGACCCGCGCGTGGTCGTGTCACCCGCAACCATCGTCATCATCGCCGAGCATAAGGAACCGCATGTTGCGGTGATCGAAAGGGGCATCACGCTCTTCACCGTCCACGTCCGGCGCGGCGATCCGGCGGTGCAGGACCCCAAGCTCAATTCCCACTCCAAACTCAATTGCATCACGGCCTGCATTCAGGCGACCGAGGCAGGCGCGAACGAAGGGCTCATGCTCGACCCGCACGGCTTTGTCGCGACATGCAACTCAACGCACTTCTTCATTGTACGCAAGGGCGAGGTGTGGACCTCCACCGGCGATTATTGCTTGGGCGGCATCACGCGCGGCAATGTCATCCGCATCTGCCGCGAGGAAGGCGTTCCCGTGTTCGAAAAGAACTTCTCGCTGACCGAGGTTTACGGCGCGGAGGAAGCGTTCGTGACCGGCACCTTTGCGGGGGTTGTGCCTGCGCACACAATCGACGGGCGCAAGATCAGCGACGGGCGCGGGCCGATGGTCGAGCGTCTGCAGGGCCTCTACAAGAAGCTGGTCGAGCGGGACATTTCCGAGAGCGCCGAGCAATCATGAGTCGTCATTGCGAGGAGCAGAGCGACGCGGCAATCCATGGCTCCGCTGGATTGCTTCGCTTCGCTCGCAATGACGGGTGTGCTGAATGACCGTCCGCATTGCCCCCGTCCGCATTGCCATGTGGTCGGGGCCACGCAACATCTCGACCGCTATGATGCGCAGCTTCTCCGCGCGCGCGGATAACGCCGTCACCGATGAACCCTTTTACGGCGCCTATCTGAAGGCAACCGGCGAGCGCCATGCGATGGCGGATCAGATCATCGCGGATATGGACTGCGACTGGCATTCGGTTGCGGCAACGATGCGCGGGCCTGTGCCGGCGGGGAAATCAGTCTGGTTTCAAAAGCACATGTCGCACCATATGGAAGGGCCCATCGGCATCGACGCCTTTCCCGATCATGTGCACGTCTTCCTGATCCGCGACCCTCACCTGATGGTCGCCAGCTACGCGCAGAAGAATGAGTTGAAGGACGCGGCCCAACTCGGCTTTGCGCGGCTGGTGGAGTATCATGATCGCGTGTCGCAGCGGCTCGGCCACCCCGCCCCTGTGGTCGACAGCAACCGGCTGCTCGCTGAGCCCGAAGCCAAGCTCCGCGCACTGTGCGCGGCCATCGGGATCGACTGGGATCCAGCGATGCTGCGCTGGCCCAAGGGCCCGCACCCCGCCGACGGCATCTGGGCATCGCACTGGTACAATGCGGTGTGGAACAGCGAGGGCTTCGGCCCGCCGACCCCGCCGTCTGTGCTGACCGACGACCAGCAGCGCATCGCCGATGAATGTCGCGCGAGTTACGAGGCGCTGGTCCGCTTCTGCGTCTGACAGTTGATGGGCTTGGCCATCAAGTGAGCTGCCACTGGTAGAGCAACCATTCCCAAGGAAACACGACGCAAATCCGGCCAAGGGAATTTCCGCGTCCTCTTTTGACAAGCCAGTATAGTTGTGCTGGTTAGAAATGTAGGGAGTTTATTGGGGGACGGTTGGCGTGAGCAATCTGCGTAAGGTATTGTTTTGTTCATCTTTATTGGCGTTGGCCGCGAATCTTTCGGCCTGTGGGGGCGGAGGAGGCGGGGGTGTCAATCCGATCAACCCGCCGCCAGTGTCGCCACCGCCGCCTGCGCCGCCACCTCCCCCACCGCCGCCACCTCCCCCACCGCCGCCTCCGCCGCCGCCATCACCTCCCAACACGTCATTGCTGAACCTGACGTCGAGTGAGAGTTTCACCAATGATGCGACATCAGGGACGGCGAATTTTCCAAAGTCCGGTGTGGGACAGACGGCGAGTGCATCCACGGCATCGCTAACGGCGGCTTATGATGCCGCAACACGGGGATATACCATCACTGTAGGCGGGAGGAATGTGACATTTCTGCCAGCCAATCTGGATGCCGCACAAAGCAACAGCGCCGTCAGTGTTTACGCCAAGACAAGCGGAACGACGACCGATACTCTGACCCTCACAAAACCGGGCACGTCTGGCCGGTTCACATATGAATTTGTCGGTGGCGGATATTTCCAGAGAACCATTGACGGCACCACGGCGATCAGTGGATCCATCGACGCATTCTCCTACGGCATTGAAACTGCGGATGCGAGTGTGCCGCGCACCGGCCTTGGCCATTATGCCATCGACCTGATCGGCGCAGAGACAGTCAGCAACAACGTGGTGGGCATTACCGGCCTCGGGACAATGCAGGTTGATTTTGCCTCGGGGGCGGTCATCACGCATGGGCGGTTGGACACTGCCGCTCCCAACCCCGCCGGGCCAACACCCAATGGGTATTTTTCAAGCGAGGCGCGCCTTTCGTCGACCACCAACGCGTTCTCCGGCACGTTCCGATACAATAATTTTCAGAATTTTTCCGGTCAGCTCAACGGTCGTTTCTTTGGACCGGCATCGCAGGAGGTCGGCGCTGCCTTCCACGCGGCGGACACGACAGGCAACATCGCGGTCGGCACAATCATTGGTCGGCGCGATGGCGTGCCTGCCGGCAACGCCACGATGACCAATCTGACGTCCGATGAATTCTTTGCAAACGATGCTGCCGTGTTGGACACCCAAATTCAGGGAACAACGGGGCAGAATAACGGCGCAGAGACCTTCACCAACTCCAGCGCGACCAGTCTCCCGCTGATCGTAAACTACGATGCTGCGCAGAAGGGATATACCCTCATTACGAACGGGCGCTCCCAATATTTCCTGACCGATCGATTTGATCGCGGCGCAATCGTGGAGAGATTTGGCGGCCCGAACCTGAACTCATTCTTCTTCAGCAATTATCTGGCGGCCACCCAATATGTGCTTGGGCGGAGATGGTATTTTGCGACGAACGGCAGGCTGATTTTGACGGATACGACATTTGGCATTGAGACGCCGGATGCGGCTTTGCCGAGAACGGGGCGTGCCGGCTACAATATCCGCCTGATTGGGTCGGCCGCAGATGCAGGGCTGCCAAACCTGACCGACTTCGGCGGTACTGGCGTCCTGGAAGCCAATTTCGGCACCGGTGCCATCACCGCGAGCGGAAATATGGAGTACCGGGAAGACTATTTTCTTTCCGGTCGTGCCCCCCGCACAGCGACAGGGACGTTTTCGCTCACGTCGACCTTGTCCGGCGCCAGCAACGCATTTGCCGGTACGATCCGCTTTGATGGCATCGGCAACTACTCCGGCCCCTTGAACGGGCGGTTCTATGGCCCGGCGGCAGAAGAAGTCGGCGGCGCCTTTTCGGCGACCGACGGCAGTGGCGGCGTGGCTTCGGGTGTGCTGACCGGGATCAAGGACCCGAACATCTTTGGGACTGTTCCGGGGATTAGCGAACTGACGCAGCCAACTGTGCTTCCGTCAATTTTAATCGGTGGTGCAAGCTCCGGAAACATCAGCCAAGAGTCCTTTTTCCGCTACGATCCGGGCACGCAGACCTACAGCTTCTATCCATCCCTCCAACCAACCACGAATGCGGCGGACTTAGCCTATCGGTTCGCGCCGGCTCAGATCAACGCTGGCCGGTCAAACGCCACATTCACGGCGTATGACACCACCGGCCCAGCGGGTCAGTTTAATGCGGGCGACACGGTCAGCGCGCGCTTTTTCAATACGGGCAGCGGAAACCCGCGCCTCGTGCTGACGCATACCAGTTTTGTTGACCTGACAATCTCTTCGCCCATCCCGGGCGGGAACGTGTCAACGTCGCGAAACATATCCATCTTTGGTGTGCCAACACCCGGTGCGCAGATCCCGCGTTCAGGGACAGCCAACTATACGGGCGTTGCTTACGGGTTTGGCAGCGCGGGCGGCAACAGTTTTGAGGCGAGTGGGACGAGCAGCCTGTCGGCCAATTTCGCCACATCGGCCTTCACAGCCATCGTGAACCTTGATGCGACGGTGCAGGCAACAAATGTCGTGACGACCTTGGCCGCCAAGACGTTTTCGGGGAACATCATCAATGGCACGACCTTTGGCAGTGCATTTGACGGCTTCCTTGGCCGGTTCTTCGGGCCGAACGCGGCGGAATTCGGGGCTACGTTCAACTTTAATGGCAATGACCCGGTGATCGGGTCATTCGGGGTTTCGGGCGTCGCTTTGGGCAAACGGAACTGACCAATCCAAAAAACTGACATGCGCCGCCAACTTGCCCGGATCTTCGGAGGACTTTTGCTCGGGCTGGCGGCGACGGCGCCGTGCGCGGCGCAGACCGTTGTCGGTCTGTCGCCTGCTCAGGTTATGGAGATTGCCGCCAAGGCCATTGCCGCAGGGGATGATCAGGCGGCCATTGCGGCTTATGCTGCCCTTGCCGCGGATCCCGACGCTGAGGTTCGTCGGGAAGCCAGATACCGCCATGGCCAGTTGCTCGCCAGTCGTGGTCGATTGGCCGAAGCTGCTCTCCTCTATCGCGGCATTCTCGACGAAAGCCCCAACAGTGCGCGCGTCCGCGTCGAACTGGCGGCCGTGCTCGCGCGGATGGGGGATATGAGGGCCGCAAGCCGGGAGCTGCGGCAGGCGCAGGCGGGCGGCTTGCCTCCGGACGTTGCGCTGCTAATCAACCAGTTCAATGCCGCGTTGCGGTCACGCTTGCCCTTTGGCGCTTCTTTAGAACTGTCGCTGGCGCCGAGCACGAACATCAACCGCGCGACAAGCGATACAACATTGGACACAATCATCGCGCCGTTTGAACTTTCCGAAGATGCGCAGGCAAAATCAGGCGTGGGGATCAAGCTCGGCGGTCAAGGGTTTGCCAAATTGCCGGTGACCCCTTCGCTGCAGCTTACCGCGCGAATCTCAGGCCTTGGGCAGCTCTACCGGCAGAGCCAGTTTGATGAGGCACTGACCAACGCACAAGTTGGGATTGAAGCGCGCGCGGGGCGCTGGCGTCTTGCCCCCCAAATCGGCCGAAGCCTGCGTTGGTATGGTGGCGACCTATACGCCATAACGGACGCGGCATCCATCAACCTCACCACCAATCTGGGCCGTCAGGGACTGGTTGAGATCGAGGCGGGCGTCGCGAAAGCCGATTATCGCGCAAATGCTCTTCAAGACGGATATATCTATGACGGAAGTATCCGCATCGAACGGGCCTTTTCAGCGCGAACCGGGGCCGCGTTAAGCCTGATTGGACAAAGACAGTCAGCCCGTGACCCGGGCTATGCCTCAGTAATGGGGGGCCTTGGCCTTGTCGGCTGGCGCGAAGCCGGTCGCACAACCTTGTTTGCCAATATCGGCCTTTACCGCCTTGAAGCTGACAAGCGCCTCCTTCTGTTTCCAGAGAGGCGCAAGGAATGGATGATACGTGCCGGCGCAGGGGCCACGCTGCGCCACCTCAGAGTCTTTGGATTTTCGCCGGTTTTTCGGGTGAATTTCGAGAGAAACTGTTCAACGGTAGGCATTTATGACTATCGCCGCTTGACGACAGAGGCGGGCATTACCCGTTCGTTCTAGCCCCCTTGCCAATCGTCGCGCCGCCTGTCAGCAATTGATCATGAAAACAGCATCCTACGCGCTTCTCGCGACCGCCGCCCTGACCGCCCCCGCTTTTGCGCAGGAGGCAGCACCTGCCCAGACCCACATCATGGCCGCGCGCATGGTGGATGTGCTGACAGGCAAGGTCGTTGAGTACCCGCTGATCACGGTGCAGGATGGCCGCATCGTCGCCATCGCGGACAGCCGCACGGTCAAGCTGGCGGCCAATGCCAAGGTCATTGATCTTGGCACCAAGACGCTGCTGCCCGGCCTTATCGACATGCATGTCCATCTGGATGGCCCCGCCGATATTGGCGGCTATCGCGGGCTGGAGTTTACTGACAGCTTCTGGGGGATGACCGCCGTCGGCAGCGCGCGGTCCATGCTTGATGCGGGCTTTACGACCATCCGGAATGTCGGTGCCGGCCACCGGAATGACATCGGGCTGAAACAGGCCATCGACAACGGCTATGCGGTCGGCCCGCGGATCGTTCCGGCAGGCTATGCCCTTGGCGCGACGGGGGGGCATTGCGATTCCACCTTCTTGCCGCCCAGCCTTGAAAAGGACCATAAGGAAGAAGGCATTGGCGATAGCATTGATGAGCTGCGCTATCAGGTCCGCCGCCAGCGCAAATATGGTGCGGAGGTCATCAAGATCTGCGCGACGGGTGGCGTCTTTTCCCGCAACACAGAACCGGGCCAGCAGCAGCTTTCCGAAGAGCATATGCGCGCCATTGCCGATGAAGCCCACCAATGGGGTATCCGCGTCGCCGCGCACGCCCATGGTGGCGACGGCATTAAGGCGGCGATCAAGGCAGGCATCGACACGATCGAACATGCAAGCCTTGTCGACGATGAAGGCATCAAGCTTGCCGTCGCGCGCAAGCAGCCTGTCTGGTTCTCAATGGATATCTACAACACCGACTACACCCAATCCGAAGGCAAGAAGAATGGCGTGCTGGAGGACAATCTGCGCAAGGACCGCGAAGTCGCCCAAATCCAACGCGACAATTTCCGCAAGGCGCACAAGGCCGGTGTCCGCATGGTCTTCGCCTCCGACGCCGGCGTGATGCCGCACGCGCTGGTCGGCGGTCAGTTCAAGGTGATGGTGCAATATGGCATGACGCCGCTGGAGGCCATTCAGGCCGCTACGCGTAACGCTGCACAGGCATTGGGCCGGGAAAAGGATGTGGGCGCGATTGCGGTGGGCCGCTACGCCGATATCATCGCGGTCGACGGCGATCCGCTAAGCGATGTCCGCGAACTCGAAAGCGTCGATGTCGTTATCAAGGGTGGCGAGCTGATCAAGGGCGACAAATGAAAACGCGCGGGGGCGCATTCGCGACATCTCTGTTCCCCGGACTTGCCCTGATGGCGGCCGCGCTGCTGATCGGGCTGACGGTGGTGTGGTTCAAGATTGGTGGGCCGGTGGAGGCCGATGCCCTGCGCGCCATTGCCCTGCGCGAAGGGCGCACACCGGATTGGCTCATTTCACTGTTCCAATGGGTCACTTGGACCGGCGATGCGGCGCAACGGTCCATCGTGATGATCGGCTTTGGTGCCTGGCTGCTTTGGCAACAGCGCGTGCGCGCGGCATTGGTGATGGTGATCTTCCCCTCTGTCGCAGGCGCAACGTCCAGCATTTTGAAGCAGCTTTACGCCCGCGACCGGCCAGATATCGTTCCGCATCTCGACACATTCGGCAATCTGTCCTTCCCCAGCGGACATGCGACCAATGCAATGGCGATCCTGCTGTTGGCCGCGCTGCTCGTCCCCGCGCGCAACCGCAGCATGTGGCTCTGCCTCGCGCTCGCAGGTGCCGCCGCGGTCGGACTCTCCCGCAATTTGCTGGGTGTCCATTGGCCAAGCGATGTGGTGGCCGGATGGCTGTGGGGCGCAGGCTTTGCGCTCACCGGATATGCAACGGCGAGGCGCTTGGGGGACATAAAACGCTGAACTTGTTCAAAATGCCCCAAAATGGGACTTAATAATGCCAAAATGGCATTGACGGAATATTAACCCGATTTAATCTGGGTCCCAATCCATTGGAGTCGCGGGGAACGGCGATTCCGGCGGGACACATTTTAAATCGGGGAAGACCATGCACTCCAAAACCAAATTTACGCTTGCCCTGGCGGCAAGCGCAGCCTTCGCCCTTCCGCAGGCGGCAATGGCGCAAAGAACAGTCTCCGGCGGCTCCGGTGATCTGCAGTGGACCGCGACGCAACGCCTTGTTGGTCAGACGTCGACAGCAACCGCTGCTTTTGGCGGTGATCCGCTTTATTTCCCGAACCGTCCCGCCAACAACAGTGTTGTGGCGCTGATCATGGACTATGGTGCAGGTGGCCGCTTTATCTGTTCAGGTTCGCTTTCCTCTGACCGTCGCCACATCGTGACAGCGGCACACTGCGTCAGCAATGGTGCCGGCACGGCAAATCCGCTCAAGACGACGGCTTATTTCAGCAACAGCGCCAACCCAGACACCGTCCTCAGCAACGACCCGAGCTCCATCGCGATCGACATTTCGCAATACGCTGTCAACGCTGGCTACACCGGCGAAGTCATCGACCAGAACGATGTTGCGGTTCTGACACTCAAGTCGTTCGCCCCGAGCTTTGCCACGGGCTATGATATCGACTTCAGCGGCAACCTCACGGGATCGCAGTTTGAAATCGCTGGCGTGGGCGGTCGGTCTACCATCGGCGGCGCCTTTGGTGTCGACGCGGGCACGGGCCGTCTTCGTCAGGGTGGCAACATTTTCGACTATGCCTGGGGCAATTCGGCCTTTGGCGGCTTCTTCACCGATCTCGATGCCAATGGCGAAAACTTCTTCGGTACCGCCGATGTGGAATTCTCCTACATCTCCGATTTTGACCGCAGCGGCTTCGCAGCCAACGACACGGCCTGCCGCATCGCAGCAGCCGTTGGCGCACCGTCTGGCTTTGGCTGCAACACGGGCATTGGCGCCCGCGAAGTGGGCGTTGCCGGTGGCGACTCGGGCGGACCGCAGTTCATCAACGGCAAGCTGGTGTCGGTCACGTCTTATGGCCTGACCTTCGGAACGGCCTTTGGTGACTTCCGCGCGGGCCTCAACAGCTCATGGGGTGAATTCAACGGCTTCGTGCCGCTGTATATCCACAAGGACTTCATTACGTCCGCCCTGTCCTCGGTTCCCGAACCCGCCAGCTGGGCGATGATGCTCGCCGGCTTCGGCATGATCGGTGGCGCTGTCCGCCGCAGCCGGAAGACAGTTGCGGCTCAGGCCGCTTAAGGTCTGACGAGCTGACAGAATTGGGGCGGGCGAAGGCAACTTCGTCCGCCCTTTTCTATTGGACTAGGACGAAAACCGCGCATGAAAAAGGCCGCCAAAATGGCAGCCTCTCCATCAGACATATGCCCTGAGATCAGGCGAAGGCCGGCTGCGGCGCCAGACGTGACATGCCCAGTGTCTTGCCCAGTCGGGCGGCACTTACCGGGTTCACAAACTCTGCCTTCAACACGCCCTTTTGGCAGGACGATACTTTGGCGAGCATTGCTCCGGCCCCGGGCAGGCGCAGGCGAACCAGTGCACCCCTTTTCAGGGGAAGGGAAAACTTGGCCTCAAAACCCAATTCCGAAATGTTGGACACAAGAATATCGCATCCATGGAAGCTCAAGATATCAGACTTCAGGCGCGACCCGTCACAGGGCGCAGCTTCCATCCCCGACGGCGTCTGCAACGCCAGTCTACCCGCAATACGCATATACGACCCTTATCTCACCGTCCCTAAGGGACGCCCACCCGCGCATCGGTCGCTATTGCGACTCGCTAGAGCAAGCCATTGGAGGCTGATGTTCTCACGCCATTGAGTCAAGAGTTATCCACAGGGTAGCCGTCAGTCACACGACCCCTTCCGTATACGTCAATTTATGATAGCATCCCCTTCAAAGATAAAATCTTAGGAGAGTCGGAACATGCATGATCTGGTCATTCGCGGCGGCACAGTCGTCGACGGCAGCGGCGGCAAGCCCTTCACAGCAGACGTGGCGGTCGATGGCGGCCTCATCACCCTCGTCGGCAAGGTCGAGGCCAAAGGCCACGAAGAGATCGATGCAACCGGCCTGATCGTGACCCCCGGCTTTGTTGACGTCCACACCCATTATGACGGCCAAGCCACATGGGATGCGGAAATGGCGCCCTCCAGCTGGCACGGCGTGACCACGGTCGTCATGGGCAATTGCGGCGTCGGCTTTGCCCCTGCGCGGCCAGACCGCCACGAATGGCTCATCAGCCTGATGGAAGGCGTGGAGGACATTCCCGGCACCGCGCTTGCTGAGGGCATGAAGTGGGATTGGGAAACCTTCCCCGAATATCTCGACGCGCTGGAACGCCTGCCCCGCACCGTCGATGTCGGCACGCACGTGCCGCACGGCGCCGTCCGCGCCTATGTGCTGGGTGACCGCGAACAGCACGGCGCCATCCCCACGGACGAAGACGTCGCGGAAATGTCGCGCATCGTGGAAGAAGGCGTCCGCGCCGGCGCGCTCGGCTTCTCGACATCGCGCACTGTGTTGCACAAATCCGTCGATGGCGAACTCGTCCCCGGCACGACAGCGACGGCGGAAGAACTCGTCGCCATTGGCCGCGCCATGGGCCGGGTGGGCTATGGCGTCTTCGAAATGGCATCGGACATGCGCCGCGAATGGAATGAATTTGGCTGGATGGGCCAATTGAGCCGCGAGACGGGCCTGCCCGTCACCTTCGCCGCGCTCCAGTCCATCGCCAAGGAACTGCCCCTTGAAGAGCAGATCAGCGAGATGCGCGCGCAGAATGACAATGGCGCCAATATCGTCGCCCAAATCGCGCTGCGCGGCAACGGCATCATCATGGCCTGGCAAGGCACGGTACATCCGTTCCGCTTCAAGCCTTCCTGGGCAGAGATTGAAGGCCTGCCCTGGGACCAGCAGCTCGCCAAGTTGAAGGACCCCGCCTTCAAGGCACGCATGGTGTCCGAAGAGTCAGTCATCCCCGAAAGCGACATTGCGGACTTCCTCAACATCGTCGCCAATGGCTGGTTCACCCATTACGAAATGGACCCGGACTTCAACTATGAACCGACCGCTGATGAAAGCGTGCTCGCCCGTGCGACCGCAGCCGGGCAATCAGCGGCTGAATATGGCTATGACCTGCTGATGAAGGATGAGGGCAAGGGCTTCATCTACTTCCCCATCCTCAACTACCGCGACGGTAATCTCGACTTCCTTGAAGATCTTCAGGCGTCGGACGACACCGTCAACTCGCTGTCCGATGGCGGCGCGCATTGCGGCACCATCTGCGATGCGGCCTCGCCCACCTTCATGCTCCAGCATTGGGTACGCGACCGGAAAAAGGCGCGCATCAGCCTAGAAGTCGCCATCAAGCGCCAGTGCCGCGATACGGCCATCCTCTATGGCCTGCACGATCGTGGCCTCGTGATGCCCGGCATGCTCGCCGACCTCAATGTCATCGACATGGACCGGCTGAAGCTCGGCAAGCCTTGGCTCGCTTTTGATCTTCCCGCAGGCGGCAAGCGCCTTCTGCAAAAGGCGGATGGCTATGTGGCGACGATCAAGTCCGGCCAAGTCACCTTCCGTGAAGGCGTGATGCAGGGGGCAACCCCCGGCATCGTCATCCGCGGTCCGCAGACTGCGGAGATGGCGCTGGCGGCGGAGTAGAGGTCACCATTCCTCCCCAATGTTTGGGCTGATCGGTAGCCCTCCTCAACCGCTCACCCTGAGCTTGTCGAAGGGCTGTCCTTCCTGTTCACCGAAACAAGAAGGACAGGGCTTCGACAGGCTCAGCCCAAACGGGATGCAAGGGGAGCACCACTCCCCCCTTGCACTCCCGCCCGCCCCCGCTAGCATCCTTGAATATAAGAAGATGTGAGGAGCGTTCGGGATGCGGCATATCGCGGTGGTGGGGTCCGGTCCGGCAGGATATTACACAGCCGAAGCTGCACAGAAGAAGTTTGGCGACGACGTCCGCATCGACATCATAGACCGCCTGCCCGTTCCCTATGGCCTCATCCGCTTTGGCGTCGCGCCGGACCATCAATCAATCAAGGGCGTGTCCAAGCGCTATGAGGCGGTGAACCTTAGTGAGAATGTCCGCTTTGTCGGCAATGTGACTGTCGGCCGCGATGTCAGCATTGAAGAACTCCAGTCGCTTTACGACGCCGTCGTGCTGGCGACAGGTGCGCCTGCGGACCGGAAGATGGGCATTGCGGGAGAAGACCTGCCCGGTGTTGTCGGCTCGGCCGCCTTTGTCGGCTGGTATAATGGCCACCCCGATTTCGCGGACCTAAACCCTGACATTGAAGGGCCGGGCGCGGTCATCGTCGGGAATGGCAATGTCGCGCTGGATGTCGCCCGCATCCTTTCTAAGACGCGTGACGAGTTTCACGGTGCCGATATCGTCGACCATGCGCTGGATAAGCTCGACCATTCGGGCATCCGCCGGATCACCTTCCTTGGGCGGCGCGGACCGCACCAGATTGCCATGACACCCAAGGAATTGGGGGAACTTGGTCACCTGACGCGGGCGACGCCGATTGTCGACGCAGCCGACCTGCCTCCGGTGGGGGATGATGCCCTGCTGGAACCCGGTATGCGCAAGTCGGTGGCCCATCTTCGGGAGTTCGCCGCCAACGCCGACACCCCCAAAGACATTGCCGTCGAATTTGATTTCTTTGCGATGCCCGTCGCGCTGGAAGGCGATGGCCGCGTTGAGCGCATGATCGTGGAACGGACGCGCCTTGATGCGGATCTGCGGTCGGTGCCAACTGGTGAGCGCTACGTTATCCCCTGCCGGCTGGTCGTTGCCTGTATCGGCTATCAGACCCCGCCGATTGACGGCGTCCCCTATGAACATGGCAGAGGACGCTTCGCCAATGATGAAGGGCGCATATTGCCGGGGCTTTACTGCGTCGGCTGGGCGCGCCGTGGCCCCAGCGGCACAATCGGGACGAACCGGCCCGATGGCTTTGCGATTGTCGACCTGATCGCCGAGGATATCACCGACAGCAGTAGCAAGTTTGGCCGCCCGGCGCTGGACGCGCTGCTTGAGGGCCGGGGCGTGGACATCGTCACCTTCCGTGACTGGCAGAATATCGACAAGGCCGAGATCGCGCGTGCCCGCGACGGCGCGCCCCGGGAAAAGTTTGTCGCCGTGGATGACATGATCGCAGCAAAAAAGGCTGCCGGATAAATGACATCGACTGTTCTACTTGAATAATACAGTGTTTCGTTCCATCTATAGGGCAGATTTGCAAGGAGATGCCCGTGGCAACGACTGTCGAGGACGCTGGACTCACATTGACCGCACCTGATCCGGTGCCGGTCGTCGCGCCCGCCAAGGCGGCGGGGCTGGTGCCGATTGACGATACGAAGAAGTCGGCGCTGGAAGAGAAGGCCGAGGCCTTTGTGGCCGAACTCGTTGTGCTGGATGCGAACTCGCCTGAGTTTGGCAAGAAGGTCGATCAACTCGTCAACATGGGTCGACGCGAAATTGCCGATGCCGCCGGCCAGTCCAACCGCTTCCTCGACCGGCCCGTCCGCGCGATGGATCAGGACTCAACCGTTGGCGCGAACCTTGCGGAATTGCGCCGCACGATTGAAGACCTCGACCCCGGCAAGAAGGACGATCTGTTCACCCGCAAAAAGCTGTTCGGGATCATCCCTTATGGCAGCAAGCTGCGCGATTATTTTGACAGCTACAAATCCAGCCAGGGGCATATCGCCTCCATTCTGTCCCACCTCGCCTCTGGCAAGGATGAACTGCTGAAGGACAATGCCGCCATTGATGTGGAGCGCCAGACGCTCTGGGCCGCCATGGGCAGGCTGGAACAGATGATCCTTGTGTCCAAGGCCCTCGATACCAAGCTGGAAACGAGCGCCGCCGACATTGAAATCAATGACCCCGCCAAGGCCAAGGCGATCCGCGAGACGGCGCTCTTCTACACGCGCCAGCGCACGCAGGACCTGCTCACGCAAATGGCCGTCACCGTGCAGGGCTATCTCGCGCTTGATCTCGTGAAGAAGAACAATGTGGAGCTGATCAAGGGCGTCGACCGCGCCTCGACAACCACCGTCTCTGCCTTGCGGACCGCTGTGACCGTCGCGCAGGCGCTGGTCGGGCAGAAGCTGGTGCTCGATCAGATCACCGCGCTGAACACCACGACGGCCAACATCATCGATTCCACCGGCGAGATGCTGAAAAACCAGACGGCGCGCATCCACGAACAGGCGGCGAGCTCGACCATCCCTGTCGAAACGCTCCAGCGCGCCTTCCAGAACATCTATCTGACGATGGATCAGATCGACACCTTCAAGGCGAAGGCACTGATCTCCATGAAAACCACGGTCGATACGCTGGGAGACGAGGTCGAGAAGTCCAAGGGCTATATCGCCCGTGCTGAGGGCCAAGCGCAGGCCGCGATCGAGGCCAGCGCGCCCAATCCCTTCGCACCGGTCGAATAAGGGGCGGCGATGCGCAGCGAAGACGTTCTGGCCCGGGCGGAAGCCGCACTCCAGCGGCATGGCGGCCAATCCCGCCTGCAGCAGCGCGCCATCCGCCGCCTGGTCAACAGCGGTAAGATCAAGGCCAAGCGCGTTCTCTGGCTGTCGCTTGCCTTTCTGATCGGCGTGCCTGCCTTTGCGATGCTCATCAGCCCGATTGGTATCATGGGCTTTTTGCTCAGTGTCATGCTGTTCTTCGGACTGGCGCTGGCCGCAATCATCCTGCCCGCCGGCTTGCGCGTGGATCCCGAGCGGCTGCCGACAGCGCCGCTCAAGTCGCTCCCACTGACGACAGAGGTCTGGCTTGCCGGGCAACGCCGCGCCTTGCCACCACCGGCCCAAAGGCTGGCGGACTCCATCGGCGTCAAGCTGGAACAGCTGACACCCCAGTTGCAGGCGCTGGATGAAAAGGAACCAGCCGCGCTCGAAATCCGCCGCCTGATCGCGGACGAACTGCCTGAGCTCGTCAACGGCTATCTGCGCGTGCCCGATCATTTGCGGCGCGACGGACTGAATGGCATGAGCCCGGACAAGCAGCTCGTTGAAGGCCTCAACGTTGTGGAAAGCGAACTCCAGCGGATGAGCGAACAGATCGCTTCAGGCGACCTGCAACGCATCGCGACGCAGAGCCGGTATCTGGAACTGAAATATCAGGGGATGGAATAGGGTTTCGCCCCCTCTCGTCATGCTGAACTTGTTTCAGCATAACAGAGCGGCGCCTCTCATATGGTCGGTGTAGACTGCCCCATGCCCGTTATCCCGAAACAAGTTCGGGATGACGAAAGAAGAGAATACCCCCCCTACTGATACCCCGCCTGCCACATGGCGTTGAGCGCCATGACGGCCAGCAGCATGAAGCCAATCCAATCAATCGTCTTGTTGCGGCGGCGCGGGGTCATGCGGCACCCTCTACACCGCGCGCCTGCTTTTCGAACGGACAACAACCTCCGCTCCGGCGCTATTAACCATCTCCTTTGGCGGGGCTATTTTGGGATGCTTGCCTCGCCCCTTGCTTTTTCACCCCGCATCCGCCAATGCCCCGCCTTCCCCAAAAGGGAATCGAAGAAAGCCGGAGGGGCGACCGCATGGGGCGGCGTCAGCGATCGGCCAGGAAAGGCAAGCTTTATGGCTCTTTATGAGCACATTTTTCTTGCGCGTCAGGATCTGGCTCAAGCCCAGGTTGACGCGTTGGCGGCAACAGCCACCGAAATCGTCGAAACAAACGGCGGTAAGGTCTCTAAGACCGAAACTTGGGGTCTCCGTACCCTCGCCTACAAAATCGCCAAGAACCGCAAGGCTCACTATGTGATGCTTGCTTTCGAAGCGCCCGGCGACGTTGTTGCCGAACTCGAGCGTCAGACGCAGATCAACGAAGACGTGCTCCGCTACATGACCGTTAAGGTTGATGAGCTGGAAGCCGGTCCGTCGGTGATGATGCGTAAGGGCGAGCGCGACCGCAAGCCGCGCCGCGACGACGAAGCTCTAGATTTCTAAGGAAGGCACCAGACCATGGCACGCCCATTTTTCCGCCGGCGCAAGAGCTGCCCGTTCGCAGCCAAGAACGCCCCGAAGATCGACTATAAGGACGTCCGTCTGCTTCAGGGCTTTGTCTCTGAACGTGGCAAGATCGTTCCGTCGCGCATCACCGCCGTTTCTGCAAAGAAGCAGCGCGAACTGGCCCAGGCCATCAAGCGCGCCCGTCACATCGGGCTTCTGCCCTTCATCGTGAAGTAAGGAATACACCCGATGGAAGTCATCCTTCTCGAACGCGTCGAAAAGCTCGGCGCAATCGGTGACGTGGTCACCGTCAAGAACGGCTTTGCCCGCAACTTCCTGTTGCCGCGCAACAAGGCGCTTCGTGCTAACGAAGCCAACCGCAAGCTGTTTGAAGCAAACAAGGCGAAGATCGTCGCCGACAACGAAGTCAAGCGTACGGAAGCCGAAGCGGCCTCCAAGGGCATTGACGGCGTGTCGGTTACGCTCATCCGTCAGGCGTCCAACACGGGCCAGCTTTATGGTTCAGTGGCTGTGCGCGACATTGTCGAAGCGCTCGTCGCTGATGGCAAGAAGGTCGGCAAGCAGCAGATCGTCCTCGACAAGCCGATCAAGGCTATTGGCCTCTATGAAGTGAAGGTCTCCCTCCACGCGGACGTGTCGGTCACCATCAAGGTGAACGTTGCCCGCTCGCCGGAAGAAGCCGATCTGCAGAGCCAGGGTGTCGATGTCATGGCCTCGATGTTCGAAAAGGACGTCGCAGGGTTCACCGAAGATTTCGACCCCAATGCCGAACCCGGCACGATTGCCGAAGAAGGCACCGAAGCTCCTGCCGCGGCGGAAGGTTCGGACGACGCCTGATCGGTTATCCGACAGTCAAGTTCACGAAAAAGGTCGGCCTTCGGGTCGGCCTTTTTTGTTTGGGGAAGTGCGCGTTCCACCCGTCATCCTGAACTTGTTTCAGGATCCATTGGCATCACGTTGCCAGAACGATGTGCCGTCCCTTTCGAGGCCGGTGTTCATGGATGCTGAAACAAGTTCAGCATGACGAACGGGCTCGGCTGGAACTGCTCGAACCATTCCCCTATCACGCCTCCCCATGACCCTGCCCTCGACCCAAGACCACATCCGCACCCTCCTCACCCAACTCGGCGTCGAGGAGGACCGCTGGAGCTCCGGCACCCGCGCCATCACCTCACCCATTGACGGCACCAGCGTCGCCACCGTCGCCGATGCCTCTGCCACAGATGTCGCGGCTGTCGCTGACCGTGCGCAGGATGCCTTCCTGCAGTGGCGCACCGTCCCGGCCCCCGTACGGGGAGAGCTGGTCCGCCGCCTTGGCAATGCCTTGCGCGACCACAAACAGGCACTGGGCGAACTGGTGACGCTCGATTGCGGCAAGCCCATTTCCGAAGGGCTGGGCGAAGTGCAGGAGATGATCGACATTTGCGACTTCGCGGTCGGCCTGTCCCGCCAGCTTTACGGCCTCACCATCGCCAGCGAACGCCCGATGCACCGGATGAGCGAGACATGGCATCCGCTCGGGCCGGTCGGCATCATCACCGCGTTCAACTTCCCCGTCGCGGTCTGGTCCTGGAATGCGGCGCTCGCGCTCGTCTGCGGCAACAGCATCATTTGGAAGCCATCGGAGAAAACGCCGCTGACCGCCCTTGCCGTGCAGGCGCTGTTTGAGACGGTGGCAGCGGACTTTGAGGCGGCTCCTCCGCATCTCTCCCAGCTGATCCTCGGCGGCGCAGATGTGGGCGCCGCGCTCACTGATGATCCGCGCATCCGCCTCGTCTCGGCCACGGGCAGCACACGCATGGGCCGTATCGTGGGCGAGCGCGTCGCCCGCCGCTTTGGCCGATCACTGCTCGAACTCGGCGGCAACAACGCGACGATTGTGACCGCCAAGGCCGATCTCGACCTCGCTTTGCGCGCCTCGGCATTCGGATTCATGGGCACGAGCGGACAGCGCTGCACATCACTGCGCCGCCTGTTTGTGGAACGCCCTGTCCATGACGATATGCTGGCCCGCATCCGCGCCGCGGCAAGCTCGATCCGCATCGGCGATCCGCGCGATGGCGAGACGCTTATGGGTCCGCTGATCGACGAGGCGGCATATGATGCGATGCAGGCTGCGCTCGCCGCCGCCCGGGCGGCTGGCGGCACGGTAACAGGCGGGGAACGCGTCGACCGCCCCGGCGTCTACGTCACCCCCGCCGTCGTCACGCTCTCTGCACATGACGGCCCGGCGCTCACCGAAACCTTCGCGCCGATCCTCTACGTCTTTGCCTATGACACGCTAGAAGAGGCCATCGCGCTCCAGAATGCGGTACCGCAGGGCCTGTCTTCCTCCATCTTCACCACCGACCTTCGCGAAGCGGAACTGTTCACATCGGCGGCCGGCAGCGACTGCGGCATCGCCAACGTCAACATCGGCACATCGGGCGCAGAGATTGGCGGGGCCTTTGGCGGCGAAAAGGAAACCGGCGGCGGGCGGGAATCCGGCTCCGACAGCTGGAAAGCCTATATGCGGCGCCAGACGAGCACGGTGAACTATGGCACCGCCCTGCCACTTGCGCAGGGCGTGATGTTCGAGATTTAGTAACTCCGCGGCAACCCCAGCACATGTTCCGACAGATAGCTGAGGATCAAATTCGTGCTGATCGGCGCGACCGTATAGAGCCGCGCCTCGCGGAATTTGCGTTCCACGTCATATTCTTCCGCAAAGCCGAAGCCGCCATGTGTCTGCACGCACATGTCGGCGGCGGCCCAGCTCGCTTCTGAGGCGAGCATCTTCGCCATGTTGGCCTCCGCGCCGGGATTGCCGCCCGCATCGTAAACCTGCGCCGCATGGTGCACCATCAGTTCGGCGGCACACATCTGGGCATAGCAGCGGGCGATGGGGAATTGGACGCCTTGGTTCTGCCCGATAGCGCGGCCAAAGACCTGCCGTTCCTTGGCATAGTCGGTCGCCTTGTTGATGAACCATTTGGCATCACCAATGCATTCCGCCGCGATCAGAATGCGTTCCGCATTCATGCCCGAGAGGATGTATCGGAAGCCCTTCCCCTCTTCGCCGATTAGCGCGCTGGCGGGGATGCGCATGTCATCGAAGAAGACCTCGGTGGTCGAATGGTTCATCATCGTGCGGATCGGCTTGATGGTCATACCGTTGCCGACAACCTCCCGCATGTCGACGAGGAAGATGGACAGGCCTTCGGTCTTGCTGGCCACCTCTTCGCGCGGGGTCGTGCGGGCGAGCAGAAGCATCAGGTCTGAATATTCCGCACGGCTGGTCCAGATTTTCTGGCCGTTGATGACGTACTCATCGCCATCCCGCACCGCGACCGTCCGCAGGCTAAGCGTGTCGGTGCCGCTGGTCGGTTCGGAAACACCGAACGCCTGAAGGCGCAGCGAGCCGTTGGCGATGCCGGGCAGATACTTCGCTTTCTGATCCTCACTGCCATATTTGAGCAGCGTGTTCATGATGTACATCTGCGCGTGCGCCGAGGCGCCGTTACAGCCTGCGGCCTGAATTTCTTCCATGATGATCGCAGCAGCATCGAGGCTGAGGCCCGAACCGCCATAGTTTTCCGGAATGAGGGCAGCGAGGAAACCGGCGCGGGTCAGCGCATCGACGAATTCGCCCGGATAAGCGCGCGCGGCGTCCTTTTCGCGCCAATATTCACCGGGGAATTCCGCGCAGAGCGCCTGCACGGCGCGGCGGATTTCGGCGATGTCGTTGGTTTCGCTCATGTCAGTCTTTCCCGGTTGCGGTGGCGGCCATCACCTGACGGCCATCAGAGGCGAAAGCCCCAAGTTCAATCTCATTGCCCAGTCCACGCATCACAAGATGCAGCGCCTCCCCACAAATGGCAGGCGACGTGCCCCGGAAGGCAAAGCTGGTGAGCGCATTGTCGCCTAGCTCCGCCTGCGCCAGTTGCAGCAGCTTGGTCGCGGTCAGCGGCCCATGGACGACAAGCCCGCGATAGCCTTCTTCAGCGGTCGCATAGGGCAGGTCATAATGGATGCGGTGGCTGTTGAAGGTGAGTGCGGAGAAACGAAACAGCAAAGGCTCGGTCGGCACGAGCGTGCGGTGGGCATCCCAGCCCTTGGGATCGAATGCATCAGGCCCCGGCGGCGGCGGGACAGGCGCGCTCCCGGCAGGCGCAGCACCGCGATAGACGATCGACTGGACTTCCCGGACAGCAGGGCCGTCTTGAGTGTTCGTCTGATGCTCCACCTCAACGAACACAAGATCGCCCGACCCGCCCGATTTAGCGGTGACGGAAAGCACCTTGGACGTCCGCGTGATGGTGTCGTCGATCTTGAGTGGGGCAAGGAACGCGACCTTGCTCGATGCCCACATCCGGCGCGGCAGTGGCACGGGCGGCAGGAAAGAGTCCGGGCTGTCATCGCGCAGCGGGTGGCCATCCGGTCCAAGTTGCGCGGTCGGCGCATCAGGCAGACACAGCGCCCAGTGGATCGCCTGTGGCATCACTCCATCCGCCGAAATGTCGCGATCAAGCATGGCGAGCCAGCGTGTCGCCATCCCCGCGTCCAGCCGGTCCATGCGGGTTTCCGTCCGGCCGATCCACGCGTCCCAATCGCCCATTAGTTGCGACCTCCGGCCAAGCCCTTGGCGATCACCTGCGCCTGAATTTCAGCCGCGCCTTCAAAGATATTCAGGATGCGCGCGTCGCACAGGATGCGGCTGATTTCATATTCGAGCGCATAGCCATTGCCGCCATGGATTTGCAGCGCGCTATCGGCATTGGACCAGGCCGTGCGTGCCGCGAGCAGCTTCGCCATGCCCGCCTCAATGTCGCAGCGCTTGCCTGAGTCCTTGGCGCGGGCGGCCGCATAGGTCAGTTCGCGGGATAGGATGAGATCGACAAGGCTCATCGCCAATTTGTCCGACACGCGCGGGAAGGTGACAATCGCTTTGCCGAATTGCTTGCGGCCCAGCGCATAATCGAGGCCGAGTTCCAGCGCGCGTTTCGCCACACCCACCGCGCGGGCTGCCGTCTGAATGCGGGCGCCTTCAAAGGTGCGCATCAATTGCTTGAAGCCCTGCCCCTCTTCGCCGCCGAGCAGCGCATCGGCAGGCGCGGTCATGCCATCAAACTGGAGCGCATATTCGCGCATCCCGCGATAGCCGAGCACTTCGATCTCGCTGCCCGACATGCCGTCCGCCGGGAACAGATCAGCTTCCATCCCGCGCGGCTTGGGCACCAGCAGCATGGAGAGGCCGGCATATCCCTTTGCATCTGGCAACGTGCGGGCGAGCAGCGTCATCATGTCTGACCGGCTGGCATGGGTGATCCAGGTCTTCGCCCCGTAAATGACCCAATGGTCGCCCTCCAGCCGCGCGCGCGTCTGGAGCGAGCCAAGGTCGGACCCGGTATCGGGCTCCGTAAACACAGCCGTCGGCAGAACATCGCCGCTGGCAATCTTGGGCAACCAATGCGCCTTTTGCGCCGCCGTCCCGCCCAGCGTGATCAGTTCGCCCGCAATTTCGGACCGTGTGCCGAGCGACCCTGCACCGATCCAGCCGCGCGACAATTCTTCAGTGACGATGCACATGACCAGCTTGGACAGGCCAAGTCCGCCAAACTCCTCGGGGATACACACCCCGAACGTCCCCAACTCCGCCATCGCCGCGACCGTCGCATCAGGGATCAGGTCGTTCGCCAGATGCCAAGCATGGGCATGCGGCAGGATTTCGGCGTCGGTGAAGCGGCGGAACTGATCGCGGATGGCGTCAAGTTCGGCATCGTGGAAGCTCTCGCTGGGCCAATTCCCGTCCGCAAGATGCTGTCCAACGGCGGCGCGGGTGGCCGCATGATCGGCATCGAGCAACGGCGCGCACGTCTCTGCCAATGTCCGTGCTTCTGCTCCCAGACCAAGGTCCGTCGGACGGAAGATTTCATTCTGCCCCATCGGCAGACCACCAACGAGTTGCGCGATGGTCTCAGCAAAGGCGAGGTCTGCGACCAGTGCATCAACCGGATTGGCATCGCCATTGCGCGCGCGCCAATCGAGCACGGCTTCGAGGGCTGCCACACTGGTCGCCACCCATGCAAAGCCATGCGCGGCGCGCTGGTCCTGCGGGTCACGCGTCGCCAACGCCGCGCGGGCGGCGTCACGATAGGTCTGAGCGGCGGAGATGTAGGTCTTCATTGAACCTCCCCGGCACGGGGAGGGGGACCACCCGCAGGGTGGTGGAGGGGTGGCGCAGACAGGTGTGGAATGGACACGGGCATACCGCACGCACGCGACCCCTCCACCAGCTTCGCTGGTCCCCCTCCCCCAAGGGGGAGGTCCTTACGCACGCTCAAATACCGCAGCGATGCCCTGCCCGCCGCCGATGCACATGGTCTCCAGCCCGTACTTCACATCGCGGCGGTGCAGTTCGCGGGTCAGGTTCGCGAGGATGCGCCCGCCGGTCGCGCCGATGGGATGGCCAAGCGAAATGCCCGATCCATTGACGTTGAGCACCTCATGCCGGCTGTCGTCATCCGACCAGCCCCAGCCTTTCAAGCAGGCGAGCACCTGCGGCGCGAAGGCTTCGTTGAGTTCGATGAGGCCGATGTCGCTCCAGCTGAGGCCATTGCGCGCGAACAGTCGCTCGGTCGCGGGCACCGGGCCATAGCCCATGCGGCTCGGGTCACACCCTGCCGCCGCCCAACTGTGGAAATAGGCGATGGGCTCCAGCCCCAGTTCCTCAAGCTTGTCTTCGGCCACAACCAAGCAGGCCGCCGCCGCATCATTCTGCTGGCTGGCATTGCCCGCCGTCACAACGCCACCTTCAAGCGCTTTGAGCCTGCCCAGCGTCTCCATGCTGGCATCGGCGCGATAGCCTTCGTCATGATCAAACAAGAGCGCGTCGCCCTTCTTTTGCGGCACGGCAACCGGCACCAGCTCATCGGCGAACAGGCCATTTGCCCAGGCCGCTGCTGCGCGCTGATGGCTGCGCGCGGCATAGGCGTCGCACGCCTCCCGGCTGATGTTCCAATCCTTGGCGAGGTTCTCTGCCGTCTCGATCATGCCCGAAATGACGCCATAGCGTTCGATCGGCTGACTCATGACACGGCCGCGCGTCAGGCGGTCATGCAGCGTCAGATTGCCCGCGCGCACACCCTTTCGGATGTCGGTCGAGTAATGCTCGACATTCGACATGCTCTCACAACCACCCGCGACGACGACATCGCTCATCCCCGTCTGCACCATCATCGCGGCGTTGATGATCGCCTGCAGGCCGGAGCCGCAACGCCGGTCCAGCTGATAGCCCGGCACTTCTTCGGGAAGTCCCGCCAGCAGCCAGGCCCAATGGCCGATGCACGGCGCCTCGCCATTGCCATAGCCTTGGCTGAACACGACATCGTCAACACGCGACGGATCGATCTTCGTCCGCTCCATCAGCGCCTTCAGGATGACCGCGCCCAGCTGTCCGGCGGTCATGGAGGACAACGCCCCGCCAAACTTGCCGACAGGTGTGCGGATGGGGGCGACGATGGCAGCGCGGCGGAGTTGGGTCATTGGGCGGTTCCTACGATTTTGGAGTCAATGAGGCGGGCAATGTCACCCGAAGAGAGATTGAGCCGTTCGGAGAGCACCTGCTCGCTATGCTGCCCGTTGCGCGGGGCCGGCAAGGGCGCGCCGCGATCCTGTTGCGGGACCGTGCCGAACGATCCGGCAGCGGGGTAGGCAAAGCCGGAGGGGTTGTCGGTGGACGGGCTGAACATCGGGTTCTGACCGACCAGCCGATCATCCGCCACCGCATCCATCATCGTGCGATAGGCGCTGTGGACGATGCCACCCGCGTCAAAAGCGAGCGCGAGGTCTGCATGGTCGCGCGCTGCAATGGCCGCTTCAAATAGAGGGAAGAGCGCATCGCGGTGATCGAACCGCAGCCCATCATCCTTGGCAAAGCTGACCCCGCGTGCGGCTTCAAGTGCGGATATGGCATCCGTCAGGTTGAGCGCGGTGAGCAGGTTCGCCCACTGGCGCGGGGTGACGACGACGATCATCGTCCGCTGGCCATCACGCGTCACAAAGTCCCGCCCGAACAGACCGTAGACGGTGTTGCCAAGACGCGGACGGTTGGCACCCGAATAGAGCACCTCGGCAATGCCGCCCAGATTGGCGACCGACCCGATGGCGACGTCAGACAAAGGTATACGGACCTCACTCCCCTCGCCGGTCGCGGCCCGCTTCTGGATCGCGGCGAGCAAGGCAAAGGCCGCATAGCCGCCCGACAGCAGATCCCAGGCGGGCAGCACATGGTTGACCGGCTCCGGCCCCGGCCCCGTCATCATCGGATAGCCGACGGCGTTGTTCACGGTGTAATCGAGCGCAGGTGCGCCATCGGCCCAGCCCATGATGCGCGCAGTGACAAGGTCCGGTCGCCCTTCAGCGAGCTTGGCGTGAGACAGGAAACCTTCCGCCGGGAAATTGGTGATGAACTGCCCGGTGGCGCGCACCAGTTCCTGCAGCAGTTCGCGTCCCTCGGGTCGGCCAAGGTCCAGCGCGACGGACTTCTTGGCGCGGTTGAGGTTCTCCCAATAAAGTGAGTTGTTCTCCTGCGTCACCGGCCAGCGCCGATAGTCCGGCCCGCCGCCAATCTGATCGACCCGGATCACCTCCGCCCCGAACTGCGCGCAGTATAGCCCCGCCGTCGGCGACGCCACGAAGGACGACGCCTCGATGACGGAAAGGCCGGAGAGGAGGTTATACATGGATTACGCCGCCGCCCATTCGCGCAGCATGTGCTTGGCGATCTGGAGCTGGAGGATCTGCGTTGTGCCTTCGTAAATGCGGTAGATGCGCGCATCGCGGAAGAAGCGTTCGGCATCATATTCGGCGAGATAGCCCGCCCCGCCATAGACCTGCACCACACGGTCGACGACACGGCCGCACATTTCGCTGGCGAAGACCTTGAAGGCGGCGGCCTTGCGCAGCACGTTCTCGCCTGCGTCGGCGCGCGCCGTCACGTCCGCCATCATCGCTTCGGCGGCGTAGATTTCGATCTCGCTGTCGGCGAGCATCTGCTGGATGAGCTGGAAATTGGCGATCGGCTCACCAAAGGCCTTGCGCTCATTGGCGTAGCGCAAAGCTGAATCCAGCGCGCGGCGCGCATAGCCGGTGGCGGCCGCGCCGACCGAGATGCGGCCATTGTCGAGGCTCTTCATTGCGGTGATGAAGCCCTTGCCCTCTTCGTCTCCGAGCAGCGCATCGGCGGGGAGCTCGACATCTTCCATGATGATGTCGGCGATATGGCTGCCCGATTGGCCCATCTTTTTGTCCGACTTGCCGACCGAGATGCCCGGCGTGTCCATCGGCACGAGGAAGGCGGAGACGTGCGCGTTCTTGGGCAGACTTTCCTTGCTCGTCCGCGCCATGATGAGCGCGACTTTCGCCATGGGGGAATTGGTGATGTAGCGCTTGGTGCCGTTGATGACCCAGCCATTGCCCTTGCGCACCGCCATGGTCTGCATCGCGGCGGAGTCGGAGCCGGAGCCCGGTTCAGTCAGACCGAAGCTTGCAATCTCGCCTGCCGCCAGACGCGGCAGCCAATGCGCCTTCTGCTCGGCGGTCCCGCCATTTTTCAAGGCAGAGCAAACCATGCCGATGTTGATCGAGATGATCGAGCGGAAGGCCGGCATCGCATAGGACAGCGTGTTGATGGTGCGGGCGTACTGCGTGATGTTCATGCCCGCGCCGCCATATTCCTCAGGCATGGTCAGGCCGAACAGGCCCATGTCGCGCATTTCCTGCACGATGGCCTCGGGGATTTGATCGGTCTCGATGATCTCGCGCTCGGCAGGGATCAGCCGTTCGCGCACATAACGGTGCAGTTGTTCGATGAACTGCTCAAAAAGCTCGGGGTCCATGCCGGTGGTCATGTGCCTGATCCTTAAAATAGGGACTCAAATGGGGTCGTAAGGGAAAACATGTGCCGACACTTCATCGGCGCGCGCAAAGCTGGGGCGGAAGGCGGGTATCAGTTCGTCCGCAATCGACTCGGGCGTCCAGCCTTCCAGCTTGGTCATAGAGCGGATCGGGCGCGGCTTGTTGTAGAGCACGATCTCATTCTTGCGGACCGAGAAGATCTGGTTGGTGACGTCCTTCGACGCGTCCGATGCCAGATAGACGACGAGCGGCGCGATCTTGTCCGCGCTCATCGTCTTCAGCCGTTCCACGCGCTGCTTGGCCTCGGGCGTTTCAGTCGGGATAGAGGCGATCATCCGGCTCCAGGCGAAGGGCGCGATGCAGTTGGAGCGCACACCGGCCCGCGCCATGTCTAGCGCGATCGACTGCGACAGGCCGACAATGGCGAGCTTGGCGGCGGAATAATTCGCCTGCCCCACATTGCCGATAAGCCCCGAGGTCGAGGTGAAATGGATGAAGCTGCCCGACTGCTGTTCCCGGAAATAGGGCGTCGCGGCCTTCGACACATTGAACGCGCCATTCAGATGCACGTCGATGACGGCGCGCCAATCCTCATGGCTCATCTTGTGCCAGATGGTGTCGCGCAGGATGCCCGCATTGTTCACAACCGCATCAATCCGCCCGAAGCGCTGGACCGCATCTTCGATGATGGAGGTTGCACCCACGGGGTCCGCCACACTCGCCAGATTGGCATGCGCCTTTCCGCCCGCAGAGAGGATGTCGTTGACCGTCTCCTGCGCAGGTCCAGCATCGTCGCCTTCCCCGCCGCCGCCCACGCCGGGATCATTCACGACCACCGCCGCGCCATGTTTGGCGCACAGCAGCGCGATTTCCCGCCCGACGCCGCGCCCCGCACCTGTCACGGCGACGACCTTACCTTCCAGCATTCCCATGCGAGTCTCTCCTTTGCACTTGCTATTGCCGGAGGCAGGCGGAACGGCAAGGGGCGCGCTCGCGCACTGATAAAGCTAACAGGGCAACGCCCCCCGGCGCATATTCGGGGCTAGGCGGAATCGCTCGACAACGCTAAGGCCCGCCCATGTCCCAGATCACGCCCGAAATCGTCGCCGAACACGGCTTCTCCCCCGAAGAATATGAGCGCGTCTTGCGCGCCATGGGTCGGGAGCCGAACCTTACCGAACTCGGCATTTTTTCGGTCATGTGGTCGGAGCATTGCTCTTACAAATCCTCGCGCTTTCACCTGAAGAAGCTGCCAACGACGGCGCCTTGGGTGATCTGCGGCCCCGGCGAAAATGCGGGCGTCATCGACATTGGTGACGGGCAGGCGGCCATCTTCAAGATGGAGAGCCACAACCACCCGTCTTATATCGAGCCCTATCAGGGCGCGGCGACCGGCGTGGGCGGCATTTTGCGCGACGTGTTCACCATGGGCGCGCGTCCGGTCGCCAACCTCAACGCGCTGCGCTTTGGCCGGCCCGACCATCCCAAGATGCGCCACCTGATCTCAGGCGTGGTGCGTGGCATTGGCGGCTATGGCAATTGCGTGGGCGTGCCGACTGTGGGCGGGGAAGTGAACTTCCACCCGGCCTACGACGGCAACATCCTCGTCAACGCGATGACCGTCGGCGTCGCCGAGACCGACAAGATCTTCTATTGCGCGGCCTCCGGCGTCGGCAATCCCATCGTCTATGTCGGCTCCAAAACCGGGCGTGACGGCATCCACGGCGCCACCATGGCCAGCGCCGATTTTGGCGAGGATTCCGAAGAAAAACGCCCAACGGTTCAGGTCGGCGATCCCTTCACGGAAAAGCTGCTGATCGAAGCCTGTTTGGAACTCATGGCCACCGACGCCATCGTTGCCATTCAGGATATGGGTGCTGCCGGCCTTACCTCCTCCAGCGTCGAAATGGCGTCCAAGGGCGGCTGTGGCATCCGGCTGAACATGAACGCCGTGCCGCAACGCGAAACGGGCATGACGCCTTATGAAATGATGCTTTCCGAAAGTCAGGAACGCATGCTGATGGTCCTGAAGCCGGGCAAGGAAGCCATGGCCGAAGCGATCTTCAAAAAGTGGGAGCTCGACTTTGCCGTGATCGGCGAAGTGACCGAGGGTGGCCACATGGTGCTCGAATGGAATGGCGATGTTGTCGCCGACATTCCGCTCGGACCGCTGGCTGAAGATGCGCCGGAGTATGAGCGGCCCTATCTCTCGCCCGCCGATTACAAGGCCTGGGCCAATGTGCCTGCGCTGGGTGACCTGCCGGAGAGCACCGACATTGGTGCCGACCTCGTCAAGCTGATGGGCAGCCCTGATATCGCCAGCCGCCGCTGGATCTGGGAGCAATATGACAACAAGGTCGGCGGTGACACCGTGCAGGCCCCGGGCGGCGACGCCGCTGTCGTGCGCGTCCATGGATCGGGCAAGGCGCTCGCCATGTCGACCGACTGCACCCCGCGCTATTGCTATGCGGACCCCTATGAAGGCGGCAAACAGGCGGTGGCCGAAACCTATCGCAACATCTCGGCCGTTGGCGCGACCCCGCTTGCCATCACCAACTGCCTGAACTTCGCCAACCCGCAGCGCCCCGAAATCATGGCGCAGATCGTCCACGCGCTGGGCGGCATGGCCGAAGCCTGCCGCGCGCTCGACTATCCCATCGTGTCGGGCAACGTCTCGCTCTATAATGAGAGCAAGGCCACCGGCGGCGGCTCTGCCATCCTGCCGACGCCCGCCATTGGCGGCGTGGGCCTGATGGCGGATTGGACCAAGACCGCGACCATCGCTTTTAAGGGTGAAGGGGAAGCGATTTGGCTCATCGGTGGTGAAGGCACACATCTGGGCCAATCGATCTGGCTGCGCGAAGTGCACGGACAGGAAGCGGGTGCGCCCCCACCCATCGACCTTGCCGCAGAGCGCGCCCATGGCGACACTGTCCGCGCGTTGGTTCAGGCAGGGACCGTGACCGCCGTTCACGACATCTCAGACGGCGGCCTTATCGTGACGGTCGCGGAAATGGCGCTGGCCGGAAAGATTGGCGCGACGCTCGATGCCATGAACACCGCGCAAGCCTTTGGTGAAGATCAGGCGCGCTATGTCGTGACGACGCCGGCCAATGTCACGCTCGATGGTGCGGTGCGCATCGGCACAACCGGCGGCGATAGCGTCACGGGTGTTCCGCTCAGCACACTGCGGACAGCGCATGAGGGCTTCCTGCCGAACTTGATGAACGGATAAACGGCGCCTCTCGTCTCCGTTCGTCCTGAGCATGTCGAGCCGAAGGCGAACGGAGGTCAACGGCTGCCCTTTCTGGTCACCGTATGTCAGCGCAAAGCGAAGGACGGCCCTTCGACAAGCTCAGGGCATACGGGATCAAAAGCTCAAGCGAACTTCACGCCCTCAATCGCCAGCGGCGCAAAGCGCACCAAGCGGCTTGTGGCTACTGCCGCCTGCCGGTTCACCACCGCCAGCTTATAATCCGGGTCCGTCACCATCGCGAGGAAGGCACCGGCATTGGGGTAAGCCGCGATAAAGGCCGCGTCCCATTGTTCGTCCGCAGGGCCGGTCAGCACCGTCTCAAAACGTCCGCGCCAGACGATGTGTCCGCCGAGCCGTTCGAAAATCGGCGCGCTTGTCGTGCCATATTCTTCATAGGCCCGCGCGCCGGTCCAGCCCTTGCCCGCATGGTCATGGCCATCGGGATAGGCCGCGATGTCGCGGTAGCGGATCAGGTTGAGCATAGTGATCGGCGTGTCGCGTGGCAGCGATTTGAACATATCAAAAGCCGCCCGCGTCGGGTCAACATAGGCTTCGGTCATTTGGAGCTTCCTGTCTTGGTCGGGCAATCGCCGGTGCGGCGGCCCTTGACGGTGGACACGATGCGCAGCGCCTTGTCTTTTGGTTGGTCGAGCGTCTCTTCAACGCGCGTCACCGATTCCAGATCCACCTTATCTCCGCCATAGGTGCCACTGGTGGCGACGACCATCTGGCCGGGATCGCCCTCTTTTCGGCACGTCAGCACGGCGTTAAGCGCGCCGCGCAGCAAGGAAAAGGTTTCAAAACTACATGCCCCATTGGCCGTCCCGCCGATCAGCGCAGAGCTTGGCCCGCGCGCCTGTTCCGGGGAGACGCAGCTTGTTTGTGTTTGCGTACGGCCCTTCATCTGCTGCGCCATGGCGTCCGCCATCTGGCGGTCTTCCTCTGCGACCGCAGGCAAGCGCACTTCGGTGATCTCGGTCGTGACAGTCCATTGGCCGGGGGTGATGGTCTCCACCTTCTCCGCAGCCTTATGCGCCTCAGCGACCGAGGCGTTGGTCAGCTCGACGTCATCTTTGCCCGGCGTTTTGTTACACCCGGCGATGAGCAATGCGGGAACCAATATCCCCAAAGCGGCCTTCATCGTCATCTCCCCGCCCAAGCGATGGGCGCGGCGATAGAACGCGAAACGATGCAAAATGGCAAGCAGATCAGGCGGCGGCGGCGAGGAAGTTGTAGGGATCAATCCCGCGCGCGCGATAGACCGTGTGCGCCTTGGTGTACTGCGTCGTCGGCTTGATGCCGAGGCGCGCGCGGGCAGCCTCCAGCGGTTCAGCGAGCAACGCGCGGACATCCTGTTCGATGATCCGCTGGGCCGCGGTGCCCATGCGCTGCGCTTCACCCACAGCCTTGAACACGGGTGCGTTGATCTTCACGCGGCGGCGGAGTTCCACGGCACCGGCCCATGCGATGACGAGCGCGGTCCAACCGCGATCCTGCCCATAGGAAAAGCCAAGCGCACACTGTTCACCCAACGCATCGCGGCCATAGCCGGTCAGCACATGAACCAGATCATGCGTATCCCGCGTGCGCTTTCCATACCATTCCAGCTGATCGCCATAGGAAGGGCGGCGGACACGTTCCGATTCCTCGACCAGACCAGCCGCCGTCAGCCCTTCGCGGCGCATGAACGCCACATAGGCATGGGCAACCGAGCCTTCGGGCATCTTCAACAGCGTCTCATGATCATCGAGCACAGCTGGCAGATAGGGCTCGCTTTCCATCAGGGCGCGGCCCTTTTCACTCGCACAGAACGCCTTCGCCTGCTCAAAGAACGCGTTAGACGGCAGACATTCCGAAATATGGAAGACCTGTTCGGTATCTTCCTTATTCGCAATGAGCTTACGGAAATGCCCCATCGCCTTAAAGGGACGGAGTTTCAGCCGCTTGCGGCTTGGGTCGGTGAAGTGAATCGGTGGCATGGGGTTGAAACTTACAATTGTTGACATTCATGTCAATAGATCCGCCCGCACATCCCTGCCATTGTCACACAGCAGCCGACCCTCTACGTTCCTCTTATGTCCCTCATCATCCGCACTTCGCTCGACGAGCCGGAAACCGGCCAAAGCTTTGTTCCGCACAGGCCCGCCCGCCCGCCCAAGGTTGAAGGCGGCAAACCGTTCCGGATTGTCAGCGATTATGAACCTGCGGGCGACCAGCCCGCCGCCATTGCGGAGCTTGTCGCCGGGGTTCAGGCGGGCGAGCGTGATCAGGTTCTGCTGGGCGTTACCGGCTCCGGCAAGACCTTCACCATGGCGAAGATCATTGAAGCGGTGCAACGCCCCGCGCTGATCCTTGCGCCCAACAAGATCCTCGCCGCGCAGCTATATGGAGAGTTCAAAAGCTTCTTCCCCGACAATGCGGTCGAGTATTTCGTCAGCTATTACGATTATTATCAGCCCGAAGCCTATGTCCCGCGCTCCGACACCTACATCGAGAAGGAATCGAGCGTAAATGAGGCGATTGACCGGATGCGCCATTCGGCCACGCGCTCGCTTCTGGAACGCGACGATGTGCTGATCGTCGCATCGGTCTCTTGCCTCTATGGTATCGGATCGGTCGAGACCTATTCGGCGATGATCTTTGAACTGAAGAAGGGCCAGACGGTCGACCAACGCGAGATCATCCGCAAGCTCGTCTCGCTTCAGTATAAGCGCAACGATGCGGGCTTCTCGCGCGGCAATTTCCGCGTGAAGGGCGACAATCTCGAAATCTTCCCCTCGCACTATGAAGACACCGCCTGGCGGGTCAGCTTCTTTGGCGACGAGATCGAGGAGATTGTCGAGTTCGATCCGCTGACGGGCAAGAAGGTCGCCAGCCTCGACTATGTCCGCGTCTACGCCAACAGCCACTACGTAACACCCGGCCCGACGCTGAAACAGGCGATGGAGGCGATCAAGTTTGAGCTTCAGGAGCGGCTGAAGGAGCTGGTCGCTGAAGGGAAGCTGCTCGAAGCGCAGCGGCTGGAACAACGCACCAATTTCGACCTCGAAATGATCACGGCCACCGGAAGCTGCGCGGGCATTGAAAACTATTCCCGCTTCCTCACCGGCCGCCTGCCGGGGGAGCCGCCGCCGACGTTGTTTGAATATCTACCCGACAATGCGCTGCTGTTCGTCGATGAAAGCCATGTCGGCATCGGCCAGATCAACGGCATGGCGCGCGGGGACCACAGGCGCAAACTCACGCTGGCCGAATATGGATTCCGCCTGCCAAGCTGCATCGACAACCGCCCGTTGCGCTTCAACGAGTGGGAGGCGATGCGCCCGCAGACAACCTATGTCACCGCGACACCGGGCAATTGGGAAATGGAACAGACCGGCGGCGTCTTTACAGAGCAAGTCATCCGCCCAACGGGCCTCATCGACCCGCCCGTCGAAATCCGCCCGACCGAAGATCAGGTGCAGGATTGCATCAACGAATGCCGCAAGACAGCGGAGGCAGGGTATCGCACCCTGGTGACCACGCTCACCAAGCGGATGGCGGAAGACCTGACCGAGTTCATGCATGAGGCCGGGCTCAAGGTCCGCTACATGCATTCCGACGTCGAAACGCTGGAGCGCATCGAGCTGATCCGCGACCTGCGACTGGGCGTCTATGACGTGCTCGTCGGCATCAACCTGCTGCGCGAAGGGCTCGACATTCCGGAATGCGGGCTCGTCACGATCTTGGATGCGGACAAGGAAGGCTTCCTGCGCTCAGAGACCTCGCTCATCCAGACCATCGGCCGCGCTGCGCGCAACGTGGATGGCCGCGTAATCCTTTATGCCGACCGCATGACGGGCAGCATGGAGCGCGCGATCAACGAAACCGACCGCAGGCGCGCCAAGCAGCTCGCCTATAACGAAGCGAACGGCATCACGCCCGAAACGATCAAGCGCGCCATTGGCGACATCATCTCGCATGTCGCCTCGGGCGATCAGGTCACCATCGAGATTGAAGACGGGCCGCAGCACATGGTCGGCCACAATCTGCGCGCCTACATTGAAGACCTCGAAAAGAAGATGCGCGCCGCCGCCGCCGATCTCGAATTCGAAGAAGCTGGCCGCCTGCGCGACGAAATCCGCACGCTGGAGGCGACCGAACTCGGCCTGCCAGTCGACCAGCACAAGGCCCCGATCATGGGCCGATCCAACGAGGGCAAGCCGGGGACGCGGAAGACGCGCTATGGCAAGGTGCAGAAGAAGTGGGGGAAAAAGTAGGCGCTTCGCCTACCGCAACACCCCCGCTGCCTTCTGCCGCCGCGCATAGAGCAGTAACGCAATCGCGATGAGCCAGATCAACGCCGTCATCACCATTGGCACGCCGCCAAAGACCTTGGCCATATCCACGCCGGATAACCCGAACTGCCAGACGGAGTTGACCGCAAGGCCAAGCAACGAGGCGGCAAACGCATAAACCGCGTTTCGGCTGCGCAGGAACAGCAAGAGCGACCCCGCAATCGCGCCCCACACGCCGATGGCCCAGAAGAACTCTGCCCAAATGGGAAAGCCCTCAAAAAAGGCGCGTTGCTCTTCGGAAAACTGCGCAAGATATGTAGCATTGCGCGTCTGCGTCATCACATAGTCGAGACCGCCAATGGCGTTCCAAAGCAGTGATAGGCCGGCGACGATCCAGATGTGTTTTGGTGTGGCAATTGCAGTGTCCGACATGGCCCCTCTCCTCGCCAGTGGTTGCGTAGCAGAGGCTCGCGCCAAAGCGGACGGATGTCAATCACTTGCGCAGGCAGCGACGCCCTTCAAAGGCCCGTATAGTCCCCGCATTCGGGCAAGGGCCTGTCGGGCACATAACTCAGACTAACAGGATCGAATGTGAAATCGCGGGCGAAGGTGCATTCCGCATTTTCCACATGGACGAGGTCCTTCTTACGCAGGCCCTTGGCCGTGAGTGAGTCCGCACTGCGCGAAACCGGGCCGGGGTAGGACGTCGCTTTGGCCTTGTAACGGAGCAGAGGTGACCCGCCTACTTGGCCAACTATCGGCACAATTTCCGCCAGATAGTCATATTCATCGTGGCAGGCTCCGGCGCGCTGGCGAAAATCCTTTTCGCCAAAGCAGGCCCTGATCGCTGACCCCGACTCCCAGGGGACGGTCAGCACCTCCACTGCCTTTTCCAACGGCGTAACGAGATGCAGCGTCAGGTCTGATGCATTCGCCCAGCCGCCCGAATACATGGTCCGCTCCTCCATGATACTGCCGATGAGATAGTCGCCCTTGTCCCCAAACGGGATGCGCATCGGCCACAGATGGTAGGAACTGCCGCCAAACCCGCCTTCTGCGGGAAGGACAGGCAAGTCTATGGTCCGCGTCGTTCCATTGTCTTCGATCAGGATGCCGGGTGCCGCCTTGTCTTCAATGATGGACGCGCACCAAGTTTTATCGGCCACGCACAGGCGGTTCGGATTGCCGGTGTCGGGCGTGAGCACGTCGGCTCTCGCGGCGGGAGAGTCCGCAGCCGCAGCGTTCGAACACCCTATCAGCAGCACCGCAAGGAGGACGTTGCGGATCACCCCGTTCAATCCGTGTCGAACAGACCGGCCAATTGCTCGATCATCGTGCCGCCAAGCTGCTCGGCATCCATGATGGTCACGGCCTTTTGATAATAGCGCGTCACATCATGGCCGATGCCAATGGCGCAGAGCTCGACCGGTGACTTATTCTCAATCCAGTTGATCACCTGCCGCAAATGGCGCTCCAGATAAGCACCATTGTTGACCGACAGCGTGGAATCATCGACCGGCGCGCCGTCGGATATGACCATCAAGATCTTGCGGTCTTCGGGCCGCCCCATCATCCGGTTGTGCGCCCAAAGCAGGGCTTCGCCGTCGATATTCTCTTTCAGCAAACCTTCGCGCATCATGAGGCCGAGCGACTTTTTGGCGCGGCGCCAGGGTTCGTCAGCGGCCTTGTAAAGAATGTGGCGCAGATCGTTGAGACGTCCGGGAGTGCCGGGGCGCCCTGCCGCCAGCCAGCTTTCTCTGGACTGGCCGCCCTTCCAGGCGCGCGTGGTGAAACCCAGAATTTCCGTCTTCACGCCGCAGCGTTCGAGCGTGCGGGCCATGATATCCGCGCTGATCGCGGCAATGGAGATCGGACGGCCCCGCATCGATCCTGAATTGTCGATCAACAGCGTGACGACCGTGTCGCGGAACTTGGTATCGCGTTCCACCTTGTACGACAGCGAACTGCCCGGCGAGGTGACGATACGGGCGAGGCGCGCTGCATCGAGCAGACCTTCTTCCTGATCAAAATCCCAACTGCGGTTCTGCTGCGCCATCAGGCGGCGTTGCAGGCGGTTGGCGAGTTTGGTCACTGCGCCTTGCAAGTGGACAAGCTGCTGGTCGAGATAGGCGCGCAGGCGGGTCAGCTCATCCTCATCGCACAGCTCGGTTGCAGCGATGACTTCGTCAAACTCGGTCGTCCAGCTCTTATAGTCGAACTGCGGCGGCAGATCCCCCATGGGGCGGTTGGGCCGGACGGGGAGCATCCCCTCCTCACCCTCGTCACCGGGGTCACCATCGGAATCCATGTCCGATTCGGCGTCCATTTCCTGCTGCTCACCGTCTTCGGCCTCGCCTTCGCCTTCTTCGGCGCGGGCGTCCATCTGGGTCTGGCTGTCGCCCTCTTCCGACTGGTCCTGATCCTGCTCGCCCTCGCCTTCCTGTTCGTCTTCGGACTGGTCGTTCGAATCGGCCGGGTCGATCTCATCGGGGTTGGCGGTCAGTTCCAGATCGCGCAGCAGCTTTTGGGCGAGTTGCGCAAAGCGGCCCTGATCGTCGAGCGCGTTCGACAGCGCATCAAGGTCTTCGCCCGCCTTCTCTTCAATCCAGCCGCGGACCATATCGAGCCCGGCCTGTGCGGCGGGTGGGGCTGCATCGCCTGTCAGCCGTTCGCGCACAAGCAATCCGACAGCAGTTGGCAAAGGCACTTCGTCTGCGGCTTGCGCGCGGGCAATCGGGTCAGACCGCATCCGCATATCGAGCGCATGGCCCAGATTGACGCGGACGCCCTCCATCGCGCGGGACCCGATGGCTTCTACGCGCGCGCTTTCAATTGCATCGAACACAGCGCCAGCGACCGCCTCAGGCGGGCGGTTCGCCATGTGGACGCCATCATTATGGTGCCGCAGCCGCAGCGCCATGCCATCTGCAAAGCCGCGCGCTTCGGCCACCTGATCGGGCGGCAAGAGGCGGCCCGGCATCGGCACGCGGAAGTTTTTGCCGACCTGCGTTGGGGCGTCTGCCGTAAAGGCCAGCTCCACCTCAGGCTCATGCGCAATCGCGCGCGAGGTGCCTGTGAGCACCTGCTTAAACTGTTCGAGGGGAGATTGATCAGCCATGAGGCGGACAGCGTTAGCGAGGAACGTGGCCTACGAAAAGCCACCATTCACCTATGGGAATGAAATGCCAGAGGGCCTGTAAGCCGGGTTCTGTCCACCCCGGACCGAAATCCGGGGATGGGCGACCATTCCTCTAGGCGTCCTGTTACCAGAACGCTCAAGCAACCAACCCGGGCGACGGGGAGGAGGAATCCCATATGCCGCCCCTATTCGGTCTTGCTCCCGGTGGGGTTTACCATGCCGCTTCCGTTACCGGACGCGCGGTGCGCTCTTACCGCACCCTTTCGACCTGACCGGGCCGAAGCACCGGCGGTTTGCTTTCTGTGGCACTTTCCCTGGGGTCGCCCCCGCCGGACGTTATCCGGCACCGATCCTCGCTGGAGCCCGGACTTTCCTCCCGCATGTCCGAAGACATACCGGCGGCCGCCCGGCCCTCTGGCAAAAAGCGCTTTAGGCGGGTCGGGCGTTTGGTGCAATGTCAGCGCTAAAGGCCCAAAAATGCGCGCCGTTAACTGTCCTGAGTTCGAACATAGGTGGGACAGATGTTCTGGGAAAAAATCTTCGGCGGCGGGCAGGGTCCGACTGTGCGCAAAGCCTATCTGGCCTATGATGCCAAAAAGACGGAGACCGACCGTGTCTCCGCTGAACAATTGTCAGCCATTGCCGCCAGCGTTGAAGAGCATCTGAGGGCCGTCGAAGGTCTGATGCAAAAATCGGGCGATGACGCGGCCCGCTTCACCACATCACTGGAGGAAGGGTCCGCCGCACTGGCCGACCCTGACAAGACCGCAGAAAGCCTCACCAAGCTGCTGACCCTGACGCGCGAAATGGTGGATAAAACCCGCAAAGTTGAGGAAGAACTCCGCACAAGGACCGAGGCAGTGGGCCTTCTGCAAGGCAATTTGCAGCAGGAAAAAGCGCGTGCCGAAACCGATCAACTCACGGGTCTGAACAACCGCCGCGCCTTTGAACGCGAATTGGGGTCTGCCGCCGAACGCGCGCGCATTTACAACTCGCCTTTGGCCATCGCCTTTTGCGACGTCGACAATTTCAAAGTCATCAACGACATCCACGGCCCCTCAACCGGAGACCGCGTGCTGACCTTCATTGGCACGGTGCTCGACGATTTCATCGACAAGCGCGGCAAAGTCTCCCGCCACGAAGGCGCAGAATTCGTCATATTGTTCGAAGGAAAAACAGCCCGACAAGCCCGTGACCTGACAGAGCACGCCCGGCAGGATTTGGCCGAACGGCGGATCGTTGACCGGCAGACGGGCCGCCCTATCGGCTATGTCAATTTCTCAGCGGGCGTGGCCGCGATTGGCCCGGATTTCGACATCGGCGTCATGCTCGCCAAGGCAGATCAGGCGCTTTACAAAGCCAAACAGGCCGGGCGCGGCACGGTGCGGATGACGAACTGAAACGTCAGACGAAATCCTTGGCAGATGTCGACCAGCGCCGTTCCTGCATCTTTTGGTCGGCAAGGATCAGACGGCGCAACGTGGCCTTACGTTCTGCCCATTGGGTGCCGCCGATCGCAAGCAGCGCCTGGAACGGGTCGTTTGCAGCCAGCGCTCTTGAAACCGACGACCAGAGCGTGCGTCCGCCCCGGCCATGGTGGAGCAGGTCTGCGATCACACAGCAATGGGCCGCCCGCTGCCCGTCGATCAGCCCCCGCCGGTCTGCCCGCCCTAGATAGTCCCGGAAGCTCGTGATCATTTGCGTGATCTGCGCCAGACGTGCGGGCCGGTGGTTCGCCGTCCAATGGATCAGCCGCGCCGCGGCCAGTATTTCTGCATCATCGACCTTGTCGCGCGCGGGGTTGAAATACGCCATCAGCGCAGCGGTTGAATCTGCCGTTTCCAGCGGGCCAGCCGCACCATGGATGCGGCCATTGACCAAAGACAGATCGGGGAAATAGTCCGCCGCCTCCGGCTGCGCGAGCATGGCGCGGAACCAGCGGACAAAATCCCCATCCGGCACATGCGCTGCAAACTGGCCGAAGCCGAAGGTGAATGCCGCCCGATCATAGCTGTTGAGCGTCAGGAAATTGCGCCCCTCACATCCCGCCGTCGGATTGATAAACGCCACCCAGAAGCCAAATTGGCCGGTGTAATTCTTCGGATCAAAATCGAGCTTTGTCAGCGGTGAGGCCGGGAACACATTGTAGAGGCCAACGCGGCCTTCATAACTGACGCGCCTTCCGACAAAGAAGCGCGGGCCGTCATCAGCCGTCGCCCAATAGTCTCTGCCGTCGCGCATGATGTCGAACCGGATTGCCATGCTGCCACCTCCTCAAACCAGACGCGGCACCCGCCGCCTGTGAGGATAGATCAGACGAAATCCTACTTTGAAAGGGCTTAATCCCCCGTCGGCTTTGGCAGCAGCAGCCCCAGCAAAATCGCCCGGCATTCCCCATCAATGATCCCGTCGATCATCTCTGGCCGGAAGCGCCGCTGGAAAGCGCGGATGGCGGCCACGCCATCGGCCACGTCATAGCCAAAGCGTTCCAGCGCGAGGAGGAAGCCTGCGTCGGACCAATGCGGGTCCATGAGATTCTTCGTGGGCCTTGGCAGCGCCAACCTTAGGCGGGCGAGACGATACCAGGGGAAGAGTTCACCCGGATCTTCCTTCCGCGCGGGGGCCACGTCGCTATGGCCCACGACATTGCCGCGCGTGATGCTGTGGCGCTCCATAATTCCGGCCAGAAGCTCAATGACAGCGTCGATCTGCGCCTCCGGGAATGGGCGATAGCCGAACTCATGCCCCGGATTGACGATCTCAATGCCGATGCTGGCCGAGTTGATGTCGCTTGTGCCACGCCACCAGGACCGGCCCGCATGCCAGGCGCGATGGGCCTCATCAACCATGCGGACGACCTGCCCGTCTTCGGCCACAACATAATGCGCAGAGACCTTCGCTTCCGGGTCGGCAAGGCGGGCGATGGCCGAGGCGCCGTCAATCATGCCGGTATAATGGAGAACCACCATCGACACCGGCAGCGCGCGCGCATCAAAATTGGGCGAGGGCGTGTCGATGAAGTCCACAGTCAATCCTGTCGCTGCTCAGCGGCGCGGGCCGTGCGCAGGGTGACAATGGCAACGCCGATCAACACCACCACGCCGCCTGCGATCATCATCGGCGTCATCTTCGTGCCGAACCAGTAAGACGCCGCCACCACCGAAATGACGGGCGTCGGCAGGGTCAGCGGCACGACCGTGCTGACAGGGTGGCGTTGCAACAGGATGCTCATGGCGCCCTGACCGATAACAGTAGAGCCAAGCGCGGAAAAGAGGATCCAGCCAAAGGTTGACAAAGGCAGGTCCGGAATGCTGGCAAAGGCCGCCGGTTCCGCCACAAAGGCAATCGGGCCCAGCACGACCGCGCCAACCAGCCCGACCCATGCATAGATTGTGAGCACCGGCACCCCGATCAGCCGACGCTGAATGAGCGAGCAGATCGCCCAGACAAGGCTGGCCACAGCGGTGAGCGCAAGGCCGAGCCGTTCATCAACGGCGTGCGGATCAAAAACCAGCAGCACGACGCCTGAAAAGGCGAGCGTCATGCCCGCAATCCGATATTTGTGGATGCGCTCTCCCAGAAAGATCACCGCAAGGATGAGCGAGAAAGGCGCGCCAAGCTGCCCGGCGATGGCGAGCGCGCTGACATTGGTGGAGACTGCCATCGAGATATTGACGATGATGTAAAATAGCGCACCGGACAGCAGGCCAAGCGTCAGCAATTCGCGCATCCGGCCTTCAATAAGCCGAAGCGCCGGCAGGCAGATGAGCAGCACCATCACCTGCCGCAACCAAGCAGCGGTCAAAGGCTGGACGAGATCAACGCCCATCTTCACCGCGATCAGATTCAGACCCCACATCACGTTCATCGCGATGGCGACAAGGACGTCATAGCCTCCGAACTTGTGGTGGGGTTGCGCGGTCATGCATCGGCCATAGAGCGACCGTCAGAGGAAACCAAATCTTTGCAGTCGATGGGCCATTTTATCCTTGTCGAACGGCTTGAGCAGATAGGAATCTGCCCCTGCCCGCATCGCCCGGCGGATCTCGCGCAGGCGCGTTTCGGTAGAGCATAAAAGAATGCGGGGCTGCGGGGCGTCTTTGCGCGCGCGGATCGCCGTGGCGACCTCCGGCCCGTTCATATCTTCCATCCACCAATCAAGAACAATCAGCGCGGGCGATTTGGCGTCGCATTGCAGCAACGCCTCCCGCCCCGAAGCGGCTTCAGACACGTCAAAGCCGAGCGGCTCCAGCATATTGCGCACAATCGCCCGGATAAGCCGACTGTCATCAACGATTAAAGCACTACGCGGCATGGGCCGCCTTTCGACGCGACGGCGCACTCAACGTAACCGTCAGCCCCTGCCCAACCGTGCTATCGTAGGAGACGGCACCCCCCAAAAGATTGAGCCTTTGCGCCACCGCATCGAGGCCGACACCGCGCCCCGAAAGCGCCGTCACTTCCTGCGCGGTGCTGATCCCCGGGGATTGGAGGATCGCTTCAATCGGCAGGCCGATCATTCCGTTGGCCTGGCCCGCCGCACGCAGAGCCGCCTCATCAAGTCCGGTGCCGTCATCCGAAATAGCGAGGACCAGATGGTCGCCCACCAACGACGCCGACACATGGATCGTGCCCGCCTCCGCCTTGCCCAATTGCTGGCGGTCTGCAGGCACTTCAATACCGTGCGACAGCGCATTGCGAACGACATGAAGCAGCGGATCGCGCAGCCCATCCACCACTTCGCGATCAAACATGATGTGGCCGCCATCGAGCACCAGTTCAGCCTGCTTGCCGCAGCGCGCCGCCGTTTGCGACACAATGGCGCCGAGCCCGGCGAAGATGCGGTCAACCGGCTGTTGGCTGCTGGCCGTCAACGCGCGGGCCATAGACGCAATGCGCGTCGACAATTCGGTAATGGCGGGCAGCATCGGGCTGTTCGGTTCCACAAAGGACATCAGCTCGAGCAACTCCCGCTGCCCGGCCTCCACCTCTTCCATGCTGGTCGCCAGCAGCTCAAACTGTTCGGTCGGGATGCGGACGGTGCGGGTGCGCCGCTGGACAGGTGCTGCGCCCTGTTTTTCATCGCGGCGCTTGTCGATGGGTTCAAAACCAATGGCGCGAACCATGTCCGGCTCATCTGCATCGGACAGCCCGACCCCTGCTTCCACCGCATCGGCAAGGGTCCCCAGTCGTTCCACCAGAGTTGCGACACCGGCCACAAAATCCGGCGTGACAGGCACTTGCCCGGCACGTGCCTGGGCAAGCCCGCGCTCTGCCCCGTCGCAAAGCCGTTCAAAACGTTCGAGATCAAGAAAACCGGCATTGCCGCGTACTGTGTGGACGAAGCGAAAAACGGCATCGAGCGCCGCGCGATCCTGCGGGTTGTTCACCCAAAGCGCGAGCGACGGCGCTGCGCGCTCAAAGCCCTCGCGCAGGTCGGCTATGAATTCACCAAAGAGATCCGTCATTTAAGAAGCCCAAGTTGCCGGGCTTCCTCTAAGCGAAGACGGTTAATTTCGGCCAAAGACGAGGTCGAAAACGAAGACCCCTCCGCCTCAACCGATCAGCGTTGCGCCAAACAGCAGAAACGGTTGATCGGGTTCCGACACCTGAATTTCCCCGCCCGATTGTGTCGCAATCTGGTGCGCCATCCATGCGGCCGCAACGCGCGGCGTCAGCTCTGACTCCGCCAGATCCCCGGTCAGTGCCTTACGGATATTATCATCCAAGATCAGCCGGTCACTCGTCGCCCGCACCGCAATCTCCGTGCGGTCCAGATGGATTTCTGCGCCCACATCAAGCTTGCCGCCGCGCACAAGCGTGTCGCCAGCAATCATGGCGAGGTTCAGGAGAACCTTGATCGCCGGCTTGGCGAGCATCGGTTCTGCCACCATCCAGCCCAGTTCAAGCCGCTTGTTATTGGAGAATAATCCTTCGATGGCCTGTTGTGCTTCGCGCACGTCGACCTTGTCCCCAAAACCACCTGCAGCCCCGAAAGCGAGGCGGAAAAATTTCAGCTTATTGGCCGATGTCCGCGCGCTATCTGCCAGCAGATCAAGGCATTGCTGACGCATGTCCTCATCCGTTTCGATGGCGAGTAGTTCGATACCGTTGTTGATCGACCCGACCGGGCTCAACAGATCATGGCACAGCCGCGAACAGAGCAGACTGGCAAATTCGACGGCATCAACCTTCATTCTTATATCCTCAAAATGGCCGCAAACAGGCGTGCAGTCACCTTTGGCCCACGGAGTCCGGTGAGGCAAGTGCAACCGGAATGAACCGGTTATGCGCATCGCCCTGCGCCACCGCCTGCCAAGCCGTCACGCCGTCTGTGCCAAGGATGATCCAATATTGGCCATCAGGTGCCGCCAGCCGTGCATCTTCGGCAGAAGGCTGCGCGCGGCCACCGGGGTGCGAATGATAGCATCCGATGACCTGCGCCCCGCCCGCCCGCGCATCGCGGTGCGCGGCAATCAGGACAGAGGGATCAATTTCAAAGTGGGTCTCCGGCCTCGCCGCGAGATTGGCAGCGGTCCGAATATCGTGGACCGCAGAGGCCTCACCCAAGAGCAGCCCGCACACCTCCCGCTCCCGATCTGCATCGGCAAGCGCCTCAAGGCGGGTCAGCAATTCGCTTGATATCCACAGCGTCATGGGCGCAAGGCTATGGCATGAGCGATGGCACAATCCAAGAACAGGTAACGATCCCGGCTGAAATGGCAGGCTGGCGGCTTGATCGCGCGCTCGCGGCCCTGCTGCCAACCTATTCGCGCGAACGGTTAAAGGCGCTGATTTCCTCCGGTCAGGTGACCAGTGGCGGCCAACTCTCCCGAGACCCGTCTGCCAAAGCCAAAGAAGGCGCGTCGTTCAGCATCTCCGTGCCGCCGCCTGCGGTTGCGCACAATGAAGCGCAGGACATCCCTATTGAGATCGTGTTCGAGGATGATCATCTGCTCGTCGTCGATAAGCCCGCCGGAATGGTCGTCCATCCGGCCGCCGGAAATTATGATGGAACGATGGTCAACGCCCTGCTCCATCATTGTCACGGGCGGCTCTCGGGGATTGGCGGCGTCGCGCGGCCCGGCATTGTCCATCGGATCGATAAGGACACATCAGGGCTGTTGGTCGTCGCCAAGACTGATCCCGCGCATGAAGGCCTCGCCGCCCAATTTGCCAAGCACAGCATCGAACGGCGCTATGCAGCCATTGTCGCAGGGCTGCCCAAGACAGGTTCCGGCACGGTAGACGCCAACCTTGCCCGATCCTCCACAGACCGGAAGAAGATCGCCATTGTCAGCGTCGGCCGCGGCAAACGGGCGGTCACACATTGGCGGTTGGTGGAAACGCTGAAGCAGGCCGCGCTCATGGAATGCCAGCTTGAAACCGGACGGACGCATCAGGTGCGCGTTCATATGGCGTCCATCGGCCACCCTCTTTTGGGGGACCCCGTTTATGGTCGCTCCCGCTCGGAACATCGCGAGGTCCTGAAGCGTTTGGAGTTCGCCAGACAGGCGCTTCACGCGGCAAGATTAGGATTTGTTCATCCAATCACGGGGGGGACTTTAACTTTCGACAGTCCCATCCCATCTGATATGCAGCAACTGTTAAGCTACCTCCGGGTATCATGACAAAGTCTGATGCAGTTCCACCGATGAAGGGGACTGCGGACAGGGAGATTAAAATGACCGGCAAAGCGCTGGCTGTAAAATCGAAGGGTGCGAGCACCATTCCTGCGCTCAACAGCGAGGATGGGCTCAACCGCTATTTGGCTGAGATCAAGAAGTTCCCGATTCTGACCGCAGAAGAGGAATACATGCTCGCCAAGCGGTTTGAGGAGCATCAGGATCCGGAGGCGGCCGCCAAGCTGGTGACGTCGCATCTGCGCCTCGTCGCAAAGATCGCCATGGGCTATCGTGGCTATGGCCTGCCCGTCAGCGAGTTGATCGCGGAAGGCAATATCGGCCTGATGCAGGGCGTGAAGAAATTTGAGGCAGATCGCGGCTTCCGCGTCGCCACTTACGCCATGTGGTGGATCAAGGCGTCGATCCAGGAATTCATCCTGCGGTCGTGGAGCCTTGTGAAACTTGGCACGACGGCGGCGCAAAAGAAGCTGTTCTTCAATCTGCGTCGGATGAAGAAAAACCTCGAAGCGTATGAGGACGGTGATCTCCGCCCCGAAGACGTGCGCAAAATCGCCACCGACCTTGGCGTGACGGAAGACGAAGTCATCAGCATGAACCGCCGGATGCTTGGCGGCGGCGATACCTCGCTCAACGTCTCGCTCAACGAAGATGGCGAAGGCCAGTGGCAGGATACGCTGGTCGATGGCGGTCCGTTGCAGGATGAGATCGTTGCCGACGCGGAAGAACGCATTCAGCGGCACGCGCTCCTCATCGAGGCGATGCAGAATCTGACGGATCGCGAAAAGCAGATCCTGACCGACCGTCGTCTGGTCGATGAACCCCGCACACTGGAAGAATTGAGCCAGGAATTTGGCGTCTCGCGCGAACGCGTCCGCCAGATTGAGGTGCGCGCGTTTGAAAAGCTGCAAAAGGCAATGATGCGGATTGCCGGGGAACGGCACCTTCTGCCCGCAGCGGCCTGATTAAAACCAAGGCCCTGATTTAAAAAGTTAAGCGGGCGGGGATCACAACCGATCCCCGCCCGATCGTTTTTTAACTGTAGAGGAACTCCGCGCCATCAAGGTTGATCGCGGGGATCTCGTCCTTCTCGATCCAGTAATCCTGATTGTGCCGCCATTCAGGCTTGTCCCCCCGGCGCGGCATTTTGTGGATGTCACGCGTCAGATAACCGGGGTTGAAATTGTCTTCCTCAATCCACGGTAAAAGCGGCATATTATGGTCTTCCGGTCGCAGCTGGACCTCGACCCGCTTTGCGCCTTGGCCGGCCATCTTGTTCAGCAACTTGGTCACGAAATCGCCCAGAATGTCCACGCGCAACGTCCAACTGGCGCGGAAATAGCCGAACACCCAGAGCATGTTGGGCACACCTGTGAACATCATACCGCGATAGTTGACGGTTTCGGACCAATCGACCGACTTGCCATCAACCTCAAACGGAATGTCGCCGAGCACCGAGAGCTTGAAGCCCGTCGCCGCCATGATGATGTCTGCTTCCAGCTCTTCTCCGGATTTGAGCAAGATGCCCTTTTCGGTGAAGCGGTCGATATGGTCGGTGACAACACTGACCTGACCCTTGGCTGCGGCCTGAAAAATATCGCCGTCCGGGCAGAAGGCCAGACGCTGCTGCCAGGGCCGATATTTGGGCGTGAAGTGCGGTTCAAACGGGAAATCCTCCCCGCCATACATGCGGATCAGCGCGCGCAATTCTTCAACGACAGCGTCCGGCTCTGCAAGGCAGCGCTTGGTCAGGACATCCTGATCATAAAGGATCTGTTGGCGCACGACGCGGTGGATGGTCGGCTCATCAATCCCAATCTCACGCAGTCGGTCGGCCAGTTCATTCTGGTTCGGGCTGCAAAAGAAATAGGTGGGGGAGCGCTGAAGCATCGTCACATGGGCGGCTTTGCCCGCCATCGCAGGGATCACGGTGGCAGCTGTTGCGCCGGAGCCGATGACGATGACCTTCTTGCCCGTCACATCAATATCGGGGGACCATTTCATCGCATGGATGAAGAGACCCTTATAGTCGGACATCCCCTGCCAGTCCGGAATATAGGGGTCGTGATGGTTATAATAGCCTTGGCACATCCAAAGGAAGTTGCAGGTGAAGCTGTGGGTTTTCCCGTCAGCCTTACTCAGCGCCTCCACCGTCCAGAGGTTGGTTGCGCGCGAAAAGCTGCAATGCGTGATGGTATGGCCATAGCGGATGTGCGGGTTGAGGTCGTTCTCCTCAATCACCTCACCCATATATTTCAGGATCTCTTCCGCCGACGCGATTGGCGCGCCAACCCAAGGTTTGAACCGGTAGCCGAAAGTGTAGAGGTCCGAGTCGGAACGGACACCGGGATATTTGTGCGTGTCCCACGTGCCACCGAAACTGTCTTTCGAGTCGAGGATTGCATAGGTTTTGTCGGGGCATTGCTCCTTCAGGTGCACAGCTGACCCGATGCCGGAAATGCCTGCACCCGCAATCAAAACGTCGAAATGCGTAACGTCATTCGTACCTTCCGCTTCGCGCGGCCGTTCGACTGTGTCGAGCATCCTCTACCCTCTCTCACTGTTGTTTTTGTATTTTCAGACAAGATGATGACGGGCACATTGACTGAAATCAACCTTGGCACATGCGTCAGTATCAAGGAGTGAAAAGCGAAGCGGCCAAGCCATGTTGCGCTGCAAAAACTTCTGCTTGAATTCGCAGCCGCGTTGCGGGACAGCGACGGCAACTTAGAAGCTTGAGTCGTTTGGAAAGGATTGCCGAAATGACCATCGATCCCGTCGTTATCGCCGCGTACGCCCGCACCCCAATGGGGGGCATGCAGGGTGCCTTGTCGTCCGTTCCCGCGACCAAGCTCGGCTCCATCGCCATCAAGGCCGCTGTTGAGCGCGCTGGCGTATCGCTGGACGCGATTGATCAGGTGATCATGGGCTGTGTGTTGCCCGGCGCCTTGGGCCAGGCCCCGGCTCGGCAAGCTTCCATCGGCGCGGGCCTTCCGCTGTCCACAGGCGCGACAACCATCAACAAGGTCTGCGGGTCCGGTATGAAGGCGACCATGATGGCCGCCGAAGCGATCATCGCGGGCACATCTGATATTGTCGTGGCCGGCGGCATGGAGAGCATGACCAATGCGCCCTACATGCTCACCAAGCACCGTTCCGGCGCGCGCCTCGGCCATGACAGCCTGAAGGACTCGATGTTCCTCGATGGGCTCGAAGATGCCTATGAGCCCGGCCGCGCCATGGGCAGCTTTGCGGAAGAAACCTGCACCGAATATCAGTTCACCCGCGAACAGCAGGATGAATATGCGCTGCGCTCGCTCTCCCGCGCCAAGGACGCCATCACTTCGGGTGCTTTCACGCGTGAGATCGTGGCCGTCGAAGTTGCCGGCCGCAGCGGCGTGACCGTTGTCGACACCGACGAACAGCCCGGCAATGCCAAGCCGGAGAAAATCCCGACATTGAAGCCTGCCTTTGCCAAGGACGGGACAATCACCGCCGCGAACGCCTCTTCCATTTCGGATGGTGCAGCGGCGCTGGTTGTCACCAAGGAAAGCGTGGCCAAGGCACAGGGCCTGCCCATTGCCGCACGCATCATCGCCTGGGCGACCAACAGCCAGGAACCGGCCAAGTTCACATCAGCGCCGGTGCCTACCATCCGTAAGGTGCTGGAAAAGGCCGGTTGGACCGTTGACGATGTTGACCTGTTCGAGATCAACGAAGCCTTCGCCATGGTCCCGATGATCGCGATGAAGGAACTGGGCATCCCGGCCGAAAAGCTGAACGTCAACGGCGGCGCGACGGCGCTTGGCCATCCCATCGGCGCATCGGGGGCCCGCATCATTGCGACGTTGATTGCGGCGCTCCAGAACCGTGGCCTGAAGAAGGGCGTGGCCTCGCTCTGCATCGGGGGCGGTGAAGGCACCGCAATCGCTGTCGAACTGGCCTGAAACGCACTCGACATTGGCGGGCGCAATTGGCAAGGCCCGCCGATGGCAGTGAACGACTATTTCTTCTGTGGCATCGGCGGGTCCGGCATGATGCCCCTCGCTCTGATTGTCGCCGGGCAAGGTCACCGCGTTGCGGGGTCTGACCGTGCGCTCGATCAGGGCCGCACCGCGCCGAAGTTTGACTGGCTGCGCAGCAAGGGAATCGGCCTTTTCGCACAGGACGGCAGCGGGATAACGCATCCCGAACAAATCGTTGTCGCTTCAGCAGCCGTGGAAGACACCGTTCCTGACATCATCGCCGCCAATGCCGTCGGCGCGCAGCGGATGCGCCGTGCGGATTTGCTCGCTGATCTGTTCAACGGCGCCAAACAGGGCATTGCCGTGGGCGGCACCAGCGGCAAATCCACCGTCACCGGCATGATCGGCTGGATCTTCCATGCGCTGGACCGGGACCCGACCGTCATGAATGGCGCGGTGATGAAGAATTTCGCGACACCCGATGCGCCCTTCGCAAGTGCCCTTGTAGGGGCGGGGGATGCCTTCATCAGTGAAGTCGATGAAAGCGATGGCTCCATCGCGCTCTATACGCCCGATATCGCTGTTCTGAACAACATCGCGCTCGACCATAAATCAATGGACGAACTGCGCGCGCTCTTTGGTGATTTCATCGGGAAAGCACGTGTAGCCGTCCTCAATCTCGATAATGAAGAGGTCGCCCGCCTGCCGCGCGGCAATGCAGTCACCTACTCGCTCGGAGGGACGACAGCGGACCTATTGGCCAGCGACGTGGCAGAACGCCCCGACGGCATCGACTTTCTGGTCAACGGCGTGTCCGTTTCGCTCAAAGTGCCCGGACGCCACAATGCGTCCAATGCTTTAGCAGCGCTGTCGGCCGCGACGGCGGCGGGCATTCCATTGGAAGATGCCGCCCGCGCCCTTGGTGACTTTACCGGCCTCAAGCGCCGCATGGACATTGTCGGCACGGCCAATGGCGTAACGGTGATCGACGATTTCGGCCACAACCCGGACAAGATTTCAGCGACACTCAACACATTGCACGCTTTTCCCGGCCGTTTGCTCATCTTCTTCCAGCCACATGGTTATGGCCCCTTGAAACAGATGGGCCGTGAACTGACAGCGAACTTTGCCAATCTCATGGCGGAGGACGATGTCCTCATCTTATGTGACCCCGTCTATTTCGGCGGAACGGTCGACCGCTCGGTCGGGAGTGAGACGATTGTCGACGGCGTGTCGGCGATGGGCAAGCGCGCCGAGCATTTCGCGAGCCGGGAGGCCTGTGGCGACCGGCTGGCCGTTCTTGCCAAGCCGGGCGATCGCATCATCGTGATGGGCGCGCGGGATGACACGCTATCCGCCTTTGCCCAATCCATCGTCGATAGGCTGGACCGCTAGACCATGACCGCACGCGTCCAACTTGTCGTCAATCCCGAAGCGGGGGGCTATAGCGTCACCCGCGTCCTCGACCTGCGCGAGGCCTTCCGTCGACAGGGTGCCCGCGTGACGCTGGCCCATATCGGGCCGGGGCGTCAGCTGCGAATTGAGGACGACGCCGATCTGCTGGTTGTGGCCGGTGGCGATGGGACGTTGCGCCACGCGGCCATGGCGCTGCTCGCCAGCGGGCGGGACCTGCCGGTCGCCTGTTTCCCGATGGGGACAGTCAATCTGCTGCACCTCGAAATCGGGGGACCGACCAATCCTGATGACTTCGCTTATGCGGCGCTCAACCAGGTCAAGCCGCAACTGCATGTTCCGGCAATCATCAATGGAGAGATGTTTTTCGGCTGCGCCAGCGTCGGTCCGGATTCGCATGCTGTTGCGGGCGTTTCGCTCAGGCTGAAAGACCGGATTGGGCGCTACGCCTATGTCATTGCCATGCTCCAGTTTTTGAGCCGGTGGAAACGCCCGCAGCTGACGATTAAGGCAGACGGCAAATCCTACGCGTGCGAGGCCGTTTATATCGCTAAGGGCATATACTATGCCGGGCCTTATACCTTTGCACCCGAGGCGCGGCGCACGGGCACCAAGCTCCATGTGCTTGCGCTCAAATCTGCAACCCGAAAGGATTTCTGGCGCTTTATCCGCGGCGTCATGGCTGGCCGGCCGCTCGAAGACCGCGCCAACCTCATCCCCCTGACCTGCACTGAGCTCGAAATCACCAGTGAAGAGCCTTGGCCAGTCCAGGCCGATGGAGACAATGTCGGCAGTTTGCCCGTCAAGATCAGCATTTCGGACAAAAGACTAAAGCTGCATTGAGGTCCTCACCCTCCCCCCAACCCCTTGACGCGGGCGCCGCAATCGCGTCCATTGCAAACATATAAAAGAAATCTGGGAGCGACATTTCATGGCCAAGCGTCTGACGCTGTACATCGGCATTGCCCTGGTGCTCGGCATCATTGTGGGCTCCATCGTCAACGCAACGGCATCGCCGGATACGATTGAAAGCCTTGTCAAATATCTGGGTCTCGTGACTTTCGCCTTCCTGCGGCTGATCAAAATGATCATTGCCCCGCTGGTCTTCGGCACGCTGGTCGCCGGGATTTCGCATATGGGGGATACAGCGGCCCTTGGTCGGGTCGGGCTGCGTTCCATGCTTTGGTTCATCGGCGCGAGCCTTGTCTCGCTTTCGCTCGGCCTCATTCTTGTAAACCTGTTCCAGCCGGGCGTTGGCATCGGGTTGGAGTTGCCGCCGGCAAGCGCCGATGCGGGCGTCACGCAAACCGCATTCGACGCCAAGAAGTTCGTGGGTGACATCATCCCCATGTCGATTGTTGACGCGATGGCGACCAACACAATCCTCCAGATCGTCGTCTTCTCCGTCTTCTTCGGCGTCGCGATGACCGCTATCGGAGAGAAAGCAGCACCCCTGCAAAAGGGCATCGACGCACTGGTTGACGTGATGCTGGTGTTAACCGGGTATGTGATGCGCTTTGCGCCCTTTGCCGTGTTCGCCGCCGTTTGCGCTGTCGTGTCGGAAGAAGGTCTTTCGATCCTTGTCGACTATGCCCGCTTCATCGGCACCTTCTATCTGGGCCTCGCCATATTGTGGGCGCTGCTCTTGGGCGCGGGCTTCCTCGTGACCGGACCGCGCATCCTGCAACTGCCGCGTTACATCAAAGAACCATTGCTGGTCGCCTTTTCCACGGCCTCGTCCGAAGCTGCCTTCCCGCGCACATTGGACGCGCTGGACCGGTTCGGCGTGCCGCGCCGCATCGGCAGTTTCGTTCTGCCGCTAGGCTATTCGTTCAATCTCGATGGCTCGATGATGTACATGACCTTCGCGACGATCTTCATCGCGCAGGCCTATGGCATTGACCTCACGCTCGGTCAGGAAATCCTGATGTTGCTGACGCTGATGCTGACGTCCAAAGGCATGGCCGCCGTGCCGCGCGCCAGCCTTGTCGTCATCTCCGCCACGCTGGCCATGTTCGGCATTCCGGAGGCGGGGCTGCTGCTCATCCTCGGGGTCGATCACTTCCTTGATATGGGCCGCACGGCGACCAACGTTGTCGGCAACACCGTCGCCAGTGTTGTCATCGCCAAATGGGAAGGCGGATTGGATAATCCGCAGGCGCCGGAGCTCGATCCGCCACACGCCCCGTCCTCAAGCCTCGGCACGGCGCATCCCGCCCCGCGCGAAGGCGAACCCGGCGGCGTCAGCTGACCGGGCCTGGGCTCAAGGCTTGACTTGACCCGTCCTCCATGGGAGCGTTTGCGCCGAATTGGGGGGAGTAGCGTAAATGGGTGTGGGCAATCAGGACCAGACGGCGTTTGAATTTCGTGGCGACTGGAAAGAGTTTTTTCCAATCGCGGCGAGCAATTTGTTGCTCACTTTAGTCACTCTGGGTGTCTATCGTTTCTGGGCGACCACGCGGGAACGGCGTTACTTCTGGAGCCAGACGCGCTTCATTGACGATACGCTGGAATGGACGGGCACCGGCAAGGAACTGTTCCTTGGCTTCCTTATGGCCATTGTTGCGCTTATCGTCCCGGTCATCGGGCTGCAGTTCCTCATTCAGGCGTTGATCCTGCAAGGGCAAACTGCGCTGGCAGGCGCGCTGGGCGTTGGTTTCTATTTCATCATTCTCTTCCTCGTCGGCTTCGCGACCTTCCGCGCGCTGCGCTATCGGCTGAGCCGGACGCACTGGCACGGCATTCGAGGTGGCAGCGAGGATCCCGGCTTTCGTTATGGCCTGTCCTATATCTGGAAAACACTGGTGGGCGCGCTGGTGCTTGGCCTGTTGATCCCATGGTCGATGACATCATTGTGGGCCGACCGGTGGAACCAAATGAGCTTCGGCCCGCACCGTTTTGAAAGTGCACCCGAATGGGGCGGGCTGATGAAACGGTTTTTGCTGCTGTATCTCGTGCCTGTGGCCGCCGTCATTCTCGGCATTGTCACGGCCGTGTCCAGCGGGGGCGGCCCCGGCGGCCTAGGCGCGGTGGTCGGCCTGCTGGTAATCGCCTTCTACGTCGTGCTGCCGCTGCTCGCGCTTGGCTATTACGCGGCTTTCTTCCGCGAAGTCGTCGGCACGCTGAGCCTCACCACGATCAACTTCCAGTTTACCGCGCGCACCAAGGAATGGTTTCTGCTCTTCCTCGGCAATGCGGGATTGTACGTCCTTGCCCTCATCGCAGCGCTCATCCCGATTTCGGCGCTGGGCCTGTTCTCCGGTCTTGCAGACCTGCAACCGGGGCAAGACCCGTTTGCACAAAATCCGGGCCTGATTGCCGGCATGGTGCTGGCGCTGATCATTCCCATGAGCCTCGTCGGTCCGTTCATCCGCTATCGCAACTGGCGCTTTTTCATCCGCAATCTGGAGGCGACCGGCGTGATTGATCTCGATCTGCTCACCCAGTCGCAGACAAAGGTGGGCAGCCATGGTGAAGGGCTGTTCGACGCGCTCGATATGGGTGCTATGTAGCCCCGCATGATCCCTGCTTGGCACTATAACGGACAGACGGCGACCCGCTATGAAGTTTACGCCGTCGCGCAGGAAGACGGCCTTTACCTCGATCTCGGTGACGGACGGTCGGACGTCGCACCTTGGGGCGATCTGTTCTGGATCGACAAGCGCGATGGCGCCTCTGTCTTCGGGCGCAAGGGCATAGACGGATGGCGCGTCGGCATTCCCCTGCCGATGACGGACCTGCTCGCTCGACGCCTGCCGCCGCAATCGCGCTATGGCGGGCTGGTCGACAAATTTGGCATCTGGCCCGCCGTTGCCGGGTTCACGGCGCTCTCCGCCGCTGTCGTCCTTGTCCTGTGGAAAGCACCTGACGTCGTCGCTCCGCTCGTCCCCATGTCGTGGGAACAGAAAATGGGCGACGCCATGGTCGGCGATCTCGGCGGGCGCATCTGTGATGGCGCAGAAGGCCAGAAGGCGCTCGACGCGCTCGTCCGCCGCATCGACCCCAAGGCGTCGGAGCTGCGTGTGCGCATCGTCAATGTCGATATGGTCAATGCCGCCGCCTTGCCCGGCGGGCAGATCCTGATCTTCCGTGGCCTGTTGCAGGAAGCCAAAAACCCGGATGAACTCGCAGGCGTGCTTGGCCATGAAATCGGCCATGTCCGCAACCGCGATGTGATGCAGGCGCTGCTGCGGCAGATGGGCTTGAGCCTCTTGCTCGGTGGCGTCGGCGGGGATGTGGGCGGCGCCCTCAACTCGGCCATTTCAGCCAGCTATTCGCGCGCGGCAGAATCGCGGGCAGATGGGTACGCGATCAACCTGATGCGCACTGCCAACGTCTCTCCCCTGCCCACCGCAGGCTTCTTTGACCGGTTGGCGGAGGGTGAGCGTAAGCTCGGCAAAGGCGCCGTCGCCATGAGCTATATGTCCAGCCATCCGCTGTCGGATGAGCGGCGCAAAGTCTTCCTCGCCAGCGCGCGCAAAGGGGCGACCTATGCGCCCGCTGTCACGCCGCAACAATGGCGCGCCATCGTTGATGCCTGCGCCAATGACCCGGATGTGAAAGAAGGCGATCTGTTTTGACCGAGGCACAATTGCCGCAATGGCTCCCCCGCGCAGACGGGCTGAAGCTCGCTGTCCGCCATCGCGCAGGCACAGCGGGCAAGCCGACCATTGTCTTCCTGCCCGGCTATGCGTCGGACATGCTGGGCAGCAAGGCGATCGCGCTTGATGCTTGGGCGGCGCGCCAAGGCCATGCCATGCTGCGGCTCGACTACTCGGGTTGCGGGGAAAGCGAAGGTGCCTTCGCCGACGGAACGCTTTCCATCTGGCGCGACGATGCTCTGTTCGCGGTCGACCAATTGGTGGACGGCCCTGTCCTTCTCGTCGGCTCCTCCATGGGCGGCTGGATCGCGCTGCTGATGGCGCAGGCTTTAGGCGCGCAGGCCGCCGCCTTAGTCGGCATCGCCGCCGCGCCGGACTTCACCATCTGGGGCTTTACGGACGACGAGAAGGCGAAACTCCAGTCCGACGGAAAGCTGCTGCGCCCGTCCGACTATGGGCCCGAACCGATGCTGACGACGCACGGCTTCTGGAAATCAGGGCAGGACAATCTGCTGCTCGATAAGGGCATCGATTATGCAGGGCCCGTCCGCCTGTTGCAGGGGCAAAGCGATGAGGTTGTGCCCTGGAAGGTCGCCCTGCGCACCGCCGACGCGCTTCGTTCAGACGATGTGCAGGTGACTCTGATCAAAGATGGCGACCACCGCCTGTCGCGTGCGGCCGATATTGATCTGCTGATTGGAACAGTGGCGACTTTGATGGAGACTTTGTGATCCTTTTCCCCCTGCTCGCCGCCGCCGCTGCGACTGTTGCCCCCGCCGCGGACCAAGCGCGCTTCAAAACCTGTGTGGAGTTGGTCGACACCGATCCGCAGGCCGCGCTCGACAGCGCGGAGAAGTGGCGGATTGAGGGCGGTACTGTGCTTGCGCGCCAATGTCAGGGCCTCGCCTATGCCGCCCAGGCCCGCTGGCTGTCGGCCATGACCTCCTTCCAGCAGGCCGCCGAAGCCGCGCAACAGGCCAAGGACAACCGCGCCGCCACGCTCTGGGTGCAGGCCGCAAATTCGGCGCTGGCGGGCGGTGAGTTTGTGAAGGCGCGCAGCTTCATTGATGCCGCGTTGATTGAAGGGACCCTCAAAGGCCCCGAAGCCGGCGAAGCCCATCTCGACCGCGCCCGCGCGCTTGTCGCCGTGGGGGATTTGACCAAAGCCCGGACTGACCTCGACGCCGCGGCCAAGCTGGTGCCGCAAGACCCGCTGATCTGGCTGCTCTCGGCATCCCTCGCGCGGCGCACCGGTGATCTGGACCGTGCCCGCACCGACATTGCGGAGGCCGCCCGCCTCTCCCCCGATGATGCCTCCGTCGCGCTGGAGGCCGGCAATATCGCCGCCATGATGGGCAATGATGCCGCCGCCCGCACGGCCTGGGAGGCCGCCGTCAAGATCGCGCCGGAAGGCCCGCAGGGCAAGGCCGCGGCGAAGGCGCTGGAACAATTTGGAACGCCTGCGCCTGTGACGCCGGGGCCTGCTGCTCCGCGTTGACGCTCAAGCATTGATCAGATCATCTGCTCCCGTTTGCCCTGAGCCTGTCGAAGGGCTGTCCTTTTTTGCTGCGGTGAACAGAAGGACAGTGCTTCGACAAGCTCAGCACAAACGGTGAAGGTTCAGAGCCTCAATCCAGATAAAAGTCGATCGTCGTGACCACACGAACCTTCTTGTAGGGCGAGTCCGCAACGCCATAGCCCGGCTGTTCGCCATCACGCGCGTCGATGGAGAAATAGCCTTGGCTGGCGGATTTGATGCCGCCTACGCCCGTGCCGCTGTCGCTGGCGAATTGCTCGGCAGATTTGCGGGCGTCCTTGGTCGCCTCCGCCACCATTGCGGGCTTGATGTCATTGAGCTTGGTGAAGCTGAACGCGATGCCTGACCCTTCATCAAGCTGGACGCCGCTGCGGACGAGATCAAACTGGCGCGCGACGGCCGCCTGCGCCTTCTTGATGTCCCCCGTGCGCAGTTGGAGCCGCTGGCGGATGGTGACGGTGTCCATGCCGTTGTTGTTGAACTGGTTGACGCTGACGCCGCTGGGTTTCAGGTCCGCATCCGCAAAACCTGCGCTTTTGAAGAAGGCGCGGATCGCCGCCATGTCGGAATCGATGTCCGCCCGCGCGGCATCCAGCGTCGGCGCCTGCGCGGAATAGGCAATGGTCCACACCGCAAGGTCTGCCGTCACATTCTTCTCTGCCAAACCGCGCACCGTGACTGATCGGTCCGCATTCTTTGCGCGCTTCAGCCCATCGCCCAGCAGGTAGCCGCCGAGGATCACGCCGACCGCCAAAACTCCGGCGGCGATCACGACAGGCTTACGGAGAATTTCGCGTGGTGCTTCAATGTCTGACATAAGTGCTTTCCCAGCTTTGAGTGTCGGCCTATTTTGTGACGACCTTTCGATGAACGCTCGATGAAGCGTTTCTTTTTATCGATGAACGGAGTTTTTAGTGATCAAGTATCTCCACACGATGATCCGCGTTTCTGATCCGGATGCAACAATCAAATTCTTTGAATTGCTTGGCCTCAAAGAATTAAAGCGCATGTCCAACGACGCGGGTAAGTTCACGCTCATCTTCCTCGCCGCCCCCGGTGACGAAGAGGCGCAGGTGGAACTGACGCATAATTGGGGCGAGGCGGGCTATGATGAAGGCCGCAATTTCGGCCATCTCGCTTATGCCGTGTCCGATATTTACGAGACTTGCCAACGTCTTATGGACGGTGGCGTGACGATCAACCGCCCGCCGCGCGATGGGCGCATGGCCTTTGTCCGCACGCCTGACAACATCTCGGTCGAATTGCTCCAGCATGGTGACGCGCTGCCTGTGGCCGAGCCTTGGGCGTCCATGCCCAACACGGGCAAGTGGTAAGGCCATGACGCTTCAAATCGCCCGCATCCCCGTCCTCTCAGACAATTATGTCTGGCTCGCCCATGACCCGGCCTCGGGCGAGACAGCGGTGATCGACCCCGCTGTTGCCGAGCCGGTCCTCGCCGCCGCGGCCGAACGCGGCTGGACGATCACGCAGATCTGGAACACGCACTGGCACCCCGACCACACGGGCGGCAATGCGGAGATCAAGGCGGCGACCGGCTGCACGATCACCGGCCCTGCGGCAGAAGCGGAGCGCATCCCGACCCTCGACGTGCAAGTGAGCGGCGGCGATGTGGTGACGCTTGGGGGCATCACGGCGCAGGTCATCGACGTCCCCGCGCACACGGCAGGCCATATCGCGCTGCATATCCCGTCTGAGAAGGTGGTGTTCGTCGGCGATACGCTCTTCGCCATGGGCTGTGGTCGCCTGTTTGAAGGCACAGCCGAGCAGATGTTCACCAATATGCAGACGCTGGGCGCGCTGCCGCCGGAGACGGTCGTCTACTGCGCGCATGAATATACGCAGTCGAACGGGCGCTATGCCTTGGTCGCAGAACCCGACAATGCGGACATCGCCGCGCGCATGGCGCAGGTGGATGCGGCGCGCACCAACGGGGAACCAACGGTGCCGACAACGATTGCCCTAGAACGCGCGACCAACCCGTTCATGCGCGCCAAGGATGCCGCCGAACTCGCCGAGCGCCGCGCGGCTAAGGATGCGTTCAGGTAAAAGTGGGCAGTTTCGCCCCCATATTGCCATCAGGAGAAGACCCATGTCGAAAATGCTGATTGCGCTCCCCCTCCTCGCCCCGGCCCTCCTTCTGGCTACCGGATGCGCGAACACGCCGCCGAGCCAATCCCAGCTCCGCGCCCAGGCGCGCGACGCGGCAAAGCTGGAAGAGACGCTGGCGGGCTACACCCCCGGCAAGCCCGTCAACTGCGTCGAAAACCGCGACCTGCGCGGGCCGGAAGCATATGGGGAGAACACCCTCCTTTTCCGCACCAGCCGCAAACTGATCTGGCGGACAGAGACCAGAGGCTCCTGCGACGACATCAAACGCGGCGACGCCCTCATCACCCACCAATACTCCAGCCGCCTCTGCCAAGGCGACATCGCGCGCACGGCGGATTTGCGGGCGGGCTTCCAGACAGGGTCGTGCGTGATTGGGGAGTTTGTGCCGTATCGGAAGTGAGGGGGGGGGCAACGCAACATAAATGCCTCTACGTCGCCCCGTGCTTGACACGGGGCTTGGCTTTGCGTGCACTTTGCCATTTGGCAAGATACCCGAATTGCTGAACCTTCGGGCCCAGTCGTAGCTGGCAACCAAGGGGCGGAAACTGACAGAAGTTGGCCCAGCCCCGTGTCACGCACGGGGCGACGTAGAGGGTCTCCGCGTTTCCGCGCGAGACCAACTACCCCTTATACAACCCGTCGATCCGCTCGCCATAAACCTGCCGGATCACATGCCGCCTGATCTTCAAACTCGGCGTCAGCATCTCGTTGTCGGTCGTGAAGGCATCGGGCGTCAGAGTGATCTTACGCACCTTCTCGGTGGTCGCGACCTGCGTGTTCACCCGGTCCACCGCGGCCATGATGGCGGTGCGGAAAGCGGGGAGATCGCACAGGGCCTTTAGGTCATAAGGCTCGCCATTGGTCTGCGCCCATTCAATCGCCCATTCGGGGTCGGGGATGATCAGACCGACAAGGTGCGGGCGCTTATCGCCGGAGACCATCGCCTGGAAAATCTCGGGCTGGAGCGTGAGCATGCCTTCCACCTTTTGCGGAGAGACATTTTCGCCCTTATCGTTGACGATGATGTCCTTCTTGCGGTCGGTGATTTTGATGCGGCCTTTCTCATCAATCTCGCCAATATCGCCGGTGTGGAGCCAGCCATTTTGGATGGCGCGCGCGGTTTCTGCCTCGTTGCGCCAATAGCCGTGCATGACGAGTTCACCGCGGACGAGGATTTCGCCATCGTCGGCAATCTTCACTTCCACATTTTTTAGCGGCGGGCCGACGGTGTCCATCTTCAGCCCGACCTTGGGCCGGTTGCAGGAGATGACCGGTGCAGCCTCGGTCTGGCCATAGCCTTGCAGCATGGTGAGGCCGACGGCGTGGAAGAACACGCCAATTTCCGGATTGAGCGGCGCGCCGCCCGAGACCATCGCCTTCAGCCGTCCGCCAAAGCGTTGCTGGATTTTGGGACGCAAGGTGCGGTTGAGCAGCGCGTTCATCGGCCGGTCCCAAATGGGCATGCCGCCCGCGAGATCCTTCGCCCCAAGGCTGAGCGCGCGGTTGAGGAGAAGCTGGACGACCTTGCCCTGCTTTTCCATCTGCTTGAGGATACGGGCGCGCAGCACTTCAAACAGGCGCGGCACGACGACCATCAGCGTCGGGCGCACTTCCTCAATATTGGAGGCGAGCTTTTCGATGCCTTCGGAATAATAGATCTGGGCCCCCAGACCGACGGGGAAGTGTTGGCCGCCGCTATGTTCATACGCGTGGGAAAGCGGCAGGAAGGAGAGGAACACTTCCTCATCCCAGCCAAAGTCTTCGGTGATGACTTCGACACAACCTTCGACATTGCACAGGATGGCGCCGTGATGTTGCTGCACCCCGCGTGGCGCACCGCCGGTGCCGCTGGTGTAGATAAGGCAGGCAAGGTCTTCGCGCTTGAAGGTCGCAGCGGCAGCGCAGGCGTCCACATCGGCCGCCTTGCCGACCATCGCATCCCAGCTGTGGATGGCAACGCCGGTCGACTGGCCGACGCGCAACTCTTCAATCCCGATCAGGTGATGCGCGCGTGTGGCGCGCAGGGCTGCGGGCATGACCGACTGGGCGAGCTTGTTCGTTGAAACAACAATCGCGCTGGCGCCGGCATCCTCAATGATGTGCTGGTGATCGCGCTCCGTATTGGTGGTGTAGGTCGGCACAGTGACGCAGCCTGCAGCCATAATGCCCAGATCTGCGATGAACCATTCAGGCCGGTTTTCGGACACGAGCATCACGCGGTCCCCGGGTTCCAGCCCGATGTCTTTTAGCGACTGCGCAAAGGAGGCGACCTGCTGCGCCGTTTCCGCCCAGCTGATCGACTGCCAGCTGCCGCCCTTCTTCGCCCAAAGGAACGGGGCATCCCCCTGTTCCTTTGCCCGCGTGAAAAACATCGTCACCAAATTCGGGAAATGCTCAAATTCGCGCATGTGCCCCATCTCCTGCAAACCCAAATGCGAGGCCGGGTCTAACGCCCGTCACTCGCTTAGTCCGACACCTTCGCTTCTTGGGTCGCCCGCGGCAACCCATCCGTCCTTAGTTTTTTGAGCCGCATTGGCTTTTGATGACATCCGTCCATTGGTCACAACCATCCGCCCGAATGCCGCAAGCTCATTGGACTTGGCGGCCAACGGCGTGTTCGCCTCCACGATGATGGCTTCGCCGCCGAAATAGATGTTGGGCGCAGCAATCGCCTCTTGCACGCCCAAGCCCCAATCAAGATGCGCGATCAGTGTCTTGGCGACTTGCATGATGATCGTCTTGCCGCCCGCCGCACCGACCGCAAAGATAGGCTTGCCGTCCGCATCATAAACGAGGGTGGGCGACATGGAGGACAAAGGCCGCTTGCCCGGCTGCGGCCGGTTGGCGACGGGCGCGCCGTCCTTTGTCGGGGCAAAGGTGAAGTCAGTCAGCTCATTGTTGAGGACATAGCCGTTGGCGACCAACTGGCTGCCAAATGGTCCCTCAACGGTGGAGGTCATCGTCGCCACGCCGCCAAACCGGTCTGCTGCGACAAAGTGCGTCGTGCCGGCGACTTCGCTGGAAAGAGCGGCCGTGCGCGGCTCCGCCCCCGGAGGTGTTCCGGCGGCATAGCTGGGCAGGGATGTCGTTTCGGAAATGAGCGCGGAACGGCTGGCAATATACCCCTTATCGATCAGGCCCGCGACGGGGACGGAGACGAAATCGGCGTCGCCCAGATATTTCTCCCGGTCGGCATAGGCCAGCAACATGGCTTCGGCGATCAGATGCCAGGCCTTGGGGTCATCCTTGCCCAGCGCCTTCATGTCGAACCGCTCCAGCATGCCGAGCACCTGAAACACGGTCGTCGCACCGGACGAGGGCGGCCCCATGCCGCAGAGTTTGTAGACGCGGTAGGTGGTGCAGACAGCATCGCGATCCTTCGCCTGATAGGAGGCGATGTCCTTCAAGGTCATCGGTGCCGCATTCTTGGGCGCATTGCTGACCGCCGCGGCAATCGCGCGTGCATTCTGCCCCTTATAGAAAGCAGACGGCCCCTTCTTTGCGACAGCGCGGAGGAGCTTTGCGAGTTCCGGATTGCGAATGGTGTCCCCCGCCTGCTTTGGGCGACCATCCTGAAAATAGATCGCCTTGGTCGCGTCCAGCCCGTCCCAAAGGGGGGAGACTTGCTTGATCACACCGGCCAGACGCGGGGTGACGACATAGCCGTCCTCCGCCAGCTTGATCGCGGGATCAAAGAGCTTCGCCCATTTGAGCTTACCCCATTTCTTATGGGCCTTGGCCGCAAGTGCAATATTGCCGGGCACACCAACCGAATGGCCACCAAGGAACGCGTCGCGGAAGCCAAGCGGCTTTCCATCCGGCCCCATGAAGCGATCCTCACGGGTCGCAGCAGGTGCCGTCTCGCGTCCGTCAATCGTGGCCGGCAAGCCCGTCTGCGGATCGTTGTAGATGAAGAAACCACCGCCGCCGATGCCGGAGGATTGCGGCTCGACCACCGAGAGCGCCACCATCATGGCGAGCGCGGCATCGGCGGCGCTCCCGCCTTGGCGGAGCATGGCAACACCCGCTTCTGCCGCGCGTGGATCAGCAGCAGACACCGCGCCCTTTTCGGCCAGAACAGCATTGGGAAGGAGGAGGAAAAGGAAGAAGCTGAGGATGATCTTTTTCATGACAAATAACCTAGCCGCCTTTGCCGGTCGGACAACCCCTATCGGACGTCGACGCCCACAGCCTGTGCAACATTTGTGAAGCCATCGCGTACCAACAGCGCCTCCAGCCCCTGATTGATGCGTCGGGCCAGGCCCGGTCCTTCATAAACGAGCGCCGAATAAATCTGGATGAGTGACGCACCGGCGCGGATGCGGGCATAGGCATCCTCTCCGCTCGCAATGCCCCCGGCCCCGATCAACGGCAGCGCGCCGCCTGTGGCCTTGGCGAAATCCCGCATCCGTTGCTGGGCGAGATCCCGCAAAGGCGCACCGGAAAGGCCGCCGCCTTCTGCCGCATGGCCGGACGAGAGCGTTGGCCGCGAAATGGTCGTGTTGGAAACGATAAGCCCATCGACCATGCCGACCGACAGGCGCGCAATGGCATCGATATCGGCAGGCTCCAGATCAGGCGCGACCTTCAGGAAAACGGGTGGCCCGTCTGCCGGTCGCGCATCACGCACGGCGCAGAGCAACTCGGTCAGAGCGCCTTCATCCTGCAAGGCACGCAAGCCCGGGGTGTTGGGCGAACTGATATTGACGGTGAGGTAGGAGGCAACCGGCGCCATTTGCCGCACGCCCATCGCGTAGTCGGCGATGCGATCCGCGGCATCCTTATTCGCCCCGATGTTGACGCCGATCAGGCCCCGGCCCTGCGAGGCCTGCAAGCGCGGCAAGGCCGCCGCCTGCCCGCCATTGTTGAAGCCCATGCGGTTGATGACGGCCCTGTCCTCAACCAGCCGAAACAGGCGCGGCTGCGGATTGCCCGCCTGCGGCAGCGGCGTCAGGGTGCCGACTTCGACAAAGCCGAACCCGGTCCCCAGCATTTGCACCGGAACCTCGGCATCCTTGTCATAGCCTGCGGCCAAACCAACCGGATTGGGAAAATGCAGACCCGCCACCTGCGCGGACAAGATGGAACCCGTCAAAGGCTGGCGGTCGGGCCCGAACAGCTTGAGGGCAGCAAGGCTAAGACGATGGGCGCGTTCAGCATCAAAAGCGAAAACGAACGGACGGACGAGAGGATAAAGCGACATGCGACTCGGCTTAGCGGCTTCGAGTCGCGAGGGAAACAGGCGGCCATATTGAACCACATCGGCGCGAGTCGTTTCGTGCAACCGGTTTCCGAAACCAGATGCAATGCAGGTTAATGTTCTTTTTTGGCCTATTCACTGGACAAAATGTCGATTTTTTTCAATTTTGTCGATTTCCTCCAATTCGGCATCATTGTTGAGGCGTATCAGAACCTTGCGACCCGAAGGACTCCTTCTTGAGGATCCTTTATTCAACTTCATCGGCCGACGCCTTCGGGTGTCGGCCTTTTTTTTAAGCATCGTTCCGCTATCGTTTTGGGCGATCGCTTTTGGATCCTGTCGTGTTGGCGTTGCACGTTTCGTGAAACGGGGTCCATCTGCTTGCTCAATCTGGTCTACGCGGCACCCTCTCCGACCTTGGCGGACTATGTTTCCGCCTTCTACCTGTTCGACACGGATGAGCCGAGTTTCTCGGACATTGAGCGCGCGGACATTGCCCAGTTGCGCTTCAGCCTCAGGGGCACTGGCGACATCACCTTTGGGCCCAATGATACGCAGCCCTTTTCAGCGGTCACGCTCATTGGGCCGCGCATGAAGGCATCGACATTGCGGGTGACGGGACCGGCCATCTGCTTTGGCATGGGGCTGCTCCCGGCCGGTTGGTGCGCCCTGACGGGTCTTCCGGCTAACCAATATGCCAACCGGGTCGTTGATGCACAGGACCGTATCAAAGGCGATGTCTTTGCGCTGAGAGAGGCTATGGCAGCCTCCGGTTGCTTTAAGGACATGGTGGCCGCAAGCGAACGCTTTGTCGCCGAGGCTGTGGCCAAGGCGGAAACACCCCCTTTCCGCCTGATCCGTGCCGTCGATTCCTGGCTGGAAGCCAGTATGGACCCGGACATTGGGGACCTCGCCGAAAAAACCGGCCTGTCCGCGGCGCAACTCCAACGGCAGCTCAAAGCGACATATGGCGCCAGTCCGAAATTGCTTGCCCGCAAATACCGCGCGCTGAAGACGGCGGTGCGCATCGCCAATGGTGACGGCGTCTGGCAGGATTATGTGGGGGACACTTATTACGATCAATCGCATTGCATCCGCGAGATCAAAGCCTTCACCGGCGTCACACCGGAAGCCATCCGCAAGACGCCGCGATTGACCAAGGCCACGTTTGAACGCCACAAACTCAAAGGCAAGATTTCGACTTTGGCCACTGAAATCTGATGGAGTGGCAGTTCGCTTCTCCGGCGCCCTCGCTCGCGCCATTCCTCGGTTCCTATTACCTCGCCACGACCCACCATCTGACCGTGGATGACCTGCAACGGGCAGACACTGGGCACCTGCACTTCTTCCTCGAAGGCGGCGGCTATAAGGACTTCCCCGGCATCCGCCGTCAGGCCAATCTCGTGAGCCTCAGCGGCCCTTCTTCCCTCTACCAGGGCTATGCGCTGAACGGCCCGGCCCGCCTGTTCGGCATCAGTCTGCTGCCGCCGGCTTGGGACGGCATCGTGCCCTGCACGGCCGATAGCCTGTCCGATCGGGGGTGCAATGCCGTCGAACTCTTCGGCCCCTCGGTCATCGACCTGCATCATGCCCTTCGCACCTGTGAAACATTGGCGGAGATGGCGCCCATGGCCGATGCCTTCTTTCAACAGCGCAGCCAAAGCGGGACGAAGGGGCATGACCGCATTATCGAGGGCATCCGGGACTGGCTGGCCAGGGCGTTGGCGCCTGACCTTGCCGATTTGCAGGACCGCTTTGACCTGTCTGACCGGCAGCTTGCACGGATCGCAAACCGCTATTGGGGCGCGCCACCCAAGTCCCTCGCGCGGAAATATGCAGCGCTGCGCACAGCCTCGCTGATCATCACAGAGAATGGCGACCTTCCGCATGAGGCGCTGCGCCATTATGCCGACCAATCCCACCTCATCCGCGAGGTCAAGCGCGTGACGGGCCAGACACCCCGCCAGCTGCGAACACAGGCCAGCCCGACCCTGCGCACAGCGCTGCACCCCTCCAATTTGTGGGAATTGCAGGACCGGGGTTGTAATTCGGACTAATGCGGTCCAATTAGCTCCGCATGCGCCTTTCGAGTCTTGCCGATTATGCGGTTGTCATGATGTCCGCCTGCGCCCGCCATTGCGGGGGCACGCGCACGAATGCCGGCCAACTCTCTGAAGAAACAGGGATTCCCCTGCCGACTGTGCAAAAGCTGGTGAGCAAGCTTTCCTCTGCCGGACTGCTGCGATCTGTGCGGGGCGCCGGCGGCGGGTTCAAGCTCGCGCGCCCGGCGGCGGCCATTAGCGTTGCCGAAATCGTCGAAGCCATTGAAGGACCCATCGCCATGACCGCCTGTGTTGACCATGACCGGCAGGAATGCGCGCTGGAGAAAGACTGCGCCGTTCGCCCGCACTGGCAGGTCATCAACACCACTGTCCGCGACGCACTGGCGGGCGTTCCGCTGACCCGCCTTGTGGAGATCCGGGCATGACCGACCATCAGATCAAAGATCAGGCCGCGCGCGATGCCGCTGCTTCCGTTGCCGATTATGAGCATGGCTGGTCATCGGACATTGAAACCGATTTCGCGCCCAAGGGGCTAAGCGAAGACACTGTCCGCTTCATTTCCGCCAAGAAGAACGAGCCTGAATGGATGCTCGACTGGCGTTTGAAGGCGTTCCGTATGTGGCAGACGATGGAGGCCCCCGACTGGGCCAAGCTCAACGTCCCGCCGATCGATTATCAGGACGCCTATTATTACGCCGCCCCCAAGGCGAAGAAGACGCTCTCCTCGCTGGATGAGGTCGATCCGGAAATCCTGCGCGTCTACGAGAAACTTGGCATCCCGATTGAAGAGCAGAAGGTCCTCGCCGGTGTCGAAGGCGCACGCAAAGTCGCCGTTGACGCTGTGTTCGACAGTGTCTCGGTCGCCACCACCTTCCGCGCGGAGCTTGAGAAAGCGGGCGTGATCTTCCGCCCCATCTCGGAAGCGATCAAGGAATATCCGGAGCTGGTGAAAAAGTGGCTCGGCAAGATCGTGCCGATGCATGACAACTACTTCGCGACGCTGAACTGCGCGGTCTTTTCAGACGGCACCTTCGTCTACATCCCCGAAGGCGTGCGCTGCCCGATGGAGCTGTCGACCTATTTCCGCATCAACGCGGAAAACACCGGCCAGTTTGAACGCACGCTCATCATCGCGGACAAGGGGAGTTACGTCTCCTACCTCGAAGGCTGCACCGCGCCGATGCGCGATGAAAACCAGCTTCATGCCGCGGTCGTGGAACTCGTCGCGCTCGACGATGCCGAAATCAAATATTCGACCGTCCAGAACTGGTATCCGGGCAATGCGGAAGGCCTGGGCGGCATCTACAATTTCGTCACCAAGCGGGCACTGTGCCAAGGTGCGCGCTCCAAGGTCAGCTGGACGCAGGTTGAAACCGGCTCTGCCATCACCTGGAAATATCCCAGCTGCGTGCTCAACGGTGAAAACTCGGTCGGGGAGTTTTACTCCGTCGCCGTCACCAACAATTTCCAGCAGGCCGACACCGGCACGAAGATGATCCACAACGGCAAGGGGTCCCGCTCGACCATCGTGTCAAAGGGGATCAGCGCCGGGAACAGCAACAACACCTATCGCGGCCTCGTCCGCGTCGCCCCGCAGGCCGAAGGCGTCCGCAACTTCACCCAGTGCGACAGCCTGCTGCTCGGCAGTGTGAGCGGCGCCCACACCGTGCCCTATATTGAAGTGCGCAACCCGAGCGCGCAGATCGAGCATGAGGCGACGACGAGCAAGATTTCCGATGACCAGCTCTTCTACGCCATGCAGCGCGGCCTAGGGCAGGAAGAAGCCGTCGCGCTGATCGTCAACGGTTTCGCCAAGGAAGTGCTGCAGCAACTGCCGATGGAATTCGCGGTGGAAGCGCAGAAGCTGCTCGGCATTTCGCTTGAGGGAAGTGTGGGGTGAAGAACGCTATTCTTTCAAGCCTTTTGGCCCTTTGGTTGGTCGCGTCCTTCGGCCTGTGGCTCTTAGGCTTGGGCTTTTCGGGTAATTGGGTTCCTCCGATAAATTTCGGCACCGTCATTGGCATCTATGCGCCTTGGCTAATATTCGCAGTTCTAGTTGCCCGCAAACTGCTCAATCAAAAGTGAAGTAACCAGATGCTCCAAATCAATAACCTCCACGCCACCGTCGCCGACAAGCCGATCCTGAAAGGCCTCTCGCTTCAGATCAACGCGGGCGAAGTCCATGCGATCATGGGGCCCAATGGCGCGGGCAAATCCACGCTCACCTATACGCTCGGCGGACGGCCGGGCTATGAGGTGACGGACGGGTCGGTCACATTCACACCGCCACCGCGTCGCCCCGTGCCTGACACGGGGCTAGGCTTGTCCTCCAACGCTGGTGAAGACAAAAGCCAAGCCCCGCATCACGTGCGGGGCGACGTGGATTTATTGGCCCTCGCGCCGCATGAGCGGGCTGCCGCAGGCCTATTCCTTGGCTTCCAATATCCGGTCGAAATCCCCGGTGTGTCCAACGTGCAGTTCCTGCGCGAGGCGCTCAATGCGCAGCGCAAGGTGCGCGGCGAAGAGCCGCTGTCTGGCGGCGAGTTCCTGAAGATCGCCCGCGCGCAGGCGGACGCGATGGGCATGGACATGGAGATGCTCAAGCGCCCGGTGAATGTCGGCTTTTCGGGCGGCGAGAAGAAGCGCAACGAGATGGTCCAGATGGGCATTCTCGACCCCGTGCTCGCCATTCTTGACGAAACCGACAGCGGCCTCGACATCGACGCGCTGCGTGTCGTGGGTGATGGCATCAACCGCATCATGCGCAAGCCCGATAAGGCCGTGCTGCTGATCACCCATTATCAGCGGCTGCTCGATTATGTGAAGCCGGACTTCGTCCACGTGCTGGCCGGTGGCCGCATCGTCCGGACGGGCGGGCCGGAGCTGGCATTGGAACTGGAAGAAGACGGGTACAGGGAGATTGCTGCATGACTTTTGATGCTACGAACCGCCTTGTTGATTTGCAGGCGAATTTTCTGGCCAGCGGCTCAACGTCGATGCCGATTGCAGGAACGATCTATTGGCTGATCGTCTGCGTCGCCTCCCTGTATCTCCCACTCAACACCGTAGCGTTCATAGTATTGATCGGCAGCGGCATGATCCTGCCAGGGGGCTTCCTCATCGACAAGCTGCGCGGCCTGGACAAGCGCAAGCCTGATAGCAAAGGCAATCCACTGTTGCCCATGTTTCTAAAGGGAACCGCGGTTGTCGTGCTCCTGTGGCCGCTGGTCATTCTGGCTGCGCAAGCCGCCAAAGACCCCAATATCATCGTCCTCGGAGGCGCCGTCCTGATGGCGCTCGTTTGGATACCCTATGGCTCGGCTGCCGATGATCCCGTCGGGATGCAGCACGCAGTGGGACGCCCGCTCGCTTGTTATGCCGCCTATCTTTTCGCGCCAACGCCGTATGTCGCAACTGCGATCAGTGCTGTCGTCGTTGTAAGCTATCTCTATACTTTTGCGAGAATGAAGCGCGGCACGGTATGAACACATCGGTTCTCCCCACGCGCCGTGACGAAGCCTGGCGCTATGCCGATCTGGACGCGGTTGCCAAGCTGTGGCCGCTGCCGGAGGCAGAGCACATCGTCGTGCCTGCGGGCGGCCAATGGACGCGCTCCATCGTGCAGGACGCAGGTGGCGTCCATCAGATCAAAATGAGCCTTGGCAAAGGCGCGGTTGCGTCCCTGTATGTGCTCAACATCGGCGGCGACTATGGCCGGATCGAGCTCGACGTGACGCTGCACGAAGGCTCGGACTTTACCTTTGGGGCCGCGCAGATTGGCGGCGGCGCGCAGACGCTGGAAATCATCACCACCGTTACCCATGCTGAACCCGATGCAACGAGCCGCCAGACGGTCCGCTCTGTGCTCGCAGGGCATGCGACGGGCACCTATCTTGGCAAGGTGGCTGTCGCGCGCGATGCCCAGCGCACCGACAGCGAACAGTCGGTCAAAGCCATGCTGCTCGACCGCACGGCGACGGCCAATGCCAAGCCCGAACTTGAAATCTTCGCCGATGATGTGAAGTGTGCCCATGGCTGCGCCATTGGGGAGCTTGATCCTGTTGCGCTCTTTTATTTGGAATCGCGCGGGCTTCCGCCAGCCGATGCGCGGACGCTGCTGTTGCAGGCCTTTGTTTCGGGCGTGTTTGATGGCGCCGAGGATGCAGAGGCGTTGCAGGCACTGGCGCTGGCAAAGCTGGGGGCATTGGCGTGAGCGGGGTGGCAAACCAGAAGCCCCTCCCTTCCAAGGGAGGGGTTGGGGTGGGTGAGCCGAGCGCTTCGCTGTCACTCGCACCCACCCCCGGCCCCTCCCTTGGAAGGGAGGGGGGATTCAAGGCCGACTTCCCCGGTCTCGCCAATAACTGGCGCTATCTCGACACCGGCGCGACGGCGCAGAAGCCGCAGGTGGTGATCGACGCGATGGCGCGGGCGATGGGGGCGGATTACGCCACCGTCCATCGCGGCGTTTATGCGCGGTCGGCGAACATGACGCTGGCTTTTGAAGCCGCCCGCCGCAAGGTCGCCCGCTTCATCGGCGCGATGGATGAGCGCGAAATTGTCTTTACCCGCGGCGCGACCGAGGCGATCAATCTGGTCGCGCACAGTTGGGGCAACCAGCTGAAGTCCGGTGACCGCATTTTGCTGTCTGTGCTGGAACATCATTCAAATATCGTTCCCTGGCAGTTGCTTAGGGACCGGACGGGCGTTGAGATTGATGTTTGCCCGCTGACCGAGGATGGCAAGATTGATCTGGATGCGGCCGAAGCGATGCTGACGCCGGCGCATAAGCTCGTCGCATTTGCGCATATTTCCAATGTCTTAGGCTCTGTCCTCGATGCGAAGCGGGCTGCGAAGATCGCGCATGCGGTGGGCGCCAAGCTGCTGCTCGATGGCTGTCAGGCGGTGCCGCATATGGCCGTCGATGTCGCCGCACTCGATTGTGATTTCTACGTTTTTTCCGCGCATAAGCTCTATGGCCCGACTGGGATTGGTGCATTGTGGGCGCGCTATGACATCCTTGATGCAATGCCACCGTGGCACGGGGGTGGCGCGATGATCGACAGGGTGTCGTTCGAGCGCACGACCTATGCCCCGCCGCCTGCGCGGTTTGAGGCGGGCACGCCTGCCATCGTCGAAGTGATCGCGCTCGCCGCCGCCATCGATTATGTTGAGGCCATCGGGCTCAATGTGATCCATGCGCATGAACAGGCGCTGGTGCGCGAAACCCGAGACGCGCTGCGCCGCATGAACAGCGTCCGCCTGTTCGGGCCTGACGATGCGGCGGGTATCGTGTCCTTTGAGGTCGAAGGGGTGCATCCGCACGATGTCGGCACCATATTGGACGAAGAAGGCGTGGCGATCCGCGCGGGGCACCATTGTGCCCAGCCGCTGATGGACCATTTGGGTGTGGCCGCCACCGCGCGTGCCAGCTTTGGTATTTACAATGACGTGGAAGACGTCGCCGCGCTGGTGCGCGGTCTGGAACGAGTGAAGAGGATTTTCGGATGAGTGATGAGATCCGGATTGAAGAAGTGGACAGCGTCCCCCCGCCGCCCAAGGCGCGCGTTGCGGATGTGGAAGCGCCTGCGGAAAAGCTAGAGCGCAAGAAGGATTATCTGGAAGGCTTCCTGGCGCAAAAGCCTGCTGAGGTTGTTGCCGGAGAACCGGGCGGTGACCTGCATGATCAGGTTGTCGCCGCGCTCAAGGACATCTTCGATCCCGAAATTCCGGTCAACATTTACGACCTTGGCCTCATCTACAATGTTGAGGTCAATGGCGGCCATGTGAACGTCACCATGACGCTCACGACCCCGCATTGCCCGGTTGCGGAATCAATGCCGGGCGAAGTCGAACTGCGCGTCGGCGCGGTGCCGGGCGTTGGCGATTGTGAGGTCCATCTTGTCTGGGATCCACCATGGTCGCCCGCCAATATGACCGATGAAGCCCGTTTGGAGTTGGGAATGCTATGAGCACCGAAACCAAAATCCGCGCCCGTCCTGCCGCTGTTTTGCTGACGCCGTCGGCAGAAGCGCGCATTGCCGACCTGATGTCCAAGGCCCCCGAAGGCACCATTGGCGTGAAGCTCTCCACGCCGCGTCGGGGCTGTTCCGGCCTCGCCTACTCGGTCGATTATGTGAACGAATCCAACAGCTTCGATGAACGTATCGAGACGCCGGGCGGCGTGCTTTTTATCGATGGTGCGTCGGTTCTGTACCTTGTCGGCTCCACGATGGACTGGCAAGAGGATGACTTCACCGCAGGGTTTGTCTTCAACAACCCCAATGCCAAAGGCAGTTGCGGGTGTGGGGAGAGTTTCACGATATGAAGACATCAGGCCGGATCGCACTCACTCTCTCCGGCCTCTTGGTTCTCGCTGGCGGCATCGCGTTCGCCAATCGTGATGCCATCATGATGCGCGTCTTTGAACGTGCGCTCGACAAAGCGATGGCGCGCGACGTGATGGCGACGCTCGACCCCAAAGCGCTCCATGTCGGCTTTTGTGGCACCGGATCTCCCTTGCCCAGCCGCGACCGGGCGTCTGCCTGCACCGTCGTTGTCGCAGGCGGCAAGCTGTTCATTTTTGATGCAGGCGAAGGCGCGGGCGAAACGCTTTCGCTGATGGGCTTGCCGCTCGGCAAAGTGCAAGGCGTGTTCCTGACGCACCTCCATTCCGATCATTTTGAAGGTCTTGGCCCGCTCGCGCTGCAGCGCTGGGCGGGGACGAGTGCCGCAACGGCGCTTCCGATCATCGGACCCGAAGGTACGCAGAAAATCGCCGAAGGGCTGAACATCGCTTATGGTCCGGATGGCGGCTTTCGCATCGCGCATCACGGCACGGCCGCAGTCCCGCCGTCGGGCTTCGGCTTTGCCGCCACCGTGATCAATCCCGGTGTCGTCTATGATAAGGATGGCGTGAAGATCACGGCCTTCCCGGTCAGCCATGGCCCAATCTCCCCCGCCTTCGGCTATCGGGTCGATTGGCAGGGCAAGAGTGTGACGATCAGCGGGGATACCACCACTGACCCGTCCATCGCCATGATCGCCAAGGGCAGCGACGTTCTGGTCTATGAAGTCCTCCAGCCGCGCCTTGTTGAAGAAATGGCCAAGGCCGCAGAACGGAACGGACAGCCGGGCCGCGCCAAGATTTTCCGCGACATCCAGAACTATCACATCACGCCCGAGGCAGCCGCCGACAGCGCGACAGCGGCAGGTGCAAAAATGCTCGCCTTCACGCACGTCGTGCCGTCGCTGCCAAAGCCGCTAATGCGCCTTGTGACGCTGGGCGCAGATAAGCATTATGCAGGGCCCATCCGCACGATGCGCGACGGCGATCTGCTGAGCATCACGGGCAAGGGCGAGCCGGACTATCGGAATCTGCTGGACTAGACCCGCGCCTTTCGCGCAAGAAAGCCCTTATGACTGCCAAGCCCCCGCTCCAAGCCGCCATCATCCCCGTCACACCATTGCAGCAGAATTGCTGCCTCATCTGGTGCACGGAAACGATGCGCGGCGCCTTTACCGATCCGGGTGGAGATCTGGCGCTGCTCAAAGGCGCGGCGGCCAAGCAGGGCGTGACGATTGAAAAGCTGCTCATCACCCATGGGCATCTCGACCATTGCGGGCAGGCGGGCATCCTTGCCAAGGAACTCGGCGTGCCGATTGAAGGCCCGCATGAAGATGACCGCTTCTGGATCGCGCAACTGGACGATGACGGCAAGCGCTGGGGCATGGACGCCAAGACCTTTGAGCCCGACCGCTGGCTGGTGGACGGTGACACGGTGACCGTCGGCAACCTCACCCTTGATGTCATCCACTGCCCCGGCCACACGCCGGGTCATGTCGTCTTCTATCACGCGCCGTCACATTTTGCGGTGGTGGGCGACGTTCTGTTTCAGGGCTCCATCGGCCGGACGGACTTCCCCAAGGGCAATCATCAGCAACTGATTGATTCCATCACGCAGAAGCTCTGGCCGCTGGGCAGCGAAACCGCCTTCGTGCCGGGCCATGGGCCCATGTCCACCTTCGGACATGAGCGCAAAACCAACGGCTATGTGTCGGACTATCTACTGGCCTGATTAGAGGCCGAGGATTTTCCGTTCCCGCGCAATCCATGTGGCAAAGCTGGGACGTCCCAAGATCGACGCGAGATACGCCGTCAGCTTCGGATAGGTCGCAGAATCGGGAACCATCCCGCAATGCCCAGCATTCACAAAGCTGGTCGCTGCCGAGATATCAGCCAGCGAGAACGCATCGCCCACCAGATAGCCCGATGCCGGAATAACGCTTTCCAGATAATCGCAGACCGGGCCGAATTCAGCCTCGCCCTGCGCGATCAGGTCCGCATCGCCGTCCTTCTTCAGGAAGCGCGGAGCGACGATCGTGTTGAAGAAAACCTTTCCTGCCGCCGCTGCAACAATCGTGTCTCCAAACTCGTCAAACCAGACAGTCCGGGCGCGCCCCTGCGCATCGGTCGGGATGAGACTGTGCTCCGGCTGCTTAGTGTCAAGATAGGTGACGATGGCGGTTGAATCCGAGATGCTAAAATCGCCGTCACGCAGCGCGGGCATTTTGCGGAAGGGGCTGCACGCGTTGAAATCCGGATTTGGATCACCGATGCCGACGGGCACCAATTCCAATTCAATGCCCTTTTCGGCAGCGAAGACGAGCACCTTGCGGACAAAGGGGGAAATCGGGCTGCCGTAGAGGATCATCTTCAAGTCCTTTATAAGTTTCAGACTGAAACTTGCCAGCCCGCGTCCGCCGATGCAAGAGGCGGCTATGGCCAACATCTGCATTTTGACCCCGCACCCTGACTATGAAGAAAACTGGCACCCTTATGCGGACCAGTATCGCGCGCTGTTTGGCGACCAGCTTCAGTTCCGGCCATGGACCGATGCGGGGGATCTGAGCGAGTTCCCGCTTGTCCTTCCGCTCCTTGCCTGGGGCTATCAGCGCCGACCCGACATCTGGTTTGATGTGCTGGACCGATGGGAAGCGCAGGGCGTGCGCATGGCCAACAGCATCCCCCTGCTGCGGTGGAACACCGACAAAGCCTATCTGCTCAAGCTGGCCGCACGCGGCGTCAGCGTGGTTCCAACGCACGCGGCCCCTGCCCTCGATACGGCAGATATGGAGGCGGCACGCGCGGCGTTTGAGAGCGACACCCTTGTCATCAAGCCGACGATTTCCGGCGGTGCAGACGGGACCTATCTCCTCAAATCCGGCGACCCGATTCCCGCCGATGTGTTGGGGCAGGACATGCTGATCCAGCCGATGATGCCCGCCATCGCGACCGAAGGGGAGTTTTCGCTCTTCTACTTTGAGGACCAGTTCAGTCACGCGATCCTGAAGACGCCCGCCACCGGCGACTTTCGCGTGCAGGAACAATTTGGTGGGCGCGAAGTCGCGGTCACGCCGCCGGATGCGGCCCTGACACTGGCGGCAGCAACGTTGGCCGCAGCACCCGATGCGCCGCTCTATGCGCGCGTCGATATGGTTCGGGCGTCGGCTGACACCTTCAACCTGATGGAGTTGGAGGTCATCGAGCCGTCGCTCTTCTTTGCCTTTGCGCAAGACGGCGGACAGGCCTTTGCGCAATCCGTCCTGCGCGTCTTAAATGCTTGATGCTCACCTCCATCGGTCAGATCGTCAGATATAATATTGTAAGATAGTTGACGAATCGGACAGAGTGCGGAATTCTCCTCCTCATGCCGGGTTCAACCTTCCCCTCTGCGCTTGAAGCCCTGAGCTTCCGCTTCGATGAAATCGTGCGGTTGTTGAGCCGCCGGATCGATGCCGCGCTCGCCGATTATGACCTCAGCCGCACCCAGTGGCGGCTGCTGGCTTATGTACTGCGTCAGGAAGGCATTACGCAGAGCGAGCTCGCCCGTGTCCTCGAACTCGAACGCGCAAGCGTCGGCAACACGGTCGACATTATGGAGCGCAAGGGGCTGGTGATGCGCGTTGCCAACCCGGATGACCGCCGCGTCTGGCGGATCGCCGCGACCCCACGCGCGCATGATCTTTTGCCCGGCCTGCGGGAAAGCATCGATGACATGCTCGACCGAACCTTCACCGGCCTTACCCCCGCCAGCATCGCCGCCTTGTCGGAGACGCTGGACCAGATCGTTGCCAATCTGGGCGATGACGAAACTGCACAAAGCAAAATGCTAGAGGAAGCCTGACATGACACTTGAGAGCCTTGCGACCATCCACCCCGCCCGCCCGGACCGTTTCGCCGATGGATCGGTGCATGAAGTGATGCGCCGCCTGCGTAACGAAGCGCCCATCCATCAAACCAAGGACAGCGAGTTCGGTTCCTATTGGTCGCTCACCAAGTATAAGGACATTGTGGAGGTTGAGGCTCTGCCCTTGCTCTATTCGTCTGAAATGGAACGCGGCGGCATTTCGCTCATCGACTCCGAGTTCGCCGGCGCGGAGCAGGCCGAACAGAACCGCATGGAAATGTTCATCGCGATGGACCCGCCGCGCCACACCGAAAAGCGCCGTGTGGTCGCGCCTGCCTTCACCCCGTCAGAAATGACGCGACTGGCCGGCAGCATCCGTGAACGCACCGCCGCGCGGCTCGACTCACTGCCCAAGGGCGAAGTGTTCGATTGGGTCTCCATGGTGTCGGTGGATCTGACGACAGACATGCTCGCCATCCTGTTCGACTTCCCATGGGACGAACGCCACAAGCTGCCCATCTGGTCAGACGCGATCACGTCGCTCGATATGATCAAGAACCGCCAGCAGGAACGTCAGGTCATGATGTTTGAAATGGCGATGAAGTTCTTCGCCCTGTGGCAGGAACGCACGGCTGCGGAACCCGCGCCTGACCTCTTGTCGATGATGATCCATTCCAACGCGATGTCGAAAATGGATCAGGTGGAATTCATCGGCAACATGGCGCTGCTGATTGTCGGGGGGAATGACACGACCCGCAATTCCATGTCCGGGCTTGTCGATGCCATCAATCGCTGGCCGGAGGAATGGGACAAGGTGCTCGCCAACCCCGGGCTTGCCGGAAATGCGGGCAGCGAAGTCATCCGCTGGCACTCCCCTGTCGCGCACATGCGCCGCACGGTCACCGAAGATCACGACTTCCGCGGCCATGCCTTTAAGGAAGGGGACAAGGTTGGCCTGTGGTACATCTCGGGCAATCAGGATGAGGACTATTTCGAGGCAGGCGACCGGTTCATTGCCGACCGTGACAATGCCCGGCGCCACCTCTCCTTCGGCTATGGCGTCCACCGCTGCGTCGGCGCGCGTCTGGCTGAATTGCAGATCGCCACGCTGATCGAGGAAATGGTCGCGCGCAACATGCGGGTCGAACAGGCCGGTGACGTGGTGCGGGAGCATAACCCGTTTGTGAACCAGATCCTCCAAATCCCGGTGCGGGTCACCAAGGCCGGTTAATCGTCCAGCCCTTGACCCCTACGTCAGGTCCACCCAGTGTCGGCTGAACGACTTGGGAGAGGATTCGTGCGCGACATGCGCTGGCGCAAGGCAACACAGGAAGACGCAGTCGCCCTCGAAGCGCTGATTGAATCGGCGTATCGGGGCGACGCGAGCCGCGCAGGCTGGACGACGGAGGCGGACCTGCTGGGCGGCAACCGGACGAGCATCGATATGCTTCTGGCGACGCTGGAGGATGCCGGTCAAACGGTCCTCGCCTGCGATGATGCAGAGGGCCTGCTGGCAACTGTGACAGTCGAACGGCGCGACGGCTATGGCTATATCGGCGCTGTATCCGTCCGTCCGACATGCCAGGGACAGGGCATCGGCCGGGACCTGCTGGTGCAGGCGGAACGGCTGATCGGAGAGGAATGGAAGCTGGAGCGCGCAAGGATGACCGTGATCGCCCAGCGCCCTGAACTGATCGACTGGTATGCCCGGCGCGGCTATCGGGACACGGGAGAAACCGCGCCCTTCCCTTATGGCGACGCACGCTTTGGCGCCCCCAAGCGCGATGATCTCTACTTCGTCATCCTCGAAAAAGCGCTGGCGGCATGATCGATGAATATGCGCCCGATGCCATGGATGTGGCGACCATCCTCGCCGACGTGCCGCACATTGAGCGCTTGCTTCAGGGCATCGCGATGGAAGGCCACGACACCAGCTATTCGGAGTTCCTTCTGATGCTGGGCCTGCGCTTTTCCCGCCCCAAGATGCGTGCCTTGTGCAAGACGCTAGACGAGGTCGACCGGCGCGCCAAGGCTGCCGGGCAGCCCGAACTCGCCGTCCTTGTCGTGCGCGAAAGTGACCGGCTGCCGGGGCAAGGCTGGTGGACGGGCCGCCGCGATTATCAGGGCGCATGGACCGGCCCTGCGGCGCGCGCGTTTTTAAACAGCATTCAGGCGGAGACGTTTGCCTATTGGCGCGCCCGCAGCCCCAAAAGGAAACCGGCATGAGCCTCAACCCTGACATTCTGTCCAAGGCCCTCGCCCGCATGGCGGGGGGGGCATCGCTCCCACTATCCAATCTCGGGCGCCTGTCGGGCGGGGCCAATATGGAAAGCTGGTCCTTCGATTGGGGTGGCGCCGGCTATGTGCTGCGCCGGGCGCCGTCTGCGGAGATGATGGAAGGCCGCCCCTTCGGTCATGATGTCGAAGCAGCACTCGTCCGTGCCGCCCGCGCAGGCGGTGTTCTCGCCCCTGAAGTGGTCGGCGAACTTCACGATGATGATGACCTTGGCACCGGCTATGTGATGAAGCGGGTGGAGGCGGAGGTGAACCCCGCCAAGATCCTCGCTGCGCCGCCTGCGAGCCTGATCCACGATCTTGCACGTGAACTGGCGCGCATCCATGCCATTGCCCCGCGCGACGACATTGCCTTGCCGCATATGGACACAGCTACAGCACTCGCCGACCTCAAGACGCGCTTCGGTGCCTATGGCGGCGACCGGCCGATCATCGCGCTCGCCATCAAATGGTGTGAGGACAATCTGCCCGCACCTTCCGAGCCACGCCTCGTCCATGGCGATTTGCGCATGGGCAATATCATGGTCTCCGCAGACGGTTTGGCCGCGGTACTGGACTGGGAATTGGCCCATTGGGGCGACCCGCATGAAGACCTGGCTTATGGCTGCATGACCGTGTGGCGCTTTGGCCATATCGATAAGCCCGCCTTTGGCTGTGCGGATTTGGACACTTATTTCGCGGCCTATGAGGCCGAGCGCGGCGAGACAGTGGATCGTGCCCGCTTCCGCTTCTGGCTCGTCTACCGGACACTCTGGTGGGCGCTCGGCTGCATCCAGATGGGCGACATCTGGCGCGAAAGTATCGACCGCAGCTTGGAACGCGCCGTCATCGGGCGGCGGACGAGCGAGAATGAACTCGATCTGCTGCTCCTGCTGGAAGAAGACGCGCCCAAGGCCGAACAAACCGCTGTCGCGCTGGAAACGCCTTCCCCTGTTCGCCGGGCAGGGGAGCCCTCCTCTGTCGAGCTTCTCGAAGCGCTGCGCGAATGGATCGATACGGATGTGAAGGCCAAGAGCGAAGGCCGCGACAAGTTCATGGCCGCTGTCGCCATGAATGCGATTGGCATGTTGATCCGGGAACAGGAAAACCCTGTCGAACCTTATGACAAGGCGCTGTCGGACGCCCTGTTGGCGGGGACGCAATCCTTGGCGACGCCGGGCCTGCTTGCCCGCTTGCGTAAAAGCGCGCTCGCCAAACTATCCAATGACGTGCCCAAATATGCCGCGCTCAATGCAGCGCGGCAAAAATGGACGGCGTGAAAACAGTTAAAAGAACATCGGAGAGGAACGACCATGCTTTTTGAAATTCCAAAGGACATCACTGACTATCTCGGGGAACTCGACGCCTTCATTGAGCGCGAGATCAAGCCCATTCAGGCGCGCGATGACAATGAACGCTTCTTCGACCACCGCCGCGAACACGCCCGCACTGATTGGGACAATGACGGCCTGCCCCGGCATGAGTGGGAAGAGCTGCTGCGCGAAATGTATCGCGTCGCCGATGCCGCCGGGCATTATCGCTTTGCCATCCCCGAAGAGTTTGGCGGCAAGAATGGCTCCAACCTCGCCATGGCTGTCATCCGGCATCACTTGGCCGCCAAGGGCCTTGGCCTTCACAATGATCTGCAGAATGAAAGCTCCATCGTCGGCAACCTCGTGCAGGTGCTGATGCTGCGTGATTTCGGCACCGAACAGCAAAAGCGGGACTTCATCCCGCAAATGCTCGCCGGAAAGATGCGCTGGGCCTTTGGCCTGACCGAGGAAAATCACGGCTCTGACGCAACGCACATGGACACGCGCGCCGTGCCCGAAGTGCGTGATGGCGTCGCCGGATACCGGATCGACGGCAACAAGATGTGGACCACAGGCCTGCATGTCGCAACGCATGTGATGACCTTTGCCCGCACCAATGGCGAAGACGGCAAGGCGCGCGGCATCACCTGCTTTGTCGTGCCCACTGACGCACCGGGCTTCAAGGTTGGCGAGTATATGTGGACGTTCAACATGCCGACCGACCACCCCAAGTGCAGCTATACGAATGTCTGGGTGCCGGAGAGCGCGATCCTGGGTGAACTGGACGCGGGCCTCGCCGTCGCGCAACATTTCGTTCATGAAAACCGCATCCGTCAGGCGGCCTCTTCACTGGGTGCGGCGCAATACTGTATCGATGAATCGGTGAAATATGCACGCGAACGCAAGCCCTTTGGCAAGCCCTTGGCGGTCAATCAGGCGATCCAGTTCCCGCTCGTTGAACTCCAGACCGAAGCTGAAATGTTGCGCCTGCTCATCTGGAAGACGGCAGCGGAAATGGACACGATGACCAAGCCCGAAGTCGCCGTGCGCCTGTCCGACAAGGTCTCCATGTGCAACTACCGCGCAAACCGGCTGTGCTGCGAGGCCGCTGATTTTGCCATGCAAGTGCATGGCGGCCTCGGCTATTCCCGACATAAGCAGTTCGAGCACATCTACCGCCACCACCGCCGCTATCGCATCACCGAAGGGTCTGAACAGATCCAGATGCGCAAAGTGGCGGGGCACATGTTCGGCTTTATGGGAGGATAATCGGGGCATGAAATCTCTGGCGACCATTTTGACGTCGGCGGTGGCGCTGGCACTCGGCCTTTTCGGCGCGGTGTCCGTGCAGGCACAAACCACACCGCAAGAGCAGTTCACAAATGCGATCAACGCGATCAACGCGCAATTGGGACCGTTCGACGCCATCAAGGCGCCGCCGCCCTTTTCTGACCCCGAAAACCGGGCCCGCTATGAAACTGCACGTGCCGCCATGGCGCAGTTCGGCACCGATGCTTTTCCGGTGAACGGCATGATCAGTTTTGACCAAGTGTGCGCCCCAATCAATGCCGCCGCAGTCAAACACATGTTCGTCGGCATTTCCGCCCAGAAGAAGCCGGACATGACGCAGGAACAATTCGCGGCCATGTTTACAGACGCGGCCCAAAAGAACGCCATGACCTATCAGCAGGAGATTATCCGCCTCACCGCGATCAATCTGGACTGCATGTCGGCGCACATCCCCTTCATGACCCAATTCGTAGAGGGTTTGGCACCCGACGCCTTCACAGGCACCCGGCGCGATGGCCTTGAGAAAGTGGGAACGGGCTTTGCCAACACCATTTTTGGATTGGTCACCCAGTCGCTGTTACCGGGGGCCGCGGCGGATGTCAGCCGGATGGCGATGGACTCTGCCCTAAAGCACGCGCCTAACCTCATCCCCTTGACTGTACCGGCCGTGCGTCAGGCCCTTGTCGCGCGTATGGCAACGCTGGAGGGTAATGTTCCGCCCACCTTGCGCCCGGACTTTTTGAAGGTGAAGGCCATCCTGCAAGACCAAAGCTGCTCTGGTCTGTGCACCAAATTGCTCCAATCCGCACCGCCTGCAGGCTCGCCGCCTTTGGCCCCGCGCCGATAATCGCCCGATAGTCCGCCGGGATTAACCTCTCAGAAGGGCAATGGGGCATGGCCAAGAACCGCCTTGTCGATCGGGCGAAGGCAGCAGCGCAGCGCTCTGCCGTTGAAAGCCCGACGGAAAGCCATCAACGCCGCTATCAGGCTGATCTCTCGCATGAGATTGGCCCGAAGACCTTTGGGCGTCCGTTGCGCGATGAAGAAGATCGGCCGACCCTCCTCAGCATCATGACGCAGCCGGCGATGATCCTGATTCTTGGCATCATCACCTTCGCGCTGACCTTCATCGTCCTGATGTGGCGCGAGGGACGGCTGGACAACCTCTTCCCGCCCGCGCCGTCACAAGCCGCGCGGGACCCAAAGGCGTGGATGCTGGGCCGCAATGCCGATGGGCGGATTGAGGATACCAACGTTCAGGAAGAGAGTCCGGCAAACGTCGCGGCACCGGCTACCGCCGAGAAAGCAGCGATAGAGGAAGTGACACCCGAAGAGGAACCACCCTCCGAAGGGGACTAAACGAGGTCGCGGACGTCCGTCAGCTTGCCCGTGACAGCCGCTGCCGCTGCCATCGCGGGCGACACCAGATGCGTGCGCGCACCCGGCCCCTGTCGTCCGACAAAATTGCGGTTGCTGGTCGAGGCACACCGTTCGCCCGCAGGCACCTTGTCCGGGTTCATGCCGAGGCACGCGGAACAGCCCGGCTCGCGCCATTCCAGACCTGCGTCGATGAAGATACGGTCCAACCCCTCAGCTTCGGCCTGCGCCTTCACGAGACCAGAGCCGGGGACGACAATGCCCCATTTGACATTGGCAGCCTTGTGGCGGCCCTTCAGCACGGCGGCGGCGGCGCGCAGATCTTCGATGCGGCTGTTGGTGCAGCTGCCGATGAAAATGTTCTGCACCTCGACATCTGCCATCCGCTGACCGGGGACGAGGCCCATATAGTCGAGCGACTTCTGGGCCGCAGTCTGCTTCGATGGATCCGCAAAGCTCATCGGATCAGGCACAACATCGGTGATGGCGACCACGTCTTCGGGGCTGGTGCCCCATGTTACGTTCGGCGCAATGTCTGCAGCGTTGATGACCACGGTCTTGTCGTAGACAGCGCCCGGGTCCGTCACCAATGAACGCCAATAGGCCACGGCCTTGTCCCAATCGGCACCCTTGGGGGCCATCGGGCGGCCCTTGATATAGGCGAAGGTCGTTTCATCAGGTGCGATCAGGCCTGCCCGCGCGCCACCTTCAATCGCCATGTTGGAAATGGTCAGGCGACCTTCAATCGACAGATTACGGATCGCAGAGCCGGTATATTCAATCACATAGCCTGTGCCGCCGGCCGCACCCGTGCGGCGCACGATCTCGAGCACAATGTCCTTGGCGGTCACGCCGGGGCCAACTTCGCCCTCAACGCGGACTTCCATCGTCTTGGATTGCTTGAGCAGCAGCGTTTGCGTGGCGAGCACATGTTCGACTTCGCTTGTGCCGATGCCGAAGGCCAATGCCCCCAGCCCGCCATGGCAGGCCGTGTGGCTGTCCCCGCAGACAATCGTCGTGCCGGGAAGCGAGAAACCCTGTTCCGGACCAACCACATGGACAATGCCCTGTTCGCGGTCCGTCGCGCCGATATAGCGGATGCCGAAGGCGGGGGCGTTCGCCTCCAGCGCTTCCAGCTGCGCGGCACTCTCAGGGTCCGCGATGGGCACATGCTTGCCCTGAGCGTCCAAGCGCGCCGTCGTTGGCAGGTTATGGTCAGGCACCGCCAACGTGAGGTCCGGCCGACGCACTTTGCGTCCCGCCAGACGCAGCGCCTCAAACGCTTGCGGGCTCGTCACCTCATGCACGAGATGACGGTCGATGAAGATGAGGCAGGTGCCATCGTCGCGGCGATCCACGACATGGGCATCCCAGACTTTTTCGTAAAGTGTGCGGGGACGTGAAGACATGGATGATCCCCTAGTCGCGTCGTCGCGCAACTTAAAGGGTCAATTTCTAATGCAAGCGGGGATTTAAGGCTGGCTTAGGCCGATTTACCGACAACGCTTTCCGGCAAATCCTTGCCGAACACACGCTGGTAATACTCCGCCACCAAGGACCGTTCCGCCTCATCGCACTTGTTGAGGAAGGACAGGCGGAAGGCAAAGCCCGGATCTTTGAAGATCGCGGTGTTCTGCGCCCAGGTGATGACCGTACGTGGGCTCATCACGGTCGAGATGTCGCCGTTGATGAAGCCCTGACGGCTGAGATCGGCCACCTTGACCATATTGGCGATGAGCGCCGGATCGGTGCCTGTCGACTTGGCGTGGACGATTTCGGTTTCAACCTCGGCGGGCAGATAGTTCAGCCCGACGACGATGTTCCAGCGGTCCATCTGGCCTTGGTTGATCTGCTGCGTGCCGTGATACAGCCCGCTGGTATCGCCCAGACCGACCGTGTTGGCGGTCGCGAACATGCGGAACCATGGGCTCGGGCGGATGACACGGTTCTGGTCGAGCAGCGTCAGCTTGCCCTCGGTTTCCAGCACGCGCTGGATGACGAACATCACGTCCGGGCGACCTGCATCATATTCGTCGAACACCAGTGCCGTCGGCGTCTGCAGCGCCCAGGGGAGCAGACCTTCGCGGAATTCGGTGACCTGCTGGCCATCCTTCAAGACGATGGCGTCGCGGCCGATGAGGTCGATGCGGCTGATGTGCGCGTCAAGGTTGATGCGGATGCACGGCCATTTAAGGCGCGCAGCCACCTGCTCGATATGCGTCGATTTGCCCGTGCCGTGATAGCCCTGCACCATGACACGGCGGTTGAAGGCAAAGCCGGCGAGAATGGCGAGCGTCGTGTCCGGATCAAACACATAAGACGGATCAAGATCCGGCACGCGTTCATCCGCGACCGAAAAGGCCGGGCACTCCATATCCACATCGATGCCGAACACATCGCGCACATTCACCTTGGTGTCTGGCGCGGGAAGGACAGTCGTAGAGCCGGGCTGGATGTTGGGCATATCGGACATGGGTTGACGCGTCTTCTCTTACGTTCACGTGAAGCTTGCCCATAGGACGCGCCCGCGCCCGAAAGCAAGGCCAATGCAGCCCATCATTGATGTGAACGAAAGGGCATTTAAGGCGTGACGTTCGGCCCAAGCCAATAAGGTTGTGACCGAACCCACCCGTTGGGGAAACAAGTCGCCTTAAAAATCGACGCGCAGCCCCAACAGGAAGCGACGCGGCGCGCCGGGTGAGAGGGCGCGCGGATCATCTGCGCCGGGGGCTTCGTCCAGCTCGATCTCATCGGTTTCGGAGAATGTGCCGAACGTCGCAAAGCGCCGGTCGAACACATTGGAGACTTCGGCAAACAGGTTTGCCGCGTCCCCCAAGCGGAAGCTGCCGCGCAGATTGAGGACGCCAAAGCCCTTCGTCGGTGCATCCTCATTCGCCTCATCACCCCGGAAATATTGGCCCGACTGCGCCTGAAAATCAGCGCCGAGTGTTAGCGCGCCGGTGGTATAGTCTGCCGAAGCAACGACGCGGTGACGGGGAATGCCGGGAATGCGATCGCCGGGTTCCACAAGGATGCGGCCATCTTCATCGGCTGCCGGATTGTCCGGGCTATTGACCACCAAGGCCGTGCCAAAGCGGGCATCAGTATAGGCGTAACCGAGCCGCACGGCCCATGGCCCGCGCGCGGCCGTCAGGCTCGCTTCCACACCGCGCCGCCGCGTTGTGCCGATATTGCGGAAAAAGGCCCGCCCGCGGGTCGAGGCTGCTGTGAACTGGATGTCGTTGACGGTTACCGTACGATAGGCGGAGAGCAGCCAAGCCCCCGTCCAGCTGCCAGAAAGCTTGCCTGAAGCGCCTGCTTCCCAGCTTTTGCCAACCACCTGCTCCAGCGGCGGATCTCCCACAAAGAAGTTCGTCAGGCTGCACGGGGCTGCTTCATCCGCGCAGGAGAGTTCAGCCGGTGTTGGCGCCCGGCTCGTTTCGGCATAGCCCCCGCGCAGCGAGAGGTGGTCAGTCAGCGCATAATCAAATTCAACACCGAGGTTGAGGCGACGGAAGCGATGTGTGCCATTGAGCGCCGTCCCGATCTGGTCCCGCAAGTCCACATAAGTGTGGTTCCAGCGCAGGCCGATCTCTGCGGAGAGGCGCTGCGTCAGCTTTACCGTATCGGCAAAGAACAGCCCTGTCTGCCGGGTGGTCACATCCAATTCCACCGGCGCGATGGACCCGTCCGGCTGGGTGATGATGGACCCAAGACCTTCGACGCTGCGGTCCTCGGTGAGTTCACCCAATTCCGACGACGCGGCAAAGCGCGTCGTGCTGCGATCATGGCTGAAGCCGATGGCAATCTTGTGCGTCATGTCGGCCAGATCCCGCTCGGTCACATATTGGGCCAGCACCCCTGCGCTGCGGGTTTTGGTGCGGCTGCGGTTGAGCGCGCCATAGCCTTCTCCGCCCAGCGTATCGGCAATCGCTGCCCCCAGAGCGTCGCGCAGAACCGCCTCATTGTCCGACGCATCCGACACGCACAGCAAAGTGGCATCCGCACTGCACGCCTCAATGTCTGCCGCGTCGCCATTGAGCGTCCTTTGCCGGAACGACTGGGCGTAAAGTGTCGCCTCAATCCGCCCCGCGTCGCCCAAGGCAATCCAAGGATGGATGCTGCCGCGCACGAAGCGGTTTTGCGTGTTGTCCGGGTGGGTGAAGACAGCGCTGTAATCCGCATCGAGCAGTTCGACCGGCGCAGTTCCATTGCCGGTCAGGTCCGTGTCGGCACCGACCAGCTTCATATGAACGCCGCCAGTCTCCGCATCCCAGCCAAAGTCCGCAAAGCCGTTATAAAGTGTGGAGGGGGAGAAATCCCGCCAGCCATCGTCGCGTCGGGCTTGGCCGGCCACAAAGCCGCTGAAATTGCCCATGCTCCATCCTACGCTGCCACTCGCTTCTCCCCGGCCATGGTCGCCAAATGCGGCCTCCATCGACGCGCCGGGCGCGGACCGGCCGGTTTTGGTGGCGACGACCATAGAGCCGCCCAGCGCATTCATCCCGAAGATCGGGTTGGCATCGCGGATCGAAATCGTTTCGATGGCGGCATCCGGCAGCAGATCAAAATTGACCGTGTCGCCAAAGGGCAGATTGAAGCGACCGCCATCAAGATAGACGGCCAGCCCCTGCGCATTGCCCTGCAAGGGGGAGGCGGAAAAGCCGCGATAGACGAGGTTGGGCTGATAGGGATTCGCCTGTGCTTCGGACAGCGAAACGCCCGCCACATCGCGGGACAGCGCGCGCAGAACATCTGGCGGGCCGGCGCGCCGCAATGCCTCTGCATCCACGGTGATCGCATCATCGACATCGGCATCATTGCCAGGTGCCGTTACAATGATCGTGTCCGGCTCTACCGCCACCAAAGGCGTAGCGCTGCCCATCAGCAGGGCCGCAAACGCGAGGGACCGGGCCACAGTCGGCTCAAACAAAGGCAGGCGACTTTCGCAATTGCTGGTACGCCTCGACGACACCTTGCAGCTTCTTCTCATGCGTCCTGTCTCCTCCGTTTCTGTCCGGGTGATATTTTCGTACCAGTTCTGAATAGCGATTGCGCAGCGCCTTTCGGTCCGCATCCTGATCAAGGCCAAGCGTGCGTAAGGCGTCCCGATCTTCGGCGGTCAGGTGCTTTCCGTCAGCCCGCTCCCGCGGCATGGCGTCCGCCGTCCGTTGCCGGAAACGCGCGGAAATGGCATCGAGCGGATCGTGGAAGTCGGCCCAACGCGGCGGCTCATCCACGCCCGCCGTTGCGCGGAAGGCCCGCGTTTCGCGCTCCCACCCGCCCATTGGCATTTGGGCCTGCTCAATCTCTTCCCGCGACATGCCCTGGAAGTAATTATAACGGGTGTTGAATTCCCGCACATGATCAAGGCAGAGCCATTGCCAGTCGCCCGGCCCATCGCTGCCCGCGCCGCGCCCACCGGGGGAAGGTGCACGAAACTCGCCGGGTTCGGGGCAACCGGGTGCAGCACAGGCCTGCTGATGTCCATGAATGCGGCCATGAAAACGGTCGCGCGGACGGGCGTCTCTGTCACTCATCGCGCAGCCCAATCAAAGGACAGGCTGTGGCCAACAGGTGCGGGAGACCATTCGGCATGCATGGCGAGGACGCGCGCCATGGCTGCATCAATCTGCGCATCGGTGATGGCGGGGAAATCGACATGCGACGCGGCGCACCCGGCTTCCCCCATATGTCGGACCGATGCGGCATCGCTCCCGCCGGACCAAAGGGCGGCTTCAAAACATTCCACCAGACGTTCCGACTGCAACAGCTGCACGATGTCGGCATCGGGCAGTGTTGCCCGCGCGGCGCTGGCGTGGCCTGCCGCCTTTGCTATATCCTGCACCTGATCAGGATGCAGGCCACCTGCAATCTTTCCCCAAAAGCCATCCGTCCATGCGAGCGTTTCTTCAACGATCCAATGGACGGCATCGTGCGGCACAGGCCCCTTTTTGGGGAAGCGGGTCTCCGCTGCCGATCCATCCGCACGGCGGATCTCAATACGGTCGTCCACCGATCCTTTGACAATTGTCACACGCATCGCTTCCCCATGCCGTCAGTCTTGCTAGAAGAAAAGACATGACAGACCGACCCATCGAATCCGAAATCACCGCCCGCCTTACCGAAGGCTTCGCGCCAACCCGCCTGATCGTCAGCAATGACAGTGCCAAGCATAGCGGGCATTCCGGCGATGACGGCTCCGGCGAAAGCCATTTTAGCGTCGAGATTGAGGCGGCGGCCTTTGCCGGCGTCAGCCGACTGGAACGCCAACGCATGGTGAACCGTGCGCTCGGCGATCTGCCCGGCCAGCGCGTCCATGCCCTTGCCATCAAAGCAAAAGCGCCCGGCGAATAAGGCGACCAAGAGGAGAGAACGGCCATGTCCCATCCGGTTGAAGGAATGCTGCTGCCCGTCACCCACAATCTGGGGGCCTTTGAAGTGCGGCGCGCGCTGCCGGCGCGCGGCCTCACTATGGTCGGGCCGTTTTGCTTTGTGGATCAGTTCGGCCCCGGCATGCTCGACATTGGGTTGGGCATGGACGTCCGCCCGCACCCGCATATCGGGCTGTCCACCGTCACCTATCTTTTCGATGGCGCGATAGACCACCGCGATTCGCTGGGGTCATTCGCAACGATCCGACCGGGCGAGGTCAATCTGATGACGGCGGGTAAAGGCATCGTCCATTCCGAACGCTCGCCTGCCGAGGAGCGCGCCAAAGGTGCCTCTATTTACGGCATGCAGACTTGGCTCGCTTTGCCCGATGGCAAGGAAGAGATCGACCCCGCCTTTGAACAGATCAAGGCCGACAAGCTGCCGATCATTTCGGATGACGGCGCAAAGGCACGCGTCATCATGGGCACGCTCTGGGGGGCGACCGCACCGACGACCTGCCATGCCGAAACCATCTACGCCGACATCATTCTGGAACAGGGCGGCAGCATTCCCGTCGATGCCGAGGCCGATGAGCGCGCGCTGATGCTCGTCGGCGGCGAGGCCGAGATTTCAGGCGAGGCGATGGAGCTTTATGCGCTCTACGTCCTGAAGCCGGGCGAGAAAGGCACGCTCAAATCGGCAAAGGGTGGCCGTATCATGCTGATGGGCGGAGAAGACTTCCCGACGGCGCGACGTGTGTGGTGGAATTTCGTCTCCTCAAGGCAGGACCGGATCGATCAGGCCGCTGCTGATTGGGCTGAAGGCCGCTTCCCGATTGTGCCCAATGACCCGGAATTCATTCCCATGCCCGAAACGCCACTGACCAACAGCGACCCTATTTAATGGCAGAGATGCTGCGTCAGCGCGTGACCCTTTCCACCGGCGTCGAACTTGACGTCTGGACCGCGGGCGATGCGGCGAACCCGCCGATCTTGTTTCTGCACGGCTTTCCTGAATCGCACCGCACATGGCGTCATCAGATGGCGGCGCTGTCCGACCGCTTCTTTTGCATCGCACCCGACCAACGCGGCTATGCCCGCTCGCAAAAGCTGCCGGAGCTGAAGGACTATCGCATCGGCAATCTTGTCGCTGATGTGTTTGCCTTGGCCGATGCCTTTGGCGCAGACCGCTTTACGCTGGTCGGCCATGATTGGGGCGGGGCCATCGCCTGGGCAGTCGCCATCAGGGATCAGGCGCGGGTTGAGCGGCTGATCCTGTGCAATGCCGCCCACCCTTATGTCTTCCAGCACACGCTTGTTTTCAATCAGGGTCAGCGCCTCGCCTCGCAATATATGAAGGACTTCCGGGAACGCGACATTGAGGGCGAAGTCGCCACCAAGGGCATCGACTGGTTCTTTGAGGATCGCTTCGCAAAGCTGACCGGCAGCGGGATCACAGCAGAGGACAAGGCCGCTTATCTCGACGAATGGTCGCAGCCCGGCGCGCTCACGGCGATGCTCAACTGGTATCGTGCGTCGCCCATGCAGGTGCCGGGGATGGACGCACCCGCTGAGATGACGCCGTTTCTCGCCGCTCCCTTCCCGAAACTGCACATGCCTGTGCTTGTCATCTGGGGCGTGAACGACGAGGCGCTTCTGCCTTGCCAGTTAGAAGGGCTGGAAGAGCACATCGACACGCTGACGGTCGTTCGCGTTGAGGATGCTGGCCACTTCATTCCTTGGGAGCGCCCCGAGGCCGTTAATCACGCCATGCGGCACTGGCTCAGTTAAGGGCTGAGACCGAAGCTGGGTCGCTTTACGCCCCCCAGTTGACCCATGCGCCATGCGGGTGGGCCCTGGCCAAGAGTTCCGACGCGCCATCCCCCGGCCAACAGCGCAGCGTGATGTCCGCTTCAGTGACCTTGTCCGGAAACTCCATCGACAACCACGCGAGCGGCCGCGCGGCATCGGCACGCGCGCCCGCCGCTTCAATCAAATCGCGGACCTTGGCCCGAGCCTCTGCCGTGAAATATTGGAGGACGACCGAGTGGAAGATGACGCGGGTGCGCCCCTCGGCCTGTCGTTCGGCCAAGAGCGGCGCGAGCAGCGCGGTCGCATCTCCCTTAACAATCGGTGGCGGGTTGGCTTGCGCCACGCGGATGGCGGCTTCTGCCCGCGCCAGCCGTTCCGGTTGGTCCGGCCAGATATAGGCCAGCATCCGGCCCACGATCGCGGGGTCCGTCGGGTCGAGCGGATTGAGATCAATGCCGACGCGGTCACAGACGTTTACGGCGGCAGGCACAGGGCTCTCCCCGGTCCATTTAGGGCTGATCTGGACCGCAGAAAGGCTATCCCCTGACACCGTCTCGCCAAGCCGATAGCCGAACCTGTCCATATTGAGATTAAGACCTGCGCTCGTCCCAATCTCAATCCATTCCATGTCGGGGCCAAAGCGGCCCGCAATCTCCAGCATGGCGGGCCACAATGCCCCTGCACGCGCAACCTCATTGGTCTGCGGTGGTCCATCGAGCCAGGGATAGAGCCAGTCATCCCACTTCTCGATCACTTGCCGCAGAACAGGGTGCGCCTCCAGATCGCGGACGGTGTAATAGCGGGTAAGCAGATCCTCCTTGCCGGACCGCGCAAGGGCATGCAGCCCCCCTGCAATGCGCAGAGGCAGCGCGTCGACAATCGGATCGCCCACCCAATCGAGAATGCGCGCGCCCGTCCGCGTCCTATGGTCGAGGATATCGCCCAGAGCCGCCACAATCTCGGCTGTCTGCGCAGAGCCCACCGCTTTGCAATATTGGGCCTGAAGCCGGAAGGCCTCCCGGATGCTTTGAGTCATGCCGGACAGCTTGCCCTGCAAAGCCCGTCCACGTAAAGGCCCCGCATCATGTCTCAGCCGATCATCTTTGCCGTGCCCAAAGGCCGCATCCTCGAAGAAGCCCTGCCGATGCTGTCGCGCGCCGGGATTGTGCCGGAGGCTGCCTTTACCGACGGGAAGAGCCGCGCCCTCAAATTCGCGACCAACCGCCCGGATGTGAGCCTGATCCGCGTGCGTGCCTTCGACGTGGCAACCTTCGTGGCGCATGGCGCGGCGCAGATCGGCATTGTCGGGTCTGATGTGATCGATGAGTTCGACTATTCAGAGCTTTACGCGCCTGTCGACTTGGATATCGGCCATTGCCGCATCTCGGTCGCCGAGCCTGCTGAAATGGCCGCGACCGACGATCCCCGGTCGTGGAGCCATGTCCGCGTTGCGACCAAATATCCCAATATGACCCGCAAGCACTTTGCGGCGCGCGGCGTGCAGGCTGAATGCGTGAAGCTGAATGGCGCGATGGAAATCGCCCCGTCGCTTGGTCTCTCCAGCCGGATTGTTGACTTGGTGTCCTCGGGCAAGACGTTGCTTGAAAATGGATTGGTCGAAGTGGAAGTCATCGCACAGGTTTCCGCACGCCTCATCGTCAATCGCGCCGCCTTCAAAACCAATGCTGGCGTCGGTGATCTGGTCGAAGCGTTCCGGGCGGCGGTCAATGATTAGGCTCGACGCGCAGGCGCCCGATTTTGCGGCAGCCTTTGAAACGCTCGTCAATGCACGGCGGGAAGCGGATGAGGATGTCTCGCGCGATGTCGCCGCCATCATCGCCCGTGTCCGCACCGAAGGTGACGCGGCGGTCGCCGACCTGACCCGCAGATTTGACGGGCATGATCTCGACTGGAAGATCGACCTTGCCGATTGCCGCGCCGCCTATGAGGCGCTGGACGCCGACCTTCGCACCGCACTCGACCTCGCAGCCGACCGCATCCGCACCTATCACGCCAAGCAAAAGCCCGAGAACAGCGACACGGTGGACAGCGCCGGCGTCCGCGTTGGTGCGCGCTGGACCGCGGTGGATGCCGCCGGCGTCTATGTGCCGGGTGGTCGTGCGGCTTACCCATCGTCGGTTCTGATGAACGCCATTCCGGCCAAGGTCGCAGGCGTCGAACGCCTTGTGATGGTCACGCCGACCCCCAAGGGCGAGATCAACCCCCTCGTCCTCGCTGCCGCGCATATCGCCGGTGTGGACGAGGTGTGGCGCGTGGGTGGCGCCCAAGCCGTCGCCGCCCTGGCTTTTGGCACCGCGACCATCGGCAAGGTCGATGTCGTGACCGGCCCCGGCAATGCCTGGGTCGCGGAGGCCAAGCGGCAGCTATACGGCGTGGTCGGCATCGACATGGTGGCGGGCCCGTCCGAAATCCTTGTCGTCGCTGATGGCAAGAATGACCCCCAATGGATTGCCGCCGATCTGTTGAGCCAGGCCGAGCATGACCCGACCAGCCAGTCGATCCTCATCACCGATGACGCCGCCTTTGCTGATGCTGTCGCGGCGGCGGTCGACAGCCAGATTGCCGAGCTCGCGACCGGCGCCACGGCCCGGACAAGCTGGGATGCCAATGGCGCGATCTTGTTGGTCGCCGACCTGATGGCGGCAGCGCCACTCATCGATGCGCTCGCGCCTGAACATCTGGAGCTCGCGGTCGAAGACCCCGAGCCCCTGTTCGCTGCCGTCCGCCATGCCGGATCGATCTTTCTGGGCCGCCATACACCCGAAGCGGTGGGCGATTATGTGGGCGGTCCGAACCACGTGCTGCCCACCGGACGCCGTGCGCGCTTCTCGTCTGGCCTGTCCGTGCTCGATTTCATGAAGCGCACGAGCTTTCTCTGCTGTTCGCCGGACGCCATCCGCGCTATCGGACCGGCGGCGGTCGCGCTTGCCCGCGCCGAAGGGCTTCCTGCCCACGCCCGATCCGTAGAGGAAAGATTGAAATGAGCCGCGCCCGTTCCGCCGCCCGCCTTGCCGCTGTGCAGGCGCTGTACCAACAGGAAATGGAAGGCACGCCGATGGCCGTGCTGCTCCACGAATTCCACCAGCACCGTCTGGGCGCCACGATTGAGGACAACACCTTTGCCGACGCTGAGGTCGATTTCTTCAATGATGTCGTCAAAGGCGTCGATGCCCGCCGCGAAGAGGTTGACGCGCTCATCACCGCAAATCTGGCCGAAGGCTGGTCGCTTGACCGGCTGGACCGTCCGCTCCGTCAGATCCTGCGGGCTGGCACCTATGAACTGATCGCGCGCGCGGACATCCCCAAAGGCAGCATCATCAGCGAATATCTCGACGTTGCCCATGCCTTTTACGACCGCAAGGAAAAGGGCTTCGTCAACGGCGTGCTCGACGCCATCGCAAAGACCGCACGGCTTTAACCCGACACGCGCTCGAGCTCGAACAAGGGCCGGGCTTCGTCATAGGCCGCAGGTGTGGCGGCCGGGTCCGGCAATGTCCGGACCGAGAGAAGGGATGTGACGTCCGCCGCTGAAATGGGGCGCCCATAGGTCCAGCCCTGAATTTCATCGCACCCGATGATCCGCATCAGTTCCGCCTGCGCGAAGGTTTCCACACCTTGCGCGACGGCCCGTGCCCCGTGCGAATGGGCAACCGCCACGCAGCTTTGCAGCAGCACAAGTGCCCGATCATCCGAGGCGGCGCGCGAGACGAGCCCGGTGTCAATTTTCACCTTGGCAAAATTTGCGCGCTCCAGCGTGTTTAACGCGGCAAAGCCGGACCCGAAATTGTCGAGGACGAGGCGGCACCCCATCTGGCGCAGCTCAGCTGCAATTTCCTCGGCAAAGTCCGCATTCTCGACGAACAGCTCTTCACGTATCTCAAATTCCATACGCTCCGGGCCGATCTGCAACGCCTTCAGCTGCGCCTCCATAAGGCTCAGAAAGCCGGGGGAGCGCAACTGGCCGCGCGACAGGTTGACGGCAAGGCGGACATCCCCCCAATCTTGGGCATCCTTGGCGATCTGGTCCATTGCGAGCGTGCCGATAGGGACCGTCAGTCCCGCCTGATCTGCCACATTGATGAAATCGCGGGCAGAAATGGTGCCCAAGTCTGCATGCGGCCAGCGCAGCAGGGCTTCGACCGACACGACATGGCCGGTGCGGCAATCAATCATCGGCTGATATTGGACGGTGAAATCACGCGCCTCGATGGCCTTGCGCAAATCCCCAGTCAGCTTGGCGGCGGCAAGATGTTCCTGTTCCAATTCCGGCGAGTAAAAAACCACCCGCTTTTTGCCGGACCGTTTGGCGACATACATGGCGGCATCGGCTCGGCGCATGGCCTCTGACGGAGAGAGATCGCCCAACCTGACCTTCACGATGCCAACGCTGGCGCCCACCTGAACCGGCCGGCCCATGAGGACCACCGGTGCATCAAGCATCAGCAACAGCCGTTGGATCACCTCTTCAATCCGCGCGCCGGCGCCCTCGCCCGTTGCGAGCAGGGCAAATTCGTCTCCTCCCAAGCGGATGGCGGTCGCGTCTGTTCCGGCGGCCTGTTTCAGGAGGGCGGCCACCGCCTTGATGAGCTGATCCCCTGTTTCATGGCCGAAGCTGTCATTGACCATCTTGAAGCCATCCAGATCCAGGATGGCGAGCCCCGCTTCCTCCCGGCTGTCACCCCGGCGGATCATTTCCCAGCGCAGCGCTCGGCGGTTTGGCAGGCGGGACAGGCTGTCCGCCATCACCTGCCAACCCAATTGGCGCAGCGAGGCATAGCCCCTGCTGATCGAGACAGCCGCGACGATCAGATAGATAAGGGCGGCAACGATGATGACAGGCATGGCCCGGCCCAAAGCAACCAAGCCCAAAGACGGCGGGCTCCATGTCACCACGCCAACCGGGCGACCTTCATCATTGCGCAGCGCGACAAACGGGTCCCTGCCCGGTTGCAGCTGAAACCGGACATTGGAAAGCTGCAGCGTCCGGCTGATGCGAAAGCTGTCCTCACGCCCGACATTTTTCAGAAGGACGAGGTAGGACGGCCCTTCGGCCGGAACGAGCCGACGCAGCTTTGTGCTCATCGGGCGGATGGGGGAGATGGCGACAAGGGCGATCCCCTTGTCATTGCGGACGATGGTTGTCGCCGGGCGGTTGTCCCGCCCAATCTTGGCCTGAAGGCGGGAGAGCGCAGCTGTGAGGCCCGGCGTCAGCTGGATATCCTGACGCTGCCCGTTCCGGAAGCCAAGTTGCGCGGCGCCGCTTGGGCTAATGACGACGACGGTGTCGGCGTAGACCCGTTCCTGCGTTGTCGCCCCCAATGTCGTTTTGAGAAACGCCGTGTCCGTGGGCGTTGCATAGACCGCGCGGGCCACATCATCCCAATAGGCATTGTCATGCGTATAGTCGGCAAGACGGGAGACCATCGCGTCCATGGCGGCGGTGACTGCCATGCGGGATCGCTGCGCGTCGACTTGATTGACCTGAGTAACCGTCTGAAAAAGCGAGAGGCCGATCGTGACGAAAAACAGCAAAAGCACCGGCAAGATGAGCTGGACGAGCCGTTGGCGCGTCGGTTTCATCAGGGCGGGCGAGTTATATCGGCTCATCCCTGCATTGTCGCCGCAGGGGCTTAAAATTTCTTATCGTTTTCCAGCGTTTATCGGGCTTTACGCGTCCCAAACGGAGGGTGATTAATCCAATTTGGTTTCTTTTAGCCAGGCCCTTACGGCAGGCCCGATGTCGGGCCGTTGCAGGGCAAGCGCGATGTTGGCCGTGATGAACCCGGCCTTATCCCCACAGTCATAGCGCGTGCCATCAAAGGTGACAGCGTGGAAAGGCTGCTTCCCGATCATCTGCTGCATTGCATCGGTCAGCTGGATTTCACCGCCTGCGCCTTTTTCCTGTGCTGCAAGAATTTTCATGACCTCAGGCTGGAGAATGTAGCGGCCCGAAATGATGAGGTTGGAGGGCGCGTCCTCCATCTTGGGCTTTTCGACGAGACCCAGAACCTCAGTGATGTTGCCGTGCGTTTCACCGGGCTTGATCACGCCGTAGCTCGACACTTTCTCATGCGGGACTTCCAATACGGAGATGACATTGCCGCCTGTCTGTTCATAGGCGTCCATCATCTGCTTCATGCAACCGGGCGAGCCCGCCATAAGTTCATCGGGCAGGAAGATGGCGAACGGTTCATCCCCCACAATGTCACGCGCACACCAGATGGCGTGGCCCAGACCCAGCGGTTCCTGCTGGCGGACATAGGCGCAATTGCCCGGCCCCAGGCGTGTGGGCTCCAGCACCGACAGGTCCTTGCCCCGGTCGGTCATCGTGCGTTCGAGTTCATAGGCGATGTCGAAATGATCCTCGATCGCGCTCTTGCCGCGACCGGTGACGAAGATCATCTGTTCAATGCCTGCCTCGCGGGCCTCATCGACAGCATATTGGATGAGCGGACGGTCCACGACCGGCAGCATTTCCTTGGGCATCGCCTTGGTCGCCGGCAAAAACCGCGTCCCCAGACCGGCAACAGGAAAAACCGCTTTTCGAACCTTGCGCATATAGTCCCCCTCAAAGGCTTGAGGGCCCTTATCAATTTCGCTCATGCGAGGGGAAGCCTTGACAGAAATTTAATGTCGGCAGAAATAGAACATATAGTGAACATGATTGATTCGACCTCTTCTCTTGCACGGCTTAAACGCCGGATTGACGCTCTTGGGCCCACAGCCTCCAGCGGGCGCTGGGGACTCTTATCCTTCGGGCTGGCCGCGCTCGACGCGCGGCTGGACGGCGGACTGGCCAAAGGGGCGGTGCATGAAGTGCTGCCCACCAGCGGAACGGACGCGGCCAGTGCGGCGGCGTTCGCGCTGATGCTGGCGGTGCGGGCGGGCGCGGACGGCGGGCCGATCCTATGGGTATCAACCGATGCCGAACTGCGGCGCCATGGCACGCCGTACGGCCCCGGCCTCGCCGAACTGGGGCTGGTGCCAGACAGAATGATGCTGGTGACCGCGCCGGATGAGCTTGCCTGCCTGAAGGTCGCGTCAGACAGCATCGGCTGTGCTGGGCTTGCCGCTGCGGTCATCGAGGTTGGTTCCGCCAAGCGGCTGGACCTGACCGCCAGTCGTCGCCTTGCGCTGGCTGCGGAAAAATCGGGCGTCACAGCGCTGATCCTACGCGGCAGTGACAGCATGATTGCGAGTGCCGCGGCCTCACGCTGGCAGGTGGCCGCAGCCCCATCTGTGCCTTTGGCCGGACAGGCGCCGGGACGGACCGGCCTGTCGCTTTCGCTTGTGCGTCACCGGGGTGGCGCGCGTCCTTTCGATATCTGTGTGGAGTGGGATCATGACCGGACAGCCTTTAGCGAACCGGCGCTATTGCGCCCTGTTCCTGCCGTTGCTGAGCGCCGATCGATGGTTGCGTGACCATCCCGGCGAAACGGGCCCACGCCTCTTCACCGAAAAGCAAAGCGGGGCCATGCGCGTCATGGCGGTGGATGAGGTCGCGCTGAGCCTGGGCCTTGCGCCCGGCATGATGCTCGCCGATGCCCGCGCCCGCGTGCCTGAGGTGCAGGCCGTGGCGCACGACCCGCAGGCCGATGCCCGGCTGCTGGACAGCATCGCCGAGGATTGTGACCGCTACACGCCGTCCGTCGCTGTCGACCCGCCCGATGGCCTGATCCTCGACATCACCGGCTGTGCGCATCTGTGGGGGGATGAGGCAGGGCTGGTGAGCGCGCTTGTCACGCGGCTGGTGGATGGCGGCATGACGCTGCGGGTGGCGCTCGCCGAAACGCCCGACAAAGCCCGCGCGCTGGCTCGGCATGGCGGGGAGCTGCTGCGCGCCGGACGCCGCCTTTCGCCCAACCGGCTGAACGAAGAACGCGCGCCTTATATGCCCGCCGCCCCTAACGTGGGCAACCTGCCCGTCGCTGCGTTAGATTTGGGAGAGGAACGGACGACTGCGCTCAAACGCGCCGGGCTGACGGTGCTGGGCGATCTCGCCAGCCGCCCGCGCATCCCGCTCGCCGCGCGGTTCGGGCCACAGGCCGTCACCCGGCTGGCTCGTGTGCTGGGCGAAGAAGATGTCCGCATCACCCCGCGCCGGACGCCGCCTGCCCTCTCCTTTGCGCGTCGCTTTGCCGAGCCTGTGTCGCACACGGACTTCGTCCTCGCCACGCTGGCGGATCTTGTGCGGGAAGCAGGCGAGGAACTGGCCCGACGCGGCGAGGGCGGTCGTGAATTTGCCAGCCGCCTGTTCCGCAGCGACGGCGCCGTCCACGCTTTAAGCATCGGCACGGGCCAGCCGACCCGCGATGTGGAACTGGTGCTGCGGCTCTTCCGTGAACGGATCGACACGCTGGAGGACCCGCTGGACCCCGGCTTTGGCTATGATCTCATCCGCCTCGACATTCCGGTGGCCGAGGCGCTTGGCGTCACCCAGACCGATCTGGATGGCAATACGGCCCCAGCGCGCGAGGTGGCGTTGCTTGCCGACCGGCTCGGCGTCCGGCTGGGGCAGGCGCGCGTCCGGCGCTTTGCGGCGGGGGACAGCCATATTCCGGAATGCGCAGGGTTCACCGTGCCCGCCCATACCCCTGTCCTGCCGCTCACCGCTCACCGCGCCGCCGGAGATCCACCGATGCAGCCCCTGCGCCTCTTCGATCCGCCGCAGATCGTCGATGTCATCGCCGAGGTGCCCGATGGCCCGCCGCGCCGCTTCCGCTGGCGGCGGCAGACGCATGATGTGGTCACCTTTGAAGGGCCGGAGCGGCTGTCGGCTGAGTGGTGGAAGCGCAAGGACGGCGCCGGTCTGACGCGCGACTATTACCGCGTGGAGGACCGCCAGGGCCGCCGCTTCTGGCTGTTCCGCCACGGCCTGTACGGCGCGGAAAAGCCCAACCCGGATTGGTACCTCCATGGCCTTTTCGGATGATAAGCGGCCAGCCTATGCCGAGTTGGCGGCGGCCACCTCCTTCTCTTTCCTGCACGGCGCGTCGCAACCAGCCGACATGGTCACAGAGGCCGTGGCGCTCGGCCATAAAGGGCTGGGCATTGCCGACCGCAACACTGTGGCGGGCGTCGTGCGGGCATGGCGGGCGCTGCGAGATCTGCATGACGCGGGCCACGCCAAGGACTTCCGCCTGTTCACCGGCGCCCGCCTCGTCTTTGCCGATGAGACGCCGGACATCATCGCCTATCCCGTCAACCGGCGCGGCTGGGGTCGGCTGACGCGGCTGCTCTCGCTGGGCAATCTGCGCACCGACAAGGGCAGCTGCCTCCTCCACTTCGCCGATCTCGCCGAATGGTGCGAGGAGATGGCGCTGATCGTTCTGCCCGACCGGATCGCGCCCGCGCCCGCCGGGGCCACGACGCTCGGCGGGTCGCCCTTGGCCGCCAAGCTCGCGCTGCTCGCCAACCGCACGCCTTATCTGTGGCTGGGCATTGCGATGCACCGCACCGGGCGCGACCGGCGGCGGCTGGCGGAGATGAAGGCGCTCTCCACGGAAACCGGCGTCCCGCTCATCGCCATCAACGACGCGCTCTATGCGACGCCCGAGGATCGCCCCTTGCAGGACATCCTCACCTGCATCCGCGAAAAGACGAGCATCGACAAAGCCGGCCGCAAGCTCGCCGCCAATGCCGAACGCCATCTGAAAACAGCCGCCGAAATGGCCCGCCTCTTCACCGACGCGCCCGAAGCGCTGGCCGAAATTGCGCGGCTGATGGAGGCCCTTTCCTTTGACCTCTCGCAGCTGGCTTATGATTACCCGCATGAGCCGATCCCGCCCGGTTATACGCCGCAGCGCTGGCTGGAGACGCTCGTCGCCCAGAAATGCGCCGACCGCTGGCCGGAGGGGCCGCCGCCCAAGCTCGCCGCACTCCTCACCGAGGAATTGGAGATCATAGAGCGACTGACCTACGCCGCCTATTTCCTGACCGTCCATGACGTCGTCCAGTTTGCGCAGGGGCGCGGCATCTTGTGTCAGGGGCGCGGGTCGGCGGCGAATTCGGCGGTCTGCTTCGTGCTTGGCATCACGGCGGTTGACCCGGCCAAGCACAGCCTGCTCTTTTCCCGCTTCATTTCCGAAGAGCGCCGCGAGCCGCCCGACATCGACGTCGATTTCGAACATGAGCGGCGCGAGGAGGTGATGCAGTACATCTATGAACGCTATGGCCGTCACCGCGCGGGCATCGTCGCGACCGTCATCCATTACCGCCCGCGCAGCGCGGTGCGCGAAGTGGGCAAGGCGCTCGGCCTGACGGAGGACATCACCCAACGTCTCTCCTCCACCGTGTGGGGCAGCTATTCCTCAACGATGGATGCGAAGCGCTTTGCGGAGACGGGCTTTGACCCCGACAATCCGGAGATCGCGCGGCTCAACCATTTCGTACAGAAGATTTTGCACTATCCCCGCCATCTCTCGCAGCATGTCGGCGGTTTTGTGCTGACCGAGGACCGGCTGGATGAGACCGTGCCCATCCTCAACGCCGCGATGGAGGATCGCACCTTCATCGAATGGGACAAGGATGACATCGACGCGTTGGGCCTGATGAAGGTCGATGTGCTCGCGCTCGGCATGCTGACCTGCATCAAAAAGGCGTTCGACATGATCGAGGATCTGCGGACGGATGCGGGACCGCCGCTGACGCTGTCCAACATCCCCGATGTCGACGACGACGTGTTCGACATGCTGTGCAAGGGTGACAGCGTCGGCGTGTTCCAGGTCGAAAGCCGCGCGCAGATGAACATGCTGCCCCGCATGCGGCCGCGCACTTTCTACGATCTCGCCATTCAGGTCGCCATCGTCCGCCCCGGCCCCATTCAGGGCGATATGGTCCACCCTTATCTGCGGCGGCGGCAGGGGCGCGAGAAGGTCGACTTCCCCTCACCCGCCCCGCCGCATGATCCGCAGGAACTCCACGACGTGCTCGGCAAGACGTTGGGCGTGCCGCTGTTTCAGGAACAGGCGATGAAGCTCGCCATTGTCGCGGCCGAATTCACCCCGTCCGAGGCGAACCAGCTGCGCCGCGCCATGGCGACGTTCCGCAACCTCGGCATGATCGATGCCTTTCGCGACAAGCTGGTCGGCGGCATGGTGCGGCGTGGGTATGAGCAGGACTTTGCCGAACGCTGCTTCAAACAGATTGAGGGCTTCGGCTCTTATGGCTTCCCGGAAAGCCACGCCATTGCCTTTGCCCGGCTGGTCTGGGTCTCCTCCTGGATCAAGCACCATTACCCCGCCGTGTTTGCTGCCGCCTTGCTCAATTCGCAGCCCATGGGGTTCTATGCGCCCGCACAGATCGTCCGCGATGCAAGCGAACATGGCGTCGAGGTGCTGCCCATCGATGTGAACGAGAGCGCCTGGAACAACGCCGTTGATCGCCGCGCAGACGGCGCGCTCGTCCTGCGGCTGGGCATGCGGCAGATGTCGGGCTTTCGCGAGGATTGGGCCGATGCCATCGCCGCCGCACGCCCCTTTGCCTCGGTGGAAGATCTGGCCCGCAAGGCGGTGCTCCCCTCGCGCGCGCTCAAGCTGCTCGCCGATGCCGATGCCTTCCGCTCAATCGCGCTCGACCGGCGCGAGGCCCTGTGGGACGTGCGCCGCACGCCAAGCGACGAACTGCCGCTCTTTGCCGCCGCCCGCGCGCGGGAACTGGGCGCGGAAGAGGACATGGCGCTGCCGACGATGCATCTGGGTGAGCATGTCGTCGCGGATTACCAGACGATCCGCCTCTCGCTCAAAACGCATCCGATGGCGCTGCTCCGGCCTGTGTTCCGGGCAGAGCGTGTTCTCTCCTGTGCAGAACTGATGCTCGCCAAGGCCGGGGCGCGGGTATCGGTTGCGGGCTTTGTCCTCGTCCGGCAGCGGCCCGGCAATGGCAAGGCAATCTTCGTCACGCTGGAGGATGAAAGCGGCGTCGCCAACATCATCATGTGGGCCCGCACCTTTGAGACGCAGCGCCGCGCCGTCATGGCCTCCCGCCTGATGCAGGTGACAGGCGAGGTGCAGCGCAGCCCCGAAGGCATTGTCCACCTGATGGCCCACCGCATCACCGAACGGAACGCGGAGATTGAACGCCTGTCCGACCAGCGCCGTTTAGACCCCCAACTCAGCCGCGCCGACGAATTCGCCCACCCGCAACATCCACGGGTGCGGCATCCAAGGGATGTGCGGATTTTTCCGAAGTCACGGGACTTTCATTAAGGGGGGAAGGCACTTAAAATATTCTGTAAATATAATAACTTACAATATGTGAAGTCTTTAAGAGACCTGATTTATCTGTCCCAAAGTAGGACGTGTGCAAAATGTGCAAATACTCACATCGACAATCATTAAAAATTTGTTACCTTGAACATGGAGTCGCAGGCGATTCAGACGTCAAACCTGACGCAATCGCAGTCCATACTTTCAGGGGAAAATGCATATGATGAAGAAAGTTTCGGTCGCGTTGCTTGCAAGCACGCTTCTTTTCGGCACCGCCAATGCCGCCACCATCAACTTCGGCAGCTTCACCGCCGGTACCGTGCTCACCAACCAGGTCGCCGGTCTCACCTTCTCGATGTCGGGCGGCCCCACCACCGCCACCGCACCGATTGTCGGCTATGGCTACTTTGACGCGGTTCTCAGCCTGAACAACAGCGGCAATTTCGGATCTGGCACCGACGGATATCCTACAGGTGCAACGGTCACGATCGACTTCGCGTCGTCTGTCAGCGGCGTTTCGTTCACGTTCAACAATTATGGCAACAACACCGGCAACGACTCCATCTATCAGGCGTTTGATGCGGCCAACGCTCTCATCAGCAGCGGCAGCCTCGCCAATGTCAACGGCTTCTCACTCGTCAATGTTGCCGGCAGCGGCATCAAGAGCCTCGTGATCAGCAATGGCTCGGGCGGCGGCTACAACTGGGTCTACGGCGTCGGTGAACTGACGTACAACGGTGGCGTGCCGGAACCGGCCGCTTGGGCGATGATGCTCGCTGGCTTTGGTCTGGTGGGCGCAGCCATGCGCCGTCGCCAGACCGCGCAGGTCACCTACGCCTGATCGCTTAAATTCACAGCATCAAAGGCCCCGTCGGAGCAATCCGGCGGGGCTTTCTGTTGGGCTGAAGCCGTTCGCAAAAACAGCCATTCGGACGAACTCACCCCCCGCAGCACCAGAGAATGCGCCACCCAAGGGATGGGCGCATATTCCTGAAGTCACGGGACTTTCATTGGTGGGGTGCCAGCACACCCACGTCACACCCACGTCGCCCCGTGCTTGACACGGGGCTAGGCTGACCTCCGTTCCATTTCGCCTCCCGCTTGCCGGACACCACTACTCTAAAAGGCCCAACAATCGGAGCATCACTTCAAAAGGGCCAGCTCAAGAAAAGCCAAGCCCCGTGTCAAGCACGGGGCGACGGGGAGCTTTGTGAGGCTCGGCGCCCAACTTACCGCTTGGGCAGCCATCCAACATCAACCTGAGAACGCGCCAAGCAGTACGTCACTCGGCGATCAGCGCCTCGCCGCCGCCACCTTCTTCCGAACGTGCCCACCAATATACGGGCAGCCCCGCGATCATCAGCAGGAAGCTATACCCGCTCGCCTCCAGCCCCGCGCCCCAGAGGGACCAGAGACCGAAGAGCAGCCCTGCGACAGCGGCAGGCACCGCGATCCGTCGTTTGAGCGCCACCACCGCGCAGGCGAGGTAAAGCCAAAGCGTCACGGCCGTCGTCAGCAGCGCCATGAACGTGAAGAGGCCGCCCATCGTCCGGCTGCTATTGGCGAGCACCAGCACACTGGCGAGCACACTCGCGATGATCAGCGCGCGCACCGGCACGCCATTCTTCGCCGTGCCGCCGAACCAGCGCGGCATCAGGCGGCGCTGCGCCATTTCATAGGGAACTTCGCCCTGCACCAGCACCCAGCCATTGACCGCGCCCACCGCACTAATCGCGGCGAAGAGTGCCACGAAGGCAGCAGGGCCGGGGGACCAGAAGGTCGCCACAAACAGCTCAAACGGCGCGTTGGATTTGGCCACCTGATCCGCGGGCAGCATCAGCGCGATGCCCGAACAGACGATGAAGTAGAAAACCCCGCACAAAAGTGCACCGAGGAAGGTCGCGCGCGGCACATTGACCGCCGGGTTCTCGATCTTGCCCGACGCGGCACAGGCGGCTTCAAACCCGACCATGGCCCACAGCGTGATCGCCGCAGCCTGATTGATGCCGGAGAGCGACAGAGTTTCCGGCGCGAACGGCTTGATCGCCGCCCCGCCTTCGCGGCTCAGAACGACGAAAATAAGGACCGCGACAACGATGAGCGGCGTCAGTTTGAGCACCGTCGTCAGCACCTGAAACCCGCCCGCAGAGCGCGTGCCTATCAGATTGACGAGCGTGACCGCCCAGATGACACCTGCCGCTGACAAGGCGGGATGCTCGCCCAACACAGGCAGAAAGCTCGCCGCATAAGAGACCGCGCCGATGGAGATTGTCGCCGTCCCCGCCCAGACCGAGACCCAGAAGCTGAACCCAATGAGGAAGCCCGCGACGGGGCCAAAGCTGCGTTCGACGAGCTCAGCAGGGCCAATCGGGCCGTCAGCCGCCGCCGTCAGCCGCGCCAGCACGTGGGCGAGACAAAGCGCCCCTGCGATGGTGACAATCCAGCCGAAGACAGCGTTCCAGCCAAAGGGCGCGAGGCTCGCGGGCAAGAGAAACACGCCCGAGCCGATCATGTTGCCGATGACGAGCGCAACCGTCATCCACAGGCCGAGCTTGCGGACAATGGGGGTGCCGGATGGCGCGGCCGTGGCTGTGGAAGATGTCATCGCGGCAGGTCTGCCCGATGACGCCCCCTCCCGCAAGCAGGAGGGGGCAATCTCTCGTTTCGTCATCCTGAACTTGTTTCAGGATCCATGCCGTGAAAGTAGCGCAACGCACCGACCTGCGAGGGCTCGCCGACACGCGAAGCATGGATGCTGAAACAAGTTCAGCATGACGAGAGGGGGCGGCGTCGCCCCCTCTCAATGGTCCCTCAGAACTTGCGGGCGAGCTTTACGCCGATGACCCGCGGGCGGATGACCGTGTCGTAGAACACGCCACCCGAAGCGGTAACTCCATCAGGATCGCCACAGATGCCCTCCTTGCACTGGAGGCCCGTATTGACGATCCCGGCGGAGTTCAGCAGGTTCGTCGCGAAGACTTCCGCTGTCCACAGATCATTCTTGGCGCCAAAGCTGACGTCCACTGTGGTGTAGGCCTTCAGATCACCCTTGATCGCGTTTTCAACAATACGAAGATCGCTCTTGCGGCCGCTGGTGTGGTTGGCTGCCGCCTGCACATGGCCGTCCCAGCCCATCAGCGGGAACTCATAACGCGCAATCGCGTTGCCCTTCAGCTTCGGCGTCACCGGCAGGCGTGATCCCGATGGTGCGAGGAGCTCGTTGGCCTGCCCCTGCGGTCCGGGGACCGTGCAATCAAACGCCGCGTTGGCGATCTTGCAGAAGTCACGACGGGTTTGCGCATCATTATAGCTGGCTCCAAGGGTCAACGAGAACCCGGCATGGCGATAGCCAAAGTCCATTTCCACGCCGCGGATACGTGCGATGCCCGCATTGCGGACTTCAGACAGACCGTTGGCGCCAAGGAAGGACAGTTGGATGTCATTCCAATCCAACTGGTAGACTGCACCGTTAAAGCGCATCCGGCCAAAGCTGGTTTTCCAGCCCAGTTCATAATTGTCGATCTCATCGCCATTGTAGGGCGGGAGAGTCCCGCGACGGTTCACGCCGCCGGGACGGAAGCCGCGCGACCATGTCGCATAGACAAGCGCGTCTTCATTGAACTTATACGTTGCATTCAACTTATGGATGAAGCCAGTGTCCGACGTTGTCTTGTCCACGTTCGTGCAGGGGCTGCCCGGAACGATAGCCGCTCTGCCATTGCAACCCGCCTCGCCAGTTCCATCCTTGATGAACGCGCCCGTGTCCTCGTCAAACTGGTCGCCGCTATATCCGGCCGAATAGCCGAAGAAGCCCTGCAACGAGTTCTTATAGTGATACACGCGCGCACCACCGGTGAGCGTCAGCTTGTCGGTCACATCAAAGGACACTTCACCGAACGCCGCCTGATCGCGGTCCACGCGCTGCTGCTGGGTCAGCCAGATGTTGCTGGCCGTGCCGGTGACGGTGATCGCATCAGCGATATTATCGATGATGTAATTCTGTTCGATATTGTGCGACTGGCGCTGCCAGAACAGACCCGCAATCACCCGCAGACGGTTGTCCGATGGTGATGAAACGCGGAATTCCTGGAAGTATTTTTTATACTTGTCCTTGCCGACAATATACTGGTTCGGGCTGACATATGCCCCGTTATTGTCATAGAAGAACGCGCCGTAACCCGAGATCGCGTCGTAGAAATAGGAATAGTCCGAATAATCGGATTCAACCTTGTCGCGACGGCTGAGGAAGCCGTTGGCATAGGTCAGGTCCCAGTTGCCGAGCTTGCCCTGAATGGTCAGGCCCGCATTCCACCACTTATCGGTCGACCCTTCGGGATTGTACTGGACCGTTTCATATTTGCGGCCACGTTCCTGCGAATAGCTGCCGTTGGTCTTCTGGATCTGGCCCATCAGCGACGGGGTGATCGTCCAGCTGTCATCAAGGTCGATCCCAAGGGCGACGCGGCCGCCATAGGTTTCGGCATCGTTATAGTTCTTTTCGACAAACGCCGCATTGTTGGCCACAATGCCCGATGTCGGGAAGGTGCGGGTGCCCGCGACATTGTCGATATAACCACCATCACGACGGTACCAACCGACGGCACGGACGGCGATGTTCTCGCTGATCGGGGCGTTGATGAAGCCTTCCACCGTGCCGCCAACATCGCCATGCGACACACTGTTCAGTTCAGTGCTCAATTCGCCATAAAAGCCCTTTGTGTCAGGCTTGTTGGTGACGAGCTTGATCGTGCCGGCCATGGAGCTTGCACCGTAGAGCGTCCCTTGCGGGCCTGCGAGCGCTTCCACGCGCGCCAGATCGTAAACATGGATGTCGAGCGCGCCCTGAATAGTCGTGATCGGCTGTTCATCCAGATACATGCCAACGGTCGGCTGCGAGGTGGAGTGGTTCGCGTTTTCGCCCGAGGCGACCGCGCGGAAATAAACCTGGCTGAAGCCCGGCCCTGCCGACTGAATCGTGACCGACGGCAGGAACTTCACATAATCCGCAAATTCCTGAACCTGAAGCTGGTCGAGCTTTTCCGTGCCAATCGCCTGAATGGACAGCGGCACGCTCTGCAGTGAGGCATCGCGCTTCAGCGCCGTGACGATGATGTCATCGTTCGAATCTTCGGCGGCTTCCTGCGCGATGGCCATGGCGGGCATCAACATGCTGCTGCCCAGCAGCGCGACCAAAGCGGCGCGGCGCGTGCGTTGAACGGTCATTAAGGCACTCCCTGAAAATCTTATATCCGGCTGAGAATGTGCTTTTGGGGAGTCGCGGTCAATGTTGCGATCCATAATTGAGCACTATCGGCACAGTGTATTGCATAAATGCAACACCTATAAAAATGACGCAGGGACCGCAGGATAGGCCGGAAGAACCGGCCCCAGCGCCGCCTTCAAGGGGTCCAGATACGGCTCAAACATCAGCCACTGTTCCGTGCCTTCCTTGAAGATCGGACGGCGCACCTGTTCCGAACTCGCGGTGCGCACGGCACGGTCGTTCTCCCAGAAACGCAGGCAGCTGTCTTCAAAGGGCAGACCGAGGGCATCAAGCAACCGGCGGATTTCGCGTTCGCTGTCATCGACCATATCTTCATGGAACATGCGCACGACGCGGCCCGGAAGGACGCGGTCAATATGCGCCATATAGTCCACATAATCGGCGTAATAGCGGCCAATATCGGTCTGGCTGTAGGTAAAGCCCTGCCCCCGCGCGAAATGCTGTTTGAAGTTGGAAAAGCAGCACGCCATCGGATGCCGGCGCGCGTCGATGATCTTCGCATTGGGCAGGATCAGGTGGATCAGCCCGACGTGCAGCCAGTTGTTCGGCAGCTTATCGATGAAGAAGGGTTTGCCGCTCTTGCGCTGGATGCGGGTGCGCTCAAGGAACGTCTCCCCCATCCGCTTCAGATCCTCCGGTGGCGCATTGGCCAGCTTTTCCGGCCAATGGTCAATGCTGCCCAATTGCCCGGCGATATGCGGGATGTCGGGAAGCTCCATCGTGCCTTCCACAAGCGAATGGCTCGATAAAATCTGTTCCAGCAGCGTCGATCCGGCCCTTGGCAGGCCGAGGATGAAGACAGGGTCCGCTGCGTCACAGCCCTGCCCTGCGCGCTGTGCAAAAAACTCCGGCGTGAAGAGCGCCTTGGCGACCTCAACATGGCGCGTGACATTGCGCTCATGGCTTTCCAGTTCCGCCGCACGCAGGCGATTGCCCTCATCATAATGGTGGAAGGACGCGGCGGCCTCCTTGCGGTCCTCCAGCGCCTTGCCGAGCGCGAAATGGAGGTGGAAGCGGTCTTCCGAAGAAATGTCGGTGCGCGCCAGCCCGGCCTCCATCAACGCGATGTCAGCATCGTCAAACCGCACCGTCTTCAAATTGGCGAGGCTCCACCAGACTTCACCCAGTCCCGGCGCAATATCGAGCGCGCGGCGATAGGCGGCAACGCTTTCTGCCTGCTGGCCAACGGTCTTCAACAGGTGGCCATAAGACATCCAGATCTTAGGCTGGCCGGGGAAGCGTTCCAGCACGGAACCATAGAGTTCAATGGCTTCTTCATAATCGCCCAGACGACCCTTGGCAGCGGCCTTCAGGCTGTCATGCGTCACATCATCGGGGTCGAGCGCGGACAACGTCTCTAGCTCAGATATCGCCTCATCCGCACGGTTCTGGCGATAGAGCACAATCGCCAGATTGGACCGCGCCGGAATGAAGTTGGGCGCGAGTTCCACCGCGCGGCGGAGCAGCGCTTCGGCATCCTTCAGGCGGCCAATGCGGCCTGCCAGTTCCGCCATCATGCGGATGGCGGCAACGTCAAACGGGTCCGCCTTCAAATGCTGGCGCAGCAGCGGCTCTGCATCATGCAGACGGTTCTCGTTGAGCGCGACAGCTGCTTCCAGCAGCACGGGATTGCGCATCTGGCGGGAAAAGTCGGGCTGGGGAACGGGTGTGGCCATGGGTTACATCCGTTCCGCTTGGACGACGGCATCTGCCGCACGCAACGCCGCCAAAATACGGGTCAGATGCTGCAGATCACGCACTTCTAGATCCACAAAGAATGTGTGGAAGCTCGCATCCCTGTTTTCCATGCGCAGGTTGAGGATATTGGCCTCATTCTGCCCGAAGATGCCCGCGACAACGGCGAGCGACCCAGGCTGGTTACGCACAATGATGTTGAGCCGCGCCGTGCCGCCGTCCGATCCATCGCCCCAGGCCAGATCGAGCCAGTCAGCATCCACGCCATCCGCCAGCTTCGGGCAATCAATCGTGTGGACCTCAATCGCTTCATCGGGACGGCGCAGACCGACAATCCGGTCTCCGGGCACGGGGCGGCAACATTCCGCCAGATCAAAGGCGACGCCGGGGCGAAGCCCGCGAATGGAGATGGCCTGACGCTGACCCGGCAGCTTGCCATTGGCCTTGGCCGCAGAGCCGGGCATGAGCGCATCCATCAGCTGGGCGTCGGTCACGCTCTGGCGGGCAATGGCCGTCATCAGCCCATCTTCATCCTTGACCTTCAGCCGCTTGATGGCCTCGGCCATCGCCGTTTTGCCAAGCTTGCCCGGAAGCCGCGCGGCAATTTCATCATAGATGCTCTGGCCCAGCGCGATCAGTTCATCTTCTTCCTTATTGCGCACGAAGCGGCGGATGGCGGCACGTGCCTTGCCGGTCACCGCAAAACCGAGCCAGACCGGTTGCGGCTCCTGCGCCTTGGATTTCAGAATTTCGACCTGATCGCCATTTTCAATGGCTGTCCGCAGGGGAACGACGCGCCCGTTAATCTTGGCGCCGACAGACGTGTCCCCCAAAGTCGTGTGGATGGCATAAGCGAAGTCCACCGGCGTCGCGCCCTTGGGCAACTGGATCAGTTCCCCCTTGGGCGTGAACGCGAAGATGCGATCCTGATACATCGCCATGCGCGTATGCTCGAGCAGCTCTTCCGGGCTTTCGGCATGATCAAGGATTTCGACGAGGTCCTGGATCCACGCGGTCTGGGATACAGGCTGCGCGACGCCGGCTTTATAGGCCCAGTGCGCGGCATAGCCATATTCGGCCTGTGCGTGCATTTCCCGGCTGCGGATCTGGATTTCGATACGCACTTTTTCGTTGTGGATCACCGACGTGTGGAGCGAGCGATATCCGTTGCGCTTCGGGGTGGAGATGTAATCCTTAAAGCGCCCCGGCACCATCGGCCAGCGACGGTGGATCAGGCCCAGCGCATTGTAGCACGCCTCAGTATCGGGAACGATGGCGCGGAAGGCCATGACGTCCGACAATTGTTCAAAGCTGATATGGCGCTCCGCCATTTTGCGCCAAATGGAATAGGGATGCTTTTCGCGCCCGCTGACGTCCGCCTCAATCCCTGCGCGCGACAGCAACATCTTCATCCCGGAACTGATCCGCGCGATCCGGTCTCCGCCGCCTTCCTGCAGCTGCTCCAGCCGCTTGGTGATGGAGGCATAAGCCTCGGGCTCAAGCTCCCGGAAGGAGAGCGTCTGCATCTCCTTCATGAACTCATACATGCCAATCCGTTCGGCAAGCGGCGCGTAGATGTCCATCGTCTCGCGGGCGATCCGGCGGCGCTTCTCCTCACTCTTGATGAAGTGCAGCGTGCGCATATTGTGCAGCCGGTCAGCGAGCTTCACCAGAAGGACGCGGATGTCATCCGACATGGCGAGCAGGAACTTGCGAAGGTTCTCCGCCGCCCGCTCATTCTCGGTCAGCGCTTCGATCTTGGACAGCTTGGTCACGCCATCCACCAGCCGCGCGACATTGGCGCCGAACAGCTTTTCGATTTGTTCAGCTGTGGCGAGCGTGTCCTCAATCGTGTCGTGCAGGATGGCGGTGGCGATCGTCTCGTCATCCAGCTTCAGATCGGTCAGCAGGCCGGCCACTTCAATCGGATGGCTGAAATAGGGGTCGCCCGACGCGCGCATTTGCGTTCCATGCGCCTTCATGGAGAACACATAGGCCTTGTTCAGCAGATCCTCATCTGCATCCGGGTCGTAACCCTTTACCTTTTCAACAAGTTCGTACTGACGCAACATCCCCCTAATGTGGCGGACGGCAACGGGTTTGCGCAAGGGGAAAGGGGACCTTTTCCGCAAACAGGCTTGGATTGTAGGCGTAAATCCCGCCATTGCGCGCCCGGAGTCTCCGGTCTAGGGCACGAAAAAATTTGTCATAAGGGGACCCTGAATGACCAGCCAATTCACTCCGGTCATTTCCGCAACCGGACTGTACACACCGCCCGAGAGCATCTCGAATGAAGAGCTGGTCGCCAGCTTCAACACCTATGTCGACCGCTTCAACACAGACCATGCAGACGCCATCGCGCGGGGAGACGTGGAAGCTTTGCAGCCCAGCTCGGTTGAGTTCATCGAGAAGGCGAGCGGCATCAAATCCCGCCATGTCGTCTCCAAGGCGCCCATCCTTGACCCCGACATCATGTGTCCGCGCATCGCCGAGCGCCCGAATGAAGAGCTGTCCATCCTCGCCGAAATGGGCGTCGCGGCTGCCCGTGAAGCGCTGGCCCGCGCCGGACGGGACGCATCAGATGTGGACGCTGTGCTGTGCGCCTGCTCCAACCTCCAGCGCGCTTATCCCGCGATTGCCGTGGAAATTCAGGACGCGCTCGGCATTGACGGCTTTGGCTTTGACATGAACGTCGCCTGTTCGTCGGCAACCTTTGGCATTCAGACAGCGGCCGACTTTATCCGCGCGGGCAATGCCAAATCCGTCCTCGTCGTGAACCCCGAAATCTGTTCCGGCCACCTCAACTGGCGTGACCGGGACAGCCACTTCATCTTCGGCGATGTGGCCACCGCCATCCTCGTCGAGGAAAAGTCGCTGGCACCTGCGGGCCATTGGGACATCCTCGGCACCAAGTTGAAGACCCAGTTCTCCAACAACATCCGCAACAATTTCGGCTTCCTCAACCGCGCAGCCCCGGAAGCGCGCGACGCACGCGACAAGCTGTTTGTTCAGGAAGGGCGCAAGGTCTTTAAGGAAGTCGTGCCGATGGTGGCGGACCTTATCCTCCAGCAACTCGACCGGCTGTCGCTTGCACCGGAGCAGCTGCGCCGGATGTGGCTGCATCAGGCCAATGCCGGCATGAACCGCCTCATCGCGTCACGCGTGCTGGGCCATGAGGCCGAGCCGGATGAAAGCCCGACCGTGCTGGACACTTATGCGAATACGTCATCGGCAGGGTCAGTCATCGCATTCCACAAACACAGCCAAGATCTGGCCGCGGGCGATGTGGGGCTGATCTGTTCTTTCGGCGCCGGATATTCAGTGGGCACCGTCTTTGTCCGTAAAGCCGCTTGATCGCGCGCGCCGCAGCCCCCAGATAGAGGCCATGCTGATAGAAACCGAAACCACTCCGAATCCGTCGACGCTTAAGTTCCTGCCCGGTCGCGCGGTCATGAGCGCGGGCACCCGCGACTTTGCCTCGCCGGAAGAGGCGGAGGCCTCCCCGCTTGCAGAAGCACTGTTCACGCTGGGCGATGTGGAAGGCGTGTTCTTTGGACGCGACTTCATTTCGGTCACCGCAGGGCCCGGCACATCTTGGGCGCATCTGAAGCCCGATGTGTTGTCGATCCTGCTCGACCATTTCTCCGCGAACATGCCGCTGTTCAAGCCAGCATCCGCCAGCTTCAGCGTGCCTGCCGAAGAGTCCCAGTTCCAGGATGATCCGGCAGATGAAGACGTGATCGTCCAGATCAAGGAACTGATCGAAACCCGCATCCGCCCCGCCGTTGCCAATGACGGCGGCGACATCGTCTATCGCGGGTTTGAAAAGGGCGTGGTTTATCTGAAGATGCAGGGCGCCTGTGCCGGCTGCCCATCGTCAACCGCGACACTCAAGAACGGCATTGAGCAGTTGCTAAAGCATTATGTGCCCGAAGTAACCGAAGTCCTCGCGATCTAATCTCACCCTCTAAAGACAGGACACGACCCATGGCCCAGCCTCTCAACGACGCGGCGCTCGATCAGCTGTTCCGCACCGCGCGCACTTACAACGGCTATCTCGATAAAGCCGTCACGACTGAGCAGCTGGATGCCATTTGGGAACTGATGAAGTACGGCCCAACCTCGGCCAATTGCCTGCCCACGCGCCTGATCTGGTGCGTCAGCCAGGAGTCCAAGGAAAAGCTCGCCGCACTGACCATGCCCTCCAATGGCGAAAAGATCCTGAGCGCGCCTGTCTCTGTCATCATCGGCATGGACATGGAGTTTTATGAGCAACTGCCCGAACTCTTCCCGCACGCCGATGCGCGAAGCTGGTTTGCTGGCAATGACGCGATGATCCAGTCCACCGCATTCCGCAATTCGACGCTTCAGGGCGCCTATTTCATGTTGGCGGCCCGCGCGCTGGGGCTTGATACCGGACCGATGTCGGGCTTTTCGAACGATGCCGTGGATGCAGCCTTCTTTGCCGGCACGAAGGTGAAGTCGAATTTCATTTCGACGCTCGGCTATGGGGACCCGGCGTCCATCTTTGATCGCTCCCCCCGCCCCGGTTTTGACCGGTTCAACACGGTCGTCTGACACACGCATGATCCTCGTCATCGAGACGGCAACGACGGCCTGCTCGGTGGCTCTGATCGAGGGCAACCGCGTGGTCGCCCACGTCCATGAAGATGTGGCGCGCGGCCATGCCGAACGGCTCGTCCCGATGATCGCGGAACTTCCGGGCGGCGGGCGCGCTGACAGCGTATTGGTGAATTGTGGACCCGGCAGCTTTACGGGCGTGCGCGTCGGGTTGGCTGCAGCCAAAGCGCTGGGTCTGGCATGGGGCGTGCCCGTCACGGGCTATTCGACCCACGCCCTGTTGGCCGCGACCCTTTTTGAACAACGGCCCGAGGCGACCGAAGCGGTGATTGCCATTGAGGGTGGCCATGGCGAAGTCTTCGTCCAAAGCTTTGCCAATCCCCCCCTGCGTGCATTGAATGAGCTTCAATCCTTGCCGCCTGACGCCGTCCCGCATCATCCGCTTGTCGCCGGATCTGCTGCGGCACGGATCGACGCGGGGGAGGCCGTCAACATCGGGCCCGATGCCCGCAAGGCCTGCCTGCTGCCCGAAGACTTACGACAGAGACCCGCTACCGCGCTTTACGGTCGGGCGCCGGATGCTAAACCAAATCCGTGACTGCATTGATCGATATTACCCCGGCGGACTTCCGTTGCGTGGAAGACATCATGCCTGTGATGGACGCCGCTTTTGATCCTGCCTTTGGTGAAGCTTGGAATTCCGGCCAATGTCTTGGAATGTTGAGTATAACCGGATCTGAATTACTGGTCGCGCGGAGAGAAAACGCCATCGTCGGCTTTGCACTTTCCCGCACGGTCTTTGAAGAATCAGAATTATTGCTGATTGCGACCCATCCTGACGCGCAGCGATCTGGCGTCGGGTACAGCCTCGCAAAAGCAGTCATTGACCAATCTGCCAAAAAAGGGGCCAAAATGGTCTTCCTAGAAGTCCGGGAGGGTAATCCGGCACTCGCGCTTTACTTGCGCGTCGGTTTCTTACAAGTCGGACGGCGTGAAAACTACTATCGCGGTAAGTCTGGCGATTATTTCAACGCACTAACTTTGCGCTATGAAATTGCGTCTTGAATATTTATTGACTGGTTTGTTATAACCATGATGGTCGATAATGTTTTTGCAATGGCTGGGGAGGCACGTCAGAAGGCGGTCGCTCAGTTTCCAGAAAGTGAGAAATAAATGACCGAAGCTACTGAACTTAAAGAAACGCTCATCACATTGACGGCTGATATTGTCGCCGCACATGTCAGCAACAACTCCGTTGCCGTTTCCGATCTTCCCCATCTAATTTCAAACGTCCATGGTGCGCTTGCTGCACTTGGCGGTCCTGTCGCACCGGCAGAGACGAAGCTGGAACCAGCTGTTTCGATCCGTTCTTCGATCAAGCCGGACTTCATTGTCTGCCTTGAAGACGGAAAGAAGCTGAAGATGCTCAAGCGTCACCTGATGACGCACTATGGCATGACGCCGGATGACTATCGCGCCAAATGGGGCCTGCCCAAGGATTACCCAATGGTTGCACCGAACTATGCCGAACAGCGCCGCACGCTTGCAGTGAAGATCGGCCTCGGTCGTAAGCCGGGCGCACGTGTGAAGAAGAAATAACTCTTCTTTCCGTGAGACGAATTGGGGGCTAGAAGGCGGGAGATGATCCTGCTTTCTGGCCCCGAGTTTTACTGATGAACCGACATATCGATGTAGAAGCGCTGTGCCAGGAAAAGGGCTTGCGCATTACCGATCAGCGGCGCGTGATTGCCAAGGTCCTCTCTGAAGCCGCAGACCATCCGGACGTCGAGGCCGTTCACGAACGGGCTTCTGCTGTGGATCCGGGCATTTCAATTGCCACAGTGTATCGGACGGTCCGCCTTTTTGAAGAAGCCGGTATTTTGGAGCGGCATGACTTTGGCGATGGCCGGTCCCGCTACGAAGCCGCCGCCGAAGCCCATCATGACCATTTGATTGATGTTGAAACCGGCCGCGTCATCGAATTTGTCGATCCTGAACTGGAAGCGTTGCAGAAGGTCATTGCCGAACGGCTTGGCTTCCGCCTCGTTGACCACCGCATGGAACTCTATGGCGTCGCGCTCGATCGCAAGAGCTGACACCGCAAACGTGCGGGCTTGGGTCAGGATTGGGGGCATCGTCCTTGTCCTTGCCGTTTTCATCTTGCCGCATCTGCTTTGGCGCCTGTTTGATCGCCAGTCCCCGATTGCAGGCCTGTTTCTGGCGCTTGCGGCAAAGATCGCCGGGGCCGATGTCCGCGTGACCGGCCAGCCCATCCGCCGCAATGTCCTCTACATCGCCAATCACGTCAGCTGGCTCGACATCCTCACCTTGGCGGGAAGGACGCGCTGTGCCTTTGTCGCAAAGGCAGACATGAAGCCATGGCCTCTGATCGGCTGGCTGACGACAAGCAACAACACTGTGTATGTTGAACGTGAAAGCCGACATACGGCCCACCATCAGGCGACAGCCTTGCAGACAGCGCTGACATCCGGCCAACCCGTCACGCTGTTCCCCGAAGGCACGACCCATGACGGGCGCCAGTTATTGGCATTTCGCACATCGCTGATTGCCGCCGTTACGCCGGCACCGGAACAGATATCCATCCAGCCTGTCGCCATAGATTATGGCGCGGTCGCAGCGGACATTGCCTGGGTGGGGGAAGAGTCCTTCGGCGCGAATGCCCTGCGCATTTTGGGGCGGCGGGGACGCTTTCCGGTGACCCTCCATTTCCTGGAGCCCCTATCCCACGCCGACTTTGCCGATCGCAAGGCAATCGCCGCGCATAGTCGCGCCGAGATTGCGGCTGCACTGGGCGTCAGCTAGGGCCGCCGCATGACTCGCCCCGCCCCCAAAACATTCCACGTCAAATCCTTCGGTTGCCAGATGAACGTCTATGACGGCGAGCGGATGACCGAAATGCTGGGCGCAGAAGGCATGGTCGCCAGCCCTGAGGCCGAGGCGGATCTTGTCGTGTTCAACACCTGCCACATCCGCGAGCGCGCGGCCGAGCGAGTCTACTCAGAAATCGGGCGCCAGCGCCGGGAGGACGGCACCCGCCCGATGATCGCGATGGCCGGGTGCGTCGCGCAGGCCGAAGGGACCGAGGTGACCCGCCGGACCAAGGACGTCGACATTGTCGTCGGGCCCCAGGCCTATCATGCACTGCCCCAGATGATCGAACGCGCAACGCGCGGGGAACGCGTCCATGATCTGGACCTGCCGGGGCTGGAAAAGTTCGGCAAGCTGCCCGTCCGCAAGCGCACCGGCGCATCCGCTTTCCTGACGGTGCAGGAAGGCTGCGACAAGTTCTGCACCTATTGCGTCGTGCCCTATACCCGCGGCGGAGAAATCAGCCGCAGCTTTGACGCGATTGTCGATGAGGCCAAAGCTTTGGTCGACGGCGGTGCCAAGGAAATCACGCTGCTCGGCCAGAACGTCAACGCATGGTCCGAAGGCGCCAATGGTCTGGATCATTTGATCCGCGCACTCGACAAGATCAGCGGCCTTCACCGTATCCGCTATATGACCAGCCACCCGAACGACATGACCGAGGGCCTGATCCAGGCGCACGCAGATGTTGAAAAGCTGATGCCGTTCCTGCACCTGCCCGTCCAATCGGGGAGTGACCGCATCTTGAAGGCGATGAACCGCAAGCACACAGCGGCATCCTATCTGGCCATCATGGACCGCGTCCGCGCTGTGCGGCCCGACATTGCCGTGTCCGGCGACTTCATCGTCGGCTTTCCCGGAGAGACGGAAGCGGAGTTTGAAGAGACGCTCGATATCATCCGCGCGACCCGATATTCGCTGGCCTTTAGTTTCAAATACTCTTCCCGCCCCGGCACGCCGGCGGCAACCATGGACGGTCATATCGCGCCCGAAATCATGGATGATCGCCTCGAAAGATTGCAGGCGCTCCTCAACCAACAGCAGCTCGCTTTCAACGAAGCGAGCGTCGGCCAAACGGTAAAGGTGTTGCTGGAACGCAACGGAAAATTGCCGGGCCAAAAAATCGGTAAAACACCCTGGTTGCAGTCGGTTCATGTCATGACCGATGCACAAATCGGTGATATGGTTGCTGTTCATCTGGTGTCTGCGGGGCCAAATAGCCTTGCAGGGTCTCTTGCCGACAAGGAGCTGAATGTCGCGTAAACCCCAACCCGCCCAATCGGGCGACAAAGCCCGCCTCGAAGTCATCTTCGATAAACCGCAGCTTCTTGGCCAGGTTTTCGGGCAATATGACCAGAATCTGGTCGCGATCGAAAACGCACTCGGGGTGTATATCGCGGCACGCGGTAACAAGCTGCAGATTGAGGGGGAGGCCGAGTCCATCGCGCGGGCGCGTGATGTGCTGACCGGCCTCTACAACCGCATCGTCCATGGGCAGGAAATCGATGCGGGCACGGTGTCGGGCATCATCTCCATGTCGGCCGAACCGACGCTGGACGGCATCATCAAGAATGACGCTGCAGATGTGCCGCCCGTGATGATCCGCACACGCAAGAAGACCATCGTGCCGCGCTCGGCCACGCAGATCCGCTACATGGAAGCGCTGGTCCGTAACGACATTATCTTCGCGCTTGGGCCGGCAGGGACGGGCAAGACCTATCTGGCGGTTGCACAGGCCGTATCGCAGCTCATCACCGGATCGGTGGACCGGCTCATCCTCTCCCGCCCGGCTGTGGAAGCGGGTGAGCGTCTGGGCTTTCTGCCCGGTGACATGAAGGAGAAGGTCGACCCCTATCTCCGCCCGCTTTACGATGCACTGTACGACACACTGCCTGCGGAACAGGTAGAGCGGCGCATCAGTTCCGGCGAAATCGAAATCGCGCCGATCGCCTTCATGCGCGGCCGCACGCTGGCGGAAAGCTTCATCATTCTAGACGAAGCGCAGAACACGACGCCCAACCAGATGAAGATGTTCCTGACGCGCTTCGGCATGAACAGCCGCATGGTCATTTGCGGGGACCCACGGCAAGTCGACTTGCCGGACCCCAGCAAGTCCGGCCTGGCGGATGCTGTAAACCGTCTGGAGGGCGTGGAGGGTGTCTCCGTCATCCGCTTCAACGCCGCCGACGTTGTGCGCCACCCGATCGTCGGGCGGATCGTCGAAGCCTATGAAGGGCCAGACAGCGCACCGCGATGATTGAAGCGGCGATCATTGATGAAGGCTGGGACAAGGGCACGGACTGGGAAGCGCTTGGCCAGACGGCAGTTTCCTCGGCCATTTCGCGGACGCCCTTTGGCGGGCTGACGCGGTCCGACACGCCTGTCGAAATCGCCATCCGGCTGACAAGCGACGTCGAAGTCCATGCCCTTAACCGGCAATATCGGGACAAGGACAAGCCGACCAACGTTCTGTCCTTCCCGATGTATGCTCTGGAAGAGCTGCTGACACTCGAGGAAGAGCGGCTGCCAGAAATCATGCTGGGCGATATCGTGCTGGCGCGGGAGACCTGTTTGCGGGAGGCCGCGGACAAGGATCTGCCCGTCGCGACCCATGCAACACACCTGATCGTCCACGGAGTTTTGCATCTCTTGGGCTATGACCATATAGATGATGAAGATGCCGAAAACATGGAGGCATTGGAGCGTCGCATCATGGCCGATCTTGGCCATGACGACCCCTATGGAGACTGAAAAACAACCGTCATGACGGAGGATGCCAGTAGCAGCCGATCTTGGTTCCAAAACCTGAGATCCATAGTCTTCCGCCGCGAGCCATCGCTGCGTGATCAGATTGAAGACGCCATCGAAGATGCAGAAGACGGCACAGCGCCCGCCCATGGCGATCTTTCCGCCATTGAGCGGGAGATGCTGCTCAACCTGCTGCACTTTGGGGAGCGCACCGTCGGTGACATTGCCGTCCCCCGCAGCGACATCATTGCTGTACCCACAACCATCACTTTTGCAGATCTGGTCAAGGCCTTTGCCGATGCCGGACATAGCCGCCTGCCGGTCTATCGCGACAATCTGGATGACGTCTCGGGCATGGTCCATATCAAGGATGTGTTCGCCATCCTTGCGCGCAACCGCAAGCCGCCGGTCACGATCACCAAGCTGATACGGCAGCCGCTCTACGTGCCAGCGGCGCGCGGCGTGCTCGATGTCCTGGCCGATATGCGCGCAAAGCGCATCCATCTGGCGGTTGTCATAGACGAATATTCGGGCACTGAAGGCCTCGTCACCATTGAGGATATCGTTGAGGAAATCGTCGGCGATATTGAGGATGAACATGATGATGCGCCCGTTGAGATGCTCGTCAATGTCGAAGACGGCATTTGGGAGGCCGATGCGCGCGCCGAGCTGGAAGACGTGGCCAACGTCATCGACCCGCGTCTGGGTGAGATTGACGAAGATGTCGACACGCTGGGCGGGCTGACCTTTGTGCTCGCCGGGCACGTCCCGCAGGTGGGTGAAATGTTGCAGCATGACAGCGGCTGGCGGATCGAAGTGACGGAGGGCGATGAACGCCGCGTCACGCGCGTGCGCCTCCATGCTCCGCTGCCGGACATCGCGTCTGCAAAATAACGCTCAAGCAAAGCTGCCACACAGCGAACTTCGCTATGGCGGGTAAAGGTTGCTGATCGCAGACGGCGCTCTATATCCGCCTTAACAGACGGATGGAGAGTTGAATGAACTGGCGCACACACGCGAAGATCATTTCGGGGCTGGTCGTGATCGGCCTGGCCGGTGGCTATTGGGTTATCACCACGCCCAATGAGGCGAAGGTGGATATTGCCAAGCAATATGGCCCCATCCCCGTGCTGTCGGAACTGGAGCAGGAAGCCTTTCCCTCCATTCGCATTGCAAAGGTCGTTGGCTGGGCTGCAAATGCAAAGCCTGTGCCAGCACAAGGTCTCGCCGTTGCCGAGTATGCGCGCGATCTCGACCATCCCCGCTGGCTGAAGCTGCTGCCCAATGGCGATATCCTTGTTGCAGAGTCGACGCAGCCTTCGCGCGAACCAACAGGCCTTGGCGATCGCATCGCCCGCTATATCATGAAGTCCGCCAATGGCTCCGACGTCTCGGCCAACCGCATCACCCTGCTGCGGGACAGTGATGGCGACGGAAAAGTTGATGTCCGCTCGGTCCTGCTGACAGCGGAGAACGGCCTCAATTCGCCTTTTGGCATGGAACTGGTCGGCGACACGCTGTACGTCGCCAACACCGATGCCTTGCTGGCGTTCCCGTATAAGGAAGGCGACACGAAGATCGCCGCCAAGGGTGAGAAGATCGTGCCGCTGCCAGCGGGCGCACCGAACAATCACTGGACGCGCAACGTTATTGCCTCGCCTGACAAGAAGACGTTGCTCGTCACAGTCGGGTCGAACAGCAACATCGGTGAAAATGGCCTGAAGTCGGAAGAATATCGCGCCAACGTGCTGGAGGTCTTCCCCAAACAAAAGACGTTCCGCATCTTCACAGCAGGCCTGCGCAACCCCAATGGCCTCGCTTATGAACCGAAGACGGGATACCTTTGGACCACCGTTAATGAGCGCGATCAGCTGGGCCCGGACACGCCGCCCGACTATCTCGCGACGGTTGATTTTGGCGGCCATTATGGCTGGCCCTGGTACTATTGGCGCCTGCCGGACAACCGCGTCCAGCCCCAGCGCCCGGACCTGCAGCAATATGTGAAGAAGCCGAACTACGCGCTCGGCCCGCACACCGCCTCGCTGGGCCTCGCCTTTGCAGGCACCGCCAAGCTGGGGGACAAGTTTGCCAATGGAGCCTTTATTGGCCAGCACGGGTCATGGAACCGCGTGCCGCCATCGGGCTATAAGGTGGTCTACATTCCGTTCAACGACCGCGGCTTCCCCGATGCAAAGGCCAAGCCCATTGATGTGCTGACGGGCTTCCTCAGCGCCAAAAATGAAGCGCAGGGCCGCCCTGCCGGTGTCGCCATCGACAAGAGCGGCGCGCTTTTGGTGGCCGACGATGCGGGTAACCGCATCTGGCGGGTGAGTGCTCCGGCGGGGAAATAGTCCTCACCGCTTGCCCTAATCCGTCGCGAAGAGCATCGCGTCGTCAGCAAAGGCCTTGAACTCGAGCGCATTGCCGCTCGGGTCCAGAAAGAACATCGTTGCCTGTTCGCCGGGTTGCCCCTTGAAACGGACATGCGGCGCGATGCCAAACGCAATTCCGGCCGCCGAAACGCGCGCGGCCAGATCTTCCCATTGCGGCATTGTCAGCACGACGCCGAAATGCGGCACCGGCACATCATGTCCGTCGACAGGATTGGTGTGGGTCACCGCCTTCGCATCGGGTGACAAGTGCGCCACGATCTGATGGCCGAAGAAATCAAAGTCGATCCAATGGTCTGAACTGCGGCCTTCCCCGCAGCCGAGAATGTCTCGATAAAAGCTGCGGGCGACCGCAAGGTCGTGGACGGGAAAGGCGAGATGAAAGGGGCGCATAGACGCCTTCTATGTCCCAAGCTTGGAAAGACAACGATTGAATTTGCAGGCGCCGCCCGTTAGCCCTGCCGCCGTGCTGCGTTTCCCCAAATCCCTCGCGCTCATCGCCGGCCTGGCTTCGGCGACTGGCTTTGCGCCGCTCAACTTTTGGCCGGTCTCGCTCCTTTGTGTGGCGCTGATGATGCAGCTCGTGCACGCGGCACCTGATCTGAAAGGGGCGCTGCTGCGCGGCTATTGGTTTGGCGTCGGTCATTTCGTCGTTGGACTGAACTGGATTGCAGGGTCCTTTGCCTTTCAGGACGCTATGCCCGTTTGGCTTGGCTGGATCGCGGTGCTGGTGCTCGCGCTCTACATTGCCATCTACCCCGCGCTGGCTGCTGGCCTCGCTTGGAGACATGGCCGCGCGCAAGATACCGTCTTTGTCCTGTTCTTTGCGGCGGCATGGATCGTCACCGAATGGCTGCGTGCGACGATGTTTACGGGCTTTGCTTGGAACCCGCTTGGGGTCATCTGGGTCGGTGCCAGCGGCGTAACACGTTGGCTCGGCACCTATGCCCTGTCCGGCTTTGTGGTGCTTGGCGGCGGCACGCTTTGGCTATTGGCCAGCCGCAATATCAAAGGCGCGGTCGTGCCAGCCGCCCTCCTTGTTGCCGGGCTATTGCCGAGCGTTCCGATGTCGATACCGGAGCCAGACCTCAACCTGCGGATGGCGAAACAGCCCCTGATCCGCGTCGTGCAGCCCAATATCGGGCAGCAGGACAAGCATGTGCCTGCCTTTGACGCCATCAACTTCCGCAAGCTTGAAGCGATGACCGGCGCACCCGGCCCCACGCCCCGCCTCATCGTCTGGCCGGAAGCGGCCATCCCCGATTATATTCAGGAAGAGCCATGGGCACGGGCGCGGCTGGCAACCCTCCTCGGCCCGAAGGACGCGCTGCTGACGGGCGGCGTCGCACTGGAATATGATCGTGCGGGGAAGCTAGTCGGCGCGCGCAACAGCGTGTTCGCACTGCTGGCCAATGGTCAGATCACCTCGCGTTACGACAAGTCGCACCTGGTGCCTTATGGCGAATATCTGCCGATGCGACCGGTGCTGTCTGCCATTGGCCTGTCCCGCCTTGTGCCCGGCGACATAGACTTCTGGCCCGGCCCCGGCCCGCGCAGCTTTGATGTGCCCGGCTTCGGCAAGGTCGGGTTCCAGATCTGCTATGAAGTGATATTTTCCGGGCAAGTGGTGGAGCGCGCCAACCGCCCGGCCTTCATCTTCAACCCTTCCAACGATGCTTGGTTCGGCAGTTGGGGCCCGCCTCAGCATCTGGCGCAGGCAAGATTGCGCGCGGTTGAGGAAGGCCTGCCCGTGGTCCGCTCCACACCGACCGGCATCTCCGCGATTGTGGATGCGGAGGGTCGGGTGCTGCATTCCGTGCCTTATCATGAAGCCGGCTTCATCGAGGCGCGTCTGCCATTTGCCCATCCGCCCACGCTGTTTGCACGGCTGGGCAACATTTTGCCGCTAGGGTTTACCATAGTTCTTGTGTTGACAGGAATTGCGCTGCGTCGGCGTCTACGCTAAGGCCGCAGCCGCACATAAAGATTTCTTTATACGCAGACACAGCAATCAATGACTGGAAAAACCATGCGTTCCAATTACCTATTTACCTCTGAAAGCGTTTCGGAAGGCCATCCCGATAAGGTCTCTGACCAGATTTCGGACGCCATCGTTGATCTCTTCCTCTCCAAAGATCCCGAAGCGCGCATCGCCTGCGAAACGCTGACGACGACGCAGCTTGTTGTCCTTGCCGGTGAAATCCGCTGCAAGGGCGTTTACGAAAACGGTGCATGGGCGCCCGGCGCACAAGCCGAGATTGAAGCCACCGTCCGCCAGACGGTGAAGGACATTGGCTACGAACAGGACGGCTTCCACTGGGAAAAGTTTGAGTTCATCAACCGCCTGCACGGCCAGTCCGCGCACATCGCACAGGGCGTGGATGCGGCTGCAAACAAGGATGAAGGCGCTGGCGACCAGGGCATCATGTTCGGTTATGCGACCGACGAGACGCCCGACCTGATGCCCGCCACACTCTATTACAGCCACAAGATCCTTGAGCGCATGGCCGCCGACCGCCACTCTGGCGCAGCGCCGTTCCTTGAGCCGGACGCCAAGAGCCAGGTGACGCTGCGTTACGAAGGCAGTCTGCCTGTAGCCGCGACCGCCGTCGTCGTTTCAACCCAGCACGCGCCGGGCTATGACGAAGGCGACAAGGAAGCTGAACTGCACGCTTATGTGAAGAAGGTTGTGGCCGACGTGATTCCGCCCGTCCTGCTGCGCGAAACCGAATATCACATCAACCCGACCGGCAGCTTTGTCATTGGCGGGCCTGATGGCGACGCGGGCCTGACGGGCCGCAAGATCATCGTCGACACTTATGGCGGGGCAGCCCCGCATGGTGGCGGTGCCTTCTCCGGCAAAGACCCGACCAAGGTCGACCGTTCAGCCGCTTACATCACCCGCTATCTTGCCAAGAACATTGTCGCCGCGGGCCTCGCCACGCGCTGCACGATCCAGCTGGCTTATGCCATTGGTGTCTCCAAGCCGCTGTCGCTTTATGTCGACACGCATGAAACCGGCACCGTGGCCGATGATGTGATCGAAGCGGCCATCATGAGCATCCCGAAGCTCGGTGGCCTCACCCCGCGCGCCATCCGGACGCATCTGGGCCTGAACAAGCCGATCTACCGCAAGTCGGCAGCTTACGGCCATTTCGGCCGCAAGCCTGAAGGGGACTTCTTCCCTTGGGAGCGCACCGATCTGGCCGAAGACCTGAAGGCCGCGATCTAACACCCGCGCCTGACCAAAGGCCTTAAAGTTTAGGGGCGTCCCGCATTTGCAGGGCGCCCCTTTTCTTATCCCCGGCTTGGACAAGCCCGCAGATCACCGCTAGAGGCGCGCGCATGACGACCGACCCAACCACACTCAACAGGCTCTATGGCCGCGTTCAGGGCCATAAGCTGCGGGCCGGACAACAGGCGTTGATGGATGACTTTCTGCCCACGGTTGCCGTGCCGGAAGGTCCGCTCAATGCGCGCGCCTTATTCGGTGATGATCGGCCGCTGCAATTTGAAATCGGCTTTGGCGGGGGGGAACATCTCGCCTGGCAGGCGCAGCATGCGCCGACCCACGGCCTGATCGGCTGCGAACCCTTTGTGAACGGCGTTGTCTCCGCCCTGCTCCACATCCGGGATAAGGCGCTCCCCAATGTCCGCTTGCACATGGGCGACGCGCTGGATGCCTTGGCCCGCCTGCCCGACGGATCGCTGGACCGTGTCTATCTGCTGCACCCGGACCCATGGCCCAAAGCACGCCACGCCAAAAGGCGGATGATGAACCCAGGGCCAATCGCCATGATTGCGGCCAAGCTAAAACCCGGCGGTGAATTCCGCTTCGGCACCGACCACCCCATTTATTGCCGCTGGGCGATGATGCAGATGGACAAAAGCCGGGATTTCGAATGGCAGGCGAAAAGCGCCCGCGACTTCCTTGTCCGCCCCGATGACTGGCCAGAGACACGGTACGAGCGCAAGGCCCGCACGGTCTTTGGCCATGACGTCTGGTACTTCCGCTACATCCGCGTCTGACGCGGCTTAGCGCTGAGGCGAAAGCTTCAGCAATCGGGCCTTGTCGCCATCTTCGAGCAGCCAGATATGCCCGTCGGCAGACTGCTCCACGTCGCGGATGCGTTTGTCCATGGGCCAATGGTCGCCCTTTGCGGCCTGTTCCCCGTTGAGGTCGACACGCACGAGCGCCTTACCGCCCAATGCGCCAATAAAGGCATCGCCCGTCCATTTGGGGAAGGCAGCACCCTGATAAATCATCATGCCACCCGGTGAGATGGCGGGGTTCCAGAAGACCTTGGGCGCGACATAGCCATCGCCTGGCTTGTGATCGGGAATGTCGCGTCCATCATAATGGTCGCCGTTGGAGACGTTCGGGTAGCCAAAGTTCGCGCCGGGGGTGACCAAGTTCAGTTCATCACCATGCCGCGGGCCCATCTCAACCTCCCACAGGCGGCCTGCGCCATCAAAGGCAAGGCCCAGAGGGTTGCGGAGGCCATAGGCAAAGATTTGCGCTGTGATGCCGCCCTTGGCGGCCATGGGGTTGTCAGACGGCACGCTGCCATCGTCATTCAGCCGGACAACCTTACCAAGGTTCATCGACAGATCCTGTGCGGGATCAAATTTCTGGCGCTCGCCTGAGGAGATGTAGAGCTTCCCATCCGGGCCGAACGCCATGCGATGTCCGAAATGGCCGTTGCCCGTAACCTTGGGCGACTGCCGCCAGATGACGGTCAGCCCTTCCAGACGGGCGCCCGCATTGCCCTCAACCAGCTTGGCGCGGCCAACGACCGCGCCCTTCACATCGCCCTCGGCCTCTGCCCAGCTGAGATACACAATACCATTGGTGGCGAAGCCGGGATGCAGCACCACGTCACCCAAGCCACCTTGCCCTGCATAGGAGACCGCAGGCACGCCCGTGACGTCGGCAGCAGGCTGCCCCTCCCGCCACAGCTTCAGCTTGCCCGATTTCTCGGTGATGAGCGCGCGGCCATCCGGCAGGAACGCCATGGCCCAGGGTTCATTGAAGGTCGCGATTTCGGTGACGGCGAACGGCAAGGCGCCTGCAGCCTTATCCTGTGCATCTGCACCTGTGCCGCAGGCCGTTGCGAACAAAATCGCAGCCGTGGCGGACAGGCGGAGCGGGAGACGAGTCCGCTTTGGTGGGACAGGGGCGGATGGATGCATGGGGCGTTCCTCTCTGAAATCCGGGCATGAATTTGCTTAAGCCCACATGGGATGCGCGACCCGCCGGTTCAATGGGTCCATTCCGGTCTCTGTTGACGTTTTCTTGACCAATGTCGGGCACGAAAGTGCCTGACATGGCAGACGTTTTTGATTTCAGAGACCATCTGGGTAAACGGCGGCACAAACGCCGCATCGCCCTTTCGGCGCGGGATATTGCCATCGGGCTTTCAGGTATGGCTGCAATGGCAACAGCTGTCTTCATCTGGCCGTCCGCTGCGATTGGAGATGCCCTTTCCGCCGAGAAAGGCGTCACGCAAGCCAGCCTTTCGACCGCGTCGATCCCGGCCCGAACATTCGGCAAATGCCACTCAGGCGGCGGCCTCAATTGTGTTGTGGATGGGGATACCTTCTGGATCGACGGCGAGAAGATCCGCATCGCCGATATCGATACGCCGGAAACCCATCCGGCCCGCTGCGCCGAGGAAGCGCGCTTGGGCAATGCCGCGACGGACCGTCTGCAAGTCTTGCTCAATGCCGGGGCGTTTGAGCTACAACCCATCAACCGCGACACGGACCGCTACGGCCGCAAGCTGCGCATCGTCATGCGCAATGGCCAGTCGCTTGGCGGAGTGCTCGTGTCCGAAGGGCTGGCCCGAAATTATGAAGGCGGCCGCCGCGACGGCTGGTGCGCCTAATCAGACTGTTTCCTCCCGAATGTCATATTGCAGACTCGAAGGGCGCTGATATAGGCAATCGCACCCCATTTGAGAGGAATTGACCATGACGATCGCAGTTGGAGACAAGGTTCCAAACGTCAACTTCGTAAAGCCGACCGCAGAAGGCCCGCAGCCCCTGTCTTCGGATGCCCTGTTTGCCGGAAAGCGCGTTGCGCTGTTTTCCGTCCCCGGTGCCTTCACGCCGACCTGCTCGGCCAAGCATCTCCCAGGCTTCGTTGAAAAGGCCGCTGAGCTGAAGGCCAAGGGCATTGACGAAATCGCCTGCACCGCCGTCAACGACGCCTTCGTGATGGGCGCTTGGGGCAAATCTGCCGGCAGCGACGACGCAGTGACCATGCTCGCAGACGGCAATGGTGACTTCGCCAAGGCCGTCGGCCTTGAAATGGACGGCTCCAAGTTCGGCATGGGCACGCGCGGTCAGCGCTTTGCCATGATCGTCAATGACGGCACGGTAGAGCAGCTGTTTGTCGAAGCACCGGGCGAATTTCGTGTCAGTTCAGCGGATTATATGCTAGAGCAGATCTAATAGTTTCCTGGGAGAGGAAAACCGGGGAGCGGCAGGGCATTGCCGCTCCCCTTTTTTATGTCCAAAATGAGGGACTTAGGGCCCGAAAATGCCGTCGTCTTGCGGATGACACGTGTTTTGTGTAAATATCCAAGATGGATAAACAGACAAGAACCGTAAACGGTCGAGCCATTGTCGAACAGCTCGACATCCTTTTCAAAGCCTCCGTCAGACGCCTCCGCGATGCCATAGAGGCCTATATCGCCGATGGCACATTGCCCGACCCCGCATGGCGGACCGATGGCAGTTTTGCCTATCCCGAAATCCACATCACTTGGACAGGCGGCGCAGATAGTGCTGAACCGCAACGCTCCTTCGGGCGGTTTTCAGCACCCGGCCATTATGTCACCAGCATCACCAAGCCGACGCTGTTTGCTGACTATATCGCCGAGCAGGTCGACATCCTGATCGCGGATTATGATGTGACGGTTGAGGTTCGCCCCGGCCGTCAGGAAATCCCCTTCCCCTATGTGCTCGACGCGGGAACAGAATTTGGTGACGTCCGCGCGATTGACCTTGCCCGCTGGTTCCCGGCGACAGAACTCGCGCACATTGGCGACGAGATTGCCGATGGTTTGCTGCTGGCGGATGCCGATCTTCCGCACCCGCTGTCGCTGTTCGATGGCCTGCGGACGGACTTCTCGCTGGCCCGCCTAAGGCACTATACCGGCACGCCACCCGAACATGTGCAGCGCTATGTGCTGTTCACCAACTATCACCGCTATGTCGATGAGTTCGTCCGCTGGGCCTGCACTCAGCTCGGCACCGACAGCGGCTATGAGATGTTGTCCTGCCCCGGCGGCGTGACGGTAACTGAGGCGACCGAGGACCCCGTCGCGACCGTTGCCGACAGCGCCTGGCGCCGCCACCAGATGCCCGCTTGGCACCTGACCGCGCCGGACAAGAGCGGCATCACGCTCGTCAATATTGGCGTCGGCCCGTCCAACGCAAAGACCATTACGGACCATCTGGCCGTGATGCGGCCCGAGGCTTGGCTGATGATCGGCCATTGCGGCGGCCTGCGCGCCAGCCAGCGCATTGGCGATTATGTGCTGGCCCACGCCTACCTGCGCGATGACCATGTGCTCGATGATCTGTTGCCCCCTGAAATCCCCATCCCGCCGATTGCCGAGGTGCAAATGGCGATGGCGCGGGCGGCGGAAACTGTCTCCGGCGAAAGCGGCGATCACTTGAAGGCGCGGCTGCGCACCGGGACCATTGTGACCACCGACGACCGCAATTGGGAGTTGCGTTACTCCAAGTCCGCGCTGCGTTTCTCACAGTCGCGCGCCATCGGCATCGACATGGAATCCGCGACAATTGCGGCGCAAGGCTATCGCTTCCGCGTGCCTTACGGGACTTTGCTCTGCGTGTCAGACAAGCCGCTGCACGGGGAGTTGAAGTTACCGGGCCAAGCCAACCGCTTTTACGAGCGTGCCATTGCCGAACATATGCTGATCGGCATTGAGGCCTGCCGCCAGTTGAAAGCCGAAGGCGCCAAGCTGCACAGCCGCAAATTGCGCGCCTTTAATGAGCCACCCTTCCGCTAAACAGAAACGCCAGTTGCGCGGGGGAGCGCGTCCGATACTCTGCCTTTCAAAGAGGAGAGGACATGGAACCCTATCAGCATCTCAGCCGGTCTGTCGCGGGCCGCAGCGTCATCGTGACCGGCGCTGCGTCCGGCATGGGACGGGCGACGGCGCATCTGTTTGCGCGGGAAGGCGCACAGGTGGCCGTGACGGATCTGGATCAGGCCGCCTGCCAGTTGGTCGTGGACGAGATAGCAGCCGCCGGTTTCCCAACGGCCAAGGCCTTTGCGCTCAACGTCGCCGACCATGAGGCCATCAAGCGCGTGGTCGCAGAAATTGCCGACAGCTTTGGCGGCATCGACATCCTCGTCAACAATGCCGGCGTCTCCAGCTTCTGTCCGCTCGATGCGGGCGACGACTATGATGCAGTATGGGACCGCGCCGTCCTGATCATGCTCACAGCGCATCAGCGCATGGTCCGCGCCGCCCTCCCTTGGCTGCGCAAAAGCGACGCGGCACGGATCATCAATATCGCCTCCACCGAAGGGCTGGGCGCGACGCCCGGTGATACGCCCTATGTCGCTGCCAAGACCGGCGTGACGGGGCTGACACGCGGGCTGGCGGTTGATCTCGGTAAGGAGGGTATCACCGTCAACTGCATCTGCCCCGGCCCGATCCTGACCGGCATGACGGCCCGCATTGGGGAATCCGACAAGGAGGTCTTCGCCAGACGGCGGACAGCGCTGCGCCGCTATGGCCTGCCTGAAGAGGTCGCGCAGATGACGCTCAACTTGGCGCTGCCCGCCTCCAGTTTTGTGACGGGTGCGGTCATCCCCGTCGATGGCGGGCTGATGGCGCGCAACGCCTAAGCCTTCCGAAGAAGCGGGTGCCGTCTGACACCCGCTCTTCAGCTTACCAGCCGCAGGCCTTGCCCTTGTTCTGCTTCTGCAGCCAAGTCATCAGCGGCTTGAAATAGGCAATCATCGCCGTGCCATCCATTTCGCGCTTGCCGGTAAAGGCCTGCAGCGCATCCGGCCAAGGCTTGGACGCGCCCATTTCGAGCATGGCGTTCAGGCGCGTGCCGACCTCCTTGTTCCCGTAAAAGGAACAGCGGTGCAGCGGCCCCTTCCACTTCGCGATGTCGCAGGCAGCTTTGTAGAACTGGAACTGCAGGATGCGCGCAAGGAAGTAGCGCGTGTACGGTGTGTTGCCGGGGATGTGATATTTGGCACCCGGATCGAAATTCGCCTCGGTGCGTTCCACCGGCGAGACAATGCCCTGATATTTCAGGCGCAGGTCGGTCCAGCCCTTGTTATAGCCATCCGTCGGGATGGAGCCGTCAAACACGCCCCAACGCCATTTATCAACCAACAGGCCGAAGGGCAGGAAGGCGACCTTATCCATCGCCTGACGCAGCAACAGGCCAAGATCCTTATCCGCGCTTGGCACCGCCGCACGGTCGAGCAGATTGATCTGGACGAGATATTCCGGCGTGATCGACAAAGCGATGGCATCGCCAATCGCTTCGTGGAAGCCGTCATTCGCGCCGTTCAAATAGAGCAGCGGCTGCTTGTTATAGGCGCGCTGGTAGTAGTTATGGCCAAGCTCATGGTGAACCGTCACAAAGTCCCCGGAGTTGACCTTGGTGCACATCTTGATGCGCAGATCATCCTTATTGTCGAGGTCCCAGGCGCTGGCATGGCAGACGACTTCACGGTCGCGCGGCTTGGTGATCTGGGAGCGGGCCCAGAAGGTGTCCGGCAGCGGCGCAAAACCCAGTGAGGAGAAGAAGCCTTCGCCTGTCTTGACCATCTTGATGGGGTCATAGCCCTTGGTTTTCAGCAGATCGCCAATGTCATAGCCAATGTCACCGGCTCCGGCAGGCGCGACGATGGGGTAGATGCCGCCCCATTCCTGCGCCCACATATTGCCGAGGAGGTCCGCACGGATCGGCCCGGTCTTGGGCTGAACGGCGTCGCCATATTTCTCATTCAGCTTCGTGCGCGTGTAGCAGTGCAACTGATCGTACAGCGGCTTCACCTGCGTCCACAGCTTGTCGGTCAGCTTCGCAAAATCATCGGCGGGCATGTCATAGCCCGACCGCCACATCGCGCCGACATCAGCATAGCCAAGGTCCTTTGCACCCTGATTGGCAATCTCGACAAGCTTGGCGTAATCGCCGCGCATCGGGGTGCCGACATTGTCGTGCCAGCTCGTCCACATCTCGGCGAGCTTGGCCGGATCGCGAATGGTGCCCATTTCGGCTTCGATATCGGACCCGTTGATCGGCTTGCCATCGAGCGTACCCTTGCCCTTGCCGTAGGTCGAATTGAGGCGCGTCGCGATGTCGTTCAGTTCCTTGGCCGCTTCGGGGGTCGCGGGTGCGGGCAGAACAAGGCCGCCGCGCAGGATATCGAGCTTGCGCTTGGTGTCGTAGCTGAGGCCCGGCGCATTCATATACCGCGCGGCTTCGCTGGCCAGCTTGACCGACATTTCGGTGCCTTCAGCACCCACCTTGGCCGCAACAGCATCGGTATCATCAGTGATGTAGGTGTTATTGATCCACTGGACCTGCGCGTTGAAGACCGAGAACTCCGCCAGAGATTTCTCGGCATCAGCAACAAACTTGTCCGCTTCAGCGGCGGTCGGCGCCGCCTGCTGCGCCAGAACAGGCGTGGACAGCGCGAGCGACAGGCCCAGCGCGAACGTGGAAACGAAGGATTTCATGGCACACTCCGGTGAAATATTGTTGCGCAGACTGTGACGGGCGACCGCACACCGGTCAAGCGAACCGCCCGAATTTTTCGACGAAGGTCAGGCGGTCAGAAACGCCACCATTGCCGCAGCAAGCTCCGGCTTGGTCACCGCACTCATATGGTTGCCCGGTATCGCGTAATAGCGCCCCTGCGGCAGCGCGTCGGCCAGCGCCTGCGCACTGCCATTGTCCTGATCTTCCGTGCCGCACACGATGCCGACGGGGAATTCCCAGCTGTGGATCGTCGCTGCATCCACACCGGAGAAGCTATTGATGAGCAAGTTGAGCGCCACAGGATCCCCCTTGCTGGTCTTCAGGAACGCTTCGACCATCCATTCGGGAGACCCCCTTTCATGGCTTCCCAAATTGGTGAGGACATTCCGAAAATAACCCGCGCGGCGGTCTGCCATGGTCAGCCCCTCCAGCCCCATGCCGGACAGGATGACCTTGGCCGGCCGACAACCGCGCGACAGCATCCGCGCCACTGTCCGCGCGCCGAGCGAATAGCCTGCGGCGTCAAAGTCTTCGAGGCCCAGATGTGCGATCAGGGCAAACTGATCATCGGCCAGAATGTCGGGCGGATAGCAGAGCGGGTCATGCGGCTTTCCGCTGGCCCCATGCGCCCGCAGGTCCGGCATGATCACGCGATATCCGGCATCTGCGATCACCTGTGCGGTCGGGGTGAACTTCATCCAGTTGGTCAGCGCGTCGGAGATGTAGCCGTGGATGAGGAGCAACGGACGGCCTTCGCCCAATTCGTAAAAGGCAAGCGGGGTGCCATCGGGGGCGTCGAAGAATTGGGGCGTCATGTCATCTCCGTTTGCGCTGAGCCTGTCGAAGCGCTGTGCTTCCCCTTGAAGCAAAGGAGCGCCCTTCGACAAGCTCAGGGTGCGCGGAGGGGTTATCTTTTAACCAACCCCTTCTGCTCCATCCGCCAGACAGCCATGTCGATCCGGTCCTGACCGAAGAACGGCTCATCCTCAAACACCAGAGTCGGCACGCCCCAATGGCCGGAGGCTTCCAGCGCCTGCTGGTTGGCGGCGATCTCAGCATCGAGCGCCTCGGCATCGGCCAGCGCTTCGGCATCAAGCTCGGCGAGATCAAGGCCGGCCCGTTCCGCAGCGCCCTTCAGATGATCCCCTTCATGCCAATTCTCGGCACCGCCCCAGATGAGCATGCCAGCCTCATGACAGAAGGCCAGGCTCTTGCCCCGCCGCGACGCCGCCTGCCCCAATCGTGTGAGGCGATAGATGTAGGGCTGCTCGTCCGCGATCTTGCGGGTCATGACATTCTGGACGATCGGGTCCGGACGCGGCGGGCCGAAGGGGATGCCGTGAAACTGCGCCACGCGGAACATGTCACGCATGGTGTAGCCCAGCCAATTGGGGTGGTTGCGTTCAAAGAAAGTAGGCTCACGAATGGCGAGCGGATAGACCGGACGGAGATTGATCGTCAGGTCATAGTCTTCGGCCAACTTACGATACCGGCCAATGGCCAGATAGCTATAGGGCGACCGGAACGACCAAAAAACGTCTGCGCTTAATGCCATGGCTTGAATGCCCCTCCCTCAGGTCCTGTTTTGACAACAGTGACTTAGGGCAAGCGGCGTTGCAAGCATCCTGCGGCATCAAGCGCGTCGATGAGCTGGTCGGCGCCTGTCGCATAGGTGTCGAGCTTGGTTTGTGTGCCATCGGCAAAGCGGATGACGAGCCGCCCCAGCCAATCCCGGTGCACACTAGCAACATCGTCAAAGCCATGTTTGCGGCGCATGCGATCGGGTTGGCGGCAGGTGATGACGCTGCCGCGCCATTCGATCCCGGCCCGCCGGATTTGCAGGATCGCCCAGCCCATTAGGACGGAGCCGCCCGCGAAGAAAAGGATCAGCCAGAAGAGAATGCGCATCTGCGCGGCGCCATCGGGCCGTGTGGACCCGACGAAGATCCAGATATAGCCCATGAATAGCGCGAGCGCGGCAGACAGGCAAAAGCCTGTCCAGTGCATGGCGCCGGGGCGGATGTGCCGCCAGCCATGCGTTCCAGCGGCAACCGACCGATCGGTCGCGACGAGCAGCCCGACCATAACCATGACCAGCAGCGCGGCGATAACGGACACAAAGGGGGCGGGCAGGTTGGCCATGCGGGCAACCGTAGCACCGCCCCGTTGCGATCCGGTTTACGCCTTCTTCAGGTGCCGACGGCCGAGCAGCTCGGCAATCTGGACGGCGTTGAGCGCGGCGCCCTTGCGCAGATTGTCGGACACGCACCAGAGCGCCAAACCATTGTCGACGGTCGAGTCTTCGCGCACGCGCGACACGAAAGTCGCATAGTCGCCCACGCATTCAACCGGGGTTACATACCCGCCGTCTTCGCGCTTATCGATGAGCATGACGCCCGGCGCTTCACGCAGGATGGACTGCGCCTGCTTGGCCGAAATCTCATTCTCAAACTCAATGTTCACGGCTTCGGAATGCCCAACGAACACGGGCACGCGCACGCACGTCGCGATGACCTTGATCTTCGGGTCGAGGATCTTCTTGGTTTCCACCACCATCTTCCACTCTTCCTTGGTGGAACCATCGTCGAGGAACTTGTCGATGTGCGGGATGACGTTGAACGCGATCTGCTTGGTGAACTTCACCGGCTCTGCCGGATCGCCGACAAAGATGTTGCGTGACTGTTCAAACAGCTCGTCCATGCCCTGCTTGCCTGCGCCCGAGACCGACTGATAGGTCGCGACGACAACACGCGTGATCTTGGCGGCATCATGCAGCGGCTTCAGCGCGACAACGAGCTGCGCTGTGGAGCAGTTCGGGTTGGCGATGATATTCTTCTTCTTATAGCCGTCAATCGCATCGGGGTTCACCTCGGGCACGATCAGCGGCACGTCCGGATCCATGCGGTAGAGCGATGAGTTGTCGATGACGACGCAGCCGGCAGCCGCAGCCTTGGGCGCGTAAATGGCTGTCGCGTCAGAGCCGATGGCAAACAGCGCCATGTCCCAGCCCGACCAGTCGAAATGCTCGATATTCTGGACCTTCAGCGTCTTTCCGGTTTCACCGAACTCGATGATATCCCCCTGCGAGCGCGACGAGGCGACGGCGGCGATTTCATCAATCGGAAATTCGCGTTCTGCGAGGATGTTCAGCATTTCGCGGCCTACGTTCCCGGTGGCCCCTGCGACGACGACACGATAACCCATTTTTCAATCCTTCTGGTCTTCTCAAGTCAAAAAGAAAGGGCCGGAACCCTGCTTTGGATCCCGGCCCTTTCGGCTGTTCGATTTTTACACGAACGTGCGGGATCAGGCCTCCGGGGCCGTTTTCTTCGCAGCGTCTGTAATTCGCGTATCGCGACGTTCGGCAATACGTGCCGATTTGCCGCGACGACCGCGCAGATAGTAAAGCTTGGCACGACGCACGGCGCCCTTGCGGACGACTTCGATGCTGTCGATGTTGGGCGAATAGAGCGGGAAAACACGTTCCACGCCTTCGCCGAACGAAATCTTACGCACGGTGAAGTTGGAACCCATACCCTTGTTCGAACGCGCGATGCACACGCCTTCGTAGTTCTGGACGCGGGTCCGTTCACCTTCAACGACGCGAACGCCGACGCGAAGGGTGTCACCCGGACGGAATTCCGGGATTTTCTTTTCTGCGGTCAATTTTGCGATCTGTTCCGCTTCGATCGTTTGAATGAGGTTCATTGCCTCACTTGTCCTTTTTAGTCTTCCGCCGCGCATCAGAGGCAGGCTGGTCCCGAGCGTCGATATGACGCTCCCAAAGGTCCGGCCTGCGTAACCGTGTGTCGTCCTCTGCCCGTTGTTTCCGCCAGGCAGCGATCTTCGCATGATCCCCCGATCGCAGCACTTCAGGGATCGTGCGCCCTTCCCACTCAGCAGGTCGGGTGTAATGAGGGTATTCGAGGAGACCGTTCTCAAACGACTCTTCATCACCACTCAAGGCCGCGCCCATTACGCCGGGAAGCAGCCGAATGCAAGCATCGAGCAGCATCAAAGCGCCCATTTCCCCCCCGGAAAGCACGATATCACCCATCGACACCTGCTCAATCTCCGGTCGGGCTTCGAACAGGCGCTCGTCAAACCCTTCGAATCGCCCGCAAAGAATCACAACGCCCGGTCCTGAGGCGAGTTCGCGGATGCGGGCTTGGGTGATGGGTTTGCCGCGTGGTGTCATGGCGAGAATGGGGACGGGGGTGGCAAGTATGTGCTCCGGCGAAGGCCGGAGCCCAGGGCCATCCGATCCACTAAAAGAAATGGGTGCCGCGCCCCCTAGGCTCCGGCCTTCGCCGGAGCACAAAGACTGAGCATGGTCCAAAGCCCGTGCGAGCACATCGGCCTTCAGCACCATGCCCGCACCGCCGCCCGCCGGCGTGTCATCCACCGTGCGGTGCTTATCCGTCGCAAAGTCGCGAATCTGGACCGTCTCGAGTGCCCACTTCCCCTCGTCCTTCGCCCTTCCGGCAATGGACGCGCCAAGCGGGCCGGGGAACATCTCCGGATAGAGGGTGAGGACAGTGGCTTTGAAGGTCATTTAGGTTTTCTCGCCGAGGCAGCCGCGACAAGATCAACAGCAATCATGATCACGAAGTCGGGAAATCCGTATAATAGAAACAGCAGCGGTGACATAAAACCTTCTTGCGATCCGCTCGCCCGATACGCCGATCGCTCCACGAAGTGCCAAATATAGAGGGCCAATGTGGAAAGGATTACCGGCACAAACCCTGCGATTATGATGCTTTTGAACCGGGCCAGTCTGCCATTTAGCCAACGCGCAATAAACCAGGAAAGCAACGCCGTCGCGGAGATCAGCAAAATGATTGCCGGAAAGACGAGGCTCTCACTCATCAAACCGTCCAATTCTCAACCTTCAACCCCGGCACATCGGCGAAGTCGGATTCATTGTTGGTCACCACCGTGACACCCAAGCTTAGCGCGTGCGCGGCAAGGAGCCGGTCGAACCGGGCACGCTTGAACGGCAAACGCGCATATTCGCGCGCGGCTGCTTCGTCGAAGGATGCAAGAGGGACCGCCGAGACGAAGGCCTCTAGCAGTTTCGGCGAAGGAGGCTTGCCGACATAGGTCCCATAAGCCACCTCCGCAAAGCTGATAACCGAAATGGCGACCTCGCCGGGCGTGCAAGCCTCCAATCGTTGACGCAACGTTGGATAGCCACCGTCCATTGCATAGACGGCGCAATTCGCGTCAATCAGATAACGGATCACTTCTTTCTCGCCAACGTCTTTGCAGCCTCTCTCGCTGCAATGGTACTCGGCCGCTCCTCGAAATCCTCACGCGGGGCAAGTTTCAGACCGGGCGCTTTGCCCCAAAAAGCGCTCACGTCTATCTTCTTCTTCGGCGCTTGGTCCGGTTCGACGTGAAAGCCCACCTGCTCCTCCCGAAGGACCATCGTCGCCCCTTCCTTCAAGCCCAGATCCTTGGGTAAGCGAAGCGCGAGCGAATTGCCTGACTTGAAGACTTTGGCGCGATATTCCTTACCCATGATCGGCTCCTGTATATACGCGGTGTATATACATTTGCATGGCCGCCTTCAAGGCTTGGCCACAAAGCTGAACCGCAGCGACTGGAGCGTGATCGGATGGGTCGGCGCAAGCAGCACCTGCCCCTGCACCTCACCCTTATCGCACGTCCATTTGAAGGTGCCGGACATGGCGCCCGTTGCTGTGATCGGCGCGGATGTCACGCAGGTACCTGACTTCGCTTTCAGCTCGGCCAGCACCTTCGCCCAATTCTCCGCCGTGCGGTCGAGCGGGAAGTTCATCGCGACGCGGCCATCAAATGGCGAGATGTTGCCGGATGCATAGGCTTGTCCCGCCCGCGCGTAGAAGTCGGCCAGCTCAGGCGACACGGGCACCTCCGCCCGCTTCAACAGGCCCGCTTTGTGCAACATCACCGCACTGTCCCAAGCCGGCGCACTCGGCCCGGCATAGGTGCGATTGCTGAGCGCAAAAATGCCCACACCATAGTCCGGCATCAGCATGACGTGCGATCCATAGCCGGGATAGCCGCCGCCATGCGCCAGCGTGAGACCAAGATCACAATCCTGCGCGACGCGCCAGCCCATGGCATAGGCCGCCGCCTGTCGGCACGCCGTGGGGCCGCTCGTGCCGGAGCGCTGCGCGACGGTCACAAAGTTCAACCCTTGTGCCATTTCCCGCACCGTGGCGCGCTTGACGGGTCCAGTCTCCGGTCCGTCGCGCGGCGGCCAGGCGGACAGCAGGAAGGCGACCCATTTGGCATAGTCATTCGCGCTAACCTGCAGCCCGCCCATCGCATTGAAGGCGCCATCGCGCATCGTCGGCTCTTCAGCCCATGCCTCATTTTCCCAGCGATAACCGATGGCACGGCGATCCTTGGGGGCATCCGTCACCTCAAAGCCGCTCGACGTCATCCCCAGCGGCTTGAGCAGCGTGCGCTCAACATAGGTCCGGTAAGGCACGCCCGACGCCTTGGCGATGATCCGCCCGAGAATGGCATAGCCGAAGTTGGAATATTCATGCGCCATTTGCGGCACGCGGCTGAACGGCAGGCCGGCTTTCAGCATCTTGGTGAAATCGTCCTGCGACAAAACCTGCTGGCGGTCGCCCCAAGGATCGTCCGTCACAAACCCGCCAACATGGGCGAGCAAGTCACGGATGCGGATGCGCGGGCTATCGCTGGTCGGGTAGGTCCAGCCCTTCATTTCCGGCACATAGTCCTCAGCCAGATCATCAAGGCGCAGCTTGCCCTTATCGCGCAGCGACAGGATTGAGAGCGCGGTGAACGCCTTCGTCATAGAAGCGATGCGGAACAGCGTGTCGGGCGTCACGGGGCGCTTCGCGTCCAGATTCTGCACGCCGACACCTTTCACATAAGAAAGCTGGCCATCCTTGACGATGCCATAGACCATGCCGGGTACATGGGCCTCAGCCTGAAACTTCCCGAAGACCACGTCGATCTCTGGCGTGAGCGGCTCTAGTGTTTGGGCGTATGCAGTGCCGGACGATGCCAGCGCTGCGGCGAGGATGAGAGAGAGTCTGCAGGTCACATCGCAAGACATACCGCAAAGGTGGGGGATGTCGAACCCGCGTCTATTCCGCGAAGGCAGTCTCGATGACTATCCGTTCTTCCGACCATTCGGGGACGACCGACGCGATCATGGGGACCATGAAGGTCTTCTTGTCGGGCCGTTCAATTTCGAGCACGTCGGACGCGCCGAAATTCTCAACCGCGATACAGGTGCCAACGGCCGTGCCCTCGGTCGTCACACAAGGAAGCCCGATCAGGTCTGCATGATAATATTCGCCGTCCGCAAGCGGCGGGAGCGCATCGCGCGGAACAGCAAGTTCGGTGCCGCGCATCGCCTCGACCGTGTTGCGATCTGTGATTTCGGCAAAGCGCGCAATGGCGCCGTTGGTTCCGGGGCGCACCGACGTCATCGTCAGTGCGCCACCGTTGAACGTCTTGTGCGCCTTCAGGCTGCCCACCCCGTCGGTGAACAGCTTGAGGCGGACTTCGCCCGCCACGCCATGCGCGCCAATGATGACGGCAAGTGTGACGGGACGATCAGCCAAGGATTAACCCTCAGCCTTGTCTTCAGCCGGTGCTTCTGCAGCGGGCTCTTCAGCAGCAGGCGCTTCTTCGGCAGCCGCTTCAACAGCGGGTGCTTCTTCAGCGGCGGGTGCTTCCTCGGCAGCGGCTTCTTCAGCAGGTGCTTCTTCAGCCGGTGCAGCGGCAGCGGCGGCCGCGGCTTCCGCTTCAGCCTTGGCGGCTTCTTCTGCGTCGATGATCTTCTGGGCACGCTCTTCAGCGCGTTCCTTGGCCTTTTCGCCCGGTTCTGCCTTCTTGGGGTTCAGGCGCGCTGCGCGTTCCTTGATACCGGCAGCATCGAGGAAACGGGCAACACGATCGGTCGGCTGCGCGCCAACCGAAATCCAGTGCTTCAGACGATCGGCATTCAGCACGATGCGGTTGGCATCGTCCTTGGCGAGCATCGGGTTGTAGGTGCCAACCTTTTCAATGAAGGCGCCGTCACGCGGGGCGCGGGCATCGGCCACAACGATACGATAATAAGGACGCTTCTTGGAACCGCCACGCGACAAACGAATTGAAACTGCCATGATATTTTCCTTCCAATCTAAACTTTAAAACTGTGGCCCTAGGGCCGTCATTTCTTCTTCAACAAATTCTCGAAACCCGGCGGCAAATTGGGCATTCCGCCCCCTGCCGAACCCGCGCCCGGCATCCCCGGCAAACCGCCGCCGCCGAGCAATCCGCCCAAGCCGCCGCCGCCCTTACCGAACAGCGCGCCGAGGCCTTTGATGCCGCCCATCTTGCGGATCTTCTTCATCGCCGTGGACATTTCCTGATGCATTTTCAGAAGCTTGTTCACTTCCTGCACCGTGGTGCCCGACCCGTTGGCGATGCGGATCTTGCGCTTGGCCTGCAGCAGCTCCGGCTTGGTGCGTTCCTTTTTCGTCATCGACGAAATGATCGCATCCATCCGGACAAGGATGCGATCATCCATGCCCGATGCCGCGCCTTGCAGCTTCTTCATGCCCGGAAGCATGCCCGCCAGCGCGCCAAGCCCGCCCATGCGCTGCATCTGCTGCAACTGGGCGCGCAGATCGTTCATGTCGAACTGGCCCTTGGCCATCTTCGCGGCGAGCGCTTCGGCTTCGTCCTGCTGGATGGTTTCGGCGGCACGCTCAACAAGGCTGACAACGTCGCCCATGCCGAGGATGCGTCCGGCAACGCGGCCGGGGTGGAAGACGTCCAGCCCATCCAGCTTTTCGCCGGTGCCGACAAACTTAATCGGCTTGCCCGTCACAGCGCGCATGGAGAGCGCGGCGCCCCCGCGTGCATCGCCGTCCATACGGGTCAGGATGACGCCCGTCAGCGGCACCTGTTCCGAGAAGTTCTTCGCAACGTTGACCGCGTCCTGCCCGGTCAGGCTGTCGACGACGAGCAGAGTTTCCGCCGGGGTCGCCACATCGGCGACGGCCTTCATTTCGGCCATCAACTGGGCGTCGACATGGAGTCGGCCGGCAGTATCAAGGATGAGGACGTCGAAGCCCTGAAGCTTTGCCGCCTGCATGGCGCGCTTGGCGATATCAACCGGCTGCTGGCCCGCCACGATGGGCAAGGTCGAAACGCCGGTCTGTTCGCCCAGAATGGCGAGCTGTTCCTGCGCTGCTGGACGGTTGACGTCGAGCGACGCCATCAGGACCTTCTTGCGGTCCTTTTCCGTCAGGCGCTTGGCGATCTTTGCGGTCGTTGTTGTTTTACCGGAGCCTTGCAGACCCACCATCATGATGATGGCAGGCGGCGTCACGGCCAGTTCAAGATCACTCGCTTCGCTGCCGAGCATGTCCACGAGCGCGTCATTGACGATTTTGACGACCTGCTGACCCGGCGTGATCGATTTCAGGACCGACTGGCCGACAGCCTGTTCGGTCACCTTGTCAATGAAGGTCCGAACAACCGGCAAAGCAACGTCTGCCTCAAGCAGCGCGACGCGCACTTCGCGCATCGCCTCACGCACATCCGCTTCGTTGAGCGCACCACGGCCACGCAGCCGGTCAAAGACACCGCCAAGCCTTTCGCTCAAACTTTCGAACATGCGTTCGTTCCTTCAAAATGCCCAAACAGAACACGCCGGCGGACGAAAACTCGTCGGCCAGCGTACGCCCTTGGGCGGCCAATTTCTTGCTTTTCAGATTGGAAAGCAGGCGGGCCTCTAACCGATTCCCCCGCGCCCGTCAATGCAACTGGCCGGTTGGCCGCCCGCGAACCCTAGGTCCAAAGCCGACTTAACACGATCTTCACGCTTTGTCCGCATACCCAGATGCTGAAGCGGCATGTGCAAGGGGGCATAAGCTCGGTGTCTGAAGTCATTCAAAGAGAAAAGTCCGCGTCCAATTCGATCGCGCAGGCCGCAGGCCGCGATATCGTAATGGGTGGAATCATGGTGGCGGCCATCGTCCTGTTTGCAGGAACCGGGTCAAGCGCCATGATCAGCGCGGTGCAGAGGCTGCTTGGCCATCATGGCCAGACAGACAATGTGCTCGTCGTCGCCCTTTTGCTCAACATTGCGCTGATCCTGTTTGGCTGGCGCCGCTATATTGACCTCCAAAAGCAAGTCGAAGAGCGCACCGCTGCCGAAGAGCGGGCTCAGGTCCTTGCCATGCGCGACCCCCTCACCGGCTTTCACAACCGCCGTTCCCTGGCGGAACAAGGCTCCGAAATGCTGGCGCGGGCCGGCAAGCGCGGCAAGCAGCTTGCCATGCTGATGCTGGATCTTGACCACTTCAAAAACGTCAACGACATTCACGGCCACGCGGTGGGTGACGGTCTGCTGCGCGCAGTTGCCGCCGAAATCACCAAGCTGATGCCCCCCAATGCGCTTGCCGCAAGGCTGGGCGGCGATGAATTTGCCGTTGCCTTCGTATTCGACGTCGCCAACCCGGAAGTTGTGGACCGCATTGCCGAAGCCATGGTGTCGCGCCTTGGCCAGCCGCTCAGCGCCGATGGCACTTTCATCCACACCAGCATCTCGCTCGGCCTCGCCCATTCGGCGCCGGATTGCGATACGGTCGATTCGCTCATGCGTCGCGCCGACATCGCCATGTATGCCGCCAAGCATCAGGGCCGGAACCGCTTTTCCTGGTTCGACGCGTCGATGGAGCGCGAGCTGCAGGCGCGTACCGAGTTGGAAGTCTCCATGCGCCGCGCCATCCCGGCGGGCGAGTTTGAACCCTATTTTGAACAGCAGATCGACCTGACGACGGGCCGCCTGCAGGGCTTTGAGGTTCTCGCGCGCTGGAACCACCCGACGATGGGCATCATCGCGCCTGACCGGTTCATTCCGATTGCCGAGGAAACCGGCATGATCGCCGACCTCTCCTTCTCCGTCATCCGCAAGGCGCTGACGGAGGCGCGGGACTGGGATCCATCGCTCATCATTTCGGTGAATATCTCACCGACTCAGCTGCGCGACCCCTGGCTTGCCCAGAAGATCGTGAAGCTGCTTGTGGAAACGAGCTTTCCGGCCAACCGCCTGGAAATCGAAATCACAGAAACGTCGCTGTTCGACAATCTGTCGCTGGCGCAGTCAATCGTCGGCAGCCTTAAGAATCAGGGCATCAAAATTGCCCTTGATGATTTCGGAACCGGTTACAGCTCGCTCGCCCACCTTCGCGCCCTGCCATTTGATCGCATTAAGATCGATAAGAGCTTCGTGACCTCGCTTATCGAGAACCCGGAAAGCGCGGCCATCGTGAACGCGATTGCGCGTCTGGGCGATAACCTGTCCATGCCCGTCACGGCGGAAGGCATTGAAGTTGGCGAAATCGAAGAACGCCTGCGTCAGCTGGGCGTCCATAAGGGTCAGGGCTGGCTCTATGGTCGGCCGCTGCCAATCACCGCGGTCCTTGAACTGCTCGCGGAACGCAACCTGCTTCCGGCGGCACGCCAGAGCACTGTAACCCCTCAGCCCGCCGAAGGGCTTCTCCCCGATTTCGATGAGGAAGTCCGCCGCCTCGCCTGAGGTTGCTGCCTGACACTGTTGGACTCATCGCTCGTGCGGGCTTAAAGGGCCGCGCATGGGCGACCGCTTTTACAAGATGCACGGATTGGGCAACGACTTCGTCGTGATCGACGCGCGTGAAAACGCCGTCGCGATGAGCGAAGCGCGCGCACGCGCCATTGCGGACCGACGCACTGGCATCGGCTGTGACCAGCTCATTCTGCTTGGCCCCTCTGACAGCGCAGACGCGCGGATGCGGATTTTCAATCACGACGGCAGCGAAGTGGGCGCCTGCGGCAATGCGTTTCGCGCGGTCGCACTCCTCCTCGGCGGCAAGACGACTCTGGAGACGCTGGGCGGCACCATTGCGCTGGAAGCGCAGGGCGATTCAGCGCGCGTCGACTTAGAAGAGCCGCGTTTTGACTGGGACATCATCCCGCTCGCTTACGCCATGGACACACGCGACATGCCGGTCAGCTGGGAAGAGCTTGAGCATCCGGCTGCCGTCAATGTCGGCAATCCGCATGTCATCTTTTTCGTGCCCGATTGCGATGCCGTGGATCTCGCCCGGCTCGGCCCCGTCATCGAAACCGATCCGATTTTCCCTGAACGCATCAACGTCAATGTCGCGAGCCTTGCCGGCAAGGATCATTTGAAGCTGCGCGTCTGGGAACGCGGCGCAGGCCTGACGCTGGCCTGCGGGACCGGCGCCTGCGCGACAGCGGTGGCCGCCATCCGTGCGGGTCTTGTGGCCTCTCCCGTCAAGGTGTCGCTGCCCGGTGGCGACCTGACCATCGCATGGGCACCGGGGGAACGCATCTGCATGACGGGACCCGCCACCCTCGTCTACACCGGCGAGACGGACTGGAGCCGCTTCGGATGAGTGGCGCGGAGGTGGTCAATTTCGGCTGCCGCCTCAACATTGCCGAAGGCGAAGCGATCCGGGCGGCCGCGGCCGATCAGGACAATCTCGTCATCTTCAACAGCTGTGCTGTGACGGCAGAGGCGGAGCGACAGGTGCGTCAGGCCATCCGCCGCACAAAGCGCGAGCGCCCCGAGGCGCGGATTGTTGTCACCGGTTGTGCGGCGGAAACCATCGGAGCGGAACTTGCCGCTATGGCCGAGGTGGATGCCGTGGTTGGGAATGCGGCCAAGCGCGAGTTGCGATCCTATTATCCGTTCGTCCCGAGCGCAGTCGAGGGACGTGTCTCGACTTCGCTCGATACGAACGGACTTGAGGCCCCCGCCATCTCCGGCGCCGACCATGCCCGCGCCTTTGTTGAGGTGCAGAATGGGTGTGACCATGATTGCACTTTCTGCGTCACAACTCTGGCGCGCGGGCCAAGCCGCTCCATCCCCGCAGGCGCCATCATCGATGCGATCAAAGCGCGCGTTGAGGCCGGGCAGAAAGAAGTCATCCTGACGGGCGTTGACCTCACCAGCTATGGGCCAGACCTCCCGGGCAGCCCCACGCTCGGCCTGCTGGTGGAACGCATCCTGACGCACGTGCCCGCGCTGGAACGGCTGCGGCTCTCCTCGCTCGATTCCATCGAGATTGACGACCGGTTGTTTGACCTCATCACAGGGGAGGACCGGATCATGCCGCACGTCCACCTCTCGCTCCAATCCGGCGATGACATGATCTTGAAGCGCATGAAGCGCCGGCATTTGCGCGCTGATGCCGTCCGGCTGGTCGAGCGGTTGAAGGCCAAGCGCCCCGACATCGCCATCGGGGCCGACATCATCGCAGGCTTCCCGACAGAAGAGGAGGACATGTTCGCCAATAGTCTCGCGCTGCTGGAGGATTGCGACATCGTGTTCGGCCACATCTTCCCCTACAGCCCGCGCCCCGGCACCGCGGCGGCGCGGATGCCGCAGTTGGACAGGGCGACGATCAAAGCCCGCGCGGATCGCCTGCGCACCGCAGCACAGGGCCGCAAAGCGCACTGGCTGGAGAGCATGATTGGCACAGAAAGACGCGTCCTCATCGAACGCGACGGGCGCACCGGCCATGCCGAAAATCATGCGTCTGTTGAAATTCCCGCAACAGAGGATTTCCGCTTTGCGCCCGATGCCTTAAAGGGCCGCATCATGACCCTGACCATCACCGCGAGCGACGGCGCCAAGCTGACCGGCATTCCTGCATGAGCGACGAGGAAAACACGCCCTGGCATAAGAAGCTGCTCGGCGGCTTCAAGCGCACGTCGGAACGGCTGACCGAGAATCTGACCGGCCTTGTCACCAAGTCCAAGCTGGACGCGGAAACGCTCGACGAGATTGAAGAGGCGTTGATCGTCTCTGATCTTGGCCCCGCCACCGCGCACCGCATCCGCAACCGGCTGGCCGACAGCCGCTATGAGCGTGGCATCGACGAAGCGGGTGTCCGCGAAGTGCTGGCGAGTGAGATCCGCGATGTGTTGGCACCTGTGGCCAAGCCGCTCGACATCATCGCCTTCCCGCGCCCGCAGGTCATCCTCGTCATCGGCGTGAACGGCTCCGGCAAAACAACGACCATCGCCAAGCTGGCCCATTTGTTCCTCGAGCAGGATTACGGCGTCATGCTGGCGGCAGGCGACACCTTCCGCGCGGCTGCCATCGGCCAGTTGAAAGTCTGGGCCGAGCGCTTGGGCGTGCCCATCGTGTCGGGCGCCGAAGGAGGCGATGCGGCAGGGATTGTGTTCGACGCGGTCAAGCAAGCGACGGAGACAGGCATCGACGTGCTCATCGTCGACACCGCCGGCCGCCTCCAGAACAAGCGTGAGCTGATGGACGAACTGGCGAAGATCCGCCGTGTGCTTGGGCGGATCAATCCGGCGTCGCCGCATGACGTTGTCCTCGTCCTTGATGCGACAACGGGGCAGAATGCGCTGTCGCAGATCGAAATCTTTAAAGAAGTCGCGGGCGTCACCGGCCTCGTCATGACCAAGCTGGACGGCACCGCGCGCGGCGGCGTTCTGGTCGCGGCAGCCGAAAAATTCGGCCTGCCCATCCACGCCATCGGCGTTGGGGAGACGATCGGTGATCTTCGCCCGTTTGACGCAGACGAAGTCGCCAACATCATCGCCGGAGCAGACAAGGCATGACGCAAGAGCCGCAGACCACCAAGGCACCCGCACAGCCCGCGCCCAATCTGCTCGTTGATCTGGGGCCGCTCGGCGTGTTCCTGCTCACCTATTGGGCAGCAGGCGTTTGGGTGGCCACAGGCGCCTTCATGGCCGCGACGCTTGCTGCCATTATCTGGTCCAAGCTGAAGCATGGCAAAGTCTCGGTACTGCTGATGTTCTCAGGCGTCATGGTGCTGTTCTTCGGCGGCCTCACCATCTGGCTGCACGATGAAACCTTCATCAAGATGAAGCCGACGCTCTATTATGTCATGGTCGCGGGCATCCTGTTCTTCGGCACGCTGACCAAGAAACCGACGCTCGAACTGGTGATGGCGCATGCCTATCCTGAACTCAGCCAGCGCGGCTGGCATTTGCTGACGCGCAACTTTGCCTGGTTCTTCATCGGCATGGCGATCCTCAATGAAATCGTCTGGCGCAACAGCTCAACGGGCTTCTGGCTCGGCTATAAGCTGTGGGGTGCCTTGCCGCTTACCCTGCTGTTCGGCGGGCTCAATGTGCCGATGATCCTGCGGCACAGTGCGACGGTGGAAGAAAGCTCCAAACCGTCATCCTGAACTTGTTTCAGGATCCATTGGCATCGCAGTTCCTGGATATGGATGCGCGTCCGTCATCGCCTGTGTTCATGGATGCTGAAACAAGTTCAGCATGACGGCTGGGGTTACGCAGCCGCCTCCAGCAACCCGTGTTTTTTCAGGCAATGCCTTAGCTGATCATAGGTCAGCCCAAGCGCCTTGGCCGTTGCGCGCTGGTTGTGCCGGTGCCGACGCAGGGCCTCTTCCAGCAAAGACCGTTCATAAGCCTGGACCGCGGCGCGAAAATCTTCGGGCTTGCTGTGCGGCACCACGGGGGCGGGATCTTTCGCGGTCAGGTCTGCAGGCGCTGACGCTGCCAGCCCCTGCCCCGTCACCGGCTGCCAGGGCGATACGAACGGATCGAAGACGATGTTGCCGACCGGCAGGCTGGTGTCGTCCCAGCGATAGACCGCGCGTTCGGATACATTGCGCAGTTCACGGATGTTGCCCGGCCAGGGATAAGCTTCCATCTCCGCCATCGCCTCGGTATCAAAGCCCGGCCAGCGTGGCCAATCCAGTTCCGCCGCCATGCGCCGCCCGAAAAAGTCGGCCAATTGGGCGATGTCCCCGTCCCGCGCGCGGAGCGGCGGCAAGGTAATCACATCAAACGACAGCCGGTCGAGAAGGTCGGCGCGGAACCGGCCCTTATCGACCATGGCGGGCAGATGTTCATTGGTGGCCGCGACAATGCGCACATCAACGCGCACCGGCTTGTTCGCGCCGATGCGGGTAATCTCGCCATATTCAACCGCGCGCAGCAGCCGTTCCTGCGCGCCCGCCGACAGCGTTCCGAGCTCATCGAGAAACAACGTGCCGCCATCCGCCTCTTCAAAGCGCCCCGTCCGCGCGCGGGTGGCGCCGGTGAAGGCGCCCGCTTCATGGCCGAACAGTTCCGCCTCAATGAGGGTTTCGGTGAGCGCCGCGCAGTTCATGGCGACGAACGGCCCGTCCCAGCGCGTGCTGAGGCGGTGGAGACGTTCGGCCACCAGTTCCTTGCCCGTCCCGCGTTCACCAATGACGAGCACCGGTCGGTTGAGATGGGCCGCGCGGCTGACGCGTTCGACGCTATCGAGAAAGGCGAGCGATTGCCCGATGAATTGATTGTCGCGCTCCATTGCCAAACCTTAGCATTTTTTCCTAACATTCAGCAATAGTTCATGCGAAAAATCATGCCACTTTGGTTTCAAAATGGCGGAAATGCGCCGTCTTCGCAAACTGGCACGGTCCATGCTGTTCTCTAGGCATACCGCAAACATGCGGCCCAACATTCAACGCCAAAGTTCAGGGAGACCTAACATGACACGCTACACTTCTTTCGATTTCCGCAACTCGGTTCTCGCCATCGTCGCAACGATCCTCGTGAGCACCAGCAGCCTCTTCTTCGCCGCAGGTCCCATCGGCCAGGCGAATGCGGCGACGGTCCAGACCCAGTCGGCCTATCCGCTCGCATAACCCCCCTACCGGCCGCTCCCCCCGGCCGGAGACCCCGCCGGGGAAGGTGACCATCCCCCAAACCTTCCCCGGCCCCCTTTCACCAGTAACCACCGCGTCACACATTCAGGAGTTTCAACAGATGGGCATCTTCTCGCGCACCCGCGACATCATCGCCGCCAATGTCACCGACCTTCTCGACAAGGCCGAAGACCCCGCCAAGATGATCCGCATGATCATCATGGAAATGGAAGAAACGCTGATCGAGGTCCGCGCCTCTGCCGCCCGCACCATTGCCGACCAGAAGGAACTGCGTCGCCACATCGCGAAGCTTGAAACCCTTCAGGACAGCTGGAAGGAAAAGGCCGAACTCGCGCTCTCCAAGGACCGTGAAGACCTCGCCAAGGCCGCGCTCGTCGAACGCCAGAAGGCCGCCGATATGGGCGAACAGCTGACGAGCGAAATCGCCGTCCTTGATGATGCGCTGCGCGCCAATGAGGAAGACATTTCCAAGCTGCAGGCCAAGCTGCGCGAGGCCCGCGCCCGCCAGAACACGATCACCACGCGCTTGGAAGCGGCCAATAACCGCATCCGCGTGCGGGAAGCCTATGCCGGCACCCGCGTCGATGAAGCCTTTGCGCGCTTCGACATGCTCGACCGCCGCGTTGATCTCGCCGAAGGTCGTGCCGATGCGCTTGGCCTGGGTGCCGCCCCCAAGTCGCTCGAAGAGGAAATCGCCGAGCTGAAGTCGAACGAAAAGGTCGACGCCGAATTGGAAGCCCTAAAGGCTGCCGTGAAGAAGGGTTGATCCGATGGAAGACATCCTCGTCGCCCCGCTCGTCGTCGGCATATTGTTCATCGGGCTGCCCTGGCTGGTCCTCCATTACCTAACCCGTTGGCGGACCGCCGCGACCCTGACCCGCGAAGACGAAAATCTGCTCGATGAGCTCTACGATCTCGCCCGCCGCCTCGAAGACCGGATGACGACGATCGAACGCATCATCGCCGCCGACGATCCCAACTGGAAGAAGGGCGCCTAAGAGCGCCGCCCAAGAAACGCCACAGGAGTAAAAATCATGTCTGCAAGCCGCACCAAATTCTACCTCGACAAACAGAACGCCAAATGGCTGGGCGTCTGCGCCGGGATTGCCGATTACACCGGCATCGACATCACCTGGGTTCGCGTCGGCACGGTCATTTTCACCCTGCTCGGAGGCTTCCCTTGGACGCTGATCGCTTATTGGGTGACGGCATGGATGGCCGACAACAAGCCCTACGGCCTTTACGAAAACAAGGAAGAGTCCGATTTCTGGCAGGGTGTCCGTCAGTCTCCGGCCCGCACGACCCGCGATGTCCGTTCCAAGCTGCGCGACATTGACCGCCGCATGGCTGCTGCTGAAACGCACTATACCAGCCGCAACAGCCGCCTTGCCGACGAAATCGACAACCTGAAGTAAGCCGAATAGACTCTAAGAGGAGACACGAGATGGAGTTCGTCATAGCACTCATCGCCCTCAGCTACTTCGGCTGGGTTGCCACCAGCTGGATCCGCGCCCGACATGGCTATCCGGTGGAAGGCGAATGGGGCGGCACCGTCACAAAGTCTGACCCGGATGCCGCGCGGAAGATTGCTCTCCTCTCTTCAGAGAATGACCGTCTGACCGGACAGGTCAGCCGGCTGGAGGAGCGGATCGCGGTTCTGGAGCGCATCGCCACCGAAGCGCCCTCCCGCCTGACCGCTGAAATCGAACGCCTGAAATAAGGACACCGAGATCATGATCGAAACCGAACTCGCTCCCTTCATTCCCTACATCGCTCTTATGGCGATCAGCATCGGCTTTCTCGGGGTCGTTGGCTGGATCTTCACCACATGGCTGCGGATCAAGAACGGCTATCCGCTCGAAAACAGCTGGGGCAAGGCCATCTATCCCCGCCAGACGACGGAGGAGCTGGAACGCATCAAGCTCTTGAGTCAGGAAAATGCCCAGCTCCGCGCTGAGCTTGGCTCCGTCAAAGACCGCCTCGCCAATGTCGAACGGATCGTGACCGATGAAGCCCATGCCCTCAACCGCGAGATCGAACAGCTCCGCGGCAAAGCGAACTGAGAAGGATTAAACTAATGGACGGCCTTTTTGCTTTCATTCCGATCCTGGCGCTCCTGATCCCCATCATTGCCATTGGATCGCGGACCGTGACCCGGATGGTGGAGCTCAAGGAAAAGCAGTTGCAGGTGCAAACAAGCATGACCGCCGAAAAGGCCGCGCAATATGCAGCGCATGTCGAGCGACTGGAACAACGGGTCCGCGTGCTGGAACGGATCATCACCGATAAGGGCGTCGCCCTGTCCGATGAGATCGAACAGCTTCGCGATAGCCCCGTCAACTAAACCAAAAACAATCATCGCCTAAAGGGAGACCCGATATGAACCCGTTTGAAATGGTTGTCCTGATCGTCGCAATTGTGACCGTCGGCAGGGTATTCCGCGCGAAGCACGGCCCCCTCAAGGACCGTCAGAGCAATTCCGTTGCCGCTCCCAATGACGGGGAGAACCGCCATCTGCGCGACGAGATCAAGCAGTTGAAGGAACGCATCGCGGTGCTGGAACGCCTCGCCACCGATACCAACAGCGCGGTCGCCCTTGATCGCGAAATTGAAAAGCTGCGTTGAACGCGGCGGATTTTCAGGGAGAACCGACATGACTGACGCCTCCACGCTTATTCTTGCCCTGACCGGCCTTGCCGGACTGGCCCTTGCCTCCTTCGTCGGCCTCGCCGCATTCACCAAATGGGTCGAGTTGAAGCGTTGCGAGATCGACACGCACCGCGGACATGACGCCAGCATGCCCAACACAACAAGCCGCATTGAAATCGCCGATCTGCGTGAGCGGCTGCGCAAGCTGGAAGCCATCGCGGCCGGTGTCGATTACTGAGTGAAACGGGGCAGGGAAGTTTCTCTGTCCCAAGCATTTTCCCCTCGCATCCGTGCGCAGTCACTGGCAAGGACGCCAGTAGAGAGTCTCAGACTCCCGCGTTATTAGATGCACGCTGCCGAAACATCGGCACAGGTTGGAGGGGTAGTTTCCAAATGAAATCTCGTTCACTTGTTTTTGGAACAGCCGTTGCGCTGATCGCAGCAACACTGGCTGGTTGCGCCGAACAGGGCGGCAAAAACGCCAATGTCGATGATGCGCGCCTCGTTGAAGGCAGCCCTGATGGCGCTGACTGGCTGTCCTATGGCCGGACCATGGACGAACAGCGCTTTTCACCGCTGACGCAGGTCACCGATCAAAACGTCAATCAGCTCGGTCTTGAATGGTCGTCCGATCTGGATACCGCGCGCGGTCAGGAAGCCACCCCCATCGTCGTCGACGGCATCATGTACATCTCCACCGCATGGTCGATGGTGAAGGCCTATGACGCCGCCACCGGCAAGAAACTCTGGGAATATGACCCCAAGGTGCCGCGCGCCAAGCTGGTTGATGTGTGCTGCGATGCCGTCAATCGCGGCGTCGCCGTCTATAAGGGCCGCGTCTATGTCGGCACGCTTGATGGCCGACTGGTCGCCCTCAACGCTGACACCGGCAAGGTGATGTGGGACAAGATGACGATCCCGCAAGGCTCGAACATGGCCATCACTGGCGCGCCGCGCATCGTGAAGGGCAAGGTCCTCATCGGTTCTGCCGGTGCCGAGTACATCACGCGCGGCTATCTTGCGGCCTATGACGCGGAAAGCGGTGAAGAAGCCTGGCGCTTCTACACAGTCCCCGGTGATCCCTCGAAGCCGTTTGAAGGCAAGCATCTGGAAGCGGCGGCCAAGACCTGGGCGCCGGACGCCTGGAAGAATGGCGGTGGCGGCACGGTTTGGGATTCGATCACTTATGATCCCACGACCAACCTCATCTATTTCGGTACAGCCAATGCCGAGCCGTGGAACCCCAATGCCCGTGGCGGCAAGGGTGGCGACAGCCTGTACACGGCCTCCATTGTTGCTGTGAACGCAGACACCGGCGAATATGTCTGGCACTTCCAGGAAACACCGGAAGACCGCTGGGACTATGATTCCAACCAGCAGATCATCGCTGCCGACATGCCGGTCAACGGCAAGGTCACGCGCGTCATCATGCACGCGCCGAAGAACGGCTTCTTCTACGTTCTGGACGCGAAGACCGGCAAGTTCATCTCCGGCAAGCCTTTTGCCAAGCTGATCACTTGGGCCTCTGGCCTTGATCCGGTGACAGGCAAGCCGAACGTCAACCCGGAAGCGCGGTATGAAATCACCGGCAAGCCCTATATCGGCTGGCCGGGTGCACTGGGTGCACATAGCTGGCAGCCCATGTCGTACAGCCCGAAAACGGGTCTGGTCTACATTCCGGCCAACGAGATCTCGCAGCCCTATTTCGCTGCCTCCAAGGATTGGAAGCCCGGAAAGGTCGGCTTCCAGCTGGGTCTCGATACCGGCCAGATGGGCATGCCCGCTGATCCCGCCATCCGTGCGGCAGCAGCTGCTGCCACCACAGGTTCTCTGCTGGCATGGGACCCCATTGCCGGTAAGCCGCGCTGGCGGGTGGAACATCCCGGCCCATCCAATGGCGGGACGCTGGCGACAGCTGGCAACCTTGTCTTCCAAGGCACAGCCGGCGGCGAATTCCGCGCCTATACGGCCGATAAAGGCAAGCAGCTCTGGAGCTTCCCAACGCAGACCGGCGTGATCGCCGCCCCCATGACCTATTCGGTCAAGGGCGTGCAATATGTCGCCATCCTCGTGGGTTGGGGCGGCGTGTACGATGTCGCACCGGGCATTTTGTCCAGCAAGTCGGGCTCCGTGCGCAACATCAGCCGCCTGCTCGTCTTCAAGATTGGCGGCAAAGCGACCCTTCCACCGCCACCGCCACAGGCCAAGCAGGTTCTTGATCCGCCGCCGTTCACCGGCACAAAGGCGCAGGCGGATGCAGGCATGAGCCCCTATCAGAACAGCTGCAGCGTCTGCCACGGCGATGCCGCGATTGCCGGCGGGCTCAACCCTGATCTGCGCCACTCGGCCATCCTTGGTGACCCGAAGATGTGGCAGAAGGTCGTCCACGATGGCGCCCTGTCCGAAAACGGCATGGTCGCTTGGAAAGACGAATATTCTGCCGAGCAGATCGAAAACATCCGCCAGTACGTGATCCGGCGGGCGAATGAAGACAAGGCGCTGGAGGCCAAGGGCAAGTAAGCCCGGGCCGTCCACGCTGGACGCAAAAAGGGGGCGGGAAGCACATCAGCTTCCCGCCCCCCTTTTTTGTTGGGATCAGGCTTTCAGCCAGTCCGCCACTTGGGCCGCGACCTCATTGGCCGCACGGTTGAGTGCATCGCCTGCGCTGCGCGCATCAATGGTACCAGCCGGGACGCGCGCCTCAAACCGGCGGGTGCGCACAGGCCGGTCCTTCTCACCGGAAATTGTCGCATCATAAACAACGACAGCGCGCGCGCCCTTTTCCTCAATATCAAAACGGAGAAGCTGGCCCGACAAGGTGGCGCCCGACGCCAAGTTGAACTGGCGCGGGTCAACCACCGTCCGCCCGGTCTTCGCGCGGATTGTTTCTGACAACAGGCGCTGGAAGAGGCGTGGCGGTGGCTCCACCCAGATCGCATCCTTGATGAAGGCAATCGCCGTCTGCCCCTGCGCCACTGGCAGGCGCGTCGTCGCGATCGACTGGGGCGCCAGCGGCACCGAAACGGTGAGGCTGTCCCCCGCCTGCACCAGCACGCCCTCATTGGCTGCCGGACTGGACGTGGATGTGAGCGTCAGAAGAAATTTCGGCGCTTTGCCGGTCAGGCCGAGGCTGCATCCACCAAGCAGAATGGCCGCGCCAAAGATCAGGGTCGTGCGCTTCATTTGCCGTCCTTATCCCCCTTATATTCAGGCAGGCTGGGCCCGCCGATCAAAGCGCCTGCACCTTGTTGATCAATTTTGTTGGCGACGGAACTGAGCGTCTCCGACATGGTCTGCAAATCGCGCACCAGCTGGCCGATTTCCGGCAAGGTCTGCGTCGAGAAGGTCTTGATGCCCGGCCGCGCTTCCGCAAGCGCGGCATCGAGCGCCGTCATGCTCTTATCTGCCGTCCGGATCGTTTTGCGAAGATCCGTAATGAGCGGGCGGCCTTCATCATTCAGCAAGCCATTGGTCGTCCCGGCGACCTCGCCCAACTGCTTGGCGGCGATCCCGGCTTCCTTGATGGCGATCCGCGCTTCCTTGATGCTGGCTTCAATATCCGGCCCGCCGCGGGCCAGATGCCCGGTCAGCTTGTCCGTATTGGCAAGGATGTTGGTGAACGACTTCTGGTTTTGGTCAGACAGCAATTCAGTCAACCGCTCGGTCAGCGTCGACAGCCTTTCAAGCAATTGCGGCGCATTGTTGAGCAGGGCGCCAAGCCCGCCTGCCTTGGTCGGGATCACGGGCACACGCCCCGGGCCGGGCCCAGGTTCCGTCAGCGGCGGGGTGCCGCGAATGGCGCCATCAAGCACAACAGTGGACGGGCCGGTGAAGCTGCCTTGGATGGTCGCGGTCGTGCCTTGCAGCACAGGCGTGTCGGCCTTCAGCGCCACGCGGACACGCACGAACTGCGGATCATTCTTCCAAAGTTCGATGGCGGTGATCTGCCCCGATGGGACGCCCGAAAAGCTGACGCTGCCCCCCTTGGCCAGACCGTCCACCGATTGGCGGAAGAAAATGTCATATTCCTTCGCGTTGGAACCGGACAGTCCGGCGATCCACATGGCGAATGCGACAAGCGCCGCCAACAGGCCGAGAACGATACTGCCGACGAGAAGATGGTTGGATCGTGTTTCCATCAGGCCCTCATGCCCCCTTTGCCATGTGCCGATCAACCGCAGACTGCGCGGCACGTCCACGCGGTCCGTTGAAATAGGCCTGAATCCACGGATGGTCCGTCGCTAAAAGCTCGGGAATTGTCCCAACAGCGACCACCTTATGGTCGGCGAGCACCGCCACCCGGTCACACGTCGCATGCAGCGTATCCAGATCATGCGTGATCAGGAACACCGTCAGCCCAAGTGATTTGGACAGATCTTTGGTCAGCGCATCAAACCCTGCGGCCGAAATCGGGTCCAGTCCAGCGGTCGGCTCATCCAGAAAAAGCAGCCGTGGGTCGAGCGCGAGGGCCCGCGCCAGACCGGCGCGTTTGCGCATGCCGCCTGAAAGTTCCGACGGATATTTGGCGGCGGCATTGGCCGGCAGACCCGCCATCACAACCTTATAGGCCGCAATCTCGTCGAGCAGCTTCTGGCCAAGATTGGGGTAGAATTCGCGCAAGGGCACCTGCACATTTTCCGCGACCGTTAGGGTGGAGAAGAGCGCGCCACCCTGAAACATGACGCCCCAGCGCCGTCGGAGGTCAAGTTGCGCCTCATTTTCCTCATCGGTCATTGGCTCGCCGAAGATCTCAATCTCCCCCGCGCTCGGCCTTTGCAGTCCAATGATCGTCCGCATGAGGACCGATTTACCGGTGCCCGATCCGCCGACGACGCCCAATATCTCTCCGTTGCGGACATCAAGATCCACCCCGTCATGGATCACCTGATCCCCAAAGTGATTGCAGATGCCGCGCACCTTGATGGCGATGGGGGCGTTCAGGTCCATCAGATCCACCCGATCTGCGAGAAGAAGACCGCGAAGAACGCATCGAGCACGATGACGAGGAAGATCGCCTGCACAACAGCCGACGTCGTGCGCAGGCCGACTTCCTCGGCATTGCCTTCCACCTGCATCCCCTGAAAGCAGCCGGACAGGGCAATGATCGCGCCAAAGACAGGCGCCTTGATCAGCCCGACCCACAGATCGGTGAGGGGAATGACTTCCTGCAGCCGCTGGACAAAAGTGATCGGCGGAATCTCAAGCGACACCCAGCAGAACAGCCCGCCGCCAAAGATCGACACCAAAGTCGCGTAAAAGCCCAGCAGTGGCATCATGATGACCGCCGCCATCATGCGCGGAATGACGAGCGCCTCAATGGGCGAGACACCGATGGTGCGCATTGCATCGATTTCTTCCGTCAGCTTCATCGTCCCGATTTGCGCGGCAAAGGCAGAGCCGGAACGCCCGGCCACCATGATCGCTGTCATCAACACACCAAGTTCACGGGTGGTGATCCGCCCGACAAGGTTGACGGTCAGCGCCTCGGCCCCGAATTGCTGAAGCTGGACCGCGCCCTGTTGCGCGATTACAATCCCGATGAGGAAGCTCATCAGGCCGATGATGCCCAACGCCTTCACGCCGACCAGTTCAAACCGGTGGACGATGGCATTGATACGCAGACGGCGCGGGTTGCGGATGATGTCCCAGCTCGCAATCAGGATGGCCCCGAAAAATGCAACAAGGCCCAATAGGGTCCGCAGCGCGATCATCGTCGCATCGCCGACTTCAGTGACAACGCGGACCACAGGATTGACGGGTTCCGGCCGGACGCGGACGTCCGCATCGGCCTGGCTGACCAACGCCACCAGCCGTTTTGCTTCGTCGCTGGCACCGACAATCTGCGCGCCGGTGCGCCCGGAAAACTGATGGAGGATCCACGCACCGACCGTATCGACCCGCTCCACCGCAGAAATGTCGATCTGACCGATGGGGCCATCAAAGGCGTCGAGGCGTTGCGGCAGGTCCCCAAGATTCGACAGCGTAAGCCGACCCGTCACGCGCAGCGCGGTGCCTTTAGCCCCCTGATCTTCAGTGAATTCTGCCTTGCTCGCCATCAGCGCCATGTTTGGTGCATAAGCGCTGGATCGGCAAGCCGGATTGCGCTTAAGGTAAGTTGATGACGGCCCTTTCTATTTTCGACATGGACAAAACGATCACCCGTGCAGCGACGTTCGGTCCGTTCCTGATCTATGCCGTGCCACGCTATGCACCGTTGAGGGTCGTGTTTGCCCCACTTGTTCTGCTCACCTCATTGGGGTTCATGCTCAGGCTCGTCAGCCGTGCGCGGCTGAAAGAGATCAACCTCTCGCTGATGCTGGGCGGGGACATTGATGCGGCCAAGCTCGACCGGATTTCAGCCGGATTTGCCGGCCACACGCTCAGCCGCAATTGTCTCGCCCGCGCATTGGCACGCGTGGAGGCCGAACGCGCAGCAGGCCGTCGCGTCGTGCTCGCCACCGCCTCTTACGCCTTTTACGTCCGGCAGATCGCCAAACTCATCGGCGTTGAAGATGTTATCGCCACGCGCACCACAGACGAGGGCGGAACAACCTCTCCCACAATCAACGGTGAAAACTGTTATGGCGAGGCCAAACTACGCATGGTGCAAGCCTGGCTGGCTGATGAAAAGATCGACCGGGCAAACGCCCATATCCGTTTCTTTTCCGACCACGTCTCAGACGCGCCCTGCATGGACTGGGCCGATGAAGGCTTTGCCACCAATGCCCACGCCCCGCTGCGCGCGATGGCGGCAAAAAAGGGGTGGCAGATCCTCGACTGGGCTTAGTCCGCTCATCCAGACGAATAATGCCCTTACCCCAGAATAAGTCCGACGGCCCAGACGATCCCGACAATCAGCGGTATTCCCACAACATCAAGCATGAAGCCAGACTTCAGCATGCGGGGCAGTGCAATATGGCCGGTCGCCCAGGCAATCGCGTTGGGGCCGGTGCCCGACGGCAGCATGAAGCCCCAGCTCGCCGCCATGGCCGCACTCACCGCCAGCAGCGCAGGATCAGCACCCGTGGCGGCAATCAGACCGCCCACAACCGGCATCACGCCTGACGCCGTCGCGACGTTTGACGCGAATTCGGTGACGATGATGACGATGCCGACAAGCACCGCCGCCACGATGATCGGGTGGACGCCGCCCAAAGGCCGCAGCACTTCTCCCAACCAGCCGGCCAGACCCGAAGCGCTGATCCCGGCGGCAAGGGCAAGTCCCCCGCCGAACATCATGATGACGCCCCATGGTGCGCGGTCAGCCTCTTTCCAATTCAACAGCGGGCGGCCCGTGCCATCGGGCACGATGAACAGAAGGAGGGTCACAAGGATCGCAATCGTGCCGTCCTCCAGCATCCCATCTGGCAGCAGCGACGAGAGATAGGACGACGCGACCCAGCCGGTGACAACCAGAAGGATGAGCGGAACGAGCCGCTTTTCCGCCGTCGTCCAGCTCTGCGCTTCGCCGATGCTGGCATGGGCCGCTGTCGCATCAAAACCGCCCGCCGCCACATTCTGCACCCGCATCAGGATGAGCCAGCAGGCCGGAATGGCGATCAGGACGATCGGTAGACCATAAGCCGACCAGGTCAGAAAATCGATCGAATAGCCGACGCTCTTTTCAATGAGGCCTGCCGAAATGGCGTTGGTGGGGGAACCGACAAGCGTCCCAAGCCCGCCGATGGACGCGGCAAAAGCGATACCCATGGGCAGCGCCCCGGCAAGTCCTTCCGTCTCCCCCTCAGGCGTCCGGTTGGCCCGCAGGACGGCGACGGCAATCGGCATCATGATGAGCGAGGTCGCGGTGTTGGAGACGATCATGGAAATGAGGGCGGTCGCCACCATGAAGGCCATGAGAAGCGAGCCCGCAGTCTTGCCCCCGCGTGCCAAAATGGCGAGCGCAAAGCGCCGGTGGAGGCCCGTCCGTTCAATCGCCAGCGCGATAAAGGCGCCGCCGAGCACGAGGAACAAGATGGGCGAGTAATATGCAGCGGCAACCTTATCCGCCGGCATCACGCCGATAAAGGGCAGCACAACAAAGGGCAGCAGCGCCGTCACTGTCAGCGGAAGCGCCTCTGTCATCCAGAAGACTGCCATCAGCACAACGAGCGCTGCTGTATGCCAGGCCAACTCGGTCATCCCGGCAGGGGCAGGCGCCAGCAGCATCAGCGCAAAGGCGCCAAAGCCGGCCAGCAGGCTCCATTTCTGTGTGTTTTCCAAAAGTCATCCCCCCACTTATGGCGAAACGCTAGGGTGCGAGGCCGCGCGGCGCAAGCAATCAGGCGGGCAGGCCTATCAGCGAGATCTGCCGTCCATAGCCCGGCTCCCCGCGATGAGTGGCCCGGCGAAAGCTGTAAAAGCGCCCGTCATCGGGATAGGTATCCAGCCCGAGCATCTCCACCCGCCCAATGCCAGCGGCAGCCAGACGACGGGCGACATAGCCTTCCAGATCAAACTGGAAATGGTCCGGACGGCCTGCGGAAAAGAAGCGTTCATTTTCCGGATCATGGTCGAAGAAGCGGCGGGCGAACCCCGCATCGACTTCATAGGATGCCCGCGCAATGCAGGGGCCAATGGCAGCGGCGATCCGGTCCCGCGCCGCGCCCAAAGCGACCATCGCGTCGATGGTTTTATCGGTCACCCCGCCAATGGCGCCCTTCCACCCGGCATGGGCGGCGCCGACAATTCCGGCTTGGGCATCGGCGAGCAGCACCGGCGCACAATCCGCGGTCAGGATGCCAAGCAGCAGCCCCGGACGGTCGGTCACCATCGCATCGGCGTGCGGCCGCGCGTCGAGCGGGATCGCCTGCGTGACGGCCACAACATCGGGCGAGTGGACCTGATGCACCGTCACCAGTTCGGCTCCGGGCATTACGGCTTCTGCTGCGCGCTGCCGGTTTTCGAGCACCGCATCCCGATCATCTTCAGACCCGACGCCGACGTTCAGGCCCGCATGAATGCCCGTCGACACCCCGCCCTTACGGCCCAAAAATCCGTGCGACAAAGGCGCCAATGCGGTTGCTGTGAAGACGTCGATAACTTGGTCGGACATAAAAACTCCGCTCACCCTGAGCCTGTCGAAGGGCTGCTTTTATCTGTTCACCGAAAGAAGGACAGCCCTTCGACAAGCTCAGGGCAAACGGGAAGCTGGGGATCCTACCCCAACGCCGCCGGATCAGGCCAATCCTTGCCGACCAGCGCCATCGCCTGAAACAGGGACCCCATTTCGGTCGGGTGCGTGAGGCGACGATGCGCTTCGGCCAGCTCTTCCCCCCGATCAGGATGCGCGCGGGCCAATGATCTCGCCCGTTCGGCTAGTCCCAAAATCCCGAGAAAATCGCCCTGTGCAACAGGCCCGAACACCTTCGCGCCCGACATCTCCGCCATGCCGCCCAAGGTTGCGAAGTCGACATGGGCGGTCAGGTCCTGCTCGCCCGGCGCCTCAAAGGGATTGACAAAACCATGCCCCTTCACCGCCTGCAGCGTCTCCCCCAAAGCTGGCCCTTCATAGCCATAATCGACAATCAGCGCCGCGCCGCCTTGTGTCGCCAGCCGCTTGGCCAAAGCCCGGACGACGGCGACAGACGCAGGAGAGCTTTCGATGATGCTGCCGGGCGCCGCATCGCGCAGCGCCTCAGGCACAATCTCTTCCGGCACGGCTTTGCCCGCAATGGGCAGGAACATCGTATCCTGACAGGCGACCAGCCGTTCATGCCAAGCCTCTCCCCGCCGGACGAGTTGGTAAACGGGCAGCGCATCGAAAAATTCATTGGCGACGATCAGCAGCGGCGCATCCTCGGGCAGCGTCGTCACATCATCATGCCAGACAGCGGCGGGCACCGCGCGTTCCTGCGCCGTCCGAAGCGCCGCACTCGTTTCGACGAAATGCACCTGCGGCGTCAGCCCGGCCTTCGCCATGGACCGCAAAGCATCTGCTGCAAGCGTCCCGCGACCCGGCCCAAGTTCGACATAATGCACCGCAGGTCGACCGGCACGGTCCCAAAGATCAGCAAGCCATAGGCCGACCAATTCCCCGAACATCTGGCTGATTTCAGGTGCGGTGATGAAGTCACCCGCCGCCCCCAAGGGATCCCGCGTGCCGTAATAATGCGCGTTGGCCGCCGCCATGAAGCGGGCAACAGGCATCGGCCCGCCCAGCGTGATCGCGCGGGCCAGACGCTCGGGCAACATCGGTTCTGGCAACATCGGTTCTGGGAGCATTAGTTCAGGCGACGCTGGATTGTCCGGCAACGCTTTCCACCCGCTGGCGACGGCCATTGGCCGTGAAAACAAGATAAAGGCCCAGCACGATGAGCGGCACGCACAGGGTCTGCCCCATGGTCATGCCGAACAGGCCATAGACGCCCACATCCGGTTCGCGCACAGTTTCCGATACGAAGCGGAAGGCGCCCATCCAGATCAGGAACTGCCCCGCCAGATAGCCCGGCTTGTATCGGGCATCGGTTTTCCAGAAGAGAACCGACATGATGACCATGAGCAAAAGGCCCTCAAGCCCCGCCTGATAGAGCTGGCTTGGGTGCCGTACGACATCACCGCCGCCGGGGAAGACCATACCCCAGGCCACGGTCGTTTCCCGCCCCCACAGCTCCCCATTGATGAAGTTCGCAATGCGGCCGAGGAAGTGCCCGATGGGATAGACGACCACGACATAGTCGTGGATTCGCAGCCAGTTGAGCTTGTTCACGCGGGCAAACCACAGGATCGCGATGATGACGCCGATCAGGCCGCCATGGAAAGACATGCCGCCTTCCCATAGCTTCAGCATGCTCGCCGGCTGGGAGAGCATCTCCGGCTTGTAGAACAGGATATAGCCGATGCGACCACCAAGAATGATGCCAAGCGTCGCGTAAAAGACAAAGTCATCCACATGCCGCTTCGCCATGGGTGATCCGGGCTGGGCACACAGCTTTGCCAGATACCACCAGCCGACGATAATGCCGGTAATATAAGCCAGACTGTACCAGCGGATCTTAAAAAAGCCGAGGTCGACCGCCACCGGGTCGAGCCCAAGGCTCTCCCAATGTATGGCGGACGTAGCGTCAACAAGGCTTGCAAGGATCAAGGCTTTTCCCCTCAGGATTTGGGCCTACATAAAGGCGGAGAAGAATAAGACAAAGGAGAGATTCGCGTGCCGTCTGAATTGGACATCCGCCTGGCCAAGGCAACTGAAATGCTGACCGGTGCAGGCGCGCCCATGGCGCTGACGCACCACAAGGCTTATGGCGTTGACCTGCCGATGGTTGCAACGGCACCGCCCGCGCTTCCGCACTATTTTGCCTATTTCTGCGCCCAGCATGGCGACACGACGTTCATCGTCGATGGTGAGGAAAGGTTGAGCTTTGCCCAGACCTATGCCGCGGCGGATCGCGTCGCAAAGGCGCTGATCAAAAATCATAATGTCCAGCGCGGCGACCGCATCGGCATCGCCATGCGCAACGCGCCCAGCTGGATCGTGCTCTACATGGGCGTCCTCATGGCTGGCGGCTGTGCCACGCTCCTTAATGGTTGGTGGCAAGGTCCCGAACTGGCCGAAGGCATTGACGCCGTTGGCGCAACGTTGGTCTTGGCTGACGCACAACGCGCCGCGCGCCTTGCCGATGTCGGCTATTCGGGCGGTGCCCACATCCTTGGCCTCGACATTTCGGCAGAGCTCGAAAAGGCACTCGCCCCTGTTCTGGGAGATGCCGACCTGTCAGACGTCACGCTGCCTGAAATCACGGGCGACGATCTGGCGACGATCCTGTTCACCTCGGGCTCCACCGGCCAATCCAAGGGCGCGTTCAGTACGCACCGCGCCGTGGTGCAGGGCACATTCAACTATATCGCGCAGGCGCTCGTTGTCCTCCAATTGGCGACTGAAGACGGCACGGTCTCCGTCGACCGGCCCCAGCACGCGGCCCTGCTGACCGTACCCTTGTTCCATGTGACGGGCGAAGTGCCCATCATGCTGGTCAGCTTTGCCATTGGCCGCAAGATCGTGATGATGCCCAAATGGAATGTCGTGACCGCGATGGAATTGATCCAAAGGGAAAAGATCACCAACTTCACCGGCGTCCCACTGATGAGCTTTGAGCTGATGTCGCATCCTGACCGGCACAAATATGATCTGTCGACGCTGCAGGGTCTGTCCGGCGGCGGCGCGCCCCGCCCGGTGGAACATGTGAAGCGGATCGCAGAAGAATTCCCGACAGCACCGCCCGCCCTTGGCTATGGCCTGACCGAAACCAATGGCATTGGCGCGGGTAATTTTTCGTCCAACTATCTCGAAAAGCCCAACTCAACTGGCCTTCCCTCCAAGCCGCTGGTCGATATGGCGATCCTCGATGACGCCGGAAAGCCAGTGCCGCAGGGCGAACGCGGCGAAGTCTCGATCCGTTCGGTCGCTCTGTTCTCAGGCTATTGGAACCGGCCGGACGCAACAGCCGATTGCATGACCGAGGACGGCTATTTCCGCACCGGCGACATCGGCTATCTGGACCCGGACGGCTATCTCTTCATCGTTGACCGCAAGAAGGACATCATCATCCGCGGCGGCGAGAACATCAGCTGCCAGGAACTCGAAGCCGCGATTTACGAACACCCCGCTGTCGCCGAAGCCTGCGTCTTTGGCTTGCCCGATGAACGTCTGGGCGAATTGCCAGGTGCCGTTGTTTATCTCCATCCGGGGCAGAGCATCGATGAGGCCGGGCTGGCCACGTTCCTGAAAGAGCGCATTGCCGGTTTCAAGGTCCCTGAGAAAATCTGGTTCGAGGCCGACAATCTTCCGCGGCTTGGCACCGAAAAGATCGACAAGGTCTCCCTGCGCGCCAAATATCGCGCAGCTTGGCAGGAAACGGCGCGCGCATGACAATTGCAGATCCGCTCCGCCTGCCGTGCGGGGCCAGCCTGCCCAACCGTCTTGCCAAAGGGGCGATGACGGAAGGGCTGGCGACACCCGACGGTGTGCCGACACCCGCCTTAGAGACGCTCTACCGGCGCTGGTCGCTGGGGGGTGCCGGCATGCACCTGACCGGCAATGTGATCATTGACCGCGACCATCTGGAACGCCCCGGCAATGTCGTGATCGACCGTGCACCGGACGCCGCAATGAAGGCGGCACTTGCGGCTTGGGCCAAGGCTGGAACCGAAGGTGGTAATCACCTTTGGATGCAGATCAGCCATGCCGGACGCCAGACACAGGTGCTCGTCAACAAGACGCCCAAGGCGCCTTCCGCCGTCAAGCTCGGCCTGCCCGGCGGGCAGTTCGGGGAGCCTGTTCCCCTGACCCATGATGAGATTGAAGACCTGATCGGCCGCTTTGCGACGGCGGCATCGGCTGCAAAGGAGGCTGGCTTTACCGGCGTGCAGATCCATGCCGCGCATGGCTACCTCCTCTCCCAGTTTCTCAGCCCGCGTGCCAATCAGCGCACCGACCAATGGGGCGGCAGCCTTGAAAACCGGGCCCGCTTCCTGCTGGAGGCGGTCCGCCGCGTCCGCGCCGCCGTCGGCCCGGCCTTCCCCGTTTCGGTCAAGCTCAACTCCGCCGATTTCCAAAAGGGCGGCTTTGCCTTTGAAGACAGTTTGCAGGTCGCCCGCTGGCTGGAGGCTGAAGGCGTCGATCTGCTGGAAATCTCCGGCGGTTCTTATGAACAGCCCGCGATGATGGACTTGGATGGGATGGAACCGGCCGACCGCCCCAAGGTCGCCGCGTCGACCGCCGCGCGCGAAGCCTATTTTGTCGACTTTGCGAAGGCGATGAAGGCGGAACTGAAGGCCATGCCTTTGATGGTGACGGGCGGTTTCCGCTCCCGCGCCGCAATGGAACATGCGCTGTCCAACGGCGCCGCCGATTTGATTGGCATTGGTCGCCCCCTGTGCGGTGATCCGGATGCCTGCAACAAGCTGCTGGATGGTGCGGACGAAATTGCGCGCTTTGAAAACCAGCTTCAGCTCTTGCCACGCTGGCTCCGTTGGCTGGAAGGCATCAAGGCGGTCAAAGCGATTGCAGGCTTTGGCGTGCAGTATTGGTACTATGCACAGCTCTATGCGCTGGGCCAGACCGGTGCGCCCGACCTGAAAAAGTCTGTCTTTTCAGCGATGCGGGATGTTGATGCGATGTCGCGCAAATTGATGGCTGGCAGGGCGGCTTAGCTTTCCCTATCAACGGGTCGATGACGATCCGTGCGTTTGGGGAGCGGCCGCGGCATATTTCGCGGCGCGGGCTTTTAATCGGGGGAGGTGCGGGCGTTGGCCTGCTGCTCGCCTGGACTGTCTGGCCACGGACATTTGCCCCAAATCTGGTCGCCTCCCCCGGCGAGTTTGTGCTGAACGGCTATGTGAAGGTCGCGAACTCGGGCCAGATCACCATCGCCATTCCGGAAATGGAAACAGGCCAAGGCGCCTTTACGCTGTTCGCACAGATCGTGGCGGATGAACTGGGGGCCGACTGGCGGACCGTGGGGGTCGAGCCAGCCCCCATCAACCCACTTTACGGCAATGAAGCCGCCGTCGCCGATTGGCCGGGGCTATCGCGATCCACGCCCTTTTCTCCGCCGCCGCCGCAATTGACCGATGAAGCCTTTGCCCCTTCGGTCTTTGAAGCACAGGCCCGCAACGCGGGTGCCGCGGCACGGGCGCTGTTATGCATGGCCGCTGCCAAGCGCTGGGGGGCAGACTGGATGGCCTGCGAAACGGAGAATGGCTTCGTTGTCCTTGGCAATGATCGGCTGCGCTTTGCGGACCTCGCCGAAGACGCGGCGGACTATGAGATACCGGACACGCTCCCCCTGCGCACAGGACGCGAGAACCGCCTGCTCGGCCAGTCCGTGCCAAGGATCGATGCGCCTGCAAAGGTGGATGGATCCGCCAATTTTGCGGCAGACGTGCGCTTGCCCGGCATGGTCTATGCCGCCGTTCGGGCCGGGCCATTGGGGGACACGCGCTTTAAGTCCATGGATGAGGCACGGGCGACACAGAGCCGCGATGTCCTTCGTGTTATCAAAAAAGACCGCTGGGTCGCTGTTGTGGCGAAGACCTGGTGGGCCGCACAGACCGCGCTGGACGCGGCACGCCCGCGCTTTGAGACGCAGGGGCCTTTCCCCGAGGAAGCCGAGGTCGCAAAAGCTTTGCGGTCTGCCCTCACGTCTGACGGCACAGAGATGGCGCGCATCGGCGATGTCGATGCGATGTTCGAAAATGCGAAGCTCTATCGCTCTGATTACACCGCAGGCTTCCGCCCTCATGCGTCGCTCGAACCCTTGGCCGCGACCGCCGTTCCGCGCGACGGCAAGCTGGAGGTGTGGATCCAAACGCAAGCGCCCGGCCTCGCCCGCAGCGCCATCGCCAAGGCCTGTGATCTTTCAGAGGATGATGTCATCGTCCACCCTATGCTGCTTGGCGGGTCGTTCGGGCGCAACCATGACCATGATGCCGCTGTGCAGGCCGCACAGATCGCCATCGAACTTGATAAACCAGTGCAGCTGGTCTGGTCCCGCAGTGAGGACATGATGCAGGACCGTTTTGGTCCCCCCGCCATGGCGCAGATGTTCGCGCGCGTAGGTCCCGCCGGGCAGATCGAGGCTTGGCGGACACGTATCGCGGCACCCGCGGCGCTTGCCGAAACCAAAGCGCGTATCGCCGATGATCTTTCCGCACTGGACGCGCAAAAGGACAATACGGGCACAAGCGATCCGTCCGCCGTTTCGGGAGCCTTCCCACCCTATGCCCTGCCCAATGTCAGCATTGTGCACCACCAGGCAGACATTGACGTCCCCACCGGAAAGCTGCGCGGCGGGGCCGATGTCTACACCACGTTCTTCCGCGAAGCTTTTATCGATGAGCTCTCCAAGCAAAGCGGCGTCGAGGGGTTTTCCTTCCGCATGGCGATGCTCGGCGGCAACCCCAGGCTCGCCACCTGCCTGTCCAAGGTCACCGTGCTGGGCCGGTGGGAGGGCGGTGCCGAAGGCACGCAACAGGGCCTTGCCTGTCATTCCATGCAGGGCAGCCACATCGCAGTACTGGCCGAAGCCTATGTGTCGGAAGACAAGATTGTCGTCCCCCGTCTTTACGCCGTGGCCGATGTGGGTCGCATCCTCCACCCCGACATTGCGCTCCAGCAAATTCAGGGCGGCCTCCTGTTCGGCCTCGCCATGGCGCTTGGCAATGCCGTGGGGGTCGAACGCGGCCTGCCGACCCCGCGCACGCTTGGCGGCCTGCGCCTGCCGCGGATCAGCGACGTGCCCAATATCCAGATTGAGATCATCCCCAGCCGTGAACCCTCTGGCGGGCTTGGAGAAATTGGCACCGCAGCAGTTGCGCCCGCCATTGCCAACGCCCTATGGGCAGGCAGCGGGCGGCGATATCGGTCACTGCCCCTCTTGCCCGGAAACACATAAATGACCTTGCCTGCTGATCACCCGCCCGTCGCGCCGCGCCGGATTGGCGTGTTGCTGATGAACCTTGGCACACCCGAAGCCCCGGAAGCTGGCCCTGTCCGCCGCTATCTCAAGCAGTTCCTGTCCGACCGCCGCGTTGTTGAAATTCCGCCGATCATTTGGCAGCCCATCCTGCGCCTGTTCGTCCTCACGACACGGCCGTCAAAGTCGGCGCACGCCTATGCTCAAATCTGGACGCCGGAAGGCTCCCCGCTGGCCGTCGTCACGCGCGATCAGGCTGCTGCCGTCCAGGTCCGCTTTGGGGACACGGTCATGGTCGATTGGGCCATGCGCTATGGCCGCCCCTCAGTTGAGGAAAAGCTGAAGGCGATGAAGGACGCCGGATGCGACCGCATCCTGATCGCGCCGCTCTACCCGCAGTATAGCGGTGCGACGACCGGCACCGGTTTTGACGAAGTGGCCCGTATCCTCGGCACCATGCGCTGGCAGCCCGCCTTGCGCACACTGCCTGCCTATCATGACGACCCCGCCTATATCGGTGCGCTGAAGGCGTCGGTGGAGGCGGGTCTTCGTGATCTGCCCTTCACGCCCGACGCAGTTCTGGCGAGCTTCCATTCGATGCCGGAACGCACTCTCCGTCTGGGGGACCCCTATCACTGCCATTGCCAGAAGACCGCGCGGCTCCTGTCCGAAGCGTTGGGGCGTGAGGTGCTGGTGTCCTTCCAATCGCGTCTGGGCCGGGCGAAGTGGCTTGAGCCTGCGACTGATACCACGCTTGCCGCCCTCCCCGGCAAGGGCGTGAAGCGGCTGGCCGTGATTGCACCCGGATTTTCGGCAGACAACCTTGAGACGCTGGAAGAAGTCGCCATCCGCGGCCAAGAGACCTTCGTCGAATCGGGCGGCACCGACTTTGCCTATCTGCCGTGCCTCAATGCGAGCACGGCGGGCGTCGACATGCTGTCCACCTTACTTTCACGTGAACTTGCAGGCTGGCTTCCACCCCAATAGCTCTATTGCGGAGTGATTCTGGGAGGATACGGATGGCACGGATTGCAATTGTCACAGGCGGGTCTCGCGGGATTGGTGCGGCGATCAGCCGACGGCTTCAGGACATGGGCGTCACCGTTGTCGCCAATTATGCGGGCAATGAGGACAAGGCGAAGGCCTTTGAAGGCGAAACCGGTATCCGCACCTTCAAATGGGATGTGGGCGATTTCGATGCCTGTCAGGCCGCCTTTGCGCAGATCACAGAAGAGGTTGGCCCCGTCGACATCCTCGTCAACAATGCCGGCATCACCCGCGATGCGACGCTGATGCGCATGACTTACGACATGTGGGATGAGGTGATGCGCGTGAACCTCGGCGGTTGCTTCAACATGGCAAAGGCCGTCTTCCCCGGCATGAAGGACCGTGGCTGGGGCCGCATCGTCAACATCGGGTCGATCAACGGTCAGGGCGGCCAATATGGTCAGGTGAACTATGCTGCGGCGAAGTCCGGCATCCATGGCTTCACCAAGGCGCTGGCGCAGGAAGGCGCGAAGTTTGGCGTCACCGTGAATGCGCTGGCCCCCGGCTATATCGATACGGATATGGTCGCCGCTGTGCCGGAAGATGTGCTGGCCAAGATCGTCGCCAAGGTGCCGGTGGGTCGTTTGGGGCAAGCGGACGAAATTGCGCGCGGCGTGGCCTTCCTCTGCGGGGAAGATGCCGGGTTCGTCACCGGATCGACACTGTCGATCAACGGTGGCCAGCACATGTATTGATGGACGAAGGCGGGATGGAGCGGAACGCGAAGCCCGCCGGTGTGCGGAGCACATCGTCCTTACGTTTGCCCTGAGCCTGTCGAAGGGCCGTCCTTTTCTGCTTTTGTGAACAGCTCAAGGACAGGGCTTCGACAAGCTCAGCCCAAACGGGCATAGGTGGTTTCATGCAAGGCCCCGTCAAACGCTCCGTCACCATTGCCGGTCACGAAACCTCGATCAGTCTGGAACCGATCTTCTGGACGGCGCTGCGCGATGCGGCCGCGGAAGACGGCCTTCCGGTCAACGCCCTTGTCGCCCGCATTGATGCGGAGCGGATCGCTTCTGACGATCCGCCCAACCTCGGCAGCGCAATTCGCGTTTGGCTTTATGCGCGGTTGAGCAATACGCGGGCCTGACCGGCCAATTGTGCCAACATCGCCGTTGACGGCGCGGCCGTCATCCGGGCCCGGTCGATCATGTGGCGGAAGCCCGAGACGCGCGACACGTTCGCCGCTTCCCATTTAGCCACTGCCTCAACCGGTTTCTTGCCGCCATTGCGCGCCAGAAAATCAAGCCGCATCGCCTGAAAATCACGCGACAGGCCTGCGGCCAACAACCGTTCCCAAGGATCACGCGGGGAGAGTTGCATCGCTGTGCCCTGCGCCCAGTCCAGGCCCAAAGATTCACCAAGAGCGGTGAAGGCCTGCGTTGTCACAAGCACATCCACGCCCGTCCGCTGGCTGAGGGCGGCCACGCCAATGGCACCGTCCAATTCGGCAAGCCGGACAAGCTGATCGACGATTTTCTTCGGCGCGCCAGCGGCGTTGAGCCGGTCTCCAAAAGCACGGGTCTGACGTTCGGCTTCGGGCGGCAGTAGGTCCTTAAGTGCTCCCGACAGCCGGTCCACGGCCGCGCGATAAGCGATGACCGCCTTGTCGTTCGTCCGATCCGCCACCGAGTTGCGCTGGACGTCCGCCATGTGCGCGCGCATTTCCGACGCGACCTGATCAAACAGCAGCAGCCGCGTCGATTCCGGCATGTCGCCCGCCTCAATGGCCGCCCACAGCGCCGGGATGTCGAACACCTGTTCAGCCACCACGAACGCCTCTGCCATGTCGCCGAGCGTGCAGCCCTCTTCCTCTGCCATTTCAAACGGATGGATGAGGCCGAGCCGGTTGACGATGCGGTTGGCAAGCTTGGTCGCGATGATCTCGCCGCGCAGGCGGTGCCCCTCAATCGCCTTGCGGTGTGCGGCCTGCATCGGCGGCGGGAAGGCCGCAATCAGATCGGGCAGTGCCGCCTTGTCGGTGCCGAGCGTCGAATGCTCAATGGCGTCCTGCAGGGAGAGCTTGGCCGTCGCCATGACGACGGCAAGCTCAGGTCGCGTCAGCCCGCGCCCGTCTGTGGCACGGCGCATCAGCTCTTCGTTGGATGCGATGCCTTCCACCGCGCGATCCAGCTTGCCCGCGGCCTCAAAGCCTTCGATCAGCCGGATGTGCGAGGGCAAGGCATCGGCCCCGCCGCGCTCGGCGATGGAGAGTGCCAGCGTCTGAAGGCGGTTGTCCTCCAGCACCAGGTGCGCGACATCGTCGGTCATGCTGGCGAGCAGAGCATTGCGCGCAGGCATCTTGAGCTTGCCCGCCGCGACTTCGGCATTGAGAGCGATCTTGATGTTCACCTCATTGTCCGAACAATCGACGCCTGCTGAATTGTCGATGAAGTCGGTGTTGATGCGCCCGCCCTTCAGCGCAAAGGCAATGCGCGCCGCCTGCGTGACACCAAGGTTGGCGCCTTCGCCGATCACTGAGGCGCGGAGGTCTTCCGCATTGACCCGGAGCGCGTCGTTCGCGCGGTCACCGACTTCGGAATTGCTCTCCGAACGCGCCTTTACATAGGTGCCGATACCGCCGAACCAGATGAGGTCCGCCTGCGCCTTCAGGATGGCGGAGATGATGGCCGAAGGCTCCATCTCGCTCTCGGTCACGCCCAGCAGCGCCTTGATCTGCGGCGTCAGCTTGATCGACTTGGCCGCGCGCGGGAAGACGCCGCCGCCCTTGGAGATCAGCTTGGTGTCATAGTCGGCCCAGCTGGAACGCGGCAGCTTGAAAATGCGCGCGCGTTCTTTCCAGCTGGCCGCCGGATCGGGGTCGGGATCAAAGAAGATGTGCCGGTGGTCGAACGCCGCGACCAGCTTGATCGCCTTGGACAGCAGCATCCCGTTGCCGAACACATCGCCCGACATGTCTCCGCAGCCAACCACGCGGACCGGCTGCTTCTGCACATTGATGCCCATTTCGGCAAAGTGGCGGACGACGGAGACCCAGCCGCCTTTGGCGGTGATGCCCATCGCCTTGTGGTCATAGCCGACCGAACCGCCGCTCGCGAAGGCATCGCCCAGCCAGAAGCCGCGTTCGAGCGCGATGGCGTTGGCGACGTCGGAGAAGGTCGCCGTCCCCTTGTCTGCCGCCACGACGAAATAGGGGTCGTCCCCATCATGGATGACGACATCTGCCGGGTGGACGACCTTGCCCTTCACCAGATTGTCGGTGATCGACAACAGGGTGCGGATGAAGATGCGATAGCTCTCGGTGCCTTCCGCGAGCCAGGCATCGCGGTTCGACGGATCGGGCAGCAGCTTGGGGTAGAAGCCGCCCTTTGCGCCTGTTGGCACGATGACCGCGTTCTTCACGCGCTGGGCCTTCATCAGACCCAGAATTTCGGTGCGGAAATCATCCCTGCGGTCCGACCAGCGCAGGCCGCCGCGTGCGACCGGCCCCGCACGTAGATGGATGCCCTCCACACGCGGCGAATAGACGAAGACCTCACGCCAGGGGCGGGGATCGGGCAGGCCCGGCACCAGCGCACTGTCAAGTTTGAAGGCAATCGCCTCCGCAGCCGCAGGGGCGAACATGTTGGTCCGCAGCGTTGCGGAAATGACTGCCCGATACAGTCGCAGGATGCGGTCATCATCAATCGCAGACACATCCGCCAAGCCGCGCTCAATCGCCGTATCCGCTGCATGGGCCGCCTTCTCGACACTGCCCTTCCGCTTGGGATCATGCCGCGCATCGAACAGGCTGATCAGGTCCCGCGCAATGGGCGCGGCGCGGCGCAGGACGTCCGCAACCGTCTGCAAGCCATAAGGCATGCCCGTCTGCCGCAGATAACGGAACAGCGCCCGGAACAGCACCACCGACCGCTGATCCAGCCCGGCTGAGACAATCAGCTGATTGAACCTGTCATTTTCAGCCGAACCCTGAAGGACAGCTGCTAAGGCTGCTTCCAGAACAGCGGCGCGCTGAACAAGGGCGTCGCCCTGCCCGTCCGGCAATTGCAGGATGAAGCGGTGGATATGGCCATGCTCCCCCTCCCGTCCAATCAGCGTCGGCAATTCTTCGAGGACGCGGAAGCCGAAGTTTTCAAGGGCAGGTACCGCATCAGACAGCGCAACCGGGCCAAGGCTGTAGAGCTTCAGGCGCAGCATGTCCGGCGCATCGCCGACATTGCGATACAGTCGCGCACCACGTGCGGCCGGATCGTGCAATTGGGCGAGGCGGCAAATATCCTGCGCCGCTTCCTCCGCGCCCGCGCCGTTGCGATAAGCAAGGGGGAAGCCATCGGCATAGCGCAACGCCAATCGCGTGGCGTTGCCACCATCGAGTTTGGAAAGCGCCTCTTCCACAGCACTTCGCCAACCGCGGACCATCGTTTCCAGCGCGGCATTGAGTGCGGCCACATCGGGAAACTGGCCGCCATCCCGGATATCCAGCGTCAGGCGGATCAACACGATGCCGCTATCGTCTAAGTCCATCGCCCAGCTCAGCACCGGCGCATCGCTGGCCTTGGAGATCATGTCGGTGATCGCAATCCGGCGGCTCGTCGACAGGTCATCGCGCGGCAACCAGACAAAGGCATGGAGGTGGCGGGACAAGGGGCTGCGCGTGATGGCGACGGCGGGGCGCGGCCGGTCCACCAGCGACATGGAGGCCAACGCCACCGATCCGAGCGCGTCATCATCCATGGCGATCAGCAGATCCCGCTGGAGCGAAGTAACGGCATGGGTCAATGTCTTGCCCGCATGGCCCGTCGGATCAAATCCAAGCTTGGCCTGCAATCGGGTCAGACGCACGCGCAGCACGGGAATATCCATCGGCGGCGCGTTCATCGCGGCACTGGTCCACAGACCGGCATGGATCGACAGGCCGCCGTCGCGCGGCACGACCACGAGTTCCACAGGCACCCGCCTGTGCACCGGGGAAATCACATTGGATTTCAGGAGCAAAGGCGCCTCGCCCCCCTCAGCAAACCAGGCCAAGGCCCGCTTGCGTGCCGATGGGGAGAGCAGATCCTGCCCCAGCGTTGTCGCAATGCCGAGCGCGTCGGAGAGGGAACCATCCCCTGCGTAAAAGCCATGGCCAAGTTGCGTCAGCTTATTGTCACCAAACCATTGGAGCAGCGCACGGCCTTCACTTGGCAAAAGATCAGCATCCCTGGCGAGCCGTGTCTGCATGGCCGACCAGTCCTGAACGGCAGCCCGCACTTTGCCGAGCAGATCCTTTATGCCGTCTTCCAGCTGGCGGCGGACGCGCGCATCGGCCCGCTCAATTTCCATGTAGATGATCGATTCATGCCCGCCCGCGTCGCGCGGGCCGATGGACAACATCTGGCCCGTCTCGTCACGTTCAACCCCGGCGACGGGGTGGAGCACGCGGCTGATCGACAGGCCGTGCGCTGCAATTTCAGACGCCACTGAATCCACCAGAAACGGCATATCATCATTGACGATGCCCAAGCGCATCTGGCGATGGGCTGTTTCCGTCGGGATCGTTTCAAGCGCAATAACGGGTGCGCCCGCTGGCCGATGGGCCAAAAGTGCGAGGAGAAATTCCGCCGCAGACTTGCGTTCGGCAGGGCCAAAGCGTTCCAGCTCCCCCGGAAGGGCACCGTCGATGAGGATCTTCTGAAGTGTTTTGAGAAAGTTGGATGGGGTGGGTGCGGCGCTCTTCGCCATAGGTCGGGTCTCACATGATTTTGGGTGCGCCCAAGGCGCGTCATGCGGACAGGATATGCGCCTCCGACCCGAGCTTCTCAAGCGCGGAAACGGCGGATTTAAAGGCTTTACTAACCAAAGACTTAGAGGGAGCGCAGCGCCCGATCGACCAAAGCATCATCACCGGCGCGGCCAATGACAGCGACATGATCGTCGTCAATCTTGCGGGCGACAAGGATGATGAACTCCGAATCCGCTTCCAACTGGATCACGCCCAAGGCGGGCATGGTGCGTGCCTTGTCAACATTGACAGGCTCTGCCACGCGCACCTTGCGGTCCGGGCGACGCTCCGCGCGTTCGGCCGATACAATGCCCTTTAGCGCACCGGGGAAGCTTTCAAGCCAGCCGGTAAAGGCGCCAACCCCAAGCCCCTGTTTGCGGGCATAGCTCAGCGCCGCGCCAAATTCGGCAAGGCGGGTCTTGTCGTAATCAATACCGAACACCAGCTTCACAATTGGCGTCATCGGCGCGCGGTCCTGCGCCTTCAGGCCGCTATCGGCCAGCAGTTCGGCATATTCGTCGGGACGGGCATCCGCCACGAGCGCAAAGTCATAGGCAAGGCCAAGCGCGCGGTAGAGTTTGGCACGGCTGCGGCCCTCAGCGTGCTTGGCGATATCTGCCCCGGTGCGCGCGGCGTGGAGCAAATCGCCCAGCCCTTCGCTGCCATCAAGGATCACAGGATCTTCGGCGAAGTCTTCGTCATCGCCAAAGTCTTCCCCCGTGCTCTGCGCGAGATTTGAAGACGGCGGCACCGATCCTTCGACGATCGCCGCACTCGGACCATCGGCCCAGACGGGGGCTGTCGGCGCATGACGGACCGGCTGTTGCGCCAGCGCCTGCTCCACCGCATCGTTCAGTTCATGCGTCAGCGCTTCGTCCGCAATTTCTTTCCAGTTGATCACGCCATAGATGAAATCAATCGTGTCATCATCGGACGAGAAGGGCATCAAAATGCCGCGATACAAAGTGTTGTTGCTGCGGTGATTGATGAACTCCGCTTCAAAACCAATCGGGGCTTTATTGGCGATGATCTGAAGATAATGATCCGTCAGCCGCGAAATGAGCGAACGCGACGGCACGTCGTCCACCGTCCGGACATCGCTCGACAAATTGCACTCTTCGCGCAGCTTGCCGCCCAGATAAGCAATCGCCGGATTGTCGCCGCCGGTTGAGAAATCCAGCAGCACAGAATGCGGACCGAAATCTGAGAGGTTTTCAGGGTCAAGGTCTTCAATCGACGGATAAGTGCGCCCGTTGAGCAGCGACGCCCAGTAGTTATAGGCGCGCACATGCATGCGGCGTTCGTCCGTGCCAATCACCGGCGGGGCCTCAACGGCCGCATCCTGCGTCAGATCATACACGTCATTATCATCCTGTTGGCCGTAGGTCCCGTAGCGGTCCATTTCGGTTCCCCCACAAATCAAGTTGGACCCCTCATGAAGGAATTTGGTTGATAGGTAGTTAATTCCTTCCCCTTCGGTGACATCCACCGCCGACGATTGACCCGGCTGCCAAAAGACTATTTATAGCGCCGATATGCTGGATCTCCGGTCCGACAGGGAATGCCGCACACCATGACAACGGACGCACATTTGGCGAAGCGCGCCACGCCGCCATCAGCCCCCAGCGCCGCTGGATCAGAGGAAGACCGCAATCTGCCCCGCAATGTTGACGGGTTGGACGATGTCATTGGCCTCCATGTCGCCCGCGTCTACGCGCTGCTGACCTTTCAGCTGGAACGCGATCTCGCGCCGCTACGGCTGACCCCAAAGGAAGTGTCATGCCTGTGGCTCATCAACGCCAATCCGGGCATCCCGCAGGCGGCACTCGCCCGCTATTTCGGGATTGAGCGGTCCTCCGTGAACGTCGTCATCAAATCGCTGATTCAGCGCGAATTTGTGCGCGCGGAACAAAATCCGGATGACCGTCGGGTCTTCGGACTGTCGCTGTCGGATGCGGGTTACGACAAAATGGTGCAGGCCAAAGCCATCGTCGCCGCGCATGAGCGGTGGCTGTGCGAACCCATCTCCAGCGATGCCGTGCAGGACCTACGCGGCACATTGGAAGCCCTCGCGCGGATCAAGCGCTAGCCGCGGCAGGCAAGATGTCCTGAAAACCGCGTTCTGCCACCCCCTCCAACCGTCATCCTGAACTTGGTTCAGGATCCATGCCGTTCGCGTCGGCGCACATGCCATCGGTCGGCGCGGCCCCACTATCGAGGCATGGATGCTGAACCAAGTTCAGCATGACGAAGTGGGGCGACAGCAAAAGACATTAACAGTCTCAGCCTGAGCGCGGTGGTTGGACGCGGCCGGCAGCGGCACCAGCCCCCTCCGCGCCGCCGCGTCCTTCGCGTGAAACCCTAAACCGGCCGCCGACCGGAAAAACGGGTCAATGAAAACTGACGAGTGTCGGGAAATCAAACGTGTCGCAGACCATGGCGGATAGAATCCGCAAGACATCTGAGACCAGCACACTGCCGATCACGACGCACAAGACCAAAGCGACGGCAATGATGCCCATCACGAAATGCTTCATGTCATCGGCAGAACCAGCCGTGCTGACCTGATCTGACACAAGCCGCAGCTGTGCCACTTCCTCATTACGAAGGCGAACCATCCCAGAGCCCTCTCCCATCTATCCCCAGGCCACCTTTGGTGGCTCTCGCTTCGGAGACTGATGACAATTGAGACTATCGTCAACAGCAAATTAATCCGGCGGAAGAATGGTTTGCGTAGAAAACACTCCTCCACGCTGCGCAACTGTGCCGGACTGGGTCAGTCGATCTCGACCATCTCGAAATCAATCTTCTCCGCGCCGCAGGTCGGGCAGTACCAGTCGTCCGGAATATCCTCCCAGCGGGTGCCGGGTGCAAGGCCATCTTCGGGTGCGCCCAATTCCTCATCATAGATGAAGGCACAGTTGAGGCACTGCCAACGCCGAAAGCCCTTTATCATAGACATTCCCCAATCCCTTCAAGCGGACCAAACACCCTGCAGACTGCCCACCGGATGGGAGATGCTCCGGGATCGCACCGACGTCAATTCATTGGGGCGTCCGCCTCCTGCGGTCTCATTTAATCACGCCAAATTGCGGCGCGCCGTCCACAATTGCATCGACATTGGCAGAAATTGCAGCCAAATATGTTGGATATGTTCGGACTACGCCTTCTGACGTTCATGGCTGTGGCCCTGATGGGCTCCGCTGCTTGGGCCAAAGGCGATGTGGCGGGACATTATTATCTGCAGGGCGTCCGCGAGACAGGGTCTGAGCTGTTGCTGCGCCCGGATGGCCGGTTTGAATGGTACATCACCTATGGCGCTGTTGACCAGACTGCGCGCGGCACATGGACACGCACGGGCGACATGATTGAACTGCATGCTGAAGGGCCGGATCGCAGCGCGCCGCTGTTGCGGCTGGATGAACGGGGCGAATGGGATGCGTCAACCGAACAGGCGCTGCTGGATCTCGCTCATGAACAGGCGCTGGCGGATGTTGAGAAGGCATGCCCCATCCAACAGATCGCCGAGGCGACCACACCCCCGTCCATCGCCTTCGGCACGCCCGATCTGCCGGCCTTAAAGGCAGAGGCCGAAGCCAGTCTGGCCAAAGCAAAGGCCGCACGAGAGGCTGCTGAACGGACAGTGCCGCTGGCCATCAGGAGCCTTGGCGCACCGGACGCCGAAGCGCGTCTTCAAGTTGCGCGTGATGCTATGACCGATTGGCAAATCGCACGCGCTCATGCGGAAGCCGCCTATCGCAACGCAAACCTGCCGCCACCCGATCTGGGCGAACCGCGGCTGCCGGAAGCCTGCACACCGCCGCCCGAAAGCCGCGTGGACACGGATCACCCAGAGCGATGGAAAGGCGGCATTGTGATCTCCATTGCCGACCCGGAGATGGGCATGGCCCCAAAGGGCATCAACGTCACGCTCACCTATGCGGACGGCATGACGGCGACCGCAAAAACAGCGCATCGGGGCTGGGCCATATTCCCAAGACGCCCGGGCATCACCGCTGGCCATGTCCTCATTGATTCCGATGTTTACCAATTGGGCAAAGTCGCGTTTGATTTTCCGCCCCTTGAAAAAGGGCTGCAAGCTTTTGCCATCGACGTGCGTCAGCTGATCGGAGCTCCGTTTGTTGAAACCATGGCCCTGCGCGTGGAGGGGGATGACCTCATCCCCACTGGCATAGGCCGGGGCCGCTATGTCCGGGAGGGTCGCTGAATGAAGGCCGTCACGATAATGCTGTTGTGCGCAAGCGCGGTGGGCCTCTCCCCCGTCTTGGCGCAAGACGCGACAGCACCCGCTTCGGACGCGGCGATTGAAGCAGCGGCGCAGGTTGAAGATGACGCTGAGGAAGAATTTGATCCGTCCACGCTGACGCTGGAGGACATCATCAGCTGCAAGATCGACGTGCCGCGCTACAACGGCTTTGTCTTTTGGTTCTATGACAACAAGGCCGCGCACAAGCATTACGGCCTCACGTCGATCAAAGGCGGTGCAAACCCCTTTCTGTCCGAATATCGATTGGCCAAGCCCATCACGGTTTTCGGCCAGACGACCAACCACATCGCCTTCACCAATTCCGGCCTGCTCGCCGTCCTCTCCGGCGTGACCCCGCAACAGATGGCCGACCAGCTGGATGTCCGCGACGGTGGGGACTTTATGGGCAAATATCTGGCCGAACGTGTCGTCTCGGCAGAGCGCATCGACGATGACGAAATTGATCTGCACAGCGTGAAGCGCATCACGATGAACGTCTCCACCGTCAGCTCCCACCCGAACCGCGTGTTCGTTGGCTGCGGGTACCGGTTCCAGTTCGACAAGGACTAGGCCCACCGCCCACCCGAAACTGTTTGCTGGCCTCTCCTCACCAAGGGTGGCATCACCGCGACATGCGGAAAGACAGCCCATCCCCCAAAGGGTTTCTCTCACGCCTCGGGCCCGGCCTCATCACGGGTGCTGCGGATGATGACCCCTCCGGCATTGGCACGCACAGCCAGGTCGGCGCCCAATTCGGCTATGGCCTCGCCTGGACCTTCGTCTTCTCCTTCCCGCTGATGGTCGTCATTCAGGAGGTCGCCGCGCAAATTGGTCGCGTGACCGGAAGGGGCATCGCCGCCAATGTCCGCCGCCATTATCCGCGCGGGCTGCTGTTCCTCATTGTGTCGCTGCTGTTGGTGGCCAATGTCATCAATCTGGGCGCGGACCTCAGCGCGATGGGTGCGGCGCTCCAGCTGCTGACGGGCGGGAATGCAGCGCTCTACACCCTCGCCTTCGGCATCATCTGTGTCGTGCTGGAGGTGGTGATGCCCTATGCGCGCTACGCCAACATCCTGAAATGGTCGACGCTGTCGCTGTTCACTTATGTGGCCGTGGTGATGGTCGCAGGCGTGCCATGGGGCGAGGCGCTGACCGCCCTTGTCGTGCCCGACATTGAATGGACAGCCGCTTATGCAACGGCACTCGTCGCCATTCTTGGCACGACAATCAGCCCTTATCTCTTCTTCTGGCAGGCGGGGCAGGAGATTGAGGAACAGCACCGGCACCATGCACGGCCCCTCTTTCAAACCCCGCGGACCGCCGGGCCGGAGCTCGAACGCATCCGCGTGGACACCTTGACCGGCATGGCCTTCAGTTCGCTCATTTCGCTCGCCATTGTCTTTGCGACGGCCGCCACGCTGCACGCCAAAGGCATCACCGATATCCAGACATCCTCGCAGGCTGCAGAGGCGCTCCGGCCCATTGCCGGGGACTTGGCCTTCGCCCTGTTCGCATTGGGCATTATCGGCACCGGCATGCTCGCTGTGCCGGTGCTCGCAGGGTCAGCCGCTTACGCCATTACCGAGATGATGGGCCGCACCGGCAGCCTTGCCTCCAAGCCGTTGCAGGCGAAGTTCTTCTACGGCGCCATTGCGGCCACAACCTTGGTGGGCGGGATGGTGAACATGGGCGGCCTTGATCCCGCTAAGGCGCTCTATTGGGCCGCGGTCGTCAACGGGGTGCTGGCCGCCCCGCTGATGGCCGTGATGATGCTGATCGTCCGAAATGAAAAAGCGATGGGGAAGCTGGTGCTCCCCCATCGCGCGACCCTTTGGGGTTGGGCTGCGACCGCCGTGATGGCAGCGGCGACCGCTGTCTTCTTCTGGTTCCTGTTTACGGGCGGCTAACGCGTCAGGCAGCCAATGCTTCGGACTGTTCGGCAGGCAAGCGGATCATATAGTCGAACGCCGAGAGCGCCGCCTTTGACCCTTCGCCCGTCGCGATGATGATCTGCTTATAGGGTACGGTCGTCACGTCACCGGCTGCAAACACGCCGGGGATGTTGGTCGCGCCCTTGGCGTCGATCTCAATCTCACCGCGTGGGCTCAGCGCCACGACATCCTTCAGCCACTCCGTGTTCGGCACGAGACCGATCTGCACGAAGATGCCTTCAAGCGGGATGTGGTGCAGTTCGTCGGTCGTGCGGTCCTTATAGCTGAGGCCCGTCACCTTCTCGCCATCGCCGTTCACTTCAGTCGACAGGGCGGAGACGATCACGCGGACATTGGGCAGGCTGTTCAGCTTGCGCTGCAAGACCGCGTCGGCACGCAACTGGCTGTCGAACTCGATGAGCGTCACTTCCGCAACGATGCCCGCGAGATCGATGGCCGCTTCGACGCCGGAGTTGCCGCCGCCGATCACCGCCACGCGCTTGCCCTTGTAGAGCGGGCCATCGCAGTGCGGGCAATAGGCCACGCCCCGGTTGCGATACTCGTCTTCGCCGGGGACGCCCATCTGCCGCCAGCGCGCGCCAGTGGAAAGGATGAGGGTGCGGGCCTTCACATGCGCGCCGTTCGCCAGCACGACTTCGTGCAGGCCGCCTTCGGTGGTCGCCGGAATGAGCTTTTCCGCGCGCTGGAGGTTCATGACGTCGACATCATAATCCTTCACATGCTGTTCCAACTGCGCGACGAGCTTTGGCCCTTCGGTGTGCGAGACCGAGATGAAATTCTCAATGCCCATGGTGTCGAGCACCTGACCGCCAAAGCGTTCGGCCACGATGCCGGTGTTGATGCCCTTGCGCGCCGCATAGATGGCCGCCGCCGCGCCTGCGGGCCCGCCGCCGACGATGAGCACATCAAAGGCACCCTTCGCCGCGATCTTGGCCGCGGCCTTGGCTTCGGCGCCACTGTCGAGCTTGGCGACAATCTGTTCCAGTTCCATCCGGCCCTGCCCGAAGACTTCGCCGTTCAGGAACACCATCGGCACAGCCATGACCTTGCGGTTCGTGACTTCATCCTGGAACAGAGCGCCATCAATCGCGGTGTGTGAGATGCGCGGGTTGAGCACGGCCATCAGGTTCAGCGCCTGCACGACATCGGGGCAATTCTGGCAGGACAGCGAGAAATAGGTTTCAAAGGCATAGTCGCCATCGAGGTTGCGGACCTGCTCGAGCAGTTCCTGCGCGGCCTTGGACGGATGACCGCCCACCTGCAGCAGGGCCAGCACCAGCGAGGTGAATTCATGCCCCAAGGGAATGCCCGCAAAGCGGACGCCAATGTCAGTCCCGACGCGGCGGATCACCATGCTTGGACGGCGCTTGTCATCATCCTTGCGGACGGTCGACACCTTGTCCGACAGCGCGGCAATCTCGGTTGCCAGCTCGTCCAGCTCGCGCGATTTGGGGCTGTCATCCAGAGACATCACAAGCTCAACCGGCTGCGTGATGTTCGCCATATAGGTTTGGAGCTGCTGCTTCAGATTTGCGTCAAGCATGGGGGTACATTCCAATTTGGGGTCCGGGACCAGCAAAAGGCTGGTCCCGGAATTTGGCTCCGCCCAAAAGCGGGGGGAGGAGGGCGGAGCCGGGGGTCTTGCTTAGATCTTGCCGACGAGGTCGAGCGAGGGAGCGAGCGTCTTTTCGCCTTCTTCCCACTTGGCCGGGCACACTTCACCCGGATGCGCTGCGACATACTGCGCGGCCTTGATCTTGCGAACGAGTTCAACTGCGTTGCGGCCGACGCCTTCCGACGTGATTTCCATGACCTGGATGATGCCCTGCGGATCGACGACGAAAGTGCCACGATCAGCAAGGCCGACGCCGGGACGCATCACGTCAAAGTTGTTGGTCACAACGCCCGACGGATCGCCGATCATCGTGTAGCGGATCTTGCCGATGGCGGGCGACGTGTCGGCCCAAGCCTTGTGGCTGAAATGCGTGTCGGTCGAGACGCTGTAGATTTCGACGCCCATCGACTGGAATTCGGCATAGTTGTCGGCGAGGTCTTCCAGCTCGGTCGGGCACACAAAGGTGAAGTCCGCCGGGTAGAAGAAGAAGACCGACCATTTGCCCTTCACGTCGCCATCGGTGACGGTGATGAACTTGCCATCCTTATAGGCCTGAGCGGTGAACGGCTTGATCTCGGTGTTGATGATCGCCATCGGAATTTGTCCTTATTTTGGTGTCGAGGATAGGGCGGCACGGATGCCGTGGAGCCTATCTACCCGCCCGACTCGCACAAGGCCAATTGGATTGTCCGCTCTCTATGATCGACTTACTCGATTATTAATTTCCATGAGAGTGACTCGTTCGTTTAATCATCGAGGCGTCATTCTGTCGAAATGCGTGCCCGATATTTGCGGTGGCATATTTTGGAGCCGGAGGTAGACGACCCGCATGACAACACGCATCCTTGACCTGACCGGCATCCACAATTTCCGCGACTATGGCGGCTATCGCACCTCGGACGGCGGGCAGGTGAAGACGGGGACATTATTCCGCTCCGGCCAGCACCGCGACGCGACGCCGGAAGATCTGCAGGCCGTCAGCCGTCTGGCGCTGGCCACCATCGTCGATCTGCGCAGCGACAGTGAGCGGGAACTCCACCCCTGCCGCCGCGCCGATGATCATAAAGCAGAAGTCGTCTTTGCGCCCGGTAACACTCTGGGTGCCGGATCGCACCTTGACGCGGGCAACGGCGTCCGGACAGCCGCTGAAGCGCATGACGCCATGGTCGATCTTTACCGGCAGATGCCCTTCCGCCCGACCCTGACGCAAACCTATCGGATGATGTTTGACCGGATGCTCGACGGCCATGGGCCAAGCCTTGTCCATTGCCTTGCCGGCAAAGACCGTACCGGCCTCGCCGTCGCGCTGGTCCAGCACCAATTGGGCGTCCACCATGATGATATCGTTGAAGATTACCTGCTGACCAATGTCGCGGGCAATATGGAACGGCGCATTGCCGCGGGTGCCGACGCGGTGCGCGCCAATTTTGGGCCGGACATGGAAGATGATGCCGTGCGCACGCTGATGTCTGTGCACCCCGCGTTTCTCGATGCCGCCCTTGAGGAAATTGGCGACATTGACCGCTATTGCGAAGAGGTTCTGGGCATGACCCCCGCCCGCCGGGACGCACTGCGCCGCGCGCTGGTTGCCTAACACTTAACTGAATTAGTCCAATCTTTACGGACAGTTGCTAGCCCAAAGACCGTCGTCACCACTTTCCGCTTGGGGTGACACGCTGGTAAGGGCTATGCAACCAAAATGACGCAGAAAATACTACTTGTCGAAGACGACAACACCACCGCCGATTTCGTCGTAAAAGGCCTGTCAGAACAAGGCTTTGCGGTCGATCACGCCAATAATGGACGCGATGGCCTGTTCCATGCAACCGACGGCACTTATGATGCAATCGTGCTAGATCGGATGCTTCCGGGCATGGATGGCATGGCGGTCCTCGGGGCCATCCGCGCCGCGGGCATCACGACGCCGGTCATCATCCTGTCGGCCCTTGGCGCGGTTGAAGACCGTGTGGCGGGGCTGACCGCCGGGTCCGATGACTATCTGACCAAGCCGTTCGCCTTTGCTGAACTGCTTGCGCGGCTGAAGCTGCTGATGCGCCGCGCGACCACGGGCCCGGTCAGCGCTGTTGAGACGGTTCTGACCTGCCATGATCTGGAAATGGACCTGCTCTCGCGCAAGGTGAAACGGGCTGGCCGCGCGCTGGACCTCCAGCCGCGCGAATTCCGTCTGCTTGAATATCTGATGCGCCACAAGGAACAGGTCGTCACCCGCACCATGTTGCTCGAAGGCGTGTGGGATTATCATTTTGACCCAGGCACCAACGTCATCGACGTGCATGTCAGCCGCCTGCGCAAGAAGATTGATGGCGAGGCCGACACCACGCTGATCCACACCGTGCGCGGCGCCGGATACCGGCTCGGCGCCGGGGAATAGCCCGCCGCCAGTGCTCAAATTCTGGCGCTCCTCGACCGCAAGGTTCATCACGCTTGTGTTCGGGATCGAGCTGATTCTGGCGGCCGGCATGACGCTGACCCTGCGGGTGCTGACGCGGGCCGAGTTGGAACGCGATGCCAAAAGCTACGCCGCGCAGCTGACGCAGGAGCTTGGGCCTGTCTATCTGAAACAGGGCAGGGAAGACTTCCAGAAGCTGGCGGCGCTCCGCATCCTGTTTTCCGAAGGGCGCGCGGCCGTCATTTTGATGGTCGACCCCAAAGGCAAGCCTGTGGCAGGCAATTTGCAGGGCTGGCCCCCCAGCGCCAAGCCGGGATGGAGCGAGATCGAGCTGTACCGCCACGGTTCCGGGACGCCCGAACAGATGGGCATTTTCGTCACCAACATGCCCGATGGATCGCGCCTGCTGACCGGGCAGATCATCGAGAATGACCGGCGCCTCTCGCGAATTGTTGATCGTGCGACGGGGACCGCACTCATCTTCGGCCTGCCCCTGGCGCTCTTTGCTGCCTTTGCCGCGGTCCGCATCATCAATGCGCGGGTCAATGATATTGGGGAAACCGCCAAGGCCGTGAGCGCGGGCCAATTGTCGCAGCGCGTCTGGCTGGATGGCAGCGGCGACACCTTTGACCGGCTGGCCGCCACACTCAACGCCATGCTGGAACGTATTGAGGCGCTGATTTCTGAGTTGCGGATTGTGACCGATGGGCTGGCGCATGATTTGCGCTCTCCCCTCACCCGGCTGAAGGTGCGGCTGGAACGCGCGCAAGTGGAGGATGATGAGGAGTCGTTGCGCACCGCGATCACTTTGGCGGGCGAAGAGACGGACCGGCTGCTCGGCATGCTGACAACCGCCCTCCAGATCAGCCGTGCCGAAGCCGGCATTGGCCGCGATCACTTTGTCGCGGCTGATCTGGGCGAAATGATCCGCGACATCGCAGAACTTTATGAGCCGCTGATCGAAGACAAAGGCTTTGCTATGGAAGTCGCAACCGGCACCGGCCCGGTCGTGCCCATGCACCGCGAGCTGATCGGTCAGGCGGTCGGCAATTTGATCGACAATGCGCTGAAATATGGTGCCGACAGCATCCGCATCGCTACGGGTGAAAGTGACGGCATGGCGTGGGTCGACGTGTCAGACCGCGGCCCCGGCATCCCCGAAGATCAGCGCGCCGAAGCGCTGCGGCGTTTTGGTCGGCTCGATCCGTCCCGCACAGGCTTTGGCGCAGGGCTAGGCCTCTCGCTCGTCGGCGCTGTGGCACGCCTGCACGGCGGCACTATTGAACTGGGGGACGCCGCCCCCGGGCTGCGGGTGCGGCTGTCCATTCCGTTGGGTTAGATCCAACCGTCATTATCAGCCCAAACGTCGCCCCGTGCTTGACACGGGGCTTGGCTATTCTTGCACTGCTCCGTTAGGAATGCCCGACAAAGACAAGCCTAGCCCCGTGTCCAGCACGGGGCGACGCGTGTGCGAAGGAACGTTTGTCTACGCCACCTCGGTCAAACCCGCGTCAGAACCCACTGGCCCGCTGTGTCCTTGCACGCCTGAAACGTCTCGGATTCGCTGCCTTCATTGGCCATAGCCACGGTTTGTTTGACCATCTTGCAGTTCGACGCCGTCTCGGTTGTGGCGCGCTTTAAGAGGGCGTTGGAGACATAGCCTTGGGCCACGCCATTGTCCGAAATGAGATACCAAGGCGCGCCTTCGGTCGCGGCCGGTACCCAGACCCGCGCGCCTGACGTCAGCTTGCCGACAATCTGACCATCCAGACCGGGCTTGGACCGGATGTTGGCGGAGGACGTCGATACAAAAGCACCGCCGATCTTGCGATAGCCGGACCAAGGCTCAACACCATTGGCGAACTTCAAGTTGGAAAGCGTGGCGCCGCTGACTGCGGAGGAGACTTCGACATTGCCTGAAGCTCCCGTTTCCGGGTTCTCCCAGCTCTGGCTTTCGCCCTTGGCCAGCGCCTCTTCCATCGCGCGTTCGGCTTTGGCCTGATCATTTTTCTGGAGCTTGCAGCCCAGCGCCGAGCCACCGGCGGCGCCCAAAGCACCCCCCAGCAATGTGCCGAGCGTGCGGTTGCCGCGCCCCGCAATGCGGTTGCCGAGAACACCACCCACAACGCCGCCGATGACAGCTGCCGTCGTCTGCTTATTGCCATCGGTGGAACAGCCGAAGATGCCACCAATGCCGGACCGGCGCGGCGCATCTGCCTCCGCCGTCGCACTGGCGCGCGCCACCGCAGGCGTCGTTGCCACATTAGGGTCAATCGCGCTTGCGGGCACAGAGGCCATCAGGAATGCAGGAACGCTGGCAAGGGCCGCGAGGCGGAAGGCTGGTGTCATGGTCATCCCCTTCAAAATTGGTCTATCGACGGGTTTAAGGGTTATGCCTGTCTGCGTGAATTGCGGATGAACCGACCGCCCTTGCTATCTCCGTCATCAGGGCTTCTCATCCGCCCCGTTCTGGCGCAAAGGGCGGCCACAACCTGTTGGGGGAGTCGAGTATATGGGCCGCAAGTTTTTCGGGACCGACGGAATCCGGGGCCTGACCAACAGCAAGGTGATGTCCGCCGAAATGGCAATGAAGGTTGGCATGGCCGCAGGCGCGCATTTCGTGCGCGGGGATCACCGCCACCGTGTCGTGGTTGGCAAGGACACCCGCCTGTCCGGCTATATGCTGGAAGATGCCTTGGTTGCAGGCTTCACCTCGGTCGGCATGGATGTTGTGCAGATCGGCCCGATGCCGACACCCGCGGTCGCGATGCTCACCCGCTCCATGCGCGCGGATTTGGGCGTGATGATCTCCGCCAGCCACAACCCGTATTTTGACAATGGCATCAAGCTGTTTGGGCCCGATGGATATAAGCTGTCCGACGCGGATGAGCACGCGATTGAAGCGCTGATTGAAGGCACAGCTGTGCTCGCCGCACCCGATAAGATCGGCCGTGCGCGGCGCGTCGAAGATGCGCGCGGACGCTACATCCACTTCGCCAAATCCTGCTTCCCCGAAGAGCTTCGGCTCGATGGCCTGAAGATCGTCATCGATTGCGCGCATGGGGCCGCTTACAATGTGGCGCCTTCCGCCTTGTGGGAATTGGGCGCGGACATCATCCCCATCGGCGTCACACCCAATGGCACCAACATCAACGACAAATGCGGATCAACCCATCCCGAACTGTTGCAGGAAACCGTTGTCGCCAGCGGCGCCAACATTGGCATTGCGCTGGATGGCGATGCCGACCGGTTGATCATCGTCGATGAGCATGGCCGTGTTGTCGATGGTGACCAGATCATGGCGCTGATCGGCGCAAGCTGGGCGCGCAATGGCACGCTGAAAGGCGGCGGGGTCGTCGCGACCGTCATGTCCAACCTGGGGCTGGAACGCTTCCTCCAGGGTCAGGGCCTGACGCTGGAGCGCACGGCGGTGGGCGACCGTTATGTGCTGGAACGGATGCGCTCCGGCGGGTTCAATGTCGGCGGCGAACAGTCGGGTCATATGATCCTGTCGGACTATGGCACGACGGGCGATGGCCTTGTCGCCGCGCTTCAGGTGCTGGCCGAACTCGTCCGCACCGGCAAACCGGCAAGCGACGTGCTCCACCAGTTTGAGCCTGTGCCGCAGCTTTTGAAGAACGTTCGTTTCTCCGGCGGGAAGCCGCTGGAGGCCGAGAGCGTGAAGCGCGTCATTGCCGATGCAGAAGCAGAGCTGAACGGTTCCGGCCGCCTCGTCATCCGCCCGTCGGGGACAGAGCCCGTCATCCGCGTGATGGCCGAAGGCGATGATGCCACCCAAGTGGAATCGGTCGTTGATCGCATCTGCGACGCCGTGAAGGCGGCAGCCGCCTGATGCTGGAGATGCGCCCCGACTGCGAACGCTGCGGCACCGATCTCCCCGCGCATCTGTCAGGCGCGTTCATCTGCTCGTTTGAATGCACCTTTTGTGCAGATTGCAGCGACGCGATGGACGAACGCTGCCCCAATTGCGGCGGCGAACTGCTCGACCGACCGACACGCGCCAAGCCCCTGCTGGACAAGCATCCGGCGTCGACGGTGCGGAGGCACAAGGGATGAACGCAACCACCTCCACGCTCACCCTGAGCCTGTCGAAGGATGGTTGGGCGCCGCAAGCCTTGGACCACGCGCTGTCATTCCCGCGAAAGCGGGAATCCATGACGCCGTTCACGGGCATCCGGCGCTTTGTGGATCCCCGCTTTCGCGGGGATGGCACCTAGATTTATGACAGCGCGTATCCTCATCATCGCAGGGTCTGATTCCGGCGGCGGTGCCGGCATTCAGGCCGACATCAAGACCGTCACCATGCTCGGCGGCCATGCGATGACGGCGATCACCGCGATCACCGCGCAAAACACTTTGGGCGTGACCGCGGTTCACCCCGTCCCCACCGACATCGTGCTGGCCCAGATCGACGCGGTCGTATCCGACATTGGCGTTGACGCGATCAAGATTGGCATGATCGGCTCCGCCGAAACCGCCAACGCTGTCGCGGACCGGATCGGCCAAATCGGTGCGCCCATCGTGTTCGATCCTGTGATGATCGCCACCAGCGGCTCGGCACTGGCCGATGCGGATACGATCGCCGTTTTCACGCGGTTGATGGATATGGCCACGGTGACGACGCCCAACCTGCCCGAGCTCGAAGCCCTTGGCGGCGAGGCAGCAGCTTTGGCCCATGCGGGGACGTTGCTCATCAAGGGCGGCCATGCGGAAGGTGACACGCTGGTCGACCGCCTCGTCGATCATTCAGGCGAAGTGATGCGCTGGGAAGACACGCGCATCCACACAACCAGCACCCATGGCACCGGCTGCACGCTGGCGAGCGCGATTGCGACGGGGCTAGGCCAGGGATTGCCGCTCATTGAGGCCATCACGCGGGCGCGGGCCTTTGTGCGGGCAGCGCTGCTGGCGGCACCGGGGCTTGGGCAGGGCCATGGCCCCATGGGTCATCAGGCTATCGAGCCCCTCCCCTTCAGGAGCCGCCATGCTGGACAGTCCCCCGGACTGTCCAATGATGGCGACTGGGTTTGGGGTGGGGAAGTCGGGACCCTTATTCAGACGGGGAACCCCCACCCCAACCCCTCCCCTGAAGGGGAGGGGCTTTAGGCATGATTGCCGGCGTCGACGAAGCCGGTCGGGGCCCCCTCGCCGGCCCGGTGATCGCCGCCGCCGTCATCCTGTGCGAGGGCGGCATTGCGGGTCTCGATGATTCCAAGAAGCTTAGCGCCAAACGCCGGGCCGAACTTGAGGGCCTTATCCTTACGCGCTGCATTGTCGGCATTGGGATGGCGAGCGTGGAAGAAATTGACCGGATCAACATCCTGCAGGCGACCTTCCTTGCCATGACGCGCGCGGTAGAGGCTTTGCCGCAGGCGCCCGCCCATGTGCTGGTCGATGGCAACCGTCTGCCCAAATGGGCATACAGCGCAGAGGCCATCATCGGCGGCGATGCACTTCATCCGTGCATCTCAGCGGCAAGCATCATCGCCAAGGAACATCGCGACCGCATCATGGTCGCCGCCGATTCGGAATACCCCGGCTATGGCTGGGCCTCGAACAAGGGCTATGGCGCCGCTGTGCACATGGCCGCTTTGCGCGAAAAGGGCCCCACACCCCTCCACAGGCGGTCCTTTGCCCCCGTCGCGCAACATTTTTTTGATGTGTGAGTCTTCACAGCCACACCACTAGGGCTTGAGTCCCTGTGGATAACTTTGCGCCACATATCGTGGGGGACTCGTTTCGTTCCGCTTTCCGGAAAGCGAATCTCAAGGATTCAAGCCAGACTCCAAGGGTTGACGCGGGACTCGTGATGACTCACCACCGGCTTTCTGTGCTGAAAAAGGGGTCACGCAATGGGGGTTTTGGAGAAGGTCAGGAAGGCGCCGGCTGTTGCCGTGGAGCTGCCCCTGGACCAGATCATCATGGGCGATTGCATCGCAAATATGCGCGCCCTACCCGACGCCTGCGTCGACATGGTCTTCGCCGATCCGCCCTATAACCTCCAGCTGGGCGGCGATCTGTTTCGTCCTGAAGGCGGTCGCGTGGATGCCGTCGACAATGACTGGGACAAGTTTGACAGCCTGAAAACCTATGACGAGTTTTCGCGCGCCTGGCTCGCCGAGGCCCGCCGCATCCTGAAGCCCAATGGCACGCTCTGGGTCATCGGCAGCTACCACAACATCTTCCGCGTCGGCTCTGTGTTGCAGGATGAAGGCTTCTGGATTCTCAACGACATCATCTGGCGCAAGGTCAACCCGATGCCCAACTTCAAGGGCACGCGCTTCACCAACGCGCATGAAACGCTGATCTGGGCATCGCAGGGCGAGAACGCGAAATACACGTTCAACTATCGCGCAATGAAGACGCTGAACGACGAATTGCAGATGCGCTCCGACTGGTCCTTCCCGATTTGCGGCGGGCAGGAACGCATCAAGAAGAACGGCACCAAGGCGCACCCGACGCAAAAGCCGGAAGCGCTGCTTTACCGTATCCTCTTGGCCTGCACGAAGCCGGGCGACATCATTGTCGATCCGTTCTTCGGCACCGGCACGACGGGCGCGGTCGCCAAGCGCCTTGGCCGCCACTTCATCGGGCTGGAGCGCGAAAAATCCTATGTCGATGTCGCGCAGGAGCGGATCGACTCTGCCCTGCCGCTCGACGAATCCATGCTCAAGACGATGCAGGCCGATACTGCGGCCCCACGCGTGGCCTTCGGCACGCTGGTAGAAACCGGCTATATGAAGGTCGGCACCAAGGTTTGGGATCTCAAGCGCCGCTGGTGCGCGACCGTGCGGACCGATGGGTCGCTGATCTGCGATTCAGGCAGCGGCTCCATCCACAAGCTTGGCGCGACGCTGCAAGGCGCGCCGAGCTGCAATGGCTGGACCTTCTGGCATTATGAAGTCGATGGCGTGCTCAAGCCCATTGATGACGTGCGCCAGACCTACCTTCTCGCCACGCAGCCGTGATCCAGACCGCCCCGACCGCAACCCTCTACGCCCGGCCGACGGCGTTTATTGACGCGCCCTTCGGCTTTGACGGGCAGTTTGCGCGGTTGGCAGGCGGGTTACAATTCTTTGCGGCGTGGGAAATCATCGCGACCGATGGCGGCGAGCGGACGGGCGGGACGCTTGTCCCCATTGACCGTGTGGAGGAGGCGCTCGCCTCTGTGACACCCGAACAGGGAACGCGCCTGCGCACGATGATGGCTGCGGCCACCGCGCCGCGCGGCACGATGCAGCTGGGCACGCGCACCATCCGCTTTGACCAGCCCAACATCATGGGCATCCTCAACATCACGCCCGACAGCTTTTCCGGCGGCAGTGATCATCTGGATGACCCCGCAGGCTCCGCGGCCCTTGCTATGCAGATGGCCGAAGAGGGCGCCGCCATCATTGATCTGGGCGGCGAATCCACCCGCCCCGGCGCAGCGGACGTCTGGGAACAGGACGAAATCGCCCGCGTCATTCCGGTGGTGGAGCGCCTGAAGGACAGCGGCATCGCCCTGTCCATCGATACCCGCAAAGCCGCCGTCATGGAGGCCGGTCTGGCCGCAGGCGCGCATCTCATCAACGATGTGTCGGCGCTGCTCTATGATGACCGCGCGCTGGAGGTGGTCGCCACCTCCGGAGCCCCCGTCGTGCTGATGCACTATCCAGGCAAACCTACTGATCCGCATGGCAATGACAGTTACACCGATCCGCTGATCGAAGTGTATGACTGGCTGGAAGACCGCATCGCCGCCGTGGTCGCAGCAGGCGTCGACAAGTCCCGCATCATCGCCGACCCCGGCATCGGCTTTGGCAAACGCAGCGTGATAGACAATCTGCAGATTGTGAACGGCCTCGCGCTGTTCCACGGCCTTGGCGTGCCCGTGCTGCTCGGTGCCAGCCGCAAACGCCTTGTCGGCGCGCTGTCCAACGAGGCGCCTTCTGACAAAAGATTGGGCGGATCGCTTGCACTTGCGCTCAAAGCCGCCGAACAAGGTGCGCAGATCATCCGTGTGCACGATGTCTATGAAAGCGTACAGGCGATACGCGTCTGGCGCGGGCAACGGGATGCCGCCCTTAGTCCGCGCTGACCGCCCAGGAGAATGACAATGCTTGCAAAATATGCCGTGGGATATCTGGCGACCGGAATCGCCTTTGCGCTCATCGACAGCATCTGGCTGCGGACGATGTACACCCGCCTTTATCAGCCGGAGCTCGGCCCGCTTTTGGGGTCACTGAAGCTCGGGCCTGCCGTGGTCTTTTACCTGCTCTACATTGCCGGGATGATGTGGTTCGCCGTTGCACCCGCGCTCGCCAATGGCCGCTGGCAGACCGCCCTCATCCAAGGCGCGGTGCTCGGGTGCCTCTGCTACGCGACCTACGATCTCACCAATCAGGCGACGCTCAAAATGTGGAGCACGAAGGTGACGGTGCTCGACATTATGTGGGGGACGTTCCTCACCGGCAGCGCCTCGCTCACCGGATGGTGGGTGACGACGGCGATTTTTGGCCGCAATTAGCCGACCTTTAGGCCAAGTTCGGCCAATAACTGTCCTGCCTGTTCGCGGGAGATGATTGCCCCGCGATACGGCGCGGCATCAATCAACCGGAGGCCGCCAAGGTCTGCGCCGCGCAAATCCGTGCCTTCAAATCGGCAGGCGGTCACATTGGCATCCCGCAGCGAACAGGCGTCGAGAACCGCCTCGCGAAAGTCGCATTTGCGCAAATCCGCCTGACCGAAATCCACGCGGACCAGCCTTTGTTTGCGGAAAGAATGGCCCGGCAATTTGGCGTTGATCAGCAGCGTCTCTTCAAAGCGCACATCCATCATCCGCGCGTCAGTCAGGTCTGCGCCGGTGAGCTTGCAGCTTTTAAACTGCGCAGAAGACAGCGTCGCGCCACGGAACGCCGCATTGTTGAAATCACTGGAGGTGAAGACCGCCTCCCCTAAGGACGCGCTGACAAAATCCGCAAATGCCCCCCGGCAGGAGATGAAGCGCGCCGCGTCCAGCCGCGCGCCTTTAAACTTGGCATGACGCATCGCGCACCGCTCAAACACGGCGCCGGTCAAATCAAGGTCGGACAGATCGGCGTCGTCCAGATCGCAATCGACAAGGTGCAGGGGCACGCCGTCGTGCACGAGCGCGGTGACATCGGCTCGCGTCAGTTCGCGGTCGCGGATGGATTCAAGGGAGGGGCTGGAAAAGAGGTCACCGGTCATGGAGCCTCATAGCGCGAGATTTGCGAGAGGCTAGGCGGCGTGGACAAGTTCACCTTATCCTCCGCGTCATCCTCCGCCTTCCCCTCCGCGTCGCCCCGTGCTTGACACGGGGCTAGGCTAGCCTCTGCGCGGCTTCGGCCATGGGCTTGCCAAATGCCGCTGCACTCCGAGGACCGGCCATTCGAGCATAATGATAAACGGGAAAGTGCAAGGCAAGCCAAGCCCCGTGTCGAGCACGGGGCGACGAAGAGTCTTTTGCAATCAGGCGACTTCGCTGATCCCCAGTTCGGCCAGCTTGCGGTACAGCGTGGACCGGCCGATCCCCAGACGTCGGGCGACCTCTGTCATGCGTCCGCGATAATGGCCGATGGCGAGGCGGATGATATCGGCCTCAATATCATCAAGCGGACGCATATGCCCGTCGGACAGGAACAGGGTAACGCCGGAATCCTGATTGGTGTTGGCCGCATCCGGAATGGAGCGCGGGGCCGTCTTGCTGGCGACCTGCGGAAAATCCCCGATGGTGAGCGCATCGCCTTCGCACAGCACGGCGGCGCGGAAGAGGACATTCTGCAACTGGCGGACATTGCCCGGCCAGTCATAGCTGACGAGCAGTTCCATCGCGGCATCGGTGATGCCCAGATCGCGCAGACCCGGCTGCTTGGCGATGCGGGAGAGCAGATGTCGCGACAGGGCGGGAATATCGCCCAGCCGTTCGCGCAGCGGCGGGATCGTCAGCTGGACGATGTTGAGGCGGTAATAGAGGTCCTCACGGAACGTCCCGGCTTCAACAGCCTCAAGGAGTTTGGAATTGGAAGCCGCGACAATGCGGACATCGGCCTCTTGCGGCAGGCGCGCGCCAAGGGGCAAAAACTCGCCTGTCTGGAGATAGCTGAGCAGTTTGATCTGCGCGCCCATGGACAGCTCACCAACCTCATCCAAGAACAGCGTGCCGCCATCCGCGTCGATCACCTTGCCGACATGACGGGCAAAGGCCCCGGCAAAGGCGCCCTTTTCATGCCCGAACAGATGCGATTCGATGAGGTTCGAGGGGATGGCCCCGCAATTGACCGTCGTCAGTGTCCGCTTGGAGCGTGGCGACGCGGCGTGGACGGCCTCTGCCACCACTTCCTTGCCGACGCCCGGTTCCCCTTCAATGAGGATCGGCAGACGGGAGCGTGCCGCCTTGGCCGCGATTGCGAGTGCTGCGCGGAAATCCGGCGAGGAGCCTACAATGTCTTCAAAGCCGAGCGTCGCCGAAATTTTCTCGGTGAGCGGGCGCAGCTCGCCTGACGCCACGCGCTCATCCAATGTCGCATCAAGCGCGGCAATCAGACGGTCCGGAGCGATCGGTTTAACGAGAAAATCTGTCGCGCCCGCACGCATCGCTTCAACCGCAATGCCGACATCGCTGACAGGCGTGAGCATGAGGATGGGGAGCATCTGACGGCGTGCCTTGATCTCCCGGATCAGGGCCACGGCTTCGTCGTTCGACATGGAGTGATCAATGAGGACCGCATCGAGCATCATCCCGTCACGGGTCCCCAGATGCGCAATGGCGGTTTCAGAATCAGCAGCAAAGATGGTGCGCCAGCCTGCACGCGCCGCGAGCGCCGACACCAGCCGCTGCTGTGCCGGTTCATCGTCGATCAGCATGACCATGCGCATGCCCGTTGGCGTCATCTTGCCCCCTTCATTGTGTCCCGATTTCGGACGTTTTTAGGCAATAAGCGTAAATATGGCCTTAAACGTGTGACGACGGACACGCGGGCCAATTAAGATTGGAAAGCTGAATGGAGACTTGAGACACGGTTCATCCGCCATTAAAGCGGAACCTCAGGATTCAACGGGAGAAGAAGCAATGGCCAGCAACAACGACATGAAGGCACATGAAGGTACCTATGCAGGCGTGATGAGCATGCTGAAGTGGGGCACCATCGCGTCGGCGCTCCTTGCCGCGCTCGTCGTCTTTCTCATTTCCAACTAAGGTGACAAAACTCGCCGTCCTGCGCGAAACGGCGGCAGGGGAAACGCGCGTCTCTGCGACGCCTGAAACGGTGAAGAAATTCATCGCGCTGGGCGCAACTGTCGCTGTCGAAGCCGGCGCCGGTGCAGGCGCTTCCATTGCTGATGCCGATTATGCTGCAGCCGGGGCGACGGTCGGCAAGGCCGCAGAGGTGCTGAAGGGCGCCGACATCGTGCTGGGTGTGCAGGGGCCAGACCCCAAGGCGCTGAAGGGCGTGGCGACAGGGGCTTGGATCGTGGCGGGGCTTGACCCGTTCGGCCAGCGGACGCGTGTTGATGCCTATGCAGCAGCGGGCGTTGAGGCCTTGGCGATGGAGTTCATGCCGCGCATCACCCGCGCGCAGTCGATGGACATCCTCTCCTCCCAGTCGAACCTGTCGGGCTATAAGGCCGTCATTGAAGCGGCGTCGGCTTATGGCCGCGCCTTCCCGATGATGATGACAGCGGCAGGCACGGTCTCTGCTGCTCGGGCCTTCATCATGGGCGTGGGTGTGGCCGGGCTTCAGGCGATTGCCACGGCCCGCCGCTTGGGCGCGCAGGTCTCGGCGACGGACGTCCGCTCGGCGACCAAGGAACAAATCGAATCTCTCGGCGCCAAGGCCATCTTCGTCGAAGCCGTCAAAGGCATCGAAGGCGAAGGGGCGGGTGGTTATGCCACCGAAATGTCCGACGAGTATAAGGCCGCACAGGCCGAGCTCGTCTCCGCGCACATCGCCAAGCAGGATATTGTCATTACGACCGCGCTGATCCCGGGTCGTGCAGCCCCGCGCCTCATCACCGATGCGCAGATTGCAACGATGAAGCCGGGCTCCGTCATCTTCGACTTGGCCGTGGCACAGGGCGGCAATGTGGAAGGCTCCAAGCCGGATGAGGTCGTCGTGAAACACGGCGTGAAGATCATCGGCTATTCCAACACGCCCGCACACTTGGCCGCTGACGCGTCGGCCCTGTTCGCGCGCAACCTGTACAACTTCCTCTCCGCCTTCTGGGACAAGGAAGCGGGCAAACCCGTTCTCCCCGACGACGACGAAATCACCGCCTCCATCCGCCTGACCCAAGGCGGCAAAGTGGTGCATGAAAGGTTGTTGGGGGACTGATGCCAGTCGTCTTTCGCTGGGAGGGGCTGAGATTCCATTTCTTCTCGAGTGAAGGCGATCCGCTTGAACCGGTCCACATCCATGTGGCGCAAGCAGGTATGGACGCAAAATTCTGGCTGTATCCTGAGGTGCGATTGGCCTATAACCGTGGCTATGACGCGCGCATGATCAGGCGTTTACAGGATGTCGTCGAGGCTCATCGCGACATCATAGAAAGGGCTTGGAATGAACATTTTTCCGCCTAGCGCGACTGCAGTTCGTTTTGATGACGCACTCATGTGGGTCGATCTGGAAGATGGCCGCACACTTGGAATCCCGATCGTCTGGTTTCCGCGACTCCTTCATGCCACTGCGGAACAACGCAATGAGTTCTTCATCAGTCCGAGCGGTATCCATTGGGATGACATTGACGAGGATATCTCCATCGCAGGTCTGCTCGCGGGACATGGAGATATGACTCATCCCGTGAAGTCAGCGGCATGAGGCTAACTCTCTTCCTCGCTGCCATTCTCCTCGCCGCCCCCATCTCCGCCGAAACGGTCGTGGAGCGCTACGCACCACTGTCCGGCACATGGAAGGTCGATCTGCGCGTTGCCCTCACCGATGCGCCTTATGCGCAGCCGATGGTGCTGACCGTTGCCGAGGATGGCAGCCTGACCGGCAGCTTCTACAATAGCGACATTCTTGCCGGGCGCGTCGGGCGCGGGCAGGATCGCAAATGCGTCGCTTTCCGCACGACCGACGGCAATGGTTTCTATCACAGCTCGGCGTGTCTTGTGGATGGCAAGATGATCGGGCAAACATGGTCGGAAGGACGCAACTTCGTCCTGCCTTGGACTGCGGAGCGTTAAATGGACTTTATCTCGATCCTCTCCATCTTCGTGATGGCCTGCTTCGTCGGCTATTACGTCGTCTGGTCGGTGACGCCCGCGCTCCACACGCCGTTGATGGCGGTGACGAATGCGATTTCCTCCGTCATCATCGTCGGCGCGCTGATTGCATCGGCGCCGGTTGGTGCATGGGGGATGGCGAAGATCCTTGGGCTCATCGCCGTGGCTTTGGCCAGCGTGAACATCTTCGGCGGGTTCGCGGTCACAGCGCGGATGCTGGCCATGTATAAGAAGAAGGACCGCTAAGGGCACACGCTCTGGCGGGCTAAGGGGGAGGCCCGTCCATGTTCATTGGTCATTTTGCACCGGCGCTTGCGGCGGCCACGCACAAAGATGCGCCATCGCTCCCCGTCCTTTTCATCGGTGCGCAGCTGGTTGACTGGGCCTTTTTCGGACTGCTGCTGACCGGCACCGAAAAGATGCGTGTGTCCCCCGGCATCAGCGTGATGAACCCGATGGACCTGTATCACATGCCCTATACACACAGCCTGTTGGGCAGTGCAGTGTTCGGCGCGCTATTTGCCGCCCTCATCTGGATCGCGTCGCGCAACCGGACAGCGGCGCTCATTGGTTTTGCCGTCGTCATCTCGCACTGGCTGCTCGATCTTCTGGTGCACGTGCCCGACCTGACGATCACCGGCCAGCCGCCCAAGCTCGGTCTGGGTCTGTGGAACCATCCCTCCATCGAAATGCCGCTCGAAATTGCGATCACCATAAGTGCACTCTGGCTCTACGCCCGGGCGACAGGTGGTCTACGCCTGTCCATAGCGGTTTTGGCCGGCATCCTGCTGATATTGCAGGCGATTAATTGGTTCGGTCCCGTCGCGACTATTGTGGATGCCAACACAACGTGGCTCGCCTGGTTCGCTTATGGCGTGGCGACGCTCGCGGCCTGGTGGGCGGCACGGACGGCTAGCGGACGACCTTCAGGAACGGTTTGATCAGCTTTACCGCCGCCTCCCGCGCCAAACGAACGGGATAACGGACGAGGTTTTCCACCAGCGCATCCAAAGGTCCCGGCGTCTTCACATCGCTGCCGGGACGTATCGCAAAGGCATCGCCCAGCACCGATCCGGGGCGCTGCCGCCCCTTCACACGGTTGGTGACATTCTCGCCGTGGATGACCTGCAACCAACCGAGCCCATCCTCAATCTGGTGCATCACAAATGCCTCATGCAGCAGCGCATGGGGCCGCGCCCAGATGGTGCGGAAATCCGACGTTTTTTCCAGAACAGAGGCGAACGGATTGCTCTCATCCCGGGCGCTGAACACCCAGCCATCGCGCCAGGAAACGCCATCGGGAAAGTTGAGCGCGGTGCCCGGCGTTACAGTGCGAGCATGTCGCTGCAGCCGCTCCACAAAGTCCCGCGCAATCGCATCATCATTGTCGAGCCGCGTCGTCAGCACAGTCTCCCTGCCCGGCTTCAGCTGCGCGCGGACATCATCAACGACGGTGTCGAGCGGCATGTCTTCCCGGTAGAGATCAACGAACGTAAAGTCCTTCTGGCAGCGGGCAATGCGTTCCCGGAAAGGTGCCGGTGTCGCGGTGTCAAAATAGATGATCCAGATGAAATCGCGATTGGTCTGTGCCGCCACCGCAGGCAGGCAATATTGCTCAAAAATGTCGAAACGCCGTTCCAGCCAGCCGGTGCGCGACCGGATTTCGGCTTCCCGCCCCTTGGTCGGCACATTGAATCGGGTGAGGATCACATGGGTCAAATCGGTCATGGCGGCCCCTATCGCTTCACTTCGACAGCGCTTGGCCCGCCCCGCCATTCCGCCCGGCGGGACCAGGCATGGCCCCATTCGCGGGCGTTCTTTTCAAAGCGGGCAGGGCGCAGGCGGCTGAGCAGTCCGAACGCATAGGCACGGATGCCGACATGGGCGATGCAGGCGAGCCGCCCGATCGCCCCGCCAATGGGCCCTGACTGGCTTTGGACAAGGCCGATACGGGCGCCCATCACATAGACGATCTTGCTCGCATGGCTGGCCGCACTCTTGCCGCCATAGTGGATGATGGTGGCGTCGGGCGTCATCAGCGGCTTGGCCCCGGCAGCGCGCGCACGGGCGCACAGATCCGCCTCTTCGCCATACATGAAGAAGCGCGCATCAAAGCCGCCGAGCGCGTTCCAGAAGCTGCGCTCCATCAGCAGGAAACAACCCGCGACGATATCGACTTCGCGCACGGTGTCGCGCGGCCAGTGGCCCATGCCTTCGGGGTTGAAGAGCTCGAACCGGGACAGCGCGCCGCGCAGGCCAACCGCAAAGGAAAAGGCGCTCCATGGCGTAACCCGCTTCCACACCGATGTCGGGTTGAGCGTGCCATCCTCCCACAAAGTGCGCGCACCCCAGAGTTTTGCAGACGGGTTCGCACGCGCAAAGGCGATGATCTTGTCGATGGCGCCATCCAGAACGACCGTATCGGTGTTGAGGAGGAGAAGATACTGCCCGGTGGCCAATTTCGCGGCGATATTGTTGGCCTTGGCAAAGCCGTGGTTCTCGCTTTCCGCGATCACCTTCACCTGCGGGAATTCAGCAGCAATGGCCTCCGCCGACCCATCCGCCGAGCCATTGTCGACAAGGATCAGCTCAAACGACGTATCGCGCGTCTCGGCAAAGACGGAGCGCAGGCACGCGAGCGTCATGTCGCGTGTGTTCCAATTGACCATCAGGATCGACAGGTCTGGTGCGTCGGTCATGCGGATTGCCTGTGCCCGAAATGAGAGAGGCGGAGGCCGCTTTCGCGCACCCCCGCCTCTCCGTTCCCCAAAATCGTTAGAGCTTTGCGGGGACCGCGGCCGCCGGCTTGGCAGCAGGCGCGCCCGGTGCCTTGGGCGGCGCAAAGCCGGTCTGATAGGTTACGGCATCGCGGCGCTTTTTAACCTCAGCTTCGAGTTCCTTCGTCGCGGCTGCCTGAATGGCCTTGTTGCCGAGCATCCGCATGGCAACGTTGGTCGCCTCGTCGCCCGAAACCGGCTGGGCCTTGCTGTCCGTAATGACATTGGCGGAGACGGCACCGTTCGCAGGCACCACGAACACTTCACCGGCCGGCAGGCCGACAATCTTGGACGCCATTTCCGGCGGAACCTGCAACGTATCAAGCTGGGTCGGTTGGCGGCGATACTGGATGTCGTTGTCAATCAGCCACTTTTCGACATCCGTCAGCGTCTTGAGCGGCGCCAGCTCCTGCAGCTTCTTGGTGTCCTTAGGTACGGGGAAGAGGATCTGATCGACGGTCATAACCTTGCGGTTGGCAAACAGGGTCGGGTTCGCGGCAATGAAGGTTTTTGCTTCCTGAATGGTCGGCTTTTTGGCCGATGTCGCGATGCTCTTCTGCAACAGTTCGACCAGGACCTGTTCTTCGGCGCGCTGCTTCAGCAGCACGTATTCGGGCGAGTCTTCCAGCTTCTTTTCGCGTGCAATGTCCGCCAGAATACGGCGGTCGATAATCCGCTGAAGGGCGGCCTGCTCATAGGGCTTGCGTGCGGCACCGGTGGGCAGCTGTGCGCCGCTCAATTCGGCATTGAGCTCATGGATGGTGACATCACTATTGTCGACACGGGCGACGGTCTGACCTTCCGGAATGCTGTCCGATCCACTGTTGCCACACGCGGCGAGGCCGATGGCGGCAGACGCCAGAAGCATGAAAGAAAACGTCTTGCGCATTGTTACTCCCCTCGATGGACCGGACGACAGCCGGATCGGAATGACGTCGGGCTAAACCGGCACCCCGCAACGGGCAAATGAAATGCGCCTTAAATTCCTGTCATCCAGCCCTGATCAAAGCGCGCGGATGAGGCGTGTCGCGACAGCGATCCAGGCGGGATCATCAAAAATCTGCTGCTTGGCACCGGCACCGAGCGGCAGGATTTGAAGCCGCGCACCTTGCCGCCCGATCAGACGCCCAAACACATAACGACCCGCCGGACGGGGCACGAGCACGTCGCGGTTGAGCGCGGCGGCGAAACTGTCAGGCATCAGCCGCGCACACCAGATCTGGTCACCGGCCCGATAGTCACCGACGCCGGCTTCGACCAGAACGGCGATTGACCCAGCCTCCGGCGCGGGCGCGGCGGCGACCTGCTCATGACGCGGAGCGCTGGCCCCATCCGCGCCAAGGATGGCGGCCACGGGCAGGTCCGCGCGCTCGGGCAGTTCGACAAGATCCCCCGCGTCGACCCCCAAGGCTGTGGCAATGCGGTTGAGCCAATCGACCGACACGGTGCGCGTGCCTGTTTCCAAACGCCCGATGGTCTGTGCGGTCGTGGGCGGATCACACCTGTCCCCGACTTCGGCCAAAGTCAGGCCCTTGGCCCGGCGCACTTCGCGGATGCGTGTAATCATGATGACGCCTCTATAACCGTATCGGTTAATTCAATAGCCCATCTTTCACCACCACCACAAGGCCTATCTGTGTTGCTTTGGCCGGTGCGGCTGTCTAGCTTGGCGCAAACGAAACCACAGGAGAGCAACAATGGCACACGCGGTCTGGGCAAAGCGCGACGCGCTGACAACAATGAACGTCACGGACATTGACCTGCCCCCGCTGGCCGATGGCGCTGTCCGCCTGAAGGTCGAAAGCTTTGCTGTGACCGCCAACAACGTCACCTATGCGGTGATGGGCGACATGTTCCAATATTGGAACTTCTTCCCGGCCCCTGAAGGGTGGGGCATCGTCCCCATGTGGGGCCATGCAACCGTAGAGGCCTCTAACTGCCCTGACTTTGCCGTGGGGGAGCGCGTGTATGGCTATCTCCCCATGGGCACGCATCTCGATGTTGTGCCGGTCGGCATCTCAGCCGGCGGCTTTACAGACGGCGCGGCGCATCGCCAGCCGATGAGCATGTTCTACAACCAGTATAGCCGCTTGGCCGCCGACCCGGAGCATGATCCGGCCAATGAAGATGCCCGCATGATCTATGGCCCGCTGTTCAAGACGGGTTTCCTGATCGAAGACTTCTACCGCCGCAACGACTGGTTCGGGGCGGACGCGCTCATCCTGTCGAGCGCATCGTCCAAGACCGCCCTGGCACTTGCCCATTGCACAAAGCTAGCCTCGCCTAATGTCCGCCGCATCGGCCTCACCTCCTCCGGCAATGTCGCCTTCGTAAAGGCATCCGGCCTGTACGATGAGGTTGTCGCGTATGAGGACGTCGCCGCGCTTGCGCCGGGGGCCGCCGTCTTTGTCGACTTTGCCGGCAACGCGAAGCTGGTTCACGCCGTGCACACGGCCTTGGGCGACCATCTCAAGTATTCGAGCACCGTCGGCGCCACCCATGTCGGCGCGCAAGGGTCTGGTGGGGCGCCGCTCCCCGGGCCGCAGCCGGTCCTGTTCTTCGCCCCGACCGAAGCGTTGGAAACCATCAAGGCGCTCAGCCCGGCAGGCTTTGCCAAAGCCGTCGGCGACGCTTGGGCAAGCTTTGTCGCATCGGCAAAGGGCTTCATGAAGGTCGAGCACCGCGAGGGGCTCGCGGCGGCGACTAAGGTGTTTCAGGCGACGCTGGTGGGTCAGCAGAACCCGGAAACAGGGGTTGTGGTTAGGCCGTAAACAACACCGCTTGGGCTGAGCCTGTCGAAGCCCAGCCCTTTCTGTTCACTATCGCCGACAAAAAAGGACGGCCCTTCGACAAGCTCAGGGCGAGCGGGTTGGGAGCGACTCACCAATCCCCCGCCTTGGCCATCCAAACGGACAGTGCCGCAATCGCTGCGGTTTCCGCGCGTAAAATGCGCGGCCCAAGCGAGACGCCCAACGCTTGGGGCAGCGCCTTGATCGCCGCCCGCTCATCGGCGTCAAAGCCGCCTTCGGGGCCGATGAGGATCGCGGCGGGGCCCGGCTTTGCGACCTCGGCAAAGGGCACGCCGCCTTCTTCATCGGCAAAATAGAGCGTGCGATCCGCTGGCCAATCGCGCAGCAATGCAGGCAGCTTCACTGCCTCTTCGATACGGGGAAGTGCTGTGCGACCACATTGCTCGGCGGCCTCCACCATCGTTGTGCGCAGCCGGTCCATGTTGAGCCGCTCTACAATGGTCCGCCGTGTGATAACCGGCTGGTAGAGCGCCACGCCCAGCTCACAGGCCTTTTCGACCACCATGTCGAGCCGCGCCTTTTTGACGGGCGCGGCCAGCAGCCAAAGATCGGGCACATCCTCCCGCGGACGCAATTGCGCAACAACGCGCAGCACCATGTCGCGTTTGCCGGTCGCCGCAACTTCAGCGAGCCATTCGCCGGTTTGATCGTCGAACAGCTTAACCGGCGCGCCTTCCTTCAGGCGCATAACGTTGGACAGATAATGCGCCTGCCCGCCTTCGACGCGCACATCGGCGCCATCGGAAAGACGGGCCTCAACAAAGAGGCGGGGTGTGGATTGGGGTGGCCAGGCCGGTGTCGCGGGCATAAGAGCGGTTAGCATGAACGCGCGCCGAAATGAAACCTCGACATCTGAAACCTTTGCGGTGCCCGATATCGAACTGACCGGCCTGATGCGTGTCCTGCCTGCCGCCGCACGGCCCTATGCCTCGCTGGCGCGGCTCGACCGGCCGATTGGCTGGTGGCTGCTCTTCTGGCCCTGTATCTATGGCCTCGGCCTCGCCGGTGGTCTTCCCCAGCGTTGGGATCTGGCACTTTGGATGTTGCTCGGCGCCATTGCGATGCGCGGGGCGGGCTGCGTTTACAATGACATTGTCGACCGGGATCTGGACGCGCAGGTCGAACGCACCCGCAACCGTCCGGTCGCCAGTGGCGCGGTACGCGTCAAACAGGCGTGGATCTGGCTCGTGTCGCTTTCGCTGTTCGGGCTGATCTCCTTGCTCCAGTTTCGCTGGACGGCAGAACTGGTCGCGCTGGCCAGCCTTGCGCCTGTTGCCGCTTATCCCTTCATGAAACGGATCACATGGTGGCCACAGGCATGGCTTGGCCTTGTCTTTTCCTGGGGGGCGCTGGTCGGCTGGATGGCGGTGGCGGACGCCGCTTTGCCCATGCTGCTTATCTATGCGGGGTCGATCTTCTGGGTGATCGGCTATGACACCATCTACGCCCTACAGGACCGTGAGGACGATGCGCTGATCGGCATCCGGTCTTCGGCCCGCGCACTGGGCGGCAGCGTGAAACCGGGCGTAGCAGTGTTCTATGCGCTCGCTTTGCTGCTGTGGAGCGCGGCGATCTGGCAAGTGCGGCCGCAGATGCTGGCGCTGGCCGCCTTGCTGCCCGCGGCCCTCCACTTCGTCTGGCAGGTCGTGTCACTGCGCGTCGACGATGGCCACGATGCGCTCGCCAAGTTCCGCTCCAACCGCTTTGCCGGACTGCTGGTGGCACTGGCGATGGCAACCGTCGGCGCTTCGGCTTGAGCCTTTGCGGCCAAACGCCTAAGCGGGGCGGATGCTGACCATTGATCAAGCGCGGGACCGCGCCGCCGACCTTGTTGCCCGTGCTCTGAAAGCGGGCGCCGACGCCGCCGATGCCATCTATGTGGCCGATGCTGCGACGGGTGTGCAGGTCCGCCTCGGCGCGTTAGAAGACGTCCAGCGCTCCGAAGGCGAAGAGATTGGCCTGCGCGTCTTTGTCGGCAAGCAGTCAGCCAGCGCCTCCTCCTCTGACCTATCGGTGCAGGCGATGGAAAAGCTGGCCGAACGTGCCGTCGCCATGGCAGGCCAAGCCCCCGAAGATGAATTTGCAGGGCTCGCCCCGCAAGACCGGCTGATGACCGGCACCCCCGCCAGCTTCGACATCGATGATGGCGGCGACGTCTCTCCGCAGGATCTGCGCGCGCGCGCCTTGCAGGCCGAAGATGCCGCCCGCGCCGTCTCCGGCGTTACCAATAGCGAAGGCGGGTCGGCCAGCGCCGGACGCGCGCTCATCGCGCTCGCCACAAGCGGCGGCTTTGCGGGCAGCTATTCCGGGTCGAGCCACGGCGTCTCGGCCAGCGTCTTGGCCGGTGAAGGCTCCGACATGCAGCGCGATTACGCCTGGCATTCGACACGCCATCTGGGTGACCTTGATGACGCGTCCAAGATCGGCCGTGAAGCCGGTGAGCGGGCCATTGCGCGGATGAACCCCGTCCGCCTGAAGAGCGGGCCCATGCCAGTGATCTTTGATCCGCGCGTGTCCGGGGGCATCATCGGCCATCTGATCGGCGCGATCACCGGCGGCGCGATTGCCCGCAAGACAAGCTTCCTGCTCGATGCACTCGATACCGAAGTCTTTGGCGCTGGCATCACCATCATCGATGATCCGCACCGCGTGCGTGGACTTCGGTCAAAGCCGTTCGATGGCGAAGGGCTGCCAACACAGCGCCGCGCGATCATTGAAAAGGGTCGCCTGACAACCTGGCTGCTCGATTCCGCCTCCGCCCGTCAGCTTGGCCTTGCGCCCACCGGCCATGCCTCGCGCGGCGTCAGCGGCCCGCCGGGGGCAGGCGCGACCAACCTCCATATGGAGGCGGGCGATGTCTCCCCCGCTGAGTTGATGGCGGACATCAAGGAGGGCTTTTACGTGACCGACCTTATCGGCCACGGCGTCAACGGACTGACGGGCGATTACAGCCGCGGCGCATCCGGCTTCGTTATCCGCAATGGCCAGATTGAAGGCGCTGTTGCCGAAGTGACGATCGCGGGTAATCTGAAGGACATGTTCCGCACGCTCATTCCCGCCAATGATCTCGACTTCCGGCACGGCACCAATGCGCCGACGCTGCGTTTGGAAGGCATGACCCTCGCCGGTGACTGATCCGCGCCTTGACGCCCTGAGCGATATTGCCCGTGAAGCCGGCGCGCTTGCGCTCAAAAGCTATCGCGGCGCGTTTGAGCAATGGGAAAAGTCCCCCGGCAATCCCGTGTCTGAAGTGGATCTGGCGGTTGACCGGTTCCTGAAGGATGAACTCAAGCGGCTGGACCCCGATGCCGGGTGGCTGTCTGAAGAGACCGCCGACAATGCTGAACGACTGATGCGCCCGCGCGTCTGGGTGGTCGACCCGATTGACGGCACGCGCGACTATGTGCGGGGCCGCGATGGCTGGGCCGTGTCGATCGCATTGGTCGAAGGCGGACGGGCGACGCTTGCTGTGCTCGATGCGCCGGCGCGAGGAGAACATTGGCGCGCCGCCCGCGGCACAGGCGCTGTGCGCAACGGCGCGACGATCACGGCCAGCACCCGCACCGATCTGTCCGGCGCGCGCGTACCGGCCGACGTTCTACCCAAAGCCGATATGGATCTGGTGACCGTATACAAGCCAAACTCCATCGCGCTGCGCATCGCCATGGTCGCCGCTGATGAGGCAGATCTGGTCGCGGCGCTGCGTTGGGGCCATGAATGGGATATCGCAGCCGCCGCGCTCATCGCTGAAGAAGCCGGCGGCAAAGTGACGGACGCGCATGGCCGTCCGTTGCGGTTCAATTCGACCAAGGGCGAAGCATTTGGCGTGCTGGCGACGGGAACGCCGCTCCACCCTGTCGCCGTCGCCCGTCTGGAAGAACGGGCGCGTAAATATTCGGTGCGGTAGACATCCCTGTTGCCATTCCTGCTTTCGCGGAGATGACACTTGAACGGTTAAGCGACCTTCGCCAACCCCAGCCGGGCAATCTCGATCTTCGGGCAATGGTCCATCACAACCTTCAAGCCCGCCGCCTCGGCCCGCGCCGCCGCCTCTTCATTGACGACGCCCAATTGCATCCACACGGCCTTGGCGCCCGCCGTAATCGCTTCATCGACAACGGCCCCGGCGGCGACAGAGTTGCGGAAGATATCGACCATGTCGACCGGCCCTGCATCGGCAAGGCTGGCCTTGACCTCCACCCCATGGATGCTTTGCCCCGCCAACCCCGGATTGATCGGGATGACGGTGTAGCCATGGTCGATCAGGAATTGCATGACCGTGAAACTCGCCCGCTCCGGAGTGTTCGACGCGCCGACCAAAGCGATGGTCCGCACAGAGGACAGGAGTGCGGCCAGATCTTCGTTTCGGGTCAGCGTCATCTTATCCTCCGTGGGTGCGGATCCATGCAGCGAGTTGCTCCGCAATCGACATAAACGCCCCAGCATGAGGTCCGTTCCCGGCGGCGGGCGGCTGGCCCGCATCGGAGGCTGCGCGAATGTCCATCGCGAGTGGAATGCGCCCGAGGAAGGGCACGCCCATTTCCTTGGCCGCCGCTTCCGCGCCACCACTTCCAAACGGATCCGAAATCTCGCCGCAATGCGGGCAGGCATAGCCGGACATATTCTCGATGATGCCGATGATTGGCACGTCCGATGTGCGGAACAGATCAATGGCGCGCGTCGCATCAATCAACGCAAGATCCTGCGGCGTGGAGACTATGACCGCGCCGATGGGCTTATGCTTTTGCACCATGGACAGCTGCACATCGCCTGTGCCCGGCGGCATATCGGCGATGAGGACATTGGCGTCGCCCCATTCGGCGTCAATCAACTGGCCCAGCGCATTGCCCGCCATCGGCCCGCGCCAGGCAATGGCCTGACCCGGCTTCACGAGATGCCCCATCGACAGCAGTGGGACGCCAAAGGGCGTGTCTACGGCAATCAGTTTCTGGCCTTCCGCCACGGGACGTTTGCCTTCGGTATCGGTCAGCCGGGGCTGGGACGGGCCGTAAATATCGGCATCCACCAGCCCCGTTTTCAGGCCCAACCGCTTCAGCGCGATGGCCAAATTGGTCGACACGGTGGATTTACCCACCCCGCCCTTGCCGCTGGCAATGGCGACGACCACCCGCTGCGTGCGTGCGCTTGTCATGGCGATGCGGACTTCGTTCACACCGTCGATCTGTTTCAGGCGGGCTTCGATCTCTGCCCCCAAGGCATCTCGCTGCGCCACTGAAAGGCCCGCCACATCGAGAATGAGGCCCGCCCGCCCATCTGCGAGTCGGGGCGCGGCCGCCCTACCGGAGGACATGAGGCCGCCTTTTCCAGCGGGATCGGAAATGGCGTCGAGCGCCTGCTTCATGATTTCAATGTCGGACATGACGGCGATTTAAGGGGAGAAATATTCCGCGCCACTGTTTTTCATGAAATTCGACCCCTATATGAACAAACATGAGCGGAAAAACAGGCTGGGTCGCACGCGGACGCGTGCTTTTGGCTGAAGCGGGTGGCCCTTGGGGCAAACGCGGCGGCGGTGAATCAGGTGGAGGCGGCTCCGGCGGTGACGGCGGCGGTGGCCCCCGTAACCCTTGGAACCTCCCCCCCGGCGGTGGCGGCGGTGGCGGCAAGCCCCGTGGCCCGCGCGGCCCTTCTGCGCTGGAAGAACTGCTGCGCCGCCTGCGCGACCAGTTTGGCGGCGGCGGTGGAGACGGTGGCCTGCCCTGGCCGTTGATCCGAATCGGTGGCGCGATCGTCATTGGCGTTTGGATTTTGCTCACCAGCTTTCACGCGGTCGGCCCGCAAGAGCGCGCCGTAGTGACCACCTTTGGTGCCTATTCGCGTACCATGGGGTCCGGCATCGGGCTGACTCTGCCTTACCCCATTGAAAGTGTGTCCAAGCTCAACGTCGCTGAAATCCGGACCATCGACATTCCGGCCAGCGGTAACACGCAGAACTTCATCCTGACGGGTGACCAGAACATTATCGATCTCGATTATTCGGTGCGCTGGTCCATTGCCGATCCGGAACTGTTCCAGTTCCAGCTGGCTGACCCGGAGGAAACCATCAAGGAAGTCGCTGAGAGCTCCATGCGGGCCGCCGTGTCGCGGGTGGACCTGATTGGCGCCATTGGTGCCAAGCGTGGCCAGATCGAAGCGGATGTGGAGCAGCGGATGCGCTCTATCCTCGGCGCTTATCGGTCGGGCGTCCGCATTGAAGGCATTGCCATCAAGCGCGCCGATCCGCCGGCTGAGGTTATTGATGCCTTTAAGGACGTGACGGCCGCACAGCAGGAAGCGCAGTCGATGATCAACCAGGCGAACACCTATTCGCAGCAGGTCACGCAGCGCGCCATGGGTGAAGCGCAGTCGTTCGATAAGGTCTATGAACAGTACCGGCTTGCGCCGGGCGTGACCCGCCGCCGCATGTATTATGAAACAATGGAGCAGGTGTTGGGCAAGTTGGACAAGACGATTGTCGAAACCCCGGGCGTCGTGCCTTATCTGCCGCTTCCAGCCGCTGCACGAAAGGCGCCTGAGCCGCCTGCCGCTGCTGCAACACAGGGAGCTCCACGATGATTGAGCGTCTCCTCCGCAATCCGGCCGGGCTGGCTTTCCTTGCCCTTGCCACCGTCATCCTGATCGGATCGACCGTCTCCTTCGTGCCGGAAACGCGCCAAGGCGTCGTCGTCCGCTTTGGTCAGCCGGTGCGCATCATCAACGCTTATAAGCCCGGCGAGAATTTTGGCGCGACGGGTGCCGGTATCATCGTCCGCATTCCCTTTGCCGAGAAAATCCAGTGGCTCGATAAGCGCGTCCAGTCGATCGACATGGATGAGCAGGAAGTGCTGTCGACTGATCAGCTGCGTCTGCAGGTCGATGCCTTTGCCCGCTACCGCATTGTTGACCCGCTGAAGATGTACAAGACGGCCCGCACGGAAGAACGGCTGGGCGATGCCCTGCGTCCGCTGCTTGGTTCCTCCTTGCGCAATGAACTCGGCAAGGAACCCTTTGCCGCGCTGCTGAGCCCGGAACGCGGCAAGGTGATGGCCAACATTAAGGAAGGCCTCAACCGTGAGGCGCGGCAATATGGTGCGGAAGTCATCGACGTCCGCATCAAGCGGGCAGATTTGCCCAAGGGCGCGACACTCGAATCCGCGTTTGAACGGATGCGCACCCGCCGTCAGCAGGAAGCGGGCACCAAGCGCGCTGAAGGCTGGAAGACCGCGCAGGTCATCCGGGCGACCGCCGATGCCGAAGCGGCAAAAATCTACGCCGCCGCCTTTGGCAAGGATCCGCAATTCTATGATTTTTACCGAGCGATGCAGTCCTACAAGACAACCTTCGGCGTTGACGGGACGAAGCAGACAGGATCGACCAACCTGATTCTATCGCCGGGCAATGACTATCTCAGGGAGTTTCGTGGGGGGCAATAAGACTGATGGAACAGGCACTTCTGTTCAATTTCGGTTCAGGCCTATCGCGCCATTCCATCTGTGGGATGTTGTGATGAACGCGAGAATCTAAGAAGGAATTTTTATAGTGCGTTACGCTTATGCCATGACGGCTGCGATGCTGCTCGGCGGCACTGCCGCCACTCTTGCCCTGCAATCGCCGGCCGCTTCTCAAGAGGCTCAGAATGAGCCCGGCACCATGACGGCGGCCTCGGCCCCGCGCCCCGGCGCGCCGATGAGCTTTGCCGATCTTGCCGCGCGTCTCCAACCCGCGGTGGTCAATATTTCCACCACGCAAAAGGTGCAGGTGACCAACAATAATCCGTTTGCCGGTACGCCCTTTGGGGATCTGTTCGGCGGCGGCAATAACAATGGCGGCCGCCCTGTAACACGCGAAGCGCAGTCGCTCGGCTCCGGCTTTGTGATTTCAGCGGATGGGTACATCGTCACCAACAACCACGTCGTCTCTCCGGGACAACGCGGGGCTGCGGTCAGCTCAATCACGGTGACCTTCCCTGACAAGACCGAATATCCAGCCAAGCTCGTGGGGCGTGACCCGACATCAGACCTTGCTGTGCTCAAGATCGAAGGCAAGAACCTGCCCTTCGTGAAGTTCGGGGACAGCGCCCGCACCCGCGTGGGGGATTGGGTTGTCGCCATCGGCAATCCCTATGGCCTTGGTGGCACAGTGACCGCAGGGATCGTCTCGGCGCTCCACCGCAACATCAATGGTGGCCCGTCGGACCGCTACATCCAGACCGATGCGTCGATCAATCAGGGCAATTCCGGTGGCCCGATGTTTGACATGAACGGCAACGTCATCGGTATCAACACCGCGATCTTCTCCCCCACCGGCGGCAATATCGGCATCGGCTTTGCCATTCCGGCAGAGGTTGCATCGCCCATTGTGGATACCTTGCGCGGCGGTGGCCGTGTGAAGCGTGGCTATCTGGGTGTCGGCATCCAGCCGCTCGATGAAGGGGCCGCCGATGCCCTTGGCCTGCCCAAGAACCGCGGTGAACTCATCGCGCGTGTCGAACCCAATGAAGCAGCCGCCAAGGCCGGCATCCGCGAAGGCGACGTCGTCGTGAAGGTCAATGGCCGTGAAGTCACCCCGGACCAGACACTGTCCTTCCTGATCGCCAACAGCCCCGTTGGCGCGCGCGTGCCGATTGAGGTGATCCGTGGCGGCAAGCGCCAGACCTTCACCGCCGTGCTCGGGGAGCGCCCGTCGGAAGACAAGCTCGCAACGCTGACGCAGGGTGAGCCGGGCCTCGACCCAGAGGACGACCAGACAGCACAGAATGCGACGCGGGAGTCGCTTGGCTTGGCCGTTGAAGCATTGACGCCGGAAATTGCCCGCGCGTTGCGGCTCAACCCGGTGCCGAAGGGCATCGTGATTGGTGCCGTTGACCCGTCGAGCGACGCAGGCGCCAAGGGCCTGCAACGCGGTGACATCATCCTGTCTGCCAACCAGCAGCCGACAACATCACCGGAAGACCTGAACACGATCGCCACGGCGGCCAAAAAGGCGGGACGCAACAACGTCCTCCTCTTCGTCCAGCGCGGCAGTAATCCGCCCCGCTATATTGCGGTGAAGTTCAAGTAACCCGAATTCCCTGGCAGGGACATGGGGCGGCAGGAGCGATCCTGCCGCCCTTTTTCTTGTTCAAACAATAGGGGCCCAACTGTCATTCCCGCGAAAGCGGGAATCCAAAGGACCAGACACAAAGCCTAAGGGCACCGAACTGGATCCCCGCTTTCGCGGGGATGACACGGCAGAGACATCACCCGAAGGGCACAACCTTATTGTCCGCATCATGCCCGATGTCCGCGCGGCCCAGCCAGGCAATACCCGCTTTGGCGCACCAGTGCCGCGCGACCTCTTCTTCATTCAGGACAAAGTCGGGATCATTGTCCGGCACGTCGCTGCACCGGCCCAGTTGCAGTCCAGCCACCGCGCGGATGCCGGGATGGCTGGTCACATGAAACAGGCTGCGGTCGATGCGGTACATGTATTCGCCGACCTCTTCCACCATCAGGACATGACCGGTCAGATCGGGCTGGAGCGATGTCCCAAGCAATTGGCTGAGCACCGTAAGGTTGAAGGCCGCCCGTTTGACAGAAGGTTGGGCGTCCGCGCCAGAAGCAGGCGCGCTGCCTGTCATCAGCCAATCCAGCCCCCGCAGAACAGCCGCGTCCCCGCCCGTCCGCTTCAGATCACTGGGCATGGGGCCATGCGCAACCTGACCAATGCCCCGCGCATAGAGACCGGCGAGCAGGAAGCCGCCGTCCGAATAGCCCAAATAGCGCTTGTCCGCCGCTGCGGACGTGAGCCGCGCCAGCGCGTCTTCTGCCATGCGGTTGGCGCCGTAGCCGCCACGCGCAAACCAGATGGCGTCGATGGACGGATCATTCGCCAGCTCCACAAAGGCATCGGCGCGCGCCGCATCCGGCCCGGCAAAATGCCCTTCAGAGAGGAAGCATTGGGGGTGGATGATCAGCTCTGGCGCGTCATCCCCCAGCGCCTCCCGCAGCAATGGCGGCAGCCGGTCCGCCACCGTTTCTTCCAGCCGACAAGACGGCGCAACAATTCCTATGCGCAAGTGATCTGCCCCTATCGGTCGAGTTGCACGTTCTGGAACGTGTCGCATCTATTGGGGTCACCCGTGTCCAACCCGCGCTTCAACCAGGCCATGCGCTCTTTGGCGGAACCGTGCGTGAAGCTTTCCGGCACGACGCGGCCTTGCGCTGCCTTTTGGAGCACATCATCGCCAATGGCGTGGGCGGCGCGCAGGCCTTCTTCCAGATCGCCCGGCTCCATCCGTTCCTTGTTCTTCGCGGCCCAAACCCCGGCATAGCAATCCGCCTGCAACTCCATCGCGACCTGCAGCTTATTGCCTTCCACTTCGCTCGCGCGCGACTGATACTGCCGGACCTGGCTGGCAATGCCGGTCAGATACTGGATGTGATGCCCCACCTCATGCGCGATGACATAGGCCTGCGCAAAATCACCCGCAGCCCCAAAGCGCTGCGACAGCTCGCCATAGAAATCCGTGTCGAGATAAATGCCCTGATCCGCCGGGCAGTAGAACGGGCCCATGGCCGATTGCGCCGCACCACAGCCAGAGCGACCATTCTGCGAATAAAAGACGATCTTGGGTTCTTTATATTTGCCCGGCGGAAAGGCCTTGGCCCAAGTTTCGTTGGCAGACGCCAGCACCTGACAGCTGAACTTGCTCGCAGCATTGGCCTCACAGCCTTGCGCGCCTGTCTGACCGGCAGGGGCCTGCTGCGTCTGTTCAACAGGCGCGATCTGTCCACCGCCACCAAGTATCTGGCCGACATCAATGCCAAGCTTTGGCCCGATCACAACAAGCGCAATCAGCAGGAGGATCGTTCCGCAGCCCATGCTGCCGCGCCCGAGCGGTAGCATCCCGCCACCGCCGCCCATTGGGAAGCCGCGACCGCCCGATCCGCGCTGGTCCTCAACATCGACGCCCGATGTATCAATATCGTCTAGACGCATGGCCCGCTCCCGCTCCTCACGCGAAAGACATTGCACCGCAGCCGCGCCTGATGCAATCGCAGGCAGCTAACCAACGGGAGTTTCACATGATCCTCAAGGGCAAGACTGCGCTGATCACCGGGTCCACATCAGGAATTGGCGCTGCCTGCGCGACGGCGCTTGCCGCCGAAGGTGCCTCGGTGATGATCAACGGCTTTGGCGACGCCGCCGCGATTGAAGCGCAGCGCGCCGTGCTTGAAGCGGCCAGCGGCGCCAAGACGCTCTGGTCCGGCGCGGACATGACCAAGCCTGAAGAGATCGCCGCAATGGTGCAGACCTGCCACGATCAATTGGGCGGTCCGGACATCCTGATCAACAATGCCGGCATCCAGCATGTGGCGCCTTTGGATGAGTATCCGCTGGATAAATGGGATCAGCTGATTGCCATCCTGCTGTCCGCGCCCTTCCACGCGATGCGTGCCGCCCTGCCCTTTATGAAGGAAAAGGGCTGGGGCCGGATCATCTCCACCGCCTCTGCCCATTCCATGGTCGCAAGCCCCAATAAGTCCGCCTATAATTCCGCCAAACACGGCCTGATGGGGCTGACCCGCACCGCCGCGTTAGAGGTCGCGCAAAAGGGCATCACGGTGAACTGCATTTCGCCGGGCTATGTCTGGACGCCGCTCATCGAAAACCAGATCCCCGACACCATGAAGACGCGTGACATGACGCGCGATCAGGTGATCAACGATGTGCTTCTGGGCGCGATCCCGCAAAAGCAATTCGTCATGCCCAACCAGATCGCGGCCATGGCGCTGTTCCTCTGCCGCGACGAGGCAAGTGCGGTGACCGGTGCCAACATGGTCGTCGATGGCGGCTGGACGGCACAGTAGGGCTCAAAACCTGGGGCTTGGTGCACGATGCCAAACTGCGCTTGTGCGGCCTTGCCCGGTGTTAGCGACGGCTTAGGAACACGTCTTTGCATCCGCGTCGCCCCGTGCTTGACACGGGGCTTGGCTAACCTGCGTCGTGTTTTCGGGCCTCGCGTGCCGGATGTCCGGTCCGTCGGACATCACGCCTTTCACAAAGGTGCGTGGATAGCCTAGCCCCGTGTCAAGCACGGGGCGACGCACAGAGTTTGAGCGGTCAGGCAGAGACCCGCATATCCGGTGCCGTCGCCTCTGCCGTCAGCATCGCAATGGCTTCATCAAGCGTCATGATCCGCTGCCCATCCGAGCCGAGCGTGCGGATGGCGACCTTACCTTCTTCGGCTTCGCGCATCCCGACCACCAGCAGGTGCGGCACCTTCGCCAGCGAATGTTCGCGAACCTTATAGTTGATCTTCTCGTTGCGCAGATCGGTCTCGACCCGCAGGCCGGCTGCGGCCAGCTTTTCGGCGACCGCTTCGGCATAGCCGTCCGCATCCGACACGATGGTCGCGACCACCGCCTGCACCGGTGCCAACCAGCTCGGGAAGCGACCGGCATAATGCTCAATCAAGATGCCGATGAACCGCTCATAGGAGCCGAAGATCGCGCGGTGGAGCATGACGGGGCGGTGCTTTTCACCATCCTCCCCCACATAGCTTGCATCCAGACGTTCCGGCAGAACGCGGTCAGACTGGATGGTGCCAACCTGCCAGGTCCGGCCGATTGCGTCGGTCAGATGCCATTCGAGCTTGGGCGCGTAGAAGGCGCCTTCACCGGGCAGCTCTTCCCAGCCATATTCGGGCGTAGCGAGGCCCGCGCGGGCAACAGCATCGCGCAGTTCATTCTCGGCCTTGTCCCAATCCGCATCGCTGCCGAAACGCTTTTCGGGGCGCAGCGCGAGCTTGATCGAATAGGTGAAGCCGAAATGCTTGTAGATGCGGTCGGCGAGTGCGCAGAAATCCTGCACCTCGGCGACGATCTGGTCTTCGCGGCAGAAGATGTGCGCGTCGTCCTGCGTGAACTGGCGCACGCGCATCAGGCCGTGGAGCGCGCCGTGCGGTTCGTTGCGATGACAGCAGCCATTTTCGTAAATCCGCAGCGGCAGATCACGATAGCTTTTAATGCCCTGCCGGAAGATGAGGACATGTGCCGGGCAGTTCATCGGCTTGAGCGCCATCCAGTCGGCCTCACCCGAAATCACCGGGCCTTCATCGTCGACATTGGGCACTTCGTCAGGGATGACGAACATGTTCTCCCGATACTTGCCCCAATGGCCGGACTGTTCCCACTGGCGGGCGTCCATGACCTGCGGCGTCTTCACTTCGCGATAGCCCGCGCCGTCAATGGCGCGGCGCATATAAGCTTCCAACTCTCGCCAGATGCGATAGCCATTGGGATGCCAGAAGACCGAGCCATGCGCTTCGGACTGAAGGTGGAACAGGTCCATCTCCGCACCCAGACGGCGATGGTCGCGCTTGGCCGCTTCTTCAAGCCGCGTCAGATGCGCGTCGAGCTGCTTCTTGTTAAGCCAGCCGGTGCCATAGACACGGCTGAGCTGCGCATTGTTCTGGTCACCACGCCAATAGGCACCCGACACGCGCGTGAGCTTAAACGCCTGCGGGTCCAGCTTGCCGGTCGAGGCCAAATGCGGCCCGCGGCACATGTCCATCCAATTGTCGCCCGACCAATAAACGCTCAGCTCCTCGCCTTCGGGTAGTTCACCGGCCCATTCCGCCTTGAAGGTCTCGCCCTCGGCGGTCCAACGCGCGATCAGGTCGGCACGGCTCATCACTTCACGGCGCAGCGGTTTGTCGGCGGCGATAATCTCCCGCATCTTCGCTTCGATGGCGGGCAGATCATCCTCAGTGAAAGGACGCTGCGGCGCGAAGTCGTAGTAGAAGCCATCATCGGTCGACGGGCCAAAGGTGATCTGCGTGCCGGGGAAGAGCGCCTGCACGGCTTCGGCCAATATGTGCGCAAAGTCATGCCGGGCGAGGTCCAGCGCATCAGCTTCATCGCGCGACGTGACGAGCGCGAGTTCGCTGTCGCCGTCAAAGGGGCGCGTAATGTCGCGCAGCTCGCCATTCACCCGCGCGGCAATCGCTGCCTTGGCAAGGCCGGGGCCGATGGCGGCAGCTATGTCCGCCGGTGTCGTTCCGCGCGCGACGTCTCGGACGGAGCCATCGGGGAGGGAAACGCGGATCATGTCGGTCATCGGAAGAACGTGCTTTCTGCAAAAAACAATGCTGCGCCGCCCTTTGCCAGCCCCTGCGCCGCGCCGCAAGGGACGGCGCGATGGTCAAATGTAAAGTTTACTGGACATTGCATCACATCAATGACAAGTTTCCTTTACATCAACGCACTCATGGAGTCGATTATGTCCCGGTCTCCCGCCATCGTTCGCTATCTGCGTCGCCTTGCCGGCTTCATGCTGGTCTACATGATACTGATCTTCGCGACCGGCTATGTCTTCCGCCACATGCCGCCGGAAAAGCCGTTCGCTTATCTGGTTGCGGTCCTGCCCGCTCTGCCCATCCTCGGCGTCTTCTGGACGATCTTCCGTCTGCTCGTGGAAGAGACCGACGAATATATGCGCATGATGTTCGTGCGCCAGTCGTTGTTCGCCACGGCGTTCTGCCTGACCATTATGACGATGTGGGAGTTCCTGCAAAATTATGAGGTTGTGCCCGCAGGTCATGGCGGCTTTGGCGCGGCCTTCTTCTGGTTCATGGGCTTGGGGATCGGCGCGATCTGGAACCGCTTCACCGGAACCGACGGCCCCTGCGCGTGAAGAACCACCTGAAATCCTTGCGTGCTGAACGCGGCTGGAGCCAGCAGGATCTGGGCGACCGCCTCCAAATCTCGCGCCAGTCGGTCAACGCGATTGAGACAGGGAAATATGATCCGTCCCTCCCCCTCGCTTTCCGCATTGCGGCGCTGTTCGGGGCGAAGATTGAGGAGATTTTTGAGGCGGAGGCTTAAGGCACCAGTACCGTATCTTCCGCCACCGCCAGCGTCTTTGGATAATCGAGCGTGTAATGCAGCCCGCGGCTTTCCTTGCGGCGCAGGGCAGATCGGATGATGAGGTCGGCCACCTCCACCAGATTGCGCAGCTCGATCAAATCCGGCGTCACGCGGAAGTGGCTGTAATAATCCTCCACCTCCTGCTTCAGCAGATCAATGCGGTGCTGCGCGCGTTCCAGCCTTTTGGTCGTGCGCACAATGCCCACAAAGTTCCACATGAACTGGCGGATCTCGCGCCAGCATTGCTGGATCACGACTTCCTCGTCGCTGTCGGTCACGCGACTCGAATCCCAGGGGCGGATGGCAGGCGGAGGCGGCAGGCTGTCCCAATGCGCGTCGATATGCGCGGCGCAGGCATCGCCAAAGACAAGGCATTCGAGCAGCGAGTTGGATGCCAACCGGTTCGCCCCATGCAGGCCGGATTGGGTGACTTCACCCGCCGCATAAAGCCCCGGCGCGTCGGTGCGCCCGTCCATGTCCACCATTACGCCGCCGCAGGTATAGTGCTGCGCAGGCACCACAGGGATCGGTTCCTTGGTGATGTCGATGCCAAGGCCGAGCAGCTTTTCATAAATGTTCGGGAAATGCTCCCGCACGAAGGCCGGGTCCTTATGGCTGATATCGAGATGCACGAAATCAAGGCCGAGCCGCTTGATCTCATGGTCGATGGCCCGTGCCACAATGTCACGCGGCGCAAGTTCGCCGCGGTCATCAAAGCGCGGCATGAAGCGCTCGCCCGTCGTCGGGATGATCAGGTGCCCCCCCTCCCCACGCACAGCCTCTGTAATCAGGAAGTTTTTGACCTCCAGATTGTAGAGGCAGGTCGGGTGGAATTGCATGAACTCCATGTTGGAGATGCGACATCCCGCGCGCCAGGCCATGGCAATGCCATCCCCCGTCGCCCCGCGCGGGGCGGTGGAATAAAGATAGGTGCGCCCGGCCCCACCACAGGCGAGGATGGTCGCGCGCGCCGTGAACGTCTCTACCTTCCCGGTCGAGCGGTTGAGCGCATAGACGCCGTGGATGCGTCCGCTGGTTGAAAAGCGTTCCTGATGCCGCCCCATGATGAGGTCAATGGCCACCCGGTCCGGCACCAGCGTGATGTTCGGGTGGTCGCGCGCTGCCTTTTCCAGCGCCTGCTGCACGGCCAAGCCCGTCGCATCATTCACATGGACGATCCGCCGATGGGAATGGCCGCCCTCCCGCGTTAGATGCCAGTGCTTGTCCGCCCCCAGATCAAAAGGCACGCCCAAGTCAGCGAGCCGCTCAATCGCTTCCGGTGCTTGGGCGACGACATGTTCAACGATAGCGCGGTTGTTGAGGCCTGCGCCCGCGACCATCGTGTCTTCGACATGGCTTTCAAAGGTGTCTGTGGTCTCGAGAACCGCAGCGATTCCGCCCTGTGCCCAGCTCGTCGCGCCGTCGGAAATCGCGCCCTTGGCAAGGACGATGACTTTTTTGTCCTGCGCCAGTTGCAACGCCGCCGTCAGCCCGGCTGCGCCAGACCCGATGATGAGAACGTCGCCGTTCATAGCTGCACCACCTGCCCGTTAAGCGCGGCCAGCTCCTCTTCCTCCGGCGCCTGCCACTCGTTTTCCATGAAGTCGAACATCGCGCGGTTCACATCCATCGCGTAGGTCACACCTTGTTCCTGATTGCGCTGCAAGACGCGTTCCCAGCGTACGTCTGTGGGGACGTCGACCCAGTGCAGCATCGCAACCGTGCCCAGTTCCTGAGCAAAGGCCGCAAAAGCCGCGCGGTGTTCCGCACGGGTGAAACCAAGATCGAGAACCGACGGGATGCCGAGTTGCGCGAGGGCGGTCACCTCGGCGCGGATTTGCGCCTCGCAGCGGCCAATGCGCTCCATTGCCCATTCAAAGCTCGGCGGCTCTGGGCCATCCATCCAGAAGAGGCGCGTCATCCAGTCATCGATGGAAAAGCGCAGGCCTCCCAGCTTGGCGGCGAGCGTCATGCTGTAATGCGTTTTCCCCGCGCCGGTTGCCCCGCAGACGAGATGGACGAGCCCCTTCTCGCCGTAGAGCATCAGTCCGCCCGCGTCAGGTTGAGGAAGACGTCTTCCAGATCGGGTTCGCGCGTCGAGACATCGGCAATGCCATATCCGGCCGCCTGCACCGCGCCGAGCACATCGCCTGCATTGGCGACGGCCTTGGAATAGGTGATGGTCAGCACCCGCCCGGCGGTTAGATCAATCTTCTGGAACAACGGCGAGGAAGGGGCGACGGCCATATCGCGGTCAACGGTGACCTCGACGATCTTTTCCTGCGCCATGTTGACCAGTTCGCGCGTCGGCTTGTTCGCAATCACCTGACCATGGTTGATGATGGCGATGCGCTCACACAGTTCTTCGGCTTCTTCGAGATAATGTGTGGTCAGTACGATCGTCACACCGCGGCGGTTCAATTCACGCACATATTCCCAAAGTTGCTGGCGCAGTTCGATGTCAACGCCGGCGGTCGGTTCATCGAGCACGAGAATCGGCGGGGAATGGACCATGGCCTTGGCCACCAGCAGACGCCGCTTCATTCCGCCCGACAGGGTGCGCGCATAGGCCTGCGCTTTGTCTTCCAGATGGACGGCCTTCAGCAGCTCCATCGACCGGCGCTGCCCTTTCTTGACGCCATAAAGGCCCGCTGCGTTTTCCAGCGTCTCAAACGGCGTAAAGAACGGATCGAAGACGATTTCCTGCGGCACGATGCCAATCGAGTTCTTCGCGTTGCGCGGGTGCGCATCGATATCGAATCCCCAGATGCTGGCCTGGCCGCCGGTCTTCGTCACCAGCCCGGCAAGGATGTTGATCAGCGTGGATTTGCCCGCGCCATTGGGCCCGAGCAGCCCGAAAATGGAGCCGCGCGGCACATCAAAAGACACGCCTTTCAGGGCCTGTTTTCCACCCGCATAGGTCTTTTCGACCTTGTCGATCACAATGGCTGCTTCCGTCATGCCCAAGGCTCTAGCGCCAAGCAGCGGCAGGAGAAAGGGCTGAGACGCATGAGCTTCGCGCGGAGGGTCCGTTGGGCGCGCGCCTGAACACTCATCCATTTTGATCTTTTTATGGCGCTTTTCGGCTTTGTTTACCTTCCCCGGCTAGGACGAAGGCAGGGGAATGCTGATCATAATGAAACCGATTCGGTTATATCTTGGATTATGGACGGCTTTGGGGGGCCTCGTCCTGCCCGGCATGGCACATGCCGGGCAGGCGAATGGCCGCGCCGAAATTGCCGTGCTGCGTAACTTGTCCTTCATCAAGATTGACGATTTGGAATTTGGCAACATCATTGCCGGGCCAGCGGCGGGTACAGTCACCATCTCTCCTTTCGGTGTGCGGACCACGACGGGGCCGATCATCGCTGTTGGCGGCGGTTTCCAGCAGGCCCAATTTGGCGGCCGCGGTGCGAGCAACCAGAATCTTCAGATTTCGATGACCACCAACACGGTCACCCTGCGCCGCTCCACCGGCCCGCAGACGATGATTGCGAACGCCTTCATCATCGGCAGCACGCCCACGCAACCGCTGACCACAACCCCGCGCCTCTTCCGCATCACATCCTCAACGGGCGTGTTCCAATTTGGCGTCGGGGCGCGGCTCAATGTAGGCGCCAATCAGGCGCCGGGCGCTTATTCTGGCACCTTCCGGGTCACCCTCATCTACCAATAGTCTTCTTTAAGCGGCACGTTGCAAGCAGCACCGGCGCTTGCTATTCGGCGGCCTATGATCACGCAGCCTGAAACCGTCCGCGTCACCTCCCACCGCGTCTCTTGCGATGGCGCCACCGATATTCCGGGCGGCGCTGCGCTTGGCCATCCGCGCGTCTGGCTTGAGATCGACGACAAGGGCTTTGTCGATTGCGGCTATTGCGACAAGCGCTTCATCCTGGCGCATGGCCCGGCCGACCAGGCCTAAGACCTCTTTTAAGATTAACGCCTATGCGCGCCTTAACCATTTAAGGTGAGGCGCAGGTCACTGCCTTTGCGCTATCCAAAGGCGTTATGAACCGAGTCTGGTCCCAAACTGCCTGTGCCTTGGCCGCGAGCCTCACGCTCGCCGCAGCGCCCTGTGCGTTTGCCCAATCGGCGACCAGCACCATCCGCACGACCATCGTCCCGCGCCTGTCGCTCGTCAAAACGTCAGACCTGGATTTCGGACAAGTGATGGCAAGCAGCACGGCTGCAGGCTCCGTCACTGTCACGCCAACGGGCTCCCGCTCAGCCGGAGGCGGTGCGACCCTTGCCGGAGGGGTTGCAACCGCGGGTGAATTTGCCGGGGCCGGGTCACGCAATCAGATCGTGATCTTTTCCTTTGGCGCGCCTTCCATCCTGCTGACACGCGTCAACGGCCCGCAAACAATGACGGTCGATAGTTTCACGATGGGCCCGACAACCTCAGGCGGGCTGAACCAACTGGGCAATAGCGGCCGCTGGCGGATCGTATCCAACAACGGCCTCTTCACGTTGCCGGTCGGGGCAACGCTGCGCGTCGGGGCGGCACAGACACCCGGCGATTACGAAGGCACGTTCACCCTCACTGCTGTCTATCAATAGCCAGACATCCTCCCTATATCGGGCGTATGACGCTCATCACCGACCCCCGCCGCTTTCTCTACCACGATGGTCAGCTGGACCCGGACACCGCCCGCCGCGTGACCGCGCAGATGCTGTCCAACTGCGATGATGGGGAACTCTATCTCCAATATCGGGCGTCGGAGAGCTTTGGCTTTGACGACGGTCGCCTGAAGACCGCCGACTATTCCACCGATGCCGGCTTTGGTCTGCGCGGCGTCTCAGGCGAGATGACGGGCTTTGCCCATGCCAATGAAATCAGCGAAGCCGCGATCCGCCGTGCGGGCGAAACGCTGACGTTGCTCGACCCAAGCAAAGGCGCGATGACTGCGGCCCCGCGCCAGAACAACCGGCACCTCTACACCGATGGCGATCCGATGGGCCTTATCCCCTTTGCCGATAAGGTCGCGCTCTGCCAGCAGATCGACGCTGCCGCCCGCGCGCGTGATCCGCGTGTCGTGCAGGTGACCGTCGCTTTGTCCGCCAGCTGGAGCGTCGTTGAAATCGTCCGCGCCGATGGGTTTGTGGCCCATGATGTCCGCCCGCTCGTCCGCCTCAATGTCAGCATTGTCGCGGAAGAAAATGGCCGTCGCGAAAGCGGCTATCATGGGCTGGGTGGCCGCTATCTCTATGACAAATTGTTTGAGCCCGCGACCTGGAACCGCTGCATTGATGAGGCGCTCGCCCAGGCGCTCGTCAATTTGCAGAGTGTGGATGCACCCGCCGGCGAAATGACGGTGCTCGTTGGCCCCGGCTGGCCCGGCGTGCTGCTGCACGAAGCCGTTGGCCACGGGCTGGAAGGCGATTTCAACCGCAAGGGCACGAGCGTCTTTTCCGGTCGCATTGGGGAGCGCGTTGGCGCACCGGGCGTGACCGTGGTCGACAATGGCGCGCTTGAGGCGCGGCGCGGGTCGCTCTCCATCGATGATGAAGGCACCCCCACAGGCGAGACGGTGCTGATCGAAGACGGCATCCTCAAAGGCTATATGCAGGACCGGCTGAATGCCCGCCTGATGGGTGTGGAACCCACCGGCAATGGCCGCCGCGAATCCTATGCCCATGCCCCCATGCCGCGCATGACCAACACCTATATGAAGGACGGGCAGGACGACCCCGCCGAGCTGCTGAGCCGCGTGAAGAACGGCATCTTCGCCAAAAGCTTTGGCGGCGGGCAGGTCGATATCGTCTCCGGCAAGTTCGTCTTCACCTGCACCGAGGCCTATCTGGTGAAGGACGGAAAGATTGGCGCCCCAGTCAAAGGCGCGACGCTTATCGGCGACGGCCCCACCGTGCTGACCAAGGTCACCGGCATCGGCAACGACATGGCGCTGGATGAAGGCGTCGGCATTTGCGGCAAGGGCGGCCAGAGCGTGCCCGCCGGTGTCGGCCAGCCGACATTGCTGGTCGAAGGGCTGACGGTCGGCGGGACGGCGGCGTAGCCCCCACCCCACCCCCACTCGCTCACTCTGAGCTTGTCGAAGGGTGGTCCTTCCCTGGACACCTAAGGTTGAAGAACAGAAAATACGGTCCTTCGACAAGCTCAGGACAAGCGGAAATGAATTGAGCTGTGGGCCTGCTCAGCAACTCCGCTTGCGATCATAAACCCGGCCATTGCGGCTGTTGAGATAATAGCAATAACCCTGATCATCCCGCATCCAGCGGCGACCCTTGGTTGTGAGCGCACCAACGGCCCCACCGGCGACAGCGCCTGCGACAGCCCCTTCAATGGGGTTCACACCGCCGACAACGGCCCCCACCGCCGCACCGCCGAGCGCGCCAATGGCAGCGCCCCGTCCTGCGCCGCGCACAGTATCATTGTTGCGCATATCGGCACAGGCGCCAAGCGAAAGGGCCGCCAGCGCCATCATACCGGTTGAATGTAACTTCCGCATAATCCTGCTCCTCATGTCCGCTCCGGGAAGGCCGGTCGTTAGAGGGGGAAACGGGGGACGCGGCACACTTGTTCCGCTGGAAGACGCTAAGTGCCTCCAGACTACGGCCAGACGATGATGAGGACGTTGCCCAGAAAAGTGAGGGCCGCCACGATCATGAGCCAGCCCTTGCGCGTTTCCTTGGCCCCGCGGATCAGGCGGATGCCGCCCCAGATGAGCGCGGCGGAGGCAATGACGGCGAATGAGAGGATGGCATCGGACATGTGTGCTCTCTAATTCGAAAGATTGCTGCGGACCACCTCTGTTTGTACCGCACGAACGGGTCGGGCGTCGGAATCATTGGGAGGATGGTATGACGACAGCCCCTAAAGACTCTCCGTCGCCCCGTGCTTGACACGGGGCTTGGCTTTTCCTCCAAATTCCAGCTTGGCACCAACCCTGGGCGCAGCGCTATCCGGCCAGCAGGGTCCGGACAACGGGCGGAGGTTAGCCCAGCCCCGTGTCAAGCACGGGGCGACGCTGTTGGAACGACACTTTTGTCCAACCCGCCTCTAGCCTGCCATCACGCGATCAAACAAGGCCGGATCAACATTACCGCCCGACAGGAGGACGAGCGTGCGCTCCCCCGGCGTCACTTTGCCGGACAAGATCGCCGCCAGCGCCACAGCGCCGCCCGGCTCAATCGTCAGGTCGAGCGCGCGCTTGGCATGGCGCATTGCGGAAAAGGTCTCCTCCTCCGAAACAGCCACCCCGATGGCACCCCGCGCCTTCAGAACATCGAACGTGATCGGCGCGACCTGAAGCGTCTGGATCGCATCGCAGCTTGTCGGCGGCGGATTGGGGCCGACGGGCACGATCACGCCTCCGCGCAGGGAATTGCCCATATCGTTCCAGCCCTCCGGCTCCACCACCACCACGCGCGCCTCCGGCAGTGCCAGCGCCAGCCCGGCGGCAAGGCCTCCGCCGCCACACGGCATGATGACCATGTCCGGCGGGCCTTCGCCCATCTCTGCCATCTGCGCCACCGCCTCCAGCCCGGCGCTGCCCTGCCCCTCAACCACCCAGGGGTCATCAAAGCTCGGCACCAATGTCGCACCGCGTTCTTCCGCGATCCGCGCAGCAATCTCTTCGCGGCGTTCAGTCATCCGGTCATAGAGGACAATCTCAGCCCCCAGCGCACGCGTCCCCTCCAGCTTCACGCGCGGTGTATCGCGGGGCATGACGATGAGCGCGGGCATCCCCAGCCGCTTGGCGCTCCAGGCCACACCCTGTGCGTGATTGCCGCTGGAAAAGGCGACAACGCCGCCCTCGCGTTCATCCTCGCTCATATCCGTCAGCCGATGCCAGGCCCCGCGCAGCTTGAAGGCGCGCATTGGCTGTTCCGACTCGCATTTGCAGAACAGCACCGATTCGCCGAATCTCAGGGATTTAAGCGGGGTCGGTGGCACCACGTCCGCCACTTTGCGCAACGCACGCTCAACCCCCGAAAATGACGGTTTTCTGGCCCCTGTCACATCATCCCTTTCTGTCACAAAAATCTGGTCCGGATTTACTTTACATCAGGAAACGCAATTCATATACGCGCCCCCCGCTGCCCCATGGGGACTTCCAATAACCGCAAGGCAGCAGTTGACGTTTAAACTACCTTTTGGAGGTCCCTTGAGTTGCACAAGCACCATAGCGCGCTGGGGCTAGCTACCGCCCTTCGACCGGTCCAGCCGGTCACGCTCATTCGTCCGCATGCCGCTCAGCGTGCTGCCCGCTTCTTTGGCGAGAAGTTTCCGGGTAAGTCGCTTTATGCGGTGAAGGCCAATCCCTCGCCGGAGCTCATTGCGCTCCTGTGGGACAGCGGCATCACGCACTTTGACGTCGCCAGCCTTGCCGAGGTGAAGCTGGTGCGGGAAAACGCGCCGGACGCGACCCTGTGCTTCATGCACCCGGTCAAAGCCGAAGAAGCGATCCGCGAAGCCTATGCAGACCATGGTGTCCGCACCTTCTCGCTCGACAGCATGGATGAACTGGACAAGATCGTCCGCGCCACAGACGGTGCGACGGACCTGACCCTGTGCGTCCGCCTGCGTGTGTCGTCCGAACATTCTAAGCTCAGCCTTGCCTCCAAGTTCGGCGCAGACCCGAGCGAAGTGCGCGAATTGCTGATCGCAACCCGTCAGGTCGCCGATGCACTCGGTATCTGCTTCCATGTCGGTAGCCAGGCGATGACACCATCGGCTTATGTCGAAGCTTTGGAACGCGTGCGCGCGGCCATCGTTTCTTCGGGTGTCACTGTGGACGTCATCGACGTCGGCGGCGGCTTCCCAAGCGTCTATCCCGGCATGGAGCCGCCCGCGCTCGAAGCCTATTTCGATGCGATCGCGCGCGCTTATGAAAGCCTGCCGGTCAGCTATTCGTCGGAGCTATGGTGTGAACCCGGCCGCGCGCTGTGCGCTGAATATTCGTCGCTGATCGTGCGTGTTGAAAAGCGCCGCGGGGATGAACTGTATATCAATGACGGCGCTTATGGCGCGCTGTTTGATGCAGCCCATGTCGGCTGGCGCTTCCCTGTCGCGTTGCTGCGCGAAGAGGCATCGGACACGCGCAACATGGCGTTCAGCTTCTACGGCCCGACATGTGACGATATGGACCATATGGCAGGGCCATTCCTGCTGCCCGCAGACATTCAGGCCGGGGACTATATCGAAATCGGGATGCTCGGGGCCTATGGCTGCGCGATGCGGACCGGCTTCAATGGCTTCACCAACGGCGCCACGCACGAAGTGAGCGATGCGCCGATGGCGACACTGTACGGTGAAGATGCCGACGAGGCGCTTTCCGCCCGCGTCGTGAAGCTGTAACGCCCCTTTGTCATCCCCGCGAAAGCGGGGATCCATAACCTTCACTGTCCGGTGTTGATGGATTCCCGCCTTCGCGGGAATGACACCGGGATGTTTTTCGGAGAAGAATGATGACCAGCCCCCAGAGCAATGCCCAGCGCAAGGCCGAACTGCTTTCCACCACTGTTGAGCATATCGACATCACCAGCTTTGATGCCCGCCCGATCATCGACCAGATGGGCAAGATGAGCTTCACCAGCCGTGATCTTGCGCGCGCCACCGGCATCTACAACCAGATGCTGGCCGACAAGGACTGCACGATCTTCCTCGTGATCGCCGGCTCCACGTCGGCGGGCGGCTGCATGGATCTTTATGCAGAACTCCTGCGCAACAACATGGTCGACGGCATCGTCGCCACCGGCGCCACCATCGTCGACATGGATTTCTTCGAAGGCCTTGGCCACAAGCATTATCAGGCGCTCGAAATCCCCGATGATGACACGCTGCGCTCGCTCTACATCGACCGCATCTACGATACCTACATCGACGAAGAGCAGCTTCAGGACTGCGATTTTACGATCAACAAGATCGCGAACGAGCTGGAGCCCAAGGCCTATTCGAGCCGCGCCTTCATCCGCGAAATGGGCAAGTACCTCGCCGAACATGGCAAGAAGGACAACAGCCTCGTCAAGCTCGCTTATGAGCATGACGTGCCGATCTTCTGCCCCGCTTTTGTCGACAGCTCGGCTGGCTTCGGCCTCGTCAAGCATCAGGTGGACCGCGCCAAGGAAGGCAAGCCCTACATGATGATCGACGCCATCGCGGACTTCCGCGAACTGACCGACATCAAGATCAAGGCAGGCGAAACCGGTCTTCTGATGGTCGGCGGCGGGGTGCCGAAGAACTTCATCCAGGACACCGTCGTCTGCGCCGAAATCCTCGGCCATGAAGACGTCGCCGTGCACAAGTACGCCGTCCAGATCACCGTTGCCGACGTGCGCGATGGTGCCTGTTCGTCCTCGACGCTGCAGGAAGCGGCGAGCTGGGGCAAGGTCAACACGGGCATCGAACAGATGGTGTTCGCCGAAGCCGGCAGCGTCATGCCGCTGCTCGCGTCCGACGCCTATCACCGCGGCCACTGGAAAACCCGCGACAAGCGCGCCTGGGCCAAGCTGTTCGCGTAAGCGATTGCCACAAAGCGGTCGAAAAGCTGCCTTGATTTGTGTTCACCCTCCCAATCGAACAGGTGGAGGATGAACGCATGCTATCTCGCGCTCTCACGGTCATCGCAATCCTCGCGCTAGTCGGGGGGTGCTCAACCCGGCCGCGCGAATTTCGGGCCAACATTGTGGCATCGCCTTCAGAAGCGCGCAGCTTTGATGTGGACATGCGTCAATGTCAGGTCATGGTTCGTCGGGGCGTCAAAAAGGATTTCAAGCGGACTGCCGCACAAGTTGCTTTGGGAACAGGCGGGGGCATCGCTATCGGGGGTGCGGTGGCGAGCGCTGCAGCCGCAAATGCCACAACTCTGAGCGGTGCGTTCGGCGCGATGGGTGCTGGAGCGGCCGCCATGACCGTGGCGGGTCCATTGATCGGCTTTGGCGTGTCGCGGATGATCCGTGCCGGTCGCGAGAAGAAGTATCGGGCCGCGCTCGAAGCGTGCCTTGGCGAATATGGGTATCAAGTTGCAGGATGGAAAAAGCAGAGGAAACTGACGAAGGCTGATATCGCCGCTGCGGTAACCGCCATGCAGGCTGAGGATGATACGTCAGTGTCTCTACCTGCACCAGAAACAGAGAAAGCTGCTGAACAGCCAACGCCCTCAACTTCCTCCACTTCCGCGCAACCCTTTGCACCGCCACCCACTTTTTCTTGACCCGCGACTCGGTGTCGGGCAGCCTCCCTGTCTCGAATAAAAATACTGAGGAGGGGAATCTCACATGGAAATGCATAGCGAAATTCTAAAACCAATGGCGGTCTTGGCCGCCTGGACGATGTTCATGTGGCTGTGGATGTACGTCACGCGCATTCCGGCCATGTCCAAGGCCGGCGTTGATACCGGGTCATTGACCGGTGGCACCGGCAAAGATCTGGACGGCGTCATTCCGGACAATATCCAGTGGAAGGCGCATAACTATAACCATCTGCATGAAGCGCCGACGGTGTTTTATGCCGTCGCGCTGGCACTGGCCTTCATGGGCGCAGGTGACGGCTTCAACGCGCAGCTGGCTTGGGCCTATGTCGCGCTTCGCATCGTTCATTCACTGGTGCAGGCGACCGTCAACAAGGTGATGATCCGCTTCCTGCTGTTCGCTTTGTCGAGCTTCGTCTTGATCATGCTTGTCGCACACACGGTGATGGCCGCGTTTGCACACTAAGTCGAAGACCTTGGGTCGCACCTTAAGGTCTTGAGAAAGCGGCGGCCAGTTCCACATGGGTTGACCAGCGGAACTGGCCGACCGGCTGCACCCAATCCAGCCGGTAGCCGCCATTAGCCAAAATGCTGGCATCCCGCGCGAACGTCGCCGGATTGCAGCTGACATAGGCGATACGCGGCACAGGGGACGCCGCAAGCTCCGCCACCTGATCCCGCGCACCGGCGCGGGGCGGATCCAGCACCACAGCTTCAAACACGGCCAATTCCTTGGCTGTCAGCGGCCTGCGAAACAGATCGCGGTGCTCACAGCGGATCAGACGGCCAGACCGGTTCGCGGCTGTCTGCAGCGCCATAATCGCATCGCGCGCCGCTTCTGCCGCAACCACCTGCCCGGGCAAGGCCAGCGCAAAGGTGCCAAGGCCCGCAAAGAGATCTGCCGAGGTTTCAACCGGCCCCACCGCTTCCAGCACGGACTGGACCAGCTTCGCCTCGCCATCCGCCGTCGCCTGCAAAAACGCGCCTTCGGGCATCGCGACGGCGAGACCGCCCAGCGTGATCGTGAGAGGCTCCGGTTCCCACCGTGCGGTCGGGCCAAAGCCTTCATCAATCGACAGGCGGGCCAGTCTATGTTCCTGCGCGAAATCGGCCAGCGCCATCACGGCGTCCAAGCCATCGGCCTCCACATTGGAAATGAGGAGATCAACACCCTGATCGGCCAGCGTCATCTGGATCGTCGCAACCTTCCGGTCCGCCAGCAAGCTGGGCAGCAATCCACGCAACGGCTTCACCAGCGCTTCAATCGCCGGATGCAGGACGGGGCATTCGACCATATCGATGATGCGGTTGGTCTGCGCGCCATTAAAGCCCAATTGCACCTGCCGCCCGCGCCGTTCCGCCGTCAGGCTCGCCCGGCGGCGGGTATGGGCAGGGGAAATGTGCGGGGTGCGGATATCGGTATCGGCAAAGCGCTGCGCCAACAAAGCGCTCGCCACACGGTCGACAACAAAGTCGGCAAAGGCGGTGTCATCAATATGCTGGAGCTGACAGCCCCCACAGGCGGGAAAATGGCGGCAGGCGGGCGTGGCGTGGTGGGGCCCATGCGTCAGCGATCCATCGATGGCGAGCAGATCACCGGGGGCGGCCAGCGGAGAATAGCGCCCGGAGGCTGTGATGCCGTCGCCGCGTGCGGCGATACGGACAATGGGTTCGTCGGTCATGACGCTGCCGCTAGCGCCTCCGGCAGCCGCTGGCAAAGATCATCGGCGATGAGCGCTGGTCCCGCGAGGTGCGCGGCGCGGTTGTGGAGCCAGACAGCGGCACAGGCGGCCTCATGCGCATCGAGGCCACGTGCCAGCAAGGTGCCGGCAATGCCCGCCAGAACATCCCCTGTGCCCGCGCTCGACAGCCAGGGGGAGCTTTGGGCAGAAAGCCCGACCCGACCATCGGGGGAGGCAACAACGGTGTCCGCGCCCTTGAAAATGACCGTCGCGCCACTGGCGACGGCGGCGGCCAATGCCTGATCTATCTTGCTACCGGGAAGCTTGCCAAACATGGCCTCAAACTCGCCCTTGTGCGGCGTCAGGATCACAGGCGCTGTGTGGCGGGCGATCTGGCCGGGGCGGATGAGGTGCAGGGCATCAGCATCCAGCACGACAGGCTTTCCGGTTTGCAGCGCCTGCATGACAGACGCCTCGGCAGCACCTGTCCGCCCAAGGCCCGGCCCGATTATGATTGCCGACACCCGGGCATCGGTGAGCGCCGCATCGAGCGACCGGTGGACGATGGAGAGCGGAATGCCTGTCGCCTCCATATCGCCCGCCAAAACGACATATCCGGCACCACAGCGCGCCGCCGCCGACGCGACAAGCCGAGCCGCCCCCTTCATCTCCCCGGACAGGATCGTGACGAGACCGCGCGTATATTTATGGTCAGCAGCAGAGGGCACCGTCAGAGCCGGACGGGCAATCACCTGCCAAATGCTCTCCGCTGCAAGGCCAATATCGGCCGAGACAATATGCCCGCACAAAGACGCAGAGGGTTGGAGCAGATGCGCAGGCTTGAGCGCACCAAGCGCCACTGTGACATCGGCGTGGATTGCGCCCAGATCCGCACCGCTGTCCGTTTCCACTCCGCTTGGCACGTCAGCGGCAATCACCATGCGCGCCGCTGCCCGCAAACGCGTCAAGCTAGCGACAAGGTCGGCATCCAAGGCGCGGGATAGGCCCGTGCCAAAGATCGCATCGACAAGAATGGGGGCTGGATCAACACCGGCGAGGCCCTCAACCTTGCCGCTCCACTGCGCCGCCGCCCGCTTGGCGACATCAGTTGCAGGCGGCAGAAGCGCCGCCAGCCGGACCGGCACGCCCCAAGATTGGAGCAGCCGGGCCGCGACATATCCATCCCCGCCATTATTGCCGGGGCCACAGAGGATCAGCGTGCTGCGCCCACCGCCAAAGCGCCAGACAGCCCGGGCGAGGGCAAGGCCCGCCCGCTCCATCAGCGTATCGACACTCACCCCCGCCGCCATCACCGCCTCTTCGGCAGAGCGCGTTTCAGCAGCAGTCAGGACCGGGCCGGTAAGCGGTTTCATGGCATTGGCTTAGGCCCAGACGCGATTTTCGCAAAGCGAACTCGTGACTTATGTAGAAACGCGACAGCGGCAGGAGAGTGTTAACCACGATGTGCTAGTTCACCGAGCATGACAGTAGCGACCTATACCCAGAGCCCCATTGTCAACCAACCGGGCGCCCATGCGGCATCCTATGGCCGGGAAGAGCGGCTATGGATCATCCCGCTCGTCGTCGGCACCGCCATCCTGACGGTCCTTGCCGAAGTCATGGCATGGCTGAACGGCTTCTCCGCGCTCGAGATGGCGGGCTTCTACGCTTGGAAGGCCTTAAAGGCGGTCCCGCTCGTCATCTGCCTGATGATGGCCTATCATATGGTCTTGGGCCTGCGGCAGGGTCATCAAAGGCCGCTGCTGCTGCTCCAGCAGGTATTCGTCCAGTTCTGGACGCAGGGCTATCGCACCCAAAGCCGGGTGGTGCCGATGCTGTGCATGCCCTTCCTGTTCACATCGTTCAGCGTGCTGAAGATGATGATCCCGCTCTACATTCCCTTCTGGTTGGATGAGACGTTCGCCGACTGGGACAGGGTCCTGTTCTTTGGCCGGCAGCCTTGGGAGCTCACGCACAGCGTTCTAGGGGAAACGCCGACCTATATCATCGACTTCCTCTATTCCCTTTGGGTGATCCTGTTGTCGATCGCGACAGTTGGCTTTGCCTTTTTTGCCACGCGCAAATTGCGGGCCCGTTTCTTCCTGAGCTTTGCAGGTGCCTGGATCTTGCTCGGTTTTGTCGGCGCTTGGCTCGGGTCCGCCGCAGGGCCTTGTTATGCAGCACAAATCGGCATTGCCGCTGCGCACGAATTTGATGGTCTTATCAAGATCATGGCCGGTTACAGTATCGACTCCCAGGGCCTTGTAGATGCCTATGGCTGGCAGCAGGTCCTTTGGAATGCCTATGCCACAAAGACGTTTGACGTGGGCATGGGCATTTCGGCGATGCCCTCGCTCCACAACGCCATTGCCGTTCTCTACGCGCTGATTGCGTTCCGCATCGGCAAAGCCATTGGCATTTTCATGTCGCTTTATGCCGCAATCATCTTTGTCGGTTCCGTCCACCTTGGCTGGCACTATGCCGTGGACGGCATCATCGCGGCGGTTGCCATGTATGCCATCTGGAAAGCCGTGGACATTTATTGCCAGCGGTCGGGGTATGACGAAGCCGTCGATGCCGCGGCTAAGGCGTCTGCGTAGGCGCAGCACCCTTCACCGTGGCGGGCAAGCGATAGATGTCGCCCGCCAGCGCCACTTCAATCAGGTTGTTCGCGATCGGCTTCACAACAGCCGGATCAGCGCCGTCAGCGGCAACAACGCCGCGCCCGTCCTTCACCACCAGCAGCCGGCGGAACCCGCCATCGGGATGACGGAGCGTCAGGATCAAACCTTCCTTGGTCTGCGCCGTTTCCACCTCACAGCGCGCGGCAAACACGCTGGCGCCCGAGACAGCGCAGGAGATGAGGCCATTGTCGGCCGCCGCCTTGGCCACGCCCGCTTCTGCTTCGGCAAGCGACGTTGCCGCCGGAAGCTTGGCCTCATCCTTGGGAGACGCGCCGCCACAGGCGGCGAGCGTCAGGCCGATCAGAAGCGCGCTAGATGTCCGCGTATACATGAGTTTCGGCCTTGCCCCCGGGATGCGTTACCGCACCCTTATAGGCAGGACCGACATTCTGGGCATAGCGCCACAAAGCACCTGACCCATAATCGGACACTCGCGGCGTCCAGACTTTCCGCCTCTCTTCAAGGACTTGGTCGTCCACGAGGAGATCGATGGTGCCTTTTTCCGCGTCGATTTCGATGAGATCGCCATTTTGAACAAGCGCGATCGGGCCACATTCAGCCGCTTCCGGGCCGACATGGCCGATGCAGAAACCGCGAGTCGCGCCCGAGAAGCGGCCATCGGTGATGAGCGCGACCTTCTCGCCCATGCCAAGGCCGTAGAGCGCGGCGGTCGTCGACAGCATCTCGCGCATGCCGGGGCCGCCCTTGGGGCCTTCATAGCGGATGACGACAACCGAGCCTTCGGTGATCTCGCGCTTTTCAACCGCGGCAAAGGCGTCTTCTTCGCAGTCAAAGACCATGGCCGGACCTTTGAACTGAAGGCGGTGCATGCCTGCGACCTTCACGATCGCGCCATTGGGGGCCAGCGACCCCTTCAGGCCGACGACGCCGCCTGTCGGCGACAAAGGCTTGGTGGCCGCATGGATGACCTTCTGATCCGGGTTCCAGGTGATCTCGTCGATATTCTCGCCGAGCGTCTTGCCCGTCACCGTCATGCAATTGCCGTGCAGCAGCCCTTCAGACAGGAGCGACTTCATGAGCATGTAAACGCCACCGGCTTCGTACATGTCCTTGGCGACATAGTTTCCGCCGGGCTTCAAATCGGCCATGTAGGGCGTGGTCTTAAAGATTTCAGCGACGTCGAACAGGTCGAATTCCAGCCCTGCTTCGTGCGCCATGGCCGGCAGATGCAGCGCCGCATTGGTTGACCCGCCGGTGGCCGCGACAATGCGCGCGGCATTCTCGAATGCTTCCATCGTGCAGATGTCGCGCGGACGGATGTTCTTGGCCAACAGATCCATCACCTGCACGCCGGCGGCATGGGCGATCTGATCGCGCGTGGTGTAGGGCGCGGGCGCCATGTTGGAATTGGGGAGCGACAGGCCGATGGCTTCCGCCACGCACGCCATGGTGTTGGCCGTATACTGTCCGCCACACGCGCCGTGGCCGGGGCAGGCGACCTTCTCAAGCGCATGGACTTCTTCAATCGGGCACGTACCGGCCGCATATTTGCCGACGACTTCAAACACATCGACAACCGTCACATCGCGGTCCTGATAGCGGCCGGGAAGGATCGACCCGCCATAGACGAAGATGGACGGCACATTGAGCCGCAGCATCGCCATCATCATGCCGGGGAGTGACTTGTCGCAGCCCGCAAAAGTCACCAGCGCATCGTAGCAATGCCCGCGCACAGACAGTTCGACAGAATCCGCAATGACCTCGCGGCTGACAAGCGAGGACTTCATGCCCTGATGGCCCATTGCAATGCCGTCGGTCACGGTGATCGTGTTGAAGCGGCGCGGCATCCCGCCGCCGACTTCCACGCCGACGCGCGCAATGTCCGCCTGATGGTCGAGCGTCGTGTTGCACGGGGCCGAATCATTGCCGGCAGAAACAACACCGACGAAGGGCCGCGCAATTTCTTCCTCGGTCAGACCCATCGCATAATAGTAGCTGCGGTGCGGCGCGCGCTCCGGCCCGAGAGACACGTGGCGGCTGGGGAGCTTGGACTTATCGAAACTATGGGTCATGCGGGCCTCTTATCAAACCTGGCCGCGCAGAGATCGGCCTTTGATACTCGCCCTATCCCGCGCCGTTCGGGACGGCAAGTGTTGTCGATTTCAACAAAAAGGGGGGAGCGCGAACGCCCCCCCCTCTATGTCTTCTAACCCTATCGGTTGGCCCGATAGGAATTCAGAGCTGTTACCAGCCGTAGATGAAGCCGACGCGACCGCCGACTTTGCCACCCTTGTTCAGACCGCCACCGGCGGCTGCTGTGAAGGCAAAGTTGTTATTCACGCGGTAGCCAAACGACAGTGCGATTGCCTGTGCGCCTTCAAATGTCGCGACGTTACCGGACAGGTTGAACTTCATGTCAGGCAGGAAGCCGTTGCCGCCGAGGGCGATCGCCGTCGCCGTAGCGCTGTTCACCTTGTCGTTCAGCTTGTCGACGCGCGTTTCCAGAGCGCCAACGCGGGTGCCGAGGACGTCGATGCGACCACCAAGTGCGGTATCTGCTGCCAGACGGGCATTTTCTTCGCCCGTAAGACGCGTCAACAACTGGCTGTCCGCGGCAACACGAGCTGTAGACTCCGTCGTGACGCGGGCATTCAGGAGCGTGTCAGCGTCGGTGCGAGCCGATGCTTCAGCTGTCACGGCAGCGGCGCGTGCCAATGCCTCAGCATCAAGGCTTGCCTGAAGCGCAGCTTCCCGGGTCGTTGCACGGGTTGCTTCAGCCGTGATGTTGGACTGCAGGGTCGTATCTGCAGTTGCACGCGTTGCAGCTTCTGCCGTGATGTTCGCCTGAAGCGCGGTGTCAGCAGTTGCACGGGTGGCTGCTTCTGCCGTGTCTGCAGCAGCGCGGGCTGATGCTTCAGCATTGATGTTCGCCTGAAGCGTCGTGTCTGCAGTTGCGCGGGTCGCAGCTTCAGCCGTGATGTTCGCCTGAAGCGTCGTGTCAGCGGCGATACGAGCTGAGGTTTCAGCCGTGTCTGCTGCCAAACGCGTCGCTGCTTCAGCGTCGATGTTGTCCTGAAGCGTGTCGTCAGCGGCGATACGAGCTGAGGTTTCAGCAGTGTCTGCTGCCAAACGCGTCGCTGCTTCAG
>JAIXWO010000020.1 GCA_027491235.1 Sphingomonadales bacterium
CTTCGGCTCAGGCGGTGCGGGCGTAACCATCGGCAAGCGCACACAAAGCACCGACCAGCAGACAACCCGCACCACCAGCAGCGCATCAACGGTGGGTAGCTTGGACGGCAACATCGATCTGCAAGCCGGGCGCACCTACGCCCAAACCGGCAGCGACCTGATCGCTCTAGGCCAGAACAACACACCACCCAACACACCACCCAACACACCCACCCAAACCAGCGGCGACATCACCATCACCGCCCAGCAAGTCAGCATCACCGAAGCCCGAGAAACCAGCCGCACAGTCACTGAAACCCAATTCAAACAAACCGGCATCACCGTCGCCGTCAGCGCCCCCGTCATCACCGCAGCGCAGACCGTCGAGCAGATGGGTCAAGCAGCCGGCAACACCAGCGACCCGCGCATGAAAGCCCTAGCCGCGGCCAGCGCCGGCATGGCAATCAATACCGCTGCGGATGCCATTGAAAAAAATCCCGATCAGCTTGGTGGCGTGAATCTATCCATTAGCGTAGGCAGCAGCAAATCACAAAGTAACTCGACCAGCACAACCGACACCAGCGCGCCCTCGCAGCTTGTTGCAGCCAACAATCTCAGCATCATTGCCCTAACTGAAGACCTCACCATCCAAGGCAGTCAACTCAAAGCCGGCAACACTGTCACCCTGCAAGCCGAGAAGGACCTGAATCTCCACGCCGCCCGAGACAGCGCCGAGCAACACAGCACCAACCGCAACCAAAGTGCCAGCATTGGTGTGGGGTTTGCGCTGGGTGCCCAACAAAGCGGTGTCAGTTTAAATCTCGCCGCCAGCCAAGGGCGGGGTAAGGCCGATGGTAGCGACGTCGCTTGGGTCAACACCGAAGTCGTCGCAGGCCAGCAGATACAAACCAGCTCAGGTAACGACACCACCATCCGCGGCGGTGTACTCACGGCACCGCAAGTCACCATCACTACCGGCACCACCGGCAACGGTAACGGCAATTTAACGATCGAATCTCTCCAAGACACCAGCCAATACAAGAGCCAGCAGAAGCAGCACGGCGCCACCTTTAGCGTTCCCATCGCCGGTGGTAAACCAAGCGGCAGTGTCAACGCCACGCACAGCAACATCGACAGCGACTACGCAAGCGTCAATCAGCAGTCCGGCATTCGTGCCGGTGATGAAGGCTTCCAAGTCAACGTCCGAGGCGACACGACGCTCACAGGCGGCGCTATCACCAGCACCCAGACAGCCATTGATCAGCAAAAAAACACCTTCCGCACCGAAGGCGCGCTCACCACCGCGGATATCGACAACAAAGCCGGCTATGAAGCCACGAGCGTCGGCGTCAACCTGGGTGTTGGATACAGCGCCAGCGGTAACTTAGCCCCACAGGGCACCGGCGTAGGACTTGGCCGTGACAGCGATAGCCAGAGCAGCACCACCCAAGCAGCCATCAGTGATATCGCCGGCAATAAAGCAGCCCGCACAGGCGACGCGGAAGCAGGTCTGGTCAATCGCTTCGATGCAGAGCGCGTGCAGAAAGAAATCACTGCACAAACGCAGATCACGCAAACTTTTGGGCAGCAGGCGGGTAAAAGGATAAGTGATTACGCAGAGACAAAAAGAACCGCGCTGCAGGAGCAATTTAAAAATTCTACCGATGAAATGGAAAGGCTGGTGTTACAAGCAGAGATCCATGATCTGAATATGCAGGAGCGTGCGTTAAATGTCATGGTGGGTGCGGTCACAGGTTTCGGTGGCGTAATCCTGTTGAAGGAAGCCTTGTCTACAGGGGCGGAACAGATGCGTCAGCTAATGATCGATGACTCGAAAAAATTCAAAGGTGTCACTGATGGCAAGACAGTATTGAGTAATGTTTCTGGAGTAAGTGATGGTGTTCGGGGTGATGGAGTGAAGGTGGGCGGCACTCGGGTGGATTTGGATTTGTTGTGTGGCCCTGCAAATGAGCGATGTGATAGAAATCCAGATCAAAGTCTTAAGCTGAACCCAGATGGAAATGTAGTTTTCGTTGGTGGCTCTTTTGAGAAATTCATGGAAACACAAGAAGGAAAAAAAATGATTGGACCCACCGGCGGTGTTCAGGGCGGGAAAGGTAGGTTGTTTGGTATGGATTACGAAGCAGGTAGCTGGCAAGATCAATTGATCGAGGCATTTGGCGGTACCCACGACATGATTGGTGGGAAATTAAGTGGTTTGTATGACGAGCAAGGTAATGCTAAGCGTGGAATGTCGAAAACTACCTCCGGAGCCTATGACGCTTGGGCTGGTGTGGCGATTGTGCCTGCAGCACCATTTGCTTTCTCGGAATATCTCTCGCCAGAAGTTTGGAAAGCTATTTCAATTTTCTTGAATGCTGCAAAATGACCTTGTTAAAACGTGTTTACTTCGTTTTTATACTGATCCTGTTTCTTTTGGGATGTGGAACACAGTTAGCGCTTAGCGGACAGGAGCGTGAGGACTACCTTAAATCAATCAAATCTTATGGTGAATATTTTGTTAAACCCGGAGTAAGTCGCGATGAATGGAAGAAAGATTGGATCGCATGCGGCGGAATGGCTGACGGCGGGTTCTCAAGCGATGCGCCCTCTGGGTCACCTACTGAAATTTTAATCAAGGCGTCAAAACAAAAACGAAAGAACTTAGCTGCCTGCATGCAATTCAAAAACTATGATCAGCTCAAAGGATTCGAGTATTGAAAGGGGAATGAATTATGAATTTCTGTATCAAATGTTTCGATATTGATGAATTTTTATCATCTATGAAAAAATTACATGCCATATTATTTTTATATCTTTAATGTTTTTACTGATGTCGGGCTGCGAGTTGCTTTGCCAATCGGGAACCGGAACATGTGGTCTGAGTAGCGAGGAAAGGTATAAATTACTTCACCCTAAAGCTTACGGCGAGTTGTTTTTCAAGCCAGGGGCAAGTCGGCAAGAATGGCAGCGAGATTGGGTTGTCTGTGGGGGGAGACCTAACGGACAATATTCTGATGATGCTCCTCCAAACGCACCCACCAAAGAAATCTTTGCAGCCATAGACAGAGCAAAAAATTCACTCAATACATGCATGCAATCCAAAGGTTATGAATACAGGGAAACTAAATAAAACCAATCAAGGCCTGGACTAGAGCCGGTAGATGAATCTAAAAAATGGCTGAGTCTAGTCGCTAGCCGAGATTGATTCCCTATCTACCCAAGCCTCCGGCGTCACAATCTGAAACAACCCAGCCTTCTGCGTTTTTCGCGCCAGTTTCAGCAGCGCCTTGTCTTTGGTGATCAGCATTGTTGCGCCGCTCTGGTAGGCAAGCTCAATGAATTTCTGATCATCAGTATCACGGCAGAGCGGGAGCTTAATGCTTCCAGCAGGGATGATGTCTGCACACGGTTTGATCAGCGCATCAAACTCGGCGCGAACGGCTGTTTGCGTTGCCTCATCCAGTCCGAGATGTGTATAGCCGAGCACGATATGCCACTCCATTCTGCAGTCCGCGCGAGTAACTGCCTCGACTTCGCCACTCGTGAGTGCGTGCATCAGCTTTAGCCAGCGCGGATCGCGAAAGACAAACAGATCCAAGCACACATTGGTATCGAGGACGATGCGGTTGGGGGATTTGGGTATCATTCAGTAAATTTTTTCTGTGGTGCTCTATGCTAATTGTTCTATCACCCGCCAAAACGC
>JAIXWO010000019.1 GCA_027491235.1 Sphingomonadales bacterium
CACCATTCGTTGCGGCGTATCTTTGATGATGAGGGCATTAAGACGGGAATCAGCCTGGATCACCGGACGAGACGCATCCGCCGCACCCTGCTGGACCCGCGGGTTGTCGGGCATGGATCGAGAGGGGGCTGATGGCTCAGAAGACGTCGAACCCGAATCAGGCGCGGGGGTCATTGCGCGCAAAGGCGCAGCCACAGCTGCAAGTGTCGGGTTATTCAGTCCGGATCGGCTCGACTCTGGACTAACTAGATTACGGAGAATCGTTGCAACGCCCGGCGTCGTTATTTGCTGATCGCGATAAGAAATAACTCGGTCATTGACCGTCGCATATTTAAGCTTGAATACCTTAAACTGCTGATCTTGCTGCGGCAGCGGCAAGGTCGCAACCGCCCATGCCACCAGATCAACGTAGGCTGGCGGCCCGGACACCATCGCAACCCCGCGATCAGGTACCTCACCCCATCCAAATTTCGGCTCAACAACGCCTAAATCCGTGAGCGCCTTACGAAAATTCTGCAAGCTGATACCTGACGCAGCAACCGATCGCGTCGCCGTCTCGAAATTACGACTGACATACAAGGTGCCTCCAAAATAAAACCACTGAAGACCATACGACGATGACAGCTGATTCAGAAACTCGGTCGGACTTGCCGATGTCAGTCGGCCCGTTACGAGGTCTTTTTTGGACAAGACAGCAATGGATGCTTGCAGCTCAAGACCAAATGTTTGCGCAAAGCTTTCAAGGACTTTGTGTAGCTCCTGTTTATCAGCAAAATAAGAAAACGTCGCCTCTTGCCAAGGTACCGGTGCCGCACTGCTCTTCAAGGGCAGCCCGCCAATCAAAAGGAGTGTCAAAGAAAATAGGCGGAAAAAATTTTTAATTATTTTCATATTATTGTCTCTACAAAACACGAAAAATTTTTCGCCAGTCCGAGAGCGAATTGACAAATCCTTCAAGGACGTCAGAAAACTCGTCCGTCGTAGCATCCGACGGAACACGCTGTTGCAATGAAATATAAGTACCGGTTGAATCCAACACAGGCACGTCAGCGTACTGATACATCCTGACCCATGAAGCAATCAGGCAATGCCGCATCATCTCCTCGGCATCAGATGCTTTCGAGGGTAATTCGACCAACCGACACTCCAGCACGAGATCGCCATGCGGAGCGGGTCGACAGTAGACTCTGTTCTGCGAGTCAATCGAAAGGACGATTGCGCCGTCAACTCGTGGCTGCAACACATGACGCGAATTCAGTTGCTGTCTATCGATAAAACCAGAGAGCCCTGAGTGGAGATGTTCAAGCTTCATATACCCTCCTCCTGACTACCGTTTTTCAAGCGCATCAGGGCGACCAAAATTTCAGCGACCGGCTCTATTAACTCTGAGGGAATGTATTGATCAATCGATGCCTGAGCCATCAGCGCATGCGCTAGTGGTATGTTTTGCATGATGGGTATTCCACATTCGCGCGCCGTCATCACCATCTGATGGGCAACCGGATCCTTGCCTTTGGCAAGAACTACCGGTAAAGGTGTCACGCCCTGCTGGTAGTACAAAGCGATCGCCAAATGCGTAGGATTCGTGACCAGCACTGAAGACTTCCGGGTCTTGACGACCATTTCACCCATCGCGATCTCTTTAGCCATGCTCTTGCGATGGCCTTTGACATGCGGATCACCTTCCAGCTGCTTGTACTCCTGCTTGATCTCATCCATCGACATCATCAATTGCTTGCGATGCTGATATCTTTGCCAGACCAAATCGCCCAGGGACATGGCACCAAATCCAATGAATGCGTAGATCACCAAGGTCTTCAGCATGTCCGCCAGCGCCACGCCCGCAGCGGCAAGGCCGCTGGCCGGAATCAGGATCAGCGGCTGAATCGCATCCCTGATAACAAAAAAAACCAGAATAGTGAGAAAAACGACTTTGATGATTGATTTGACAAACTCGATGATGTTTTTCATCGAAAACATCTGCTTCAGATTGGACACCGGATTCAACTTGTCGCCCTTGGGCATCAAGGCCTTGAATGCCAGTAGCAAACCGGTCTGCATCAGCTCACCAAATAAAGCAAAGAAGATCACCAGCAAAATAAATGGGAATAATATTTTTATGGCATTCAAAAGCAGCTGATCGAAAGCAATCCGAATCGCATCGCGAAAAGCCAAGCCATAAAGCTGTGACGGAAAGACCATGATTTCTACGAAGGTTTTAATCAGGCTTTCTGCGTCAGCCAACATATAACCGAGTAATGCACCCATCAAAAGCGTTTGTGTGAAATCCTTGCTTTTTGCGACCTGACCTTCCTCGCGCGCTTTGCGAATCTTGTGCTCTGTGGGTTGTTCCGTTTTTTCGCTGCTCATGAAAAATCCCTGGAGAATTTTTAAAGAAACATTGCGCGAATACTAGGCAATACCGTGTGCCGGAGCGCTTCGAGCTCTTTTGCAAGATATCCCAGCAGAACCGCGGTATAGACCGAGAACATGAACATCGCCAGTGCGCTTTTGATAGGCATGGCAAGAAAAAACACCTGAAGTTGCGGAACGAAACGGCTGACAAGACCCAAGCCAATTTCAGCGAGAAACATCACAAAAATCACTGGCGCACTAAACAAAACAGCCATACGCATCAGCTTGTCCATCAGGAACAACAACTCAACTGGCATTTCAGGACTAAATGTAGGCAGCATTTCGAGCACGGGCCAAATGCGATAGCTCTCGTACACAATGTCAAGAATCAAGAACATCCCACCGCTCACCAGCAGCAATGTCATGGCGGCCAAACTAAATATTTCACCGAGCGGTGATGTGTCATGACCAGTGAGTGGATTGATAGTTGCTGCGATACTGGCACCGCGCTGATTATCAACATACGCACCCATGATATCCATCGCCCAAAGTGGCAACGCGATGATGAACCCAATCAAAAATCCGATTCCGGCTTCTTTAAGCAGAAGAATCATGATCGTACTGCCGCCACGCACGACCGAAAGTGCCTCGGTACTCAGAGAAGGCACAATCATTATCGCCATACTGAAAGCAACACCAATACGCAAAATTCCCGGCAATGCTTGACGACTAAACATGGGAAGCACTGAGAACATGGCGAGAAAGCGAGGCATAGACAAAAACATCGCTGTCAGCCACGGGTAGGGATACTCGACCAGTGCATATTCCATGTCAGTGCACTATCAAGGGAAAAGTATCAAATAGCATCAGTGTGTAGTTATAGATTTCGCCACCGATCCATCGTGAGGTTAGATAAAGAGTTAAGCCCACTGCAACCAGCTTCACGCCAAATGACAGGGTTTGCTCCTGAATCTGCGTTAGCGCTTGCACCAGGCTGAATAAAATACCCACCAGCGATGCAACCACAATGGGTGGTAATGAAAGCCAGAGAACCAGCAGCATGGCTTTGATTACATTTGACGTGATGTCAGCAACTTCCATGCGCTACCTCACGTATGTTGATACAAGACCTTGGATGAGCCGCGACCATCCATCGACCATCACAAAAAGAAAAAGCTTAAGTGGCAGAGATATCGTGACTGGCGACACCATCATCATTCCCATCGCCATCAAAATATTGGATATCACGAGATCAATCACCACAAAAGGCAAAAAGAGCAGAAAACCAATCTCGAACGCCGCTGTCAATTCCGACACAACGAATGCGGGCGTCACAATCAGCAGATCCCGATCTGTTGCGTCATCTGCCAGTTCAGGGGGCCAGAGCTTTTTAGCCGTACTCAAAAAAAATCGTCGCTGCTCTGGCTTGCTGTTCAGAATCAGAAATTCTCGAATGGGTTCAGCCCCTTTTCGGGCGGCAGACATCATGGTGGTCACAGATACAGCCGCATTGGGAAAATCTGATATCGACTCTGAAATCTTGTACCCAACAGGCGCCATGACATAAGCCGTTAGCAGCAAGGCCAGCGCATAGATGGCTAGGTTTGGCGGTGCCTGCTGCACACCCAGCGCATTTCTAATCAGCGAAAGTACGATCGCTATCTTTAGAAAGGACGTGGTCGTCACCAGAATCAGTGGCACCAGTGCCAGCAAACCCAGCGCAAACGCGAGTGCTACCGGATCCAATGGCTTCATGGCCCGCTCCTTTCGCTCTGATAGCTGAACAAGCTCATTCCGCAGCCAAGGACAAATTCAGGATGGAGACAGCCATTTGGCCATCCACATCAACCAACTCACCCTCGCCGATCAATTTGCCGTTTGCCCGAATGTTGACGGCACTGCGAACGGGCCGTCCCAGTTCGAATACATAGCCGGGACTCAGTTGGCGCAGCTCACCCAGCGTCATCGAACGCTGCCCGAGGTCGAAACTGACGCGCATCTGAATGCCATCGAGTGTTTTCTCGCCATCTCCAGCGCCATCGTTATCGTCATCCTGATCGCCATCTACATCGTCGTACATGATTTCCTCCAGTTCACCCGTGATAACGATTCGGCTATCTTCAATTTCGGCAGGCAGCCCAACCTGTCGCCCAGCACGCAAAAAAATTCGGCTATCGGGTGCAATCCAACATTCGTCAAGCAGAATGAGATCTCTTTTTTCTAGCTGCCGAAACGTCGCGAACGACAAATCAGTCCAACCCACATCCAGAGACAGTCGAACCGGTAGCTCATCGAAGGTCGACATCACCCTTTTTTCGATATCAACCAGTCGAACCGCTGCAGCAAGAAATCCCAGCCCAAGCTCATCTACCCACAGCTCACCCTCGCAAACGTACTCACCGTCATCCAGCGAAAATCCAAATCCTGTGCAATGGTCTGCGACGCTGCCCGTCTCATCCAGCGAGAGCACACTAAATCGCTTACGCGTTGCGTCCTCAAAAATGCCCGCCATCTCGGCGAAAGCGGCTTCAAGCACAATCGTTCGCAGCGGCTCAGCCATGCCAGTTGCGTACTCGCAATTCAGAAACCGCGCCGCCAAAGAGGCGATCGTGCTTTCGGCTATCCTCAGCACAATCTGGGCACCGCCCCAGTCAGCCCGAATGCTCAGGCGACCCGGTACAGTCCGCACGTCCGTCTGGAGCTTTAGCGTCCAATCCGCATCAGCGGCCGTAAAGTCAATCTCGCGGCGGCTGATGCCCAAATGACGGAAATGCCCAAGCTGGTCTCTGGACAACTGCCGAAACATCACGGGTTGACTCACGCTTGCATCCCTACGTGCCAATCTTCGAAGGCGCCTGATAAATCCGATTCCACAGAATCGATTACCGCTATACGAACATCTCGCTCCAACTTTTCACCAACCGTCTTGGCCAGCCAGGGCAAGTGTTGGCGCAGCCAGTCCCTGTCGGCCTCTCCACCAACCCGAAAGACAAATTCGATACGCGCCCCCGTATCTGTGACTGACAGATGCGTGTCGGCCAGAAGCTCCCGGCTGATCTGAATCTCGGCATGTTGTTGGGTTTTGAAAGCGGGTGAAGCCGCTAGACCGGGAAGTGCCTCTGCTAGCGAGGAAAGGAGATGCATCGAATCTCTGGCCATGACCGCTGCGGTGGCCCTGGGCAAATCGACCAAAGAATCATCTTGATCTTGCCCGCCTCTGCCACGATCCGATAACAAAGCCTGCAGCCGCTCAACATCTTGGGCCGAAGCAGACGCTACATTCGACTCCTGAAAAAAAGGCATATCCCCAACGGGTAAGGACAGTGGACCGAAATCAACCGGAGAGCCGCGGCGCGTCATGTCATTCCCTATTCATCAAAAGCGAAATCATTGGACTGAACTTGTGCACCGGCATACCGACTGCCAGCCGCTTCTTCCATCTCCAGATCTTCCATCCGGAGCAACTCGGCGGCTCGCTCCTCATCCACTGTCCTGACCAACTCCATGAATTTTTCTCGCATGCGCACTGCGTCCCGATGTACCTGTCGTGAAACCTCAACTGCCTCGGCTGCCTGCGCCCTGGCCTCTTTAGCCTTCTCGATCTTTTTTTCCAATTCTGCCGACGCTTCCTGCATTAACTTCACGTCCAACGTCACTTCATCGATGTCTTTAACTAAAACAAGCCGTGAACAAAGCTCCTTGTACATCGCCTTTTCTTTCGTTTCACACGCTCGCAAATGATCTTCAAGAGCGCGCCGCGCATCATCGAGTGCCCTATCCATCTCCACAAGATGGTGCCGGGCACGTGCCACAGCCAACTCAGCTTTTTCCTCTCGGAAAATTTTTATCCTGAGCAAATCTTTGAGAACATCCACAAATTTATCTGCGCAAAAATATCAATGAATCGATAAAACGATGAAAAAATTCGAGAGTTCGTAGGGAAAAAGCCACAATTTGTTTTTATGTAACACATGGGCCTGTTGTGTTCCACAAAATGTGCAGAGAGGGAAAGAAAGATATCTGTCAAAAATTTGATTCCGCAAAGAAAAATTTTGTGTTTTTCTTTGCGGCAAGGAAAGGATGTTAAGCAATGCTTTTCTTCATCAACGCAAGGGTGTCTTCAAAACTCACGTATTCATCTGTCGGTTGCCTTAGGAATTCTCGTATGCGATCAATCCGATCAATCGCCTGATCCGCCATGGCATCTGACCCACGCTTGTACTCTCCGATCTTCACCAGCAATTCAACTTCCTGGTATTTAGCCATCAGCTCCCGAAGTCGCCCGGCCACCTTTTTATGTTCTGGCGTAATCACCATATTCATGACACGAGAGACCGAGGCAAGCACATCAATGGCCGGGTAGTGATTCGCCGAAGCAAGCTTGCGCGACAAAATGATATGGCCGTCTAAAATGGATCGGGTCTCGTCAGCGATGGGCTCCGTCATATCATCACCCTCGACCAGCACGGTATAAAGTGCGGTGATCGACCCTTTTGCCCCCATACCGACACGCTCCATCAAACGTGGCAACGTTGCAAAAACACTCGGGGGAAACCCGCGCCGGGTGGGTGGCTCTCCCGCAGCCAGACCGATTTCACGCTGTGCACGCGCAAACCGGGTGACAGAATCCATCAAAAAAAGTACCCGCTTGCCCTGATCACGAAAATACTCAGCAATCGCCGTCGCCACATAAGCCGCTTTGGAACGTTCCATTGACGACTTGTCGGAGGTTGCGCAGACGATCACCGCGCGCCGGCGGCCCTCTACTCCAAGCTCATGCTCCAAAAATTCACGCACCTCACGCCCTCGTTCGCCGATCAGCGCAACCACGGTTACATCAACGTCCGCCCCCTTGACCAGCATAGCCATCAAGGTCGATTTACCACCACCCGCTGCCGCAAACACACCAAGCCGCTGCCCCTCGCCACAGGTCAACAAGCCATCCAAGGCACGCACACCCAACGACAACGGGTGTTGAATAATTCGCCGTTTGAGCGGATCTGGCGCACCCGTCAGTACAGGATAGAAACGGGTCACCGGTAAAGGCCCATGGGTCGCCGTATCAATAGGATCACCCATACCATCCAGAACTCGACCCAGCAAAGCATTCCCAACCGGCACCATGTGAACCTGTCCGCTTGGAATGACCTCAGTCTCGCCAGAAATACCCTGCATATCGCCCATAGGCATCAACAACGCAGATCCTTGCGAAAACCCAACCACCTCTGCCTTCATTGATCTATCGTCGCCGGGATTATGTAACTCACAGATTTCACCGATTTTCACCGAGGGAACCACCGCCCGAATGATCGTGCCGGTCACCTGTACGACCCTGCCCCGAACTCGAACCACATGGGCCTGAGCCAATGCAGTCTGTAGCATGTCGGTAATGTAATTAAAATGATGAATACTCATGCGTCAATTCCATCCAAAGAGACTGGCCATAGCGGCTTTCTATGTTTTAATAAATGCGCCGAAGACTCAAGCCCGGTCGTAAAATAATCAGCTAAATTATTGATAATCAGCGTTTGAGTTTCGAGCAATCTCGTCAAACCCAAGGTATTCGCTTTAAAAAAATCGTGGATAGAATTTTTATTTTCATTACTCAATTTATCGAAAAATGGGCGTGTAGCCAGAACAGGAAAAATCTCTACGTTTCCATCTCGTCTAATCAAAGCAGAAGTCACACCCGTTGAATTGATAAACACTAATTCTTCCGAAGCTCCCTCAATCTCCAAGTCCGGATCAAACTGGTCTGGCGGGAAGGAACTTTCAATTTCTAATCGATCAGTACCCTCTCCGGGGTCAATTACGTAAATGGCACGATCAAAGATCAGAACGGGCGAGCCTGAAAGGCTGATTAGTTCAGGGTTATGTTCAAGTGCTTTTTGAAAAAATGGATGCTGAATTAACTGAGAAAACAACTCACCTGAAAATCTGCAAACATAATCATTCAACGTCAGATAAGTCCTGGATGCCTCATCAAGTTGCGAGCTGGACGAATCTTGAGGATTAGGGAAAACATAAAATGCCGATGGGAGTCCGAGACCTGCTAAATCACCATTTTTATCGGAAAAACTCCAAGCATCGAGGATCGTTTGAAACTCAGATTTAATTTTTATGAAGATTAAAAGTGCTGAAGAAATAGACTCCGCAAATTCGATCCTGATCTTCAGTTCTTTTGATTGCTTACTTGCGAGAAAAGCCAAACGACCGCGCGGATACCAGTCGAGAAATGAAGGCTCGGACATGCCGGGTAGCATCGGGGAAAAGATGATTTACTTATCAGGATTTGCTGAATTTTCCGAAGCCTTCGTGGCGGTAACTGGATCAGTTTTAAAGTCAACTTTTTCAGG
>JAIXWO010000021.1 GCA_027491235.1 Sphingomonadales bacterium
CCGCGCGCCGTCCAAAAGGACGATGTTACGGTTGGTGCCAAGGCCACGCAGGTTGACGAAGGAAGCGCCGCCATTGCCGTTGTTGACGTTCTGACCGATGCTGGGGACAGCACCCGGCAAATCACGGATGATCTGTTCAGCGGTGTTGACCTGACGAAGTTCAACTTCGTCTGCACCGATGACCGACACCGGCGAAGAGCTGGTGATGTTCGGATTGGCGATGAGCGTACCGGTGACGATGATTTCGTCAGCTGCCACTTCTTCTTCTGCCGCTTGGGCGAATGCCGGCGATGCGACGGCGAAAAGGGTAAGAGCGAGAGGCGCAGCCCCTGCCTTCAGTCCCGAAAGGATTTTGCTCGTTTTCAAAGTTGTCTCCACTGTTGAAGTGCACGTCAGCGTCAACCGACGCGCTTCCGACAGCTTACGTAGGGCTCAACGCCCCAGTTAGCTGGCATGGAGAGCGTTGTTGGGAGACTAATCCAAATAATTCAATGTTTTCAGGCAATAGTGTCACACGAATGTCGAATGGCTGTGCCATTTATACAACTAATTTGCCGATTCTATGCCATATTGGTTGCGACATAATATTCATTTTGGCATTAAATATTCTAAAGTTAATCATACTTTTAAAATCATATTGAATTTTAATTAATATCATTTTGGTATTACTGTGTGGAACACGCGGCATCGCCGCTGTAGAAAATGCCCCGCGAATGTCGCATGATGGCTCAAGAAGGAGACCCAGCATGAAGCTCATGCCCCGCCACACCATTCGCAACACATGCATCCTCACCTCGGCCACCATATTGGCAACCGGGCATGCCTTCGCGGAAAAGCGCCCTTCCGCTGAGCGCTTCCAAGCGATCGTTGCCTGCCAGAAAATCTCAGAGGCTCAGCAGCGTCTTCAGTGCTTCGATGCATCCGTCGCGCAGCTTGAGCAGGCCACGGCCCGAGATGAAATCGTCGTGATGGACCGCGCCCAAATTAAGGAGACGCGCAAATCGCTGTTCGGACTGTCGCTGCCTTCCATCTCCATTTTTGGCTCCGACCGGTCAGAAAACGGGCAAGAGAAAGAAGGCGTCAGCTTTATCGACGGAAAGATTGCCCGTGCCGCCCCCGGCCCCTCTGGCAAATGGATATTCGTTTTGGACGATGGCGCGCGCTGGGCGCAAACCGAACTGACCCGAATGCGGTCACCCAAGGCCGGCGATAGCATTCGGATCCGCAAAACCGCCCTTGGCGGCTACATGGCAAATATCAACGACCGGCCCGCCATCCGCGTCAAACGCGAGAACTAATCCCATCTCCTCTGGCCTCGGATGTCGACCAAGCGTAAGGCGCTTGCCATGACTGATCCGTTTGAGCTGTTCGACATCTGGTACCGCGCCGCGCGTGAGACTGAGATCAATGATTCCAATGCAATGGCGCTCGCCACGGCAGACGCGGACGGCCGACCCAGCGTGCGGATGGTGTTGCTCAAAGGCTATGACGAGAGGGGCTTCGTCTTTTACACCAATCAACGCAGCCGCAAGGGCGGGCAGCTTCAGGCGAATGGCCAGGTCGCGCTGCTGTTCCACTGGAAATCAAAACGTCAGCAAATCCGCATTGAAGGCCCGGTCGCGCAGGTCAGCGCAGCAGAGGCCGATGCCTATTTCGCGTCGCGCGGGCGGGATTCCCAACTGGGCGCCTGGGCGTCGCTCCAGTCCGAAACGCTGGACCGCCGCGAAACCTTTGAAGACCGCTTCGAGGAGATGCGCGCCAGATTTGAGGGACAAGACGTGCCCCGCCCACCGCATTGGGGCGGCTACCGCGTGACACCGAAACGCATCGAATTCTGGGAAGACCGCGAACATCGCCTCCATCATCGCCGCCTGTTCCTTAGTAATGCAGGCAATTGGAGCGAAAGCCTCCTCTACCCGTGACACCTGCGGCACCTCTGGCGGCGGCGGCCTCGCTCTCACCGGCGGAGCGCGGCAAGCTGACGGCGCGCGCGGCGGCAGCCAGCATCACGATGGCCGTCAGCCTGCTCGGTCTGAAAGTCTGGGCGGCGATTGCCACGGGTTCGGTGTCAGTCCTCGGCTCGCTTGCAGACACGGGGCTGGACGTGCTCGCGTCGCTCATCACCTTTTACGCCGTGCGACTGGCGGCTGAGCCGGCCGATGACCAGCATGGCTTTGGCCATGGCAAGGCAGAAGCTATTGCCGCCCTTTTCCAAACTTTCCTGATTGTCACCTCCGCAATCGGCATTGGCTGGCGCGGGATCAGCCGGATCGGGTCCGACTTCGAGCCACAGAACCCGGAACTGGGGATCGTCGTCTCTGTCGTCGCCATTGTCGGGACACTCGCCCTTGTGGCCTATCAGCGCCACATCGTGAAACAGACCGGCTCCATCGCGATTGCGGCAGACCGCGCGCATTACACAAGCGATCTGCTGCTCAACGGGTCCGTGATCGCAGCCCTCGTGCTGGATTCCCTTCTGGACGTGCGCGGCGCAGACCCCGTTTTCGGCGTCGGGATTGCCGCATGGCTCGCCTGGAGCGCCTATAAGGTTGCAAGTACCTCGATTGACCAGTTGATGGACAAGGAGTGGCCAGAGGAAAAACGGGCGCGCTTTCTGAAGCTTGCAGAATCACACCCCGAATTGCGTGGCATCCATGATTTGCGCACCCGCACCAGCGGCACGTCTGACTTTGTCCAGTTCCATGTCTGGGTGGATCCAGCGATGACGGTGTCCGCCGCCCATCGCGTCATGGACGAGATCGAAGCGAAGCTCATGGCCGAGTTTCCGGACACCGAGGTGATCATCCACCCCGATCCCGATGGCCACCCGGCCGAAGAGCGCGGCGAGATCTAAGCGGCGGCGAAGGCGGCCATGCGGGCCTGTGCCTGACGGCTTTCCGGGAAGGTGAAGATCGGCCAGTCGTGGATCATCCCGTCCATCTCCTGATAGTCGACCGATGGCAGCTTCGCCTTCAGCGCCCGCGCGTCGACGACCAATATGTCACTGCCGCCGCCGAAAGACAGGATCGGTGGGAGGCCTGACCAGTCTGCATGGATCGGGCTCACGCGCGGATCTGCGGCGCCTGCGGCTCCGGCATACATCTGGCCTGCATCCCGAATACCGGCGATGGTAAGGATCGCATCGCGCTTTTCAATCTCCGGCTGATCGGGGTGGGACGGGTCTGCATTGAGCCAGGGGCAGATGAGAATAAGCTTGGCCGGAAGGGCAAGGCCGGCATCGCGCGCGGCAATCACGGTCGCGGCTGTCAGCCCGGCGCCAGCGGAATCGCCCGCCATGAGGAACGGCGCTCCGGCCTGCTTGACGAGAAAGTCTTTGTAGAAAGAAAGAGCAAAGCCCGTCGTGCCCGCGACATCATGCGCCGGGGCCAGCGGATAGAGCGGGGCCACGATGCGCCAGCCATGCTGGTCCGCCATGTGCGCCATAAATGCCCAATGCGCGTCTGCCGCCGGATACACATAGCCGCCGCCATGCCAGTAGAGCACCGTCGCCGTCGGCGCTTTTGTCTTGGGGGCGAATTCCCAGACCGTGCACCCGTCAAACGATGTGTGCGAGATGGCGTGGCTTTGCTGCAACTTTGCAGACGGCGCACTCGGCGTGGCGGCTGCTTTGGCGATAAACACGGCCATGCCCGGTCCGCCTGCGAACATCTTCCGAAACAGGCCGGTCTTGCGCAGGACAAACGAAATGATGCGGGTCGATAAAGCAGGCATGGACATCCCCTCCAAATCGCCTGCTGCCCCGTCTGGAAATGCGGAGGTCAGGCGGCGGCGAACTCTATGGCACGTTGCGTTTCGGCAATCCAGCCGCCGCCAAGCACCTGATCTCCATCAAAAAGGACGGCCGCCTGCCCCGGTGCCACCCCATATTCCGGCCCTTCAAATGTCAGCCATTCGCCCTGCATGCGCGCCGGCACTGGCTTCGACAGAGACCGGACCTTGGCCATCAACGGCCGCCCTTCGACCGCGCCAAGCCAGTTGGGGTCTACAATGCGCGCCGCCGATACGGCCAGCGCCGCCTTTGGCCCCACAACCACCTGCTGCGCTGCCGGATCAAGGCGGACCACATAAAGCGGCTCGGCCAAGCCACCCAGTTCCAGCCCACGCCTTTGGCCCACAGTATAGTGGATCAGCCCCTTGTGACGGCCAAGTTCCCGGCCTTCCATGTCGACAATCGCACCATCGCTTTCGGCATCGGGGCGGACCTTGCGGACGACGCTCGCATAATCGCCATTGGGTACGAAGCAGATGTCCTGACTGTCGGGCTTCATGGCCACGCCCAGCCCCATCTCCTGCGCGATGGCGCGGACATCGGCCTTGGGCATGCCGCCGAGCGGGAAGCGCAGATAGTCCAACTGATCTGCCGTCGTTGCAAAGAGGAAATAGCTCTGGTCCCGCGCCGGGTCGATGGACCGGTGAAGCTCAGCCCCCGACGGACCCTCTACACGGCGGACATAATGGCCCGTCGCCAGACAATCGGCGCCTAAGTCTTTGGCGAGACGAAACAGATCGGTGAACTTCACGCCCATATTGCAGCGGACACAGGGGATGGGCGTCCGGCCGTTCATATATTCATCGGCGAACTGTTCGATCACCGAATCCCGAAACCGGCTTTCATGATCAAAAACATAATGGGCGATCCCCAGCCGGTCGCAGACAGCGCGTGCGTCTCGGATGTCTTGGCCCGCACAGCAACTGCCGACCCGGTTGACCGCCGCGCCATGATCATAAAGCTGCAACGTGATCCCGATGGTCTCCGCACCCGTCCGCGCAGCTAATGCTGCGACGACAGAGGAGTCCACGCCGCCCGACATCGCGACCACGATACGGCGGGCCTTGGCCGGGCCATCAAGTTGAAAAAGGTCAAACATCGACCGCGGACATAGTGTGCTTGTGCGGATTTTGCAGCATCAAAGGGAATTTACCTGAGATTCAGGCATTTATGAGAAATGCGGGCACATGAACATGGAATTTCCCCGCCGGACAGCCCGCCAAAGCAAAGCGCGGCCAAAGAGAATTGAACTGCCCAGCCTGCTTGCCACCATTTCGGCACAGCAGGCCACCACGCCAACGGCCCGAATTCAGGCCAAAGCCGCGGCTATGGCTAAGGCATCAGCTAAAACCGCTGCCAATATGGATGAAATGGCACCGAAAAAGGGCGATTCGCCGCGCGAAAATTCACCAAGTTTCAACCGTTTGGCGGCCAATCTCCTAACAGGACGCACATGAATATGACCGCAAAATTTACCTTGGCATTTTAGCGATCTTTCAACCGGTGGTGTTTAAGTGGGGTTGTAACAAGAGAAAACGGGTCTGGACCCGGCTTTGAGGTAAGAATGATCGAAAACCAGAAAATCCGTCCGGCACAAGTCATTGGCCCACTTGGTGAACCACTGACGCTCGACAGTTTGCCGCCCCCGTCCACAACCCGCTGGGTTGTCCGTCGGAAGGCAGAAGTCGTCGCAGCAGTGAATGGTGGCCTGCTGACTGTGGACGAAGTCTGCGAGCGTTACAGCCTCACTCTGGAAGAATTTGCCGGTTGGCAGCGTGCGATCGACCGTTCGGGCATGCCCGGGCTGCGCGTCACCCGTATCCAGCACTATAAGAGCCTTTACGAGCGCCAGCAGCGCTTCTGACGGCTCCATCCCAAATCGAAAGCGGGCGGCGCAGGGCTTACCTGTTGCCGCCCGTTTCCGTTTTGGGGCGATACTTTACGGCTGTTGATCCCCGTCCCAACCGCGGCTAGGCCCGCTGCATGACCAATTTCCTTGTCCTTCTTGTGATCGGCGCTGCTTTGGGGTGGTTGGCAACGGCGTTGCACCGCGCCTTTGGACAGGGCGAAATGCTGGTCAATCTGATCGGCGGGGCCGCAGGCAGCTTCGCCCTTGGACTGACCGCCAATGGCCAGGGGCTTTACGCCGGACTTTCAGGCGTGGGCTATGCCGGGGCAGTGGCAGGCGCCATAGCTGCGCTCGGGCTCCTCGCCCTCGCGCGCCGCTGGCGCCCGCGTTGATCGTCAATTCAACTCAAAGACCACGGAAACGCTGACCCCAATCGACTGCTCCCCAGCTGCAATATCCGTCTTCTCGGCAACAGGCGCCGCCATGGCCATCCGCGCCATGGGCATCGGCATTGGCGAATAATCGACCGACTCGCTGATCGAAATGACCCGTTTCACCTGCAATCCGGTGGCTTTGGCATAGAGCGCGGCGCGGGCCTGCAACGTCTTGATGGCATCCAGCCGGGCTTTGTCCTGCGCCGCCTGCGGCGATTCGACTTCCAGCATCGGGCCGTTGATCTGGTTTGCCCCCTGCTTCACCAGCGCGTCGAGCACCTGACCACTTTTGCCAATGTCACGGAACCGGAGCGAAACTGTGTTGCTCGCCTGATAGCCGGTGATGACCGGCGCCTCATTATTGTTGTAGCGATATTGCGGTGAAAGGCTGACCGAGGTCGTCTGAATATCTTTTTCGGCAATGCCCGCCTGCTTAAGCGCGGCAAACACGCGGGACATCCGTGCCGCATTTTCGCGCATAGCGCCGGAGGCATCGACCGACTGGGTGACGACACCTGCGGATACGACGGCAATATCCGGCGTCACGCGGACTTCCCCGCGCGCCTGGAGTTCTAGACGCGTTCCAATAATCTGTGCGGGAGCAGCTACTTGAGCGGACGCGGCCGAAGCGGCGGCCATCGCCGTCGCCGCGGCGACTGTCTTTGCGAATTTGCGTTTCATCATCTGGTCTCCTTCATACCGTCAGCCCAAAAACAACAGGCCGGCCAGCGCTGCGTGCACCGGCCGGCCTGCACCGAGCCTGAATAAGCGCAAGGTCGTCAGGCGGCAGGGCCGCTGCCGACGCCGTTGAATTTGCGATAAATGAACAAGAGAATGATCGAGCCAATCACAGCGCCGATGAAGCCAGCACCTTCACCTGCTTCATACCAACCGATCAGCGTACCCAGCAGCGTCACGAGCAAGGCGCCGGCAATGCCCAGAAGAATCGTCACAATCAGCCCGCCCGGGTCCTTGCCCGGCATAATCCATTTGCCCACCGCACCGGCCAAACCGCCGATGATGATGGTCATGATCCAACCATGTCCTGCAAATATCTCCATGGTCTCTCTCCCCAAGAGTGTGGCGAAGGCGCAACACTCGCCTCCGATCTGGCATCGTCAAGCCAAAGATGGCGCCTGACAAGCCCAAATCGACCAAACATGCCCCTTCGGACGCTTGCGATTTTGGCGGCACTGTCGCAAATAGCCGATACGGCAAGGGGATGGCGCGCCGTAAACGCCTTGTGCCGGGTGAGTTATTACGATAATACACCGGTCAGACCAGAGACTCAGCCTGCAATGGCGGGCCGAAAGCGGAACTAGAATGAATCTCGAAACGACTTTTGCGCGCCACGCAGAACCAGTGGACCTGTCCGACGATGCGGAAGAGGCAGCAGCGCGCAAGCGTAAGCGCCTGATGATCATCGGCGGCATTGTCGCGGCGCTGCTCCTGATCGGCTATATCGCCTCCAAGGCGATGGGCGGCGGCCCGCCAATTGCAGACAAGGAAAGCCAGAAACAGGCCCCTTCGGTCACTGTGGTCATTCCGGGGTCCAGCATGGTTCAAAGCACCATCAGCGCGACAGGCTCGCTTGCCGCGCGGCGTGAAATGCCGGTCGGTGCCGTTGGCGAAGGCGGCATGGTGACGCGCGTTTTTGTTGATGCCGGTGATTGGGTGTCGCAGGGTCAAGTCCTCGCCAGCGTGGACCGTCAGGTTCAGGCGCAGCAGTCCGCATCGCTCGGCGCGCAGATCCGTGTGGCGCAGGCCGATGCGAACCTTGCCCAGAATGAATTGGATCGGGCCAAGACACTTGCCGAACGGGGCTTCATTTCGAAGGCCGATATTGACCGTCGCACGGCCCAGCGCGACTCCGCTTTGGCGCGGTTGAACGTGGCGCGCGCCCAATATGGCGAAAATAGTGCCCGCATCGGACGCCTTGACATCCGTGCGCCAGCGTCCGGCCTCATCCTTTCCCGCAATGTTGAACCGGGTCAGGTTGTCGGTGGCGGTGGCACCGTGCTGTTCCGTATCGCCAAGGGCGGCGAGATGGAATTGCGCGCCATGCTCTCAGAGGCAGACCTTGCCCGCCTGTCCGTCGGGACCTCAGCCGAAGTCACGCCGGTGGGCACAACTAAGGCATTCACCGGACAAGTCTGGCAGATGCCGCCGGTTATTGATCCAGCGACGCGCCAGGGCACGGTGCGCATTGCGCTGGCCTATAATGAGGCGATCCGTCCCGGCGGCTTTGCGTCGACCACCATCCGCTCCGGCGCGGCGCAGGCACCGATGTTGCCCGAGTCCGCGGTGCAGAGCGATGAGAAGGGCAACTACGTTTTTGTTGTGAATGCACAGAACAAGGTGGAACGTCGCGACGTGAAGATCGGTTCTGTCTCGGATGCAGGCATCACGATTGCAACCGGACTCACCGGGCGTGAACGCGTTGTGCTCACCGCAGGCGCCTTCCTCAATCCCGGCGAAAGTGTCGTTCCGGTCCGTCCCAAGTCGAACTGAGGCCAAGTCCCATGAACTTCCGGAACATCTCGGCCTGGTGCATTCGCAACCCGGTTCCGCCGATTGTGCTTTTCGTGGCCCTGCTGCTGGCAGGCATCGTCAGCTTCAGCCGGATGGACGTGAACAACAATCCGGACATTGAATTTCCCGGCGCTCAGGTGATCATCAGCCAGCCGGGTGCCGCGCCGACCGAACTTGAAAAGCAGGTGACGCAGATCGTCGAGCCAGCGCTCCGGTCGATCAATGGCGTGGATGAAATCAACTCGACCGTGCGTGAAGGCATGTCGATGACCTTCGTCCAGTTCCAGATTGGGACCGATATTGACCGCAGCGTGAACGATATCCGCGATGCGCTGACCAAGATCCGCAGCGACTTGCCCGACGGCATTCTTGAGCCACAGGTCAACCGCGTCGACACCACGGGTGAACCTATCGCTTATATCTCGGCCGAAGCCGTCGACATGACGCTGGAACAGCTGAGCTGGTACGTCGATGACGTGGTGGTAAAGCGCCTGCAAGGTGTGCCGGGGGCCGCCGCCGTCAACCGCGAAGGCGGCGTTTCCCGCGAAATTCGCGTGATCCTTGATCCGGCCAAGCTGCAATCGCTTGGCATTACGGCCGCTCAGGTCAACAACCAGCTTCGTCAGAGCAACATCAACGCTGCGGGCGGGCGCACCGAAATTGCGGGCGCTGAACAATCGGTGCGTGTGCTCGGCAATGCGCGCGATGCCTATGCGCTTGGTGAAACCAATATCGCCATTGGCGGCGGTCGCTCCGTCAAACTGACGGACGTCGCCGAAGTGCGTGATCTTTATGGCGAGCAACGCGCCATATCGACCATGAACGGGCGTCAGGTGCTGAGCTTCTCCATCCAGCGCGCCAAGGGGGCGTCGGACGTCAAGGTTTATGACGCGATGTGGGAAGAACTGCGGGCGATCCAGAAGGAAAACCCGAAGATCCACTTCACGGAACTCTATACGACGGTCGACTATACCAAATCGCAATACTCCACATCGCTGTCGTCGATGATCGAAGGCGCGGTGCTGGCCGTTCTCGTGGTGTGGCTGTTCCTGCGTGACGGGCGCGCCACGATGATTTCGGCTATTGCCATTCCACTGTCCGCCATCCCGACCTTCTGGTTCATGGATCTGCTGGGCTTCAGCCTCAATGGCATTTCGATGCTTGCCCTTAGCCTTGTGGCCGGTGTGCTCGTCGATGACGCCATTGTGGAAATTGAGAACATCGTCCGACATATGCGGATGGGCAAATCCGCCTATCAGGCGTCCATTGACGCGGCGGATGAAATCGGGCTCGCCGTTGTTGCCACGACCTTCTCGATTGTTGCGGTGTTCCTGCCCGTCGGGCTGATGCCCGGCGTGTCGGGCCAGTTCTTCAAGAATTTTGGCTTTACCGTTGTCGCCGCCGTTCTGCTTTCGCTCGCCGTTGCCCGTATGATTACGCCGATGATCGCCGCCTATTTCCTAAAGGCGCATGGCGAAGAAAAGCATGGCGAAGGCTGGATGATGGATCGCTACATGCAGATCCTGCACTGGACGCTCCACAACCGTCGCTGGGTTGTTGTGGGAGGCGCCGCATCGCTCGCATTGACCGTCGTCATGGTTATGTCGCTGCCCTTCCAGTTCCAGCCCACGATGAACTTTGATTATAGCTCCATTCGTGTCGAAATGGTGCCGGGCACAACGCTACAGCAGACGACCCAGGTGGTCGAACGTATTCAGAAAACGCTGGATGACGAGGCCCCTGAAGTCGTTGCAGCCTTCGCTGACATTGAGCCTGCAAAGGCAAGCATCTACCTGCGCCTGTCACCTGATCGCGACATGACGTCGGACGAATTTGAAAAAACATGGGGCAAGCGCTTTGCGCAGGTCCCCGATGCCCGCGTGAACTTCCAATCCCAAACCGGCGGCTTTTCCGGTCGTGACGTGACGATCACCCTTGGCGGAAGCGATCCTGCATTGCTGATGCAGACAGCGCAAAAGGTGACCGAGGAAATGCGCGGCGTGAAGGAAATCACCGCCGCCCGTATCGGCGGCGATATGCTGCGCCCCGAAGTGACGATCAAGCCGCGTGCGGACCTTGCGGCCAGCCTGGGTGTGACGACAGCCGCCCTCTCTCAGACGATCCGCATCGCAACCATCGGTGATATTGACCAGAACAGCGCGAAATTCTCGCTGTCTGACCGTCAGGTGCCCATCCGCGTTTCGCTCTCCGAAGAGTCACGCCGCAATCTTTCGACGATTGAAAATCTGCCGGTACCGACATCAACAGGCGGCTCTGTTCCTTTGAAGACTGTGGCCGAAATTTCCTTTGGTGCCGGGCCAACCACAATCCAGCGCTCCAACCAGAGCCGCCGTATCTCCATCGGTGCGGACTATGCGGTGAACCCGACTACTGGAAAGCCCTATGTCAGCAGTGAAGCGATGCAGGCCATCGATGCCCTGCCCACGATGAAGAACCTGCCGCAGGGCGTGAAGAAGCTGACTCTGGGCGACGCCCGCTGGCAGCAGGAAATGATTTCCAACTTCATGATTGCGGTCATCACCGGCATTGCGTCGGTGTTCGCGGTGCTTGTTTTGCTCTATCACCGCTTCGTGCCGCCGCTCGTTAACATGGGCTCACTGCTGCTGGCCCCGCTCGGCGGCATGATCGCGCTCAAACTGTCCGGTTTCGCCATCTCCATGCCGGTGCTCATCGGCACGCTGATGCTGTTCGGGATCGTCGCCAAAAACTCGATCCTGCTCGTCGACTTCGCCCTGGAAGAAATCGACAAGGGTGTGCCGCGGTTTGAGGCCATCATGGATGCCGGCCATAAGCGTGCGCAGCCGATTGTGATGACGACCGTCGCGATGGTCGCGGGCATGGTGCCGACGGCACTTGCCCTGACTGGCGATGGCGCCTTTGCCCAGCCCATGGGTGTCACGGTGATCGGCGGCCTGATTGTGTCGACCTTCCTCACTCTGCTCATTGTGCCCGCCAGCTTCAGCCTTGCCATTGGCATGGAATCGCGTTTGGGGCCGTGGTTGCGCCATTATCTCACCACGCAAGGGGGAGATTTGGACCAGCAGGGTCGCCCGCCCCGCCTCTTCCCGGCGAAGGCCTTCTCGCGGTTGAAGGCGCGCTTCTCGCGGTCCGGCACGACAGCCGAACCGGCGGAGTAACGCCATAGCCCGGGACGCAAACAGCCTTTTCAAGCGGCCGGCACCCCGCCTGTTGCCGACGGTGGCCGATGCACAGCAGATGAAGATGATTGCGACGGGCATGCTCGTCGTCATGGCAGGCGTCTATGTGGCGATGCGGATCATCGGTCCGGTCCATCCAATGGTCGGTTTTGTGAAGGCCTTTGCGGAGGCCGCGATGGTCGGTGGTTTGGCGGATTGGTTTGCCGTCACCGCACTGTTCCGGCACCCGCTCGGCCTGCCCATCCCGCACACCGCCATCATTCCGCGCAACAAGGATAGGATTGGCGACACGCTCGCCACCTTCCTGCGCGATAACTTTTTGACCCCCGCTGTCGTCGCCCGGCGGATGCGCGGTTTGGATGTGGCGGGCGCGGCCGGCCGGTTTCTGGCCAGTGAGGATCGCGGCGGATCTGGCCGCCTGCGCGATGGTGCGTCCCGCTTGCTCGCCGATATCCTTGAAAGTCTGGATGATGACCGGCTGGGCGGTATGGCGAAGACGGCCGTTGCCGAACGTCTCCGGCGGATGGATGTATCGCCCCTTCTTGGCCAGACATTGACCGCCGCCATCCGCGAAGGCCGTCACGTCCCCTTGCTCGATGGGATCATCAACCGCGCCAGCCTCATCATCGCGTCAAATGAAGAGATCATCCGCGAGATGGTGCATGAACGCGCGGGACGCATCCTGCGCTGGACGGGTCTGGACGAGAACGTGTCCAATGCCGTCATCACCGGCCTCAACAAGCTGGTGTTCGACATGGCCGACAACCCGGACCATCCGCTCCGGTTGAAGATCAATGAAATGCTGGAAGACCTCGCTTTTGACCTCCAGCATAATGAGGCCATGCAGGCGCGCGTGCAGACGTTGAAGGATGAGTTGGTCGACAATCCCGCCATGCAATCTTGGATCGACGGACTGTGGCAACAGGGGCGCGCCGCCCTGCTGCGCGCGGCGCGCGACCCGGACAAGGCCATGGCTGGAAAGCTGGGCGATACGCTGCGCCAGCTTGGCCAAACGCTCCAGACCGATGACCGCATCCGCACCACCATCAACCGCTTCGCGCGCCGCGCCGCTGTCGGCGCAACGGCCAGCTATGGCGACGGCATCGTCAAGCTCGTGTCAGACACGATCCGCAGCTGGGATGTCGGCAAGGTGACGGAACGGGTGGAGACCGCGGTGGGCCGCGACCTCCAATATATCCGTATCAACGGCACGCTGGTTGGCGGGCTCGTCGGCCTTACCATCCATGCGGTGGATGTCTGGCTTTAAGACCGCTTACCCGTCGCTGTTGCGCTCAATGTCCGCGCCGACAGCAGACAGTTTTTCTTCCAGCCGCTCATAGCCACGATCAAGGTGATAGATGCGGGACACCTGCGTCTCCCCTTCGGCGACAAGGCCTGCGATGATCAGGCTCATTGAGGCGCGCAGATCGGTCGCCATCACGGGGGCACCGACCAAACGCTGAACCCCGCGCACAACGGCGGTGCGGCCCTTCACCTGAATGTCCGCCCCCATGCGCGCCAGTTCGGGCACGTGCATATAGCGGTTTTCAAAGATCGTTTCGGTCAGCACACTGGCGCCATCGGCCCGCAGCAGCATCGCCATAAACTGTGCCTGCATGTCCGTCGCAAAGCCGGGGAAAGGCGATGTCGACAAGGTCAGGGGGCGTAGCTTGCCATCAGAGGAGACGGTGATGCCGCGCTTGTGCTCGGTGACCTCAACGCCAGCTTCGCGCAGTGCGGCAAGCGTCGCGTGCATGTCATCGGGGTTGGCGCCATCCAGCTCAACCGTTCCGCCGGCCAAACCGACCGCACAGGCGTAGCTGCCCGCTTCGATACGGTCAGGCATGACGGCGTAGGTCGCGCCATGCAGACGGTCTACACCTTCAACGATCAGCTTTTCGGTGCCGATGCCCTCAATGTGTGCGCCCATGGCGACCAGTAGGTTGCAAAGGTCGACAATTTCCGGTTCCCGCGCCGCATTTTCAAGGATGCAGGTGCCCTTGGCGCGGACGGCAGCCATCAAGGCATTTTCGGTTGCTCCGACAGAAACAACCGGGAAGACGATGGTGCCGCCCGGCAGGCGGCCACCCTTGGCGCGGGCGGTGACGTAACCTGCGGTCGTTTCAATCTCTGCGCCAAAGGCTTCGAGCGCCTTCAGGTGCAAATCGATCGGGCGGTTACCGATGGCGCAGCCTCCCGGCAGCGACACGGTGGCTTCCCCTGCACGGGCCAGAAGCGGCCCGAGCACGAGGATGGAGGCGCGCATCTTCCGGACGATATCATAAGGTGCCATGGTCGCGGTGATGTTGCCAGCGCGCAGCGTCATGACCCGGCCAAAATCTTCCGGACGCGCGCCTTCGATCATCGTGGAACAACCCAACTGGTTGAGCAGATGGCCAAAGCTGTCAACGTCGGCCAGACGCGGCAGATTGCGGAGCGTCAGCGGCTCATCTGTCAGCAGCGCACACGGCAGCAAGGTCAAAGCGGAGTTCTTGGCCCCCGAAATCGGAATGCGGCCGTTCAGGCGGTTGCCGCCGCGAATAAGTATCCTGTCCATTGGTCGGCTTCTAACGCAAGCGTGCCCGAGGGCAAGGGCTGCGCAATGCTATGCTGATTCCGGCACGGTCCGGCGATAGACACCGACCGGCCCAATGGCGCCATCGCTGTCTGCAAACTTCTGAAATCTAAGCTTGGCCGCAACCTTTTGGGAGGCGACATTGCCGGGGTCAATGATGCAGCGGATTTCGGACTTGAGCGCGACATCCGCCCAGTCGAGCACCGCCGCTACGGCCTCCGTGGCCAGACCCCGCCCCCATGCCGCCGGCACAAATGCCCAACCTGCTTCGGGATAGCCTTCCAGTTCTGCAATGCCGCGTTCAAATCGGGCGAGGCCACCATTGCCAAGGAATTGGCCGGTCGTGCGATCTAGGAAGGCCCAATAGCCATAGCCAAGCAGCGGCCACAGCCCGATACCTTGGGTGAACTTGGTCCAGCTTTCCTGACGCGCGCGCGGCTTCCCACCGATAAAGGCCGTCAGCTCGGGGTCTGCCCATGCTTCGGCATAGGCCTCCCAATGGTCGAGCGAGAGGGGCGCAAGGGTGAGCCGTTCGGTTTGAAGCACAGGCGCGATGGTCATGCGCCCGGTTAACCGATCAGGCGGCTGCCGTCACCGGGGTACGTGCCACTTCATAGGCGCTGTCGAACTTGCCGATCAAATGGCGGTCATCTTCGTTCCACGGATGGAAGCCGGGGAGGAAGTAGGTCGCCCAAGGCAAGACAAGCTTCCGCAGCGTGCCGGGGTTGCCGAGCAAGAACCAGATCAGCCCGCGATGCGCCTTCCATCCCGTGATGCCGTCCTGCGCAAGCAGGTTGAGCATCCCGATATAGCGGTTCTTCCAGAAGTTGATCGACACCAACAGCATCAGCATCGACTTGACCCGCCAGCGCTTCAAACGGCTCCAGTCGCGCGTGGCATGGAGCCAGGTGTCATAGGCGACGCCCTTATGCTCAATCTCTTCCACAGCATGCCATTTCCACATGTCGACCTGATCTCCCTCGCCCTTGGCAAAGGCATTGGGGTCTTCAAGGAACTGCTTGGCGAGGATGGCCGTGTAATGCTCCAGCGCCATCGTCACGCACAGATTGACGATCGGCGGGCGGGATTTGATCAGGTCCATGACATGGTCGACCTGATGGTTGAGGAAGGTGATGTCATAACCGGCGTCTTCAACGCGGCTGTTGAACGCCACATGTTCGCGCGTGTGGATGACTTCCTGCGTCACAAAGGCGCGGATGTCCTTCTCCAACTTGGGCGGCACACCATCACGAAAGGCGCGCACAGATTCAATGAACATCGCTTCGCCGCGCGGGAAAGTGACAGACAGTGCATTGTAGAAAGCCGTTGCAAAAGGATCACCGCCAGCCCACCAACGCTGCTGAGCCGTATTCCGGCCAAAGCGCCGATCACGCGGCGTGATGGTCAGATCTGCGGGGGTCTTGATGGTGGCGGTTGTCATGCGCGAATCTCCTCAGGCCCTGAAACTAGAGGTTACTTACATTAATGTCAATAGAACGTAAACGTCTCTCCCCTGAAGAAAGCCGCGCCGCAGCGCTTGATGCGGCCAGCACCATTTTGATTGAAGCTGGCCCGCAGGCCGTGACACTGAAGGCCGTCGCCGCGCGCATGGGGCGGACGCATGCCAATCTGCTCCACCATTTCGGGTCTGCCTCCGGTCTGCAAATGGCGTTGGCCGCGCATCTTGCGGGAACCGTGTGTGATTCGATTGCAGACCTCATCCTCCAGAACCGCGACAGGGAACCTGATCCCGACCGCGTCGTGGACATGGCGTTCGATACATTTGTGGAGAAGGGCGCCGCCCAGTTGGCAACCTGGATGATCCTTTCGGGCAATGAAAACGCGCTCAACCCGGTCGTGGATGCCATTCATGAACTAATCGACGAAATCGGCGAAGGCCATCAGGACAAATCAATGCACGAAGATACGCTGCATCTCGTGCTGCTCGCCATGGGCGACGCCTTGCTGGGGGAACCGCTGGCCAAATCGCTGGGCCTGCCCCGCCGCACCGCCCGGGATATTGCGGTCCGTCAGTTGAAAGCGTCCCCCCGTTTGTCAACGCGTCTGGAAAGCTAGTTCGCGCGGCAAAGCTTTCCATTTGCGCGGTTTCGCCTAAAGGGAAGCCATGCATTTTCTCGATCAAGCTAAGATTTACATCCGCTCCGGCGCCGGTGGCCCCGGCGCTGTGTCCTTTCGGCGTGAAAAGTTCATGGAATATGGCGGACCCGACGGCGGCAATGGCGGCAAGGGCGGCGACATCGTATTTGAAGCTGTGGCCGGCCTCAACACGCTCATCGATTTTCGGTACACGCAGCACTTCAAGGCGGAACGCGGTCATGGCGGCTCAGGCTCCAACCGGACAGGCGGCGGCGGCGAAGATCTTGTCATCAAGGTGCCGGTGGGCACGCAAGTCTTGTCCGAAGACAAAGAACATGTCCTTGCCGACTTTACCGAACCGGGCGTCAAGCGCGTCTTCCTGCGCGGCGGGGACGGCGGCCGTGGCAATGCCAGCTACAAGACGTCGACCAACCGTACCCCGCGACAGCACGGCATGGGCTGGCCAAATGAGGAAATGTGGGTCTGGCTTCGACTGAAGCTCCTCGCCGACGCGGGACTTGTCGGCCTTCCCAATGCCGGCAAATCCACCTTCATCAATGGCGTGACCAACGCGAATGCGAAGGTGGGCGCCTATCCGTTTACAACGACGCGCCCGCAATTGGGCGTCGCGTCCCGGCATGGGCGTGAGTTTGTGATCGCCGACATCCCCGGCCTGATCGAAGGTGCGGCGGACGGCGCAGGCATTGGCGACCGGTTCCTTGGCCATATCGAACGCTGCCGTGTGCTGCTGCATCTTGTAGACGCTTCGGGCGACGATCCGGTGGCCGCCTATAAGATCGTCCGCAAGGAACTCGACAAATATGGGGCCGACTTGGTCGGCAAGCCCGAAGTCATCGGCCTCAACAAGATCGACGCCGTTGACCCGGCCGAAGTGAAGAAGCTCGCGACCAAGCTGAAGCGCGCCAGCAAGGCAGAGGTTCTCCTCCTGTCAGGTGCCAGCGGCGATGGTGTCGACGCCGTGCTCGACCGGCTGCTGGAAGCCATCGGCCCGGTGTCACCCATGGAAGCGCCAAAGACAGGGGAAGACAGCGGATGGTCTCCCATCTGACGCCCGCCGACTGCCCGCGGCTGGTCGTCAAGATCGGGTCGTCGCTGCTCGTCGATCCGTCCGGCATGGTCCGGCAGGATTGGCTGCAAACCGTGGTGGACGACATCGCCGCACGGCGGGCAGCTGGCCAGCAGATCATCATCGTTTCCTCTGGCGCGATTGCGCTGGGCGCCCGCAGGCTCGGCCTGCCCAAAGGCGGGCGGGCCAGCCTTGAAGATGCTCAGGCCGCCGCCGCCACCGGTCAGATCGCGTTGTCGCAATGCTGGGCAGGCTTACTCGACGCGAAAGGCATGACCGCCGCACAAATCCTCGTCACGCTTGATGATCTGGAAGACCGGCGGCGTTACCTCAATGCCGCCGCCACGCTGGAGCGCCTCCTCGGCCTTGGCGTCGTGCCCGTCATCAATGAGAATGACTCGGTCGCCACAGAGGAAATCCGCTTTGGCGACAATGACCGGCTGGCCGCGCGGATCGCGCAAGCCGCGTCGGCACAGGGCGTTGTGTTGCTGTCCGACGTCGACGGCCTTTTCACCGATGATCCTGGCAAAAACCCCGATGCTGAACGCATCCCCCTTGTCGCGCGGATTGATGCGCGCATCCGGTCTATTGCCAAAGCAGAAAGCTCGTCCGGCATGGGCTCCGGCGGTATGGCTTCCAAGATTGAGGCGGCGCGCCTCGCCAATGCGGCGGGTGCTGCGCTCGTCATCGTGTCTGGCCTGCATGATCATCCTCTTGCCCGTTTGGCAAAAGGGGATTGCGGCACTGTCTTTACAGCCGATGGCACCCGCGCGGCGAAGAAAGCCTGGCTGGCAGGCCGTCTGACCTCAAAGGGCCGCGTCCATATCGATGCGGGCGCCGCCAAGGCGCTGGCCAAGGGGGCCAGCCTCTTGCCGGCCGGCGCAAAATCGGCAGAGGGCAGTTTCAAACGCGGCGATGTTGTCGAAATCGTCGACGCAGAGGGCAATGTCCTCGCCCATGGTCTCGCCGAATATGATCTGGCTGATGCTGAGCGCATTTGCGGCCTGCGCACAGAAGCACTGACGGAGGTGCTGGGCTATGCCCCCCGCGCCGCGCTCATCCACCGCGACCATATGGTTCTGCTGTGAGCACAAAGACGGTCGCCGTGACGGGTGCGACGGGGTTCGTCGGGTCCACATTGCTGAAGATGGCATGCGGCCAAGGCCTTCAGGTGCGTGCCCTCACCCGCCGCCCACAGCCGGACATGGCGGGCGTGACGTGGATCGAAGGCGCGCTCGATACGCCGGACCGTCTCGCCCGGCTCGTTGAAGGCGCAGATGCTGTCATTCACGTGGCCGGTGTCGTCAACGCGCCAACACGCGAAGGGTTTGAACAGGGCAACATCCGGGGGACGGAGGCCATTGTCGCCGCGACCAAGGCGACAGGCATTGCACGCTTTGTCCACGTCTCCTCCCTCGCCGCGCGGGAGCCGGGGTTGTCGGTCTATGGCTGGTCCAAGGCGGGCGCGGAGCAGGTCGTTGCGGCCAGCGGGCTCGACTGGGTCATGGTCCGCCCGCCTGCCATTTACGGGCCGGGCGATATGGAGATGCTCGACATCTTCAAGATGGCCAAGACCGGCGTGATGCTGATGCCGCCTGCCGGGCATTTGTCCGTGATCCATGCCGGGGATCTCGCGGCGCTATTGCTGGCGCTGACAGGGCATAACGCCCCTCATGGTCACATATTCGAGGTCGACGACGGGAAGACGAAAGGCTGGACCCATGTTGATTTCGCCAAAGCGATTGCCGCCGCCATGTCACGCCGCGCGCTCGTGCTCTCCACACCGCGCCCGATTTTGAAGATGGGTTCCGTCTTCGATCGTCTGCTGCGCGGTGACAAAGCCAAACTGACCGCTGACCGGGTCAATTACTTCTGCCATCCCGATTGGCGGATTGATCCGGCGAAGCAACCGGATGCCGGGCTTTGGGTGCCAAAGATTGAGGCGACGGTTGGCTTGGCAGAGACGGCGAAAGCCTATCGGGCAGCAGGGCTGATTTAACCCTCCCATCCCGCTCGCCCTGAGCTTGTCGAAGGGCTGTCCTTGCTGATCACCAAGCGTGAAAAGAAAAGAACGATCCTTCGACAAGCTCAGGATAAGCGGGGTGGGGAGGGCCAACCCTAAACCAGTTCACCCTGCAACATCATCGGCAGATTGCCGCTCTCCCCGCGTGCCTCGGCCATGAACAGGTCTTTAAGTGGCTTGGCACTTTGGACCGCGCCAAGACCAAAACGCCGCGCCGCACGGGCCGTCTTGCCCGGCAGGCCGAACAGCCGCACCAGACTGTCACACGCAACGGTCACGGCCATCACGTCCCCGGCCCGCCAGCGCTGATAACGGGCGAGCAATTGTGCATCACCGAAATCAAGGCCAAGCCGTGCGCCGTCCACCAGCACTTCGGCCATCACCGCCACATCGCGCAGGCCAAGGTTGAACCCCTGCCCGGCAATCGGGTGGATGCCATGCCCGGCGTCACCAACCAGCGCGAGGCGATTTTCCGTCATCTTTGCGGTGTGCCGGAAATGGAGCGGGTAAAGCGCGCGCGGCGCTGCAAAGCTCAGATCGCCCAAGATGTTCGCGGTCACCCGAGACACTTCGGCAAGGAACGCCCGATCCCCCACTTTCATAAAGGCCTTTGCCTGATCGTCCGGCAGAGACCAGACCAGTGCGGACCGCGTGCCGGGGTTCATCGGCAACAGCGCGACCGGCCCGCCGGGATAGAAAATCTGATGGGCAGTATCATTGTGCGGGATGACATGATCGAGCGCGGTCACAATGCTCTTCGAGGCATAGTCCCACGCCGCAACGTTGATGCCGACCGCCTCGCGCGTCGAACTGTAACGCCCTTCGCAAACGAGCAGCAGAGGTGCGGTCACTGTCGTTCCATCGGACAAGCGGGCTTCCACCCGGTGATCGCCGCGATTAAGGCTGTCTGCCGTCACGCCGAATTTGCGCGTCACATTCTGTGCGTCCTGAAGCATCGCCCAGAGTTCGCGGCGCAACACGCGGTTTTCGAGCATGAGGCCAAGCGGATTGTCTGTGTCATCAGCTTCAAAATCGAGCGGACGGCCATCCGCGCCATCGCGCACCTCAATCCGATGGATCGGTCGTGCCTCCGCCCGCATTTTGGGGCCAATGCCGAGAGCATCGAACATCTTCCAGCTGCTGGATGAAATCGCCGCCACGCGGCCATCAAACTCGGTCGTCAGCGTGCCCGCGGGATCAACTGGGTCAATAACGACAGATGTGATCCCATGAAGGTCGAGCGCCAGCGCCATTGTCTGGCCGATCAGACCGCCGCCGAGGATGATGATATTGTGTGAGTCCATGGGCCAACGTCATACGTCCGAAGCCTATCATGACTCAAGCATTTCAGCGCGACTCTTGACGGCGAGTCAGCGGCTGGCGCATGAGTGCAACCGGAACATTATGCGCACGCAGCAAAGGAGGCGCGGCATGGCATCCCGGGCACCGGAATGGCGTGAATCGGTCAAACGTGGGGCAATCCGCAGCGGCGCGCTGATCGGTGCTGTGGCGCTTGCCCTCAGCGCGCTGATCCTTGTGCTGGCGCTCGCCAGCTACCGGCCCAGCGATCCTTCGATGAACACAGCGGCTGGTGGACCGGTCAACAATCTGTTGGGACTGCCGGGGGCATGGACCTCCGACTTTCTGCTATGGCTGATGGGGCCTGCCGTTGGCCTGTTCGTGCCGCTCATGCTGCTCCACGCGCGCAGGCTGTGGGCTAAGGTGTCGGTCCTCGGCTGGAAGCGACGTGCGCTTGGCATTTTGGCCGGCGTGGCGCTGGTGGATACCGGCCTCGCCCTTTTCCGCCCCGGAGCATTTGAAAGCCTGCCCGGTGGTCTTGGCGGCACGATCGGCATGACGACCGGCGGCCTTATCCAGTGGTTGATGTCCTTTGCACCGCCTGCTGACTGGATGGTCTGGGTCAGATGGAGCCTCGGCGCTGTCTTTGCCGTCATTGGAATCATCATCTGGGCAAAGAGCCTCGGTCTGGATGAGGATGAGCGAGCGTGGCTCTTGCGACGCCGCGAAAAAGAAGACGCCGTCCGCGCCCTGCCCGCCCCGTTCGATGAAGAAGATGATGTGATGCCGTCGCGGCTCAAGCCCGCGGCGCCCACCATCTCTGAACCACGCGCCGCGCCGATTATCGACGAAGGCCGGCCAAAGACCGTCATTCAGGACAAGCCGGCCCCCGCCAAACCCAAGACAGAAAAGAGTGGGCAGGCAACCCTTCCGCTGGGCGACCGTTATGTCCTGCCGTCGCTCGATCTGCTCAGCCCCGCGCCGGAATCTGGTGCCAACCCGATCGACAAGGTCGCGCTGGAACGCAATGCGCGACTGTTGGAAACCGTGCTCGATGATTTCCACGTCAAGGGCCAGATCGTCGAAGTCCGCCCCGGCCCTGTCGTCACCATGTACGAGTTGGAACCGGCCTCCGGCATTAAGGCCAGCCGCGTCATCCAGCTGGCGGACGACATTGCGCGCAACATGTCTGCGCTCTCCGCCCGCGTCGCCACCATTCCCGGCCGGACAGTGATCGGCATCGAACTGCCCAATCAGAAGCGCGAAAGCGTTGTCCTGCATGAACTGATCGCCAGCCACAGCTTTGGCGAACAGGCGGGGCAACTGCCGATCGTCCTTGGCAAAAATATCGCGGGCGAGCCGGTCATTGCGGACTTGGCACCCATGCCGCATCTCCTCGTCGCGGGCACCACCGGCTCGGGTAAGTCCGTCGGTCTCAACGCGATGATTGTGTCGCTGCTTTACCGCCTGACGCCGGACCAGTGCCGGATGATCATGATCGATCCCAAGATGCTCGAACTTAGCATCTATGACGACATCCCGCATCTGCTGTCGCCGGTTGTAACCGAACCGGCCAAGGCGATCCGCGCGCTCAAATGGGCCGTTGAGCAGATGGAAGACCGCTATCGGATGATGGCCTCTGTCGGCGTGCGCAGCCTGGCGAGCTTCAACGAAAAGGTCCGCTCCGCCAATCAGAAGGGGGCCTTCCTCGGCCGCCGTGTTCAGACAGGCTATGATTCCGCGACCGGCAACCCAATCTATGAGGAAGAGCAGCTGGATTATCAGCCGCTGCCGCAGATCGTCGTCATCGTCGACGAACTCGCCGACCTGATGATGACCGCGGGCAAGGAAGTTGAATTCCTCATCCAGCGCCTCGCGCAAAAGGCGCGTGCGGCGGGCATCCACCTCATCATGGCAACGCAGCGCCCCTCGGTCGACGTCATTACCGGCGTCATCAAGGCAAACCTGCCGACGCGCATCAGCTTTGCCGTCACGTCCAAGATCGATTCCCGCACCATCCTTGGCGAACAGGGCGCGGAACAGCTGCTTGGCAAGGGCGATATGCTCTATATGCCCGGCGGCAAGCAGATCGCCCGCGTCCACGGCCCGTTTGTGTCTGACGAAGAAGTCCGCGCGGTCGCCGACCATTGGCGTGGACAGGGGCATCCCGAATATATTCAGGCCGTCACCGAAGAGCCCGAAGAAGGCAGCTGGGATCTGGATGGGGCGCCAACGGGCGAGGATTCCGCCGAGGACCAGATGTACCGCAAGGCGCTCCAAGTGGTGGCGGAAAGCCAAAAGGCCTCGACCAGCTATATCCAGCGCCAGCTGCGGATCGGTTACAACTCGGCGGCCCGCCTCATCGAGCGCATGGAGCTGGAAGGCAAGGTCAGCCGTCCGGACCATGTCGGCCGCCGCGAAGTTCTGATCGACCCGGACGGCCACGCCATCTAACCCCGCGCCGATGGAAGTTCATGCGCGGTTCAATCCGCGCCTGCCAGTGGGCCAGCCGCAGCTTTGGAGACTTTGATGAAACCCGTGTTCGTTCCGCTTGCCACAATCGCATTGGCCATCGCCCCAACGCAGGCCGGGGCACAGGCGGATGCTTTGACGGCCGTGTCGAACCATCTGAAGGCTGTCACGACGATGACCGCCAATTTCTCGCAGACGGACCGGGCTGGCAAAACAGTAACAGGCGCGTTGAGCCTAAAGCGTCCGGGGAAAATCCGCTTTCAGTACCAAAAGGGCGTGCCCATCCTCATCGTCGGCGACGGCAAGGCACTGACCTTTATCGATTACTCCGTTCGACAGGTGCAGCGCTGGCCCATTGGCAGCACGCCGCTTGGCGTCCTGTTGAACCCGAACAAAGACTTACGCAGCATTGCAAAGCTGCTGCCGTCTGCCAATCCGAAGATCACGCTCGTTGAAGCGCGCGACAAGAAGCATCCGGAATATGGCGTCATCACATTGGCGTTCAGCAAAAACGACTCGGCCCCAGCCGGTTTGATGCTGGAAGGGTGGGTTTCCATCGATTCCCAGAACAACCGGACAACGGTTCGTCTCGCAAACCAAAGATTTAACGGGCCCATTTCCGATAAAACGTTCCTTTGGAGCGACCCACGGCCAAAAGGACCCCGTGGCTGACAATCCATTCATCTTGGCGACAGGAAAAAAGGCCTAATTTCGCATGGCTTTCGCGGAAGACCTGACGAGATTCCCCCCTGTTGCTCGTCAGAGCTAAACCGCAAAAGTCAGCGTGACGAACGCTAACGAGACCCCCGCTCCACGCCCCCGGAGCGGGGGTCATTGCTTGCGGGTCTGAGCTCTACGTCAGATCCATTGTCATGTAGCGGCTGAACGGATCAAACTCGTAATCCGCAAAGGGGCCGCAATCGGAGAAGCCGTAACGCTGATACAGCTGGTGCGCAGGCCAGAAGGGTTCATTGCTGCCGGTTTCTAGGCTCAGCCGCTCATAACCCCGGTGTCGCGCCGTCGTGAGGATAGTCTCGAGGATGGCGGCCGCCACGCCCTTGCGCAGATGGCGGGCATCGGTGCGCATCGATTTGATCTCACCGTGCCGCGCATCCAGTTCCTTAAGGGCGCCACAACCCATGAGCGCGGCGCCATCCCACGCCGTCCAGAGGGTGATGTCGGGCTGGCGCAACTTGTCTAGATCGAGCGCATAGACGCTTTCCGGCGGGGAGTGTTCGTGCATGGCATCAAGATGCACCTGAAGAAGGGCCGCAATCTCCGGCCCCTTCAGATCATCGACGATGATCCGCATCACACCGCCTTCGCCAGCACTGCGAGACAGTCACGACCGAGCTGACGGCACCGTTCCGGCGACCAAGCCCGCTGTGGATCCGCATTCATATCATGGTCCTTGAACGGCATCTCCAGCGTCATCGACACGCAGCCCAAATGCGCAAAGCGGTTCGCGAGCTGGTTGGTCGACATGGTGAGATTGGCCTTGCCCGGCGCGGATTTGGGATAGCCAAGCTTGGTCTGGAAGTCAGGCGTTTGCGCGGCCAGTGCCTCGCGATAGGCGTAAAAGCGCTCGCCCTGATCGTCCGTCCAATTGGGAATGCCTTCAAAGCCTGCGATGAAGTTGGCGGGGATCGCCTCGTCGCCGTGCACGTCCATCGCCCAATGGACGCCGGTCCGGTCCATCTCATCACGGACGCACAGGACCTCGGGAGATCGCTCCGCACTGGGCGAGGCCCATTCGCGGTTGAGGTTCACCCCCACGGCATTGGTGCGCAGATGCCCGCGCGCAGAGCCATCGGGGTTCATATTGGGCACGATGTGGAGGGTGCATTCTTGCCGAAGCGCCCGAGCGACGGGGTCGCTTTCATCCGTCAGCAGCTCAAGCGCGCCTTCCATCCACCATTCGGCCATCGATTCGCCGGGATGCTGGCGCGCATATAGCCAAACCTGCTTGGCACCGGTGCCCATGCGCAGCAGGTCTATCGGCTGGCCATCCAGCGTCTGGCCCAGTTGGATCAGCGACACCCCCGGCGCGGCGGCCGTCCGCTGGACCAGATCATGATGCCGCTCCATTGAATAGGGGGCGAAATAGGCAAACCAGACGGCATCGGCCTCCGGCGTGTGGGTGATCGTTAGGACCCCATCGGCATAGAGGGTGTCCGCACAGCGCCAATCGTCACGATCAACCGAATAGCGCGCCTGATAGTTCGCCCATCCCCCGGGATAGGCGGAACCGCCGCAATTGGTGATCTTCAGCATCACCGGGCGTCCCTTGGCGCCGGCCAAGCGGAAGTGGAACCATTGGTAGAAATCGGACTGGGCATCCTTGCGGATTTCAAGCGTTGCCGTGTCCCCCTCAATTGAGGTGACGATGATGTTGCCGCTGTCAAAGCCGGACGTGATGCTGAGTGATGTCATGGGACAGTGATAGTGCGTCCCGATTCGCCCGGAAAGTCCTGAAACAGGGCGCGCGACAGCTTATCTGCAGCAAGCCCCGGTTGCGCCGCCGGTGCATTGGCCGGGGCTTCGGTCTGCGCCCGCCCTTCCCAGACGACCGCGCCGTCCGAAATCCGCTTCATCTGCACCGACATCCGCGTGCCGATAATGGCAGACGTTGACTTGCCGACGCCAAAACTCGTGCCCAGACCGATGCCAACATTTCCACCGAACGATCCGCCACCGATGCCGATGGTGACAGGGGACCGCTTCGCGACCTGCCGTTCCGCACGGTCAAACCCAAGGAAAATCCGGTAGATCGCCTTGCCCTCCAGCGGATAGCCGAGCCGAATCAGTTCGCGGGAGACCGCGGCCGCATAGGTGCCGAACTCAAGATTGGCGGCATTCTGGCCTTCTGCCGCCTCAATCACGACGGGGCCGGAGGCAGGTTGCTGCCCAAGGTGGAATCGCGTGACTTCCACGGGCGGAATCGAGGCTGCACAGCCCGATAGCGCCAGCAGAGAGAGAAAAAACACGATAAAACGCATGGGAGATGACTCCTTACTCGGCAGATCGCCTTGACTTTGCCATAGCCCATCTTTAGGCGGCAGCCTTCATTTTCCAACGTTAATTTAGAACAGGCAAGCGATCATGAAGATCCGCAATTCGCTCAAGTCGCTCAAGGACCGTCACCGGGATAACCGCGTGATCCGTCGTCGTGGCCGGACCTACGTCATCAACAAGACGCAGCCGCGCTTCAAGGCACGCCAGGGCTAATCCCCTATGGCGGTGACCGCCGTCGTTTTCGACGTCGGCAACGTCCTGTATCGCTGGAGCCCCAGAGCTCTGTACGAGCGCCTGATCCCCGAGGATCGGGCGCTTGACGCGTTTCTGGCAACCGTCGTCACCACGGACTGGCATTTCCAGCACGACGAAGGCCGCGACTTCGCCGACACAAGTGCAGAGCTGATCGCCCGCTTTCCAGAACACCGCGATCTGATTCTCGCATGGGCAGCGCACTTCAACGAAACGATCACGGGCCCCGTTGAAGGCATGATCGAACTGGTCGAGGAACTCGATTCGGCAGGCGTCCCCATTTTCGGCATCACCAACTTCAGTCACGAATTCTGGCCGCCCTTCCGCGCCCAAGAAGCGCATGTGTTTGACCGGTTCCGCGACATTGTCGTTTCGGGCGATGAGAAGCTGGCCAAACCTGACCCCGCCATCTTCCACCTCGCCCGCGCGCGCTTTGGATTGGCGCCGGATGAAGGCGTGTTTCTGGACGACCGCGCCGACAATGCCGCCGCCGCCGAGGCGAACGGCTTTGTCGGCCATCACTTTACGAACGTCGACGCCGCTCGCGCCCATTTGACGGAACTTGGCCTTCTCTGACAGGTGTCAGGGCGTCACGACATTGAACGTCATCTCCGGCTTATCCAACGCGGCGAACATCGCGCCGATGGCGGTCGGGTCCCCATCAAACTTCAGCGCGCCGGACTGGATCGCCTCGCCGATGTCGATGGTCTGGAGAATCAGTCCGTCAAAGGTCGCGCGCGTGGTCGTCAATGTCGCGGTGGGTGCATCCAGTTTCTGGCCCATGCTCGGGAACAGAACCGATTCACCGACATGAAGTGCGACTGTCTCATTGCGATCCGTGAAGATCAGCTGGACGGTCGTGTTGGGACGGGCGGAGTTGGCTGGGTTGAAGCGCGCGGCCAGCGCATCCATCAGATTGGCCGTCGGCACCGCACGGATGACACCTGCGCCCGCGACATCCAGACGCGGCTTGGGCACGCCGTTGCGCAGCTCATGCGCGGCCTGCAGGAAGACATTGCGCCAGGTGCCTGCTTCTGCCTGAAAGCCCTGCTGTTCATAGCTTGCGGCCAGCCACTTCTTGGCCAGTTCATTGGCCGGATCAGCAAAGACGATGTGGTTGAACACGGTCGAGGACCAGCGGAAGTCGCCGCCGTCATAGGCCTTGATGCCCACGTCCAGCGCCTTTTTCGCACCGCCCATGGCCGCAATGTAGCGCTTTGATTCCTCGGTCGGGACGTGGCGGTTGTAGTTGGCGGGGACGCCATCCCACCAGCCGAAATAAAATTGGAAAACCGCCTTCGCATTGTGGTTGTACGTGCCGTAATAACCGCGCGTCGAAAAATCGGTCTTGGCAAAGGTTGGCTCACCCACCTGCTCCGCGATTTCTGTTGCGGTTTGCCCGCTGTTCGCGAGCCGCATCGTCTGATCATGGATGAAGCGGTACGTGTCCCGGTGGTGGGTCAGGAAGGTCTTCACATTGCCCGCCCCCCAGGTCGGCCAGTTGTGGGAGCCAAAGACAACGTCTGATTTGTCGCCATAGCTGCGCAGCGCGGTATCGATTGCCTTTGACCAGTTGAGCGTGTCACGCGCCTTGGCGCCCCGCTGGGTCAGCACATTGTGGAACGTCCCCGTCGCGACTTCAGACGAACAGAGCGCCTTAAAGTCGGGCAGATAGAACATGAATTCAGCCGGCGCTTCAGATGAGGCTGCATCAATGAATTCAAAGGTGATGCCATCGATCACGACGGGTGCCGCCCCCTTGGCAACCTCCATTGTCGGTTTGGCAAGCGAGGCGCGGTTGTTGGTCGACAGGGCCTGGGCAAGGCCGGTGCCTACCTGGCCCGTCGCGTTGCGGGGCAGAGTGGTCCCGAACTGAAACCCGGCGCGCCGGCCCATGTAAATGCCTGCAATAACATTCTCGCTGATCGCCTCATCGGTAAAGCCATGGGGAGCCACGATCGGGATCTTGCCGGAGGCCAGCACTTCAGGAGACGCAAGCGCTGCCACGCCGCCATAGTGATCGCCATGGCTGTGGGTGAAGACGATGCCCGTGATGGGGAGATCGCCAAGCGTCTTCCTGACGAGGTCCATCCCAGCTGCCGCGCTTTCGACGGCGGTAAGCGGATCGACGACAATCCAGCCGGTCTTGCCGCGGATAACGGTCATCACCGCGGCATCATAGCCCCGGAACTGGTAGATGCCCGGCTTGACCTCAAACAGGCCGTGTTCGGAATTGAGCTTCGACTGGCGCCACAGCGAGGGGTTCACGCTGGCCGGGGCATCCCCTTTGACGAACGCATAGCTGTTTGCATCCCAGACCACGTCACCCTTGGCATTGCGGATGATGCCGCCCTCAATCTGCGCCAGCCGTCCGCGCGTGGCATCGGCGAAGTCAGATGGGTCGTTGAGTGGCAGGCTTGCAGCCACCTTCGCATTTGCTTCGGCTGTCGCCTTGGACACAGTGCCCGGTGCGGGCGGCTCCCGCCCGATAGCAGGCGCTGCCAAAACGAGCGCAAGCGCGGTGAACGTGACGAAGTGGCGCATTATCCCTCCTATGGGCCGCGCCGGATGTCTTCCCCGCGTCGGCCTAGCTTTCATATCCCTTCAGCTCATCGCCCGTAAGGCGCACGACGTGCAAGACATTTGTTGAGCCCGGCGTCCCGAAAGGTACGCCCGCCATCACGATCACCCGGTCGCCACCTTTGGCAAGGCCGTGGCGCAGCGCCATCCGCTTTGATTTGGCGACCATTTCCTCAAAGGATCCGACGTCCTTCGTGTGCACCGCGTGCGTGCCCCAAAGCAGGCCGAGCTGACGCGCGGTTTCCATCTTGGGCGTGAGGACGAGGATCGGCACGGCGGGACGTTCCCGCGCAATGCGTCGCGCAGTGGAGCCGGAAGAGGTGAAACAGATGATCGCCTTGGCCGACACTGTTGCGGCAATGTCGAACGCAGCCTCGGCCAGCGCATCTGCCGTTGTGGGGTCAGCCTTCGTCTCCGTGAAATGGAGACGACGGGCATAGCCTTTGTCCCCTTCCACTGAGTGGGCGATCCGGTCCATCATCATGACCGACTCTTCGGGCCAATCCCCGGCGGCGCTCTCTGCAGACAGCATCACAGCGTCCGCGCCATCATAGATGGCCGTCGCCACGTCAGACACCTCCGCCCGCGTCGGCGAGGGCGATTTGATCATCGATTCCAGCATCTGGGTTGCCACGACCACCGGCTTGCCAAGCTCGCGTGCGGTTTCCACGATGCGCTTCTGGGCGGGCGGCACGGCTTCAGGCGGAAGTTCAACGCCCAAATCACCGCGGGCCACCATCACAGCATCACACAGCTCAAGAATACCTTCGAGCCGGTCGAGCGCGGCCGGCTTTTCGATCTTGGCGAGCAAGGCGGCCTTGCCCCCAATCAGGCGCCGTGCCTCGGCCAGATCTTCAGGGCGCTGCACGAACGACAGCGCAATCCAGTCCACATTCTGGTCAACGGCAAAGGCAAGGTCAGACCGGTCCTTTTCCGTCAATGCCGCCAAAGGCACCACCACATCGGGGACGTTCAGGCCCTTATTGTTGGACAGAACACCGCCCACTTCCACGCGGGTGGCAATCGCCGTCTCACCCTTTTCCATGACGCGCAGGACAAGCTTGCCATCGTCGAGGAGCAGGCGCGAGCCGACTTCGAGCGCGTAGAAGACTTCCTTATGCGGCAAGCAAACGCGCGCCGCTGTGCCCGGCGTCGGATCAAGATCGAGCAGGAACGCCTGCCCGGTTTCCAGCATCACGCTGCCCTCGGCAAAGGCGCCGACGCGCAGCTTGGGGCCTTGCAGATCGACAAGGATTGTCGTCGTGCGGCCGTGGAGCACTTCAAGGTTACGGATGATGCGGATCACCTCGGCCTTGTCCGCCTGGTCGCCGTGGCTCATGTTGATGCGGAAGGCATCGGCCCCGGCACGAAACAGCCTGCCAATCATTTCCGGCGTCCGGCTGGCGGGACCCAGCGTTGCAAGGATGCGGACTTTGCGGCCACGGGGCGGCAGATATTCAGTCAATCGATCACTCCACTTCTCGTCGCCCGCCATAGCGGCTAATCAGTTCCGATCAAACGAAGGAAACCGAATTCATGGATATTGACACGCTTGATGACGCTACGGCGGCAAAGGCCTTTCGTCGCCTCGTCCGACATCTTCAACATCGCACCGATGCGCAGAATGTCGATCTGATGGGCCTTGCAGGCTTTTGCCGCAATTGTCTGGGCGATTGGGTGGCCGAAGCGGCCGACATGGCCAAGGATGATGGCCGCGCGATTGTGTACGGCATGCCCTATGCCGAATGGAAAGCGAACCATCAGCAACCCGCCACCGAGGAACAGCTGCGGCGCATGGACGAAAGCGTGAAGAAAAACGCGCACTGACGCGCTTGCACAATCCGGCGGGGCATGGCTAGAGGCCTGCATTAATCAACGTCCGGAGTCCCTTGCTGATGCCTACGCTCGTCCTCATCCGCCATGGCCAGTCCACTTGGAATCTGGAAAACCGCTTTACCGGCTGGTGGGATGTCGACGTCACCGAAAAGGGCGTGGAAGAAGCCCGCGCTGCCGGTCGTCTAATGCGCGACAAGGGGCTGGATTTCGACAGCTGCTTCACCTCCCTCCAGAGCCGGGCGATCAAGACGCTCAACCTCGCGCTGGAAGAGATGGGTCGCCTCTGGCTGCCGGTCGAAAAGGACTATCGGCTGAATGAGCGGCATTATGGCGGACTGACAGGGCTCGATAAGGCCGAGACCGCCGCCAAGCATGGCGATGCGCAGGTGAAGATCTGGCGCCGCAGCTTTGATGTGCCGCCGCCGCCGCTGGAGCGGGGCAGCGAGTTCGATCTATCCAAGGACCGCCGCTATGCCGGGATCACTGTGCCCGCGACTGAAAGCCTGAAGGACACCATCGCCCGCGTTCTGCCCTATTGGGAAAACCGGATTGCACCGGAATTGAAGTCTGGAAAGCGCGTGCTGATTTCAGCGCACGGCAATTCGCTGCGGGCGCTCGTCAAGCATCTGTCGAACATTCCCGATGATGAAATTACGGGCCTCGAAATCCCGACCGGTCAGCCGATCGTCTATGATCTGGCCGATGATCTTTCAGCCAAAGACCGTTACTATCTGTCGGAGCGCTGAGCCGAACGCGCGCGGTACATGGCCGCGTCCGCGCGGCCCATGGCGACATCCACACTGTCATCAGCGCGGATCATCGTCAGCCCCCAAGACAGGCGGATCGACAGATCTTTTTGTCCGACACGGACAGGATCATTTGCAACCGCACTGACCAGATCGCCGATGCGCTGCTGCGCGTCTGCCTCTGAGACATGATCGAGCAAGATTGCAAATTCGTCACCGGAGACGCGGGCGGCAAGATCTGTTGCGCGAAACGCGCTGCGGAGCCGCTCTGAAATATGCAGAAGGACGACGTCGCCTGTGATGTGCCCATAGGCATCGTTGATCGCCTTCAACCCATCAACATCCAAAAAGGCGAGAGCTGTTTGCGTTTGATGACGGTCAGCGAGCCGGATTGCACGGTCCACCGCCCTCAAAAACGCGCGCCGATTGGCCAAGGGCGTCAATGTATCAGTATCGGCAAGCTGTTCTAACTCAACGATTTTACGCCGCAGCAAGTCGAGCTCAGCAAGCATGGCCGCATATTCTTCTACATTTTCTTGGCCAAAGAGAGGATCGGCCGATAATGACTTCATGCTCAAGGGTCGCTTCTTGATGTTGCCACTTCAGTGGTCTGTTCGATTCGGAGTTTAATCTTGCTCCGCACTTGGATGCAACTCACAAAGAATTAATGATGTTCCGCCTGCTGGTTCATGGCGTTGCGCTTGGCGGCCCATTTCTCTAAGGCCCTGAGGCCTTGGGGCAGTAACGGGACGAGGCCAGCGACATGACCGCAACACCGCCGGATATCGGCATCATCATGGGCAGCCAGTCCGATTGGGCAACGATGTGCCACGCGTCAGAAGTGCTCGCCGCGCTTCATATCGCGCACGAAACCCGGATCGTTTCAGCCCACCGCACGCCCGAACGCCTCTTTGATTATGCCCGCACCGCCAAGGATCGCGGCCTGAAAGTCATCATTGCCGGCGCAGGTGGTGCCGCGCATCTGCCGGGCATGGCCGCTTCGATGACGATCCTGCCCGTGCTTGGTGTCCCTGTGGAATCCAAGGCCTTGAGCGGCATGGATAGCCTGCTCTCCATCGTCCAGATGCCCGGCGGTGTGCCTGTGGGCACATTGGCGATTGGCAAAGCCGGTGCGATCAACGCTGGGCTGATGGCCGCCTCCATCCTAGCCCTGAACGACCCCGCTCTGGCGGAGCGGCTTGCTGCTTGGCGCAAAGCACAAACTGACAGCGTGGCCAACGAACCTTCATGACGACACTCCCCCCCGGTTCGACCATAGGCATTATCGGTGGTGGCCAGCTTGGCCGGATGCTGAGCATTGCCGCTGCACAAATCGGCTATCGCTGCCATGTTTTCGCCCCCGAGCTGAGCGGCCCTGCCGCGGATGTCTGCGCCAAATGGGTGCAGGGGGACTATGGCGATAGCGCAGCGCTTGCCGCTTTTGCCGATGATGTCGATGTCGTCACTTTTGAATTTGAAAATGTAGAGCCAGACCCCCTGCGCAGCATCGCCGCGCACGCCCCGCTCTATCCGCCGATTGATGCGCTCGAAATCGGGCAAGACCGCATTCGTGAAAAGACGTTCGCAGCGGATTGCGGCGCACGCACGGCGGACTGGGCCGAAGTTAACAGCCGCGCCGATCTTGACGCCGCCCTTGAGAAGATCGGGACGCCTGCCATCCTGAAGACGACGCGTTTTGGCTATGATGGCAAGGGGCAGGCGCGCATTGCAAAGCCGGGCGATGCCGACGCGGCATGGAACGCTTTGGCCGACGCAGGCACCCTCATCCTCGAAAAGATGGTGCCCTTTGCACATGAATTCTCGCTGCTAATCGCGCGGGACCAGCAGGGCAGCATCGCCTTTTGGGATGCACCGGAAAATGTGCACAAGGACGGCATTTTGGCGACATCCACAGTGCCGGCCCATCCCAAGGTTCTGGAACAAGTGCCCGCCGCCCGTGCGCTGGCCCGGCGCATTGCCGAAAAGCTCAATTATGTCGGCGTCTTTGCCATCGAGTTCTTCGCAAGCGACGAAGGACCTGTCTTCAATGAAATGGCACCGCGTGTGCACAATAGCGGGCATTGGACCATCGAAGGCGCTGTCACGTCGCAGTTTGAGAACCACATCCGTGCAGTTGTCGGCCTGCCGCTGGGGGGAACCAAATTGGCCGTCCCGGGTGTCGAGATGCGCAATTTGATTGGCGCAGACGCCGACAAATGGCTGGAATGGGCGTCAGACCCACTGACGCATCTTCATCTCTACGGCAAGCATGAGGCCCGCCCTGGCCGCAAGATGGGCCACATCACCCGGCTGACCGGCCTTTAATCCGCGTTAGAAGCGGGTTGCATAAGTGAAGCCTGCACTTTTGGTATCGCCCCAAGGGTAAAGCGCGCTCCGCCGGGCATCTGGATGTTTGCGTGTGATGAGGAAGCCCGCAAGCGAGCCAATGCCCGCCCCGACCGCAACGTCCGACCAATAATGCTTCTTCCCTTCCACCCGCGCGAGGCCGACAAAGCCTGCGACGGCCAAGGCGGGGATGCCGACAGCCAAGCCCTGCCGCTCTGTCAGTGAGGCCGCCGCCGCAAAGGCGTTGGACGTGTGGCCGGAAGGAAAGCTCTTGCGGTCACTGCCATCGGGCCGGGTCTTGGGAAACGTTTCCTTCAGGCCCGTGGCAATCAACGACGCGGCGCCAATCGACCCTGCAGCCTGCAGCGCGCCGTTGGTGTCTCTCTCAACGAGCGGCAGGCCGATCGACACCGCCATCAGCGAATAGACGCCGATGTCGCTCGCCGTCTGCCAACCTTGCGGACTTGCCTGTGCCGGAGACGAGGCCGTGAAGGCCGCGACAAGCGCGACCGACGCGAATTTGCCAATGCTTTTCATGTTATCCCGCCTTTTCAACCATATTTGCGCGGAAGGCGAAATCGACCGTCACATCGCCGGAAATCGTGCCGGTGTCTGAAAACTGGCCCGTGCCAATGCCAAAATCGCGACGGTCAAACGTCGCAGTCCCCGAAGCGCGCGCCTGCGTACCAGTGATGTCCAGCGAGAACGCCAGCGAAACAGGTTTCGACACGCCCCTCATCTGCAGGGCGCCCTGGGCTTCATAGCGATTGCCGCCTTTGGCGCGGATGCGATCTGCGGTGAAGCGCGCGGTTGGACTGGCCGTGCCGAAAAAGTCATCGCCGCGCAGCATGTCATCCCGGCCGCTATCTCCGCTGTTGACGGAGGCCAGCGCAATCGTGGCCTTGATCGAGGATTTGTCGAGTTGTTCCGGGTCAAACGCAATCTTGGCATCCCAAGTCCCAAAGCTGCCCGACACAGCCTCCCCATTCACGGTCACTTTAAAGCCAAGCCGCCCGCCTTTGGCGACGCGCCAATCCGGGACCGGCTTGGCAGACGGTTCTGATGCGGCCTGTGCGTTGACCGCTTCATCAACGACAGCCGTCGCAACTGGCGCTGCGGCGGGCGGCGCAAGCTGAGCCTGCTTGAAATCAGGCAGCGTCTGGCCCGGCTGCGGTGTGTTGGGGGAAGGCATGTTCGTTGCCAACGCAAAGGCCGCGACAAGCGAGGCGATCAACAAAGCGAACCCGGCCACCCCCAAACGACGCGCAGGCACCATGCGTTCCAAAATGGCGTCCTTGAGGAGGAACTGATGCCGGACAGCGCCAATGATGTGCAACGCGAGCAGCGGAATGATCAGCTTCGACATGATTTCATGCACTTCTTCGGCGGCTTCATGCGCGTCATGCCCGGCAATCGGGAGGTGTGGCCAAGGGACGACGCCATACAGCATCGTTGGCAGTTGCACCTTCGCGGTCGAGACCAGAACCCAGCCCGACAGCGGCACGATAATCATTACGGCATAAAAGCCCCAATGTACCGCCGTGGACAGAAGTTGCGCGACCCGTCCATCCGCCACCTTGGCAGGCCGCGGCGTCACAAGGCGCAGGCCAAGCCGCCAAAGCGAGAGCAACAGCACGGTGATGCCGATCGACTTGTGCAACTGCATAACCCAGAACAGTTCGGGGCCACGCTCCAGATCTTCGGTGCGTTCGCCAAGGCCGAAGTTGAAGACGAGAAGCAGCGCGATGGCCCAATGGAGCAACATCGCGGAGCGCGAATAGCGGGTGCTTTGATCTGTCATGGACAGACCATGGAAGATCATGACGCTACGGAAAAGCACCAATTTGCCAAAATGAATGTACTGCAGTGCAAAAATTCTCTTTTCGCGGCGGAATTTCCACGGCAGCATGGGGCCAACACCCAAAAAACAAACAGGGAGTCGCCCAAATGAACCGCCGCATTCCACTCGAAGTGTTCCGTGCCAATCGACGTTCCATCCTGCAAGGGATCGGGGCTGCTGCCGTCGGGCTCAGCTTGACGGGCGCGCTGACGGGCTGTGGGAGCAAGGAAGACGGCGCCAAGATTGGCGGCACGGGCGAGGAACCCAAGCTCAATTTCTACAATTGGGACACCTATATCGGCGAAACCACGCTGGGCGACTTCAAGGGCGTAAGCGGCATCGACGTCAACATGTCGCTCTTTGCCACCAATGATGAGCTCTTCGCAAAGCTCCGCGCGGGCAACCCCGGCTTTGACGTGATCGTCCCCTCCAACGACTTTGTGGAGCGCATGGTGAAGGCGGATATGCTGATCCCGCTGGATCACGCGCAGATTCCGAACATCAAGAATGTCGATCCATCCTTCATCAACGTCGCTTATGATCCCGGCCGCAAATACTCGCTGCCCTACACATGGCTCGTGCTTGGGATTGGCTATCGCAAATCCAAGGTGAAGGGAAAGCCCGACAGCTGGAAGGTCCTCTTTGACTCGGCCGAATATAAGGGCCGCATCGCGCTGCTCTCCGAAGCCGGCGACATGTTCCGCCTCTACGGCAAATATCTCGGCAAATCGGTCAATGGCCTGACACCGGAAGACATCAAGGTCATCGAAGCGATGATGATCAAGCAGAAACCCAATGTGAAGGCCTATCATGAGGACAATGGGCAGGATCTGCTCCTGTCCGGCGAAGTCGATCTTGTGCTGGAATATAATGGCGACATCGCCCAGATCATGACCGAGGATGATGACATCGACTTTGTCATCCCCAAGGAAGGCAGCCAGCTCAATTCCGATACGTTGTGCATCCCCAAGGGTGCCCCGCACCCCAAGAACGCACACGCCTTCATCAACTATCTGCTGGATGCCGAAGCGGGCAAGAAGATCGCCGAAACGATCCTCTATCCCACGCCAAATGCTGCCGCCAAGGCGCTGATGCCGGACGCCTATAAGAACAATCCCGTCATCTTCCCGCCGGCCGACCTGCTCGCCAAATGTGAGTATGCCGCCTATAACGAAAAGCTACAGCCGCTTTACGAAGAAGCCTTCACACGCGTCCGCGCGGCCTGATTTTCAGGCCGGGTGGGGACCATGCAGGATTGGAAACAGCACAAGGCGACATTCGCATCGATCGCGGTGTCGCCGGTGCTGTGGCTGGTCGCATTTTTCATTGTCCCACTCGCTGTCGTTTGGCTCTACAGCTTCGGGCGCAATGTCGGCCTGACCGAGATCGACATTTCGGGCACCTTTTCCAACTATGGCCGCGCGCTGGAGCCGCTGTATCTGGAGATCTTCGGAAAGTCGGTCGCGGTCGCAGCGCTGACAACGCTGATCTGCCTCATCATCGGCTTCCCCATCGCGCTGGCCATCACCTTTGCCCAACCCAAATGGCGGCCCTGGATGCTTCTGGCGATCATGTTGCCCTTCTGGACCAACCTCTTGATCCGCACCTATGCGCTCATCACGGTGCTGCGGACCGAAGGCTATGTGAACAAGTCCCTCGGCTGGTTTTGGGAAGGTGCCAGCAGCCTGAAGGTCATGGTCGGCATGGCGCCCCTGTCGACATGGGAACCGCTGCCGCTGCTCTACAATAACTTCGCCGTGATATTGGGGCTGGTTTACGTCCACCTGCCCTTCATGGTCCTGCCGCTCTATGCCGCGCTTGACCGGCTGGACCGCTCGCTCATTGAGGCGAGCCTTGATCTGGGCGCCGGGCACTTCCGGACGCTGACGCAGATCGTGGCGCCGCTCGCCGCCCCCGGCATTATTTCGGGCGTCATCATCACCTTCGTGCCCGCACTCGGCGCGTATCTGACGCCAGACCTGATGGGCGGGCCCGACAGCCAGATGATCGCCAACGTCATTGAACGCCAGTTCAAGCGGGCCAATGATTGGCCCTTTGGCGCGGCGCTTTCCTTCCTGCTGATGTATGCGACATTCATCCTCATCGCGCTTCAGACCTTGCGTAATCGTAGTGCGGAGCGCCGGTCATGAGCCTGTTCAAACGCACCCAGATTGCCCCGCTGGAATATACGCGGCGGCTGTGGATGCGCGCGTGGATCGCGGCGACCTTGTTCTTCCTCTATGCGCCGCTGCTGGTGCTGATCGCTTTCAGCTTCAACGATTCCAAACGCAACATCGTCTGGCGTGGCTTCACCTTCAAATATTATGGCAAGGTGCTGGAGAATGACGGGCTTATGGCGGCGCTCGGCAATTCGCTGACCATTGCCGCGCTGGCGACCGCATTCAGCATTGTTTTGGGAACCCTCGCCGCGGTGATGCTGTGGCGCTTCCGATTTCCATTCAAGGCGGGCGTCGAAGGCACAATGGCGCTTCCTATTGTCGTGCCGGAAATCTGCATGGGCGTTGCCATGCTTGTCTTCTTTGCCAAGCTGGACTGGCCAACCGACCTGCCCTGGCCACTCAACCTTTCGGCGATCACCATCGCCCACATCACCTTCTGCTTCCCCTTTGTTGCCATGGTCGTCCGCGCGCGGCTGGCCGGGTTCAATAAGGAGCAGGAAGAAGCCGCGAAGGATTTGGGCGCGACCGAATGGCAAGCCTTCCGCGATGTCCTGCTGCCGCACATGAAGCCCGGCATCATCGCAGGCGCGCTGCTCGCGTTCACGCTCAGCCTCGATGATTTCGTCATCACCTTCTTCACCAGCGGGCCGAACACGATCACCTTCCCGGTTAAGGTCTATTCCATGGTCCGCTTCTCGGTGACGCCAGAGGTCAATGCGGCATCCGCGATCCTGATTTTCCTCACCATCCTCCTCACCACTGTGGCACTCAAGCTGCAGGACTTCACCAAGGCCACGGCATGACCGAAAAGCAGCCCGTCATCTCCATCCGCAATGTGACCAAACGCTTCGGCAATATGGTGGCGGTCGACAATGTCTCGATCGACATATTGGAAGGCGAGTTCTTCGTGCTGCTCGGTCCGTCTGGCTGCGGCAAGACGACGTTGCTGCGGATGATCGCCGGATTTGAAATGCCCAGCGAAGGGCAGATCCTGATCGGCGGGCAAGACATGGCGGGCGTCTCCCCCAACCAGCGTCCGGTCAACATGGTGTTCCAGAGCTATGCCGTCTTCCCGCACATGTCTGTTGCGGACAATGTCGCTTATGGCCTCAAAATCTCCGGCGTCGCCAAGCCCGAAATCCGCACACGTGTGGATGAGGCGTTGGAATTGGTGAGCCTTGGCGGGCTGGGTCAGCGGATGCCGGACCAGCTGTCCGGCGGCCAGCGGCAGCGCGTGGCGCTCGCGCGTGGGCTTGTCATGCGGCCCAAAGTGCTGCTGCTCGATGAACCGCTCTCCGCACTCGATGCCAAGCTGCGCGCGCAGATGCAGTTCGAACTGGCCGAGCTGCAGGACAATGTCGGCATCACCTTTGTCACTGTGACGCATGATCAGGATGAGGCGCTGTCCATGGCCTGCCGGATCGCGGTCATGAACAAGGGCGATGTCGCGCAGCTGGCTGGGCCGTCAGACTTGTATGAACACCCCGCCAACCGCTTCGTGGCCGACTTCATCGGGTCTGTGAACATCTTCGAAGGCAAGCTGACGGTGGACGAGCCTGAACAAGCCGTCGTCGATTGCCCCGAACTTGGCCGCGTCTTTCTCAATCACGGCGTCACCGGCGCGCATGAAACGACGGTCTGGGTCGCGATCCGTCCTGAAAAGATCACCATGCTGCCCGCAGGCCAAGCCAAGGCCAAAGACAGCCCCGATGGGCACAATATCGCCCATGGCCAGATCAAGGGCCTATCCTATCTGGGCGATGTGACCGTCTATGAAGTCCGACTGGAAAGCGGTCGCAGCATCCGCGTGTCGCGCCCGAACCTCTCCCGCTGGGATCAGGAAGACTTCAGCTGGGACGACAAGGTATCCCTACAATGGCACCCGACCAGCCCGATTGTGCTGCTGAGCTAAGCCCTCCGTCCCGCTCACCCTGAGCTTGTCGAAGGGTCGTCCTGTTCTGTTCACAAAGGAGGAAGGACAGGGCTTCGACAAGCTCAGCCCAAACGGGTGGATGTCAGCCCCGCACGATCTCCGCAACCACCTGCTCACAACTTGCCTCCCAATGCGGGAGCGCAATGCCCCAATCCTGCTCGATCCTTGTGCAGTCCAAAACAGAATTCGCGGGACGTTTGGCAGGCGTCGGATAATCAGCCGTGCTGATGCGCTTAATCAAAGCCGAAGGCCCACCAGCCGCGAGGGAGGCCTCCATGATGGCAGCCGCAAAGTCAGCCCAGCTTGCGTCTCCCTGCGGGCCCAGATGATAAAGCTGGTGCGGGCTTTTCCCCATGGCCACAAGCCCACGGGCAAGCGCCCACAAGGCAGGCGCGATGTCTTCGGCGGCGGTCGGGCGACCGCGCTGATCATCGACCACGCCAATCTCATCACGGTCGGCGGCGAGGCGGAGCATCGTCTTGGCAAAGTTCGCACCGTGCGCGCCATAGACCCAGGACAGGCGCACCGTGACCGCGTTCGGGTGCGCCGCCGCGACGGCCTGTTCTCCTTCCAGCTTCGACTGGCCATAGACGCCTAGCGGATTGGTCACGTCATCCTCCAACCACGCCACCTTCTTGGTACCGTCGAACACAAAATCGGTGGAGAGATGCAGGAAGGCCGCGCCCATCTCGTACGCCGCTTTCGCGGCCGCCGCTGGCCCATCCCGGTTCAGCGCGAACGCCGCGTCCGCTTCGCTCTCGGCTTTGTCCACAGCGGTATAGGCGGCAGCGTTGATCACGACATCCGGGCGGTGCGCAGCGATGGCGGCACGCACGCTGTCGGCATTGGCCAAATCAATGTCCGGCCGCCCGAGTGCAATCGCCTGAACATAGGTCGCGCTGGCCTTGAGCGCATGGGCGACCTGCCCGCTTGATCCGAGGATGAGGGCCTTCACTTGGTCGTGGTGCCCAAACGCTCGCCTGCGTAACGCGCCGCGCGCAAGGGTGCCCACCAATCCTCGTTGGTCAGATACCAGTCGATGGTGCGGGCGAGGCCCGCGTCAAAGTCGACCGTCTGGGTCCAGCCCAGTTCCGCTTTCAGCTTGGAACAGTCGATGGCGTAGCGCCGGTCATGGCCGGGCCGGTCCGTCACAAAGGTGATCAGGTCGCGACGGCTTTTCACGCTCATGGGCGGCACGCGCGCATCGAGCAGGTCGCAGATCGTCTCCACGACCTCGAGATTGGTCCGCTCGGCTTCGCCGCCGACATTGTAGCTCTCGCCGACCTTGCCCTGCATCATGATCGTCGCAAGGGCTGACGCATGGTCCTCGACATAGAGCCAGTCGCGGATGTTCTCGCCCTTGCCGTAAACCGGCAGCGGCTTTTCTTCGAGCGCATTGAGGATGACGAGCGGGATCAGTTTTTCGGGAAAGTGATAGGGGCCGTAGTTGTTCGAGCAGTTGGAAAGCACAACGGGCAGGCCATAGGTATGGTTCCAGGCGCGCACAAAGTGGTCGGACGCGGCCTTTGACGCAGAATATGGCGAGGACGGCTTGTACGACGTTTCCTCTGTGAAGATGCCGCTGTCGAACGGCAGGTCGCCAAACACTTCGTCGGTGGAGATGTGGTGGAAACGGAAAGCCTCTTTCTTGTTGCCTTCAAGGCTGCGCCAATGGTCGAGTGCGGCCTGCAAGAGCGTCACCGTGCCGACGACATTGGTTTCCACGAACACACCCGGCCCGTCGATGGAACGGTCGACATGGCTTTCAGCGGCCAGATGCATGATGCGGTCCACGCCTTCGCTTGCGAGGATACGGCGCATCGCCTCGCCATCGCAGATGTCGGCCTGATGGAAAACATAATCGGGCGAAGTGTCGATGGGCGCCAGCGAGGCCAGACAACCTGAATAGGTCAGCTTGTCGACATTGACGACGCGGAAGGTCCCTTGCGCGATCAGATGGCGGCACACCGCCGACCCGATGAACCCGGCGCCGCCGGTGACCATCACGACTGTCTTGTCTGTCATGTCTTAAAAGCCTGTGTCTTGTTCTGAAAGAAGCGGGGCGCTGCGGTCCTTCGCAGAAAGCAGCTCGGGGTCGACCGTCACGGGCCAGTCAACGCCGATCGCCGGATCATCCCAGCGGATCGAGCGGTCGCAATCGGGCGCATAAGGCGCCGTCACCTTGTACTGGACCTCACAGTCCGGCTCGAGCGTCTGGAACGCATGACCGAAGCCCTTGGGCACGAGGATCTGGTTGCCCGTCGCCGCATCAAGAATGAGGCTGACCCACTGCCCTCGCGTGGGCGAGCCGGTGCGCAGATCGACTGCCACGTCGAACACGCGGCCGCGCGTGCAACGCACCAGCTTGTCCTGCGCCATGGGTGGCGCCTGATAATGGATGCCGCGCAGCGTGCCGGTGGCAGCGGAGAGCGAATGGTTGTCCTGTATGAAATCGAGGTCGATGCCGTGTTCGGCCAGTGCCGACCGTTTCCAGGTCTCCGAGAAGAACCCGCGTGCGTCGCCGAAGCGGGCTGGAACGATCTCGAACACGCCATCAATGGCAAGCGCTTTGAACTGCATCTCAGAGCCCGTCCGCAACGGCGTTCAGATAGCGCGCATAGCCGGTCTTGCCCATTTCACCTGCCCGCACGCGCAATGCAGCCGCGTCAATCCAGCCATTCACAAAGGCGATCTCTTCGGGGCACATGATCTTGATGCCCTGCCGCTGTTCAACCGTGCGCACGAACGAGGAGGCATCGTGCAGGCTGTCATGCGTGCCGGTGTCGAGCCAGGCAAAGCCGCGGCCCATCGGCTCGACGTTGAGGTTGCCACGTTCCAGATAGACCTTGTTGACGTCGGTGATCTCCAACTCGCCGCGCGCCGAGGGCCGCAGGTTGGCCGCGATGTCGATTACGTCATTGTCGTAATAATAGAGGCCCGTGACCGCCCAGAAGGATTTGGGGTTGGCAGGCTTTTCCTCGATCGAGCGGGCGGTGTAGCTGCCGGGGTCAAACTCAACCACGCCGTAACGCTCCGGATCTTCGACACGGTAGGCAAACACAGTCGCGCCCTTCTCAATGGCGGCGGCCTGCTGACACATCGCGCCCAACCCCGCGCCGTGGAAGATGTTGTCACCCAAAATCAGGCAGGCCGTGTCATCGCCGACAAAGTCCGCGCCGATGATGAAGGCCTGCGCGAGGCCATCGGGGGAGGGCTGTTCGGCATAGTTCAGCTCAATGCCGAACTGGCTGCCATCGCCCAGCAACTGGCGGAACATGGGCAGGTCCCGCGGGGTCGAGATGATCAAAATCTCGCGGATGCCCGACAGCATCAGGACGCTGAGGGGGTAATAGATCATCGGCTTATCGTAGACGGGCAATATCTGTTTTGAGACGCCAATGGTCGCCGGGTAGAGCCGCGTTCCGCTGCCGCCCGCCAAAATGATACCCTTCATCCGCCGTCCTTGTCGCACGAGTCACATAACAGTCGCGCCCTTCTAGGGAGGGGCATCTGCCAAGCAGGCGAACGGTGAATTAAATATTGGTCAGAAAGGCTTACTCGGACGGCCGGTGCGCAAAGAAAAGGCCGGAGCATTTTCGTGCCCCGGCCCAATTCTTGTCCGATGTCGGAATGCTTAGGCGTAAACGACCGTGGTCTTGCCCTTGCGCGAACGCATCGAGCTGCCGACCAGACCGAAGCCGATGAGCATCATGGCCCAGGCTGCCGGTTCCGGCACTGTGGCAATCTGGAACGCGAAGTGATCGCTGCTGTTTCCACGCGTGATGCCAGGGCCCGTACGCGCGATCAGATCTTGGAAATCTGCTGTCATGGAGAGGCTGTAGGTGCCAACGCCAAGCGCCTGCGTGGTGCTGCCGACGGCTGTTGGGGCCAGTTGGAGGCCACCGCCGAAGAGCGGGCCGTTGGCCGGCTGAAGCACGTTCGGTGCCGACAGGTCCCAATCAGCGGTCAGAGTGCCCGGCGTAGTCAACGTGAAGATGTAGTTGAACAGATACTTGCCAGCCTTCGCAGAGGCGCTGTTGCCGGCGCTCAGGTTTGAAATCGATGTCGTCGAGGTCGCATCAAACAGGAATGCGCCAGCCGATGCAAATGCCACGGCGACCGACGTCTGGGCGTTGGCCTGTCCATTGCCCGTGTTCTTGGCAGAGCTCTGCACGTTGAACGCGTTCACAGGAAGCGTGAGATACGTCACCGTGTTGCTGTCAGCATCGGTACCCCCACCGCCGCCGCCAACCGTTGCTTCGGTCGCGGCCGTGATCGTCAGGCTGTTGAAAATAACGGCGGCCATGGCCGGGGCAGCAGTGCCCGCGAGCGCGATTGCCGCTGTGGTCGCAATGATTTTCTTCATAGGAATGCCCTTGTTCTACTACCGAGCCTTAACCAGTCCGTTTGCTATCAGGCCCCTAGACGCAAACGGGCGACTCTCTTTTCGAGTGTTAATGTAACGGTAATAAACACCGATATGGCAACAATAGTCAATTCAAATTGGCGATAATCGACTTGGTTTTTTTGCGCGCTGCCTGTCCCAAATCGGGATCATTCACGCATTTCTGCGCCCTCACGGGGTTAACCCGGCAGCTTCCCGGCAGAAAGCGCGGAGGACTCGCGCTGTTTCAACCTCCAAAACAGCGCGAGTATCGCGCCATAGATCATGAACAGAATCGAGTGATTCTCTTCCTGGCTCAGCACGGTCTTGATGAAGAGGAATTGCGCCAGCATGACAATGAGCGGCAAGAGATAGCCAATCTCTTCCTCATCCTTATCGCGCGGTGAACTCGGTAGTTTGAAAACCACCGTACCGACACGCACCAGAGCATAGATGATGGCGCCATAAAAAATCAGGAATCCAACGATTCCATAGTCAAGCACAATGGAAAGGATATAAGTATCCATTGTAATCTCACCAGCTGGATTTGTGTATCCCAATACATCTGCGCCGCGCCCACCACCGAACCCGAATATCGGACTTTTCATTATTACTGGGGGTGCCATTTCAAATTGAATCTGACGCGCATCATTACTGACTTGAGCACCACCGCCTCCTAGTATTCTGAAGCGCAGCGCGTCAACAGATAGAATTAATATTGTAGATACTGCTAATATTGCTGGATATCCGTAAATTAAGCCAGCACCAATAATATCCGTCTTATTATCTCTGTATCTTCTATAACCCCATACTACGAAATATAATGACAATCCTACAACCAAACCAACAAATCCGACTCGCGCCCTAGACATTGCTATGCCTGCTACAATTGCAATCATTGCAAAAATTATGTAAACTTTTTGAGAATTTTTTGATGTAGTTAAAAATTTATGAAGAAGAAGAGTAAAAGACAACGCCAAAAATTCCGCCATGGCCAACGATACGCCAAATATTGCTTGAGAACGATATTGTCCGCTTCGGAAGTTTGGTCGCAAAATTCTATCAACGGCATCATCTTCGATTTTGAAGAAGGAGGGAATGTGGTTGGCCCACAAGACCATCTGATTTCTTTGCTCGGCAATCGCGATAAGGCTGACAATAACCGCTGCCCAGCAGATCAATTTTGTCCAAGAAGAAATATGACCTGGTTTCATGAAGACATAAACAGAAAGAAAAAAGACCGTTGTCCACGCATATTGTGAGTTAAACCAGTGTTTATAGGCCAGAACGGGATATATTGAAAAGACGATAGATATCGCCTGAACCACAAAGAAGGCGACGATCAATTTCCAAAGCAGCGGAATCGAATTCATCGCATCTACAATTTCGCGCCGCATCTTTGATGATGTGGAAAGGCTGTACAGAAAAACAGCGACCATCGCCAATCCCACAATACGGCGCATCGACAGCCAAGGAAGCCCCGGCAGCACAATTGCGAGATAATTCGGCCACAAGAAAGTTACCGCCGTGAAGGCCAGCAACAACCGCTTCAAGGTCCGTTCCGGCGCATCCCCCGTGTCGGGCAGCAGCCACAAAACCAGCAGGGCAAATATGAGGAAGGGAATGATCAGCAGAATGATGAAGGCGGGTGGAAGAACCGTGCCCCAGAATCCGTAAAACACGCCCAGAAAGACGCAAAAACTGAAAAAGAAGGTTTTACGTAGCACGCTGGAAATGGGCGCAGGTTTACTGCGAAAAGGCGATAGAGCAACAAAGGGAGGGGCGGTCAGGCGCTGCCCCGCCCTTTTCCAAATTCCCACCATGCTGGCCATCGCCTGTCGGATCATCTGCCCACCCTTTTTGTCGGAATCCGTCCTAGCCGCGACGCATTTATGCTTCATTGCACCGCCATTAATTCCCGTCCATCTTGGCAATGGGCAGCGCTAAAGGCCTTGTCGCACCCCGGTCCGAATGCCATGCGTCGCTCTCATCTGAAACAAACCATATTGAGCGAACATGATGACGAAGAGCCGCATCATGGGGAATGATCAGACAGAATCCATGGCATCTGCTTACGCTTTTCTCCGCAACGGTATTGGCAAATGAGGCGCTTGATGCGCTTGCGCGACATGGTTTCGCCCCGGATTTTCAGTGTCGCTGCGGCATTTGCGACCAAGGGAGGCGCAGCGGCCCTGCAATTTCTGCAGAGCGTTGTCCTGGGCCGGCTGCTGGGGGTTGAGGCGCTCGGCATCTACTTTTTTGCAGTCTCGGTATATCGGATCGCGGAGTCCGCAGCGCCCTGCGGCGTAACCTTATCAACGGTGCGAGAGGTTGGCGCGGCGCGGGCGACGGGATCATGGTCGACAATCCGGACGCTTGCTCGTCGATCAGCCTTCTTCTGTCTCGGCGCTGGCCTGCTATTCTCCCTCGGCGTCTGGTTCGGTGCAGACAGCATCGCCAGCACCTTTGAGGGGGAGCCGCGTGCAGGTTTAGCCCTGCAGTGGATGGCGCTTGCCATTGCGCCGGGCTGCGGTGCCGTTGCGCTGGCGGCTGTCCTTCGCGGCCTTGGCAAGCAATCGACGGCCAATATTTTAGGATCGATGGTTGTCCCCTTGGTCGCCACGCTCATCTTCGTTTTGTGGACACGCGATCAAAGTTACGTCGGCGCTGTCAAAGCCTTCATTTTTGCCCAGTTTGCAGCTCTTGCTGCGCTGGCGATCTTCGTCACCCTTTTGACGCGCGGAAAATCAGGCGCAGCGGAGGGTGGCCATAGCCTTTTTCAAGGTGCCTTACCGTTATGGATCGTCACAATTGCTTCGCTTGGCAATGACTCGCTGGGGGTTGTCATGCTCGGCCTATTTGGAACGCCGACCGACGTCGGCATTTTTGGCGTCGCGGCCCGACTGGCTCTCCCGCTTTCCTTTCTCGGGGCCTCTATTCAAGCCGTGTATGAGCCCAAATTTGCCGGGCTCTACAAAACCAAAAATTATGCCGACCTCCATAAGGAGTTTCGCACCTCTCTGCGCCACTCTTTCCTTCTGGCGATCGGTATGCTCCTGTCTATGGCCCTGCTGGCTGAACCCCTGCTGCTGCTATTTGGGGAAGAGTTTCTGGGCGCAAAGCCCGCATTTCTCGTCATGCTGCTCGGCACCTGCGCGATGGCGGCCTTTGGACCGTCAGGGTCGCTGATGACCATGACCCACAAAGGGCATTACAATGCTTGGGTGGCTATTGCCTCCCTGCCGCTGGCAGCGGGCCTGCTCTATGCACTGGTCCCGACTTATGGAGGGCTTGGCGCTGCCGTCGCCATCAGCGGCGCGCTCATCGTTCGCACCCTTGCGCAAGCATGGGCGGCTGAAAGACACATGAAGCAAGTGTTTAGTAGAATACCGACACGCGTCGATCCTTAAACTGACACCTCACCGATGGCCCATTTTCCTGCGGATCGCGGGAGGAACCCATTCGTTTAGGAAGTGGCGGAACGAGACGGAGTGATCCTTTTTGTCTGCGCTGTTGGCACGCGGCTGAAAATTGGTCGTGCGGTCGGGCTGGTCGTTCAGGTCCGCCGTGGAAGTGTAGTAATAAAGCGCGATGGACCGGCGTGACCGGTCCTCGGGGCAGGTCAGCGGGTCGGGTTGGCCGTGCATGCTGTCCAAATTGGTGTTGAAAACCACGCAACTCCCCAACACCGGCAGCACACGCTTTTCGCAGCGCTTCATGTCTTTAGACCACAGCTCGAGATGGCCGCCGTAGCTCTCATCCCAATCGTCATTCAGATAGACCAGCAGGTTCAGACGACGGCGCAGGCGCATGATCTTGTGGTTGTTGAAGTCCGCATGGATGCCCAGATGCCCCCCGCGGCGGGTTTCATGAAGGCCGCCGCCGATGAAATAGGGATCGGGCACAAGCCCCTGAATACCAGTCATTTCTGTTAGGAAGGCGATGAACGGCTCCGTGTTGAGGGCATAAATGAGGTTACGCGAGAAATCATCGGGAACGGCTTCCGGGTGATATTGGGTCTTCAGCATTTCCTGCGCGCGCGAAAAACTATGGCCGGAAGACCCTTCAGGAAAGGCCGAGGCGACACGGCGCAGCGGCGCCGGCGGCAAAAAATCAGGTAAGGCAATATGCGGGAAAGGCGATGCGTCCCGATAGGCGGCGGCCTGAGCCCGTCCGGCGGCGGCGCACGCCTCCTGATCGAAACGAACGCTGTCCCCGTCGATAACAGGATTGAGAACTGACATACCGGCCTTCCCCTTCACTGTATTCGCAGTGCCAAAAACCAGATCCGCGAATCCCGTAAACTGGGCAAAACCATAGAGGCCGCCAAATGGCCTACACTGTTCAGCTACATTAAGAGTTTTTAAGGCGGCCCTTTGCGCGAAGCCGGACAGCAAAAGGCCCGCCCGGCGATGCCGGACGGGCCCCTTTTTTCATCATGGCTGCGCTTAGAAGCTGCGGCCCAAGAAGTTTGCCCCAATGTTCGGGTTCAAGAAGCTGGTCGTCGAGAAGGACGCCAACGGAGATGCCGCAACCGGGATCATCGGCTGAGCGACAACGGGCGTGACCGCAATGATTGCCGCAGGCTTGTTCGACTTCGCGGCATTTGCGGCGGCCTTGGCCGCATCCGCAGCGGCCTTCGCTTGTGCCTTTGCAGCGGCAGCAGCGGCGGCAGCGGCGGCCTTTTGCTGTTTGGGCGTCAGGGCCGGCGCGACGAACGCAGGGGCAGTCACTACCGGCGTCACCGCCGGCGCAGTCACCACCGGGGCAGCTGCCACGATAGCAGTCGGCGACGCCGCAATAGGCGTCAGCGTGCTGGCAAGCGAGGAGGGCTGCAGCGAAGCAAAATCGGCCACGCGCGTCGTGGGCGATGTTGTGGTGCCGTTGCCCACAACAGGCGTTGTGGCGACAGGCTGGACCGGTGAAATGGCCGATGGCGTTTGCACAGTCGGGGCTGGTGCCTTAGCAACAGGACTGATGGCCCCGCCCGCGGATTGATAGCCAACGCCAGAGACAATCAGGCTCTCGACAGTTGCCTTCACACCAAGGTTGATACCGCTGATTTTGCTCGCAAAAGTCTTCTGTAGATTTAGGAAAACGTTGCCGCTTTCTTGCATACCTGACACATTAGACTGCACCAGTTGATCCGACAGATTGTTTACTAGTTTAACACCCGCAACTTTATCCAGCCAAATTCTGAGGGCTTTCTGGTCCCCCGTCGGTGACAAAGTTGAATTTCCTTCAATCACTACATCTTTGCCCCCGCGAACAGCAATGCCGTTCCAATAGTTTCCAGCGTCGAGCAACAGGTTGTTCTTAATTGTCAGGCGTTCATAAGGAAGGCCACCGATCTCGTCTTGGATGAAGATGCCTTGGCTGCCGGCACCCGTGCCGGGCATGACCACATTGTTGGAGATCATGATGTCGGTCGATGCCTGCTTGGTGCCATTGGTCCAGAACTGAATCGCGTCGGGATGATCAATAGCCGAAGAACGGAAATCCCTGAAATCATTGCCGTCAATGAGCACATTCTTGACGGCCGTGAATTCCGCTCCGTCAATGCGGAGGTCATGGAACTTGTTACTCTGCACAACCAAGCCATCCACGGACATAGACTGCATACCAACCGCGAGATGGGAGAAATCGCTATTCGACACAGACACAGAGGCGCTGTCGCGGACAAAAAGGCCACGGCCGAGAAACTTGTCATCCGCACCCGTCGAGAAGAAGCTTACCCCTTTGAACGAGACGTTTTTTGATTCCTGTACCAGCGCCATGTTGGTCCAGTCCTGATCCACGCCAACGACCATCTGGCGGCCGACCTTCAGGTCCTGAAAAACAACCCCGTCGCTTCGGATGGTGCGGACATAGCCAATGACTGCGGGGTTGGTAGCAGACTCGGACTTGAACGTGATCGCCGAAGCTGACTTTTTATCATCGACCCACAATTGCTTGTAATTGCCCGCGGCGAGAACAACAGTATCGCCGGCTTTGGCGGCTTTCACCGCTGCATCGAGCTGCGTCTGATTGGTGACCCGAATGGTGGCCATTGGTATTCCCCTAAAAGCATTAGCGGGAGACGGCCCTGCGACATTCGCAAGACATGCCCCCGTCATGAGCCCTGTTATGGCGAATAGACGTAAAACCGTGGTCACTTGTGCAGGTTAACGGTGACTTCATGGAGATAAAAGTTAATAGCACTCCCGTTAACCTTTGGGACCCTCGGATCGCCTTGCATTGGCCACGTTGCGGCCCAATTGCCGGTTTGGCAGCATGACGTCACGCCGTCCGCCGCCAAAAGCGCAATGACGTCAACCCCGTAATGCCGGACCCATATCCGTCCACAGTGGCGCTTTGCTTTGGGGACGCAATTTGCAATAGCGATCCGATAAACGGAAGGGACCAGATCACATGGGCGCATTTCTCGAAGTCGAACGCAAAGGACGCATCGCGATCCTGCGCATGAACAAGCCGGAGTCGATGAACGCCATCGGCACGCATGAGGATTGCGAAGATATCTGCAACACGCTCCAGACGCTCAACGACGATAAGGGCGTCAGCTGCATCATCCTGACCGGCAATGGCAAAGCCTTCAGCGCGGGCGGCAATTTGAAATCGATGCAGCAGCGCCAAGGCATTGGCGTCCTCGACCAGCCGGATTCAACGCGCTCCAACTATCGTCGCGGTGTGCAGCGTGTGGCCCGCGCGCTGCTCGATATCGAAATTCCTGCCATCGCTGCCGTCAACGGCCATGCGGTCGGCCTTGGCTGCGACCTCGCTTGTCTATGCGACATCCGCATCGCCGCGAAGAGTGCACTGTTCTCGTGCAGCTTTATCAAGGTCGGCATTGTCCCCGGAGACGGGGGTGCCTGGGCACTGCAGCAGGTTGTCGGGTACGCGAAGGCCGCTGAGCTGTTTCTAACAGGCGACCGCTTCGATGCAGAGACAGCAAAGGAGATGGGGCTGGTCAGCCGCGTGGTGGATGATGAAGCGCTGCTCGATGAAGCCATGGCCATCGCCGAGCGGATCGTCTGCAACCCGCCGCGTGCCCTGCGCCTGACGAAGCGTTTGCTCCGCGAAGCCCAGCACAGCCGCATGTCGGACATTCTAGAACTGTCCGCCGCTTATCAGGCGATCATCCATGAAACTTCGGACAATCGCGAAGCGATCAATGCCTTTGTAGAGAAGCGCCCGCCGGTCTTTACTGGGGACTAGCGGGCGAGGATGCGCGCAATCGGCTTTGAAAGGCTCCACAGCGCGCCCATCATCGCGGCACCCACCACGCCGTCCAGCGCATAGTGCCACCCCAAATGCACAGACGCGACCCAGATCGTGAGTGCATAAACCGTGAAGATACCCCCGAGCAAGCGGCTGCGGCGGAACCCGGCAATGGCGAACAGGGTCGCCATGGCGACATGCATGGACGGCATCGCAGATATGCCGCTTGCAAAATCAAGGTTGGTCCCGGCCTGTGTCGCTTCCAGCATATCCTGAAAATAAAGCGCACGGATGCTGAGGCCATAGGCCTGCGCCTGAGCGTCCAGCGCTTGAAGGGCGGCATGCAGTTTGAGGAACCCCGCATTGGGGCCAACAAGATCATTATAATAGCACGGCCCGGCTGATCCGAGCAGCCAAGCACCGATGCTGCCAATGATCACCCATGAGGCCACCCATGTCCCGATCAGGCGACCCCGCGCATCCACGTCATGGATCGCGGCCGACACAACCATCGGAAACAGAAACATCATCGGCAACCAGAAGGCATAGGCGGCATCAAGGACCAATGTCGGCCAGACGCCACCAAAAAGGGCATGCGTTATTTCCCATGCATCGCGGCCGCCAAACATCCAGCGTTCGGCCATGGCAATATGAACGTCGAACGGGAAACCGCGCGCCGGCAAGACGATCTGCTTGAAAACCTGAAACAGCGGCAAGGTCACCCCCGTTGCCAGCACGGCGCACATCATCCAGCGCGTCCGCAGTTCGGCCGGGTCCGTCGTCGCGCGGAAAAGCGCCGGAACCCGCCAGCAGGCGATGACGATGCCGGCTGCCAAAATGGACAGTCCAAGATACGCCCCATTGAGCAATCCCAGTTCAACCAGGTTCAGATGTGGATAGAGAAAGACCGGCCAGATGATGCTGGCAGCCACACATATTGAAAGGATGCCAAGCACAGCCAAGCGCATCCGACCACCCGAAGGGTCGAATATTTCAGCCTTTAGTGAAACTGCGCTCTTTGCGATTGCCAACCCAAATCCCCAAAGACGATCCCTTGATCTGTCTTATCTGGCGGCAGCGGATGCGGCGCCAACGTCATCAAGTTGTAACAAAAGGGCGCCGGACTGGCCAGCGGTTTTCGGAAGCAACCTCAGTTTCCCCAGTCAACCGTCCTCAAATCGCGCAGGAGATGAAGATAGAGGGGACGAATGGCCTGCGTTGCAGACTGACGATGCGGCCAGCTCCGCGATCCGCCTTGATGTATAAAGATCCAGAAATCCCAAAATAGGCTCAGGATTCTAGCAAGAAAGGTGCCTTAGGGCAGCCAGTTTAGCCGACCCGGTAGACTGCCAATCGGACTGTTGTGCCAGACTTTCCACCCGTGGCGAGAAAGAGCGACTCGTTGACCCAGCCATAGCGCGGATCGCCGCATTGCAGGCGGATCAGAGTGCGCATGTAATAGCTCCCTGGGTCCACCGCCTCACCTGAGGCGATGCGCCGGGCGACATCAGTAGACATGTGACGCAGGCCCTGGCTGCTCACCTCAATTAGGGCACCATCGTTCGTCTCAACGGCGTAGCGGGCGTCAAGATGGGCAAGCCTATCTCCCTCCATCGATTGCCAGTCCGCGCCAACGTTCAGGATTTTTCCGGAAAGACGGGCGCCGACCACCGTACCGCCGACGATCGGGATGATCCTGCGAGCCGCCCCTGCGATTTCCCCAATCTCATGCGGGCGGGCGAGCTCTACGATGAAGGTACATATCTCCTCGAGCGCAATGGTCATGCCAGTTCCTCCGTTTTCACGCGCGCACCTTCTGGGAGTGTCCGTGGCGCCGCGTTGAGCGTGTCACGCGCAAAACCGGCGGCTGTCTGATAGGCGAGCATGAACTGCTTGCGGTCCGTTTCGCTCACAACATCGTCAATATTGTCGAACACACCGCCACATCGATCGTCCACCAGTTGGAGCAAGCCGAACGGCCCGGCCCCGCGGTTGCGTAGGGCAACCTGACCTACGGGCAGGCAGAGTTCGTCATTAAATCGTGCAAGGCTTTCCGCAGTAAGGCCGGATTCTGCGAGGTGCCGACCCAACACGCGGGTGTCGATAATCGCCTGAGACGCCCCGTTGGAACCGGTGGGGTACATTGGGTGAGCAGCATCGCCGATGAGCGCGACCGGGCCGTCAACCCATGAAGGCAGCGGATCGCGGTCGATCATCGGGTTTTCATAAGCGACCTCTGATTGAGCCATAAGCTTTGGGAGGTCGAGCCAATCATAGACGAAGCCCTCAAACTCATGCGCAAAGTCAGACAACGGGGCAGGACGGAACCAGCCGCTCTTTTCCCAGTCATGCTGGTCGTCATAGGTCTTTTCGGCAATCCAGTTGATGTCGGACACGCCGTCTGCATCGGGAGCCGAAATGGGGTAGAAGACGACACGGTGCCGTGCAGTGCCCAGCCCGACAAAGGATGAACCGGACCGGATCGGCACGCCCTTGGCGGTGCCGCGCCACATGATGGTTCCGCCCCAGTGGATGGGCGGTTGATCAGGGTGCATCTGCGCCCGGATGGCCGAATGAATGCCGTCCGCACCAATCAACAGGCGGCCTGCCTCTTCGGTCGTGCTGCCATCCTTGCGCGTGACCAGCGCGATCACACTGCCGTCCGCCTGTTTGCGATACCCGCTAACCTTCGTCCCGAGCCGGACAGCATCCGCCCCCAACCGGGCGACGACGTGACGATAGAGGAGGAGATGGAACGCGCCGCGATGCACGGCGTATTGATGCCAGTTATAGCCCGCGAGCTTGCCACGCGGTTCACTGTAAATATCCCGCCCATTCAGGCCCACAAGAGCCCATTCCCGCGCCGGGATGCCGACCTTATCGAGTTCGGCTTCGCCAATGCCAAGGTCTTCCAGCTCACGAACGGCATTGGGCTGAATGTTGACGCCTACACCCAGCGGCTGAAGTTCGGGGACACTTTCAAAAACGGTGCAGGCCACGCCGATCTCTTGAAGGGTCAGGGCCAGTGTCAGCCCGGCAATTCCCCCGCCGGCGATCAAGACCTTCTCTTTCGTCATTCCATCCTGCTCTTTGTCTTTGGCGTGCCGGTGATCTGCCAATTTCTAAGAAGCGCGTGGATCGGAACGGCACGCCCGCTTAAATTACTGTTGGTCTAACCGCAACGCGTCTCCAACGCGCAAAGCTTTTGCCAGCTTGGCGGAAGGCGAGGCCATGCGCGATCGCTTCTCGACCAATGAAGCGAAACGGCGTGCTATGCCGTCCTGACAGCAGATGAATTGGCTGTTTCAGGACTGATTGTTCATCTAAAGACATTCCGCATTGATTTCATGCCGTGTAATTTTCGAATGCCTCTCCCGATAGGCTCTGCTTCGAACTTCGATAAACTGTTGGATGTCTAACAGGTTTAACAATGCAATCCTTATCCCGAGAGGACCCTGACCCGTGCGAAGACTGATCACAATTTTGGCCGCCGGAACAGCTTTCATTGCCAGCAGCGCAATAGCAAAGCCACTTGAAGTGGAAATCCTGCGTACCAGCGAAGCTTCACTCTATTCCAACATCGCGCTGATCAAGGGAGAGAAGAAAGCGGTCCTGGTTGATGCGCCCTTTACACGTGCAGACGCGCACCGGGTCGTCGCTATGGTTCTCGATAGCGGCAAAGAGCTTGAGACAGTCTTCATTACGCACGACCACCCCGATCACTTCTTCGCGATGGAAGTGATTATGAACGCATTTCCCAACGCCAAAGTCGTCGCACATCCCACTGTTGCAGCCGATATCTGGAAGTCCTTGCCCGCCAAAGTGAAGCGGTGGTTCCCCGTCATGGGCGCCAATGCCCCGCGCACGCCCACTGCACCGCAGCCTTTGGACGGTGACACCATTATGCTGGAAGGCAATGAGTTGAAAGTGATTGGCCCCACGCAGGGTGATCACAAGCACGCCACCGCGCTCTGGGCCCCGTCGATAAAAGCCCTGTTCCCCGGCGACATGGTCCACAACGAAGTGTTCTTGTGGTTTGCGGAAACGGATCCTGCTGCCATCGTTGCGTGGGGTCGCGCGCTTGACAAGATGATGGCGCTGAAGCCCGACCTGGTGGTTTCAGGACATGCCAAGCCGGGCAAAGGCAACGATGGAACTGCGCTGGCGTTTACTCGTCGCTACATTGATGAATGGCCAAAGCTTGTCGCCGCATCAAAGGATTCAAAGGATCTTCAAGCCCGTGTCCGTAAGGCGTTTCCTGAAAGCGTCGATGTGCTGGGTGGCTTCCTGTTGGTCAATTCGACCGAGGTCGCGATGGGCGAACAGAAAATTTGGGATGAATGATGAGCATCGCTCTCAGATGAGAGCGAAAGCAAGTTTGATATCCAAATTGTCACCTGACGCTGGAGGTGCATCAGGGGGACGGACTGACAAGCGTTATACGTCTAAGGCATGGATTTGAGCATAGCGGCGGTCTCCATCGCTGCGGGCCACAAGTGCGGCATATTCGGGCACCTCAATCCACGTCGCAAAGTCACGTGTCAGAGGCTCTGATGCGACCACGATGCTGTCAGCCTGTGCGGCCCCGCCCGTTAACTTCCATTCCCCGTCGTGTAGCCCATAATCGGCACCGAAAGTGTACCACATCGACAAGAAATCCGTTGTGCCCTGCAATTGGCTCGCCTCGAACCGGCCAAAATCAAAAGTGTAGCGCACGGCAACAAGATTGACGCCGTCGCAGAACATCAAATTGGCAGAGGAGGAGCGCTTAATTCCATGCCGCTCGCGCACGGCTCGAATGGTGGCCAAGGCGGAACGGATCGCGGCGAGGATAGCTTCAGGTGAGTTTATGGCTCCGGGATCGGGCAAAGCGGACGCCACCAGGGCGTAAATCCACTCACTGTCGGTCGAGCCCGAAATGGCCTGCGCAAATTCAGGCCGGACATGGGGCAGCAGAGCAAAACGCATCTCTCGGAAGCCCGCCAAATCGCCATTATGTGCCATGGCAAGGGGAACGCCGTTAAAGCGGAAGGGATGAACATTCTGTTCGTTCACCTGCACCGTGGACGTCATCGGAACGCCCCGGATATGGGCCAGCAATGCGCCGACACGCAGCTTACTCGCCAGTTCTTTCAGGTTGCGGTCGAACACAGCGACCTGTGTCGTGCGATAGCGATAGGGCACATGTGGCTCATGGCTAGACGGATCCCAAGCCGCCATGCCGAAGCCAGCGAGGTTGAGCATCGACAGCATTTGCGCTGCGGTTGTTTGGTTCAGCAGCGACGAATCCGGTGCGTAGAGCAGATGATCGAGGAGAACCGGCGTTCCCATGTATGAAAGTATCCGACACATCAGATCGCGCTCCCGCCAAGGTGCTGATTAAACTGTTCGAGCGACACGGCGCGCCCCAGATGGCGGTTGGCACGGCGCTGATCACGCACCAGTTGGCGCCCGATGGCTGCAAAAAGGGCGAGGGCAATTGGCTCGGCGCTCCGCCGCATCTCTTCGAACAGCGCCTGAGGCAATTGGAGGATGATCGTTTCCTCAGCAGCCTCAAGCCCGAGCGGCTGTCGGGCGCCATCGAAAAGGCCGACAAGGCCGGCCATTTCCCCCGGTCCGTGGACCATGACCTGCTCCAGTCCCTCCCGGCGCGGAAGAAAGGAACGCAGCGCGCCGCGAAGGACCAGTGTCAACATGCCCTGTTCGTTCTCGAACGCAGAAACACCAGCCCCGCGGGGAATGGTCAGACAGGTCCCGTGCGATACCAGCTGGGCAGCTCCGTCTGCGCCCAGTTCCGCCAATCGCCCAAGGGACGCGAAAAGCGGGACTGCATCTAAGGCCGCGCCGAACGCACGCGACTGAGACGGCGCGCGCAGGGAAGGCAAATCATAGCGCGTCATTGCCGCAATCCGCGCCAGCGTGGCGCGCGTACGCAGGGCAACGAGGCACCTGAGGGCATCAATCAATTCCAGAGTCCAAGGTTTGCCGTCGGCCAAAAGCGCGAGGAAGCGCGACTTTGGAACACGCAATCCTTCGCTGTCAGCGATCGCCTTCACACCCGCCGATCTCAGTCCATCATCAAGTAGGGCAAACTCACCTACCACGTCGCCTGGGCCAATGACGCTGACGGTGGCGGCCGTATCCCCCGGAATCCGGGTGCTTATTTCTAATGCGCCACCGGTCACGATGTAGAGCGCATCTGCGGCCATGCCTTGCCGAAACAGGACATCCCCGCGCTGAATCGTAAACTGGTCGGCAGACTGCACCAGCGCGGCAAGCGCCTCGGGCGCCAGTCTGGACAAGTGTTCGGATGTTCTGAGAACCGCCCCCAATGCCCACTCCTCTCACGTTATCTTTCTGATTTATAAAAGGTATTTACATGCTTTGGAGAGGTTTGCGACCCCCCGGTTGGGGCGGACCGAAAGGGCGCCGGTTGCAGCCGCCGTTTCCGCGCGAAAAAGCCCCACAGAGGCAGCTAAAGTCGCGGTGCGACCTGTCTCCAGCAAATGTTTGCCTAAATGGCCCCTGGAGACGGAGCCAGGGTTCGCGAAGTCAGATTCGCGGTGAGATAAAGAAGCGCACGTTAAGTGCGGATCGGACCTCTCATGGAGCGGCGTAACATCTTTGAAGCGCAACTGGCGCACATCGCCCAAAACATCGGTGATCGACCACATTGAGATGGATGACGATGCGGTTAGCAGTTTTGAGCGAAAAGACGTTCGGACAGACGCAATGTCGGGGCAAAAGCTCCGCCGGACATGTTAGTGGTTTTGTTCGAAAAATGGCGCGCCATGCGGAATGAAGATGCGAACAGATACACGATAACAGTCCGGCGCTGAAAATCTTCAGAGGCATCCATATTTATCAGATCCGACGGCCCTCATTTTCGTTCAAAAGCTCGCCCAAAGCCATAGGGATAAAGGGTTCCGCCTGTAACTTCGCTATAACCAGGCGCGTCGGAATGCTGGTTGAGCACCGCCTCCCGCGTCGCTGGCAAAGCGAAAGGCAAGCGACCGGCTGGGCGAGCGCGTCCGCTGATGATATCCATCTGGGCCCTGTCGCTCACCCCGAAAGTCGCGAGGAGTGCACCGGCGGACCGGATCCCGCTCTCGTCATCTATGACATAAGGGTTGCGGAAATAGATCGAGATGACAGCCTTCGCTGGATCCCCAACTTCCTTCATCGCCGCCTTGATCACGTCGAGCGACGGCGTGATTGTCCAACTCTTCGCACGCGCCAAGTCGGACAGCGCCAGTAGATTTGACTCGGATGGGAACGCGCCACCGAAGATCAATCCGCTGTCGAGGCAGCCGTCGGGCGCTTCGGCAAAGCTAGGCTTGTCCGGCTCATAGACGCACGGGTCTTGTGCCCCCCACGTGGCTTGCTGCTTTCCTGTACGCGGATCCAAAAGGACGGAGTCCGCCCCAACCGGTTGTCCGCCAGTTGATACGTCCTTGGAAGAATACGCCCGCGCTCCCGGGTTGCTTACCTGAATCTTGATGAGCAAAGCATCGGTCGATGGCGGCACGGACGGGCGGTCCTTTGCATTGCCATCTATCACAACATACCCCGCCTCGCGGACGGAAGACGCATCGAACCCAAGCACATAGACCTGTTTGCCGACTGCTAGCGGAAGAAGCGCATTGCGGTTCTCCAGCAAAACGATCGACCGTCGCTGTGCATCAAGGCCGAGCGCTGCGTCTTCCGCGCGGCCAATCGATGCTGCAGCGGCATCCGCTTCAACGTAGGGGTTTTCAAACAGGCCAAGCTGGAACTGTTCGATCAGCAGGCGCCGAACGGCGGGGTCGATGTGCTTGCGCTCATTCAATCGGCGTTGGTGCACCAGATCAACGATTGTCCGATTTCGTGAAAATTCGGAGAGGACGTCACTTCCACTCCGGATCGCAATCGCGGTCCGGTCCGCCGGACTGAAGGGAGCGCCGGTCTCCGGGTTTAACCGGAAGCTTTCTAGCCCCCAGCCCCGCGTTTCAATCACTCCGCTGTCTGAATTGGCGTAGCCCTTGAAGCCGAGCTTGCCACGCAGCAGGTCGGTTACAATCTGCTTTGAAAATGCCATCCCCGTTTGATCATAGCGGACGCCCTGATAGGTAACGCCAACGGGCACGCCATAATACGGCATGATCGACGACACACCTTGCAAAATAGCTGTGCGGAACGGCTTCAGATGATAACCGAAACCGAAGCGTCCACTTGGGTCAGTATACAGCTGGTTCTTCCCGAACGTATAATGCGGATCGAGACCAAGTTCCTGCGGGCCGCCGCCAGGAAAATGCTTGATCGTCAGAGCTACGGACGACGTTGGAGAGAGCGAGGTACCGTCTGCTCTGACAGGGCCTTGCAAGCCTTCCACCAACGCGCCGATGATGCCGCTCATCAGGTCAGCGTCTTCGGTGAAGGTCTCATGAAAGCGGGACCAACGCGGCTCAGTGCCAAGGTCAGCCATATATCCGTACATACCGCGCAGACCAATCGAGCGCCATTCGCGGCCCATGACACCCGTAAAGTTGCGGATCATCGACAGATCTGCTTTCAGACCTTCCGGGACCAAGCCTTCGATGTCGACCGACGCGCCCGCGCCAAGTGCGGCGGCGGCAAGGCCCGCTTCTTTGGGAAATTCCGTGAAGGCGCCTGCGCCCGCCGCAATGCCAAACATCGGCGTCGTTTCGACATGGTTGCGAGCATTGTCCTTGAAGACCCCCGGGATGCCCAGGCGCCCTGCCTCAAGCCGCTCCTGCACTGCGTTGGTGAAGCGCGCCATCTGATCTGGCGTCTGGGGATAGCCACCGCGAAGGGCAAAGCCGGTCAACCTAACAGAACAATCAGCCGCTGTGCGAAGCACCTTTGCACGCAGGATGAAGCGGGTCATCTTCTGCGTGTCAATCAGGTCGCGCCCACGTTCCGAAATGCTGCCATCGCATTCGGGATTGTTTGTGGCGATCAGCATCATGCCCGCCTTTTCGGCAAGCGTCATTCGGGCAATAAGATCCTTAGCGCGGCGCTCCGGCGACAGCCGCCAGTCTTCATAGGAATCGAGACGACCGTTAGCGTTAAGATCCTTGAAACGCGCGCCTTTCAGCTCAAGGATGGGCTTGCTTCGCGCGACGACATCCGGCTGAGAGGTGGCCGCGGCTGCCGGACTGGTTATGGCCGTGCAGAGTGCCAAAACGAACCAATGGCGCATTCCAAGGTCTCCAATTAAAGCGCGGCGGTCACCGCATTGATATTGTCATTGGAGGGTTCCCAGTCACTCGCAATGATGCCCTCACGCCCAAAGACTGCCGCGACAATCCCATCCGAACCGTTGTCTGCCCAGGCCGATGCCAGCGCCGCCGCGATGGGGTCGTCCACTGGCCCGTTATCTCCGCGGACATGAACCAACCAGGCACCGATGGCCGTGAGTATAGCGGGGCAACTCCGTCCTGCCTTCTGGTGAACAGCGAGTGTTTCCAGCCAACGCTGTGGAAGCTTCTGGCTGCCGTCCATGGCAATCTGAAGCAGCCGGTGGTTGAGGGCCGGATTGGCAAAGCGCGACAGCAGTGCGTCGGCATAGGCGTTCAGGTCCTGTCCGGCTGCTGTGGCGAAACTCGACGCCGCCTCCTGGCGCATCAAACGTTCGATGACCGGCCGCAGCGCAAGATCAGCGACCGCTTGGTGCACAAACGTGTGTCCGCGACGAAGACCGAGATAAGCGAGCGCCGAATGGGCGCCGTTGAGCATGCGCAACTTTGCAATTTCATAAGGCCGCACATCATCGACCAGCTCGGCCCCGACCGCCTCCCAGTTTGGGCGTGGTCCTGCAAATCGGTCCTCGATGACCCACTGACTGAAGGGTTCGGTGAAGACCGCCGCTGCATCGTGGAGTCCATCCAGCTCGTCGGCGACCGCACGCCTGTCCTCTTGAGTGGTTGCAGGCACGATGCGATCAACCATGGTTGATGGGCACGCGCAGGCTGTTTCGAACCAGCCGAGCAATCCGGCATCATGAATGGCGAGATAATCGCCCATAAGCCGCGCAAGCTGCCGTCCATTATCGGCAAGATTGTCACAGCTCAGGAGGGTTAGTCCGGGAAGTTCCGCGTCGTGGCGTCGCCGCAGGCCCTTCGCCAGAAAGTGGAAGACACTGTCCTCTGTTGCAAGGCGGTCGTCCAGTCCTCCATCTTTGGCACGGCAATATCCCTTTTCCGTGATCGTCAGGCTTACAATTTGCGTCGCGGGTGCTGCCAGGGCTGCAATGACCGCGTCCGGCTCATGCGGGGCAACGAGAACATCCCGCACAGCACCGATGATCCGGGTGCGGCTTCCCTCGCCCGCACGTTCCGTCACTGTGTAGAGACCTTCCTGCGGGTTCATCTGATGCGCCACATCTCCCGATCGCAGCGACACTCCGGTGATCGCCCAGTTTCGGTCTCCGCACTCCATCGCTCGATCAGTGTACCAGGCCTGATGCGCGCGGTGGAACGCACCAATCCCAAAATGGACAATGCCTATGTCCTGTGCATCGCGATCATAGGTAAAGACATCCGCTTCCTCGGGGGGAAACGTACCGAGCGTAAATGGCGAGAGGCGGAGAGGGTCGCTCACAGCCGGTAGGCCCGTTTGGCAAGATTGTAGCTCAGGTCAACGATAAGGTCAGCCGCTTCCCAATCCTGAATCCGATGTTCCGCAACGAGGCGGGCGAGGAACCCGCAGTCAACGCGGCGCGCTACATCATGCCGCGCCGGGATTGAGAGGAAGGCGCGCGTATCGTCATTAAAACCGACCGTGTTGTAGAAGCCTGCCGTTTCCGTCGTCATCTCCCGGAAGCGCCGCATGCCTTCCGGACTGTCGTGGAACCACCATGCAGGGCCTAGCTTCAGGCAGGGGTAGTGCCCCGCAAGCGGCGCGAGTTCTCGCGCATAGGCACTTTCATCAAGTGTGAAGAGTATGATCGAGAGGCCGGGTTCATTTCCATATCGCACGAGGAGCGGACGCAGCGCCTGCACGAAGTCGGTTCGTGTCGGAATGTCCGCACCCTTGTCGCGCCCAAAGGTTTCAAACAAGCGCTGGTTGTGGTTCCGGAATGCGCCTGGATGGATCTGCATCACCAGACCGTCGTCAAGGCTCATACCCGCCATTTCGGTCAACATCTGCGCGCGGAAGAGTTCCGCGTCGTCAGCGGTAGGAGCGCCGCTAACGACACGGCCGAACAGGGCCGCTGCTTCCGCCGGGGAGAGATCGGCAGTGCGGGCCGTCGGATGACCATGATCGGTGGATGTTGCACCCATTTGTGCGAAAAAGGCTCGGCGCTTCCTATGAGCGGTAAGATAGCCGCCCCAGCTGAAGCAATCTTCGCCGGTGAGATCCGACAAGACCTTCAGATTAGCGAGAAAGCCCTCAAACTCCGGATCAACGACCGGATCGGGCCGATAAGCCGTGATGATACGGCCCGCCCATCCGCTTTCCCGGATGGCCTTATGGTGTCGAAGATCGTCAAGTGGGCTCTCGGTCGTGGCAATTACTTCGATATTGTAGCGCTGGAACAGCGCACGCGGCCGGAACGCGTCGGTTTTTAGCATTTCAGTGATGGTGTCGAAATAGCGGTCCGACGTTTCGGCGCTCAACAACTGATCCAGCCCGAATGTCTCGGCAAACACCCAGTCGAGCCACATTCGCGAGGGCGTGCCCCGAAAGAGATGATAATGTGATGCGAAGATGCGCCAGCTTTCTCGTGGGTCCGCGCCCGGATTGCGGATGCCCAGGTTTTCAAGCCGCACACCCTGCGAATACAGCATGCGAAAGACATAATGGTCCGGGTGCAGCAGAAGTTCAGCAGCATTGCCGAATGGCGCGTCAGTAGCCCACCATTCGGGATCGGTGTGCCCGTGCGGACTGATGATCGGGAGATCCTTGACGCGCGCATAAAGATCGCGCGCGATACCTCGCGTCGTCGGATCAGCGGGAAACAAGCGATCGGGATGAAGTGTCAAGGGTCGAGTCATTTAGCGGATCCAGCCAGTGTTGCGGCCGAAGGCGATCAAGTGCTCCGGCCAGTCTTTGATGGAAAAGTTGGCGGCGGAACGCAGGCCAAAGCCATGACCGCCTCGCGAATAGAGATGGGTTTCAGCGGCAACCCCCTTCGCCCTCAAGGCTGCGCGCAGCGCAAGGCTATGCTCGGGGCTGACGAGCGGATCGTCTTCAGCATGCACCAGAAAGTGGGGCGGGCTGTCTGCGCGCGCATGCAAATGGGGCGAATGTCGGGCCGCTGTCTCTCCATCAATGGCCCGACCAAAAATGGACGGCCCCGCTGGCAGGCTCTGCGTCAGCGTGTCGATCATGATTGCTGGGTAGATCGGCGCAACCAGATCAGGTCGGGCTGATACCCGGTCAGTTGCGTCGCGTGGTGGATACACGTCGCGGGCATGTTGCGCGGCCAGATTGGCAGCCAAATGGCCGCCCGCCGAGAAACCGACCACGGCAATTCGAGCAGGGTCGATGCCCCATATGCCAGCATTTGCGCGCGCAAGTTGAACTGCTCGCCGGATATCGGCGAGCGGCGTATCTCCGCCGCCGGCCCAGCCGTCGTTGGGCAGGCGATAGGCCAGCGCAAAAGCCGCAATCCCGCGCGCCGCAAACCAGGCGGCTATCTCCAGTCCTTCCTTGTCCCAGGCCATATGGCGATACCCACCGCCCGGGACAGCAAGGATAGCGGCCCCATTCGGTTCCCGCGGTTGGAAGACTTCCATCCAAGGCGCGGTGACACCGGTTAGCGCCCGATCGCGAATCTTAGGATCGGTCGAACGCTCAGTCAGCTTCTCAATAAGGCCGGGCGGAACCGATTCCGGCGTGCCATCAGGCCAGAGCACGACGCGCTTCTGGGCAAGGCCCGGCGCAGCCAAGGCAGCCCCCGCCGCGGCTGCCGCACCCGCAGTAAGGCTAAGCGCTAGAAGGTCACGCCGGTCGAGCGTCACGTCGTTGCCTGAGTATACCGCGCGCGCTTTGCTTGTGCCGTACGACGAGCTTCCTCGATGGCGCGCTCTTCGGTCGCGAACAGCAGACTTTCCAGCACTTGGGCAAGATGCGCACGCATGGCAGCGCGAGCTGCATTGGCATCGCGCGCGCGCAAAGCCTCGAGCACGGCCGTGTGCTCATCAACCACGGGCTTTATATTGGCTGTGCGAGCCTTTTCGTGAAGAAGGGCGGCCTCCGGAGAGGTCGAGCGCAAATCCCAGAGATGTTCGATGGCGTCAAAGATCGCCGTATTTCGGGTCGCGCGCGCAATTGCGAGATGGAACTCCCGATCTGATTTTTCGGACCCGTCGGGGCGTTGGTTCTCGCGAGCAATCTCGTCGACAAGACGGCCAATCTCGACCAACTCTTCATCGGTGGCCTGTGTCGCAGCAAGCGCGGCGGCCTCACCCTCGAACAAAAGGCGCGCCTCGGTCAGCTCAAAGGCGCTGATATTGAACCCAGGCAGATCCTCTTTGCCCGGAAGGCGTCGGACATAGGCTCCGGAGCCTATCTTCACTTCAACCAACCCTTGAACTTCAAGCGCGATGATAGCCTCACGCACAGTGGGACGGCTGACATTGTATGTGGTGGCCAATTCGCGCTCAGCCGGAAGACGGGCACCGACCGGAAACTTACCCGACGCCAGCTCCTCCAAAAGGCTGCGTGCCAGGTCCTGATAAAGGCGATCCTGCACTTTCTCTGTCACTTCGCTCATCGCAACTCCTTTTGGCCTTACCAATTATGTTGACAGGCCTGACTAATTTGGTCAAGACCTGTCTAGCACATGTCAAACGTCTCCGCACAGGAAATCAAATGAAGATCCATTCTGCCAAGGTCATCGTCACCTGCCCCGGACGCAACTTCGTGACCCTGAAAATCGAGACTGATCAGGGCGTTTATGGAATTGGTGATGCGACCCTCAATGGGCGCGAACTGTCCGTCGTTGCGTATCTGGAAGACCATGTCATCCCGTGCCTGATCGGCATGGACCCGCGCCGGATCGAGGATATCTGGCAGTACCTTTACAAAGGCGCCTATTGGCGGCGCGGCCCAGTGACTATGCGCGCGATTGCTGCGGTCGACATGGCGCTGTGGGATATCAAGGGCAAGATGGCTGGCATGCCGGTCTACCAACTGCTCGGCGGCCGGAGCCGCGATGGCATCATGGTCTATGGCCATGCCAATGGCAGCGACATTGCCGAGACCGTCGAGGCGGTCGGCAATTACATCGACATGGGCTATAAGGCGATCCGCGCGCAGACCGGAGTGCCGGGGGTCAAGGACGCTTACGGGGTCGGGCGCGGCAAGCTCTTTTATGAGCCTGCCGACGCCAGCCTTCCCTCGGTCACCGGTTGGGACACACGCAAGGCGCTGAACTATGTGCCCAAGCTGTTCGAGGAACTGCGCAAGACCTATGGCTTTGATCATCATCTGCTCCATGACGGCCATCACCGGTATACGCCGCAGGAAGCCGCCAACCTTGGCAAGATGCTGGAACCCTATCAGCTCTTCTGGCTCGAAGATTGCACCCCTGCCGAAAATCAGGAGGCCTTCAAGCTTGTCCGCCAGCACACGGTGACGCCGCTGGCCGTCGGCGAGATTTTCAATACGATCTGGGACGCCAAGGACCTCATCCAGAACCAGCTGATCGACTATATAAGGGCAACGGTGGTCGGTGCCGGCGGCCTGACCCATTTGCGCCGCATCGCCGATCTGGCGAGCCTATATCAGATCCGCACTGGTTGCCATGGCGCGACAGATCTCTCGCCCATCACGATGGGCTGCGCACTGCACTTTGACACGTGGGTGCCGAACTTTGGCATCCAAGAATATATGCGCCACACCGAAGAAACCGACGCGGTCTTCCCGCACGACTACCGCTTTGAGAAGGGCGAGCTGTTCTGTGGTGACGCGCCGGGCCATGGCGTCGATATCGATCAAAAGCTGGCCGCCAAATATCCCTATAAACCTGCCTATCTGCCGGTCGCCCGACTGGAAGACGGCACCATGTGGAGCTGGTAATATGAGACTGCACAAAACGCTTTTCGCCGCCACGGCGCTCGCAACACTCACGGCCAATGCCCCCGCCCCCGCGCCGCTGAATCTCGGCAAGCTGGACAAGATCGGGACGGTCAGTAACCGGTTTCAGGCCTATAATGTCGAAATGGTCGAAGTCACGGGCGGCCGCTTTTGGGCGCCTTATGACGGCCCGGCCGACGAGCGCTACCGCCAGCGGCCACCAATTGACCTCACGAGCCCGAAGCTGATTGCGCTGGCTAAGCACCTCGGCCCCAGCCTGGTCCGAGTGTCTGGCACATGGGCAAACAATACCTATCTTGAAGCGCCGGGTGAGACTCTCTCGGCGCCGCCAACGGGCTTCGTCCAGGTGCTTACGCGTGATCAGTGGAAAGGCGTAGTCGCGTTTTCTAAAGCCGTGGACGCCCCCATTGTGACGAGCTTTGCCGTAAGCAAGGGCACGCGCGGACCCGATGGCATTTGGACAACGACACAGGCACAGCGCCTTGCAGACCTGACGCATGAAGCGGGCGGAAAGCTCTACGCGGCGGAATTCTTCAACGAGACGAATGTTCCTACCGCCGCCCCGGAAATGCCGGAAACGTACACGGCAGAAGACTATGCGCGGGAGTTCCGCATCTTTAAGGCGTGGGCCCGCAAGTCTGTGCCGGAAATGAAAATCCTAGGCTCGGGCGGCGTTGGCGAGAGTGGCCTGCTGACCGACATTCCTGTGCCGGGCATGGGCAATATCCCGACCGAAGACCTGATGAAGGGAAACCCGAACAGCGTCGATGCCTTCAGCTATCACTTCTATGGCACGGTCTCGCAACGCTGCGCGTCCATGGGGATCGGCACAGCGGTCAAGGAGGATGCGCTCAAACCCGCATGGCTCGACCTCACCGTCCGTGAATTGAACTTCTACGCTTCGATCCGGGACAAATATGAACCCGGCAAGCGCATCTGGAACACAGAAACCGCGCAGGCCGCTTGCGGTGGCTCACCCTGGGCATCGACCTTCCTCGACACGTTCCGTTACCTCAATCAGAACGGCATCCTTGCCCAAAAGGGGGTGGAGGTGATCATGCACAACACGCTGGCCGCGTCGGACTATGCGCTGATCGATCAGGACACCCTGGCGCCGCGCCCCAACTACTGGGCAGCAGTGCTGTGGAAGCGGACGATGGGCACGACTGTGCTTGCGTCGCCCCGCTCGCCCTCCCCGGACCTTCGCATGTATGCGCATTGCCTGCCATCACGGAACGGAGGCGTCGGCCTACTTGCGCTCAACATAGGAGCCTCTGCGCAGACCATAGCAACCGGCAAGACGGCCAAGGCCTGGCTGATGACCGGGCAACCCCTCGATACGAAAAACGTCTTCGTGAACGGCAAGACGCCACAGCTAAATGCAAAGGGCGGACTGGACGGGCTTGATGGTGCTTCCGCAAAGGTTAGCCTCAGTGTTCCAGGGCAATCCGTTGCCTTCATCGAGGTCACCGACGCCCGTAATCCGGCCTGTAGCTAAGCCTTGGCGCGGATAGTCCTTGTCGGTGAAGCGATGCTGGAACTCTCCCGCGCCAACGCGGGAGAAGGCTGGTCTCTGGGCTATGGCGGGGACACGCTCAACACCGCGATCCACCTTGCGCGCGCAGGGCACGATGTCGCTTATCTGACAGCAATCGGCTCTGACCCCCTCAGCGCCAACCTCAAGCCGCAATGGGCAGCGGAAGGTCTGGACACGTCGCTTGTTCTGGAACACCCGACACGCACGACTGGTCTCTACGCTATAACCACCGATGCCCGCGGCGAACGAAGCTTTAACTATTGGCGGGACAGCAGCGCCGCACGTGACCTGTTCTCACGGCCCGAAATCGGGGTTGCGCTCGCCGTGGCGGCGCAGGCCGATCTCCTCTGCTTCTCTCTCATTTCGCTTGCCATCCTTCCCAGTGAGGGCCGGGAAGCGCTGCTGGACCTTGCCCGTTCCGTGCGGCGACGCGGGGGGCGGGTCGCCTTTGACGGGAATTACCGGCCGCGCCTCTGGGAGAGCGCCATGGCCGCGGCTGCGGCGAGGGACACTGCGATTGCCGTCGCAGACATCGGATTGCCGACGCTGGACGACGAGATTGCAATTTCGGGCATTGGCGAAGCGGCAACCGTGTTTGATCATTGGCAGCATCTGGGCTGTCCCGAAACCATTGTGAAGCTCGGCCCGGACGGCTGCCTGACGCCCGCTGCGGGCACCATCGCGCCACCGGAGGTGCTCGAGCCAGTCGATACCAGCGGCGCTGGCGATGCCTTTAACGGGGGCTATCTTGCCGCACGCATGGATGGCGCCAGCATAGAAGATGCGGCGCTTGAGGGGCATCGCCTTGCCGGTTGGTGCGTGATGCGCAGAGGGGCGATACCGCGCGCTGACGCTTGAGACGCCTGGTTAGGACGCCTTACGCGACCTCAGCATGTAGAATAGAACCGCTGCGCCAAGCAGATCGAGTGCCCCCAGTGCGACAAACAGCGGGTTATAACCGAACTGGTCCGCGCTCTGCCCGATAAGCAGGGTGAATAGCATCCCGCCAATCCAGGCAACGGTGCCCGCCATGCCGCTCGCCGTGCCGACCGTGCGCGTGTCAAAGACATCCGAACACAAGGTTAGCAAAGCACCGTTGAGCATTTGGTGAGCAAAGCCACCAACGCAAAAAAGCGCAATCGCGAGCCCCGGAGATCCGGCAAGCCCGATACATGCCGGGCCGATCATGCACAGAGCGCCAAGCGCCATGGTAATCTTCCGGCTGGAGATCAGAGAAGCGCCCTGCTTCATAAGCCAGTTGGGCAAAAGGCCGGCCGCGAGGCTGCCAAAGTCCGCCGCAAGAAAAGGCAGCCACGCCCAAAGCGCGATGCTTTTCAGATCAAGCTTCCAGACCGCCACAAGGTAAAGCGGGATGAAGAAATTGAAGGTCTGCCATGCCGGCTCTGCGAGAAAGCGCGGAATCGCGATCGCCCAGAAGCTACGGGACTTGAGAACCTCCGTCCGCGTCGCCGGCTTGTCGGCAATTCCGTCGGTGGACCGGCCCGCTTCTATATAGTCGCGCTCAGCCTGCCCGAGCCGCTTGTGTTCGGCCGGGGTCCGATAGCCCCACCACCAGAGCGCAGCCCAAACGAGGCTCAGCGCGCCCGTCACCAGAAAGGCCGACTGCCAGCCCGCCCATATGATACAGAATGCGACCAGCGGTGGCGCAATCATATTGCCCACGCTGGTGCCCATCTGGAACGCGCTGGTAGCAAGCGGTCTTTCCTTGGGCGGAAACCATTCTGACACAGACTTCGCGCCAGCAGGGATGGCCGCGGCCTCTGTTGCACCTAAAAGAGCCCTGAAGAAGGCGAGGCTCCATGTCCCCGTCGCTAGGGCGTGCGCCATGTTGGCAAATGCCCAGCCGACAGCAAAAATCGCGAACCCCAGCCGCGTACCGAGGGCATCAAGGATGCTGCCAGCGACGCTCTGCATTACGGTGTAGCTCGCCTGGAACGCGAGAACGACCCAAGAATAATCCTCCGTTGTCATGGAGAACTCTTCCTTGAGAGTCGGTGCCGCGACGGACAGCGTCGAGCGGGCAAGGTAATTGAGGATCGTCCCGAGCGTCACCAGCCCGATAATCCACCAGCGTAACTTGCCTCGCTTCATCATTCCACTCCTCTAGATGGTCCCAGCCGGACGCGCGAGATGCAACGTCCGGCTGGTCGGCGGGGGGTTGGGGAGGATCAAGTCAGAAGGAGATGCCGACCTTGAGGCCGCCGAAGCGCTGGGAGTCGCGCGTCAGGAACTGGTAGACAGGATGCGTGTCGTTTGAAGCGCTGCCGCCGGCAACACCGAAATTGTCGGAAAGGCTGGAGGCATATTGCGTGTTGAAGATGTTGTTCACGAAAGCCGTGACCTTCACGTTCGCAAACTCCACGCCGACGCTTCCGTTCAAAACGCCATAGGCCTTTTGCTCAAGAAGCGGGTTGCCCAGCAGGTCAAAGTTCACCTTGCTCTGGTGCTGATAGCCAAGAATGAACGTCCCCTGAGTGTTATCCGACACCGAGAAGTCGGCCGTCGCCCCGACATTCCATTTGAACTTGGGAGAATTAGGGAGCCGCTCTCCAGAACGGTCCTGGAACGTGCAGAGCGTGCGCGGAGATGCTGCGGTCGCAGCCGCCGCTGCCGTACACGAACCAACGAGCGCGGACGTGCCCGTCCCTGCGTTGAAGACCTGCCCAGTCTGGCCCGCATAGCCCTGCGCGCCCTTGAAGCTGGTCATGACAGCGTCCGTATAAGTCGCGCCCGCATCAAGACGCAGCCATTCAGCCGGTTTGGCCTGGAACTCGAGCTCGACGCCCTGGGTCCGCAGCTTGCCAACATTGTTCAACACGAATTGAGGGGCCGGCGGTGTACCGACGAGGATGGCCGACTGCGCCTGGAAGTTGTTGTAGTTGGTGTAGAAACCAATGACGTTAAACTGGATGCGGTTGTCGAGGAACCGGCTCTTCACACCGGCTTCGTAGGACGTGGACCGCTCGGGCTTGATCGCGCCAACGCCGACCAGGCCCGGACCGGTGCCGTTCAGCGCTGCATTGATACGCGCCGGGTTGAAGCCGGTCACGATGTCAAAAGCGTATCCTTTATAGCCGCGCGCCACGCTGCCAAAGACCATGATCTGCCGCGCGAGCTGTTGGGAGACAGATCCCTTCCAGGTCACAACGCTGTCTGCGTTGGTGCCACGGCAAGCCGCCGTTCCGGCGAGACAGGTGTTCGCAGTCGCCGTCGGGAGCAGGTTGTCAAAGGCCACACCGATCTTTTCATGATTATAGCGCACACCACCGCTGACCGTCGTTTCGGTCGGGAGCGTGTAATCGACTTGAGCAAAAAGGCCGAGGCTTTGGCTGGTGTTGTGCGCCTTCCAGTTGGCCGAAGCGACCACGGGGCCACGAACAAAGCCACGGTCGGTCTTTGCGTCGGAATAGAAACCACCCACGACATATTTCAGGGCGCCTCCGTCGCTGGACACAAGCCGCAATTCCTGCGTCAGGTTGGTCGAATGATATGGCCCGGCCTGTGCGACCCCGCCATTGACCGCACCACTCGTCAACGCGCCTAGAATATTGACGTCCGTGCCGTCGAAATCGTTCTGGAAATTGAATTTCCAGTCCTGATATGCGGTCACGGAAATCAAGTTGGCAAAGCCAAGATCCAGATTGAACTTGCCGGCGAGGCTTGCCGTTTCGTTCTTGGTTGCACCCAAAGCATCGACGCGGGCATTATAATTGGCAACTCCCGGCGTAATGCCCGTCAGCGACGGCAGCAAAGGCACGGCGCCCAGAACGCGGGGCGTACCCGTGCCGAAGATACCGCGCAGCGTGGTGCCCGTCCCCTCTTGCGTCGCCTTGCTGTAGGCGCCTGTAAGGGTGAAGGTCAGATTGTCAGCCAATTCAGCCTTGAGCTTGGCACGGGCGCCATAGCTCTCCTGCCCATTGAGGCGCGTGCTGGTCGCCAGGTTCCGGACGTTGCCATCGAAATTGTGATAGAAGCCTGTCAGGCGGACACCGACATTGTCCCCGAGCGGCGCAGAGACGACGCCTTCAAGGCGGACATCGCCATCCGTCGCGACAGTCCCAGTGACAGAGCCCGAAAAGTTGGCATCGGGATCCTTAGTCACAATGTTCACCACGCCGGCGGAGGCGCTCTTACCAAACAGCGTGCCCTGCGGGCCTTTCAGCACTTCGATGCGCTCGACGTCGGCAAGGTTGTCGAAAGCCTGCGCCTGCTGGACGACGGGCATGTCGTCAATGATGACGGCCACGCTCGGTTCGACTCCGATCGAGAAGGCAAATGTCCCAATACCGCGCAGAATAATCGAGTTGTTCGGCGACGATGTTGTCTGCGTGATTGTCAGCGACGGCGCAGCACGGGTGAGATCAGAAAATTCTGCGATGCGTTGGTTCGCAATGGCCTCGGCACCGAGCGCGGTCACGGCGACCGGAACATTCTGGAGGTTCTGTTCGCGCTTTTGCGCGGTGACCACGATTTCTTCGAGGCCTGTGTCCGCCTCACCCTCGGCCTGTTGGGCAAAAGCGGGCTGCACAAGAGCAAAAGCCGAAAGGCCGGCGAGCAAATACAACTTCGAAGGCATGGGTCTCTCCCTGACATAGTTTCGTCATGTGGTCCGACCAATTATATTGGTTCGCATGATTGGTCAAGCCAGTTTAAATAACCGGACAGGCAGCTGTTTCGTCATCCGTCTTACATGACCCTTCCGCCCTATCTGCAAATGGAAGAATCACTCCCAGCTGTTCGGCGGAACTCAAATCGAGGGCGTAACCAAGCTCCCTAAAGCTCCGTGTGTCCCAAAACTATCGATCCGGCTGAGCCTTACAGCCCAAAGTCGGCGCAAAAGATCAAGGCGTTGATCGAGGTGAAAAACCGTTACCAGGCACATCACGGATCATCTCAATCTTACTGCCCGAGACTTCGAGCCGGATAACACTGAGTTAGGGCACTGTAGTGCACCGCTTGAGATTCTAACGGAAACGAGCCTCCGGAGAATCCGCACATAGCATGCTGATGAGATTTGGGTTTCGAAACTGTTTGGCGCTCCATGCGGAATGAAGATGCGAATAGTTTTTGTGTTGAGATCTACTGCCCAAAGGCAGCGCACTGCCGCCCACCGTCAACACGATAACCAGCGTCGTCGTCTTGGCTTTGATCTTGTCTAGGATGTCGCATGGGGATCATTTGCGTCAAACGGCATCGAGAAGCTGTTATCTCTCTCCCGCAAATAGGTCAGCCAATCTGCGAACCCATTTTGGTGCATGAGGGTAAGCCTTATTCAAACTGAGCGGCACGCCCTGCTGATCAACGATGACTTCAAATACCGCCCCCGCGGCACAAGCGCTGTCTGCCCGTTTGGTGACAGTCGGATCATCCAATTGCGCATCTGAAACAACTTCTGTTTGAGTCATTGCGTGTCCCCGAAAAATGAGACGGACATTCCGTACAATGTAAAAGAGGGCGGAAGCCGCAAGGCCGCCGCCCTCACCAACTTCCTAATTGTTCAATACAAAATCAGTCACGAGCCGGTTAAACTCATCCGCATGCTCAATCATTGCCCAATGGCCGCACCGATTAAGCAGGACGAGCCGGGAGTTAGGGATGTGGGCGCATAGGATAAGAGAGTGCTCAAAAGGCACCACGCGATCGTCACGACCATGGATGAGGAGTGCCGGGATTTGAAGCTGCATTAGCTTTTCCATGGGCGCCCAACGGTTTATCGGACCGCCTTTGGCGAGCATGCCAAGGAAATTCTCAAGGTGATCGGGACGACCCATCGCAGCGTCTGAACGGGCTTTACACAATTCGGGTGTCGCGAAAGTCTTATCGTAGACCATGATGTTCACAAGCGCCATCATCGCCTCAGGCGTCGGCGTGCGATAGGCCTGCTGCAAATACTTGAGACCCTCTGTTGGGCCGTCGCCGGCGCTGAAGAGCTTAGGCATCGGGCTGGAACCGGAGCCCATCGTAATGAGGTGGCTCACGCGATCGGGATGATCGACAGCGACAGCCAAAGCCACAATGCCGCCCATGGAGTTGCCAACCAAGGCTGCTTTGTCGATCCCGAGTGCGTCCATGAATTGGATGGTCGCCCCGACATGATCGAGCGTTTCCTTTGTACAGGCCTGCGAATCCCCCCATCCCGGCATATCCAGCGCATAGACATGGAAATGCTTCGCTAAGGTCTCGATGTTGCCGGAGAAGTTGCTCCAGCCAGTGGCGCCGGGGCCGCTCCCGTGGATCAGGATCAACGGATGGCCTTCGCCTGCTTCATAGTAACGCAGCTTCCAGTCTTTGGTCTGGATGTCGCGAGCTGCCTGATCTTTGGTAATTGCCATTTTTCGTCCTTTCTTCTCCGCGGCCTGCGGTGACTCAGTCCATCCAAAGGCCGCCATTGACGTCGATAATTTCCCCCGTAACGAAGCTCGCATCGCGCGTGCACAGCCAGGCAACGGCGGAAGCAACCTCATCTGGCTGCCCCAGCCGTCCTGCGGGGATCTGCTGGACAAGGGCCTCTGGAAAGCTGGTCGTCATCGGGCTCGCAATCGGCCCGGGCGCGACAACATTTGCCGTGATTCCGTGAACGGCGACTTCTTTGGCGAGGTAAAGCGTTAACGCATGGACGCCGGCCTTTGCAGCGCCATAGGCAGCGTTGCCGGCGCGCTCTTGCTCCGTTGGGTCCATCCAGGGTCTCGGGTTACCCCCGTTTTTGCCGAGAACAGAACCAATATTGACAATCCTGCCGGAGCCTTGCTGCTTCATCGGTCCAATCACAGCCTGATTGGAGAGAAAGACGCCGCGCAGATTGATCGCGTGCACACGGTCCCATTCCTCGAGCGACAAGGTCTCAAAAGCGCCCAAGGACGTGACGCCCGCCGCGGTGACGAGGCAATCAATTCGACCAAAGCGAGCGAGCACCGCGTCCACCAGCGACGCAATCGATTCAGGATCTGACAAGTCGGTCGCATAGCTCATACCATCCGTGCCAATGACAGGCGGCGCCGCAAGGTCCGCCAAAGCGAGCTGCGCGCCGCCCGCCGCAAAGCGCTTCGCCACGGCCTGCCCTATCATGCCGCCGCCGCCCGTGATGAGCGTGACCAGGCCGTCAAGGGCGAAGCGCGTCACGCAGCCACCCCACAGGCGTGCAGAGCTGCTTGGCGGCCAAAAACGGCTCCCCGCAATACCGATGTCGATCCGGTATAGGTGCGGTAATAAATGCCCATGGTTTCGCCCGCGGCATAGAGCCCGGCAATGGGCAGGCCATCCTGATTAAGCACGCGGGCATGGCGGTCCGCCTTTAAGCCGCCAAATGTGAAGACATTGGCGGAGATGACTGGCCAGGCGCGGAAAGGTCCGCGCTCAATCGGCCGTGCCCAGTTCGACTTCGACGGCATGAGACCCTTGGTGGACAGTCCATCCGCGCGCAAAGGATCAAATTGGCCGGCGCCACAGGCTGCATTGAACGTCCCAATTGTTTCTTCCAAAACATCCGCGGGCACACCGATCTTGCCAGCGAGTTCGAAGAGTGTCTCGGCCTCGACCGGCGGCTGGTCCGTGCGACTGCCCTTTTGCCAATTGGGCACATCGTCCAGCCCGGCATCAACGATCATCCAGGCCAAGCCGTCGCGCTGTTCATAAATTCGGCGCGTTACATTTTCATAATGCGCATCGACGGTTCCCGGTGCCTCATCTGTAAAACGCTGCCCAGCCTTATTGACCAACACGCCATATGGAAAAGTGAATATGGCGGGCTCGGCGACGCCGGAACGTGGGTCGATCGGCTCGGCATGGTAGCTGCCAAAATCGCCGTTGGGCGCAGCCCCGATCGCCAGCGCCATGCGGATGCCTTCACCTTTATTATAATGGCCACCACGTGCAACAGGTCGCAGATTGATTGCGTCGGCGCCCACATATTGGGCGAGCATTTCTGGGTTGCCTTCAAACCCGCCACAGGCAAGGATAACCGCATCGCACGCGATTGATCCGCGCGAGGTATCAAGGCCCACAACACGTCCCGCATCGATGACCAAATTGCGCGCTGTTGTTTCAAACCGAAAGTCCACGCCCGCTTCACGCGCTGCGCCGGTCAATGTCTCAACCATTGCCCAGCCGCCCCCAACAGGGAGTAAACGGGTTGTTGTCGTTGTGATGAAGGCGGTCGGGAGAAAGTCGAACTTTAAACCCGTTTTTTCCAGCCAGCGGAGCGTTGGACCGGCATGTTCCACAAAGGCAGACAAGACGTCGGGGTCCACAGTGGACTGGCTGCGCGCCAAAGGTGACCAATCGTCATGGGCTCGCACCATTTCCTGAACGATGCTGGGGTCCGTATACCCGCCCGCATTGGCCATGAAGTGATCGACAAAATCGTCCGCCACCTCATCCATCGACTTCATGCGCAAATAGGCTTCGGTGTAGCGCGTATTGCCGCCATGCTCACCCTCTGACGCGCGCTCAACAAGGGTAACGCGGCCCCCCGCCTGCGCGGCGCTAACGGCAGCGCTAAGCCCCGCAATCCCGCTTCCGACAACAACAATATGCATCCGCTTCTCACTTGCTCCGATAAATTTGTTCAAGCGCATCCCAATGGGGCTTAGCGACCGCGGCCTGACGTTCCTCGAAGCTTGCCAGGCGATCCTTAACGGCATCAAGAGAACCGGTTTCCTTGAGCGAGCCCAGCACCTCTGCCGAGGCCCGCACGGCTGCTTGCAGCGCAGCATTGGCGTAAAGGACGATCCCAAACCCCATATCGGCAAGCTCTGCCTGCGGGAGCGGCGGGGTCTTGCCGCCGTGAACGATGTTCGCAACCTGCGGGACGCTAAGCTTCGCGATCTGGCGCATTTGTACAGCATCGCGCGGGGCCTCGACAAAAGTCATGTCTGCTCCGGCTTCGATAAACGCTTGCGCCCGATCAAGCGCAGCGGAAAGGCCCTCCACCGCCAGCGCATCGGTGCGCGCAATGATCAACGTATCCTTGGTGCGCGCATCGGCAGCCGCTTTCACCTTGGGCACCATATCGTGAAGTGGGACGACGCCCTTGCCATTGAAATGGCCGCAACGCTTCGGAAACTCTTGGTCCTCCAATTGGATGGCAGACGCGCCTGCGCGTTCCAGTACCTTCATAGTCCGCCAGGTGTTGACGCCATTGCCAAAGCCGGTGTCCGCATCGACAACCAAGGGCAACGCGACCGCGTCCGCCATATGCGCCACGGTCTGGGCAACATTATCGAGCGATGTCAGGCCTATATCCGGCGCGCCCAGCGCCATGTTCGCTATCCCGGCCCCCGTGACATAAACGCATTCAAAGCCCAGATCCTCGATGATCCGGGCAAAAAGGGCGTTAGCAGCCCCCGGTGCGAGAACCGCCCGTCGGCGTGCAACGATCTCCCGCAGCGACATGTCAGGCCTGCCCCGCCTCGGTCACAAAAGCATCGGTCGTCGTGACGATGCCGACCGCCGGGGCGATCATGGTGATGAAATGATCGTGTAGAGCAGGATTGGGCGCAGCACACACATCTTCGATGATAATGGGGGCAAAACCCGCATCGTCCGCAAAACGCGCCGTGCTCTCGACAACCAAATGGGTCGCGACGCCGCCTAGATAAAGCGTCTTGATACCGTGCTGCATAAGCCAGGTCATCAGGCCGGTATTGAAAAACGGATTGACGCACTGTTTGGTTACCACGAGTTCGCCCTCAATTGGCGCGACCAGCGGGTGAAACTCGGCCCCAAACTCACCGAGGATCGCCGCGCGATTATTCTTGAGGCCGGTTATCCGCGCAGCCACACTAAGACAGTCCACATAATCAGGCCGGAAGCCAAGCCGGACATGCACCACAGCCATGCCGGCTGCGCGTGCGGCATCAAGGCACCGCTTGGCATTGGTCAGTACGCCGCGCTCTTCAACGATTTTGGCAAGGCCGTGAGCACCTACCTTACCCTTGGGGTCTACCATCTCATTTTGAAGATCGAGCAAGAGCAAGGCGGACGTCATAAACATACTCCAATTGGGCAAAAGGATTGGCGCGGCGACGGAAGGCCGCCGCGCCACTGGGAGAGAATTGAGAGGAAACGACTAATTAATAGCGAAAGGAAAGCGTCGCACCGAAGGTCGCAGGCATGCCTGCAAACCGCGCGGAAACGTCTGCAATTCGATAAGCGTTCGTCCAATAATATTTGTCAAACACGTTGCGGCCCCAGACACTGAACCGCCAACGGTCATCCGACGACGAAATGCCAGCCCGAAGATCAACCAGCGTATAGCCGTCAATCTTCAACACTTCGTTCTCGCCGAGCCCGCCATTGGTCTTGCTGCGGAGGGTGGCATTGGCGCCGACGAAGCCGTTCAGGCTAGCCGAAAGCGGGAAGCTGTAATCGGCTGCGATCGAGCCCTGCCATTTGGGCGTGTTGGGGAAAGCTTCGCCCTTGAAATTGCGAGAAGCACCCAAGGGATCAATATTGGTGAAGTTGCCGATCCGGCTATGGACATAGGTCAATCCGCCATTCAGCGTGAGCCCTTCTACCGGACGCAGGATTAGTTGCGCCTCAGCACCTGAAACTTTCGACTTGGGAATATTCACAAGGCGGTTGAGCGTGCCAAAGGGCGGCACATTATCACTGCCCAACACCTGCTTGTCGGCATAGTCATAATAGAAGACAGCACCGTTGATCTGCACGCCGCGCCGAGGCGACAGCTTGAGGCCAGCTTCATAGGCTGTCAGCTTTTCTTGGGTCGCCGGATCATATTGGAACGATAATACAGCTGGGATGAGGGGGAAGGCCCCGACCTTAAAGCCGCGACTTACGTTTGCGTAAATCAGTGTTTCGCTATTAGGTGTGAAGTCAACCCCTACCCGCCACGAAAGATTGTCTTCCTTAAGCGTGCTGAAAGTCGGAGCCCCAGCAACAGGCCCGTTGAACTGGGTGCATTCAGGGTTACCGGGGATCTGCAAGATGAGCCCCAGAGCGCCATTGGCCGAATTGCCTGTGCAGCCGGTAAACTTGTCGCGCGTATCGGTGTAGCGGACACCGGCATGCAGCTTGACCTGATCGTTGAGCGCATAGTCAAGGTTTGTGAAGGCCGAAACATTGCGGAATTTCTGGGTCGACGAGATGTCGATCGCGTCCGGAATTGGCGCGCCAAAGAAAAGATTGAAGGCTCGGAAACCACTGCCAGACGTAGAGGTGAGTGTCTGCGTTTCCTGAACCTTGTTATCCTCATAATTGGCACCCACGATCCAGCGGCTCCCATTCCCGAATTCGCCGGACAGGCGCACCTCTTGGAACAGCGCCTTGATCGAACCGCGGTCAATCGTATCGACAATCTGGAGGCCCGTGGCATCCGGATCGACCCGGTCATCTTGCTGATAGTCGCCATAAGAAGTCAGCGACGTCAGGGTCACAGCATCCGACGCTTCATAATCAAGCCGAGCTGTGGCATGAACAAGACGATCATCGCGCTTCGGCCCAAAGCCCGCTGTCCAATCGGCGTCGCGAGACCCGGACGCCAAAGGGAAAGTCAGAAGGCGCGGATCGATCGCAGGGAGGATCAACGGCGTGACTTGATGCAATTGGGCCGCCTGTACATCGGACTTATCCCAAAAGGCAGTCAGGCCAAATTTCGCAGTCAGGCGATCCCCTGAAGCAATGTCAACCAAGGCCCGCATTTGGGTAAAGTTGCGCTTGCCGTTGCCGTCTTCCGGCCGGGTGGTGCTCCGCTGCCAGTCGCCTGAACCTTCATGGCGCGCTGCCAAACGAACACCCACGCCATCTGCGATCGGGCCCGAGACAAAGCCGCCCAATTCCCAAGCGTTGAAACGACCATAGCCTGCATCCATGCCAGCCTTGAGCGTGTCGGTCGGGCGCGCTGCAATATAGTTAACCGCTCCGCCGGTCGAGTTCGACCCGAACAGTAAGCCTTGCGGCCCCTTCAGGACTTCAACGCGCTCAAGATCAAAGCTTGCACCTCGCGACATCGCGGAAAAGGCAAGCGGCGCTTCGTCCTGATAAACAGTCACGGTCGGTGTCGACGCGATATCATAATTGTAGAAGCCGACGCCACGCAGCGAATAGACCGGCGTACTGTAGGCCGATTGGGTGAAGGTGAAGCCCGGCACGATCTTACCGAGATCATCTGCGCTGCGAATTCCCGCCGCCACAAGATCAGCGCCCGCCGCAGCCGTAATCGACATCGGAACGTCGTTGACAGATTCCGCTCGCTTGGTCGCGGTAACAATAATTTCGCCGTTTTGAGGTTGCTCGTCAGCAGTCTGCGCAAAAACAGTTGCAGGCGCGATGCACGCCGCAATAGCCAACCAGGACGCGATACCTTTCTTCAGGTGCAAAGTTTTCATGCTCTCTCTCCCTTATCACGAATGGCAACCCGATGGGGCAACTGCCAGTCATCTTATTCACCCTTGACGCAGTGGCTAAATCATCGCCATCATTGAACGAAGCGATAAATTTCAATAGTCATTATCGATAAGGATGATACCTTGGTCACAGAGAAACAAAGAGTTGTCGTTGTCGGCGCGGGCAATGCAGCCCTATGCGCGGCCATCTCTGCCGCAGAAAACGGGGCCAGCGTTGTCATGCTGGAACGCGCACCTCAGGAGGCGCGGGGTGGCAACTCTGCCTTTACCGGTGGGTGCTTCCGAACAGTCTATCGGGGAGCAGAGGACATTGCGCGACTGGTGCCCGATCTCTCGGAAACGGAAATGGAAACGTGCGATTTCGGGCAATATGACGCCGAGACCTTCTACCTCGATCTGTGTCGCCTGAGCGGGTATCGCGCGGACCCTATCCTCATTGACTTGCTTGTCGACCAGAGCCTTTCGACGCTTTTGTGGATGCGCGGCCAAGGCGTCCGCTTCCTCCCTGCATTTGGTCGCCAATCCTTTAAAGTTGAGGGACGCAATATCTTCTGGGGCGGGCTCACAATCGAGACTGCAGGCGGTGGCTTGGGGCTGGTCGAGGCCCTGTTTCGGCGCGCTGAAGCATTAGGCGTCGAGATCCGATATGAGAGCAAGGTTGAAGCAATTATCGGCAATCGCCACTCGGTAAGCGGCGTTATCGTAAATGGTGAAGAACTCAGGACGGACAGCGTTATCCTCGCCGCGGGCGGCTATCACGCCAATACCGAAGCGCGTGTTCGTTATTTAGGCGCGGGCTGGGATTTGGCCAAGGTGCGGGGATCACGATATAATACGGGGAATGTCATTCAAGCAGCACTTGATATTGGCGCTCGCGCGCATGGCAATTGGTCCGGCTGTCACAGCGTTTTCTTCGACGCCAATGCGGATGACTTCGGGAACCTCGCCGTTCTAAACCAACAAAAAAACTATTTCACGCTGGGTGTCGTCGTGAACATGAAGGGGCAGCGCTTCTTCGACGAAGGGTCGGATTTCAGGAACTATACATACTCGAAAATGGGGGCCGCCATCTTAAACCAACCCGGCGGAACTGGCTGGCAGGTCTTTGATGCCCAGTCCGTGCCCATTCTGCCAGACGAATATCGAACCCCCAGAGCCGCTCGCTTCGAAGCAGACACTCTCGAAGCTCTGGCGAGCAAGCTAGAAGGAATTGATCAAGAGGCGTTTCTGGCTACCATCTATGATTTCAACGCCGCGGTGGATAAAAGCACGCCCTTCAATCCTGCAGTACTGGATGGTCGGGCCACACAGGGCCTCGACATTAACAAATCCAATTGGGCGCGGGCCCTGACGCAGCCGCCCTTTGTCGCCTATCAGGTTACGTGCGGGATCACATTGACCTATGGGGGCCTGGCAATCGACGAAGAGGCCCGCGTCCAGAATGAAGAGGGCACTCCAATTAAGGGCCTATTCGCCGCAGGAGAACTGGTCGGCGGGCTATATTATGATCGCTATCCCGGCGGCGCAGGCCTCACCAGCGGTTCCGTCTTTGGTCGTATTGCAGGCAGAAACGCGGCGGCGGCCTAACGCTTGACCTCAGGTGCTGGAGATCGACGTCAAGGTCTCCAGCAGCCAAGTCAAGGCAATATCCTTGGCTTGATCTGGCCGCCAGATGGCGGCGATTTCCAATTCAGGGGTTGGCAAGGGGGGCGTGATCCATTTCAGCTTCCACTCGCCCGTCAGCGTGCTGGCAAGGCGTTTGGGAAGGATGGCGACTGCGTTGCTGGCAGCTACGATGCGCGCAAAAATAAGATAATTGCCCATTGTCAGCCGCAAATTGGCCTGCTTGCCAAGGTCGTCCCACAACATCATCTCGTGGTTGAACGCAATGCGAGGCAAGGCAGAATAGCCGATATGCCGCAGGGCAAGAAATTCGTCCGCCCCCATGCCTTCATAGAGCGCCTCGTTATCCGCCGCCCCGATACAGACATAGGTATCTTTGTAGAGCACGGTCTTTTCCATTCCGGAAGTTCTGAGCGCATTGGCTGGAATGACGAACAGGTCGATATCCGGCCGCGCAGCGCGGTTAAGAAATTGCGGCCTCATATCGATAAAGTCGAAGGATAATTGCGGCGCGTCTGCCGCCGCGCGCGCGAGCAGCGGTGCACCGAAAAGCGCGGCGATATAGTCCGCCGTCGCGATAACAAGGCGGCGTTCAACCGTCTCGATCTTGCCTAAGGACTTGCTGAGGACGGTCCGCACGCCACTGAGCAATTCTGCGACATCAGGCATGATCTGCTCCGCCAGCGGCGTCGGCACCATCTCGCTTCCGGACCATGTGAAAAGCTCATCACCGAGCGCGAGCCGCAAACGATTGAGCGCGGCACTGACCGTTGATTGGGCAAGGTTTAGGGTCTTCGCTGCGTTGGATACGTTGCGGGTAGTCCAGATCGCCTCCAGCGTTACCAGCAAGTTGACATCAAAATCCCGAAGCTGCATCCGAAAGTCCCTATCGCTATTCACAATAGTGATTATCCAAATATATCGTATACGGCAATAGGCGCAGTTGGGTTAGCTGTCTCCCCCTAATCACGAATCGTGATGCTGGGGAGAGAGCTATGTCTGAAGTTCAAAATCTCGCTTATGTGGTGATCGGTGCGAGCGATCTCCCGGCATGGCGTTCCTTCGCAACCGAGATCGTTGGCATGGGGACAACCGAAGCCGCTAATGGCGCGCTTGGCCTCCGGCTGGATAATCACCCTTGGCGCCTGTTGATCGAACAGGGCAGCGATGACGATCTGACCCATGCCGGCTGGGATCTGTCGTCCGATGCGGAGCTGGACGCATTTATCGCGCGGCTTCGCTCAAAAGATGTGGCGGTTCGCGAAGAGCCGATCGGCTTCGCCGAAGCCCGCTGCGTCAAGCGGCTTTTCAGCATCGAAGATCCCAACGGCTTCCGCCACGAATTTTTTGCGGGCCGGACAGGTCTTCAGAATGATGGCGGGTCTCTTTCGTCCATCTTGCGGGGCGACGGTTTCGTGACAGACGAGCTCGGCATTGGCCATATCCTCCCCGTCTCCAAGGATTATGACGAAGGTGTGCGCTGGTACACCGACGTGCTTGGCCTGCGCTACAGTGACCGGATCCGTCAGGAAATGGCGCCGGGCATCTATGCGGATGCGACCTTCTTCCACAGCGCGACCGGCCGCCATCATTCGCTCGCGACCGGCGCGTTTCCCTCGCCGAAACGGCTCAACCATCTCATGCTCGAATATCGCGACATGAACGATGTGGGTCTGGCGTGTGACCGCGCGAAGAAGGCGAACGTGCCGATTGTGCTGGAACTCGGACATCATCCCAATGACCAGATGTTCAGCTTTTATATGCGCACGCCGTCGGGATTTGGGCTCGAACTGGGCCATGGCGGCGTGGTCATCGATGAGGCGACCTGGGAACCGCAGCTTTACGATGTGTTGTCGGACTGGGGCCATACCCGCAAAATGGCGATGGTGGATTAACATGTCCGCAACGCTGACAGCCACGCCGCGCCAAAAAGTCGCGTCTGAGGCGGCCTGCCCATCACCCGACCTGTTCCGGCAGGGCATGCGTCGGCTTGCAGGCGCCTGTACCCTCATCACATCGGTTGCACCGGGGCAGGGCAGCGCAGGCTGGGCAGGCATGACAGCGACAGCAGTCACATCCGTTACGGCGGAGCCCGCCCGCTTATTGGTTTGCATCAACCGATCAACCTGGGTGCACAATATCATCAGCCAGTCAGAGGCGATTGGTGTCAACGTTCTGGGCGACGACGCGCTTCACCTCGCCAAGCTATTTGCGACAGGCATCCCGGCCGCCGAAAAATTCGCGCAAGGCAGTTGGCTGACCGCCGCTTCAGGGGCGCCCCTGCTGACCAACGCGTTGGTCAGCTTTGACTGCATCGTTGCCGAACGCGTGGCCGCAAGCACGCACGACATTTTCCTCTGCGACGTCCGCGACATTTTCCTGCGCGACGACGTGGGGGAACCGCTCATCTACTTCAACGGCACATTTATGCCGGAACATCCAACCCATTGAATTAAAAAAGCGAGAGGAAATTCGTCATGAAAACTGCAGTCATCGAACGACCCTTTGAAACCATACCGACAAGCGACGAATTGGTTGACCGCGCGGCGGCTATGGTGCCGGGCCTGCGCGCCCGCGCAGACGAAATTGAAGCGGCCCGACAGGTGCCGCACGACGTGATCGAGATGTTCAAGGAAGCCGGCTTTTTCCGCATCCTTCAGCCCAAAGCCTATGGCGGCTGGGAAATGAACCCGATCGTTTTCATGCGCGTCCTCGGAGAACTGGGTCGGGGCTGCTGCGCCAGCGCCTGGGTCATGATGATCCTCGGCGTTCACAACTGGGAGTTCGGCCTGATGGACCCCCGCGCCGCCGAGGACGTGTGGGGGGAAGATGACGAGGCCATCATCGCTTCTTCCTATCCGCCCATGGGAGAACTCACCAAGGTGGAAGGCGGTTGGCGCCTGAAGGGTCAATGGCCGACGTCAAGCGGCGGCGCCCATGGCGACTGGTGCTTTATTGGCGCGCTGGAAAAGAACGCGCAGGGCATTCCGGTTGATCGTCATGCTCTGCTGGTAAAGCGCGAAGACTATGAGATCATCGACGATTGGACCACGTTCGGTCTGTCTGGGACGGGATCCAACAGCCTGCGCATCAATGACGCGTTCATCCCCGATCACCGCGCTCATTCGATGATCGATTACAAGCTCGATGATCGTGGTACCAATTATCTGTTCCCGTTCGCAATGGTGTTCTACTCATCGGTGTCGTCGGTCATCATCGGCTTTGCGCAAGGTGCGATCGACGTCTTTATTGAGCAAATGCAGGTCCGCGTTGACAATGGCAGCGGCGCAGCGACGCGGCTCAGCCCGTATGTGAAGGACCGGCTGGCCAATGCCGTGACGAAGGTCCGCTCGTGCCGCGCGCGCATGGAACAGATGATGGCGCATTGCACGGAAATCGTGGAGCGGCGTGAACTTGTCTCCACCGAAGACCGGATCCATTACATGCTCGACATGGCGCGGATCGGCCGGGAATGCGAAGAAGCCGTCCTGACCATCTATAAGTGCACCGGCGCACGCGGCCTTTACAAGAAGAACCCAATCCAGCGCTATCTGCGCGACGTGCTGGCCGCGGCTAACCACATCACCCAAGATGCCGATAACAATGCCGGCGCGCTGGGCGGCTATCTGCTCAGCGGAGAACTGCCGCCCTTGCTCTATGGAAAGCCACAGTAGGTCTGACCCATGTCCATTCGCATATGGCATCAGAGCTTTACAGTTCTCAGCGACCTCGCCGCTTATGACGAGGCGCTGAGGGCACATTTCCGGCGCGTTTCGCGGCCGGATACCGTAATCGATATGCACGGCATGCGGCCGGGCACCTATCGCACCAATTATCCGGGTGACGATATCAAACATGCCGGGCTCCAGTTTCTGCACGCGTTACAGTTCATGCAAGGCGCCGTGCAGGCGGAACGCGAAGGCTATGATGCATATGCGCTCAGCACCTTGCCGGAGCCTGGGCTGCATGACATCCGGACGCTCGTCTCTATTCCGGTGATTGGCTACGGCGAATGCGCGGCCCGTGCCGCCATATCAGACGGACGGAAATTTGGTGCGCTAGTGTTCATCCCTGAACTCGCGGAACTTTTCCGCGACAATGTCCGTCGACACGGTCTGGGCTGTCGGCTGGTTGGCGCGAATGATGTCGGCTTTCGCTTCACGGATGTGCTTGCGGGCTTTCACCAACCCGGGCCGTTGATCGACCGTTTCCGAACAGCCGCCCGGTCGCTGATAGAACGTGGCGCGGAGGCGATCGTGCCTGGCGAAGCGCCCCTCAATGTTCTGCTCGCGATGAACGGCGTGAACGACGTGGATGGGGTTACCGTCGTCGACTCTCTGGGGGCCTGGGTCCGCGCGGCAGAGCACGCTGTGGATGCCCGTCGTGCGGGCGAAGAAGCCGCTCGAACAGGATATTTCGGCGCAGTTGTGGATAGCCAGCGGCGTGATGAAATTCTCGATTTCTATGGACTGAATCCACGATGACCTTGGAAGCTGTTGATGTTGTTATTGTTGGCGGCGGGGCTGCCGGCTGGTCGGCGGCGCTTGCGGCGGCACAGTCCCCTGCCTCAGTGGCGTTGTTTGAGAAATTGCCGGAATCTGGTGGCTCCTCGGCGCTTAGTGGCGGCTGCCTTGCCTTTGCAGGAACAGACCTGCAGGCGCAGAATGGCGTGTCCGACAGCCCGGAACAATTATTTCGGGATCTTATCGAGGTCGGCCATCATGAAAATGACCCGGCGCTTGTGCAGACTTATTGCGACGCGCAGCTTGCCACCTATGATTGGTTGAAAGGGGCAGGTGTCCGGTTCAGTCCAGTCATTGAAACGGCGTCGGGCCAGTCGGTGCCGCGCGTACATACAGTTGACCCCGCCGACATGGTGCGCATGCTAAAAGCGGCTGCCCTCGCCACCGGGCGTGTCACCTATCAGGCTCAGGAGCCGGTGGCAGGCCTAATGATCGACGAGAGCGGAGGTGTCACCGGCGTCCGACTGGAGGATGATAAGCTGGTCAGCGCGACCAAAGCCGTCATTCTGGCAAGCGGTGGCTTCGCGAAAAACCCCGAGCTGATTGAGCGCTATGCGCCGCAATACCTCGAAGCCGTTTTTGTGGCCGGTGCCGGATCGCAGGGCGATGGACTTCGTATGGGGACCGAACTGGGCGCCGATCTGTGCGATATGACGCATATCAAGGGCACGTTCGGAAAACACCCGACGGATGAAACCAACGATCACAGCCTGCAGGCGGTCTACAAAGGGGCGATCGCGGTTAATCAGGACGGCCAGCGCTTTGTGAACGAAAGCATCTCCTACAAACTGCTCGGCGATGCAGTTATGGCCCAGCCTTGGCACACGGGCTACCAAATCCTCGATCAGGGCATTTTCGACACCGGCGATGACCGGGTCCGTATCCTTGATTTCGGACGGCGTCTCGAAGAGGGTCTGTTCTATGTCGGGGAAACACTCGAGGATCTTGCCCGGCAAATTGAAATCGAAGCAGATGTACTCGTTGAGACGGTCCGCCGATATAACAGCTATGTCGAGACCGGGCAGGACCCGGAATTTGGTCGAACACACCTCGTCCATACGCACGGTCAATTGTGTAAGATCGAGGCTGGTCCCTTTTATGCTTATCCATCTACAGCGGTCGTCTTTGGCACTTATTGCGGCCTGAGAATTGATTGTGACACCCGTGTGCTCAGACCAGATGGCAGCCCGATCAAAGGCCTTTTCGCAGCAGGTGAGGTGACAGGCGGCTTTCATGGGGCAGCCTATATGACAGGTTCAGCGCTCGGTAAGGCCGTCGTCTTTGGCCGGATCGCCGGTGCCCAGGCGGCAGTATCGTGAATATCCTAGTTCTGATTGCTGGCGTTCACGATCCTAAATGGCCAGTGGCACCCATCGGGAAGGACGCTCCCCCGCCCAGCGATCATCAGATCATGAGCCCTTTTGATGAAGCTGCCTTAGAAATGGCGCTGCGCGTGCGAGATGCTGACCCTGAGACCAAGATAGCCGTTCGGGTTTTAGGATGCGCAGCAGGGATAAAGCTTGCCAGAAGCGCGATGGCGCTAAACATATCAGACGTCGCCACTATCGATCTGGACCGGCAATGGGACCAACTGGCAACCGCGCGCGCCCTTGCCCCCTTGTGCGCGTCAGCTGATGTCATCCTCATCGGTCGTGAGTTTGGCGACTATGACGACGGGCTTATCCCCTCAGCCTTGGCCGGCATGGTTGACCTTCCCTTTTTCTCACGTGCCCAGACGATTGAACCGGGATCGACTCTGCGCTTTTCGAGAGAGGGGGACATGCGCACCGAAACCTATACGCTGAAGGGGCCAACCCTTGTAAGCGCAACAAACGATCGGCGGACGCGACTGCGTAAGCCGCTTATGAAGAACGTCATGATGGCGCGTAATGCCGAAATTGGTGCTCACCCCTGCCCAACGGCGCTAACAACCGAACTGACGCTGACGAACGCCACACCGCGCACCTCTGCTCGTAGCCAAACCCATTGCAAAATGCTGGCGGGGGAGCCCGCAAAGCAGGCACAGATGCTGGCCTCTCTCCTTTGGGAAGCAAGAGGATGAGCAATTGGCAGATCCTGTCCGTCCAATGCGACGGCATACTCCCAACACCTTTGCCAAAATTAGCTGCGGCGACTTTGCTGGTCTTTCCAGCAAATAGCGTGGGCGAGGAACTGGCGGGTCGCTATTCCGTACAAACGGGTGCTGTCGCCTTGGGCCGGATTACCGGTCTAACAGTTGATGGTGGTGATCTTATCGCCACGCGCAGCAGCCATGGCGGACACCTTTCTCTCGAATTGCGCGTGGCACCTGGTTTGGCGGTCGCAACATCCCTTGAGTCCCAATTTTGCACAGGAAGCCTATCGCTTGGTGCGCCAGATCCGCGCTTGTTGCTGACGTTTGGCCCTTTGCCAGATCAAGGGGGTAATCTGGGGAGTGCCCGTATCGTTATTGGCGGGGGAAGGGGTTTAGACGAGGTGTGCTTTGCACATCTCGACAATATTGCTCGACAATTGGGTGGTGCCGTGGGCGCAAGTCTCCCGGCCGTTGACCTAGGACTTGCGCCTGTGTCGCGGCAAGTTGGGCAGTCAGGAAAGTTCGTCAACCCAGAGATTTATTTTGCTGTGGGTATGTCCGGCACGCCCCAGCACTTCGCTGGCGTAGGGGCGCGTGCAAGGATTATTGCCCTGAATTCAGACCGAGAAGCCCCGATATTCAAGTTTGCGGAAGCTGGCATCGCAGGGGATGCGGCCACCTTTCTTCCCCTGCTCACTGATGCTCTTTCAGCCCTTGAAGGACAATCCAAATGAAACTCGCACGATTTGGCCCGCCCGGCGCGGAACGCCCGGCACTGGTAGATGCTGAAGGCAATCTCCGCGATGCGAGTGCGCTTGTACCCGACATCACCATCGCTGCGCTCGATCGACTAGCAAGCGTTGATCCCTACTCGTTGCCGGTCGCGCCTGCCGGCGTGCGCCTAGGTATTCCCTATTCAGGCATCGGCAAGTTTCTTGCCATTGGCCTCAATTACAAAGATCACGCGTTGGAGAGCAACTTGCCCATCCCAAGCGAGCCAATTCTTTTTTCGAAAGCGATTAGCTGCCTTGCTGGACCGAATGACGATGTTCCCTTGCCCAGAGGATCAGAACATTCGGATTGGGAAATTGAGCTTGGAGTAGTGATTGGAAAGCCAGCTCGATATGTCGAGGCCGCCAATGCACTCGACCATGTTGCGGGCTATGTCCTCATCAACGATTTGTCAGAACGGTTCGATCAACACCATCGTGGCGGAAGCTGGGACAAGGGCAAGGGGCATGATGGCTTCGGTCCCGTCGGCCCCTGGCTTGTGACCCGCGATGAGCTTGGGGACGCCAAGGGCCTGCGCATGCATCTAAGCGTCAATGGTACGACCATGCAGGACGGAACAACCGACAACATGATCTTCGGCATCGCCGAGCTTGTCGCCTATGTCAGCCGCTTCTGCACCCTTTTGCCCGGCGACCTCATTGCCACCGGCACGCCGGCTGGCGTGGGCGGCGCCAAGAAACCACATCCGATTTTTCTAAAATCAGGCGATTTAATCTCACTTTCGATCGACGGCCTTGGCGGGCAGCATCAACGCGTTTTCGCCGCAGTTTGAAACTCCTTATTCACTGACGAAAGATTAATATGACATCCATAAATCTAGCCGATGCCGCCAAGCAGCTGCGCGCTGCCTATAGGGGTGGCGCAATTATGCCGTTGCGCGACTACCTTGCCCCAACCGATTCTGCGGGCGCCTATGCGGTGCAAGAGATCAACACGCGGTTCTGGGAGTCCGAAGGCCGCCGGATCGTCGGCCGTAAGGCGGGGCTGACCGCAAAGGCGGTGCAGTTGCAGCTGGGCGTGGACCAGCCCGATTTTGGCGTGTTGTTCGAAGATATGCAGATCACCGATGGCGGACATCTCGATCCCTCGCGCTGCTTGCAGGCGAAGGCGGAAGCTGAGATTGCATTCGTGTTGGGGGCGGACCTGCCGTCGCCCAAGACCACGCCGGACGAAGTTGCTGTGGCTGTTGCCAGCGTGCATGCCGCGATCGAGATTGTCGACAGCCGCATCGCCGATTGGAAGATCACTTTTGCCGATACGGTTGCCGATAATGGCTCCTCGGCCTTTTTCGTGCTGGCAGGGGGTGGTCAACCGCTCGCCGGGCTCGATCTGGAAGGCGCGCCGATGGTCATGACGATCAATGGCGAAACCGTCTCGACGGGCATCGGCTCGGCCGCGCTCGGCAATCCGCTGAATGCCGCTGCCTGGCTTGCCTGCACGCTGGCAGAACGGGGGGAACCATTAAAGGCGGGCGATATCCTGTTGGCGGGCGCTTTGGGACCGATGGTTGCGCTCAAGGTGGGCGATCATGTGGTAGCCGATGTTCGTGGCATCGGCTCCTGTTCCTTCACCTTTACGAAGGGCTGATCATGGCCAAGACCAAAGTTGCGATCATCGGGTCCGGCAATATTGGGACCGATCTGATGATTAAGATCATGCGCCTGTCCGAAACACTTGAAATGGGCGTGATGGTCGGCATCGACCCCACCTCCGATGGTCTGGCGCGCGCCAAACGTATGGGCGTTGCAACAACGCATGAGGGGATCGACGGGCTGATTGCCATGCCCGAGTTCAAGGACATCGGCATTGTCTTTGATGCAACCAGCGCCGGCGCACACAAGCGCAATAACGAGCTTGTGCGGGCCGCCGGCAAACGCATGGTCGATCTGACCCCGGCCGCGATCGGGCCTTATGTGATCCCGCCCGTGAATGGTGAAAGTTGCCTGGATGCCAAGAATGTCAACATGGTGACCTGTGGCGGTCAGGCGACGATCCCGATCGTCCATGCAGTGAACCGCGTCTCCAAGGTTCATTATGGCGAAATCGTTGCCTCGATCAGTTCTAAGAGCGCGGGGCCCGGCACACGTGCCAATATCGATGAGTTTACGGAGACGACGTCTCAGGCGATCATGGATGTCGGCGGTGCCAGCCGCGGCAAGGCGATCATCATCCTGAACCCAGCCGAGCCTCCGCTTATCATGCGCGATACGGTCTACTGTCTGTGTGACGAAGCTGACCGGGAGGCGATACGTCAATCGGTCGAAGCGATGGTCGCAGAGGTTCAAAGCTATGTGCCGGGCTATCGCCTCAAGCAAGCAGTCCAGTTCGAACATATTGGCTCCAACAAGCCACTGCACATCCCGGAGATGGATGGCTCGTTCACCGGCCTCAAGGTCAGCGTCTTCCTCGAAGTGGAGGGCGCTGCACATTATCTCCCGGCCTATGCCGGCAATCTCGACATCATGACCTCGGCAGCACTGAAGACCGCCGAGAAGATCGCCCACCGCATGGGCGCAGGAGCTGCAGCATGACCCTCCAATCTTCGTTCAACGACCCGACAACCCAGAAGCTCTATATCCAGGACGTGACGCTGCGCGATGGCATGCACGCCATCCGCCACCAATACAGTCTTGATAATGTCAAGGCGATCGCGCGCGCGCTCGATGCAGCCAAGGTCGATGCTATCGAGGTGGCGCATGGCGATGGCCTCCAAGGCTCGAGCTTCAACTATGGCTTTGGCGCCTATACCGATTGGGACTGGATCGGCGCCGTGGCCGAGGTTCTGGACCATGCGGTGCTGACAACTCTGCTCTTGCCGGGCATCGGCACGGTCCATGATCTAAAGCACGCTTATGAGATGGGCGTCCGCTCGGTCCGCATTGCAACGCACTGCACCGAGGCCGATGTCTCGAAGCAGCATATCGAAGCCGCCCGCAATCTCGGCATGGATGTCTCCGGCTTTTTGATGATGAGCCATATGACGAGCCCGGATGCGCTCGCGAAGCAAGCCGTGCTCATGGAAAGCTATGGCGCGCAATGCGTCTATGTAACCGATAGTGGTGGCGCGATGAACATGAACGAATATGCCGCGCGCCTTCAGGCCTATGATCGGGCGCTGAAGCCCGAGACACAGCGCGGCGTGCACGCGCACCATAACCTCTCGCTCGGCGTCGCCAACTCCATCGTCGCGGTCGAGAACGGCGCGGTCCGCGTTGATGCGAGCCTTGCCGGCATGGGGGCCGGGGCAGGCAATGCCCCGCTTGAAGTGTTCATTGCGGCGGCTGACCGGATGGGCTGGAACCACGGCTGTGATCTGTTCGCGCTGATGGATGCCGCTGAAGACCTGGTCCGCCCCTTGCAAGACCGCCCGGTCCGGGTCGACCGCGAGACGCTCACGCTCGGCTATGCCGGAGTCTACAGTTCGTTCCTGCGCCACGCCGAAAAGGCGGCTCAAGATTATGGCGTCGACACCCGCACCATCCTTGCCGAGGTCGGCAAGCGCAAAATGGTCGGCGGCCAAGAAGACATGATCGTCGATATCGCACTGGATCTGGCGAAGGGTTGATCCGATCAACCTCAGTCCAGATTATCAATCAAAAAATAGGGCCGGCGAAGGGATTCGAACCCTCGACCCCAACCTTGGCAAGGCTGAGATCGATCATTTCAATACCATAACTATCGAATAGTTTCGATAAGTTATGGTCCTGCACTGAGGCGGTGCTGGTGCGATGGCTTGCGGGTCATGTCTCGCAATGCCAAATCATCCTCTCCGATTTTCGAAACCCTGCTCCCGGCATGGGTGCGCGAAAATCATCAACGCACATCAGCTTCCACGAGCAATATTAACTGCGTTCCGCAGCCAAGTCTGCTGACGCTGGCCGAAGCGGCCGCACAGCTTCGTATCTCCCCAAAAACTCTCCGCCGTATGGTTAAAGCTGGAGGCGTGACGGCCATTCGCATTGGCCGGCAGCTGCGATTTGATCGCGAAATTTTATGGCTTGAAATCAATAATTTTGGATCACGTCGTGAATAAGTCCGGCCCTGAACGGGGTTGGAATATTAGTATATGCATTCACGAATCACCCCTCCTGTCCACTCCTGTCCTCACGACAAGGAAAAAGGTCTAACGATGAATACCAGGTCAACGATACCTACCCTGCAGCATGTTCTCGATGCCATTGAGCAGCTGGAACCGGGCACGCGCAAGCGCGATCTAAAGAGCGCTGTTAGTTCCTTTTGCAAGGCGGTGGGGAAATCACCCCACGCGGTGCTCGCTCATCCAAAAGACATCCGCCCTTTGCGCGAGGCCGTAGCCCCGCTTGCCCAAGGCATCTCAGAACGCCGCTGGGCCAATATCTGCTCTGGGTTGGCAAAGGCGATTGAGTTGGTTCGCGATCTTCTGCCCAGCCGGAACACCGCCCCCATTCACCCAGATTGGAAGAGCAAACTCGACCTCCTGCCTGTAAGCTTGTCACGCGGCCTCTCGGCGTCGACCCGTTGGTTGAGTTCATCTGGTATCACGCCCTCCAATGTGACCGCTGCACATCTGACGGCATACACCGAGGCTATTTTTGAGAACCGGATGCGGGCCAATGCCGAGAAGGCCTCTGATGCATTTATCTGGTGCTGGCAGCGCGCCGTTAGGCTTCATGCTGAATGGCCACAGATCATCTTGGAGCGGCCGAGCAAGCGGGATAGCTACTCCTATCCGTTTGCGTATTTTCCGGCATCCTTTGAGGCAGACGTAGAGGCCTATCTGAAGCGGCTGAGCCAAGGCGCGCTGCTCGACGAAGATGACGACAGCGATGACTTTGGACCGGTTCGTCCTGTTCGTCCTGCCACCATCAAAACACGGCGCCATCAGATGCGCGCGGCAGCGTCCTGCCTTGCGCGCTCAGGGGTCGATCCGAATACGATTACCGGGATATCCACGCTGGTTGAGGTGCAGAATGTCAAACGCATCCTGAACTATCTGATGCAACGGCGGGGTGGGAAAACATCAGGCGGCGTTGCGCAGATGGCTACCTTTCTGACCAAGGTTGCTCTTCACTGGGTCAAAGTTGGCCCGACTGAACATATGCGCCTTAAGCGCATTGCAGCTCGGGTTGCAGTTCAAGAAAGTGGAATGACCGCCAAGAACCGGGAGCGCTTGCGCCCGTTCGACGATGAGGCCGTCGTCGCAGAATTTGTCTGCTTGCCGGACACCATTCGCAAATATGTTGAGAAGAGTAAGGCGCCCCTGAAGCGACGCGCGTTACTGGCCCAATCGGCTGCCGCAATCGCGCTCCAACTTGTGATCCCTTTGCGCAAAAGCAATCTTGCCGCCCTCGATATCGAGAGCCATTTCGTTTCCAACCGCAACGGCGTCTACCTCGTCATCTCAGAGACAGAGGTGAAGAACCGGGAATCGGTAAACTTCCAAATCCCCCAATTCGCGCTCGACGTCATCACTTGGTATATGAGGGACTATCGCCCGCATCTTCTGGATGGTCCAAGCTCTGCCCTATTTCCGGGTCGTGGCGGCAACTCTAAATCTGCCAATACGCTGGGAGGCCAGATCTGCTCCGCTATCCGCACATTCACGGGCCTTGAATTTAACCCACATCTCTTCCGTCATGCCGCTGGCAAGATCTTCCTCGACGCAAATCCCGGGAACTACGAAGTTGTTCGCCAGCTGCTGCGTCACAAATCGATCAGCACAACCACAAGTGCTTATTCCGGGGCCGAGACCAGGAAGGCCGGCCTTATGCATGCCAGCCTGATAGACGACTTGCGCAGCACCCATCGTCCCTTGGCGAAGCGGAGGCGGCCATGAGTGGTGGTCGTTATGGCCCGCGCAAGACGCCTGAACGGCGCTGTATGCCTATTGAGCTTTGGCCTGCCGACGATCGCTGGCGTTGGGAACTGAGCTGCACCTCAACCAGCATCCTCGAAGATGTTGGCGGGGAGATGGAGCACCTGGCACCCATTAGTCAGTCAAAGACTGCTAAAGGCTGGGGGCGGTTCCTAACCTTCCTGACCATTGCAGAGCCGAGCGCACTGCTTCTTCCCGCTGAAGAGAGGGCCACCCCCAGCCGTGTCAAAGCCTATGTTCGTGCACTCGAGGCGCTGGGCAACAATACGGCGACAATTCTGTGCCGCCTGCAAGAGATCAAAGACGCGTTACGTGTCTTTGCACCGGATGATGATTTTGCGTCTATAAACCGGATCGCATCGCATGTGCGCGCCCGTCACAAGCCAGCCCGCGAGAAGCGCGTGACCATCTTCGGTGATGAGATCGCCGATCTTGCTTACGATCTTATGGATGCTGCGTCCAAAACTGACCCGCTGGATGCGGCCACCCAATATCGTGATGGGTTGATCCTGTTGTTGCTGGTGCACCTGCCTTTACGCCGCAAGAACTTTACCAACCTCACAATCGGGGAAAGCATCGTCTCTCGCGAAGGCCAATGGTTCATCCAGCTCACCCCTGAACAAACCAAAACTCATGCCTGGTTTGATGCGCAGATCGACCCACGGCTTGTCCCCTGGCTTGAGACTTATCTAGCGGTTCACCGACCGGTTCTCCTTCAGTGCCGCGGGCGCTGGTACAGGCCAACGCATGGCGAACTCTGGGTATCAACCCATGGGTCTCCGATGACCCAGATGGCACTTTATGATCGGGTGACGGAGCGGACGTGCACTGCATTTGGCGAACCCATCAGCCCGCATCGGTTTAGGGACATCTTGGCATCAACGATCGCGAGCCACGCACCCGAGCACATTCACGCAGCAGCCCCTCTGCTCGGCCATGCCAGCCTTAAAACGACAGAGAAATATTACCGCGTCGCCCAAGCCCAGGAAGGGCAGAAGCGATATGTTGCAACTATCGATGGAATGAGGAGGAAAGCTCATGGCGCGAACATTTGATGACACACCTTTTGAAAATCTGCGCACCCCAACCGACGGAGAATATAATGTGATCGCTGAAAATCTGAAGCTGAGCGCTTTTCAAAAAGCCGCGCTGGCGAGATGCATTTCAATTACGTTAGACAAATGCAGGTCGCATAAAGATCGGCAGATAGCAGCCAAGAACGCTCGCCTAGATCAAGCAGGACTTGAACTTAAGGCAGAAAAAATAAGAGCCTCACTCGCAGAGGCGCATCGCGAGATCGAAAGCAGTCATGATCGCATTGCGGCTATTGGGACAATCAGAAACCTAGGCTTGCTCGGTCGCATGCTGTCCGTCGAAACGCTGGCCAGTTTCAAAGAGGAAGCAAATATCGACTTTGACGTGCTCACGAAGTTGGAAACTCTAAAAGCGAAAAAGGCAGGCAACGGCTGCTCCAATGAGGTGCCAGCGCAGGCGATCCGCATGACAGATCTGGAAGCTTCTGTGCGAGAGCAAAAAGCACTCATTGACGTTGCATATCGTCCAGAGCTGCTTCTTTTTCTCCTTAGTGCGATAATTGAGCAGTTTGACGGCTGGTTAAAGCAGATAAACGTTCAGCCGGACAAAGGTGGACCCTCAACAGATCCCGTGCGCCTGTACTTCATTTATAGCCTTGCTTGCGACGCCCGAGACATCCTGTCCAACCCAATACGGAAGTCGGGCGGCAAAGCGTTCCTGGATCTATGCAGTCAGGTGTTTCCTGTCTGCGGAATGTCCGCGGAAGGGCTCGAACAAGCCATAAAAAGACATCTGAAGAAGCCAGCTATCTGGCACGACGTGTCCTTTTATAACGAACTGGATGGCTAGTTTATGGTCACAACCGGAGCTCAGATTTTGATGGTCGCGACCTCTCAATTGTGGCCATCGCCCTTCAATAGGGCGGCATGTCAAAACGTGTGGACCTCGACGATGACAATAGACAGGAGCAGCGGAGCCGCTCTTCTGCCCTCGTGTTCGCCGGCATCGCAGCAGAAACAGAAATTTCTGACGCCGAGCTTGAAGCGCTGGAGCTCCTCTTGGGCACCGAGCTGCATCAGTTCCTTCAATAACCCGCCAGCCCTCAATGCGGCTGGCCCAAGCCGCACGTGAGAGACCAACATGGCATTCCCTTCTGACAAAACTGACAACCACGCGCCCAAGCGGGTTGCGCTCTACTTGCGTGTGAGCACTGGCCGTCAGGCAGCAGGCGACATCTCGATCCCGTCGCAGCGTGAGCTGACAACCCGCTATTGCGAGAGCCAAGGCTGGATGGTTGTTGACGAGTTCATCGAACCCGGCGCATCGGCCACAGACGACAAGCGGCCTGTTTTCCAGCGGCTCATGGAGGCAACCAAGTCGCCAGATCGTCGGTTCGACGTGATCTGCGTCCACTCTTTCTCACGCTTCTATCGCAATGGCGCTGAGATGGAGATCACCATTCGCCAACTGCGCAAGCGCGGCGTCGAGGTCGTATCAATGACCCAACCAACCGGACGCGACCCCGCACAAGACATGATGCGCCAGATCATTGGGATCTTTGACGAGTACACCTCGCGTGAAAACGGCAAGAACGTCACCCGCTCCATGCGCGAGAACGCCAAACAGGGCTTCTGGAATGGGGCAACACCGCCTCTTGGCTATCGTATCGTTGCTGTCGAGCAGAAGGGTGCGCGCTTGAAAAAGCGGCTGGAGGTAGATCCGGTCGATGCCGAGACCGTCAATCTCATCTTCCAGCTCTACAACGAAGGTGCCGAGGGCAGCGGCCCATTGGGCGTCAAAGATGTGACCAAATGGCTCAACAGCCGCGGCTATCGAACGCGCAAAGGAGCAACCTTTGGCGTGGGGCCCGTCCACGGCATCCTGACCAACCGCTGCTATGCGACCGGCAAATGGCCTTATGGACTTCGCAGTTCGCGAACAGGGCAGCGGCACGACCCCTCTGAAATTGTCGAGGTCGACATCCCCAAGATCATCTCTCTCGATCTGTTCGACGCCGTCCAAGAGCGCCTCAAGCGCAACAGTCCCAAGGTCACGCCACCGCGGGTCGTCAATGGGCCGACGCTGCTTACGGGTATTGCCGTCTGCGGATCATGCGGTGCTGGAATGACCCGCACCGGAACGCGACGCGGTGACAAGGCCTATACTTATTACAGCTGTGCTGCTTGCCACCAAAAGGGCAAGTCGGTCTGCAAGGGGCGTCACGTGCCCGAAGCGCAACTCGACACGCAGGTGATCGAAGGACTTAAGCAGAAGCTCTTCACACCCGAACGGATGGGTAAGGTCCTCTTGAGCCTCCGGCAAAGGCATGCGGCCCGAGATGCCACCGTTGTTGAACGTCGACGGGTGCTTAAGGTCGAGCTCAACGAGATCCGGTCCAAGCTTGATCGGCTTTACCTTGCCATTGAAAATGGTGTGATCGAACTCGACGACGACATCAAAGGGCGGATCGGAAGTCTCAAGGAGCGCCGCGACATCATTGAAGCGTCTCTGGCGCGTGTCACTCAAAACATCGGTGCAAGCTTTGAGTTGGACAGTGATCGAATCGCGAAGTTCTCAGACCTGATGCAGCGCAAGCTTGATGACGGCGACGTCAAAACCCGGAGGACTTATCTCTCGTCCGTGATCGACCGCATTGAGGTCGATGATGATGCGATCCGCGTTTTTGGCCGGAAAGACGTCCTCGCGGACGCCATTGCCGGACGAAACAGCCCCGCTGGAAATGTTAGTGGTTTTGTTCGCAAATGGCGCGCCCGGAACGATTCGAACGTCCGACCCTCAGATTCGTAGTCTGATGCTCTATCCAGCTGAGCTACGGGCGCGCATTGAAGTGGCGCGGTTAGTCGGCTTTTTTCCAAAGTGCAACCCCGTTGCGACATGGAAATGCAACTCCTAGAAGCAATGCCATGAACCGCATCCTCCTTTCCGCCCTTATCCTGTCCCTCACCGGCTGTGCGGGGGCAGGAAAATATCCCTCGCTCAACCCCCGCCCCATCGAAGCCAAGGCAGAAGGATTGCTGGCTGAACCCGCTGCAACAGAGGCGCCGCTTGCCCCCGCCACCGCAGAGGCGCGATCAAAGGTCGATGCAGCCCTAAGCCTTGCGCAAGGCGGCGTATCGGCGTTCGATGCGGCGTTGCCCGCCACCCGCTCTGCGGCAAAGGCGGCAGGCGCCAGCGGATCGGAAAGCTGGATCAATGCCCAGATGGCTGTGTCAGCGCTGGAGCAGCATCGCGGCCCGGTAAAATCGGCCCTCGCCGATCTGGGAGAGCTGCTCCGCGCCACCATGACCAGCCCGCCGGGTGAGGACCTTGCCCGCGTTCAGGAGGCTATCCGCACGGTCGAAGCCATGGATGCGCTGCAGGACGAAGCCATGACCGCGCTGTTACGGAGCCTTAACCGTTAATCGCGGCCTTGTGGGTTTTCGCATTGTGGACATAGTGCGCGACCGCAAGGCTGTTGCCTGTCGCCCACATCTCATCCAGTTCCCGCATCAGCTTTGCCGGACGCCCGCCCCACATCTGGAAGCTTTCGATTCGCTTGCCCGGCGTCAACATGCCACCTGCGGCCAGCATCGAATTTTCCTCTAGCACGCAGCCATCCATGACGATGGAGCCAAGGCCCACCAGCGCGTTCTTACGCACAGTGCAGCCGTGGAGCATCGCCATATGGCCGATGAGCGCGCCTTCTTCGATGATGGTGGGGAAGCCGACCATGCCGCCCTTGTCCGAATCGCAGTGGATAACGGTGCCATCCTGAACATTGGTGCGCGCGCCAATGCGGATGGCGTTGACGTCCCCGCGCAGCACGCAGTTATACCAGACGCTTGCCTCAGGCCCGATCTCGACATCACCGATGATGCGGCAGCCGGGAGCAATGAACGCCGACGGATCAATGCGCGGCGTGTGCCCGTTCAGTGAGATGATGCTGACGCCGTCCATTCGGCTCTCCCGATGCTGTAAGTGATATGGGCCTTTAACGGGCTGCCTTCGGGCACATTGGGGTGCTCAAACCCCATCTCCGCATGACGGTGCATGCCGAGCCGTTCCATCAGGCCCCAGCTCTTTTCATTATTGTCGACCGTGATCGCCCAGACGTCTTCATCAGGCAGGTGCGTAAAGGCCCAGTCGATGGAGGCCGATGCGGCCTCGCGCGCATAACCCTGCCCCCAGGTGTCAAAGGCAAAGCGCCAACCCACTTCCACGCGGTCTTCAATCGGGGTGTTCTTGCCCCCGCGGATGAGGCCGCACCAGCCGATCAGCCGCCCGTCCTCCTTGCGTTCCACCGCCCAGAAGCAATGGCCGAGTGTTTCCTGCAAGCCGCGCAGGCGGGCAACGAGCGCCTCGATGTCGGCCATGGTCATGGCCGGACCCAAAAACTTCATGACGCGCGGATCGGTGTTGATCGCGTGGAACGCAACCATATCGCCATCGCGCCATTCCCGCAGGATCAGGCGTTCGGTCTCAAGGTGAAATTCAGCCATTCAACAATTTCGCCGCATGGAGGGCATGATAGGTCAGCACACCCGAACAGCCTGCGCGCTTGAAGGCGAGGAGCGTTTCAAGGACGAGCTTATCCCGGTCCCCCACGCCCGCTGCAACGGCGGCTTCGATCATCGCGTACTCGCCAGACACCTGATAGGCGAAGACGGGCACGTCAAAGGTCTGCTTCACCCGCACGATGATGTCGAGATAGGGCAGGCCCGGTTTGACCATGACGCTGTCCGCGCCCTCTTCCAGATCAAGCGCCACTTCGCGCAACGCCTCTTCGGCATTGGCCGGGTCCATCTGATAGGTCTTCTTATCGCCCTGTAGCAGGCCAGATGCCCCCACCGCATCGCGGAACGGGCCGTAAAAGGCGCTCGCATATTTGGCGGCGTAGCTCATGATCTGGACATTTGGCATCATCGCCTCTTCCAGAGCCATTCGAATGGCACCGATGCGGCCATCCATCATGTCGGACGGGGCGATGATGTCCGCACCGGCATGGGCCTGATTGAGCGATTGGCCGACAAGCACCTCGACTGTCGCATCGTTCAGCACATAGCCTTTGGTGTCGATCATTCCGTCATGGCCGTGCGCGGTATAGGGGTCGAGCGCGACATCGGTCAGCACGCCGATGTCCGGCACAGCATCCTTGATCGCCTTAGTGGCGCGGCACATGAGGTTATCGGGGTTCAGCGCCTCACGCCCGTCATCGGTGCGCAGATCGCGCGGGGTGTTGGGGAACAGGGCAACGCAGGGGATGCCCAGATCACGCGCTTCCTTGGCGCGCTTGGCGATATCCTTCACCGGCCAGCGCGAGACGCCGGGCAGCGTCGCGATCGGTTCTTCGGTCTCGCCTGCGGTAATGAACAAAGGCCAGATGAGGTCCGCCGGGGTCAACACCGTTTCCCCATGGAGCGCGCGGCTCCAGCCAGTGGCGCGCGTGCGCCGCATACGGGTGGGGAGATGGAGGCCGGCCGTCATGGGATCACCTTATAGGCTCATTGAACGGGGCGTCACATGGCAAGAAATGCCTGTGGAGGACAGCTTTTTTTGCGGTGCAATAACGCTGCCGCTCTCTGCGGCTCGCATAAATAGGGCGGCAGCGACACGCTGGTCGCCACCGCCCGAGGTGAATATGCGCCGGATTAGTTGATCAGCTTGCCGAGCTTCTTCGCTGCAACCTCGCGTCCGCCAAGGCCAACGGCCAAGGCAAAGGCAACCGCAACGCCAACAGCAATGGCGCCAAAGGCATAATCGACGATCTGGCCGCCAATGTTCATCTGCTTAAGGCCGATGAACACAAACAGACCAACCGTCAGCCAATGGACGAGGCTTGGCGCAATGCCCTCACCGGCAGCGGCGGCCACCAACCCACGCAACACGCGGGCCAGAATGACGCCTGCCGCGATGAGAACCGCACCGAAGATGACGCTTGCGCCCTGATCAAGCACCGTTTCCACGATGTGGGTCAGTTCAGGGAAACCAAGCAACCGGGTTGCGGCAACCGCCATGAACAGCATGATGGCGACTTGGGAAATGGTAGCCACAATCCCCGATGCGCTGCGCCCTTCAGGCACGATGCCGATGGCTTCCACCGAACGGTCAAAGCCCAAGCCCGGCAGGACTTCCTCGATCATGCTGCCAACCCAGCGGGCAATGACATAGCCAAGGCCGAGAACGAGGCTTGCACCGATGATGAGCGGCACAGCGGACAGCACCATTTCCAGCATTGCTTTGGCCGGACCCGTGATCGACGGAATGCCAAGAACATCCAGCGCGGCAATGCCCACGGGCACGATGATGAGGATGAACACAATCGTCCCGATGGTCTTGCTGATGGCGCTGTTGCCGGTCACGGCTTCCGCCCCGCCAAGATTTGCCCATTTGTCGAAATTGACGGTGGCCAGAGACGTCTCAACAATATCGCGGACGATCTTTGCGATCATGCCGCCGACAAAGAAGATAATCCCTGCGCCGAGCACCTTTGGCACAAACGCAACGAAGCTGTTGATGAGGCCCTGTACGGGGGCAATCACACTGTTGAGGTCAAGCGCCTGAAGGACAGCAACAAGGCCGAACAGCCAGATGAAAAGCGAAACGATCCGGCCAAGCGACGAGCCGATGCTCTCGCCCGAAGCCGCCGCCCGCTGGAACAGAGGGACACGATCAACCAGCTTTGCAAAGGACCATTTGGCAGCCTTTGCCAGCAGCCAGGTGACAATAAGGATAATGGCAATGATCAGCGCCTTCTTGCCAAGCGCTGCTGCTAAAACGGGATCAAAATGATACCCGCCAAGTGAAAGAGTCTGCATGGATAGTCTCCCCAAGGTCAAAAACGCAACCACGGGGGCGACCGGATACTTGTCTCCAACCTGAGAATCAGCCGGTTGAAAAACGCCCCCGGTCGGGATGGTTAAACACGCTTTAAAAGAACGCAATTGCGCGGTGTCAGGCCTCTGATCTCATTAGATTTCTGCGTGCCGTTGGGCGGCAGGAGCCGCGACCATATGCAATTTGCGCCACCCGCCGTGCCAGTAATAGAGCATCGTCAACAGCAGCGAAACAACAGCGCTCGACCCAAAAGCAGCCCAAATCGCATCCGCCCCCCAATAGGGGTGCAGCCAGAAACCAACGGCAAACCGCATCACAACCGCCGAGAGCACCAGAATGACAAACGGCCCGATGACCGCACCATTGGCCCGGACGACCGAACCAAGCACCATCGAGATGCCAATGGCGATAAAGGTCCAGCCGACCAGCAAGTTCATATGCACCGCAATCTCGGTGGCTGCACCCGCTTCCGGCAGGAACAGCGAGAGGATCGGGTGAATGCCGAGCGTGATGAGACCCAACAACGTGACCGACATCAGGGCGTTGATGCCCATGCCCGCCCAGGCGACGCGCGACAGGCGGGACCAGTTGCCCGCGCCAATATTCTGCGCGGCCATCGCGCTGACGGCGCTCCCGACGGCGACTGCGGGCATCTGCACATAGCTCCACAACTGGTTCATCACACCGAACGCGGCGGCCGTATCCACGCCTTCGCGGTTGATGAGGCCAATCATCACCAGCGACGACAGCGACATCACGATCATCGACAGGCCCATGGGGAAGCCCTTGGCGAAGATGGGCCGGGCATGGGTCATATCCGGGATCAGCCAGCGCAGTTCCTCCCCGCGCAGGCGGATGGTGATGTCGCGGCGGTAAATCTGCCAGATAAGCACGATGATGCTGATGAAAGTCGCGAGCACGGATGCCAGTGCAGACCCGGCAATGCCCATGGCGGGCACGGGGCCAAGCCCCAGAATGAAGACCGGGTTCAGTCCGGCATCAAGCGTGACATTGAGCACAGTGTTCCAAAGCGGCGTCACCGCATCGCCCACGCCCCGCATGGCAGAGGACAGCAGGATGGCCAGAAACGAAAAGGGCATCCCCAAAAACATGACCCGCAAATAGGTGAGTGCCAGCGGATAGGCGTCCTTGGGCGTCGCCAAAAGGTGCAGCACATCCGGCGCAAAGATCCAGCCCAGCACGGCCGTGAGGATACCGAGAACAAAGAACAAGCCGGTCGCGGCACCGATCGTACGGCGCACATCGGCAATATCCCGCCGACCCATCGCCTGCCCGATCAGGATGGTCGTCGCCATCGCAAAGCCGAACATGGTCGAATACATCAGGAACATCGTCATGTTCGCATTGGCCGTCGCCGCCAGCGCGCGTTCCCCCAGAAACTGCCCGACAAACACAGCGTTGACTGAGCCATTGGCCGACTGAAGAATGTTCACGCCAAGCGACGGCAGCGCGAACAGAAACAGCGTTTTGGCGACTGGCCCTGTCGTCAGATCACGTTGGCGGGAACGATCCGACACTACCCCAGCCGCGCGAGGGCCGCTGTCAGTCGCTCCGCCTCTGCTGCCTTTTCGGCATGGTCGGCGCGCGCCTTTTCAACTGCCTCGGGCTTTGCCTTTTCGACAAAGGCCGGATTGTTGAGGCGACCTTCGAGCGACTTGGCTTCCTTGGTCGCTGCTTCAATCGCCTTGGTGATGCGGGCGCGTTCGGCATCGAGATCGATGACACCGGCGAGCGGAATGACGAAGGTGGCTTCGTCGACAACCAGCTGGATCGCGCCGCTTTCCGGGGCGGGGTCCGCCGACACGCTATCGATGCGCGCGACACGGTTGATCGCTGCCTGCTGCCGGTCCAGCCGCGCGGTCGTTTCCGCCGATGCGTCGCGGATGTGCGCGTTGAGGCGGGCGCCCGGTGCGATGCCGAGTTCGTTCTTGGCCGTGCGGACTTCGCTGATCAGACGGATCAGCCAGTCGACCTCCGCCGTAGCTTGCGCATCGACATTGGCTGCGGGCTGCGGCCATTTGGCGTGAATCAGATCATAGGGCCGGTCGCCCAAAGCGTGCCACAGCTCTTCGGTGATGAAGGGCATGAACGGGTGGAGCATGACCAGAATCTGGTCGAGCACCCAACCGGCAACGGCACGGGTTTCATCGGCAGCCGAACCCTCTTCGCCCTGAAGCTCAGGCTTGATGAGTTCCAGATACCAGTCGCAGAAGCTGCCCCAGACGAAGTGGTAGATGGTGTCTGCCATCCCGTCGAAGCGCAGCTCTTCAAACGCCTTGTCGAGCTTGGCAACCGTGTCCAAGACCTCGCTGATGATCCAGCGGTTGACCGCCGTTGTCGCTGCAGGTGCGGCCACGGACGAAGATGCGCCGATGCCGTTCGCTTGGCAGAAACGCGATGCGTTCCAGAGCTTGGTCGCGAAGTTGCGATAGCCCTCGACGCGCTTTTCATCCATCTTGATGTCGCGGCCCTGGCTTTCCATCGCCGCCATGAAGAAGCGCAGCGCATCGGCGCCGTACTGGTCGATCAGCCCGAGCGGATCGACCGTATTGCCCTTGGACTTGGACATTTTGGAGCCATCGGCTGCGCGGACGAGGCCGTGCAGATAAAGCGTCTTCCAGGGCACCTCTTTCATGAAGTGGATGCCCTGCATCGCCATGCGTGCATCCCAGAAGAACAGGATGTCGAAGCCGGAAATCAGCACGTCATTGGGGTAGTGGCGGTCGAGCATGGTCGTCTGTTCCGGCCAGCCGAGCGTGCCGAACGGCCACAGCGCCGAGGAGAACCACGTGTCGAGCACGTCTGGATCGCGGGTCAGCGTCTTTTCCGGCCCGGCAATCGCCTGCGCGGCGGCTTCGTCTTCCGCGACATACGGTTTGCCGTCCTCGTCATACCAAGCCGGGATCTGGTGACCCCACCACAACTGCCGCGAGACGCACCAGGGCTGGATGTTGTCCATCCAGTTGAAATAGGTCTTTTCCCAGCTCTGCGGCACGACCTTGATCGCGCCGGTCTTCACCGCTTCGATGGCCGGCTTGGCGAGCGTTTCGGCATCGACATACCATTGGTCGGTCAGCCAGGGCTCGATCACCTGACCCGAGCGGTCGCCATAGGGCGTCTGGATGACGCGGTCTTCGATCTTGTCGAGCAGACCGAGCGCGTCGATGGCCTCGACCACCTTCTTGCGCGCGTCGAACCGGTCGAGCCCGAGATAATCGGCGGGGATAAGCCCGTCTGCGACCTGAACGACCTTCGCTTCGGCGTCGAGCATGTTGAGCATCTCACCGGCCTTGAAGCCCGCGCGCTTGCCGACTTCAAAATCGTTGAAGTCATGCCCCGGCGTGATCTTCACCGCACCCGAGCCCAGTTCCGGATCGGCATGCTCGTCCGCGACAATCGGGATCTCACGGCCGGTAATCGGCAGGCGCACCTTGGTGCCGATGAGCGCCTTATAGCGGTCATCCTCCGGGTTCACCGCGACCGCCATATCGGCGAGCATCGTTTCGGGACGCGTGGTCGCGACCGAGATATGGCCGCTGCCATCGGCCAGCGGATAGCGGAAGTGCCAGAACTTGCCGTTGATCTCACGCGTTTCAACCTCAAGGTCCGAAATCGCGGTCTTCAGGCCTGGGTCCCAGTTCACCAGCCGCTTGTCGCGGTAGATGAGGCCTTGGTTGAAGAGATCGACAAACACCTTCAGGACGGCGCGGCTAAAGCCTTCGTCCATCGTGAAGCGTTCATTGGCCCAGTCCATCGAACAGCCGAGGCGGCGGAGCTGACGCGTGATCTGCCCGCCCGATTCCTCTTTCCATTCCCAAACCTTGGCGATGAAGTCTTCGCGCGAGAAATCAGTGCGCTTCTGGCCTGCCGAGTTGAGCTGACGCTCCACCACCATCTGCGTCGCGATGCCCGCATGGTCCGTGCCGACGACCCACAAGGCATCCTTGCCCTGCAGGCGCGCATGGCGGATGAGAATGTCCTGCAACGTATTGTCGAGCGCATGGCCGATATGGAGGTTGCCCGTCACATTCGGCGGCGGATTGACGATCGTATAGGGCTCCGCATCGGGACGGTCGGGGCGGAAGGCGCCGCTTTCTTCCCAATGGGTGTACCATTTGGTTTCAATTGCGGCAGGATCGAAGGTTTTGGGCAGCTCTGACATAGTCGAGCGCCTTTGCCAGCCATAGGGAAGGCTGGCAACCCGAATGGCAAGCTATCCGTGGATGTTAGACCGAACGTCCGCTGATGCGGGCGACTTCCTGCGCGACCATGCGTTCGACGATTTCGGGCAGGTTGGCATCGAGCCAGTCCTTCAGCATCGGCTTCAGCATGTCCCGCACCACGCCTTCCAGCGTGTCGGACCCGGCGACTTCCGGCTTCACGACCATCTTCGACAGCGAGGCGAGCGCGTGGCGGCTGGCTTCAACGGCAACGGTGGACAGGATCGGCGCTTCGGCGGATGCGGCTGCGGGAGCCGCGGGCTCTTCAAAGGCTGGCATATCGGCAGGTGCACTCTGAGTGAGTTCAAGAATCTCGTCATCGACATCAACATCGGCGATGGCGGCTTCCGCAACATAGCTGTCGGCAACCGGAGTCTCGATCTCGACTGTCTCTTCTACGGGAAGGCTACGGGTGCGGGTAAAGCCCTGCGGCTTTGCGCTGTCTTCCGCGATGATCTTTTTGATGGACGACAAAATGTCCTCCATTGAAGGTTCGTTGGCTGCGCCACCCATGACCCGAATCCCTTAGTTCCCCGACTTTGCGGGTGTTTCCGACGTCTGGGCCCGTGAGTCAACCGTACGGGTTGCCTGCGGGACCGGCTTTGCGTCCTGATCCCAATCCCAAAAGATTCCCTTAACGCGGCGGTAATTTTCTGTCGGATCGTAGAGCGTGCCGCCCTCCAGACCGAGGTCACGCGCTTCGGCCTGACCCATGGCGGCGAGCAGGGAGAAGCCCGCCACATAGGCGTTGCGCTCCGCCGTCACGAGCTGGACCTGCGCGTTGAGAAGTTCGCGCTCTGCATCCAAAATGTCGAGGATGGTGCGCGTGCCCACGCTATTTTCCGCGCGCACGCCTTCCAGCGCGAGCGTGTTCGCATCGACAGCCACACGCGACGATCTGATGACCTGATTGGCCGCCTGCCATTGGGCATAAGCTGAGCGCGTGGACGCAATGACAAAGCGCTCGGTGCCAATTTCCTGCTCAATGGCCTGACTTTGACGGGCCTGTGCCTGACGCACCTGCGCCGAAGGGCCACCGCCTTGGAAAATCGGGATGGTCGTCTGAATGCCAGCCGTTGTCGACTTGGCCGTTCCGGGGAACGTGTTCGGCAAAGAGTTCAAGAAGTTGGTGTAAGTTGTATCCCCAAAAGCCGAAATACGCGGCATCCGGGCGGCCTTGGCAGACCCCACATCATAGCGCGCCGCTTCGCGCGCCTTTGATGCCGCAAGCAGGTCGGGATTGCTTTTCAGCGCGACGGCGACGGCGGCGTCCACACTGGCGGGCAAATTGGGGAGGACCGGCGGCGTTTCCAGCGCGGAGGGTTCCGATCCGACAAGCTGAATGTAGTTTTCCTTGCTGGACACCAGCTGCGCTTCGACTTGCTGGAGCTGTGCCTGAGCGAGAGACAAGCGGGCTTCGGATTGCGCGACATCCGTGCGCGTCAAATCCCCCACTTCAAACCGGTCGCGTGTCGCCTCCAGATTGACGCGGAGAACACGGACCTGAGTCTGGTTGAGAGACACGATCGATTCGTCGCGGATGACGTCCATATAAGCCGACACGACGGCGCTAAACAGATCAGCCTCTGTCCCGCGCAGATTGGCCTGTCCGGCCTCTACCCGGGCCTTCGCCCCCTTCACAGCATTGCGGACAGCGCCGCCGAGGTAAAGCGGAACCGTCACCCGTGCGCCACCGTTGAACAGGCGCGACGGCCGTGCCAGCGATATCGTCGAATCGTAGATGTTTTCGTTATATGTGCCGGTTGCCGACACGTCGGGCAGACCATTGGACCGGGCAATCGGCACATTTTCATCATTGGCACGCTGACCGGCACGGGCACCGGTGAGCGTCGGGTTCGACTGATAAGCTTTCCACAAGGCTTCGCGCAGCGTCTCCGCGGTTGCCGGCGTCGCCATTGCGAGTGCTGCGCCGGTCAGAAGGAGGCTGGTCTTGATCCTGTGAAACATCTTCTATCCTTCAAATCGTCGCATCCGGGCAATTAGAACGCAAAACCTTTGGGCTTGGCAAATCCGGGGAGAACAACCGCCTCCGCATCCATGATACGATCAAAGCCGAGACTGTCCCCTGCCTTGTACCCGATCACGAGCCGGGTCACACCGTTTTCAACAATGGCGGCAGCCAGACGGCCGCCTTCCGCCAGCTGGCGGGTCAGGGCATCGGGCACCTCTTCAACCGCACCGTCGACCAAGATGACGTCATAAGGCGCACCCTTGGTCCAGCCTTTTGTCAGATCACCCGAAGCAACGGTCACGTTCGCCAGACCCTTGAGCAGCCCCTTGGCCGTGGCGACAAGGCCGGCATCCGATTCGAGCGCGACAACCGATGCGGCAAGGCTGGCTACAACAGCGGCAGCATAGCCATTGGCCGCACCGACAATGAGAACCTTGTCCGACGGGCCGATACCCGCCTCCACAATCAGGCGTGCAGTCGCCAGCGGCGGGTTCATGGCACGGCCCGCCGAAAGCGGCACGGCACGGTCAATATAGGCGGTTGTCCGGCGCTCAGCAGGGACAAAAGCCTCACGGGCGACGGCTTCAATCGCTGCGGTCACACGCGGGTCATTCACGGCGTTCGTACGAAGCTGGCTTTCAACCATCGCGCGGCGCATGGCCTGGAAATCTGGATTGCTCACATTGGCTCCTGTGGCACAACTGTCTTATAGGTGCAATACACCTAGGGGTCTCTTCTGCTTTAGCCGCCCCTTTTTCCCGCGCCAAGCCGCAACCCGTTTAATTTCATGCACGGTTGACAGAAGCGGCGGGCCGACGCAGAGACGCCCCTCACCGCAAGCGAGGCCCGATGGCGGAGTGGTGACGCAGAGGACTGCAAATCCTTGCACGCCGGTTCGATTCCGGCTCGGGCCTCCACTTTTTCCTGCGACCCATCCAAGACAAGCATCTACGCCCTGTGGAAGAATGGGTGCAGATTCTGTTGCGTCCCTCTGCACCCCCATGCCCATTTTTAGGAAGCACCCCTGCGCCAATGATCGTTCCGTCCACCTTTGCCGCCACCCGACGTGATGGCCTGACGCGGCTTGCAGAGTTTCTGCCGCATGCCGGAAGTGCTTATGCCTCCGGCCGGAACATGGATCAGGGACCCGACCATCCCGGCGCCGTTTCCCGCCTATCGCCTTATGTCCGGCACCGGTTGGTGACGGAGCGCGATATTGTCGCGGGCGTCATGGCGCGCCACCATAGCGATGCGGCGGAGAAGTTTCTGCAGGAGGTGTTCTGGCGCACCTATTGGAAGGGCTGGCTGGAAATGCGGCCTGCCGTCTGGGCCCGCTTCGTTGAAGAACGGGACCGCCAGCGTGACACCTTTGCTGACACCGCCGCCCTTGCTGCAGCCGAAAGCGGCACGACCGGGATCGACGGGTTTGATGATTGGGCCCGTGAATTGGCGGAGACAGGCTATCTCCACAACCATGCCCGGATGTGGTTTGCCTCGATCTGGATTTTCACACTCCGCCTGCCCTGGGCGCTGGGTGCAGACTTTTTCCTGCGCCATCTGGCCGATGCCGATGCCGCCAGCAACACTTTGTCCTGGCGCTGGGTGGCCGGATTGCAGACGGTCGGCAAAACCTATCTGGCCACAGCAGAGAACATCACCAAGTTCACCAATGGCCGGTTCAAGCCGAAGGGACTGGCACAAGAAGCAATTGCGCTGACCGAGCCTGCGGTTGAGGCCGCAGCGCCTTTGCCGGACCTGTTGCCGTTTGATGCCGAGACACCGGCGCTCCTCCTCACCACCCATGAAGACCTAAACCCGGAAACGCTGTTCCCGACCGGCAAGGCCATCAAAGCGGCTTTCATTCTGGCAGACGGGGACCTCCTATGGGGGGATGCCGCGCGCCGCTTTGCCAAAGCCGCCGCTACCGACACCGCATCCCGGGTGGCGCAGCAGTATAAATGCAAGGCGGATATTCTGGAGAAGCTGGACGTCGATGCGTTGGCAGTCGCCGCCCGGGCTGCCCGCGTGAAGACCATCGTGACCCCCTTTGCCCCTGTCGGGCCGGTCGCTGATGCCTTGGCCCGCGCGGCACCTGCGCTTGCCGAACAGGGCCTGCGCCTTCAGCAGGTGCGGCGGGCTTGGGACAGCCAATTCTGGCCTTTTGCCAACAAAGGCTATTTCGCCTTTAAAGAACGTCTGCCCGCCATATTGGCTGCTGGCCGTCTGCCCTAAGCCGCCCGCGGCACATGCCCCAAATGTCAGATGCCGCCGATCGCGTGCATGCCCTAAGGGAGCTTCGTCGGATGAGCACATCCGCCTTTTGAGCCGCCTAAAGAGGGAAACGCACACGTGTCGGACCAACGCTACCGCAAGGTTCCTTCTGCGCGCCTTTCAAGGCTGGCCTCCTTTGGGCAGATGGCCGGTGGCATTGCCGGCGGGATGATCGCTGAAGGCGCGCGGCGGCTGTCCCAAGGGCAACGCCCGCAGCTGTCAGACATGCTGCTGACCCCAGCCAATGCAATGCGCGTGACAGATCAGCTGTCCCGCCTGCGCGGCGCGGCAATGAAATTGGGCCAGATGATCTCGCTGGATGCAGGCGACGTCCTGCCAGCCGAGTTGACGGCGATCCTTTCCAAGTTGCGCGATTCCGCACACTTTATGCCGCCTGCGCAATTGCAGCGCGTGCTGGATACAGAATGGGGCGCGGGCTGGCGCCGGCGCTTCAAACATTTTGAAGCCACGCCGATTGCCGCTGCTTCGATTGGACAGGTCCACCGGGCCACCATGCCTGACGGGCGCGTTCTGGCGATTAAGGTGCAATATCCGGGGATTGCGGCCAGCATCGATGCCGATGTCGACAATGTCGGCAGCCTGTTGCGCCTATCCAGCCTGCTGCCCACCACGTTGGATATCGCCCCCTTGCTGAGCGAAGCCAAACGCCAGCTGCACGAAGAGGCGGACTATCTGCGCGAAGCCGACCAGATGCGCCGCTACCAAGCCCTATTGGCGGAGAACCCCGCCTTCATTCTGCCCGCCCCGGTCGACGAACTCTCCGGCAAAAACGTGCTGGCGATGGACTTTATCAAAGGCCAGCCGATTGAGACGCTGGAGTCCGCCCCACAGGAGACGCGCGATGCCGTCATGTCGGCGCTCATCACCCTGACATTGAGGGAGCTGTTTGAATTCGGGTATATGCAGACCGATCCGAACTTCGCCAATTTCCGTTGGCAGGCCGAGAGCCAGCGGATCGTGCTGCTTGATTTTGGGGCCGCCCGCGCCGTGCCACCCCATATTGTCGCCGCCTATCGCGAACTGATGGTGGCCGGATTGACTGAAGACCGTGCGGCCCTGCGCGCGGCGCTGCTCTCCATCGGCTTTGTCGCGCCCGCAACGCTCGAGCGGCATGGCCCCGCGATTGATGCGATGATCGACATCTTGATCGAACACCTTGGCAAGCCCGGCCTGTTCGATTTCGCCGACCGGTCCTTTGTCGACCGCGTCCGCCATCATGCGGAAACCATCGTGGCCGATAGAGCCGCGTGGCACATCCCGCCCGCCGACACGTTGTTCGTCCAACGCAAGGTGAGCGGAACCGCCTTGCTGGCCGTCCGGATGCACGCGCGGATGCCTTTGCGCGATGAGGTTGCCCGCTTCTTCCCCGATATCCCGCGCTTATAGGTGCCGGTAAATCGCGCGTTCGTGGCTGAACGCCTTGAAGCCGAAATAGCCGTGATAGCTGCCCGTGCCACTCTGGTTGACGCCGCCAAAGGGCAGGCGGTTTTCCAGATAGTGCGAGAACACACCGTTGATGGTCACGCCGCCCGATGAGGTGTGGGAAAGGACCTTGTCCACATTCGCGTCGTCATTGCTGTACATGTAGAGCGCGAGCGGCTTGTCGCGCGCTTCGATATAACCAATCACCTGATCAAGCGTGTCATAGGTCATGACCGGCAGGACAGGCGCGAAGATTTCTTCCTGAAGGATCTTCATCTGCGGCGTGACATCGGTGAGCAGGGTCGGGTGGATGGTCAGGTCGGTTGCGTCCATCTGCCCGCCGACTGCAACCGTCGCACCTTGGGCCACAGCATCATCGAACAGCGCTTTGACGCGGTTGAAGTTCGCCTCATTCACAATCTGGGCGATGCTGTCTTTCTTGATCTGGCCGTTCTCATCATAAAGGTTCTGGGCGACGGTCGCCTTGAAGCCCTCCACCAGGCGCGTCTTCTGGTCTTCCTTGATGAAGACATAGTCGGGCGAGATGCAGGCTTGGCCGCCATTGAACTGCTTGGCACCCGCAAGGTCTGCGGCGATCTTTTCAATGTCGGCCCCATTATCCACAATGACCGGAGACTTGCCACCCAGTTCCAGCGTGACGCTCGCCAGATGCTTGGCGGCGGCGGCCATCACGATCTTGCCGACGCGGGTCGAGCCGGTGAAGAAGATGTGGCTGAATGGCAGGTCGAGCAGTGCCGTCGCGACACTCACATCGCCTTCAAACACGGCGACTTCATTCTCATCGAACACGGAGCGGATGAGGGTGGCCGCGATACGCGCCGTTGCCGGGCACAGATCGGTCAGCTTCACCATGCAGCAATTGCCCGCGGCCACAGCGGCGGCAACGGGGCCAAGCGTCAAGCCGAGCGGGAAGTTCCATGGCCCAAGGATGAGGCAGACACCGCGCGCTTCATACACGATCTGCGCTGCATCCGCCGGGTTGCGCGTGGGCGTCACCTGTGTCGGCGTCATCCAGTCTTCAAGATTGTCGATGTTGAGCTGGATGTTTCCGATGATGTTGAGCACTTCCGTCACGCGGATTTCGCCTTCGGGCTTGCGCGTGTCTTCCAGAATGGCAGCTACAATGTCGTCGGCATGCGCTTCCACAGCGGCCTTCAGCTTGGCGAGCTTTTCGCGGCGCTGGGCGACCGTAGACGCCTTGACCGTCCACTGGTTTTCCTGCTGCAGGGCAAAAACGCGGGCAATATCCTTTGCGATGTCAGAAGCGGTCTGCGTGGTGCTGGTCATAAAATCCCTGCCTGATGCGAGTTGGGGCGCTTGCGATTGAACCGCAGGCCAGAAAGGAAAGGCGAGTGCCGCAAGCCGTCCAGCAGGTCAATCACGGACCCGCGGCGCACCGTGAAATCGCTCTAGTTAGCCGCACGTCGCGGTGGGCTGGTGATATTTGATCTCCCGGCTTGAGCCGCCCCTGCTTCGCTTCTAAGGGGAAAGCGATGACCCCGGCCCGCCGCCAGTCCAGACTATGGCTCAGCCTTGCGCTGATGTTGCTGATGGTGCGTGCGCTTGTGCCTGCCGGCTGGATGCCAGCGCAACAACGCGGCCAGTGGATCACCATCTGCTCTGGCGCCGGTGTGACGATGGCGTGGATCGGCGCCGATGGGAAAATCGACAAGAACCATGTGCCGGCTAAAACGGAAAAGGCGGGCTATTGCGCCTTTGCCGGACTGGGCATGGCCGTCGATCTGTCTTTGGCGCCAATCAACATCGCCCCACCTGCTTTTGTCGCGCTGTTGCTTCCAAAGCTGACGCCCGCAATTGCGATCGGGCACGGCCTTGCCGCCCCACCGCCGCCCAAAACCGGACCCCCTGCCCTGATCTGAAGCCCCAGAAGCGCCGTGCCAGACCTCGTCTGGCGCGCGCAAACTCTATTCAGATCAGGACTTACACATGACTTTCAACGTTTCTCTGCGCGCGTCTGCGTGCCTTTTTGCCATTGCCCTTTCAACGCCTGCCTTTGCCGAAGAGACCGACACCAGCTTTGCCGTGGGTGAGGAAATCATCGTCACAGCGAAGAACATGGCCGGCTCCTCCGCCAACGTGATCACCTCAGTCGACACGCTTGGCCCCGACGTCGCCCAGAATGCGAACGTCAACTATGCGTGGGAACTCATTGGCCGCCTGCCCGGCGTGCTTGTGACCAACTTCAACCAAGGCGCGACCAGCGGCAAGTTCGCCTTTCGCGGCTTCAACGGCGAAGGCGAAATCAACGCCGTCAAACTGCTGATCGATGGGGTGCCGTCCAACGTTGCCTCGGGCAATATGTTCTATATCGATCAGGTCTTCCCGCTCGACATTGCGGGCGTAGAGGTTGTGCGCGGCACGTCCGACCCGCGTTTTGGCCTGCACAATATCGCGGGCAACGCAAACATCCTCACCCGCATCGGTGGCACCTATGTGGATGCGAAGGCGTCCATCGGCAGCTATGCGACCTATGAGGGGCAGGTCTCTGCGGGGATTGAGACAGGCAAGTTCACGCAGAACTATCTCGTCGCATATCGCCAGAGCAACGGATACCGCGACCACAGCGATCTCGACCGGCTGAGCCTTGCGGGCAAATGGTTCTACAATTTCTCCGACGATGTGCGGCTGGGCGTCATCGCGCGTCACTATAAGTCGAACGCCGAGGAACCCGGTTATCTGACCTTTGCGGACTCACGCGCCGACCGCCGCATGACCAACGCCTACAACGCGACTGATGGCGATACGCGCAAGCTGCAGCAGGTTTCGGCGCACTTTGACGCGACCTTCAATGACCATCTCGACCTGATGGCCAAGGCGTACTTCAACCGCACCCGCGATGACCGGTTTGTGAAGTTCTCAGCTGCCGCAGCACAACAGCGGCGCGTGACCAATGAGGACCATTGGGGCGCGCTCGCCGCAGTCCATTATCACGCGACACTTGGCGGCATGGACGTGATGCTGGAAGCGGGTGGTGATGTGCAGCGGCAGGACAATGAATCGCTCCGCTTCACCGCCGTCAACCGCCTGCCGACGGCGCAGACCCGCGACCAGAAGATGTTCCTGACCGTGGGCGGCGCGTATCTTCAGGCGATCCTGAAGCCGGCAGACTGGATCACGCTGACGCCCGCTTACCGCATGGACTGGGTCGGTGGTGACTATACCAACCGCCTCAACAACACGACCGCGCGTGCCAATGATTATGGCACGATCAAGCAGCCCAAATTCTCAGTCGCACTCACCCCTGTTGAAGGGGTCACAGCCTATGGCAACTGGGGCAAGACCTTCCAGATCGGGACCGAATCGGGTGCTTACCTGATCGCGCCGCGCCGCATCGATCTGGCGCCCTCAATCAACGAAGGCTGGGAAGCGGGTGTCAAGCTGAAGCGCTGGGGCGTGGAAAGCCGCGTCGCTTTGTGGAAGCAGACGGCGACCGGAGAGATCAAGCGCAAGCTCAACGATCCGTTGGGCGATTTCGACAATCTCGGGGCCACGCGTCGCAAGGGCGTCGACGTTCAGTTGAGCGCACAGCCGGTCAATGGCCTGTCCTTCTGGGGCGCCGTCGCCTGGCAAAAGGCGATTATCACCACGCCAGACCCGGCAACGCCGCAGCTTGCCGGAAACGAAATAGACCACGTCCCGCACTGGCTGTTTTCGGGTGGTGTGGATTTCACCGCGATCCAAAAGCTGCGCCTGTCCGTCTGGGGCGGGGGGCAGTCCAACTATGAGCTGACAACCGCCAACAACCGCGGCCGATGGGGTGACTATGCCATGCTCAATGCCGAGGCCGCGTACCGGGTGAACGACACCGTCGAACTCTCCCTGTCCGCCAAGAACCTGACCAACGAGGCCTATGAGTATGTCTGGTGGGACGGCGCGCAGACGCTCCACAGCCCGGCCGATGGCACGAATGTAACCGCCGCTGTGCGGATGCGGTTCTGATGGGGAGCATGAAGATGGAAACGAACCGTCGCGCCCTTTTACAGGGCTTCACCGGGGCCGCGCTTCTGGCCCCCTATCTCGCGCTCGAAAAGGCCATGGCCGCCGAAGTCAAGTCGACCGCCCAAGCGACCTCCATGCAAGATCATAGCATGGACGCCATGGCGCGTGTCTTCGGGCCGGGGCTTGTAGGGAAGGAGCAAGTCGCCATGCTCCTCTACCCCAACTTTACAGCACTGGACCTCGTTGGCCCGCACTACTTTTTTGCCTGCATGTTCGGGGCGAAGGTGCATCTCGTGACGACGGAGAAGGATCTGTCTCCCGTCCCATCGGATCTGGGTCTCGCGATCTCTCCGACCATCACCATGGCGGATGCGCCCAAAGATCTCGACGTCCTGTTCGTTCCCGGCGGCACACAAGGGACGCTGTCGGTCATGGGCCGCAAGGACACAATGGGCTGGGTGCAGGACCGGGCATCGCGGGCAAAGCACGTAACCAGTGTCTGCACGGGATCCATGGTGCTGGCCAAGGCAGGCTTGCTGAAAGGCAAACGCGCCACATCCCATTGGGTCACGCGGGAGGCTCTGGCGGATTTCGGCGCCATTCCCGTCAACGAACGCGTCGTGAAGGATGGCAACATCCTGACCGGCGCGGGCGTCTCGTCGGGCCTCGATTTCGCGTTGGCGCTGGTCGAGATGCTGCGGGGCAAGGCCTATGCACAGGGCCTCATGCTGCAGGCGGAATATCACCCGGAACCGCCCTTCACCGGCGGGACCATGGCGTCCACCCCTGCCGATGTCGGCCAGATGATGGACGACATGTTCAAGCCCGTCGCTGCCCAGTTTAAGGCCATGGCGAAGGCATGAGCCATAAGCGGTCTATCGTGCGTCAGGTTCATCTCTGGATGGGCCTGACGCTTGGGGGGCTGTTCGCGCTTCTGGGGGTGACGGGGTCTGCTTTGGTCTTCTATCCGGAGATTGACGCCCTGTTGCACCCCGAAGTGCGCGCTGAGGCCAGCGCTGCGCCGGATTGGGACCGGGCCTTGGCAACCGTCCGGAACGCTTTTCCCGACAAGGCCGGGCCATGGCGGTTCGAGGTGACCGGCACCGGCGGCGCGATCCCTGCGCGCTATTACAACCCGCCCGAAACGGCGGGCAACGACTTTGCGCCGATGCTGGTCTGGCTCTCCCCGGATGGCGCGCAAGTGCTACGCCGCGACTATTGGGGCGATACGGCGATGACCTTCCTTTATGATCTGCACTACCGGCTGCTGATGGGGAAGACCGGTGCTGTGGTGCTGGGCATCGCAGGCTTGGCGCTGATGGGGCTGCTCGTCACAGGGCTGATCGTCTGGTGGCCCAAAGGCCCTTTGGCGAAGGCCTTGCGGTACAAGCGCAGTGCGCCACCCCTGCGGCGCGGACGGGACCAGCACAAGCTCGCCGGGCTTAGCGGGCTGGTCTTGCTCCTGCTGCTGACGGGCACGGGCGTGATGCTGGAACTGCCGGACGAGAGCGATGCGCTGTTGTCGACCGTTGCGGGACCACCGGACACGCTGCCGGCGCCGACATCAACAAGGTGGGAGGGTCGCCAGATCGCTGTGTCCACCGCAGTGGGCGCCGCGCACACTGCGCTCCCAACGGCGCGCCTCGCCTGGATCGAAGTACCCGGCCCCGCAGACGGCACTTTCCGTCTGCGGATGCAGCAACCGGGGGACCCAAGCCGCCGCTTCCCGCACAGCTTTGTCTGGGTGGACCAGTATTCAGGCCGTGTGCTCGCCGTCTATGATCGTGACAAGGCAGGTGCGCTGTCCACCCTCAACAGCTGGGTCCATCCGCTGCATGATGGGTCATTTGCGGGGCTCGCGTCCCGCATCCTGACCGTCATTGCCGGGCTCTTGCCGCTGGTCCTCTTCTGGACAGGTATCGCCCAATGGCGGCGCAAACGCCTCAGTCGTCAAAGCCCAAGAATGTGACGGCCTCATCCACAGACTTGCGGTTGGACACGACAGCGTTCGCGGGGAAGGTTTCGTCGGGATAGCCCATGGCGACGCACTTCATGATCACCTGATCTTCCTGGATGCGCGCATGTTCCCGCACGACGGGGGACTGCATGATCCCCTGGCTGTTGATGACGCAGCCCAGCCCACGCGACCAAGCGGCATTGACCAAAGCCGTGGTCACAGCACCGCAATCAAACGGCGCATCATCGCTGCCGTGCAGGCTGCGGTCATAGGTGATGACGATGGAGACCGGCGCGTCAAACTGGCGGAAGCCGCGCAGGACCCAATCGGTCCGGCCTTCCTTGTCTTCGCGTTCAATGCCCATGGCGCTGAACAACTGCTTGGCGACTTCAACCTGCCGCTCCCGATGTTGGCCGGCAAAGGCCTCCCCAAGGCGGAATTCGCGCGAGTGCGGCACACCGGCCAGATTGCGCTCGGTATTGCCCTGCCGGATCCGGTCGAGCGGTTCGCCCGAGAGCACGGTGAAGTTCCAGGGCTGACAGTTCATGGACGAGGGGGACCGCATCGCGATCTCAATGATTTCCCGGATCAGCGCCTTGGGCACAGCATCTTTTTTAAACCCGCGAATGCTCCGTCGCCCCAGCACCACATCATCATATTCCATGCAACGTCCCCTGCCTGACCTGTTTTCTATTGGCAGGTTCCATCAACCGGACAGGGGCATCAGGTCAATTGATAAAGGTACCAGTCGAACGGCACGTTGGTCAGAGACCGAGACTGACCGACAAATTGATGCGCGGGTCTTTGCTTTCGCCGTGCGTTGGGTCCGCGTTCAGCGGATAGGCGGCCTCGATACCAAGCTCTGCCTTGCCCTTGCCAAAGCGGAGGCCGGAGCCAACCGAATAGAGCGACCCGCTGCCAAAGCCGCCCGCCTTGTTTGTCACATAGCCGCCATCGGCAAAGCCATAGGCCTGCACCCAATCCAGACCGGGGATCAGATCATCATAGCGACGGCGCAGCTCGATAGACCCCAGCACGCCTTGATCCCCAAAGCGCTGGGAGAAATCATAAGCCCGTCCAAAGGCAGTGCCGCCAATGCCGATTTCCTGCGCCGCGAGGAGCGGCGCTGAGGAGAGTTGCGAGACGACCGACAGCTTGAGCGTTGTCTGCCGATCCAGATTCGTGCGCCAAAAGGCCCAGCCGCTGAACTTGGTAAACTGCCCACTGGCATCAAAGCGCGATGTCAGAAAATCGCCCGGCTTGGTTGCGCCAAACAGATCAAGCCCTTGTGCCACCGAAACGCCTGCGGCCAATTGGCCACTCGTCAAACGCATATTGCCCCAAGCCGACACAGTGAGCGTGACAATGTCATCCCGCGTCGTCGCGATGCCAATCAGGTCCTGCGCCACCGACAGATAGGCAAGTTCTGCAGCAACGGAGACATTGGCCTTCATGGACCGCACAACCGGATAGCTGATCTGGCCGGCCAGATAAGAGCTCTTCGCTTTGGTTTCGATCGCATTCAAATCCGGGTCTGGCCGGGTGCGTCCTGTGGCAGCGGATATCGATGCGGAAAGGCCGCTGTCGCCAATGCGCCGCTCATATTGGACCGAGACAAAGGCGAGCTCCTTGGGGTCAATCGGGGTAGAAACGGTATTGACCGTCAGATTGTCCCCTTCCCCCAACAGGTCGGATAACTCCATCGACAGGCGCGCCCGCACGCGCCCGATGCCGGTCGAGCCTGAATTGTCGGCCTCCACTTTCCCCCGCCAGGTCTTGCGGCTGACCTCCACATGCAGGACGCCGCGTTTGCCCTCGCGTGCAAATCGCGTCTGGCCTACCGATATGCCCGGCAAGTCTGCCGCTGAAAGAAGCACACGTTCCAATTCTTGCCGTCGCACCGCACGTCCGGCGAGCGATTGAAGCAAGCGCGCCAGCCGGGCATTGTGGGTTCCTTCGATCCGCACCTCATCCACCCGACCTTCGTCAAGCTGGACGCGGACAACCCCCATTCGGATCGATTGGGGCGGCACCATGGCGCTCGCAAAGACCAGGCCTTCGTCCCGAGCCCGATCCGCAATGGCGCGTGCCAATCTCTCCAATCCGGATGTATCAAGCTCCTGCCCGATGAAGCTATCGACCACAGACGAGAACTGCGTGGGAGACAGAATCTCCAGCCCTTCAATCTGGACCGCACCCACCATGACAGCCCCGGTTGTGGCGACCCCAACCGACGCTTTGCTCTCGACAACTGTCGGGGCAACCTTATCTTTCGACCTTCGGACAGGCTGATCTTTCATCAGCATTTCGCGGCCAAGTGTGGAGGCCGCGTCCGGGGTTTCGGCATGCGCTGCGGTGGCGCCGAACGTCAGTCCGGCACAACTGCTTGCAAGCAAAAGAAAACTGGTTTGAGTCCCCCGCATAGAAGACCGCAACTAACGGAAAAGCGTAACATCCGGGTTAAGAACGGGGCTGAAAAGGTTGCCGCACCGTTAGGGATCAATCTTTGAAATTTGTAACCAAATCGGACCTAACCGCATCACAGGGGAAGTGCGTCGCAAGGCGCATTTGCGAACTGGGGACATGTTATGTCGATTGCACGTGGAACATTATTGGTCGTGTCGCTGATGGCGAGCGGCGCTGCTTATGCGGGAACACCGGGTTGGTCGGTTTCTGAAGTGAGCGGGCCGGTATTTGTCGGCAAGCCGGGCCTGTCCAAGACAAGCACCGTCACGCGCGGTGCTGCTTTGGCGGCGGGCGACATCGTGAGCACAGGCAAAGGCGGGCGCGCTGTTATTGTGCGCGGCGGCGAATATCTGACCGTTGCGCCCAATACGCAGCTACAGCTGACCGAGCCCAAGGCGGGAGCGTTCACGCAGATCGTGCAGTCCTTTGGCAATGTCGTCTTCAAGATCCAGAAGAAGACCACGCCGCACTTCCAGGTGAAAACACCCTATCTGGCAGCCGTCGTGAAGGGCACGACCTTCAGCGTGACGGTGACCCCGGCCGGTGCATCGGTGCAGGTCACCGAAGGGCTGGTGCAAGTGGCTTCTCTTGATGGACGCGCCTCACGCTTTGTCTCGCCTGGCGAGATTGGGATGATTTCCGCCTCTGCACCCGGCCGACTGTCCGTGCTGGGCACACCCAACGCGCCTTCGGGTGGGGCCGCCGTCATCGGCGCAGCGCCAGTTGCCGACGCACCATCAGCCGATACGCCTGCAGAACCCGCTGCTGCCCCTGTCTCAGACGTGGCAGAAGTGCGGATCGCCAGCCCGATTGGTGAAGGGAGCGTGAACCTCTCTGCGCAAACAGGCGGGATTGTCAGCGGCAATTCCAGCCTTGCGCAGGCGGCTATTGCAGAAGCGGTTGCTGTGGAGACGCCCGCTGCAGCAGAGCCATTGCGCCCCGCCGAAGTCAGCGTTGCTATGGCGGAAACGCCCGCCCCTGAGGCTCCGGCGCCTGTCCTCGAAACATCGACAAATGTTCTTGCCGAAGCGCCATCCTCGCCACCGACAACTCCCACCACATCTGAAGTGACGGCCCAAGCGCCCGTTGAGGTCGCCGTGGTCACCGCACCATCGGTTGAGCAAACACCGCCGCCCGCAGAGGTTGCGGTTGCACCGACCATCGAGCAGGCTCCACCAACTGTCGAAGTGGCAGCAGCGCCACCCGTCGAAGTGGCCGCATTGCCGCCCGTAGAAGTGGCCGCATTGCCGCCCGTCGAGCAGGCATCGCCGCCCGTGGAAGTGGCTGTCGCAACGCCTGTCGAACCCCTTTCTCCGCCGGTCTTTGTGGCAGAAGCCCCCATGGCACCAGCACCACCTGTCGACGCCCCGCCTTCGGTGGAAGTGCCCGTGTTGGTAGCGGTGAACACCATAACTGCACCGGTCGAGCAAAACGCTCCACCGGCGCCTCCCGCCGCAGAAATTGCCATGAACAACGCCAACCCGAATTCTGTGGCTGCCAACACGTCCGGCATTGAAAAGCCCAATAGCGACATCGGGAAGGGGCCAGAGAACAGCTCGTCCGACGACAGTCCGAAAGGCGGGAAGGGCCCCGATGCCAGCGACAGCTCCGCTGGCAATAAGGGCGAAGATAGCGGCAAAGCGGCCAATGGCAGCGAAAGCTCCGGTGATAAGGGTAAAGCCCCGAGCGCCGGCACCGCCGTCGCAAACGACGCTTCTGGAAAGAAGAACAGCTTCGCTCCAACCAGCTTGGCAGACCTTCTTAAGCGAATTCAGATCGTCGCCCAGCAACTTGCTGCGAACCGCCGGGGCAACTGACCACGGCGTTAACCGGACTTTTTCGGTTGGGCGCTAAAGCGGGGCTATGACGAAGTCTGGGCCCTCTGATCACTCCCAAGAAAGCTTTGCCGGTCGCAGTTATCTGCGACCGGTTTTATTTCTGGCTGCCTTGGTCATGACTGCATTGGTGTCCATTGCCGGGTTGACCCGCCCTCTGGACCTCGGCTTGCGCAGCCTGCAGGATCAAATGCTGTCACGCCCGGCCTCCGGCGCGGTCCATATTGTGGAACTGGATGCACGCAGCATCGCTGTTCTTAAAAAATGGCCCTGGCCACGCAGCACCCATGCCCGCGCCATTGATGCCCTTTCAAAGGCAGGTGCGGCCACCATCGTGTTCGATGTCGACTTTTCGGCCACAACCGACCCAGCCGAGGACGCCGCACTCACCGCTGCGCTGAAGCGGTCTACGTCCACCGTAGTCCTGCCCACATTCCGCCAACAGGCGGGAAATATGGCGCAGGGAACGATCGAGAGCTTACCTGCAATCCCCTTTCGGGATCATGCGTTTCTGGCCTCTGTGAACGTCCACCCGGACCCCGATGGCATTATGCGGCGCTATAGCACGGGCACGGTGACGCAGGGTACGGCGCGCCCTTCGCTCGCCGCCGTGATGAGCAATTATGCGGGCCAGGTGGAACAGAGCTTTCCTATCGATACTGCGATTGAGCCTGAAACCATCCCCCGCCACAGCTTCATTGACTTGATTGAAGGCCGGGTATCGCCAGATGTCTTGCGGGGCAAACAGATCCTGATCGGCGCGACGGCGATTGAAATGGGTGACCGCTATGTCCTTCCCAGACACGGGGTTCTGCCGGGCGTCGTTGCACAGGCGTTGGCTGCAGAAACTCTTTTGCAAGGTCCCTTACCATTTGAGGCCGGCTGGCTCCCCGCGTTGATTTTCGTCCTCTTGCCGGCTTGGCTTATCGCCGCAGACCGCCGCCAGATGCCAAGCCACCTCCTTCTTGCAGGAACAGTTGCGACTGTCCTTGTCGCATCCACCGCCCTTCAGGCGCTGCGGATCGCCGATCTGGATACCGCAGCTGCCTTGATCTTCCTCACAATCCTCGCGGGGCTGGTGTCTTTGCTCCGCTTCACACGGCAGTTGCATCAGGCCCGCTTTGCCGATGCGAGCTCCGGCCTGCCCAATGAACGTCAACTGATCGTCGATATGCAGCAACAGGATGAAGCTTATGTGGTCGTCCTGCGCATCGGGCAGAGCGACGGCATGCTCGCCATGCTGGATGACGATATGCGCCGCCTGCTGCTGCATGAAATCGTGCAGCGCATGGCGCCCGTCACCGGGGGCTCACAAGCCTATAGCCTGGATGCCAGCCGCATCGCCTGGCTGTTTTCGCCAGACCGTGCCCGTTCGCTTCAATCCCAATTGGAAGGCGCGGCGGCCTTGTTCGTGGCCCCTCTCTTGCTGGGAACGCGTCTTCAGGTCGTCTCCCCCGTCTTCGGCTTTGCCGAGTATAGAATTACCGGGCATTCGCCTCAGACCTCCTTGGCCAATGCCTCTCTGGCAGCCGCCCGCGCATCCGAAAGCGGGGTGCGTGCGCTCCGTTTTGTCGATGCACTGCGCGAACATGCCGGTTACGAACAAAAGATATTGGCCGACATTGGGCCTGCGCTTGCGCGCAAGGAACTCCAAATGGCCTTCCAACCCAAATGGTCCATAGCGCAAAGCCGTGTCTGCGGTTTTGAAGCCCTGATCCGCTGGACGCATCCGGAGCTTGGGCGGATCATGCCGGACCAATTCATTACTGTGCTTGAAAATGCAGGGCGTATCGATGAACTGACGCTCTATGCCATCGATGCCTGTATGGCGCAGTTGCGGGACTGGCATGGACAGGGGCATGATCTGGGCGTCGCCGTCAATATCTCCGCCGGGCTGCTGTCCGACCCGCATTTTGCCCAAGAAAGCCTTCGCCGCGTCAAAGACCTTGGCCCGCTGGCCCCACATCTGACCTTCGAGATTACCGAAACCGTGGCATTTGAGGAAACGGGTGCCGCTGCGGACTTGCTCCGCAGTCTTCGTGAACTTGGCCTGCGTGTCTCCGTTGACGACTATGGAACCGGCCAGTCGACGCTCAGCTATCTCAAGGCGTTCCCGGCGAATGAGATCAAGATCGACAAGGGCTTTGTGATGCGGATGGTGCAAAGCCCCAGCGACCAGATTCTTGTGCGATCGACCATCGAACTGGCGCATGAACTCGGCTTTACAGTTGTCGCCGAAGGGGTGGAGGACACAGCAACTCTGGCGCAGTTGACTCGCTATGGATGCGACGTTGCGCAGGGTTGGTGCATCGGACGCCCGCTGCCGGTGGAAGAGATTGATATCGGCGGCATCAATGAACGGATGCGCCGTGACCTCAAGATGGTGGCCTAGCCGTAGCGTCATCCCCAAAGGTCATATCGACCTGATGCAAATGCTGATTGACAGCAGGGCCGAGACCCTTTTTCACATTGGGAAACCAAATGAAGAGGATGCGGCATGAACTTCCAGTTTTCCGAAGAGGCAGAAGCCCTGCGCGAACAGGCGCGGCGCTTTCTTGAAGATAAATCAGGGCACGACAAAGCCCGCGCAGTGATGGAATCGGGCGTTAGCCATGACGCCGCTTTGTGGGCTGAGATCGTGGGTCTCGGTTGGACGGCGCTTCGCATCCCTGAAGAACATGGCGGGCTTGGCCTGTCGGTTCTGGAACTGTGCGTGCTGGCTGAAGAACTGGGCCGCGTCGTCGCCCCTGTTCCGTTCACCTCTTCCGTGCTGCTCGCCACCGAAGCGCTGATCGCGGCAGGCACCGACGCACAGAAAGCCAAGTGGCTGCCCAAGCTGGCCGATGGCTCGGCCATTGGTGCCGTCGCCCTGTCCGAAGGCACAGCGACACCCGGCCTGCGCTCCAGCCTGAAGATCGCCGGTGGCAAAGCGACGGGTGTTAAAGTGCCCGTGCAGGACGCCGCGGCTGCCGACTTCCTCATTCTGTCCGGACCGGATGGCCTTTATCTTGTCGAGACCAAGGCCCCGGGCGTGACCATCGCTGCGGTTGAAACCATCGACCTTGTCCGCCGCTCCTCGCGCGTAACATTGCAGGATGCCCCTGTTGAAGCTCTGGATGGCGGTCAGGCCGCTCTGGACAAGTTCCTCCAGTCCTCGGCCGTTCTCCTCGCCTTTGAAGGCGTGGGCGGCGCGGACGCGGCGATGGAAATGGCCTTGGCCTATGCACAAGACCGCGTGGCCTTTGGTCGCAAGATTGCAGGCTATCAGGCGGTCAAGCACCGGCTGGCCGATATGTACATCAAGAACCAGCTCGCCCGGTCGCATTCCTATTACGGCGCTTGGGCGCTGCTGACGGATGCGCCGGAACTGGTGCAGGCGGCGGCCGGTGCGCGCCTCGCCGCGATGGACGCGTTCCAATTTGCGGGCGAGGAAAATGTCCAGCTGCATGGCGGCATCGGCTTCACCTGGGAAAGCAATTGCCAGTTCTATTACCGCCGGGCGCGTCTGTTGACGCTGACACTCGGTGCCAAATCACATTGGTCTGACGTGCTTGTGCGCTCGCTTGAGCAGCGCAACGCCTTGGCCGCTTAAGGAGAGACGACATGGATTTTGAAGACACACCAGAAGAAGCCGCCTACCGCGCCAAGGTCAAAGCTTGGCTTGATGCCAACAAAGACGCGATCCAGCAGGAAGATTATTCCAGCCGCGCCGAATCCGTGGCGGCTGCAAAGCGCTGGCAGGCCCGCAAATATGAGGCCGGTTTTGTCGGCATCACCTGGCCCAAGGCCGTCGGTGGTCAGGGCGGAACCCCGATGCAGCAGATCATCTTCAATCAAGAAGAAGCCAAGTTTAATGCGCCGACGGGCCTTTATGCCATCGGCCTTGGCATGTGCATCCCGACTGTGTTCAGCCACGGCCTGACGCCCGATATCGCCCAGCGTTATGTGCCGGTCGCGATGAAGGGCGAAGAAGTCTGGTGCCAGCTCTTCTCCGAACCCGCTGCAGGTTCCGACTTGGCCGGCATCCGCACGCGTGCGGAACGGGATGGTGATGAATGGGTGATCAACGGCCAGAAGGTCTGGACGTCAGGCGCCCATCTGTCCGACTTCGGCATTGTCGTCACCCGCACAGACCCAAGCGTGCCCAAGCATAAGGGCCTGACGATGTTCATCGTCGACATGAAGGCACCGGGCATGGACGTCCGCCCGATCAAGCAGATGTCCGGCGGCAGCGAGTTTAACGAAGTCTTCTTCACCGATGTCCGGGTCAAGGACACGCACCGTCTGGGCGCTGTCGGCGAAGGCTGGAAGGTCTCACTGACGACGCTGATGCACGAGCGTCTCGCCGTTGGCGGCAAGCCTGCCAGTGCCCCTGGCGTGAAGGAAATGATTGAACTCGCCAAGTCCATCGATCTGGCCGAAGGCAATGCGCTCGAACAGAGCCATGTCCGCCAGCGGATTGCCGATGCCTATATCGCGGATCGCGGCATTTCCCTCACCAGCATGCGGACCATCTCGGCGCTGTCGTCAGGCCGCACACCGGGGCCGGAATCGTCCATCTCCAAGGTGGTCGTTGCGAAAACCATGCAGGACATTGGCGCCTTTGCTTCTGACCTGTGTGAAGGCGCGGGCCTCTTGATGGGTGAAGATTCGCCCAACATCCCGCATCTCTCGCGCTTCCAGACGAGCTATATCGGCGCGGCCGGTCTGCGCATTGCAGGCGGCACGGATGAAATCCTGCGCAACATCATCGCAGAACGCGTGCTTGGCCTGCCGGGCGAAATCCGGCCGGATAAGGACATCCCGTTCAGCGAAGCTGCAAAGCTCGGCTGAAATATCAGGGCCGTCGCGCACCACGCGGCGGCCCTTTTCACTTATTGAGGTGTCGGATCACGCAAGGGTTCCGGGCCGCCTTTTACGATGGGACGACACCGCGGCGGCGTCCGCCCATTTTCGGCCATCTGAGCGCACAGCCGCGCCATAATCTCCGCGCGCCGCTCCGGTGTCATCTTCGGGCGGCAACCATTGGCCGCCGGGTTGCTGGCTTGATTGGGCGAGCAGACCGGCAAAGCCTGACGCTCAACCCGCCGTTCTTGCCGCAACGCCTTCGCCTCTTGAATGACCTCTTTACGCGCCGCCCACGTGTCGGCGGCCTTAAAGCGGTCCAGCAGCGCGCGTTCCCTTTCGGTATCGGCGGGCAGGCCCATCGCCGCGCGGCGCGCTTCACGCCGTTCCAGACGGGTTTCGATCCGATCCACAATCTTCTGCTGACGCGGAGGGACCGCAAGGGGGGATGCGATTGGAGCCGGCGCAGTTGTCGGGGCGGCGGGAACTGACGCTGCCGCCGCCACCTGCTTCTCCCGATGGGCCGCACGAAGGGACGGCGCCTTTGCCGCCTCGGGCATGACGCTCGCAATCTGGGCGAGCACGGGCAAACGCATGCTGGCTTCCCCCAACCAGCCACCGGCCGCCGCCGCCGCCGTTGCGCTCAAGACCGTGGCCGCCATGGTCGCTGCAAGAACACGATGTCCGCGCAGCCACCCGCCACGCCGGTCCCGCGGTGCCCGGTCCCAAGGCTGGGGCCCCGGTTGGGCGCGCGATGCCGTGGCAGCGACAATATCGTCAATCAGCCCCGCACGCGGCGCAGGGACAGCGAAGCGGTCGAGCGCCGCGTCAAAATCGCGGTCGGGTCCGTTCATTGTCCTGCCTTTCCAAATATTTCGGGCACGAGCCCCTTCTCCTCAAAGATCCGCCGGAGCGTCTGGCGCGCACGCAGCAGAAGAGATTCAAACGCCTTGATATTCATATCGAGCACAGCCGCTGCTTCCGCATTGGGCCGGTCCTCATAATAGGTCAGCACAATGGCCGCGCGCTGACGGTCGGGCAACTGCCCCAGGCACTGACGTGTGGCCTCTCGCATCTGGTCTGCTTCCATCTGTTGATCGGCGCGCGGTGCTTCGTCTGCCAGATCGGGGATCTCATGGCCGCCTGAAAACTTCTGCCGCCGCAGCCGGTCCAGACATAAATTGGTGGCCACACGGCGAAGCCATGCGCCGACACCGGTGCCACCGGACTGCCAGCGGCCCGCATGATCCCACAAGCGCAACAGGGCCTCCTGCGCCACATCTTCTGCCCCGGCGGCATCACCCAGCATCCGATAGGCGACACGGTGCACAGAGGTCAGGTGCCGTTCGACAATCAGGCGGAAGGCGATGGCATCACGCGCCGCCACGCGCGCCATCAGCACGTCGTCGCTGTCATCCAACTCTATCTGTGCCAAGGCTTCGGCCAACCGCCCACCCCAATTGCTGTGGTATCGGCCTTATAACGCAGGGCTTGAGAAAACCCTTCGCGTGGGTTGAAAAAATTTAGCTGAGGAAGGTGTAAAAGGCGATGAACGCGGCTGAATAGGTGAAGGTAAAGAAGCGAAGTCCTTCAAAAAACGCAGGTCGGGCTTGCTTCAGTGCCGCTGCTTTCGCCCGCGCACGGGCAAGCCGCCGAAAAGGATGACCGACGCCATGCGTCGCAAGGATAAGTTCTCTCCGCATGTCGATGCGTTAACGCGAGCTTTACCATCGAATCCAGCAGAATCCTTGGTTAATCCGCGTCCCATGACGGGACAGGACGCCCGTCAGACGAGACTTTTCGACGCCTGTTCAAACACATCCTTGCTGAGGCCGGGATGACGCAAAATGCGTTCCAGCTCTGCGCGCATCAATTTTTGCCGCCCGTCATCAAACCGCCGCCAACGCCCGAGTGGGGGGAGAAGCTTCGCCGCCGTCTGCGGGTTGATCGAGTCGAGCGCGATCAGCACATCAGCGAGGAAGCGATAGCCCTCCCCGCTTTTGGCATGGAAGTGTTGCTGGTTCATCGAAAACGCGCCGACAAGGGCGCGTACCCGGTTGGGGTTAGTCAGGGTGAAGTCAGCATGCGCCTGCAACTCACGCACCGCTTCCAGCGTATCGGCGCGGGTGGACTGCGCCTGCGTGGAGAACCATTTGTCGATGACGAGCGCGTCGTCGCGATAGCGGTTGTAGAAGATGTCGAGCGCGGCAACACGCTGATCGGCATCACCATTGGCCAGCGTGCCGAGCGCGGCCATCCGGTCCGTCATGTTATCTGCCGCCTCGAACTGCGCGAACGCCTGTGCGCCGGCATCATCGGCACTGGCCGCTGCGATATAACCGAGCGCGACATTGCGCAGGCGGCGCCCACCCTTGGCCGCGGGCGAATATTCAAATGTCATCGGCGCATTGGCCGCAAAGGCGGCTTGCCAGTGCGACAACAGCTCCCGCCCGAGATCGGCGCGCAAGGCTTTGCGCGCCGCATGGATCGCATCCGGGTCCACGACCAGCATCTGATCTCCGATAAAGGCCTCGGAGGGCAGCAGCACGGTTTCCGCAATGAAGGCCGCATCGAGCGCATTGTTGGTCAGCGTGTTGCGGACGGCCTCAATCACAGGTCCATGGTCGGTCTTGCCCGACGACACCCCAGCCACCAGCGTGTCGAGCATCAGCTGCTGCATCGCTTCATATCGACCGAACGGATCGTCATCATGCGCGGACAGGAACGCCAGATCATCCGCCGTCCGGTCGGTTTCAACAATCACCGGAGCCGAGAAGCCACGATTGATCGAGAGAACGGGCGTCTGGCCTGCCAGCGCAATCTCGGTCCGGCGCTCGGTCAGAAGCTCCAGCCGCTCGCCCGCATGCGTGCCGGTCGCGCGGTCAAACAACGCAAGCTTGAGCGGGATGGCCATGGCGGGTTTGGCGGTCTGTCCCGGCGTATCGGGGACGGACTGTTCCAGAACCAGTTTGTCGCCCTCAATCGTCGCCTTAATCTTGGGCGTGCCGGCCACCGAATACCAGTTGCGGAACTGGGTCAGGTCCTTGCCGCTCGCCTCTTCCATAGCGCGGACGAAGTCCTCGCATGTCGCCGCCGTCCCGTCATGCCGGTCGAAATAAAGGTCGCTGCCTTTGCGGAAGGTCTCCGCGCCCAGCATCGTGTGGAGCATGCGGATGATCTCCGCGCCCTTGTTGTAGATGGTCGCGGTGTAGAAGTTCGAGATTTCCATATAGCTGTCGGGCCGGATCGGGTGCGCGAGCGGCCCTGCATCCTCCGGGAATTGCGCGGCGCGTAGGATGCGGACATCCTCAATCCGCTTGACCGCTTCTGATCCCTGATCAGCGGAGAAGCATTGATCGCGGAACACCGTGAAGCCTTCCTTCAGGCTCAGCTGGAACCAATCCCGACAGGTGACGCGGTTGCCCGACCAATTGTGGAAATACTCGTGCGCGATGACGCCGGCCACATTGTCATAGTCAATGTCGGTCGCTGTCTCCGGATCGGCCAGCACATAGCGCGAGTTGAAGACGTTGAGGCTCTTATTCTCCATCGCGCCGAAGTTGAAGTCGGCAACGGCGACGATGTTGAACTGGCCTAGATCATATTCGCGGCCATATACATCCTCGTCCCACTTCATGCTCGCCTTCAGCGCATCCATCGCATGGTGCGTGCGCGGCAGATCGCTCTGAGCCACCCAGATGGCGAGATCGACGGTCTTGCCCGACATGGTCGTGAAGCTGTCGCGGTTGGCCGCAAGATCCCCCGCGACAAGCGCGAACAAATAGCTCGGCTTGAAGAACGGATCGGTCCATTCGGCCCAATGGCGCCCACCGTCGAGGTCGCCAGACGCCGTCATATCGCCATTGCTCAGCAATACCGGATAGGCCGCCTTGTCCGCCGCCATCCGCACCGTGTAGCGCGACAGGACATCCGGCCGGTCGGGGAAGAAGGTGATCCGGCGAAAGCCTTCCGCCTCACACTGGGTGCACAGCAGGCCGCCCGAGGCATAAAGGCCCATCAGCTGCGTGTTCTTGTCAGGCGCGATCTCCACTTCGGTTTCGATCACGGCCTTGTCCTGCAAGAGCGGGAGGACGAGCACCCCGCCGTCCAAGGTCCATTCCGCTGTCTCTTCACCGTCAATGCGGACGACAAGCGGCGTCAGCCCGTCACCGTCCAGCCGCAGGGGCCGGTCATGCGTGCCATTGCGCGCGACCGTCAGCGTCGCACGGACGCGGGTTTTGGCCGGGTCCAGATCAAAGTCGAGCGCAATGTCCGGCACCAGCCAGTCAGGCGCGGCATAGTCGGCACGGTGGATGACAGTCGGGGCGGCGGGGGCGTTTTGAGCATCGAGCATAAACCCGATTTAGGGGCGCGGACTGCGATGGCAACCGGAACCAGCGCAAAAGCCTGCGCTAAACAAAACTATAAGGATCAATGTCCACGCTGACCCGCACATGACGCGACCATTCCAGACCGCCGAGCCAGTCTCGCAGCACATCCTGCACATCCAGCGCGCGGCGGGCGTGGACGAGGAGGCGCTGGCGGTGGCGGCCGCGCAGCATGGCGAGCGGCGCGGGCGCGGGGCCATAGACGTTCATGCCCTCCACCTCCGGCGCGGATTGGGCGATACGGCGCGCAACCTCCTGCGCATCGCCAAGGCTTTCAGAGGCAACGATGATCGCGGCAAAACGGCCAAAGGGTGGGGCGTTGGCAAAGCGACGGGCTTCTGTTTCGGCTTCGTAGAAACTCTCGGTATCGCCAGAGACGAGCGCCTCCATGACGGGGGCGGTGGGCTCGTGCGTCTGGAGATAGACATGGCCGGGCTTGGCACCGCGACCGGCGCGTCCGGCGACCTGCATGATCTGCTGGAAGCTGCGTTCTGCCGCGCGCAGATCGCCGCCCTGAAGGCCCAGATCCGCATCGACCACACCGACCAAAGTCAGTTCGGGGAAGTGATAGCCCTTGGTGATGAGCTGCGTGCCGATGACGATGTCGATTTCGCCCGCTTCCATCCGCCCGACAAACTCGGCGGCCTTGGCGGGCGACCAGAGCGTGTCCGATGTCACAATCGCGCGGCGCGCTTCGGGAAAGAGGAGGCCAACCTCGTCCGATATGCGCTCCACACCGGGGCCACAGGCGACCAAGGAATCCTCGGTCTTGCACTCCGGACAGGCACTGGGCGGCGGTTCGATATGCCCGCAATGATGGCATTGCAGCCGGTTGGTCAGCCGGTGTTCAACCATCCACGCGGTGCAATTGGGGCATTGGAACCGGTGCCCACAATGACGGCACAAGGTGAGCGGCGCATAGCCCCTGCGGTTGAGGAACAGGAGCACCTGCTCCTTGCGGGCCAGCGTCTGCGTGATCGCGTTGACGAGTGGCGGGGCGAGCCAGCGACCGCGTTCGGGCGGGGTTTCGATGAGGTTGATCGCCTCGATCGTCGGCATCTGCGCGGCGCCATAACGGCCCGGCAGCTTGATCTCCGCATAACGCCCCTGAGCCACCTGCTGGCGGGTTTCGATGGCAGGGGTGGCCGTTGCCAGCACCACCGGAATTTTCTCAAAATGCCCGCGCATCACAGCGGCATCCCGCGCGTGATATTGGACGCCGTCTTCCTGCTTGAAGCTCGTTTCATGCGCTTCATCGACCACGATGAGCCCAAGGTTGCGATAGGGCAGATAAAGCGACGACCGCGCCCCCACCGTCACCAGCGCTTCCCCGCTGGCAATGGCGCGATAGGTCCGCCTGCGCTGCGATTGCCGCAGATCGCTATGCCAAGCGACGGGCGCATGGCCGAATCGATCCGTGAAGCGGCGCAGGAACGGCTCAGTCAGCGCGATTTCTGGCAGCAAGACCAGCGTCTGCTTGCCCATGCGGATCGCCTCGGCAATCGCCTCAAAATAGACCTCGGTCTTGCCGGAGCCAGTGACGCCATCGAGCAGGACCGGCGCGAACGCCTCTGCCTTTACCATCGCGACTAGCTGCTCGGCTGCGGCGGTTTGCTCTGGGGACAAAGCAGGCGGCGCAAAGGCGGGATCAGGGGCGATGAACGGCGTATCAAGGGCCACCTCGACGCCTTCAATCACGCCTTGCTTCACCAGCCCGCGAATGACCGCTTCGGACACGTCGGCGATGGTCGCCAGTTCCCGGATCAGGCCCTGACGCTCCCCGATGCGTTCAATCGCCTGCGCGCGCTGCGACGTCACTTTGTCCGGCTGTTTGCCTGACAGGCGATACTCAATCACCGTCCGCCCGCCCTCAAGCGCGGCGGCAGAGGAGAGTGCCATGCGCACCACCGATGTCGGCGGTGCGAGGTAATAGTCCGCAGTCCACTCGATCAGGCGACGCAGCGGCGCCCCGATGGGTGGGATGTCATAGACCTCTAAAATATTGCGCAGCCGGTTGTCGCCCACGGTCTCGGTCGGCAGTGATTCTAACTCCCAAACCACGCCCGTCATCTCGCGCGGGCCGAGCGGCACGCGCACGACGCTGCCATATTCGACCGCCATGCCATGAGGCACGCGATAGTCGAGCGGACCGAGCGCCGGGTTGGTGTGAAGGATGCGAACACGCGACATTGCATCGCCGATAGCGCGCCATCGGCTTGCAGGCCAGCGGGGGCACTGCTAGGCGCGCATCCATGTCAGTCGATCACGCAACCGTCCGCAAGATCGCCTCGCTCGCCCGCATCGCCGTTACGGATGATCAGGTCGAAGCGATGGTGCCCGAACTCAACAATATTCTCGGCTGGATCGAGCAGCTGGGCGAAGTGGATACGTCCGCTGTCCAGCCGATGACCGCCGTCATCCCCAATGTCCTGCGCCTGCGCGACGACGTGGTGACCGATGGCGACGTCCGCGATGCCGTGCTGAAGAACGCCCCGCAGGCCGAACAGGGCTTCTTCACCGTGCCGAAGGTGATTGAATAATGACCAACCTAACTGACCTTGGCATTGCTGCCATCCGCGACGGCTTCAAAGCGGGGGACTTTACCGCGCGTGATGTTGCGTCCGCCTTTAACGATGCTGTTGCCGGCGCAAAGTCGCTCAATGCCTTCATCGTTGAAACGCCCGAAATCGCGCTGGCCGCCGCCGATCAGGCGGACAAAGACCGCGCTTCGGGCAGCCTCAAGCCGCTGTCCGGCGTGCCGATTGGCATGAAGGATTTGTTTGCGACCAAGGACGTCCAGACGACGGCGGCGAGCCACATCCTCGAAGGCTTTGTCCCGCAGTACGAATCGACTGTGTCGGGCAAGCTTTGGAATGCGGGCGCAGGCATGCTCGGCAAGCTCAACCTTGACCAGTTCGCCATGGGCTCCTCCAACGAGACGAGCTTTTTCGGCAATGTGATTTCGCCCTGGCGGCGCAACAATGGCGATACCGCGGCACTTGCGCCGGGTGGATCGTCGGGCGGCACATCCTCCGCCATCGCCGCGCGCCTCGTTCCGGGCGCGACAGGCACAGACACTGGCGGATCGATCCGCCAGCCCGCCGCCTTCACCGGTATTTCGGGCATCAAGCCGACCTATGGCCGGTGCTCGCGCTGGGGCATCGTCGCCTTCGCCTCCTCGCTCGATCAGGCGGGCCCAATGGCCCGCGACGTGCGCGACTGCGCGATCCTGCTGGAAAACATGGCAGGCTTTGACCCCAAGGATTCGACCTCGCTCGACTTGCCCGTCCCCAATTGGGAAGCCGCCCTGTCGGCTGACCTCAAGGGCAAGCGCGTCGGCATTCCCAAGGAATATCGTGTGGACGGCATGCCGGCCGAAATCGATGCCTTGTGGGAACAGGGCATTGCCTGGCTGAAGGACGCAGGCGCGGAGATCGTCAACGTCTCGCTGCCGCACACGCAATATGCACTTCCGGCCTATTACATCATCGCGCCTGCCGAAGCGTCTTCCAACCTCGCCCGCTATGATGGCGTGCGCTATGGCCTGCGCGATTTGCCCGATGGCGCGAATCTGCAGGACATGTACGCCGCGACCCGCGCTGCAGGCTTCGGTGATGAGGTTAAGCGCCGCATCCTCATTGGCACCTATGTGCTGTCGGCTGGTTTCTACGACGCCTATTATACGCAGGCGCAAAAGGTCCGCACGCTGATCGCGCGCGACTTTGATCAGGCTTGGGAAAAGTGCGATCTGCTGCTGACCCCGACTGCGCCGAGCGCTGCTTTCGGCCTTGGTGAGAAGTCGGACGATCCACTCGCCATGTATCTGAACGACGTCTTCACTGTGCCGACCTCGCTGGCGGGCCTGCCTGCCATGTCGGTGCCGGGTGGATTGGACGCGCTTGGCCTGCCGCTGGGTCTTCAGATCATCGGCAAGGCATTGGATGAACAGACCGTGCTGAATGCGGGCCTCGCTATTGAGGAACGCGCAGGCTTTACGGCACGCGCGGACAAGTGGTGGTAACATGAGCAGCTATCGTATTCAGGGCACAACGGGTGAATGGGAGGTCGTGATCGGCCTTGAAGTCCACGCGCAGGTCACGTCCAACTCCAAGCTGTTTTCGGGTGCCGCCGCCTCCTTTGGCGCCGAACCGAACACACAGGTCTCGCTGGTGGACGCCGCCATGCCCGGCATGCTGCCTGTGCCCAATGCCGAGTGCATTCGTCAGGCCGTGCGCACAGGCCTTGCCATCGACGCACAGATCAACCGCTGGAGCCGGTTTGACCGGAAGAACTATTTCTATGCGGATTTGCCGCAGGGCTACCAAATTTCCCAGCTCTACCACCCGCTGGTCGGCGAAGGGCATCTGGAGATCGACGCCGACGAAAAGGCGGGCATCCTTGAAGCCAAGCGCATCGGCGTGGAGCGCATTCACGTGGAACAGGACGCGGGTAAGCTGATGCACGACCAGCACCCTACGCGGTCTTATGTCGACCTGAACCGCTCCGGCGTCGCGCTGATGGAAATTGTGTCGCGCCCTGACATGACCTCGCCGGCCGAAGCCGGGGCCTATCTGCGCAAGCTGCGCGCCATCCTGCGCTATGTCGGCTCGTGCGACGGCAATATGGAAGAAGGCTCAATGCGTGCCGACGTCAACGTCTCGGTCCGCCGTGCGGGCGAAGAGCTGGGCACGCGCACCGAAACCAAGAACGTGAACTCGGTCCGCTTCGTCATGCAGGCGATCGAGCATGAGGCGAACCGTCAGGTCGATGTGCTCGAAGCCGGCGGCAAGATCGTGCAGGAAACCCGCCTTTTCAACCCAGACACCGGCACAACGCGGTCAATGCGGTCCAAGGAAGACGCGCATGATTACCGCTACTTCCCCGACCCTGATCTGCTGCCGCTCGAACTGACCGAAGCCTTTGTCGAAGAATGCCGCGCCTCATTGCCCGAACTGCCGGACGCCAAGCGCGCGCGCTATGTCGATGTCCTTGGCATCAGTGCCTATAACGCCGCTGTTCTGACCGCCGAAGTCGAAACCGCCCGCTGGTTCGAAGCCCTTCTGGATGAAGGCGCGGAAGCCAAGCAAGCCGCTAACTGGGTGATGTCCGAACTGTTCGGCGCGCTGAACCGCCTTGGCAAGTCGATTGAAGACAGCCCCGTCTCGCCTGCACAGGCAGCCGAACTGCTGACGCTCGTCACTGATGGCACGCTGTCTGGCAGCCTTGCCAAGCAGGTGTTCGAAAAGATGCTGGAGACCGGCGACAGCGCGGGAACCATCGTTGAACGCGACGGCCTGAAGCAGACGAGCGACACCGGCGCCATCGAAGCTGTCATCGCGGACGTTCTCGCCAAGAACCCCGGCCAGCTCGAACAATATCGCAGCGGCAAGGAGGCCCTGTTCGGCTTCTTCGTCGGCCAGACGATGAAAGCCATGGCCGGAAAGGCCAATCCGGCGGTGGTGAATGAGCTTCTAAAGAAGGCGCTGGGTTAGGCGGAACTTGGCGTCGGGCGGGCCATCACCCTTGCCCTTCGCGTTCCCCGTGCTATAGCGCCGCCCCACCGGCCTCATGCGGGCGTGGCGAAACTGGTAGACGCGCCAGATTTAGGTTCTGGTATCGTAAGATGTGGGGGTTCGAGTCCCTTCGCCCGCACCAGGTTTGCCAAGCCCCGTTTTCCTGTTGTCAGGAATGACGGGCCTAGCAGATTTCCTGAAGGATTGAGTGACCAATGCAGACTGTCGAAACGTTGAACGAAGGCCTGAAGCGCGCCTACACGCTGACGATTACCGCTAAGGAAATCGCCGCGCGCGTCGAACAGGAAGTCACGCGACTCGCACCAACCGTGCGCATGCCCGGCTTCCGCCCCGGCAAGGTGCCCGCCAACCTCGTCAAGAAGATGCACGGTGAAGCGCTTCAGGGCGATGCGCTGAATTCTTCGGTGCAGGAAGCTGTCCAGTCGCTGATCGGCAAGGAAAAGCTCCGTCCCGCCATGTCGCCGTCCGTTGAACTGGGCGAAGGCTATGAGCACGGCAAGGATGCCGAAGTGAAGGTTGCACTCGAAGTGCTGCCCGAAATCGCCACGCCGAGCCTTGATGGCCTGAAGCTGGAGCGCCTGACGGTCGAAGCCAGCGCAGAAGCGATCGACGAAGCTGTCCTCCGCATCGCGCAGCAGCAGAAGAATTTCAAAGACGCGCCCAAGGGCCACAAGGCTGCCACAGGCGACCTCGTTGTCATGGACTTTGTCGGCAAGGTCGACGGCACTCCGTTTGACGGCGGCACCGGCGAAGGCATGTCGGTTGAAATCGGCACTGGCCGTCTGATCCCGGGCTTTGAAGATCAGCTCATCGGCGTAAAGGCCAATGACGAAAAGACGATCACCGTCACCTTCCCCGCCGACTACAATGTCGATTATCTCAAGGGCAAGGAAGCAACCTTTGACCTCGTCATCAGCGACGTTCGCGTGGCCGACGAAGCCAAGGCAGATGACGACTTCGCCAAGTCACTCGGCCTCGAGGGCATTGATCAGCTGCGGGACCTGATGAAGGGTCAACTGGAGCAGGAATTCAACCAGCTCACGCGCACGCACATGAAGCGCCGCCTGCTCGACCAGCTGGCCGCTTCGCATGATTTTGACGTGCCGCCGTCGATGGTGGACGCTGAGTTCAACCAGATCTGGGCGCAGCTGGAGCATGAAGCCGGCCAAGAAGCCGATCCGGAAGCCGCACGTGCGGAAATGGAAAAGGATCGCGTCGAATATCTCGCCATCGCCGTCCGCCGCGTCCGTCTGGGCCTGCTCCTGTCCGAAATCGGCCAGGCGAACAACGTCCAGATCTCCGCTCAGGAAATGAACCGCCTGATCCAGCAGGCTGCGATGCAATATCCGCAGCAGGATCGTGAACGCTTCGTCCAGTACGTCCAGCAGGACCCGATGGCCGCCGCGCAGATCCGTGCGCCGCTTTATGAAGACAAGGTCGTCGACTTCCTGTTCTCGACAGCGGACATCACCGATCGCGCCGTCACCCGCGAAGAGCTGGAAGCTGCGATTGAAGCTGATAGCGATGAAGGCCATGTCCATGGCCCGGGCTGTGGCCACGATCATGGCGACGAAAAGCCCAAGGCAGCCAAGAAGCCAGCCGCCAAAAAGGCAGCCGCGCCCAAGGCAGAAGCCGCTGAAAAGCCCGCCAAGGCTGCAAAGCCAGCAGCGGGCGCAGCTGAAAAGCCAGCCAAGAAGGCTCCAGCTAAGAAAAAAGCCTGATTTTTCAGAGTCTTTAGCGAAAAAGAGGGGTCCTCTGCGCAAGCAGGGGGCCTTTTCTTTGGGGCAAGACCGCCAGCGATTCGGACAAATAGCCACCGTCGGGACCGCGCGGCCCTGCCAACCTGACCTCAGAGACATTTGACGCGTAACAAACTTCCATATTAAGGGGCCCCGAAGCAGTGAAAGCTGCGCTAAACGCCGACATACGTTTTCATGGCTTCACACACTCACCGCCGCCCCTATAGCGACGGTGAGAATCGCTATGGCTGCGGCCAATGTTGGAGGTTTTTTTGGGCGAATTTGGGTTTCCAGCGAATCAGGGTCTTTATGACGCGCGCAACGAACATGATGCGTGCGGTGTCGGCTTTGTTGCCAATATTAAAGGCGTGAAATCGCACGAAACCGTCAAACGCGGCCTCGAAATTCTCGTCAACATCGACCATCGCGGTGCCGTTGGCGCCGACCCATTGTTGGGCGACGGCGCGGGCATCCTCATTCAGATCCCCGATGCGCTGTTCCGCGACTGGGCGGCAGGCGCCAAGGTCACGCTTCCCGCACCCGGCGACTATGCCATCGCCATGTGCTTCCTCCCTCAGGATGAAGCTGCGCGCGACTTTGGCGTGAAGAACTTTGAAGATTTCTGCATCAAGGAAGGCCAGACCATCATCGGCTGGCGTGATGTGCCGACGGACCCGACAGGCCTCGGCAAAGCAGTGATCGAGCAGATGCCGGTCATCCGCCAGCTCATCATCGGTCGCGGGGAAAACTGCGCGGACCAAGACGCGTTTGAACGCAAGCTGCTCGCCATTCGTAAGCAGGCGCAGAACCCGCTGGTCGCGCTTGCTGAAAAGCATAACCTGCCCGGCCTGCCGAGCTTCTACATGCCGTCGCTGTCAACGCGGACAATTGTCTACAAGGGCCTTCTGCTCTGCGATCAGGTCGGCAGCTTCTACAAGGATTTGCAGAACCCGCTCTGCACGTCGGCGCTCGCGCTCGTCCACCAGCGCTTCTCGACCAACACCTTCCCGTCATGGAAGCTGGCGCACCCCTATCGCTTCATCGCGCATAACGGGGAAATCAATACGGTTCGCGGCAATGTGAACTGGATGAACGCGCGCCGTCGCACGATGGAATCAGACCTGCTGGGTGCGGACCTCGATAAGATGTGGCCGCTCATCCCGCATGGCCAGTCGGACACGGCGTGCCTCGACAATGCGCTCGAGTTGCTGCTCGCAGGCGGCTATTCGCTGGCCCACGCCGTCATGATGCTGGTGCCCGAAGCCTGGGCCGGCAACCCGATGATGGATGCCGAGCGTCGCGCCTTCTACGAATATCACGCAGCGTTGATGGAACCATGGGACGGCCCTGCCGCCATCGCCTTCACCGATGGCCGCCAGATCGGTGCCACGCTGGACCGCAATGGCCTGCGCCCCGCGCGTTTCCTCGTGACCGATGATGATCATGTCATCATGGCATCGGAATCGGGCGTGCTGCCGGTCAAGGAAGACAATATCGTCCGCAAATGGCGGCTCCAGCCCGGCAAGATGCTGCTGATCGATCTGGAAGAAGGTCGCATCATCGAGGATGAGGAAATCAAGGCGCAGCTGTCTGCCGCCCAGCCCTATCATGAATGGCTGACCGCCGCGCAGTATAAGCTGAAAGATCTCAGCGACGTCGAAGTCGCAGAGCCAACTTTGCCCAATGACAAGGCGGTCCTGCTCGATCGACAGCAGGCCTTTGGCTATACGCAGGAAGACATTAGCCGCTTCCTCGAACCGATGGCTGCCAATGGCGACGACCCCTTGGGGTCGATGGGCACAGATACCCCAATCGCGGTGCTGTCGTCCAAGTCACGCCTGCTTTACGACTATTTCAAGCAGAACTTCGCGCAGGTCACCAACCCGCCGATCGATCCGATCCGCGAAGAGCTGGTCATGAGCCTCGTCTCGATGATTGGCCCGCGCCCGAATCTGCTCGGCCGCGTCGCTGGGACGCACAAGCGCTTGGAAGTTGATCAGCCGGTCCTCACCAATGCGGACCTCGCAAAGATCCGCTCAGTCGAAGTGTCGCTTGATGGCGCCTTCCGCACCGAAACCATCGACATGACGTGGGATGCCAAGACTGGCGCCGCCGGTCTGGAATTGGCGCTGAAGGAAATGTGCTGGGCCGCCACCGAAGCGGTGCTGGCCGACAAGAACATCCTCATCCTGTCTGACCGTGCCGAAGGGCCGGACCGGATTGCGATGCCAGCCTTGCTGGCCACGGCCGCCGTCCACCATCACCTCGTCCGCCAAGGTCTGCGCATGCAGACCGGGCTGGTCGTCGAGACGGGCGAAGCGCGCGAAGTCCATCACTTCTGCGCGCTGGCAGGTTATGGCGCCGAAGCCGTCAACCCGTACGTCGCGTTCGAAACACTGGAAGACATCCGCGTCCGTCAGAACCTACCCCTGACCAGCTATGAGGTTCAGAAGAACTTCATCAAGGCGGTCGGCAAGGGCATCCTGAAGGTCATGTCCAAGATGGGCATCTCCACCTATCAGTCTTATTGCGGCGCGCAGATCTTTGATGCGGTTGGCCTCTCCTCCGCCTTCATTGAGAAGTATTTCACCGGCACCGCAACGACCATTGAAGGCATTGGCCTGAATGAAGTCGCTGAGGAAACAGTGCGCCGTCACGCGGCAGCCTATTCCGACAACCCGATTTACCGCAACATGCTCGATGTCGGCGGCATCTATGGCTACCGCGTGCGTGGTGAAGACCATGCCTGGACGCCGACCAGCGTTGCCAAGCTCCAACATGCCGTGCGCGGAAAGAACCCGAAGGATTATGAAGAGTTCGCCCGTTCGATCAACGAACAGAGCGAACGCCTTCTGACCATCCGTGGGCTGATGACGCTGAAGAAAGCGGACACGCCACTCGACCTGTCCGAAGTCGAACCGGCCAGCGCCATCGTGAAGCGCTTTGCGACCGGCGCGATGAGCTATGGCTCGATCAGCTGGGAAGCGCACACGACACTGGCAGTCGCCATGAACCGCATTGGTGGTAAATCCAACACCGGCGAAGGCGGCGAAGACCCCAAGCGCTTCACGCAAATGGCCAATGGCGACTCGATGCGCTCGGCGATCAAGCAGGTCGCGTCCGGGCGCTTTGGCGTGACGACCGAATATCTCGTCAATGCCGACGACATCCAGATCAAGATGGCGCAGGGTGCAAAGCCTGGTGAAGGCGGTCAGCTGCCCGGTGACAAGGTCGACAAGACCATCGGTGCCACGCGTCACTCAACACCGGGTGTCGGCCTTATTTCGCCGCCGCCGCACCATGACATTTATTCGATCGAAGATCTGGCGCAGCTGATCCACGATCTGAAGAATGTGAACACGGGCGCGCGCATCTCGGTCAAGCTCGTCTCCGAAGTCGGCGTCGGCACCGTGGCCGCAGGCGTTGCCAAGGCACGTGCGGACCATGTGACGATCTCCGGCTATGAAGGCGGCACCGGCGCATCGCCGCTGACGTCACTGACGCACGCAGGTTCGCCTTGGGAAATCGGTCTCGCCGAAACCCAGCAGACGCTGCTTCTGAACGGCCTGCGATCGCGCATCGCCGTGCAGGTCGATGGTGGCCTGCGCACCGGACGCGACGTCGCTATTGGCGCACTGCTCGGCGCGGATGAGTTTGGTTTTGCGACCGCCCCGCTGATTGCCGCAGGATGCATCATGATGCGCAAATGCCATCTGAACACCTGCCCCGTTGGTGTGGCGACGCAGGACCCCGTCTTGCGGGCGCGCTTCACCGGCCAGCCGGAACATGTCATCAACTACTTCTTCTTCGTCGCTGAAGAGCTTCGCCAGATCATGGCGGAAATGGGCTTCCGCACGGTTGAGGAAATGGTGGGCCGCGTCGACAAGCTCGACATGCGTCAGGCGCTTGACCATTGGAAGGCGCACGGCGTCGACCTGACCAAGATCCTGCACAAGGTCGCCCTGCCGGACGGTGCATCGCTGCACCACACCGAAACGCAGGACCATGGCCTTGAAAAGGCGCTCGACAATGATCTGATCGCAGCGGCCAAGCCTGCGCTTGAAAAGGGCGAGGTCGTCCGCATTGAGCGGGAGATTAAGAACGTCAACCGCACCGCAGGCGCGATGCTTTCCGGCGAAGTCGCCAAGCGTTACGGCCATGCCGGGCTGCCCGACAACACGATCCAGATCGCGTTCACAGGGGTTGCCGGACAAAGCTTTGCCGCCTTCCTCGCCCACGGCGTAACGGTGGAACTCACCGGCGATGCCAATGACTATGTCGGCAAGGGCCTGTCCGGCGGCCGCGTGATCGTGAAGCAGCCAAGCCATGTGAAGCGGGAGCCGACAGAGAACATCATCGTCGGCAACACCGTGCTCTATGGCGCCATTGCAGGCGAAGCCTATTTCAACGGGGTCGCAGGTGAGCGCTTTGCCGTCCGCAACTCCGGCGCGCTGTGCGTCGTCGAAGGTACGGGCGACCATGGCTGCGAGTACATGACCGGCGGCGTTGTCGTTGTCCTTGGTAAGACGGGCCGCAACTTCGCAGCGGGCATGTCCGGCGGGGTCGCCTATGTTTATGACGAGGACGGCCTGTTCCGGGAGCGCTGCAACATGGCGATGGTCGACGTTGAACCGATCATGCCAGATGCCGATGGCGACGAAGGCACGGGTCGCCCGTCGCAGCGGCCGGTGAACGTCCATGACTTTGGCATGGGCGATATGCTGCGCCACAGCGCGGAGCGCCTGCGCATCCTGCTCGAACGCCACCATCTGCACACTGGCAGCAAACGCGCTCGTGCTATCCTGGATGATTGGGAGACGGCGCTCACCCGCTTCGTCAAGGTCATGCCGCGTGACTATGCCCGTGCGTTGAAGCAGTTGGAGGCAGAGCGTCTCGCTTCTGCTTCCGTCGCTGCTGAATAATCAAGATTATTGGAGACTGATCGTGGGCAAGGCCACTGGCTTCCTCGAACTCGACCGGACCGACCGGACCTATGCCGACCCTAAGGAGCGGCTGTCGCACTACCGTGAATTCGTCATTCCGATGTCGGAAGATGCGATCCGCGGGCAGGCCTCGCGCTGCATGAATTGCGGCATTCCATTTTGCCACAATGGCTGCCCGGTCAACAACATCATCCCGGACTGGAACAATCTGGTCTATGAAAATGACTGGCGCAACGCGCTGGAAGTTCTGCATTCGACCAACAACTTCCCGGAATTCACCGGCCGCATCTGCCCCGCCCCTTGCGAGGCGAGCTGCACGCTGAATATTGAAGACTCGCCCGTCACCATCAAGTCGATCGAATGCCAGATTGTCGACCGCGGATGGGAAGAAGGCTGGATCACCCCGCTTGTCCCCTCAAAGAAGACCGGCAAGTCGATCGCCGTCGTCGGGTCCGGACCTGCTGGCATGGCGTGCGCGCAGCAGCTGGCGCGCGCGGGCCACACCGTCACTGTCTTTGAAAAGAATGACCGTATCGGTGGTCTGATGCGTTACGGCATTCCTGACTTCAAAATGGAAAAGCACCTCATCAACCGGCGTCTTGTCCAGATGGAAGCCGAGGGTGTGGAATTCCGCACCTCGATGGAAGTGGGCGTGCAGGTCTCGTTTGAAAGCCTTCAGCAGAATTACGACGCTGTCGTCATGTCGGGTGGTGCTGAAGAAGCCCGCCGCCTTGAAATTCCGGGCGCTGAACTGGCGGGTGTCCGCCTCGCGATGGAATTCCTGACCCAGCAGAACAAGCGTAATGCTGGCGACGACGAAGTACGCGCCGCACCGCGCGGGACGTTGACGGCCACTGGCAAGCACGTGCTGGTGATCGGCGGCGGCGACACCGGATCAGACTGTGTCGGCACATCCAACCGTCAGGGCGCAGCCTCGGTCACGCAGATCGAGATCATGCCCAAGCCGCCGACCAAGGAAGATAAGGCGCTCAACTGGCCCGATTGGCCGATGAAGCTGCGCACCTCGTCCAGCCATGAAGAAGGCTGTGAGCGGGACTGGGCCGTCCTCACCAAGCGCGTCGTGGGCTCCAACGGCAACGTCGAGGGCCTTGAATGCGTCCGCGTCGAATGGGTCGATGGCAAGATGGTCGAAATGGAAGGCAGTGAGTTCACGCTCAAGGCCGACCTCATCCTGCTCGCCATGGGCTTCACCGGCCCCCGCAAGCCCGGCATGGTCGAACAGGCGGAAGTCTCACTCGACGGTCGAGGCAATGTGGCAGCCGATACTGAGAATTACGAAACAAGCCGCGACGGCGTCTTTGCCTGTGGCGACATGCGTCGGGGCCAGAGCCTTGTCGTCTGGGCAATCCGTGAAGGCCGCCAGTGCGCCCGCGCGGTCGACCTCTATCTAACAGGTAAGACCGAACTGCCCCGCTAAGTCAGCGGCCAAAAATCTAAAGGGCGGCCCCGCAAGGTGCCGCCCTTTTTCGTTCATCGCGCCTTGATGAACGCCCGGACATCGCGGGACAGCTTTGCCCGGTCTTCGTCCCGAATGTACATCATGTGGCCCGAGTCATAATATTGGAACTCAATGCGATCCTTCGGGAAGCCGGAGCGTGTGAGCGAATATTCAGCCGCATAAAAAGGCGTTGCAAAATCATACCAGCCCTGCCCGACAAAGATGCGCAGGCCTGAATTTTCCCGCAGCGCGCGTGAGATATAGGGCGCGACGTTCATATAGGTGTCGCTGTCGCGGCCTTCGTTCAGGCGCCAATCCCATTTGCCGACGCCGCCGATGGTCACATAAGACCGATCGGTCTTGTAGCCGAGGTCACCGCGGGCATAGGCGTTGATCGCGGCGGTATAGCCCCCGTCAATACCATAGAAGCTGGGATCATTGTCTGGCTCAGACCCGGCATTGTCCGCATCCTTGCCGGTGTAGCGGGAATCGAGACGACCCACTGTCAGCCCGCGGTCGCGCAGCAATTCCTTGTAGAAGCGCCCCGGCGTGACGCGCAGATCGGCGCGGTCCAGAAACACCTCGCTCAACCCGGTATAGCGGGCAAGATCGCGGCGGATGGTGGCATGTTCTTCCGCAGACAGGGCATTGCCCTTCAGCAACGCGGCCAGATACGGCCCGGAGGCCCAGGCGCGCGCATCAGCCGATATGCCGGCCGCACCTCCGGGATGCGTCGTCTTACCATGGAACAAGGCTGTGGCGGCCATGGAGGGGATGTTGAGCGCATAGCCAATCTCATTGCCCTGCGTGTCCGCGCCCGCGCCAAAATCGAGCACGGTCGAAATCAGGATCACGCCATTCAACGACACGTCATTATACTGGCCCTCCAGCTGGTTGAGCACAGCAGCAGAGCGGGTGGTGCCATAGCTTTCCCCGCCCAGATATTTCGGCGCATTCCAGCGGCCATGTTCATTGAGCCACAGGCGGATGAACTGCGCGACCGATTTGGCATCCTGCGTGACGCCCCAAAACTCCTGCGGGTCGACGCCCGGCATCGCATAGGAAAAGCCGGTGCCGACGGGATCGATAAAGACGATGTCGGTCACATCGAGCAGACTGTCCGGATTGGCGACCAGCGGATAAGGCGGCGCGCCATCATCCTTCGCGTCTGAAGGGATGGCGACGCGCTTTGGCCCAAAGGCCCCCATGTGCAGCCAGACCGAGCCGGAGCCCGGACCCCCGTTGAACAGGAAGGTCACCGGACGGCTCGGGTCTTTCCCGTCCTTGATGTAGCTTGTCGAAAAGATTGCAGCGCGCGGCTTGCCATCCGGGCCGGGGAGGAAGGTTTCCCCCGTGACGGCCGTGTAGCTGACCTTTTGCCCGTTGAACGTGCCGACATGCTTGGTGACAGACCGGTTCGGCGCGGGCGTTGGTGCGGCTGGCGTGGTGGCGGCAGCGTCCTTCTTGTCCGGCGCTGGCGTCGCCTGAGCAAAGGCTGTTCCAGCCATCAACACCGCTGCTGAAAACGCAGCGGTCACACGCAAAGATCGACGCATCCCATTATCCCCCAATAGAAATTCAGTCGCCACGATAGCGCAATGGCAGAAGGGGTAAAGCACCCCTGTCGAAAGCCGCGTGCCGTTCGTCCGGTCTGGCGCCACTCCGCTCATTGACCTTGATCCTGCATACAGGCAGTTATGCTCCAAAGCAGGCTAAGCAATTATAAGGTGGCCATAAATGTATAGGATCAACGGCGCCCTTGGGTCCCCTTATTCGATGAAGATGCGCGCGGTGCTCCGTTACCGTCGTATTCCCCACCTCTGGGTTCATGGCGCGGCCACGCACGGCGCGCTGGCGCAGGTCAAAGCGCCCGTCATCCCGGTCATGGAATATCCCGATGGCAGCTTCCACAATGACTCCACTCCGCTCATCTATGATCTGGAGGCGCGCCACGCCGAACGGTCGATCCTCCCGCCCGATCCGGCGCGTGCCTTCATCGCCCATTTGATCGAAGACTTTGCCGATGAGTGGGTCACCAAAGCGATGTTCGGCTATCGCTGGCTGGAAGAGGTCGACCAAATCCAGATGAGCCGCTGGCTGGCTTTTGATGCGCTGAAAGGCGGCGGGCTGGAGGTGAGCCAAGGCTATGCCGAACAATTCCGCGCCCGTCAGGTTGGGCGGATGGCGATTGTCGGCTGCACGGCAGAGAACTTCCCGTTGATCGAAGCCTCAACCCGGGCCCTGCTTGAGGCGCTGGAAGCGCATGTCGTGGACCAGCACTGCCTATTTGGCACACGCCCGAGCATCGCGGAGTTCGGCATGTATGCCCAGCTCTCCCAGCTTGGTGTTGACCCGACAGCCCAAGCGATGATGCGCAAGGATTATCCCTATAGCTATCGTTGGCTGCTCCATATCGATGACATGTCGGGGATTGAGGGCGATTGGGACGAAAAGGGCGCCCCCTATGCGCCCATCATCGCCGCCTGGCTGAAGCAAGTGGGGGAGATCTACATGCCCTTCCTCCGCGCCAATGCAGCGGCCATTGCGGCCGGAGAAGAGACGTTCCGCATCACCGCAATGGAGCGGCCCTACAGGCAGGGTGTGTTCAAATATCAGCTCAAATGCCTTGCCGATTTGCGGGCCCGCTATGCTGCCCTCGACGCGGCGGCCCGGGCAGAAGTGGATCCGCTGCTGTCCGACACTGGCTGCCTTGAAACGTTGCGCCAGCCTTGAGGCAGCTTCAGCCGCTAAGGGACAATAAGATTGTCCACTGATCCCAGCCCATCCACGCGGATGGTCATGCGGTCACCGGGCTGGAGATAGCGCTTTTGCTGGTGGGCAAGGGCAATGTGGCTCTCAATCACCTTCGCGGTAAAGGGCTTGTCCCAACCGCCGGCCAACCACGCCGCCAGCCCGCGCCCTATGGAGCGCAGATCAACGCCTGCAAAAACCGTTCCGCCGGGCGTACCTGCCAGGACCAAGGTGCGCGCTGGAACATTTCCTTCAGCGTCGATTGGCAGCCGGGCGATCCCGCCCTCATAGGCCCATTCTCGGTCCCGAAGCTTGCCCGCCTCGGCGAAAAGCCGGTCTAGATCCCAGATCCACATTGTGGCTGGCGTCCGTTGACGCTCTTGCCCGTTGACGGACAGTTGCAGCGTCAACCCAGCGACATAGCGATTGAGATCACGCGGCACGACAAACAGGTCTCCCACCGGCAAATAGCCGGGCGCGCTCTTGCCGGTGGTAAAGCCCTCGCCGGATTCCGGATGCGCCACATCAACATTGCGCATGAGTTTGGCCCGGTTGGTCACATCATTGCACAGCATCAGCCCGCCTTTTGCGCGCTGAGTCGTCGATGTCGCATCCAGCGTGACCAGACACAGTTCCACTTCATAATCGAGCAAGGCATCCCCGGCAGAAACGCTTGCCCGGGACGGGGTGGGCGCAACATATTTGGCAAAGAGGAAGGGCCCGCCTTCAACGGTCGCCTCTTCGGCATGCTCGCGGTAATTGGTGCCGGCAGCGATATGGCGGCTCAGCAAATCAACAGGGACAGCCAGTTCCCCGACATTGGCAGTGATCGGCGCGCCTCCCTTGGCAATCAGCGCGCTGACTCCATCATAGCCGAGCCAGTTAACAAGGCTGATTGCATCTTCGCCCTCATTGCCAACGGGCAGGCCTGTGACCCGGCCATTGGCGTAGCTGCTGACGGCGATTGTCTGCTTGCCAATGCGGGCAAAACTCAACGCATCACTGATGGGCGCGATCTTTACGCTTGGCGCCGAAGGAGGCGTCTGCTCTGCCCGGATGAGGGCGGCGGGTGTCCAAACGAGGTAGAGGCCAGCCAATCCAATAAGGACCCCCAAGCACAACAGGGTGAAACGCGCCATTAGTCTATACCTTGTTCAAAGATGGTCGGGATGTGGCCCAGCAGGCCCCCATGGACAAGCGCTGTCCGATCAGTTTGCCCAATAGACATATTCCTGACCCTTCGTCCAAGGCGCGTTGAGCGGCACGTCGATCCGGATCGGGGCTTCGAGCAAGCCGGGCCAGAGCGGCTTGGGCAGTCCGGCATTTTGCGTTTCGACCAGCTTGCGCAGAGCTGCCACGCGCGCCGGGTCCTTGGCCGCCAGATTGATTTGCTCGGTCGGATCGGTGGCGAGGTTGAACAGCCACGCTTTCTCAGGTCGTTTTGAGATTTGCAGCTTCCAGTCGCCAGCACGCACCGCTCGGTAATCGCCGGAGCGCCAGAAGGTAACCTCACGCTTTGGTCCGGCCGCGAGCAGGTTGAAGCTGTCCATCTTACGATCCGTTGGCACTTGCGCGCCGGTGGCCGCTGCAATTGTCGCAAACATATCAAGGTGTTGGGCAACATCGCTGCGCACAGTGCCCGGTGCGATTTGACCGGGCCAGCGCATCATCATCGGCACATGGATGCCCCCTTCGAAGAACGTTCCCTTCCAGCCGCGATACGGCTTATTGAGATCGGGAATGCCGGTGTACCAAGCCCCGCCATTGTCGCTGGTGAAGATGACAAGCGTGTTGTCCTCAAGGCCGCTGCTCTTCAGCTTTTGCAGAATGTCGCCGATCCGTCGGTCGAGTTGGCGGATCATCGCACCGTAGACGCGCTGGGTGTGGTTTTTGATCTGCGGCAGGGCATCGTAATCTGATTTGAGCGCCTGCAGCGGCGTGTGTGGCGCATTATAGGCCAGATACATGAAGAAAGGCCGGTTCTTATTGGCCTCAATCGCGTCCAGCGCATTGTCGGTGAAATAGTCTGTCAGGTGCCCCTTGGGACGAAAACGCTGACCATTTCCCCAGTACACGGCATGCGGCAGATTGGCCCAAAGAAAGCGGTCAATGGGGTCCCATGGCAGCTTTGCATTCACGACCTGAGGGTCATCCTCCGCCATGAACAAATCCCCGCCTGAACGCATGCCAAGGCTTTCATCAAACCCCTGTGATGTCGGCCGCAAGGGTTCGGCTTCGCCCAGATGCCATTTGCCGATGTGGATCGTGTGATACCCTTTGGGCTTCAGAACTTCCGGCAGCATGATCTGATCATGTGGCACGCCCATATCGGCATAGGCTGGAAGGTCGTGGTTCAGCTCTTCATGATAGATCGGCGGATAGGGTGAGGCGCTGTCACTATGGGCAAGGTTTGAAACAAAGGCAGCGGGAACAGCCGTAAACTCAAAGCCAAACCGCGTTGGATACCGTCCGGTCATCAAGGCCGCGCGCGACGGCGAACAGGTTGCATTGGCGGCATAGCCGTTGGCAAAGCTGACGCCCTGTTTAGCAATGGAATCGATATTGGGCGTCGGCACGGCGCCGCCCGCCACACCGCCGCCGTAAAGCGAAATATCGTTCATCCCCAAATCGTCGGCGACAATCAAAATGACATTGGGCGGACGTTTGCCTGAGGGAGGCGTTGCTGGTCCCTGCGCCCAAGTGACCGGATGGTAGTCGGCAATCGGCTCACGCAACTGGGCGATTTTGCCCGGAATGTAGATCCAGTATTTCTGAAGGGCGAGATAGCCGGCGCCAATGAGCAGGGCCAAGGCCGCGATCCATTTAAGCATTTTCATGCAATCGTCTCCGACGGGTTCAACTCGGCCCGCCGCAGCGAGAGCCAAAGGCACAACAAAATCACGGGTATTGAGACAAGGCTGGCATAATGTTCCGGCGGATGATGGCCGCTAATGGGCACATGCCGCACCCAACCCGACACACTGAGCAATATCCGTTCAAAAAGGCTGACAAGCAGAAACAGCGGGACGAGGGTGCGGTAGCGCAGCGCGACCACCAGGGTCACAATGCCGTGCGCAATCTGCGTTGCGCCCGCCCAGGCAAACAGGCCAAAAATCATCGTTGGATTATAGCGGATGTCCAGACCAGCAATGGTGCCAGCGCCGCCATCGGGCAGGAAGCTATGGATCATCCCCGGGACAATCCACGCCACACCGTAAAAGGCAAGAAACCAGGCTGCATAATGCGAGCCCTGATATTGCTCATTTGTGCTTGATGGCAGGAAGGCGGGCATCGCCAATGTCTCCTCAATCTCTACTCTATGTATCGATATTCCGTCCGGCAGCGAACATGATCAACCAGCCACTGGCCATGACAACCGCTGCGAAGCCGATCACCCCATTGGTCAATCCCCAAAGACCTCCAGCCGCACCGTAATGGGTCAGCGCAAACAGAAGCGATCCGCCGAGCAGGAAGGCCGGTGCATGGCGCGCGGCCTCTGCGCCGACATTCATGAACGTGGCGCAAGCGATGCTGGCCATACTGTGCATGAACTGCACTTGGGCTCCAAGCCGCACGACCGACGAGACATCCTCAGGCAGATGTGCTGAGAGCATAAGCGCGATCGCAGAGGCGAGCGCGTTGATCGTGGCAAGCCGCATCCATAGGCGCCGGTTCCAGCGCGTCTCTGTTGGTGCTTTTGGTGCCGCCGTCATGCCCCACATGTCAGCAGGGCAATATGTGCCAGTGCGGCAAGCAACGCCAGAACCAGTGCGACCGTCACCCGAGGGCTGACGTAGAAGGACACGACGCGCTGGGTTGGGAAAGAAAAGGTCGCCAATGTGCCGAGCAGCTTATCGGGATGGCCCTCCATAAAGGCGGGGTCCATGACCAGCTTCATCATGTCGCGGCGGCTGCGGTAGCGCATCAGGCCGAAGATCGTCCAGCCGGGATCAGCCTCGGTGTTCCAAGCATCGACATAGCCGCCGACCTTGCGACCGACCATGCCCGGATGGCCCCCATTGCGGAAGAGCACGGGCATGAAGCGCTTGGAATAGCGTTTGAGCAACTCAAAGCCTTGAACCCTCTGCCCGGTCTTCGGGTCCTCAACCTGCTCCATCTGCGCTTTGACCAGATTGAGCATGACAAACTCACGCCCGTCATCCGTCTCCAGGAACGCGCGCATCACGTCCGGGCTGTTGCCCGTGCCTTCAAAGCGGCCTGCCATTTGGCTGAGGAACGCGTCAATTTCGGCAGGTTTCAGGGGGCCAGACCAACTATCATACCAAAGCCGGAAAACAGCGTAAGCCAGCAGGGCCGCGCCCCAGATGATCCAGACCGACATGCCGTCAGTTGCTTTCTGGCTTGGTGGCCTCGGCATCGCGGCGCGCCTTTGCCGCAGCCTGACAGGCGGGTGATGTTTTCTTGATGTTTTCAATGAGGCAGGCACGCACCTTGTCGCGGTCAAAGGTCGCCATTTCGGCGGCACAGAAGTTCCGGATGTCCGGCATGCAGGCTTCGCGGACAGCGTCCTGCGCGGCCAACGGTGCCGATGTAAGCACCAGGGCGGTTGTCGCCCACATAGTCATCGCTTTCGACATGCCATTCTCTCCCCTCAGACACCCGCATTATTATTGGCATTTACTATGCCAAAAGATATTTGCAATCGTCTTTGGCGCTTGCGCCAGATGCTGTTTGCCGCAAAACACAGGCCTATGAACACCGCATCCAACAAAATGGCATCCCGCTCAAACGCGCCACTAACTGACGGTCGACGCGAACGGAGCCGGTCTAGCCGCAGCAAGATTATCGCCGCGATGCTGGACCTTGTTGGTAATGGCGATGTCGCGCCCAGCGCGGCGCGGGTTGCAGAAGTCGCGGGCGTTGGCTTGCGATCCGTGTTTCGTCATTTTGACGATATGGATGAACTCTATCGGGAAATGGGCGACGTGATTGAGGCACGGGTGATGCCCATCATCCTCCAAGCCCCTTCCGGCGTGACCTGGAAGGAAAAGCTCTTCGATATTGCAGACCGGCGGGCGCAAGTCTTTGAGACGATCCTGCCTTACCGGATTTCGGCCAACCTCAAACGCTTTCAGTCGCCATATCTGATGCAGGATTATCGCCGCATGCTGCGGCTCGAAAGCGAAACGGTCGAGGCGTATTTGCCCCCGGCCGTCAAGGACGATGTGGTCGCTGCCCGCGGCCTGAATGTCATTCTCAGTTTCCAGACATGGCGGCTGTTGCGCCATGATCAGGACCTTCCCGTTGACGATGCCAAGGCCGTCGTACGGCGTTTGCTGGGCGATGCGATGGCCGGAATGCCAGACAAATGATGCAACGGACCGCCTTCATTTTCGGTCTGGGGCTCCTGCTTTCTGCCTGCGGAGACGCATCCGTCGCGCCCGTCCAAAAAGCATGCACGGGGCTGTCGGACGATAAGATGGTGTGGGTGCCGGGCGGCAGCTTTGTGATGGGCGATGATCCGCACTATCCGGAGGAAGGGCCACCGCGCACCGTTTCCGTCAAAGGGTTTTGGATAGACGCGCACGAAGTGACCAACGCCCAGTTTGCGGCCTTTGTAAAAGCCACCGGCTATAAGACCATGGCCGAACGCGATCCGCCAAAGCTGGACGGCGCGCAGCCCGAAATGCTGAAGCCGGGGTCGGCTGTCTTCAATACCCCCTCTCAACAGGACCCAAGCTGGTGGCGCTGGGTGCCGGGCGCGCAGTGGCGGCATCCTTCAGGCCCGCAGGAGAGCATCGTCGGTCGGGACCATGAACCTGTGGTGCAGATCGCCTGGCAGGATGCGGAGGCCTATGCGCGGTGGGCGGGCAAAGAATTGCCCAGCGAAGAGCAGTGGGAATATGCTGCCCGCGCCGGCAGAGCCGCGCTACCGGAGCCGCTTGATACCAAGGGCCAGCCACAGGCGAATTATTACCAAGGTGTCTTCCCCGTCAAAAACCTGAATAGCGATGGCTATATCGGCCGCGCGCCGGTCGGCTGTTTCAAGCCCAATGCATTTGGGCTGTACGATATGATCGGCAACGTCTGGGAATGGACCAGCGCCCGCGGTTCCCGCGCCGACGCGAGCGAACCGGTGAACGTCATCAAAGGCGGCTCCTACCTATGCGCTGCCAACTATTGCGCACGCTATCGTCCCGCCGCCCGCCAGTTTCAGGAACGCGGCCTAGGGACGGACCATATCGGGTTTCGGCTGGTGGACGGGACGAAGACGGGACCCGCGTCTTGACCTGCCTTCAATGATATGACACGCATAGTGTCAAAATTACCAACCCTCGGAGAGACAAAGTGAAAATCCTGCGCACACCTGATGCTGCCTTTGCGGAGATCCGCGATTTTCCCTTCGCGCCGCATTATCTGGACATCACTGATCCCGATGACGGCACGCCGATGCGCGTCCATTATGTTGATGAAGGGCCGCGCAACGCCCCGATTGTGCTGATGATGCATGGGGAACCCAGCTGGTGCTACCTCTACCGTCACATGATCGGCCCTGTCGTCGCAGCCGGGTTTCGCGTGATCGCGCCTGACCTGATCGGCTTTGGCAAATCAGACAAGCCAACGAAGAAATCTGACTATAGCTATGCCCGCCATGTCGGCTGGATGCGCCAATGGGTCGAGGCGCTGGACCTCACAGGAATGACGCTCGTCTGTAAGGATTGGGGATCGCTGATCGGCCTGCGCCTTGTCTCAGAAATGCCGGACCGCTTTTCCGGCGTCGTGCTGTCCAATGGTGGCCTACCCGAAGGCGGCCCTGCCCCGCGCGCCTTTGCCATCTGGCGGGCCTTTGCGACATGGAGCCCCATTTTCCGGATTGGCAATATCGTGAACATGGGCACCAAACGCACGCTCAGCGCGGCGGAAATCGCGGCTTATGACGCGCCCTTCCCGAACAGCAGCTACAAAGCCGGCGCGCGCATCTTCCCCAGCTTCGTTCCGTTTGAGAATAACGTTGCCGTCCCGGATCAGAAGCGTGCCTGGCAAGTGTTTGACCAATGGGACAAGCCGTTCCTGTGCTGCTTCAGCGATGGTGACCCCGTGACGCGTGGCGGCGAAAGCCGTTTCATTGGCCGCGTCCCCGGCACAGCTGGCCAACCCCACCGCACATTGAAGGGCGGGCATTTTGTTCAGGAAGACGATCCGCAAGGATTTGTGCAGGCCATTTTGGAGGTCGCAAAGCAATGAACGTTACCAATCAGCTCGACCCCAGCCCGGAACAAGCCAAGGCCTTTTTCAGCGGCGAGGAAGACGGCCCGATGTGCATGGTCAACCTGCTCAAGTTCAAGGACAAGGCGACCTATGCCGATGGCTCTGAGCCTGACCTTTCGGGGCGCGACGCTTATCTTCGTTATGGCGCGGGGGTGCAGGCCTGTGTCGCAGCGGTTGGCGGCAAGGCCCGGTTTTCGGGCATGGTCACAGATCTGATGCTGGGTGAGGTGGACGAGCTTTGGGACATGGTCGCCATCGTCGAATACCCTTCCCGCGCGGCAATGCTCCAGATGGTGCAATCGCCGGAATATCAGGCCATCACCAAGCACCGGGATGCAGGGCTTGCCGGCCAATTGAACATCCGCACAAAGACCGTTGGCGGATAAACAAAAATAGCGCCTCCAACTGGATTGGCAGCCGCGAGCGCAGCGCAACTTCGACCACAAATGTCTGCCAATTGGCACATGTTGCGGATCCTCATTTTTTGTAACCTCGTCTGTTGGCGGGGTGGCGTCCCTAATTGAAGTGGTTGTGGAGAGAGACGGCACATTGGCGCCAGCTTTTGAAACGTCGTCATCTGGCTGAACCTGAGCGTAGCCGAAGCACTGTGCTTAGGTGTTAGGGCAAACTCGCTCCGGGCCGCCGCCCCCCTTTTGAGAGGGGGGACTCCTTGCCAAGGGGCCGATATGAAGTCCTCAAAGGCCTCAAGCGCCGGGGAAGAGGATAGCGAATGCCGCACATGATGGTTGACGCAGAAGTGCTAGTCTGCGGTGCGGGGCCGGTCGGCCTGACCTGCGCGTTCCTGCTGGCCGAAGCGGGGATGGCCGTGGCCTTGATCGATGCGGCTGAGGCGGTCGACACCTCACCCCGCGCTGCGTTCCACCATGGGCCGACAGCCCGCGCGCTCGAGCAGCTGGGCCTCATGGAAGATCTGGCGGAAAACGCGTTCATCGGCGGACAGACCGGGCATTGGGCGCCTGAGTTCGACTATTTGCGCAAGATCCGCTTCGACGGGATCATGGTCGGCCAAGATGCGATTTGCGATGTGCTGGTCCAGCGGCTGCGGGCGATGCCCAATGTCTCGCTCGCCATGGCCACCGAGCTGACCGCACTGCGCCAGGAGAGCGACAGAGTGGTGGTGCAACTGCGCGATGCAGGCGGGGAACGCAGCCTGACTTGCCGTTGGCTGGTCGGCGCGGACGGCGCGCGGAGTGCGGTGCGGCGGACCTGCGGCATCGCTTTCGACGGACATACTTGGGCGGACCGGGTCTATGCCGCCAACATCGCCTGCGACCTTGCAGGGCAAGGGCTGGCCGACGCGCAGTTCCGCGCGGATCCGCGCAATTGGGCGGTGGTCGTCCGGCTCGATCGACATGGCAACTGGCGCGTCGCGTTTGGCGATGACGGCAGCGAAGCTGTGGCCGACGAAATTGCAGGGGCGACCGCGCGCCTTGCCGAATTCATTCCGGGCGGCCTGCCGTTCGATCTGTTGCAACTCAGCCCCTATCGCACCCACCAGCGTGCCGCCTCGACAATGCGGCAGGACCGGGTGCTGCTGATCGGCGATGCCGCGCACATCAGCGCGCCATGGGGCGGTCTTGGTCTAACCATGGGGTTCTGGGACGCGTTCGTGCTGGGCGATCTCTTGCCCGAAGTGGCGGCGGGGCGGATCGCGCCGGGCGCGCTTGACGCGTTCTCGCAAGAGCGGCTGCGGATCTTCAACGAGATCGTGTCGCCTGCGGTCTCGGAAAACCGCCGTATCCTGCAGGAAAGGGACCCGGCGCGCCGCAGGGAGGACATTGCGCGGTTCGATGCGCTGGCGGATTCGTCGGAGATGCAGAAGGCTTTCGGTGAGATGTCACGCGCGTTCATCGGCGATCCGCTGGTGGAGAACTCGCGCTGGCTGGCGTGATTTAAGCATCGCCGGGCCGTTGGCATTGCCGGGCTCAGGTCACTATCCCCGTGGTTCGCCCATGCGGACCAGATCTGCGAGCATGCGGGTCGTGGGCGCAGATATGCCGGCCTGCTCAGCCATGCGCACAATGGCGCCGTTGATCGATTCGATCTCGGTACGGCGGCCGGCCAGCCGGTCCTGCAGCATTGAGGGCTTATGCGTGCGGTGATTGGCCAGCGCAAAATCGATCTTGGTGAGCACCCGCGCAGGATCGATGGGGACGCCGAGCGCGATTGCGGTCGCAATCGTCTCTTCGGCGACGGCGGTGGCAATGCGGCGACCCTCGGGGCAATCTAGCCCGCCGACGGGCAGGCCTGTGATCGTCGAAAGCGGATTGAGCGCGGCGTTGAAGGCGACCTTTTCCCAAACCGAGACGCGCACTTCGGGGTCAATCTCGGCATTGAGTGCGCCCCGGTTCAGTGCCTCGGCCACAGCATGGGCGTGGGCATGGGCGCGATCATTGGCACCGCCCAGCCAGATATGTCCTGCCCCATGCGAGGCAACCTGCGCCGGGCCTTCAAGATCTGCGGGAAAATCAGTCACGCCCCACAGGATGTGATCGGTGTCGAATACCTCTGCGATGGCTTCAACGTTGCCGAGGCCGTTCTGAAGCGTGAGGACAGTTGGGTTGTGCGCCGCGAGGTGGGCGACCGAGCGGATGGCCGCCGCGCTGAACATGCCTTTGGTCATCAGCAGCACAAGATCGACCGGCCCCGCCACATCCGCTGCAAGGCAGGCCCGGACCCGCGTTGTGGTTGTGCCGCTATCGTCGTGGAGCGTGATCCCTTCGCGCCCGATGACGTCGAGCCGCGCCTGATCAACATCAACCACCTTTACATCGAGCCCGCCCGCCGCCAGCCGCGCCGCCAGAAAACAGCCCATGGCGCCAGCGCCGACAATCACGATCCTCGAAAGCATAACTCGGTTCCTCTCATATACGCGCGGTTGTTTCTGGATCGGCTTGGGGGGTCAAGTCCGCAGAGGTAAGTACGCCGCAAACTGCCGCGCGGCCTGCGGCAAGAGACCTGCTCGGCGGCGATAGAGCAGGACCTGCCGCTCAGTTTCCAGTGCAGGAACTGTAAGTTGCCGCATGGTCCCGCTGGCAAGGTGCGGCGCAACCAGTGGAGCCGGCAGCCAGCATAGCAAGCGGCTGGCGGCCGAAACTGCGACCATGCTCTCCACAGATGCGGTTTCGACGGGGACAGGCGGTGCGGAAAGGCCGAGCTCGCGGAACCGTGCTGCAAATTGGATCCGCGGCGTCGCGGACGGCCCCGGCATGACCCAGTTTTCCTTGGTGAGCTCTATCATGGAGGGGTGATCGCTGATCGGATTTTCAGCGGCGCAGAACACGCCGAACCGATCCGAATAGGCGCAGGTTCCCATTGCCTCGACCGCATCGGATTCGAGCCGCGATGCTGTCACGACCAGCTCGAGTTTCCGGTCTAGCAGGGCGCTCAGCAGATCGCCGTCGGTCCCTTCGATCATTTCCACCGAAAGGTCGGGATATTCCTTGAGCAGCGTTGCGACAGCCTGGGTGACGAATGTGCGCATCACTGCCGCTACAGCGCCGATGCGCACCACCCCACGCCGAAGCCCGCGCAAGGCATCAAGCTGTTCCCGCGCGGCCTGCATCTCGAAAGCGAGGAGGCGCGCATGGTCGAGCAGGATTTCCCCCGCCGGGGTCAGGACCATGCCCTTGCTCTGCCGATCAAACAGGCGGTGGCCAAGGCGCTGTTCCATGCTCTGGATCATGCGGCTGAGCGAGGGCTGTGTGAGGTGGACGAGCGCTGCGGCGCGACCGAGGCTGCCGGTTTCGGTGATGGCAAGAAAGGCCCGAAGTTGGCGTTCGTCGAAATCCATGCGTTACACGTATGCCTTTTAGCCGAAATTGCAATTGCAGCTATGGAAAAGACGGGGCACTCTGTCTGCGAGGGTCGCCACGAGGCAGGCCCGCGGGGAGAGACCATGCCAACCGTTCGCGAAATCACCATCGGCCTGCTGCGCGAGTTGGGCATGACAACAATCTTCGGCAATCCCGGATCGACCGAACTGCCGATGTTCCGCGATTTTCCCGAAGACTTCCGCTATGTGATGGGCCTTCAAGAAAGCGTCGTGCTGGGCATGGCGGACGGCTTTGCGCAAGGCACGCGCAATGCGGCCATCGTCAACCTCCACAGCTCAGCAGGCGTAGGCCATTCGCTCGGCAACCTGTTCACAGCTTACAAGAACCAGACCCCGCTGGTGGTGACAGCGGGGCAGCAGGCGCGCTCGATTTTGCCTTACGAGCCGTTTCTGTTTGCCGAGCGGGCAATCGAGTTTCCGCAGCCTTTTGTGAAGTGGTCCTGTGAGCCGGCGCGGGCGCAGGATGTGCCGGCGGCGATTGCGCGCGCTTACGCCGTGGCGATGGAGCCACCCTATGGTCCGACGTTCGTTTCGATTCCAATTGATGACTGGGACCAGCCGGGCGAGCCCTTCACCGCGCGCCGCATCCACGCCGCGCGTGCGCCCGACCGCGCTGCCTTGGCTGAATGCGCTGAAGCCTTGGGCAAAGCCGCCCGTCCAGCGCTGGTGGTGGGGGCAGGCGTCGCGCGTGACGGGGCGTGGGACGAGGTGATTGCGCTCGCCGAGAAGCACCAGGCCGCCGTCTGGGTCGCACCGATGTCAGCCCGGTGCAGCTTTCCGGAAAACCACCCGCTGTTCGCTGGGTTCCTGACGGCAGGGCGCGAGGCGATTGTGGCGCAGCTCTCCGGCCGAGATTTTGTGCTGGCGCTGGGCGGTCCGATGAACCTTTACCATGTCGAAGGGCACGGACCGCATATCGCGGAAGGTACTGATGTCTGGCTGATCGGCGACAACCATGTTCATGCCGCATGGGCTCCAGTCGGTTCGGCGATTGTCGCCAATACCCGGCAGGCGCTGGGGCTGCTGCTGGAAAGCGGCCCCGCACCCACGCGGACAGCGCCGGAACCGAAGGTGCTGCCGCCGATACTCGATGGTTCGGCAATGACGGATTCCTATGTGCTGCAGCAGCTCGCCGCGTTGCGCCGCCCGAACAGCGTGATCGTCGAGGAAGCACCTTCGACGCGCGGGACGATGCACGACTATCTGCCGATCGTGGTGAAGGATACGTTCTACACCTGCGCCAGTGGCGGGCTGGGACACGGCCTGCCTGCTGCAATCGGCATGGCGCTGGCTCGGCCTGACGAAAAGGTGATCGCGGTGCTGGGCGACGGATCATCGATGTACGCCATTCAGGGGCTCCACGCAGCCGCGCAACTGGGCGTGGCGGTCAGCTTCATCATCCTGAAGAACCGGCGCTACGAGGCCTTGCACAGCTTCGGGCGGTTGTTCGGCTTGCAGACATTGGTGGGGACGCAGTTCCCCGAGCTCGACTTTTGCGCGCTTGCCGCAGGGCATGGTATTGAGGGGCGCAGCGCGGCCGATGCGGCATCGCTTGATGCGGCGCTGCAATGGTCGCTGGCGGCGGACGGGCCGACGCTGGTCGAAGCGGTCATCGATTGAGGAAGGGCGAGACCATGGATGTGACTCGGTTCGTTGATGACCGCCCCGAAGACGGGGTGTTCCGCGTCAATCGCGCAATCTTCACCGACCAGGAGATATTTGAACGCGAGATCGAACAGATCTTCGAAGGCGGCTGGGTCTTCCTTGGCATCGAATCGCAGGCGGCGAACCCGCACGACTTCTTCACCACCACGATCGGCCGCGTGCCGGTCATGGTACAGCGCGATGGCGAGGGCACCTTGCGCGGCTTCGTCAATTCCTGCCCGCACAAGGGCGCGCGGCTGGCGCAGACGCGGGCTGGCAACGCACGGCTGCATGTGTGCCCCTATCACAGCTGGAGCTTCGACAGCGCAGGGCGCAGCAAGGCAGTGAAGTCACTCCGCGCGGGCTGCTATAGCGCGGCGTTCGAGCAGACTGACCATGGGCTTGCCGCGTTGCCGCGCTTCGAGAGCTATCGCGGGTTCCTGTTCGGCAGTCTGGCCGCAGATGTGCCGCCGCTGGCGGACTATTTGGGCGAGGCCGCCAAGCTGCTCGATCTCGTTGCTGACCAGAGCGAGGAAGGGCTGGAGCTGGTTCCCGGGCAAGTGACCTTCACCTATGAAGCGAACTGGAAGCTGCAGCTCGAAAACTGTTCTGACGCCTATCACTTCACTTCAGCGCACCCCTCCTACATCCGCGTGCTCGAGCGGCGGCAGCAGGAAATGAGCGCGGATGTCGTCGCCTCGGTCTGGGAGAACAGCGACTATTGGAAGGAAGAAGCCCAAGGCGTTGCGGGCGGCAGCTACAGCTTTGCCAACGGCCACGTGCTCAACTGGGGCATCTTCGGCATCACCCCGGCGATCCCGCTCTATGAAAAGGCGGGTGTGCTGGCGGAGCGCCACGGCGAGGGCAAGCGCGACTGGATGTTCAACATGCGCAACCTCACGATCTTCCCCAATCTGCAGGTTGCCGAAAACGCATCCAGCCAGCTGCGCGTGATCCGCCCGATTGCGCCAGGCCTCACCGAAATGCGCACATGGTGCATCGCGCCCAAGGGCGAGAGCGATGCCGCGCGCCGCCAGCGCATCCGCCAGTATGAGGACTTCTTCAATCCGACCGGCATGGCGACGCCGGATGACACGGTCTCTTACGAGAACTGCCAGATCGGCTATGCCGGCACAGTGGAGCCATGGTTGCAAGGCTATGCGCGGGGGATGACCGCCACTGTGGACGGGGGCAACCGCTTTTCCGAGCTGCTGGGGATGAGCCCTGAGCGCAGCGTGCTCGCTGATGCGCAGCTGTGCGACGAGACCCTGTTCCACAGCTACTACCGCGCCTGGGCCAAGCGCATGGCGGGAGGTTCAGAAGCATGAGCGCGCCGCTGACCCGCACCGAGGCCGAGGACCTGCTCTATCGCGAGGCGCTGCTGATCGACACGCAGCGCTTTGCCGAATGGCTGGAGCTGTTCACCCCGGATGTCGAATTCTGGATGCCGGCCTGGCGGGACGAGTGCACCACAACCGAGAACCCGGACCGCGAACTCTCACTGATCTACTATAAGGGTCGGCGCAATCTGGAGGATCGGGTCATGCGCCTGACCTCGGGGCTGTCCACCGCATCATCCCCGTTGCCGCGCGTCGTGCATCAGGTGACCAATGTGCTGGTGGTAGAGGCCGACGCGGCGGCGGCAACTGTCTCGGCCGCCTTCACGTGCCATCGCTTCGATGTAAGGATGGACCGGACGGACTGCTTCTTCGGTCGGTATGACTACCATCTGGTGCGGCAAAGCGGGGCGTGGTTGATCGCGCGCAAGAAGATCACCCTCCTCAACGATACGATCCCGACGGTCGTAGACATCAACGCCATCTAAAATTGCCGCAGTGTCGGCAGGTTAGGGCACCCAATCGTTTTCTGGAAAGCGTCTTTGACCCAGATCCGTGACAACGTACTTAAGGACCTTCGAGGCCGCCTGTCATCAGGTCTAAGGACTCAGCAGCGGCCCGCTAGTCTCTATAAACCAATGCCAGAACGGGATGAGTCTGCGGAATGTCACGCTGGCCCAGACACCGGTTGCACTAAGGGAGGAAACTGATGCGCATGTTTGGATCGAAGCGAGGCGCCGTGTTCTTGGCGGCAGTATCGACTGTTGCGATGGCAAGCGGAGCCTATGCACAAGAGCAAGAGGCTCCAGCTGTCGGGCTCGATGATATCGTGGTCACCGCAACACGTAGCGGAGAAACAAATCTTCAATCGACACCAATCGCCGTCACCTCGATTTCCAGTGCTGATCTGGCGACCCGCAATATCGACAACCTGCAGAGCGTCAGCTCGTTCGTGCCCAGTCTCTCGATTGGTAACCGTCCGGGCTTCGGCAGTGGCTTTGGGGCGATCACTTTGCGCGGCATGGGTGTGGATGCGAATGACTCTTCGCAGGCCGTCGGTACGTATATCGATGACATGTTCTACGCATCCAGCTTCGGCAACCTGCTGGGGCTGATGGATGTGGAACGGATCGAAGTTCTGCGTGGTCCGCAGGGCACCCTGTTTGGCCGCAACACCATCGCCGGTGCGATCCAGTATGTGACCAAGGCTCCTGAAAAGGATTTCGGCGGCTATGTGAAGGGTGCGCTCGGAAGCTTTGACCGCAAGGATGTGAGTGGAGCGCTGAACGTGCCGCTTGGTGATACCCTCGCCGTCCGCATTGCGGGTCAGTATAACTCGCTCGACGGCTTTGTTCACGACGATCTGAACAATATCGACCGTGGCTCCATGGAATCGAAATTTGCCCGCGTGCGTGCGCGCTGGACACCAAGCGACAAGCTGCAGGTCGATCTCAAGTTCGAATATGGCAAGACCGAGTCCAACGGTCGACCCGTGTTGTTGACCGGCTTCAACAACAACGCGCAGTTCGTCGCGCTGGCAAATGCTTTCCGTGATTTCTTTGCGCCAACCGCTCCGCGCTTTGCATTCACCAATGCCAACGTGTCGCCAAGCCAGCGGCCGGGTGATTTTTCCAACAGCGGCTTCAATGCCCCCGACCGGATGACCAGCGACACCACGATCTTTCAGGGCGTCATTGCCTATGAGGTTTCGGATAGCCTCTCGCTGAAGTCGATCACGTCGCAGTCGACCACGAACAGCCTCATTCAGGTCGATTTCGACGTCACGCCTATGCCCTTGTTGGCGGTCGAGAATGAGGACCGGAACAAGGCGTTCACGCAGGAGTTGCAACTTGTCGGCTCCGCCGTTGACGACCGACTGAACTTCACGCTGGGCGGATTTTATTTCCACAGTGACGTCAATCACATTCAACCGATCGGTATCGGCTTCTTCCCGATTGACCGTTCGGTTGGCACCTCGGTCTACAAGGTCAAGTCGTACGCCCTCTACGGCCAGACTTCATTTGACGTGACCCAGAAGCTCAGCCTCGCCGCTGGATTGCGTTACACCAACGAAAAGATTGCTGCCGGGGTCGAAGGCGCATTCTTGGCGATACCGGGTGCACCACCGGTTCCCCAGACCTTCGGGAAGGAACGCTCCCGCTTCACGGACTGGTCGCCCTATTTCGGGGTCAACTATCAGGCGACTGCTGACGTTTTTGTCTTCGCAAAGGCTTCCAAGGGCTTCCGCGCTGGCGGCTTTACGGTCAGCCGCGACTTTGTCACCGATCCGGAAGCGGGCAACCGCTTGGCCGTACCGTTCCGGCCGGAAACTGCCTGGACGTACGAAATCGGCACGAGGATCGAGGCCCTGGATGGCCGCCTCCGCTTCAACCCGACGGTCTTCCAGACAAACTGGAAGGACATCCAGTTCCTAGAACCCGGCACGGTTCCCAATATCTTCACATCGAACGCGGGCGACGCGCGCATTCGTGGTCTTGAATTGGAAACCCAGTTCGCGGCGACCAGCAATCTCGTGCTCTCGGGAAGCTTCAGCTACCTTGATGCCCGTTACACGCGTCTCGACCCCAACATCCGGGTGACCTTCCCGAACGGGTTCATCACCAATCCGAACTTCTTTACAGGGCCGCAGCCGCAGCCACCGATCATTCCGGTCGGCGCTCCGCAAATCCGCAATTTCATCGATCTTAACACGCCGCTCGCACGCGCACCGGAGTTCAAGTACACGATTGGCGCCCGTCACACCTTGCCGCTAGGGAATGGTGGCAAGATGGTCACCAATCTCGACTATGCTTGGACCGACAGGCAGAAGACGCTGGCTGAAGGTATTGCTCCACTTGTGCCATCTTATGGATTGCTCAATGGTCGCCTTCAGTACAACGCGCCCGACGACCGCTGGAGCCTCGCGCTGTTCGGGAATAACCTGACCAACGAGTTCTATGTGCTCAATGAGACGGCTTTCGACACCGGCCTCACTGTCGGCATGCGTGTGCAGGATCCGGGCCGCCCGCGTGAAGTTGGGGTGGAACTTCGCTTCAACTTCTGATCGCAGCAGACCTGCAATCAACTGAACAGGCCGGGGAGACCCGGCCTGTTCTCGTTTGGTGCGGCGAACCGGCCGCGTTCAGCAATCCAGGCAGTAGCGGACGACCGATCTGAGCCAGATGTGTTCGAGCGACTTGTCGGTGATCTCGCTCCACAACATCGAGGTCGTCATCTCGGTGCTTTCGTCCGAAATCTCGATCAGAGAGAGCGGCAAGTGCTGCAGCAGGCGCTGCGCCAGGGAGGCATTGCACCGTGCCACGTTGGGCAATTGCAAAGCGGCAAGCACAGAACCGAACTGGCTGTCGGTGATGATCGAAGTGGGCCGGTCAAGCGAAGCAAGGCCCGTCGGGGCCAGTTCGGGCTGGCGCAGGAGAAGGTGCTTCGTGTCGTAGAAATAGGAAATGCTGGGATAAGAGAACAGCTCTTCGGTCGTCACCGATTGCGACCCGGCAAGTGGGTGGCTTTTGCTCACAGCGGCGATGATCCGGTCGCTGAACAGGAACTCGCGCTTCATTTCCGGCCAAAATCCCAAGTCTGCGCAGACGGCCAGATCGACGGTCCCGTCATCGGCATCCCGATTAAGGTCCATCGGTACTTCGCAGAAGATGACCCGAACGCCCGGCGCAGACTCGGCCAGATGAGGCAGGAGCTTCTGGCTGATCTGGTAGGAGAGATAATCGGGCGCGGCGATGACAAAGCTGCAATTGGACGTCGCCGGATCGAACGAATCCGCCTGGAACAGCAGTTCGATCTGCGCGCAGATATCGTCGAGATTCCGGCGCATGCGTTCCGCTCTTGGCGTGAGCCGCATGTTGCGCCCGACGCGGACGAGAATGGGGTCGTCGAGCAACAGCCGCAGCCGTGCCAGGGCGCCGCTCATGGCAGGTTGTGAAAGCCCGACATGGTCAGCCGCCTTTGCAACACTGCTTTCGCGCAGGAGGGCTTGCAGGATGGGAATGAGGTTGAGGTTCTTGGTTCGAATGGCCACGCTTTCGCTCCCCGGGCTGACCCAACATCGAAAAAACGGATGGGTTATGTCTCATTTATCGATTTCCGGGATGTTCGGCAATGCGATAGCCAATGACCTAACTGATAAGGGAGGACGCTATGCCGAAACTGTTGCAGATCCATTCCAGCCCGAACCTCGGGAGTTCGATCACACGTGAGCTGTCCGACCGGTTCGTGAAGACGTGGATCGAAAGCCATGCCAATGTCGACGTCGAAACGCTTGACCTCGCCGTTGACGAGGTCCCGCATTTCGACCCTCTGATCATGCAGGCGGCGATGGCCGCCGGGGGCGAGCTTTCGCCAGAGATGACTGAGCGTTTGGCGGTGAGCGACCGCCTCATCGACCAACTGGAGGCGGCAGAGCTGCTGGTGATCGGTGTGCCGATGATCAACTTTACCATTCCCAGCCAGCTCAAGGCCTGGTTCGACAACGTGATGATTGCCGGACGCACGTTCAAGTATACCGCGCCGGGCGTATCGAAGGGCCTGCTCTTCGGAAAGAAGGCGTTCGTCGTGCTCGCGCGTGGCGGCGACTATACCGATGGCCCGGCGGCCGCGTTCGACTTCCAAGAGCCTTTATTGCGCACGCTGCTGGGCTTCATTGGCATTTTCGATGTCACGTTCATCCGTGCCGAGGGCCTGCGCCAGCGCCCCGAGGACGCGGCCGCGATCATCGGCAATGCGCACGCGGTGATCGCGCGCCTCGCCGCCTAAGCGCAGCACAAAGCACCAGGTGAATTTGGAGAGAGAAAATGGCAACGCAACTGAAGTTCCAGCCTGAACCCGCGGCTCGGCAAAGCCTGTCGGACCTTGTCCGCCCCTATCTCGGCGAGTTCGCCAAGCGCTCGCCTGGTACCGAGAAGGCGCGCATGGTCCCCGAAGAGAATATCGAGATCATCCGCAAGCTCGGCTTCGTCCGCGCCTATGTGCCGGCGGTCAAGGGTGGCGACGAGCGTGACCTGTGGGACTATTGCGACGGGATTCGCACGCTGACGCAAGCGTGCCCTGCCACCGGATGGGTCACTGGCGTGCTCAACACCCATCCCGCCGCTGTCGGCCTGTTCGACCGCCGTGTGCAAGATGCGATCTGGGCAACCGGGCCAGACACGATTATCTGCTCTTCGGGCTCGCCGCAGATGAAGGCGACCCTGACAGAGGGTGGCATCCTCGTCAGTGGCAAGGGCCGGTGGGCGAGTGGTTGTGACCATGCCGAGTGGGCGCTTGTCGGCATCAAAGTTCCCGACGTTTCGGACCCCCGCTACGCTGATCGCCGCTACAACGACTTCATGTTCTTCGCCCACCGCAGCGAATATACGATTGAGGATACCTGGTATTCGACTGGCCAGCGCGGCAGCGGTTCCAAGGACCTCGTGTTCGACAACGTCTTTGTGGCGCAGCATCGCCTTGAAGGTTTGGGTTCGATGAACTTCGGCATCACCCGCGGTGCCGCTACGGTCGACAGCTGGATCACGCGTACGCCCTATACGCTGGTCTTTTCGACCTTTCTGCCCGCTATCGCGCTGGGCTGTGCCGATGGCATGATCGCCGAGTTCAAGAAGCGTCAGCAATCGCGCAAGAACGCCTATACCGGCGCGCAAGGCGTCCTCAATCCAGCGGGCTATATGCGCCTTGCGGAATCGGTTCACGAACTCGAGGCGATCACTGTCTACTTCCGCAAGCTTCTGGAAGATCTGCAGGCCATCGGCGTGGAAGGCAAGCGCGTGGACGACGAGATGTTCTTCGGCTTCACCTCCAAGTTCGCGTTCGTGACGGACCGTGCAGTCAAAGTCATCGACCGCCTGTTCGAAGGTGCAGGGTCGAGCGCGATTGCAGACTTCAATCCGATGCAGCGCTACTGGCGGGACGGCCACGCGGCGCGGCTGCACACGGGTTCGGACTATGACACCATGCTGCAGAATTACGGCCGCAGTATCATGGGACTGATGCCAACGCCCGACCTTTGAGAGCACGAGCAGCTCCGTCCTGTCCCGTGCAGGCCGGAGCTGTTCTTTCTGCGGGTGTTGCAAGGAGACGTTCCATGGCGAGTGCGAGCCAGATCTTTCCCCTGTTCGAAGAGGACCCGTTCTCTGAAGCGGCGCTGGCCGACTCTGTGCCAGTGTTTCGCCGTTTGCGCGAACTCGGTCCTGTGGCCTATCTGCCTGAGCTCGGGATCTACGCGATTTCGCATTATGATGCGGTGGCAGCGGGCCTGCGGCTCGACAGCACACTGGTCAGTGGCCAAGGCGTATCCTTTAATGTGAACCTCAACGGAGAGGCCGCACCACGCTTCGCCACGCCGATTACCAGCGACGGCGAAACGCATCGCCGCCTGAAAAAGCTTGAGATGCGGCCGTTGATGCCGGTTGCGCTGGCCGGTCTTCGCGAGCGGATCGAGCAACTGGCGACGCAGACCGTGCGCAAACTGGCAACCGGGCAGACGTTCGAGGCGATGGCGGGGCTCGCGTCGGTCATTCCGACAAGCATAGTGGTCGAACTGGTCGGGCTGAAGGGTGTGGGCGCGCAACGCATGCTCGCGTGGTCGGAGGCCATCTTCAACGCCAATGGTCCGGCAACCGTCCCTCGTACCAATGAGGGCGTGCCTGTGCTGATGGACCTTGCCTCATACAGTGCCACGCTGACACGCGAAGGGGTCGAGCCGGGCAGCTGGGCGGATCGCATCCTCGATGCCGCAGACAGCGGCGAGATCACCGCGCCCGAAGCGCAAGGGTTGATCATCGACTATGTGGTGCCCTCGCTGGACACGACCATCCTGGCCACTGGCGAACTGCTGTTCCAGCTGGCCAGTCTGCCCGGATCGCTGGATCTTGTTCGGGAGAAGCCGGCCATGATCCCCGGCATCATCGACGAGGCCGTCCGGCTGGCGAGCCCGATCCGCGGCTTTACCCGGTTCGTCGCAAGCGACTACGAGGTCGGGGGCGGCGTAATCCCTGCCGGGTCGAGAGTCGTACTGCTTTTCGCGTCGGCAAACCGGGACGAGCGACACTATCCTGAACCGGACAGGTTCCTGCCGGAGCGCGGGCCGCGCGACCATCTGGGCTGGGGGTTGGGCGTTCACTCCTGCACCGGTCGGCACCTTGCCCGGCTTGAGATGGAAACGCTGCTCGCCTGTCTGGCGCAGGAGATCGAGACTATCGAGTTTGATGAGCCCGCGCGCTTGATCAACAACAGCCTTCAGGGTTTCCGCTCGCTACCGATGCGATTGCGCGCGCGGAAGAACTGAGGGTACCCCGGAAGGAAAGCCTGATAACCATGCAAGCCGCTCCTGCAACGAGCCCTGCCCATAAGCTGAAGTGAGTGCTTCGGCATATTGGACACTATTGGAGAACATCATGACCTTCGACATTGATGCGTACATTGCCGACTTCAACGCGGCCTGCGGTCGCAACGAATCCGAGATGATCGACCGCTACTTCACCGAAGACCTCGTGATGGAGGGCCCTGACCGCACGACACGGGGCCGCGAACCATGGTTGCAAACCTTGATTCACGCACACGACGGTGTCACCGAGCGGCTGGAGTTGCTGCGCGTGGTGCGCGAAGGATCACGTATCATGGCAGAGCTGGATGGGTATTTCTTGGCCCACAAGGACCGACCGGACTTTGCGATCCATCCCCTTATGGCCGGACAGGAGCTGCGCACGCGCTTCCTTGCATCTTATGATATCCGGGGTGACCAGATCAGCCGTCTGCTTCTCACCTGGTGGCCAGCGCGCCCGGTCACGCCGTCTGCATCTTAACCAGCGCTTTTCCGGGAGCCTGGGATCATCCCTTAAGCGAGAGGGCGCTTTGCGATGAGCATTCAAATTGCGGAGCTCAGCACAGGCGAGCTCCAGCTGAAGCAGGTCCTTCGGCATATGCCGGCGCCTGTGGGGCTCGTGACCAGCTACGATACCAATACGGGAGAGCCGGTGGGGCTCGCCATGTCAGCCCTGATGCCGGTCAGTCTTGATCCTTGCGCGATGGCGATTTGCGTCAATCGGTCGGGGTCGGCCTATGGCGCGATGATCCAGGCCGGTCGGTTCTGCATCAACCTGCTCGGGCCCGACCTTGCGCATCACATGCGACCGTTTGCCGATCCGGCAGCGCGGGACGAGCGTTTCGTCCATGCCGACTGGGCAGAGCACGGACGGATCCGTTTCATCCGCTGTGCGCCTGCGAGCATCTTTTGCACGATCCGCCAGACCAGCAGCTTCGGCACGCACGACCTTTTGGTTGGTGAGGTCGATGAGATTATCGGCAGTGGTACGTCCGAAATCCTCGGCTGGGCCAACGGGGGGTTGGGCCTGCTAAGTTCTCTCGGTTGACGCTTTGCGCGGGTGCCGCCTCCGGCTGCTAGTGTGGCCGAGAGGTTGACCGCTTATGAGCAGAAGCCTGTTGCCACCCTGATAGGCGTGCCGCAGACTTTCGGTACTTCGACGATCGCCATATCAGGCGATTCCCGATTTGCCGGGGGCAAGGATGTGGTTGGGATCGAGCGCCTGCTTCAGCCGCCGGTTGAGTGCCCTTTGCGGCTCACCATAATAGGCGGCCGTTTTCTCCATCACCGGCGTGCCCGCGCGGTAGACCGGATATCCAGCCTGCGAAGTCACATCGATGACCTCATTGTAGCAGGCCTTCGCGCGGTCCAGCTCTTCGGGATTGTCGCGATCGAACAGCAGCAGGGATGCCGCGTCGAAATGGCGGCCGCTATAGCCGCTCATATAGCCGCCGAAGAAATCGAACCCGTGCTTGTCGAGTACGCCGCGCATGAGGCGGTAGACAGCCTCCGCGTCAGCCGATTTTGCCGGGATGACCGGGGCGAACCATGCTCCGCCGGCGCCGCGGTAGTTGAAGATGGCGAAGTCTTCGAGCGAGAGCTTGTCGGTCCCCAGCATCTTGATGTTGTTCAGCATCAGAACGCCTGCGCCAGTCACCTCCTCCTCGCGCTGGAAACGGGCGCCGATCTTCTCCATCGCTGCCTTGACCACGCCGAGATTGAGGTCGACCTGTTCCCTGCTGCCATAGAGCGTACCGCTGGCGCTCCACAGCGGGATGTTGATCTGCTTGGCCACGCCCTCCCACATGGCATCGGGCACCGCACCCGGGCCTTTGTAGAAATCGGCGCGCTTCTGCGTCAGGGCGATACCATAGCCCATGTGGAACAGCATCGCGGTATCGATCACGCCATCCATGCGCAGATCGCGGATCACGTCGATGGCCTTGAACGCGGCCTTTTCATTGTCGAAACCGGCCACCCAAGTTGTGTGCGCCGCAGGCTTCTTCATCAGCCATAGGCCGAGCTTGGTCACGATGCCGAAGTTGGATTGCAGGAACAGTCCATCAACCCAAGGGCCATATCCCCAGCGGTAGCATTGCCAGGTCTTGGCGTTTTCCACGCCGCCCATGGCGGTGCGCACCACCGATCCATCGGCGAGGACCACTTCCATGCCAGAGAAATTCTGCGCCTGTTCCTGATAGCGCGTATAGCCCATCCCGCGTTCGAGCGTGTAGCCCATTGGGCCGACGACAGGGGCGGGCGCCGGCTTGTTGATCCAGTAGGGCAGGTTGTTCTCTTTGAGGTAATCGTCGATCTGCTTGAACGTCACGCCGGGTTCGATCAGCGCCGTCCCCAATTCAGGATCGATCTCGAGGATTTTGTTCATTCGCTTCAGATCGAGCACCATCTGGCCCGCCGTTGCCGGCGCGGCCTCTCCATATCCGAAGTTGCGTCCGGCGGAGATGGTCCACAGCGGGATGCGGTACTTGTTGCTCACCGCGAGAATCTTCTGGATATCCTCAACCGAACCGGCCGAAATCGCACCGCAGGGCATGTGCTTCTCGATCTTGTCGGGAACCATCAAGCGCGCATAAGGCGCGAGCCGTTCGGGTTCGGCGACGACGTTTTCTTCACCAACGATGGCGCGGTATTCGAGCAGCGCTGCTTCGAACTGTGACCGTGAAACGCCGGGCGGGAGAGTGGCTTGGTTTGACATGGTCGGTATCCTGTTTGAAGTCAGCGCAGGGCGAGCGCGATATAGGTAGGCCCGGCGGAAGAAGATGTCAGAGCCAGCTGGGCCGGGTCAGAGCCCAGTGCCAGCCTTTTGCCGATGGCCAGCCTTCTGCCGATGGAATGCGCCCACTCGGACTGATCTTCACCCTGGGGCGCGTGGACTGCGGTGCGCGACATCATGGCAAGGCGACAATCCATTGCGGCCTCTTCGACCAACAGCGCCATGGCCGGCTCGACCAGGGCAAGGAAGAGGCTCCCCGGCGCTGCGGCCATAGCCTCGACCAAAGACTGGTACCCATTTGCCGAGGCGAGAGGGGCCGCAAGAAGCCCGGCGGCGGCGCCTTTGGCAAAGGCGCGGTCGGTATCGAGGCCGGTACCGATGGCTGTGATTGCCCCCGTCGAGGCAAAGGCGGTACCGGTGCTGCTCCCCAGGACGACGGCTGAAAGGGCAGCCGTCTTCAGGAATACCCTCCGGTTGCTCCTCATGGCTTGCTCTTCCCGGGTTGTTGCGCAGGAGCGGGGGGCATCGGCGGGGCGGGCGGGGCCGGGCTTTCTGAGATCCACCGGGCCAACGCATCAAGCTCACGATTGGAAATGTCGGATTCTCTGAAGGAAAGCATTCCACCGGGTCCGTTCCGCACGAATAACTTGATCGATTCAGGATCCAGCTTGCGGCCCAATAGGTCAGGCGCCACGCGTACGCCCGGAGCAACCATGTGCCCGTGGCAATATTTGCAACTCGCGCCGTAAATCTGTTCGGGCGAGCGTGTCGCACTCGCCTCAACTGGCGAGAAACCCTGACCAGCCAGAAGGCCGATGCCAGCGACCGCCGAAATGGCGAGCGCTACTGTCAGGCCCTTTCGCCGCTTTGGAGTTGGGTCGGTCTCCATGATCGAATCCTCCTGCGCAGTGCAACTGGCGTTCAAAACTGTACTGTATAGTACGTATAATGATCCACCCATCGCCCGTCAATGAACTAAACTATACGGTACACTTGATACTTGACCGAGGCGGTGCCATCCGCCTTTCGAGCTGGCATTTCGTGCCGGCGCGGATCTTGACGAGGACAACGGCGTGATCGGAGCTGAAAAGCCGAAGCAGCTGCGTAAGGGAGCGCGTCGGGAGGCGATTCTCGATGTTGCCGCGCCAGCCTTTCTTGAGCATGGCTATGCTCGGATCTCGCTGTCGGCAATTGCCGCGCAAGTCGGTGGGTCCAAGGCCACCATGTGGCGTCACTTTCCGTCCAAGGCCGACCTGTTCGCTGCCGTGCTCGAGCGGCAGACGGAGAGCTTTCGCGAAAGCCTAGATGCGGTGCTCAGGCAGAGGCGCACCTTGCGCGAAACCCTGCGCGATTTCTGCGTGGCTTACATGGTAAAGCTCAATAGTGAGGAGGCCATCGCGCTTCATCGCCTGGTCATCGCCGAAGCCGCTCGCTTCCCTGAGATAGGAGAGATCTTCTACCGGCAGGGTCCGGCGCTGGTGAATCGGCTTTTGACCGAAGCGATTGCTGAGGCCTGCAGACGCGGCGATCTGGGGCCGTGCGATGCTGAAGCGGCGGCGCGCTACATCACCTCCATGTGCCTGTCCGGCAGATTCCAGCATATGCTTTACGGGATCGGGAACCACGAGAGCGACGAGGATCATTTCCATGAAGCCGAGCGAATTGTAGATTTTTTCATGAAGGGATTGGGAGCCGATCCAGCCTGACCGAATAGCGCCCCTAAAGAATGCCCACCATGCGGGCTCGGCGCACGACGGTCTTGCGATCCCCGGCATCAAGCTTCTGGAACAGGTTCTTAACGTGCCATTTCACCGTTTCCTCGCCCAGACCCATCGCCATGGCGATCTCCTTGTTGCTCATGTGGCTGGCAAGATGACACACGACATCGAATTCACGAGGGGTCAGCAGCCCTCCATTTTGCCGCGCGGGGGAAGGCTGGAGCGAGCGATGTTGAACCGGCGCGACGAGCAGTGGTGATGCGTTATCCGCGACCGGCACGAACTCCGACATCAGACGAACCAGACCTGCTGCCGTGCAGATACTCTTTGCCTCGGCCATGTCTTCCGAAGCGGACGGTTGGTTGAGCCTGTCTCTTGCTTTTGCCCTGAGAAACAGCGCGCGAGCCGTATCGGCCCCGCGTTGCAACCGGTTTGCTCCATCTAGTGCCTTTGTAGCGGCTGTTTCCGCACTCTCCAGCTGCGCAATGTTGCCTGCAGCGCAATTGGCGGTCGCTCGGGCCAGGTTGGCCTGAACCAGGCAAAAGCTGCGGATTGCGGGGTGAAAGCTGGCAGGCAAACTTGCGCACAGTTCCTCCAACCGGTCTGCGTCATGGCCTGCGGTATGCAAACGGCCATAGCGGGCGTTGAGTTGTGCCGAGGCGTTCAGGGCAGCGGCTTGCATACGCGGGCTGCCACGCGCCAAGCCTTCTTCCATGAGGGACGAAATGCGGTCGCTGGCACGGTCTTGCCGACCTTCATCACAGGCAAGCTCTGCAAGAGTGGTGCATGATGCGATGACCGCTTCGGGAATGCACTCTCGGTTGATGATGAGACTGCGCTGCGACAGAACGCGAGCTGCCTCGGCCGCATCTCCGCTTGCCAGTGCGGCTTCTGCCAGCAGCGCAGCAAGAGTAAGGGCTGCGCGTGAACGGCGGTCCATGCTGGCCTCAGCGCTGGTCAATCCCTGACGAAGGATGCCCGCCGCTGTGAGCGGCTTGCCCTCCCATAGATAGCTGAGACCACGGAGGGCCTCGGCAAAACTCAACGAGACCGGCGCAATTGGTCTGGATGGGTTCGGAGCAATCAGATGCATGTTCAAGCACTGGCGACCCGTTTCGGGCCGCCCCGATAGGATCGCCCGATGAGCGAGTGAGACCGAGTGAATGACCATTTGCGATGGTTCGGCATATTTGGGCGGTGCCGGCCAGCGCTGCGGCAAGAGATCCCAATTGTCGTGATCATCGTTATGGGCAGAAGCTGCGGATTGGATCAGATCCGCTTCGTACCGTTCAAATTCTCCAGCATTCGGATTGTTGCGGATGGCTTCAGCGAAGGATCTTGCTTCCTCCCCGCGATTGGTGTTGGCGAGCGCCCAACCTGCGGGAGCCCAGAAGCGGGGACGAGTTTCGATCTCCGCCGATGCAATCCGGCCGAGCCATGCGACGATTTCAGCGTTTCTTCCCAGATCGATCAGGCGCCTGAGACTTGCCTCGGCCAGTTGAACTGCCCGCTGGGTATCACCGGCTATTTCGGCCTGATTGGCCGCTTCCTCAAGCAGGCCATGTTCAGCATACCAGTTGGAGGCATTGAACGCGTTTTTGCGCAATTCTTCGGGTGGAAGACCGGCCTGCCGCCCGGTCAGGGCCTCTCGGGCTGATGGGTGAAGATGGAACCAGCCGCCTGATCCGTCGCTCACAACGATAGGCGTTTCAGCCGCCAGTCGTGTCAGAGTTTCTTCTGCATTGTCGACGCCAAGCACGGTGTCGAGAAGCCGAGGGTGAATTGGGTCGAGGTGCGCGGCGTATGTCAGCATCATCGCAACATCACTGGGCTGGCGATCGACCACCTGCGAAAGCATGTAGTTGCCGATATCGGCCATATTGCGGGCATCGGATGCACTATCCGGACTGCGCAACCGGGCTGCGATACCGAGGCGCACGCCAAGCGGCCAACCGGCGGCATGGCGCTGCAGCTCTATCGCGAATTGATCGAGATCCTCGCCCCGCATACCTATTTCTGCAATCTGCCGGACCAGGCGGACGGTTTCCTCCTCTCCAAGGCGCAGTTCACGTGCTGTTATCCGCATCATGGGGATGCTGGCGAGAAGGCCTGAATCGGCAAAGGTCCCGTTGGGCCGCAAGCTAACCGCAATGCGCAGGTTCGCGGGAGCGTTTGCGATCAGATATTCGATGGCCGGTCTAGCTTGCGAAGAGGCATGATCTGCATCGTCGAGCAGGAGGATCGTTTCCCCCGGCATCTGAGCTGTTTCGGCAAGCCAGGCGGTAATCGCCTGTTGCGGATCGGCGCAGCTTGCAACCCAAGCGAGGAATGCGGGCGAGAAAGCGTCGCTGCGGCTGAGCCGTGCGGCGGCATCGGCAAGGCAGGCAACGACTGTCGCAGCATCATCGCGCGAATCGATAGAAACCCACATGGCCTGGCGACCAGATACGAGCGCCTCGCGATACCACTGTGCCAACTGGCTGGTCTTTCCAAATCCATGCGGCGCGCAGATCTCGATCACGTGCAAGCCTGCTGCCAGCATCCGCTCGAGAGAGAGATGTCCTCGCACCAGAAAGCTTGGTGGTGAGCGTGGCGGGAGGGTTTTCAAGGACGAAGATTGGCCGGCCATGCTGCGCATGATTGTGCGCTCCGCCTTGTCCGGTTCCCCCCTAACGCCCGAATCCGAACCCTTTTCCATTATTGCTACTTACCAAGACGAGGCGGCTTGGTCGATGTCCACTTCGCAATCAGCCTGCACGCCCCCCTCTACATGGGGGGGCACACTCCAACAGGCGCGCGCGCATCTCATCCCTCGGATTTGCATCATTGCGATCCAGGAGAGAAGCAGGCGACCCCCACAATCGTTGGGCGCCGTGCGGTGCGGGTTGGAGGCGTTGCGGTGGTCCCTGAAATCCTTTTCGCCGGCGTCGGGATGACACCATTTGGCCAGCCTATGCGCCGAACACTGCGGCATAGCCTCGCGAAATCAGACCGGCTCTCCGATCGCAAGCGCTCGATTGCGCGGGGCATCGACACCCTTCGTCGCCGCCCAGTTGGAATGATGCTCAAGACAGACCGGTGCGCACGCTACCGGTCTGTCGTCGGCCGCAAAATCTGAAACCCCGTTAAGGACCATTACCCATGACGCTTTCTCCCGATACGCCCAACCGCCAATGGATTCTCAACCGCCGCCCGCAAGGCGATGTCCGCCCCGACGATTTCGATCTGGTCGTAGGTACCTTGCCGGAACTCACGGATGGTGACGTGCTCGTGCGCACGCTGTTCTTCGGATACGATGCCAGCCAGCGTATCTGGTTGACCGACGATGGCGGCTACATGGATCCCATCATGCCCGGCGAGCCGATGCGTTGCGGGGGGATCGGCCAAGTGGTTGCGACGCAGAATCCGGCCTACCAGCCCGGCCAGATCGTCGAAGGGTTCATGGCCTGGCAGGATTATGCCGTGATGCGCGCCGACGGGCCGATGCCGCTGCGCCATCTGCCAGACGCCCCCTATCCCTTGTCCTGGAATCTCGGCGTTTTCGGGGTCGGCGGGCTCACGGCCTATTTCGGCGTGACCGACGGGCTGAAAGTCAAGGCAGGCGATACCGTGGTGATCTCGGCGGCGACGGGGGCGACAGGCTCACTGGCCTGCCAAATTGCCAAACTGCTGGGCGCCCGGGTCATCGGCATTGCCGGCGGGGCCGACAAGTGTCGCTGGGTCGTGGACCATGCCGGATGCGATGCCGCGATCGATTACCAAAACGAGGATATTGGTGCGCGCCTTGCCGAACTCGCACCCCGTGGCGTCGATGCCTATTTCGACAACGTTGGTGGCGACATGCTCGACACCCTGTTCCTGCACATGGCTCCGAAGGGACGCATCCTGATCTGCGGCGCGATGTCGCAAGGCTATACCGACGTAAAGGTGCAGGGGCCCACCAACTACATGCGTATCTGCACGCACCAGCTGACCGTGCAGGGCATTCTCCTGTTCTTCTATGCGGACGAGATACCGGCTGCCGCGATGCAGCTAGGGCAGTGGGTGCAGGAAGGACGTATCCATGTCGAGGAGAACCGCCACGAGGGCTTCGAGAAGGCGCCCGAACTTCTCCCCACGATGTTTACCGGCAAGGCTCCGGGAAAACTCGTGTTGCACGTCGCCGATCCTGCATGAACCGGGCATCCGTTCCCCGGATCGACAGGGCTCCGCTCGCAGCACAGGAGGCAGACCAGCTGGAGGCGCTGGCCGCGCTCGGTTGATCAACATTCGCATTCGAAAAGGAAAAACACATGCTCGAGAACAAGACGATCCTGATCACCGGCGGAGCCATGGGGCTGGGCGAGGCCATCGTTCGCCAGCTCGCCGCCAAGGGCGCGCGGGTCGCCATTGTCGATGCCAATATCGATGCCGCTGAAGCGCTTGTCGCGCAGCTTCCGGCCGCGCGTGCTTATCGGGCCGATGTCGCTTCCGCCGCCGATATGGAACAGGTCTGCGCCGCAATCGCAGCCGATTTCGGCGGAATTGACGGAGCGGTCAACAATGCCGGGGTCGGCGGAGAGTTTGGCCCGATCACGGCCTGCACCCAGGCAAACTGGGACCGCACAATCGCCATCAACCTCACCGGTGTGTTCAACAGCCTGCGCGCCGAGATACCGCATCTGATCGCAGCCGGCGGCGGGGCGATCGTCAACATGGCGTCCGTGGCGGGCGTCGCCGCCGAAGAGGCGCTGCCGGCGTACATCGCCTCCAAGCACGGAGTGATCGGCCTCACGAAATCCTGCGCGCTCGATTACGGTGCGCAAGGTATCCGCTGCAACGCCGTGTGCCCGAGCTTCGTCAAGACGCCCATGACCCTCGCCGGCATTCCTGATCCGGCAATCTGGGACCAGATTGCCGCCAGCCATCCGCTGCGCCGCCTGGTGACAGCAGAGGAAGTGGCGGAGACGGTCCTTTTCCTGCTCGACACCGGAGGTATCACCGGCGCGGCCTACATGGTCGATGGCGGCATTACCGTGCGATGATTGTGCCGGTAAGGCATTCGGTCACAGCCTGCGCCGCACGTCTGTATTCGGGCGAATGTCATGATGTCTGAAGACAATCATCGGACAGCTGGCAGGACTACCCCGGATACAGTTCGCCCAACGCAAGAACATCTGACCTCAGGAGAAACAGCATGACCATCGAACTCACCACGCAGCGCTTTGCGGGCAAGGTTGCCCTCGTGACGGGAGCCGCATCCGGGATCGGAGCGGCAACAGCCCGGCGCCTGTTCGCTGAGGGAGCACAGCTCGTTCTGGTCGATCTCGATCCAGCCGGTCTTGATGCGGTTCGGGAGGAGACCAAGGCGCAAGTCGTTGTCGGTGACGCTGCCGAAGGGGCGACGCTGGAGCAGGCAGTCGCCCTCGCAAAGAGCGCGTATGGACGGCTCGACGTGCTGGTGACGGCGGCCGGTTTCGAAACCGTCGGCGGTGCAGAGCATGTTGAAATCGAAGCCTGGCGCAAGGTGCTGTCGATCAATCTGGATGGAGCCTTGCTGGCGTCGCGGGCGGCGCTTCCGCTGATGCGCGAGTCCGGCGACGGCGGAGCAATTGTGCTGCTCTCGTCGATTGGCGGGCTCGTCGGCTCGGCGCAGAACGCGGCCTACGCCACCGCCAAGGCTGGCCTGCTGGGTTTGAACCGCTCGATCGCGATCGACAACGGCCCCCACGGCATCCGCTGCAACGCGATCGCGCCGGGCCTGTGCCATTCGAAACTCACCGAACGCATGTTCGGGGCCTTCTCCCAGATCAGCGGTCTGACATCCGAGGAAGTTCAGTCGCGCCTGACGAAGCCCTTGCCGCTGGGCCGGATCGCGCAGCCGGAAGAGATCGCCGGGATCATCGCCTTTCTGGCGTCCCACGAGGCCTCCTTCATCACCGGCACCGTGCTCGCGGCAGATGGCGGGGCGACGGCCGTCGAAGTCAGTCTGGCCAATATCTTCTGAGGAAAACGTCGGCGGAGGGCGCAGCGCATTGAGTGCTGCGCCCTCCGCCGAGCTTCAATCCCGCAATTCGCGACGCAGGATCTTGCCGGCCGGATTCTTCGGAAGATCGTCCATCACCACGACCTCAGACGGCAGCTTGTAGGCCGCCATGCGCGCACGGCACCAGGCAATGAGAGCGTCAGGTTCAAGCGATTCTCCGGCCTTGAGGCTGATGACCGCGCGCACCGTTTCCCCGCGATAGGAATCAGGGACGCCGACAACGGCGGCCTCGCGGATCGCGGGATGCGTATAGAGTGCATCTTCGACTTCGCGTGGCCAGATCTTGAAGCCCGACGCGTTGATCATGTCCTTCTTGCGATCGACGACATAGACCCATCCGTCCTTGTCCATGAAGCCGACATCGCCTGTCCGAAAGCCGTCTGCTTTCATCGCCTCTGCGGTGGCATCCGGTCTGTTCCAATAGCCGGGGGAAACGCTGCGTCCTGTCAGGACGATCTCGCCGATCTCGCCGGGAGCAAGCACACGGCCATCGTCGTCTGCAATCCATGCGCCTGCATCGTAGACCGGTACGCCGACAGACAGGGCACCGCTTGCGGGATCGACCGGTGCTGCCACGCCGTGGGGCACCGTCGTCACGCCCGCCGCAGTTTCCGTAAGCCCATAGCCATTATGCAGATAGTGGCCGCTGTGCACGCGGAACGCCTCCAGCACCGCGGGCGGCGTTGCGGCGCCGCCCGAAACCATGGCTTTGAACGACGCATAGTGTTCAGGCGTGGAGTCTGGGCTGTTCATCAGCGCCATATAGGCCGTGATGGCGCCGGCGATGAAGCCGGGCCGGTGTTCGAGCAGGGCATCGAGCACCACATCCGAACGGAAGCGATAGGTAAGGATCAGCGGTTCGGCCAGTTGCCATGCAAGTCCGATCCCGCCGATCAGGCCCGTGATGTGGAACAGCGGCGCCATGCCGAAGACAGGCCCGTCCCCATGCGCAAGCGAGAACCAGTGCCGGACCGTGCCGGCGTTCCAGGCCGCGTTGTCATGCGTGATGATCGCGCCCTTGGGCTCGCCGGTCGTGCCCGACGTATAGACAATGAAGGCTGGATCCTGCGGCGCGGGGCTGGCGCTGATCGCGGTGGCAGGTGCACACGCATCAAGAAGGTCGAGCATGTCCGCCGCGGCAGGCGCCAAGGCCGATCCCGGCAGAACCCGCGCATCGAAACGGCTCTGCAGCCGCAAGCCAGACGTGCTCAGCACGGTGGGGGCATAAGCGGGGATCGCCGCAATCGCGGCTTCAAGATGCTCGACGAGGTCGTCCTGCGAAAGAAGGGCCGCCGGGCGGCAGTCAGGGAGAATGCGGCCAAGCTCATGGGCGCGGTTCAGGGGGCTGAGGGGCACCGCAATGCCGCCGCATTTCCAGGCCGCCAAAATGCCGACAAGGAACTGCGGAATGTTCTGCATGAAGAGCCCGAGCCGGTCTCCGACCGTGAAGCCTATAGCCGCCAAATGGTGGGCAAGGGCGTCGCTCATATGGTCGAGTTCAGCGTAGGACAATGCGCCGTCAAAATAGAGGACAGCAGGCTTCGACGGGGCAAGGCTGACCGCGCTGCGGAACAGGTCAAGCATCGAGCGCTGCGGGGTCTCTGCCGAGGCAAAAGGCTGACCGGTGTAAAGTGCGCACCAAGGGGTGTGCCCGGCGGAGTTGTTGCTCATTCCTTATGTATCCCCAGCATAGGTCAACAGCAGTCGGTCTGCCGCATGCGCTGCGGGTCTAGCCCAATCTAGCCCATCAACTGTGTCGTCAGTTCAAACGACACGCCAAAGGGCGTTTGGGCGCTATGATCCTGCTGTCCGCCAGTGTTGGACATTTCGCCGCGCGCCGGGCGGCGCCCCCCCCATTGCTGGGGGGTGTTGCTACCGTGTCGCTGAGTACCCTCCCATTCTAGGTCCTGTCTCGCTTGTGCGAAATGGGCATTTATGACGGCAAAAAATGCCGGACAGGTTAGGGGAGGATTGATCTTGGCAGTGCAAACAGCGCTCTATGAGCAACTGGTTGACGCCACCGGGACGGGTGCATTCGGTGATATCCTCCTTGACGCGGCTGATGAGGCAGGCGGTGCCGCCGAGATTTTCGCTTACTGGTTCGATGAAGGCGAAACGCCGTGCATGGTTGCGTCTTCGGGCCGGGCCGGGTCATCCAAGGAACGGGCGGCCGCCTATTCCAAACATTTCTTCGAGATGGACCCAGCCTTGTCGATCGCTCGTGGAAAGTCGAGCGGCCTTCGCACGGCACGCTTTGCGGCCACCGAAGTCAAACACTCCGGCTATCGGCACAAATGCTTTGAGCATCCAGGTCTGACAGAGAAGATCTGCTACGCTTGGTCGCGCGAGGGCCGCGCCTATGCAATCAATTTTTACCGCCGGAGAGATTCTGCCAACATGACCTTTGCCGGTCTGACATCACTGGCTGAAATGGCGCTTCCTCTGATGCGCAAGCATATCCAGTTGCTGGGCGACGAGAGCCACCTGCCGCTGCCTGTTAGGGTTGAGAAGCGTCTCGGCCGTGCCTTCCCTTTGCTTAGCCAGCGCGAACGACAAGTCTGCGCCCGAACACTTGTCGGCATGACGTCCGAGGCGATCTCGCTTGATCTCAGCATCAGCTCGACGACTGTGCTGACCTACCGCAGGCGCGCCTATGAGAGGTACAACTTGTCTTGTTCGCAAGAGATGATGGGCCGGATCATTTGCTGAGACCGGCTCCGGTTTCGGCGATACGTTGTCTTGGCAGACCCGCGCTTTCTTAGGCGCGCACGCAGCCTGCCTTCTGCAAAAGCGCCCGCTGGAACCCTGAAGCGTTGCCCCCTATTCCTCGAACGCTAGTCCCGCAAAGTCGCCGGACCATTTCCAACCAGCCATCATCGCGAAGAACCCGCGCGGACCTTCGGGAACACCGGACAGCAACGCGATGCGCGGGTCGGTGCCACCTTCGAAGGTCAGCAATCCTGGCGTGCAGTCGCGCGTGTCGGGCATCGGCGGCGTGGCGGCGATCTGCTGGCTCCAGGCCAGTTCGTCGGCTTCCTCCACTTCGACGCGGGACAGGCCCTGCTGGCGCATGTGGTCCACGATCACTGCGATCGTCTCGCCTGCGTCCTGCCAGCCGGTTGGCACATTGGCGGCAAAGTCAGCCCCCTGAGCGAGTTGCACCGTGAACATGTTGGGGAAGCCGCGTGTGTGCAGGCCATGGAGACTGCGCACGCCTTGTGCCCAGTGCGAGCGCAGATCGACACCACCGACACCGAGGACCTCGAACTTGAGCGCCCGAAGCGGGTCCTTGGCAAACTCGAAACCCGAGGCATAGATGATGCAGTCGACCGGATACTCGGTTCCGTTGGCGATAACCGCTGTCTCGGTAATGGCCTCCACGCCCTTGCCATCGGTATCGACCAGCCGTGTTCCGGGCAGGTTGTAGGCGTGAAGATAGTCGTCATTGAAGGTTGGCCGCTTGCAGAGAGGCCGGTACCACGGCAACAGCTTTTCGGCCGTGTCGGGATCGGACACCATTTGGCGAATGTACTCGTGCACTTCCGACACGATTTCGACGGAGGCATTGTCCAGCGCGGCCTTGACCGTCTCGGGATTGCGTATCTCGGCTGGCACCGAGAGGATCACCGACCGCAAGCGTGCAGCGAATTTCGCGAAATCGTCGTCCAGCGGGTCGAGCGACGGTTCGAGAGAGAAGGGCTGGCCCCACAGCCCGGTCCAGTCGCGCACATAGGCGTCGTTGTAGCGCTTCTGCCAACCCGGGGTCGCGATAGAGCGGAACCAGGCTTCATCGACGGGGCCATTGCCGCGCGGCGAGACAGCCGACGGGGTGCGCTGGAACACATAGAGTTCTTTGGCGGTCTCCGATACCGGGCCGATGCACTGGATCGCCGTCGCGCCGGTGCCGATCACGGCAACGCGCTTGTCGGCGAGCTTGTCTAGCCGCGGATCGGCCGGGCTTCCGCCGGTGTACTCATAATCCCAGCGGGCTGCGTGGAACGCCTTGCCTTTGAAAGTTTCAATGCCAGAGATGCCCGGCAGCTTGGGCGTCGAGAAGAAGCCAAGACCGAGGCTCAGATAGGTCGATGTGAACGAATCGCCGCGATCGGTGGTAATTCGCCACAAGCGAGCCGCCTCGTCCCATTCGGCGCGCTCGACCGATGTGTGGAACAGCGCCTTGTCATAGAGCCCGAAGTGGCGGCCGATGCGCTGGCAATGCTCGAGGATCTCAGGTTGAAAGGCGTATTTCATGCTGGGCATGTGGCCGGTTTCTTCCAGCAGCGGCAGATAGAGGGCCGCAGGGCTGTCGCACATCACGCCGGGGTAACGGTTCCAATACCAGACACCGCCGAAATCGCCGGCACGGTCGATAATGCGCACATCGTGAATGCCGCGTTTTGCCAGCTCCGCACCGGTCAGAAGGCCGGCCCATCCGCCGCCGATGAATGTGAACGTGACGTGGTCGGCGACAGGCTCCCGCGCCTGCCGCTGCGTCCAGGGATCGCGGTCCATGTCCTGGGTCAGGCCAAGATATTGCCCGAAGCCTTCGGGACGAAGGCGCTTCTCACGCTCCTCGGCAAAGCGGCGAAGCACGGTATCGGCGTCAATCTGGATCGTGTCGTTCATGGCTCGTCTCTTTCGGGATCATTGAGGCAATCTTTGGCCCATTTTTCGGCCAACAGGATCAAGCGGTGTGTCGGGCTGACTGGGCTGCTTCAAAGGCAGAGTAGTAAGCGATGGAGTTTGCGTTTCCGATCATCGCGCCGTCTTCCATGCGGTTCATGGCATAGGCAAAGGTGGTGCGGCGCTCGGTATCGTTGATGACCAGCGCCCCACCTGCGCCGGACCAGAAGCCGATTTTGCGCTTCGGGATGAAGGGGACGTGCCCCGCTTCGCCAAGGCCATATCCAAGGCCAAAGGCAATCGGTTGACCGATCACCAGGTCGATGCCGTTCTGCTCCTCGGTCAGGGCTCGGGCGATCGTCTCGGGCTTCAGAAAGACTTGTCCGTCGACCGTGCCAGCGTGCGACAGGATGGACTGGATGCGTGCGATTGCGCGCGCGTTGCCGTGCCCGTTTGCGCCGCCCACTTCGGCGCAGCGCCACGCGAGCGAGTTGACGATGTGCGCCATGGGGATGGGCGACATGAAGGCGCGCAGGGCGATCGATCCTTCGGGCGGCATCGGCGGCGGCGGGCTGGGGATGATATCGGCAATGCGGTGATGGTGCCGGGGCCGCAGCCCGATATGGAAATCGGCACCCAGCGGCCCCGCCAATTCGTCGCGGAAGAAGGCCGACAGCGATTTTCCGGTCACCGCGCGGACGATCCCGCCGATGAGATGGCCATAGCTCAGGAGATGATAGCCCGATGCTGTGCCCGGCTCCCACCAGGGAGCTTGCGCGGCAAGGCGCTCGGTTGAGGCCGGTGTGTTGCAGATATCGAGCATATCGATCGGCCCGTCCCAGCCCGGCAGCCCGGAGGCATGGGAAAGAACATGGCGGACGAGCACGCCGTCCTTGCCGCCAGCGGCAAAGGCCGGCCAGTACCGGGCGACGGGGGCTTCTGGGTCGATCTGGCCGCGATCGATCAACAGCAAGGCGCACAGGGCCGACATCGTCTTGGTGATCGACCAGCAGTTCACGATCGTATCGGCCTGCCATGCCGCAGTGCCCTCGGGATTGGCGCGCCCGCCCCAGAGATCGACCACGGTCTGCCCGTCCTCAATCACACAGAGGGAGCCTCCGAAGTCTTCGCCACTGGCGATCCGTTCGGCGAAGATCTCGCGCACGCTGGCGAAGCGCTCATCGCACGCCCCTTGGATGGCGGTCACGTCCAGCGTCATAGTCCAATCTCCCCATATGCGAATGCTATCCGGTCGTGTCCGCACAGCCGGATGACGCCACCGATGTATCGCAGCACCATCTCCACTCGATCAAGCCAAATGGCACGCAGGGCCCAAAGGGGATGTCATCAGACATAAGGACATTTCATAGCAACCGACCCGACTAGTGTTTAAGCCGCTTACAGAAAGATACGCAGAATTCCGGGAGAAAATGCATGACACCCTCGCAAGCCTTTGTCGGCGGCGCCGCCGTGATCACCGGGGCGGGGAGCGGCATAGGCGAAGCGCTCGCCATGCGCGCGAGCGCTCTCGGAATGCCCGTGGTCGTGGCAGAACTCTCGTCCGATCGCGGGGAACGGGTCGCCGGAGCCATTCGTGCCAATGGCGGACAAGCGCTCTTCGTGCAAACCGACGTGTCCAATCCGGCTTCCGTGCGCGCGCTCGCCGATGCTGCCTTTGAGGCTTATGGGCACGTTCGGTTGCTGGTGAACTGCGCCGGGCTCACGGTGATGGGTTCGATCTGCGATACCCCGGACGACGTATGGGACCGCATGATCAACGTGAACCTGCGCGGGGTGATCAACGGGATACGCGCCTTCGTTCCGCGCATGGCGGCCCGGCCCGAGGGAGGGTATGTCAGCAACGTCGCCTCGCTCGCCGCATTCTCCATGGCCACCAACAACGCACCCTATTTCGCCACCAAGCACGCCGTTCTCTCGCTCAGCGAGTGCCTTTATCTGGAAATGGAAGAACAGCAGTTGCCGATCAATGTCTCGGTGGTTGTGCCGGGCATCGTGGAAAGCCGCATCTTCGCCGATATCGTTGTGGCAAATGAAGCTGAGGAGGCGCACCGCCAGATGCTGGAAGGCGCGATGAAAAGCATCGGTATGCCGGCGGACGAAGCTGCGGGCAGAATCTTCGACAAGATTGCTGCAGAGGAGTTCGTCATCTCGACGCATCCACGCTTCTCCCGCATTCTTGCCACCGAGCGCAGTGAGTATCTGCGCGACCTTTCCAAGCCCCGAGCGTCCAGCACCGACTTCATGGGCGGGCCCGGCGATTAGGTCACGGCTTCTCATGCAACGTCTGGAAGCTCTCGGGTTTCTTAGATGAGACTGGTTTTGGGGGCGTAAGCCCCCCCTCCGTGCGCGCTGTCAGAGGTTGCGGCGCCCGCGATAAACCAGAACGGCGAGCAAGAGCAGCACGAGGTTGATCGGCAGGATGCCGAATTCGCCGCGATAGAGGTGGAAGGGGATCGCCAGAACCTGGATCGTCGCAAGGCCTGCAGCGGCCAGCGCGGTCAAGCGCGGCTTGATCCCGGTCAGCATCGGCAGGATCAGACCCAAGGCTCCGGCAAGCTCTGCCGCACCGATGAACCGCGCCAGCAGCGGCGCTGAACCCGGCCAGCCCATCATCTGCGTTAGTGCATCGATCGGCTGCGTCAGCTTCATGAAGCCGGCAAGGGCATAGACCCCGGCAAGCGCGAGTTGTGCGCTCCACAGAGCGATGTTGACGCGGGTGCTTGTGCGCGCGGAAGTCGTTGTGGTGGTCATGCGGTCCTCCCAGGGTTCAGTTTGCAGTGGCCAGCTTCTCGGCGCTCACCCAGCAGCCATGGATCTGCGGACGCTGGCGGCGCGGGAGGATGACTTTGGCAACCGGGCCTGCAGCGACATCGCCGGCGCTGAAGATCAGACAGGCATGCTCCGACGATTCCGGCGAGAGCTCGAAATCAGCCACGGCCAGCAACCAGCCCTCATGTCCCGGCTCGCGCGATGGCACATGGACAGGTTCGTTGAAGCCGCCATTTGCGGGCAGCGTGAAGGCCTGTGGCGGCTTGCCGGTGAAATCGATCCTGAGCAGCGTATCAAACAGCGCGTTCCCTACGCCGCCGACCACTGGCGGGGCCGTGCGCTGCGGATTGAAGGTCAGCATCCAGGCGTGATCATAGGCATAGCCCTGCTGCGCCGCCGGAATGACCGGGAAATCGCCCGGAGGCCCGACCACGGCGGTCTGCACGTCAGCGGCGCCATCCCACCGCACCGTCCAGCGTTCGACCCGATGGCCCACTTCGCGGTCGTGCATGAAGATGCCCGAAGCCTCGCGGATGAAGTAAAAGAGGGCCGAATTCCCGATGCACTGATCCATGTGGATGTTGCCGTCAGCGTCCTCGAACGCGCCGAACATGTGGAACGAATAGACCCCCTTGGGTCCCTTGAACCACTTCATCTCGCTCACATCGCCATAGCGCGGCATCACGCCCAGCCAGCTGTGCTCCTCCTGATCGTGAATCCAGTGATCGCCGCCTGCCTTGAGCCGTTCCAGATCGGTCTTGGTCGGGTACACCGGAAACAGCGCGTAGTTCTCGGTCACGGTGAAATCGTGCATCATCGCAGCATAAGGCACCTCGAACATCTGCTCGCGCACCAGATTGCCCGCCTTGTCGGCATAGCCATACGAAACCGTCCGCGTGGCCAGCCCCTCCGCTTCATAGCCGAAGAAGAACATTTCGCCCGTCTTCCCGTCGATCCGGGTATGGGCCGTGAAGGTCTGGGATTTCAGCCTGCCGCCAAAATCGAACCGACCCACTGTTTCCAGCGTTTCGGGATCGACCTGATAGGCAAGGCTGTCTTCCTTGGTCATCAACAGCCTGCCACCGTGGAACACTGGCGTGGTGTTCACCACCGCACGGTCAATGCCTTTTGTTTCGGCCATGTCCGTAAAGGGATTGCGGTACTTGCCGAACAGCGCCCGGCCCGCAGCCTTTTCCGCGAGGTGGCGCGGCGTCTCGACATAGCGGATCGCCGCGCTCACCTTGCCGCCGCGAAACCGGATCGCCGCAACCATGCCGTCGGGCGACAAGGCAATTGCTGGGTCCTCGATGAACGGCGCAAATGTGGGGTTGGGTATCGCGCGGAAGAACGTGCCTTCCACCTCGGCGGGAAGGGTACCATCGACGACGAGATCGTCGAAGTCGTACTCTTCGGTCAGCGGTCGGTTCAGGCTGGTGAAATGCGGCGTCTGCGGAAATGTGGACATCGGTCTCTCCAATTGTCTTTTCTTGCCCGAGGTTTCGGGGATCGCTTCAGGCGGCGAAGGCAGCGGTGACAACCGTGCGCCACGACGCGGTGGGCCTGCCCAGCACGCGGCTCAGAGTCCGGCTGTCGTCAAATAGCGCGCCGCCTGCTACCGCTGCGCTGCTGTTGGCGATCATTGCCGCGACCGGTGGCGGCAGCCCCGCACCCTGCAGCGCCCCGGCATGATCAGCTTCGTCCAGTGGAACATAGTGCACCGGCTTGCCTGCCGCCGCAGCCAGCGCAGCGGCAAACTCCGCTTCGGTGAAGGCTTCGTCGCCAGCCAGTTCCAGCACGCTGCCCGGTGCCGGCGGATTGTTCAGGAGCCGTGCGGCGGCTTCGGCATAATCGTCGCGGGTTGCCGCCGAAATGCGGCCTTCGCCGCCACTGCCGATCATCGCGCCGTGCTGCAGCGCCGGGCCTGCGCCCGCAAGGTAGTTTTCGAGGTACCAGCCATTGCGAAGTACTGCATAGGGCAGACCCGATTGGGCAATCAACGCCTCGGTGGCACGGTGCTCACCGGCGAGGCCAATCGTGCTTCCATCCGCATGCAGCAGGCTGGTGTAGAGCAAAAACCCGACGCCTGCCGCAGCCGCTGCGGAAATGACATTGCCGTGCTGCCCCACGCGCTGGCCGATCTCGCTCGAAGAAATCAGCAGCAGCCGTGTCACGCCCTGCAGCGCGGCGGAAAGCTGCGCAGGCTCGTCATAGGCTGCCTGCCGGATGATCACCCCTGCGGGCAGCAAGCCCGCTGCCTTGGCGGGATCCCGCACAATCGCCACGATCTGCCCGGGCGGAACGCTCTCGACAAGATGAGCGATCACCCGCTGGCCCAACTGGCCCGTCGCACCTGTCACTGCAAACATCGACATGTCTCCCAATTGACCGCAGCGAACCGGACTGCGTTCTTCAGCTTGACTTAGGACCGCTTGAGCATGAGGAGAATTAATATAATTTCGATATAAACTATCGATGAAGGAGATGGCAGTGCTGACCCAACTCACGCTCGATCAGCTGCGCATTCTCGCCAGCATTGTCGATGAAGGGTCCTTTTCGGCAGCCGGTCGCCGCCTTGGCCGGGTGCAATCCGCCATCAGCCATGCGGTCCGCAATCTCGAGGAGGCAAACGGTGTTACCCTGTTTGACCGTTCCAGTCGCCGCCCGGAACTGACCGCAGAGGGCCGCGTGCTCGTCGAACAGGCGCGGCGCGTGCTTGCCCAGGTCGATACATATGAACGCATGGCTGGCGCGATGGCGGCCGGGCTCGAGCCGCAGTTGACCATCGCCATCGATCCCTTTGTGCCCACGCCTGCGGTGATCGATCTGTTGGCCGGATTGAGGCAAGCCTTCCCCGATATCGCGGTCACGCTGTACACCGAGGGGATTGGCGCTGCGGAACGGCGCATCGTGTCTGGATCGGCCATCATCGGCATCTGTGCCCTGAACCCTTTCGCGCCGGTGACGGTACAAGCGTTCCGGGTCGGATCTATCGACATGGTGCCGGTCGCGGCGAAGGGGCATCCCTTAGCCCGCAAGGCAGCGCCGCTCGATCCGGAAGATCTCGCCGAGCATGTGCAACTCGTCCTCACCGATCCGTTGGAATCAACAGGTCCGAACTTCAACGTAGTCAGCCCCACAGTATGGCGCTTCGTTGATATCGGGCGTCGTCTCGACTTTCTTCTGGGCGGGTTCGGCTGGGGTTTCATGCCTCACTATCTGGTCCGCGAACACATCGCCGCCGGACGCCTGTTCAAGCTTCGCCTAAGCGATGCGAACATCGTGCTCGGCGCTATCGATGTGTCCGTCATCCATGATCGCAGCCGCACCCCTGGGCGCGCCGCGCAGTGGCTTTTGACGAAGATGAGGGAACCGAACTGGCATGAGACATTCGCCGGTGGTCTCCCCGCAAGCTCCGATGAAAAAATCGGATACTCGGTTCAGCAGAACACCTAGTTGGCGTGCTGACCCTGCGAGGTTCTAGTCTGTGGAACGGCCAAAGCGCCTGATAGTCTCCCTTTCACGGCGACCGCCAGCATCTCACCGGCGAAGAGTACCGTTCCTGTTCGCAAATGGCGCGCCCGGCAGGATTCGAACCTGCGGCCCCAAGCTTAGAAGGCTCGTGCTCTATCCAACTGAGCTACGGGCGCGCACGGGTTGCCTCATAGAGGGGTTTTTGCCTGAGCGGAACCTCCAGAGGTGACAGACCGCTGATTTGCCGTCAGGAACGCCGATGATGATGGCGGCATTAATTGATAGACCAGCAGGAGACCGGAGCACGCCTCGGCTTATGTCGTGGCTGCTGGTCTGCGTGGTCGTCCTTGGCTGGATAGTGGCCTTGGCCGAACGCCTCTGGGTGGGACGAGCTCTGCCGCTGTGGATTGACGAGACCTGGACCGCCATGATTGCCAGCCAGACAGGCTGGGCAAGCTTCTGGCATGAGGCCTGGCTCGATGTAAACCCGCCGCTTTATTATAGCTTTATGGCGCTGTGGACGCGCCTTGCGGGCCTGTCGGACCTCGCCTTGCGGCTGCCAAGCGCCCTCTTCGTGATTATCGCGGCCCTTCTCCCCCTGATGTGGCGCGGCACCGCGCTGTCCCGCAGCGGACGATTATGCGGGTCTGCCCTCCTCATCCTATGGTGGCCGGGGTTTGAAATCTCGCTTGATGCGCGCGGCTATGGCCTGTTGTTGTTGCTGTCGGTGGCGCAGACACTCGCCTTTGCGAACGTTCTGGAGCAGCCGGACCGGCGCACGGCAGGGCTTTGGTCCGCGCTCGCCGCTGCTGCCATCCTCACCCATTATTTCGCGCTGATCCCTGCCGCTGTGCAGGGTGTGGCCCTGTTGGTGCGCGCGCGACAGCGCGTGGTGCGATTGTGGCCTGCCGCCCTTCCCTTCGTGCCTGCAATGGCGTGGCTCGCCTTCCATGCGCCGCGCCTCGCCGATTATGCGCGCCCGGACGTCGCTTGGTATGAACCGTTCACAGCCGAGCTCGCCGCCGGCTTTATCCAATATCTTGTTGGCCCACCGGGCTGGACCCAATGGGCTCTGATCGGGGCGGCCCTTGTCCTTGTGGCAGTGGCCTCGCTCGGCCGAACCATACGCCCGCCGCAAGGAACAAAAGAGCTGGAGACCGCCGCGGTGTTGGGCCTTTTTGCCCTTCTCCTCTTGCTTGGCCTTGGCTTGGCGCGCGACACGCTGACGGACCGATATCTGGTGCCGGTGGTGCCGTCTGTCTTGCTCGCCTTGGTCCTGATGGCGCAGCGCTTTGAAAAGGCCACCCTTGGCCATGCGATGCTGGTCCTCGCCTTCCTTGTGCCGCTTGCAACGCCGAAAGACGTACAGGCCCGGCTGAACGCGCGGAACGCTTATGGCTTTGAACAGGCCAGCCAATTCCTGCTTCCCTTTGCGCCCGGGCGGCTGGTGTTCGTATGGGATCATCCAGCCGCCAAGGTTCTTGATCCGCACTCGCTCGAAAAACTGGGTCGCTTCTTTTTTGCGCGGGCGGGACAAAATCCCGCGACACGCACAGTGGTTCTGACGCCGGAACAGGACGGCAATGTCATCCTCAGCGCCGCCAAAGGCGAGGCTATCATCTGGATCTACAATCGGGCCCGCAACACGTCTGCGCGCAGGCACCAGCCCGATGAACGGCGCTTTGAGGGCAGGACCTGCCAGCACCAGCGCGAACCATGGGTCGGCATCCTTGCCTGTGCCCCCGTTGCCAAAGCTGATGCCTTGGCTAATGTTAACCCATGACCGATCAACATCCACGCGCCGTAAAGGCGGAGACCATTCACCAATTCCGCAGCTTTGACGTTGTGATGGCCGCCTTTGTTGCCATCCTGTTGCTGTCAAATGTCATCGGTGCGGCGAAGCTAGCACAGGTCGACTTTCCCGTGTTCTTCACGCTTGGTGTGTTTGGTCATCATTTCGAGTTCATTGGGACGCATGTGTTTGGCGCGGGCATCCTGTTCTTCCCGCTGGGCTACGTCATCGGTGACGTGCTGACCGAAGTCTATGGCTATGCCCGTGCGCGCCGCTGCATCTGGGTGGGCTTTTCAGCGATGCTGTTCATGGCGTTGATGAGCTGGGTCGTCGTCTCGCTGCCGCCAGCCCCGGGCTGGGACGGGCAGGCCGCGTATGAAAGCGTGTTCGGGCAGGTACCGCAGATTGTTTTTGCCTCCATCGTCGCCTTCTGGGCGGGGGAGTTCGTCAACTCCTATGTGCTCGCGCGCATGAAAGTGTGGACCAAGGGCAAACATCTGTGGAGCCGCACCATCGGGTCCACCATCTTCGGCCAGGGCGTGGACAGCCTGATCTTTTATCCGCTGGCCTTTTGGAACGTCTGGTCAACGGACCAGATCCTCACGGTGATGGTGACCAATTGGGGCCTAAAGGTATTGTGGGAAGTGCTGCTGACCCCCGTGACCTATGTGGTGGTCAACAAGCTGAAGCGCCATGAGGGTGTCGACCTGTTTGACGAGGGCACTGATTTCACACCCTTCAAAACGCGGGCGTGACGGACAACGCATCCACACCCCGTTTGATCTGAGCTTGTCAAAGCCCCGTCCTTCTCACTTTGATTGCAGCAAGAAGGACGACCCTTCGACAGGCTCAGGGTCAGCGGGTGGCAAGGGCCTAAGCCCCCCCCAATCAAAACGGGACGTCGTCGTCCAGATCGCTGTCGAACGGGCTCGGGGCGCCTGAGCCACCAAAGTTGCCGGATGATGCGCCGCCACCAGCGTTTCCGCCACCCGATCGCTGACCCCAGTCGCCGCCGCCGGAGCTGGCACCGCCACCACCACCGCCGCCTTCGCGACCGGAGAGCAGGACGAGTTCCCCACGGAAGCGCTGCAGGACAACCTCAGTCGTGTAGCGGTCATTGCCGTTCTGGTCGGTCCATTTGCGGGTCTGCAGCTGGCCTTCAATATAGGCCTTCTGGCCCTTGCGCAGATAGTTCTTCGCGACCTTGCCGAGGTTCTCGTTAAAGATCACGACATTGTGCCACTCAGTCTTTTCCTGCTTATTCCCGTCACGGTCGTTCCAGGTTTCTGATGTGGCGAGGGTGAAGCTCACCACTTCCCCGCCATTGTTCATCGAACGCGCTTCGGGGTCTTTCCCCAGATTGCCGACCAGTGTGACTTTGTTGACGCTCCCCGCCATGCTCTATCCTTTAAAGACCCAGAAAAGTTGAGAGCCAGTATGTAGCGCCTGCCGCGACATATGCCAGTGCGAACAGATAGGTGACCATAATCACGGGCCATTTCCATCCATTGGTTTCACGCCGGACAACGGCAATGGTGGAAATGCACTGGGGCGCAAAGACGAACCAGGCGAGGAAGGCGAGCGCCATCGGAATGGTCCACCCCGCACGGAGTTTTTCCCGAAGCGTCTTTTCTCCTTGCGCGTCATCCGCGGAATCGATGGCATAGGTTGTAGCCAGCGCAGAGACGGCCACCTCCCGCGCGGCCATGGCCGGGATGAGCGCCAGCGCCATATCGCGGTTGAAGCCAATGGGCGCCACAATGGGCTCCAGCCCGCTGGCAATGCGCCCGGCAATTGACTGGTCGATCTGGCTTTTGCTTGATCCGGCGGGCACCTGCGGGAAGCTCAGCAGCGCCCACAGGATGATCGTTGTCACGGCGATGATGGTGCCCGCGCGACGCAGGAAAGCGGCGGCGCGCTGCCAAAGGCCAAGCGCCACATCCTTCAGGTTGGGCAGCTGATAGCGCGGCATTTCCATCATAAACCCAAGGCTGGAGCCTTGCGCCACCGTCTTGCGGATGACGAGGGCGGCCAGCATCGCGCCGACAATTCCGGCAATATAGAGACCAAACAGAACGAGACCCTGCAAGCCGAGCCCCGGCCCGACCGACCGTTCGGGAATGAAGGCGCCGATGATCACGGCATAGACCGGCAGGCGCGCCGAACAGGTCATCAGCGGGGCAATGAGGATCGTCGTCAGCCGGTCGCGCGGATCTTCAATGGTCCGTGTCGCCATAATGCCCGGCACAGCACAGGCAAAAGAGGAGAGGAGCGGAATGAAGGCCCGGCCTGACAAACCAACGCTGGCCATCAGCCGGTCCATGATGAACGCCGCGCGGACCATATAGCCCGACATTTCGAGAATGAGGATGAAGGCGAACAGCACGAGGATCTGCGGCAGAAAGACCACCACCGCGCCGACGCCTGCAACGACCCCGTCGGTGATCGCTGACCGCAGCAGCGTGTCCGGCATAGAGGACCGCACGAAATCAGACAGCAAGCCGATCCAGCCTTCGATCAGGTCAACAGGGGCTTCGGCTGCGGCGTAGACAAGCTGGAACATCGCAAAGAGCGTCGCAAACAACAGGATTGGCCCTGCAATGGGGTGGAGCACAACCCCGTCAATCGTGCGAGTGATCTGCCGTTCCTGCGTTTCGCCGACGATGGCCGATGCCGCCGCCGCATGCGCTCGCGCGCGCAAATCTGAGGCGCTGATCTGGGGCACGTCTGCCGCCACCGGCTTCTGCTGCGTGACAGCACTCGACAACGCGGCGCGCAGGTCATCAAGACCACGGCGCCGCACCGCGACGGTCGGGATCACCGGCACACCCAAGGCTTCTGACAGTCGCTGCGCGTCGAGCGTCAGCCCGTCCCGCTCCGCCAGATCGATCATGTTGAGGGCGACGACCGTTGGCAGACCGAGCGCAATCAGTTCAATGGCGAAGCGCAGATGGTTGTCGAGATTACCGGCATCGACCACAACGATAAGGGCATCGGGACGCCGCTCCCCCGCCTGCTTGCCCATGATGACATCGCGCGTGACAGCTTCATCGGGGCTGGCAGGTTGCAGGCTATAGGTGCCGGGAAGATCAACCACCTCAACCGGCCGCCCATCCTCCAGCGAGAAGCGACCCGCATGGCGCTCCACCGTGACGCCGGGATAATTGCCCGTTTTTTGGCGCGCACCCGTCAGCGCATTGAACAGCGCGCTCTTCCCGGCATTGGGGTTCCCGGCGAGCGCAACGAGCGGAAGCGAGGTCACGCGGTCGTCACCTGCACAGCGGCGGCATGGGCCGCGCGGATGGCGACGGTCATGCGTCCGACGCGGACGGCGAGTGGGTCTTTGAACAGGAACCAGCCACGATGCAGCGGCTCCACCTCGGCACCCGCTTCAAACCCAAGGCAACGCAAGCGGTGCGCCTCGGTTTCGCCAAGGCGTGTCCAATCAATGTCGGCAATGTGCGCAACCTGATTCAGTGGCAATTCGTCGAGTTGCACGCCGGTCCCAGCTTCATCCAAACCCAATTGCAATTGATTATCATTTTCTTTGATAGAATGCCAGACGATTCAAACCGCGGGGTAGCGCAGCCGTCCAAGGAAGCGGGCCATGCTGAAATGGCGGTCAGTCCCGCCGCCTGTCCATTTCGCCTTCGCCTTTTCAAAGCGCATGATGCCGTCAATCCGCCGCGCCAGAAACGCCCGTGTGTCGGCCCACTCCTCGCTGTCATCATTGACGAAGATCAGCAGCGTTGCGGCATAGACCGAGCCCAGAATGGCGCGCTTGGTATAATGATTATAATCGGTCGCCACATCGCCCGCCGCGCGCCACATGACGTCAGCGGCGCGCCAGCCAAGGCGGGTTGCGACGGCAGCGTTCATCGGATTGGCAAGGATCGCCTGCGCGCGCCGCAGCGCCTCCCGATAGGGGGCGAGGAGCGCCAGACGGGTTTCAACCAACGTCGTGATCCGCTCCCGGATTTTCAGTGTCGCCAAGCATTCAGCCGGGCAGGCATCCAGCATGTCGGCGTCCACCGACGCGAACCAGGCATCGATCATCTGGAGCGCGCCGTCCGGAAAGACGAGCCCGGCCACATCAGCGTCGACGCCCAGCCGTTCGGCCGTCGCGCGCAGCGCCGTTGCGGTCCACCCGTCAAAGGCGGCATCGGCCGGAAGATCACGCGCGAGCACCACGCGCAGTTCGTCCAAAGTCATGTTATTGAAATCGGCGGACACGTGCCGGGCCTTTCGCTGCAACCAAGGTGACATCGGCTAGATGGGATGTTAGGTTCACTTCGTCAATCAAAGGTTCAACCAATTGGGGGAGTCGTCAAAAATGGCGAAATTTTTCGGAAATCTAAACGCGGTTCTTGCGGTAGGCTTAGTCGCCGCTCTTGCCATTATCTTCTCGATCGCGCCAAATGGCGATCTGGAGCAACAGACAATTCGCTGGCTACATGTCTTTTTCGGTATCTTGTGGATTGGCCACCTCTACTACTTCAACTTCACGCAGATCCCGACCATGCCGAAGATCCCGGCTGAGCTGAAGCCGGCCGTTTCTAAGTACATCGCGCCGGAAGCCTTGTTCTGGTTCCGTTGGGGCGCAGCCCTCACTGTGGTAACCGGCCTCCTGATCGCTTGGCGTGCAGGCTATCTGGCGCAGGCAATGCTGCTCCAAGGCGAGGGCGGCATGCTCCTCATTGGTATTGGAATGTGGCTTGCGTTGATCATGGCATTCAACGTCTGGTTCATCATCTGGCCGAACCAGAAGAAAGCCCTCGGCATTGTTGCTGCTGACGACGCCACAAAAGCGAAGGCTGCAAGCACAGCGATGATGTTCAGCCGCACCAACACTCTGCTGAGCATTCCGATGCTTTACTGCATGATTTCAGCGAACTTGGGCTAACTAATCCTTTGATCGGTCGGGCTGGCGCACCATCAGGAGTGCCAGCCCGATCAGCCCGGCCCCGATCCAGTCGGGCATCGTCAGCATTTCACCATAGCTGATCCACCCCATCGTCGCAGAGACGACCGGCTGTGTGAGCAGCGCCAGCCCGAAGACGAGCGGCGTCACGCGCCCCAGGGCATATACCATCATCCCCTGACCAATGAGCTGGCTGACCACCGCCAGTGCGATGACCGGCGTCCAATTGTGCGGCATGATCGTCTCGCCAAGCGCCAGCGCGATCAACAGCAGCGGCAGGATCGTCGCAACTGTAGACCAGGCCAGCAGCGTCCAGCTTTGCAGCTGCGCGCGTGCCTGCGCGACAACCACCAGATAGGCCGTGTAGAAAAGCCCTGCGGCCAGACAGAGCATATCACCAAGCAGGTTCTGCGTGCTGAGCTCTGCGGACCGGCCCAGCAACAGGACCGTGCCAATGGTGGCGACGCCAAAGGCCGTCCCTTCCCGCCGCGTCGGCCAGGCGCGCGCGACAAGGAAACCCCAGATAGGGAAGAACAGGCTCGCTGCATTGGCAAAGAGCGTCGCATTGGCCATCTTGGTTTTGAGGATGCCGATGTGCCAGGCGGCCAGGTCAATGGCGAAGAACAGGCCCGACAACAGCATTGTCCAATAGAGCGCATTGTTTGGCAAGGTCAGCGGCTGGCGGCGATAGGCGGCGATAAGAAAGAGCACAGGGGCGGCAAGCGCCAAGCGCCACATGGCCGACGCACTAGGGCCGACATCGGCCATGCGCACGAGCCACGGCCCGAAGGCGAGGGCGAAATTGCCCAGCAGCAACGCCGCAATGACGGCGGCACGGCTGCCAACTTCTTGCCCTCCAAGAGATTGTTGCTGTTGCGTGGACCCCATCGCCCTCATATCCGTTAGCGGAACTGACAAAGCAACTAGGGGCCCACATGCCGACACTTTTCGATCCGATTGATCTTGGGGCCATTCATTGCCCGAACCGCATCCTGATGGCGCCGCTGACCCGCGGCCGTGCCGACCCCGGCCATATCCCCAATGATATGATGCGCCTCTATTATGAGCAGCGTGCGTCGGCGGGCCTCATCATCTCGGAAGCCACAGGCATTTCGCAGGAAGGCCTTGGCTGGCCATCCGCACCGGGCATCTGGACCGATGCGCAGACCGAAGGCTGGAAGCCCGTGACCGAGGCCGTGCACAAGGCCGATGGTCGCATCATCCTCCAGCTGTGGCACATGGGTCGTCTGGTCCATTCCAGCTATAACAATGGCCCCGGCGTCTCGTCTTCGGCCACAACAGGTCCGGGCCACGCCTATACCAAGACGGGTAAGCAGCCGCTGGAAGAAGCCCGTGCGCTGCGCCTTGATGAAATCCCCCGGCTGATCGGCGATTATGTGAAGGCCGCTGAAAACGCGAAAAAGGCGGGCTTTGACGGCATCCAGATCCACAGCGCCAATGGCTATCTGCTCGACCAGTTTTTGCGCGACAACAGCAATTTCCGCGACGACGCCTATGGCGGCTCCATTGAAAACCGCATCCGCCTGACGACCGAAGTCACAGCCGCCCTGTGCGAGGTCTGGGGCGCAGACCGCGTCTCGGTGCGCCTGTCCCCCAATGGCGATTCGCAAGGCGCGGATGACAGCAACCCCGAAGGCCTGTTCACCGCCGCTGCAGCCGCACTGCAAAAACTGAACATCGGCTTTTTGGAGCTGCGCGAACCCGGCCCTGACGGCACATTCGGGCGGACCGATGTGCCCAAGCAGTCCCCCGCGATCCGCAAAGTCTTCACCAACCCGTTGGTGCTCAATTCGGACCTGACCGCAGAAAGCGGAAACGCCCTGCTCGCCTCTGGGCAGGCGGACGCCGTCAGCTATGGCCGCCCCTATATCTCCAACCCGGACCTTGCTGAGCGTATTCGGGATGGCAAGGCATGGACCGAGACCAACATGGCCACCTGGTACACGCCGGGGCCGGAAGGCTATACGGATTATCCAACGGCGGGGTGAGGTTGGGTCGCGCAGAGGCGCAGAAGCCGCAAAGTAGAACTGTGCTCCGGACTTGAGCCGGAGCACAGCCATTCATTCCAGCTTCCTCGGCGTTCTCTGCGCCTCTGCGCGAAGATCAAATCAACTCAGCCGAACTGACCCTTGAGCGCCAGCAACGCAATCGCGGCTTTGGCCGCTTCGCCGCCCTTATCCTTTTGCGCCGGATCCGCGCGGACGAGGGCCTGCTGCTCATTCTCGACCGTCAAAATGCCGTTACCAATGGCAATCCCATCCATGGTCAGCGCCATGATGCCGCGTGCGCTTTCGCCAGCGACGATTTCGAAATGATAGGTCTCACCGCGAATGACGACGCCAATGGCAACAAAGCCGTCATAACGTCCGCTTTCCGCGGCCAGCGCAATCGCACCGGGGATCTCAAGCGCGCCGGGGACGGTGATGACGTCGGCCTTATGGCCTTCATCTTCAAGCGCCGCCTTCGCCCCTTCGACCAGCATGTCGTTGAGGTGATCATAAAAACGGGCTTCGACGATCAGAAACTTGGCCATGGGTTATGCCTCCGGAATGGGGCGCTCGCCCACGATGTTGATGCCATAGCCTTCAATGCCGACGACATTGCGGTGGGCGTTGGTGAGAAGGATCATGTCGTGAATGCCAAGGTCCGCGAGGATCTGTGCGCCAATGCCATAGCTGCGCAAATCCATTTCCGGCGCCTTGCCGGAGGCCGCGCTAATCTCACGCGTCAGCGAATCAGGATCACCAGGCATCAGCAGCACAATCACGCCCGAACCGACCGTTCCGATTTCTGCCATGGCCCGCTGCAGGGTCCGCTTGCGCGGTCCGGGGGCGCCCAGCACGTCTGAAAAGATTGAGATGCCATGCATGCGGACCAGCGTTGGCTCCCCGTCGACCACGCGGCCCTTTTGGAGAACAATGTTGACCGATCCATCGACCTTGTTGCGATAGGTCTTGGCCGTCCATTCGCCACCATAGTCGGACACGAAAGGCGCTTCAGACACGCACTCGACCAGATGGTCATGCTTGCGGCGATATTCGATCAGATCGCGGATCGTACCCATCTTCAGATTATGCATCCGCGCGAAGGAGACGAGGTCATCCATGCGCGCCATGGTGCCGTCATCCTTCATGATCTCACAGATCACGCCCGACGGGTTAAGCCCGGCCAGACGCGAAATGTCGACCGCGGCTTCGGTATGGCCAGCGCGCACCAGCACGCCGCCATCGCGCGCGATCAGCGGGAAGACATGGCCCGGTGTCACAATATCGTCGCGGCCCTTGGACGCGTCGATGGCGACAGACACGGTGCGGGCACGGTCGCCCGCTGAAATGCCGGTCGTCACGCCTTCGCGCGCTTCGATCGAGGTGGTGAATGCGGTTTCATGCCGCGTGCCATTGGCACGGCTCATCAGTTCAAGGCCAAGGTCCTCAACACGCTTCTTGGTGAGCGTCAGGCAGACAAGCCCACGGCCGTGCGTGGCCATGAAGTTGATCGCATCGGGCGTCGCCATTTGCGCGGGGATCACAAGATCGCCTTCATTCTCACGGTCTTCATCATCGACGAGGATGAACATGCGGCCATTGCGCGCTTCCTCGATGATTTCCTCAATGGGGACGAGCGCAGGGCTATCGTCGCTGGCGAACAGATAGGCCTCCAGCTTGCGCAGCGTTTCCGCCGTCGGGTTCCAGTCGGGCTGGTCCAGATCACGCAGCGTGTTGGCATGGAGACCGGCTGCACGGGCAAGGCCGGAACGGGACAGGCCACCGTCGGTAACGAGGCTGCGGAGCTTTTCGATGAGTTGTGTAGACATGAACGGACATAATCACATTAAGATGTGAACGTCAATGAGGAGAATCACATTGCACCCTCAAGCCGTCATCCCGAACTTGTTTCGGGATCCATTAGCATCAGCACCCACAGTGAGCGCTTGCTGGTGAGGTCAGGTGTTCATGGATGCTGAAACAAGTTCAGCATGACGAGTTTCGGCTAGCGCGCCGCGCTCAGGCGCTCCTGCATCCGCGCCAGATAGCGGGCCAGGACATCAATCTCGACATTAACTTGCTGGCCCTCCGCGAGATCACCCAGCGCCGTCACATCCCACGTATGTGGAATGATGTTGAGACCGAAAGTGGCGGTGCCGTCCGCATTGTCCGCAACACTGTTGACCGTCAGCGAGACGCCGTCGACGGTCACGGAGCCTTTGGTCGCGATATAGGGCGCGATCTCCGCACCGACGGTCACAGAGACGCGGTGCGAATCGCCTTCGGGCGCGATGGCCGCGATGGTGGCGACGCCATCGACATGGCCGGTCACGATATGGCCGCCCAGTTCATCGCCGATCTTCAGCGCGCGTTCCAGATTGAGGCGGCGGCCCTGCGTCCACATCGCGCTGGACGTTTTGGAGACTGTTTCCGCAGACGCGTCGATGGCGAACCAATCGGCGCCCTTGTCCACGACAGTCAGGCACACGCCCGAACAGGCAATAGAGGCACCAAGATCAACGCCGGCCATGTCATAGCCGCATTGGATGATCAGACGCAGGTCGCCGCGCTGCTCTGCCTTGGTGATTGTGCCAACGTCGGTGATGATGCCTGTGAACATAGTCCGCCCCTTTTCAGGCCCGCTCGTAGACTTCGAGACTGTCCTTGCCAAGCGGGCGCGCATCAACCCGCCGCCACTGGCCGTGCGCCTCCGCCAGCGCACCCAGCCCGATATCGGCGAGGCAGGCTTTACCTGCTCCAATGACAATCGGTGCGCGGTACAGCATCAGCCGGTCCACCAGACCTGCCTTCAAAAACGCCCCCGCCGTCTGTGCGCCACCTTCCACCATCAGATAGTGGACATGCGCCAGATCGGAAATCTGCTCGGGCGACGTAAGGCCAAGCCACCCTTCAGGTGCCGTGCCCTTTGAAAGAAGCGCGCGCGCCGGTGAACGGCTCTCCATTCCGGGCAGCCGGACATCGAGGCGGGGCAAGTCGGCTTCAAACGTGCCGCGCCCGACAAGGATCATGTTGCTGCGGGCGCGCTCCAAATGGCCATGGCTCCGCGCCGTATCACCGGTGATCCATTTGCTCTCCCCATCGGCCCGCGCGACACAGCCGTCGAGCGAAGTGGCAAGCTTGAGCGTGACGAAAGGCCGCCCCTGTTGTTGTTGCATGAGCCAACCGGCCATGGCCCGCGCTGCTTCTGCGGCCATCAGATCCGCCTCCACCTCAATGCCAGCGGCTTTCAGGCGCGCAATGCCTTGGCCGTTGGTGCGGGGATCAGGATCGGTCAGCGCGACCACAACGCGTGCGACACCGGCCGCAACCAGACTGTCGCTGCAATTAGGGCCCCGCCCACTTTCATGCGCGCAGGGTTCCAGTGTGACATAGGCGGTCGCACCGTGCGCCAGTTCGCCCGCCTGCGCCAGTGCCATCGCTTCGGCATGCGGGCGACCACCGGCTTGCGTCCACCCCCGGCCCACGACCGTGCCACGCGCGACGATGACGCAGCCGACATTGGGATTAGGAACCGTCCGTGCCCGGCCGCGTTCCGACAAAGCGAGTGCCGCCCCCATATACCGCCGGTCGTCAGACGTCGTCACAGACCGAGGTCGTCCATCTTCTTGTCGATGGCCTTAAACGGCGCGCGGCGCTCCTCAAGGATGCGCTGGACTTCGGCCTCATGCTTCTTGCGGGCGGCCGTATCGATCTTCTGCTGCGCCTTGATCTGCTCATCGGTCCGGTTGGGATCGAACTTTTCGACATAGACGATCTCGGGCGGGCGATACTCCATCGGCACCTGATCCAGATAGAAAAGACCCAGCCAGAACAAGGGAATGGCGATGGAGAGCACCGCAAAACCCAATTGATGCCGGGTGCGCGTGCCCAAAAAGGCGCGCAAATCGCGAAAGGCAGCAAGAGGATTAACCGGACGGGGGAACACACGCATCCGGATTAAATAGGGCCAGTCACCGCGCGATGCTACCCCGTCTGGTTAACGACGATCTTGGAAGGCCTAAGCGGCTGCTTTTTCCAGCCGCGCGACGGCACGCTCACGCCCGATGAGCGGGAGCAGCGCCTTCATGTCCGGTCCATGATCATGGCCGGTCAGCGCCTGCCGCAGCGGGAGGAACAGCGCCTTGCCCTTGCGGCCAGTCGACTGCTTGAGGGCATCCGTCAGCGCATGCCAGGGGTCAGCATCCCACGCCAATGACGCTGCAATTTTCACCGCCTCAGAGAGGTAGTCGCGGTCGTCCGCAGACACGGTCGAGACCACATCTCCGGAAACGACCGACCACCAATCTGCCACATCACCAAGTATGGAGATGTTCGGACGAATCGCGTCCCATGCGGCTGCGTCCATGCCGTCGGGCAACCGATCCGCGACCGCCGCAAAGTCTGTGTGGTGGAGGATCTTGGCGTTCAACTGCGCCAGCTCTTCCTCGTCAAACCGCGCAGGTGCACGGCCGAAATGCCCAAAGTCGATGGTCGCAATGAGGGGTGCGGCACTGGTCACGGGCTCGACCGGTTCGCTCGTGCCCAGCCGGGCGAGCAACGCGATGAGAGCCATCGGCTCAAGGCCACGTTCTTTGAAGGCATCCATGCCGAGCGAACCAAGCCGCTTGGAGAGCTTCCCTTCGGTGCCGGTCAGCAACGCCTCATGCGCGAACTGTGGCGGGGTCGCGCCCAACGCCACAAACATCTGCAACTGCGTGGCTGTATTGGTCACATGGTCCTCGCCCCGCACGACATGCGTGATGCCCATATCGATATCATCAATGGCCGAGGGCAGCATGTAGAGCCAAGAGCCGTCCGCACGGCGGATGACGGGGTCCGACATCAGCTTGGGGTCAAAATGCTGCGGCCCGCGCACCAGATCGGTCCACTCAATCATCGCGTCATGATCAAGCTTGAAGCGCCAATGCGGCGCGCGGCCTTCCGGCACCGGCGCATCCGCATCCTTACGCTCATAGACCGGCGGCAGCCCGCGCCCGAGCAAGACTTTACGGCGCAGATCGAGCTCTTCCGGCGTCTCGTAGCACGCATAGACGCGGCCTGCGGCCTTCAGTTCCGCAAAGCGCCGTTCATAAAGATCAAAGCGCGCCGACTGGCGCTCCTCGCCGTCCCAGTCGAGACCGAGCCAACGCAGATCGGCGCGGATGCCGTCGACATAGTCTTCCTTCGACCGCTCGAGGTCGGTGTCGTCGATGCGCAGCAGGAATTTGCCGCCATGCTTCTTCGCCCACATCCAGTTGTGGAGCGCAGTGCGGACATTGCCGACGTGCAGATTGCCGGTTGGGGACGGCGCGAAACGGGTGATCACAGTCATGGCTTAGGCTGTACGGAAGGCGTTGGTGATTGGATAGCGCCGATCGCGCCCGAAATTGCGCGTGCCGAGCTTCACGCCGGGGGGCGCCTGACGCCGTTTATACTCGGCGATGTAGAGCAACCGCTCAATCCGCTGCACAACATCGCGCGGATGTCCGCGTGCGGCGACCTCATCGACAGACAATTCCTGCTCAACGAGCCCCAGCAAGATATCATCGAGCACCGGATACTCCGGCAGGCTGTCACTGTCTTTCTGGTCAGGGCGGAGTTCGGCACTGGGCGGGCGCGTGATGATCGCGTCGGGCATGACCGGCCCGTCGGGACCAAGGCCGATGCGGCAACGATGCGCATTGCGCCAGCGCGAGATGGCGAACACCGTCATCTTATAGGCGTCTTTCAGCGGGTTATAGCCACCCGCCATGTCACCATAAATGGTCGCATAGCCGACGCTCATCTCGCTCTTATTGCCGGTGGTCAGCAGCATGTGACCGAATTTGTTGGAGAGCGCCATCAGGGTCACGCCGCGGATGCGCGGCTGAATATTCTCTTCGGTAATGTCGACATTGCGATCCGCAAAGCTGTCGCTCAGCATCTCATCAAAGGCCATGACGGCAGGGTTTATCGCGATGGTATCGAGCTTGCACCCGATCATCCGCGCGCAGTCACTGGCAAGATCGAGGCTTTCCTGCGACGTGAAACGGCTGGGCATCATCACGCACCAAACGCGGTCCGGACCCAAAGCATCGGCGGCAATCGCCGCACAGATCGCGCTGTCGATGCCGCCCGAAAGGCCCAGCACAACCCCCGGGAAACGGTTGCGATCAACATAGTCGCGGAGCGAAAGCACCATGGCCGAGTAGATATCGGCGGGATGATCCTCCCACTGGGAAAGCTCGCCTTGCGCGCACGTCCAGCTATCGCCCTTCCGGGTCCACGCGGTCAGGCGAAGATGTTCCTCCCAATCTGGCAGGCGGTGCGCCGCAACACCATCGGCATTGAGCACGAAAGAGCTGCCGTCAAACACCAGCTCATCCTGCCCGCCGATGCGGTTGAGGAAGATGATCGGAAGCCCAGTTTCTTTGACCCGGGCGGCAAAAACCTGTTCGAGCCGCCGGTCGTCCTTGTCGATTTCATAAGGGCTGCCGTTGACCGAGATCAGCAATTCAGCGCCGCGTTGCTTCAAATGGGTGCAGACCGTCGGCAGCCAGCCATCTTCACAGATCGGCAGCCCCAATTTGACGCCCCGAAATTCGACAGGCTCGGGCAGGGGGCCCTGCGCAAAGATGCGCTTTTCGTCGAACGTCCCGTAATTGGGAAGCTCATGCTTTTTGCGGATGGCCGTGATCCGGCCGCCATCGAGCAGCGCCACAATATTGTACAGCCCGCCTTCGTCCATCAGGATGGACCCAACCAGCATGGCCGGGCCGCCATCGGCCGTTGCGGCGGCCAACCGCTCAAGCTCCTGTGCCGCCGCTTGTTGAAAGGCGGGCTTCAGGACGAGATCTTCTGCAGGATATCCAATGAGTTGCTGTTCAGGGAACAGCACCAGATCCACAGCCCCCGCCTCCATCGCCTTGGCACGCCAGGCGAGCATGGTATCTGCATTGCCGACAAGATCGCCCACGCGCTGGGACAATTGGGCGATGGCGATGGTGAGGGTCTCAGTCATGCCCGCTGTGTATGAGGGCCCTGCCATCACGGCAAGACCGGACCCTCAATCTCAGAACAGTCCGGCGACAAGCTGCCCCATCATCCGGCCCGGCATGAAGGAAAAGAGGCCCGCGACGATCAACCCGATATAAGGCCCGGTCATCGCCTGCTGATGCGTCCGCACATCGCCCTGGCGAATTGCCCAGATCGCCCGCGGGATCGAAATGAGGGTGACAACCGAGAAGATATGGATCGGCCCGATGGAGCCAACCAGACCCTGAAGCCAGAAGCTGGATATGGCCGTCGTCATCATCAGCGTCGCCCAGATCCGTCCGAGCATTTTGTGAAGGCGGGTCCCCTTTTTCATCAACAACACCGGACCGCCGAGCAGCAGCGCGGGAAGGACGGTGCCGACATGGATGAACAAGGCCCATGGCGTGTCCTCATAAGTGATCCGCGCCCCACCGGAGACCACACTCGCCGCGGCCATGAAGGTCAATGTCCCCAACACGGCAAAGGCGATGCAGGCGAGAATGAAGCGCGGGGAATAGGCGGGTGCAGCTGCGGTCGTCATGGCGGGTCTCCGGAATGGCTGGTCCCGTCATGCAAGCTGGACGTTCACGGGCAATGCCGCCTTCGCGGGACCGGCAATATTCTTCGTCGGAAGGGCTACACCGCCAATTGACGCTTCGTGAAATGGCAGGCACGTTCCCCCGATGATCAAAGCGGTCAGCATCGAAATTTTCATTGTGCTTACCCTTGGGGTCTTGCTGGGCCTGATCGGCCCCTTCGGCACCTTTGAGATGAGTGCCGGCGTGCGCATGGCGTTTTGGCTTGGCACGTTGCTGATGGGATATGCGATTTTCCGGCCGTTCCTCATTGTCAGCGAATGGGTCGGTGAGACGTTGCGCGTGCCGCAACTGGTCGCAGGCGGACTGGCGTTGATGATTGCCGCCCTGCCTTTGACCTTTCTGATTGCCCTTTTCTTTGCCGGTTTTGACGCCGCGCGCGCCCTCACTGGCAAAGGGCTGATTGGCCTTTATCTTCAGGTGTGGCTCATTGGATTCCTGGTCAATGCTGTCTTCGTGCTGACGCTTGGGCGGACAGCCAAGCCGACAGAGACTGTGACCGCCATGCCAAACCCGGCCAACGCGCCAGCCTCGGCCAACGCTTCAGGCCCAAGCCAATCCACCCGCCTCCTGCCTGACCTCGGCTCTGTCTATGCGCTGAAAGGTGAAGACCATTATGTCCGTATCTTTGGTGCGGCCGGGGAACAGCTTGTGCTGATGCGATTGCGCGATGCCATAGCGGACGTGCAGGATGATCAGGGCGTACAGGTGCACCGCAGCTGGTGGGTGTCCCGCGCGGCCGTTGCGTCGGTTCGGCGCATCGGTCGGACCGCTGAATTGACGCTGATCGACGGCACGGTCGTTCCCGTCGCCCGAGATATGATGCCGCGTCTTCGGGAACTGCGCTGGCTGTAGCTGATTGTGTCTCCCAATTTAGGCCGTAAGGTGCTGACATGAAGAGAGATACTGAACTGAGCGCTGCCATTGATGCAGCACACGTGGCCGGTGCCGTTGCGATGACGGGGGGGCGTGATGGTATCCATTACGCCCGCGCATTTGGCACCCGCAGTCTGGATGGCGCGGCGATGCAGACCGACGATCTGTTTCAGATCGCGTCGATGACGAAAGCCATCGTCTCGGTCGCCGCCTTGCAGCTGGTAGAGCGGGGCAAGCTGTCGCTGGATGCGCCGCTCGATGCGCTTCTGCCGGAGCTGGCCAATCCGCAGGTGATCGAAGGTTTCGATGCGGACGGCGCGGTCCAACTGCGCCCTGCCAAGCGTGCGATCACGCTTCGCCATCTGCTCACCCACACATCGGGCTTTGGCTATGAGTTTATGAGCGCGGATATGGTCCGCGCACGTGGACCCGCCGGATCGCCGACACCCGGCACCAAAGCCGCACTCATCTCCCCCCTGTTGTTCGATCCCGGCGAAAAGTGGGAATATGGCATCAGCACAGACTGGGCCGGACTGGCCGTTGAAGCCGCAAGTGGCCAGCGCCTCGATGCCTATCTGAGCGAACACGTCACAGGTCCGCTCGGCATGGTGGATACGCACTTCAACCCCGATGCGGCACAGCGCGCGCGGGCGGCATCGCTCTACCTTCGGGGCGAGAGCGGCCTTTCCCCCATGCCGATTGAGATTGGCGGCGGGCCGAAAGTCGAAGTGCTGTCGGGCGGTGGCGGGCTATATAGCACCGCGCCTGATTATATGCGGTTTTTGCAGATGCTGCTCAACGGAGGCGCCCTGGGCAGCACACGCATCCTGTCGGACGCGACAGTCGCACATCTGACGCAGAATCATGTGGGAGATCTTCGTGCCGGTCGCATGGAATCGGTCGTTCCATCGCTTGCCGGTGTCTTTGATATGTATCCGCAGATGGACACCAAATGGAGCCTTGGTTTCCTGATCAATCCGGAAACCGGACCACATGGCCGCTCGGCCGGGTCGCTCAGCTGGGCGGGCATTGCCAATTGCTATTATTGGCTTGATCCGGCGGCTGACATCGCGGGCGTTCTCATGACGCAAGTGCTGCCTTTTGGGGATCCCGGCGTGCTCAATGCGCTCGGCGCTTTGGAACGAATGGCATATCGGGGGGATTGACCCCTTTTCGTATCCCATTCCACGTTCTAAGGGACCCCCACTTCTTGTGGGCGGGACACACTTCATGAAATTGATCACCGGCAACTCCAACATCCAATTGGCGCAGTCGATTGCGGATTACTGTGATATCCCGCTGACCAAGGCGAGCGTGCGCCGCTTTGCCGATGAAGAAGTATTCGTCGAAATTCATGAGAATGTCCGCGGCGAAGACGTGTTCGTCATCCAGTCGACAAGCTATCCGGCCAACGACAATCTGATGGAGCTGCTGATCATCTGTGACGCGCTGCGCCGCGCCTCGGCCAAGCGGATCACAGCGGTTCTCCCTTATTTCGGCTATGCCCGGCAGGACCGGAAACCCGGCCCACGCACGCCGATTTCGGCCAAGCTCGTGGCGAACCTGATCACGACGGCCGGTGCCAACCGCGTCCTGTCCGTCGACCTGCATGCAGGCCAAATTCAGGGCTTTTTCGATATCCCAACCGACAATTTGTTCGGTGCGCCCGTCATGTCCGCCGACATTCAGGCCCGCTTTGGCGACCGCAACATCATGGTCGTGTCGCCGGACGTCGGCGGCGTGGTTCGTGCCCGTGCCCTCGCCAAACGCCTCGACAACGCCCCGCTCGCCATCGTCGATAAACGGCGTGAGCGCGCCGGCGAGTCGGAAGTCATGAACATCATCGGCGATGTCGAAGGCCGCTTCTGCATCCTTATCGATGATATCGTCGATTCGGCCGGCACCCTGTGCAACGCCGCCGCCGCGCTGAAAGCAGCAGGCGCCGAAGACGTTGTCGCTTATTGCACCCACGGCGTTCTGTCTGGTGGCGCTGTTGCCCGCGTCGAAGGCTCGGCGCTGCTCGAACTCGTCGTCACCGATTCGATTGGCACACCGGATACGGCCGCCGCTGCGAAGAAGATCCGCCATCTGACCATCGCACCGCTGCTGGGCGAAGCAATCAAGCGGATTGCCGACGAAAGTTCGGTGTCCAGCCTGTTTGACTGATCGGCCTTAATAAGGCCCGTCGCTCAGCCGCTGGGATATCCACCAGATATTTCCCCACGCGTCGCGCACGCCGCCCTGACGATCACCATAAGGCATGTCAGCGACCTCCATTATGCTCTGTGCGCCGGCAGTCAGTGCGCGGTCCATGGCAGAGCGAGCATCGGCGACATAGATGTAGAAACTTGCCGCCATCGCGCCAAAGCCCCGCCCTGCTTCGCTGACCATGATTGTGGTATCCCCCACCCGAAGCTGGGCATTTGCGATCCGGTCCCCGTCCATGCTTCTGTACATCTCTTCAAACCCCAGCCCATCGGACAGGAAGGCGCAAAAACCCGGCGCGTTGTCGACGAAAAGATACGGGAAAACGGTCGTAAAACCGGGCGGCTGAACGGTGCCGCCGCTGATCATGCGTGGCCCGCGCCTTCCAACCGGTCGGCAAAGATCATGCGGCCGGGCCCCATGCGGGCGATGACTTCGACGAGCTTGGTCTGCGGGAAAGCAAAGCAGCCCTCACTCCGCCCCAGCTTGCCCATCGTGCGGATAAGATCAGGGTTGGCATAGTCGGCTCCGTGGACAACGATCGCACGGTCCTCGGCATTGTTATTGTCCGCTTCCAGCCCCGACAAACGCATCGAAAGGCCATGCTTCCCGGTATAATAATTGCGGGTCAGATAGGCACCGCGCGATGTGGCGTTGGAGCCGGGATCGTTTGAAAAGCCTTTGAGCCAGCCGTCATGTTGCGGGTCAGACCCCCTACCATGCGTCACATAATAGCGGTTCACCGTCCCATTTACGAGATTGGCGATGAAGAAGCGCGGTTCAGCGGACGGCAAAGAAAAATCCGCCATGCCAACAACATCGCGGACCCAGATGCGGTTGCCCATCCGGTCCAGTTCACGCTTGGCGATGTCCAGCAGGCGCACATCTGTCGGTGCCGCCAAAGCCTTGGACGGGATCAACGACGCTGCGGTGGTTGCGACCAAACCCGCCAAAAGATCTCTGCGGCCGATTCGATCAGCCCGTGTTTCTATCATGGATCAGACATAGGCAGTCCCTGTGGATAAAGTCGAGACCAGCGTGCGATGGACTGCGGCAAACGCGCGGTAAGCGTTCGAATTCCCACTCAAAACTGGCAATTCCTTTCTCACGCCAGCTTCGCTAGGACCACAAAAGAAGGAGACCGGCATGAAAGCGACGATCTGGCACAATCCCAATTGCGGCACCTCCCGCAAGACGCTCGAAATCCTGCGGGAGACGCCGGGGGTCGAGGTGGACGTTGTCGAATATCTCAAAACGCCGCCGTCGCGCGATACTTTGGTGGCGCTGTATCGCGATGCTGGGCTGACGCCGCGCGAGGGGTTGCGGACACGCGGCTCGCCCGCTGAAGAACTCGGCCTGCTTGATGCTGATGGAGACACCATTCTCGATGCCATGGCACGCGAACCGATCCTGATCGAACGCCCGCTGGTCCGCACAGACAAGGGCGTCCGCCTTTGCCGTCCACAGGATGTGGTGCGCGAGATCCTCTAGGGGCCACCCGCACCAATCAAGCCTTCCACGGCGGCCCCCAATTGGGCATGATGCAGACCATGAACGTTGTTGCAGTCTATAATCTGAAAGGGGGCGTCGGGAAAACGACGCTCGCCGTGAATCTGGCTTGGTCTGCCGCCACGCTGTCATCGCGCCACACCTTGCTGTGGGATCTTGATCCGCAGGGCGGCGCCACCTTCCTACTGGGGTCCAGCCCGACCGCTGAAAAGGCCCGCTCTGTCTTTGCAAAGGACATTGAGCCGTCGCGGCTCATTACGCCCACCGGCATTGACCGGCTCTCGGTGCTGCCAGCTGACCGCAGCCTGCGGTCCTTGGACCATCTTCTGTTTTCCTTGGGAAAGCGCAAGCGCCTCGCCAAGCTACTGGAAGGGCTGTCCACCTCTTTTGACCGGATCATTCTGGATTGCCCGCCCGGCCTTACAGAGACGAGCGAACAGGTAATGCGGTCCGCCGACGTCATCCTGATTCCGGTCATCCCCTCCCCATTATCGCGGCGCGCTTTTGACGATGCGGTGGAGCATCTGCACCAGCACCATGCAGGCCAGGCCGCCATATTGCCGGTGTTTTCGATGGCAGACCGAAGGCGCGCGCTGCACAAGGCCGCACTCGATGCGCAGCCGGATTGGCCCGTCATCCCCATGGCCAGCGTCATTGAGCAAATGGCCGCGCGCCGGAAACCTGTTGGCGCCTTTGCCTCCTCCACAGTGGCGGCGGAAAGCTTTTCCTTCTTGTGGCGGGCTGTTGAGCGAAAGTTGGCCGGACATAAACCGTGAGCGGGTCGCTTGACCTAAACATGCTCCTAAAGGCCTATGCCATCGGCGTCTTTCCGATGGCGGATGACCGCGATGCCGATGACATTTATTGGGTGGAGCCGCGCAAGCGGGGCATCCTCCCGCTTGAACGGTTCCATCTTTCAAAGTCGCTGCGCAAGACACTCCGGAGCGAGCGGTTTGAAACCACATTCAACCGCGCCTTTCCTGAAGTCCTCACCGCATGTGCCGAATCGACTGAGGACCGCCCCGGCACTTGGATCAATGGCCAGATCGAGAACGCCGTCCTCCAGCTCCATGCGGCGGGACACGCCCATTCCATAGAGACATGGTTCGAAGGGCAGCTTGTCGGGGGGCTTTACGGCATATCGCTGGGCCGCGCCTTTTTCGGCGAGAGCATGTTCAGCCGGATGACAGACACCTCAAAGGTCGCTCTCGCGCATCTGGTGGCACGGCTGAAGGTCGGTGGATTTGCCTTGCTCGACTGCCAGTTTCAGACACCGCATCTCCAATCATTGGGCGCGATTGAAATCAGCCGGGCGGATTATTCGGTCGCGCTGTCTGCGGCACTGTCGGGCGCGGAAGGTGCGGCAACGGCAACAGGCGCTGATTTGCTCGCTTTAGACCGGGATCCCGACGCCCCGCCTGTGTCGTCACCGCGCGCGACAATCGTGCCCGGTCCAATATCAGGATGCCGCATCTTGCAGGCCTTAACCCAGACATCATAGATCGGGTGCTCGACGACGTTGATCGACGGGCTTTCCTTATACAGCCAACCGGAAAAGGTCTTGCGCCAGCTCGTGCGCGTCTCTCGCGTGATGACTTGGACAAAGGCGCCAGTCCAACGTTCAGACTCCCAAGGCGCCGTCGCCTCACAGGCGCGAAGGCGGACCACAAGATCACCGATGCGCACCGCCTCACCCGGCTTCATCGTGAGATCGCGCGACAGGCCGTTGCGCTTGTTGAGCACGCCAATCGTCGCCACCCGTTCCGCCATAGGCGTAGAGGCCTTGCTTTCCGGCAGGGGTGCGGGCGGCTTCGCTTTTGTCGGGGCGGGGGCTGATGATGTCCCCTTCTGTTCAGCGGCAGGCGCAGGTGCGGTCGTCGTCGCAGAGGATGTCGATGCGAGTGCGTCCGGTGTGTCCTGCAGGGCAGAAGCAGCTTGCCAAGCTGCAAGGCCAGCGAGGAGCGTGGCACCGGTCCAGACGATTGCGCGCCTCACGCGGCGTCCGGGCTCCAAGCTTCATAATCGCCGGTGGCACTGGCGCGACGCCCGCCCGATTCCAGCGCGCCCATCGGGCGATAAGCGTTCGGCGTCCCCGTCAAGTTCGGCTGCGGTTCTGCTTCCCAGGCACGCGGCGCAGGCAAGCTTTCCGAAGGCGGCGCATCAATCGTGTTGTGCAGCCAGCCGAACCATTCGGGCGGGACGCGGCTGGCATCATTGTTACCGGCATAGGTAACCCAACGGCGATGGTGCCCGGCAGGCTCCACCTTTTTCGCCTGATAATAGACGTTGCCCTCGGCGTCTTCGCCGATGCGGACACCGCTGGTCTTGGTGTGGAGCCAGGTGCCGAAGGTTTGACCTTCCCACCATGTGAAGATGTTCTTGAAAACGCCCATGGTCGTGCCGTTACGACTTTGCAGCGTGCGATGCAACGGGCGCTAGCGGGTCCAGCGCACCTTATCGCCTTCGGAAATGCCAAGTTCCGCTGCACGGCCACCGGCGATTTCCAGCACGGCCGAAACGGGTTCCCCCGAATCAATCGGTTCCAGTGAATAGGGAACTGCCTCAGCCGCTATCCGGGCGATGACGCCATCCGGGCGGATAAAGATGAGGTCGAGCGAGATGACCGTATTCTTCATCCAAAAGCTGGCCGGTCGCGGCGGGTTCATGGGGAAAATCATGCCGCCATCCGGCGCCAGCGCATCACGAAACATCAGCCCGCGGGCCTGTTCGCTCTCAGACCGCGCGACTTCAACCTTGAAAGAGTGGGTTTTTCCACTCGCAGTGCGGATGTCGAGCGGCACCACCGACAGGCCACTGGCCGCTTTGGTGACGTCGGGATTCCCGGCCTGACACGCGGCGGGGAGCAACAACAGGAGCGCCGCGAGCGCTCGAAACACGGTCATGGGCGTTTCACCTCAACTGCAAGATAGCCCTTATCACTCTTCACCAGACGGGCTTCAAGCGTGTCTTCTGGCAGGACATCGATGATTCCGGCCCGCCTGAGTGTTTCCATATGGACGAAGACATCTGCGCCATCCTCCGACCGAACCAAAAATCCATAGCCCTTTGGACGGTTGAACCATTTGACGGCAACGGGTTCGAACGGTCCTGCATTTTCAACGTCGGGCAGATCAGCGCTCCGACCACGCTTGGGCGCGCGATCGGCTTCTTCGGGAACAATCGCCGAGCTGAGATCGAACGCGACTAAGCGCGTCGCCTGGAGGCCGCGCTGGCCGAGCGCGACTTCGCACGTCACCCGCGCACCTTCCGGCAGCGTCCGTCGGCCATGTTCACGCAGAACGGAAAAATGGAGAAGGATGTCCCCGACATCAATGTCGTCCGGCACGACAAAACCGAAACCGCGTGTCGCATCGAACCATTTCACATGGCCCTCGACCGTCCGGCTTTCGACGTCCGCCCCTTCTTGCCTCTCCTCCGTCATTCCGGAGCCCGGCTTTTTGCTGTCATTACACGGCCTCGCACAACTAAACGGCACCCACCTGTTCACCTGCCGCGTCAGAAATCTAATGTGCGACCTTATAGTTCTGACAAAGCCTGATCATCTTGGACAAGTTCCGGAGACAAATCAAGAATTCGCCGCGCTGTTAAGTATGCATGCCCTGCGCGGAGCATCGCCGCCAATGCTTTGCGGCGGTGATCTGGGTCGTCAAAATGCGCAGAGAAAGGACCCAAGCGTCGTCTTTTGGCATAGGCAAGTGCCGCAGCCGTGCTGTCGGCCTCTGCGCCGCGCAGGGCGTCTGCTGCATCGCCTTCAGCAATCCCGGCCGCATCAAGCGCCTGACGTACGCGACGCGGGCCATATCCTCGGCGCGAAAGGCCGCCCGCTTTCATCTCGGCATAGGCCCGGTCATCAACAAAACGGTTCTCGGCCAACTCTTCAACCAGAGCCTCCACCGGGGGCGCTTCTTCCTCTTCCCATCCCCGTTCGCGGATCTTCCGCCGCAAATATTCAGAAAGCTTGTGGCGGGATGTCGCGTATCGACTGACATAGGTCAGCGCGAATTGACGCAAATCCGCGCTGTTGAGTGGTTTAGATGCGGTGAATCGTTTCATGTCTTATGTCCGGCCCAATTTGTGCCATAGTCCCGCAAGATTGGAAGCGCTCGCTACAATTGTCGCGAATGGGATTGCAACGCGCGTCTGAGCCAAAGGCCAGCGCCATGATGAAGTTGGGATACTCCGTGCAGGATAGCCTTGACCGGACCACCACGACGCCGGCCACGTCGACACTACAGGCCACGCCAACGCGGGACAGCCTGCCCCGGCGCATGTCTGATTTTGCCACGTTGGGCGAAGCGCTGGACTATGCGGCGACAGGTGTTCGTGGCCTTAATTTTCATGATCCACGGGGCAATCTGGCACGGCCTTACCCCTATTCTGAGCTGCGCCGCGATGCACTCGACATGGCCTATCGCCTGATCGCCAAAGGCGTCAAACCCGGCGACAGGATCGCTCTGATCGCAGAAACATCTCCTGAATTTGCCGCTCTGTTCTTCGGAACAGTCTATGCCGGGGCCTGGCCGGTACCACTCCCCCTGCCCACCTCATTTGGTGGCCGCGATTCTTATGTGGATCAGCTGGCGGTGCAGATGCAGAGTGCGGAACCAACCTTCCTCATCTACCCGGAATCGCTTGAAAACATGGCGCCGGATGCGGGACGCCTCGTCGGCGCTGAAACGATCAGCTGGGAAGCCTTTGGCGCCGAGCCGGTCGTCGAGACCGCGCTGCCTTCGGCGGCGACCGACGACATCGCCTATCTCCAATATTCGAGCGGATCGACACGCTTCCCGCACGGTGTGGCCGTCACGCACCATGCTTTGCTCAATAATCTGGCCGCGCATGGCCATGGCATGGAAGTCAACGACACGGACCGCTGCGTGTCTTGGTTGCCTTGGTATCATGACATGGGCCTCGTCGGCTGCTTCCTCTCGGTCGTCGCCAATCAGGTGTCGGTCGATTACATGAAGACCGAAGATTTCGCCCGCAGGCCCCTGGCTTGGCTCGATCTGGTCACGCGCAACACCCGCGTCGGCGATACATCCATCAGCTATTCCCCCACCTTCGGCTATGACATTTGCGCGCGCCGCATTTCGAGCCAGAGCCATGTGTCCGAACGGTTTGACCTTTCGGGATGGCGCATTGCGGGCAATGGTGCGGACATGATCCGCCCGGATGTGATGCAGAGCTTTGTCGATGCCTTCCATGAAGCCGGTTTCAGCGCCAAAGCCTTCCTGCCGAGCTATGGCCTGGCCGAAGCGACGCTGGCTGTCACCATCATGCCGCCGGGTGAAGGCATCATTGTGGAACTGGTCGAAGAGTCCGAACTGTCGGGCGAGGCCTGGCCGGGCGATCGGCCGCAGCGCTACCGCGCCATCGTCAATTGCGGCAAGCCATGCCGCGACATGTCGCTGGAGATCCGCGGCGATGACGGCACGCCGCTTGCCGAGCGCCAGATTGGCCAAGTCTGGTCCGCAGGTCCGTCGATCATGCACAGCTATTTCCGCGACCCTGAATCAACCGAAGCCTGCCTGCAGAACGGTTGGCTCAACACCGGCGATATGGGCTATATGTCGGGCGGATATCTCTATGTCGTTGGCCGCGCCAAGGACATGATCATCATCAATGGCAAGAACCATTGGCCGCAGGACATTGAGTGGGCGGTTGAGCAGCTTCCGGGCTTTAAGCAGGGCGATATCGCTGCCTTTTCCGTCACGATGCCGGGCGGCGAAGAATCGCCTGCCGTTCTCGTCCATTGCCGGACCACAGATGGCGAAGAGCGGTCCAAATTGCGGGATGCCATCCGCGAGAAGGTCCGCTCCATCACGGGCATGAATTGTGTGGTGGAACTGGTGCCTCCCAGATCTCTGCCGCGGACCAGTTCGGGCAAGCTGAGCCGAGCAAAAGCGCGGCGGCTGTATCTTTCGGGAGAGATCCAGCCCTACGCGCTGGCGGCTTGAACCCACTTCGGCGCAAAAAACCGGAATAGTGCTTACCGAACGCTAACCCTTTTGGGCTTATGCGTTTTGGCGTGAGACGGAAAAGCACCCATTCTACCGCGCCCGGCATTCCCGGTTGGCTCTCGATCCTTGGCTTTACGGAGCCGGCGGGCACCGACTGGGGCATTGTGCGTGCCGCACAACTGGCTGTTGTTAAACGCTTTGCCGTAACCCGCCTTGTCATTTCGGTACTGGGCGCGATTGTTCTCCTACTTCTCCTAAAATCTTCGGTTTCGCCGTTGAAGTTGGGTTTGTGGTTTTTCGCAACGATCATCATGGCCGGCATTTCGGCTTGGCCGCACCTGCGGGAACGCGGCTGGACCCCCGTGATCGCAACGAAAGCAGACCTCCACCGGGAAACGGGCATTACGCTTATCGGTGCGGCCGCCTGGGCCGTGGCACCCCTGCTATTTGGTCCGGGCGCATCGGCAGAAAGCCTCATTGGCATCTGGACCGTGCTGACAGCGCTGATGGCCGGCATGACGGTCGCCCTGTCGGCTGTCCCAATGGCTACAGCGGCGTTCCTGACCGTCACCGGCACCAGCCTCGCTGCGATGATGTGGTACACGGGCATGCCGCTCATTTCGGCAACCGCCCTTGCCTATTCCGGCGCGCTGATGCTCAGCTGCCTTGCCAATGGTCGCAACTTTGTGATGCACCGATCTGTCGAGAGCGAACTGGCCGAAAAGGACGAGGTCGTCAGCCTTCTCTTGCGCGAATTTGAGGAATCAGGTGGCGACTGGATGTGGCAGATCGACGCGTCAAAGTGCCTGACCCATGTATCCCCGCGCTTTGCCTATGCTTTGGGCCTTCAGCCCGAGCAGGTCGAAGCCAAACCCATTCTTGAGATCCTTGCGGGCGATTCGTGGGAAGCCGGAAACTTTTCGGCCGCGCTGCGCGTCTTGGCCGACAAGCTGAAGAACCGCGAAAACTTCAGTGACCTCATTCTGCCCGTGCATGTCGAGGGTGAAACGCGCTGGTGGGAGCTTTCCGCCTCACCGCGCTTTGACGATTCCGGTTCCTTCCTCGGTTTCCGTGGCGTCGGATCAGACGTGACTGAAGCCCATCGGTCGGCCGATAAGATCAACCGTATGGCGCGCTATGACACGCTCACCGGGCTGCCGAACCGCCTGCACATCACCGAAGCACTGGGCGATGCCATGGTCGAGGCAGACCGCTGGCGCGGCCGCTGCGCCTTCCTGATGATCGATCTGGACCGATTCAAGGCTGTCAACGACACGCTGGGCCATCCCATTGGCGACCGGTTGCTGACGCGCGTGGCCGAACGCCTGCGCTCAATCATGACCGACAATGAAGTCTGTGGCCGTCTGGGTGGTGACGAATTTGCGGTTGTCGTCAGGGACGCCAATGACCCGCAGCGCCTCTCCAAATTTGCCCAAAACATCATTGATACGCTGTCGCGACCTTATGAAGTCGACCAACACACGCTCTACATTGGGGCCAGTGTTGGCACGGCCACGGGCCCACGCGACGGTCGCACTGTTGAAACGCTGATTCGGTCGGCAGATCTTGCGCTCTACCGGTCCAAGGATGTCGGCGGTGGCGCTGTCCATTGCTATGAGCCCCAGCTTCACGTGCATGCCGAAGAACGCCGCGTCATCGAAATCGCATTGCGCAAAGCCTTGGAACGCAATGAATTTGAGGTGCACTATCAACCGGTCGTCAATGCCGAGACAAGTGCTGTTGAGAGCTTTGAGGCGCTGCTGCGCTGGACAAACCCGGAATTGGGCCCGGTATCGCCTGCCAAATTCGTGCCCGTGGCCGAAGATACCCGCCTCATCGCCCCGATCGGCGATTGGGTGCTGCGCACGGCCTGCGCCGAAGCGGCCACATGGCCCTCCACAATCCGCGTTGCGGTCAACGTGTCGGCTGAACAGCTGACCGACGTGAACTTCGTGACGTCGGTCGTGCAGGCCCTATCGCAAAGCGGCCTTCAGCCGCAGCGGCTGGAACTGGAAGTGACTGAAAGCGTTTTCATGCGCGAAGGCACCGCTGCGCTTCAGATTCTCGACCAGCTGATGGCGCTGGGCGTGCGGCTGGCGCTCGACGACTTTGGCACCGGCTATTCGTCGCTGGGTTATCTGTCGCGGACCAAGTTTAATACCATCAAGGTTGACCGCTCTTTCGTTCAAGGTGCTGCGCGCAACGCGCCGGAAAGCTTGGCAATCATCCGTGCTGTGGTCGCGCTTGCGAACAGCCTTGGCATGGTCACGACGGCCGAGGGCGTGGAAACCGAGGAAGAATATCGGATGATCTGCCAGCTCGGCTGCCGCAAGATCCAGGGCTATCTCTTCGGTCGACCTATGCCCGCCGCCGACGCACGCCGTCTTTTGGCCGACAGCCGGGCAGATCGCGCCGTCGCCTGATCCCGTCTGCGCCAGCGACGAAAAGCAACGGTCTTTGCTTGCACCATGAAGGGCGCTTCGCTATGCGCCGCCGTCTGGCCATAGGAGCGTAGCTCAGTTGGTAGAGCATCGGTCTCCAAAACCGAGGGCCGTGGGTTCGAGTCCCTCCGCTCCTGCCAGTTTCCCGAATCGCAGACGATTCTTTCGCGAATCGAGGGGGACTGGCCCTATGTCTGTCGCCGAAGGGGAAACCCTATGCGACGCTTGCTTTTCCGCCAAAAGCCGACTATTGGCGGCCCATCCCGACATCAGGGTTCCACATTTGCCGGTTTTTCCGGTTGCGGTCCTGTTGTCGAAACAAGTTTTGAAGGACGGAAAGCGGGTTCATGGCTAAAACCAGCCCAGGCGAATTCATCCGGCAGGTCCGGGCCGAAACGGCGAAGGTTTCGTGGCCCACGGGGCGTGAAACCGGCATGACCGTTGTCATGGTGATCATCATGACGACGATCCTCGGGCTTTTTTTCCTCGGCGTTGATTCGGTGTTCAGCTGGATCGTGAAGACGCTGCTTGCCCTCGCTTCCTGACACATAAGAAAAGAAAACTATGTCACGCTGGTACATCATCCACGCCTATTCGGGCTTTGAGAACAAAGTTCGCGACGCAATTCTGGCAGACGCGCAGCGTCTTGGCTTGGAAGCGCTTGTCGATTCGGTTGAAGTGCCCGTTGAAACGGTGACCGAAATCCGCCGTGGCAAGAAGATCCAGTCGGAACGCAAGTTCTTCCCGGGCTATGTTCTGGCCAAGCTGAGCATGAATGATGATGTGTATCACCTCATCAAGAACCAGCCGAAGGTGACGGGCTTTCTTGGGTCGATGGGGAAGCCGCAGGCCATCAGCGAAGCTGAAGCCGCGCGCATCCTGAACACCAAGGAAGAAGCCGCCGCTGCACCCAAGCAGCAGATCCGCGTCGATTATGAAATCGGCGATCAGGTCAAGGTTCTCGAAGGCCCGTTTGCCAGCTTTACCGGCCTCGTCGAGGAACTGGATTTCGACAAGGGTCGCGTCAAAGTTTCCGTATCGATCTTCGGTCGTCCGACACCGGTCGAACTCGAGTTCGAGCAGGTTGAACGGATGAAATGAGATTTGGGCCCTTTTGGGTCCGGATAAGCGCGGGAGGGGGCCACCCCGTTTGAACCGCTAAACTTGAACCGGGCGAAGCGCTTCAGGCGTAGAGCCCATCTAAAGAGTGAGTGAACAATGGCCAAAAAGATTGACGGCTATATTAAGCTGCAGGTGCCCGCGGGCGCCGCCAATCCATCCCCGCCGATCGGCCCTGCTTTGGGTCAGCGCGGCGTGAACATCATGGAATTCTGCAAGGCGTTCAACGCGGCGACGACAGAGCTCGAAAAGGGCATGCCGATCCCGACCGTGATCACCGTGTTTGCGGATAAGAGCTTCACCTTCGTCACGAAGACGCCACCGGCGACCTATCTGATCAAGAAGGCTGCCAAGCTCGACAAGGGTTCGAAAGAACCCGGCAAGTCCTCGATCGGCTCCATCGCCCGTTCCAAGCTGTCCGAAATCGCAGAAGCGAAAATGAAGGACCTGAACGCGAACGATATCGAAGCGGCAACGCGCATCATCGAAGGCTCTGCCCGTTCGATGGGCCTCGAAGTAGTGGAGGGCTGAACCCATGGCATTCCAGAGCAAAAAGGCCAAGAAGCTGGCCACCATCGTCAACCGTGAAAAGCTCTATGGCGTCACTGAAGCCATCGCGCTGATCAAGGAAAATGCGACCGCAAAGTTCGACGAAACGATCGAAGTCGCGCTTAACCTTGGCGTTGATCCGCGTCACGCAGACCAGATGGTCCGTGGCGTCGTCTCGCTGCCCAAGGGCACCGGCAAGACCGTTCGCGTCGCTGTGTTCGCCAAGGATGCGAAGGCTGAAGAAGCTCTCGCCGCCGGCGCAGACATTGTCGGCGCTGACGATCTCATCGAACAGATCACCAATGGCAACATCGATTTCGATCGCTGCATCGCCACCCCGGACATGATGGGCCTCGTCGGCCGCGTCGCCAAGATCCTTGGTCCCAAGGGCATGATGCCGAACCCGAAGCTCGGCACGGTCACGCCGAACGTCGGTCAGGCTGTGAAGGACGCCAAGGGCGGCCAGGTTGAATACCGCGTCGAAAAGGCCGGCATCATCCATTCGGGCATCGGCAAGGCGTCGTTCTCGGCAGAAGATCTGCGCGAAAACTTTGACGCACTGGTTGCGGCCATCGTCCGTGCCAAGCCGACGGGCGCCAAGGGCAAGTATCTGCGCAAGGCCGCCATCAGCTCGTCGATGGGCCCAGGCATCCGTCTGGACGTCGCCGAACTCGGCAACGCCTGATTTTGAATTTGCGGGGGTCGGCTTTCGGGCCGCCCCTGCGATATCGGACCGGCCCTCGGGTCGGTTCACCGTCCGAGACAGCAGGTGAAGGGCACGACGCCCTTCTTAATTGCCTGCCTAGGCGGGGACATGGAAATACCAACGGTCTCCTTTTTTCAAAGAGACTGCCATTCCCCACGGACAATTGGCTGACCGCTAAGGCTTAGGCCGGATCGGTTGACCGAACGGTTTGCGGATGGGCCGCAAGCCGAATGTTGAAGGAGAATGGCATGGATCGTGCTCAAAAGGCCGATGCTGTCGCTGAACTCAAGAGCGTCTTCAACGAGGTTGGGGTGGTTGTTGTCACCCGTAATCTCGGGCTCACCGTCGCACAGTCGACGGCGCTGCGTACGAAGATGCGTGAGGCCGGTGCCAGCTACAAGGTCGCTAAGAACCGACTCGCCAAGCTTGCTTCCCAGGACACCGACTATGCCGGCATCAGCGATCTGCTGACCGGCCCGACGGGCCTTGCTTCCTCGATCGATCCGGTCGCGGCTGCAAAGATCGTCGTTGAATTCGCCAAGACGAACGACAAGCTCGAAATCGTCGGCGGATCAATGGGCGCGCAAGTCCTGGATGCAAATGGCATCAAGGCTCTGGCATCACTGCCGTCGCTTGATGAACTGCGCGCCAAGATCGTGGGCCTTGTACAGGCACCTGCGACCAAGGTTGTTCAGATCGTCCAGGCACCAGCAGGACAGCTCGCACGCGTATTTGGGGCTTATGCCGCCAAAGACGCTGCCTGATTTTGACACTTAACTGAAACTTATGCGGGCAGATGTCCCGCGCATTGGAGACTTAAAATGGCTGATTTGAACAAGATCGTTGACGACCTCTCGGCTCTGACCGTTCTGGAAGCTGCTGAGCTTTCGAAGCTTCTCGAAGAAAAGTGGGGCGTTTCGGCTGCTGCTGCTGTTGCAGTTGCTGCACCGGCTGCTGGTGGCGCTGCTCCGGCTGCTGAAGAGCAGACCGAATTCGACGTCATCCTCGTCGGCGACGGCGGCAACAAGATCGCCGTCATCAAGGAAGTCCGCGCCATCACCGGTCTCGGCCTGACGGAAGCTAAGGCTCTCGTTGAGTCGGCTCCGAAGGCGATCAAGGAAGGCGTCAGCAAGGACGAAGCTTCCAAGGTCCAGGCCCAGCTCGTTGGTGCCGGTGCTCAGGTCGAAGTTAAGTAAGCTTCCCGACCTACACAAGATCAAGGGCGGTCCCGCAAGGGGCCGCCCTTTTTCGTTGCGCCAAAGGCGGCTAGGGCGGCGTGATGATTACACGCATCGCTCTCATCACTGGTGTTCAGGAAGAAGCCGACGCTTTTGCGCCCGACGCCACGACGGGCCATTCCACCCACGCGGGCTTCAATGTCCGCCATGTGTCGCTCGGGCGTCGCACGGTGGTGGTCACTTGTTCGGGCGTGGGGAAGGTGAATGCAGCGACGGCCGCCACCTTGATCGCGCATCTGCACGACGCCCAATTGCTGATGATCATCGGCACCGCCGGCAATATCGGCGACCACAGTGGCGACTGTTTCTACATCCACGAAGCCGTGCAGAATGATTATGGCGCGCGCCGCCCCGACGGCTTCGCCCATTATCGCGGTGGCAGCTGGCCCATTGGTCCGGCTGACACGACCCCATTCCGCGCGATGGAAGCGCCGCACTGTGACCTTCCCCGCGCCCGCATCGCGACGGGAGATGCCTTCATCGAATGCCCCGCCCACGCGCGCGATATGGCGGCGCAGCTGGGCGCGACATTGGTCGATATGGAAACGTCAGCGGTGGCGCAGGCCGCCGAACGGCTCGGCCTACCCTGGATGGCGATCAAGGCGACAACCGACGATGCCAATGGCGAAAGCGCAGGCGATTTCTCCGCCAACCTCGCCCGCGCCGCACGACGGGCGGCGGAAGCGGCGGAGGTGGTGCTGCGGGGCGAACTGAGCCTTTAAGCACTCTCTGTCATTCCCGCGAAAGCGGGAATCCAAGGTCCACGGCGCGTTGTCAGTCCAAGCTAGCTTTCGCGCCCTTTTCTTCCTTCGCGGCCTTCGCGCGAAACAGCGTGTGCTAGGTTCACGCGAAGGCCGCGAAGAAGCAAAGATCACGAAGAGATTCTGGGATTCCCGCTTTCGCGGGAATGACAGATAGAAGGTCTAAGCGATCCCCCGCACCTCAACCGGAACGCCAGACAGCGCCGCATTGCCCGAGAGCGGGTCCATGGCCGTCTCATCGGTCAGATCGTTGAGGCTGACGCCCGCATGCGCTTGCGCGACTGCCATGCGGATGCCGGGCAGGCTGTGGCCCCAGCCGTGTGGGATGGAGACGGTGCCGGGCATCATGTCATCGGTGACCTCAACCTTGAGCTGCACCGAGCCGGAGCGCGAACTGACCTCGGCCATGCCACCATCGCCGAGATTGCGGGCACGGGCATCGTCAGGGTGGATCAACAGCGTACAACGGTCCGGTCCCTTTACGAGCCGTGCGCTATTGTGCAGCCAGCTGTTGTTGGAACGTACATGCCGCCGCCCGATGAGCCGCAGGCGGGTATCGGCGACTTGGTCCAGCTCAGCCGCCAAGCGCGTCAGATCCCCCACAAATTCGTCCGGCGCGATGTCGATGGTCTTATCGGGCGTCTTCAACCGGTCGGGCAATTTGCCTGCGGTCAGCGGGCCAAAGTCCATGCCGCTGGGATGCGCTTCCACCTCATCGAGCGAGACGCCAAAGGGGCCTGCGCGCATCATCTGGTCGAGCATCTCGCGCGGTGTTTGGCCTTCAACAGGCCGCCCAGTGATGGCACCGGCCAGCCCGCGCAGGATCTCCCAATCGGCGAGCGTCTCATCATCCTTTTCAAACAAAGGCGGCGAGTATTTTGCGAAGCTGCGGATCGCGATGGGCAGGAGGAACAGCCCGTAATGATCCTTCTCCAGCGGCCCCGCCGGCGGCAATATGTAATGCGCGCGCCTGCTCGTCGCGTTCAGATACATGTCGACCGAGACCATCAGGTCGAGACCCGCCAGTGCCTTATCCAGCCGCGTGCCATTGGGGGTGGAGAGCACGGGGTTTCCCGCAACGACGAACAGCGCCTTGATCTGGCCCTCACCCGGCGTTTCCATTTCTTCGGCCATGGCGGAGGATGGAAACTCGCCGAGCACCTCACGGTGGCCGGAAACGCGGGAGTGGTGCTTACCGATGCTGCCGGGCCCGAAGAGGTGCAACAGGTCCACGACCGGCGCGCCACAGAGCAGCCCGCCTTCGCGGTCGAGTTGGCCTGAGACGATGTTCGCCACCGCCACCAGCCAGGTGGTGAGCGTGCCAAAGCTCTGCGTCGACGCGCCCATGCGTCCATAGAGCGCGGCAGGGCCGGACAGCATGCGTGTCGCCAGATGATGGACGTCCTCGGCCGTCACGTTGGCGCGGGCAAGGCAGTCGGCCACGTCGAAGGGCTCCAGCGCGTCCCAAAGGGCATCGACATTGCGGACATAATCGGCCGCCGCCGGAAGCCCCAAGGCCTTCATCGTCTTCAACAAAGCAATCAGCAGGAAGGCGTCGCTTCCGGGGCGGACAAAGATATGCCGGTCGGCGATCTTCGCGGTCTCGCTGCGGCGCGGATCAATGACAATCAATTCGCCGCCCCGTGCCTGCAAGTCCTTCACCCGGTTGCGGAAATCGGGGACGGTCCATACGCTGCCATTGGACGCCATTGGATTGCCGCCGAGGATGATCATCGTCTGCGTGCGGTCAATATCGGGCACGGCCCAAAAGCCTGAATGGCCATAGAGCCGGATATTAGCGACATGGTGGGGCATCTGGTCCACCGTGCTTGCGGAGAAGACATTCTTCGTCCGAAGCGCCTTTTTGAGGTCACCCGAGGTCAGCACATTGCCATAGCTGTGCGCATTGGGGTTACCGACATAGAGCGCGGTGGACGCCGGATCGCGGGCCATGATGTCGCGGGTCTTTTCGCCAATTTCGGCAAAGGCCTGATCCCAGCTGATCTCCTGCCAGTCCTCGCCCATGCGCTTCATCGGGCGGCGGAGGCGGTCGGGATCATTCTGGAGATCGGCAATGGCGGTGCCCTTGGGGCAGATATGCCCCCGGCTCATCGCATTGTCGGGATCACCTTTGATTGAGAGGATGTCAGGCCCTTCCGCTGTGACGATCACCCCGCAATTGGCCTCGCAGATATGGCATGTGCGGCGATGGGTGATAGGCATATGGGCTCTCCGGTCTGTTTTCTTTTCTCGGCCTATGATGTCGCGGGAAGGTCTGGTGGGCAAGCGATAGTCGCACGGCTTGGGCGATGGCGGACATCGACATATCTGCAACACTCACCGGAAATTGCGCAGGCAAGGCATGGATTTTGCGTCATTTCTTGGCAAGATGCCTTCATTGTCGCCAAGTCAAAATGAGGAAACACCCCATGAACACCGCCATTCGCGCCTTCACGCTGGCCTCTCTTGCCGCATCTGCCCTCACCATTTCCGCCCCGGCAATGGCACAGGAAGATGAAGCTGCCGGGCCAATCGACATTGAATTCACGCTGGCTGGCGTCTCGGACTATCGGTTCCGCGGCATCTCGCTGAGCGATAAGGATCCTGCCTTCCAGCCTTCGCTGACGGTGTCCCACACATCCGGTCTTTTCGTGTCTGCCTGGGCTTCCAACATTGCCGACAATGGCGGTGATGACATTGAAGTCGATCTCACCGCCGGCTGGTCCGGGACCGCTGGCCCTGTCGACGTGAGCATCAGTGGGATTTATTATGTTTATCCCGGCGCATCGGACCTCAACTATGTTGAAGCGCTCGGTTCGGTCGGCACCGGCGTGGGTGCAGGCAGCGTTGCCCTCAACCTCGGCTATGTGCCCAGCCAGAACAACACCGGCAATCAGGACAATGTCTATGTTGCTGTTTCCGGGGAGTATCCGCTCGGCGAGACCGGCCTGACGCTCAACGGCTCCTTCGGGATTGAAGATGGTGCCTTTGCCGACAAGAAGAAGGATTGGTCGATTGGTGCCGATTATGAGCTTGCCGGGTTCACCCTTGGCGTGAAATATATCGACACGGCCCACACGTCCGGCAATCCGCTGGGCAAGGCTGGCGCTGTTTTTTCGGTCAGTAAATCCTTCTGACCCACAGCGCATGAAACGGGAGGGTGCGCCCTAGCGCACAATGACATCATGGCGACGAACCTTGCGACCTGGATTACAGAGCATGGTGTCAGCGAAGTGGAGTGCATCGTCCCGGACATGAATGGCGTGCAGCGCGGAAAGGTGCTGCCTGCCAACAAGTTCCTGTCCAGCGTGAAGGAAAACACGCTGCGCATTCCCGGCAGCATTTTCTCTGTCACGATCAACGGCGAATATCCCGAAGGCATCGGGCACATCATCCCGGAATATGATCCCGACCAGATGATGGTGCCCGATCCCGAGACGATCCGCGAAGCCCCCGGCTTTGCGACGCCGACGGCCTATGTCATTGCCGATGCCTTTACCAAAGATGGTACCCCGGTCGCCATTGCGCCGCGCATGATCCTGAAGCGTGTGCTCAAACTCTATGAAGACCGCGGCTGGCGGCCTGTCATCGCGCCGGAGGTTGAGTTCTATCTCGTCTCGCAGAATACAGATCCGGACTTCCCCTTGGTGCCGCCGACCGGCCGATCCGGTCGCCCGGAAACGGCGAGTCAGCCTTATGGGCTGGAGGCACTGACCGAGTTCGAAGAGTTTATCGAGCACACCTATGAGTGGTGCGAAAAGGCCGGGATCAACATCGACACGATGATCCACGAATCGGGGGCCGCGCAGTTGGAGGTGAACTTCCTGCACGGCGATCCGCTGAAGCTGGCCGATGAAGTTCTGCTGTTCAAACGCCTCGTCCGTCAGGTCGCGCTGCAGCACGGCGTTTACGCAACCTTCCTTGCCAAGCCGATGAGTGACCAGCCGGGCAGTGCAATGCACATCCACCAGTCGGTTCTCGATATCGAAACAGGCCGCAATATCTTCAGCACACAGGCCGGTAAGGACAGCGCGCTGTTCCGCAGCTACATCGCAGGGCTTGCCCGCCTGTTGCCGCAGGTGACGCCGATGTTCGCGCCCAACGTCAACAGCTTCCGCCGGATGCGGCCCGACAGTGATGCCCCGATCAACGTCCAATGGGGCACCGACAACCGATCGTGCGGACTGCGCATCCCGATTTCCGATACCAAGAACCGGCGTATCGAAAACCGCCTGCCGGGGGCAGATAGCAATCCATACCTCGCCATGGCCGCCTCTTTGATCTGCGGATATATCGGCATGGTGGACCGGATGGTGCCGCCCAAGCCGATCGCCGGCAGTGCCTATAACCGCGCCCGCACCTTGCCCCGCACATTGGAAGGAGCGCTTGACCGCTTTTCGCACTGCAAGCCGGTCAAGCAGCTGCTTGGCGAAGACTTTTTCGAAATCTTCTACGCCATCAAGGAATGTGAGCTGTTCAACTATCAGTCCGTGATCAGTTCATGGGAGCGTGAGCATTTGTTGCTCCGCGTCTGACGTGCGCGATTCCTTGGCAGACAGTTATTACGCGGCCACCGCGAACCGGCAGCGCACGCCGCAACCCTTAAGAGGCGAGACGGCCTGCGATGTGGTCATCATCGGCGGCGGGTTCACCGGCGTCGCCGCTGCCCTTGCCTGTGCGGAGAAAGGCTTCTCCGTCGTCCTGCTGGAGGCTGAAACAATCGGCTTTGGCGCATCGGGCCGCAATGGCGGGCAGCTGATCCCCGGTCTGCGCTGGTCAATGCGCGAGATGGAAGCCGAATTTGGTGCGGCGCGCGCCAAGGCGATCTTCGACGTTGCGTGGGGCGCACGTGACCGTGTGTGGAGCCGGGTCGCCCGCCACAAGATCGACTGTGATCTCACGTCGGGTCATTTGGAAGCCGCCTATAAGCCCGCGCATCTGGACGATATGGCGGCTGAGGCGGAATTGCTGGACACCCGCTTTGGCTACAAGACGGCCATTTTGGACCGCGCAGGCTTAGCTGAGCATATCCGTGCCGACGGCTATCATGGCGGGCTCTATGACCCACAAGGCGGCCATTTCCACCCGCTCAACTATGTGCGCGGCCTCGCTGTCGCCGCAGAAGAAGCGGGGGCCCAAATCTTTGAAAACAGCCGGGTGACAGAGGTCATCGATCAAGGCGCGGTCACTGTCCGGACAGCGCACGGCACTGTCCGCGCGGCGCATGCCATCCTCGCCACCGATGCCTGGATGGAGGAGATCGATCCCGGTCTCGCCCGCTTCACCATCCCCATCATGAACTACAATGTCGCGACAGCCCCCCTCCCGAACGCCGATGACCTTCTGCCTAGCAATGCCGCCGTCGCGGACAGCCGGTTCGTCCTCAACTATTTCCGCCTGTCTGCCGATAAGCGCCTGCTCTTCGGTGGCGGTGAGAAATATGTGCAGACACCGCCGGCCGATATCGCCGGGTTCGTGCGCCGCCACATTGTCGAGGTGTTCCCGCAACTGGCATCGACGCCCATCGACTATCAGTGGGGCGGCGCGGTGTCCGTTAGCATGAACCGGCTGCCGATCCTCGGGCGGCGTGGCAATGTGTTTCACGCCTTCGGATTTTCGGGGCATGGTGCGCTGGTCACGACTCTGGCGGGGGAGCTTATCGCCGAAGCGCTGGCGGGGACGGCGTCGCGCTTTGACGTCATGGCGTCCTTGCCGAAACGGCCCTTTCCCGGCGGAAAATGGATGCGCCAACCCTTGGCGACGCTTGGGCTTCTCTGGTACGCGCTCAAGGACCGTTTATGATTTTCGGCTGCCGGTCGTGAACAAGGGGAACGGGAAAGAACGATCATGATCGACCGCAACCGCATTGCCACCTGCCGTGCCGAAGAAGAGGCGCGCTTCATTGCTGCCAACCCCAAATCGGCGGACGCTGCGCTGGACCGCAAACGCGGCTGGCATCAGGGCGTGCCCTTCCACTGGATGCGCGATTGGCCCTCGCCCTTTCCGCTGACCGCCAAGACCGCGCACGGGTCCACGCTGACGACGCTTGATGGGCAGGTGCTCGACGACTTTTGTCTGGGTGACACTGCCTCCATGTTCGGCCATTCGCCGGAGCCACTCGCTCTCGCGCTCGCCCAGCAGGCGCAGGAGGGGCTGAGCTACATGCTCCCGAGCCAGAAGGCCGCCAATGTCGGCCTGATGCTCGCCTCACGCTTTCACCACCCGCATTGGCAGCTGACGACCACCGCGTCGGAAGCCAACCGTGCGGCCATCCGCTGGGCGCGTGGCATTACCGGGCGGGACAAGATCCTCATCTTCAACGGCTGCTATCATGGCGCGGTCGATGACGTGTTTGTCGATCTGCGCGATGGCCTGCCTGAAACACGGCGCAGCCTTGTCGGCCAGGTGTGGGACGTCCGCGAACATACCATCGCCATTGAGTTTAATGACGGCCGTGCGCTTGAGGCAGCGCTTGAGGCCGGCGATATCGCCGCCGTCCTTGCCGAGCCGGTGATGACGAATTGCGGCATGGTGCTGCCGCGTCCCGGCTTCTTGGCCCTGATGCGCGAAGCGACGGCGCGCACGGGCACACTCCTCATCTGGGATGAAACGCACACCATTTCCTCCGGCCCCGGTGGCCATTCCGGCAGCTATGGTCCGGCGGGCGACATGTTCGTCATCGGCAAGTCGATCGGCGGTGGCGTGCCGTGCGCGGCCTTCGGCTTTTCGCATGAGGTCGCCACCCGGATGGAGGCCTATCGCGCCACCCTGCCACCCGGCCATTCGGGGATCGGTACGACACTGTCCGCCAATGCGCTGGCGATCTCAGCGATGCACGCCATGCTCGACGATGTGATGTCGCCGCACGCCTATAGCCATATGCTCGGCCTTGGGCAGATGCTGGCCGGGCGCATCGAAGGCGTGATTGATCGGCACCAACTGCCTTGGCATGTGTCCAGCGTCGGCGCGCGGGTGGAGATCGTCTGCGCGCCCAAGCCGCCCACCAATGGCACGGAAGCCCGCGCGGCGATGGACCATGATCTGGAAAGCCTGATCCACCTCATGCTCGTCAACCGCGGTACCTTGCTGGCGCCCTTCCACAATATGATGCTGGTCAGCCCTGTGACGACGGTGGAGCAGGTCGGCCGATTGGCAGACCATCTGGACGACGCAGTCTCAGCGCTGCTTTCCTGACGCCCGCACGCGGATGGACTTCCGCTTGGCAAGGGCAAGGTCGACGGCATCCTGCGCCTTCTCCAAAAGCTTTGGCGCATGGCGGTGCTGGTCCCGCGCCACTGCTTCCAGCGCTTCAAGGATTGCTGCCCGGTGCAAAGGATCACCATTGAGCCGCGCCCCAAGCGAGGCCCCGACATCGAGGTCGTTCAGGTCGCCCAGATGCTCCTGCGCCTCCGCCAACCTGTCCAGTCGCAAACGGTCCAGCGTCTTGCGCGCCGGTTCGCGCGACAGGCTGGTGAAGAACTCCGTGGCATAGCGCAGCCGCTTCAGCCCGATGCGGATACGGTGGCGTGCTTCGGCCGACAGATCGGCAAGGTGCCCCGATTTCCGGCGGAGCTTGCGCCGCCAGTTTTTCAAGAGCGCACGCGCTGCCTGGCGGAGCGGAAGATCATCCGGCTTTGGCCCGCCAAGATGCTCCGCCCAATGCACCGTTCCGACCAACAGATGCTGAAAAGACGCGCTCTGAATAAGGCGCATCACAGACGCATAGGCCTGCACCCGTTCCTCCGCGAGGGCGCGGCGCACGTCGTCCCCTGTTTCGGTGTCGGGCCCTTTTCCGATCCGAGTGAGGATGACATCTAGATCCCGCGCGGTGCCCATCACGCCGATGGCGGCACCCCATTCCGCATCCAGAACGGGGGCATCGGCATCATCCAGCATCTCATGGGCAAGGCGCAGCGCGACACGCAGGCGCCGCAGGGCAACCCGCATCTGATGCAGGCCTTCCGGCAGGCTGAAGATCATTAGCGCATCAACATTGGCCAGAAATTGTCCAATGCTGCTCCACACAATCCGGCGCAGCGCCGCCCTTGTGCCGATATTGGCGGACAAGCGGATAGGGCGCGCCTTGACCGCAACGGGCGGTGTCCCGTCCGCCAAGCGATAGCCGACAGCCGACTTGCTGGTGGTGGACCAATAAAGCTCTGGCCCCAGCGGCAGCGCACGCACAAGCCCCAGCAGGTCCTTCAAGCTGCCCGACAGCAGCTCCAGCTCCAACTCGCACACAGGGGCCGCCCGGCCTCCGGCGGTGACGTGCCCCTCATCAAAAGCCAGTTCGATTTTGGACCGGCCAAAGGCGACCACCCGGACGTCCCGGTCGACATCAAGGTTGAAGACAGGGCCAAGATCGGCCCCCTTGGCGGCCTTGATCACAAGACGCGCCGCCTCTGCCGGCAGGGCACCGAGATCAAGCTGCGGACCGTCCAGCGCGGCATTCCATTCCGGGCGGGAAATGGCTTTGTCCGTTGCTGCCCGCTTCAACGTGATTTCACAGCCGTTTCCATCCTCGCGGATGCGCAAGGCCAGATGGGCGGCGGCCAGCCTCTGATCAGGCGTATCATAATAGACGGTCAAGAAATGCCGCGTCCGGCCCTCGCCTTGCAGCATGTCCATCGACCGCAGCTGCGCGAGCATGGCGGCGGATGCGGCCAGCTTCAGTTCGATCTCATGCCCGTTTGCCATAGCCCGGCGCCCATCTGTTTACGGTGAGGAGGGTAACACCCGATGGCACAGGACGCGACTCTTCATCCAGCGGCGCTGCGTGTCCGGCTTGACGGAGGCCCTGCACTCCCCGCACAAGGCCCCTATGACCAGCAAGACGTCCTCGCATCAGATCGCGCACCTTTCCGAAGCAGAAGCCTTTTTCAAGGCTCATCCGGAGGTTGACGCCATCGACATCATCTTCACCAACATGTGCGGCGTGCCCCGCGGCAAGCGGCTGCGCGCGCATGAGGTGCTGGGCGTTTACAAGGAGGGCCGCTTCCTCCCCGGCTCTGCCGTCATCGTCGACATTACGGGCCGCGACACCGAAGAAACCGGCCTTGTCTGGGAAGATGGCGATGCGGATCGGCGCATCCACCCCATACCCGGCACGCTGGTGCCGACCCCATGGGCCGGGCCGAACGCAGCGCAATTCCTGACCGGATTCTATGAACTAGACGGCAAGCCCAATGATCTTGATCCACGGCATGTGCTGGGTCGTGTCATTGACCGGCTGGCAGGCCATGGCCTGACGCCTGACGTTGCGGTGGAGCTGGAATTCTATCTGGTCGATGCCAAGCGCGGCAAAGATGGTCGCCCGACGCCGGCCCGGTCGCCCTCCTCGGGAGAAACGCCGCACGACATTCAGGTCTATGGTCTGGCGGAGATGGAGGACTTCCGGCCCTTCTTCGATGATCTTTATGCCTGTGCCGCCGCGCAGAACCTGCCGCTGGAAGCCGCCATATCCGAATATGCGCCCGGCCAGTTTGAAATGACGCTCGCCCACAAGGCGGATGCGCTGCAGGCCTGCGACGATGCCATCATGCACAAGCGGATGGTGAAGGCCATCGCGCAAAAGCACGGCATGGAAGCGACTTTCATGGCCAAGCCATTTGAACAGAGCGCAGGCAATGGCATGCACCTGCACGCCTCAATGCTCGACGCATCGGGCAAGAACGCCTTTGCCAGCGAAGACCCGCAAGGGACGCCGCTACTGCGTCACGCGATCGCCGGCATGCAGGCCACCATCGCTGATGCCTTCCTGATTTTTGCGCCCAACGCCAACAGCTACCGCCGGTTCAAGGCGAACAGCTATGCGCCGGTTGCCCCCACATGGGGCGTCAACAACCGCACCGTCAGCTTCCGCGTGACAGCAGGGCCTCCGGCCAGCCGCCATGTGGAACACCGGATCGGCGGGGCGGATGCCAACCCCTATCTTGCCATGGCCGCGATGCTGGCGGGCATGTGCCACGGGATCGAGCACAAGCTTGACCCGGGCGCACCTGTTGTCGGCAATGGCTATGAAGCCGTGACCACAGCGCCGCCAATGCCGACCAACTGGTTTGCAGCACTCGACCGGTTCAGCGGATCAGAGGTGATGAAAGATCTTCTGGGCGCCCGCTTTGTCGAGATGTTCAGCATCGTGAAGCAGACCGAGATGGAACGCTTCTTTGGCGCGGTGCCTGATCTTGATTACGCTTGGTATCTGCGGACGGCTTAGGCGTCGCGGACAAGTTTTGTATTTGGCGCGATTTCAGCCTTGCACCCGCGTCGCCCCGTGCTCGACACGGGGCTTGGCTACCTATGTCCGGTTTCCGCTCCGAGATTGGCAGCCACCACTGATCCTGCATGTCGGGCACTACGCCGAGCGAGACAGTGCAAGAGAAGCCAAGCCCCGTGTCGAGCACGGGGCGACGGAGAGCCTCTTTGGGTTTTCGTGACCTGTTGAATCCCCGCCTCAGCGCTTTGGCGCGCGGGTCGCAAACAGGTTTTCGAGCACGCGCAGGATGGCGAGCATATGCATGGGGTGTCTCTCATCTTTGTGATGTTTTGTGCGGCATGCCCGAAAAGAGGCACCGCCGTCTGAGCATGAGATAGACGGTTTTCCGCCAATTCTCAATTCAAAGGTTAATTTTGCCTAAATTTCAGGCAAATTCGCAACGCTGCTGTTGAATCAGGCAGACCTTTTGATGCTTTGTGACGCCTGCGGGACACCCCACGCATCATTATTCCCTGAAAAGCGGGCGGTATGCGATTCTGGCACGGCAATTGCGGAGGGCTCCCTGACCAATTCCAAGGGGGTCCAATGAAACTGATCATCGCAATCATTAAACCGTTCAAGCTGGACGATGTCCGCGAAGCGCTCACTGCGCTTGGCGTGTCCGGCATGACGATCACCGAAGTCAAAGGCTTCGGCCGCCAAAAAGGCCAGACCGAGATTTATCGCGGAGCCGAATACTCGACCAACATGGTCCCTAAGGTGAAGGTGGAAGTCGCTTGCGACGATGCCGTTGCTGACCGTGCGCTTGAGGCCATTCAGCAAGCCGCCAACACCGGCTCCATCGGTGACGGCAAGATCTTCATGCTCGAACTCAACGCGGCGGTCCGTATCCGCACGGGTGAGACGGGCGCGGTCGCACTCTAACGAAAAGCAGGGGACATATGACCAGACTCAACAAATGGATTGCAGGGGCCGCGACGATGCTCGCGACTGCCCCTGCCTTTGCGCAGGACGGGCCGATCAAGGCGCCAACTGCTGAACAAATGGCCGGCATGGTCGACAAGGGCGACACCACCTGGATGCTCGTTTCGTCGGCGCTCGTGCTGCTCATGTCGATCCCGGCGCTCGCCTTGTTCTACGGCGGTCTTGTCCGCACGAAGAACATGCTGAGCCTCCTCATGCAGGTCTTCATGATCGTATCGATCGCGGCCCTCGTCTGGGTCAGCTGGGGCTACACCCTCGCCTTTACGAGCGGCACGCCCTTCATCGGCAGCCTTTCCAAATTGTTCCTGCAGGGCGTTGATGCGACCACGGTTGCGGCGACCTTCTCGAACAATGTCTACATTCCGGAATACGCATTTGTTGTGTTCCAGATGACCTTTGCCTGCATCACCCCGGCGCTGATCGTCGGTGCCTTTGCGGAGCGCGTGAAGTTTGCGCCGCTGATGCTGTTCGTGGTCGCCTGGTTGACGATCGTCTATTTCCCGATTGCGCACATGGTTTGGTATTGGGCTGGCCCAGACTTCCTGGTCGATGCCCCTGCTGACATGGGCTATCTGTGGGGCATGGGCGCACTGGACTTTGCCGGTGGCACCGTGGTTCATATCAACGCCGGGATCGCAGGCCTTGTTGGCTGCATCATGATCGGCAAGCGCATCGGTTATGGCAAGGAAGCCACACCGCCGCACTCGCTCACCATGACGATGATCGGCGCTTCGCTTCTGTGGGTGGGCTGGTTCGGCTTCAACGCCGGGTCCAACCTCGAAGCCAACGGCCTTGCGGCTTTGGCCTTCATCAACACCTTCGTCGCCACAGCCGCTGCTGCAGTCGCATGGGCCTTGGTTGAACAGATCCACCACGGTCGTCCGTCGCTTCTGGGCGCTGTGACGGGAGCGGTTGCCGGTCTTGTCGCCATCACCCCGGCTTCGGGCTTTGCCGCTCCGATGACGTCGATCCTGATCGGCCTGTTCGTTTCGCCGGTCTGCTACCTGTTCGTCGCGGTTGTGAAGAACAAGCTGAAGTATGACGACACGCTCGACGTGTTCGGCGTGCACTGCGTCGGTGGTATCGTCGGTGCCATCGCAACGGGCATCGTGGCTGACCCGGCTCTGGGTGGTCAGGGCTGGATCGACTACACCGTCTTCCCGGCTGTTGCTGGCGAATATGACATGGCCGGACAGGTCATCACTCAGGCCAAGGCCGTCATCCTGACGCTGCTCTGGTCGGGGATTGGCTCTGCTGTCCTCTTCTTCATCCTCGACAAGACCATCGGTCTCCGCCCGTCGGAAGACGCCGAACGCGAAGGTCTCGATCTGTCGAGCCACGGGGAACGTGCCTACAACTACTAAGGCCACCCGTTACCAAGCTTGGGGGTCCATCCCGCTCCTCTCCTGAAAAGGGAAGGACCCCCTCCCCAGGTTCCTCCTGCGAACCTTACTGGGCCGGCAAGGAAACTTGCCGGCCTCTCTTTTTGCCTGAAATGCAGCCGTCAATTGAGAAGGGGATTGGCATTGTGACAATTTTGAGGCAGAGGAGTGCGCAAGCGGTCAAGCCGCAAGAAATACAAAGCTCCGCGGGAGAGGAGAAAAAGGGTCGCCGGGGTTTCCCCGCGACCCTTTTTAATGCCTGCAAAAAGGCACATCCCCCTCAGTTCAGACGAAGGCCGATCCAGATCGTCCGCGGTGCCGCGCGTTCGATGACGCCGGTTGCGCTGATCGCGGTTTCCACGCGGGCGTCAGTCACATTCTCCCCGCGCACGAAGACCGACATCCTGCCCGCCACCGGAACCACCGCGACCGCATCCAGCGTCACCGCGTCGTTCAGTCGGCGGCTGTTTGAATCATCTTCAAATTGGGCAGAGACATAGCGCAACGTCGTGGACAGACCCCGCCAGCCGAGCGTCCCGCTCGCCGTGTGTGCAGGCACCTGTGCCGGGCGCAGACCATCCAGCGCCGCCGCCCTGCCCGATCCGCTGATCCGGGCATCGCTATAGGCATAGCTCGCCGCCAGCCGCCAATCGCCGCGCTCGATCCGGGCGTCGAGCTCTAGGCCGTTGCTGCGGACAGCATCGATATTCACGCGCTGGCGGTAAGCCCCGGCGACAAAGCCGACACCGGGGAACGTCCCCGGCCCCTGCGCCAGCGTGACATTGCCGATGGCGTCAGTCAGCTTGTTGGTGAAGGCTGTTGCGCGAAGTGACACGCCTTGGGCAGGCGTCAGATCGATGCCAAGTTCGGCCCCCTTCATCCGCTCGGGCGCAAGCGCGGGATTGGCCGCTGTCGCATCCGCCCCCACGCGGAACGGGCGATAGAGTTCATTGAGCGTCGGCAGCCGCCAGCCGAGATAGGCTGCTGCCCGAAGCGTGACGATACCCGCATCATAGGCAAGCCCTGCCCGCGCCGTTGGTTCCCACCCCTGGCGGTCCGGTGCCAGCTCATTACGGATGCTGGCCCCTGTCGCCAGCGTGCGTTCGACCAAGCGGCCATCGCGGATCCACCAGCGGTCAACACGCACGCCGCCGGTCAGTGTCAGCGCCTCCAGCTTGGCCGAGAGCTCGGCAAAGGCACCTGCGGTATCGCTCTGCCCACCCGCCTCGCGGATGCGCGTCGGCTTGCCCGCGACATAGGTGAAGAGCTCATTCGTCTCGCCCGTCGTCCTGCGGACATCAGCGCCCAGCCGCAGCTCGATGGCCTCACCCAAAGGCGGGCGGATTTCAAGTCGCCCGCCAAGCCCCGTCGAGGGGACGTTATACTGGTCCACCGATTGGGTAACGGTCGTCCGCGTTGCATCGACCGCCACCGCGCGGCTCGTGAACTTGCGCATCTGGACATAGCCCAGCGCCTGCACGCCCCAGCGTCCCTTATGGACCAGGCGGATGCTGGCATCGGCCCCGTCCCCGCCATTTTCAGATAGGATCGTCCCGCGTTCCCGCCGGTCGGTGAAGCCCATGACAGAGGCCTGAAGCTCAGTCTGTGCATCGAGAGGCGCAACGCCGCGCGCCGTGAGCGTCGCCTGCTCATAGGGAGCCGCAATGTCCGCAGGGCCACGTCGTGCGGCCACGATAGGGATGAAGCCATTACCCCGCGCATAGGTCGCAGAGAGGAAGCCAAAGCCTTGGCCAAGCTTGCCGGACAGCATCGCGCTGCCATCCACGCTTTCCCGGCTGCCATAAGCGAGGCTGCCGGTCAGGCCTTGGCCAGTCCCCAAGCTCTCCATCTCGATCGTGCCTGCAAGCGCGCCCGACCCATACGTGCCGGACCCGCCCCCACGCGTCACGCGGACGCTGCCAAGGCGTTCCGGCGCATAAGCCGGCCAAGTGATCCAGCCGCCAAAGGGGTCACTTTGCGGGACTCCATCGAGCACAAGCAAGGCGCGGCTCGACGCATTGCCGCCAAGGCCGCGCAAGGTCGCGCCCTGGCTGGTCGCATTGGCAGAGCGGGCGTCGCTGCGACGGAACTGGGTGAGGCCAGCCACATCGCGCAGGACATCTTCGATCCGGCCGGATGCCGTCGCGACGATCCGGTCCCGGTCGACCACGGCCACGTCATACGCCGCCTCACCGATGGAGGCGGGCAGCGGCTGGCCGGTGACGACGATCTCCTCCTCGGCAAACGCAGGCGCGGCAAAAAGAAGGGCGGCAGAAGCAAGCAGACGTGGTTTCATGGCCTGCATGTGGCAGTGCCAGCCACAACATTAAAGGGGCAAGGTGGCGCTTTTCTATCCCGCCCAGCGATCATGCACCGGAAGATCGGTCGGCAGGCGGTGCCAGTCTTCAGCATCGCTCGCAAAGGCCGCGAACTCAGCGCCGCCGAAATCATCCTGATTGTCGAGGCTGCCCGCCTTGAGGATGACCCCCTGAGGGAACCCCGGCGCGCGGGTGAAAAGGTGTGTGCCACAATTGGGGCAGAATTCCCGCGTGACAGCGCCTTCAATGTCTTGGCGGGTAAAGCCCTTCACCTCGCCCTTGGTGATCTCAAAGCCTTCGTTGAGCACAGCCATACCGATGACGGGCCCACCGCCCGAGATGTAGCGGCATTCGCGGCAATAGCATTCAAACTTCATGAAACCCGGCCCTGCGGCCTGATAGTGCACATCCCCGCAATAGCAGCGTCCGGTGATCGTCATGAGAGTCTCCTGTCAGTCATAGCGCGCCGGCTTCACGGCGTCGGGATGGGCACAGGCGAACGGCTCCAATGCGGTTGCCCGCGCATCAATGGCGACGAGTGTCGGAAAGGCATCGAGCGGTGTTGCGACCCGCCGCGCATTGGCCATTTGCGGCACGAGGAAGACATCTGCCAAGCCCGGCACATCGCCCGACAGGAACGGCTTGGCGGGATTTGCCATTGCCTCAAGTGCGGTGAAGCCCTCGATGATCCAGTGCCGTGCCCATTGGTCGATTTCGGCCTGTGCCTGCCCAAGCTCATTTTTCAGATATTTGAGGATGCGCAGATTGTTGATCGGGTGGATGTCCGCTGCAATGACCATCGCTTTGGCCAGTTCTGCCGACCGCGCGGCTGCGTCTGCCGGAATCAGCCGGGGTTCAGCATAAGTGGTATCCAGCCAGTCGATGATCGCAAGGCTCTGCGTCAGGCGCAGGTCGCCCACCTCCAGCATCGGCACCAACCCTTGCGGATTGCGGGCCACATAATCGGGCGCGCGCTGTTCCCCATGGAGCAGACTGGTGTCGATGGCCTCATAGGCCACGCCCTTGAGATTAAGCGCAATCCGAACCCGATAGGCGGCGGACGACCGCCAATAATCGTAAAGCCGGACGGTCATTTCATCTCCCGAACCCATTGGCTGACGAGCGCGACGCCTTCCTCATGCGTCATAGACCGGCTCAGTTCCGGCATGGCGATGCCGGGCTCCGTGCTCGCCATCCGCGCGACCAGATAGGACGCCGCAGGATCGCCCGGCTTGATCGCAAAGTCGAGCCCGACACTGCCGCGCCCCGCAGCCGTCGGGCGCTTGCCAATGCCAAGGTTGGTGTCAGCCGGCTGGTCCCAATCAAGCCAGAGCCCGGATGTGTCCGCCGGACCCGCCTTGTTGTGGCAATGGCCGCAATTGACGTCCAGATAAGCCCGCGCGCGCAAGGCGACCGAGCCACTTTCGGGCTTGTCCCAAACCGGCATGGGCCGCACCGCTTGTGTCTTGCCGCTGAGCAATCCGGCCTGCGCCAGCGCCTGCAGCTGATGCCCGTCATCCAGATTGCGGACCTTGGGGCCAATCGGCGTCATGGCGGTACCGGACACATGGCAGCCCTTGCACTGATTGGCATTGGGCACGGCATAGCTGATGGTCCGCGTCTGCCCGTCCAAATGCGTCCAGCTGACGTCCATGCGCTGTCCGGCCCGCTTCAGCGTTGCCTCCGTCCCGTCTGCATTCCAGACATAGGGCAGGGCGACCCAGCCGCTGGCCCGGTGGATGAGCAAACGCGTTTCAAGAATGCGCAGGTCCTTTTCGGGGCTACGCATATCTGCGGGATAACCAAAGCTCTTGATCAGCACGGTCCCGACCGGAAAGTCGAGCAACCCGTCGCCTGTCGCCTTCGCCTTCTTGCCCTTGGGCAGGTGCATGAAGCGGAACTTCTCCGCATAATCGGAGAAGAGCGGGGTGTTGAGATGATAGGGGACGACACCCGGCGCGGGCGTCTTTCCATCCACCAGCAGCCCGAAGTCCTGCAACCTCGGCGGCAGCGCGTCGCTCAGGATCAGGGCGTCATCCACCTGCGGCGACGGGCTGGCGCTGACCAGTCCCGCCCATGCCAACCCCAGCGCAAGCGCGCGCATCACTTCGCCGCCGCCTCCATCGCAGCGGGCATGACGATGATCGGCAGGTCCTTTGCCGCTGCGGTCGCCGGGGCCGTATAAGCCGCCGGTTGCGCCAGCGAGATAGCCGCCCCTTGCGCAGGCAGATTGAGCGACACTGTCAGCACAGGGTCCTTGAGATGTACATTGGCCGCAGTCCCGCCAACGCCATCCCACAGCACGGACGGGAAATTGCCGCCAAGCGCCGCCGCCAGTTCAGCGCCGCCCGGGAAGGCGGGTGCCCATCCGGCACGCCCATGCTGATTATCCCGCACGACGATGTTGCGTGCGCTGGGATCATAATTCTTGTCGTTAAAGGCCGACTGATAGGCGACGATCATGACGTTGGTCGTGCCGTTTTCGCCGATGATGTTGCTGAACACATGCACGTCGCGATTGGCCATCACCATGACGCCCGTGCCGGTCGGCACGCTCGCCACGATATTGCCCTTGGGTGCGAAATTGGGTGTGTCGTTCTTTTCCACACGGTTGGAAAAGACGCGGATGGAATGCCCGCCCTGTTGCGGCAGATTGGGCAGATCGAACACGAGGATGCCGCCGGTATTGTGCATGGCGAGGTTGGAATGCACGTCGGCGCTATAGCTGTTTTCGATCTCGATCCCGGCAACATTGTACATGGCAGTCGAATTGCGGACGATGATGTTCTTCGACTGGCCGACATAGATGCCGGCGTCCGAGGCGCCTTTGACGACCGCGCCGTCGATCAGCACATCGGTCGATTCCACTGGGTAGAGACCGTAAGCGCCGTTGGTTTCCTTGGGGCCACCCGTCCATTCAACGCGGACATTGCGATAGACGATCCGGTCTGCACCCTTGGACTTGATGCCGTCGCCGCGCGAGTCTTCCACGGCAAAGTCACGCAGGACAACATCATCGGAGGTGACGAGCAGACCTTCGCCTGCGCCCTTTTGGCCCTTAAAGCTCAGGATGGTGGCCGCAGGCCCGGCGCCCCGGACAGTCACGCCGTTGACGTCGAGCGACAGGCCATCGGTCAGGTCAAACCGCCCCGCGCCGATGTCGACAATGTCGCCGGGTTTCGCCTCAATCAGGGCGGCCTGCAGCCGTTCCTGTGCTCCATCGCCCGGTTCGACACGAAAAGTGCCCGCCTGAACGTGCGCAGTGGCCATTAAGGCTATGACTGCGGCTTGCATCGCTCTCCATTTCATGGCGTATTCATCGCACTGACATAGGTGTAAGCCAAGAAGAAATCTGAGTTGAGGAGTATATCGATGCGTCTTGCCCCCTTCATCATCGCCTGCGCGGCGCTGGCAGCACCGGCCTTTGCCGCCGTTCCTGTCGCCGGGCGCTATTATACCGATGGCAAGGACAGCATCGTCCTCATTGGACCATGCGGCCCCGTCGTCTGCGGGAAGATCGCCAAGATCATCAAGGGGCCACCCGGCGGCGGACGCGCGCTCGACAGCAACAACCCTGATCCAAAGCTGCGGTCCCGCCCGATAGAGGGTCTTGTCATCCTGTCCGACTTCAAGGACGCCGGTGGCGAATGGGAAGGCAAGATCTACGATCCGCGCGCGGGCAAGACCTATCGCTCCACCATGGTGAAGCAGCCCGACGGCTCGTTGAAGGTGAAAGGCTGTGTCGGCCCCTTCTGCAAGGCCGTGAAGTTCACACCCGCCCCATAAAGCGGCCTATTTCTTCAACCCGATCTCGATCAGCCGCTGGACGAGAAAATCGTTCGCGGTGATCGGGTCTGGGTAGAGATTGGGGTGCTCCCCATCCACGCAGCTTGGCAGCGTTTCGATGAGGACATCGGACGCCAGATGCAGGAAGAAGGGCATCGAATAGCGCGGAATGTGGCGCCGCTCCGGCGGCGGGTTGAGCACGCGGTGGATCGTTGCGGGCAGGTGGTTGTTGGTCAGCCGTTCCAGCATGTCCCCGCAATTGATGACCATCGCGCCTTCAGGCGGCGTGATCGACAGCCAATCCCCCTGGCGGGTGAGCAATTGCAGCCCGCCCTCCTCAGCCCCCAGCAACAGCGTGATCAGGTTGATGTCGCCATGCGCGCCTGCGCGAATGCCCGGCGCTTCCTTCGGGATGGGCGGATAGTGCAAAAGCCGCATGATGGAATTGCCATAAGCGACAGCGGGATCAAACCAGTCAGGTGCGAGGCCGAGGTCGCGCGCAATTGCTGACAACAGGCGGTTGCCGACCGCGTCAAACGCGGCATACATCGCTTCAAACGTGGCCCGAAACGCCGGCAGTTCGGCGGGCCAGATATTGTCGGGCATATGATCGCGGAACCGGTGCCCGGGCGGCAGATCCCGCCCGACATGCCAGAATTCCTTCAGGTCCACATGGTCGGCATCCTTGGCGATTTCGGTGCCAAAGGGCGTATAGCCCCGCTGCCCCGCCAAATCCGATGTGTAATAGGACCGCTTCACCTCTTCCGGCAGCTCAAACAACAGCCGGGTCTGTTCCCACGCCTTGTCGATCAGCGCGCGGTCCACGCCGTGATCGGTGATAACCGCAAAGCCGAATGTGCGAAACGAGTCCCCAAAGGCTTGGGCAAAGCCATCCGGATCACGATCTTGTGCAGCGAGAGAAAGGGTCGGCAGATTCTTGAGCGTTTCGGTCATGCCGACCGTTTACTCAGATTGCAGGCGTTGCGCATTTGAATTCTGCGCAACGCGGACTGCAGAGATTTACTCGCCGCCGGCCGAGACCAGCTTGAGCTCACCAGATTGGGCTGCCTTTTGCGACAGGCGGCCGTCAACGCGTGCGCCGGTTTCAATTGAGATGCTCTCATAAGAAACATCACCCGCAATGCGCGCGGCCCGTTCAATGACGAGTTCGGTCGCCACAATAGCGCCTTCGACAGCGCCTGCGATGGTCGCGCGCTGGGCAAGCACATTGCCCTTCACCTGACCCGAAGCGCCAATCGTCAACGCAGCACAGGCAATGTCGCCCTGCACGGCGCCATCCAGATGGAGATCGCCCGATGCGCTGATATTGCCGGTGATGGAAACCTCTCCACCGATGAACGACATGCTGCCGCCTGTGCGCGGTGCCGCGTCTGATTTGCTACCCCATGCCATCGCTTATTTGCTCCTGCGATTATGTCTCTTGCCGCAGATGTAGGACGGGCCAAGGCGATTCGCCAAATCTGGCGCATTTTCAGGTAATTACTGCCTCTCAACCCCGTTTGGCCGTGCACTGACTAAATAATCCCGCCGCCAATCGATAGACGGATCAGGCCAATGACAATCACCACGATATTGAGGTTGCGGCCCGCCGTCTTGTCCGACGTGGCGCCGATCCCCAGTCCGATCACGGCCAGCGGAATGATCGCCCAATTCGCCCAACCCAAAAGCGGGAAGAAAGCGATGGCAGCAAGGATCAAGGCCACAAAGCCGATCAGCAGGGACATGAGGTTGCGCATGACATGAATGTGCGCAGCCCTGCGCTTGATTGCAAGGGGAACCGGCTTGACGCCAACGTGCGCAAGTGTATTATTTGAGCAATACAGTCAGGAGACGACCCATGCGTTCCCCCCTTTTGCTTCTCCCGCTCCTTATTGGCCTCGCCGGGTGTGAGTCCCAGACATCGGCAGACAGTGCCGACGCAAACGCCAGCGGCACCAACATCAATGTCGCGGCAAAAGGCGATAGGGGGGAGGACATCCGCATCACAGCCGATGGCGATACGGGCAAAGTCTCCGTCAATTTGCCAGGCTTTGATGCCAATGTCCGCCTGCCCAAGGTCATGCTGAAGGACAGCAATTTCGATATTGACGGTGTGAAGCTGTATCCGGGGTCCACTGTTGCCAGCATCAATGTGCAAGGCGACACATCCGGTGCGGGAGATAAGAGCCGCGTCCAGATTATCTATACTGCACCAGCCGAACCCAAGCCGGTGCGCGACTGGTTCGTCAAAGCCTTTGCGGAAAAGGCCGTGGAGGCCAAGATTTCGGGCGAATCACTCATCGGCACATCGAAGGACGGCACGCCCTTCACGATGACATTTGCTCCCGGAAAAGGCGGCTCAACGACCGGAATTGTGGTTCTGGACGCCAAAAACCCCGCCTGAGCGCTGCGTTAACCCCGAATCCGAACGCGTTTACCCATATTTTCCGCGCATCCGCAGCGTTAGCGGCTGCATAACCATCTCCTGCTAAGGAGTTTGCTATGCGACGCGTTCTTTCCTCTCTGCTTCTCGGGGCCTGTCTGTTGGGCGTGGCGGCGTGCGGCAATGATACGCCGACAGATGCCAAAGCGGACAAGCTGGATGAGCGACTGCTCGGCAAGGGCAATGCCGACCCTGTCCTGACGACCGCATTGGAAGACCAGATCATGGTCGATCCTTCGCTGGCCAACATGGCAAACCGCAATGCCGTGAAGGCCGCCGACGCGCCGATGACGGCACCGGTGCCGGTTGAAACGACCGGCCCAAGTGCTGCGGCTGAACGTCCGGCAACGCCGACATTGGGGCAGATCGCGGCCAATCAGGCGACGGCGGCGCGCGACAAGTTCACCGGCTGCGGCCTTGATGTCGATTATTCGATGCAATGGGCCAACCGCATTCCGGCAGATGTGCCGCTCTATCCGCGGGCGCGGGTAGATGAAGCCGCCGGGTCCGACATGCCGGGCTGCAAGCTGCGCGCCATCACCTTTACCACACCCGCCCCGCAGCGCGCAGTGATCGATTTCTATATCGGACAGACCAAACGCAGCGGTTTTGCTTCCTCAACGCAGGTCAATGGCCGCGAAACACTGGTCGGCGGCACACGCGGCGATGGTGCGGCTTATTATGTCATCCTGACGCCTGCCGAAGCTGGTGGCACGATCGTCGATCTGGTGCTCAACAACGGCGTCTAGGCGCGCCACAGGGCTTTAGGGCCTGACGCCATTTGGTGTATAAGGCCCGTTCCGTTGCAGCGGTGGGGCTGATGATGCGCAATTTCAAACAAGTCGATGTGTTCACGAGCCGACCTTTGTTCGGCAATCCGGTTGCGGTCGTCCTTGATGCCGACGGCCTGAGCGATGCCGACATGCAGCAGTTCGCCAACTGGACGAACCTTTCCGAAACAACCTTTGTCCTCCCGCCGGAAAACCCCGCCGCCAGCTACCGCGTGCGCATTTTCACACCGCGGGCGGAGCTCCCCTTTGCCGGCCACCCGACCTTGGGCACAGCCCATGCGGTGCTGGAGGCAGGCGTTGCGCAGGCGCGTGGCGGTAAGCTCATTCAGGAATGTGCCGTCGGTCTGGTGGAGGTCACCGTGGGGGACACCGGTCTATCCTTCCGCCTGCCGCGCTATGCGGCAACGCCTGCCGAAGACGCCGACACAATCCTTGCGGCCATCGGCGGCGCTTCGGTGGTCACTGGATTGCCGCAGGTGCTGGATGTCGGCCCGCATTGGGTGATTGCCGAAATGACCTCGCTGGATGCGGTCGCGCGTCTGGAACCGGATCTGGCCGCACTCACGGCCTATGACCGGCGACATGGCACAACAGGCCTGACCGTTTTTGCGAGCGGCGACAGCGGCACACTCGTCCGATCCTTCGCCCCGGCAGACGGCATCGCCGAAGACCCCGTGTGTGGCAGCGGCAATGGCGCAGTCGCCGCTTACCGCCTGCTTGCCGGGCAAATTGGCGAAGGGGACCGCTATATCGCCGCACAGGGGCAGCAGATCGGACGCGACGGCTATGTCCATATCCGCGTGGACGGCAAAGACATCCATGTCGGCGGCCAATGCGTGACCTGCATCACCGGATCGCTCGCCCTGTAGCGCTTGGCGCCAAGTGCGGCTAAGGCAGCAAGATGCATCCATTAATCCCTGTTATGGCCGGAGGCGCGATTGGCGCTGCGGCACGCTATCTGGCCGTTGCCGCCCTTGGCTGGCGCGGCGGCTGGCCGCTTGGCACCTTCGCCGTCAATCTTGTCGGGGGCTTCCTGATGGGGCTGCTCGCCGCATGCGTCCTGAAGGGCGCCGCATCGGAGACGACCCGCCTATTTGTCGGCGTCGGTATCCTTGGCGGCTTCACAACCTTTTCCGCATTCAGCCTTGAAGGCTTTCAGATGATAGAACGCGGTCAATGGGGCATGGCAGCCCTCTACGCCGGCGCCTCTGTTGTCGGGTCGATCGCTGCCCTTGCAGTCGGCTTCGGGGTGGTGCGCGCATGACCGATCAGGTGCGCCAATTCACCGTCGATGCCGAAGATGACGGCATCCGTCTGGACCGCTGGTTCAAGCGCCATCTGCCGGATGCCAGCTTCAACGCGGTATCTCGCTGGGCCCGCACCGGCCAGATCCGAGTCGATGGCAAGCGCGCGACGCCGGGAGACCGGATCGAAGCCGGCCAGCAGATCCGCTTCCCTCCGGCAGACCCTGTCACCGTCGCCAAGACGGCCGCCAAGCCCAAGAAGGAACGCCTGCGGCTGAGCGACGATCAGGAGGCCTTTGCCGACAGCCTTGTCATCTACCGCGATAAATCCGCGCTGGTGCTCAACAAGCCGCCCGGCCTTGCCACACAGGGCGGCACCAAGACGACCGAGCATGTCGATGGCCTGCTCGACGGGCTTTGGTTTGATGGAGAACAGCGGCCCAAGCTGGTGCACCGTCTGGACAAGGATACATCCGGCGTCCTTCTGGTGGCCCGCACCGCACGGGCGGCGGCGTCTTTCTCCAAAAGCTTTTCCAGCCGCACCGCACGCAAAGTCTATTGGGCGATCATCGTTGGCGTGCCGTCCATTGAAGATGGCATGATCGATCTGCCGCTTGCAAAGCAGCCGGGCTCTGGCGGCGAAAAAATGCAGGTCGATCAAAAGGAAGGCGCGCCTGCGCGCACCCGTTACCGCGTCATTGACCGCGCCGGGAACAGCGCTGCCTGGGTTGAGCTGCAGCCTTATACCGGACGCACCCACCAGTTGCGCGTCCATATGGCTGCCATTGGCCACCCCATTGTCGGCGACGGCAAATATGGCGGACGCGAGGCATTTCTCACCGGCACGATCAGCCGCAAAATGCATCTCCACGCGCGGCGACTCCGCGTCGACAGCCCCGAAGGCGGGCAAGTGGATGTTTTTGCCGATCTGCCCCAGCACTTCATCGACACCATCGCCAATCTGGGCTTCACCCTGGAAGATGGCGATGCGCTGACACTCGACGAAACGAAGTTCGGCGATACCACTGAAGGCAAGAAGCGCGCTGTTGCCCAAAAAGCCAAGGCCGCCCGCAAGGAACGCAAGGGCGAACGGCGCGGGCGTGCCGTCGCGAACACGGAACGACCGGCCAGTAAAGGTGCGGGCAAGGGCCCAAGCAAAGGCCCCAGCAAAGCCCGGGGCGAAGGCCGCAGCGATGCGCGTTCTCCCGGCAAGCCTGCCCGCGCTCCGGCCCGCGGATCGGCACGCGCTCCGGCACGCGGCAAACCTTCCGGTCCGGCCCGACCCAAGAAGACGTAACCGATGCGCCCTCTTCCGCAATGACCGGCCCCACCATCAATCGGCTCGCCTTGTTTGATTGCGACGGCACGCTCGTCGACAGCCAGCACAATATCGTCATGTGCATGAACGATGCCTTTGGCCGCGCTGGCTTGGATGCGCCGGACCGGGAGGCGACCAAGCGCATCGTTGGCCTCAGCCTCCTGCCCGCCATGCAGGCGCTGTTGCCCGATGCGGACCACGCGCTGCATGTTCAACTGGCGGAAGATTATAAAACCGCCTTTCACCGCCTGCGCCATGACGGGTTGGTTGAAGAGCCCTTGTTCGACGGCATTGCCGAGGCGCTCGACGCGCTGGAGGCGGAGGGCTGGTTGCTTGGCGTGGCAACCGGCAAGTCGGATCGCGGGCTTGATCTGTGCCTCAAGCATCACGGCCTGCGCCACCGGTTCGTTACGCTGCAGACCGCCGACCGCCACCCGTCCAAACCGCACCCGTCGATGGTGCATGAAGCCATGGCCGACGCCGGGGCGACGCCCGCCACAACCGTCATGATTGGCGATACCAGCTTCGACATGGCGATGGGTGTCGCGGCAGGCGCGCGGTCCCTAGGTGTGGATTGGGGCTATCACACCACAGATGATTTGCTGGACGCGGGCGCCTTCCATATTGCCTCGCACCCTGCACATATTTTGGAGGTCTTGCGATGAGCCCGGAAGAGGAACTGGCCCGCACGCGCTTCGGGATTCTCAATCTCGTGCGCTTTTCAGGCGTCGCGCTTGTCTTTGCGGGGATCGCCAACATCGCGGGCAAGCTGTTGCCACAGCTTGCACCGGGGCTTGGCTATGCCCTCTTTTTCCTCGGCATCTTCGGGTTTTACACTTTGCCCGTGCTGCTTCGGAAACGCTGGCGCGGGCCTAAACCATGAAGCGCTTTTACAAGGACGTCGTCGTCTCTGAAGACAGGGGCATCCTTCTCGACGGGCGCCCGGTCAAAACACCGGCCCGCGCTGCCCTGCTTCTGCCAAACGCGGCGCTGGCCAATGCCGTCGCCGAAGAATGGCGCGCGCAGGGCGAAGACATCGACCCCCATTCCATGCCCTTTACCGGCCTTGCCAATGCCGCGATTGACCGTGTGGCCGCCAACCCCAACGCGTTTGCCGCAGGCCTCGCCCAATATGGCGAAACCGAGTTGCTCTGTTATCGCGCCGAAAGGCCGCCGGAACTGATCGCGCGTCAGGCAGAGCGGTGGGACCCGCTGCTCGATTGGGCCAAGACGCAGTATGACGTCGACTTTGTACAGGTGGCCGGGATCATGCACCAACCCCAGCCCATGACGACGCTGCTCCGGCTCGGCGATGCCATTGCTGCGGCCAACCCCTTCGCGCTCGCGGCGCTCTCCCCGATTGTCACGATTGGCGGATCACTCGTGCTGGCGCTTGGCGTTTATGAGGAGGCCGTGCTGCCCCATGACGCCTTCGACCTCGCCCATCTCGATGAGCTTTGGCAGGCGGAACTCTGGGGAGAAGACGATTTCGCTCTGGCGACCCGTGCCGCCCATCGACGCGACTTTATCGCGGCGTGCGAGTTCCTCGAATTGCTGCGGGCAGCTTAGTCCTTCACCGACTTGGTCAAGCCGCGGACAAAGCCGATCAGACCGGTCTGGCGGCTGCGCTTCAAGCGTTCGGCATCGAGAATTGATTTAACGTGGCGGAAGCAGGCATCTGCATCGTCATTGACCAGCACATAGTCATAGCCGTCCCAATGACTGATCTCCGCGCTGGCGCGCGACATGCGGCCTTCAATGACTTCGTTGCTATCCGTCCCGCGTGAGCGCAGGCGACGTTCCAGTTCGTCCATGGACGGTGGAAAGATGAAGACGCGGATGACGTCTCCGCCAGCCTGTTGATACAGCTGCTGCGCGCCCTGCCAGTCGATATCGAACAGGACGTCACGCCCTTCGGACAGCGCCTTTTCAACGGGGCCACGCGGCGTGCCATAGCGGTTCCCAAAGACGTGCGCCCATTCCAGAAACTCGTTCTGGGCGACCATCTCACGAAACTGGTCGAGATTGACGAAGTGATAGTCCTTACCATCCACTTCACCGGGACGCGGCGGGCGTGTCGTAGCTGAGACGGACATCTCCAGCCCGGGATCGGACGCCAGAAGCTTGCGCGAGATTGTCGATTTCCCCGCACCCGAGGGCGAGGACACGATGAAGAGGATGCCGCGCCGCTTGAATTTGTGCGGATCATTTTGATCGGAATGGGCCATGGCCGCTCTTGCAACGCACGCGCGCGCGCGTCAATCGCCCGAACGCGCCGGATCGGGGCCAAGCATCGTCTCGGGCCGGACGACGCGGTCAAAAGTGGCGGCGTCCACCAGCCCCAACTCCAACGCCGCCTCCCGCAGCGTCGACCCGCTTTCATGCGCGTGCTTGGCGATCTTCGCGGCGTTGTCATAGCCGATTTCCGGCGCGAGGGCGGTCACCAGCATCAGCGAACGCGCCACCAGTTCGGCGATGCGCGCCTCATTGGCTTCGAGCCCGTCGATGCAATGTTCGGCAAAAGCCTCCATGCCTGTTGAGAGCAGGTCAATAGAGCGCAGCAGGTTCGCGCCGATCAACGGTTTGAAGACGTTGAGTTCCAGATGACCCTGCAACCCACCCACCGTAATCGCCTGATGATTACCGATGACTTGCGCGGCGACCATCGTCAGCATTTCACATTGGGTCGGGTTCACCTTGCCCGGCATGATCGAGCTGCCGGGTTCATTTTCCGGCAACAGCAATTCGCCCAGCCCTGCGCGCGGGCCGGACCCCATCAGCCGGATGTCATTGGCAATCTTGGTCAGCGAGACCGCAAGCGCATTGAGCATGCCCGAAAAGGCAACGGCGCCATCATGGCTGGCCAGTGCCTCAAACTTGTTGCGGGCCGGTTCAAAGGCGATGCCGGTGTCGTGCGATAACGCAGCGGCCATGGCCACATCGAAACCTTCCGGCGCGTTGAGGCCCGTGCCCACCGCCGTCCCGCCTTGCGCGAGCTTCTGGATATTGTGGACAACAGCGCCCTCGATGCGGGCGCGTGCCGCGATGAGTTGCGCGACATAGCCTGAAAACTCCTGCCCCAGCGTCAGCGGCGTCGCGTCCATCAAATGCGTCCGGCCGATCTTGATGATCTTCTCAAACTGCGCGGCCTTCGCGGTCAGCGCGTCGGTCAGCCGCGCAAGCGCGGGCAGGAGGCGTGTGTGCGTTTCAATTGCCGTCGCCACATGAATAGCCGTCGGGAAGCTGTCATTGGATGACTGGCTTTTGTTCACATGATCATTGGGATGCACCGGCGCCTTGCCACCCCGCTGGCCGGTCAGACGTTCATTGGCCCGTCCGGCGATCACCTCATTCACATTCATATTGGTCTGCGTGCCGGACCCTGTCTGCCAGATGACGAGCGGGAAATGATCGTCCAGCGTGCCCGCGATGATCTCATCCGCCGCCTGCTCAATCGCATCGGCGTGCCCGGCCTCAAGCCCATGCGCGCGATTGACCCGCGCTGCGGCCTTCTTCACCCGCGCAAGGGCGTGGACAATGGGGAGGGGCATCCGCTCCTGCGGACCAAAGGGGAAATTGGTGCGGCTACGCTCTGTCTGCGCGCCCCAATAGGCATCAACGGGGACGTCGATGGGACCGAAGCTGTCAGTCTCCGTGCGGGTATCGCCTTCCATGCCTTACAACTCCCACCAATCGTCATCCTGAACTTGTTTCAGGATAACGGGGCGCCGCAGCTTTGCACTCGACAATTTCCACCCCACTCAGTCGAGGGGGCCGAGCCCAAGCCCCGCAGCCAGATCAAGCCAGTCCGGGTTGTCACTCTCGACCAGATTGAATTTCCAGTCCCGATGCCAGTTTTTCAGCTGCTTCTCGCGGCCAATAGCTTGCTCCATTGCGCCGAAGAGCTCGAACCGGACGAGGTGAACTGTGTTTCGGTTCTTGGAATAGCCGTCGATCAACCTGTCACGATGCTGCTGCACGCGCTGAAGGAGATTGGATGTGACACCAATGTAGATATAGCCGCGCCGCCCGCTTGCCATGATGTAGGTGCAGGGCTGGAATTGGCTCATTGCTGCTCAACCCGGTTATCCTGAAACAAGTTCAGGATGACGAAGGAAAAGGAGGCGCTTCCTTACTTCTTCCGCCCGAAATCCACTGTGACGACGTTGGAACCGTCTTCGATGGCCGCAGGGCGGGGCGTGTCATTGCCGGCTTCCGCGGTCGGCGGGGTATCGACGTCGTCGATGTTAACCTGAAAGTGGAGCGCAAACTCAACGGCGGGGTCTACAAAGGCGGTGATCGCCGCGAAGGGGACGAACAGCTTGGTCGGCACCTGGCTGAACGTCAGGCCGACTTCAAAGCCTTCCTCATCGACCGTCAGGTCCCAGAATTTATTCTGCAGCACGACCGTCATTTCATCCGGAAAGCGCTGCATGAGCTGCTTGGGGATGACCACGCCGGGCGCGGAGGTTTTGAACGTGATGTAGAAATGATGCCCGCCGGGCAGATCTTCATTCGAATTGATCCCGCCGAGCACACGGCCGACGACCGCACGGAGAGCCTCCTGCACAATGTCGTCATAGGGAATCAGGCTGTCGGGCATATCGTCACTCATCGTAAATCGACGTTGGACGCTTGGGCAGTTTCGGTCAAGCGGTTGCACGCGCGGCCCATCGCGCTATAGGCGCAAGCCATGCGAACAGCCACGGTTCAGCGCCAGACGAGCGAAACGTCGATCAATGTCGAGGTCAACCTTGACGGCACCGGCATCTATGAGGTGTCGACAGGCATCGGATTCCTCGATCACATGCTTGAGCAACTGTCGCGTCATTCGCTCATCGATCTGAAAGTCTTGACCAAGGGCGACCTCCACGTCGACCAGCATCACACGACCGAAGACACCGGCATCGCCATTGGCGAAGCGCTGGCCAAAGCCTTGGGCGATAAGAAGGGCATCACGCGCTACGGCCATGCTTATGCGCCGATGGACGAAACGCTGACGCGCTGTGCGCTCGACATTTCGGGGCGGCCCTGGCTCGTCTTCAAAGCCGACTTTAGCATGCCGCGTCTGGGCGAATGGGACACCGAGCTGATCGAACATTGGTTCCACAGCTTTGCCCAAGCGGCGGGCATCACGCTCCATGTCGAGAACCTCTATGGCAGCAACAACCATCACATCGTGGAAAGCTGCTATAAGGCACTGGCGCGTGCGCTGCGCGTCGCGGTGGAGATTGATCCGCGCAAAGCCGATTCGATCCCATCGACCAAGGGAATGCTGTGACCGGCCCGGTCGCGCTGATTGATTACGGCGCGGGCAATCTTCAATCGGTTAAAAATGCGCTGAAGGCAGCAGGCGCCGAAAACATGTGCGTGACCAACGATCCCGCTGAGGTCCTGTCTGCCGACCGGATTGTTCTGCCCGGCGTCGGCGCGTTCGCCCATTGCATGGGTGCGCTGTCCGCCATTCCCGGCATGGTCGACGCCCTGAATGAAGCGACCGGCCCCGGTGCCAAGCCTTTTCTGGGCATTTGCGTCGGCATGCAGTTGATGGCCGAGGCAGGCGAAGAACATGGCCGTCATGCAGGGCTCGGCTGGGTCAAAGGCACTGTGCGCCTGATTGAAACCACCGACGCGACGGTCAAAATTCCGCATATGGGCTGGAACGATGTCGTCCCAACAGCCCCACACCCGCTGATTGAGGCGGGCGAGGCGTACTTTCTGCACAGCTATGCCTTTGACGGGGACGATGTGTTGGCAACGACCAGCCATGGTGGCCCAGTGGTCGCCGCCATCGGGCGCGACAATCGCGTCGGTGTGCAGTTTCATCCGGAAAAGAGCCAGCGCTTCGGCCTTTCCCTTCTCTCCCGTTTTCTGGAGTGGCGTCCATGAGCCTCATCGTTTTCCCGGCCATCGATCTCAAAGGCGGACAGGTCGTCCGGCTGGCAGAAGGTGATATGGACCGCGCAACGGTCTATGGGGATGACCCCGCCGCACAGGCCATGCTCTTTGCCGAAGCCGGGGCGCAGCACCTTCATGTGGTCGATCTGGACGGCAGCTTTGCAGGACATGCCGTCAATGCCGACGCGGTCGAAAGCATCGTCCGCACCTTCCCCGGCCATGTTCAATTGGGCGGGGGAATCCGCAACCGCGCATCGGTGGAACGCTGGTTTGACCTCGGGGTATCGCGCATCGTCATCGGGACGGCCGCGCTGAAGGACCCAGACTTTGTGAAGGAAGTAGCCCGCGATTTTCCGGGCGGCATTGTTGTGGCGGTTGACGCCCGCGACGGCTTTGTGGCCACCGATGGCTGGGCCGAAAAGTCGGACATGGAAGTGCTCGATCTGGCCCGCCGTTTTGAAGATGCAGGCGTTGCAGCGCTGCTCTTCACCGATGTCGGGCGCGATGGCATGCTGAAAGGCTGCAATGTGCAGGCGACCGTTGATCTGGCGCGCGCAACCGACATTCCGGTGATTGCATCGGGCGGTGTGGCAGGAATCGGCGACATCCGCATGCTCGCCATCCACGCCGTTGACGGCATCGAAGGCGTCATCACCGGTCGCGCGCTCTATGACGGGCGGCTCGACCTCGCGACGGCGATTGCATTGGCCAACGCATGACCGTCCGCATTCGTGTCATCCCCTGCCTCGACGTCGCCAATGGCCGCGTGGTCAAGGGCGTGAACTTTGTCGATCTGATCGATGCGGGGGACCCTGTCGAAGCTGCGCGCGCTTATGATGCGGCAGGCGCGGATGAACTCTGCTTTCTTGACATCACCGCCAGCCATGAAGGCCGCGACACCATCCTTGATGTCGTCGCCCGCACAGCCGAAGTCTGCTTCATGCCGCTTACGGTCGGTGGCGGCGTACGCACGCATGAAGACGCCCGGGCGCTCCTTCTGGCTGGCGCAGACAAGGTGGCGGTCAATTCCGCGGCCGTCACGCGGCCCGAAGTTGTTGCCGATATCGCGAGCCGCTTTGGCAGCCAGTGCGTCGTGGCCAGCGTCGATGCACGTCACAATGGCGATCATTGGGAAGTCTATACTCATGGCGGCCGTCGCCCCACCGGCATTAATGCGGTTGACCATGCGATCCGCCTTGCCGAACTGGGCGCAGGCGAAATCCTCGTCACCTCAATGGACCGGGACGGCACGCGCGACGGATATGATCTCGACCTGATACGCACCATTGCAGATGCCGTGGCGGTGCCGGTTGTGGCCTCTGGCGGCGTCGGCGGCCTCGCGCATCTCGTCGAAGGCGTCACAAAGGGCCATGCAAGTGCCGTGCTCGCCGCCTCCATCTTCCACTTTGGCGAAGCGACGATCAGCGACGCCCATCATGCCCTCGCCGCCGCCGGAATACCGGTCCGCACCCCGCTGAGCCGTTAACCATCAGACTCAAGCCCGTCCGCCATTAACCACCAATTTGGCGGCAAAACCCTCCATATCTTGTTAACCAGCCTTTGGCGGTTCCGCCGAATCGAGGGTTATCCTGTGCGCATTGCTTCATTTCGGATTTTACTTACAGCATTGGCACTGGCGGCGTCCGCGCCCGCCCTGGCGGCCATGGTTCCCCAGACGGAGCCGCCTGTTCGTGTCTTCCGCGGTGAGGAAATCGCCATCCTTTTGCTCGGCATTGCCGGCGTCCTGATTGGACATCGGGGCAGCCGGTCCCGCAAACAGGGCGATGACCCCAAGGCTTGACGCGACCCAAAGTCTTGACGTGACCGGGCCGCCCGCGCAATGCCGGTGCCATGGCGGACACACTCTTCAGGCTGGAAAGCACCATTCAGGCGCGTCGCAGCGCGGACCCGGACTCATCCTATGTCGCCCGGCTGACCGCTAAGGGCCGGGGCAAGATTGCGCAAAAGGTTGGCGAAGAGGCGACAGAAACCATCATCGCCGCCCTCACCGAAGATGCCAAAGCGCTGACCGGGGAAGCGGCCGATCTGCTGTTCCACCTGCTCGTCCTGTTGGCTGACAGCGGCGTGCCACTCTCCGATGTTCTGGCTGAGCTCGATGCCCGCGAAGGCGTGTCAGGTATCGCCGAAAAAGCGTCCCGAAAGGAATAGCCCGTGCCGATTGATGCGCTTGCGCCTTATGATGACCAGAATGTTTTCGCCAAAATCCTGCGCGGGGAAATCCCCAACAGGACTGTGTTCGAAAATGAATTCGCGCTCGCCTTTCATGACATCAACCCGCAAGCGCCGGTCCACGTCCTGGTCATTCCCAAAGGCGCTTATGTGAGCTGGGATGATTTTTCGGCCAAAGCAAGCGACGAAGAAATTGCCGGTTTCATCCGCGCCGTGGGTGAGGTTGCACGTCAATTGGGCCTGCCGGCCCCCGGCTATCGCCTGCTCGCGAACATCGGCGGGCACGGCCATCAGGAGGTCCCACACCTCCATGTGCATATTTTCGGTGGAAAACAGCTCGGCGCCATGCTTCCGCGCTGATATTTTGTTGCGCGATGATGATTAGCCCTTAGGTTGCCTATCCCAAGAACCAAAGTCTTGGGGAGACATTCATGTTGTTCGACCGCGTCAAACCGCTTGATGCGATTTTGGCGACTGCTGAAAAGAAGTCGCTGCATCGGTCACTGGGCGCTTTCCAGCTAACCATGCTCGGAATCGGCGCCGTTATCGGCACCGGCATTTTCGTTTTAACCGCCGAAGCCGCACAAAAGGCTGGGCCGGGCATGATGCTCAGCTTCATCATCGCGGGCTTCGTCTGCGCTGTAGCCGCCCTTTGTTACGCCGAAATGGCAGCCATGGTCCCGGTGTCCGGGTCTGCCTATACCTATAGCTATGCCGTGATGGGCGAACTGATCGCCTGGATGGTCGGCTGGGCGCTCATCTTGGAATATGCGGTGGCCGCAGGGGCCGTGTCCGTCGGATGGTCCGGCTATGTTGTCGGGCTGATTGAAAATGCGTTCAGCATCGACATCCCTGATATGCTTGTGCTCGGGCCATATGATGGCGGCATGATCAACCTGCCCGCGATGTTGATCGCAGGTTTGGTGACTTGGCTGCTGGTGATTGGCACCAAAGAAAGCGCCTTCGTCAATTCCATCCTCGTTGCGATTAAGGTTGCTGCGCTGACATTGTTCATCGTGCTGGCCGTTCCCGTAATGAATATGGAAAACTTCGAACCGTTTTCGCCGCTCGGCTTTGCCGGTGTGTCGGCAGCGGCGGCGTCCATCTTCTTCGCCTATGTCGGCTTTGATGCTGTTTCAACGGCGGCTGAAGAAACCAAAAACCCACAGCGTAACATGCCAATTGGCCTCATCGGCAGCTTGGGTGTCTGCACCATTTTCTACCTGCTCGTTGCAGCCGGTGTGATCGGCAGTGTCGGCGCCCAGCCGGTGACCGATACGGGCATTGCAATCGCGCAGGGCGGTGTCGCGCTGGCACCGGGGTCTGCAGAACTGTCGCAACGTTGCGCGGCACTGGCAGCAGCCGGTTCGGAACAAGTGGTCTGTTCGAAGGAAGCGCTGGCGTGGACGCTGCGTGAAATCGGCTGGCCGCAGATCGGCAATCTGATTGGCCTTGCAGCTGGTCTCGCCTTGCCGTCGGTCATTTTGATGATGATGTTTGGCCAGACCCGCATCTTCTTCGTCATGAGCCGCGATGGTCTGCTGCCCGCGGTGTTCTCAAAGGTTCACCCGAAGTTCCACACGCCGCACGTCATCACCATCCTGACGGGCATTTTCGTGGCGATGTTCGCTGCGTTCTTCCCGGTAGGTAAGCTCGCTGACATCTCCAACTCGGGCACGTTGTTCGCCTTTGCCGCGGTGTCGATTGCCGTGCTGGTGCTGCGTCGTACAGATCCCGGTCGGCATCGTCCGTTCCGCACACCCGCCATCATCGTGACGGCACCGGTGGCGATCGCGGGCTGCGCCTATCTCTTCTACAGCCTTGGCCACGACACCAAGATGATGTTCGTGATCTGGGCCGCGATCGGGTTGGTTGTCTACTACGCCTATAGCCGCAAGCGCAGCCATGTGGGTCGTGGCCATGTCGAAGTGCATGAGGCGGACGCAGACGCCCCGCCGACGAGTGTGCCGCCGATCAGCTAATCACATGAATACACAGCTCCTGGGTCGCAATCAGGAGGGGGAACTGGGGGGAGGCTTTGGCCTCCCCTTTTTTTGGATCAGGTGCGCCGAAAGCGTAAACTGTCATTCCCGCTTTCGCGGGAATGACAAAGGTCGTTCAGCCCAAACGCGCGGCAACAAGCGCCTTCAGATCAGCTTCCGGGCGCGGGCCATAATGCGAGATGATTTCTGCAGCACAGACTGAGCCCATGATGAGGCTATCCGCCAAGCTGCGGCCTTCGGCTTGCCCAGCCAAGAAGCCGGCGGCAAACAAGTCGCCCGCGCCTGTGGTATCGACCACCTTGTCCACCGGTTCTGCCGCCACTTCAGCCCGCACGCCGTTCTGGATCGCAATCGCGCCCTTCTCGCTGCGGGTCACGACCAGCGTCTGGGCGAGAGGGGCGGCCGCGGCCACGGCCGCTTCGAAATCCTCTGTGTCCATCAACGTGCAGATTTCGCCCTCATTTGCGAACAGGATGTCGATGTCACCGGCATTCAAGAGCGCGCGAAAATCGTCGCCATGGCGCGAAATGACGAAGTTGTCTGATAAAGTGAAGGCCACCTTACGACCCGCATTTTTGGCGATCGCAATCGCCTCACGCATCGCAGCGCGCGGCTCTTCCGGATCCCAGAGATAGCCTTCAAGGTACAACACGGCGGCCCGTTCAATCATCACTTTGTCGAGCGCCCTTGCCGGCAAATATTGCGACGCGCCAAGGAAGGTATTCATCGTGCGCTGCCCATCGGGCGTCACGAAGATGAGGCACTGGGCCGTCGGCGGCTCTTCGCCCCGCATCGGTGTTGTAAAGTCGACACCGATCGCCCGGATGTCATGGCTGAAAACCTTGCCGAACTGGTCATCCGCCACTTGGCCGATAAAGCCGCATTTCCGGCCTAGTGCTGCCATGCCGGCAATCGTATTGGCAGCCGAACCGCCCGAGATTTCATGGGCTGTGCCCATTTTGCCGTACAGCACATCGGCACGCGCGGCATCGACGAGCTGCATGCCGCCCTTGGTCAGGCCTTCTGCATCAATCAGTGCGTCATCAGCCGCAGCGATAATGTCGACAATCGCGTTGCCCACGGCAACAACATCAAGAGAGGCAGCGGTCACAGATTTTTCCCCAAAGGATTAGCGAGAATGGATGGCGGTTGCGCGCCCGCTATCGGGCCGACGCCGGGCTGGCAAGGTTATTTGACGTCAGGCTTCCAAGCCCAGAAAAGAAAGCAGGGCGGAATATTCCAATATTCAGTGGCCTTGTCGATGCGCGGAAAATGGGGTGCCAGAAAATCCCGAACCTTCGCGCGATACTGATATACAAGAAACGCACCGCCGGGCCTCAGCACGCGGGCCGTCGCCGCAGCGATGGCAGCCCCTATGCCGGCCGGTAAGGTTGAGAAGGGAAGCCCCGACAAAACATAGTCTGCATGGGCGTATCCGCTGTCCCGCACAATCTGTTCAACATCGGCGGCGGACCCGTGGATCGGTCGAAATCGGCTGTCCTTGATGGTGGCGGACAGGAAATCGACAAAGTCCTTATTCAGGTCGATGGCGACGTAAGTTGCTTCAGGAGAAAGGTTTTTTAAAATCTGTTGGCTGAAAGTACCTACACCGGGACCATATTCGACAAAGAGTTTACATGTCGTCCAATCGACCCGGCTCAACATATGGGCAACCAGCGCGTCGCTTGACGGAATGATCGACCCTACCATGACGGGGTTTTTAAGGAACCCACAAAAGAACATAGCCCAAGGGCCCCATGGCTTCTTCTGCAACCACCGGGACGCGGCAACGCGGCTACTTGTCATATGGGCTGGGTACTCCTCAGAATTACTTGGCACCAGTTTGCAGATTGCCGAAGGGCTTTCAACCCATATGGGCCAATAAGGGGGTTACGCAGGCGACAAGCGGTAGGTATCTGCATCCCATGGGAAGCGACCGTAAGGGCGACATCGCCGTCATTTTTGCAGCGACGCGCACCGAATTTGATCAGGACGGCTATGAAAGAGCCGCTCAGGCCATGGCGGCGCTTGCGGAGCGCCAGCCCGGCTATCGCGGGATAATGTCCACCCGCGGTGCCGATGGCTTTGGCATTACAGTCAGCTATTGGGCGGATGATGCCGCCGCCATGATGTGGCGCGACCACCCGGAACACGCAGCCATCCGAGAACAGGGCCGCGCGCATTGGTATTCCTCCTACCGTCTTGAAGTGGCCCGCGTGGAACGTGCTTATGCTTGGTCAAAGGCGCCCGCCAATGGCTGATGCGCGTCAGAATAACCGCGATTTTACGCTGCTGTTCCTTGTCATGCTCATCACAGGGGCCGGGAACACGGCGCTGCAATCCGTATTGCCCACTCTGGGTCGCACAATTGGTGTGCCGGACAGCGTCATCGCAGCGGCCTTTTCGGTGTCCGCGGCCATCTGGGTGTTCTCCGCACCCAAATGGGCGCGCCGGTCCGATAGGGACGGCCGGCGGGAGATGGTCATGCTCGGGCTGGTCGGCTTTGTCTCATCGGTTGGTCTGTGCGGGATTGTTCTGACGCTCGGCCTGCACAAGGTGCTGGGGCCAGTTGTGACGATGATCGCCTTCATCGCCGCACGTATGCTGTACGGCATCTTTGGCGCCGCAGCCCCGCCCGCCGCGCAGGCCATGGTCGCGTTGCGCACGTCGCGTAAGGAACGCACCAAGGCGCTCACCATGCTTGGCTCCGCTTTTGGGCTTGGCACCATCCTCGGACCGGCCGCCGCGCCCTGGCTCGTTGGCCTGCCGGTGGTTGGGCTTGCCGGCCCCGCCTTCATCTTCGCGATCTTTGGGTCTGTCGTGCTGTTCTTTGTCTACCGTTATCTGCGGGATGATTTGCCGACCGATGCCGGGCATGGCGCGGCGGTCAGCTATCCATCTATCGGCGGCGCGCCGACAGGCGGCAGTGTGACGGCAGCGACATCCCCCCAGTCCAAGCCTTTGGCCTTGCGGGATCCGCGGATCTGGCCCTGGATGCTGCTCGGCCTTGTCATGGGCCATGCGCAGGCGATGACCGGGCAGGCGGTCGGCTTTCTGGTCATTGACCGACTGCAACTGCCGCTGGCCGATTCGCAGCAGGCCATTGGCATCGTCCTGATGATCGGCGCCGGCGCGGCCCTTTTGGTGCAATGGGGGCTGATTCCGCTGTTCAATCTGGAACCGCGCAAGATGGTTGTTCTGGGTCTGGCCGTCGCGGCGGTCGGCTCAGCGCTCACCGGCACAGCGTCTTCACTCTACGGGATCGCGACGGCCTATGCGATTGCGTGCGTCGGCTTCGGCTTCACCCGACCTGCGTTTACCGCAGGTGCCTCGCTCGCCGTCGACCGAAAACTCCAAGGCGCAGTCGCTGGACGCGTGACCTCCGTCAACGGCGCGGCCTTTGTGCTCGGGCCGTCGATCGGTGTCGGGCTCTATGAGATCTGGGGACCGCTCCCTTATTACCTATCCGCGGTGATTCTGGTGCTGCTGATCTTTTACGTCTTGGCGCGGATCAAGCCATTGGAACCATTGGGATCTCCGACGCGGGAGCGGTGAAGCGGGAGGTGCAGACTTCCCTTTTGTGCAGGTGCGAAAGCGATGCAGCCCGCCGCCTTTGGCTGAGGTCAGAGCGCAAATCAGGTGCAGGACACGGGCAGCCCCGAGGGTGTGGACGTGATAGCGGCGCCCGGCATCCTTAAGCCAGACCGAGCTGTTTCAGGGAAAATCCCAAGAAGAACGCGAATCGCCAGCAAAGCGCCACTCCTTGCGGACACAAAAAAGAAGGCCAGCCCCGAAGGACTGGCCTATGAAAGTTTGTATAGGAGAGGATGCCTGAAAGGCACCCTCTATGTGCACTGCACCCAATTATTGTGCAAATGCGAAATGAAAAACCATGATTGCAGTTTATGCAATCGTCCTATATGAAGAGGTCATGCGCCGCCTCCCCTCCCTTGCTGCCATTGAAGCCTTTGTCCAAGTGGCCCGTCTCGGGTCGATCAAGGCCGCGGCCGAAGAGCTTTCCCTGTCATCACCTGCCTTAAGCCGCAGGATCCAATCGCTAGAGGCCTTTGTTGGTCGCGCGCTGTTCGAGCGGGGGCACCAGTCGATCCGCCTGAATGACGATGGCGAAGAGCTGATGGCCCTTGTCGTGCAACCGATTGAGATGCTGGGGGACGCGATCGAGACAATGACGTCGCGCGACCATGTCATGCGGTTACGGCTGGGCGTGCCGTCGCTTTTTGCATCGCAACGGCTGATCCCGCACTTCCCGGCGATGCGGAAGGTCCATCCCCAGCTCCATATCGATCTGGATACCGCCGCCCATGCCCTGTCCCGACTTGGCGACGGGCTGGACTGCGCCATCGCTTTGGCCGGGGAGTTAGACCCTGCACTTTTCGGCGTCCGCATTTATCGCGACAATATTTACACCGTCGGCGCACGGCGGCTTGTGCAGGGCCCGCACGCGATCACCCGCCCGGAACAGGTGGCTGAGATGACGGTGATGATTCACCGCGAGTTGGAAGAAACCTTCGACGCTTGGCGCGAAGCGGTCGGCCTGCCCGATCTCGAGCCTGCCGCGATCGACTATTACGATTCAGGCCAGCTGATGCTGGAGGCGGCGGCCCAAGGCATGGGCATCGCCTTCCTCCATCAGAATTTGCTCGCCGATTATTCCGACGAACGGCTCGTCCGGATGTTTGCCGACATCGAAGTGCGCAGCCCGTACAGCTACTGGTTCGCCTGCCGGCCCCGCGCGCTGGAAAGCCAGCCAGTGCGGTTGTTCCGCGACTGGCTGGTCAATCTTTATGAGGCTGATTAGGCGACCGTCGCTTTGACGATCTTGCCGGGCTTCGCCGGCGGCTCACCCTTTGGCAGGGCGTCGACATGTTCCATGCCCGACGTGACCTGACCCCAAACCGTGTACTGACGGTCGAGGAAGCGGGCATCGTCAAAGCAGATGAAGAACTGGCTGTTGGCGCTGTTCGGGTTTGACGAACGGGCCATGGAGCAAACGCCGCGAACGTGCGGCTCTGCGTTGAATTCTGCTGCAAGGTCAGGCTTGTCCGAACCGCCCATGCCGGTGCCGGTCGGATCGCCGCCCTGTGCCATGAAGCCGGGGATGACGCGGTGGAAAACCACGCCATCGTAAAAGCCGGCCTGCGCCAGTTCCGCAATGCGGGCCACATGGCCGGGGGCCAGATCAGGACGCAACTGGATGACAACGTCACCGGTTTCGAGAGTAAAGGTCAGTGTATCGGCCATGGCTGGACTTTCTGCTGATGAAAAACTGCGCCCGCCCCTACGCGGCTTGGGCAGGGGATGCCAACCCATATTCGGCGGCGATCAAGCGATAGCTGCGCTTACGGGCCTCATGATCGGGCATGATGTTGACGAGCATCATTTCATCCGCGCCATAGAATGCCGCTGCCTCATCCACCTGCGCCTTCACCTCAGACGGGCTGCCCAGGATCGACCGCCGGTTGCGCTGTGGCGCGTCGACCACGGTTGCGGCCCAGTTTTCGGCCTTTTCAACCGACGGGACGGGAATCAGTTCGCCACGCACAAGATGGTGGAACATCATACGCGCCGGAACGGCCAGCCGCTCTGCCTCAGCGCGCGAGGGCGCTGCAATCGCCCAGCTTGCGACCATCAGATAAGGCTTATCCAGCCAACGTGACGGACGGAAGTGGCGCTTATACAGCTCGGCCTGCGGCAGACCGTCTGAGTTGATGAAGTCGGCAATGCAGTAGGGCAGGCCAACCTCTGCCGCCCAGGCCGCACTCTCGATGGATGAGCCGAGCAACCAGGGCTCCACCGTGCCGCCGCCGGTGGGCAGCGTGTCTTTCAGGCTGGCAAAGGGGTGATCCTCGGGCAGGCCATTGCCAAGATAGGCGAGAACCTCCGCCAGATTCTGTGGGAAATCATCCACCGGCATCCGGCGGGACCGATCCCGCTGGAGCGCATAGGATGTCCGCCCATCGGTGCCCGGCGCACGCCCTAGCCCCAGGTCGATTCGGTCCGGCGCCAAGGCGGCGAGGAGTTTGAAGGTCTCGGCAACCTTGAACGGGGAATAATGCGGCAGCATGATGCCGCCTGACCCAAGACGGATGCGGTGCGTGGCGAGCGCCACCGGGCCCATCAGCACTTCGGGCGCGCACCCGGCAAGACCCGGCGACGCGTGGTGTTCTGCCAGCCAATAGCGGTGATATCCGGCCGCCTCGCAGGTCTGGGCAAGATCAATCGTGTTGTGCAGCGCGTCGGAGGCCGTGTGGCCTTCCTCAATCGGAGACTGGTCGAGCACGGAAAGGAGAAATGTGTCTGTCATCTTCCCAATCTAGCAACGCTTTGGCGGGATGGAAGGCAAAGCTTGCCATGCTGAATCAGCGCGCCTAACCACGCAACGTTGAACGCCAGCCTGACGGAAGGGACGATGAGCGAAACCGACATCACCCGCACCGCCGACCTCGTGGTCGCAAATCAGCTGGACGAAGACGACCATCTGAAGCGGGAATTTGTGCGCGACGTTCTCGCCGCCGTCGACGATGGCGACGATGATGGCGCACGCACGCTTGTCGCCCCGCTCCACCCGGCTGACATCGCCGACTTGATCGAACAGACACCTGCCGATGACCGCCGGGCTTTGGTGCGGGCCCTGTCTGACCTGATTGACGCCGAAGTCATTGCGGAAATGAACGATTACGTCCGTGAGGACCTAATCGACGATCTGGCGCCCGAGCAGGTGGCCGACATTGCCGCCGAACTCGATACCGACGACGCCGTCGCCATTATCGAGGACATGGAGGAGGACGACCAGCGTGCCGTTCTTCGAGCGCTCGCGCCCGATGACCGTGCCGCCATTGAAGAGGCGCTCTCTTACCCGGAAGAGTCCGCCGGCCGCCTGATGCAGCGCGAGCTGATTGCGGTGCCCGAGCATTGGACAGTCGGGCAGGTCATCGATTATCTGCGCGAAAATCAGGATCTGACGACTGATTTCTGGGAAGTCTTCGTCGTTGATCCGCAGCACCGCCCGGTCGGCACCTGCCATCTCAGCTGGGTGCTGCGCACACCGCGCGCCGTCAGCATGGCCGACGTCATGAAGCGGGAACAGACGCTGATCCCGGTCGAGATGGATCAGGAAGAGGTCGCGCTGCGGTTCCAGAAATATGGCCTGATTTCGGCCGCCGTCGTGGACCCGTCCGGCCGTCTGGTCGGGATGATCACGGTCGATGACATCGTCCACATCATTCAGGAAGAGGCGAGCGAGGATATCCTCAAGCTCTCCGGCGCCGGTGAAGGTGACATTCACGAGCCGATCTTCGACAGCTACAAAACGCGCGTCCGCTGGCTGCTCGCCAATCTCATCACAGCACTGTCCGCTGCGACGATCATCAATTTCTTCGAAGGCACGATTGAGAAGATGGCCGTGCTGGCCGCACTCATGCCGATGGTCGCGGGTGTCGGCGGCAATGCCGGTACTCAGACGATGGCCGTCGCGGTGCGGGCTATTGCCACCAACGAACTGACCCGATCCAATACCTGGCGCACCATATTGCGTGAAATCCGCGTCGCGATCCTCAATGGCCTGACGGTCGCCCTCGTCATGGGGGTCGGCGTCGCCTTCTTCCTTGGCAACATGCAGCTGGGCGGGGTGATTGCCGCGGCCATGCTGACCAATATCGTGATTGCGGGTCTGGCCGGTGTGTTCGTGCCTGTCCTGCTGGACCGAATGGATGTCGACCCGGCCGTCGCCTCGTCCATCTTTGTGACGATGATCACCGATTCGATGGGCTTTCTGGCGTTTCTGGGGCTGGCCGCCGCGACCGGACTGGTCGGCTAATGCCACTCCATTTATCGCGGGTGGCCTTTGGCGCCGCCGCCTTTGCTGATCTCGTCAACCGCATCGAAGCGAACCGCACAGGCGACGCCGTGCGCCTCACCACGCGCTATCTGCCTAAGCGCCATGCCGAGATTCTGGAGGGCGGCTCGCTCTACTGGATCATCAAGCACCAATTGGTGGGCCGCGCCCGCGTTTTGGGATTTGAAGATACGCCGGAAGGCCGCGTGAACATCGTGCTGGAAGCCAAGGTCATCCCCGTCAATCCGATGCCCCGCCGCGCGCATCAGGGCTGGCGCTATCTGGAAGATAAGGATGTGCCGTCTGATCTTGGCAGCGTCAGCGAGGGTGAGGATGTGTCAGACCTGCCACCGACATTGCTGAGTGAATTGGCGGATTTGTCGCTGATTTGAGGAAGAGCCTCCCATCGGCGGACGTTATTTCCCGCAGGTGACCTGTCCGTTGCCACCATTGTTTACGGTGCAAGCGGGCTTTCCCGACACAAGGACATTGCCGGTGCCAGTAGAGGTGATCTTTGCCGTACGCGTGGCCGCCAGATCAGCGTCGCCGGCGCTTTCCCATGTGACAGCAAGATCATCGACGGAGAGGGCGCCGCCCTTCACAGACCCTGCGCCACGACCGGTGATCGTGGCGTTGCGCGCCTTTCCAGACAACGTCACTGTGCCTGTGCCAACCACGCCAATGTCCATCCTGTCGGCCTGAATATTGGTGGCGGACAGGCTACCCGAGCCTTCCACGACAACGGCGACCCGCAGGCCCTTCATTCCCGTCAGCGAGAGCGCGCCGCTGCCCGCCAGTGATGCCTCTTTCAGCGCAGGCGCGCGGATGGTGATGACGGCTGGTAGCCCCTTATCTTCAGCGCCGCCAAAGTTGGTGCGGTCCAGCCGAACGAACAAGGTCTGGCCCTGCACATCAAGCCGCACCCGATCAAGCGCGTCATTGCTGCCCTTGCCGCGCACGGTGGTCAGCCGGTCCGCAATGACGTCAACCCGGAACGGCCCGATCACGCGGATGCGTTGAAAGTCGGAGATTGAAAAGGTCCGCTCCGCAGCGCTGGCCTCTACCGGCACGGCGAACCCTGCGAGGAGGGCAAGGACGGCGAGGGGAAGGGCTCGGTTCATACCGGGGGTATGGAACCTGCCGCCGACAGGAGCAAGCGATCCCTATTCCCGCGCAACACCGCAGCGGACATCGCCGACGCCTGTCTTGCGGACGGCACACCGTGCGGGCCCGACGACATCGACATTGCCGACACCTGACAGCGTCCCTGTCGCAAGCTCGCTGGCGCTGGCAGAGATGTTTCCGGCCCCTGTGAGGCCCACCGTCACGTCACGCGCGGTCAGCGCCACAGCGTCAATGCTGCCCGATCCCGTCAATTGCGCCTTCACAGTGTCAGCGACACCGCGAAGCTTCATATTGCCAGCCCCGGTCAGGGTCAGGTCCACCGCTTTTGCGCGGCTGTTGGCCACCGTCATGTTGCCAGAACCCGACAGGCGGGCGGCAAAGGTGTCTTCCGGTGTCGCACTGGAGACGTTTAGGTCACCCGCACCCGACAAGGTCGCCGCCCGGATCATGGGCAGCGTGACCGTAACCAGCGCTGACGTGTCTTTCCGGTCCCAACCGATCTGCCAGCCCTTGTCTTCCTTTTGGGCAATGATGAGGGCCGCCCCTTCGGTGCGGATATCCAGCCGGTCCAGCGCAGCGGGGGCGCCGGTTGCGGCCACAGCAAAGTCCCGCCCGTAAATGACATTCACATCGTCCGCGCCGCTGAGCGTGACTTGATCAAAGTCCTTCAGGGCGAATGTCCGCGTCTCATCCCGGCCTTGTTCGGCCTGACTACGTCCGCACCCGCCAAGTGTGAGGGTCACGGCCAAAAGGCTCACCAGAATTCCGTTCCGCATGATCGTGCCTCCTCAGCTGTATTACTATAATAATACACACAAGCAGGCCGATACGTCAAACAAAAAGGGCGGCCAAACTGACCGCCCTTTTGTTCATCGGGATCCTTGGACCGCGAAGCTTAGGCTTCGGCCGCAACCTTTTGATATTGCGGGGCTGCCTTCTTCAGGATCTCAATGATCTTGACGGCAGCTGCCTTTTCATCGGTCTGTTCCATGGCCGCAAGCTCACGGGCGAGGCGGCTTGTTGCGCCTTCAAAGATCTGGCGTTCGGAATAGCTCTGTTCCGGCGCGTCTTCGGGACGGAACAGGTCGCGGACCACTTCGGCAATCGACACGAGGTCGCCCGAGTTGATCTTCGCTTCATATTCCTGCGCGCGACGCGACCACATGGTGCGCTTGACCTTGGGCTTACCCTTCAGGGTGATGAGCGCCTCGTTCATCTGCTTGTCGGAGGACAGCTTGCGCATGCCGACGCTTTCCGCCTTGTTCGTTGGAACACGGAGCGTCATCTTTTCCTTTTCAAAGCGCAGAACATAGAGTTCCAGCTTCATACCGGCAATTTCAGAGCTCTGCAGTTCCACGACGCGGCCAACGCCATGCTTAGGGTAAACGACGTAATCGCCGACGACGAAATTCAATGCGTTAGAAGACATTTACTGCGACCTTTCCAACCGATGTGTCCATTGAGACCTCGCAGGATGCGCGCGTCGGACGGAACGGCGACGCAGGGTGCGCAAGGCTTTTGGTCTGGACAACTTTATCCGGGTGCGGGTGAACCCCGCTGTCGGGACGGAGTATAACAGATTCGCAACAAAAATGCCAGCCTAGCTTCCTTTGTTACGCAGTGATGACGCAAATGGCCCTTCCAGACGCCATTCACGCCATGGAAAACACACTCTATCGATCAACCCGTTGCGCGGATCAGCCGACCGGGGCCGGTGCCACAACCGGTGCCACCGCCGCCGGCTCAACCCGCGGACGGGCAAAAGCGGCAAGCACCGGCGCGTCGCGACCGTAGAGATCAGGGAAGCTATGCAACGCTTTGCCGCCTGTGGTGGCCATCGTGAAATAGCCGATATGAACGGGGATCGATTCCTTGAACGGATATTTCTCCGTCTTGCCGGCACGGATCAGCGTGACGAGATCATCGGCGATGCGTTCCCGCACTGTCACATCATCCAGCCGTTCACCCGACTGGATGAGGCTCAGGAGAATGCCAAGTTCATAGGCACGGTCAGTGCGCAAGCAGCCATGGCTATAGGCGCGCGGATTATTGGCAAAGAGCGTCTTGTTGGGCGTATCGTGCAGAAAAATGGCTTCGCCATTGGGCATGTCGATCTTCAATTGGCCGAGCGCAGCCGTCGGGCCGGGCTTCTGAACGACCGAAAGGGTCTTACCAGACCCCGTCCAGACATAACCGCGTGCCCGTGCCGCCGCAGGGTTGCGCGCGATGAGCGGTCCTACCTCTTGCCGGATGATGCTCTGCGGCAAGATCCAAGGCGGATGCACAACAATGCCCACGGCCTTGGCAGACAGCTGCGGCGTTGCCGTATCCTTTTTGCCAACGATGACACGATAGGCAGCGATGTTGCGGCCATAGGTGTTCACCCGCACCATATATTCCGGCACATTGGCCAAAACATACTTGTCGCCGAGCATCTGCGGCATCCACCGCCAGCGTTCCAGATTCACCCGCAACAAACCAATTTTCGCCGCGTCCGACGCAGGCGTTTTTGCGAGTTCCGCCTTCAGCGCGGCATAATCGGGATGCTTGGGCTCCAACGCCGTCAATGCGCCGTCAATATCGTGCGATGCCAGCGCTTTGGTGAGCGCCGCGTCAATCGGCAGGGTGACCGCATCACTATCGACGATCAACCATTGCACACGCGCTGCGCGCGGGGTCCGGCCGTCACGCAGGTCTGTTGCGAGCCGCGTGAAAACACGCGTCGCGACATCGTTCAACGCCACACCTTCACCGCCAGTGATGGCCGCTTGAAGCGCATCGGGTTCATAGTCCGCAACAATAAGCCCGCGCTTTGCGACGGTACGGACAATGCCCAGAAGCTTACCTGCATCCGCAAGTGACCAAGTCGGCGCAAGCGGGGCAATCTCGGCAAGCGCTGCCGCATCGGCAGGCGGCAGGGCCGGCGCAGGCAGCGGCGCGGGTGCAGGAGTGGTCTGTGTAACAGCAGGCGGAAGTATATTCTTCGGCGCCTGCTGCGCAAAAGCGGCCGTCCCTGCCAGAAGAAGTGCGGGGACCAAGACAAACGCGTTCCGGACAAAAATCATCTTCAATTTACCCTTGGCGACGAGCGGCCGCTGCAGCCCTACAAATGCACGAAACCCGGTGGGTCTGGCAAGGCCAGACATTTGCGGCATCAACATCCTCAGGACGGCAACTGTCGACCTTTTGGTTTACCGCCAAAATGACCCGAAACGGATTGATTAGGCACGATAATCGACGAATATGGGACAACAGGAAATTAACCACTTTGGGTTTATCTGGTCCAAACAAAATGACCCGAGGCCCAATTGCTCCACCTCGTTAAACAGTTTTGGACGACCCTGACCGGAAAGCGGAACCGACCGCTTTTATGGGCGTTTGTCGCATGTCTGGTTATTGGAACGCTCGAGATATCGTCGCCGCTGGATGATGTGATGCGGGTCGCCAGGAACAAAGTTCGTGCGCACGATGCTAGCGGGCAAATCGTTGTCGTCACCATCGACGGCCCAACCGTCGCCGCCCATGGCGAATGGCCCTGGCCCCGCAACAAGGTGGCTGATCTTGTTGAACGTATCGATGATGCGGGCGCCAAACAATTGGCCTTTGAGCACGTCTTCGTTCCAACGGGCTCTGCGGAAATGGATGCCACTCTGGCCAAGGCCTTTGCCCGTCTGTCGATGAAACCCTTGATCGGCGCCAATTTCGATAAGGATCCTGTGACGCATGAGCGCAGCTTCCAGAAGCCGGCGATGATCTTCGATAAAGTCGCCTCCACAGTGGGGATCCCATTGTACTTCAACGGCTTTGGCCATGCTTGGCAAGCTTCGTACAGCATGAAGACTGATGGCGAGGAGTTTCCGAGCCTTGCGGCAGCAATGGCCGGTGCCCAACGGATGCACAACCGGTCGGACATCATCATCGACTATTCCATTAACCCGCGCTCGATCCCCCAGATCAGCGCATTGCAGGTGATGGACGGGTCGGCTGGGGCCGCCCTCGCTGGCAAGACGGTGCTCGTTTCCACCGGCCGCTTTGCAGAAAATGTCCCCGGCGGTGAACCTTTGCCTACCGCCCTGATCCACGTGATCGCAGCTGAAACCATGCGCCTCGGGCCCCAGACCAATCTGGGTTGGGCGCCGGGATTTGTATTTGCGGGGCTGTGCTCGCTAGTTCTGTGGTTCGGCCGTCGACGCGTTGCCGCTTCTGTTGGCGTGATTGCGAGCGGAGCCTTGTTGTTCGGCCCAATATTGCTTGAAACTCGAAACATCTATCTGAACCCAGCAGCTGGTTTGCTGCTATGCACCTGCGTCCTCGTCATCCGGGCATGGCGCAGCTACCGTCGCGGCGATGCCCGTTTGAACCCGCTGACGGAGCTGCCCAACTTACTTGCCCTGAAGGAGCGTAAGGGCACGGACGGCGACGCCGTCGTCGCCGTCCGTGTCAAGAATTATGCGGAGCTTGTTGCCGCCCTCGCCCAGAATGAGGATATTCTCGCAACGCAGATCGCAGCGCGGCTAAAGGCGGGCAATGCGTCTACGCTTTATCACGGCGATGGTGGCATTTTTTGCTGGGTTGCCAACGGCGTCGCACATGACGAGTTGTCGGACCAGTTGGAAGCAATCCACAGCTTCTTCCTGATGCCCGTCGCAGTCGGCAACTGGCAAGTCGACGTCTCCATTGCCTTTGGCATTGAGTCGGGCACGTCAGCGGATCTCGGGTCCCGCTATGCAAGTGCGCTGGTCGCGGCGGACGAAGCAGCTGCCGCTGGCCACCGCTGGAAATATTATGATCCAGCCCGACTCAACGAGGCCGAGTGGAATATGTCTTTGCTCGGTCGGCTTGATACAGCCATCGAAACCGGCGAAGTCTGGGTCGCCTACCAGCCGCAAATTGAACTGCGGACAGGGCTGGTGACGGGTGCCGAAGCGCTTGTGCGCTGGACACACCCGGAGCGAGGCTCCGTCTCCCCAGAAGAATTTGTCTCGGTGGCCGAAGCGCATGGCCGCATCGATAAGCTGACCTATTTTGTTTTGGATCAGGCGTTGGCGATGGTTGCAGCGACGCATGGCCGACAGGGGGTTGCCGTCAATTTGTCTGCCCAGATGTTCAGCCGGAAGGACTTTGTCCGCAAAGTGCAGGAAGCGCTGCGACGCTACCGGGTAAAAGCAGCCATGTTGACCATCGAGATCACGGAGTCTGCGGCTGTCGAGAATGAGGCGGACATGTACGCGACAGTCAACGCGCTGACCGCGCTTGGGGTGACGGTATCCATTGACGATTATGGGACGGGCTATTGCACGCTTGAATATCTCAAGACGATCAAAGCCACTGAACTCAAGATCGACCGGGGATTTGTGGCCGCCATGGATCACAATCGCAGCGACCGCGTGCTCGTCAATGCCACCATAGAACTCGCCCACTCGCTTGGGCATAGCGTGGTGGCCGAAGGCGTGGAGACGCTCGAAACACTCGATCTGCTCAAATCCATGGGCTGCGACAAGGCCCAGGGTTTCTTCATTTCCCGCCCGATGCCGCGCGAGGAGTTTTTCCAGTTTGTCGACCGACAGGTGAGGCCTGAAGCCGCCTAAGATAATTAAACTCTTGTAAACCATATTGGCTGAATCCAATCTCCCCTTGTCATCGGTTCTTCCGGTGACTGTGTGTGACAAGGGGAAAGTTTATGAAGACGAAGAAAGCAGTGTACCCCGCGCCTACCAAAAGAGGTTTTTGGGACTGGCTTATGGGTGGCGGCTGGAAGAACGGTTAAGCCTTAAAAGGCTTGATATTCAGCAATTTGTGAAGGGCTCCGCGCTTCGGCACGGGGCCCTTCTTTTCAATTGGGCGTACCCGGCGATGAGCAAGTTACCACGCCCCTTGTATGAACACGACACGGCCGAAATTCGCCCACGGCTCACACCGAATCAAGAACGTGTGATTCGGTGATTCACGCCATAATGAAATGATTCCAAGGCGGTCTTGACGGCCTCGGCATGAATTTTTTCCATTTCGGACGAAGTTTCTTGTCCCGCTTTGGGACCCTCCAAAAAGCAGCTGAGGACGATGGGCGCCGCCCCCGGCGGCCAGGCAACGGCAACGTCGTTCACCTTGGGCGCCATGCCGTCTGCAAAAGCGGTGCCCGTCTTATCACCGGCGATCCATGTGTCCGGCAGACCGGCGCGTAACCGTTTCAGGCCTGTGCCCGTCTCCACGGTCCAACGCACGAGCTTCTGGCGTGAGGACGGGGAAAGGACGCCGCCCGTCGTCAGCTTTGCAACTGTTCGGGCAAAGGCCCGCGGTGTTGAGGTGTCCCGATGATCGCCTGGTGGCACCAGATTGAGCTCAGTCTCATATCGGTCCAGCCGCGTCGTCGCATCCCCGATCGATCGCAACCAACCCGTAAAGGCCGCTGGCCCTCCAAGCCGCCGCAGGACGACATTGGCCGCGACATTGTCACTGGTTTTTTGGGCGGCCTCGACAAGTGCCTCTATTGTCATGCCGCCTTTGCCGATCAGCGGGCCTGTGACCGGCGCGTGAGAGACGCGATCCTGCTCTGTCAACGGCAGAACCTCATCAAGCTGAAGCTTCCCCTGATCCGATAGATGCAGTGCCCACCCCGCAAGCGGCAGCTTGAAGGTGGAGCACATCGCAAAGCGGGCATCCAAACGTTGGCCCATGACGCGCCCTGTGCCGGTATCGAGCAGACAGAAGCCGAGCCGGCCGGCCGAACGACGTTCCAGATCGGCAAGGGCGTCCTTGGTCGGGCGGGCCGTTGAGGACACCGCCCAGGGCAGCAGCAAACCTCCCGCCAGCACATGCCGACGGGAGACGCGCATCAGCCCTTGGCCTCTTCCGCCGCGAGCCATTCTTCGAGCCATTTGATCGAATAGTTGCCGTCGATGACATCGGGTTGCGCCAACAGATCCTGATGGAGCGGGATATTGGTCTTCACCCCGTCAACGACCATTTCCTCAAGCGCACGACGCATGCGCATCATGCAGCTTTCACGCGTCCGACCATAGACGATCAACTTGGCGATCATGCTGTCATAATAAGGCGGGATCTTATAGCCCGCATACAGCCCGCTATCGACGCGGACGTGCATGCCACCTGCCGGGTGATAGGCCTTGATGGTGCCGGGCGACGGCGCAAAGGTGCGCGGGTCTTCCGCGTTGATGCGACATTCGATCGAATGGCCGCGAAATTCCAGATCTTCCTGTTTGACCGAGAGCGGCTTGCCTTCGGCCACGCGGATCTGTTCGCGCACGAGGTCAAAGCCGGTGATCATCTCGGTCACCGGATGTTCGACCTGAATGCGCGTGTTCATTTCGATGAAATAGAACTCACCGTTTTCCCAGAGGAACTCGATGGTGCCCGCACCACGATAGCCCATATCGGCCATCGCCTTGGCGACGATGCCGCCCATACGTGCGCGCTCTTCGGCTGTGATGACGGGCGACGGCGCTTCTTCCAGAACCTTCTGGTGACGGCGCTGGAGCGAACAGTCGCGTTCGCCCAGATGGATGGCATTGCCATTGCCATCGCCAAACACCTGAAACTCAATGTGGCGCGGATTGCCGAGATATTTTTCCAGATAGACCGTCGCGTCCCCAAAAGCGGCCTTGGCCTCGGTCCCGGCCTGCTGCATCTGGGTCTCAAGTTCTTCCTCGTTCGACACGACCTTCATGCCGCGGCCACCGCCGCCCGATGCCGCCTTGATGATGACGGGATAGCCGACCCCACGCGCAATGCGCTTGGCCTCTTCAACATCGTCAATGGCGCCGTCAGAGCCGGGGACGAGCGGCAGACCGAGCGCACCGGCCGTCTTCTTGGCCATCACCTTGTCGCCCATCGTGCGGATATGCTCCGGCTTCGGGCCGACGAAAATCAGCTTATGCTCTTCGATAATCTCGGCAAAACGCGCATTTTCCGACAGGAAACCATAGCCGGGGTGGATGGCATCTGCGCCTGAGATTTCGGCGGCGGAAATGATCGCGGGGACGTTGAGATAGCTGTCCTTGGCGGATGGCGGCCCAATGCAGATCGCTTCATCGGCCAAGCGCACGTGCATGGCATCGGCATCAGCCGTCGAATGGACGGCCACTGTCTTGATGCCCATTTCATGTGCGGCGCGGTGGATGCGCAGCGCGATCTCGCCGCGATTGGCGATCAGGAGCTTATCGATTGTCATGCTGGAGCGCCGTTATTCAATGACGACGAGCGGCTGGTCATATTCGACCGGCTGACCGTTGGCGACCAGAACCTGCGTGACCTTACCGCCCTTGGTGGCGGTGATGGGGTTCATGACCTTCATCGCTTCGATGATAACGATCGTGTCACCTTCCTTGACCGTGTCCCCCACCGAAACGAAGGGCGCGGCCTCTGGCGAGGCGGCAAGATAGACGGTGCCGACCATCGGAGATTTAAGCGCGCCGGCGTGATCGGCAGGCGCTGTTGGTGCGAGGGGAGCCGCCGCAGGCGCTGCAGCGGGGGCAGCGACCGGCGCGGGGGCAGCAACAGCAACCGAAGCTGCCTGCACAGTTCGCGCGACGCGGATCTTGCGATCATCGTCTTCGACTTCGATTTCGGTCAGCCCGGTTTCATTGAGCAGTTCCGCCAATTGCCGGACCAACTTGATATCTACCTGCATCGTACCTGTTCTCTCAGCCATTTGACCCCCAAAGGATGTGATATTGTGCCGCCCTTTGTCAGAGCTTGGCGGCGGCGTCCAGCGCGAGCGCATAGCTCAACGCCCCAAATCCGGCGATGGTCCCCTTCGCCGCTTCCCCAACGTAACTCTTATGGCGGAAGCTTTCCCGCGTGTGCGGGTTAGACAAATGAACCTCAATCACCGGTGTCTTGATCGCCTTGATGGAGTCGTACAGCGCAATCGATGTGTGCGTGAAGGCGCCTGCATTCAGCAGAACGGCCTTTGCGCCCATCGCCTGCGCTTCGTGCAACCAATCGACCAGATGGCCTTCATGGTTGGACTGACGGACGTCCACCACAAGGCCCAGTGCCTGCGCCTGATCTTCCAGCCGCCCGGCAATATCGTCCAGCGTGTCGGCGCCGTAGATCTCCGGCTCGCGTGTGCCGAGCAGGTTGAGGTTGGGACCATTCAGGACATAGATAACAGGCTTTTCGGCCATGCGGGCAGGCTCCGGATGATGTGCGGTTGCGACGCTGGGTTCCTCCCCTATATGGACCGGCAGCAAAAGGCAAAAGAACGGACGGGCCATATGATTTCCATCCAGTTGAACGGAGAGCCGCGGCAGGTGCGCGCTGGCGCATCTATCGCTGATCTCGTGACCGAAATTGGGCTGGAACCGGCCAAGGTCGCGGTGGAACGTAACCGGGAAATCGTGCCGCGCTCAACACTGCATCAGGTGCAATTGGGGGAAGGGGATCAATTGGAAATCGTGCATTTCGTCGGTGGCGGCGCAGAGAACAGCGACAGCTGGTCTGTCGCGGGCCGCACCTTCACCAGCCGCCTGATCGTCGGCACCGGCAAGTATAAGGATTTTGCCCAGAACGCCGCCGCGCTTGAAGCGTCGGGTGCTGAGATCATCACCGTCGCCGTCCGCCGCGTGAACGTATCCGACCCGAATGCGCCGATGCTGACCGATTTTATAGACCCGAAGAAATACACCTATCTGCCCAACACCGCAGGATGCTTTACGGCCGATGATGCCATCCGCACGCTGCGCCTGGCGCGCGAAGCGGGCGGCTGGGATCTGGTGAAGCTGGAAGTGCTGGGCGAGGCGCGCACGCTCTATCCCGACATGCGTGAGACGCTGAAGGCCACCGAAGTCCTGGTCAAAGAGGGCTTCAAGCCGATGGTCTATTGCGTGGACGATCCCATTGCCGCCAAGCAATTGGAAGAAGCGGGCGCCGTCGCCATCATGCCGCTGGGCGCCCCCATTGGCTCCGGCCTTGGCATTCAGAACCGCGTCACCATCCGCCTCATCATCGAAGGCGCGAAAGTGCCTGTGCTGGTGGATGCAGGCGTGGGCACAGCGTCTGATGCCGCCGTTGCCATGGAATTGGGTTGTGAAGGCGTGCTGATGAACACCGCCATTGCGGAAGCCAAAGACCCGATCCTGATGGCGCATGCCATGAAGCTCGCGGTGGAAAGCGGTCGGGCCGCCTATCGGGCCGGACGCATGGGACGGCGCATGTATGCTGACCCGTCTTCGCCATTGGCAGGGTTGATCTAGGCCCCGATCATCACCCGCGCGAGTTCTGGCGGAAAAACGCGTTCCTTGGCTTCCTCCGCCTCAAAGCGGCCCCAGCCCTGCGGGCCGAGCCGTTCGAGCGGCTGGAAGCGCGTTTTATACTCCATCCGGGGGGAGCCTGCGATCCAATAGCCGAGATACACATAAGGCAGGCCCGCCTCTGCTGACCGCATGATGTGGTCGAGGATGATGTATGTACCAAGGCCGGGCCGTGACGGCAGATCCGGATCAAAGAAGCTGTAGATCATCGACAGGCCATCCACCTGCCGGTCGGTTAGGCAGGCACCAATCAGGCGGCCGGGCTTTCCATCGACCGAAGGCTCCCGATATTCGATGACATTGGTGTCGACAGGCGTCGTTTCCACCATGTCCGCATAGTCGATGTCATCCATCTGCGACATGCCGCCACCGGGATGACGCGCGCCGAGATAGCGCCGCAGCAGCGCGAACTGCTCTTCTGTTGCCCAGGGCTGGCAGGCCGACACTTCCAGATCGGCATTGCGGCGCAGCAGCTTCTTTTGCGAGGAGTTGGCTTCAAACTCCCCCGTCACCACACGCACCGAAACGCAGGCCGAACAGTCGAGGCAGCTGGGCCGATAGGCGACGCCCTGACTGCGGCGGAAGCCAATCTTGCTCAGCGCTTCATTAAGCTCGCCTGCATGAAGGCCGTTCAGGTCCGTGAAGACTTTGCGTTCAAACTTGCCCGGCAGATAGGGGCATGGCGCAGGGCTCGTCACGAAGAAGCGGGGAAAGCGGAACTGTGCTGTCATCGCCTTTGCCGAGCCTCTTGCGGTTGAACATCCACGTCCGACGCGTACAATACCGCCGACGTGGACTCACTTATGTCGGGTGAACGACATCGTGAAAAGATCGTTTACCAACAAATCGCGGTTAAAACGGAGATATCACGCCAATTCGACAAGGCTGGCGTCATATCCGCCTTCAGCCAAACCAGCCAACAGCGCCTCCAAATGGGCGCGGTCACGCAATTCGCATTCAATATCGGTGATCAGACCCTTGGCGGGCAGCGTGGTGAAGACGCGCTGGTGATAGATTTCGAGCACATTGGCATTCAGCTCTGCAAAAATGCCGAACACACCGAACAAAGCGCCCGGCCGGTCTTGCAGACGCAACCGGATGCGCGCGAGTCGGCCGGATCGGGCCAGATCCCGCAGCAGGACATTGGCGAGCAGGCGCGTGTCGATATTGCCACCGCACAGCACGATGCCGACATTGCGGCCCCGGAACATCTCCGGATTGGCAAGCAAGGCGGCAAGGCCAGCGGCGCCTGCACCTTCGACGACCGTCTTTTCAATCTGGAGCAGCAGGCTCACTGATTCTTCAAGATGCCGTTCCCCGACCAGCTGGATGTCATCCACCAGATCCCGCACGAAGGTGCGGGTCAGGTCGCCGGGATATTTGACCGCAATGCCTTCCGCGAGCGTATCGCCGCCGATGGGCAGGTTCGTGCCCTTGATGACATTGTACATGCTGGGGAAAAGTTCCGCCTGCACACCGATGATCTTCGCCTCAGGCTTCAGCGCGCGGGCGACTGTCGAGATACCCGAAATCAGCCCACCGCCGCCAATCGGCACGGCAAAGCAATCAATCTCCGGCGCGTCTTCCAGCATTTCGAGCGCGAGCGTGCCTTGTCCGGCGATGATTTCTGCCTCGTCAAACGGATGGACGAACGTCAGATGCTCAGCGGCCTCCATTTCGCGGGCATGCGCATAGGCCGCGTCGAAGGTCTCCCCGAACAGCACGACCCGGGCATCATGGCTTTCCGTCTGGATGATCTTCACGATCGGCGTCGGCTTGGGCATCACGATGGTGACGGGCACCCCGAGACGCTTGCCGTGATAGGCCAGACCCTGGGCGTGATTTCCGGCAGACGCGGCGATCACGCCTGCCTTGCGCGCTTCCGGCCCAAGCTGAAGCAAGCGGTTGAGCGCGCCGCGCTCCTTATAAGCCGCTGTGAATTGAAGATTTTCAAACTTCAGCCAGACATTGGCCCCGGTCAGTTGCGACAGGGTTTGGCTGTGCAGCGTTGGCGTGCGGACAATGGAGCCTGCAATACGCACACGCGCCGCCCTGACATCATCGATGGAGACGGGCAGCGGTTTTCCGGGGGCAGGTGCAGTGGCCATAATGGCCCGGGCCTTGGGCTTTCTTGCGCAAAAAGGCAAGACAAAGCCAGCTTGGCGGCACCTGTCACCAGCCTCTGGCCAAGCCTGTGAAGCCGCCTTAAGGATGCGTCATGGGAAAAATCGCATTTATCGGACTGGGCGTCATGGGTGGGCCAATGGCCCGTCACCTTGCCGCCGCAGGGCATGAACTCGTCGTCTATAACCGCACCCGCGGCAAGGCGGAGGCTTGGGTTGCAGCCCATGGCGGCTCCGTCGCAGATTCGCCGGCCAAGGCCGCTGAGGGCGTGGACGCCGTTATCAGCTGTGTCGGGACAGATGAGGACTTGGCTGCCGTCACCGTCAGCCGTGATGGCGCCTTCCGGTCAATGACGCCGGGCACGGTTTACGTCGATCACACGACCGTCTCCGCCCAGATTGCGCGGCAATTGGCTGTCGAAGCCAAGGACGTCGGCGTCAAGGTGGTCGATGCGCCCGTCACAGGCGGGCAAATTGGGGCTGAGCAAGGCACGCTCACGCTGATGTGTGGCGGCAGGGACGATGCCATTGCCGCGGCGACCCCTTTCATGGAGGCCTATTCCCGCAAGATCGTCCATGTCGGCCCCGCAGGCGCCGGCCAGACAACCAAGATGGTCAACCAGATCACTTTTGCCGGGATCATCCAGAGCCTGTCGGAAGCAATGCGGTTCGCACAGGCCGCTGAGCTGGACCTCGACAAGGTGTTTGAATCGATCTCCGGCGGCGCTGCCTCCAGCTGGCAGATGCTCAACCGTTGGGAGACAATGGCCAAGGGCGAATTCGACTTTGGCTTTGCGGTGGATTGGATGCGTAAGGACTTAGGTCTCGCTTTGTCCGAAGCCCGCGCCAATGGCGCAACCCTGCCACTCGCAGCGCTGATCGATCAATTCTATGCCGAAGTGCAGGACATGGGCGGCGGCCGTCAGGACACCAGCGCGCTCATCCGGAGATTGAAAGCCAAATGATCCACTCCAAGCGTATCGCCGCCGTCGCTGCGGTCCTTCTGGCCGCATCGCCCAACACCCTGCTGGCCGATACGCTGGTTGAAAATGTGAATGGCCTCACGCTTGATGCGAAAGGCGAGGTGGTCCGCTTTACGGGTCTCGTGATCGGAAAGGATGGCAAGATTGCCCGGCTGATCCGTTCCAACGAAATGGCGGGCGACCCGAAGAAGAAAAAGAAAAACAAGAAAGAACAGCCCGAGGCGTTCGACTATCGGCTGGACGGCCAAGGCCGCGTGCTGATGCCCGGCCTTATTGATGCGCATGGCCATGTCATGGGGCTGGGATTCCAGCTGATGACGCTGGACCTGTCCGGCACCAAAAGCCTTGCAGAAGCGCAGGCGAAGATCGCTGAGTACGCCCGCGCCAACCCACAGCGCAAATGGATCATCGGGCGCGGCTGGAATCAGGAAAGCTGGAAACTGGGCCGCTTCCCGACAGCGGCCGAGCTGGATGCCGCCGTCTCTGACCGTCCCGTCTGGCTGGAGCGCGTGGATGGCCATGCCGGGTGGGCGAACAGCGCGGCGATGACCGCAGCCGGTGTCACCGCCGCCAGCAAAAGCCCGCCGGGCGGCCAGATCCAGATGGACGGCGGCAAGCCGAGCGGTGTCTTCGTTGATGCGGCGTCGTCTTTGGTTGAAAAGGCGGTCCCCAAGCCGCTGTCCAAAGAACGTGACCTGGCCCTTGCCAAAGCGCAGGAGCATCTGCTCGCCTTTGGCATCACCGGCATTGCCGATATGGGCACCTCAACCGAGGATTGGGACTCCTTTCGCCGCGCGGGCGACGCCGGATGGCTCAACGTCCGCATCTTCAGTTACTCCGCGAGTATTGAGCCGATGCTGGCCATTGCGGCGGGTGAACCCACGCCCTGGCTCTATGGCGACAAGCTGCGCATGGCGGGCGTCAAGCTCTATGCCGATGGCGCCCTCGGATCGCGCGGGGCTTGGCTGAAGCAACCCTATGCCGACAAGCCGGGCGAACGCGGGCTGCAATTCCTTGAAGATGCCAAGCTGCGCAATCTGATGAGCCGTGCGGCCATGGATGGCTTTCAAGTCGCTGTGCACGCGATTGGCGATGCGGCGAACGCGCAGGCGCTCGATTCGATTGCGGAAATGACGCAGACCTATGGGGGCGACCGCCGCTGGCGGATTGAACATGCGCAGATTGTTGATCCCGTCGACATCCCCCGCTTTGCAAGACTGGGCGTCATCGCCTCGATGCAGCCCGTCCACCAGACCAGCGACCGGCTGATGGCCGAAGCGCGGTTGGGCACGGGTCGACTGGCCGGCGCTTATGCCTGGCATGCCATGCAGGTCGCGGGCGCGCGGCTGGCCTTTGGCTCCGACGTGCCGGTTGAAAGCCCGGACCCTTATGCCGGGCTGGCGACCGCCTTCACCCGCATGGATGCCAAGGGCGAACCCTTTGGCGGTTGGCAGCCGCAGGAACGCGTGACCCGCGAAGATGCGCTGGCCGGCTTCACAACGGGGGCGGCCTATGCAAGCTTTGCCGAGGGCAAGGTCGGGCGCCTTTCCCCCGGGCTCTGGGCGGACTTCATTCTCGTGGACACAGATCCCCTGCTCGCCACGCCTGCGGAATTGCGGGCGACCAAGGTTTTCGAGACTTGGGTGGGCGGCAAAAGGGTTTGGGCGGCGAAGACGGGGCAATAAGACCAATGCGTCATCCCGAACTTGTTTCGGGATCCATTGGCATCAAGACGTCAAAACCTGCCGCCTGACGGTGTTCATGGATGCTGAAACAAGTTCAGCATGACGGTGGGGTCAAAGCCCCGCCAAATCTTCCGGCCGGTTGATGTTGGCAGGGGGCTGCGCGACCGTCACACGACGCGCACCTGCATGGTCTGCAAAGCGATAGACGGATCGGTTCGCCGGGTCCGCCATCCACTCACGGAGCGTGTCGGACAGGCCAACCGGCCAGAGACCGACAATCGGGAGCACATCGAGCACAGCCGGCGCAGGTGAGAGGGCGGTCACAGCCTCCGCCTCCAGTCCAACCGTATCGCACCCGCAGGTCAGGACGTGATCGAACCCTTCTGTCCGGGCATAGGTCAGCGCACCGAGCAGCCCGCCAAGCGGACCAAGGCCGGGCGCTGGCTGATCCTCAATCCGCGCCAATCCGGGCCAGTCGCGTCCAACAGTGATGACGGCCTCCACATGCGGGCGAAGCCCGGCTGATGCATGGTCCATGAGCGGCCGTCCATGGAGCACAGCAACCGCTTTGTCGGACCCAAAGCGGCTTGACTGTCCGCCGCCAAGGATCGCGCCAAGGACGCGCATCAGTCTTGAGCAGGAACGTCGATGATGACGGGGGGATGCCCCCAATGCGTGAGCGCGCGGACCAGATCAGCACCTGACAGGCCGAGCGTCGCTGTGTTGCGCAACGGGTGGCAATTGACGCGATCCGCCACGGCTAGGGAAGCATCGAGCACGATGGTGACCGCGCCGTCCGCATCTGCAATCGCGCCCAATGGCGTGACCGAGCCCGGCGTGACACCGATCAGCCGTTCCATATCCTCACCCTTGCCAAAGCTGACGCGCTTGGCGCCCATCGCGGCTGGCAGCGCCTTCAGATCCGCACGCAGGGCCGCAGGAACAGTGACAAGCCAGAAACGCCCGCCTGCGTCTTTCAGGAACAGGTTTTTGGTGTGGGCACCCGGAATCTCGCCATCGACAGCGCGGCTTTCCTCAACGGTGAAAACCGCTGGATGTTCAACCACGTCATAAGGAATACAGAGCGCCTGCAAGTCGGCGTAGAGTTTCGTTTCCATGGGGGTGCCTCAGGCGCAGTCAGCGCAGGTGCCGCGCACCTCAATGACCGGGCGGACGGGTTTGAAGCCCGCTTTGCGCGCCGCGGCGCGCACGCCCTGTGTCACGTCATCATCGTCAATATGCGTGGTGTTGCCGCAATCGTCGCAGACAAGAAAGATGCAGTCATGATCACAATCAGGATGCGCATTGGCCAGATAGGCATTGGCGCTTTCCACCCGCGTCGCGACGTTGGCCGTCACGAACAGATCAAGGATGCGATAGACACTATTGGCTGCCACGCGCCGCCCCTGCGATTTGGAAACCGCATCGGCGATGTCATAGGCGGAGGCGGGATTTTCAAATGCGGCGAGCGCATCGAACACGCTGGCCCGCATCGCCGTCCACTGTTCGCCCGATCGGGCCATGGCGTTACGCGCGGCGTCGATCAGGTCGTCGCCAGCAGGATGGTCGTGGTGGTTATGTACATGGGTGGCCATGGGCCAAACTTACGACGCCAAGCGCGACGCCGCAAGCATCAGGAAAGGATTAGCAAACCGCGCGTCGGTTGAGATCATGCCCCAAGGCGACAAGGATGACCCCGAAGACCGTGACCATCGCCTCGGTGCCATCGTGCGGCAGGGTGAGGGCACCAAGCATCACGCCGAGACCCAGAGCGCCAATCCATGCCGGCATGGCATAGCCGTGCGTCAGAACGCCCCGGCCAAGGCCGATCGCGCCAAACAGGATCGCCAGGAGCAGCCCCACTTCATGGAAAAGCGGATTGACCAAAGCGCCCCCGACGGAGGCGAGCATCGCGAAGAACACCGCCGTGGCCACGCAATGGGCGACGCACAGCCCCGACAGGACAATCGCCCATCGGTCAAAACGTTCCCATGTCGGTCGTGGCGTCAACGTGCGAGTCCCCTAGCGTTCCCTCAGCCTATGCCATATCCCTGCAGACGTTACAATATATCATCTGCGCTCCATTCAGACGGATCCTACTCACTTTGACGGCCCTTGCCCTTTGGTGAAGCCGGGCTTTCGCTGGTCTGGCCGGAGGTCTATAGGCGCGGCCATGTCAGAAACGTCCGCACGTCCCCTTGCTATTGCCCGCTGGCTCTTTGCCGTTGCCGGCCTTGTTTTCATCATGGTCGTCATCGGCGGCATCACACGCCTCACTGAATCGGGCCTGTCGATTACGGAATGGAAGCCCGTCACAGGCGCCATCCCGCCGCTGTCCGAGGCGGACTGGCAGGCGGAGTTCGCCAAATATAAAAACAGCTCCCAATATGTGTTGATGAACGCCGGGATGGATCTTGCCGCGTTCAAATGGATTTATTTCTGGGAATTTTTCCACCGCCTCTTTGGCCGGGTCATCGGGCTCGCTTTCCTCTTGCCACTCCTCTGGTTCGGTGTGCGGCGTGCCATCCCGAGCCGCCTGATCGGCCGCCTTGTCCTCTTGCTATTTCTGGGCGGGATGCAGGGGCTGATTGGCTGGCTGATGGTGAAAAGCGGCCTTGTCGACCGCGTCAACGTGCAGCCGGTGATGCTCGCCGCGCATCTGACGATGGCGCTGCTGCTGCTATCCGCGCTCATCTGGACCGCGCTGGACTGTCTTGAGATCAATCGTGTTACCACGGCACCGCTTGCGCGGATGACGCCCTTTGCGCTCCTGACGGGCGCGGTGCTCTTCTTCCAGATTATCTGGGGTGCGCTAACGGCGGGCATGCGCGCAGGGCAAGTGTCGAACACCTGGCCGTTGATGAACGATCATTTCGTGCCTGAAGGCATCGAGTGGGCCAATGGCGCGCTCTATGCTGCAACGCATGACCCGTTCCTTGTCCACTTCATTCACCGCTGGTGGGCATGGGTTGTCGTCGGCGTGCTGATCGTCCTTGCCCGTAAACTGAAAGCGCAAGGCGCGCGCCGCGTCGCAATTGCGGTGCACAGCAGCTTTGGAACGCAGATTCTGCTCGGCATCGCGACGGTGATGACGGGTGTGAACATCGTCTTTGCCGTGCTGCATCAGGCCGTCGGCGCGCTGGTTGTGATCGCTACAATCTGGGGCCTGCACGTCCTTGGCCGCCGCGAAAACACGGCCTCTTAACTCGAACGGTATTATTTTACCCGTTTGGAAAAGCCTGCAAAAGCTTGACTCAGCGGGCATGTGCTGCAAAAGGCGCCCCATCGTCGCTGCCTTTCGGGGCGGCGCGTTTTCGTTTTACCGTCAAGAGGACGCATCCTTATGAAGGCGCTCACCCGCGTGACCAAACCGGCAAAGCCGGCAGAAGTCGAAAAGCAGTGGCACATCATCGACGCCGAAGGGCTCGTTGTTGGCCGTCTCGCAAGCATCATTGCCAACGTTCTGCGTGGCAAGACCAAGCCAAGCTACACCCCACACGTCGATTGCGGTGACAATGTCATCGTGATCAATGCAGACAAGGTGCGCTTCACCGGCCGCAAGCTGGGCCAGAAGGTCTATTACAAGCACACCGGTTATGCCGGCGGCATCAAGTCGATCACGGCAGCCAAGGTTCTTGAAGGCCGCTTCCCGGAGCGCGTTCTTGAAAAGGCCGTGGAACGCATGATTCCGCGCGGCCCGCTGGGTCGTCAGCAGATGCGCAACCTGCGCCTCTATGCGGGCACAGAGCATCCGCACGCCGCACAGAACCCCAACGTCCTCGACGTCGCGTCGATGAACCGCAAGAACAAGGTGGGTGCATAATGTCCGACACCGATACCCGTCAGTCGCTCGCTGATCTCGGCGATCTCACCAAGGCTGCTGCAGAAGCACCTGCCGCTGTTGAAGCGCCCGCCGCTGAAGCAGCTGCCGCAGACGAAGCGCCTGCTGCTCCGGTCGTTCAGACCCCGACGATGCCGCTTCGCGAACGTGAAGTTGACGCGCAGGGCCGTTCCTACGCAACCGGCCGCCGTAAGGATGCCGTCGCCCGCGTCTGGGTAAAGCCCGGCACCGGCAAGATCACGGTCAATGGCCGCGATCAGGAAGTCTATTTCGCACGTCCGACGCTGCGTCTCGTCATGAACCAAGTGTTCGGCATTGCCGATCGCGAAGGTCAGTATGACGTTGTCGCAACGGTCAAGGGCGGTGGCCTTTCCGGTCAGGCCGGTGCTGTAAAGCACGGCATCAGCCAGGCACTCACCAAGCAGGAGCCTGCGCTCCGCTCGGTCGTCAAGGCCGCTGGCTTCCTGACCCGCGACAGCCGCGCTGTTGAACGTAAGAAGTACGGCAAGGCCAAGGCGCGTAAGAGCTTCCAGTTCTCGAAGCGCTAAGCTTTGGTGGGGTCAAGCCTGCAAATCAAAACAGAAAAGGGGCTGGCCGCAAGGCTGGCCCCTTTTTGCATTAGGAACGGGCGCGCTACGTTTTGTGGCGGCGCACGACAGGCTGGGAAGATGTCTGCGCATATGCTTCCATGACATCCTGCGCCCAGCCAGTCAGATCATATTTGCGGACGCGGCGGTCTGCGGCGCCATGTTCCACTTGCAGGATATCCGCCCCGACAAGTCGCTTCAAAATCAAGCTGAAGGCAGCAGAGGACGCGCGCGATGCAGCCCGCAAAGCGGCCGATGGTGTTGGACCGCCTTCATAGAGATGCAGAATGATTTCAAATTCCGGCGTCATCATCCGCATTCGGAACGCTTGCTCAACGTCGTTGAGACCTTCGCTTAATTGACCCATTGCATGCCCATTTGCCTGGCCCCTTTCGGAGAATGACGGAGGCCGTGTGCCTTCTGATAGGATAACCGCTCCCCAACCGGTCCTGTTCCATCCCCGACAAGACGACCCCCAAAGACACCGGCGGACCGGATTTCAGCCTCGAGCGCAAAAAGCGTTCGCCGGGCGGACAGGGTGAGATTGAGGTTATGGAGACCGGCGTTCACCGCGTCTGATCCACCCGACACAAGGCTAGCGCGCTTCAAACGGCGCAAACGCAGGAAGAAGGTCAGTCTGGACAGACGGACAGATGCCCGCACCAAGGCTGCGTGACGAACGCCGCCGAAATAGAGCGCCGAGATGATACGTAGATCATCGATATCGAGTTTCACACCCAAGCGCAGCGCAACCTGGCCTACCGGGCTTCTATTGACGAGCATTGAGCGACCTGTTCTGTTTGTGGTGCCTTCAATGCGACCCCGACCATGGTCACGAATAGTCTATAGTTTGGACATTTCTTACAGATCGGACCTTGTCCAAAGGCCCTTCCCTCATTCGGCGTTTAAGGCCCCCGTATCGGATGCAGTTTTCTGGCCTGGCTGAGCCAAAGTGGCAACAAATTACTGAAAAGGAACAGCAATCTCTGCCACTCCGGTGCAGCCGCATAGACAGAGACGACGCGCCTTCCTACCCTCTCGCACAATGACTGAGGAGAGCATCATGACGAAGTTGAACATTCTGACCGGCATCACCTGCATGCTGATGGTCACAGGGTGCGCCAACCGTGCGCCGCTGCAGCCGGACCGGGCGGTGTTCAATGTCGATGGCAGCTATCAGCGCAAATTTTACAGCCAGTCGATCGAAACCACATTCGACCGGACAGTCGCGGTGTTCCGCGAAGCGAATTACAAACTCGACATTGTTGACCGCGCGACCGGCCAGATCAGCGGGCGCCGCGGAAAAACCGGTGACAAAGGCGCGAGTAACGACACCGACCTGCGCTTCTCAGCGCTCATCTTGCCAGAGCGCGGTGGCAGCCAAGTGGCCCTGCGGATTGTCCAGATCGCCAATCAGGGCGTTCCCCTTATCTCACAGTCGAAGACAGAAGTCGTACTGAACCAGCCCGAGCTTTACGCCTATATCTTCCGCCGCATTGAATCGCTGTCCGGCGCCGGCGCTGCATCGGCTGTGGACGCACAAGCGGATCTGGCACCGACGACGGAGCCAACCCCCGAGCAGTAAAACTTCAGGCTGATCGGGCGGGGGCCTGCGGATACATCCGGGCAACATGTTCCAATACGGCGACATGAAGCGGTTGGGTGAAGGCACAGCCATAGGCCTTGCCGTTCGCCCAAACGACACGGCTTTCAAGAGGTGAAAGACCCGGTATTGTGAGCCAGACGATGGAATTGGCAGAGACGCGATAGTGCGTCTCACACCGGAATCCGTCCGTGGATAGATCACTGATCAGAACATCGAACTTGCTGAAGCTTTGTTCCCGCAAACTGGCTTGCATGCGAACAGCTACACGTTCGGCCCGCCGCGGCGCATCGAGTGCAAAATCGTCGCCGGTCTGATAAAAGCCTGCCATGTCGGTGGCGCCTCCTTTCAGAATAGAGGCACCTTAGACGGGTTATGCTTTACAAATGATTGACGGGCTAAGTGCCGGGATATCAGTCGCGCAGCTTCTTGCGGTGCGTTTCCAGATCCAGCACGGCATTGTCGGATCCTTCGGGGAGTAGGCCCATACGGCGCGCCACTTCCTGATAGGCCTCGACTTCGCCACCCAGATCACGACGAAACCGGTCCTTGTCCAGCTTTTCGCCTGACGTCATGTCCCAAAGGCGACACCCGTCTGGGCTGATTTCGTCGGCCAGAATGATGCGGGCATAGTCATTTTCCCACAGCCGTCCGAACTCCAGCTTGAAGTCAACGAGACGGATGCCGATGCCTGCGAACATGCCGGCCATGAAGTCGTTGATGCGGATTGCCATATCGGCAATGTCGTGCAGCTCTTCCTGGCTCGCCCAGCCGAAGCAGGCGATGTGCTCTTCGGTGATCAACGGATCGCCCAGCGCGTCGTCCTTATAATAATATTCAAGGATCGTGCGGCTCAGTGGTGTGCCTTCTTCAATGCCATAGCGCTTCGACAGTGAGCCTGCGGCCACATTGCGGACGACGACTTCGATCGGGACGATCTCAACCTGACGAACAAGCTGTTCGCGCATGTTGAGGCGCTTGATGAAATGGGTCGGGATACCGATGTTGCCGAGCAGCGTGAAGACATGCTCTGAAATGCGGTTGTTGATGACGCCCTTGCCGTTGATCGTGCCCTTTTTCTGGGCGTTGAACGCGGTCGCATCATCCTTGAAATATTGGATGAGCGTTCCCGGTTCCGGGCCTTCATAAAGGATCTTGGCTTTGCCTTCGTAAATCTGGCGGCGACGGGTCATTCGGCAATCCTGACTTCGATCTAAAGCGCGAAACCCCGGCGGGCGGGACGATCAGTCCGCGCTGTTGCCGGGGCGCGACAGACCTTTAGCGCATGCCGCCGCTAAGGGCAATGTTGCGCTGTACCGCAAACCGCCATTCCATTCAGCACTGCGAAACAACCCATTGATTAAAAAGTTGGTTAAGAGGGTTCAGCGAGTGTCGCTGCCGCCCGCGCCATTACACCCTTCATCGCACGGGCGAAGCGCGGGTCAGATGCCGGCATACCATTGGTAACCGGAGCCATCTTCCCAATAGCCGCCTTTGCCGCCCCGGATTGTTGTCAGATCCGCCACCGCCTCAATCCGCTCCACATATTTGGCGTGCTTATAGCCGAGCTGCCGCTCGACCCGCAGCCGCACGGGCGCGCCATGGCCGACGCTTAACGCCTGCCCGTTGAGCGCCCAGGCGAGGATCGTCTGCGGATGCAAGGCGTCGATCAGGTCGATGCTTTCATAGTACATCTCCCCCGTCCCCATGCGATCCGCGCAGTGAAACACCAGATAGCGCGCCTGTGGCTTCAGCCCGGCCGCATCGAGCAGCAGCTTGAGCGGCGCGCCTGTCCATTCGCCAATGGCGCTCCACCCTTCCACACAATCATGCCGCGTAATCTGCGTCCGCTTCGGCATCTGCTGCAATTGGGCGGGCGACACAGCCAGCGGTCGATTCACCAGGCCCTCGACCCGCAGCCGCCAGTTCACGAACTTTTCCGCTGTGTGCTGGGCATAAGCCTCGCCCGCAGGCACGTGCGTGCCATTGACGCGGAAGATGGGCGAAATCTGTGTCCGGTCAAACTCCCGTGCGAGGGCAGACCGTTGTTGCAGGGACCGTTGGATCGCGAAGTTGCCCTTTTCGCCGAGCTTCAGCACCTCTCGAAAGGTCGGGTTTTGGCCGAGCGTGTCACACCCGGTGACAAGGCCGGCGCCTGCAGTGAGCAGCAGATTGCGACGCGTGAGGATCATGACTGTTCTCCCTTCACCCGAAACCAGCCAGTAATCATGGACCGTACTTCGTTGATTGGCCCTGCCAGCACCACCAGCACCAGATGGACAGCGATGAAAAGGGCCATTCCACCGGCGCAGATGAAATGAATGGACCGTGCGGACTGCCGCCCGCCAAACAGATCAATCAGCCAAGGCAGAACCGCGTTCATGCCCGGCGACAGTGTGAGGCCCGTGAGAATAAGGAGTGGCAACAGCACGAACAGCACCAGCGAATAGGTGATCTTCTGCAAGAGGTTATAGCCACCGCCCGGCGTTTCGAAGTTCAAGCGCAAATGCCGCTTCACATCCTGCCACAGATGAGATGGTGCGACGTCTTTGACGCCAAGCGCTATGTCACGCCTGAAATGCCCGTTCATCAGCGCGCGCAGCATGAAGAAGAGCAGCCCAAAGGCGAACACCCAGGCAAAGGCGAAATGCCATTCGCGGGCGAGCGCCAGATTATAGCCGGTCGGGATCGTCGCCCATCCGGGGAAACGCGGTAAAGTGAGCCAAGCGGCATCAAAGTTCGCGCCATAATGCCCCCAGTAGAGCCGGGGATGCGCATTTGAGATGGTGAGCCCCGACATCAGCAGGACGATGACGGCAACAGCATTGATCCAATGCCACAGCCGCGTGGACAGCCTGTGCCTGAAAATCCTGCCGTCTCGTTCCGTTCCCGGACTTGGCATAACGCCCTCCCAATCTGCGCTTATGGTCGTTGAATCAGCCACAGGATGCAAGCTGCGATCCACCGCGTGTTTGTGAACGACGCGCTGTTGCTCTAGGGCGCCCGCATGACACAGCCCCTGCCCAAATATGACGTTATCATCCTTGGCGCAGGAGGGGCGGGCCTGATGTGCGCCGCCCGCGCGGGCCAGGCGGGCAAGCGTGTGCTGGTGATCGACCATGCCGACGCACCGGGGAAGAAGATCCTGATCTCCGGCGGCGGGCGCTGCAACTTCACCAACGTCAACACCTCGGCCGAACGGTTTCTGTCGGCCAACCCGCATTTCGCAAAGTCAGCGCTCGGCCGCTATCGCCCTGCGGACTTCATTGCCCTTGTCGACGCCTATGGCATTGCCTGGCATGAAAAGACGCTGGGCCAACTCTTCTGCGATGGCTCTGCCAAACAGATCGTCGCGATGCTGATGGGCGAATGCGCCAAGGGTGCAGTCGACTTCGCCTTCTCCACCGACATTGGAGAGATTGGCCATGCCGATGGCCTCTTCCAGGCGGGCGGCGCAGAAGCGCCTGCGCTTGTGGTCGCCACAGGCGGCCCCTCCATCCCGCAAATGGGCGCCACAGGCATCGCCTATGACATTGCCCGGCGCTTTGGCCTCAAGGTCGTCGAACCGCGCCCCGCGCTTGTGCCCTTTACGCTGGGCGGGGAGGAAACACTCTTCCGAACGCTCTCCGGCGTGTCAGCGGAGGTTGTGGCCCGCACCGGCAAAACCAAGTTCCGCGAAGCCGCGCTCTTCACGCATCGTGGCCTGTCCGGTCCGGCGATTTTGCAGGTGTCGTCTTATTGGCGGCACGGCGAACCTGTCGGCATCAACTTCCTACCCGAAGCCCCGCGCGACTGGCTGAAGATGCTCAAGCGGGATCGCCCCCGTCAGACGCTGCGCACGACACTCGCGAGCCATTTGCCCGACCGGCTCGCCTTTGCGCTCTCCGGCAAGGTCAGCGGCGAAGACGTCGACTGGGGCTTGCTGGAACTCGTCGAAATGAAGGACCCGATGCTCGACCAAATTGAGCGTCGCCTCGCCGATTGGGAATTCCATCCCAATGGCACAGAGGGGTTTGCCAAGGCCGAAGTCACCATTGGCGGCATCAGCACGGCGGAGCTTTCGTCCAAGACGATGGAGGCCGCCAAAGTGCCGGGGCTTTATGTGATCGGCGAAGCGGTGGACGTCACCGGCTGGCTCGGCGGCTACAACTTCCAATGGGCTTGGGCGAGCGGTGTGGCCGCTGCGCAGGCGATTGCCGCGCAGTAGCGCTTACCCCAAAGCCGCCTGTTTCTCTTCCGCCAACCGGTCGAGTTCGGCACGCGTTTTCTTTTCGGAACTCGTCTTCAGCTGTCCACAGGCGGCATCAATGTCACGCCCGCGCGGGGTGCGGATAGGGGCAGAAATGCCGCCGTCAAACACGATGTTAGAGAAGGACCGGACACGTTCGGGGGTCGAGGTATCATAAGGCGCGCCGGGCCAGGGGTTGAACGGAATGAGGTTCACCTTGGCGTGGAGCCGGTATTTCTTGATGAGGCGAACGAGTTCGCGCGCTTCCTCATCGCTGTCATTCTTGTCCTTGAGCATGACGTACTCAAAGGTGATGCGCCGCGCATTGTTGACGCCGGGATAGTCGGCGCAGGCCTGAAGCAATTCCTCAAGCCCGTATTTGCGGTTGATCGGCACGATCTCATCGCGGACTTCCTTGGTCACGGCATGGAGCGAGACGGCAAGGTTGACGCCAATCTCTTCACCCGCGCGCGCCATCATCGGAACAACGCCCGAAGTCGACAGCGTGATGCGCCGCTTCGATAGCGCAAGGCCATCGCCATCCATCACGATCTTCAACGCATCGCGCACGGCATCAAAATTATAGAGCGGCTCACCCATGCCCATCATGACGATGTTGGTGAGCAGACGCCCTTCGGGCTGCGACGGCCATTCACCCAGACTGTCGCGCGCCAGCATGACCTGCCCGACAATCTCGCTTGCCGTCAGGTTGCGGACCAGCCGCATCGTGCCTGTATGGCAGAAGCGGCAGTTGAGCGTGCAGCCGACCTGTGACGAAACGCAGAGCGTGCCGCGGTCCGCATCGGGGATGAAGACCATCTCATAATCCTGCGCATCCGGCGCGCGGAGCAGCCATTTGCGCGTCCCGTCGGAGGAGACCTGCGCTTCCACCACTTCGGGCCGACCAATGACGAAATGATCTGCCAGAAACGGATGCTGCGCCTTGGCAATATCGGTCATCTGCGCAAACTCAGTCGCGCCGCGATTATAGACCCAATGCCAGATCTGCTTGCCGCGCAGCTTGGCGGCCTTGGCGTCGAGACCTGCGGCCTCCAGCTCGGCACGGATCTGGTCTTTCGACAGGCCGACGAGGTCAACACGACCGTCTTCACGCAAGGTGGGGGCGCGGGGAACCGCGACGGGATCAATATGTCCGGGAATCTGCATGGCCGCGCGTATAGTTGGAGTTGCAAGAAAACGCCACCATCGTGGATTTCCCTCCCTTCGTCATGCTGAACTTGTTTCAGCACAACAGCGAGGGGCCGAATCGTCGGCTGAAGAGATGCGCCACCCGGTTCTCCTGAAACAAGTTCAGGATGACGAATTGGATGGGAATGGTTCAGTTCACCCGTGCGCCCCAAAATGGTTCGCAATCGCCGTCCCGATCCGCAGGCACAAAGCATAGGCCTGTTCAATCGGCGTGATGTAGGCGGACTGGATGCCGGCATAGGCCTGCCCGTCGCCATCGGGATAGTCGGTGGCTTCATCCACCGCGAAGTCGTCGATGGAGGGTGCGGAGACCGGGAAGGCGCGGCGGAGCTGGGCGAGCGCGTCGTCGATCCGCAGGGTGAACACCATTTCCAGCACATCATCGCGGCTGATGTCGTTTGAGCGCGAGAAGGCAGGGATCTGCACCGCTTTCAGGAACATATGCTGCATCAGCGCGAGGCGGAGCGCATGGAGCGCGCCGAGCGAGCGGCGGACATCCTCACGCGCGCCGTCGGTCGCCGTTTCCTCCTTGGGCAGGCGGTCGAGCAGGCGGTGCAACTTCAAGCCATCGACCCGCAGCCGTGACGCCAACCGCCGGAACACGCCGGTGCGGTCATCCTTGGTCAGATGTTCGGCGAGCGACAGGCAGGCCGGTTCCAGCGCCGTCTCCGTCCCACGATAGGGGCGGCTCGCCCAATAAGCGGTGTTGAACAGCTCACCATAGGCCGCGACCGACTTGATGCTCGCCAGCCGGTCTGACGCACGCAACATCCGCACGAGCGAACGGCCCCGCCGTGAGGTGGTCAGCACCTCAGCGACGCCCTCCATATCCTCGCCCGCCGCGGTGCCAACGCCCGCGATGACGTTCACCGGATAGCCGAGCTGTTGCAGGATGGCGTTGTGCGGGATGGCACGAATCTGGCGCAGGCTCATCTCCCGGTCGGCGGCGAGGTCCGACTGGCGGCGCGATTTGCGGCTGCCGGTTTCGTTGAGCAGGCCCAGCCCGAACGCCGTCACCGCGCGGGCATAGGTGCGCGATTCCAGATGCTCGCGCTGGACCCGGCGGATGCCACGATAGAAATCGAGCGTGATGTCGGTGCGCGTGTAGAAGGGGTCCTCGCCCACCGGCAGCGGCGCCAATTCCGCTTCCGCAATGCGGGTGAAGGTGGCCAGCGCAAGTGCCGGATTGCGGAAGAGCAGATAGCCGTCCCCGCCCTGAAAGCTCGCCTCCAGCTCGGTCGTGATGCCATTGGCGGCGAACTGTTGCCGTGCCCACTCACTCATCGGATAGTGCATCCGGTCGGCGATGCTCACCGGGTGCGCACCACGCCCCATCGACTCGCCATGCGTGTTGAAGATGAGCGCGGCGACATCGGTGAGGCCATGTCGTGCCATGATGCGCGCCAGCCGCCCGTGCAGCCGTTCAATGGCGAGCGCTGCGGGCAATTGCCCCACGAACCGCCCCGCATCGGAAAAGCCCGTCTGGATCGAGACACGCCCGCGCGTCCGCGCATAGGCCTGATAAGTCGGCTCCGCGAGCATCGCATCGAGGAAGCGCGCGCCATGTTCCATCGCCGTTTCGGTCTCGAACAAGGGTGAGACATCAACCTTGTCATCAATGCCGAACAGCTTCGCGAAATAGAGCGCGGCGAGCACGGTCTGCGGCTGCTCGCACTCCGCGATCAACATCCGGATCGGCGCATCGCCATCGACGTGATGGAGGATCTGTACCATGGCGAGGAACTGCCGCACCGCCGTCGTACTTTCGATCGACAGTGCTGCAAAGTTGGAGCGAAGCGGCGTGACGCCTTCGAGCAGCGCCCGCACCTTGTGGAGCGCGGTGCGGCTGCCCAGATCAAGCGTGTTGTCCGGGTCGATGCGGCGGCGGATGGCGTTGTGGAGCTGCGACGTGTTTACACGGAAATGCACCCAGCCCATGCCAAGGCCATCGGCGCGCATAGCCGACGCCAAGACGAGGAGCGCCTTAGCAACGTCGGGCGCGGCGGAAGCGGCTTCGGCCACCAATTGGTCAATCAGCGGCGTGAGCGTGATGATCTTATCCGGATGTGCCGCCGTCAGCGCATTGGCGGCATCGGACAGCGCCTCGGGCGTCGAGAGATCGCGCGCGAACCGGTCTGCCATATCCCGGCTATGCGCCTCTGCCCCGCGCAGCGTGTCGATCAGCGGATGGACCGGATCAATCGCCGCCAGCTGCGTCGCATAGCCCGACAGGCGCAGCGCCTTTTCCGACAGGCGATAGCGCAGCGAAGTCGACCAGCTGATATCAGTACGGCCATCCATGTCATAGCCGACCCATGTCGCGAGACGATAAGGCTGTGGCAGAAGCTGCGTCCAGCGGTCGGGCCAATTGGCGGCGGCGACATCGAGCACCACGCCGATCAGCGCATCGCGCGCTTGGGCGGCCCGCCCGATGGCCGCCATCGCCTCATCATGTTCAAAGTCGAGCGTGATGGCCGGGCGGCTGCGGCTGGCAGCACAGACCGCGCCGCCATCATCCTGCGACACCGCCTCAGCAATGGCATCGCTTTGCGCGGGGCTCAGCAGGAAGGTCGGGTGCGCGGTAAAGACCGCATGGAGCAATGGGCGTGACCAGCGGGCGGCGAAGCTTTCAAAGTCAGTGGCAGACGCCGCCACGATCTCATGCAAGCGGGCGAGGTTCGCGTCCTGCGCGACGGGCGACAGCAGATCGCGCACATGCCCTGCACGGCTCTCCAGCGCTTCACACTCCAGCTCATCCACAAGGGCTGCGACCTCATCCAGCGGCAGGCCGCCATTTTCAATCTGGCGGGAGAGATCAAGGCTCAGCTGGAAGACCGGATTAAAGATCGGCGTTTCCGCCGTCTGAAGGTGGAGCGCCTTCAGCCGTGCCCGCAGGTCCGCACTTGTCTTCATCCCTGATCCTCCGGCGCAATTGTGCAGCGCAACAGGAGCCTAACGTGCGCGGCGCCTATCTCAAGGGGTGTGAATACCAATGCAGGTGGGTGGGGGTGGCCCAAAAAGGTTTCCGTCGCCCCGTGCCTGACACGGGGCTTGGCTCTTCTTGCCCCAAGGTGCCCGGCAAGCGGGGGACTTGAATCAGACGGTGTTTAGCCAAGCCCCGTGTCAAGCACGGGGCGACGGGGATGTGAAGGCGATGTCCGGGCAAGGCGCTTGTTTAGATCACACCCTTTTCCACCATGGCGTCAAGCTCCGCGGCACCAAGGCCGAGCAACTCGCCATAAATCTCCGCATTATGCTGCCCGACCTTTGACGGAGCCGCGCGCCGGACGCTGCCGGGGGTGGCGGAGAATTTGGGGAAGCTCGACTGCATCTTGAGCGGACCGAAACGTTCCGTCTCCACTTCGATGATCGCTTCGCGCGCTTGAAAATGCGGGTCTTCCAGCATGTCAGGCGCACGGTAAACGCGACCGGCGGGGATGGAGTGTTCGATCATCAGCGTGTCGACATCATCGACAGTCAGCGTCTTGGTCCAATCGTTGATGAGCGCATCCAGCTCATCCTGATTTTCGCCGCGCGCCAGATGTGTCGCATAGCGCGGATCATCGCCCAGTTCAGGGCGGCCCATCGCATCGGCCAGCCGCTTCCAGAGCGAGTCCTTATTGGCGCCGATCATGAACTCGCCGTCTTTGCAGCTATAGACGTTGGACGGGGCAATGCCCTTCAACACGGAACCTGAACGTTCGCGGATCAGGCCCATACGGTCATATTCAGGCACGAGCCCTTCCATGACCTGAAGCACGCTTTCATAAAGCGCGGCATCAATCACCTGCCCCTTGCCGGACCGGTCCCGCTCATGCAGCGCCGCCAGCACGCCCATGCAGCCATAGGTTGCCGTTAGCGTATCGCCGATGGACACGCCCATGCGGCTGGGCGGGAGGTTTGGTTCCCCTACAATATAGCGCCAGCCGCCCATCGCTTCACCGATGCCGCCAAAACCGGCGCGGTTGGAATAAGGGCCAGTCTGCCCATAGCCGGACATGCGCGCGATGATGAGACCGGGGAATTCCGCCAGCAGAATGTCAGGCCCAAGGCCCCATTTCTCCATCGTGCCGGGCTTGAAATTCTCGATGAGAACATCCGCCTGCGCGATCAGACGCTTCACCAGCGCCTGACCTTCGGGCACGCGCAGATTGGCACTCACTGACCGCTTGTTGCGGGCGATAACTTCCCACTGGACCTTCTGGTCGCCCTGCCCCCATTCGCGCATCGGATCGCCCGTAACCGGCGGTTCAACCTTGATGACGTCGGCGCCCATGTCGCCAAGCAATTGCCCGCAGAAAGGCCCGGCCAGCAGCTGGCCGAGTTCAACGACGCGAATATCCTTCAACGCACCCGTGTTCACAACAGTCACTCTGCGGCCTCCAGATGCTGCCAGACAGGCTGGACAGGCGCGGGCAGGCCCGTTTCTGCCAGACAATTGGCGCGCAGCACCTCAATGCCGGGGCCAGAGTTGAACAGCAGGAGTTCGCCGCGCGACGCACGCATGTCAGCGCGCAGCTTATCGGTGGCCGCTGCATCCACGACGCCGGACGCATCGACAACCACGCCATAATCACGCGCACCTTCAGGCGTGACGAGACCCTGTATGATCTCCTTGGCGACCAAGGCCGGGTCGCGCTCCAGCGCGTCGCCCCAGCCACCGCCACCCCAGGTGATGAAGTGCAGCTGATCATCGACCTGAACATCGATATCTTCGACCTTGTTGCCGATGATGATCTGGGTGCCGTCCGCCTTTTCGAGGATCTTGCGCGCGCGCTTGCCGGGTTCACCGCCATTCACGCCCCATGGGGGCACGAACCAGCGGTCATCATGGATGGAGATCGTGCCGGCCGACAGGAAACGGTAGGTCATGTGGATGCCATTACCGCCCCGATGGAGGCCAGCCCCTCCTGAATCCGGCTCGGTCTCATAGCGTTCAATGATCATCGGGAAGTAGCGTTCCAGAAACTCATTGGGCACATTGGTGAAGCCGGGCCAGAGCGAGTGGCCGTCCGGCCCGTCGCCCAAAGGACGCCCTGGGATGCCGCCAAAGCCGATCTGGAACAGCTGGAACCAGGCATTGCCCTTGCCGGGGCGCTGATCATTGCCCGAATAGAACAGATGCGGCGACGAGGAGAAGCCGGCTGCGTTCAGGAATTCCGGCGTCTTCTGACCGAGCAGGCCGCCCAGAATGTCAAAGATGCGGCCCAAAGCATGGGTGCGGCCCGAAAGCGCTGCCGGGAATTTCGGCTTGAGCAGCGACCCTTCGGGGATGCGGACGTCGATCAGATCATAGAAGCCGTCGTTGAACAGGATCTGCGGATCGAAGACCATGATCATGTAGATGCCGAAGAACATCTTGAACATGTTCTCGTTCAAATAGAAGTTGATCGAAGCAATCGACTGCGGATCGGTGCCGTCGAAATCGAGGATGACGACCTCACCTTCGCGGCGCATCGTGCACTTGATGCGGTAGGGGCCAAAGCCCATGCCGTCGTCGCAGATATAATCCTCAAAGCTCACCGGCTCTTCGCTGACGGCCTGGCTCAATAGCGTCTTCATCGCGCGGTGGTTGCGTGCAAGCAGTTCCTGCGTGGCCGAGACGTAGACGTCATCGCCAAAGCGCTCTGCCATTTCGACCACACGACGGGCAGCGACGCGGCAGGATGCGATGAGCGCGTTCAAATCCGCGGCACACCAGTCCGGCTTGCGGGTCTGGTGCATGACGAGCTTCATCAGGTCGTCATTGTATTCGCCCTTCTTCCAGATTTTAACCGGAGGAATGCGGACGCCCTCTTCAAAGATGGAGCGGGCGTTGATCGGCATGGAGCCAACGACCTTGCCGCCAATGTCGGACTGGTGGCCGAACATCGAGGTATAGGCGATCAGGCGGCCATCCTTGAACACCGGCAACAGCACCAGCCAGTCATTGGAATGGCTGACCGCCCCGCCGACCGAATAGGGGTCGGACAGGAAGATCATGTCGCCGTCTTCCAGCGTGCCTTCATAATTGTCGAGGAAGCCGCCGATGAAGCTGCCGAACTGGCCGACGATCATCTTGCCGGTATGGTCGGCGATCAGCGGGAAGGCGTCGCCCTGTTCGCGGATGCCCGGCGACATGGCGGTGCGCACAAGTGTGGCATCCATTTCAACGCGCGCATTGCGCAGCGCGTTTTCCATGATGTCGAGGGTGACCGGATCAATGGCCACCTTCTTGAACGGCGTGGTGTTGGTCTGAACGATTGTTGCAGGCATGGTTGTGTCCCTTCCGTCAGGCCAGATTGATGAGGATGTTGCCGACAGAGTCGACAGTGCCGACGCAATCGGATTCGATGAGCGTCGTGGAGTCCATTTCACAGACGATGGCAGGTCCGGGGATGATATCCCCCGCCTTCAGCAGCGCCCGGTCATAGATGACCGCAGCATGTTCACGACCGTCCATCCAGAGCGTGTGATCGCGCAACTTGGCGGCTGACGGATCACCATTGCCCTGTTCGAGCGGTGCCGCCGGCAGATCAAGCGCACGGCCCAAGGCCACGGCGCGCAGGTTCACGATTTCGTGCGGGGTGTCCATGTTGAAGGTGAAGAGGCGTTTATGCTCTTCATCAAAGCGGCCAAGAATGCCGGCAATGCCTTCTGCCGCAAGCAGATCAGCCGAGATCGTCAACGGCACTTCAAACGCTTGGCCCGCATAGCGGACATCGACCTCAAACGCGGTCGTGATCTCATCTGCGGGAACACCGTCGGACAGGAGTTCGCCCGTCACCTGCTCGGCCATTTCAGCGAGCACCGCAACCAGATCTTCGGGCTTGGTGTCTTGCGCCAGACGCGACCATGAGCGCGCGGTTTCCGTCCGCATCCGGGTGGTCGCATCGCCGAGTGCACACAGCACGCCGGGGCTGACCGGTGAGATGGCAGGCCAGCTGCCCATCAGCTTGGCGACCGCGTTCACATGGAGAGGTCCGGCCCCGCCAAAGCCCATCACCGCGAAGTCGCGCGGATCATAGCCCTGCTGGACCGAGATCATGCGGAGCGCGCCAAACATGTTTTCGTTGACGATGTCGATGATGCCGCGTGCCGCCGCCATCAGGTCAATGCCAAGCGCATCAGCGATGGTCTGCACGGCCGCCTTAGCGCCCTCGCGATCAAGCTTGAACGTGCCGCCGAGCAGATTTTCCGGCAAATAGCCGAGCACGACATTGGCATCCGTTACAGTCGGGGCGACGCCGCCTTTGCCATAAGCGACCGGACCCGGCACGGCGCCGGCTGATTGCGGGCCGACGCGCAAAGCGCGGGTCAGTTCCGGCACATAGGCGATCGAACCACCGCCTGCGCCAACGGTCTTCACATCAAGCGCCGAGGCGCGGACGGAGAGGTGGCCGACTTCGGTGGTCCGTTGGCGGCGGGGCTCCAGATTTTCAATCAGGGCCACGTCGGTGCTGGTGCCGCCGACGTCGAGCGTCAGGATGTTCTTGATGCCGGCATTGCGGCCAACCCAGATGGCGCCGGTGACGCCGCCGGCCGGACCCGACATCAGGATGCTGACCGGATGCTCTTCGGCCTTTTCCGCGCTCATCAGGCCGCCATCAGACCGGAGCAGCGACAGCTTGCCTGTCATGCCTTCCTTGGCCAGACGGTTGCGCAGGTTTGACACATATTTGCCGACGACCGGGCGCACCGATGCGTTGGCAACCGTCGTCAGGGTCCGCTCATATTCCTGCATTTCGGGCAGGACTTCATGGCTGAGCGAGACGGGGATGCCCGGCAGCACTTCAGCTGCGATCTTGCCGATGCGGGCTTCGTGCGCGCCGCTGGCATAAGCATTGATCAGGCTGACGGTGATGGCTTCAACGCCTTGGCCTTTGAGATAGGTCAACTGGGTGCGGACATCGGCTTCGTCGAGCGGGCGGACTTCTTTGCCTTCGGCATTCATGCGGCCCTTGACGGTGACGGTGTTCTCAAGCGCGGCCAGCGGCTGCGGCTTGGGCCAGATGATCCATGCGGCAAGACCGCCGGGCACGAAGCTGCGCGCGATCTGCATGATGTCGCGATAGCCTTCGGTCGTGACGAGGCCGACCTTGGCGCCCTTGCCTTCCAGCACGGCATTGGTCGCAACCGTTGTGCCGTGGAGGAAATAGTCGATCTGATTGGCAGCCACACCGGCATCGGCGCAGATGGCTGTTACGCCATTCAAAATGCCTTCAGAGGAATCATGCGGCGTCGACGGTGTCTTGTGCCGCCAGAATGCACCCGTCGCTGTGTCGAACAGCAGGAGATCGGTAAATGTACCGCCGACATCCACACCCAAACGATAACCCATGGATCGAAAGTCCCTTCTTTATGCCTGTTTGGGGAAAGGCGGCGCCTTGGCCACCATGCCCGGAAGTGTGCGTTGCATGATCTCGCCCAGCCAGTGATTGGCCGAAACGAGCGCGGAAAGATCAAGGCCGGTGCGCACGCCTGCGCGCTCCAGCATATAAACGACGTCTTCAGTGGAGACATTGCCCGCAGCACCCGGAGCAAAGGGGCAGCCGCCAAGACCGCCGATCGAGGCGTCAATGGTCACGGCACCCGCCGCAATCGCGGCCCACACATTGGCGAGGCCCGTGCCACGCGTATTATGGAAATGAACGCGCACCGGGATGTGCGGGACTGCGGCCCGAACCTTAGCGACCAGCGCTGAAACCTGCGCCGGATTGCCGACGCCGATCGTATCGGCAAGGCCAATCTCGACAGGCCCGGCCTCTGCCAGCGCAACCGCCATGGCCACCACACGGTCCTGCGCCACTTCGCCCTCAAACGGGCAGCCGAAAGACGCGCCGATGGTCACTTGGCCCGTCTTGCCCGCGGCCTGTGACAGGGCGATGATCTGTTTGGCAGCGTCGACCGACCCGTCGCTTGTCTGGCCCTGATTGGCCATGGCAAAGCTGTCAGTAGACACGGCCACAGCACCCAATTGGTCAATCCGTCCGGTGGCGAGCGCCCGCGTCGCACCGCGCGCATTCATGACAAGGCCGATAAAGGTCACGTCGTTGCGCTCGGGAAGGCCTTCACAGACGGCTTCTGCGTCGGCCATCTGCGGCACAGCCTTGGGATTGACGAAGCTCGTCACCTCAATCCGGCGCGATCCCGCAGCGATGGCGCGCTCAATCAGCGCGATCTTGTCCGCCGTTTCGATTAGCGTCTTTTCATTCTGGAGGCCATCGCGCGGGGCGACTTCGACCATTTCGATCTGATCGGGACCCATTATTCGGCAGCCTGCTGCAACTCGCCAGTCAGGCCATGCGCATCGGCATAGGCATGATAGGCTCGCAAAATATGGCTTGTCATAATGGACTTAGCCCATCCGCCATCCCGGCGGGCAAAGGCGGCAATCAGCTCGTCATGTTCACTATGCGACCTGTGGAGGGCCTCGCGGCTGTAGTGATGCGCCGTGCGCCAGACGACCGGCTGTTCAATCAGCGTCCCCAGCAGCGAGGCGAGCCGCCGCGATCCTGCCACTTCAAGAATGACGGCATGAAACTCCCGGTTGCCTTCCAAAAAGCCGCCAACGTCGGGCACGGGCTTCATGATCGCGTCGGCAATCTGGCGATTCGCATCGCGAATGCGGGTCAGCGCGCCCTCCGTCATCTGGTCGGCCGCGCGCCGTGCTGCTTCTGCCTCCAAGATCGACCGCAGCTCAAAAGCATCGGCCACATCGTCCAGGGACCAGTCGGCAACAAAGCTGCGCTGCGTGTCCGTGCGCACAACAAGAAGGTCGGATTCCAGCCGTCGCAGCGCATCACGCACCGGGGTCCGCGAGACGCCACACTTCTCGGCGAGGGCCTCTTCCACCACCTGCGCACCCGCCGGCAATTCGCCTGACAGGATCATGCTGCGGATGGCCTCGAAGGCGCGATCGGAAGCGCGCGACATCTCTACTCCCAAAAAACTTGACCAGAGCTATTTGTATACATTATCCCCTCCTCTCATCAAGTCGCGTTTAAAGGATGAGCCAAAAAGGGGCGCGACAACAAAGATCGGTCAGGGTTTGCGCTCATGACTGTATACAGGGAGATACCTAATGACGTTTTCAAAATGGCTTCTCATGTCGACCGCAGGTGCGGTGACGTTCGCCGCCCCGGCCATGGCGCAAATGACAGACACCGCAACGCCGCAGGCAGAGGGCGAAGACACGATCATCGTCACGGCCCGCCGCCAGAATGAGCGGCTGCAGGATGTTCCGGCCTCGGTTGCGGTTATCACCGCTGAAGTCATCGGACGCACCGGTGCCACCAAGGCAGAAGATTTCGTCCGCCTGACGCCGGGCATCACGATCGTGACGGGCACGGCAGAAGCGGGCGACACGCAGATCAACATCCGCGGCATCAACGGCGCACGCGACGCAGAAAGCTCGGTCGCGCTCGTCGTCGACGGCATTTTGAAAACCAACACAGCCCAGCTCAACCAGCCACAGGGCACGTTGCGTCAAGTTGAAATGCTCAAAGGTCCGCAGGGCGCCATTTATGGCCGCAACGCGGCGGCCGGTGCTATCGTCATCCAGACGCTGAAGCCGACCGATACACTCACCGGTGCGGCGAAGCTGTCTTACGGCGAGTACAACACCTGGGAATCGACCGCGCACATCGCCGGGCCGCTCGGCGCGGGCGCCGGCTTCGTGCTGTCAGGCTATGCCAGCAAGTCGGACGGTTTTTACCGCAACGTCTTCACCGATTCGAAGACTGTGGATGACAAGCAGAACTGGGCCTTGGATGGCCGCGTCCTGATTGGCGACGGTGGTCCGACGCAGATCGACCTTAAGGCGCGCTATGCCGAATTCAGCGGCGCATCGCTGCCCTTCAACGCTGCCTTCCACCTGCCCAATTTCGCCGCCGCAAACCCCGCCTTCTACGAAGACGTGAACAAGCACCCGTTCAAATTCTACAACAATATCCGTCCGACCAACGACCAGACGAGCCTCGACTTCTCGGCGAAGCTCGATCACGAACTGTCGGACAGCCTGAAGCTTGTTGGCTGGGCGCTGTATTCCGACGTCGATCAGGATCTGGTGGCTGACGGCACCTCGGCAGACTTTGCCCGCTTCCTCAGCGCGGCCAACCCTGCCGGTCAGGCTGCTGTTAATGCCTGCTTTGCCAGCACGGCGGCATTGACAGGTTATCCGGTCAACGCACCGGGCGGCATCGGAGCGATCCCGGTTCCGTTCATCTTTGCGCCGGCCAATGGCTCCACCTTTGGTCCCTACAGCCCCACGACCTGTGACGGCACGCAATATCAGGTCCGCAAGCAAACCGACTTCAGCACCGAATGGCGCCTGATGGGCGATGCCGGCAACATCAACTGGCAGTTGGGTGCCTATTACCTGCACATCAAGCGCACCGTGGGTGTCAGCCTTGGCGCCGATACCGGCAATGGCGTGATCAAGGCACTCTACAACGCGCCGACATCGACCAACCCGACGACGCTGCTTCTCGCCGACCGCTTCAACACCAACGTTTATGCAGCGTTCGGTGCGGTTGAATGGAAGGCCAGCGACAAGTTCGATGCCGGTGTTGCCGTGCGCTATGATGTGGAAGACCGCAAAGCCTCTTCGCTTGTGCCAACCGCGACTGATCCGTTCTCCGGCGGCCCGATCAACCCCGGTCAGGCCTTCGGCGCGCTGACGGACAAGAGCGCAAGCTTCAAGCAGTTCGAACCCAAGGTGACGCTGAGCTACAAGCCCAATGATGACCTCAACATCTATGGCAACTGGGGCATCGGCTTCAAATCCGGCGGCTTTAACAACCAGGGATCGGCCCAGCTGATCACCAACAGCTTCGTCAACTTCTTCGGCGCCAATGTGACGGTGAACGACCAGTATAAGAAGGAATGGTCGAGCGCGTTTGAAGCCGGTGTGAAGGGCAACCTTGCCGACGGCGCGGTGACCTTTGACCTCGCGGGCTATTACACGCAGGTCCACGACATGCAGTTCTTCGAATTCTTCGTGGGCGGCTTCGGCCTGCTGCGCGTCGTGTCGAACATCGACCGTGTTGACCTGAAGGGCGTCGAACTCTCCACCACGGTCAAGCCGGTCCGCGGCGTCAAGCTGTTCGGTTCGTTCAACTACACCGACAGCAAGATCAAGCAGAACAGCTCACGCCCCTATACGGTTGGCAACAAGTCCCCCTACACAGCGGACTACACGCTGAACGTTGGTGTCGATCTTGACCATGCTGTGTCGGATGATCTGAAGATCGTCGGTCGTGTTGATTACCGCCTGACCGGCCCGACCTGGTTCCACACCGTGCAGAACCAGTCGATCCCGACGCTGTTCTCCGGCCTGCTGCCGGGCTCCGCACTCGCGCTTCCGGCCTTTGTCGGTGACGGCAAATATGATGTCGCGAAGCGGAATTCCTTTGGCGTCATGAACGGACGTATCGGCATCCAGTCAGACCGCTTCGGCCTGGCGGTGTTTGCCAACAACCTGCTCAACAAGCGCTATCTCAACGAAGTCATCACGGCTGTTGAATTTGGCGGTTCGTTTATCACACCGGGCACGCGTCGCCTGATCGGTGTGGAAGGCAGCGTGAAGTTCTAAAATAGAAGCGCCTTTGGCGTCGCAGAGGCCCCGTCCTGTCACCCGACAGGGCGGGGCTTTTGCATCTAGGGCGTGATGTCGTCTGATGCGTCGGATTGGTCAGCGAGGTCGGCATCTTCCTCCGCAAATTCACGCGCGATATCGGCATCCAGCTTGTCCAGCGGCGCCTGTTTGAGCGCGCGGGTTTTGGCAAGTGCGCCTTCCACCGCCCAAGCTGCGGCCGCCGTCAGCGCGATCTTGCGACGGCTTTCCAGTGGCTCCGCTGCGGCCTTGGCCCGCTGCAGGGCCTCCTGTTCCTGACAGAAGCTTTCGGAAACGCGCATGTCCGTCAATCCTATCGTTTCATATGTTCCAGACCGGCCACAATGCCGCTCTTTTCGGAAGGTTTTGAGGCATTGGTCTTCGGCTTTTCCGCCTTGGGTTTGCGCACTTCGCGGTTCGATTTCTTCTGGGATTTGGCCATCATGATGTCCTTTCAGGAACGAGAGGCAGGCGCTGGGTTACGCCGCTGAAAAATGCGGCAACCGGTTTCAGGTCTTGGGACGGCGCGCCGCGCTCTTTTACGCAGGGCAGGCTTGCGCTCTATCGAGCGTCAAAGCATGTGTCAGATATGGGCGCCGGATCCGGCCTTTACAAGGCAGAGCGGATTTCCCGGTCGGACCATGACCCCAAACGACGCAAATCCAAGCAGACCAAATTTGCCGCGTCACCCTTGCATTGATCCCCGCCACCCCTCAATTCAGCAGAGTATGGCACCATCTCTGCCGAGGTGAGTTAGAGTCGCTAACAGATGAACAAGAACCACCGCCGGATCATATTTGTGGCCTTGGCCGCCTTTGCCCTCGCCATCACCGGCTATTGGCTGTTCGCGCCCCGCGACCCGGAAGTGGCCACGCTGATCATCAAAAAGGCCCCGGCAGACCGTGTTCTTGCGGTGAACGGGCGGATCCGACCGCGCCTTCAGGTGGACATCCGCCCCTCGCTCGGCGGGGAACTCATCGCCCTGCCTTTCGATGTTGGAGACAGGGTGGTCGCCGGGCAAGTGATTGCCAAGATCGACGATGCCCCTGAACAAGCGGCCATTGCCCAGGCCCAAGCCTCTGTTGCGACACAACAGGCAACGCTGGCGCAGGCGCGGCGGGATTTAGCGCGGTTCGCAGCCCTTGGGCAGTTTTCGACCAAGCGGGAGGTCGAACAACGGCGCCTGACCGTTGTGGAGGGGGAGCGCGAGCTTACGCGCCTTCAGGCTGCCGTTGTGCAGGCGAGTGAGCTGCGGGATCGGCGTGTGTTGCGCGCGCCCTTTGCCGGGGTCATTTTGGAGCGACCGGTCGACCCCGGGCAGGCCGTGGGGCTGGACAGCGTCATTTACCGGCTCGCTGACCTCTCGAGCCCTGAAATCAGTGTTGAGGTCGATGAGGTCTATGCCGCTGAAATCCGGCTGGGAATGGACGCAACGGTGGCGATGCCGGGGCAACAACGCCCGCTCAAAGCCAAGGTGCTGCATGTCGAACCCCGCGTCGATCCGGCCACCGGCGCACGCGCGGTCCGCTTGGGCCCGATCGGTGGCACTGTCGATGCGCCCTCCGGGCTCACTGTCACCGTCAACCTGCTTATCGAACGGCGGCAAGATGCCATCAGTGTGCCGAGAAGCGCGCTAATCTCCTCGGGCGCCACCGCCCAAGTGCGTGTCGTCGGCGCGAACAATGTCGTCACCGAGCGTCCTGTCACCATCATCGACTGGCCAGCCGATTCGGTGATCGTCACCCGCGGGCTTCAGCCGGGTGCGCGGATATTGGCAGATCCGGGTTCAGCAGCGCCGGGCGACAGGGTGCGGGTCCGCCCGTGAAATGACGCCCTATGCCGTCAAACTGGCCTTCCGGCATTTGTTCTCCCACCCCGGGCAGACCGCGTTGCTGATGTCCGGGGTGGCGCTTGGCGTCAGCGTCTTCATTTTCATGAGCGCGCTGATCGGCGGGCTGGCAACCTTGCTGACGTTACGCACCGTCGGCAGCATTCCCCACATCGTGCTGGAAATGCCGGACAGAGATCCGGCGGTTTTGAATGCCAATCCGGGCGCGCAAGTGGTGCTGCAGAAAGACCTCAGCCGCCGCGATCAAATCGCCATTTGGCAGCCGATGATCCCGATTATCGAAAAGACCGCCGGGGTCATCGCCGTCTCCCCACAGATCAGGGGTTCTGCCTTTGTTGTGCGCGGGCAGGCTGTGTCGCCGGTCGGCGTGATCGGCACCATGGCGGGCAAATTATCGGACATCGCCAACATTGACGCCGCAATTGTTGCCGGGTCGGGCAGTCTGCCCGCGGACGGCATTCTCATCGGCAGCGTTCTTGCGCGCGATCTGGGGCTTCGGGTGGGGCAGGTCGTGGAGTTGACCTCTGATCGCGGACGTTCCCGCAGCTTCCGGATTGGCGGGGTCTTCACTTTGGGCATCGCCAGCGCAGATCGCCAGTCCATCTATATGAACTTCACAACGGCCAGAGCCCTCTTCGACCTGACGACGGGCGTCTCGCGGATCGAGATCAAGGTGCGGCCCGCAACGGACGCCGCCAGCATCGCCGAACGGCTCCGCCGCTCAACCGGCCTCAAGGCCACGGCCTGGACCGAGGACAACCAGCAGCTCTTCGAAGGTCTGGACGCACAGGCCCGCACAGGCACGATCATCAAGGCCTTCTCTTTGGTCACCATCATCGTCGGGATCGCCAGCGCCATGCTGCTATCCATTGTCCGGCGGCAGGCTGAGATCGGGATCATGCGGGCCATGGGGGCCAGCCGGGGGCTCGTCATCTCTATCTACGTTCTGGAAGGGACGTTGATTGGCTTCATTGGCGCGATCATCGGCGCGCTGGCCGCATGGCTGGCGCTGCTGCCCCTGCCGCCGGTGAGTGCCGTGCAAAGCGGCGGACTGCCGATTGACCAAACGCAGGGTGATTTCCTTCTGGCGATTGCACTCACCACGCTTGCCGCCATGCTCGCCTCGATCCTCCCTGCCCGCCGCGCCGCGCGGATCGATCCGGTGGAGGCGATCGGCGCATGACCAAGGCGCCCATCCTAACTGTCACCGGCCTGACGAAAGACTTTGGCGAAGGCGACACCCAGACGCATGTGCTCAAAGACATCAACCTTGCGATGGAGGCGGGTGAGATGGCCGCCCTGCTCGGCCCCTCAGGCTCCGGCAAGAGCACGCTGTTGACCATCCTCGGCACCCTGATGCGCGCCAGCGGGGGGGCATACGATATGTTGGGGGTAGACCTGATGCACGCCAGCGAAGCGCAGCGCACCGAGTTTCGGAGCCAAAATCTGGGCTTCGTCTTCCAGTTTCACCATCTGCTGCCGGATCTGTCGGCGCTGGAAAATGTGATGATGCCGGCGGCTTGTGCCGCAGGCCGGGAAACTGCATCCATGCGCCAAAGGGCCAGCGAGTTGCTCGATGCGGTCGGCCTCTCAGATCGCCGGGATTTTCGCCCCGCGGCCATGTCAGGTGGCCAGCGCCAACGCGTTGCGGTCGCCCGTGCGCTCATCAACAATCCTGTGCTGGTGCTGGCCGATGAACCGACCGGCAACCTCGATCGGGAATCAGCCGATCACGTGATGGACCTTGTGCGCACGATCAACGAGACCATGGGCAGCAGCTTCCTGATCTCGACCCATGACGAACACATCGCTGCACGATGCCAGCGCCGGATAGAATTGCTAGATGGCCGGATCGTGCGATCCTGACCTTTATCAAAACAAGAAAATGGTGCCCGGGGACGGATTCGAACCGCCGACACGCGGATTTTCAAAGTATGTTGCGAATATTTTACACTGTTTTTCAGTGGCTTATGTGCGGTCAGAAAAGGTGCGCGACAAGGTGTGCTACAGTATTAGCAGGCTGGATGCGAAAAGCTAGGTTAAACCAAGCATTTCGCGACCATAGGTCGAGCCTAGCGCCTTCACATAGCCTTTCGCGGCTTGATCGCAGCATCAATTGCGGAATCAAATTCACCGCTCGTTGCCGCAGCACGCACCGCTTCCAATGCTGCCTTCACTTCTGAAAGCTGCTTTACGAACAGCGCATTCCCATCCTTGCTCAGCAGTAGAACCTTTGAGCCGTACTTGATCTGAATGTAACAACCGCCATCGCGCTCAAAGAACCATGAGCGAACGACCTTCTGCCGTTGAACGCGGACACGCTCACCGCTCTCGTTCTGCGTCCATCGCGGAACTGTGACGACGTACTGCTCACCGCGCGCAGCAGCTTCGGCCACTTCAAGCTGCTCATTGATTGCTGAAACCAGCTTCTGGCGACGGGCTTCTGTAGGTGTGAGAGAAACACGACGAACGACAGATTTGATGGCAAACTTAGCAAACACAGACATCATTTTACTCCCTTGTTGAGAGCATAATTTTGATGCCAAGCCTTTGATATTCCTACCTATTTTATCCAAATAAGTCGTTATCTTTCAGGAGCTTAGTGTCGTTCGGGAAACATCCGCTGCCCAAGTTTTCAACGATGTTGCAGGCTTCTTTATAATATGTGCTGACCATCGCTGTGACCGTGTCGGGATTGAAGGTCTTATCCGTCTTTTTGACAATCCCAACCTCGTAGGCGATCTCAACTTTGGTCGTGGCAGCATATTTTTCACGCAAACGATAGATGCGAAGCTGCTTCTCCAGCACGCTCAATCTTGGTGAACCGATCACCCTATATTTTGCGCGGGAGGCATTGGCATCTGGATCACGCCGATCGCGCATTTGCTTGCCAAGCGTGTTCCTAATCTCAGCCACGATACGGTCGAGATCGCCAGACACAGGAACGCTAATCAAAACACGGTTCTCGTCATCGTGATGAACGGGAGCAGATGGCAAAAACTCAACGCCTTGCTCGTCTGGTTCGCAGAACAGCAGTCGCCCACCATCTTTCCACCAAGCCATAAAGTGGAAGTCTTCCAGACCACGCAGATCCCCAAAATCTTCATAGAGCTTCGCGAGCGGACCTGTGCCGCCGTTGTCGCAACACTCGGTGTAGGCATCCCACTCGCGCATGAACGCCCACCAATAAAAGTAGGGGCTGCACATATAATCGGGTGCATCACTGAATGGGGGCGCGAGACGCTTGCTGGCACTCACTGTGTCCAGCGAAGTGTATGGTGGCGAGTGCTGGAAGTAGAGCACCTTGTTCCCAAACAGACGCTTTGACCGCACTATCGCTCCCCCCGTTTCACCATGCCCGTTTCGGCCTGGAACAATGGGTTATGCGTTTCGGCCTCGGCCCACCAGCCTAAGTTTCACACTCCCCTTTAACTGTCAGAGCGGCTTCATCGTCGGAGATGCAACTCCGATGCTGCGAGCAACAATTCCGCTGCTCGCTTCACACGATGAAGGGGACTGACGGACGGCAATTTGGGTTGGAACGAATGCTTATGCGTTTGGGCCGAGGCCCATCAGCCTAAGTCAAATCCCTGCTCAAATTGATAAATTGGTTTTCATCGAAGGGGCAAAAACAACCCCTCGCTGCGAACGACACTTCCGTCTTTCGGTCTCAGATTAAAGGAAAATTACAATGGCTACCAAGACCAACAAGCTCACCGCCGCTCTCGTGAAGCAGAAGCTCAATGCGCTCTACAATGCACGCCTCGTTTGGGAAAACGGCTCGTACAAAACCAGCAATGAAGAACTCTACAACCTCCTCGACAAGTGCCTTGTGCTACTCAACGAAATGGCAGCGGAACGCACGCTGATCAAGGAACTGAACGCACTGCTCGAGGCACGCGGAGCTAAGCTGACAAACGGCACTTCGCTCGCAACAAAGGTCGTTCGCTATGTCTTCGATGGCTGCTCAGCTGAACGCTCTTACACTTATGCTCGCGTTCTCACCGTTGCTGCGGCTGAGAAGGACGACAAGACTTCGATGCGTGCCTTCATCACCTCCCGCAACGGTGTTGAAGCGATCCGCAAGACACCCAAGGATGGCTCGCTGAGCGCCGCACAGAAGGCGAAGACCAACATCGAACACGCTGAGAAGCATTACGCGACAGCGAAGGCTCTTGTCCCCTCGTTCACCTCAAACAACGCAACCCTTCACCCTCACGCAGAAGCGGCAAACGACTACGCGCTGGCGCTCGTTCGCAAGAACAAGGACGGTTCGCTGTCCATCGTGTTTGGCTCGAACAACAAATCGCTTGTTGGTCTGATGCTCGCTGAAGCGGGCAAGGAAGAGGCGAAGGCGACGAACAACAAGGGCGTTGCTGACAAGGCTTCTGCCACTCGTGCCTCGCGCGATGCGAAGCTGAGGGTCGTCAAGGGCCGTGCGAAGGCTACGGCCGTCGCTGCATCTCGCACAAAGAAGCCGCTGGCTCTCGTCGCCTAACGACATGGGGAGAGGCCACTCTCCCCACCTTCTCCTCAGTCAATCGAAGGAAATCTAAAATGGAAAATACATACAAATATAGTATTGAATTCAATGGCGTTATTCACGATGCCGATGAGTTCAAACGATTTGCTGTTTATGATGTGATTTATAAGGATGGGAATAAAATTTGCCATTTTGAAATTGAATACGACTGGAGTGAGATAAACGACATTAATTTTGTTAATTGTGAAAAATTGTTGCCGAAGGAAATATTCTCACAGCTTGAAGACTTTGTTGACGAACAACTAAAGTACGACATCATTATGGAAGATGTTCGTGATGCTGGAGAGTGGTAAGAAATTTGTAGATTGGAAACGGATATGAAGTTCGCTGACAAGCACGCCCCTCGTTCGTTTGATGATCTCGTCATCGAGAATGAGGACATTCGCCGCCGCCTCAAGCAGTATGCTGACGGCATTCGCTCCAAACATCTGCTAATTTACGGACCAACTGGCACAGGCAAGTCAGCTGCCGCTCGCGTTATCATGGAAGCACGGTGCGGCCTGGAATGTGCGGAATTCATACAATCCTTTGAGGGTTCACAGTTCACAGTGGCTGACTTCGAAAGGATGATGACGGACTGGAACTGGCAGTTGATCAAGGGTGCAAAAATTGCCGTTACGGTGATCAATGAGGTCGATCTGCTCTCTGCTCCTCTTCGAGAAAAGCTGAAGTCCTTCATGGATGAGAAGGGTCACATCGGTCAGATCATTGCCACGACTAACAATCTTCATGCGCTAAGCGTGACCATGCAGCGCCGCTTCGACAAGGTCGAGTTGCCCACGCTGACGTTCGATGGTTGTTTGGAACGCGCACAGCGCATTCTTGAAGCTGAGGGCATCGAGATGTCCGACGGTGATCTGCGCTATCACTTCGAGGATTTCGAAGGAGAACTCGATGACATGGCATCGATCCTCGAGGATATCGTTCTGGAAACGAGCGACCAATAATTTCAGCCACCTTTGCAACATCAAAGCCGCCTTTAGGGGCGGCTTTTTATTATGCAGTCAGCTCAAACTCCACGCTGTCCGCGTCAACCAACGCACGGCACTTGCCACTCATAGCTGCCAATTGCGCTGCGAGCTGATGATAGCGTGGCAGCGGTTGCAACTGCTCTGCGGCATTCTGCAATCTACTCGCACATATTGCGATTGTGCCCAAGCTGGGTTCGGTTCTGGCTGAGCGTAGCTTCCGCACATAGCCTTCGCAGCAACCAAGCCAATGCTCGCTGAATTCGCTCTCGCTGGCAGTGATGCCCTTCGCTTTCAAAAAAGCAAAAACCTCGGAAATAACAGCTTTTCTATTCATATTTTTCTCCCTGTGATAAATACTCTTGGATGCAAGTGAGCTGCTCACTGTATTTATCAAAAGCGAGGTTAAGGCTGGCGCGCCAATTGTTATGCGCTGTGAATCCGTTCTGCTGTGTGACGGTAAGCAAACCGAGGGACTCGCTACTCGGCTTCATTGCACTACCCATTGTGAGACCCATGGTGGATGCCTGAAATGCTTCTTAGCGTTTGTGATGTCGGAACGGTTAAATCCCTAAAGTTACCCCAAAAACCATAGGCTCAAAGTGAGTGGGAAAGGACACCCAAACCCACAAGATCATTGCCGATGCCGCGATATGAGCTGGCAAATGATCTGCGTACTGACGGCGCGTAATAGGAGATCGCAAAACCCGCCTCCCTCGTGATCAGCTCACGAGTTGCGTCCATATCGTTAAGCATACCTCAGCGAATGTGCATATTCATCATTGCCCCGAAAGGGGCAGTGGTATGGCTCCCTTGCGAATGAGCCCCAATTATCATCTCAGAAAAACAATCAAGAAACATTATGACCGTGAAAACATCGCTGCTGCGAAATGAGAGCAGAGCGAAGCGATGCGATCATAGCAGCTAGCGAATGTGGAACAGCGAAGCTGGGACACATAAAACTCACTCGGATGAATAATGATCTGCAATCAGCTTAGACAACTCCTTTTCAACTCGTATGGCCTTCGCTGTTCCCAGAGCCGTGTTCACAAAGCCGTGCGTATTTGTTCCAACATTTATATATTTCAAAAATTTCCTAGGATGAAACAGCGACTTATCTTTTGAATTATTTTTGAAAAACATATTCGTGGGTATTGTCACTGACGCACTTTGGCCTTGCTGAAGGAGGTGTGGAAGCTGCGTTGAAAACATTGAGTTGTCTCCAAGCTGGATTGCCCATTTGTGTCTCAGAGATTTCGGCCCCCGCTTGAACCACCCTGTTCGCCATCCGATGCTGTTAATGACGAATGGCCGCGCTCCAACGTTCGTGATTTCAAAAGAAATTACGTCCAGATTTATCCCGCCGCCGATTATCTTTCTCTGCCCGACCACGAGCTTCACGCCTTCGCGTCTGTCAGTTACAACGACATACAAAGATACGATTACGGCTAGGAATGTCGCCAGCGCACCAGCCAACTGACCTAGTGCACCGATCTTTGTCCAAAACAATAATGCCTGATCCATACCGTCCCCGAAACAGAATCTCGTGTTAATCCATGGGCGTCAGCCAAGTACGGCATAAACCTTGCTCTGGCTGGCCTTAGCGCATGCCTGCAGAGAGAAGATTTGCAAAGCGGCGGTTACCCGATAAACGAAAGCGTTAGCTGAATACGGAATAGGGGCACCACATGATAAAACTGCTGTGCTTGGCCATAGCTACTTTAGCACTTGGCGGGTGCCAGAGCGAAGTAGATAAATGTGTTGCCCAATGGGAAAAAGCGAACCCAAACGAAAGCAACGGCTACTGCCGAGATTCGGATAGGTACAGTTCTGGAGAATGCCAGCCCAACTCGGTAATGTCTAGAGATCAGGCATTGTCGGCAGTAAGGCAAGACTGCATGCGGGCAGCGAACGGAAGGTAGCGGATCTCCCGAAATTAGGCGAGATCCCTGTTAAGTGACGGTATCTCAGTGAAACTTTTTTCCTATTTTCAAATGTTTGATTCACATCATTAACTAAGCTCTTCTGCCTAATTTATGGCAGAGTAAACCGTATGTGGGCTAACTCGCACCTCTTTGCAGATGGCGCGGATTGATGCGCCATTGCGTTTCATCCATTGAATCTTTGCGATCTGCGCGTCCGTCGTTGGCTTGCGACCGAAACGAACCCCGCGCTCTTTCGCTTTACGAATGCCGACAATCTGACGCTCTTTGCGGATCGTGTTTTCGAACTCGCTGAAGATCCCCAAAAACTGGAAAAACATCGATCCCATCGCGGTCGAGGTGTCGATCGCTTGCTTGTAGCTGAAGATATCGATCTTGCTGTCTTTCAGTTCGGTCAGCACGAGAACGAGATTTCTCATCGAGCGTCCCAAACGATCCACTGACCAGACCACAACCTTCTCGAACTTACGCAATCTGGCATTCGTCATCATGCGCTTCAGCTCTGGACGTTCCTCAGTCGCTTTCGTGCCGCTGATCTTCTCGCTGTAGACTTCCACGACTTCCCAACCAGACCGCTCAGCGAGAGCATGAAGCTCTTCAAGCTGCCCTTCGTAGTTCTGATCGACCGTCGACACTCGTGCGTAGATCGCAACCTTCATTTCCAAACCCCGTTATCGGAAGCACAGAAATAATGTCGTATAGCCAGCCACTTAGGTCCGAAAGCCTTGCGTCGCCTTAGACTAAGATTTGGGGAGTTTTTGGAGGGACTAAAAGATAACGGCAGATATATGCATAATAGCTTTTCAACGACGCAGATTACGGAACCGATGCGGCGGCAGCGGCGCCCATAGCTTCGTTACTAACCTATTCCATTGTCATCGAGTCGTTAGCTGTACCCTCAGTTTCGATTGCTTCATTCAGCACGGCAGCGTTTGCATCTCCCTCAACGGGGCGAGCTGTCTTCAAATCAAAATGATCGCCTGAATTCGGGATTATCATTTTGACCAATCCATAGAGAAGAAAGTCTTCTCTCAGCGGGTTGAGCCCGAACTCTCTCAGGTTATCTTTATCGCGCTCTTCCCAGCAAAAATTCTCAGATGACTCGGCACTGCCACCTAATTTGATTTCCTCGTTAACGCACTCATCGTACGATCTGTATGGGTATGCGGTGGCATATCCAGCCAGGACTATTGCTGTCAGCAGCGCAATGACAAAGAGGATCACTGACATCTTTCGACGAAAAGGCGTCTCCTGCATCTTTTGAGGCGGGCTCGATGGCTCCCTGGCAGGACGATCAAACTTAATTCCTGTGGTCTCTTTTACCTTAGCGAGGGAGGATAGCAGGTTTTCCCTTGTCTGCTCATCAAGCTGAAGGACTTTGCCGTTTTTGATGTCCTTGCCCATGACTTTCAATGTCTGCAGGTCAAAATAATGGTCAGTAAGAGCAAGAGACATCACTAACTGATCGTCGGTCTCGGGACCTCGTTTGCACAAACTGCAGGCTCTAAATGCACCCAGTTTGAATTCGCCGCAATTGAAGCATACAGCCTTCGTCAATTTTTCAATTCCCTTCCGCGTACGCCCTGCATCCTTCGATGAAGCTCTGGATTCTGCCTCCGCAATCATCGGGATCAGCGATGCCTTTGCGCTCTGCCCATTCGTATCCAGCCCTATGGCCGCTGCGATCTTTCGTGCAGGCATATCCATGGAATGTCTGTGACGACGCGCCACCGCATTAGCTGCTGACACCATGCGATCTCTAGAAATAATATCTATCGATTCCGCAGAAAATCTCCGCCATTCAAAAACATAATTATTGTTACATTATTTCACTTTCTTGGTGAAAAAGTAATTAATAGATTCCGTGAATTGAGAAACTACTTTCTGCGTTGCCTCCGCCTTGTCCATTCCATCTTTTGCGGGAAACCCGCCAACGCCCTTTCGTATAACTCCTTTAACAGTTTTATTTGAGTTTTGATCTACAAAATACTTAAAATAAAGGGGTGTGGCCATTGTGTTGTTTATATTAAATGCGCCCCTTATAATGTCTATCCCAGGAATGAATAGTTCATAATAGCATTTACTTTGATTTTGGGTGCTTCTTATCTTAGACTTTATTATTTTATTATTTATTTTTGAATCATCGCCAAGAACATTGTAATTTACTCTTACAGAATTTTTACCCGTCACAGAAGTTAAATTCGTCTGAATGATTATTTCACGAATTTTCTCTGGCGGGAGAGCATCCATAAGGTCGGTAGTTGCTCGTTCATCGCCATTCTTGGAGAGCGCGCTGACGATTAGTGCCCCAAGAAGTCCACCACCACCTCCAGATGAGGTTGTAACCCCATATTTTTTGGCAACAAAAACCTCAATGTCGCAATATTCATCCCCTAAACTATTAGCTTCCGAAACAGGATTTGCACTCTCTTGACATAATGCCTGACTAGATAACAAAACTGTAATAGCTCCCGCGAGTATTTTCGACAATTTTTTCATATTAAATCATTCCAATCTTGCAATAGCGGTCTTGAATTAAATTTAAGGTCGGTAGCCGCTTAATATTTTAATCTGATCAATAGCGCATAATTTGAAAGGCTCAGTGCCTACCTTAAAACCGATGCGCTCACACCTGCGTATTGCTTTGTCGGCAATTTCATCTTCAATGACCTCACGGGCTTCGGCACTATCTACCTCAGCACTTGCATGAGACTTACTAGCGACATTCGAAGTCTGTGCGGGGGCGACTGGCAATACCTCAGGTTTTGAAATCTGCTGCTGTGCCGAAGGTTTCGTTGGAATTGGCTCTGGGAGCTTTACAACTGGGCTGGGAGCAGCAGCTAGCGGTTTTGGCGGGGTGGAGCTTTGCGCCTTGGGTTGCTCAATGAGCTTGGTCGATTCAAGGGCAACTGGCTTCTCAGTTTCTGCAACCTCAGATGACGCAGGAGCTGGCTTAGGTTCCGTGGCAAGCGGCGGAGCTTTAAGGGGATAAGGGCAGACCTTTTCAGATGCCAAGCGCATTTGGAGGCCATTGCTCAGAAAGCAGACTTTGATGCCAGCTCCCAGTTCCCGTTCCGACAACAAGAACACTGGCTGTGCGGCGATTTGGATGGGGCTTGACGGTTGACCTGCTTGAGCTTCTACAGCCCCCGCTGCGACGGCAATCGCCATGATTGAGCAAAAAACTCTTTCGGAATTCACGACGCCCCCCTCTACATAAGTATCTGCATTAGCGCTGTTTTGTAACAGCATCAAACTCGATCTGAGTTGTACAAGCGCCGTCCCGACGCATATGATGTGGCAAAGGTAAATGAGGGCATACAATGGCAGCTGGCAAAACCGAGATTGGCAAATTCAATTGGCGTCTTGCGGCTTGGATCGGCGCTGCATCTGTCGCAGCAGTATGGTCAAACTCGCTGACCGCGCAGGTGCTCATGAACCCCGAAGAAATCGTAACATCGCAAGACTATCCTTCGAGTTCATGGCTGCGCGGTGACGAAGGAAAGGCAACCTTCCGACTTGCATTGGGCAAAAATGGGCGGCCGACAGCGTGCACCATAATTGAAACATCAGGGCACGCAGAGCTGGACCTAGCAACCTGCAGGCTGATGATGGAACGCCCAAAATTTGATATGTCCAGCGTTCCTGCATCAAATACGAACCCGACACATACGCGGAAATTTACATGGACACTTCCTGTAACTGCCCCCCGCGCTCTTGTTATGGGGGTGACCGTTCGCTCCTCGCCAATGCGGTCCGATGCTGCGAAAACGAAGTGCGAATACTCGGACGGCAAGTGGAGAGTTGTATCAACTGGTTCACCCTGTGAACGCCAACTTCCTAAAATTTCGGTTCGAAGGGGCGGATTGGTGTTGAAATCCAACATATTTGACGAATATATTTATCAGTCGGAAAAGTACAACAACTCGGCATCTGCGTTCAATGTTGGCATTCTCCTACTGGAGAATTCATATAATGATGGCGTAAAATATTTGGAAAAATCCTCTCAGCTTGGTAACTTTATGGCATCAAACACCTTGTGCCGAATGTATGCCGATAAGGAATTCGAAATATTTGGTGTAAACTTTAATCCGAATCAAGCCCTTGAGTATTGTATACTCGGCTATCGTCAATCATATAATTTTGCATCAATCAATACATACAAGGACATAGTTAAAAGATATGGTTCTGATTTAGATCGGGATGTTTTCAATCGGGCAAAATCTATAATTATAACAAAAAATCACAATTCGTATGCATCAAGAATCCAAGAAGGTTCTGAAATAATACGATCAAAAGATTATCCGTCAAAGGACAATTCGAGACAGATTGGTGGAAAAACAATTGCAGCATTGGAAATCTCAGAAGAGGGTCGTGTTGAGAATTGCCTAATATTACAGTCGACTTACAGTTACGCTCTTGATCAGAAGGTATGTAGTCGATTCAAAGAAGCGGCAGTTTATACGCCTGCGGTTACTGAAGGTAAACCAGCAGCGCAATGGATAGAACAGTCGGTAACTTGGAACCCCGCTGCAAACGAAAAACCGTCAACTGAGTCAATTATAATGAGAATTCTTCTAGGTGTTGTAGGCGCAGCGCTTTGATTTTTTTCAAATTACATCAATGAATTCGAGAAAATCTTCCAGAACCTCATCCGCTGATCGACAGTGAGCAACCTGCTCGTTCGTAACACCCAAAATGCGTTCAGCTTCTGCTGACAGCGGTCGAGAGGGTTTTGCCCACTCGTCAAACTCATCGTTCTCATCCCAACGATTGATGGCACGATAGCGAATGATCTCCCCCGCTCTGGCGCTGACATTTGCCGCTCGTTCAACCGCAGCAGGCATTGGCTTGGCGACGAATCCGCCAGCAATGCCCAGGCGGCCATCGCTACTATAGCTGGACATTGCAGGGTATCTGATGAGCAGTTGGCCAACGCGGTTATTGTGATTTGAAGAGTGGACACAGGCAATGACATTGGCACGACAATGGTGGGTGCTAGTGCGCTATAAGGGTAAGCCAGGAGCAGGCTTTGGAAAGCAGTATGTCACCGCGAACAACGCTTACGAAGAAATTCAGACCTCAAAGACTATGGAGCGGTTTGCGAATTGATTCTTGTGTCTATTTTTCATAACTGAAATCATGACTACCAGACAGCCAAGCCTTGAGGCGGAAGAGGAAAAATGACTGAGAAGAAAAACCTCGTACTTGCTTCTTTTGCGTCAATTCTGGCTTTGACAACAGGCTGCTCAGATCAGCCTGAAAAAAAATCAGCTGAAATGACATCTAAAGTTCTAGAACAAAAAAACGAATTTCTACAAATCAAAGATCTTCCTAACAAAAATTACACAGAAGTGGACGGCGACATATACATGTATGAATCCGCGCCATCAAAAAAAGAAACTGAAGACGGGAAAATAATTGGATCGATCCTCCAGTACAAGTATCTTGGTCAAGATAAATCGGGATTTCATAAAATCGGAAATTATGTCGAGAAATACGGCATAATTTCGGTGAAAAAATGTAAATATCCTTGTAAGGTAATTTATCAGGATGATGAAAAGATACCGTTTAACAGCGATACAATCATAGGTTCCGTTTTTGAAGATGCAATAAATGGAAGATTGTCGATCGCAAAAGGTTATTCATATATAAATGAAGAGAAATATGACAATGATGTTGTTCTAAAAAGAGTAAAATCATTGCCGAATTATTTGAGGTGTCAATATAATGCAGATGGCTTTAACGGCAAGCCATATTCGTTTTCTATTTATAAAAATGGAGAATCAATGCTAATAATGCATGATTCGAAATACGGAAAATTTGTCAAAATTTCACATATCGATGTCGGAAATTTTCAAAATGAAGATGGAACATTTTGGAGTAATTACGAAATTATTTTGTCGGGCAACTATAAAATGGTGAAAATTTCTTATAATTTGTCAAATAATATTGTCGCTGCGAAGACACAAGGCGACAAATGGACCAAGTTTAATCAAAAAAATTGCCTGAAAGATAAAAATATAATTTAACTCTACAAATTTCTAGTTAGTATTTTACCTAAATAAATGTCATAAATTCTTTCAAAACCGCATTCGTTGAGCGGCAGTGTGCAAGCTGCTCGTTCGTCACTCCCAAAATGCGCTCCGCTTCTGACGATAATGGCGTTGATGGCGTCGCCCATTCATCAAACTCATCGTTCTCATCCCAACGATTGACCGCACGATAGCGAATGATCTCACCCTTCTCTGGTGTGAGTGCGCTTGTCTCAAGGTCAATGATGAGTTCTCGCTTTAGCCCACGACTACCAAGCGTCATCAGCTCCAAGCCACCCTGCATGTAGAGTTCAAACAGACTGTCGTGGAGCAGCTTCTGGCTTTGGCTGAGCTTATCGCTCATCGTGCGATGGCCTTCGCGGCTTTGCGAAACGCAACATCGTCATTCTGAGCCCCGTAAACATACCCACGCAACGCTCGCTGCTGATCAGCCATCGTAGGATCAGCTTGGCGTATTCCCTGTTGAATTGACGAAAGCTCCTCTGGCCGCTTCTGAGCAGCGTTCTGGATGCTTGGGGTGTCTGTGTTGCTCTGGGATTGGTTAGACTTCTTAGGGCCTCTCACAGGAGCGGCCATTGACGGTTTAGCTTTTTGGGACTGGCAGCGTTTCGCCAAAGCCGTGTTTCTGTTTGCTAGTTCCGTCGTTAGCTGAAGTGCAACGCCCATCAGCATATCTATGTCAGCCTTGATCTGCTCGCTTTCGCTTTCTGCAGCCAACTGCGCCAGTTCGGCTAAGTATCGCCCAATCTGTTCTCGTACATCCATCCCATACACTCCTTGATGAGTGTATTTATCACGCTGGCCCCTTATTTCGGATCAACGGCGTGATTGGAAATGTCTATGGCTCAAGACACTCTGGGCATCGTTGTTAACCCAGATACGCCCCACCATTATTCCAAAGGCGAAGATCAAGCGTCCCGTCTGGACGAAGGAAGCTGGCATGGCGGGCCTTGATCACCTCAAAGCCCTGAATGGATTTTCCTTCTTCAGCGCAGATGTTTGGGCCGCCGTAGATGACGCCCGCTAAAGCCCAGGTTCGAATGCCACGGCTCTCTATAACACTGAGCATCGGACCTCCACTGATGCCGCCGAAATCGTAATTTTCAGGTGGCAAACCGAGGCCCATCACGTCAATCAAATGTGCGCGTTCAACCTGTGTTGAAACGTCACGTGAATTGATGGATGTCGCTACGCCACCGCCCGACACCGCGCCGAACGAAATCTCACTTCGGGAATGCCAGCGTGTATTTGTGGCTGCAAATCCTGAGAAATAGATTCCTCGGTCTTTCTGAGGGGGATCGGGTGGCCAGCAACTTTGGTATCCAGTTAAGACTGTCTTCCCAAGCGCCGCCACCTCGGTCTTCGCGATATTGAACGTAGCAATGTCCATATCGGGATTACGATCAATCACGGCATGCGTTCCCGCGAAATCAAGTTTAAGGTCGCAACCCAACTGCACAGCCTCAATCTCATGCTGGCTGCGATCTTGATCCAGACCAACCATAACGTGATCGGCAGTTACGGCGAAAATTCCTTCCCCTGCATTGAGGAAGAAGGCGGTGCCATTTCGTACCCGCCTAGACCCGTCCGCTTCGCGAATAATCCAATAAAGTGGAGCGCAAACGGAAGTCACGAATTCCAGTTCGGCACGGCCAAGGCCGCCAGCCATTATGCGCCGCGCGTCGTTCTCGTTCATTATATGCTTTCTTAGCGACAAGATTTAGGAATTTGGAGTATCCCGACCATCTGGCTCTTTGGCGACACCTTTGAAAGGCTTGTCGCCGCTCTTCACCTCCATCAACTGGCCAGTGTGTTCGTCGCGCTTCTGCCAATGACCGTCAGGACGCTGAAACTACGTCCGACCTGATACTGCGCCACGACGGAAACCATCGCCCGTATTTTTTGCCATAGCTTGCCAACCCTTTCACGATTAGGTCACTTCTACATGGCGTCAACATGGCGTTTTTCAACCTAGCCTACCAATCCTCATCGTTTGGCAAAACGGCAGACTGATTCTCTTCACCCTTCTTGACCTCAATCTCGTAGCGAGGCCCAGTCAGCATATCCTTCTTCAAGCGCGGCGTGAGATGGCTGTAATGATCCTCGATCATCTTGATGCTCGTGCCCATCTGCATCGCTAAGGTGTGAACCTCCATGCCGTCTGTCACCAGCGCAAATGTCGCGTAGGTATGGCGCAGACTGTAGAGTGTTCGGCTCTGGCCAGTTCTCGGACACACCAGCAAACCCTTCTCTTTGAGAAACGCTTTGAAGGTTTGTCTCAGGTTTTTCGTGACCGTTCCATCTGACAATCGGAACACTGGCTTGTTCAGCTTGGCTTTCAGCAAAGCCTCGAAAGACATCCCGTTGATGTCATCACACCGCTCATGAATCCGCTTGAGAAAGCCCATCGTGTTTGCACGGCAGATGATGTCGCGCCGACCCGTCTTGCCGTTCACTGACAGCTCCAGGTACTTCTTTCCCTTCTCCTCGAACACATGGACATGCTGCCACAGAAGGTTGTCGGCTTCGGTGCCTTCGCGGATGCCTGTGTTAGCCAAGATCAACACATAGTCGCGTAGCAGCAGTCGCATTTCCCGCGACTTGCCGTCTCGGCCCTTCTCGATCCAGCTTGGAAAGCTGCGAATGAGGGAACGATATTCCTCTAGTGTGAAGTCTGGTCTGCGTTCGCTCTCTCGCCCTTTATTCTTGAGCAGAGGCACATGGCTGTTTGAAAGAAAACCACGCATGACCGCTTCATCAAACACACGGTTCAATGCACTGTTATGGGTGTTGAGCGTGCTAGCCTTTGGCTCGCGTCCCATCTTCTCAACACGCCAACGGTCAAAATCTCTGAGGATTTCGTAGTCGATGTTGGTGACAAGCATCTTCCCGAAAAACGGGATCAGATACCGTTCAATGACAATGATGTAGTCCAGATAGGTCTTTTTGCCCGTTTCAGCGGCCAGCGCCTTCTTCATCTCAACAATGGCCAGTCGCGCCACATCACCGAAACGCTTGGAAACCACAGGAAGCTGATGCTTCTGGCGAAACTGATATTCCACCATCTGCTTCTTGGCTTCGACCTTCGCTTCTTCGAGGTCCCTACGCTTCGTGCTTACGCGAACCCAGTGACCATCAATGTTGAAGGTTGCCTGCCAAACGCTGCTTCTCGCCCGCTTGTAGAGCTTGATGTCACCGTCGTTCACAAGAACAGTTTGTTGGCTGAGAACAGGCATTCAAAACACTCGGTTAAACCTAGTGTTTTCTGCCCCCTGTTTTTGAGCGCGTCTACCCCAAAGTGTGTGACGGGTGTGCTACGCGCTTTGGGAAATTGCTCGAGAGCTAAGTTATTGATTTTGCTAGGAAAATGGTGCCCGGGGACGGATTCGAACCGCCGACACGCGGATTTTCAATCCGCTGCTCTACCAACTGAGCTACCCGGGCATTCGCAGGGGCGTCCCTGCGACGATGAAGCGCGCCTATAAGCAGGCTTAGGTGTCGCTGTCCAGCCCCGAATCCGCTTCATCATCGTCAATGCGCGCGGGCACGCGATAGCCTTCGCCCAGCCAGTTGAGCAGATCCCGGTCCTTACATCCGCGCGAGCAGAAGGGGAGGTGGTCGACCGCCGCAGGTTTGCGGCACATGGGGCAGAGCGCGGGCTTGCTATCGTGTTTGGGAGACATAGCCGCTCCATAGCGCAAGTTTCGGGTCCGCGACCAGTGTGACCGTGCCGCCAAGCCGCGAGGCAAGCTGATTAGGGGCCTGCGCGGCCTCCAGTGCGGTCACAACAGGCGGCGCGGCGGTGATGGTGACGGCACCAATCAGGCCCGACCGCTCTGCCCGACGGATCAACGCGAACGCTGCACGGCGCGCCGGATCATCACGGACGAGTTCAATGAGCGACCGGCGCGGGCGCGGGCGGATGATTTGCATCAGGCCAAAGCCGTTAACAGCAGTGGCCTCTGCCCCTTCGCCAACGCCCGCCATGACCGCGTCCGCCACCTTCTTGCGCGCGTCCTTGTTTGACACGGTCGGAAAATCGATCACCGTGCTGCCGCCAATGCCGAACAAACGGATCGCGCGCCCCGCCGCCTCGGCTGCCGCCAGCGCGAGCGCATCTGCATCCAGCCAGCCATCGACATCGATCAGCGTCATGGCCTGTGTCGGGATGATCGACAGCGACCCACCGGGAAAATCGATTTGGCCCGTTTCCGCCTGTTCGATGATCTCGCTCCAGCCTGCCTCCTCCAGAAGGTCTGGCCCATAAGGCTCGACGGTGCGGATAGGATGGTCTGTGGCCTCCATGCGGTCTCTCAGTGCCGATGCACCGCCCGGAATGGCATCGGGGGCGGCAGGACGGGCTTTGGCCCGTTTGTGCACGCGGCCATCAAATATCGGTTCGCGGACAATCTCCACAAGGACCTCGCTCTTAAGGCTCGTCCTCTCAGGCAGAGGTTCGAGGATCGCCTCAAAGTCCGGATTGGTGTCCGGCGCGTCGCCGGGCGCGGACAGACGCACGATCCCGCGGCGTCCCTGCACCTGAATCTCAATGACACGCATGGCAAGCACATCACCGGGCTGGAGCGGGGCCGGAAACACCTCCAGATGCGCCTCAACCGCGCGTCCGCCGTCCAAGAGAAGCGCCCGGTTCTCGCCCAGACCCTTCTCATAGAGCCACTCAGCCATTCAGGAGGCCCGCCGCCTGCAACAGCGCACGGGTTTCAAACAGCGGCAGGCCCATGACGCCGGAGTGGGAGCCGGACAGGCTGCGGACAAACGCCTCGGCATAGCCTTGGACGGCATAGCCACCAGCCTTTCCGTGCCATTCCCCGCCTGCCACATAGGCGTCGATCTCCGACGCGCTCAGCCGTTTGAAGGCAAGCGTGCTGGTGGAGACGCGGTGGCGCGCTTTGCCCGTCGCATCGATGAGCGTGACGGCCGAATGGACGCGGTGGCGACGGCCCGAAAGCAGGGTGAGGAAGGCCCGCGCGTCCGCCTCTGTCTCTGCCTTGCCGAGAATGCGTGCGCCGACAGCGACGACCGTATCAGCGGAAAGAATGGCCGCCCCTGCGTGCCGTGCGGCCACGACAGCTGCCTTTTCCGCTGCGATGCGCTTTGCATAAACAAGGGGGCGTTCGCCCTTGTGCGGGGTCTCATCGCAATCAGCTGGGTCAACCAAATCTGGTGTCACGCCGATACGCTTCAGCAGCTCAAGCCGCCGGGGGGAAGCCGATGCGAGGACGAACATCACGGGGCGACGCCCGGTGTCCGTCACTTGAAGCGATAGGTGATGCGGCCCTTGGTCAGATCATAGGGTGTCAGTTCAACCAACACCTCGTCACCAACAAGAACGCGGATGCGGTTCTTGCGCATCTTGCCGGCAGTATGGCCGAGGATTTCGTGATCATTCTCAAGTTTCACGCGAAACATAGCGTTGGGCAGCAGTTCCACGACTGCGCCGCGCATCTCGAGAAGTTCTTCCTTAGCCATGCAATACCTTAAGCCCAGATGATCGTTGCGCGGGGTCAATAAACCGCAAAATGGCAAAAGAAAACCCCGCCCGGACAGATCCGGACGGGGCTTCTTCAACCAAAAGTCAAAGATGACTTACATTGCCGCGTGCAACGCTGCGAGAAGCAGCAGGGCGACGATGTTGGTGATCTTGATCATCGGGTTCACGGCCGGACCTGCGGTATCCTTGTAAGGATCGCCCACAGTGTCACCGGTCACAGCAGCCTTATGGGCTTCAGAGCCCTTGCCGCCGTGATTGCCGTCTTCGATGTACTTCTTGGCATTGTCCCAGGCACCACCGCCCGACGTCATCGAGATGGCGACGAAGAGGCCGCCAACGATCACGCCGAGAAGAAGAGCGCCGAGCGCTGCAAAGCCCTGTGCCTGACCGGCAACTGCTGTGATGATGAAATACACAGCAATTGGGGCCAGAACCGGCAGCAGCGACGGGATGATCATTTCCTTGATTGCTGCCTTGGTGACGAGGTCAACCGTGCGGGCATAGTTCGGCTTGGACTTGTAGGTCATGATGCCGGGGTCGTTTGCGAACTGATCACGCACGTCCTTCACCACTTCGCCAGCCGCGCGGCCAACAGCGGTCATGCCCATCGCACCGAACAGGTACGGGAGCAAAGCGCCGAGCAGAAGGCCGACGATGACATATGGATTTTCCAGCCCGAAATCGACCGTGAGGTCCGGGAAGAACGTCCGAAGGTCATTCGTGTACGCCGCAAACAGCACGAGCGCTGCAAGACCCGCCGAACCAATGGCATAGCCCTTGGTGACAGCCTTGGTGGTGTTGCCGACAGCGTCGAGAAGATCGGTCTTTTCACGGACCGAGTCATCAAGACCCGCCATTTCAGCAATGCCGCCTGCGTTGTCGGTCACGGGACCATAGGCATCGAGCGCGACAACCATGCCGGCGACAGCCAGCATCGCGGTGGCCGCAAAGGCAATGCCGATCACGCCAGCGAGCTGATAGGCAACGACGATGCCCACGCAGATGACGATCGTTGGCATCGCAGTCGATTCAAGGCTGATCGCCAGACCCTGAATGACGTTGGTGCCATGGCCCGTTTCCGACGCCTTGGCGATGGAGCGGACCGGACGATAGTTGGTGCCGGTGTAATATTCGGTGATCCAGATGATGAGGCCCGTAATGATGAGACCCAGCAACGAGCAATAGAACAGCGTGCGACCGGTGAAGCCGCCTGTGCCGTCCAGATTGGCACCGAAGACCGTTTCCATGCCGCCCAGCGCGAAGCCGATGGCCCACCAGATGGCGGGAACCGACAAGACCGCCGTGACAAGGAAGCCCTTGTACATGGCGCCCATGACGTTGTTCGAGGAACCGAGCTTGACGAAGTAGGTGCCGATGATCGACGTGATAACGCAGACGCCGCCAATCAGCAGCGGCAAGGTCATCAGCGGAACGAGGCCATCGCCTGCGCCCTTCACGAGCAAGGCAATCAACACCATCGTCGCACCAACGGTGACGACATAGGTTTCGAAAAGGTCAGCAGCCATACCGGCGCAGTCGCCGACATTGTCACCAACGTTATCGGCGATCACAGCCGGGTTGCGAGGATCATCTTCCGGAATTCCGGCTTCGACCTTGCCGACCAAGTCAGCGCCGACGTCAGCAGCCTTTGTGAAGATGCCGCCGCCCAAGCGTGCGAAGATCGAAATCAACGAAGCGCCAAAGGCAAGAGCAACAAGGGCATCAACGACTTCACGGCTATCAGCAGCAAGCGCGGCCGGGCCGGTGAGGTACCAGAAGAACACCGCGATCGCGAGGAGCGCGAGGCCCGCCACGAGCATGCCGGTGATGGCCCCTGCGCGGAATGCCATCGTCAGGCCAGCCTGAAGGCCGGTCTGCGCAGCAGCCGCTGTACGAACGTTGGCGCGGACCGAGATGTTCATCCCGATATAGCCCGCAACGCCCGACAGAACGGCACCGATCAGAAAGCCGATGGCCGAAGTTGTGCCCAGAAAATAGGCGACGAGGACCGCAACGACCGCGCCCACCATAGCGATCGTGCGATACTGACGGCCCAGATAGGCTTGTGCGCCTTCCTGAATAGCAGCCGCAATTTCCTGCATCTTTTCATTACCGGCCGACGCGCCGAGCACCTGACGGCTCGTCACGAAGCCGTACAAAACGGCCAGAAGGCCGCATGCAATAGCAATATTAACAATCATCAGGGTTATCCCTTTCCCCCATACGTGTACGGACTCCGGAGGTTTTTAGGCCTCTGGCGGAGTTCGGCGGCGGTATGAAGCCTGCGAGTCGCCTTGGCAACCCTTTGGAAACCATCCTAGCCGTGCAGCCAGCCAAGCCTTTCAGGCAGTGGAACGGCGCCATCCGCATCAATGAGTTGAAGCCCGGACCCGCGCACCACCTGGCCGATCCGCGTCACGCGGTCGGTCACCTGCGGGGGCGGCAGCGATGCTGTGAACAAAAGCGCATAGTCATCGCCCGCGCTGGCCGCCCGCAAACGCGCTGCGCGGTCAGAACCGAAGGCCGTCGCCTCAGCCGACATCGGCATCGCGTCCAGATCAATGAGGACGCCGGCGCCGCTGGCATCAGCCAATCGTTTCGCGTCGATCAACAGCCCGTCGGACACATCCATCATCGCGGTCACATGCCCGGCGAGCAGTCGTCCGCTGTCCAGCAGCGGAAAGGGGCGGTGATAGGCATTTAACAACGCCTCTGGCCCCTGCCGCTTGCCCATTGCGATTTCCAGACCAAGGCCCGCATCGCCGATAACGCCCACGATATAGAGCACATCGCCCGGCGCCGCCCCGATCCGCGACGGCGGCGTAGCCGACACCCGCCCAATGGCCGTCAGCCCAAAGGTGCGCGGCGCGCCGTCCGGCATGACAACCGTGTCTCCGCCCAAGAGCGGCACGCCCATCGCCCGTGTCGCTTCGCCCAAGCCCTCCACAAAGGCCGCATTCCAAGCCGCATCGCGCGTCAGCCCGGTGCCTGCCAGCATGCCCACAGGAACGGCGCCTTTCGCCGCGAGATCGGACAGGTTTACCGCAACCAACTTCCAGGCGACGTCAGCAGGGCTATCGTCGGGCAGAAAATGAACGCCCTCCACAATCATGTCATGCGTCAACACGAGGTCACCCAGCACCGCGACATCATCCATCAGCCCACGCGCCCCACTGTCCGTGGCGATGCGCCGCAGGCCGACGAGAAAGTCGTTCTCGACGCTCATTGGCTCTTCACCCAAGGGTTGAGGGTGACAAGCGAGAGCAGAAAGGAGCGCGGCTTTTTGATCAGCGCCTTTTCAAAGACGACTTTCAGGCCAACGGCTTGCGCCACCTCTCCCACGAAATGGATGCAGTTGCTCTTGTTGAGGTTGTAGCTTTTGCCGGGCCGCGTGCGCCAACGTTCGACCACGGCCAACACGTCCTTAAACTGCCGGTCATCGAGTTGGACGGAGAATTGCCGGTCGCTCGACGCCACATAAGACGGCTTGGATGTTTCCACGACACCGCGGACCGAGCCCATCAGGATGGCGGGGGTCAGAGTCTTTGCGGTAAAGCCGAAATTGGTGTCCACATCGCGCCCTTCTTCTGTTTTGCCCTTCAGCACCACAAAGGCATGCGGGAAGGACGAGCCAAGCTCATGCGAATAAAAAGAAAGGACGACCTGCGCTGCCGCCGGGGTCGGCAACAGAAAGAGGGCGAGGATCATGCCCAAAATTCGCATTGGCGCGACCGGCTCCTTTGGTTACGGGGCTTCTTAAGGATATAGCAGGGGATGTAAAATGGCGGATCAAAAGTCCATATTTATTACAGGCGGCGCATCGGGCATTGGCCGCGCAGTGGCGATCCATTTCGCGCGCAAGGGCTGGTTCGTGGGGCTGGCCGACATCAACGATGCAGGCACCGCCGAAACAGCGGGGATGCTCCCAGCAGGGCAGAGCGCAACCTACCATCTGGATGTCCGCGATGCTGACCAATGGGCTGCCACCCTTGCGGAGTTTTGGAAAGCGTCTGGCGAACGCCTCGACGTGCTCTTTAACAATGCAGGCCTTGGTAAGGGCGGTCCCTTTGCCGATGTGCCGCCGGAAGATCATGATCTGATGCTCGACGTGAACTTGAAGGGCGTTATCCGGGGCGCGGAAGCCGCCTTCCCTTATCTCTCCAAGACACAAGGCTCCTGCCTGCTCAACACCTGTTCGGCCGCGGGCATCTATGGTTCAGGCGGCCTGGCCGTTTATGCCGCCACCAAGTTCGGCGTGCGCGGACTGACCGAAGCGCTCGACATTGAATGGGCGCCACACGGCGTGAAGGTCCGCAGCTTGATGCCCAGCTTCATCGATACACCGATCCTCGACGGAATCTCTTCTGGCTCCAACCGTTCTTCGCGTGAGACGTTGAAGGAAGCGGGCTTTGAGATTTCGCCCGTGGAATTGGTCGCCGAAGCCGCCTGGACGGCGATTGAGGGCAAGAAGGTCCACACGCTTGTGGGCAAGACGGCAGGCCAGCTCGCTTTCCTCGCCCGATTTGTGCCCGGCATGATCCGCAAACGGGCCAAGCGGTTGCAGGACGCGCGCGTTTAAAGAGCCCCTCTCCCGGCGGGGGAGGGCCAGCCCTAGACCGTCAGCACAATCTTCCCGACATGCGCGCCGGATTCCATGCGCGCATGGGCGGCGGCGGCTTCGGCCAGTGGGAAGGCCTCGTCCATCACCGGGCGGAGCTTGCCGGCTTCGATAAGCGGCCAGACGGTGCGGCGCAGTTCATCCGCGACCAGTGTTTTGAATTCGACCGAACGGGGCCGAAGCGTAGAGCCGGTCATCATCTGGCGGCGCACCATGAGAGCCGCGATGTTGATCTCCGCCGTGATCCCACGTTGCACGGCGATGGTCACATGGCGGCCATCCTCGCCAAGGCATTGGAGGTTGCGCGGCACATAGTCCCCACCGACCATATCGAGGATGAGATGGACCCCGAGCCCGCCGGTGATTTTGGCCACGGCGTCCACAAAATCGGCAGCGTTATAATTGATCGCATGGTCCGCACCGAGGCTGAGCGCGGCGGCGCATTTATCGTCTGACCCGCAGGTGACGATAACCGTCAGGCCAAAGAGCTTGCACAGCGCAATCGCCATGGTGCCAATGCCGCTCGTCCCGCCATGGATGAGGATTGTCTCCCCCTCGCTCGCATATCCGCGTTCAAACACATTGGTCCACACCGTGAAGAGCGTTTCGGGAATGGCGGCGGCTTCCTCGATCGAAAGACCATCGGGCACGGGCAGGCACTGGCCGACCGGGGCGGTACAATATTGGGCATAGCCGCCGCCCGCGACGAGCGCGCACACGCGTGTCCCGATCAGCGCTGCGTCGACGCCGTCGCCGACCCCGACAATCTCGCCTGCAATTTCAAGGCCCGGAATGGACGTTGCGCCCGGTGGTGGCGCGTACATGCCGCGCCGTTGCAGGACGTCGGGCCGGTTCACGCCAGCTGCGGCCACTTTGACCAGCACTTCGCCAGCGGCGGGCGCAGGCACTGGCCGCTCGACCGGCTGGAGCACCTCAGGCCCGCCGGGCGCAGCCGGATCAATACAGGTCATGGTCGATGGCAGGCTCATTCAACGTTCCCCTTGTTGGGCGACCTCGTAGGGGCAAAAACATGCTCTGGTCAACGCATCGATACAGTCACCGGCTTGACATCAAATCGCTTTCGAAGGACGCTTCAAAGATGGATCTCGATGACCTTTTTGCCAAGCGCCCACAAGATCCGTTGACCCTGTTGGGCCAGCAGGATCTCGACCCCCTTTCGGTCGAAGAACTGGCGCTACGCAAAGAGGTTTTGCAGGCGGAAATCGCCCGCACTGAAAGCAAGATTGCCGCCGTCGTTAACTTCAGGGCAAGCGCCGACGCCCTATTCCGGAAGTGAACGGGACAATGACGGCCTTGATCTCGGGGCACCGGCACCCGACATGGGTGTCTTAAGGAGCGTTTGAATGCCATCTTTTGCCCGAGAACTGGAAACCACCCTGCACAATGCGCTGGGCGCGGCTGCAAGCCGGAAGCACGAATATGCGACGTTGGAGCATCTCCTCCTCGCGCTCATTGAGGACCTCCATGCCTCCAAGGTGATGGTCGCCTGCGGTGTGGATACGGGTGAATTGAAAGACACCGTTGCCCATTATCTGGATACCGAACTGGAATCGCTGCGGCTGGAAGGGGAGTCTGATCCTTCGCCGACCAGCGGGTTTCAGCGCGTCGTCCAGCGCGCCATCCTCCACGTCCAGTCGTCTGGCCGGGATGAGGTGACGGGCGCCAATGTGCTCGTTGCACTCTTTTCCGAACGCGAAAGCTATGCCGTCTACTTCCTCCAGCAGCAGGATATGAGCCGTCTCGATGCCGTCAGCTTCATCAGCCACGGCGTCGGCAAAGGCGCCGAAGTGCCGGAGCAGAAGAAGCCCGAGGGCAATGAAGAGCGCGAGGAAAAGAAGCAGCCGGCCGAAGCCAAGGGCAAGCAGGAATCCGCGCTCAAGCAATTCTGCGTCGACCTCAATGAAAAGGCCAAGGTCGGCAAGGTTGATCCACTGATCGGCCGTGGCCCTGAAGTCGACCGCACCGTTCAGATCCTGTGCCGCCGGTCGAAGAACAATCCGCTTTATGTGGGGGAACCCGGCGTCGGCAAAACCGCGATTGCCGAAGGCCTCGCCCGCAAGATCATCGAAGGCGATGTGCCCGATGTGCTGCTTGAAGCTGTCATCTACTCGCTCGACATGGGCGCGCTGCTGGCGGGCACCCGCTATCGCGGTGATTTTGAAGAGCGGCTGAAGGCCGTCGTCAACGAGCTGGAAAAGCTGCCCCACGCCATCCTCTTCATCGATGAAATTCACACGGTGATTGGGGCCGGGGCCACCTCAGGCGGGGCGATGGACGCGTCCAACCTGCTGAAGCCTGCGCTCTCGGGCGGTCAGATCCGTTGCATCGGGTCCACCACCTATAAGGAATTCCGCAATCACTTCGAAAAGGACCGCGCGCTGTTGCGCCGGTTCCAGAAGATCGACGTGAACGAACCGACCATCGAAGACACGATCAAGATTCTCGCCGGGCTGCGCTCTGCGTTCGAAGATCACCATCATGTCAAATACACGCCCGACGCCATCAAGGCGGCGGTGGAGCTGTCTGCCCGCTACATCAATGACCGCAAATTGCCCGACAAGGCCATCGACGTGATTGATGAGGTCGGCGCGATGCAGATGCTGGTGCCTGCCAATAAGCGCAAGAAAACAATTACGGCCAAGGAAGTCGAAGCCGTGATTGCCACTATGGCGCGCATCCCGCCGAAATCGGTTTCAACCGACGACAAGAAGACGCTGGAAACGCTGGAAGGTGATTTGAAGCGTGTTGTCTTTGGGCAGGATACGGCAATTGAAGTGCTGGCCAGCGCAATAAAGCTGTCGCGCGCGGGTCTGCGCGATCCCGACAAGCCCATCGGCAATTATCTGTTTTCCGGCCCGACCGGCGTGGGCAAGACAGAGGTCGCGCGTCAGCTGGCGTCGATCATGGGCATTCCGCTCCAGCGCTTCGACATGTCGGAATATATGGAACGTCACTCCGTCAGCCGCCTCATCGGTGCGCCGCCGGGCTATGTCGGCTATGATCAGGGCGGTCTGTTGACCGATGCCATTGATCAGCAGCCGCACTGTGTGCTCCTGCTCGACGAAATCGAAAAGGCGCACCCGGACCTGTTCAACATCCTGTTGCAGGTCATGGACAATGGTCGCCTGACGGACCACCACGGCAAGACGGTCGATTTCCGCAATGTCATCCTGATCATGACCACCAATGCCGGCGCGTCCGACATGGCGCGGGAGAGCATCGGCTTTGGCGATATCAGCCGCGAAGATGTGGGCGAAGATGCCGTCAAAAAGCTCTTCACCCCGGAATTCCGCAACCGTCTCGATGCGATTGTGCCGTTTGCCTACCTGCCGCCGCAGGTTGTCACCCGCGTCGTCGACAAGTTCATCCTGCAGCTTGAACTCCAGCTTGCGGACCGTGACGTCCACATCAAGCTGGATCAGGCGTCGAAGGATTGGTTGACGGAGCGCGGCTATGACAAGCTCTATGGTGCCCGCCCGATGGGCCGCCTGATCCAGGAAAAGATCAAGCAGCCGCTGGCCGAAGAATTGCTGTTCGGCAAGCTTGTTCATGGCGGCGAAGTGAGCGTCCATATGAAGGACGGCGCACTCAGCTTCGAAATCGTCGCAGCGCCCCCCAAAAAGGGCAAGAAGGGCGGCAAGGCCGGGGCCAAGGCAAGCGCCTGAGCTCCGGCGGGCCGTGGTCTCCCAGCCTGCCGCCCCCTTTTCTCGTCATGCTGAACTTGTTTCAGCATCCATGCCTGCCGCGCGGTCAGACTCTCGCAGGTCGGCGCACTGCACCACCTTCACGGCATGGATCCTGACACAAGTTCAGCATGACGATTGGGGAGGCAGCCTCAAAGATGTTTCTTGAAATGCGCGAGCGCCCGTGACCAGCCGTCACGGGCCGCCGCCTCATTATAGCTGGGCCTATAGTCCGCAAGAAAACCATGATCGGCTTGCGGATAGAGATGAATTGAGGACGGCGTCTTCGCGGCCTTAAGCGCGGCGTTCATCGCCTCGACGTCCGCCACCGGAATGCCCTTATCAAGTGCGCCATAGAGGCCCAGCACCGGCGCCTTGATATCCGCGACCAGTTCAATCGGGTTCTTCGGCTGAAGCGCGGTCCCGGCACCCTTCACACGTCCATACCAGGCAACACCGGCCTTCAGCTTCGGGTTGTGCGCGGCGTAAAGCCAAGTGATCCGCCCGCCCCAGCAAAAGCCCGTGAGGCCGATGCGCTTCGCATTGCCGCCATCGCTGCCGACAAAGGCGGTGAGGGCATCGAGGTCCCCCATCACCTGCGCGTCGGGCACCTTAGAGACGATCTCAGCAAAGAGCTGCTTGAAATCGGCAACCTTGGTCGCGTCGCCCTGCCGCTGATACAGGTCGGGCGCGATGGCATAGTAACCCGCTTTGGCAAAGCGGCGGACGATGTCGCGGATCCATTCATGAACCCCGAAAATTTCCTGCACGACGATGATGACGGGCAGGTTTGTTTTGCCCTTGGGCTTGGCGCGATAGGCGCCCATCTGGATGCCGCCCGTCGCAAAGGTGACCATGCCGGCATCCAACCCATCGGCGGAGGTCGCAATGGCCGTGGCGGACAATGGCTGGGCAGCCAACGCATAGCTGGCCGCAACGACGGTTCCGGCCAAAGCTTGGCGACGCGTCACGCCTGTGTCCGCGATCCAGCTTTGATCCGGGGGGATCGGCGTATCTTGGGCGTCAGACATGAAAGACTCTCCTTTAGCCGCGCATGCTAACGCCCGCGGCGCTCGGCACAATGTCCTCTGCGTTTTCTGCGCGAATATACAGGTAAACAAAAGGCCCGGCAGGTTTCCCCGCCGAGCCTCATTGTTTCACACCTCAACAGGCAGATTAGTCGCGGTTGCCCAAGAAGCTGAGCAGGAACTGGAACATGTTGATGAAGTCCAGATAGAGCGACAGCGCGCCCATGATCACCGTCTTGCCGACCATGTCGGTGCCAGCAACGTAGCTGTACATCGACTTGATACGCTGCGTGTCATAGGCGGTGAGGCCTGCAAACAGCAGCACGCCGACAAAGCTGATGACTAGGTTCATCGTGCCCGACTGCATGAAGATGTTGATGATTGATGCGACGAGCAGGCCGACCACACCCATGATCAGGAACGTGCCGAAGCCGGACAGGTCCTTCTTCGTGGTATAGCCCCACAGGCTGAGGCCTGCGAAAGCGGCCGACGTTGCGAAGAACGTCTGCGCGATCGAGGCGCCGGTATAGACGAGGAAGATCGTCGACATCGACAGGCCCATGACCGTCGCAAAGCCCCAGAAGCACGCCTGCAGCGTGAACGTCGACATGCGGTTGATGCCAAAGTTCATCACCAGAATGAAGGCAAGCGGCGACAGCATGATCACCCACTTCAGAATGCCGGGGCTCATCATGATGCTTTGCGCAGCGCCCGATGACGCGAACAGCAGGGCAACGATGCCGGTGAGCAGCACGCCCGAACCCATATAGTTGTAAACAGACAGCATGTATGACCGCAGGCCCGCATCGACTGCGGCACTGCGTGCGCCGACATCACCTGCCGGAGCCGCGCCCACCGAACGGGGGTCTGACCAGTTAGCCATCGTAACTCTCTCCAAATAACAGACCGGCACAATAGCCGGATGTGATGAAATATCGTGTGTTCGTTAAAAAATTCAAGCGAAACACGACAGAGGACAGCGCACTTTATTAAGGAAATTCCTGAAAACCCTCCCCCGCCGACATCATGTGCCTGTAAAACTGCTTTGAACGGGGCGCATTCTCTGTAAGATCACGCCTGAGAAAAAGAAGCTGGGGGAGAGAGATGGCAGGGTCAGCCTATCGCATTTACGTGCTTGTCCTGTTGATGGTCATTTACGCCTTCAACTTTCTCGACCGGCAAGTTGTCACGATCATCGCCCCCTATCTTAAAGAAGATATGGGCGTGTCCGATGCCCAGATCGGGCTGCTGTTTGGCACGGCTTTTGCGCTGTTTTATGCCGTTTTCGGCCTGCCTCTGGCCAAGCTTGCCGATGGCTGGAACCGGGTCCGGACCATTTCCATCGGCCTTGGCTTCTGGTCAGCGATGACGGCGGCGTCGGGCCTTGCTTCCAATTTCGGGCAGCTTGGCGCAGCGCGGATCGGAGTTGGCATCGGCGAAGCGAGCGCCTCTCCGGCCGCTTATTCGCTGCTGCAGGACTATTTCCCAAAATCGATGCGCGCCACTGTGCTCGCGCTATATTCGGCCGGCATCTATCTCGGCTCGGGCGCCTCGCTCGTCTTTGGCGGCGTGGTGATCGAATATTGGGCAACGCATTATACCGCCGGCAACGCGCCCTTCGGGTTGACGGGCTGGCAGGCGACCTATTTCGCTTTTGGTCTGCCCGGCATCCTCCTCGCCTTCCTGATGTGGTTCACCGTGCGCGAACCCGTGCGCGGGGCAATTGATGGCATCCCCACACCCGGCATCGCGCGGCCCTTTCATGCAGTGATGACGGAGTTTGCAGCCATGCTGCCGCCCTGGAACTGGCGTGGCTATGCGCGCATGACGGGCGCGCGCCAAACGACGAGTGCCAATGTGCTGTTGCTGACCGCGGTCATCATTGGCGCTGTCGCCGTCGTCCTTATAACAGACGGCCTGCTCCGCCCGGAAAAGCGCGCGGTTGTGGGTGCCATTGGTGGCTTCAACATCACGACGAACATGGTGCAATGGGGCGCGATTGGGATTGGCGTCTATTGTGTGGGCAGCTGGTTACAGACCATCCGCCTGCGCGACCCCGCCTGCTTTGCGCTGGTCGCCAATCCGGGCTTTATCGCCTTGACGGTCACGGGCGGGCTGATGTCCTACATCAGTTACGGGCTGTCGCCCTTCATCTTCCTCTATGCCAAAACCCAATTCGGGGTCGGCGCAGAGGCTGGCCTGACCTTGGGCGCTATTCTCGCCATCGGCGGCGGGCTCGGCGCGACCTTTGGAGGCATCTTGGGCGATTGGCTCCGCCAACGTACGCCGAAAGGCCGCATGATTGTGATGCTGATTGCGGCGATTGGCTCCGCCATCACGATCATCGCAAGCTATAGCGTGTCCAGCCTGACCTCATTCTACGTGCTGACCGCAGCCAATGTGTTCATCCACATCATGTGGCTTGGCCCCTGTGCTGCATCCATCCAGGATCTGGTGCTGCCCCGCATGCGCGGCACATCGACAGCGGCCTTCTTCCTTGGCACGACCATCCTAGGACTGGGCCTTGGGCCTTATATCGTTGGCCTCTCCAGCGACGTGTCTGGCGATCTCCGGCTTGCGTTGATGGGCTCCATCATCGTCATGCCCATCATCCTTGGCTGCATCCTGCTCGCCATGCGTCGGGTGCCCGATCTTGAACGCACCGTCCTTGACCGGGCCCGGGCAGCAGGAGAGCCGATTTAACTCAGGCGCAGGACGCCGCAGAGGATGCGCTTCCCGCTCTTGCCGCTGGGGTCTGTCATTTCGTCATCCGCATCGGCATGGAGCACGACGGCTGCGCCATCCGCATCCAGCAATGGCGTTGCACCCGTCGCGACCAAGCCTGCGCCAAGCCATGTCTTCAGCCGTCCGGACCCCTTGGCATTGGCGATGAGGTTGGGCGCGTCGCCTGCGTGCGGGCCTTGCGGATTCTTATGGCCATGTTGATGCGCCGTCGGGTTCCAATGCCCGCCCGCCGTCACAAAGTCCGGGGCATCACATTTTCCGACGGTGTGAACGTGCAGGCCATGCGGACCTGCCGTCACGCCTTTCACCGAGACATCAAGCCAAAGGCCGTCGGTGGATTCGGTGACGATGGCGGTCCCGGCGGGCTTGCCAGTTGCGTCGACCAGATCGGCGACAGCTGCGGCGCCTTTGGAGGCAGAAACAGTCGGCGTGCATCCGGACAGCAGAAGCGCGCCAGCAGACAGGCCCATCAAAAACATCGTCTTCATAAAAAATCTCCATGGCATCGCGCCTTAGATAGTTTCGGCCACATTTTACCGATACTCAAGACGATCTATGCATATGATATGTGATCCGCGGCAAGGCGCCGCCACGAGGGACATTAGATGGCCATTGTCGTAACAGGCGTTGCAGGCTTTATCGGCTCACATGTTGCGCGCGCGCTGCTGGCGCGGGGGGAGCGCGTTGTCGGCATCGACAATCTCAACGACTATTATGATGTTCAGCTCAAAAAAGACCGGCTGGCCGACATCGCCCACCCCCATCTCGCCTTTCATCACACCGATTTTGCAGATCATGCCGCGTTGGAAGAGGCGCTGCACGGCGTGGAGATTGAGACAATCGTCCATCTCGGTGCGCAGCCGGGGGTGCGCTATTCGCTCGTCAATCCGCGCGCCTATCTCCAGTCCAATCTGGCTGGCCACCTCAACATGCTGGAAATTGCGCGCCACCGCGGCGTCCGGCAGATGGTCTATGCGTCATCGTCGTCGGTCTATGGCGCCAATAAGAACTTGCCGTTCCGCGTGACCGACCGTGTCGATCACCCGATCTCGCTCTACGCTGCCACGAAAAAGGCGGATGAGCTGATGAGCGAAACCTATGCGCACCTCTTCCGCATCCCTCTTACAGGCCTTCGCTTCTTCACCGTCTATGGACGATGGGGCCGACCCGACATGGCAGTGTGGGGCTTTGTGGAGCGCATTCTGAACGGCCAGCCCATCACCGTTTACAATCAGGGCCAGATGCGGCGGGACTTTACCCACGTCGATGACATCCTGGCCGGGATCCTCGCCGCGATTGACAAGCCGGTCGTCGATGACGGCGCCGAAAAGGCGGGTGGCAGCATCTCCCCCCACCGGCTGTTCAACATCGGCAACAACCAATCTGAAGAGCTGATGAAGATGATCGCCGTTGTTGAGCAGGCTTGTGGACGCAAGGCGGAGATCGACTTTCAGCCGCTGCAGCCGGGCGACGTTCTCGAAACCTATGCCGACATCACCGCCATTGCGAACGAACTGGGCTTTGCGCCCTCAACCCCGATCGAGGTCGGCATTCCCGATTTCGTGGACTGGTATCGCGCCTATCGCGGGCGCGCCGCTTAGTCGGCGGTCGGCCGTCCGATAGAGGTATACCGCAAGCCGTGGCGGCGGGCTTCTTCCGCCTTATAAACGTTGCGGAGATCCACAAGGACTGGACTGTTCATCGTTTTGGCAATCTTGGCGAGGTCAAGGGCGCGGAACGCATCCCACTCCGTCACCAGCGCAAGCGCATCGGCCCCTTCGGCCACAGCATAAGGGTCTGACTTAAAGGTCACGCCGGGCATCACAGACTTCGCGGCCTCCATGCCTTCCGGATCATAGGCGACGACGTTGGCACCTGCATCCTGCAGGGCTTGGGCAATGGCAATGGACGGCGCATCGCGCATGTCGTCAGTGTTCGGCTTGAAGGTGACACCCAACAGGCCGACCGTTTTGCCGCGGGCCTCACCGCCCATGGCCTGAATGATCTTCCGGCCCATGGCCCGCTTGCGGCTGTCATTCACCTGCACCACCGCCTCGATGATGCGTGACGGCACATCATGGTCTTCGGCGGTCTTCAACAGCGCAAGCGTATCCTTCGGGAAGCAGGAGCCACCATAGCCGGGACCTGCGTGCAGGAATTTGGAGCCAATGCGATTGTCGAGGCCAATGCCGCGCGCCACATCCTGGACATCGGCGCCAACGGCCTCGCACAGATCCGCCATCTCGTTGATGAAAGTGATCTTCGTCGCAAGGAATGCGTTGGCAGCATATTTAATCAGCTCTGCCGTCCGGCGTTCGGTGAACAGAAGCGGTGCCTGATTGAGGTAGAGCGGACGGTAAATGTCCTGCATGACCAATTTGGCGCGGGCATCGGTCGTGCCGATGACAATGCGGTCCGGCCGCTTGAAATCCGAAATGGCCGCGCCCTCGCGCAGAAATTCAGGGTTGGAGACAACCGCCACCTCAGCATCCGGAGCGGCATCCCGTAAAATGCGTTCCACTTCATCGCCGGTTCCGACGGGGACTGTGGATTTGGTGACAACCACCAAAGGACCCGTAATTGCGGACGCGATATCGCGGGTGGCCTGATAGACATAGGTTAGGTCCGCATGGCCATCGCCGCGTCGCGACGGTGTGCCCACGGCGATGAAGACGGCATCGGCGCCGGCGACACCCGCCTTGAGGTCGGTCGTGAAGGACAGGCGACCGCTGGCGACATTGCTTGCGACCAGCTCGGCAAGGCCGGGTTCGTAGATGGGCATGATGCCGCTCAACAACGCATCAATTTTCCGCTGATCAAGGTCGACGCATGTCACGCTGTGCCCGAAATCGGCAAAGCAAGTCCCTGAAACGAGCCCCACATACCCCGCACCGATCATCGTAATTTTCATATCTGCCTATCCATCAGTAAACCGGACGTCTCCACCCATATTCAAGATCTAAGTCGAAGATATTACCGACTCAATTAACGGCCAAAGAAAAAGGGGCCGACCCAAAGGCCGACCCCCCAATCTTTAGCCATAAGGCGTCAGGTCGATTACTGACCCGAACCCGGACCGTAGGTGATTTCCACACGACGGTTCTGCAGTTCGCGAACACCGTCTGCGGTTTCGACGCGCGGTGCGCCTTCACCAAAGGCCTGCGTCGAGATCACGCCGCCCGGAATGCCCTTACCTTCGAGGTAAGCACGAACCGACGTGTTACGACGCTCGGACAGGCCGAGGTTGTACTTAGGCGTGCCCGACTTGTCGGCGTGGCCGGCAAGCATGACCTGCGCGTTACCGCAATCGGCGTAAGCCGTGACAGCATTGTCGAGGATCGACGCTGCTTCAGCCGTAACGTCCGACTTGTCCCATTCAAAGAAGACAATGTACGGCCCCGGTGCGCAGACCGCTGCAGCCACTGGCGGCGGCGGAGGTGGCGGCGGGGGTGGCGGCGGCGGCGGGGGTGGCGGCGGCGGAGCGGCCGGTTCACCAAAGTTATAGATCAGGCTGCCGAGGAGCGAGTGCGAACGGTAGCGCGACGAAGCAGAGCGACCGATACGGTCAACAAGATCGACGCTGCCCTGATTGAAGAAGCGATACTTCAGGCCGATGTCCCAATGGCTACCGAGTGGCGCACGAACGCCAGCAATTGCCTGCCACGCAAGGCCGGTGTCGGAATCGTCAAGGAAGTCCGGACCAGCTGGGTTAATAGAATAACCAGCCTTGGTACGGGCAACACCAACGCCACCCCCGACATAGCCGTTAAGCGCATCATCTGGACCAAAGTCGAGAAGACCGTTGACCATGAAGCTTAGGTTATTCGCCTTTCCGCCGGCATTAATGAACGAGCCCGCGGCAGCTGGGGACGCAGCCGGACCCGACGGTGTCGTGAGCTGTGACGACCAAGCCGTCAGCGAGGCTTGCTTATAGCCCACTTCTGCTTCGAGGCGGAAACCACCGAAGTCATAGCCAATAATGGCGTCCGCGTCATAACCCTTGGTCAAATCGGCCTTAGCATTGTCATTCACGCGGTTGACATCAAAATTCTGATCTTCAACCAGCGACGCACCGGCTTCGACACCGATATACCAAGCATCGTCACGCGCCAGCGCAGGAGTAGCCATGGCGGTCGATGCGAGCACTGCTACAAGAGCGAGCTTCCGCATAATAAATCCCCTTTCTCAATTGTCACTTGGGACAGCGAAGTGGTCCTAACTGATGCCATTCTGACGTGCAAGGGCACATTGACGGGAAGTGTTGCGTAAAAGCCTCAGTCTTCGTGGAATATTATTGCGCCAGTTTAGTTTGAGATGAGGCCATGGGTTTGCAATGCTGCAATTAATTCGGCCAAGCGGGCGCGGCACTCCGTATCGACCACCGCGCCGCCAGAAGGCTCTGAAATTTGGGGGCCGCGTGGCCCGACAACCTGCTGGCCGCCGATTCGCAGGCTTGTTGCAGGGATATCTGCCGACCAACTCCCCCCAATATGGCGCAACATAAAGCCGGCTGAGCGCTGCCAGATTTGATATCCATCAAAGGGGTCGACAAAGCGCCATCCCCCAAGTGTCCACTGGGCAATTGCGCCAGCATGATTGGACCAATCCCCGGCCGGAGACGGAGACACGAGCCAACACGCTCCTTCTGCAGGCGACGCAGGCGGCGCATCGCGCATGTCTTCAACGACACATTGAACACAAATGTCGAGACGTTGCAGCGCCTCATTATGCGTCACTTCCTTCTGAGCTTGGGCAACGTGGAGATAGGGCAAAGCGAGGCGGGGCGTATGGTCCGGCATAGAAGATCCTTTGCGTCTTAGAGGGGGAAGGCTTTGGTCGCCGGATCAGATGGGGCGAAACGCCCGATCTGACGGACGCTGATGGTGAGAGACGTCGCCCCGGCCGCCCGCATGTCCCCGAGCTGTGCGGCGGAGAGAGAATAGTGCGGCTGATCGAGCGTTACCTCGATGGGCAGGGCAGATGGCAGTGCGACGATCTCGATCCGATAGAGTTCCGCCTCTTCGGCAATGGGCACCTCAATGCCATCCAGCCAGCGCCAGCCCTCGCGGCTTCGGCGGGTCCACTGCAGGTCGATGGTGCCATCGGACAGTGGCATGGCGCGCAGATGCACCGGCGAAAGAGGCCTCAACGCCGCGCCAACGGCCGTTAGGCTGGCTGTCACGCCGTCGGGATCACCCACGCCCTTTGCCATGACGTCAATGCTGCTGGCGCCTGCTGGCACGGACAGGGCCGTCAGCATCTCTGGGTCGAGCAGAAGAAACGGCTCCTGCGCTGCGTGATTGACGATCCGGGACGCCGTGCCCCGACGGCCCCGCAACAGGCGCGACAACACCCACCTGCCCGGCGCGACACGCTCGGCCATCCCAAACTGGAGGACCTCGCCCCCAACCAAAGCGAAGTTCGCGCCGGTCCATAGGGCGTCGTCACTGACATTCAGAAGTGACATGCCATCGTGCAGCAACTCGACCGTGAGGGCATTGCGCACATCCATCAAATGCGGCGACGCTGCACCAAGTGGATTGCGGACCACGCCCATCGTGGCCGGAGCCGCCGTGCGGCCGATGTCTTCCCATAGTGATGTCGGCCCAGTGCGTTGCATCAGCCCGGCAAACCGCCAGCCGGGCTTTGCCCCGGCAGCCCCCACAACCACCAACGGCGCGCTTGCCGCCGCATCCTGAACCGGGGGGAGGTCTGCAAGGTGCAGCGTAGTGCGTCCGGCGGTGCGATCCGCCTCAGCCACAATCCGTCCGCCATCCACGGGGATGCTTGCCAATGGCATGGCGGTGCGCGGCGACAGAGATGCGACGATACACATGCCGTCCAAAGCGACGGAACGAATGCGCCAAAGCTGGCCCTGCACAGCAAGCGAAGCCGCCGGCCAGGCCGCGAGATAACGCCAGGGCAGGCGCACTTCGGCAGACAGCGCCTCCCGACGTGCGGCGAAAAGGCGTTCGCGCGCCCATTGCGCGGCCTTATCCGTGGCCAAGGCGGCGGGCAGGTCTATGTGAAGCACTTGGCCGTTTGCGTGCAGATCGATGGACTGAAGGCCGGCTTGATAATCCCGGTTCGGGTCGGCAAATCCAAGCTCCACACGCGCGGTAAGGTTCTCCGCCGCACCCCGCTTTTGGGGCAGGCGTGGGCCGCCGCTCAAGCCGGCAGCAGCGCCCAGATGCGCCTGAGCGATGATGGCGCTCGGCATATCTGATCGACCCACACGCAAGGTCGTACCGTCATCGATCCAGTCCAAGCCCACAATCTCATTTAAAGGCGCAAGGGCGGCAGCGACGGAGCCGCCATCGGCGACATATCCCTCAAGCGTGATGCCTTGGGGCGCCTCCAATTCTCCTCCGGCAAGATCGACAAGGACGTCGGCCACCGCCACGGGTCCCGCATCGGCAAAAACTTCAAAGCTGAGATTGGGGATGCGGTTGCCGAAGCTTTCCAGCGCCATATCTTCAAACACAGCATAAGCCCGACCGCGATAGGCGGGCGCCGCTGCACCCTCGGCGGAGGCAATCAACGGATCAACTGGCTGGTCCGGTGCGCCGCTATGGACCCGGAACCCCGTTTCAATCTTAAAGTCACCCGCCGCCCCGCGCAGCAGCGTGCCATCCGCCCAGATGCGCCCAACCCCAAGGATGGAACGGGCGGACAGCAGCACCGCGAATGATGCCGAATAGCTATAGACGGTCGCCTTGGGGCGGCCCTTACCTTGGGAGACCTTTTCGCGCTCCTCGCGCAAGTCGGTCGCCCAAATGACGGTGCCCGACACGCGCATGCGGCCATAAAGGCGCGGCATGCTGGCACCATAAATGGAGGCCTGCACAGCAAGATCAGAAAGCCGCGCGCCCTGCCGCCCGTTGGGGCCAAACAGCGCCTGATCGACGCGTTGCCCGGCCATCGCGCCAATGGCAGCCCCAATCGGCCCGCCAATCGCAGACCCGACAGCTGTCAGCAAAAGTGTCGCCATGGTCAGTCTGTCTCCTGATGCCAGATGCCGAGAAGGGGGAAGGCCAGCAGGCCCGGCGTTTCGACAACGCGGCGCAGACCGGCATGGGCATGGACAAGGCCCGTCCCCGTCCAAAGGCCAAGATGAAGTTGCGCCAGACCCGGCTGCAGCAAAAGGATATCCGCCACCCGTATTGGGGCCGCTGAACGGCGGGCAAAATGCCGGTCGAGCATCTCCAGTGCCTGATCAACAGGCGTGCCCCGCAGCGCATAGGTGCGTGGCGCCTCGACTTCGAGGCCATGGACGAAAGCGATCAGCCCGATACAATCCAGCCCGTCGGTATCGCGGCCCTGCAGCCGGAACGGCGTGCCAATCAGCGCCCGGGCGGCAGCCACGCGGGATGCCGGATCAGATGGCATAGCGCGTCAGCAGATCATTGCCGGGAAGGTGCGGCTCGCCCTGAAAATTGGCCGCATTGGCAAAGCGAGCGGTGCATGAGGCGAGGGTCCGGTCACACCCCTCGGTCAGTTCAACCAGCTGCCCCGCCAGCCCCTCTGGCACTGGGTCCGCAAGCGTCACCTGTGTGCCGGTCTGGGCCAGCACCAGCGCCGATCGGCCCGCCAAAGGCCCCGTCATCCAGCGCAACCGGCCAAGAACAAAACGCCCGCCTGAGAGGGCCGCGTCCAGCATGACATCAAACTGGTCTGTGGCTTGGCAACGGGCGAGGACCCGCCGCCCACGCAGATCGACGCGACAGCGTTCATCCCCCAGTGCCGCGCGGCATTGCGGAGAGGTTGTCTCGGTAACGGGCCTGTCCAGCCGCGACGTTGCACCCGACAGTTCAACGGAAAAGCTGTGGCCCGACATCTCGACCCGGCCCAATTGACCGCGCACCAGAAAGACGGGCGCTTCGTCCGGTGCCTGCCAGTTGACAGCATGCAGCGAGAGCTTTGCCCCGTCCCACAGGCCCGCCGCCAGATCCGCTTCGGCCAGCGCATCCGACGTCAAGGCGCCGGTCAGGTCGACGCTGCCGGGGTCCATCGACCGGTGCGTTTCAATCGCGGACGGCACAAGGCCGGGCGCGGCGCGGTGGAGCAAATCCCCGAACCATAGATCGCGGTCATGGCTGGTCAGGCCGATGGTCACCCCATCCCGCCGATCCAACCGCCAGCAAAAGGCAAGCGTCGTCAGGTCTGCTTCAAACCAAGTCATGCCGCGCGCACCTCGATCAGTGGCACATGCGGCACCTCACCCGCCAACGGTCCGTGTCCGGATATGTCGAGCTGGTCCGATTCAAAGCGGACAGGCACATCGAAAAGGAAACCGGCTGTGATAACGGCACCGGCCGCGGGTGGCGTTTCAAACAACAGGCTGCCTGCCGGTCCCACCTGCCAGCCGGACGTCCGCTCCGCTCCGTCGACAGCGACCCGGATCGAGCCTGCGACGGGTTGGGTGATGCGCCGGACTTCTGCATCGTCACCCGAACCATAAAGCTTCACCAGATCAAAGCGCACGCGCAGGCCGTCGCTAGTGCCGAGCAATATGTCGGTCGGCGTCGGCGTAACGGTCATCCCGTTGGAGCTGTGATCAAGAGGGTCGCGAAAGCGGAACGCCTTGGCTGCCCCCCGCCGCGCGCGGAAGAAGGCGAGCAGGGTCTGCACATCGGCTTCGGAGCGCACCCCCGGCCCGGCATCGAAACGCAGCCGTCCACTCGCCCAGGCGGCGTTGCGCTGCTCATGCCCCGAAGCGGTTGTGACCACAGCGGTCGAAAAGGTCGGCGAGACTTCCGCACCCAGCCCGATCGCCAGCGGAAAGTCGACATCGTCAAAGGCGTCCACGGGGTCGTCTCCAATGCTGAAATGGGTAAAGCCGTCGCGCATCACCTGCGGCAAGGCCCAGAAGAAGGTTTCAGCCACGCCCCGCCGTCGGGCAGTCTCCGCCGCGGCATCAATCTCCCGCCATTGCAGGCGGTCGTCGGGCGCAAGGACGAAGCCGGAGAGATAGTGCTGACGCGCCACCGGATAGCCGAGCCGGTCAGCCATGGCCTCAGCGCCCCGACGGCTCGCCTCGGTCTGTCCGGCCGTGACCCAGTCATAGTCTTCCAGCTGGAGCACATCGAAAGCAGGCGATGCCCAGCCGGTTGGCACATTGGCGCGCTTTAGGTCCGGCGCGGCGGCATCGAGCACGGTCGGGAGGTAGACGAGCAAGAGCGCCTCGCACGTCGGATGATCTATTCGCACGGCGTCCACCAACGCCTGTGTGGAGGCAGCCAGCAGAGCGCCCGCCGCATCAAGCAGGTCCTTCTGCTCGGCGCTCAACGTGGCGCTGCGGACCGTCGCGATCTCAACCGGCGCACCGCCCAAGGCCGCTTCGGCCGCGACGTCATAGAGGCAGATGCGCCCGTCCGGCATAACCCACCACCAAGGCTCCCCCACCTGAAAGCGCGGGGCCTGCCCTGCCGTTACAGCCAACCCGACAAAGGCCCGCGCCACTTCCTGCAGATAGGTCATGGCGTCGCCATTGGCAGGGGACAGCAAGGTCGACGGCGGCGACCAGCCAGTCAAAGCGGGGTCGCCGTTGAATGCCCGCTGCTTCCAGTCCGCCGGACAATGCGCGTCGAACAGTTCATAAGAAAGCGAGAGAATGACCGACAGGTCGAGCGCCTTGGCCCGGGCCAAAAAATCCGCATGCCAGTGCGCGCACGGCGCATTGAGCGCACCGCCCTTGAGTGTCACATGGCCTAACGCATCGAGCCGGAAATAATGGCTCATCCCGGCATAGTGATTAATCGACCCGCGATAGCCGAGGTGGAGGATGTGGCGCAGCACCCGTTCCGGCGTGAGGTTGTAGCTGTCATCATAGCCGGTCGCGATGGACAGGCCGTGCGGTGGCACCATGACGTCACTCACACGCAGCACCGAAGCGGCACCGTCGCAGGTGATGTCCTCCAGTTCGAGCCAGGCCTCAACCGGCGCCGTCAGCGCCGCGTCTGCCCCTGAATAGCCCTTGGGCACGAGCGAGATGAACATCCGGTCGATGTCCCCCGCCCAGACAGGGTCAGCCTCAGAAGGAAGAAGAAAGCCGCCATCCAGCCTGTCGAAATCCAGCGTGATGGTCGCCTCTTCGGGCGTGCCATCGGCATAATTCCAAAGCCGCACAAACCAGCTGCGGACCGCGCCATTGGCATCGCGGCCTTCGATGGTCAGCGTGGGACCATTGACGGCATCCAACGGCAAAACCCCCGAAGAGTGCCAGCGGAACGACAAGGTCAGCCCGCGATAATCGCGCTGTGTTTCATAAGCGAGGAGGGGATGATCGTCCGTGTCCTCCGACGCCCAGATCAGCCCCGCCAAATCATTGGCGCGGTAAAAGACGGCATCAACGCGCAGACCGTGGTCAGATTGCGTCACGACCGAAGCCATCATCGGGCGCGGGAAGTTGACCGTCCAATAGGCCGGGTCAAAGCGCTTCAGATGGGCATGCTGTTGCGCATCGCCGGGCTTGGCAAACCAAAAGGCCATCGCTCAATTCCCCTCGCGCATCGCGTTACGGACGGCGCGGGCGATCTGCCGACTGGAGCGGGCAAGCATCTCCGGCGCGGCCCCGGCGGGGGCATTGACGTTGATCGACACGCGGACCTCCCGCGCGCCGCCGATAGCGGGCGTTGCGATCTGGCCGCTTGACGTCGGCACGAACACTTCAGGTCCACGCTCGCCGACCAGATAGCCGCGCCCCGGCGCCACCGGCCCGCCCGTCGCCCGACCCGGCAGGCCGAGGAGCGACCCGACCAGCGTCGTGCCAAGGCCGAGCAACCCACCCCCCGACGTCCCGCCGCCAAGACTGCCCAGCCCTGTGCGCAGCGCGGACGCTGCAATCTCCGCCATTGCGGAAAGCGCCACCCGCTTCAGATCATCAAAGCCCAATTTGCCGGAGCGGAGCGCGCGCGTCAGAGACCCCTCCAGCAACCGACCCGCCCGGTCGACGCCCTCGCCAAAGGGCCCTTCCAGCGTGCCGCGCATCGTCGCCACATCGCGGGCGAACCCTTGCGTGTCGGCGCGGACGGCCACCACGAGCCGTTCGATTTCCTCATCCATCGGGATACATCTCCTTCAACCGCGCCAGATCATCGGCACCGGCCGTTTCGGACTGGGGGGCGAGCGCGTTCAGCACGGCGGCAAGCTCCGCCGGTGTGGCGGTCCAGAACACGGCGGGCGGCCAGCCGAGCAGGGCGCCCGCCAGTCCGGCCAAGCGTCCGGCAGAATCGGCAAAGCTCATCGCCCTTGCAGGATCTGGCCGAGCAGGATGCGCAGCGCAGGCGTTGCGGCCGCCAGACCACCGCGCACGACCGCATCGGCAAAGGCCTCGCGCCGCAGATCGTCCTGCACCCGGCAATGCCAGAACAAAGCGACCATTTCAGACAGAGCCAGCCGCCCGTCCGCCGCACGCTCGACGAGCGCGAAGAGCGGGCCAAGCTCGGCTTCAGCGGCGACCAAAGCGGTGAAGGTCGGGCGCAGGACATGACCCGCGACCTCCGCCTCGCCGCGCACCGGATTGGCGCTGCTCACAGGCTCGTCACCGGACCGGAGCTTTCGAGCGCGAGCGTGTAGTTGCGCTCCCCGTTGAAATCGCCCGCATAGTCAAGCCGCGCGACGAGGAATTTACCCCGCAGCCGTTCGCCGCTTTCAAAGCTGAGCTCATAGTCATCGAGCACACCCGACAGGGCATTGGTCTTTATGCGTGTCTCGGCAACGGAACCTGTAAAGATGCCTGCACCTGAGACCGAAACCGAACGGACACCCGCGCCTGACAGCAGCTCGCGCCAGCCGCCCGACCCCTTGTGCGTGATGACCACCGCCTCGCCATTGATGCTGAGTTGCGTGGTCCTGAGGCCCGCCACGGTCTGATAAACAGGCGGCGACGCGCCATCACCGACTTTCAAAAGGAAGGCGCTGCCCTTTTCTGCTGGCATATCAAATCTCCTGGTCTTGAAGGATGCGGATGCGGTGTTCGACAAGGCCCGCCCAGGGGCCGGCCGCGTCCCGCGCGATGAGGGTGCGGAGGAAGATGAGGCTGATGATCTGCCCGCCCTCCAGCGTGCGGGGGAAGGTCGCCATGGCGGCCTCAACGGCGCCGGTCAGACGATGCAGCCGCGCAGGCACCTCGCCATCATCCCACAAGGTCACGGCAAAGCGGATCTCTCGACCTTGTTCGGTCTTGGTGCTCCAGTCGCTTACCAGCCCATCGCCGATGGCGGCATAAGGGAAGACGGCGCGCGGCGGTGGCCCGTCATAAACGCCTGTCAATTCGACCAAAGCCGGGTCGGCCGACAGATGCGCGACGACCGCCTGTTGCAGGGCAGTCACCGCGCTCATCGCCCGAAACTCCGCAACGCAGGGTCGGTGATGAGGCGGCGGCGCAAGCGCTTGCCCGAAAGGACAACGCCCTCCTCAGTGCGGGTGACAGTGATGCCCGGCGGGGGCGTGTCCTGCGCCAGACGCTCAATCTGAGCGTTACGCCTTTGCGCGGCCATGGCCTGCGCCGTTCCGATGATCCGTTCCAACATCAGCGGACCTCCTCACAGCTGAGCACCATTTGGGCGGGCGTTTGCGGGTCACTCACGACGCCGCGCACGCGCAAATATCGACCGCGCCAGACCAGCCGTGTGCCGGGGCCAATCCCTTCCCGCTTGCGCAGCGTGACCGACCAGCGGGGCAGCGCGGAGAGCGCCTCTGCAGCGGCGAGATCAGCGGGCATAAGCGGTGTGATCGCTGCCCAGGCCGCGCCATCATAAAGATAGCCACCCGTCCGCCCGCCCAGCGCATCGCGCGCGGCATTGGGTTGTTCGATGGTCACGCGTTCACGCAGTGCGCCTGCAAACTCCCTGCTCATGCCAGACGCAGCCTGCGCCAAGGGCGGAGCAGCGCGGCGACCGCAGCAGGTGGGCCGATATCATCCGCGGCATCGCGGTGCGCATGGATGTGTGCCGCCAGACGGAGGATGCCGAGCCGCACCGGTTCCGGCAGGCCCGCCCAATTGGTGGAGAGCCCCGCGCTCAGCGACACGCGCACGCGCCCCGCCAATCCGGGCTGGATGACCCGGACCCAGCCTTGGGCATGCGCATCAATATCAATGCCATAATCCTCCACCGGCAGCGGAAAGGCAGCACCGTCGGCCGGTACGCCTTCTACGCCTGTAATGCTGCGCACCGGCGCGCTCGACAGGCGTTGCCAGCCGGAACCTGCGCTCAGCATTTCCGTCACGTCCCGCTGCAAGAGCAGCTGCGCGGTAAAGGCTTCGGCAAGTGCTGTGGCATCGGCAATCAGCCGGTCGAACAGCGCATCTTCGTCGGCATGCTCAATGCGCAGATAGGCCTTCGCCTCATCGCGCGCAGGCACCAGCAGCGCGCCCGGAATAGGGCTCGGTTCAATCATGGTCATATCCCCGTTGGTGAGTGGGTGGTCAGGCCGCGACGCGCATCGCCCCGACCCGCGACAGGCGGACGGTGGCGGAGACGTTCTGCACGGCAGCCGTCAGGTTGCGAAAATCAAGGTCGGCGCGCACCTGAATCTGGCTGATGTCGCTTTGCGCCGTCATGTTCTGGCTGAGCGCGACCTTGCCGGGGTCCTGAAAGTCCAGAACTTCGGTGCAATAATCCAGCCAGCTGCCGTCATAACAATCGAGGAAGGCAGGGGCCGACATGTTGATGACAGACCCGCCACGCCCGGTGAAGCCGGTCAGAAACTTGTTGGTCGTCGGGCTTTGCACGATGAGCGAGAGCGAGGCCCCGCTGAAATACTGCGCGCCTGCCTCCACCCGCATCCGCGCGACGCCGCGCAGCCTGTCGTTGATCGTCAGCCAACCATTGGCGAACAGGTTGGCCAGCGAAGCCAGCTGATAGACTTGGATCGTGCAGTTCGCATTGGCGGCGAGCGTGCCCGATATCGTCAGCTTGAACACCGGGAAGCCGCCGGGGTCTGTCTCCACACCCTTTTCAACCACGCAGGAAATGCCCGCGCCCGACCCGGTGACAAAGACGGTCCAGCCTTGCGGAATGCTCGTTGGCAGCGGCGCCACGCCCCACGTGCCGAGCACGCTGCCCGCCGTCCCCGGCGTAAAGATGGAGTTGGACATGATGGAGGGCTGCGCGGCCCCCAAAGACGCCAGCCCATTGGCCGTCGGCAAAGTGATTTGCGCGGGAAGCGTCGCCCAATTGGGCCAGATGGCGCTGAGCCGCTCGACAATCTTGGCCGCGATCCGTTTTGCGCCGAAGCCCGTGCAGTGCAGGCCGTCGCGCAGATAGCCCTGCTTGTTGCGGTAGAGCGTGCCCGAGGCCGGATCGACAAACTCGCCCCATGTATCGACGACGATCACATTGGCCCGCGCATTGGCATGGCCTGAGGCGAAATCGAGCGTCAGCAGCCAATCCGAATAGGCCTTGAAGTTGGCGGTTACGGTCTGCCCACCCAGCGTGCCATTGTCATTCACGCCCTTGGGCAGTTCGTTGCAGACGATCCACACCTTGGCAGGTGCTGTGTTGAGGATCGTCAGAATGTTGGTGCGCGAGGCGGCGAGATACCCTGCGTCCGACACGATCTGGTCATTGGTGCCATAGAGCAGAATGCCAATCCCCGCCTCATGCGCATTGGCAAAATCGGCGCCCTTATTGTCGGAGAAATTGACTGCGCCGTCCGACCGCCAGGCATCGCCGGCCGTCGCCACCCCATTGGCGTTCTGCCGGGGGAGGGCCGCGCCCTGATAGGTGGTCGAGGCGGGGACCGTGAAATTGGCGTTGCGCGCAATGCGCAGCTTATAGGCCGACAAGAGCTCAAGCCAGGGCGCATAGCCAAGGTTCTGCGTCCCTTGGATGAGGCCATTGGCCATATTGGCCGTGGTCTTGCCATCCGCCGTGCGGCTGTCCCCATAGATGAGGAACCGCATATTGGCAGGGACCGGCGCCACTGGCCCGGCCGCGCCGCCCGACGGGCGCTGGGTGAGCGCCAGCCCGGTGTCAAAGCCCAGACCCGTCATCAGTAGAGCGCCACAATGTCCGCCGCCGTCGTGCCCGTTGCGCGGACAAAGCCGGGGCGAAAGGGCAGCACGGAGCCTGCAGGCACATTGCGGAAGGTGACGTCCGCCGTGCCATTCACACCGCGCATCACGATATGCCCGCCCGTGCCGATGAACAGCGCCTTGGGGGTGGTGACAACGGGATTGGTGTCATGCGGCACAAGCGCTGCGGCATCTTCAGCGGGCGACGTGACGCTGTCGGCGGACGCGGCAAAGGGATCAGGCATCGGGGCCTCCGTTCAAGTGAAAAGGGGAAGGAAAGGCCTCTCCCCGCCCGAAAGCGCGGGAGAGGCCAGGCGCATCAGCTCGCCGAGAATTTCAGCAGCTTGATCGCCTCAGAGTTGGAGACCGACCCGCCGACGCGCTTGGTCGCGTAGAAGTTGACGAACGGCTTGTTGGTGAACGGATCACGCAGCACGGTCGTCTCCGCCCGCTCAGCGATCAAATAGCCCGCCTTGAAATTGCCGAACGCGATCGAGTGGCTGTTGGCCGCAATGTCGGGCATGTCTTCTGCCTCGATCACCGGATAGCCGAGCAGCGTATTGGGCTGGCCCGCAACCAGACCCGGCTGGAAGAGGAAGGCCCCATCGGTTGTCTTGAACTTGCGGATCACGGCGAGTGTCGCTGAATTCATCACCCACACCGCCCCCTGGCGATAGGGCGCCCGCAGCGTGTGGACGAGATCAACAAGCTTGTCCTGCGGGTTGGTGGCGAATGCACCGGCGGCCCCTGTCGGCACATATTGAAGGACACCAAAGGCGCGGGTCGCATCGCCGGTGAGGACAGGCGTGCCGGTCAAAAAGCCGCGCGGCCGGTTGGTGCCGCTGCCCGACACGAACGCTGTGCCTTCAGCCTTGGCAAACTCAGCGGAGATTTCGCTCGCCAGCCAGCCTTCGACATCGAACGCCGCATCATCGAGCATCGCCTGAGTGGCGGCGGGATTGGCATAGAGATCACCAAAGCTTGGGATGACTTCATTGAAGGTCGGGGTTCCCGTTTCCGGACGTGCCTGTGTTTCGGAGGCCCAGCCGGAAGAAACGCCGTTCTGCGTCACCAGTTTGCGATAGCCGGCCGAACCAACGCGCACGACATTGGCGATCTGGCGGATGGGGGAGGCCGCCTTCAGCAGCGCGTCAATATTGCCGTCAATCTCGCGCGGAATGGCAAAGCCGCCATCCGGCCCGGTCGTGCCGGTAAAGCTCTTCAGTTCAACATCGGTGCCGCGACGGACATAGCCGTCGATAAATGCAGCACGCGCCGGGTCTGCCGTGCGGGCGCCCGAGAGCGCGGGGCGGTTGGCGATCACCGGCGGCAGCTCCACGGTGTCAAATGCCGCATCAATGGCGTCGGCCTTCACTTCATAGTCCATGCAGTTTCTCCTGTTTGGGATTCGTTTGATTGGGGCTCGCCGGATTGAGGGTGGGTGGCGATGATGCGCGCCAGCGGCTGCATCGGCTGCGCGACGAGGCTGACCTCGATGAGGTCAAGCGCGTTGAGTTCCCGGAAAGGACCGGTCTTGCCCGCCGCGCGGACGCGATAGCCAAAGGACAGGCCCTGCCCGATAGGGACAGCGCGCCCCGTGATGGTGCCGGTGACGCGCAGACCGCGATCATCCTCCAGCACCGTATCGACCGTGCCGATGCGACGAGTGGCGTCATGACACCAGAAGACGGGAAGCCCGGCCTTTGCGCCGTCAAAGGCGCCTTTGCGGATGATGTCTCCGCCTCTGTCGGGATGGTCGAAAATGGCGGCATAGCCTGCAAAGCGGACGGTGACCGTCATCTGGCGATCAGCTCGCTCAGGCCCAGCCGGACAGCCAAGCCGACGAGCAGAAGCGCCAGCGCCCCGCGCACCAGCCAGCCGAGCACGGCCTTACGCACCGTCGTCTTGGCGTCACGCCAGGCCGACAGCAGCTCGCGCAGTTCGGCCATATCCTTGGCTGCACTGTCGTCTGACAGGCCGAGCCGCGCCAGCGCACGCGCCGCCCCAAGGTCCGACGCTTCTTCGATGAGCGCCCGCAGCGTCACAAGGTCCGATCCACGCGCTTCAGCTTGGGCGGCGAGGTGGATGAGCATATTTGAATTGGTCATGGGGCGGTCTCCACTGGGGCAAGGCCGACAAGGGCGCGCTTCTCTTCGGGGGTCAGAAAGTCTGCCGCCGTCACCTGTGCCCAGAACCGTTCGCGGTCTTCGCTGAGCGCAGGCACGCGGTCGGCATCGACGCGCAGGGTGAGGCCGGCAAAGTGCGGCGACAGTCCTTCGGCAATGGCGTCCAAGATCTTGCCCGCCAGCGGCAGGATCGACTGGCGCCACAAGGCGCGATTGGCCTCGCGGTAATTGGCGTAGGTCGCATCGCCCGGCAGGCCGAGCAGCACGGGCGGCACCCCAAAGGCGAGCGCGATGTCGCGGGCGGCGGCGGCCTTCAGCGCGGCAAAGTCCATATCGGCGGGCGTCAGGGACAGCGCCTGCCAACGCAGGCCCCCTTCGAGCAACATCGGTCGCCCGGCATTCTTCGCGCCCGCAAAGCCCGCAGCCAGCTCCTCGCGCAGCCGGTCAAATTGTTCGGCGGACAGCTGTTCCGCCGCCTCATGCACCAAAGCGCCGGACGGCCGCGCCGCATTGTCGAGCAGCGCTTTGTTCCAGGTCATCGCGGCACGGTGGACCGCCATCGGCCCCGCTGCTGCATCCAGACTGCCTAGGCCATAATGGTCGTCGAGCGGGTGGTGCGTGCGGATATGAATGACGCCGTCTGACGGCAGCAGCGTGGCGGCATCGCCCGCTTTATAGCGATACGCGATGGGCCAGCCGCGCGCATCCGCCTCCACCGAAACGCGTTCCGGGCGCAAGGCGAAGAGTTCCACAGGTGCGCCCGCCGGGTCGGTCAACAGCTGCACATAGCCATTGCCGTGGAGCAACAATTGCGTGGCCAACGTCTCCAGCAGTGCCTGCCCGCCGGATGTGGCGGAGACCAATTGCCCCGCTGCCTCATCACCCGCGACAAAGGGGATCGACGCCACACCTTCCGCCACCAGCCGCACCGCACGCTGGGCGATGGCGCAGCCGAGGTAAAGTTCGCGCAGCTGCACTTCATAAGCGCGCGGCCATTCCCCGCTGATCCAGTTCGCCACCCGCGTCAGCGCCGGACGCGCAGGCGCCCGGACGGCCGATTTCCAGCCAAAGAGTTTCATCTTTTTCTCCAAATGGGTTTGTTGACGGCTAGCCCACCAACGCCGCTCGCCCTGAGCCTGTCGAAGGGCCGTACTTCGCTGTTCTTCAAAGTCCGGTGCCCAGTGAAGGACCACCCTTCGACAAGCTCAGGGTGAACGGGGTGTATCGTGAAGCCGGTTACAAAACCCGCACCCGAGGCTCCGGCCCGCTGGGCTTCAACATCAGTTCCGTGACCGCCCAAACCAAAGCATCCGCCCGGTCAGGCGAGCGGCCCGGGCCGTGATAGGCACCGCCGGTGCACAGCCCGCACAGTTCGTCTTCCAGTTCCGGAAAGCGGCCTGCATGGAAGACCTTGCCGCGTTCATAGAGTGCAGCGACCGGCTCTGCCCGCGCCACCTTGCCGCGTGCGGCGTGGACGAGCCGGACGGGCAGACTGTGCGCTGCGCCGCGCAGGACGCTTTCCACCATGTCGCCGCCATTATTGGCTTCTGCGATGATCCGGTCTGCAGTCCATTTTTCGGCAACTTGAGCCACTTTGCGCGCCCAGCCTTCGGGAGATGCGCCACCGAGGCTCGCATCCGCCAGGACATAAGCACCCCCATCTTCGCCGAGTCCGACGGCGACGATGCCGCAGGCGTCGCCCTTGCTGCCCGCCGGAGGATCGACGCCGATCACGACGCGTACGAGATCCGGTGTCCGGTCCGTCGACGCCGCCGCGATCATCGCCCGCGTCCACAAAGCGCCGTCCACATCGTCGATCAGCTCCCCATCAAGCTCCTGCCGCCCGAGGCGCGTTCCGGCATAGACCGATTGCATCGCATCGACGAAGGGTTCGGCGAGGTTGAGTGCATTGTCTGCCATGCGACCGCGCGTTGTTGAGACGCCCTGTTCCCCCATCAGCCGCCGGATGAGCGGCACCGGGCGCGGTGTGGTGGTGGCGACGACCTGCGGCTTTGATCCAAGCCGCAAGGACATCGCCAGATTGTCCCAAACGGTCGCACCGCTATCCCATTTGGCACATTCATCGGCCCAGGCGATGTGATGTTCCGGACCGCGCAGCCCTTCCGGTTCTGCGGCGGAATAGAGTTTGGCCATCGCCCCATTGGGCCAGACCAGCCGGTGCAGGGACGGCTCGAAGGTCGGTCGCATGGCTTGGGGCGCGATGGACAGAAGCCCGCTTTCGCCTTCCACCATGATTGCGCGGGCATCGGCCATGGTGGCGGCGACGAGCGCGATCCGCAGGCGACCATCGGCTTCAGCCCGCGCGCGGACCCATTCAGCACCTGTGCGCGTCTTGCCAAAGCCACGTCCGGCCAGAAGCAGCCAGCACCGCCAGTCGCCTGCTGGTTCGGCCTGGTCGGGACGCCGCCAGAAGGACCAGTCAAAGGCGATGTCGGCCAGCCGCTGCGCGTTTGCTTTGAGCCATTTGGCAAGGGCGGCATCGTCCAGATCAGCGACCTGAAGCGCATGATCGGGTTGATCAGTGTTTTGTGCCATTTCCGGCCTTCACACGCGCTTGCATGTCACGCAGCTTCGCCTCGACGCGCGCCGCAATTTCAGCGCTGTTGTCCGCCTTGGCGATGGGCTTGGGCGCACCCCGAACCGAGCTGCGGTGCATCGCCAGCAGAGCCAGCGCAAGCCGGTGCTTTTGCGCGCGCGACTTGAGCGTGGCGTCTGAGACTTTGCCCGAAATGGTCCGCAGAGCTTCTGCCAGCAATTCCGCCTCCAGCCTTGCAAACCCTTCGGAGAGGGCCACCTGCCAATCGCGCGCGAAGTTAGGGTTCTTCCGCTTCAGCGTATAAACCCGCGACGAGGCCACGCCTGCCTTGCGCGCCGAGGCGGCGACATTGGACGTCAGCGCCAGATGTTCCAGAAAGAGCTTGCGGGCACGGGCATCAAAACCCGACGCACCGCTCTGCGCGTCCTCACGCGGCTTGGCAAAGGCCATGGAGTGTCTCCGGAATTGGGGGGGGGGGAGAGCGGGACGGGGGCTTGGCCCCGAGTCGTCCGCTTCAGTCTCGCCCTTCTGTCAGATCAGGAGAGGAATGTCAAGATATTTTTACCTATTTGGTTCATATAATCTAAAAGCCCCTATCGTCATGCTGAACTTGTTTCAACATCCATGCCTCCAGAAGAGCCGCTTCTTCAGCGGTCGGCGGGTCACGTCACCTGCACGGCATGGATCCTGAAACAAGTTCAGGATGACGCCGCGGCGGAGGAGAGGCTCTCACACGACTCGTATCCCTCGACTTCGCTCCGGACGAACGGATAGGATGGGGGCATGACCACCCTCCTCATCCTCTACCACAGCCGCACCGGCGGCACCGAGGCGATGGCGCGGGCCGCCCTTGCAGGCGCTGAACAGGAAAAAGGCGTCACCACCCGCCTGCTGACCGCCGCGGAAGCCACCCCCGATGATCTCCTCTCCGCTGACGGCGTCATCTTTGCCTGTCCGGAGAACCTCGCCTCCATGGCAGGCGTGATGAAGGATTTTTTCGACCGGGCTTATTACACCGCGCTCGGGCAGATCGAAGGACGGCCTTATGCCGCCATGGTCTGTGCGGGATCAGACGGGGAAGGGGCGGCGCGGCAGATTGCGCGCATCGCCACCGGCTGGCGGATGAAGGCGGTGGCCGATCCGCTCATCCTCTGCACCCATGCGCAGACGCCCGAAGAGATACTGGCGCCGAAGACGATCGCGCCCGAGGCCCTTGCCCGCTGCCATGACCTCGGTCTGGCTCTGGCAGCGGGACTGGCAATAGGTGTGTACTAGTTTGCGGGCACGGTTTCTGAGACCGAAAGGTCAACCTCACTCGCCGGCTGGATCTGCCCTGCCGATGTATAGGGGATGGAGATGCAATAAGCGGCCAGCCCCAAGAGTGTCAGCATGGTGATGAGCGTGCCCACCATCCGGCCCTTGCCAAGCGTACCGCCATCCATGCCCAGGCCATGCGCGACACGGCCAAGGAAATAGACGCCTGCCACAATCCAGAGCCAGCCCGGCGCTGCGCCCGGCGAGTTGGCGAGTTCAACCGCCGCAATCATGATGAGGACGAAGGGCGTGTTTTCAATATAGTTGGCGTGCGCGCGCATCCGGCGGATGACCGCTTCATTGCCGCCGTCACCGATCGACACCTTCTCGGCAGTCCGCGCCTGCCCACAGCGGATGGCGAGCCAAAGATTGATAAGGGCTGCAACGCCTGCGAATGTCAAAGTTACGGGTAAAATCATTATCTTGTTCCCCTCCTGTTGGGTGAATGGAACGTGCCACGCCGTGCCCGCGCTTGCAACTGCACGAATTTTGGCTATACGCGCGCCTTCGCTTGGGCGGCCTCGGATTCGTTTTCGGATGCGGGATTGTTGGCCAAGGTTTGTGATCACTCAATCGAATAAGGTGCCGAAATGGCCGTCCCTAAAAGAAAAACATCGCCGTCGCGGCGGAACATGCGTCGCAGCCATGATGCGCTGACGGCCACCACGTTTCAGGAATGCCCGAACTGTGGCGAACTGAAGCTGCCGCACAATCTTTGCCAGGCTTGCGGTCATTATAACGGTCGCGAAATCGTCGCAGCCGCCGACTAATCCCGTCGCCTGAACCACAGGAGACGGGCAAGTGGCCGAAGCGCCGCGCATCGCAATTGACGCCATGGGGGGCGACGGAGGGCTAGCAGTGATGCTGGCCGGTGTCGCTCTTGCGCGCCGTCAATGGCCGGGGCTAACCTTCGACCTTGTCGGCGATGAAGCCGCGATCAACGCAGCGCTCGACCAGCACCCCAATCTGCGGGCGGCGTCAGAGATCATCCACGCCCCCGAAACGATCGATGGCAGCGAACGCGCAGGCCAGGCGATCCGCCGTGCCAAAACGACAAGCATGGGCATTGCCATTGATGCCGTGAAGCAGGGCCGCGCCGGTGCCGCTGTTTCTGCCGGCAATACCGGCGCGCTGATGGCGATGGCCAAGCTTGCCCTGCGCACCATGCCGGGCATTGACCGGCCCGCACTTGCCGCCCTTCTCCCCAGTCTTGGCGAAAAAGATTTCGTCATGCTTGATCTGGGCGCGAACACCGAATGCGAAACCCGCAACCTCGTCGAGTTTGCGATCATGGGTGCCGCCTATTCGCGCATTGCGCTCGGCATTGAACGTCCCCGTGTCTCGCTGCTCAACATCGGCACCGAAGACCAGAAGGGCACCGAAGAAATTCGCGATGCCGCCGCCGCCTTGCGCGCCGCAGACCATCTGCACATGAACTTTGACGGCTTCATTGAAGGCGACAAGATCGCCCGCGGCCTGACCGACGTCGTCGTGTGCGATGGCTTTTCCGGCAACATCTCGCTGAAGACGATGGAAGGCACCGCCCGCTTCGTGACGGACCTGCTGCGCCGCGCCTTTACAAGCTCCATTCGGTCCAAATTCGGCTTCCTCATCTCGCGCCCGGCAACCGAGCTGATGCGCCACCACCTTGACCCCGACAATCACAATGGCGCGGTTTTCCTTGGCCTCAACGGCGTGGTCGTTAAAAGCCATGGCAGTGCGAGCCCCAAAGGCGTCGCCAATGCCGTTGGCGTGGCCGCAAAGCTGGTCGACGCCAACATCACCCAGCGGATCGCCGAAGATCTCGCGCTCATCAAGGCGAACGGCAAGTGACATTACGCGCGGTTATCCTCGGGACAGGATCAGCCCTGCCCAAACACCGTGTTTCCAATGATGAACTGGCCCAGCGCGTCGACACCTCCGACGAATGGATCGTCGCGCGCACCGGCATCCGCTTCCGCCACATTGCCGGTGAAGGCGAAACAACCGCAACGCTCGGCGCCGACGCGGCTGCCAAGGCCCTCGACGCCGCCGGTGTGGACGCCGCCAGCATTGACCTGATCATTCTTGCCACCGCCACACCCGACCAGACCTTCCCTGCCAGTGCCACCAAGGTTCAGGCGATGCTCGGCATCAATGACTGCATCGCCTTTGACGTGGCGGCCGTCTGCTCAGGCTTTCTTTACGCACTGTCCGTCGCCGACGCGATGATCCGCGCGGGCAATGTGAAGCGTGCCCTCGTCATTGGCTCCGAAACCTTCAGCCGCATCCTTGATTGGGAAGACCGCACGACCTGCGTTCTGTTTGGCGATGGTGCAGGCGCCGTCGTGCTTGAAGGTCAGGACGGCGAGACCGGTATCCTGTCGACCAGCCTCCATGCCGATGGCCGCCACAATGAACTGCTCTATGTGGATGGTGGCCCGTCCACGACCGGCACCGTCGGCCATGTCCGCATGAAGGGGTCTGAAGTCTTCCGCCATGCTGTCGTCAATCTGGCGACTGTGTTGGGCGAAGTGCTCGATACCGCTGGCCTGACCCCGCAGGACGTCGACTGGGTCGTCCCGCATCAGGCCAATGCCCGCATCCTTGATGCCACCGCGCGCAAGCTGGGGCTTTCCAAAGACCAGATCGTCGTGACGGTGGATCAGCATGCCAACACGTCTGCCGCCTCCGTGCCGCTGGCGCTCGACACCGCCGTGCGCGACGGACGCATCCAGCGCGGCCAGTTGCTGGTGCTCGAAGCCATGGGTGGCGGCTTCACTTGGGGCGCCGCCGCGATCCGTTACTAACCAAACCCCGCAATTGACGTTCTTCGCCAATTCGATAAGAAGAACTGTGACCACTATCTGAGAGGGGGAGTTGCGTAATGGCGGGGGATGGTACTCTGACACGAGCCGATCTTGCTGAATCTCTTCACAAGAATGTCGGCCTGTCCAAGGCTGAATCGTCAAAACTTGTCGAATCGATTCTCGATCACATGTCTAATGCACTCGCAAAGGGCGAGAATGTAAAGATTTCCGGATTTGGAAGCTTCCTGCTGCGTGACAAGGGTGCACGTGTGGGCCGCAATCCCAAGACCGGGGTTGAGGTGCCAATCGCGCCGCGCCGCGTACTGACGTTCCGCGCCAGCCAGATGATGCGGGCCAACGTCGCCCAAGAGGCCTAATCGGTGAGCATCGCCAATGGCTGACAAAGCGCCCGGTGCGTTACTGACCATTGGCGAGCTTTCCGCTGAGCTTGGTGTTCCGCAGCATATTCTGCGCTATTGGGAAACGAAGTTTTCCAAGCTCCGGCCGCTGACGCGCGCGGGCAACCGCCGCTATTACCGGCCGGACGATGTGACGCTGGTCCGCCGCATCCATCAGCTTTTGAATGGTGAAGGCTATACCGTCAAAGGCGTGCAGAAACTGCTCTCCGGAAAGACAGCTGCCCCCGCTGACACGCCCGCGCCTGTCGCCGTCGACACCAGCGCGCCCCAGATGACAGCGCCCGCACCGCTTGCCGCACCGCCCAGCTACATTCCTGATCTTGTTCTGATTCGGGATCGCCTGAAAATCGCCCTCGCCGCCGCGCGGGATTGAGCCCTAATCCCGGTCCATCTGCGGGCCGAGCGTTGCATCCAAATCCCGCGGGCGGATCATCCGGACAAACTTGGCCTTGCCTGTGGCAACCGCGCTCCAGTTGTCCGCCTCAAACTTCAATTCGGCGACGGCGGCGGTGGGGAATTTCATCTCCACCTCATCGCGCAGAAGATCTCCGGCCACATCCGGCACCAGCATCAGGATCAGATCTTCCAGACCCGGATTATGCCCGCACATCAGCACCGACGACACTTCATCCGGCAAGTCCTGCACAACATCCAGCAGCGTCGCGCCGGACGCGAGATAGATGCGCCTGTCCCAATTGGGGTGAAGGATTTCGCCATAGCCTTCCCACAGCGCATCGAGCGTTTCGGTGCAGCGCACAGCGGGCGAGGAAATCACATAGTCAAACGCCCATCCCTTTGTGCGCAAGTGTCGCCCGATAAGCTTGGCGCCTTTGATGCCGCGTTCATTGATCGGCCGGTCAAAATCCCGCGAGACAGGCGCGTCCCAACCCGATTTGGCGTGGCGAAAGAGGGTGAGCGTCTTCATGGTGCCGTTTCATGCGGCAAAGCGATGCCGTTTGGAAGGGTGGATTGCGTCCGCACCACTTCGGCCACCGCCTCATCAAGTGTCATGCGGCGCACCGGCGTGCCCGGCGGAAAGGCCGTCAGCAGCCGCGAGGGGACGGCGGAAGACAACAGCACGAAAATACCCCGATCTTCCTGCCGCCGGATCAGCCGCCCGAATGCCTGCGCCATCCGGGCGCGAATCAACCGGTCATCATAAAGCGACCCGCCGCCTGCTGCCCGCCGTGCGGTGTGCAGCACCGTCGGCTTGGGCCAGGGCACGCCTTCCATCACGACCAACCGAAGCGACTCCCCCGGCACATCCACCCCATCCCGCAGGGCATCGGTGCCGAGCAGGCTGGAGCGGGGATCATCGCGGAAGATGTCGACCAAAGTGCCGGTGTCGATCGGATCGACATGTTGCGCGTAGAGCGGCAGGCCATCGCGCGCCAAACGGTCGGCGATGCGGGCATGGACGGCACGCAGCCGCCGGATCGCGGTGAACAGGCCCAGCGTCCCGCCATTGGAGGCCGCCACAAGCCGCGCAAAGGCATTGGCGAGTTGCGGCACATCGCCGCGCTTGACGTCGGTGACGATGATGACTTCAGACTGCGCGGCATAGTTGAACGGGCTTTCAGCCTCGAAATGCAGTGGCGGGCTGGACAGATGGAGCGCACCCGTCCGTGCATCGGCCACGTCCCAGCCTTCCCCGCCTTTGAGCGTCGCCGAGGTGATGAGCGCGCCGTGCGCAGGCTTGAGCACCGTCGCAGCAAAAGGCCGGGTCGGGTCCAGCCAATGCCGCCGCAGACCAATATCAACTTCGCGACCCTCAATCCGGTCGACCGTCAGCCAATCGACAAAGTCCGGGTCCACCGGCCCGCCCAGCCGGGCGAGCATGGACAGCCAAGCGCCAATGGTATCGACCCGCCAGCTCAGGCTTGCCCGTGCGCCTTCCACCCGCGCCCGCGCCTGCCCGTCCAACCAGTCCGGCCCTTCCTCAATGACCGCTTCCAGCCGTCGGCCAAGCGTGACGAGCGGACGGAGCAACGCATCGAGCGCCTGACAGGCCGGCTCCACAGCGGTCAGCAAGGGGCCGTCCAACTGCGCCGCCTCCGTCTCCAGACCATAGCCTGCATCGCCTTCTGCCGAGCGCGCAAAGACGAGACCGCGCACGGCCCCCAACATCGCCTCAATCGGGCCAAAAGGCGCGCCTTCGGCGATGCGCTGTAACCAGCCGTCCGACGGGAGTGCAGCGGCGGCCGTTGCCGCGGCCGAGATTGCGGAAGACCCTTCTGAATCATAGCTCGCCACATCGGCCAGCCGCGCCGCCAGTCCGCGACGCCGCCCGCGTGATTTGCCTTCAGGTCCAATGATCCAGCGGCGCAACTCGATCGCCTCTTGCCCCGTCAGGGCTGCCGCAAACATCGTGTCGGCGGCGTCGAACAGGTGGTGGCCTTCGTCAAACACATAGCGCGTCGGGCGTGTGCCTTCTTCCCGGCCGCGCGCGGCATTGACCATGACAAGTGCGTGGTTGGCGACGACGAGATCGGCCTGCGCCGAAGCGCGCGCCGCATGTTCGATGAAGCATTTGCGGTAATGCGGGCACCCGGCATAAACGCATTCACCGCGCCGGTCGGTGAGCGCGGTAGAGCCATTGCGCCGGAACAAAGTCGGCAACCAGCCGGGCAGATCGCCCCCCACCATGTCACCGTCGCGGCTATAGGTCGCCCAGCGCGCCACGAGATGCGCGAGGATCGCCGCCCGCCCCGCAAAGCCACCCTGCAATGCATCTTCCAGATTGAGCAGGCAGAGATAATTTTCGCGGCCCTTGCGGATCACAACCTTGCCGCGCGCCGCCGCCTCGCTGCCATAGACGCGCGCCGTTTCCGCCGTCAGCTGGCGTTGCAGGGCCTTAGTGTAAGTTGAAATCCAGACCGGCCCGCCCGCCTGTTCCGCCCAGAGCGAGGCGGGGGCCAGATACCCCAGCGTCTTGCCAATGCCGGTGCCGGCTTCGGAGATCAGAAGGCGCGGCTCATCGCGCATCGCCCGAGGCTGGAAGGCCGACACCGCGGCGCGCGCATAATCCTGCTGCCCCGTGCGCGTCTCTGCCCCTGCGCCCGTGATCTTTGTCAGCCGGTCCACCACATCGCGTTCATCAAGGCTGATGGTGCGCGGCGCGGGACGGACGGGGGCCTCTTCCCACTCCGGTAATTTGGAAAACAACCAGCGCTCATCCTTTGGCGGCGCTTTCAGCCGGTCCAGCACCAAAGGCGCCCAAGGCCAGCGCAATCGGGCCAAAGATTGTGCCGACGTCCAGGCGCCCTCGCGCTCCGGCCAATCGCCGGACAGGACATCGAGCAGCTTGGTGGCGGCTTGTTGGAGGATGGCGGGGACATTCGACTCGATAAGCCCCTCCCCTTCAGGGGAGGGGTTGGGGGTGGGGAGGTCGGGACCATCTCCCAGTTGGAGAGTCCCCACCCCAACCCCTCCCCTGAAGGGGAGGGGCTCTAGGTTGAGCGCGCCCATCAACCCCTTGACCGTCGGCACCATGAAGTGCGCCGGATAAAGGAAGGCGAACAATTCCAACAGGTCGAGCCCGGACAATTCGCCATAGCCCAGCCGGGCCGCCACCAAGGGCGCGTTGAGCATGAGGACCGGCGTTTCCGCCGCGATCGAGATCGCCTCCCCCCGACCCACGGCCCGCGTGCGGCCATCGGGTGTCGCAATCCAGATGCCGCCATGGCTTGCATGCAGCGCAGGATAAGGCAAAGGGGCAGGAACAGTCATCGACACGCGCCGGGATTGGCGCAACTGGAACGAAAGAGCAACACGAAGTGACCGATTTGCGCGACGCAGCGATGCTTTCCAAGGCCTGGCCCTTTGAAGAGGCGCGCAAGGTGCTCAAACGCCTCGGCAAGGATGGCAAGGACGGCCCGGTCATCTTTGAAACCGGCTATGGTCCGTCGGGCCTGCCGCACATCGGCACCTTCAACGAAGTACTGCGCACGACCATGGTCCGCCGCGCCTTTGAAGCGATGTCGGACCTGCCGACCAAGCTTGTCGCTTTTTCCGATGACATGGACGGCCTGCGCAAAGTGCCGGACAATGTGCCCAACAAGGAAATGCTCGAAAGCCATCTCGGCAAGCCGCTGACGCGCATCCCCGATCCGTTCGGCAAGTTTGAAAGCTTCGCCCATCACAACAATGCGATGCTGCGTGAGTTTCTGGACCGGTTCGGGTTTGACTATGAATTCATCTCCTCGACAACGATGTATGAAGGCGGGAAGTTTGATGACGCGCTGCGGGGCGTGTTGCGCGCCAATCAGGCGATCCTCGACATCATGCTACCGACGCTGCGCAAGGAACGCGCCGCGACCTATTCCCCCATCCTGCCCGTCAGTCCGAAGTCAGGCGTCGTGCTGCAGGTGCCGGTCGAGGTCGTCGATGCCGAAGCCGGGCTGGTGCGCTTTGAAGATGATGGCGACATCATCACCCAATGCGTGTTTGGCGGACAGGCCAAGCTGCAGTGGAAGGTCGATTGGGGTATGCGCTGGGTGGCCCTTGGCGTGGACTATGAAATGTCCGGCAAGGACCTGACTGACAGCGTGACGCAATCGAGCAAGATCGCCCGCGCGCTGGGCGGCCGTCCGCCTGAAGTGCTGATCTATGAGATGTTCCTCGACGAAAAGGGCGAGAAGATCTCCAAGTCCAAGGGCAATGGTCTGAGCCTTGAGGACTGGCTGTCCTACGGCACCGAAGACAGCCTTGCCTTCTACGCCTATCGCGAACCCAAGAGCGCCAAGCAGCTGCATCTGGGCGTCATCCCGCGCGCGGTGGACGAGTATTTCCAGTTCCGGGCGAGCTATGCCACGCAAGAATTGGACAAGAAGCTCGGCAATCCGGTGCACCATATCCATAACGGGAATGTGCCCACAGATGTGCCGCCGGTGACCTTTGGCCTGCTGCTCAATCTCGCCGGCGTCATGGGTCCGCACGCCACCGCGCCGCAGGTCTGGGGCTATCTCGCCAACTATGTGCCCGATGCGAGTGCCGCGTCGCACCCTGAGCTGGCAATGCTCATCAACCTCGCGCTCGCCTATAACCGCGATCACGTCGCCCCGACGCTCCAGCGCCGCAAGCCGGAGGGTGTTGAAGTCGCAGCGCTCCAGCGGCTCGACGCCGAACTCGCCCCGCTGGCGGCAGACACGAGCGCCGAGGATATTCAGAACATCGTCTACGAGATCGGCAAGACGGGCGGGTTTGAAAATCTGCGCGACTGGTTCAAGGCGCTTTATGAAACACTGCTCGGATCGAGCGCAGGTCCGCGTATGGGCAGCTTCATCGCGCTCTACGGGATTGAGAATACAAGGACGCTGATCGCAGAGGCTTTGGCGTAACGACCCATCCATTGTCACCCTGAACTTGGTTCAGGGTCCATTGGCATCACCGGTGCAGGCAGTCTGCCTCAGGTGTTCATGGATGCTGAAACAAGTTCAGCAGGACGAGCGGTTGTTATGGCTCGCGCCGAGACGCAGAGAACGCGGTGCGCAATGATCCGTTTGTCCTGAGCTCGTCGAAGGACTGTCCTTGCTGATCGCCGAAACCAAACGGAAGGACGACCCTTCGACAGGCTCAGGGTAAGCGGTGGGAGGTGACGCACTGCCTCCGCGCCCTCTGCGTCTCTGCGCGAACAAATCTATGCGCCGCAGACGCGTCGCGCCCCTCACCCTGCCCTCTCCCTCAAGGGGAGAGGGTTACACATCACCTTACTTCGACGCGGCGATCCAGCTGTCGATCTTCTTTTCCAGAACAGCGAGCGGCAGCGCGCCGGTGCCCAGAACCTGCTCGTGGAAGGCGCGGATGTCGAATTTGGGGCCAAGCTCGGCCTCAGCCTTTTTGCGCAGCCGCTGGATGGTCAGCGCGCCGACCTTATAGGCGAGCGCCTGGCTCGGGATCGCGATGTAGCGTTCCACTTCGGACGTCGCGTCGGTCTTCCCCATGTCGGAATTGGCGAGCATATAGTCGATCGACTGTTCGCGCGTCCAACCCTTGGCGTGGATGCCGGTGTCGACAACAAGCCGCATCGCGCGCAGCATCTCGTCCGACAATGTCCCGAAGCGCTGATAGGGGTCTTTGTAGAAGCCCATCTCATAGCCCAAAGTTTCGGCATAGAGCGCCCAGCCTTCAACATAGGCCGTGTTGCCGCCAAAGCGCATGAACTTGGGCAGCTTTTCATTTTCCTGCGCAAGGCTGATCTGGAAGTGGTGGCCCGGCGCGCCTTCATGCAGATAGAGCGTCGTCATGCCCGGCGTGGTCCGGCTCGGCAGATCATAGGCATTGAAGAAGAAGGTGCCGGGGCGCGAGCCATCGGGCGTGCCGGGTTCATAGGATCCACCCGCCTCATATTTCTCGCGGAACTCTTCATAGGGCTGAATCTTGAGCGGCGCCTTGGGCAGCGTTGAGAAATAAGCGCCGATCTTCCCGTCAACCTGCTTGCCGATGTCATAATAGCCCTGCGTCAGGGCGTCGCGGCTCGTCATCTTGAACTTGGGGTCATTGCGCAGATAATCGAAGAATTCACTGAGTGTGCCTTTAAAGCCCACCTCTTCCTTCACCTGTTCCATGCCGGTCTTGATGCGCGTGACTTCAGCGAGGCCAAGGTTGTGGATCGTCTCTGCATCCATTGGCAGCGTCGTGGTGCTTTCGATGGCCAGTTTGTAGAGCTTGTCGCCGCCCTTCATATATTTCAGGCCCGCGCCGTCGCGCGCGACGGGCAGATAGTCGGTCTTCAGATAATCACGCAGGCGGCGATAGGCAGGGTAGATGCCCTGTTCGATGGTGGCGCGGTAATCCGCTGAGAAACGCGCCTTATCCTCCGGCGAGAAGTTGGCCGGGAAGTTCAGCACCGGCGCGAAATAAGGCGACTCTTCCGTCTTCTGCGCCAACTGCGCATCCAACTGACCAATAACATTGTTGATCGTCATCTTGGTTTCGACAACGCCGGACTTCGCCCCTTCGCGGAAGCGGCCAACGGCGCGGTCGAGGAAGATGATGAATTCGCGGTGGCGCTTCAGGGCATTGTCATAGTCCTGCACGGTGGCGAACGGCGCGCCGCCCTTTCCGCTGGAAAAGGTCGGGTAAAAAGTGTGGAAGCCGAAAAAGTGATTGAGCGGGCGGACAACGTTCAGCTTCAAAATGTCAGGCCGGAAGGAAATGGCGGCCTGTTCGGTCTGCCATTTGAACACATCATAAGCGATCTGGTCGGTCGGGCTGAGCTGCGCCCGGTCAATCTTCTTCAGCCGCGCCATGTCACTGGCGTTCGCACGCTTTTCAGCGGCATAATAGGCATCGGTGATGAAGTCCCCAAAGCGGTCGGCAAAGCGCGTGTCGCCTCGGAAAATGGCAAAGAGCGGGTTGCGCCGCAAAGAGCCTTCATCGCTGTCTTCAAACAGCTTGTGCAGATCGCGCGTCGCCTGATTTTGGGACGGTGCAGCCGCCACCGGGCCGGGGCCGACCGGCGCTGACATCTGGGCAGAAGCGGGGGCCGCCATGAGGGCGAGCGGCGAAAGTGTGGCGGCAAGAAACAGAGAAATGGAACGGCGCATGAAACGCTCCCCTAAGACGGATGATGCCGCCGGTCCTATCAGGCGTGTCGGCGTCACTCCACCCTGTTCGACCAAAGCCATGTTGATATCGACCAAGGGCGCAGAAAAAAGTGGCCCGGACCTCCACAGAGATCCGGGCCGTCGCCCCTGTGCGAAGGACGACAGGTGTAACGCCAACAGGGAACACACGTCACATCAATACGCGAGCGGTGACGCGAGAGCCCTTATCGGGGAGTCGCGCTGAACGGACCCGGAATGGAGTTGTCAGCAATCCGAAAGGCACGTTTATCTGCCGTTCAGGATGACGTCATGGTTGCAGCGGTGACGCGGCGACGTCAGATCCAGAATTTCTCCCGGAACCATTTGGTCACGATGTATTTCGTCCCCGCGTGGATCGGCAGACCGGCATGGAGGGTCGCCGGATTGGGCGTGCCATCGGCCTGCATATTGTTCCACAGGACGAGCATCGCCCGCCGCGGCGTGACGGTCAGGCCCGCAATGGGAAATTCGGTTTCCCCGCCCGATGCGGGTTCATTGAGGTAGACCATCGCGGTCCAGCTGCGCTGCCCGCCCTGTTTGGCCATATCCTCCCAATAGGCGCTGTTCTTGAAGAAGTGGTCGTGATGCGCCTTGAACTGCTGGCCGATTTCATAAACCTGGCCCTGCAGCGTTTCCCCATGGCGCGGATCAATGCCCATCAGCGTGCAGATGCGGCCTTCGATCTTTTCGACGAGCGGATCATAAGGAGACAAGTTGCAGCTGTCGCTGGTCCGGAAGTCCGGATCCGGATGTTTGGCAAGCAGGCCCGATGGCTGACGCCCCTTGTCGATCAAGGCTATCAACTCTTCGCACTCGGTGGGCGACATGAAATCCTGCACGCAATACAGTGCGAGATTATTCTGTTCGACAATCTGCGCGCGTCCCGAGGCTTTGAGCTTGCGCGTCACGATCCGACCAAGATCGGCCAGCCGTTCCTCAGATGATTTGAGCTTGATCTTGGCCATGCGGCTGCTCCGTCAGTCGATGATGCGGCCACGGGCCATCACAAAGCCGACCTTTTCGAGGCTGCGGACATCCGTCAACGGATCACCGTCGACCGCAATGATATCCGCGGAATAGCCGGGCGCGATTCTGCCAATCTCATTTTCCTTATCGAGCAGCTTGGCCGCGACCGTCGTCGCACTGGCCAGCGCCTCACGCGGGGTCATGCCGCCCCAATCGACCATCAGCGCAAACTCGCCTGCATTACGGCCATGTTCAAACACGCCCGCATCGGTCCCAAAGGCGATGGTTACGCCTTCGGCCTTGGCGAGCTTCAGCGCCTTGCCGGCCTGTGCGACGGCTTCGCGCCCCTTGGCCTCAACTGTCGGCGTATAGATGCCCTTGCCGAGCCGTTCCTTCACGCCATTCAGCGCCATCAGCGTCGGCACCATCGCCATGCCGCTCGCCTTCATCGCCTTGACCGCCGCTGCATCGGCAAAGGTGCCATGGTCGGCGGTGTCGATGCCGGCCTTCGCCGCCGATTCAACGCCGCGCGCGCCATGCGCGTGCGCCGCCACCCGCAGGCCGAGGCTGTGGGCTGTATCAGCAATCGCCTTCAGTTCCGGATCGGTGAAATGCTGGCCAAGGCCGCGCCCCTGCTGCGACAAGACGCCGCCGGTGGCGGTGATCTTGATGACGTCAGCACCATTCTTGGACGCTTCCCGCACGCGCGCGGCGCACTGGTCCGGCCCTGTGCAGGTGTTCTTGCCGTCGAGCGCGGCGTTCACCTCCGGGCGGAAGCCAGACACGTCGCCATGCCCGCCGATGATCGAGATCGCCGTGCCTGCTGCGACAACGCGCGGGCCGGGGATGAGGCCCTTGGCCGTCGCATCCCGCAGCGCAAAGCCACCGCGCGGGGCCGACCCCAGATCGCGCACCGTCGTGAAGCCCGCTTTGACCGTGGTCAGCGCATTCTTCGCGCCGACCAGCGCCAGATAATCGTCCGTCACAATCGTTTCGTCACGAAAGTCCCCACCGGGGTCGCTCTCCAGATGGACGTGCATATCGATCAGGCCGGGCAGCACCGTCTTCGTCTTCAGATCGACGACGCGCGCACCCGCCGGGGCCGCTGCATAGCCATCGGCAATCGAGACGATCTTGCCATCGGTGACGGTGATGGTGGCGGGGCCAGAGGCGGGTTTGGCCGCATCCGTGATCACGCGCCCCGCATGAAGGACGACCGTTTCCGCCTGCGCCGCGCCGGATAAAGCCGTTGCCGCCATCATCGCGCCAAGAAAGACTCGCATCACATTCTCCTGTTCATCTTTGCGCTTCATTTGCGCAGGCGACGGGCCGCATGCAAGCGGCAATCGGTCAATGCGTCTCCACCGTCAGCGCTTCAATCTCAATGACGGTCCGATCCCCGTCAACGCGCGTGCCCGTCACGGCAATGTCGGCGACCAAATGACCGGGCAGATCAAATTCATGGTCCGGCAGCATCGCGGCGATCTCGTCGGCGCGGGCGGGGCCGACCGAGAGCGAAACCCAATGGCGGGCGCCGGTGAAGGTGACGCTGGCCCAGGGGCGTTCGCGCGATTCAGGAATTTCAGCCGGCGTTGCGAGTTTCAGGAGGCCGTTGGTCAGCGCGCGATGGGCATTTGCAATCATGGGCGGGCCTCCGTTTCGGCGTCTTGTGTGGCGATGAAATCCCGCACGCGGCGGATGAGGGTGGCGCGCATTTCGCGACCGGCGCGGACGTCGAAAACGAGCTTTGGGTCGCGCGCGGCCAGTCGCCCGAACCGCGCCGGTCGCATCCCCGTCCGCCGCAGGAAAAGCTCAATTTCGCGTCGAATATTCACCTTTTGTTCTCCCTCGTCTTTCCATCGAGTCGCGTTAGGATTTTTCCTTTTTTCACCGCCAAATCCTACTTGTCTAGGATTTTTCTTATCGGTATGAACGCGCATGGAAAATGTGCGCGACACGCTGGATCGGCTGATTCGGGACCGGGGGGAGGACTATGCCGCCTTGTCGCGGCTGATTGGGCGCAACCCCGCTTATATCCAGCAATTCATCCGTCGCGGCAGCCCGCGCAAGCTGGCCGAAGACGACCGGAAATTGCTCGCACGCTATCTCGGCGTCGACGAATCGCTGCTGGGTGGGCCGGTGGCGGCCCCTGTTGCAGGTGATCTGATTTCGGTGCCGCGTCTGGCGGTGGAGGCCTCTGCAGGCCCCGGCGCATTGGCCAGTCGCGAAGAAACGATTTCCCGCTTCGGCTTTGACGCCCGCTGGCTGCGCGGCGTCGCCTCTGCCCCGCAAAATGTCTCGGCCATTGCGGTGCGCGGCGAGTCGATGTTGCCAACCTTGTCTGAAGGCGATGAAATTCTGGTCGACCGGGGCGATGCGGCAGACCGGCTGCGCGACGGGATTTATGTCCTTCGGGTGGAAGAGGCGCTGCTCGTGAAGCGGATTGCGCTCAACCCGGCAGGCTTAGGCGGGCGGCGCCTGTCGATCCGCAGCGACAACCCGGCCTACCCCGATTGGGAAGACTGCGACCCGGCGGCAGTGGAGATCATCGGCCGCGTCATCTGGGTCGGCAGGCGGATGGCGTGAGACGCGCGCTTAGCGTTTCCGGTCAAAAACCCAAAAGGCGACGGCGAAGGCAACGCCAAGTCCAGACCCCACAAGCAAGCCAAGGGTCGACTGGTGATAGACGACACCGATGATGGCACCTGCGAGGATGGAGAGGGCCAGCGGCCCACCGGCTGCGCGGGGATCAGATTTCTTTGGTTCGGTCATGGGCATCCTCTGCCACTGCCCGCCGGAAAACGCCACCCCGCCCATTGGGGCAATGCCCTTTAAGACATGGTGAATGCTTCCTTCACTGCATTTGGGCACGGCCCGCAAAGGGCTGGCCCATAAAGGGTTTTGTTCGCATTTTGTCGAACAGGAGCCGTCTGCCGCATGTCCAGCTTTTTTGTCGATCGCGCCGGGGCAGACCTCGCTGCCGAATTCATGGCGCTGTTTGGCAAAGAAGCCTCAAGCGAAGCCGCAGGGCGCGCCCGCCGGTCCCGCGATCATGGCAATGTCATCGGCTATTGCCGCTGGCGGCAGGTGGAACGGCTGATCAGCGCGCTGGAAAATGAGATTGGCGCCACCCGCCATTAAGGGCTTCTCACAGGCTTCTTAATTTATGTGAGGCGCCGCCGAAGGGAGCGCTTTCGCTCCGTCCTAGGACGCGATAGAGCAGGGGGATGAAGTCCGGCCTCCTGTGTCGTGTCGCGCCCGTCGCCCTGACCGTAGCGCTGGCCGTTGCCGCCCCTGTTCACGCACAGGGAGCGCCCGCGCCTGCCGCGCCGATGCCGGCCACAGACACGCCGCTGGACCCGGAATCCCCCATGGCAGAGATGCCGGATATCGGAGTGGAATGGCCCGATCTGCCTGCCGAGGAAGCCGGGGAGCAAGCCGCCGGTATCGACAGCGCCGATGAACAGGGCCGTCGCTACTCCGTCAACCTGGCCGGCGTGCCCACGGCGTCCGAAAACCAGATCGCGCAACGATTTGATGCTCTGTCGGCACTGAAGACCGGGGACAGCAAGCCCGCCAACGTCGCCCAGATTGACCGCCGCGCGCGCGATGATGCTGCCTTGCTGGCCGAACTTCTGCGCGCCGACGGCTATTATGACGCGCGCGTCGACTCCGATATTGAAGCCATTGACGACCGCATTGCCGTCACCCTCACCATCGAGCCGGGGCCACTTTACACCTTTGGCGACATCCGCGTGTCGGGCCTGGATGAGACCGGCAACCTAAGGGAGGCGTTCAACGTCAACGTGCAGGACAGCGTGGACGCCGATGATGTGACGCTTGCTGAAACGACGCTGAAAGCCAAACTCGCCAATGACGGCTATCCCTTTGCCAAGGTGACAGCACCGGATGTCGTGGTGGATCATGACACGCGAACCGCATCGATGGAGGTGCATGTTGAAACCGGCGGTAAGCGCAATTTCGGGCAGATTCTGACGCGCGGCGACAAACTGCCTTTTGATGCGAAACATATCGGCCGCATCGCGCGCTTCAAGTCGGGCGAACCCTATAATCAGGCCGACATCGATGACCTGAAGCGGGCCTTGATCGCAACCGGCCTGCTGTCCTCGGTTGATGTCAGCCCCGTTGAAACGGGCGACCCGCAGACCGCGAACATTTCTGTCACCATGACGCCCGCCCCCGTGCGGACGATTGCGGCAGAAGCGGGCTATGGCACCGGCGAAGGGTTTCGCGTGTCGGCCAGTTGGACACACCGCAACCTGCTCAAGCCCGAAGGCGCTGTCATGCTGCGGGGGGTCATCGGCACGCGCGAACAAACTTTAGGCGCTTCCCTGCGCCAGTCCAATTGGCGGCGGCGGGACTGGGTATTGAACGCCCGGGTGGCGGCCAGCAATATCGTCCAGACCGCTTATGCCGCCCGCACGCTTGAGATTGCCGCCAACCTCGAACGCCAGACCAACATCATCTGGCAGAAGGATTGGATCTGGAGCGTCGGCGCCGAACTGCTCGCATCGGACGAACGCGACATCGTGGCGCGCGGCGGCGCGCGGCAAACCTATTTTATCGGCGCCCTGCCCGGGACGCTGGCCTATGACGGATCGGACGATCTGCTGGACCCGACGCGCGGTTTCCGGCTGAGCGGGCGCATCTCCCCGGAAGGGTCACTTCAGGGTGGGTTCAACGGCTATGTCCGCACCCAGATCGATAGCAGCGCCTATCTGCCCTTGGGCGAAAAGCTTGTCCTTGCCGGGCGCGCCAGATTGGGGTCCATCTCCGGTACTGCCCTCAACAATATCGCGCCGTCGCGCCGCTTTTATGCCGGCGGCGGCGGATCGATACGCGGCTTTAGCTATCAGGATATCGGCCCACGCGATGCCTTTGGGGACCCCGTTGGCGGGCGCAGTCTGGCCGAATTTTCGCTGGAGGCGCGCCTGCGCTTTGGCGCCTTTGGCGTCGTCCCCTTTGTTGATGCCGGCAACATCTACACCGAAAGCCTGCCGCGTCTCGACAAAATGCGCATCGGCGCAGGGCTTGGCGGGCGCTATTATTCCAGCTTCGGCCCGATCCGCATCGACATTGGCACGCCCATCAACCGGCGCACAGGCGAGGCGCGAGTCACCGTGTTTGTCTCCTTGGGTCAGGCGTTTTGATGCGCGCCGCCAAAAGGCTCCTTGCAGCCCTTCTTGGATTGGCGCTGATCGGGCTGGTGCTCGCCGGTCTTGCGGACACCGGACCGGGCCACCGCTTCATCATCGACCGCGTTGAAAAGCTCTCCCCCAAATCCGGCCTGAAGATCGAGATTACGGCCATTGACGGCTCCCTCTACAGTCAGGCGCGCATAAGGGGTCTGCGGCTCTCCGACCCCAAGGGGCTGTTCTTTGAGGCCCCCTTGGTGGATCTCGACTGGTCGCCGCTCGCCTGGTTCGCCAACCGGCTCGACATAGACCGGCTGCACGCCAAGGTCGCCACGCTCCACCGCCTGCCCAAACTCAATCCCGGCGCGCCCGATGCGCCGATCCTGCCCGCTTTCGACATCCGCATCGGATCGCTCGCCGTCGACCGGCTTCAGATCGACAAAGGCGTCGCCGGGTCGCCGCGTATCGGACGGCTGGCGGGGCGCGCCGACATTCGCGATGGCCGCGCGGTCATCGATCTGACTGCCGACGCGCAGCAGGGCGACCATCTCGTCCTGAAGCTCGATTCCCGGCCCGACGACAATCGCTTTGACGTCGACCTCGCCCTTGATGCGCCGGAACGCGGCGTGTTTGGCGCGATGATGGGCACCGCACGGCCTGTGGCGCTGCGCCTTTCCGGCGATGGCAGCTGGAAGACCTGGCAGGGCGCGCTTAAGGCCCGCATGTCCGGGCAGGATGCGGCCAATCTCACTCTGGCGGTGAACGAAGGACGCTACACGCTGGATGGCACCATCACCGCTGCCAATGTGTTGACCGGCCGGATGCAGAAGCTCGCCGCCCCGCTGGTGCGCGTGTCGGGTGAGGCAAACTTTGCCAACCGGCGGATCGATGGGCAGATCAACCTATCCTCCGCCGCGCTGTCGCTCACCGGTGTCGGCGGCATTGATCTGAGCAGGAGCAGCTTTGACGATGCGCTGCTCACCCTCCGGTTGATCGATCCGCGCGCCGTTCTGCCGACGATGCGTGGCCAGAATATCCAGCTCAAGACCCGGTTTGACGGGCCCTTCTCGCAGGCATCTTTCGACTATCTGCTGACCGCTCCGCGCGTCACCTTTGACGCAACAGGGCTAGAGGATGTGCGCCTCTCCGGGCAAGGCCGCCTGTCCAAGTCCCCGGTCAAAGTGCCTGTCCGCCTCACGGCGCGCCGCATCACCGGCGTTGGAGATGTGGCGGGCGGCATCCTCGCCAATATCTCGGTCGATGGCGTGGTGCTGGCCACGCGGTCCACGCTGATCGGGGAAAACCTGCTGCTGAAATCAGACAAGCTGTCGGGCAGGCTCGCGCTGTTCGTGGATCTCAAAACCGGCCGCTACGATGTCGGGCTGGCGGGGCAACTCAACCGCTATTTCATCCCGGGCATTGGCCTTGTCGACATCCGCAGTGAGCTGGCTGTCGTGCCGGGCCCCAATGGTCGCGGGACACGCATTTTGGGGCGCGGGGAAGCCTGGGTGCGGCGCTTTGACAATGCGTTTTTTGCCGGACTGGCTGGTGGTTTGCCCAAGCTGGAAACAGCGCTGGAGCGCACGCCGGACGGGGTGCTGCGCTTCACCAATATGCGCCTCATCGCGCCCAAGCTGCGGCTGACATTGTCCGGCATCCGGCGGCGTGATGGCAGTTTCCAGCTCTCTGGCAGCGGCAGCCAGTCCACCTATGGCGCGCTGCAACTCGCACTCGATGGACCCATTGCGCGACCGCGCGTGTCCTTGCTTTTCGCCCGACCCAATGCGGCGATGGGGCTCGCCAATGTCCAAGTGCTGCTGACGCCGAATGCAGGTGGCTTTGGCTGGACGGCCAACGGCCAATCCCGCATCGGGCGCTTCACCGGGCGCGGGGATATCTTGTTGCCTGCAGGGCGCCCCTCGCAGATCTTGGTCGCGGATTTCAACGCCTCTGGTCTTTCCGCAACAGGGCGGCTGACGCCCGTGGCCGGCGGGCTCGCTGGAACGCTGGCGCTAAGCGGGATGGCGACGGGCACGCTCGACATGGATATCACAGGCGGGGTGCAGCGCATCCGGGCCGCCGTCGATGCGCGGGATGCCCGCTTTGAAGGGCCGCCCCAAATCGCCATCCGGCGCGGGCGTTTTGACGGCACCATATTGCTGGACCCGGCCGGGACCGCCATCAACGGCACTGTCACGGCACGCGGCGTGCAATATGGCGGCGTGGCCTTCGCGCGGCTCGCGGGCAATATCGACATGAAGGGCGGCAGGGGCACGCTGAAAGGCGCAATTGCCGGATCTCGCGGGGGGGATTTTGATCTCCAGACGGTCGTTCAGATCGCGCCCAAACGCCTGACCGTGGTGGCGAATGGGACGCTGGAGCGGCGCCCCATCAGCCTTGATGCCCCCGCTGTGCTGGTGCGCGAAGGGGGCGGCTGGCGGCTTTCACCGACGGAACTCAGCTACGCGGGCGGCAAGGCGTCTCTCTCAGGCCTCATCGGTGGCCCACAGCCGGAATTGACCGGTGCGCTCTCGTCCATGCCGCTGTCGATCCTCGATACCGTGGCCCCCCGCCTTGGGTTGGGCGGACGGGCGAGCGGGACCTTCTTCTATGTGGAGGAAGCCAACGGCACGCCGTCGGGCCGGATCGACGTGAAGGTGCGCGGCCTGACGCGCGCGGGGCTTGCGCTCGCCTCCAAGCCGATTGACCTTGCCGTGATCGCAAGCTTTGGCGGATCGCGGGCCGGCGCGCGGCTCGTCGCTGCCTCAGCTGGCCAGACCATCGGGCGCGGGCAGATACAGCTCAACGGCCTTGGCGGAGCCGCGGCGCTCGGCAGCCAGATCGCCAATGCCAATCTGGCAGGCCAGTTACGCTTCAATGGCGATGCCGGAACGCTGTGGCGCCTCACCGGAATTTCCACCTTTGATCTTTCTGGCAATGTCGCCATCGGCGCCGATATGGGCGGCACGCTGTCCAACCCGATCATCCGCGGCTCGGTGCGCACAGCCTCCGCGCGCGTCGAAAGTGCAGCGGCGGGTATGGTGCTGACCGGCGTCGCGGCGAACGGGCAGTTCAACGGATCCCGTCTGGTGCTCAACAGCTTTTCCGCCACGGCAGGCAAAGGCGGTCGGTTGACCGGGTCTGGCACGATCAGCTTTGCCTCTGGCGCGCCGGGCATCGACCTTTCGGTGCAGGCGGAGTCGGCGACACTGATTGCGCGTGATGATCTGGGGGCGACGGTCACCGGCCCCTTGCGCATTCAGTCCGAAGGCAGTGGCGGCCTCATTAGCGGCACCGTGCGAGTCGACCGGAGCAGCTATGTGCTGGGTCAAAGTGCCGTGGCCACGTCCTTTCCTCGATTGCGCGTGCGGGAGATTAACGGCGGGGCTGACCTGCAAATGGCGGTCGCGCCCGCGCGGCCATGGTTGCTCGACATTAAGGCCAATGTGCCGGGTCGGATGATGGTGACCGGCCTTGGCCTCGACAGCGAATGGCGTGGTGACTTGGCCGTCACAGGCTCGATCCTGTCACCTGCCATTCTCGGCGTGGCAGAGGTGGTGCGTGGCGGTTATGAGTTTGCCGGACGGCGTTTTGAGCTGGAACGCGGCGTCATCCGGTTCCGGGGGGAAAGCCCTCCCGATCCGATCCTCGACATTGTCGCCCAAGGCGACACGCAGGGGCTGGATGCCACAATCCGCGTCGGCGGCACCGGGCAAAAGCCGGAGATCACCTTTGCCAGCGTGCCCGCATTGCCGCAGGAGGAACTGCTGTCCCGCCTGTTGTTCGGCACCTCGATCACAAACCTGTCCGCGCCGGAAGCGCTGCAGCTGGCCGGCGCTGTCGCGTCGATGCGCGGCGGGGCGGGCCTCAACCCGATCAACGCCTTGCGACAGGCCGTGGGGCTGGACCGGCTGCGTATCCTGCCTGCGGATACGACGACGGGCCAGCGCACCTCTGTGGCCGCCGGCAAATACATCTCCCGCCGGGCCTTTGTGGAAATCATCACTGACGGCGCCGGCTATTCAGCGACGCGCGCCGAGTTTCAGGTCACCCGATGGCTGTCGATCCTTTCGACCTTGTCATCCGTCGGCCGACAAAGCGCCGCTGTCCGTATCTCCAAAGATTATTGATAATCGCTCGCATTAGCATTGACAGCCCCAGGCACGGGAGCTTAGGAAGAGCTTAGATGGCCATGTTCAACCACCGCTTCAGTCTTTGGATCCTGCTCGCACTGCCAGCCGTCGCGATGCTGTCAGGCTATGCGCGGGGCGCAACCGAGGCGATGGACCTGCTGCACCCGTCGGGCGAAATGTCGGCCCGGTTGATGATCATCGCGATCGCCATCAGCCCGCTGATCAGCATCCTCGGGCCACGCAAATGGCTGCAATGGATGGCTGCGCGGCGTCGCGCACTCGGCGTCGCCGCCTTTGCCTATGCCCTTTTGCACCTTGGCTTTTACATTATCGACATGGGCAATGTGCCCGACATGATCGCAGAGATGCTCGCGCCGGGAATATGGACAGGCTGGGCCGCATTCATCCTGATGATGGTGCCCGCCATTCTCAGCAATGATGCCTCCATGCGGGCGCTGAAGGCCCGTTGGAAGCAACTGCAGCGCTTCGTCTATCCCGCCGCGATCCTGACCTTGCTGCACTGGATTTGGGTGCACAATAATCTTGGCCCCGCACTGGTTCACTTCATACCTCTGGCGCTGATCGTGGCGCTGCGGGCTTTCAAATCCTTCCCCCAAGCAAAACAAGGAGCATGACGATGCGTACTCTCTCCCTCCTCTCTCTTGCCGGAGCCGCTGCGCTCGCAGCCATTGCGACACCGGCCTCCGCCACCGGCGCGATCAAGTGTCAGGCCGGTCCCGCGTCCAGCTGGAAAACGCAGGATGCGCTCAAGGCCAAGCTGATCAAAGAAGGCTGGCAGGTCCGCAAGACCAAGCCCGATGGCGGCTGCTACGAAGTCTACGGCACCACGCCCGAAGGTGACCGCGTGGAAGCCTATTTCCATCCGGTGACGTTGGAGAAGCTCTACGTCGCCCGGCGCGGCGAAGTTCTGTTCCGCAAAAAGGGTTATTGACGCAAAAAAGGGGCCGGAGAGCATCTCTCTGGCCCCCTTTTGCCTTAGCGCGACAACCCTCCTCAACCTAACCTGTGTCACAACAGCAAAGTTTGAAAAACGGCTCCTCATTTGAGAGAGTTAAGCAATTCGCTTGACTTGAAACAGGCGCCCTCTAGACGCGGCGGCGGGCCACGCGGTCCCAACGCCGCGCTGCTCTCTGCAAGGAGACGCTTACATGACTGTGACCAAGCCAGCGCGCACGCCTGCGCGTCCATTCTTTTCCTCGGGCCCCTGCGCAAAGCCGCCGGGCTGGGATGCTTCCAAACTCCAGACTGAATGCCTCGGCCGCTCGCACCGCGCCAAGATCGGCAAGTCGCGCCTGCAATTGGCGATCGACCTGATGCGCGAAGTGCTTCAGGTGCCCGACACGCACCGCATCGGCATCGTCCCCGGGTCTGACACGGGTGCCGTTGAAATGGCGATGTGGTCGCTGCTCGGCGCGCGCGGCACAACCATGCTGGCATGGGAAAGCTTTGGTGAAGGTTGGGTCACCGATGCGAACAAGCAGCTGAAATTGAACGCCACTGTGCTGAACGCAGCTTATGGCAAACTTCCCGATCTCTCGACCGTCAACTGGGCGGACGATGTCGTCTTCACCTGGAACGGCACCACGTCCGGCGCGCGCGTCCCCAATGGGGACTGGATCGCCGACGACCGTGAGGGCCTGTCGATCTGCGACGCGACCTCGGCGGTGTTTGCCTATGACATGCCGTGGGACAAGCTCGACGTCGTCACCTTCTCCTGGCAGAAGGTGCTGGGCGGTGAAGGTGCACACGGCGTCCTGATCCTCGGCCCGCGCGCTGTGGAACGGCTGGAAAGCTATACGCCTGCATGGCCGCTGCCGAAGGTCTTCCGCCTGATGTCAAAGGGCAAGCTCAGCGAAGGCATCTTCAAGGGCGAGACGATCAACACGCCGTCGATGCTCGCCGTTGAAGACGTGATCTTTGCGCTCGAATGGGCAAAGTCGGTCGGTGGCCTCGAAGGCCTCATGGCCCGCAGCAATGCCAATGCCCGCGCGCTCAACCTGATCGTCGAAGGCCGGTCCTGGCTCGATCATCTCGCGGTCGATCCCCCCACGCGCTCGACCACCTCGGTCTGCCTGACGGTCGAAGGGGCGGACGCGGACTTCATCAAAAAGTTCGCAGGGCTGCTTGAGGCCGAACACGCCGCTTATGACATCGCCAGCTATCGCGACGCCCCTCCGGGCCTGCGCATCTGGTGCGGCGCGACCGTCGACACCGCCGACATCGAAGCGCTCGGCCCCTGGCTCGATTGGGCCTGGGCCTCTCTCAAGAACTAAACCTATCCCGTTTGTCCTGAGCCTGTCGAAGGACCGTCCTTATTCTTGTTGCTGAAGCGCACAGAAAGGACGGGGCTTCGACAGGCTCAGCCCGAACGGCTTCTGATCTCATTTGGAGTTTCCCAACATGACCAAGCCTAAAGTCCTCATTTCCGACAAGATGGACCCCAATGCCGCCGCAATCTTCCGTGAACGTGGCTGCGAAGTTGATGAAATCACCGGCCTGACACCGGATGAGCTGAAAGCGATCATCGGCAAGTATGATGGCCTTGCCATCCGTTCGTCCACCAAGGTGACCAAGGACATCCTTGACGCCTGCACCAATTTGAAAGTCATTGGCCGGGCCGGGATCGGTGTCGACAATGTCGATATCCCTGCCGCCTCGTCCAAGGGCGTCGTGGTCATGAACACGCCGTTCGGCAACTCGATCACCACCGCAGAACACGCCATCGCGTTGATGTTCGCGCTCGCCCGTCAGCTGCCCGAAGCCAATGCGCAGACGCAGGCCGGCCTGTGGCCAAAGAACGGCTTTATGGGCGTTGAAGTGACCGGCAAGACGCTGGGCCTGATCGGCGCCGGCAATATCGGCTCCATCGTCGCCACCCGCGCGCTGGGCCTGCGGATGAAAGTTGTCGCCTTTGATCCGTTCCTGACGCCGGAGCGCGCCGTGGAAATGGGCGTGGAAAAGGCCGACCTCGACACGCTGCTCGCCAAGGCCGACTTCATCACGCTGCACACGCCGCTGACGGACCAGACGCGCAACATCCTGTCGAAGGAAAATCTCGCCAAGACAAAGAAGGGCGTGCGCATCATCAACTGTGCACGCGGTGGTCTGATTGACGAAGCCGCCCTGAAGGAGGCGCTTGATTCAGGTCAGGTCGCAGGCGCCGCACTCGACGTGTTCGTCAATGAACCCGCCAAAGAATCGCCTTTGTTCGGCACGCCCAACTTCATCTGCACGCCGCACCTTGGCGCGTCGACCAACGAAGCGCAGGTCAATGTGGCCCTTCAGGTCGCCGAACAGATGGCCGATTATCTCGTCAGTGGCGGCGTCACCAATGCGCTCAACATGCCAAGCCTGTCGGCCGAAGAAGCCCCCAAGCTGAAGCCTTATATGGCGCTGGCCGAAAAGCTCGGCAGCCTTGTCGGCCAATTGGCGCATGACAACCTCACCAAGATCAGCATCGAAGTGGAAGGCGCTGCCGCCCAGCTCAACATCAAGCCGATCACAGGCGCGGTGCTTGCAGGGCTCATGCGCCGCTATTCGGACACGGTGAACATGGTCAACGCACCGTTCCTCGCCAAGGAACGCGGTCTGGACGTCCGTGAAGTCCGCCATGACCGTGAAGGCGTTTACCACACGCTCGTCCGCGTGACGGTGGGCACAAGCCAGGGCGACCGCTCGGTTGCGGGCACTTTGTTCGGCAACACCGTCCCGCGTCTCGTCGAAATGTTCGGCATCAACATCGAAGCCGATCTGGACGGCCACATGCTCTACATCGTCAACGAAGACGCGCCGGGTTTCATCGGATCCATCGGAACCCTGCTCGGCAAGAACGGGCTCAACATCGGCACATTCCACCTTGGCCGCCGCAATGCAGGGGGGGAAGCCGTGCTTCTCCTCTCCATGGATGACGCCATCCCCGAAGCCGTTCTCGAAGACGCCCGCAAGCTGCCGGGTGTGAAAACGGTGAAGGCTTTGAAGTTCTGATAACGCGTCATTGCGAGCGAAGCGCGGCAATCCATTGTCTTGCTGTCTGGATTGCTTCGCTCTGCTCGCAATGACGATGTTGCAGAATCGTGCCTGATCCCTCTAAGGACCCGCCCATGACCACAGGACTTCTCCCCACCGGATTTCGTGACCGCCTGCCGCCTGAGGCCGATGCCTCGGCGCGATTGGTGCGTGCCGTGCTCGATACGGTCGCGTCCTGGGGCTATGAGCGGGTGCAGACCCCCCTCGCTGAATTTGAGGCAAGCCTGACAGGTGCGCTCGGCACCTCTTCGCGCGATTTGCTGCGCTTTGTTGATCCCGTCTCAGGCGAAACGATGGCGGTGCGGTCTGACATTACCGGGCAGATCGGGCGCATCGCCTCCACCCGTATGGGCCACCACCCCCGCCCCGTCAGGCTCAGCTATGGCGGCCCAGTCGTAAAGCTCAAGGCCACGCAGCTGCGTCCGGAACGGGAGATGATGCAGGTCGGTGCGGAGCTCATCGGGCTGGACAGCGTCGCCGCCGCCACCGAAATCGTCACCGTGGCGATCGAGGCGCTGAAGGCTGCGGGCGTCAAGGACATGACACTCGACCTGACGTTGCCAGACCTGATCGACACGTTGCTGCCGGGAACAGACACGACCAGCCTGAAGGCGCATTTGGATGCCAAGGATATTGCGGCCGTCCCTGCAGCCTTCCAGCCGCTCATCGCAGCTGCCGGGACATTTGAAGGCGCCCTTGGCCGCCTGCGCGCCTTTGACACGCAAGGCCTGCTCTCGCAGCGGCTTGATGCCATCGAGGCGGTCGTGGCGGGTCTGCCTGCTGATCTGCGCGTCACACTCGACCCGACCGAACGGCACGGCTTTGAATATCAAAGCTGGTTCGGCTTCTCGATCTTTTCGGCGCACACCTCGGGTGAAATCGGCCGGGGTGGCAGCTATCGGATCGGCGATGAGCCCGCCATCGGCTTTTCCGCCTTTATCGACCCGCTGATTGACGCAGGGCTGGCGCAAGGCGAACGCCGCCGCCTGTTCCTGCCGCTTGGCACATTGCCGCAAAAGGCCGCTGCTCTCCGCGCCGAAGGCTGGGTCACGGTCGCGGCTCTGACGGAAGACGACAGTGCCGAAGCCCAGATCTGCACCCACATCCTGTCCAACGGTCGCCCCGCACCCCTCGATTAAGCGTTCCATTTGCCCACGGCAAAGGCATAACTTTTAGGCCGGAAACGACCTTTAGGGTGGACGCCGCGCGCGCATGGCAATAACGCACAGCGCGGCGAATCCCTTCGTTCAGAGTTCCCTGCGCTGAAGGAAAAGGCCCGACATATCGGGATGTGCAAATGGCAAATGTCACCGTCATCGGCGCCCAATGGGGCGATGAAGGCAAAGGCAAGATCGTCGACTGGCTTGCGAGCCGTGCCGACGTCGTCGTCCGGTTTCAAGGCGGCCACAATGCGGGCCACACGCTGGTTGTAGGCGATAAGGTCTACAAGCTCTCCCTCCTCCCGTCCGGCATTGTCCGCGGCACATTGTCCGTCATCGGCAATGGCGTTGTGCTCGATCCCTGGCATTTCCGCGATGAAGTCGCGAAGCTGACCGGCCAGGGCGTGAGCGTCACACCCGAAAATCTCCATATCGCGGAAAACGCGCCGCTCATCCTTCCCTTCCACCGTGATCTGGACGCTCTGCGCGAAACCGCAGCGGGCGCCGGCAAAATCGGCACGACCGGACGCGGCATCGGCCCGGCCTATGAAGACAAGGTTGGCAGGCGCGCCATCCGCGTCTGTGATTTGGCGCATCTCGATGATCTCGACGCCCAGCTGGACCGCATCTGTGCGCATCATGATGCATTGCGGGCCGGTTTCAACCAGCCGCCGATTGACCGGCAGCGCCTGCTCGACGATTTGGCCGATATCGCCGCCTTCATCCTGCCCTTTGCCAAGCCTGTCTGGGTGACGCTCAATCAGGCAAAGAAGCGCAGCGCGCGCGTGTTGTTTGAAGGCGCACAGGGCGTGCTGCTGGATGTTGACCACGGCACCTATCCGTTCGTCACCTCGTCCAATACCATTGCGGGCACAGCCTCGGGTGGATCAGGCCTCGGCCCCTCCTCGGTGGGCTTCGTGCTCGGCATCGTAAAGGCGTACACCACCCGCGTCGGCTCCGGTCCGTTCCCGACCGAACTGGAAGACGCCACCGGCCAGCGGCTGGGCGAACGCGGCCATGAATTTGGCACCGTCACCGGTCGCAAGCGCCGCTGCGGCTGGTTCGATGCGGTGCTCGTCCGTCAGTCGGCTGCTGTCTCCGGCATCACCGGCATCGCGCTCACCAAGCTCGACGTGCTCGATGGATTTGAGACGCTGAAGATCTGCACCGGCTACCGCATTGGTGACCAGATTTATGACTATCTCCCGCCCCATGCCGCCGATCAGGCGCGGGCCGAGCCGATTTATGAGGAAATGCCCGGCTGGTCGGAAACGACCGCAGGCGCGCGCAGCTGGGCCGATTTGCCGGCACAGGCCATCAAATATGTCCGCCGCATTGAAGAGTTGATCGACTGCCCGGTCGCCTGCGTGTCTACCAGCCCGGAGCGTGACGATACGATTTTGGTGCGGGATCCGTTCTCGGATTGACGTCCTGTGACCGCCAAGGGACGCTGGTGGGCCTGCGGCGCTTCTAGGTCTTCAGCTCCGCATTCAGCCGCTTGGAGGCCCGCCACAAAAGGATCGCGGGGATGAGCCCCATCCATGCCGCCCCATAGAGCACCCAGCGGACACTATCCTCCCCCGCCATCGGTTTGAACGCGTCGGACAACATACCGAAGAACAGCGGACCAAGGCCTAGCCCGATCAGGTTCTGCCCGAACACCACGAGCGACGTCGCCACCGCGCGCTGACCGGGGGCCACCAACTGCTGCGCCAACGCATAGCAGGGGCCGTAATAGAAATAGTTGAGCATGCTTGGGATCATCAGCAGCGCAATCGCCCAGCGCCAGTCTGTCACATAATAGGCCACAAACAAGATGGGCGCGGCCACCGCCATGCCGATGGCGGGTGCGGTCAAAATGTGGCGCTTGTCCTTTGCGCCGAAACGGTCCGCGAGATACCCGCCAAGCCACGTGCCGAGCATAGACGAAAGCCCACCTGTAATCCCTAGCCACAGCCCGGTTTCCGCCGCCGTCAAACCAAAGTTGCGCTGGAACAGGATCGTGACCCACACGCCTTTGCCGTAAGACAAGAATGCCGTGAACGACGCGCCGAGCAACACCAGCACAAAGGCCCGCGATGACATGATTTGCACGAGCGCTTCAAAAAAGGGTTGTTGCGGCGTCGCCCCTTGCGCGGTGGCAGACCCATGACGGCCCGGGTCCTTCAGGATGAACGGCAGGATGAAGGCAAACAGGACACCCGGAATGCTGACCGCCAAAAAGGTGTTCCGCCAGCCGATGATATCGCTCAGCGCGCCGCCAAGGGCCATGCCGATCAGGCTGCCAATCGGAATGCCGAGCCCGTAAAAGGCAATTGCCGAAGCGCGCTTTTCCTTAGGCACCGCATCCGTGATGAGCGAATGAGCCGCAGGCGTGCACCCGGCCTCCCCCACACCGACGCCAATACGGGCCAGCAGCAGCTGAAAAAAGTTCTGCGCCAATCCGCAGGCTGCCGTCATCAGCGACCAGAAGCCGAGCGAAATGGTGATGAGCCGCGCGCGGTTGGTGTGCGGGCGATCCGCATAGCGGGCAATGGGGATGCCCAGAAACGTATAAAAGACAGCAAAGGCAAGGCCGGTCATCAGCCCGATCTGCGTGTCGGACAGATTCAGATCGCGGCTGATATCATGCGCGAGGATGTTGACGATCTGGCGGTCGAGGAAATTGAAAATGTAGACGACGAGGAGCGTCCACATCAGGAGCCGGGTCGACGGCGTAGAGCCGGACGTCGCGTTTATGCCTGCCATAGTCTCCTGCTGGCCTCTGTGAGCGGGCCTCTTCAGGATCTTGTGGTCGAAACATCAGCGCCCGGCAAGCGCGAAGCAATTTATACTGCTTGGAAGTGGTCGCTTAGCCGCACTGGGCGCGGTGGAGCAGCTTCTGGTCGGCCAGCACCAGCGCCATCATCGCTTCCACAACCGGCGCACCGCGAATGCCGACGCACGGATCATGGCGGCCCTTGGTGATGATGTCCGCCGCTTCCCCTTCGCGGTTGATGGTGTCAACGGGGATGAGGATGGACGATGTCGGCTTGAACGCGACGCGGACGATGACCGGCTGGCCGGTTGAAATGCCGCCCGCAATGCCGCCGGCATTGTTCGCCATGAACTGCGGCGCATTGGTGCCGGGGCGCATGGGATCGGCATTTTCTTCACCACGCAGCCGGGCCGAGGCAAAGCCTGCACCAATCTCCACAGCCTTGACGGCATTGATGCTCATCATCGCCGCAGCCAATTCGCTGTCGAGCTTGGCATAAAGCGGCGCGCCCCATCCGGCAGGCACGCCGGTTGCCACGCACTCCACGACGGCGCCAAGCGAGGAGCCTGCCTTGCGCGCTTCATCAACGAGCTTTTCCCAGCGACCGGCGGCCGCTTCATCGGGGCAGAAGAACGGGTTCTTGTCGATCTGGCTCGCCTCAAAATTGTCCCGGTCAATCGCGTCGCCACCAATCTCCACGACATAGGCCCGAATCTCAACTTCGGGGATCACCGCGCGGGCCACGCCGGCTGCCGCGACCCGCGCGGCTGTTTCGCGGGCGGACGAGCGCCCACCGCCACGATAATCGCGAAAGCCATATTTGGCGTCATAGCTGTAATCGGCATGGCCGGGACGATAGGCCTTGGCGACGTCGGAATAATCCTTGGACCGCTGATCGACATTCTCGATCATCAGGCTGACGGGCGTGCCGGTTGTGCGGCCTTCAAACACGCCGGAGAGGATACGGACCTGATCCGGCTCCTGCCGCTGCGTCGTGAAGCGCGACGTGCCCGGGCGGCGCTTGTCGAGGAAGGGCTGAATATCCGCCTCTGACAAAGCGAGCCCCGGCGGGCAGCCATCGACCACAGCCCCCAAAGCGGGACCATGGCTTTCCCCCCAAGTGGTGAAGCGGAAGACGCGGCCGAAGGTGTTGAAACTCATGGATGAGCGATGCCGCGATTTGCCGCCTATTGCAAGGCAGGGGCGAGAAACCCGCCTGTTCTCGTTACGCCAGCGCGATGTCCGGCGCGTCTTCGGCCTTCATGCCAACGACGTGATAGCCGCAATCGACATGGTGGGTTTCCCCCGTCACGCCCGAGGACAGGTCTGACAACAGGTAAAGCCCCGCGCCGCCGACATCCTCGATGGTGGTGTTGCGCTTCAACGGTGAATTCAGTTCATTCCACTTCAGAATGTAACGGAAATCACCAATGCCCGACGCGGCAAGCGTCTTGATGGGGCCCGCCGAAATGGCGTTCACGCGAATATTGTCACGGCCCAGATCGACCGCAAGATACTTCACAGACGTCTCCAGCGCAGACTTTGCCACACCCATGACGTTGTAATGCGGGATCACCTTTTCCGCGCCATAATAGCTAAGCGTCAGCATCGTGCCGCCATTGGGCATCATCGCTGCCGCGCGCTGGGCCACCGCTGTAAAGCTGTAGACAGAGATGTTCATCGTCATCAGGAAGTTATCGAGCGTGGTGTCGCAATAGCGGCCACGCAGTTCATTCTTGTCGGAAAAGCCGATGGCGTGAACAACGAAATCAATCGTCGGCCAGCGCGCGGCAAGGGTGGCGAACGCTGTGTCGAGGTCCGCCGGATCAGACACGTCACAGTCGATCAGGAAATCGCTGCCGACTTCTTCCGCCAAGGGGCGCACGCGCTTTTCCAGCGCCTCACCCTGATAAGAGAAGGCCAACTCTGCGCCTGCTTCCCGCAGCTTCTTTGCAATCCCCCAAGCGAGGCTCCGGTCATTGGCAAGCCCCATGATCAACCCGCGCTTGCCCGCCATATATCCAGCCATCAGCCGTTCCCTTCGTCTTATAACGCATTCAACTGCGGATCTTTGATCGCCGGATTGGCCAAAGCCGCATTCAGATGCGCGCCAATAACAAGACCGAATCCGACTATCCAGAAAAACAACAACGCAACGATCACCCCGGCCAAGCTGCCATAGGTGAGCGCATAGCCCCCAAAGAGCGACAAAGCCGGCGGAAGCAAGGCCAAGGCGCCTGTCCACCACAAGGTCGTGACCAGCGCACCCGGCCATTTGGGGAAAGCCCGTCCGCGATATTCGGGCGGCGCCAGCGTCCAGAAAATCACAAACAAGCCAAGGAACACCGCAACCGACGTCGACATCCGTCCCAGTTCCACCGACAGCACAGTTTGCGCGGCGGGAATGTAACGGAACACCACTTCCTCCATCGCCGTCACCGCCAGACGGGCGGCAAGCGCAAACAGGATGAGCAGAACCGACACAAATGTGATCGCAATTCCGGCAATGCGATAATGCCAGAAGGGACGGCCATAGCCCGTGCCATAAGCGCGGCGAAGAATATCGCGGATCGTTTCGATAAAGCTGCTCACGGTCCAAAGCCCCACAATCGCGCCAAACCACAAAAGCGGACCAGTGCGGGCCTGCAGCATTTCCTGCGCAGCGCTCTGGATGAGTTGCGCAACCCCCGGCGGCAAGGCGACAAGCATCGACTGAATGGCCTTTAGATTTTCATCGGGTTGGCCAATCAACTGGGTGATCGCTGCCATCACGATGAAGAACGGAAAAACCGTCAGCAGCGTCAGATAGGCAAAATTGCCCGCATGGATGAAGCCATCGCTATACACGCCAATGGCGACGCGGCGGAGCACCTCAAACGGCTTTGAGCCCGGTCCAATCAGCCCGCGCAGCCCTTCCGCGTGCGGATGCGCACCCGGATGCCTGCGGCGGGCTTCAGGTGTTTCCGGCGACGGCGGGCGCATGGAGCGCTAGACGCCCAGCTTCGCGCGCGGGTTCCTGTCGTCGGTCCAGCTTTCGACAAAATCTTGGAGCGCAGCATCATCGGCGGGCAGATCGACGATGAGCGTGACAAGCTGATCGCCGCGCTTTCCGGACTTGCCGGTGAAACCGCGCTCCCGCAGCCGCAGCGTCTTGCCGGATGTCGCGCCCTTGGGGACGTTGAGCATGACCGCGCCGTCCACCGTCGGCACCTTAACAGGGCCACCCTTGACCGCTTCGGAGAGCGTGATCGGAAGATCGAGCCGAATATTGTCACCTTCGCGCGTAAAGTGCGGGTGTTGGCCGACCTCAATCGTCACAATCGCGTCGCCTGCACCACCCGGCCCGGCCTGACCCTTGCCAGCGAGCTTCATCTGGGTGCCGGTTTCGACGCCGGCCGGCAGTTTCAGATCAATCGTCTTGCCATCAGACAAAGTGATCCGCTGCGGCTTGAGCGTTGCCGCCTCATCAAAAGCGACGGCCAGCCGATAGGCGACATTGGCGCCCTTTTGCGGCGGCGCCTGTCGTCCAAACCCACCGCCGGGTCCGCCGCGACCGCGCCCACCAAACAGGCCGTCAAAGATATCGCCGAAATCCATACCTTCGGCGTTGAACCCGCCCGGACCCTGCCGGAACCCGCCGCCGCCCTGACCAAAGGGATTGCCGCCACCGCCAAAGGGGCTGCGCGGCTGACCGTTCTCGTCAATCTCGCCCCGGTCAAACTGACCGCGTTTGTCCTTATCCGACAAGAGATCATAGGCGCCCGTCACCTGAGCGAAACGCTCCGTGGCCTTGGGGTCGTGGTTGGTATCAGGGTGGAGCTCTTTGGCCAGCTTGCGATAGGCCTTCTTAATCTCAGCCTCGCTCGCGCCCTTCGCCACCCCCAGAGTCGAATAGGGATCTGCCATCCCCTCTAGCTAAGGTGTGGGAGGGGTTTCGGCAATGGTGTGAAGGAAGATGAAGAGGGCGCGCAGCGACGCGGCTACCAAGCAGACATCGCACTTGGCGTAAATTCACTTATCCACCCGCGTCGCCCCTTACTTGACACGGGGCTTGGCTAACCTCCGGCCGGTTTCAGCCTTTTACATGCCGGATGTCACTGATCCGGCAGATCCAATCGTTGGGGCATCACGTCAAACGGGAAGGTGCCAGAAAAAGCCGAGCCCCGTGTCAAGCACGGGGCGACGGAGGATGTAGTGGCGAGGCGGGGCTAGCCCCCCTCTTTGATCTTCTGGTGATGCCGGATCACTTCATCGATGATGAAGCGCAGGAACTTTTCTGAAAATTCCGGGTCCAGATTGGCATCTGTTGCCAAACGGCGGAGGCGTTCAATCTGTCGTTTTTCGCGACCACCATCAGCGGCAGGCAGGCCCGTCTTAGCCTTATGTTCGCCCACGGCCTTAGTAATTTTGAAGCGTTCGGCGAGCATATAGATCACCGAGGCATCGATATTGTCGATGCTCTCACGATAGCGTTGCAGGATTTCGTCAGTCATTTCATTTCCAGTTTCGCCAAAACGGTTCACTTGCAACTCTGTTCTGCTTGCCTTTGCAAGAAAGCGCCGCCAATGCGCCCCTTATGACGGCTACCGTTCACAGGCTTCCGGGTAAAGAGGTTCCATCGCTGGACCCGATGATGGCGCTTGTGGCGTCCGGCATGAATCAGGTCAACGCTGTGATTCTGGATCGGATGCAATCGCAAATCCACCTGATCCCCGAACTGGCCGGTCATCTGATCGCCAGCGGTGGAAAGCGGATGCGCCCGATGCTGACGCTCGCGACCTCGGCGCTGCTCGATTATCCGGGCTCGCGCCAGTATAAACTCGCAGCGTCCGTTGAGTTCATCCACACAGCCACGCTGCTGCACGACGATGTGGTCGACCATTCTGATCTGCGGCGCGGGCGCAAGACCGCCAATGTCATCTGGGGCAATTCAGCAAGCGTGCTCGTCGGCGACTTCCTGTTCAGCCGCGCCTTTGAACTGATGGTCGAAGATGGCAGCCTCAAGGTGCTTAAGATTCTGTCGGGTGCGAGCGCAGTCATTTCCGAAGGCGAGGTCAATCAGCTGACCGCCCAGCGGCAAATTGCGACGACCGAAGACCGGTATCTCGATATTATCGGTGCCAAGACGGCAGCATTATTTGCCGCCGCCTGCCGTATCTCTGCGGTGATTGCCGAGCGCGATGAGGCGACCGAGATGGCGCTCGATTCCTACGGCCGCAATCTTGGCATCGCGTTCCAGTTGGTTGATGATGCCATCGACTATGCGTCGGACGATGCGACGATGGGCAAATCACGCGGCGACGATTTCCGCGATGGAAAGATGACGCTCCCCGTCATCCTCGCCATGGCCCGCGGCAGCGACACCGACCGCGCCTTCTGGAAAGAAGCGATGGAAGGCCGGCGCGTCTCTGACGATGATCTGGCTTATGCCAAGACTCTGCTTGATGGCTGCCGCGCTTTGCCAGACACGTTCGAGAAGGCCCGCCTCTATGGCCAACGCGCCATCGATGCGCTTGGCCCCTTCCCGCCCTCGACGGCCAAGGCCGCCCTGGTCGAAGCCGTCGAATTCGCCATCGCACGGGCGTATTAATTCCTCTCCCATCGGGAGAGGGGGACCATGCGCAGCATGGTGGAGAGGGCCCCCTCCGTCAGCCGCAAGCGGCTGCCACCTCCCCCGATGGGGAGGATTGATCACCCCGCCGCCTCACACCCATGGCAATCGGCATCCCCCTGTTCGATCTGGACCGTCATATGGTCGATATCAAACCGGTCATGGAGCATCTCCCCCAGCGCGCTCAGAAAGCCATCGCCCGGGGGGCCATCGGGCATGACGAGGTGGACGGTCAGCACTGTTTCCGTCGTGCTGCTAGGCCAGATGTGCAGATCATGCACGCGCGACACACCGGGTTGGGCTGCCAGCGCGTCAGCCACAGCATCATAGTCGACCCCTTCGGGCACAGCCCCCAGCGACATCGCGACCGACCGAGAGAGCAGGCCATAGGTCTGCCAAAAGATCAGCGCGGCAATCGCAAGGCTCAACACCGGATCAATCAGGCTGACGCCGGTCCACAGGATCAGCAGCCCGGCGACGACAACCGCCGCGGACACCGCCGCATCGCCCACCATGTGGAGGAAGGCGCCCTGAATGTTGATGTCGCCCTTGCGTCCGCGCGCGAACAGCAGCGCTGTTACCCCGTTGATCCCGATCCCGACCGCCGCAACGGCCATCATCGTCGGGCCCGCGACCGGCTGCGGATCGGCAATCCGCTGCACCGCCTCCAGCGCAATCGCGCCCAATGCCACCATCAGCAGCAGGCCGTTGGCCATCGCGGCGAGGATGGAGGAGGAGCGCAGCCCCCAAGTGAAACGCTTGGTCGGCGGGCGAGCCGCAAGCTTCGCCCCGCCCCAGGCAATGGCAAGCCCCAACACGTCCGAAAGATTATGTCCGGCATCCGAGAGCAGCGCCGTCGAATTCGCCTTCAGGCCATACACCACCTCAACCGCGACGAAGATCAGGTTGAGCGTAATGCCAATGGCAAAAGCGCGCCCGAAATCGGCATGAGGATGGTCATGGTGATGACCATGATCGTGATGATGATGCGCGCCAGACATGCGGTTTTTCCCTCAGCCTTCCCTTGGCCCAGCCTTCCCTTGGCTTGGTCCACCCGCTAGCAGAAGCCGCTCATGTGATACTAGGACACGAATGTCGCTTCCCATCCACGCCGTGCTGCCCGATCTGCTCGCGCTCTTGTCGCGACAGTCAAACGCCGTGCTCGTGGCGCCGCCGGGCGCGGGGAAGACGACCGCGGTTGGCCCGGCCTTGCTCAACGAAGACTGGTGCACCGGCCGCGTCCTCTTGCTGTCCCCACGTCGCCTCGCGGCGCGCGCCGCGGCGGAACGCTTTGCCGAATTGATGGGGGAACCCGTCGGCCAGACAATCGGCTATGCCACACGGATGGAAAGCCGCCAGTCGGGGGCCACGCGCCTGCTCGTGCTCACCGAAGGCATTTTCCGCAACATGATCCAGTCGGACCCGGAGCTGGCAGGCATCTCAGCCGTGCTGTTCGATGAAGTGCATGAGCGCAGCCTCGATTCCGACTTCGGCCTCGCTTTGGCGCTCGATGCCCAAGCCGGATTACGACCGGACCTGCGGCTCGTCGCCATGTCGGCGACGCTTGATGGCGCGCGCTTTGCAAAGTTGCTCGATGCGCCGGTCATTGAGAGCGAAGGGCGGATGTTCCCCCTCACGCTCCGCCATGTGGGGCGGCGGGCAGAAGCGCGGATTGAGGATGAGATGGCCGCAACCATCCGCCGCGCGCTTGCCGAAGAAACGGGCGATCTGCTCGCCTTCCTGCCCGGTGTCGGGGAGATCGAACGGACGGCGGAGCGGCTGGAGGACATCGCGGCACAGGTGCACCGCCTGCATGGGAGCCTTGACCCCGCCGAGCAGCGCGCCGCCATCCGCAAGAGCGAGGCCCGCAAAGTCATCCTCGCCACGTCCATTGCGGAAACGAGCCTGACCATTGATGGCGTCCGCATCGTCGTGGACTCCGGCCTCGCCCGCCGTGCCCGCTATGACCGCGCCGCCGGGATCGCGCGGCTTGTGACCGAACGTGTCAGTCAGGCCGCCGCGACTCAGCGCGCCGGCCGTGCCGCACGCCAGCAGCCGGGTGTCGCCTATCGCCTGTGGGAGGAGGCTGCGACGGCGGGCCTGCCGCCCTATGACCCGCCCGAAATCTTGGAGGCGGACCTTTCGCCGCTGCTGCTCGATTGCGCGCTGTGGGGTGTGGCGGACCCGACCCAGTTGAACTGGCTGGATGTGCCACCGCCTGCGGCTCTGTTGGAAGCGCGGACACGACTGACGGCAATGGACGCGCTCGACGCCGATGGGCGCCCGACCACGCATGGCACGGCCATTGCCCGCCTGCCCATGCCGCCACGCTTTGCCCATATGCTGCTTGATGCCGCCACTCGCGGGCAGGCGGGGATTGCCGCGGAGGCCGCCGTGCTGCTTTCAGAACGCGGGCTGGGCGGCAGTGATGTGGATCTCGACCGCCGCCTGTCGCGCTGGAGAACCGAACGCGGCAAAAGGGCCGACGCGGCACGCAATCTGGCCCGACGCTGGGCGACGCTGGCGGGCGGGGAGACTGTGGCCAGTGATCCAGACGCACTGGCCGAGGTCATCGCCATTGGCTTTCCCGACCGCGTGGCCAAGCGCCGCGACGCCGCGGGCGAAAACTGGATCAGCGCAGGCGGGCGTGGCTTCCGGCTCGACCCCGCCCACCCGCTGGCCCGGCGGGACTGGCTCGCCGTTGCGGATATTCAGGGAGCGGCGGCGGGCGCACGCATCCTCTCCGCTGTCGAGATTGACCTTGTCACCATCGAACGCCTGTTCGCTGACCAAATCCGGACCGGCGCGAACATCCGGTTCGACCCGGCAACAAGCGGCGTGAAGACGGAAAGCGGGCGGCATCTCGGCGCGATCACCATCGCCAAGGGGCAGGATGCCAAGGCGGACCCACTGGCCATAGCGGCAGCGCTGGTCGAGGGTGTGCGCGACCATGGTCTGTCGGTGCTGCGTCTGCCCGACGCCTGTGAACGCCTGCGCGACCGTGCGGGCTGGGCCGGACTAGAGGCGCTCACCGACGACGCGCTGTTGGCTTCGCTGGACGATTGGCTGGCCCCTTTGCTGTCGGGCAAGCGCCGCCTGACGGACATTGACGAAGGCGCTATACTCGGCGCGCTCAAAGGGGTGCTGGGGTGGGACGGCCAACAGCAGGTCGATCAACTTGCTCCGGCACATTTCACGTCTCCTGCGGGGACCACCCACGCCATTGACTATGCCGCCGACGCGGGCCCTACGGTGGAGTTGCGCGTGCAGGCGCTGTTCGGCCTCGCCGCCCACCCCGTCATCGGGCGCAACAAAGTGCCACTCGTCCTCTCGCTCACCTCGCCCGCCGGTCGCCCGATCCAGACGACGCGTGACCTGCCCGGCTTCTGGGCGGGGAGTTGGCGCGATGTCGCCAAGGAAATGCGCGGCGCCTATCCACGCCACCATTGGCCCGATGATCCGGCCAATGCTGCCGCGAGTCTCAAGACCAAGAAGAAGCAGGGGATTTGAATCCGCTTGAATCCCCCCGTCGAATCAGGGAAAGGGCGGGCATGACACAGTCAGCTATGAATCAGGCACGCATCGTCCAGAAGGCAAAGAACGCCATGCAGTCCGGCCGCTATGGCACCGGCAAGTGGGTGCTGGAGTTCGAACCGACCGACGCACAGCGCGCCGACCCGCTGATGGGCTGGGCTGGATCCTCCGACACCCGCCGTCAGCTCACGCTGGCTTTCCCGACGCTGGAAGCGGCCAAGGCCTATGCCGACAAGAACGGCATCGCCTATCACGTCGTCCCGGCTGCCGAACGTGTTCTGAAGCTTCAGGCTTACGCGGACAACTTCCGCTAAGTGACGCGGGCGGTCGTCGCTAGACCAGCTCCAACAGCATCAGCAATTTGGCGTCCATGGCACAGCCTTCGGTGCGCTTGATGGCCATGAAATCCGCCACCTCCGCCAGAGGCACGCGGTGCACCGTGATGTTCTCGCCGTCCACACCGCCGCCTGCGCCCGTCTTCACCAGATCATGCGCGCGCACGAAGAAGAAACTTTCGCTAACCATGCCGGGGGAGGAGTAAAACTCCCCGACCAGCTCAATGCGTCCGGGGCGATAACCAGTCTCTTCCTCCAGCTCGCGCGCGGCGGCCTCCTCCATCACCTCATTGTCGGTTTCATCACCAATCAGACCTGCGGGGAGTTCGAGGCAGGACACGCCAAGCGGCACGCGGAACTGTTCAACCAACAGGACATGCCCGTCATCCACCGCAAGGATGACCGCCGCCTTGATACCGCGCGCACGGCTGACATATTCCCACGTCCCATTGGTCTTGGTGGTGATGAAGCGGCCCTGCCAGACAATTTGTTCTTCTTGCGATTGTGTCATCACCACTCCGTTTGCCCTGAGCCTGTCGAAGGCCACTCTTGTTGCTGTTGGAAAAAGGGAAAGAACAGTGCTTCGACAAGCTCAGCACAAAGGGAGATAAGACGCCCGCGATGCGAGAAGCCTCAAAGCTCAATCAACCGGTCGGGCAGCTCATTACGGTCATCATCGGCCCGCGGGAAATGGTCGGCCAGCACCGCCCCCACATCGCGCACGGCCGCCGCCATGCCGTCTGCAATCCGGCCTTCGCGGACATGAGTGATCATATCGACCATGGCATCGCCCCAAACTTCATTGGGCACCTTCGCGTGGATCGCTTCGTCGGCCACAATCTCGGCACGGTGTTCGGCAAGCGATAGGTAAATGAGAATGCCGGTGCGGCCCGTTGTCCGTCGTTCCGCCCCGACTTTGAAATACCGCACCGCGCGTTTGCGGACGCGGTGGGATTTGACCAGGCCTGGCGTCAGCGCGAGCCGAAGCGGACGCCAGAGGAGCAAAAGCCAGCTGCCAACGAACTTTCCGATAACGATGGTCAGCGCCAGTTCCAGCACCTCGCGCGGTGTCCAGGCAATGGTCCAGCTGCCGAGCAGATCTGAAACCAAGCCGGTATAGAAATCTGGAAAGACGGTGACCCAGCCAAGCGCGAAAATGGCGATGCCGCTCGCCCACCAGAGGGCGACATCGGCATAGCGGTCCGAATGGTCGGCGATGATCGTGACGATCTCTCCGCTGGTGTGCGCCTCGGCGTCATGGACGGCCTGGCTGATACGCGCATGTTCGCTATCGGACAGAGTTGCTTGCACGGCCATCACCAACTCCCCGACGATCCGCCGCCGCCAAAGCCGCCGCCGCCTCCCGAAAACCCACCAAAGCCGCCGCCACCGCCGCCGCCCCAGTCACCGCCGGACCCGCCACCCCAGTCCCCCGGACCCCAGATGACAACAGGGCCCATGCCGCGATGGCGTCGACCGCCTTTGCCGCGCCGCAGGGAGGGCAAGATGACAAAGAAGAGGACAAGCATCCAGAAAATGAGCGCAACCGGAATGCCGCCGCCCTCATTCGCTTGAGCCGCCTGCACCTCCTTTACCCGCGCCGCCGCTTCTTCGGGCGACAGTTTCAGCTGCGCGATCATCGCATCGACCCCGGCGTTGATGCCACCGGTAAAGTCACCCGCCTTAAAGCGCGGCAAGATCTGCGTGTTGATGATGACGCTGGATAAAGCGTCGGTCATATAAGGCTCCAGGCCATAGCCGACTTCGATGCGCACCTTGCGGTCATTGGGCGCGACGATCAGCAGCGTGCCATCGTCCTTTTCTTTCGAGCCAATCCCCCAGGTCCGGCCGAGCCGATAGCCATAGTCTTCAATGGGATAGCCTTCGAGACTGGGGATGGTCGCCACCACCATCTGGCGGCCTGTGTCCTTCTCATACGCCGCAAGTTTGGCATCAAGCGCAGCCTCATCGGCAGGCGCAAGGATGTTCGCCGCGTCAACGACGCGGGTGTTGTTGGGCTTTGGAAAGGTTTGGGCCTGGGCAGGCGCCCAGACACAGAGGAGGAGGAGGCTGACGAGCCACATCCACGCCCACGCCCTCCGTTCATCCCGAGCGACGTCGAAGGACGCCGCAGCGGCACGAGGTGTCTCGACGGCGCTCGACACAAACGGAAAGGGGGGCATGGATTGAGGCCCTTAGAACTTCACCGTCGGCGCGCGGTCCGCATTGGGGGCCGTTGCCTGATAGGGAGCCATGGGTTCCGCGCCATAAAACACCTTGGCGCCAATCGCGTCCGGGAACGTCCGGATCGTGGTGTTATAGAGCTGGACCGCCTCGTTATAATCCTTGATCGAGATGTTGATGCGGTTCTCCGTGCCTTCCAGCTGGGATTGCAGGGCAAGGAAATTCTGATTCGACTTGAGATCAGGATAAGCTTCAACCGAGGCGAGCAGACGACCCAGCCCCTGGCTCAGCGCACCTTGCGCCTGCTGGAACTGCGCGACCTTGTTGGGGTCCGTCAGGTCCGTTGCACTCACCTGAACCGAAGTGGCCTTGGCGCGCGCTTCCGTCACTTCGACCAGAACGCTTTGTTCCTGCTTGGCATAGCCCTTCACCGTCTCAACCAGATTGGGGATCAGATCGGCACGGCGCTGATAATCGGCCTGGACGTTGGCCCATTTGGCTTTCGCATTTTCTTCCTGCGTCGGCACAGTGTTGATGCCGCAACCGGTCACAGCCAGAGCAAGCGGAGCCAGAACGATGGGGGCAAAAGCGGAAAGGCGAAGACGTTGGGTCATGAAGGGTCTCTCCCGTGGATCGATAGAGGGAAGATAGGGGTCCACCCTGACCGGCGCAATAACCTTGCAAAATGGTGCCATTGTGGCAGTTTTCGAACGGTTAACGGTCAATTGGGGAGTAGGGACATGTGGCAAGAGTTCAAAGCATTTGTAAACAAAGGGAATGTTCTTGATCTGGCGGTCGGTGTCATCATCGGCGCCGCGTTCGGAAAGATCATTACCTCCTTCACCGATGACTTGCTGATGCCGCTCATCAGCCTTGCGACGGGCGGCGGCACAGATTTTTCCAACAAATTCATCCTGCTCGGTGATCCGGGGGACAAGGTCATCACGACATTGGCCGAAGCCAAGGCCGCCGGCATCGGCGCCTTTGCTTATGGCAGCTTCATCACCGCGCTGATCAACTTCCTGATCATGGCGTTTGTCATCTTCATGATTGTGCGTCAGGCCAATAAGATGATGGCCCCGGCACCGGGCGAAGCACCCGCGACACCGGAAGACGTCGTGCTGCTCCGCGAAATCCGCGACAGCCTGAAAAAGTAGGTCGAAGGGCTACCGGGCGAGCGTGGGGAACGCCGCCCGGAAAGCCTGCACCTTCGGGATATCCCAACGCACAATATAGGGGTGGCGCGGGTTTTTCTGCATGAAGTCCTGATGATAGGCCTCTGCCGGATAGAACCGCCCTGTCTCAATCTTCGTCACAATCGGCTTGGGATAGCTGCCCGCCTTGCCCAATTGGGCAATATAGCTTGCCGCAATGGCCCGCTGCACAGGGGATTGCGGGAAGATCGCGGAGCGATAGCTGGGGCCGATGTCAGGCCCTTGGCGGTTCAGCTGAGTCGGATCATGCGCGGCCGAAAAATAGATACGCAGCAGCGTGCCATAGCTCACCTTGCGCGGATCATAGGTGATGCGGATCGCTTCGGCATGGCCGGTCTTTTCAGACGAGACAGCGTCATAGTTCGCCGTCGCCGCTGTCCCGCCGGCATAGCCCGACACGACCGCGCTCACGCCCTTCACGCGTTCAAACACCGCTTCCATGCCCCAGAAACAGCCGCCTGCGAACACGGCAACAGCGGACCCGCCCGGCTCGGCCGTATCAACTTTGGGCGCCGAGATGCTGACCGCTTTTTCGGCAAAGGTTGTGCCATTCACCAGCGTCAGACTGCCAAGCGCGATCGCCCCGCCCAGCAGCAGCGCACCGAAGTGGATGCCCCGGCTCATGCCGGGGTGAAGGCCAAAGCAACGCCGTTCATGCAATAGCGTTTGCCCGTGGGCGGCGGCCCATCATCAAAGACATGGCCCAAATGCCCGCCGCACCTGCGACAATGCACTTCGGTGCGCTTATAGCCCAAAGAATAATCGCTCTTGGTGCCAATGGCTTTGGGGAGCGGCTGATAAAAGCTGGGCCAACCCGTGCCGCTGTCAAACTTTGTGGTTGAGGCGAACAGCGGCAGCGCACATCCGGCGCAGGCATAGATGCCTTTGCGCTTTTCCTTGTTGAGCGGGCTGGTGAAGGGCTGCTCAGTCGCTTCGTGACGCAGCGTTTGATAGGCGGCAGGCGAAAGCCGCGCCTTCCACTGCGCATCGGTGAGCGTGAAGGTGAAGTTCTCCTTCGCCTCGCTTTTGGACCCGCAACCGGCGATGCTCAATGCAGCGCCTCCGAGCAGGAGATGACGGCGCGACAGATCCATGGCGATACTCCTTGGCGGAAGGCCCTATCTAGGTGTTGTCCCGCACTTCTGCAAACCGGGCCAGCCCTTTCTCAAGATCATCGATCAGATCATCGGCATCTTCCAGCCCGATGCTCAGTCGGATGACCGGGCCTTGCGCCTGCCATTTGGTCGCCGTGCGATAGTTTTGCGGGTCCACCGGGAGCGCGAGGCTTTCATAGCCGCCCCAGCTATAACCGATGCCGAAATGGTCGAGCCCATCGATCAACGCCGCGCGTGCCGCATCATCCCCGCCGTTCAGGACAAAGCTGAACAGCCCGCCTGCGCCCGTAAAGTCACGCGCCCAAATGTCATATCCCGGGTTTTCGGGCAGCGCCGGGTGCAACACCTGCGCCACCTCCGGGCGACGCTCGAGCCACGCGGCGATTTTCAGCGCGCTTTCCCCATGCTGCTTCATCCGCAGCGCAAGCGTACGCATGCCCCGCAGCACAAGGAAGCTGTCATCCGCGCTAACGAAATGGCCGAGCATCTGCGCCGTCCGCCGCAGCGGCATCCAGCAGGCCGCGTTGGACGTCACCGCCCCCATCATCGCGTCGCTATGCCCGCACAGATATTTGGTGGCGGCGGTCACAACGAGATCGATGCCAAGGGTAAGCCCCTGAAAATGCAGCGATGTTGCCCAGGTATTATCGATCAAAGTCTTGCAGCGATGCGCTTTGGCCACCGCTACGATGGCGGGCACGTCCTGCACCTCAAAGGTTAGGCTGCCCGGCGACTCCATGAAGATCGCCGCTGTGTTGGGGCGGAGGAGCGAGGCAATATCGCCGCCGATCAACGGGTCATAATAGGTCGTCTCCACGCCCCAATTGGCGAGGAAGTTGTCACAAAAATTGCGCGTCGGATCATAGGCCGAATCAACCATCAGCAGATGATCCCCCGGCTTCAGGACCGACAAAAGCGCACCTGTCACCGCTGCCACGCCCGACGCATAGAGCATGGTGCCTGCAGCCCCCGGCTCCAGATCGGTAATGGCCTCTGCCAGCGCCCATTGCGTCGGCGTGCCGCGGCGGCCGTAAAACAAATTCCCATCGCGGTTGGTGGACGTGCCGCGCTTCAGATGCGCCACATCGTCATAGAGGATCGTCGAGGCGCGCCAAACGGGCGGATTGACGATGCCACCCTTACCCGCGCCAAGGCTGGTCCATTCCGTCCGCCTGCCGCCATGGACGAGCCGCGTGGCGGGCTTCATCTTTTTGTCGTCGCTCATGAGGGATGTCCTAGCGCGGCATGATAGCGCTGTCGAACCTCAGGCCGCTCCTGTTGCCTTGGGGGTCTCCGGATCGCTGCCCCAGTCAGACCAGCTGCCGTCATACAGCGCGACACTCTCCATGCCGAGCAGATGTGCGCCAAAGACAATGCTGGATGCGGTCAGCCCCGACCCGCAGGTCGCGATCAATGGCTTGGCAAGATCAATGCCCGCGCCCTCAAACACGGCCTTTAGCTCGTCGCCGCGCTTCCAGGTGCCATCGGCGTTGTAGATGCTGCTATAAGGCAGGTTGCGGCTGCCGGGGATATGGCCCGCACCGACATTGGGCCGGGGGTCTGCTTCTTCGCCGGTAAAACGCGCAGCACCGCGCGCATCGACGACCTGTTCGGCCTTGCTGTCGATATTGGCCAGCATCTGTGCCTTGTCGCGCACGACCTTGTCATTCTTCCACGCGGTGAAGTGGCGGTGACGGATTGTGGGCTTGCCGCTTTCCAGCGCACGCCCTTCCGCTTTCCATTTGGCCAGACCGCCATCCAGCACCGCAACGCCGTGCGCGCCGAACACCTGCGAGAGCATCCACCAAGCGCGCGGGGCACTCTTCCAAGGGCTGTTGTCGTAAATGACGATGCGGCTGCCATCGCCCAATCCCAAGGACTGCATGCGGCTCGCAAATTTCTCGGCACCCGGCAGCATCATGGGCAGCGGGTTGGCGCTGTCGACAATTTCGGACAGGTCCATGAAGACTGCGCCGGGGATATGCTCGGCCTCAAACTCCGCCGCCGCATTTCGGTTGTCGCTGGGCAGGAACATGCTGGCGTCGACCAGGCGCAGGTCTGATGCGCCGAGTTCATTTGCGAGCCATTCAGTGCTGACGAGCTGTTCCATATCCTGAGTCTCCTTATGTGGTTGGAGGACAGACTAAACCTGCGCGTGCTGTCCGTCGAGACAGGTGACAAAGCGCCGCCGCCTCGCCTAAAGACCTCCCATGTCCATGAAACATCTCGGTCAGGTCAGCGCGCTTCCCGCAACGCCGGAAGAGGCCGTCCTCGATTATCCCGCCAATCCACGTCCCGGATCACCCTATCTGGTGCGCTTCGTGTCGCCGGAGTTCACCTCGCTCTGCCCGGTCACCGGTCAGCCCGATTTCGCGCATATTGTGATCGATTATGTACCCGGCGACTCGATTGTCGAATCGAAGTCCTTAAAGCTGTTTCTGGGGTCGTTTCGCAACCATGCCGGCTTCCATGAGGACTGCACGGTGGGCATCGGCCAGCGTCTTTTCAAAGAGATGCGTCCAATCTGGCTGCGAATCGGCGGATATTGGTTTCCGCGCGGCGGCATCCCCATCGATGTCTTCTGGCAGTCGGGCCCGCCGCCAAAGGACGTTTGGATACCCGAACAGGGCGTCCCCGGTTATCGCGGGCGCGGTTAGCAAAATTCCTTAATATCTCCGATCCGGCATGCGACCGGAGGACCCCGTAGTTTGACGGTGTTGAGGTGGCCGACCGGCCGCCACACGCTGTTTTCAACAGGGGAAGACCATGTTGAACACTGAGAGTGAAACCGGCCTGAATGTGCTGATGAGCCCTGAGGCCATGTTGCAGCAGGATCTGTCCGATGCGCTCGCGCGGGGCGACCTTCGGCTCGTCTACCAGCCGCTCGTCCGCCTCTCTTCCGGCAAGACCATCGGCTATGAGGCTTTGCTCCGCTGGGACCATCCGAAGTTCGGGCTCATCCTGCCAACGCGCTTCGTCGAGGCCGCCGAAGCCTCCGGGCTGATCGTGCCAGTGGGCGCATGGGTGATGCGCGACGCCTGTCAGGAAGCCGCGCTTTGGGACAATAAGCTGATCGTTTCGGTCAACGTCTCAGCCGTGCAGATTTCGACACCCGGATTTGTCGAGATGGTCTGTGCCGCATTGGCCGACAGCGGCCTCAGCCCGGCACGGCTGGAAATCGAAATCACAGAAACGGCGCTTTTGGACGATGAAGGTTTGGCGCGGGATGGGCTGCAAACCTTGCGCGCCATGGGCATCCGCATTGCGCTGGATGACTTTGGCATGGGGCATGCCTCTTTTGCCTATCTGCTCGCCTTCCCGTTCGACAAGATCAAGATCGACCGAAAGTTCATCTGCGACATCGCCTGGCGCCCTGAAAGCCGGGTCATCGTGGAAGCCGTCGCCGACATGGCGCACAAGCTTGGCATCGACGTGCTGGCGGAGGGGATTGAGGAGGTCGACCAGCTCGTCATCGCCAAGCTCGCGGGATGCGAACTCGGGCAAGGGCTGCTGCTGGGCGAGCCCCGTCCCGCCAAAGACCATTACCGTCTGCGACCGACCCAGCCCCCGGCCCCCTACCGGAAACTGGCCGTCGCCGCCTGATCAGGCCGCCTTGAAGCGGATCGGCAGGCGCTTCAGCCCACCAACAAAGACCGACTCAACACGCGCCGGATCCCCTGTCAGCTCGACAGAGGCGAGACGCGGCAGAAGCTCTTCCATCAGGATGCGCATTTCCATACGGGCCAGATGCTGGCCAAGGCAGACATGGCCGCCAAAACCAAAGCCAATCTGTGTGTTGGGCGCGCGGTCCGGATTGAAGGTGAACGGGTCCGCAAAGACCGCCTCGTCGCGATTGCCCGAAGCGTAGCAGAGCATCATCCAGTCACCGGCCTTGATCTGCTGGCCGTTTAATTCGGTATCCTCCACCGCTGAGCGCATGAAGTGCTGCACCGGCGTCGTCCAACGCACGGCCTCTTCGATCAGCCCGGCCTTGTCCACGTCCGCTGCGCGGAAGCGTTCAAACAGCGCCGGATTGCGGGCCAGTTCCATCATGGCACCTGCGGTGGAGGCTGAGGTTGTGTCATGCCCTGCGGTTGCGATGATGATGTAATAGCCATTCAATTCCCGGTCCGGGATCGGCGCGCCATTGACGGTCGAATTGGCAAGCACGGTTGCCACATCTTCCTGCGGGTTCTTGCGCCTATTGGCGGTCAATTCCTTGAAGTAGTTTTCAAAGTCGGCGACCACAAAATTCAACATCTGCAAACCGGCAACGGGATCCGTGATTTCCGCCCGGTCGCGGTTGAGTTCGGGGTCAGTCGAACCGAACAGCTGCTGGGTGAGCAGCAACATGCGCGGCTCATCCTCACGCGGGACGCCCAATATGTTCATGACGACGCGCAGCGGATAATGCAGCGCCACATCGCGCGCGAAATCACATTCATCGCCCAGTGACAGCATATGGTCGACTGTCTCGCGCGCAATCTCACGGATGCGGTCTTCGAGGATGCGCAGGTTTTTGGGCATGAACCAGGTCTGCGTCAGCAGCCGGAATTTCATATGGTCCGGCGCATCCATCTGCACCAGCGACTTGATGAGATGCCCATCGGGGATCTGAGTCCGGACGAGCGCGTCAATCGCCTTCATGGTCAGCGTCGTCTGGCGGACGCCCGAGGCATAGAGCTTGTTGTTGCGGCTGACCTCCATGATGTCTGCATGGCGGGTGACGGCCCAGAAAGGATCATAATCCGGCACTTCGGCGACCGCGAGCGGGGCATTAGCGCGCGCCCAAGCGAACTTGTCATGCAGCCCGTTCCATTCCCCATAGGCTTTGGGGTCGGTCAATGCCTTTGCCACGTCTGCGGGCAATTGGGGTGCAGCCACCTGTCTTCTCCTAAAGGTCTTTTCTTGCTGCGCCCGTGGATGAAGTGGATTGCATGTCAAATCAAGGTGGACTGGCCGCCCCTGCCAGAACTGCCAGTCCGCAATGCGCCCCTATTTGAACAGGCCGCCCAAAATCCCGCGCAGCAATTGCCCACCAAGGTTGCCTGCGATCTTGCGCCCGACCGAGGTGGCCGCAGACCGCGCTGCCGATTCGACCATCTTTTCGGCAAAGCTGGGCTTGGCGGCTTCACGCGCGGCGATGGCATCGGCTCTCGCCTGCTCCTTGGCGATGCGGGCCGCTTCCCGCGCGGCAATCGCATCAGCCTTGGCCTGTTCTTTTGCCGCAATAGCAGCCTGCTTGTCCGCTTCAGACGCAGCAGCGGCCTGTGCGGCGGCAGCCGTCGCCTGTGTCCGCTTGGCGGTGATGATTTCTTCCGCCGATTCGCGGTCGATGAGCGCATCATATTTTGCGCCCACGGCATCGGTCTGGATCATGATCGCACGTTCCTGCGGCGTCACCGGGCCAACGCGTGAACAGGGGGCCTTGATCAATGTGCGCTCCACCGGCGTGGGGGACCCATCGGCCTGCAGCACAGAGACCAAAGCTTCCCCGACACGCAGCTCGATGATCGCCTTGGCCACATCGACATTGGGATTGGCGCGGAAGGTTTCGGCCGCCGACTTGATCGCCTTTTCATCCTTGGGCGTAAAGGCACGCAACGCGTGCTGCACGCGGTTGGACAATTGGGCGGCCACCGCTTCAGGAATGTCGATGGGGTTCTGGGTGATGAAATAGACGCCAATGCCCTTGGACCGGATCAGACGGACAACCTGCTCAATCTTTTCCTCCAGCGCCTTGGGCGCATCGTTGAACAGCAAATGCGCTTCATCAAAGAAGAAAACGAGCTTGGGCTTATCCGGGTCCCCCACTTCGGGAAGCGTTTCAAACAGCTCGGACAGCAGCCAAAGGAGGAAGGTCGAATAGAGTTTCGGGCTCGCCATCAGCTTGTCGGCGGCGAGAATGTTGATGATCCCGCGGCCCTTGTCGTCGGTCACAAAGAAATCATCGAGGTCGAGCGCGGGCTCCCCAAAGAATCGGTCACCGCCCTGGCTGCGCAACTGGAGCAGCGAGCGCTGGATAGTCCCGACGCTGGCTTTGGAGACATTGCCATAGGTGACAGACAGCTCATCCGCGCGGTCAGCAATGTCGACGAGCATCGTCTGGAGATCATCTAGATCAAGGAGCAGAAGGCCTTCCTTGTCGGCTGCGTGGAAGGCGATGGTGAGCACACCTTCCTGCACCTCATTCAAATCCATCAGCCGCGACAGGAGCAGCGGCCCCATTTCAGATACTGTGGTGCGGATGGGGTGGCCCTGTTCCCCAAACAAATCCCAAAACTGGACAGGGTTGTCGGAATAGCTCCAGTCCGTATCGCCGATTTCAGCCGACCGTGCGGTGAAAATCTCATGCGTCTTGGTGGTTGGGGACCCGGCCATGGCCATGCCCGACAAATCCCCCTTCACGTCGGACACAAAGACCGGCACGCCCGCCTTTGAAAAGCCTTCGGCCATGCCCTGAAGCGTCACCGTCTTTCCCGTGCCCGTTGCTCCGGCAATCAGCCCGTGGCGGTTGGCCCGCTTGAAGTTGATAACCTGACGCTGACCCCCGCCAACTCCAATGAAAAGACCTTCATCCGACATATACGCACCTTTCCCGTTACTCGCCTTTGGCAACCTAATCGCAAAGGTGACAGTTTCAAAGTGGTTGAATTATCCAGCGGACTTGGTGGCAGGTGGTGGCAAATCGTACGGAAACCCTTGCTCTTGAGCCAAAGCAGGATTAGATCGGCGGCAAGTTAACGGCCGCTCCGAGAGGGGCGGCCCTCTTTTTTCGGGAGAAACCCCTTGGCCCAGCCACTCATGCCTCATGCGACTGCCGCTTGGCTCGTCGATAACACGGCGCTGACCTTTGAGCAGATTGCCCATTTCTGTGGTCTGCACATTCTTGAGATTCAGGCGATTGCCGATGAAACATCCGGCACCAAGCTGATGGGCCGTGACCCCGTTCGCGCCGGCGAAGTCACAATGGCGGAAATCGAAAAGGGTCAGGCAGACCCCAATCACGAACTGGTGATGGTGAAGGCACCTGAAGCGCCCACACGCACCAAGGGCCCGCGCTATACGCCGGTGTCCAAGCGTCAGGACAAGCCCGATGGCATTGCCTGGCTGATCCGCAACCACCCCGAGCTGTCCGATGGGCAGATTGGCAAGTTGATCGGCACCACGCGCACCACGATCGCCGCGATCCGGGAGCGCACGCACTGGAACATCGCCGATATCACGCCGAAGGATCCGGTGGCCCTCGGCCTATGTTCGCAGCGGGAGCTTGATGCGACCGTCGCCAAGGCCGCCAAGATGAAGGGCATCAAGGCTGTGGAAGACACGCGCCTTGAAGGCGATCGCGCCGCCCTGATTGAAGAGCTGATTGCCGAGCGGAGTGCGGCCAACCGCGCCGCTGAAAAGGCTGCCGCTGATGCGGAGGCCGAACTTGGCGGACAATCCGACGCCTGAGTTTAAATCCCCCGATGCCTCGCTGACCGCCGATGACAGTTTCACGGCGACCAGCAGCGCCGGGTTGACCTATCCTTGGGGCAGTTTTGCGCCGGGGCCGGGCAAGACGCATCCTATCGCCAATGGCATCAGCTGGACCCGCATTCCGATGCCGGGGTCTCTGGGCCATATCAACAGCTGGCTGCTGGACGATGGTGATGGCATCGCTGTTGTCGATTCGGGCATGTTGCTGAAAGAGTGCAGCAATGCCTGGAAGGCGCTGTTCGATGGCGACCTGAAGGGCAAGCGCGTCACCCGCGTGGTCGGTACGCATCTCCACCCGGACCATATCGGCCTTGCCGGATGGCTGTGCAAACGGTTCGACTGCGACGTCTGGATGACGCGCGGCGAATGGCTGACAGCGCGCATGTTGTCGTCGGACGTTCGGGAAGATGTTCCGCCGGAAGCGCTCGCCTTGCAGCGCAGCGCCGGATGGGATGAGGATGTTCTGGCGCAACAAGCCGCCAAGGGCTGGGGCCGCTTTGGCCGCATGCTCTATCCGATGCCGATCAGCTATCACCGGATCAAAGATGGCGACGTGCTGGACTTTGGCGCGCACCAATGGCGCGTTGTCGTCGGGTCCGGCCACAGCCCGGAACATGCCTGCCTCTGGAATGAAGCCGAAGGCGTACTCGTCTCCGGTGATCAGGTGTTGCCACGCATCAGCTCCAACGTGTCGGTCAACATGTCAGAACCCAATGCCGATCCGTTGGGCGAATGGCTGGCCTCCATCGACAAATTATTGGCCGTTCTGCCGGACGATCTTCTGGTCTGCCCCGCACATGGCGAGCCGTTCAAGGGGTTGCACACCCGCCTCATCGCCTTGCGCGATGAACATCTCCGTCGTTTGGATCAGGTCCACGCTGCAATAGGGCAGGCGCCTTTGCGCACGATTGACTGCTTCCCCCTGCTCTTCAACCGGAAGATCGGTGAGGACCACCGCGAACTCGCAACGGGTGAGGCGATAGCCCATCTCCACCGCCTGATGGAAGACGGCCGCGCCCGTCGCAAAATGACCGACGGCGTCTATTGGTATTCTGCCGCTTAAGATGCGGCATCCAGCCTTACATCTCGTCCGGCAATTCGACTTCCAGAACCGCTGACTGAAAGAGCAGCCGGCGCGCCGCCATGCGGGCGACACGCAGCGTTTCCGCCCGCCTGCGCGACGACGCGAGCGGCGTTAGAACGGGCTCACGCAGGATGGCCGCATCATAACGGTCTGCGATGATCAGCCCGCTGGTTGCGGGTGCCAGCTCCTCCCGGTCAAACAGCGCCAGATCAAAACCCTGCGGCACTGCCCAAAAATAGCGGTCACAATAGTCGAGATAAAAGGGCCATTTTCCGTCGCCCAGCAGGTCCGCACGGGAGACTTTGATCTCCACGATGATGACTTCGCCTTTGGGGCCAAGCGCCATGATGTCCGCGCGGCGGCCATTGCCCAACGGCACTTCCGCAACCGCGATATAGTCCTGCCGGTACAACAGGCGGGAGACGCCGCGCACAACATCAGCAGCAACAAGGCGGTCGGCAGGGCTATCCATGCCGATCCCCTAGAACATCAGGGAAAGAGATGGGAAGGGCGGATGTCGCCCTTTCCAATCAACGGTAGAAGACGTGGTTGCCCAAGGCCGCAATCTTGCGGAGGTTCCAACCCGGATTGACCCGACGGGCGTGGAAATACAGCGCATCGTCCACGCTGGACGCCCAAAGTTCGTTGCGGGCGATATGCGCGATGGCGACCGCGTTTTTCCAGTTGCGGCTCGTCCGCTTGATCGGCGGGAATGCCCCCCCGCGCACGAAGGAGAACTGGCTTGGCTGCATCACCACGCCACAGACCGAGGCTGGGAACCGGCCAGAGCGGGTGCGGTTGAGAATGGTCTGTGCGACCGCCAGCTGACCGTCGAGCGATTCGCCCTTGGCCTCAAAATAGACGGCACCCGCCAGGCACTCCGCCTCGCGATCAGGAAGGTCAGCCGAAGAAAGATCGGCGACCAGATCAGCCAGAGAGGCGGCTTCGGGAGCGTCGGTTTCAACCGTTTCGGGAATCTGGAAATCTGTGATGGCCTGGTTTTCGGCCTGCGCCTGCTCAACCACGGATTTTGGGAGCAGTTCGGACTGGACCGGTCCGGGCGTTTCGTTGGCCCAGACGGCTTGTGCCGGACCAAAGGCGACAAGGGCGCCAAAAGAAGAAATCGACAGCGCTGCGACTGCAGCGGTCAGCATTGAATATCGCATTTAACATCATCATGGGCAGAAGTCTGAAACTGGGCCGCGCAAAAACCGGTGCGGCTGCTTCATTCCCCTGACTGCGTTCGCGCCCAAAGCCCTATTACGCGGGTGGCGGCACGGCGACGCGCTTTAACGTTGGGGGGCCTTCGTTGTGCAGCGCATCAATGTCAACGCGCGCCATCCATTTCAGCGGCGAACCGTGCTGCCTCTGGGATATCCAGTTCGACAATCCAGATATCAGGGTCCGACGCCTGCCGCCGCGCGCAAAACTGAGAGATTTCCGCTTCTTCTTCAATGGTTTGTGAGAAAACGGGCGTCCATTTATAGCTGCCGTCCGGGGTCAGCGCACGCTCGAGGATACCGGAATACCGCCCTTTCTCACGTGTGATGAGGATCAGCGCGCCGGCGGTTTCATCGCCTTTGGCCAGCACCATTGCCATGCCACCCGACTGGTTCACCCGCCGGATAAGCGCATTCACATAGATACCGGTGGCGAGGCGGGGCGTCATGTCCTGTGCCCCTTAGGATCAGGCTGCGTCGCGTGCTTGAGACGCAGCGAAGAGGGCGTAAATGGCGTCCGCTGATCCGGCGCCGCGCAATTTGGCAACAAAGGTTCGGTCCCGCAGCCAGCGGCTAACCTGTGCCAAGGCCTTCAAATGCTCTGACCCGGCATCGGGCGGGGACAACAGACAGAAAACGAGATCAACGGGAAGATCGTCAATCGCTTTCACGTCCACAGGCTGGGCAAGCTGGATGAACAGGCCAACCACTTGGGTGAGTCCGTCAATCTTGCCATGCGGAATCGCAACGCCACCGCCAAAACCGGTCGAGCCAAGGCGCTCACGCTCCGTCAACCGGTCAACAACCTCCGTTGCCGACAGACCATATTCGCGTTCCGCCACCTGCCCAAGCTGCTGGAACAGCGCCTTGGACGTTGTGATGTTCGCTCCCGCGGCGACAGCGCCGGGGACGAGAAGAGAGCTGATCTCTGTCATAGAATGTCCAGAATGGAAATTTGGGAGGCGCCTTTAACAGAAACAGGCGTTCCCGCAAGCTCCGTCTCCAAACCCCCGCTCAAGCGTGCGGTTCCACCCACCCGATCGTCCCGTCATTGCGGCGATACACCATATTGTAGGTGCCGGTGCCCGCATTGCGGAACAACATGGCATTGGTGTGCCGCAAATCGAGCATCATCACTGCGTCAGAGACACTGGCTTCCGGCACATCAACACGTGTTTCGGCGATCACCACCGGATGATCGCCCGGTGCCACCTCTTCGTCGGCCATCGGCTCAAACACCGTATATCCGGCATTGTCTTCGGGCGGCGTGATAGCTGAAGGGCCGCTGTGATCGTCCCGAAGGCGGCGCTTGTAGCGACGCAGCTGCTTTTCGATTTTGTCGGCGGCCCCTTCAAAAGCAGGGCGGGCTTCCTGCCCGGTGTGCGACGCCTTGAGCACGACTCCGCGCACAACATGCATCACAATGTCACATGCAAATCCGTGATCGTGGGGGCCTTTGGAGAATGTGGCATGTGCGGAATGCGTGCGCTGGAAATACTTATCGGCAATCGCTTGGAGCCTGTCGCTCACATGTGTCTGGAGAGCATCGCCTGTATCAACTCTGTGTCCTGAGATGCGGATTTCCATATGCGTTCTCCTTCACATTTTAAGTAGGTGCGATTGCGTTCTCTTCAACTCATGCCGCAGCAAGGCCCTCCTTATCCTTGTCCAAATCCCATAATGGGTTGCTGAGTTTGGCAACGAAAGCCGCGTGACGTTCAAGCTCTTCCGGCGACGCCTCATGCGGACGCGGCGATCGGGCCACACGCGCCGAAGCGGGACGCTCGGGTTCGTCGGGAAGTGTCGCAGGCGCATCGGCCAACCCAAGGCCAATCTGGCGGCCGCCGGTCAGTTCCACATATACCAAAGACAGCAACTGGGCGTCGAGCAACGCACCGTGCTTGATCCGGTGAGACCGATCAATGCCATAGCGGGTGCACAAGGCGTCCAGACTATGCTTGGCGCCGGGGAACTTGACCTTGGACAGCGCCAAAGTGTCGACCATCCGCGCCTGGGGAATGTCGGGCCGGTTCAGGCGCGACAGTTCTTCATTCAGAAACGCAAAGTCGAAATTGGCGTTGTGCGCGACGAGGGGGCTGTCATCGAAAAAGTCGAGCAAATCCTCAACGATGTCGGAAAAGAGTTGCTTGTCGGCAAGGAAGGCATCGGACAGGCCGTGGATTGCCTGTGCTTCCGGGTTCATCGGCCGCTCCGGATTGATGTAGACGTGGAAGACACGCCCCGTCTCAACCCGGTTGACCAGCTCTACACATCCAATTTCGACCAGCCTGTCGCCATTTGCGGCGCTCAGCCCGGTCGTCTCGGTATCAAAAACAACCTCACGCATCGGCTAGACTATCGTCGCTTCCGATGGCGAAGGCAAGCGATCAGACGGCGAACTTCGCCTCTTGTCTCCGATATGGATTGGCCTGTGTCGATCACGAAATCTGCGCGTTGCCGTTTGACATGATCGGGCACCTGAAGGTGGCGGATATGCTTGAGCTTGGCCGCGGTCATACCCGGCCGACGCAGCACCCGGCGCGTCTGCAAAAAGGCAGGGGCCGAAACGACAACGGTCACGTCCACCTGTTTTGCGCCGCCTTTTTCAAACAACAATGGAATATCCAGCACCACCATCGGGCGAGACCGGTTCTGCAATAAGAAGTGCTGGCGGACATAATAGACGGCGGGGTGAACAATACGCTCCAACGCGCGCAATTCGTCGGGTTTGCCGAGCACTGCCGCCCCAAGCTTTTGCCGGTCGACGCCTTTTGGTCCGGTCGTGCCGGGGAAGCGCGCCTCGATCCGCGCCACAAGCGCGCCACCGGGTCCCTGGAGCTTGTGCACCTCCGCATCCGCATCAAAGACCGGCACACCGAGACGGCGAAACATCTTGGACACGGCCGACTTCCCCATGCCGATAGAACCGGTGAGGCCAATCTTGATCATGCGAGCAACAGCTCCCGCAGCGCCTCATCCAAATCCCGCGCCGGGGCCTGTCCGAAGAAAATCTCAAACGCGATGGCGCCTTGGCCGATGAGCATGTCGAGGCCATCGACAGTCGCCAGATCGCGGTCCTGCGCCGCCGCCAAGAGTGGTGTGAGGAGTGGGGTATAGACGATGTCGTACACCACAGCATCTTCCGGCAGCGCTGAAAGATCAGGCACAAACGGATCATGGCCCACCATGCCGAGCGATGTCGTATTGACGAGCAGGGCTGCGGGTGGAAGGGCGGCATCCATCCCGCGAACGTCCCCTTTCAAGCCGAAACGCGCGAGCAAGGCTGCGCCTTTCAAGGGGTTGCGGGCAAGCAGGGTGACGGGCCCGGCACCGACACGCGACAGAGCAAACAACACAGCGTGCGCCGCACCGCCTGTGCCCGCAACAATAACGGGCGCGCCTTCCAGCGGCACATCGGCAATCGGCGTGAAGAAGCCCCCGGCATCCGTGTTGGTGCCAAAGACCGCGCCCGCCTCGTTGCGCGACAATGTGTTCATCGCGCCAATCGACGCGCGGACATTGCCGGGGTCCTCGACCAGATCCATGACGGCAATTTTGTGGGGGATGGTGACATTGCAGCCACGCCAATTTGGGTCGGCGCGACGCTGTTCCACATAGGCCGGCAAATCTGCGGGGGGGACGTGACACGCGCGATAGTCCGCTTCGATGCCCGCCTTCTCCAGCCAGAACCGATGCATCTTAGGGGATTTGGAATGGGAGATCGGATCACCGATCACTTCAGCGTAGATACCGCTCATGCAGAAATCACTCCGGCCTCGCGCAAAAAGGCCAGCAGCGGAAGGAGCGGCAGCCCGATGATGTTGAATTGGCTGCCCTCTATCCGCTCAAACAGCTGAATGCCACGCCCTTCAACGCGGTAACCACCAACACCCGACAAAAGATCTTCGCCCTCATGCGCCAAATAATCTTCGATGAACGCATCAGTGAGCGGGCGCATCGTCATCCGCGCTTCACCGACATGGCGCCACAACCTCTCGCTATCCCGCACCGCGACGATAGCCGCATAAAGACTGTGTGTCTTTCCTGAGAGGGAGCGCAGATGATCTGCCTGTTCGGCCAGTGTGCGGGCCTTGTCGAACATCGTGCCGTCTTCCAACGCCAGTGTTTGATCACACCCCAACACAATCGCCCCCGGGCAAAGTGGAGACGTCGCCAGCGCCTTGGCTTCAGCCAGGCCCAAAGCAAGACCGCGCGGGTCAACACCTTGCGCGCGCAGATGCGCCTTTTCAGCCTCTTCATCACAGGGCGACGTCATGGCGTCGTGAACGATGCCCGCATTTGCGAGGATCGCGCGCCGTCCGGCACTTTGTGAGGCCAAAACCAGCCTCACTTCTTCGCGCCCTTTTGTTCGCCATAGATGTTGATAATGGCGGCGGCTGCTTCTTCAATCGAGCGGCGGGTCATATCGATTACCGGCCAGCCATTGTCAGCAAACATGCGTCGCGCATAAGCGGTCTCACGTGCCACAGCCTCCTGATCCACATAGTCGGTGTCGGGCGTCTGGTTGAGCGCCAAAAGACGGTTGCGGCGGATTTGCACGAGCCGTTCCGGATTGGTGACCAAGCCAACGACAAGGGGGTTTTGCAGCTTGTACAGCAAATCCGGCGGCGGGCTTTCCACGACAATGGGAATGTTTGCCGTCTTGTAACCGCGATTGGCGAGATAGATCGACGTCGGCGTTTTTGAGCTGCGCGACACACCGGCCAGAATGATATCCGCCTGTTCCCAGTTCTCCCAATTGAGGCCGTCATCATGGGCGATGGTGAACTGGATGGCTTCGACACGCGCAAAATACGCATCATCAAGGAGATGCTGTAAGCCCGGACGGGCTTTGAGCGGCTTGCCCAACACGTTCGATAAGGCTTCAAGCACCGGATCAATCGCGCCGACATGCGGCAGGCCCAAAGCGGCACAGCGCTTTTCAAGCGCGGCGCGCAGATCTGCATTCACCATTGTGAAGAGGACAAGCCCCGGATGTTGCGCTATCTCTGACATGATCCGCTCGACATGGCCGGGGGTGCGCACCATCGGCCAATAATGGCGGATCGCCTCAACATCATCAAACTGGGCGAGCGCGGCCTTCGCAACGGTTTCAAGCGTTTCGCCGGTTGAGTCCGAAACAAGATGGAGATGCAGTCGTGACACGTTCGGTTTGGATCCCCATGACTGGCCCTGTGGAAAAGCCTGTGTGTGGGGCTAGCGGAAAGCGGTTGGCAACTGCAAGCGTGACAATTCCACGACAGGGTCCGGATTTCACCCACAGACCTGCCAACAGGGCGATCTAATTTTCCCATCCTGTGGATAATGGGGATTCACCAGACCGACTCTGTGGCCCGCCGTTCTGCCCACCGAGTCAAGCTGTGTGCGGAATCCCTTAGAGCACTTAATCCACGTGACGCGCCCCCCTACTACTATCAACCACCTTTAAGATTCTCTTTTTATTGAATAGGGGAGCAAGCATGGATCCTGTGACGAAACCCCTCCTCGCGACGCTTAAGGGCGCCAAATTTGAGCGCCCACCTTTGTGGCTCATGCGGCAGGCGGGACGCTATCTGCCCGAATATCGTGCCTTACGCGCCGAAAAGGGCGGGTTCCTTGAACTTGTGAATGACAGCGCGGCGGCAGCAGACGTTACGCTTCAGCCAATCCGCCGTTTCGGTTTTGATGGCGCGATCCTGTTTTCGGACATTCTCGTCATTCCGCACGCATTGGGGCAGGATTTGTGGTTTGAGGCAGGCGAAGGCCCCAGGCTTGCCCCCAAGCTGGTCGATGCCACGTTGCATAGCCTCACAGAAGCCCCTCAGAGGCTCTTGCCGGTCATCGAGACGGTTCGGCAGGTTGCGCAGGCTCTCCCACCCCAAACGACCTTCCTGGGCTTTGCAGGAAGCCCCTGGACAGTCGCGACCTATATGGTGGCCGGGCAAGGCAGCCGTGAACAGGCCGAGACACGGCGTTTTGCCTATCGCGATCCCGCCGCCTTTGAAGAAATCATCAACGCCATTGCTGATGCGACGGTGACCTACTTAATCGACCAGATCGATGCCGGTGTGGAAGCGGTGCAACTGTTCGACAGCTGGTCGGGCAGTCTGTCGCCAGCACAATTTGAACGCTGGGTGATTGCGCCAACGGTGCGGATTATCACGAAATTGAAGGCGGCTCGCCCCAACGCAGTGGTGATCGGCTTTCCAAAGGGTGCGGGTGGGAAGCTTCCGGCTTATGCCCGAGAGGTCGGTGCGGATGCCATTGGTCTTGATGAAACCGTTGATCCCATTTGGGCGCATGCGAGCTTACCAGAGGGTCTGCCCGTGCAAGGCAACCTTGATCCGCTTGCGCTGATTGCCGGGGGGACCGAGCTTATTGCCGCCATCGACCATATCATTGACGCTTTGGCCGAGCGGCCCCATGTCTTCAACCTTGGCCATGGCATCTTGCCCGATACGCCCATCGCGCATGTCGAGCAGCTTGTGGCGCATGTAAGAGGCAAGTGAACCTATGATTGGCATTTTGGGCGGCGCCTATCTCTGGGTGAAGGCGGGACATCTCATTTTCGTCATCTTCTGGATGGCCGGTTTGTTCATGTTGCCACGTTTCTTTGTCTACCATCAGGAAAGCGCGGCGGGCAGCGCCGAAGAAGCCCAATGGGTTGAACGGGAAGACCGGCTGCTGCGGATCATTCTGAAACCATCGATCATCATTGTCTGGGTGTTGGGACTGGCGCTGGCGCTTGATACCGGTGCCTTTGGCCAGGGTTGGTTTCACCTGAAACTGGCGGTTGTCCTGCTCCTGTCAGGCTATCATGGCTGGATGGTGAGCTATGCCCGAAAACTCAAAGCTGGCCAGCGCACGTTGTCTGGAAAGATGTTGCGGCTGGTGAATGAAGTGCCGGGCCTTGCAGCGGCGGTGATTGTTGTGCTGGCCATTGTGAAGCCCTTCTAAGCTCCTTTCCAAACACAAGTCCGCCGCCTTGACTTGCGCCTTTGGCAAGCTTAACCGATTCACACCGCTCGGCCGTTCGTGCCATATCTAGAGCAGCGCAATCACATCATCCTTTGCTGCCGCGGTTCTTCCCCCCGTTTCAACCGGATCTGAGTCCATGATGCACTTAAAATCACTCAAAAAAATGAAGCCCGCAGAGCTCGTCGAAATGGCGGAAGAGCTGGGGGTTGAAGGCGCGTCCACGCTGCGCAAGCAGGATCTGATGTTCGCCATCCTCAAAGTCGAAGCCGAAAATGGCGAAGAGATCATCGGCGAAGGCACTATTGAAGTCCTGTCGGACGGCTTTGGGTTTTTGCGCGCGCCGGAATCCAACTACCTGGCTGGCCCGGATGATATTTACGTCTCCCCCAACATGGTGCGCCGCTTTGGCCTGCGCACCGGTGACACGGTAGAAGGCGAAATTCGCGGACCGAAAGACGGGGAACGCTATTTCGCGCTGACGACCATCAAGTCGATCAACTTTGATGATCCCGATGTCGTTCGCCACCGCGTCAATTTTGACAATCTCACGCCGCTTTACCCTGATGAGCGCCTGAAGCTCGATTCGCTTGACCCTACGGTCAAGGACAAGTCGGCCCGCGTCATCGACATCATCAGCCCGCAAGGTAAGGGCCAGCGCGCGCTGATCGTCGCCCCGCCGCGCACCGGTAAAACCGTGCTTCTCCAGAACATGGCGAAGGCGATTACCGACAATCATCCTGAAGTCTTCCTGCTCGTTCTCTTGGTGGACGAGCGTCCTGAAGAAGTGACGGACATGCAGCGCTCGGTGAAGGGTGAAGTCATTTCTTCGACCTTCGACGAACCTGCCAGCCGCCACGTGCAGGTCGCCGAAATGGTCATCGAAAAGGCCAAGCGTCTGGTCGAGCATAAGAAGGATGTTGTCATCCTGCTCGACTCGATCACGCGTTTGGGCCGCGCCTACAACACGGTCGTCCCGTCATCGGGCAAGGTGCTGACCGGCGGTGTCGATGCCAACGCCCTGCAGCGCCCGAAGCGTTTCTTTGGTGCGGCGCGTAACATTGAAGAAGGCGGCTCGCTCTCCATCATCGCCACCGCGTTGATCGACACGGGCAGCCGAATGGACGAAGTCATCTTCGAAGAGTTTAAGGGCACCGGTAACTCGGAAATCGTCCTTGACCGCAAGGTCGCGGACAAGCGCATCTTCCCGGCGCTTGATGTCGGCAAGTCCGGCACGCGTAAGGAAGAGCTGCTCGTTGAGAAGGACAAGCTTTCCAAAATGTGGGTGCTGCGTCGTATCCTCATGCAGATGGGCACGATTGATGCGATGGAATTCCTCCTCGATAAGATGAAGGATTCCAAGACCAACGACGACTTCTTCGACAGCATGAATCAGTAAGGGATGATGATGTTCGACCTTTTTCAAGCCGCCGCAACCAGCGCGCCGGCTCTGGGTGGCTTTGGCGATATCTGGGGCCACATCGTCAATGATTTCTCCAACATCACCGAACCTGCAGCGTTTGCAGCGTTCATACAGGTGCTGCTGATCGATCTGGTCCTTGCCGGTGACAATGCCATTGTCGTTGGCGCGCTCGCCGCGGGCCTTCCCGCCGATCAGCGGAAAAAGGTCATCGTCATCGGCGTTGTGGCGGCACTCGTCCTGCGCATCTTCTTTGCGCTGACGGTCAGCTGGCTGCTTGGCATTGTTGGGCTGGTGCTGGCAGGTGGTCTGCTGCTCTTGTGGGTCGCTTGGCGGATGTATCGCGATCTCCATCACGGCGAAGCAGGCGCGTCACCGGGTTCGCCAGAAATTGCGGGCGATGAGGATTCGGGCATTCCTGCAGCGAAGAGCTTTGCGGCGGCCGCTTGGTCCGTCGCCATTGCCGACGTCTCCATGAGCCTCGATAATGTGCTCGCCGTGGCAGGTGCCGCGCGGGAACATCCGGGCATCCTCATTGTCGGCTTGATCTTCGCGGTTGCCCTGATGGGGATCGCGGCCAACGTGATCGCGCAATATATTGAGCGGTATCGCTGGATTGCCTGGTTTGGCCTTGCTGTCATCGTCTATGTGGCGGGCAAGATGATCTGGGAGGGCTTCCACGAGGTCCAACCCCATGTGCTTGCCTTTGCCGGCATGTAACGGACAGGTCGCGGCATGAACGATCCTTGGACCGATCAGCCGCGACTTTCCGGCCCGCACGTGACGCTGCGGCCGATGGTGCGGACAGACCGTGACGCCATTGTCGCGGCCGCATCGGACGGAAAGTTGTGGGAGTTATTCTACACCGCCGTCCCGTCTGAGGCGACGATTGACGCCTATCTCGACACCGCCGCGCGGGAGGCAGGCTATGGCCGCGCCATGCCCTTTGTGGTGCTGGACACCGCAGGCAAACTGGTTGGCTGCACGCGCTATATGCGGATGAACAAAGCCGCCCGGCGGCTGGAGATTGGCACAACCTTCTACGCCAAGTCGGTTCAGCGGTCGCCCGTTAACAGCGCGGCGAAACTGCTGTTGCTGACCCATGCTTTTGACGTGATGGAGGCTTCGTGCGTCCAGTTGCGCACCGACCATTTCAACCAAGCCTCCCAACGGGCCATTGAACGGTTGGGCGCGAAGAGGGACGGCGTTCTGCGCAATCACAGCATTGTTGATGGCCGGGTGCGGGACACGGTGTGTTATTCCATCATCGCCAATGAATGGCCGGGCGTGAGGCGTAATCTGGAGTTCAAATTGTCGCGCGGGGGATGAACTGCCGATTGTGTCTTTGCGATGCGCGCGATAGCCTGCGCGCATGACGATACGCCTCCTTTTCCTCACCCTCTCGCTTTTAGCCACGCCTCTGTCGGCCGCACCGGCAAAAGTGACCGGGTTCAGCTATGTCTGGCCCAAAACCTTGGAAAAGACGCCGGCGTTGGTCGCATATTTGAAGAAGGACCGCGCGGCGCAGTATAAAGACTATGCACCGCTCTTCAATGAACCCCCTGAAGCGGGTCCGCCGCTCGACAGCTATGAGAATGGAACGAGTTGGACGGTGCAGACGATGCTGCCCGGACTGCTCATCCTTACCGGCCAGCGCTGGGCCTATACTGGCGGCGCGCATGGCTATGGCTATACGGACAGCCTGATCTGGGACGTGAAGGCCGCGCGTGTGACGTCGTTCTCTGGCCTGTTCACCAACCCCAAAGCGGCAGAGGCGCTGCTCACTCCGCTCTATTGCCGTGCGCTGGATAAGGAACGGATGGTGAAGCGCGGAGAACCAACGCCGCGCGACGACATCTTCGGCGATTGCCCCAAGCTATTTGAATCCGCTGAGATTTGGCTGGACAAGCCGGTTTATGGAAAGTTCAGCCGTATCGGGATGTCCTTGGGCGCCTATACCGCCGGACCCTATGCTGAGGGGAGTTATGATCTGGAGATCATCATCCCCAAGGGCCTAAAGGCACTGGTAAAACCGCAATATCAGGCGCTTTTTCCGGGATAGCTTACAGTGTCATCCCCGCGAAAGCGGGGATCCAGAGATGACCTAGTGGATTCCCGCATTCGCGGGAATGACAGCAATTCTTACCCCAAATTCGCTTTGAAGAACGCTTCTGTCCGCCCGTCGGCCAGCACGGCACCGGCTTCATCCCGGCGGTTGCCCATTTCCGCGGCAAAACCATGGTCGAGCCCGACATAATCGTGGAGCGTGACTTTGGGGTGATCGTCCAAACCGGCGTGGATCGCCGCCTGCGCTTCGGGGCCGACAAAATGATCGGCGGTTGGAATGTGGAGCATCAGGGGGTGGGCAATAGCATGCGACTCGCCCAGCATCTGATCAATCATCACGCCGTAATAGCCGACAGACCCGTCGATATCTGTGCGGGCGGCCGCCATATAAGCGAGGCGCCCGCCCAAGCAGAAGCCGACACAGCCAACCTTGGCGACGGGGCCGTGCCCGGCAAGGCCATGGCGGATCGCCTTGATGACAGTTTCGATATCCAGCACGCCTTTATCGGCATCATATTGCTGAAAATAGCCAAAGGCTTCGTTCAGCTCGGCCTCGACATCGGGGTTGAGTTCGACGCCCGGCGCGAACCGCCAGAAAATGTCGAGCGCCACCGCCAGATAGCCTTTGGCCGCCCAGCTGTCGCATTTCTGCCGGATGCCTGCATTCAGACCAAATATCTCTGGAATCACGATAATCGCGGCGGTCGGCGCGGTGCCCGGCGCGGCGACATAGATGTTCATATCGCCCAATGTCGTCATGGTCATAGCAGTCGTGTCCTTTGATCGTCTGGAAGGTTGGCATATTCAAAATCGAGGAGCCAGCTTTTGGTGCGGGCACCTGCGCCAGCGGAATAATATTCAAGTCCGGCGGCGGATATCACGCGGTGGCAGGGGATGATGAGGGGAAAGGGATTGGCCTTGCACGCCCCGCCCACAGCCCGCGCGACGGAGCCACAACCTGCCGCAACTTCGCCATACGTCATTGTTTTACCGTAAGGAATTGACGCGATGGCGGCCCGCAATGCCGCCCCTTCCGCGCTGTCCAACGGGGACAAGGGCAAATCGAAATCGTGCAATCGCCCCGCAAACCAGGCGTCCAGTTGCGTGATGGCGGCGGCGAGGATGGGGTGGGTGACATCCCCCTGTGTCGCGCCGGTGTCGACCGAGGGTGGGATGGACAGGCCCGTCAGCCAGTCCTCCGTCGCGTGCAGCGTCAGGGCGCCCAAGGGGCTTGCGAATCTGGCAGTTGCGGATGCGCGGTGCATGGCGCACAGATGGCGGCTAATATCGCATGGCTCAAGGGAGTTGGCCCATGAAGTTCAATATTGAGGTTGAGTGCACGCCCGAAGAGGTGCGGCGTCTGGTGGGTCTGCCCGATCTGACCGAGGTCCATGATGTCTATCTCGACAAGATGAAGGACGTCATGACCACGGGGCTCACGCCGGACATGGTGGATACGATGGTCCGCAGCTGGGTGCCCGGTGGTGCCGCGGGCATGGATTTCGTGCGTGATCTTGTGAAGGGCCTCTCCTCGACCCCGTCAACGCCCAAAAAGAAGGACTAGGCGCGCCAGTTCCGCCTTCGTCATGCGTTCAGAGACCATCTTTGCCCTGTCCAGCGGGTTGCCGCCGTCCGGCATCGCCGTTGTCCGCATCAGCGGGCCGCAGGCGGGGGCTGCGCTCACGGCGTTGGCGGGATCGCTCCCGGAACCCCGCCGCGCGAGCCTGAGGCGATTTCGGCGCGCGGATGGGGCGACCTTAGATGACGGTTTGGCGCTCTGGTTTCCGGGGCCTGCGACGGCCACTGGTGAGGATTTGGCAGAAATTCACCTTCACGGTGGGCGGGCGGTTGTCGCGGCGGTTCTGGCGGCGCTGGGGGCGATTCCCGACTGCCGGATGGCCGACGCCGGAGAGTTCACCCGTCGCGCCTTTGAAAATGGCCGGATCGACCTGACCGAGGCGGAAGGGCTGGCCGGTCTGCTCGCGGCCGAGACGGAATTGCAGCGGCGTTCCGCGCTCGCCTTGGCCGAAGGGGGCATGGGTCGGCTGGTCGCAACATGGGAAACCACTTTGCTGCGCGAATCGGCGCGGCTCGAGGCGTTGCTCGACTTTTCAGATGAAGGCGATGTGGCCGATGATCTGCCCGATGCCGCGCCTTTGCTCGGTTTGGCAGGGGAGATGGCCGCGCTGCTTGCAAGCCCACCGGCGGAACGCCTGCGCGATGGGGTAAAGGTCGTGCTCGGCGGCCCACCTAATGTGGGAAAATCCAGTCTTTTCAATGCGTTGATTGATCGCGACGCGGCAATTGTGACCGATATTGCAGGCACAACGCGCGACCGGATTGAAGCGCCCGTCTCGCTGGATGGCGTGCCGCTTCTGTTTGTGGACACCGCCGGTCTGCACGAGGAGGCCGCCGATGCCGTTGAGGCGATCGGCATGGCGCGGTCGTCCGAGGCACTAGATGCGGCCGATATCATTCTCTGGCTGGGAGACGCGTCGACGGCACCCCCCGGTGCGATCCTCGTCGCGTCCAAGGCGGATCTGTCCCCGCGCGCCGAGGGCCTGCCGGTGTCTGTCCGGACGGGAGAAGGGTTGGCCGAGTTGCGGACTATCCTCATCGACCGGGCAAAGTCGCTCTTACCCCAACCGGGTGCGCTGGCGCTCAACGCCCGTCATCGCACGATTGTGGCGGAAGTGGCGGACCTTGTTGCGGAGGCAGCCTCCTCGAAGGACGCCCTGATTCGCGCCGAGCAACTCCGTGTCGCCCGGACGGTGTTGGACCGGTTGACTGGACGCTCCGGGGTCGAATCGATGCTCGACGCGCTTTTTGGGGCGTTTTGTATCGGGAAATAGCTCCGTTTTTCTGTTTCAGACCGTCCCGTTCCACGTGAAACACATTTGACCGTCTCTCCGCCTGCGCGTAGCGGCAAAGCATGACGCAGAGTTTTGATGTGATCGTGGTGGGCGGAGGCCATGCCGGCTGTGAAGCGGCCTGTGCGGCGGCGCGCATGGGCGCACGGACCGCGCTCGTCAGCTTCCGGCGCGACATGATCGGTGCGATGTCCTGCAACCCGGCCATTGGGGGCCTGGGCAAAGGCCATCTTGTGCGTGAGGTGGACGCCTTTGATGGGATATTGGCGCGCGCAGCCGATGCCGCCGCCATCCATTATCGTATGCTCAACGCGTCCAAGGGGGCCGCAGTTCAGGGCCCGCGCATTCAGGCAGACCGTAAGCTGTTCAAAGCTGCCGTTCACGCGATGCTCGAGCACCAAGAGAATCTCACCATCGTTGAGGGTGAGGCCGCCGCACTCGTGTTGGAAGAGGGACGCCTGTGCGGGCTTATGCTGGGCAGCGGTGAGACCCTGACCAGCGCGACGCTGGTGCTCGCGACAGGCACCTTCCTTAACGGCAAGATGTTTTGCGGCGAAGACCGGAATGTGGGCGGGCGCGTGGGCGAGGCGGCGGCGGTCACGCTGGGCACGCAGCTGCGCGCGCTCAACCTGCCGATGGGACGTTTGAAGACCGGCACTCCGGCGCGGCTTGATGGCCGGACGATCAATTGGGCCGGGCTCGACATTCAGATGTCGGACGGAGAGACGTGGACCTTTTCAGACCTGACCGAGCGCCGCACTGCGCCGCAGCTCTGGTGTGCCATCACCCGCACAAACACGGCGACGCACGACATCATCCGTGCAGCGTTGGACCGATCCCCGCTCTTTTCGGGCGACATAGAGGGGCAGGGGCCGCGTTATTGCCCGTCTATTGAGGATAAGATCCATCGCTTTGGCGATCGGGACGGCCATCAGGTGTTTTTGGAGCCAGAGGGGTTGGATGACGCGCTCATCTATCCCAATGGCATTTCAACGTCTTTGCCGGAAGATGTGCAGCTCGCCTTCCTGCGGACGATGCCTGGGTTGGAAACGGTTGACATCGTGCAGCCCGGCTATGCCGTTGAATATGATCATATAGATCCGCGCGCTTTGGCCAACACGCTGGAAATCCGCGACCTGCCGGGCGTCTTCTGTGCGGGCCAGATCAATGGCACGACCGGGTATGAGGAGGCGTCCGCCCAAGGCCTGATGGCCGGGTTGAATGCGGCGGCCAAGGCGCTGGGCCGTCCCGCGCTCGTGCTCGATCGGGCGTCCTCCTATATCGGCGTGCTCATCGACGATCTCGTTCTGCAGGGCGTGACGGAGCCCTATCGCATGCTGACGGCGCGGGCCGAATATCGTCTGCGGTTGCGGGCGGACAATGCCGCGACGCGCCTGACCCCCATTGCTCTGGAGACCGGTTGTGTCGGTGCGCAGCGGCGCGATTGGTTTGTTTCACGTGAAACCGAGCGGGCCAGAGGCCGTGAGATTTTGGACACGCGCTATACAACGAACGACCTCCGCACAGCTGGTTTGGAGGTGAAGGCGGGTGCCGACGCGCAATCCCTGTTTGATTGGTTGCGGTTTGTGGATGCCAAGACTGATGCGCTAATAGCGCTCTGCCCTGCGCTCGCAGCGGTCTCCTTGCCTGTGTTGGCCGAACTGATCGAGGATGCGCGCTACGCGCCCTATATTGCGCGGCAGGAAGCCGAAGTCCGTGCCATGCGGGCCAATGACAAGATTCCCCTCTCTGCAGTGGACTTCACCGCCGTCCCTGGCCTGTCCAATGAGATGGTCGAACGGTTGCAGGCTGCCCGTCCGGCAACGCTGGGTGCTGCGGAACGGGTGCGGGGTATTACGCCCACGGCGCTCGCGGCCATCCTTGTTCAGGCCAAGCGGGTGGCCGCGTGACCGAGGACGAAGCCCAAGACTGGCTGCGCGAAACACTCGATGTTTCACGTGAAACGCTCGACAAGTTGGACCGTTATCGCACACTGGTCCTCGAGGGTGCGGAGGAACAGAACCTCATCGCGCGGTCGACCTTTGACGTGTTCTGGACCCGGCATATTGTCGATTCGGCCCAGTTGCTCCCGCTGGCATCAGGTGCTGTCGACGGCGATTGGCTCGATCTCGGCGCAGGCGCGGGCATGCCGGGCATCGTCGTTGCGATCCTTTCGGACCGACCGGTGCATCTGGTGGAGGAGCGGCGGGGGCGTGTAAACTTCCTCAATCGCGTGATTGAGGACTTGGATTTGCCCAATGCGCAAGTCTTTGGATGTAAAGTACAAGCGTTGCGCCATGCGCCCGTTGCCGTCATCAGCGCCCGCGCTTTTGCACCTTTGCCCAAGCTCTTTGATCTCGCCCACAGCTTTTCCACACAAAAGACGGTCTGGTTGCTGCCAAAAGGCCGTTCGGCGCGTGACGAACTGGCCAATGCACAGCATAACTGGCAAGGGACGTTTCACGTGAAACCAAGTTTGACGGATTCTGAGGCTGCAATCCTTGTAGCGACGGGCGTCAGGAAGGCTGCAAGACGATGATCCGCATCACTGTTGCCAATCAAAAGGGTGGCGTCGGCAAGACGACGACGGCGATCAACCTTGCGACGGCGATGGCCGCCATTGGCTGGCGCGTGTTGCTGATTGATCTTGATCCGCAAGGCAATGCCTCCACCGGCCTTGGTGTCGGCCAGAGCCAACGCGAAAATTCGAGCTATGATGTGCTGATGGGGGCCGCCACGCTGACAGAAGCGGTGGTCGCAACCAAGATTCCCCGGCTTGACCTCGTCCCCGCGACAGTTGACCTGTCCGGCGCCGAAATCGAGCTTGTTGAGGTGGACCAGCGGGCGCAGCGCCTGAAGACGGCGCTTGATACCGCGCCGGAGGGGCGTTGGGATGTTGTCCTCATTGATTGTCCGCCGTCGCTTGGCCTGCTGACGATCAACGCGCTTGTCGCCGCGCAATCGCTGCTGGTGCCTTTGCAGTGCGAATTCTTTGCGCTCGAAGGCTTGAGCCAGCTTTTGCAGACATTTGAGCGGATTCGCGCCAAGTTTAACCCATCGCTCACGATCCTGGGCGTTGTCCTGACCATGTATGACCGGCGCAACCGCCTGACCGAGCAAGTGTCCGAAGATGTCCGCGCCTGTCTTGGCACCGCTGTGTTCGAGACCGTCATCCCGCGCAATGTGCGGCTTTCGGAAGCGCCGAGCCATGGGCTGCCAGCATTGATCTATGATCATCGTTGTGCGGGGTCAGAAGCCTATATGGCGCTCGCCCGCGAAGTCATCGGGCGTTTGCCCGCCTTGAAAGTAGCCGCATGAGTGAAGATCAGGCCCCGAAGAAGCGGCCCATGGGCCTTGGCCGCGGATTGTCCTCGCTCCTGGGGGAAATCCAGACTGAGACGGCGGCCGCCGTGCCGAGCCGGAATGATGGCGGGGTTGCGGTGCCCGATGGCGTGCGGCTCGTTCCCGTCACCAACCTCCAGCCCTTGCCGAATCAGCCGCGTCGGAACTTTGATGATGCGGCGCTTGATGAGCTGGCCAAGTCGATCACCGCGCTCGGCGTCCTCCAGCCGATTGTCGTGCGCGATATGGGCGGGCATTATCAGATCGTCGCAGGCGAGCGCCGCTGGCGTGCTGCACAGCGGGCACACCTCCATCAAGTACCTGTAATTGTTAAACAATTTGACGATCGGACCGCGCTTGAGATTGCGCTGGTGGAGAATATCCAGCGCGAAGAACTCAACGCCTGGGAAGAGGGCGAGACCTATCGCCGTCTGATTGAGGAATATGGCCATAGCCAGGAAGAACTGGGCCGGATCGTCGGGAAATCACGCAGCCACATCGCCAATCTGATGCGTCTGCGTAATTTGCCGATGCGCGTGCATGGTTGGCTGGTGTCCGGCGAGATCTCCATGGGTCATGCCCGCGCGCTTCTCCAGTGCGAGGACCCTGAGGGCATTGCCAGGCAAGTGATCGAGCGGGGGCTGTCCGTGCGCGATACCGAGCGTCTGGCCAAGCGCGCCAAAGCCGGGGCGAAGTCCGCCCCTAAGGCGCGCGGCGGGCGGGATCCGGATCTGGAGGCGCTGGAACGCCAATTGGGGGATATTCTGGGTCTCAAGGTCCAGATCGCCCATGGCGCGCGCGGCGGCACCGTGACGCTGGGTTACTCTTCACTCGACCAGCTGGATCTCATCTGTCAGCGGCTCTCAGGCGAGCATATTTAAGCCGATCGCATCGCCGCCCGACTTTAGACCGGTCCGGCGGCCGCCTTGGCGGCCTTAGCGTCTTGCAGCAGCTTCAAGATCACGCCAGCGCGGCTGTCCCGCGCGGCATAATCCAATGCTGACATGCCGGCAGCACGGTCTGTCCGGCGCGGATTGGCGCCAGCCGCCAAAAGCAAGCGGACCATTGCGACATCGCGCTTCTGCGTCGCCAAGATCAACGGCGTTTCGCCGCGAGAATTGATGGCGTCCACGGTGGCGCGCCGCTTGAGCAAGAGATCCGCTGCTTCCGCATAGCCAATCTGCGTGGCGAGAAGCAGCGGCGTGTTGCCGTCGGCATCCTTGATGTCGGGCTTGGCGCCCTTTCCCAGCAGGAAGGACAGCCAGGTGGTGTCGCGCCGCTTGGTGACGATATGCAGCGCACCCTCTCCGGTGGAGACATCCTTGGTGTCGACAATCACACTGCCCGGCTTGTTGAGGATTTCGGTCGCCTTGGCGCCATCGCGTTCGCGCACCGATTTCAGGAAGTTATAGCCGTCCGAATATTGCGCGCTGGCCACAGCTGGCCAAAGCAGCAGAGCAGCGATGATAGTCGCGATGAATTTTTTCATATCGGTACGCCCCAGAATGTGCGGATAAATCGTCCCTTGCACGCCGCCGCGTAGCAGAGCAAAGCTAGCCGCACTATGAACAAATTCAAGATACTCGCCGCAGCGTTTGCCATGACTGCTTTGTCTGCCTGCGGCGGCGCGCCTGCCGGGCCGCCGCCTTTGGAAGGGGCGAAGATGGGCGGCGCCTTCCGCCTGACCAATCAGGACGGCAAGACCGTCACCGATGCGGACTTTGCGGGCAAATATCGGCTTGTCTATTTTGGCTATACCTTTTGCCCCGATGTCTGCCCGGTGGACGTGCAGATCATGGGGCAGGGCCTATCTGCCTTTGAAAAAATGGACGCAGCGCGCGGCGCCAAGGTGGTGCCGATCTTCATCACGGTTGATCCTGTGCGCGATACGCCTGCGGTCGTGAAGGAGTTCGTCTCCAACTTCCATCCGCGCATGGTCGGGCTGACCGGGCCGGAGAAGGATATTGATGCCGTCGCCCAGCGTTATGGCATCGCTTATATGCGGCAAAAGCCCAATGCGCAGGGCGCCTATCTGGTCGATCATGCCCGGATTGCTGTGCTTTATGGTCCCAAGGGGGAGCCGATTGCCATCATGCCGCAGAACGCCAAACCGCAGGCCCTTGCGGATGAACTGGCCCGCTGGGTCCGATAATGGCGGGCGACCGTTATTGGGAAGACCGGCCCTTGGATGCCTTGGACCGCGCCCAGTGGGAATCACTGTGTGACGGATGCGGCAAATGCTGCCTCAACAAGCTGGAAGACGAGGATACGGGGGAGATTTACCCGACCAACGTCGCCTGCCGCTTGCTCGATCGGGCCAGTGGCCAATGCTCCGACTATCGCAACCGCTTTGCCCAGGTGCCGGACTGTATCCGGCTGACCCCGGCGCGGCTGGAAACGATGGACTGGCTGCCTGAAACCTGTGGCTATGTGCGCCGCGCGAACAATTTGCCGCTGCCTGAATGGCATCATCTCGTTTGCGGGGACCGGGAGGAGATTCACAGGCGCGGCATGTCAACGCGCGGCTGGACGGTGTCTGAAGTTGATGCGGGCGATCTTGAAAATCACATCATCGAATGGCCGGAGGAACGGCCCAAGTGACCGTAGCGGGCATTGACGGGCTGGAGATCATTCGCAAACGCGAAGCGCGGCGGATGAAATTGACTGTCGATCCCCGCAGTGGCGCGGTCCGCCTTGTCCTGCCCCTGCGTGCAGCGCTTGGTCCGGCGATGGATTGGGTGGAGGCGCATCGCGGCTGGATAGAGCGGCAACGCGCCCGCCTGCCAGACCCTTGGCCCATCACAATGGGCATGGCCGTGCCCTTTGCAGGGCAGGATTATGAGCTCGACTGGTCAGAGGCGCATCCGCGCAAACCCGCACTTTTGGGTGAGCGATTGACCATTGGTGGGCCTCAAGACGTTATGGCGTCACGACTTTTGCGCTGGATGCGGGCGGAGGCCAAGGCGGTTCTCGACGCGGAAACCCGCGCCATTGCAGGGGCGGCCAATATCGAGGTGGCCGAGGTGTCCGTTGGTGATCCCCGCGCGCGTTGGGGCAGTTGTTCGAGCAGCGGCAATATCCGCTATAGCTGGCGGCTGATCCTCATGCCGGACCATGTCCGCCGGTCGATTGTGGCGCATGAAGTGGCGCACCGCGTCCATATGGATCACAGCCGCGCCTTTCACCGTCTTGAGGCAGAGCTTTTTGGAGCGGACCCGCGCACCGCACGCGCCTGGCTGCGCGCGCATGGCGCCCGGCTTCACTGGTTCGGGCGGGACTGATCGGCGCGCGGCGCAGATGATCGGGCCGGCGTCGCGTCGCGTCGGGTGGCCTCATCGATGATGCGGCGATATTCGGCGTCTTCTGCTGCGGGATCATAGTCTGAAGGTGCCGCCGGTTCGATTGGATTGCCATTCTCATCCACGAAGGAGGACGGGGCCGCGGCATTGCCCTGATCGCCCAGATAGGCTTCCTCGTCGGTCTCGAGCATCCACTCCGGCAAGGTCACATCTGTTTCGAACTTTTCGACCGGGCGTTTGGCAACAGCTGTGCGCATGAACGCGGCAAAGGCCATGGCCGGGGCTCGTCCGCCCTGCAGATCGCGCACGGGACGTGCATCATCGCGGCCCATCCAGACACCTGTGGTGATCCCGCTTGAAAAGCCCATGAACCAGCCATCTTTATTGGAGCTCGTCGTGCCCGTTTTACCGGCGACGGGGCGGCCAATTTGCGCGGCGCGGCCTGTGCCTGCGCTGACGGCGGTCTGCATCATATCGGTCATGCCAGCAGCCACCCAGGGGTCGATCAGCTGGAGGTCCGGTTCCTTGGCGCGCTGATAAAGCAGCTCGCCGGACGCCGACGTCACCTTGACGATCCCATAAGGGGCAACGGCTTTGCCCTTGGCCTGTACGGCGGCATAAGCGCGCGTCATGTCGATCAGGCGGACGTCCGATGTGCCCAGCACCATCGATGGCTGCGTGTTGATCGGTGTGGTGATGCCAAGCCTGCGCGCCATGCCCGCAATAGCGCCTGTGCCGATTTCCTGCCCGATCTGCGCTGCGATCGTGTTGATCGAATAGGTAAAGGCCGTGCGCAACGTCATTTCGCCGAGGTTCCGGCCGGAATTGTTGCGCGGGCTCCACCCGCCAATGTCGACGGGCTGGTCAATCATCTTGGTTTCCGGTGTCATGCCGGATTCCAGCGCCGACAGATAGACGAACAGCTTGAAGGCAGAGCCGGGCTGCCGCACCGCCTGCGTGGCGCGGTTGTAGATCGATGTCACATAATCGCGCCCGCCCACCATGGCGCGCACCGCGCCATCGCGGTCCAGCGCGACGAGCGCGCCCTGCGCATTGGCAGGGGCGAAGGTGTTGATGGCCGCCGCCGCCGCGGTCTGCATCGACGGGTCAATGGTGGTCCAGACGTCGATGGGCGCTGTGGTTTCCTCAATCAGACCATCCAGCTGCGGCAAGGCCCAATCAGTGAAGTAACGGATGCTGTTCTGCTGCGCTGGGCTGGCCAGCTTGACTGATTCGGGTCGCGCCATGGCGGCTTGCTGCGTCGTAATGACCCCGGCATCTGCCATCACGCCCAGCACTACTTTGGACCGGCCAAGGGCGGCCTGCGCGTCGGCCGTCGGCGAATAGTTGGACGGGGCCTTGACCAGTCCGGCGATGATCGCCGCCTCTTCAAGGCTTAGTTTTTTGGCGGGGTGATCAAAGAAACGTCGGGAGGCGGCATCAATGCCGTAAGCGCCACCGCCGAAATAGACGCGGTTCAGATAAAGCTCGAGAATCTCATCCTTCGAGTATTTGGCCTCCATGGCCATCGCGATGACCAGTTCGCGCCCCTTACGGCCAAAGGTGCGTGTGTTGGTGAGGAAGAGGTTGCGGGCCAGCTGCTGGGTGATGGTTGATCCGCCCTGCGCGAAATGCCCCCGCGTCAGGCGGACCTGCACCGCACGGGCAAGGCCGATGGGGTCTACGCCCGGGTGATAGCGGAAGCGTCGGTCCTCCACCGAAACCATGGCGTCCACCATGACGTCGGGAATGTCGCGATAATCGATCCATTCGCCATAGATTGGCCCGAGCGAGAGGATCACCTGTCCCGTTGTATCGCGGACACGAATGACCTGGCCGAGCGACTCGCGCGTTCGCAGCTCCCCGAAATCAGGCAGCGAGGAATAAGCAAAGCCGATGGCGGACAACAGGCCGACCAGCAGGACACCGCCAAGCACCAAGCCCCAGCGGAACATGCGGGCGAACAGGCCACGTTCCTTGGGCGCAGGGGCAGATTTGGGACGCTTGCTGGCCATGTATTGGCCTTCTTAGGCGGCAGCGGGACTCGCGGCAAGGCGCTGCGTGCGCCTGCCCAAGTCAGTCGTCATGGCCACCGTCAAAATCGAGCGAGACGCTGTTCATGCAAAAGCGAAGCCCGGTCGGCTGCGGGCCATCGGGAAAGACATGGCCCAGATGCCCGTCACAGCGGGCGCAAAGCACTTCGATGCGCGTCATGCCGTGCGTCTTGTCTTCCACCATCGTCACCGCATCTGTCGTGACGGGCGCGTAAAAGCTGGGCCAGCCCGAGCCGGAGTCATATTTGGTGTCGGACAGGAACAGGTCTGCCCCGCATCCGGCGCAGCGATAGACGCCATCCTCTTTGCATGCGTTGAGTGCGCCCGAAAAGGCCCGCTCCGTCCCCGCATGGCGGAGGACCTCAAATTGTTGGGGGGTGAGGCGCGCGCGCCATTCGTCGTCGGTGAGAAGAAGCTTTTCCATGATCTTAGTCTGGGCGTTCTGCGGCTGTGCTTCAAGCCTCAATCCGCGTGGCGCTGGCCATGGCAGGGCCGAGCTTCGGAAAAAGCGATAAGGCGAGCAGGATGAGGCCACGCCCCATGGCGAATTCAGAGGTATGCCAGATGGCCGTTGCGCGTCCGATGGGCCGCCCGCTCTGCCGCCCGAAACGGGCCTGCCAATGGGGCGCCTCTTCGCGCCCGCCCGCCAGAAATGCTTCGGCGGCGCTGCGCCCACTGGCAAGCGCAATGCCATTGCCTTCACCCGCGAGTGACGGAATGACGCCAGCCTGATCCCCAATGCGGAACAGGCCGGGCACTGTCTGGCGCGCGTGCCAGCCATAAGGGACGGCGGCGATGGCATCGATGGGTGTCGTGTCGGTCAGACTGTCCAGCCGCGCCCCAAAGGCGGGATGGCTGCGGCCAAGGCTTTGGAGAAGGCCGCGCGGGTCCCTGCCATGTTCGGTCAGCAGCGACTTGCGCAAAGCAAGGCAGATATTGGCGCTGCCATCTTCCTGAAGCTCAATCCCGGCATAACCACGGTCAAACATGTGCAGCTCAATGGCCGCGCCAACGAGCTGGGTGAGCGCCGCACTGGCGGGCAGGCGGACGCGCAGGCCCATGGCGGGATCACGGGCGGTGCGGGGGCGCTCGGCGCCTTTCAAATCATATTTGCCGGTCGCCAGAAAAACCGTGTCTGTCCGGTCCGCGAGGTCGTCCAGATGCCGCACCATGACGCCACGTTCTAGCCCTGCGCCTGCCTGCACAGCGGCGGACAACAGCGCAGTGTCCATCGCGCGGCGGGACAGTCCAAGCGCACGTTCGGGCAAGGGGGCAGAGGTCGAGCGGTCGCCCCAAAAGACGGTGAGATGATCGACTGGATGGCCGTTTGGCGACACGCCGAGCCGTTCGAGGCTTTTGATCGTGCGCCAGCTCAGAAAGCCGCCGCACAGGGCGTCGCCTGTTTCGGTCGACCGCTCAAGAATCAGCGGACGCGCGCCGCCCTTGGCGAGCGTGATCGCAGCGGCACAACCGGCGGGGCCGGCGCCGATGATTATCGGATCGCTTCGACGCATAGCCGGAAAGGGAAGGTGCGGAAGACGCGGGCGTTCTGGATCTTGGCTTCGGCAAGGAGAGGCGGCCATTCGGCAGGGCGGTAGGACCGGGCGATGGAGAGCGTGCCATCTTCCCGAACGATCCGGTGCCAGCCGCATATCCGTGCGAGCAGAGGATAGCCCGCATAGGCAAAGCCGTGGCGGTGCAGATCATTGATGAACCAGCCACGCTTGGCATGCTGATCCATGAAGCGCAGGAAGGTGACCAATTGGTCGTGCGTCATATGGTGCGCCACAAGGCTGGAGAGGATGACGTCCCAAGGCTCCCCGGCCAGATCGGCATAGTCGCCGGTGCGATAGGTGATGGGCAGGCTGGCCGATGTGCGCGTCATGGCCGCCTCAGCGCTGCGGGGGTTGAGGTCGATGCCGACCAGTTCGACCGATTGGTGCCGCGCTTTGGCCCAATGGGCGATACGCCGCAGCATGTCTCCATCGCCAAAACCGACGTCGAGAATGCGCAAAGGGGTGCTGCTGCGCGCCGTGACCCGGTTCAGAAAGGCCAATGTCGGCCGCCGCGCCATGGTGACTGTGTTGACCTGCGCCAGATCTTTGAGGACGCGGGCATAGATGGCGGGGTCGAGGTCCTCGGCATCCATTTGTTCTTCGGCAAGGGCGCGCGTCTCGAGCATCAGGCGATAGTCCGGAAGCGGAAGCCTTCAGCGGCCAGCCCCGGCCCGAAGGCAAGCGCCACACCGCGCGACACAGGCCGTTCCATCATGCGCGCCAGCACGAACATGAGGGTGGCGGAGGACATGTTGCCGCCTTCCAGCAGCACTTGGCGCGACGCGCTCAAGGCATCAGGTGCAAGCGACAGGCCCTGTTCCACTGCATCAAGGATGGATCGGCCGCCTGCATGAACGGCCCAGGCGTCAACATCGGCAGGCGCACCCCCCGCCAATGTTGTGACCAAGGCCGGGTCGCGCAGCGCATCCGCAATGCGGCCCGGCACTTGGCCGGACAGGTGCATCTCAAAGCCATTGTCTCCAATGTCCCAGCGAATCAGATCCTCCGACTCGGGCAATGTCGTTGCAAAGGGCGCTTCGACCGACAGGCCGGGCCCGTCAGCGCAGACCAAGGCTGCTGCGGCGCCATCGCCGAACTGGAGCATGGCGAGCAACGATTCGATGTTGCCCGTTCTGTTGAGATGGAGCGAGGAGAGCTCGACCGTCACCACAAGCACGCGGGCATCGGGTTGGGACCGGACGATGTGCGCCGCGCTGCGCAGCGCCGTGACGGCGGCATAACAGCCCATGAAGCCGACGAGCAGCCGCTCCACAGAGGGGGAGAGCCCCAATTGGCGGGCAATGATCTGGTCGACGCCGGGGGCGACAAAGCCCGTGCAACTCGCCACGACAAGGTGCGTGACGGTGGAGAGGCTTTGGGTAAGTCCGGCAATGGCCTGAAGCGCAAGCGCGGGGGCGTGTTCAGCATAGAGCGCCATGCGTGCCGCTGTTGTTGGGTCGTCGCCTGCATAAAAGCCGCCGGGCGAGACGGGGGAGCCCCCGTCTGGTGTTGGCGGGAGGACGGCAAAGCGGTGCGCGATCCCCGACCGGCTGGCCATGCGGGCAAACACGGCGCGTTCCCGGTCGTTTTCGATGCGGCTTTCCGCCCAACCAACAAAGGCGGCATGGATATCCTGCGTCGGACGTGCCGTAGCGAGCCCCACAATCCGGGGGACAATATCCGTCAATTGATCCTCGCTCTGCGTCTGTCGCGCTTATGACCCAAATGGGAAAGACCTTGGTTAGCAGTTTCTTGAAGCTTGGGCAGTATGCAAAGTTTCATGATCCGGATCAGCATCTTGGTTGGGTTGTTCTTTGCGGCGTCTGCGCCAGCGGTTGCCGAATCATGTCGCCTGTGTGCGCCGCAGCCGGAACGTTTGTCCCAAGGCGGTCGTCCGACTGTGCCTCTGCGGATTGAGATTGAGACAGCGCTGGACCTTGGCCGCGTGGCGCAGGGCGCGGGCGGCGGGGCCGTTGAACTGGATCCCAAATCGGGCACCCGCCGCGTTGCAGGTGCGCTTGCGGATCTGGGCGGCATGGCGCTGACCGGCACGGCACTGATCACAGGCGCGCCCTTTGCGCACGTCCGCATTGATTTGCCTGCGCGCGTCCGACTCCAGTCAACCACCGGAGATATCGCCGAAGTGGTGCAAATGCAGAGCAACCTTCCGCCTGCACCAACGCTGAATGAACATGGCCAGCTGCGCTTCACCTTTGGCGGTAAGATGGTGCTAAAGGGCGGAGAAAGCGGGGCTTTTCGGGGCTCTGTGCCGATCAGCGTCGAATATGAGTAAATCCCCTTCAAACCTTCCCTAGCCGTTAACCAAGAGCGGAAGGACATATTCAAACCATTATGGAGCAAAACGTATTCCGGAGTGGGGCGAGGTCGCACTCGGGAAGAAGCGTGAATTATCTAGGGGACATTAGAATGAACATTCGTACTCTCAAGTCCGTGGCTGCCGGTTCGGTTCTGGCGCTCGGCCTGGTTTCGGGCGCTGCCAATGCAGCAACGGCTGATGGCACGGCGCGTGCGACGATCCTGCAGCAGGTGACCGTCACCAACACGTCGGACCTGCAGTTCGGCACGGTTGCCATCGGCACCGGTGGCGGCGCTGTGACGATTGCAACGGGCGGCGGACGCACCTGCGCCACGACGCTTGTTTGCTCGGGCGCGACGACAGCGGCTGGCTTCTCGGTTGCCGGTGCGACCGGCATGAACGTCGGCGTGACGGTTCCGGGTTCGGTGACACTCACGGAAACGGGCGGCGCGACGATGAGCGCAACGCTGAACTCGAGCGCAGCCTCGCTGACGCTCGCTGGTACAGCGGCTGATGCCTTCTCGGTCGGCGGTACGCTGAACGTTGGTGGGTCGCAGGCAGCTGGCGCTTATGCCGGTACCTTCACGGTGACCGTCAACTATCAGTAAGTCTCTTCCTTCGGGAACCAGAGGAGGAGGGCCCGTCGGTACATCCGGCGGGCCCTTTTTCTATGCCCAGCGTGCGCCCCGCGCATTTCCCGCCCCCGTGGTTAGCAAAGATGAAACCATAATGGATGTAAGTCCGTGTCATGGGCGAGTTGCGTTGTGCCCAGAGAATTTTTCGGGGAAAGTTTATGCGTTTGCCAAAGTTTATGTCCGGCCTCGGCCTTGTTGCGCTGGTTCTTGCTGCCCCTGCGCAGGCGGCCGGCGATTTGCTCGTCGCGCCGACGCGTGTCGTTCTGGATGGCGCGCGGGGTACAGAGGTCATCCTCAATAACATCGATAGCGTGCCCGCGACCTACCGCGTCTCGCTGGAAGTGCGGCGCATGAACGCCGACGGCACGCTGGACGAGGTCGAGCCGGAAAAGGCGACGGCTGCCGAAGCACAGGCGCTCAGCATGATCACCTATGCGCCACGCCGTGTCGAGTTGGCGCCCAATCAGCCCCAGGCCATTCGCATTGGTGTCCGCTCCCCGGCGGATCTGCCGGACGGTGAATATCGCGTCCACATGCTGTTCCGCGCCATCCCGACCGCACGCTCGGTTACGGAAACCCAGACGACCGAGTCCGGCCTCTCCATTGCACTCACACCGATTTACGGCGTCACCATTCCCGTCATCATCCGCAAAGGCGCGCTCAAGGCGACGGCGGCGATCGGAGATGCCCGTATTGACCGGTCGACCGGCCAGCCGGAACTGACGATGTCGCTGTCACGTGAAGGCAGCCGCTCCACCTATGGCCGCATCCGCGTGTTGAAGCCGGGCAAGTCGGCGCCTGTCTTCGAGGTGCGCGGCGTGGCCGTTTACCCGGAAGTGAACAAGCGCGCGGTGAGTTTTCCCATTGATACGCAAACCGCCGCCCAGCTCGCCGGCCCGGCGACCGTTCAATATCTTGAAGAAGCCGATGCCGGGGGCCGCGTGATCGCGGAAACCCAGACGGTCATTCGTTAAGGGCGGGTTCGACCCCGGATCTTCTCCATGCGTCCCCTCATTTCCAAATTCAGGCGTTGGATCGCGGCTTTTGTCGCGATTGGCGCCCTCGGCCAGCCCGCGCTTGCGCGGGCTGATGCCGTTTGGAAACCCAATGCGGATGACGCTGTCCTCTTTGAACTCCGCCTGGGCCAGTATCGGCTGGGCGATGGTGTGCGCGGTTATCAGACCCCCGCCGGTGTGTGCGTCGACATGGCCGATATGGTCATGGCGCTCGATCTTCCCGTCCGCGTCGACAAAAAGTTGCGCCGCGCAACAGGCTGGATCTTCAACGAAAGCCGGACACTCACCCTTGATCGCGAGGCCAACACGGTACAAATCGTGAACAAGACGACCAAACTGCCTGTAGGCGCCATTTATGATGCGCCCGAAGGCTGGTGCGTGGCGACGCCGCAGCTGTCCAACTGGCTTGGCGTTGCGCTCAATCCAGACCTGTCGAACGCGATCCTCGTCATCAAGTCTGATACCAAGCTTCCGGTCGAACTGTCTGCCGAACGCAAAGCGCGGGCCGCCAAGATCCGCCCCGCCTCCACCTTTGATCTCAAGGCGCTGCCGCAAAGCCGCGTTGCCTATCGCGGGATCAAGACACCGTCCGTGGACGCGAATGTCTCCATCGGCGGGCTGCGGGAACGCGGCCATGGTGCCAAGACGGACATCCAGTTTGAACTCTATGCCAGCGGCGAAGCTGGCCCCATCGCTTATGATGCGCGGCTTGCCTCCAACCGCAAGGGTGTTCCGGAATCGCTGCGCCTGCGCGGCTATCGTTATGATCCCGATGGCAAGCTGCTCGGTCCGTTGAACGCAACGCAGGTCGCTATTGGCGATGTGCTGGGTCTGTCATCGGGGCTTTCCGCACAATCTTCGATCGGTCGCGGTGCGATGCTCAGCAACCGCCCGCTTGACCGGCCTGAAAACTTCGACCGCACCGATTTCCGGGGAGAATTGCCGTCAGGCTGGGATGCTGAACTTTATCGCAATGGCCAGCTGCTCAATGTCGCGCTCAACCGGGCCGACGGGCGGTATGAGTTTCTCGATGTGCCGCTGCTCTATGGCCAGAACCGGTTTGAAATTGTGCTCTATGGGCCGCAGGGCCAGATCCGGCGGGAACAAAAAATTCTGTCGGTCGGGCCAGACAGCATCCCGCCGCGCCAGACCTGGTATTGGGCCGGGATCAATCAGGATGGCCGCGATCTTATCGGCTTGCCCAGTGGCCCGCAATTCGGGACCGACCGGTGGCGGGGGTCCTTCGGGTTGGAACGGGGGCTGTCGACGCGCACCTCGGTATCGGCGAGCTACCATAACCTCTTCGTGAAGGAAGTTGGCCGGCGCAACTTTGTGGAAGCCGCGCTGCGCCAAGCGGTCGGTCCCGTGCTGGCGCAACTTTCCGGCGCAACTGATCTGAAGGGCGGCAGTGTTCTTTCCGTCCATATGCTTGGCGAACTTGGCCGGACCTATATCAGTGCGGAAACCACCAATGTCATGGGCGGATTCCGCTCCGACCGTGTTCAGCGCGGGGTGCAAGGCTTGCACCGACTCTCGCTCGATCATGGCCTCAAGGTCGGGCGGTCGGTGGTGCCGGTCCATGCCGAGGCGCGTTACACCGCCCGCGACAATGGCCATGATACGCTGGAGGTGGGTGGCCGCGTTTCCACCAGCTTCAGCCGCTATTCTATCACAGCCGAAGTCGACATGCGGCAGGACAAGCGCCCGGTCGGGCCAGATCCGCCGATGGAAATGGATACCGGCATATTGCTGAACGCCCGCGTCGGCCGGTTCCGGCTGCGCGGCGATGCGCGCTTCGACGTGTCCCCGCACAGCCGGTTCCGCAGCTTTGGCCTGATCACTGAATGGGCCGGCAAAGGCGATGGCAAGAACGCGTCACAATGGCGCGCGGACCTGTCTTATGACCGGATGATGGACCGTGCGCGTGCGGGGCTGGGCTATGCGCGTCAGTTTGAACGGCTATCGCTGTCGGGCAATGCCGAGGTGGCAACCGACGGTTCGGTTGCAGCGAGCATCGGCCTCACCTTTAGTATCGGGCCAAATCCGACGAAAAAGGGCGGTTTGAGGATGACTTCCGCGCGTCTGGCGACGCACGGCCAGGTGTTGGCGCGCGTCTTCCGCGACAATAATGCCGATGGCATCCGCCAGCCCGATGAACCGCTTGAGCCTGAAGTCCAGCTTGCCGCCGGACGCGTGCCGGTGGATCAGTTGACAGATCCCAATGGGGAAACAGTCATCGACAGTCTGGAGGCGTTCCGCCCGGTGCTGATTGGCGTCGATGCCAGTTCGCTGCCTGATCCGCTCGTTTCCCCTTCCGGCCCCGGCGTTGTTGTCACGCCGCGTCCCGGTGTGATTGCGACCGTCGAACTGGGTCTGACAGGGGCAGGCGAAGTCGATGGCACGCTCGTCAAGGCGGGCGGGACCAGCCTTGAAGGGGTTGATCTTGAACTGGTGGATGCACGCGGGATTGTCATGTCACGCACGCGCAGTGACTTTGATGGATACTTCCTTTTTGAACGCGTGCCTTACGGTCAATATCGCCTGCGAATCGCCAAGGCGTCGGCCGATGCCGCGCGCCTCCATGCGGGGTTGGCGGGCGATGTGCAGGTGAGTGGCAAGGCACCGAGCCTCCATCTGGGCGTGACTGCCGCAGACCCTTCAGACCTGCGGACGGCGTCTGTTCCCTAAGGCAGCAGTGCCCTCCTGCCGCAAATGCAAAACGGCCCCGGTGCATCGCTGCAACGGGGCCGTTTTCACCTGTCTGTCTCTTGAAAATGGTGCGGCCGAGAAGACTCGAACTTCCACGGGCTTTCGCCCACAACGACCTCAACGTTGCGCGTCTACCAATTCCGCCACGGCCGCACATTTTTTCCGAGCATTGCCGCACAACCAAGGGTTCCGAGCAACGGACAGGGCGCGCCTCTAGCAGAGGCTTTCCGGGCAGGCAATGGCTTTAACCCATTAAGTGTGCAGGGCGGAGACGCGCGATTTACTTGCCTGCGGGACCGGCTATGTCGGGCGGATGGACATGAAAGCCGAGCCTTGGAAACCGGAAGCGCGCCGCATCCTTGCGCTTGCATGGCCTGTCATGCTGACCAGTCTCAACTGGACTCTGCTTCAGGTGACGGACGTTGTCGTCGTCGGGGATACGGGCACGCATGAAGTGTCGGCTTTTGGCGGCAGCCGCGCTGTGACCTTCGTTACACTGATGGCGGCGGTGGGCTGGCTTTCGGGTATCCTCGTTTTTGCCTCGCAGGCCGATGGCGCGAAGGACAAGCCCCGCACAGGAGAGGTGTACCGCGAAGGATTGGTGCTGGGGGCGCTGGTCGGTCTGGTCGGCGGCTTCATCCTGTTCGTCTTTGCCGAAGGACTGCTGCGCCTGCTGGGTGTGTCCGACACTGTGCTCGGCATTTCGGCTGATGTGGTCCGCGTCATGGCCTTTGCCTTTCCACCGCAACTGATCCTCATCGCGGCGAGCAACTTTCTGGAAGGGATCAGCCATCCGCGCCGGGTGATGGCGGTCAACATGATGACCCTGCCGCTCAACGCCGTGCTGGCCTGGATATTGGCAACCGGACAACTGGGTCTTCCGGCTCTTGGCGCGGTTGGCGCGGCGCTCGCGACAACAATCTCGCTCTGGGTCGGGGCGTTTGCGATCCTTTGGGCGGCCTCGAAGGTGCCGGACCAAATGGAGCGCGGTCTGCGCAAAGTGGCGCTGTCTGTCTGGCAGAAGGCGCTTCCGGGTGCGCTGGCGCTTTGCCGGTTCGGGCTTGTGCCGGCGCTGGCCTCCGGCCTCGAACTGGCAGGTTTTTCCTGGCTCATCGCCCTGTCGACCCAATTGGGCGATGTGACGAGCCACGCCTTTCAGATCGTCTTTTCGATCCACAATGTGACCTTTGGCGTTGCGCTCGGCTTTGGCTCTGCCGCTGGAGTGCGTGCGGGCAATGCGGTGGGCGAAGGGCGGCCCGAAGCGGCGCGCTACCGGACGCTGCTGGCGGCGTTGCTGACGCTGACGGTGATGAGCGGTCTTGTTGTCGTGCTGATTGCGCTGGGTGGGCCCATTGCCCAAGCCTTTCCGGCAGAAGCGCCGGTCCATTTGCTTGCGGTCAGTATGTTGGCGGTCTGGGCGCCCTTCATCCTGTTTGACGGGTTGCAGGTCATCTTCATGTTCGCGCTGCGGTCCATCGGGGATCAGGTGGCCGCCGGGCTGAACGGCATTGTCGCCTTTTTCGGGGTGACCGGCGTGTTGGGCTGGTGGCTTGTGCAGATGGGCTATGGGCCCTTTGCACTTGTCTGGGCCTCCGGACTCGGCATGGTGGCCGCCGCTGCGCTCAATTCAGGCCGGTTCTTCTGGCTGACGCGAACGCGCCTCAGGTCCCTGAAAAGCTGAGGTTCAGTTCCTTGGCGCCGCGCGGCACATTGACTTCAGCACTGTTGAAATCAATCGACCCCTTGGCAGGCACTTTCCGCTTAGGCGGTGTGATCGTCCAGCCATAGACAACACGGCCCTGCCCGTCGCGCAGCTCGGCCAGAATATCTGGCACGCGCTGTTCATCGCTGGTTGGGTTCACGACCTTGCCCGAAATGGCGAAGAGTTCATTGCCGCTTTCCAGCAGGCGTCGTTCGGGACGGCGCGGCACTTCCAGCAGCAAAGGCACGTCAGCCGTCGCGCCGGACAGGCCAAGCTTTGCCGCAATATTGGGTGTGCCGAAGAATTGGATCGCGCCAATGCCGCCGAGCAGGAGGACAGCGGCCGCGGCGGCCGCGATGGTCCAGCGCTTGGCCGGGTTGCGGCGGGGGCGGAAGGGCGCTTCGGGCGCAAACATATCCACGCTGTCGCGCTGTTCCGCCATGGGTTCGGGGCTGGGCTCCGGCTCGGGCCGGGCGCCAAGCGGCGGCGGCGTATCCGGCAGGTCGCGTTGTCCGCCAATATGCGGGGCTGGCGGCACGGGCATTTGCGGCGGGGCCGGCGGGGGCAGTGGCAGCTCTGCGGAGGGGGCCTGAACCGGTGTCGGCGCAGGCTGGAACCAGCTGTGCTTGCACGAGGCGCAACGGACCTGGCGGCCAGCGCCGGTGATCGCGGTATCGGGAACAAGATAGCGCGTCGAACAGGCGGGGCAGGTCAGGATCATCGGCCGGGCGGTTCCAATTAAACGGAGTGCGCTTCTAAGCACCCTTTATGGCCTCCTTGCAAGAGTCTGACAGGGTAAAGAGGGGCGGATTGGCAACAAGCCGTGCAAATCTGAAGATGAGACCGCGATTTGCGCGTCAGGATATTCCTCTTGAAGCGATCCCGGTCTAGGAACGCTTGCAGGGCGGGCAACAAGGCGTAAACCGGACAGATGTCGCACATCATCCAGTTCGAAAATGTAGGATTGCGCTACGGCACCGGTGCCGAAACCTTGTCCGACATCACCTTTTCGCTGGCCAAGGGCGGCTTTTACTTCCTGACCGGACCCTCAGGTGCCGGCAAAACATCGCTATTGAAGCTGCTTTATCTCTCCCAGCGGCCCAGCCGCGGCCTCATCCGCCTGTTCGGGGATGATATGGTCACGATGCCGCGTGATAAGCTGCCTTTGTATCGTAGGCGCATCGGCGTGGTGTTTCAGGATTTCCGCCTGGTCCCGCATCTGTCGGCCTTTGATAACATTGCGCTGCCCCTGCGGGTGTCGGGCGTGGCGGAAAAGGACATCGACCATACGGTGCGCGAAATGCTCAACTGGGTCGGGCTGGGGGATCGGGCATCGGCGCGACCGGCGACGCTGTCCGGCGGGGAGCAGCAGCGTGTGGCCATTGCGCGCGCCGTCATCACGCGGCCCGATGTTCTCGTGGCGGACGAACCGACCGGTAACGTTGACCCCGATATGGCTGCGCGTCTGTTGCGATTGTTTGAAGCGCTCAACCAGCTCGGCACCACCATTGTCGTTGCGACCCACGATTTGCATTTGTTGAACCGCATTCCCGGCGCCCACATCATGCGGCTGGCTGATGGCCAACTGCCGGACCCCACGGGCACGCTGCGCAACCCGCCTTTGCGGGAACCGGTGGCGGTATGAAGCTGGACTTCGACAAGATCGACATCCCCTTTCTGAAGGCTCCGCCGCATGAGGCGCGGTTGCTGCCAGAGGGGCGGATGGCGGGGCCGATGCCCTGGGTCATCGCGATCATCATGTTCCTGACCATCCTGTCGGCGGCGGCCGGGCTGTCGCTTGCCCGATCCGCCACGGGGTTGGATGCAGATTTGGCCGGTCGTGTCACCATCCAGATCGTTGAAGCCAATCCGCAGAAGCGCGCCGCCCAGACGGCGGCTGTCGAGAAAGAACTGGCACGGATGACGGGTGTCCAAAGCTTCCGCCGCGTCCCTGATGCAGAGGTGTCAGCCCTGCTCCAGCCTTGGTTTGGCGCAGAAGCTTTGGATGAAGACTTGCCCGTGCCGACCTTGGTGGATGCGACCATCGACAGCACCGCACCGGGCGCCTTTGCCTCGATGCGGTCCGCCGTTGTCGCCGTTGCCCCCTCCGCCCGGGTAGAAGCGCACGCCCAATGGCTCGGGCCACTCACCCGCCTGCTGGGGTCGCTGACGTTCCTTGCCTGGATGCTGGTTGTGCTGATGGGCGGGGCCACGTTGTCGATCGTCGTGCTGGCGGCGCGCAGTGCGCTCAACACGCACCGGGAAACGATTGAAGTCATGCATCTGCTCGGGTCCACCGATGCGCAAATTGCCCAGTTGTTCCAGCGGCGCATTGCGCTGGATGCCCTGTTTGGCGCAGGCCTTGGCCTTGCAGCCGCGCTGATCACCATGCTGCTGCTGCGTGGTCGGCTGGCGGCGGTCGGGTCGGAATTGCTAGGGTCGGTCGGCATTGGCTGGGCCGGTTGGCTGTTTCTGCTCCTCATGCCTGTCGTCAGTGCCGGACTGGCAACGATTGCGGCGCGCACGACGATCCTTTCCGCGCTAAGGCGCATCCTATGATCCGACGTCTGCTTGCTCTTGCCTTTGTTGCCTGGTTTCTCGGGCTTGTCGGGTTTGCCATTTTTCTGCCCGGCCCGTCCGACATTGGCAAAACCGATGCCGTTGTTGTGTTGACCGGCGGCGTTGGCCGATTTGAGCGGGGCTTGGAGACGCTTGAGGCGGGGAAAGCGAAGCGTATGCTCGTCTCCGGCGTTGATCCGACTGTCCGCCGCACTGAATTTGAAGTGCTGCGCAAGGTGCCCGCCAAGATTTCGCGCTGCTGCATTGATCTCGACAAGGCCTCGGTCGACACGATCTCCAACGCGCGCGAAACGGCCCGCTGGGTGAAGGCGCGGCACTATAAATCTGTCCGCCTCGTCACCAGCGACTGGCATATGCGGCGTGCGAAGATGGAACTGGATCATGCCCTTGGGTCGGATGTGCGCGTGACGGGGGATGCCGTGCGCAGCAGCCCCAGCCTCACCCAATTGTTCAAGGAATATAACAAGCTCGTCGCGCGCTTCATTGCGCTGGAGGCGGGAGAATTGCTGTGATCGCGGTGATCCGTTCGATCCTCTTTGCGCTCATTTTCTATCCCGGCAGCGTGATCGTGGTCGGTATTGCCGCGCTGATGGTTCCCTTTGGAGAGAAAGCGACGATCCGCGGCGCGCGCAATTGGGCTTTGTGGCACCGCCTCTGTGCCCGCTGGATATTGGGCATCCACACGCACGTCATCGGGACGCTCGACAACGGCCAAGCGCTCTACGTCTTCAAACATGAATCGATGTATGAAACGGTTGAGACGCTCGCACTCTTCCGCAAGCCCGTCGTCGTCATGAAACAGGAACTGCTTGATCTGTTCGGCTGGGGCTATGCAGCGCGCGCGCATGGATCCATCGGTGTCGACCGCGAAGCCGGGGCCGCCGCGATGCGCCGGATGATTGCGCAGGCCAAACGCGCCAAGGAGTCCGGACGCCCAATCATCCTGTTTCCCGAAGGGACCCGCGTGCCCCATGGGGAGAGGCCGCCGCTGCGCGCAGGGCTGGCGGGGCTTTACAAGATCCTCGGCCTCCCGGTCATTCCGGTGGCGCTGAATTCAGGCAAGGTCTGGCCGCATCGCTTTGTGAAGCAGGCCGGCGTGGTCACGGTGAAGGTCGGGGAACCCATTCCCCCGGGCCTGCCGCGCGACGAGATTGAAGCGCGGGTGCATGCGGCGATCAATGCGCTGAACGATTGAGGATTGGGGAAGCGTCAATCACGTCCGTTTGCCCTGAGCTTGTCGAAGGGCTGTCCTTCTTTGGGCCGTCGTGTCCAGTAAAGGGCAGTCCTTCGACAGGCTCAGGACGAGCGGTTTTAAGTGAGTTTGCGGACTTCTGCGTAAACCCTAATGGTCTGACCGGCCAAAGTCGGGCCGGTCATCATCCTGCCCTTCCTCAATGATGCTGCGGCGCACGGCGCGGGTGCGGCTGAACAGATCGAACAGCGCGTCACCATCGCCCCAGCGGATGGCGCGCTGGAGGGCGGTTAAGTCTTCCGAAAAGCGCTGGAGCATTTCCAGCACCGCATCCTTGTTGGACAGGAATACATCGCGCCACATGGTCGGGTCGGACGCGGCGATGCGTGTGAAATCGCGGAAACCGCCCGCTGAATATTTGATGACTTCAGACCGGGTGACGGATTCCAAATCGGATGCCGTGCCGACGATGGTGTAGGCAATGAGGTGCGGCAAATGGCTCGTGACGGCGAGCACCAAGTCATGGTGCGGGGCGTCCATGATGTCCACATTCGCGCCCAGCCGCTCCCAAAAGGCAGACAACTGCGCGACCTTATTGGGGTCAGCATCGGCGGGGGGCGTTAGGATGCACCAGCGGTTGTGGAACAGCGATGCAAAGCCTGCTTCCGGCCCGCTCCGCTCTGTGCCCGCAACCGGGTGGGCGGGGATGATGGCATGGTTGGGCAGCGCCTCTTGCAGCGCGGTCAGGATCGCGGCCTTGGAAGATCCCACATCGCTCACCAAGGCTTCGGCGGGAAGCTCGTCGCGCATCTCGGCGGCGACAGCGCCCATCGCGCCGACGGGCACGCACAGGATGACGAGTTCGGCATCGGTGACGGCGCCACCGGGCGTGTCGGCCATGTCATCGACCAGCTTGAGCGCGCGGGCCGTCTCGCGGGTTTCGGGGTCCGCATCAAAGCCGGAAAGCGTAACGCCCGGCATGTTCGCCCGCACGGCGCGTGCGACCGAAGAGCCGATCAGCCCAAGGCCGATGATCGATACGCGCGCAAAGGGCAGCATCAGGCGTCAGCCCCAACAATCTTGCGGAGTGCTGCGATCAACCCACGGGTTTCCTCTTCGGTCCCGATGGTGATGCGCAGGCCATTGCCAAGGCCCTGCCCCGGCAGCCAGCGGACGATAAAGCCATGGTCCATCAGGCCGTGATAAGCGGCCTCGGCCGTCACCGCGCCTTCAAAGGTCACCAGCTGGAAATTGGCCTTGCTGGGGACGGCACGCAGGCCCGCATTGCCGAGCTTGGCAATCTCATCGGCAAACCAGCGGAGCCATTTGCTGTTATGGTCCCGGCTACGTGTGACAAAGTCCGTGTCCTGAACAGCGGCGATCGCGGCATCTTGGGCGGCGATCGAAAAGCTGAACGGCGCGCGGATGCGGTGCATCGCGTTGATGATGTCTGCCGACGCATAGCCCCAGCCCACCCGCTCCGCGGCCAGACCATAGATTTTGGAAAAGGTGCGCGTGACGAGAACGTTGGAGGCGGTTCGCGCCAGCTCCAAGCCGCCATCATCATCTTCGGGTGCGAGATATTCGGCATAGGCATGGTCGAGCACGAGCAGCACATCTTCGGGCAGCGCTGCATGCAGCCGCGCAATCTCGGACTTGGGAGAGTAAGTGCCCGTCGGGTTGTTCGGGTTGGCCACAAAAACGACGCGCGTCTTGTCGGTCACACAGGCGAGGATTGCATCGACATCCGTCGCATAATCCTTGTCGGGCGCGATCACCGGCACAGCCCCCACGCGACGCGTCGCGATTTCGTAGACGGCAAAACCGTACTTCACGAAAATGATCTCATCCCCCGGCCCTGCGAACGTTCCGGCGGCAAGGTGCAGCACTTCGTCGGAACCAGTGCCGTAGATGATGCGCGCCGGATCAATCCCGTTGGCGGCAGCAATCGCGTCGCGCAGGTCCGCCGCGCTCGCATCGGGGTAGCGTTCCAGATCATGCGCATGGCGCGCAAAGGCCGCACGGGCGGCCTCGCTTGTGCCGAGCGGATTTTCGTTCGACGAGAGTTTGGCGACCTTTCGGCCGTCATCGGTTTTGGACTTGCCCGGAATATACGGGGCAATGTCCATGATCCAGGGCTTGGGTTGCGGTGCTGTCATGGGCTGCGCCCATAGACTTGTGCCGGGGGGCGGTCAAACCGGGCCGTTGCTAGACCGGTTGACAATGGAGGCCCTGCGCCCCTAGCCCCGCCTCCATGTCGGATGACGCGCCCTTCGGCCCAGATCGCCACATCACCCTTGCCGGGCCGCTTGCGCTCGACGGCGGGGGTGTGCTCGCGCCGGTGAATTTTGCCTATGAAACCTATGGCACGCTGAACGCCGACGCCTCAAACGCGATCCTCCTCTGCCATGCGCTGACCGGCGATCAATATGTCGCGTCAGACCATCCGGTGACAGGCAAGCCCGGCTGGTGGACGCGCATGGTCGGCCCCGGAAAACCAATTGATACCGACCGCTATTTTGTAGTGTGCCCCAATGTCATCGGCAGTTGCATGGGATCATCGGGCCCTGCCTCTCTTGCGGAAGATGGCAAGCCCTATGGCATGCGCTTCCCCGTCATCACCATTCGCGACATGGTCCGCGCACAGGCGATGCTGCTCGACCATCTGGGCATTGACCGGCTCTACGCAGTCGTCGGCGGGTCGATGGGCGGCATGCAGGTGGTCTCATGGGCGGCGACCTATCCGACGCGGGTGGCCTCTGCGGTCATCATCGCCTCGACCGCGCGGCATTCAGCGCAGAACATCGCCTTTCATGAAGTCGGGCGTCAGGCCATCATGGCGGACCCCAATTGGCGGGGCGGGGATTATTATGCCGATGGGAAAGGCCCGGATGCGGGCCTCGCCGTTGCGCGTATGGCCGCGCACATCACCTATTTGTCCGAACAGGGGCTGACGGAGAAATTCGGTCGCCGCCTGCAGAACCGCGATGCCAAGACCTTCGGCTTTGACGCTGATTTTCAGGTGGAAAGCTATCTGCGCCATCAGGGGTTGAGCTTTACGGATCGGTTCGACGCCAACTCCTATCTCTACATCACCCGCGCGATGGACTATTTTGATCTGGCGGAAGAACATGGCGGGCATCTTGCCAATGCGTTCCGCGGGTCTGCGACACGATTCTGTCTGGTCAGTTTCGATACCGATTGGCTCTACCCGACCACAGACTCGCGCAACATCGTCCACGCCTTGAACGCCAGTGGTGCACCGGTCAGCTTTGTCGAACTGTCAGCCCCTTTCGGGCATGATAGCTTCCTGCTCGACGTGCCGGATCTCAACCGCGTCGTGGACGGCTTTCTGAAGGCAGGCGGCCAATGACCGCGCTGCGCCCCGATTTGGCGATCATTGCGCGTGAAGTGGCGGCAGGCACGCGAGTGCTCGATGTCGGCTGTGGCGATGGCGCGCTGATGGCGGCCCTGCGCGATGAAAAGCAGGTCGATGCCCGCGGGATGGAGCTCGATTCAGCCAATGTCGCCGAATGCGTGGCGCGCGGGCTGTCTGTCATTCAGGGGGACGCGAACATTGATCTGGCCGACTATCCGGAAGGCGCTTTCGACTATGCCATTCTCAGCCAGACCTTGCAGACGACGATGCGGCCGGATCTGGTGATGGAACAGCTGCTGCGCGTCGGGCGGAAGGCCTTTGTGTCCTTCCCCAATTTTGCGCATTGGCGCGTGCGCCTGTCGCTTCTTTGGGGCGGGCGGATGCCCGTCACGCGGCTGCTGCCCATCGCCTGGTACGAAACACCCAATATCCACCATGTGACCGTCGATGATTTCCGCGCTTTGGTGCGGGATCAGGGCATCAAAGTGGAAGGCGCCTGGTTTTTGAGCGGAGATAAGCTGACCAGCGCGGCGGCGGCCAATTTCCGCGCCGAGCACGCGGTGTTTTTGCTGTCGAGATCATAGGTTGGCTATAAATGGATGCCGTTTGCCCTGAGCTTGTCGAAGGGCCGTCCTTCAACTTTATGCCAAAGCGAAAGTACGAGGCTTCGACAAGCTCAGCCCGAACGGAATGGGTGAAGCTGCGCTCTTCGTAGCCGCGCGTATCACCCCTTCTTCATCTTGTCCTTGAGCGCGGCCAGCGCCCCGAAAGGCCCGGCTTCTTCTTCAGACAGGATGCCCACTTCCTTGATGCGCGTGTCCGCCGTCGGCGCGCGGGGATAGGGGTCGAGCGCAAGGCCCAGTGTCTGGGCGACGGCCTCCCCGAGATCGATGCCGCTGCCATCATGCTCCATCACATCGCAATCCTCAGCGTCCAGTTCCAGCTCTTCCGACACGGGCGTGGCATCAGGTGCGACAAAGCGAATGGTGAAGGGCAGATCGATTTTTGCGGGCACGGCTTCCCCGGTGATCACGCAGGACTGGACCGCCTTGGCCCGCATGCGGCCCTTGGCTTCGATACCGGCGGCCACAGGATGGAAGGTGGCGGTGGCCGTCAGCGTCTCCAGCGATTGCAGGTCAAATCGTTTGGCCAGCGCGTCCCGCTCCGCCGCATCGGCCTCTATGTCGACTTGCCGGTCAATGCCCAGCGCGTCGAGGCGCCAGATGCGGGAGAATTCGGGCGTCATGAAAATTGCCCAGACAATAGGGCATCGTCGGGACGGCTGGCCAGTTGCGCCCAAATCTGACGCAGCCGGGCCGCGGTGAAGGCCAGCGGGGCGTCGCCGGGATGCTCCCCCCGGTAAAGGTTGCGCACGAGTGCCTCATCTAGCCCATCGCCCTCAAGCCCGTCGCGATAGGCGGCAATGCGCCCGCCGAGTGAGGCCATCATCTTGCCGATATGCTTGCCGACCACCAGGTCGCCCATGCCTTCCTGCCGCAGCTGACCATCCATGTCGTCGACGAACAGCTCGGTGAGCATGACGGCGCTGCGTTTGCCGTCGCCGCCGCTCAGGTCGAGCCGCAATATGGCAAGCGCTGTGAGGGCGGAGACCATTTCAAAGCGGTGGTCAATGCTATCGGGAAGCTTTCCTTCCAGATACCAGACCGGGTTTCGGGCTTCGGCCACGACTGCATTGTAGAGCGGGCTGAGCGCATGACGCCCTTCATCCCGTGCGAAAATCTTCTTCAAAAAGCTGAATGCCATGCGGCAAATGTCCTGACCGGCTTGTTGTTCTTGTGTCCCCGGCATATTGGGGGTTCCGGCCCGTTCAGCAAGGGGTCAGATGGCGTAATGGAAAGGCCCCCGTGTATGAACCGCAAACTCGCAACCGCTGTGGCGCTGACAGTCGTTCTTCTGTCGACTTCCGCATGCACGCGTATCCGCGGGCATCAGGGCTTTGTGTCTGATGCGACCCTGATCGATTCGATTCAGGCCGGCGTGGACAATCGTGATTCGGTGGAAAAGACGCTCGGACGTCCGACTTGGATCAGCGAATATGGCCCGAAGGACTATTATTATTTCGCGCGCGAAACGCGCCAATATGCGTTCAACTTGCCCAAAGCATCCAGCCAGCTCGTGCTGCGCGTCCGCTTTGATGCGGCCGGCAACGTTGTAGCCGTTGACCGCCGCGGCGGAGAACAGATCGCCAGCATTCGCCCGACCGGGGAAAAGACGCCAACCCTTGGCCGCGAACGCAGCTTCTTTGAAGAATTGTTCGGCAATATCGGTTCTGTCGGCGCTGTCGGCGAATCCGCAGGGACTGCCGACAACCCCAATTGATTTCTCACTGCGTTTGTCCCGAGCGAAGTCGAGGGACGTGTCTCGACTTCGCTCGACACCAACGGATATGTCTCGTTACCGGGCGATCCCGCTTGCCGCGAGAACGGCCAGCGTGACCAGTTCCGACGCGGTTGAGACCATCGGCGCCACCTGAACCGGCTTTTCCATCCCGACAAGGATCGGGCCAATCATCGAGCCGCCGCCCAGTTCGCGCAGCAGCTTGGCGGACAAATTGGCGGACTGGAGCCCTGGCATGACCAGCACATTGGCAGGGCCAGACAGGCGGCTGAACGGATAGGCGGCGGCAAGGCGCGGGTTCAAAGCCACATCAGGTGACATTTCGCCTTCAAATTCAAAGCTGACGCCGCGCGTTTCGAGGATGGCCACTGCTTCGCGGATGGGCTCCAGCCAATTGCCCGGCGGGTTGCCGAAATTGGAATAAGACAGGAAGGCCACGCGTGGTTCATGGCCCATGCGGCGGGCAAAGGCCGCCGTTGCCTCGGCGATATCGGCCAGTTCGACCGACGTGGGGCGCTCATTGACCGTTGTATCGGCCATGAACACCGTATGGTGCTGCCCAACCACAATGTGGATGCCGAGCGGCGTCGTGCCTTCAGCATTGTCCAGAACGCGGCGGACTTCGCGCATCGTTTGGGCAAATCCACGCGTTACGCCTGTAATCATGGCATCCGCTTCGCCCATCTTCAGCAGCAACGAGGCGAAGATATTGCGGTCCTGATTGACCAGCCGTTCGCATTCCCGGCGCAGATAGCCACGGCGCTGAAGGCGTTCATAAAGCGTGTCGACCATCTTGGGGACGAGCGGAGAGATGCGGCTGTTGTGCAGCTCATATCCATCCGGGTCGACACCAAGGGCGACGAGCTTTTCCCGGACATCGTCGCGGCCGACGAGGATCGGCGTGCCACAGCCACCTTCTTTGAAGGCGATGGCCGCGCGCAGCACGACTTCTTCTTCCGCCTCGGCAAAGACGACGCGCTTGGGGTGCGCGCGTGCACTTTCATAGGCCATGGTGAGCACGGAGGTGGTCGGGTTCAAACGCGCGCGCAGGCTGTTGCGATACTCATCCATGTCGAGGATCGGCTTGCGCGCGACACCTGAGTCCATCGCCGCTTGGGCGACAGCGGCAGGCACGATTTCCATCAGGCGCGGATCAAACGGCGCCGGGATGATGTAATCCGTGCCGAAGCTTGGCGTGGAGCCGCCATAGGCTGCCGCCACTTCTTCCGGCACCTGCTGGCGCGCCAGTTCGGCGAGCGCGCGGGCGGCGGCGATCTTCATTTCCTCGTTGATCGCGGTCGCGCGCACGTCGAGCGCGCCGCGGAAGATGAAGGGGAAACCAAGGACATTGTTGACCTGGTTGGGATAGTCCGACCGGCCGGTCGCAATGATGGCGTCCGAGCGCGCAGCCTTAGCTTCGGGCGGTGTAATTTCAGGGTTTGGATTGGCCATGGCGAAGATGATGGGGTTGGCCGCCATCGTCTTGATCATCTCGCCCGTTACCGCGCCCTTGACGGACAGGCCGAGGAAGACATCGGCGCCATCCAAAGCTTCGGTCAAGGTGCGCTTGTCGGTTTTGACGGCATGGGCGGATTTCCACTGGTTCATGCCCTCGGTGCGGCCCTGATAAATGACCCCCTTGGAATCGCACATGATGACATTGTTGTGCGGCACGCCGACGGCCTTGATCAGTTCCGTGCAGGCGATGGAGGCGGCCCCGGCACCGTTCACGACAACGCGCACGTCCTTGGCATCCTTGCCGGTCAGGAACAGCGCGTTGATCAGGCCGGCGACTGCGATGATCGCGGTGCCATGTTGGTCATCATGCATGACCGGAATGTTCATCCGCTCCTTGAGCGCCTGTTCAATGATGAAGCATTCGGGGGCTGCAATGTCCTCCAGATTGATACCGCCAAAGCTCGGCTCCATCAAAGCGACGGCATTGATAAAGGCTTCGGGGTCTTCCGTGTTCAACTCGAGGTCGATCGAGTCGACGTCGGCAAAGCGCTTGAAGAGGACGGCCTTGCCTTCCATCACAGGCTTGGAGGCGAGCGCGCCCAAATTGCCCATGCCGAGAATGGCAGTGCCATTGGAGATCACAGCGACGAGATTGCCCTTGGCGGTATAGTCATAGGCTGTGGCGGGATCGTCCGCGATGGCCTGCACCGGCACGGCCACACCGGGCGAGTAAGCAAGGCTCAGATCGCGCTGGGTCGCCATCGGCTTGGATGCGACGATCTCGATTTTTCCGGGGCGGCCCGCGGCATGATAGTTAAGCGCTTCCCGATCCGAAAACTGAACTTTTGACTCGCTCATGGACGACCCCCCTTTGCTTGATCCCAATGATTTCCACAGCCGCTTAGGCGGTTAACGCCCAGACGGGAAGCCGGGATTGCGCCCGCCAAGGAAACCGTTATCGCCAAGCACATGGTCGACACAGGCTCAACGACAACAACGCCCATGATGGTGCAATATCTGGCGCTGAAAGCGGAAGCCGGCGATTGCCTGCTGTTTTACCGCATGGGCGATTTTTTTGAGCTGTTCTTTGAGGATGCCAAGGCAGCGGCGGCGGCACTGGACATTGCGCTGACCGCGCGGGGCGAACATGCGGGCCACCCCGTGCCGATGTGCGGCGTGCCGGTTCATGCTGCCGAAGGCTATCTTGCCCGCTTGATCAAAGCGGGCTTCCGTGTCGCCATTGCCGAACAGATTGAAACCCCGGCCGAAGCCAAAGCGCGCGGGTCCAAATCTCTGGTCGCACGCGGCATCGTCCGGGTCGTGACGGCAGGGACGCTGACGGAAGAAGCACTGCTCGAAGCGCGCAGTGCGAACTGGCTCGCAGCTGTCGCGCCGGTCGGCGATGTGATCGGGCTGGCGTCAGCGGACATCTCCACGGGCCGGTTTGAACTGTGCGAGGTTGATGCCGCCGGACTGGACGCAGAACTGGCGCGCCTGTCCCCGTCAGAACTGGTGGCGCCGGAGCCCCTTATCGATGGGGCCACCGTTCGTCCGCGTGCGGACTTTACACCGCAGGAAGGCGAACGCCGCTTGAAGGCGCTGTTCGGGGTGTCAACGCTCGACGGCTTCGGATCCTTCACCAAGGCGGAACTGGCCGCCTGTGCCGGGCTGCTCGCTTATCTGGACCATGTCGGGAAGGGCAATTTGCCGTTTCTCTCGCCGCCCGTCCGGCTGCAGTCGAGCGACCACATGCTCATTGATGCCGCCACGCGGGAGAGTTTGGAGTTGGTCCGCTCCACCGGCGGCGCGCGGGCGGGCAGTCTTCTTGACGCCATTGACCGGACGGTCACAGGCGCCGGTGCCCGACGGCTGGCGGCGGATATCTCAGCACCTCTGATGGACGTGCGCACCATTGAGGACCGCCTCGATCTTGTGTCCTGGTTTGTGGACAATGGCTCTGCGCGCGATGCGATGCGCGCCAATCTGCGCGCCCTGCCCGATATTGGCCGTGCGCTTGGCCGTCTGGCGGCGGGTCGCGGTGGGCCGCGTGATCTCGGTATGCTGCGTGATGGGTTGGGCGAAGCGCGGATGATGCGCGAACGGCTGGCGCGTGGCGGTGACGTCCCCCCGCTCATGGCGTCACTTTTGCCCGCGCTTGATGGGCATGGTGCGCTGGTCGACAAATTGTCGCGGGCGCTGGTGCCCAATCCGCCGCTGGATGCGGCCCAAGGTGGATATATTGCCGAAGGCTATGACGCGGCGTTGGACGAGCTGCGGGGGCTGGGTGGCGATGGCCGCCGCGCGATGGCCGCGCTTGAGGCGCGTTACCGCGACCAGACCGGCATTTCTGCGCTCAAGATCAAACACAATAATGTGCTCGGTTATCACATCGAAGTATCGGCGAAGAATGCCGATGCATTGATGACACCGGAGTCAGGCTTCACCCACCGCCAGACGCTGGCCGGCGTTGTGCGCTTCAACGCGCCGGAGCTGCATGAACTGGCGGTCAAGGTGACGCAGGCAGGCGCCCATGCGCTGGCCGCCGAAGCCGCCCATCTGGAAGAATTGACTGAAATTGCGCTCGCACGATCGCGCGAGATTGCAACGACGGCCGAAGCCTTGGCGCGCTTTGATGTCGCCGCAGCCCTTGCCGAGCGGGCGATTGAAGGCGGCTGGGCCCGGCCATCTTTTGCGCCCGATGCGCGGTTTGAGGTGTCGGGTGGACGCCATCCCGTGGTCGAAACGGCCATCGCGAAGGACGGCGGGCGCTTTGTGGCGAATGATTGCCGTCTGGTGCCATCGTCGCGGCTGTGGCTCGTCACCGGCCCCAATATGGGCGGTAAATCCACCTTCCTGCGGCAGAATGCGCTGATCGCGGTGCTGGCGCAGGCGGGCTGCTACGTCCCGGCTACTTCAGCCACGCTGGGCCTTGTCGACCGGCTGTTCAGCCGGGTCGGGGCGTCGGACAATCTGGCGCGCGGGCGGTCCACCTTCATGGTCGAAATGGTCGAGACAGCGGCCATCCTTTCTCAGGCGACCGAGCGCAGTTTCATCATCCTTGATGAGGTGGGCCGGGGCACGTCCACTTATGATGGCCTCGCCATCGCCTGGGCGGTGGTGGAGTCGGTCCACGAGGTCAACCGCGCCCGCTGCCTGTTCGCGACGCATTATCATGAGCTCACGCGGCTTGCCGAAAAGCTGCCTGCGCTCTCTCTCCATCATGTCCGTGCGCGCGAATATCGGGGGGATCTCGTTCTGCTGCACGAACTGGGAGAAGGGCCTGCCGACCGCAGCTATGGGATCGCCGTCGCCCGTCTGGCGGGGCTGCCGCCCAAGGTTTTGGTGCGCGCAAAGTCTGTGCTCGACAAGCTGGAGGCCGGGCGTGATGCAACGGGGGGCTTAGCTGCAGGGCTGGATGACTTGCCGCTGTTCGCTGCCACGAAGGTTGAGGAGGTCCGCGATCCGCTGCGCGATGCGCTGACCAAGCTCGACATTGACGGGCTCAGCCCGCGAGATGCACTGGATGAACTTTATGCGCTCAGGCGGATCCTGATTGAGGATAAAGGTTGACCGCTTCGTAGAGCGCCGTGAGCGCTTTGACTTCGTCCGCGCTCAGTTCGGGTCGCCAGATTTCAAACAGCAAAATGACGCGGACGTCGTCGCTGTCATTCCAGGCTTCATGCTCAATGCTGTCGTCAAAGATGAGCATCTTGCCTTCTTCAACCGTGCGCATGTGATTGCCGACCCGTAGGCGGCAATTCTCCGGCACGATGAGTGGCAGATGGCAGATGAGCCGCGTGTTGAGCATGCCATTGTGCGGCGGGATGTGGGTATGCGGCTCAAGGATGGAGAAGATCGCCATAGGGGACCGTCCCGGGATCACGGGAAGAGGTGCCTTTACCAATGCTGCAAAAGTGGCGGGGCAACGCTCCGTATTCGGTTCAACGGGTTTGCCGTCCTCGAAGAAATGAAAGGCGCTCCAACGCGAATCCCCCAGCAGGGCATGGCCGCGATTGGGACGCGTGGGGTCGGCTTGAACATAAGGGGCAATCCCGGCTTGACCCGCAAGTGCTGCTGCTGCTTCGTTGCGAATGGTCGGGAAAGCGGCTTCGAGTGCAGGCACCCAGTCGAATTCAGATGTGTCGTAAAAGGCGACCTGCGGCAGACCGGGATAATAAAAGCTACTGGGCTGCTGAAGCTGAACCTGTTGCCGCCCGGCCAAAATGCCAAGCGATTCTGTGAAACGTGGATTCAAGCGATCAAGGTCCAGGCCTGTGGCATGGACCGTGTTTTGGAGATGAAGCTCAAACCGGTCATTGGCCTGTTGCAGAGTCTGCCCGGCCATTTGCAGTCTTTTCGCGATCTGCGGCGGCAAGGATCCGGCCACCGATGCGGCCCGCAACGCTGCACTATACCAGCCTGATGCAGCGCGATCATCTCCGGCGCGGATAAACTGGTCGCCCCGCATGACGAGTGCAAGAACGTCACGCGGATCAGTCGCGAGAATTTGGTCTAGCGCACTCGTCAGCGAAGCGTCGTCGCCTGCCATCTCGCACGCATGCGCCATGAACGCCCAGAGTTTAGGTGTTGCCCTGCCCGCAGAGATGATTGTCTGGAATGCGCTTTTCGCTTCAGGTCCATCGCCCCGATTCAGGGCATCGATACCCTGCTGCGCCAAAGTTTCGAGGTTTATCTGTGATCCTGTCATGGTTGAGCCATAGGCTCGTTCATAATAGGTGCCAATCGTCCTTGTGCCGCACGCCGTGAATGCGCATATCCCACGCGGATGACGCAGCTTTTTGATCTCGTGCCCCAGCGGCGGGCCATTATTGAGCGGCGGGCGCTGTCTGATGCGCTGATGGCGCTTGAGGGCAATGATTCGACCAAGCTGCGCGCGGCGTCGGTCGCGATCCTGAGGCCGGCTATGGAGGCTGGTCGGGATGTCATCGCGCGGCGGATTGAGGCCCATCCGAGCCAGGGGCGCGAAGCCGCGGCCAGCTATGCTTTCCTCACCGATCAGCTGCTCCGGCTCATCTATGATTTCACGGTGCAGCGGCTCTATCCGCTCAACAACCCGACCGCGTCGGAACGCATCTCACTGCTCGCCGTCGGTGGCTATGGCCGTGGCGAAATGGCGCCCCAGTCGGACATCGATATCGCCTTTCTGACACCCTATAAGCAGACCGGCTGGTCAGAGCAGGTGATCGAATCCATGCTCTACACGCTCTGGGACTTGGGGCTGAAGGTCGGGCATTCGAGCCGCTCTCTCGATGAAATGATCCGCATGGCGAAGGAGGATCTCACGATCCGCACCGCGCTTTTGGAAGGCCGCTATGTCTGGGGGGATGAGCGGCTGTATGAGGAAGCGTCTGCGCGCTTTGCGGCCGAGATCGTCTCTGGCACGGCGCGCACCTTCATAACTGAAAAACTTGCCGAGCGGGATGTGCGGCACCAGCGCATGGGCGACAGCCGCTATGTCGTTGAGCCCAACCTGAAGGAAGGCAAAGGCGGCCTGCGCGATCTCCACACGCTCTTCTGGATCGGCAAATATCTCTATCGCGTCACGACCGTGCCGGAACTGGTCGACAAGGGCCTGCTGACAGCGGACGAGCTGCGTCAGTTTCAAAAGGCCGAGAACTTCCTGTGGGCGGTGCGCTGCCATTTGCATCTGATCGCCAAGCGCCCCGAGGAACGGCTGACCTTTGACGTCCAGCGCGAGATCGCAACGCGGATGCGGTATAATGACCGTCCCGGCCGATCTGCGGTCGAACGGTTCATGCAGCATTACTTCCTGAACGCGAAGGTCGTGGGCGATCTGACGGGCGTGTTCCTGGCGCATTTGGATGATGCCCATGCCACCAAAGGGCGGCGCTTCACGCTGCCGGGCATTTCCGGCCTGCGCCGCTCCCCCAAGACGTTGCAGGGCTTTGTGCTGGACCGGGGTCGCCTCGCCCTGCCCAAGGATGATTTCTTCGCCGAAGACCCGGTCCGCCTGATTGAGATGTTCGCGCTCGCGGCCTCGCAAAGCGTTGATATCCACCCGCAGGCGATGCGGGCGGCGGCTCGTGATGCGCGGCTCATCGATGCCAAGGTCCGCAATGACCCGCGGGCCAATGCGCTGTTTCTTGACGTCCTGACGTCCAATAAGGACCCGGAAAACGTTCTGCGCTGGATGAACGAAGCGACGGTGTTCGGGCGCTTTGTGCCGGACTTTGGCCGTGTCGTCGCGCAGATGCAGTTCGATATGTACCACCACTATACGGTGGACGAGCACAGCATCCGTGCCATCGGTCTGTTGGCGCGCATCGAAAAGGGGGTGCTGGGCGAAGACCATCCGCTTGCGACCGTCATCCTGCGGCAGGTGGTGTCGCGGCGCGTTCTCTATGTGGCGGTTCTGCTCCACGATATCGCCAAGGGGCGGGGCGGGGACCATAGCGTGCTCGGCGCGGACATCGCGCTTAAGCTGTGCCCGCGCTTTGGCCTGACGGCGGCGGAAACCGAAACGGTGTCCTGGCTGGTGCGCCAGCATCTGCTGATGTCCGCGACCGCCTTCAAGCGCGATCTGTCTGACTTTAAGACCGTGCTCGACTTCACCGGCATCGTGCAGTCGCCGGAACGGCTGCGTCTGCTGCTTGTCCTCACCATTGTTGATATCCGCGCGGTCGGCCCCGGCGTTTGGAACAGCTGGAAGCGCCAGTTGCTGACCGAATTGTTCGAATCGGCTGAAGAGGTGCTGCGTCTGGGCCACAAACAGCGCGGCCGGGCAGATCGTGTCCGCGTGAAACAGGAATTGCTGCAAGAGGCGCTGGCCTGGTCCCCGGCCCGATTTGCAACCTATACCAAAAGACTGGCCGAGCCCTATTGGGTGGCCGAGCCCGATGATGTTCTGGAAAGCAACGCTCGCCATGTCGACAAGGCAGGCGATGCTGATCTTTCGATTGCAGCGACGGTCTACCCCTCACGCGGGGCGACGCTGGTGACGGTCTATGCCGCTGACCATCCCGGCCTGTTTTACCGCATCGCAGGCGGCATCCATCTGGCGGGCGGCAGCATCATCGACGCGCGCATCCACACGACGCGGGATGGCATGGCGCTCGACAATTTCCTTGTGCAGGACCCGCTTGGTCGACCCTTTGATGATATCCACCAGCTGCAGCGCATTGAACAGGCGATTGAAGACGCACTGGCCAATCGGGCGAAGCTGATTGAGAAGCTGGCGGCCCGCCCGCTGCCGCGCGCCCGGGCTGAAGCCTTTGATATCGCGCCCAACATCCTCATCGACAACCGGGCGTCAAACCGCTTTACGGTCATTGAGGCCAATGCGCGGGACCGTCCGGCCCTGCTTTATGATCTCGCTTTCGCCTTGTTTGAGGCGCGTGTGACGATCCATTCCGCCCATATCGCAACCTATGGCGAACGCGCGGTCGACACCTTCTATGTGACCGATCTGACCGGCGATAAGATCATCAGCGCCAGCCGGACAGCGACGCTGGAAAAGCTGCTGCTCGACGCAGCGGCCGGCCCGCGCAAGGCCGCAAAAGCCGCCTGATCGGCTGCGTCGGACAGGCGGCAGGCTGACCATGGCGATCAGGATGGCACCCACCATATAGGCCACGCCGCCTGCCAGTTGGAACAGTCCATAGCCGCCCGTGAGATCATGCACTTTGCCGAAGCTGAGCACGCCGACGATGGTGGACGCCCAGGCTGCGACCTGAATCCACCCATAGACGGTGCCATAGCGGGCAAGGCCGAAGCGGCGGGCGACAAAGAAAGCGAACAGATCAATCTCCGCCCCTTGCTGCACCCCGATGGCTGCGACCGCGACGAAAGCGACGGCCGGGCTCCCCGTCATCTGCCAGAGGAGGAAACAGCCGAGCGCGGGCACAAGCGTAAAGAAAAAGGCGACGCGCTGCGGGTTGGCGCGGTCGAGAAAATAACCACACGCAAGCCGACCCAAGACTTGCCCGACGGCAAAGGCGGAGATGCCGAGCGCCGCCACAGCGGCGGTGACGCCTTCTTCCAGCATCATCGGAACCATCTGGCTCAATATGCCGGAGCCGGGGAAATTGATGCACAACATGCTCGCGATCAATAGCCAGAAGCCGGGGGAGCGGAGCATAGAGGGGTCAGTTGCGTGATGTTCGGCCGGTGCCAATCGGGCATCGGGTGCCCCCCGAAGCAGAAACAAAATGGCCGGCAAGCCGACAAGCCCGCTCAACGCCGCCAGCAGGAGATATCCCGCCCGCCAGCCCTCGCTTTCAATGACCAGCCCGAACAAGGGCGGCATGAGGACAGCAGAGAGCGAAAGGCCTGTTGCGGCCAGCGCCAGCGCCATGCCGCGATTGTCATGGAACCAGCCGGCGACCGCGCGCGTGTAGGCAATCGAGGTGGTCCACACCCCGATCAGGCCGGTGATGAACACCATGACGCCAAAAAGGGCGGGCACAAACGGCATGATGGCAACGGTCAGGAACAAGAGCGTGAGCATAGCCATGCCCAGCGCGTAGACGGGGCGGACGCCATATCGGTCCATCGCCCAGCCAACCGCAGGCGCTGTCAGCGAACCGACCCCGACCAGCGCCTGAAGCTGCGAAAACTCCCCCAGCGTCCAGCCGGTTTCTTTCTGGAGCGGCGGAATGAAGATGCTGAAGACATAATAAAGCAGGTTGATTCCGGTCGCCGCTGCCAGCGCTGCGCCTGTCACCACCGGCCAACCGCGCCGCCATTCGTCCATCCTCAACTCCCTTTAGGGCAAATCGCCCAAAATAGAGCGGAGACCCGATTGACGTTAACGTCAACGGTTCCTATCCCGTCGTCAAGAGAGGTTACCTGGAGTCTGACGCATGAATCTTGAATTCAGCCCCGAAGAAATCACCTTCCGTGACGAAGTGCGCACTTTCATCGCCGAGAACTATCCCGTCGAACTGCGTGGCAAGCAGGACGAAGGGGACGAATTGTCCAAAGAAGACTTTCTGAGCTGGCACAAAGTGCTCGCCAAGAAGGGCTGGGTCGCGCCGGCATGGCCGGTCGAATATGGTGGCACCGGCTGGACGCCGACGCAGCGCTACATCTGGTCGGAAGAAACGGCGCGTGCGGATTGCATCCGCCTGATGCCCTTCGGCCTCACCATGGTTGGCCCCGTCATCTACACCTTCGGCACGCCCGAACAGAAGGCCAAGTTCCTGCCGCGCATCCTGTCCGGTGAGGATTGGTGGTGTCAGGGCTATTCGGAACCGGGTTCCGGCTCTGACCTCGCCTCGCTGCGCACCAAGGCCGTGCAGGATGGCGACCACTATGTCGTCAACGGCCAGAAGACCTGGACGACGATGGCGCAGCACGCAGACTGGGGCTTCTTCCTTGTCCGCACCAATGCCGATGCCAAGCAGCAGGAAGGCATCAGCTTCCTTCTCGTCGACATGAAGACGCCGGGCATCGAAGTCCGTCCGATCATCACGCTCGGCGGTGAGCATGAAGTCAATGAAGTCTGGCTGGAAGACGTGCGCGTGCCTGTCGAAAACCGCGTTTATGAAGAGAATAAGGGTTGGACCTGTGCCAAGTTCCTTCTCGCCCATGAGCGTTCCGGCATTGCCGGCGTCGCCGCCTCCAAGCGCGGCGTGGAGCGGATCAAGGAAATCGCCAAGACCGAGATGGACGATGATCGTCCGCTGCTCACCAACCCGTTCTTCCGCCGCAAGGTGGCCGAACTGGAAATGGATCTGACCGCACTTGAGTATACCGAGCTGCGCACGCTGGCCGGTGAAGCACAGGGCAAGGGCCCGGGACCGGAATCGAGCCTGCTCAAGATCAAGGGGTCCGAAATCCAGCAGCGCATCACCGAACTGACGCTGGAAGCGGCGGGCCATTATGGCGCGCCTTATTTCCGTGGCTTTGGCGAAGGTGACAATGAGCACCCGATTGGTCCGGAATATGCCAACCGCTCGGCACCCGTCTATTTCAACGTCCGCAAGACGACGATTTATGGCGGATCGAACGAGATCCAGCGCAACATCATCGCAAAGATGGTGCTCGGACTTTAAGGCAATCAATCCCCCTCCCGCTTGCGGGAGGGGATAGGGGTGGGGCGAGCACAGCGAGCATTTGCGGGCCACAAGCCCACCCCCGACCCCTCCCGCAGGCGGGAGGGGAGGAATTTGGAGAGAGGCAACCATGGATTTCAATTACACCGACACGCAGGATATGCTGCGCGACACGCTCGCCCGTTTCCTTGCTGACACCTATGATTTTGAATCGCGCAAGAAGATGATTGCCAGCGATGCAGGGCGTGATCCCGGCATCTGGCGCGCGCTTGCGACCGAACTCGGCATCCTGTCGGCGCCTTTCTCGGAAGAGCAAGGCGGCCTTGGCGGTGGCGCGATTGAAAACCTGATCATGATGGAAGAACTCGGCAAGGTCATTGCCGTGGAGCCCTATCTCCAGACCGTCGTCATCGGCGGCGGTGCGCTGAAGGCCGTCGGCGGCGCTTTGGCGGATGCTGTCATCCCCGAAATCATCGGCGGCAATGTCATCATCGGTTTTGCTTATGCTGAGCCCAAGGGCCGCTACAATCTCGCCAATATCTCGACGACGGCGAAGAAGGATGGCGCAGGCTATATTCTCAACGGACACAAGGCTGTTGTCTATGCAGCCCCATGGGCCACACACCTTCTGGTGACAGCGCGCACCGGCGGCAGCCAGCGCGAACGCGCCGGGGTTGATCTGTTCCTGATCGACGCGAAGTCAGCCGGTATCACACGTCGCGACTATCCGACGGTTGACGGCTTCCGCGCGTCGGAAGTCTATTTTGAAAACGTCGCCATCCCCGGCGATGCGCTCCTGTCCGGTGGCATTGATCTGATCGAACAGATTGTTGACGAAGCGACCGTGGCCGTTTGTGGCGAAGCCTGTGGCGTCACGCGCAAGCTGCACGAAGGCACGCTCGATTACTCCAAGCAGCGCCAGCAATTCGGTCAGCCAATCGGCCGCTTCCAGGTGCTTCAGCACCGCATGGCAGATATGTTCCTCGAAGTGGAACAGATCATGTCGATGACGCTCATGGCGACGCTGAAGCTCGATCTGCCTGCCGCGGAACGCAAGGCCATGGTGAGCCTTGCCAAGGCGAAGGTTTCGCGCTCGGCCAAGTTTGTCGGCCAGAACGCGGTGCAGACGCACGGCGGCATCGGCATCACGCAGGAATTGGCCATTGGCCATTATTTCAAGCGTGCCACCATGATCGAAGGCCAGTTCGGCTCGGCAGACTGGCACCTTGACCGGTATGAACAGCTGACGCTATCCGACGTGGCATGATCACCTATCGGGCGCCGCGCGTCGAAGAGGCGCCGGCGCTCGTTACGCTTGGTCGCCAATCCTTTGTTGAAACGTTCGGACATCTGTACCGACCGGAGGACCTCGCCTCCTTTCTGTCGCATGCATATGATCCGGGTGGCGTTGCCCACCAGATCGCCAGCTCGCGGTATCAGTTCCGCGTGGCCGAAGAAGATGGCCAGATGGTCGGCTATTGTAAGCTTGGGCTCGATAGATCGCTCGACTATGATCCCGGCGACAAGGCGGTCATGGAGCTGCGCCAGCTTTATTTGATGGCGTCGCACCATGGGACCGGCGTCGCGCAAACACTGATGGATTGGGCGCTTGTCGAAGCCGAAACGCTTCGCGCTGATGAAATGATCCTCTCCGTCTGGGCCGAGAACACCCGCGCGCAGCGCTTCTATCACCGTTATGGATTTGAATGGATTGCCGACACCTATTTCATGGTCGGCAATCACCGCGATGATGAGTTTCTTTACCGCCGCATCATGCGCTGAAGTCCACGTAAACCGCCGATTCTCCAAGTTATGCTGCACTGCACAAAAAGTGCTTGCACAGCGGATGAATCGCGTTTATTGTGCACCGCAACATGGCAAAATCTACGACCATAAAGGGGGCGGCAAAAACCGCCGGTCGCCAAAAGGCGGCACCAAGGGCGAAAGCCCCGAAGCCTGTTGTTTCAGGCGTAGACGCGCCCGCCCGCAAGGACGCGGCGACCAACCAAGGATGTGTGACGATGACCGAAGAAACCATCAAGACCGCTGCTGCTGACATCAGCGAAAAGGCAACGACAATGTTCCACGACATGACCGCCAAGGCGAAGGCCGCTTTTGAAAAGACCGGCGACATCTCGAAGGAAGCTGTTGAGTTCCAGAAGGCCAATCTTGAAGCTGTCGTGGCTTCGGGCAAGGCGGCGGCCAAGGGCCTGCAGGACGTGACCCAGCACAATGTCGAACTCGGCAAGAAGAGCTGGGAAGCCACGACCGCGCACATGAAGTCGCTCGCCGGCATGCAGTCGCCGGTTGATCTGATGAAGGCGCAGACCGAATTTGCCCGCGGCCAGTTCGATGCGATTGTGTCTGACTTTTCGAAGTCGACCGAATTTTACATGAAGCTGGCCGGTGAAATCGCCCAGCCGATCCAGAACCGCTATGCAGCGGCCACGGAACAGCTGAAGTCGCGCTTCGCCGCTTAACCGAAAATTTTCCTCTCCCGGGAAAAAGTGGGGCCGCGTCGGGAAACCGGGGCGGCCCTTTTTCGTTCATTATCCATAGCTGTGGCTTGCCCTCGGGGTGTCACATGCCATATTCAAAGAAAATGATGCGCACCCACATGTCAGATAGGTCCGATAAGGACGACACCGGCACGGGCCTTGGCGTCGCGACCAAAACGCGCGACAAGACCAAGAAGCCGCAGCCCTATCGTGTGCTGATGCTCAATGACGATTACACCCCGATGGAATTTGTCGTCCATTGCCTGCAACGCTTCTTCAAGATGGATCTGGAACAGGCCACGCGCGTGATGCTCCATGTCCACCAAAAGGGCGTCGGCATCTGCGGCACCTTCACTTATGAAGTGGCGGAAACCAAGGTCAGCCAGGTCATCGACTATGCCCGGCAGAACCAGCACCCGCTTCAGTGCACGCTGGAAAAGGCCTGACAGCAACCCTGCGTGACGCGCGCCCCCATCGTTGCTAAGCAACAGAAAAAGGGAGGGGCGCATCATGCCGAAAGCCGCACTCATCATTGGTGCCGGAGATGCAACGGGCGGTGCCATCGCACGCGCTTTTGCAGCGGAAGGTTATGTCGCCTGCGTCAACCGGCGCGCCCGCAATGCCGATCAACTCGAGGCGCTCGCGGCCTCCATCCGCGCTCAAGGGCATCAGGCGCGCGCCTTTCCCGGTGACGCCCGCCTTGAAGATGAGATGATTGCGATGGTCGATACCATCGAGGCTGAGGTCGGCCCAATTGAGGTCGCTGTGTTCAACATCGGCGCGAACGTGCGGTTTGGCATCCGCGAAACAACGGCGCAGGTCTACCGCAAGGTCTGGGAAATGGCGGCCTTTGCCGGCTTCCTGATGGGGCGGGAGGCGGCCCGCGTCATGGTGCCGCGCGGACAGGGCACGATCATCTTCACCGGCGCCACGGCCAGCCTGCGCGGCGGCTCCGGTTTCTCAGCCTTCTCAGGCGCCAAGGGTGCGCTCCGCATGCTCGCCCAGTCGATGGCGCGGGAGCTGGGGCCGCAAGGCATCCATGTCGCGCACAGCATCATCGATGGCGGGATCGATACAGACTTTGTGCGCGGCCTGCGCCCCGACTTTGATGCGCTGAAAGCCAAGGACGGTGTGCTGTCACCCGATGCCATTGCGCAGGCTTATGTCGCCCTTCACACACAACACCGCAGTGCCTGGACGCACGAACTGGACCTGAGACCCTGGATGGAAAGCTGGTAAAGCGATGACCAAGACGTTTGAGTTTATCTTCGATATCGCCGGGCCAAATGGGTATCTGGTCCACCGTGTCCTGCCGGATTTTTGCGCGCGTACCGGCGCGACGGCGGTCTATGTGCCGGTCCTCCTCGGCGGACTGATGAAGGCAACCGGCAACCGCCCGCCTTGGATGGTCTATGCCGATGTGCCGGCCAAGGTCGCTTACGACCAGTTGGAGTTCCAGCGCTTCATTGCGGCCAACCAACTGTCCAAGTTCAAAATGAACCCCCATTTCCCGCCCAATTCACTGGCGGCCATGCGCGTGGTCGTCGCGGCCGGTCAGCTGGGCATCCAGCCTGCGGTGATCGAAACGCTGATGACAGCCATGTGGGAGGCGGCCGAGAACCTGTCTGATCGTGGGGTGCTCCACGCCGTGCTGGCCAAAGCCGGTCATGATGCCGACGTGTTGATGGCCACAGCAGAGGCGGACGATGTGAAGGCCGAGCTTTTGGCCAATACCGAGCGCGCGGTCGCGCGCGGCGCCTTTGGCATTCCGACCTTCTTTGTCGGCGAAGAGATGTTCTTCGGCAAAGAGCGGCTGGCGCAGGTTGCCGAGGCGCTGCGGTAAAACCTCCCCGTTTGTCCCGAGCGAAGTCGAGGGACGTGGAACCAGAGCAACGTGTCTCGACTTCGCTCGACACGAACGGATACTGGCCGCGTCCTCTTCGAAGTCACCTTAGCGCAGCGCGGCTGACACCATTGGCTGGATCCGCCGCACAATGATGGCGACGCCCGCCGCCGTTGGGTGGAGCTGATCCTTCAACAACAGCGACCGGTTGCCCGTCACCCCGTCCATGAAGAAGGGGTAGAAGCGCACGCCATGCTTCTTGGCGAGCGCCGGGTACATGCCATCAAATTGCGCCCGATAGGTTTTGTCGTTGTTGAACGACGCCCGCATGCCCGCGAACAGCACGGGGATTTTGCGGCGCTTCAACTCGGTCAGCATTGCATCCAGATTCGCTTTGGCCTGTGCGGGCGGCAAGGCACGGAGCATATCATTGGCGCCGAGTTCAAGGATGACCAGATCGGGCTTCACTTTCAGGCTCGTCAGCACCCAGTTGAGCCGCGCGCGGCCTGCAGCGGTGGTCTCTCCGGACACGCCGGCATTATGGACCCGCACGGAAAGGCCTTGTTTGCGCAAGGCAGATTGCAACTGCGCCGGAAAGGACTGGCCCGCAGCAAGACCATAGCCCGCGGTCAAACTGTCGCCAAAGGCCAGCACCAGTTTCTCCCGCGCCATCGCCGGGGTCGCGAAAAAGAAAAGCAATGCTTGGACAATTGCCAAAGCCAACCCATATGTCTTGAAACGCTTCATTCGAAAGCTTCCCTGTGTCAGAATCTCATCGTGCCGTTCCCCCCCATATTGTGATGAATGCCCACAATGTCACCCTCAGCCTTGGGTCAGGCGAGGCGCGGGTCGATATTTTAAAGGGCATCAACCTTGAGGTCCGCCAAGGGGAGACCGTGGCGCTGCTCGGCCCCTCGGGCTCCGGCAAGTCATCGCTGATGGCGGTTCTGGCCGGATTGGAGCGCGCCTCAGGCGGCACAATTGAAACCGGCGGGCAGGATTTCGGCACGCTGGATGAAGACGGGCTGGCCAAGGCGCGGCGCGGGCGGATTGGCATCATCCTGCAGGCGTTCCATCTTCTGCCGACCATGACGGCGCTCGAGAATGTCGCCGTCCCGCTGGAATTGGCAGGGCTGGAGGATCCCTTTGGCCGTGCTGCGGCTGAACTGGAACGGGTCGGCCTTGCCGGGCGGACAGGGCATTACCCCGTGCAGCTTTCAGGTGGCGAACAGCAGCGCGTGGCCATTGCCCGCGCTTTGGCGCCGCGTCCGGAAATCCTCTTCGCCGATGAACCGACCGGCAACCTTGATGCGAAGACAGGCGCGCAGATCATGGATCTGCTCTTTGCCCGTCAGGCCGCGACAGGGGCTACTTTGTTCATCATCACGCATGATGCCGGGCTTGCGGCCCGGTGCGCGCGCGTGGTCGAAATGCAGGACGGCGCGATCTTGTCCGACACTTCGGCCGCCAGTCGCTAGACCAAGATAAAGCCATTTGAAGGAGACCCTGATGCCCCGTTCGCTCATTGCCGTATCGCTCTTTGCCCTTATGTCCGCACCGCAAGTGGCGCTGGCCCAGCACGACCATTCTGCCCACATGGCACCTGCCGCCGCGTCACAGGATGTTGAGCTCAAGGCGTTTTTCGACAAATTCGATGCCGATCAGCTGGCCCGTTCGCCTCTGTCCAAATCCTATCGCGGCATAAAAGATGCCGATTACGGCAAATGGGATGACTTCACCGACGCGGCCGAGGCCAAGGACCATGCAGCGGACATGGCCGCGCTCAAGGAGATGCGGAAGCGGTTCGACCCTGCGAAGCTCTCGCCTGAAAGCCGCCTGTCGTTCCGTCTGTTTGAAAAGGTGCGCGCACGGTCCGACGCGAACTTCAATTATCGCGGCTATGGTTATGTCTATGACCAGATGAATGGCGCGCAGAGCCAGCTGCCCGCTTTCCTCATCAACATCCACCGCGTCGACACCAAGGCCGATGCCGAAGCATATGTGAGCCGCCTGCAAGGCATGGGGACCGCCCTGCGTCAGGCGACCGAACAGTCCAAGGCGCGTGCGGCCAAGGGCATCCTCCCGCCCAAATGGGTCTACCCCTATGTCATTGCCGATGCGAAGAATGTCGTCTCCGGCTTTCCCTTCACCAAAACCGAGGCAGAGGCGCCGCTCTATGCCGATCTGAAGGCGAAGGTGACCAAGCTCGACATACCGCAGGCGGAAAAGGACGCACTCATTCAGGCAGGGGCTGATGCGCTGCTGACCTCGGTCAAGCCGGCCTATGCAGACCTCGTCACCGAGATGGAGCGGCAGGAGAAGCGGGCCGGCACCGATGACGGCATTTGGCGCTTCAAGGATGGCGCGGGCTATTATGCCCAGCTTTTGAAGAACTATACGACGACCGACATGACGCCCGATCAGGTCCACCAATTGGGCCTTGATCAGGTCGCGCGCATCCATGGCGAAATGCGTGAGATCATGAAGAAGACCGGGTTCCAGGGCGACCTCCCGGCATTCTTCAAGTTCATGCGTGAGGATAAGCGCTTCTATGCGCCCAACACAGAGGAAGGCCGTGCGCTCTATCTGTCGGAAACGGAAAAAGCGCGCGACGCTGTCACGGCGCTGCTGCCCCAATATTTCGGCATTTTGCCCAAGGCTCCGCTGGTTGTGAAGCGGGTCGAGGCCTTCCGCGAAAAGTCAGCAGGCAAGGCGTTCTATCAGGGCCCGTCGCCCGATGGGTCACGCCCCGGCACCTATTATGCCAACCTCTATGACATGGCAGACATGCCGCTGACCGAGGTCGAGGCGCTCTTTTATCATGAAGGCCTGCCGGGCCATCATTTGCAGCGCACCATCCAGACCGAGCTGACCGACATGCCGCCTTTCCGGCGCTTCGGGGGCTTTACCGCCTATACTGAAGGCTGGGGCCTCTATTCAGAAAAGCTCGCCAAGGACATGGGGCTGTATACGGATCCCTATCGCGATTTCGGGCGGCTCCAGCTGGAACTGCACCGCGCCATCCGTCTCGTTGTCGATAGCGGCCTGCACCACAAACGCTGGACGCGCGAACAGGCGATCAAATATGTTGAGGACAATTCGGCCGACGCGCCGGGCGGTATCGTCAAGGCGATCGAGCGTTACGCCGTCTATCCGGGTCAGGCGACCGCTTATATGGTGGGCCGCCTGAAGATCAGCGCGCTGCGTGACAAGGCGCAGGCCGCCCTTGGCGACAAGTTCGACATCCGTGGTTTCCATGATGTTGTTCTGAAAGACGGGCCAGTGCCGCTCGATGTTCTCGAAGAACAGGTCGATGCCTGGATTGCGTCCAAGAAATCGTGAGTCTCGTTTGGCGTCTTGCGCTGCGTGATCTGCGCGGCTCCCGGGCGGGCTTGCGGCTGTTGGCCGTCTGCCTGTTCCTGGGGGTCGCCGCCCTTGCGGGCATTGGCAGTCTGTCGAGCGCCATCTTAGGCGGCCTGTCCGAACGCGGGCAGCTGATTTTGGGCGGTGACGTCCAGTTTGAAGCGGCGCAACGTCAGGCCGATCCGGCGGAGCGGGCCGCGTTTGAAAAGCTGGGCTCCGTCTCTGAAGTTGTCCGGATGCGCGCGATGGCGATCCGTGCGGACACCGGCACATCCCTGCTGTCCGAACTTAAGGGCGTGGATAAGGCCTACCCGCTTTATGGCGAACTGACGCTCCAAAAAGGCGCGCTCGGTGCGCGGCCCACGGGCAATGATGTTGCGATTGCGGAAGGATTGTCGGATCGGCTCGGCCTGAAGCCGGGGGACCGGTTTCGCATGGGCGAAGCAGACTTCCGTGTCATGGGCATCATCGGGGAAGAGCCGGACCGGTCCGGCTCCGGCTTTACCTATGGCCCGGCTGTCATCGCCGACATGGACGGGTTGGCCGCGACGCAGCTTGTCCAGCCGGGCAGCCTGTTTTCAGCAAGCTATCGCATCCGGCTGAAGCCGGGCGTGACGCCCGAGGCAGCGGCGCAGGTCATCAACACGCAATTCAAAGGCGCAGGCTGGGAAGTGCGCGACCGCAGCAATGGCGCGCCGGGCACCCGCCGCTTTGTCGAGCGGCTCGGGCAGTTTCTGGCGCTGGTCGGGCTGACCGCGCTTGCCGTGGCCGGCATCGGCGTTGGCAATGGTGTCGCATCCTGGCTGGAAGGCAAAAGCGGCAGCATCGCCATTATGAAGGTGCTGGGGGCGGACAGCCGCACGATCTTCCTTGTCTATCTCGTCCAGATTGTCGTCGTCGCGGCCCTTGCGATTGTCGCAGGGCTCACCGTCGGGGCGCTGGCGCCGTCGATGATCGTGCGTTTTGCAGGGGACGTCCTGCCTGTGCCGCCAAGGCTCGATTTCTATCCCATCCCGCTGGCGCTTGCCGCCGCTAATGGTTTGCTCATCGCGCTGCTGTTCGCGCTGGTTCCTCTGGCGCGCGCGCGGGCTGTGACGGCGGCCAATTTGTTCCGGACCGGGGTAGAGGGCAGCGGACGTCCCGGTGCCCGTGTGCTCCTTGCCATCATCGCGATTGCGGGCCTTATTGCAGCGCTTGCGATCCTGACCGCGCGGGAGCCCTTCTTTGCCGCGATGTTCGTGGCGAGCGTTCTCGGCCTGCTTCTCCTTCTCACCCTGCTCGGTGTTGCCATTCGCGGCCTCGCCGCGCGCCTGCCGCATCCAAAGGCGCCGCTCGCGCGGTTGGCGGTCGCCAATCTGCATCGGCCCGGCGCGCAGACGGGTCGTTTGGTTGTGGCGCTCGGGCTGGGGCTGACCCTGTTTGCAACCCTCGCCGTCATCCAAACGAGCCTCAACAGCCAGATTGAAAGCACCATCCCCAAACGCGCACCGAGCTTCTTCGCGCTCGATATCCCGAAGGAGGATGCGCCGCGCTTTCAGGCCCTTGTGGAGAAGGAAGCGCCCGGCGCTGACATCCAGATGGTGCCCAATTTGCGCGGGCCGGTGGTCGCGATTGCGGGTAAGCGCGTCGCCGACATGAAGGAGATCCCCGAAGAGGCGTGGTTCCTGAGGGGTGACCGGGGGCTGACCTTTGCGGCGGACATTCCGCCGGGCAGTCGGGTGACCCAAGGCACATGGTGGCCGAAGGACTATAGCGGCCCGCCTTTGGTTTCGATTGATCAGGAGGCGGCGCAGGCGGCCGGGCTCAAGATTGGCGACACCATGATTGTCTCCGTGCTGGGCGTTGAGGTTGAGGCGCGGATTGCGTCCATGCGCGAAATCAACTGGGATACACTCGGCTTCAACTATGTGCTGGTGTTCGATCCCGCTTCGCTGACGGGCGCGCCCTATACCTATGCCGCCACACTCGCCATGCCGCTGTCCCGCGAAACCGCTGTCAGCCGCGCGGTCGCAGGCGCCTTTCCGGCGGTGTCGATGGTGCGCATCAAGGATGTCATCACGCAGGTGTCGGAGCTGCTGAACCAGCTCGCCACGGCCATCGCCATTGCCGGGTCGGTCGCCATATTTGCGGGTATCGCAGTGCTGATCGGTGCGATTTCGGCAGCCCGCCGGACGCGCAGCTATGACGCCGTCTTGCTTAAGCTGCTGGGCGCGACACGCGGGCAGGTATTGCTCGTTCAGGCGATCGAATATGCTGTGCTGGGCTTCATTCTCTCGGCTCTGGCATTGGGGATCGGCAGTGCGGCTGGCTGGTATGTCACGACCCGTGTGTTCGAACTGGGCTGGACACCGGACTGGCCGGTGGTGATCGGGACCGTCGCGGCAGGCGGGCTGGGCACGCTCGTGCTGGGCCTGCTGGGCGCGCTTCCCGTCCTGCGTGCGCGCCCTGCGGCGGCCTTGCGGACGCTCTAATCGGTCCCGCCACTGCTGCCTTGAGGCCACAGGTGAGACGCAAACCGCGAATATTCGGGCCGAAACCTCTTCCCGCGCGCGCCGATTCAAGGTAGATCGCGCGCAATTGAGATCAACAATGGAGTTTTGCTTATCCCTCCGATGACCCCCCGGCGCCCCATGGGCCCTGGCCCTGCGCCGATGAACGGACCGCGCTTCAACCAATTCATCGTGTCGCCCAAGGTGCGCGTGATTGATGAGAACGGCGAAAATCTGGGTGTGATGTACACCCGCGAAGCGATTGATCAGGCAGCTGAAGTCGGCCTTGATCTGGTTGAAATCTCGCCGAACGCTGATCCGCCCGTCGCCAAATTCCTCGACATCGGCAAGTTTAAGTACGAGGCCCAGAAAAAGGCCAACGCCGCGCGTAAGTCGCAGAAGACGCAGGAGATCAAAGAGATCAAGATGCGTCCGAACATCGACGATCACGATTATGAAGTGAAGATGCGCGCGATGCACAAGTTCATCGGCGAAGGCGATAAGGTGAAAGTCACCCTACGCTTCCGTGGCCGCGAACTCGCCCATGGTCAGCTCGGCATGAAGCTGCTCCAGAAGGTACAGGAAGACATGGCGGAAGAAGCCAAGGTCGAACAGTATCCGCGCATGGAAGGCCGTCAGATGCTGATGGTGCTCGCCCCGAAGTAAGCGGGCCGCGCTTCCGATTGCGCCAACGAATTCGGGCGGGCCTGCATGCAGGCCCGCCCTTTTTGTTGATTGTCAGATCATCTAACCAAGTGTTGCATTTCTGCCGCTGGCGCGCTGAATTTCATCCAAGCTGGCACCGAAGTGCTGGCAATCTGGCCAAAGCCACCTATCTGCAGCCCATAACAAAACACACTGGTTCAACTCCCCAATTTTGAGGATGCCTTTCATGAAGAAAACCATTTTGCTGGCGTCGGCAGCTTTTGCCGCGCTGTCCGCCCCTGTTTATGCGCAGGACGCCGTCACTGCCCCGCAGGACGAAGCCGCCTTTGCGGATGACAGCGAAATCATCGTCACGGCCACCCGCCGTGAACAGCAGCTTTCGGATGTGCCGCTTGCCGTGTCGGCCATTGGTGCTGAAACGCTTGCCCGTTCGGGTGCGTCAGATATCCGCCAGCTCAACCAGTTGTCCCCCTCGCTGCTCGTGTCGTCGACATCTTCGGAAGCTGCCGGTGGCGGTGCCCGTATCCGCGGCATCGGTACCGTCGGTGACAATCCCGGCCTTGAAAGCTCCGTCGCGACCTTTGTCGACGGTGTTTACCGCAACCGCGCCGGTGTTGGCCTGACCGAACTTGGCGCGATTGATCGCATCGAAGTGTTGCGCGGCCCGCAGGGCACGCTGTTCGGCCGCAATGCCTCGGCAGGTCTCATCCATGTGATCACGGCCAAGCCGTCGGACGAGTTTGGCGGCAGCCTGGAAGCCAGCTACGGCAATTATGATGCCTATCGCCTCGTCGGTGGTATCACGGGTCCGGTAACAGACACGGTCTCCGCCCGTCTGGACGCCATCTATTCCAAGCGTGACGGCTTCCTGACCGATGTTGTGTCGGGCCGCACCGTCAACAACCGCGACCGCTATTTGCTGCGCGGTCAGGTGATGTTTGAACCGTCGAGCGACCTCTCCTTCCGCCTCATCGCCGACTATTCGGATCGCAACGAAGAATGCTGTGCCGCCACCTATTATCCGGCGAGCCTTGTGACGGCGGGTGCCGGTGGCACCATCAACCGCAGCGCCAGCCCGATTGCCGCATTGGTTCGTGGTCTTGGCGGTATCGTCAACGACAACATCTTTGTCCGCGACACCTCGATCACGCCGGGCCAGTCCTATCGCGGCGACGTGCGCGATTGGGGCATTTCGGGCGAACTCAATTATGATCTGGGCGGTGCCAAGCTGACCTCGATTACGGCCTATCGCGACTGGCGCTGGCTGCGCGGGCAGGATGCGGACTTCAACAACCTCGATATTCTGCACCGCCAGGATGATGGCACGGCGAACCAGAAGTTCTCCACCTTCACGCAGGAAATCCGGCTGCAGGGCAATGCGCTGGGGGACAAGCTTGATTGGCTCGTTGGCGGTTATTTCGCCAATGAAGATCTGACGCTGAACGACAACCTCGCTTATGGCGCAGACTATACGCGCTACGCCGATGCGCTGACCCGTCTCTCCAGCCCGACCTTCCCGGGCTATGCCGCCATCGGTGGTCTCCTGAGCCCGACGGCGCCGCTGACGCTGCGGGGCGTCCAGATCAACGACAGCTATAAGCAGAACAGCCGCAACTGGGCGCTGTTCTCGCACAATACGCTGAACCTGAGCGATAAGCTCTCGCTGACCGTTGGGGTGCGCTACACCAATGAGAAGAAGACGCTCGACGCCTCATTCACCGACAACAACGTCATGTGCCGTGCGCTCTCTGCCTTGCCGACCGCGCATCCGCTGTATGGCACGGGCCAGCTCGCCTGCATCATCCCATCCATCCCGAACGGCAGCTATGCGCAGGACAATGCGGTCATCAAGGAGAACAAGTTCACCGGCACGGCTGTCCTCAGCTACAAGCCCAGCGACGATGTGCTGACTTATGCCAGCTTCTCGCGCGGCTATAAGGCCGGTGGTTTCAACCTTGATCGCAACAGCCTTTATCGCCTTGGCCGCAGCAGCGTTTCGAACGGCAACCGCGCGATCGACGGCAGCGTCATCAACACGCAGGCACTCGGCTTCGACCCGGAAACGGTCGACGCTTATGAAGTCGGCTTCAAATATGATGGCCGTGGCTTCGATGTGAACGTTGCGGGCTTCTATCAGAAGTTCAGCAGCTTCCAGCTCAACACCTTCAACGGCGTCAACTTCGTCGTTGAAAATGTGCGCGGTTGCACCACGCTGGCCGGTGGCGATGCATCTGACAGCGATGGAATTGCCGGCAACAGCGCCTGCACCGGCAAGGAAAAGGCCGGGATCATCTCAAAGGGTGTGGAAATCGAAGCGGCCATCCGTCCGGCCCGCAGCCTCTCGGTCAATATGGGCCTGACCTATGCCGACACACGCTATGCCGACAATCTGTTTGGCAACACCAACATCACCAACACCACGGGCTCGCTCTCCCCGGCCTTCTTCCAGCTGCCGGGCGCGCGCATGTCCAACTCGGCCAAGTTGGTGACGACAGGCGCGATCACCTGGACGCCGGAGATTGGCAGCAGCGGGATGACCGGCCTTGCCTATGTTGATTTCCGCAACACCAGCGACATCAACACCGGGTCGGATCTCGACTTTGAAAAGACGCAGGACGGCTTCACCGTCGTCAATGCCCGCGTTGGCGTGCACGGCGCTGACAATGGCTGGGGCGTCGAACTCTGGGCGCAGAACGTGTTCAACGTCAGCTACCAGCAGATCGCGTTTGATGTGCCGCTTCAGGGTAGTGGCACCACCAATGGCGTGCGTCAGGGCCTCGCCGGTTCGTCGAGCCAGTTGTACGGCGCCTTCCTGGGTGAGCCGCGCACCTATGGCGTGACGGTCCGTCGCAAGTTCTGATCTGATCGGGATTTGGTTTGAAAGGGCCCGCTCCGGACATCCGGGGCGGGCTTTTTCGTGTGTAGAACCTCCCTCGCGCTCACCCTGAGCGCCACAGAAAGGGCCTTCGCGCGACCATCTGCTGTCATTCCCGCGGAAGCGGGAATCCAAGCGATAGTGTAAAGGCTGGATCCCCGCTTTCGCGGGGATGACAAGGAGGGCGAACCTTTACCGCCGCCGCGTGGCAGCGCGGGCAATGGTGATGAGTTCCGCATCGGCGAGCAACTCGCCTGCACTGCCTGAGGATTTCAGCGCCCGTTCGGTCTTGAGAATGCGGTCGGCCAGTATCGCCAAACGGTCGCTCGTCCAGCGCCCGGTCTGATCGGTAATGGCGGGCTTTTCCTTCCAGAAAATGGCCTTGCCGCGTGCTTCGACAACATCTGCGGGGGTTCGGCCCGCGTCGACATCCTTGCGTAAGGCGGCGAGCAGGACCGTGCGCTTGAACAGCGCGCGCAGAACCGGAATCCCCGACAGGCCCGATTGGGCAAGCTTGGCAAGTTCGGAAGCCGCCCGGTCCGGATGTCCGCTCATCACGCCGTCCACCACGCGGGAAAGTTCGCCCTCAATATTCTCCGCACTGATCGCGGCATAATCTTCCACCCCTGCCTCGGTGGGGCGGTCGGGCGCTGCATCAAGGAACAGGGCCAGCTTTTCAATTTCCTGCGCCATCACTGCCCGGTCATTGCTGCACGCGGCAGGCAAAGCGCGGCACAGATCGCGCGAGAGCCGCAGCCCGGCCTCCCGCCCCAGTGCATCGGCAATCTGGAGGAGGGCCGCAGGCTTTGGCTCATAGCTTTGATGGGCAAGCGCCATCTTGCTGTCGAGCGCCAGTTTGACGAGGGCAGAGGTCGGGCGCAGCGCGCCGGCAATGGCCACCACCGGGTTGCCCGCTACAGAGGCTTCGAGCAGGCCCTGCACAGCTGTGACGACATCATCGGTCGCAGGTTGGATGCGGATCCAGCGCTTGCCGCCGAAAAGAGAGATGCTCGCCGCTTCGTCGGCCAGTCGCGATGGGTCTGACTTCAGCTCGGGCGATTCAAGGTCGATCCGTTCGGCATCGGCTCCCATGGCACGTTCCAGACGGCGGGCGAGGGCGACAGACCCTGCCTCATCGGGACCGTAGAGCAGGAAAAAGCGAAAGCGCGCATCGGCGGCATCCAGCGCGCGCGGGGTTTCGGTATCGGTGCCCTTCACTTCGCGTCGGGCGATGCCGTCGCCTGTTGCGCCAGTCGCGCCACGATCTGATCGGCTACGATATCGCTCAACCGCTCCAGCGCCGTGTTCTCCGCCGCGACGGTCGCATATTCAGACGAGACCACGTCAATGCCCGCGTCCGATCCGGCGGTGGCATCAATCAGCACCGTATCACTGGCGAGATCGACCAGCTTATAGCGCGCACGCAACGTCCGGCGTTCGCGTGTGACCACATCGTCACGGCGGACACCAAAGCCGGTGATCTGGTCATCCAGTTCAACATCCAGCCGGTAACGCTTCCGCCCTTCGGCGACGGCCCCAAAGCGCCGCAGCAGCGAATCGCGCATCAGCCAACCGGCCTTGCCGGGAATGGCCGACACCTCGACCGCACCCAGCAATTGGCCCGCCGCCCCTTGGGCCCCGCCGCTGTAGAGCGGTTTCAGGCCGCAGGCAGACAGCAGCAACGCGAAGAGGAGGACGGCAAAACGGCTCATGCGACGATGTTAACGAGGCGACCGGGCACGACAATGACTTTCTTCGGGGTTGCACCATCCAGCGTGCGGATGATCTTGTCCGACGAAAGCGCCAGCGCCTGAAGCGCGTCCTTGTCCATATCCTTAGCGACTGTCAGCGTATCGCGCAGCTTGCCGTTGACCTGCACGGCAATGGTGACTTCGTCATCCACGAGCAGTACTGGATCATGGTCTGGCCAAGGTTGCGTGAAGACGAGACCGGCGCCGCCCACATGCGCCCAGCCTTCTTCGGCCAGATGCGGCAACATGGGGGCGATCAACCGCGCGAGCGTGCGGATCGCGGTGGTGCGGGACGCCGAGGGTGGTGCCTTCTCAATGGCATTCACCAGCTCATGCACCTTGGCGACGGCCTTGTTGAACGTCAGCGCCTCAATGTCGACCGCAATGCCGGCGATGGCTTTGTGCAGCAGCTTGTCGATGGCCTTGTCTTCGCCCGTTGCGTCTTCGATCGTGTCGAACAGACGCCAAATCCGGTTGACGAAGCGCCATGTGCCTTCAATCCCGCTTTCCGACCATTCCAGATCACGTTCCGGTGGGCTGTCGGACAGCATGAACCAACGTACCGCGTCGGCACCGTACTGGTCGAACATCGGATCGGGATCGACGACGTTCTTCTTGGATTTCGACATCTTCTCAATGCGGCCGCGCGTGACGGGCGCGCCATCAAGTGTCGTGACGACCTCTCCCGCGATGCGGACATCTTCCGGGCTGAGCCAAGCGCCTTCGGGCGACTTGTAGGTCTCATGCGTCACCATGCCCTGCGTGAAGAGGGCAGCGAATGGTTCCGTGATGCCAATCTTGCCAATCCGTTCCAGTGCGCGGGTCCAGAAACGGGCGTAGAGCAAGTGCAGGATCGCATGTTCGATGCCGCCAATATACTGGCCGACGGGCAACCAGGCTTCAGCCTCTTCACGGTCGAACGGCTTGTCATCGGGCTGGCTGGCAAAGCGGATGAAGTACCAGCTGGAATCCGCGAACGTGTCGAGCGTGTCGGTCTCGCGCCGCGCCGGTTCCTTGCAATTGGGGCAAAGAACATTCTTCCATGTCGGATGCCGGTCAAGCGGGTTGCCGGGAACGTCGAAAGTGACGTCTTCGGGCAGCTTCACCGGCAATTGGCTGCGCGGCACCGGCAGGACACCGCAGAAGTCGCAGTGGATGATCGGGATCGGCGTGCCCCAATAACGCTGGCGGGAGACGCCCCAGTCGCGCAGCCGATATTGCGTCTGGCCTTCGCCCCAGCCTTCATGCTGCGCCTTGGCGATGACGGCGGCTTTGCCATCATCCACTGTCATGCCGTTCAGCCAATGCGAATTCACGATGCGGCCCGGCCCGGTATAGGCGACGTCGCCTTCGAACTCGAGGTCTTCATTGTCGCCTTCGGCCACCACTCGGCGAACAGGCAGATCATATTTGCGGGCGAAATCCAGATCGCGCTGGTCATGCGCCGGGCAGCCGAAGACGGCGCCCGTGCCGTAGTCCATCAACACGAAGTTCGCGACATAAACGGGCAGATGCCAGCTCGGGTCGAGCGGATGCTCAACGGACAGGCCGGTGTTGAAGCCCTTCTTTTCGGCGGTCTCGATTTCCGCGGCGGTCGTGCCGCCCTTTTTGCAGTCGGCGATAAAGTCTTGCAGGCGCGGCGCATTTTCCGCCAGCGCCTGAGCCAAGGGATGTTCCGCTGCAATGGCGACAAAGCTTGCGCCGAACAGCGTGTCGGGCCGCGTGGTGAACACGTCGATGCCGTCATCCCCGCCGACCAGATTGAAGGTCAGGTTCAGGCCCTGGCTTTTGCCGATCCAGTTTTCCTGCATCAGCCGGACCTTTTCGGGCCACTGGTCGAGGGTTTCGAGGCCTTCCAAAAGCTCATCAGCAAAGTCAGTGATCTTGAGGAACCACTGGTTCAGTTTCTTCTTTTCAACCAGCGCGCCGGAACGCCAGCCGCGGCCGTCGATCACCTGTTCATTGGCGAGCACCGTCATGTCGACGGGGTCCCAGTTGACGGTCGATTCCTTGCGGTAGACAAGGCCGGCCTTGTACATGTCGAGGAACAGCGCCTGCTCTTGCCCGTAATATTCGGGCTCGCAGGTCGAAAGCTCACGCGTCCAGTCGATGGCGAGGCCAAGGCGCTTGAGCTGCTTTTTCATCGCTTCGATGTTGGAGCGCGTCCAGTCGCCCGGGTGGACCTTCTTTTCCATCGCGGCATTTTCAGCCGGCATGCCAAAGCTGTCCCAGCCCATGGGGTGCAGCACGGCATGGCCGGTCATCCCCTTATAGCGCGCCAGCACATCGCCCATCGTATAGTTGCGGACATGGCCCATATGGATGCGCCCGCTGGGATAGGGGAACATCTCCAGCACATAGGCCTTGGGGCGCGGGTCACTGGCGGGCGGGGCGGTGAAGACGCCTGTCTCCTCCCAAATCTTCTGCCAATGGCCATCGGCCTTAAAGGGGTTGAAGCGCGTGCTCATAAGATCAACAGCCTGAATTTGGGGCGAGAGTGACCCGCTCAATAGCGGTCACATCCCACGTGTAAATGCACCACGCAGGACCATGGGGCCGACGGGGAACCGAAATTTAGCCTGCGATGGCGGCGCGGCGGAGGTCGCGGGCCTTGGTGAGGATGATTTCCTCAAGCTTCTGGATGGTCGCAGCCTGCACAGGCGCATCGACCCAGCTGCCATTCTGATTGATCTGGCGGCTGCCCGCGACCCGCATCGCATCGGCGCGCAAATCCTGATCGAGAATGGAAACGGTGAGCTTCATGCGCTCCCCCGGATTGTTCGGGTTTGAATACCAGTCCGTCACGATGACGCCGCCATTCGAATCAGCCTGCAACAGCGGCATGAACGAAAGCGTGTCGAGCGTGGCGCGCCACAGATAGGCGTTGACGCCAATCGTGGTCACCTTCGACGCGGCAAGGTCTGACTTCTTCCGCGCGTTTTCCTTATTCTTGCCGCCGCCGAGTCCCTTGGACAGGTCCCCCTTCACCCAAGAGCAGGCAGGCAGCGCCACGAGGAGCGAAAGGGCGGTGACAGCGGAAAAAGTGCGACGCATGAAAATCCTCGTAAAAACGCGGGCCAACTGGGGCCGCGTTATAGGCGGATTGCCCGTCTCCGCAAGGTGGTGACACGCTAGGTTGTTGAACTCTTGCAACAGGCTTGCAATATTTGTCCGGCAACTGTCGTAAAGGCCCTGATTCTTGTAGGGTGATGCAGATCAGTGTGCCATGGGATGAGAATGATGAGTCGAGGGGGCAAATTTGGTTTGGGTGGCGTGGCTGCAGCCGCGCTGTGCCTTGCCTTGTCTCCAGCCATTGCAGCGAGCCTGCAGTCCAGCGGCCCTGCTCCCATTAAGATTTCGCGCGTCGGCATTGGAAGCTTTACGCCTGCCGCCGCTGACCCCAAGCTTGCCGCTGCTTTTGCGCGCGGCAGCCTGTCGACATCAGGTTTCCGTTTTACGCCTGCCAGCTCAGCATCGAAGGCCAACCGCAAGGTGACGGTCGCTGTCCGCGCGCGCTCGACGGCCGTAACGCCGTCTGCAGATCGTCCGGCGACGACGGCTGCCCTGATGAATGTGGCCCCGGTTGCCTATAATTTGGGCGTGTCTGTGGGCTGGAAGCGCTTTGCCATTTCGGGGGATCTGGCGCAGGCTGATCTCGGTCCGGCGCAGGGTCGCCGTCAGGCTGCCGATGTGGGCGTGAGCTATTCGATCAAGAATTGGACGACTCGTGTTCAACTGGCGGCGGAACGCCCGGTCGGAACCGAGCCGCGCCTGACCGATGCCGGTGAAAGCGTCGCGGTCGACTTTGGCGGGTCTTATCGCCTTGCCCGCAACTTCGATGTGACGGCAGGTGTCCGCTACAAGTCGGAACGCAACAACCGCTTGGAAGCCTTGCAGGACAATCGCCGCGACAGCCAGGCGGTCTACCTTGGAACCGCTTTCCGCTTCTAATTTTGGCTGTTGCTAACGGCGCCCGACGGTGAGTCCGTCAATCGCCGCCCATCCATCGACACCTGTTTGTCTCAACGTCGTGAACCGCGCGCGCGTCATGCCACCCAGCGCAATGACGGGCCGTTTCGCCTGACGGACGAAATTGGCGAGGCGTCTTGTGCCTATGCCGGTCTTGCCGGGGTGACTGCGGGTCGCGAAGATGGGTGAAACGAACAGAAGCTGCGCCCCCCCGCGTTCTGCCGCCCGCATTTCCCGCAGCGAATGGACAGGGGCTGTCACGGCGCCCCTGTGGCGGCCATGGCTGCCATCTGCCCCCCAATATTGCGCAAGGCGAACTGGCCCCGCCAATAGCAGCACATGGCCATTGCGCCGGGCAATGGCCTGAAGGGACTGAAACTGCGCCCGGCGTTCTGGCTCCGGTGTCGCATAATGGCGAAAGATAATGCCCGAACCCTTGGGGAGTGCCCGCACGGCATCCATCAGGCCCGCGCCTAAACGTTCATCCGTCATCAGCCAGATGCGGGGCAAAGCTTGGGTGGAGGGGCAGTGGCGCTTTGGCATTCCCGCCCCTATAGCGCGGCCATGACGACCGACGCAAAGCACCGCTTGACCGATGTCCGCGCAGAGATGGCGAAGGCTGCCAAAACGGCTGCTCGCGATCCGGCAGACATTGCCCTGATTGCCATTTCAAAGACGCAGGATGCCGATGCCATCCGTCCCCTGATCGAAGCTGGCCAACGCCTGTTCGGGGAAAACCGGGTGCAGGAAGCGCAAGGCAAATGGCCTGACCTGATCGCAGAGACGCCTGATATCGAACTGCATCTGGTTGGCCAGCTCCAGTCCAATAAGGCGGAAGACGCGCTGCGGCTGTTCGACGTTATTCATTCGGTGGACCGTGCCTCGCTCATCGATGCCTTAGGAAAAGCGCAGGTGAAGACCGGGCGGACGCCACGTTATTTCCTGCAGGTCAATATCGGCGAAGAAGACCAAAAGGGCGGCTGTGCTGCAACGGATGTACCGGACTTGCTGGCTGCGGCCCGTGCGGCCGGGCTGGATGTGGTGGGCCTGATGGCGGTCCCGCCCGCCGAGACCGAAGCGGCGCCTTATTTCGCGCTGCTCGCCAAGATTGCGCGCGACAATGGGTTGGCGCAACTGTCCATGGGCATGTCGGGCGACTTTGAAGCGGCCATCATGCTCGGTGCGACACATGTGCGCATCGGCACCGCTTTATTCGGAGCACGCTGATGCGGTTTGACGGGATCATCTTCGACTTTGACGGCGTGCTGATTGAAAGCGAGCATGTCAGCACGCTCCATATTGCCGAACTGCTGACGTCGCTCGGTCATCCGACCAGCTATGCAGAGGCGCACACGCAGTTTGTCGGCGTCGGCGGGCCTGCCTTTGTTGAGGCGGTGGGCAATTGGATTGGTGGCGATATACCGGACGCCTTTTTTGACGCCCGCAAGGCCGAGGACGCCCGCGTGATGGCCGAAGGGCTCGATGCCGTGGATGGCGCCGTCCGCTTTGTCGAAACACTGCCGCAGGGCTTTCCGCGTGCCATCGCTTCGTCGAGCACAACCCATTGGATCCGCACGCATCTGGCGCATCTCGGCCTGTCGGATGCCTTTGGCGATCACGTCTATTCGGGCCGCGAACATGTGACGCGGGGCAAGCCTGCGCCGGATATCTATCTCCATGCCGCCGAGGCGCTGGGGATCGACATCACACGCGCCGTCATCCTCGAAGATTCGCCTGTGGGGGCGACCGGAGCTGTTGCGTCTGGCGCGTTCGTCATCGGGCTGGCGGCCGGCCGGCATTGCAATGACGGGCATGATGCGTTGCTTTTGGACAGGGGTGTCCATGCGGTGGCGCATAGCTTTGAGGATGTGGTGGCGCTGCTGGCCTAAAGCGCGTGGCCGGTCCGGTCGCGCTTGGTGTCCAGATAGCGGGCATTGTGCGGATTGGGCGGCAGTTTGTGCGGGACCCGCTCGATGACCTCAACGCCCTCCGCCGCGATCCGTGCGACCTTTTCCGGATTGTTGGTCAACAGACGGATGCGATCCTGCCCGAGAAGCGTCAGCATCCGGGATGCCACCGAAAAATCGCGCGCATCAATGGCAAAGCCCAGCCGCGTATTGGCGTCGACGGTGTCAAACCCCTGATCCTGAAGCGCATAAGCCCGCAGCTTGTTGATAAGGCCGATGCCGCGCCCTTCCTGCCGCAAATAGAGTAGGATGCCCCAACCGCTTTCGGCCATCAGGCGGAGCGCCGCATCCAGTTGCGGCCCGCAATCGCACTTCAGGCTGCCCAGCACATCGCCTGTCAGGCATTCGCTGTGCAGGCGCACCAAAGGCGGCTGACCATTGGGGCTGCCAACCAATAGCGCGACATGCTCCAGCCCGGCTTCGGGTGTGCGGAAGGCGACGATCTCGCACTGTTCAGCTGCGGCCACCGGCAGGCGGGCACGGGCGACGATCCGCAGCCGACCAGAGGCTTCATAGCCGTCAATCTCATCAATCGAGACAGGCGTTGTCCCCGCCACCGGGCCTGTCCGCAGGAAGAAGGCCGGAAGCAATCCGGCATGCCGTGCGAGCGTCAGCGCGGCGCGTGCGGCGTCGGGCGTTTCGCAAGGGATGGCTTCAAACGGCCCCTTCATCGGGGTGGCGAGGTCCATCGCCGGATCGGCCAACGCGGTGGCTTCGGCAAGGCCGAGCCAGCTACGCCGCGCCACGAGCACAGGGGCATCGGGCACAGCAGCCTCAATCTGGTTGGCCAGCTTCAGCGTGAAGGCGCGGCCTGCAGAAATCAGGATGTCAGCCTTGTGATCAGGATCAAAGGTGGCCAGCGATGCGCTATCTGCCGTTTCGATCGCCAGCAGAGTCACTTGCCCGCCAATGCACAAAGGCCAGCCGCGCCGGAGCGCATCAATGGCGCGTGCTGCATTGGCCGCATCGGTCAAATGCGGAACTCCGTGACGAGCGGAATATGGTCAGACGGCTTTTCCCAGCTGCGGCAGGGTTCATGAACGCGGTGGGCGATGGCCTGGGCCGCGACAGCGGGGGAGGCCCACATATGGTCGAGCCGCCGACCGCGGTCTCCGACCGTGTGGTCCTTCGCGCGGTAGCTCCACCAAGTGTAGAGCCGCTCAGGTGCGGCAATGAAATGGCGGCCCAGATCGACCCAGCCATGGCTGGCCTGCAGCTTGCCGAGGGTTTCGATCTCGATGGGCGTGTGGCTGACGACATCGATCAGTTGTTTGTGGCTCCACACATCGGATTCGAGCGGCGCGATGTTGAAATCGCCGGTCAAGATCGTCGGGTCGCGCAGCTCTTCCGACCAGCGGATCATCCGCCCCAGAAAGTCGAGCTTCTGGCCGAATTTGGGGTTGGCCTCCCGGTCGGGCACGTCGCCGCCTGCGGGCACATAGACGTTTTCCAGCCGCCAGCCATTGGGCAGGCGCACGCCGACATGGCGCGCCTCGCCATTGTCCTGCCAGTCATGGCGCAGGTCTTCTGAAATCGGAATTTTGGACACGGTCGCCACGCCATGGTGCATCGGCTGTCCGTGGAGCACGATGTGCTTATAGCCGAGACGTTGGAACAGGTCGCGCGGGAAGACATCGTCCACCGCTTTGGTTTCCTGCAGACACAGGATGTCGGGCGCCATTTCCGTCAGGAACTTTTCGACAATGGCTTGCCGAAAGCGGACGGAGTTGATGTTCCATGTGGCAATAGAGAGTGTGTCGGCCATAGACCGGCTCTAGAGCGCGAACGCGACCCCGAAAACCCCAATATTGGCCTAAGCGTCTCAGGCGACGCGTAACTTGCTTCCGCCGTCTGAAACATGGCTGCGCGCAACCGACATCCAGATGAAGAAGGGCAGCGCTTCATCGGTAAATCGGAAGATGGTGCCGGCCGCCCCCTTGGACTGTTCCAGCAGTCCCCCCAGATCTGCAATGCGCTTCAACTCGGCCAGGATGGTCGCCTCGGTCGTTTTGTCCGACAGATTGGCCTTCACATCATCGAGGATGAAGCTGCCGTCCGGCGTTGAGGCCCCGCGCGCAATTGCGCCCAATACTGCCACATCCTTGGTGGTCAGCAGCTCCTTCTTGCGCGTGCGGGCGATGGGGGAGAGGCGGTTTTCGGCCTCTTCCACAATCTCATCAAGGCCAAGGTTGATGTCGGGAATATCGACATCCATCCGATTGTCATTGAGCGCGTTAATCCCCGCATGATGGCAGACGAGACGCGCCAGATAAGGCGAGCCATTGCTCAACAGATCAATGGTTTCCACCGCACGCGGGCTGAACTTTACGCCGGCCTCACGCTCTCCGATATCGATGAGGGCTGCGATTTCCTTGCTGTCGAGGCGCGGCATGGGGAGGCCGACAACATTGCGGCGGATCGACGGGATATAGCCGACCAGTTCCTGCAAATTCGCTGAAACACCGGCAATGACAAGCTGGACGCGCGCGGCGCGGTCCGACAGGTTCTTGACCAGCTCGGCAATGCTCTGGCGGAAGGCGGGGTCCTGAATGCGGTCATATTCGTCGAGGATGACGAGCACGCGTGTGCCGGTGATTGTCGCGCAAATGTCGCCCAAATGGCGGGCGTCAAAGGTGCCTTCGGGCAACAGGTCCGCCAAGGTGGCGCCGCTTTCAACGTCGCGGCCGGCCGGGTTGGCGTTCTTGGTGTAAAGCATTGGGATGTCTTTGAGGACGCCCCGGAAAATCTCATCAAAGCGCGATCCAGACCCACATGACGCATAAGCGACATGGTAGCGCGATTCGCGGGCGATATCGGCAAGGATATGGACGAGCGATGTCTTGCCGATGCCGCGTTCGCCATAAAGCACGACATGCGCGCGCTGGTCTTCAAGAATGGAGATCAGGCGGACGAGCACATCAAGCCGTCCCGCAAAGCGCGCCCGGTCTGTTACCGGCTGGGCAGGGGTGAAGACTTCATTGAGGGCAAGCCGCGCGGAGGAGAACGTAGGTCCATTGTCCTGCGGCCGGTCAATCGCTGAGGCGCGAAAGGTCGGGAAGGCGTCTTCGCCATCATTGCGACTGCGCCGACGTTTGATGGAAGCCACGTCATCCAGCGCAACCGTGCGCTCCGCCGCATCGCCATAGTCGCCGTCCATGTCGTCGCTGCGCCCGCGCAGTTTGTTCCAGATGGAGCCGAAGATTCCCATGACCTGCCTCTGTTTCTATTGCTTGCTGCTGATTAGCGTGGAGCACCCAACATCATGATATCGGGCGAATTAATTAAAATTCAGGATCGTCCGGCGAAGGGCTTGAGCACGTACCAGCAGTAGACGAGCGCGCCTGCGATCATCGCAATTGCAATGGCATCATAGCCGTTATTGCCAAATTGGTTGGCCACCGCGCAGGCAATGGCGGGCGGGAAGTAACTGATCAATGAATCCTCAACTTCTGAGTCGCCTACGGACCGCTGAAGAAAAAGGACAACGATGCCTGCAAAGATGGCAACTGTAATCCAGTCATAAGGTGTCTGCATTGAACTTTGCTCCATTGCCCAGACAATGGAGTGCCCCCAGTTGTCCGCATCGCCTTCTTTAGTGCGCTCTATCATAGGTCGAAATGGCGGATCATTGCAGGTTAAACATTGTTCATGATGTGAGGTGAGCCGACGCAATTTCGGCCGTTACTATAGCTTGAGATCGCGTGGTTCCATTGCCTTACATCCAATATGGCGATAACTCCCCGCCACTTGGCCACGTGCCGACGAGGGAGAATCGGGATCATGATCAGTCGCATCACGCGCTTTGGGCGTTTGCGTGCAGGGCCGCGCGCCGGAGTTCACACCGCGCGCACCGGCATCGCAATTCTGGCAACATTCCTTGCCGGACAGGCGCGGGCGCAAGGTCCGGCGGATGCCCGGGATGAGCGCCAGATGGACATCGGATTTGATGTGTCGGGCACGTATGACAGCGATGCTTTGCGCGGCGACACGATTCGCAATGTGCGCCCGGATGCCGCCAAAGAAGATTTCCGAATCTCGCCGCGCGTAACAGCGGATATTGTGGCGCCCATCGGCCGGCAGAGCGCCTTCCTCAACGGGCAGGTTGGCTATGTTTTCCACCAGAATAACGGGTTCCTCGACCGCGAAGCGATCAATGGACAGGGCGGCTTCCGCCTGCGCGCCATCAAGGGATGCGTCACGACATTCACCGGCCGCTATCTGCAGCAGCAGAGCGACCTGTACGACATCGTTGACGGACTGGATCCGACCAATGTTGAAAAGATTGGCGGTATTTCGGCCGAAATGGGCTGCCAGAGCGCAAGTGGGCTGGCGCCGTCGCTCAGTATCGGGCGCACCCGCGCCAAGAACAGCTCGCTCGTCCGTCAGGTCAATGAATATGTGAATGACAATGCCATGGCTTCGCTGGGCTATTCCCGCCCGCAGCTGGGCACGGTGTCTGTCTATGCGACGGCTGCGAAGTCGCGCTATCCGCTGCGTGTGGCGCTCCTTCCCGGCGCTCCGGCAGACGGGGCGAATGTCTATTCTGCAGGCGTTGGCTATGAACGGCAGATCGGGACGCGCCTCTCCGGCAAGGCCAATATTGGCTATACCCGTGTCGATCCGCGTCTGCCCGGCACGCCCGATTTCAAGGGCGCCAGCTGGGACGTTAATCTGACGTATGACAGCCGCAACCGCTTTCGCGGGACGGTGAGCTTTGCGCGCGCGGTGGAGCAATCCAACCTTTTGGGCGACACCTATGGCATCAACACGTCGCTGCGCGTCAATGGGGACTATGCCTTTAATGACCGCTTCCGGCTTTCCGCCGGAGCGGCGTATGTCCGCAGAAAACAGCAGCAATCCCCGCTATTTCAATTACCAAACTTTAACTCGCGGGACCGCACCATCAGCGTTTATTCCAGACTGACGGCGGGCAATGTCGGCCCAGTGGGAATCGCCTTCGATGCCAGCCGTGAGCACCGCAAGTCCGTGGTGCCGATTTTTAACTACGGGTCCACCCGGTTCGGCGTCACTGCCACATTCAGATGGGGGCGCGGCCGGTAGGACAAAACAGGGGTTAGGTCTGTGATGACGAGTGCAAAGCGTTTCCTCCTGTCGGTTCTGGCGGTCTTCGCCTTGCCGGCCGTCTCGATAGCCCAGACCGCCGCACCTGCCCCGACGGTTGCTCCGGCCACCGTCACGTCGGTGCCTGTCGCGCCGTCCACCGCCACGCCCGCGCCGGCCCCGTCCGCAGACGAGGGCTATATCATCGGCCCGGAAGACGTGATTGAAGTGAACGTCCTTGGCCAACCGGAATTCCGCACCCAGGCCCGCGTCGAATCGGATGGGTCCATCGCTTTGCCCTTCCTTGGCAAGCAGCAGGTGAACGGGCAAACGCCGTTGACGCTGGCGGCGGCCGTTTCGTCCCGGTTGAAAGCAGGCGGCTATTACACCAACCCTGTCGCCACGGTTACGGTCACCTCCTTTGCCAGCCGCTATGTCATCGTGTTGGGGGAAGTGGCACAGCCCGGCCTCCAGCCGGTCAACCGCTCCTACCGCGTGTCTGAAATCATCGCGCGCTCCGGCGGCATCAAGCCAAGCGGGGCCCCTGTTGTGATCGTCCGGCGCGTCAATGGGCAGGAACTCAAGCTCGATTTCAAAAAGCTCGCCATGGGCTCGGACGCAGATGATCCCGCCGTTTATCCGGGTGACAAGATCTTCGTGCCGGAGGCTGAAACCTTCTTCATCTATGGTCAGGTCAACGCGCCCGGTACCTTTGTGATCCAGGAAGACATGACAGTGCGCAAGGCACTCGCCCGCGCCGGTGGCCTCACCTCGCTCGGCAGTGACAAGCGGGTTCAGGTGTTCCGCAACGGACAGCCGACAAAGGTGTCACTCGAAAGCAAGGTCGGATCTGGCGACGTGATCGTGGTCGGTGAGCGTCTCTTCTGACGCGCCGATAGAACAGGGAAATTAAATTATGAGCCTCATCCAGTTTCTTCGGATGCTTTACGCACGGCGGATGATCGTGCTCGCGACCCTGCTCAGCTGTCTGATCACGGCCACGCTGACGGCGTTCATCCTGCCGCCCCGCTATGAAGCGCAGGCGCGCCTCATGCTCGACGTGCTGAAGCCCGATCCTGTGACCGGTCAGGTCATGTCGAACAATTTCATGCGTGCCTATACGGTGACCCAGATCGAAATGATCAAAGGAACTGCCGTGGCCGGACGCGTCGTGGATCAGCTCGGCTGGGCCAATGATCCCGCAATGCTCGCGCGCTATGAAAAGGAAAACACCGATCCCGGCGCCGATGCGCGCATGTGGCTCGCCCGTCAGGTGAGCGACAACATCAAGGCCAATGTCCTTGATGGCAGCAACATCCTCGAGATCGTTTATGACGGCCCATCGGCCGAAGCCGCCAAGCAGATGACGGACCTGATCCGCCAGTCTTACAAAGACGAAGCGCTGGATGCGAAGCGCAAATCCGCGGGCGAAGATGCGGACTGGTTCCGCATTCAGGCGGCCAAGGCCAAGAAGGCGCTCGAAGTCGCCGAAGCAGAGCGTACGGCTTACGCCAAGGCGAACAACATCGTGCTGCAGCCGGGCAATATGGACCTTGAAAGTTCCAAGCTGGCCACGCTGAGCCAGCAAAGCGCAGCGGCAGTGGCGGCACCGTCCATCGTTGGCGGCGCGGCCATCAACCCGGCGCAGGCGCAGCTGGAAACGATCAACCAGCAACTGGCGCAGGCCGCCGCGACGCTGGGGCCAAACCACCCGACCTATCAGGCGCTGCTTCGCCAGAAGAAGCTGTATGAATCCTTCGCAGCCAAATCCGGCGGCCCCTCGGCGGTCGGCGGAGGAGCGGCGGCCATCGAAAGCGCCTTTGAGCGTCAGCGCGCCCGCGTTGTCGGAGACCGGGATAAGGTCGATCAGCTCCAGCGCATGGAAAATGATGTGGCCCTGAAGCGTGATCAGTATCTGAAGTCGGCACAGCGCTTTGCTGATCTCCGGCTTGAAGCGGATACGACCAACGCGCAAATCACGGATCTTGGGCCGACGACCGGTTCCACAAAGCCGTCCTTCCCCAACCGTCCGTTGATCATCGGGTCGGCCATTGCCTCGGGCCTTGGTCTGGGCATTTTGCTGGCGCTGCTGGTGGAACTGCTCAACCGTCGTGTGCGCAGCGAAGATGATCTGGCGGGTGCTGCGTCGGCGCCCGTCTTTGCGACTGTGGGTGCAAATCAGCGCAGCTGGTTCATGCGCCGGATTGTCGATTTTCTTGAAGGTCGGCGCAAAGCCAAGGATCCCGGCGCCGCCGGAGACTATTCGCCGGAGGCCGCAGAATGAACGACACCGCAACACTTGAACCGCAGGTTCTGTCCCGCCGCACCTCCGCCTTGCTGGTGGTTGACCCCTCCAGCATGCAGGCAGAAGCCCTGCGCGGCCTGCGCACCCGCGTGATTGCACAGCATGTCCGCGAAGGACGGCGGGCGATCGCGGTCTGCACCGCCAATGAAGGCGCGGGCTGCACCTTCATCGCGACCAACCTTGCCATTGCCATGGCGCAGATTGGGGTGAAGACCGTTCTGGTCGATACCGATCTGCGCGGCGGGACGGTTGGGCACGTGTTCGATTGTCCGGCAGACCGCCCGGGGCTTGGGGTTTTTCTGTCGAATGACAAGGTGCGGTATAATGACATCGTTGAGAGTGATGTCATTCCAGATCTGTCGATCATCCCGGCAGGGCCACCGTCGGACAACGCACAGGAATTGCTGTCCTCAGCGCGCTTTGCGGCCTTTGTCGGCCAGTTGCTGCGGGAATATGATCTGGCCATTTTTGACACGACCCCGTCCAACACCTGCACGGATGCGCAGCGTGTGGCGACGGTCGTCGGCTACAGCCTGATCGTTGCACATAAGGACGAAACTTACTTCGACGACGTCAAAGCCCTGGCTGAGCTTTTGCGCGCAGATAAGTCGGTCATCGTCGGCACTGTCCTGAACGACTTTTGATCATGGCGAGCAGGGCAGACCCACACACCGCATCGTCTGATCGTCTTCCGCTCGAACGCTGGGCGCTGATCCTTGGCCTATCAGTCCTGATCGGGCCGACCATTATTGCCATGGCCGATCAGTTCTGGTCGCAGGAAGCCGGCGTGCATGGTCCTATCGTGCTGGCCACCGGCATCTGGCTCCTGCTGCGCCAACGGCAGATCCTGCTGGAGCTTCAGGAACCGGGCAATCCGGTTATCTCCTGGGGTGGATTCCTGCTCTTGCTGCCGGTTTATATTTTTGGCCGCGCCTTTGATTTCCTGAGCATTGAAGTGGCCGCGATGCTCGGCCTCTTGCTGGCGGTCTTCTATAACTATTTCGGGTTCCGGGCGTGCAAGCATGTGTGGTTTCCGATCTTCTATCTTGGCTTTCTCATTCCGCCGCCGGGCTGGTTGATTGATCTTTTGACGGCCGGATTGAAGACCTTCGTTTCCTGGGCTGCGACCTATCTTATTGACTGGATGGGCTATCCTGTCGCCCGCATCGGCGTGACGCTCTATGTCGCGCAGTTCCAGCTGTTGGTGGAAGATGCGTGCTCGGGCATGAACTCCATCGTCAGCCTAACGTCCGTCAGCCTGTTCTACATCTACCTGCTGCACGCCTCGTCCTGGCGCTATGCCCTGTTCCTGACATTCTGGATCTTGCCGATCGCCATTTTCGCGAACCTTATCCGCGTGTTGATGCTGGTGCTCATCACCTACCATCTGGGCAATGAGGCGGCACAGGGCTTCCTCCACAATACCGCAGGTATGGTCATGTTCGTCACGGCACTGCTCGGCATTTTCGCGGTGGACAGGTTGCTCGCACCGATCTTCCTCAAAAAGGGCTGGATGTAATGGACCGTCGCGGATTTATCATCGGGGCCGGGTGCCTTGCGGCGGCGGCCAGTTCCTATGCGATGAAGCCGCGGGAGCGGATTTCGCTCATGGGCAAGCTCAAGCTTGAGGATGCCATTCCCAAGGCGTTCAATGGTTGGAAGCAATATGATTCCAACCAGATCGTGGTGCCGGAAAGCGAAAACAGTCTCGCCCGGCAGCTTTACAGCCAGTCGGTCGGCCGTCTCTACGTGCGCGGGGATGACGAGTTTGCGATGATGTTGATCGCCTATGGCGACACGCAGAGCGATACGCTCCAGCTCCATCGGCCAGAGGTTTGTTATCCGGCCTTTGGCATGGAAATCACCGAAAATGACCTGGCGGCCGTGCGGCTGTCGCGGTCCGTGTCGATCCCCGCGCGAGACCTAGTTGCGATGAACGCGGAGCGCACCGAATATGTGACCTATTGGACGCGTCTGGGTCAGGCCCTGCCAACGACTGGGGGCGAACAGCGCGCCGCAAAGCTGAAGGATGCCCTGGCTGGGATCATTCCCGATGGCGTTCTGGTCCGCTTTTCAACGGTCATGGAAGGTCCCAAGCTGTCCTTCGGGGTGAACCGCAAATTCGCAGCAGACCTGATGGCCGCGGTTTCTCCCGCAGTCCGTCGTGTCCTTGTCGGCGACGGGCCGGCTGCAGCCCTCGACCGGGATCTCGGCAGCCGGGCCTGATTGTGGTGGAACCAAAGGGCATGGACAAGCTGGAGACAATGGCCCGGCCACCTGCGGACGATGGGCGAGAGGGTGTAACGACGCCCGGCCCCAAATATATGCGCAGTTCCGGCCCTGTGGAGGCGGACCACGCCCGCGCGCCCTTGCTGCTGGACCTCACAACAATCTTCATGCGGGTCGCAGAACCGCTGACCTTGGTGGCTGTCGGCCTGCTCATGCAGCTGCTTTTGGTTGAACGCACGGGCCCGAGTGCTGGACCCATTTATTTTCGCGCGGCTCTTCTGGGTGGCATCTTCTATGCAGGTGTGGCCGAGGCCATTGGCGCTTATGACATGGATGTCCGCTTTTCCATGCGCCGGGCAACCGGGCGGGTGCTGACGGCGCTATTTGCCACCGCAATGTTTGTGATGACGGTGGGCTTCTTCCTGAAGGTGTCGGAGGATTATTCGCGCCTCTGGGCGGTCAGCTGGTTTGTAGCCGGTGCCCTATCGCTCAGCGGCGGGCGCCTTGCCCTGACGGGGTGGATGCAGGGCAAGAAGCGTGAAGGGCTGTTCAACCTGCGCGTCGCCATTTTCGGGACCGGCGAACAGGGCCAGCGGCTCGCCCAATATATCGAAGGCAATGAACGGCTCACCATCGATCTCGTTGGGTTTTTCGATGATCGGGAGCCTGCCCGCATCACCGGCGTTGCGACCGATTTGCCCTTGTGCGGGGACTTGGCGGAACTGGTATCGCTGGTCCGGCAGGGCCGCATAGACCAAGTGATTATCGCCTTGCCCTGGTCGGCGGAGCGGCGCTTGCAGGATATTGTCGCGGCCCTTGCCGTCACGCCGGTGCGCATCCGTCTTGCGCCGGATCTCGCCAGTTTTGCTTTTGCCCAGCGGCCGATTGTGCTGCTGGGAGATCTGCCGGTGATGACGCTGTTTGAGCGGCCGATTACGGGGCTTGATCAGGTGATGAAGAAGTTTGAGGACATGGTCCTCCTTCTCTTCATCTTGCCGCTGGTCCTGCCGGTCATGTTGATTGCAGCCATCGCCATCAAGCTCGACAGCCCGGGCCCGATCTTCTTCAAGCAGGAGCGGGAAGGCTTCAACAACAAGAAGTTCCACATCTGGAAGTTCCGGTCCATGCGGACCGACAGGCTGGAGTTTGACAATATCCAGCAGGCCTCAAAGCGCGATCCGCGCATCACACGGGTCGGCAGCTTCCTGCGCAAATCGAGCATTGATGAACTGCCACAGCTCATCAATGTGCTGATGGGGGAAATGTCGATCATCGGCCCGCGCCCGCACGCCCCGTCGACGCGGGCGGGCAATCGCTTCTTCAATGAAATTGTTGATACCTATGCCGCCCGCCACAATGTGAAGCCGGGACTGACCGGCTGGGCGCAAGTCTGCGGCTGGCGCGGCGAAACGGATACGGAAGAAAAGCTCGTCCGTCGCCTCGAGCATGATCTGTTTTATATCGAAAACTGGTCGATCGGGTTTGACCTCTACATCCTGATCCGGACGGTCTGGGCCGTCGTGGCCCCGCGCAACGCCTATTAAGGCCGCCGCGCGCTTACGCCTGACGCGCAGCCACCTTTTCAATTTCAGCGGAGAGGAAGGCCCGCAACTCGCTGGGGTCGGTGGTCGCCAATGTCGGTGTGCGGTGGCTGGCCTTTTGAAGCGCGGCAGCCATTTCAGCCTCGTCATGCGCGGCGAGGATGAGCCCGCGTGCCGCGAACGCATCGGTGATTTCGGATTGATGATCGTCATAATGTTCGCGCCTCGCAAATTCGCGCGGCATGGCGACGACATTACACCCCGCCCGCAGCGCTGTGATCAGCGATCCTGTCCCGCCATGCGTCACGACGATCTTGGCCCGCTGGAGCAGCGCCTGCACCGCATCAAAAGGCATCTCCCGCACCATTTCCACATCATCGCCCAATCCGGTCGGGAAGGGGCCTGAACCGGTCTGGAAGATGATGCGTTCGGGAATGGCGCCTGCGCGTTTCAGCCGGGCGACGGTCTCAATCATGCGTTCAAAGCCAAGCGTCGCGCCGACCGTGACGAACATCAGATCCTCTTTGGGCGGGGGCGGCGTGTCTAGGATCTTGAGCGGGTCAAACAACAGCGCGTCAGGCCAGACCGCCTTCAGCGCGGCGGACTGCACGACAACAGAGGTCGCAAAGGGCTTGGCCATGCGGGCAAAGGCGGATGGTTTGTCAAAGCGGGCAAAGCTGTCGACCGAGATGAAGGGCGCGCCGGTCGCCCGGGCGGCGAGGCAGGAGAACAGGACCGCGCCGGCCCCGGTGCTGATGACGATATCAGGCCGTTCTTCCCGGATGGCGCGAATCGATTGGCGCAGATTCCGCCAGCCGGATTTGGCCATTTCTAAAGGATGTCCAAGCTTGGCCTGACCCAGCGCGAAGTGATCGACGAAATGGGTGCGGTGTTTGTCAGCGATACTGCGGCCAAGCGACGTCTCTTCGGTCACGAAGAAATGGTCGTGCGTGCCCCAGACAGGTTCAAGATCAAGCAGTTGGCGCACATGCCCGCCACCCGAGGCTGCAAGGCAGATGCGCACACCGCGTCGCTTGTTTTGCAAAGCCTCACTCCTGCCCCGGGCTGCGGCATGCATCCCCTCATCCCCCGCCATAAAGCGGGCGGCTTACATCGGAGTGGCCGGAACCTTGCATTTCGGTAACGGGGCCAATGAGGCGCGCGCTCCACCTGCCCCGTCCGTGGAACTACTGAGCCAATATCAGGGGTTTCACCGTCATGACGTCAATGTGGTTCGGCGGCTGTTAACCTTTTTCTGGCAGAGAAATGCGTGCGCGCCACAGGCTGGACATCTGGCTGGGCGATGTGAGGAGAATCTCTGTGCGACTGACGGAACCCGGCAAGGAAATGTTGAAGTTCTATCGCTTCGAAGACGGCGTTGAGCTCCCTGACGCGGAATGGAAGTGCGATGATACCGGGCTAGAGGCGCTGGTGGCGCTGCTCACGGTCCATGGTGTCGCAGCCGACGCGCAACAGTTGCGGCATGAACTGGGCCATGGTGAAGAGGCGTCGGCAGAAGATCTGCTGCGCTTGGCCAAAAAGATGCCGGGTATGCGCGTCAAGCTGCTGACCGATCAAAACTCGCGGCTCGCTCATGTGCCGCTGCCTGCGCTTGGCAGTGGACCGGAAGGGTGGTTCCTTATCGGGGCACTGGCCAGTGACGGCGTGCTCATTCACCGCCCCGGGCGCAACATTGAAAAGGTGGATCGGCAAACGCTGGACCAGCTCTGGTCGGGTGACCTGATCTTGCTCACGCAGCGCAAGGCGGCTGAACCCTTCGCCAATTTCGACATCCGCTGGTTCATTCCGCAGGTCGTGCGCTATCGTAAGCCGATTGGCGAAGTGCTCCTCATCACGCTGGCGCTCAATCTGCTCGGGCTGGCCTCGCCGCTCCTGTTCCAGAATGTCATTGATAAGGTGTTGGCCAACAACACCATGACGACGTTGATGGTGCTCACCATCGCGATGGTCGCCGTCGCCCTTTGGGAAGTGGTGTTCAGCTGGATTAGGACGCGCGTCTTTTCGGAAACATCGCAGAAGATCGACGTTGAACTCGGCGCGCGCATCTTCCGCCATATGCTCGCGCTCCCGCTTAACTATTTTGAGCAGCGCCGCGTGGGCGATACCGTCACCCGCGTCCGCCAGATCGAAACGATCCGGGAGTTTTTGACCAACGCGTCACTGTCCGTGCTCGTCGATCCGGTCTTCACGCTCGTCTTCCTCGTCGCGATGTTCTTCTACTCGCCCGCCCTCACGCTGATCGTGATCATCAGCATGGTCGCCTATGCCGCTGTGTCGCTGGTGATCACGCGGCCGATGCGCGATGCGCTGGATGATAAGTTCAACGAAGGCGCTGCCTCCAATGCGCTGCTGGTGGAAAGCGTCTCTGCCATGCAAACGGTGAAGGCGAGCGCCATTGAGCCGCAGTGGCAGCACCATTGGGAAAAGCAGCTCGCGGCCTATAGCTCGGCCAGCCAGCGCGCGATCAACGTCGGCAATATCGGGTCGGAAGCCATTCAGCTGATTTCCAAGCTCAGCTTTGTCGCCATCCTCTTCTTTGGAGCAAAGGCGGTGATTGCAGGCGCCTTGTCCGTCGGCGGTCTCGTCGCCTTCAACATGTTTGCCCAGCGTGTCTCTGGTCCGGTGATCCGCATGGCGCAGCTGTGGAGCGAGTTCCAGCAGGTGCGCGTTGCAGTGGAACGCATGGGGGATCTTTTGAACGCAGCGCCGGAAGTGCGCCCGACAGGTGGCGTGCCCATGCCGGCGGTGCAGGGCCACATCACGTTTGAAAACGTCTCCTTCCGTTATGCCGATGGCAGCCCGCGTGTGGTTGATGCCATTGATCTCAAAATAGAACCCGGCTCGATGCTCGGCATTGTCGGGTCATCGGGATCGGGCAAGTCGACGCTCACCAAGCTGCTGCAGCGCCTCTATACGCCGGAGGAAGGCCGCATCCTCGTCGATGACCTTGATATCGCGCAGGTCGACCCTGCGCATCTGCGGCGTCAGATTGGCGTGGTGCTTCAGGAGAACATCCTGTTCAGCCGCTCGGTGCGGGAGAATATCGCGCTCGCCAATCCCGCCATGCGCCAGTCAGATGTGATTGCAGCGGCCCGGATGGCTGGGGCGCATGACTTCATCATGAAGCTGCCGCAGGGCTATGACACGCCGATTGTGGAGCGCGGCAGCAACCTTTCGGGTGGGCAGCGGCAACGCATTGCCATTGCCCGTGCGCTGGCCGGCAATCCCCGCATTCTCGTGCTCGATGAAGCCACCTCTGCCTTGGATGCCGAGAGCGAGGAAATCGTGCAGCACAATCTGCAAAAGATCGCGACCGGACGCACGGTGCTGATCGTCGCGCACCGCCTTTCGGCTGTGCGCCAGTGCGACAAGATTATCGTCATGGAAAATGGCCGCATCGCTGAAGCCGGCAGCCATGATGCGCTGCTGATGGTCGGTGGCCGCTATGCCGAACTCTACAACCGCCAGATGGGCGTTCACAACGGAAGGAAGGCCGCATGAGCGCCTATGCACAAACCTGGGCCAGCATCCGTGAGGCTTTGGAAGAGGACCGCAAGCGCGAATCGCGGGACCGCATCTCAGAAACCGCCTTTCTGCCTGCTGCTCTCGAACTGATTGAACAGCCGGTGTCCCCGCTGGGGCGGCGCACGGCCTATGTTCTGCTCGCCGGGTTGGTGGCACTTGTCCTTTGGCTCGTCCTTGGGTCGGTAGACATTGTGGCGTCGGCCAATGGGAAGCTTTCCCCGCAGGGCAGCGTCAAGATGATCCAGCCCGCAGAGGCCGGGATTGTCCGTCGTATCTATGTGAAGGACGGGCAGAAGGTCACTAAGGGCCAGCTGCTGGTGGAACTTGACCCGACCGTTTCGGGAACCGAGTTGGGCCAATCGCGCGAAGCCTTGCTGGTCGCCGAATTGACGGTCGCCCGCGCCCGCGCTGTGCTGGATGCGCTTGCAGGCAAGGGCTTCAACTTTGTGGCTCCTCAGGGGGCGACGCCGCAGATGATTGCCGATCATGGCAGCTTTGCGCGCGCGCAACTGTCTCAGCTTCAGTCACAATCCGGCGAACAATCGAACTCGAGCCAGGCCTCTGCTTTGGCGGCTGCCGAAGCGCGGACGCAGGCCCGCAAAATCACGGAGAGCCTGCCGCTGCTCGATCAGCAATTGCAGGCCAATGAGAAGCTGCTCGAAAAAGGTTATGTCTCCAAATTGCGGGTGCTCGAATTGCGGCGCCAACGGTTGGCCGCGGAACGCGACCGGGAGGCCGCCCTCCAGACCGCTGCCCGCGCTGCTGCCGAAGCCGGGGCGGCGCGCAATCGCGGTGCTGGCGCCAGTGTCGGTGGCCGTGCGGAACTGCTTCAGACGCTGATCACGGCCGAAGCCGAAGTGGTGCAGCGTCGCGGCGAGCTGGCCAAGGCATCGCAGCGTGCAGGCTTTGGCCGCATCGTCGCGCCGGTCAGTGGCACAGTCTCACAACTGGCTGTGCACACTGAAGGCGGCATGGTGGAAGCTCTACGCCCGATCATGGCGATCGTGCCCAATGAAGGGCTGACGGCGGAAGCCATGCTGTCGAACAGCGATGTGGGCTTTGTCCGCGTCGGGCAAGAGGTGGCCGTGAAGGTCCATGCTTATCCCTATAGCCGCCATGGGACGATCCCCGGAAAAGTCGTCTCGGTCGGTGCGGATGCCGTGGCGGATGACCAGAAGGGCCTTGTCTATCCGGTTCGGGTTCAACTGAACGCCAAGGACGCTAAACGCTTTACGTTGCGGCCGGGCATGGAAATCACCGTCGACGTCCGCACCGGGTCACGTCGTCTGATTGACTATCTCATCAGTCCCATCGAATCCGCACGGACGACGGCGGCACGGGAACGCTGATCCTTCTGACGGGAAAAGACGAACTGGGATCGTCATTCTCCTCTTGCGCCGGACCGGCAGTTCACTTTACGGAAACGTAAAGCCGGAAGCTGCCGGCCCGTCTGCAAAGAGAGGAAGCCTATCATGTCCGATCCCGTCCTGACCGAAGTCCGTGGCAATATTCTGATTGTCACGCTCAACCGCCCGGAAGCCAAGAACGCTGCCAATAAGGCGCTCGCCGAAGGTGTGGCCGCGGCAATGGATCGGCTCGACAGCGACAATGATCTGCGCGTCGGCATCATCACCGGGGCTGGTGGCACCTTTTGTTCGGGCATGGACCTGAAGGGCTTTCTCGCGGGGGAAACACCGCAGATACCGGGCAAGGGCTTTGCGGGCCTTACAGAAGCGCCGCCCGCCAAGCCGCTGATTGCGGCGGTCGATGGCTATGCGCTGGCCGGAGGCTTTGAAATTGCACTCGCCTGCGATCTGATCGTCGCCAACAAGGATTCCAAGTTCGGCATTCCCGAAGTGAAGCGTGGATTGGCCGCAGCCGCGGGCGGCCTTGTTCGCCTGCCCCGTCAGATCCCGCAGCGCCTCGCGATGGAGCTGGCCCTCACCGGTGAATTCGTCTCGGCGCAGCGCGCTTATGAAATGGGCCTGATCAACCGCATCGTTGACGGCGTCGCGTTGGAGGGTGCCCTGCAGCTGGCAGAAGCCATCAGCGCCAATGGCCCGCTCGCTGTGGCAGCGTCCAAGCAAGTGATTCGGGAACAGCAGGACTGGTCTCAGGCAGAACAATGGAAGAACCAGTACGCCCTGACCGCCAAAGTCTTTACATCCAGCGATGCACGAGAAGGGGCGGCTGCCTTTGCCCAGAAGCGCGCCCCAAACTGGACAGGATCGTGATCGTACAAACACTTAGGTAAAACTACCACAGTAGTTACACCATAATGGCATGAATTACCCTCAATACGGCCTCGGTTGTCCGGCCTGAAAAGGCCAGAATTTAGACCTTGTTAACTGCGGGAAACGCACTTGGTTCGTGTCCTATCCGGACAAAAACAGGTGGGTTCAAAAATGGTGCAGGTCGCAACACGTAGGTCAATTGAGGTTCTGGGAGACGAGGATCTGATCGTCGGCAACAGCCCGGCGATCCGTGCGCTGCGCCAGATTATTGCCCGGGTCGCACCGACCAATGCGTCGGTGCTGATCACGGGGCCTTCCGGGTCCGGCAAGGAACTGGTGGCGCAAGCGATCCATGCGGCAAGCACACGGGCGAGCCAGACCTTTGTGGCCCTCAACTGCGGCGCCATTCCGGCCGAACTGATGGAGTCCGAATTGTTCGGGCATGAACGCGGCGCCTTCACAGGGGCGGCCACGCGCCGCATCGGTCGCTTTGAAGAAGCCAATGGTGGCACGCTCTTCCTCGACGAAATCGGCGATATGCGTTTCGATATGCAGGTGAAGCTGCTCCGCGTTCTGGAAGACGGCTTGGTCCAGCGCGTTGGCGGCGGCGCGCCTATTGCCGCGCACGTGCGCATCATTTCTGCGACACACCAGAACATTGACGACGCCATCCGCGACAACCGCTTCCGCGAAGATCTCTATTTCCGCCTTGGTGTTGTGCCGATCAATGTGCCTGCGCTGTCCGAACGCGTGGAAGACATTCCTCTCCTCATCGCCCATTTCCGCAAGACCCGCGGTGGCCCGTCGCGCGCAACCTTTGACCGTGATGCCATGATGCGCCTGATGGGGCATGAATGGCCGGGCAATGTCCGCGAGCTGCGCAACGTCGTGGAGCGGGCCGACATTCTGTTCGGCGGCATGACCATCGGGTCGGATGAAGTTGAACAGTTGCTCGGCCTCCGCTCGGGCCGCCCCCTTCGAATTGTTGATCTTCCCGCGCGCGCAGAAGCCATATCGCGCGCCGAAGAGACGCCTGTGCCGGTTACACCGTTCCCCCTAGCAGCGGCACAGGCGTCGCCTTCCAACACACGCGCCGTGAGCTCGCTGCCCGCCGACCCGCATGCGCCGATTGATTTGAAGGTGCTGGTGGAAACGATGGAACAGGAGCGCATTCAGATGGCACTGGAAGCTGCCGACGGCGTCATCTCCGAAGCGGCGCGGCTCCTGACGCTGAAGCGCACCACGCTTATTGAAAAGATGCGCAAATATGGTGTCGGGAAACAGGCGGCCTGATCAGGCGGTAAAGCCAAGCCTGCGCGCCGCCGCGTCCAATCGCGTGATCCGGTCCGGCGCAATGCGGTTGGCGCGGTCAGTATAGGCCGCAACAATATCCGGCCCTGCCCCTTCGACGGAGCCTGCATTGAACGGCGGTGCCGGATCATATTCCAGTGCGAGCTGAATGGTCCGGGCGATGGTGTCCCCTGCAATCTTCGCGGTTAGCGCCAGCGCAAAATCAATGCCCGCCGTCACGCCGCCGCCCGTCGCCCGGTTCCGGTCCATCACAGACCGCGCGTGCACAGGCGTTGCGCCGAACAGCGCCAGCTTGTCGTGCCAGGCCCAGTGGGTCGTCGCCTGATAGCCCTCTAATAGCCCTGCGGCACCTAGGATCAGCGCGCCGGTGCACACGCTCGTCACCCATTGCGCCTCTGCCCCTGCGCGGCGCACCCAGCCAAGCGCTACGTCACTCTCGATCACGTCGGCAATCCCCATGCCGCCAGGTACACACAGCAGGTCTGGCTTTGGCATATCCGCAAAGGTCGCATTGGGCAGGATGGAGAAGCCGGCATCGGTTGGCACGGGGTCGAGATTCTCCCAAACCAGATGGACGCGTGCGCCGGGCAGGCGGGACAGCACTTGGGCGGGGCCCGTGAGATCGAGTTGTGTGACACCGGGGAAAAGCAAAAAGGCAATGTCCATGTGCGGCACTCCTTATTCAGCGGCGAGCAGTTCTTCCGCACCGCCAAGATCGACAGAAACAAGCTTTGAGATGCCCCGCTCGACCATCGTCACGCCAAACAGGCGATGCATGCGGCTCATTGTCACGGCATTATGGGTGACAATCAAGTAGCGCGTGTCGGTATCGCGCGACATGACATCCAGCAGCCCGCAAAAGCGTTCAATATTCGCATCATCCAGCGGCGCGTCGACTTCGTCGAGGACGCAGATGGGCGCCGGGTTGGTTAGGAACAGACCAAAGATGAGGGCGACGGCGGTCAACGCCTGCTCCCCGCCGGACAGAAGCGTCAGCGATTGCAATTTCTTGCCCGGTGGCTGGGCGAAGATTTCCAACCCGGCCTCCAGCGGATCATCACTGTCGATCAGCGCGAGATGTGCCGCGCCGCCGTTGAACAGGGTGGAAAAGAGGCGCTCGAAATGGCCGTTGACCCGCTCAAAGGCATCAAGCAGCCGCGCCCGCCCCTCGCGGTTGAGGCTGCCGATGGAGCCGCGCAGACGGTTGACGGCCTCGATCAGTTCATCACGCTCAACGATGGAGCGGCTATGTTCGCCCTCAATTTCGGCAAGTTCGCTTTCAGCGACGAGGTTGACGGGCCCCAGCCGTTCGCGATCCGCCATCAGCCGGTCATGGTCTGACGATTCGGCTTCGGCATGGCGGACGGTGTCGGCATCAAACCCCGCCTTTTCGGGCAGCAGCGGCGGCGGGCATTCAAAGCGTTCGCCCGACACACGGCCCATTTCGATGCGGCGTAGTTCCTGATTTTCGGCTCGTGCGACGGCGCCCGCGCGCGTTTCGCGCACGGCGGCCAGCGCTTCTCCGGCTTCGGCCAAATGCGCCTCCAGCTTGCGGAGTTCGGCTTCGGCGGCACGTTCAGCGGTAACAGCTTCGGTCGCAGTGGCGGACAGGGCCGTCACGTCGGTTTCAAGCGCTGCGATCTGCGCGTCCAGCTTGGCGGGCGCATCGGCCAGCGTCAGTGCTTCGGCCTCGGCGGCCTTGGCGCGCTTGGTCATTTCGTCGATGCGGCGGGCGGCTTCCCCTGCGCGGGATTTCCAATTGCGGTGCTCCGCCTGTGCGGCGTCGAGCCGGGACCGGTCTTCACTAATGCTCCGGTCGAGGCTCGCACTCTCCGCCTTTAGCTGCGCGACAACGGCACGGGCTGATTCGGCGGAGGTCTGGAGCGTCGCCACCTGCTGCGCTGTCGCACTGCCATCAGGCAGAGACCGGCGGGCGCTTTGCGCGGCTTGGGCTTCGGCTTCAGCCTCAGCGCGTTCTTTGGCGACACGGTCGAGCCGTTCGGCCATCTCGGCTTTGCGGGAGGCCAATCGTTCCAGCGCCTGCTGGGCTTGATCCGTGTCACGTGCGGCTTGCCGCGCGCGGTTTTCCGCATCAGCCAAGGCGCGGCGACCGGCCTCAGCGGATGTGCGCGCCGCCTCCATTGCAGTCTGGGCGGTCGCCACGCTGGCCTTCAACGCATCGACCGAAGCTTGGGCGCCCGGCACGTCTGCGCGCAAGGCATCGAGGCGGTTGAGGCGGATGAGCCGTTCTGCGGCGGCGGCACCCAAGTCGGTTGCGACATACCCGTCCCAGCGCCGCAAGCGGCCCTCTTTGGTCACGATCCGCTGGCCGACTGCAAGCGGCGCGCCATCATCTTTGTCGACCACACCGACTTGCGACAGGCGGCGGGCAAGGGCAGCCGGGGCTGTCACCTTATCGGCAAGGCATGTCGCGGCACTGGGGAGCTTGGGGTCACCGGCCTGCACGTCTGCGCCGGTCCAGCCGCGCTTGCCATCGGCCCCCAGCGCAGCGTCGAGATCATCGCCGAGCGCTGCCGCCAATGCCTGTTCAAACCCCGGTTGGGCCTTGATCGCGTCGAGCACCCGGTTGCCGCTGCTGCCCTGTGCTACGGCCTTTTCCAGTGCGCGCATTTCACTTTCGAGGGCAGCCAGAGCGGCTTGCGCGGAGGCAAGGTCCGACTGCGCGGCGTCGCGGGACACAGAGGCCGCCTCGCGCGCGGCATCTGCATCGACCACCGCTTTCTGGGCGGCCTGCGTATCGGCATCGGCTTCTGCGCTGGCAAGTTGGGCGGCATCCAACTGCGCGCGCAGCGGGGCATCATCGCCGAGTGCTGCCATTTGCTGCTCAATCTGCGCCGCGTCGCGCCGGGCGCGGTCCAGTCGCTGCGCAGCGGCGGCCATGGCGGCGTCTGCGACGCGCGCTTCGGCCTGTTCACGTGCCTGTGCGGACAGCGCTTGAGCGAGCGCGACTTCGGAATCTCGACCGGCGGCTTCGGCTTTGGCCAGCCGTTCAATCAGCTGCGGCCGGCCGGCTTCGGCTGATTTGATCCGCGCATCGAGCGACTTGGCTTCCGCGTCGAGCCGGGCGAGCGCCTGGGCGGCGTCATTGGCCAGTTCGCCTTCGCGCGCACGGTCTGCCTCCAGCCTTTCCGCCTGAGCCGCGAGATCTGCAATGCGCCGGTCCAGTGCTTGGCGTTCGGTGCGCAGGGCGGCGAGCTTGTGCCCCGCCTCATTGGCCTTGTCGCGCGCGGAGATGGCAGCGACGCGGAGGTCCCCTAAGGTTGTGACGGACTGGGCGTGATAGGCCGCGGCTGCGCGCTGGACTTCGGCGGCCTTTTGCACGGCCTCTTCAGCGACAGCCGCTTCGGCCTTGGCCTTGTCGGCAGCGGCGGCGGCATCCCGCCAGCGGGCAAAGATCAGCCGCCCTTCGGCAATGCGAATGTCGGTAGAAAGCTTACGATAGCGTTCGGCCGCCCGCGCCTGCCGCCGCAGCGTGCCGGCCCTCTGCTCCATGTCGGAGAGGACTTCGTTCAGCCGGTTGAGGTTGGTCTCGGTCGCGCGCAGCTTCTGTTCGGCATCCTTGCGGCGCACGTGCAGGCCGGAAATGCCTGCCGCCTCTTCCAGCATTGCCCGCCTGTCGACGGGCTTGGCGGCAATGACGGCGCTGATCTTGCCTTGGCTGACAAGGGCGGGGGAATGTGCGCCGGTGGCCGCATCGGCAAAGAGCAACGCGACGTCCTTGGCGCGCACATCCCGCCCGTTGATGCGATAGGCAGAGCCCGCGCCGCGTTCAATGCGGCGGACGACTTCCAATTCCCGGTCGTCTTGGCTGGCATCACGTTCCGCCAAGATCGAGACCTCAGCGAAATCGCGCGACGGACGGCGTTCGGTTCCGGCGAAAATGACGTCGTCCATCGCGCCGCCGCGCAGCGACTTCGCGCTGCCTTCGCCCATCACCCAGCGGATCGCCTCAAGCAGGTTGGACTTGCCGCAGCCATTGGGCCCGACAATCCCCGTAAGCCCCGGTTCGATCCGAAGCTCGCTTGGATCGACAAAGCTTTTAAAGCCCGTCAGCTTGAGGCGTTTGATCCGCAAGGCGGCGTCCTTATGCGCCCGCGTCGATCAGCTTGGGCTTCAGCAATTCCCAATTCGACGTATTTTCCTGCGTCACGCCATTGATGACGAAGGTGGGCGTGCCCTGCACCTTGAATTCGCGGACGCCCTTGTCTGTCATTGCGACGAGGGCATCGATCGCCTTGGCATCGGCGAGGCAGGCCTTGGCCTTTTCTTCCGGAATGCCGCGCTGGCGGACAAACTCGACCAGACCCAATTTGTCGGCAAGGGCCGTTGGCAGCTGGGCAGGCGTCATCGCCTGCAGCGCCTTCTGGTCTTCGGCTGTGAGTGCCTGTGCCTTGCCAAGCCAGTCCCGCTGTGCGGCGAACAGCTGCTCGGCAAGCGGGAAGAAGGGACCGGCACCGCTGCAACGGGCCAGCAGCGCCGCCGGGATGTCGAGGCCATTCAGCAGGAAGGTGCGGAACTCATAGGACACACTGCCCTTGTCGATCATGGCCTTCAATTCCACCGAAGATTGCTCGGAAAATTCGGCGCAGTGCGAACAGGTGAGCGCGCCATATTCGATGAGCTTAACAGGCGCATTGGGGTTACCCATCAGCATGCCGCCATCGGGCGTGACAGCCGTGGTTTCCGTCCATTTGGCGCCTGCAGGGGCGGACACGGCGGCGCCGTCGCCGGCAGACCCGCTCTTATCTGCGGTCTTTTCGTTGCAGGCGGTCACCAGCAGCAGTGCCGTTGTTGCGAGAAATAGTTTCTTCATGTGCATTTCCCTTAGCGAAGGCCCAGCGATGCGCGCAGGGCAGTGTCCATATCGGCCCATTCCGAACTTTTTGGGCCGGGCTTGTTGTTGATGAGGAAGGTGGGCGTTGAGTTGATTTTCCGCACCTCGACCGCGTCCTTGGTCATGGCGATCACGGTCTTGTGCATCGGGGTGGCGGCCAGGCAGGCATTGGCCTGCGCCGCGGTGACACCCTTGGACTGGGCAATGGCCAGCAGCCCGCTTTCCTTTGCGATCATCTGCAATTGCGGGATGAGCTTCATGGCCTGAAGCGCTTCACCCTGCTTTGCCACCAACACCTGTGCGTCGGCCATCCAGACGGCTTGGCGGCTCATGATCGCTTCGGTGAGGCCGAACACGCGGGAGGGGCCGCCACAACGGGCGAGAAGGGCGGCGGTCAGGTCAAAGGGATCGCGCACCAGATTGCGCAGCTCAACCGAGACCAATCCCTTGGCGACATAATCGCGCTTTAGCGGGACAGCCGCCTCTTCGGTGAAATGCGCGCAGTGGGAACAGGTGTAGCTGAGATATTCGATCAGCCGGACCTTGGCCTTGGGATTGCCCATGACGAATGCCCCGGCGGGGGTTGTTGTGACCATCGCTGTGTAATTCTGGGCCGAAGCCGGAACGACGGCACCCAGCGTCAGGGCCAAAGCGAGAAGAAGGCGACGGATCATCTGATTTTTCCAAGAACGGGGATGCCCACCGGCGCGTTGTTGGCGACGCCTTGGGCCAGAGAGGAGAGAACCGCCCGCAGTTCCGGGTCAGCAATCTCGCGCAGTGAGTCTCCGATCTCAGCCGGTACGGCGCGCAATTCGGGTGTTTTCGGCTTGGCCCTCAGGCGTGCAATGCTGCCCTGCTTCAGGGTGATACGCGCCACCGCGGCATAGCCGAAAAAGCGGTTCACCCGCTCAATGATGACGGGTTCGACATGCTGCATCATCGGGCCAAAGGCGCGCTCCACGATCAGCGTCAGCGTGCCGTCTGATTTCTTGCCCTGCGGGAAGCGGATCGATTCCGGGGCGGAGACCTCAGCATATTTGTCGCCTGCAATCTCGGTCCAGCGGCTGACGATGGAGGCTTGGATGAAGCCAAAGCGGCGAAACGCGGCCTGCCCGACACCCGGCACAAGGTCGGCCACGCGGCGGGCGGGGCCTCCCCGCGGCCGTTCTGCGACGGGCGAACGCTGCTTGTCTTTTGCCATTGATCACCCCATGCCAGAGCCAACCATGCGCGTCGAGACACCCCCCTTACTTACCAACAAGATTCTGGCGCACTATGACGCGAATGCGCGGGTTTTGCCCTGGCGCAGTCCGCCGGGCGCGCCATTGATGGACCCGTATCGCGTCTGGATGTCGGAAGTGATGCTCCAGCAGACAACGGTTGCCGCCGTGAAAGCCTATTTTGAAAGGTTTACAACGCGTTGGCCCGATGTTCGCGCGTTGGCCGCTGCGGACGATGCCGATGTGATGGCCGAATGGGCGGGGCTTGGCTATTATGCCCGCGCCCGCAACCTCCTCGCCTGTGCCCGCATGGTGGCGAACGAGCTTGGCGGCCTGTTTCCCGATAGTGAAGACGGCCTGCGCCGCCTGCCGGGTATTGGCCCCTATACGGCGGCGGCCATTGCCGCGATTGCCTTTGGCCGGCGCGCCGTGGTGGTGGATGGCAATGTGGAACGCGTCATCACCCGGCTCTATGCGGTGGAGACGCCTTTGCCTGCCGCCAAGCCCGAAATCGGGGCGCTGATGGACGCGCTGACGCCGGACGTCCGGGCGGGGGATTTTGCGCAGGCGATGATGGATTTGGGGGCGACGGTCTGCACGCCGCGCAATCCGGCCTGCATCCTGTGCCCGGTGGCCGAGGCGTGCAAAGGCCGGACGGAGGCAGAACGGTTTCCCGTCAAACGCGCCAAGCCAGTGAAGCCGGAACGGTCCGGCGTCGCCTGGTGGATCGAGCGCGAGGGAGCCGTGCTGCTTGTCCGCCGACCGGACAAAGGACTGCTCGGCGGAATGCGCGCGCTGCCCGGATGCGACTGGCGTGGCACGGGCGTCGCTCCGGCGTCGGGCGCTGATTTGGAGACATTGGGGCAGGTGACACATGTCTTCACCCATTTCCGCCTGACATTGGATGTGGCCCGGCTGACATCGGCGCCGGATATCGAAGCGATGACGGAGGCAATTTGGTGGCCGATTGACCGGCTCCATGAAGCCGGACTACCTACGGTCTTCGCGAAGGCCGCAAAATTGGCCATGAGCAGGAGAGACGCGTGACCCTAATCCTTAATCGCCGCCATTTCATGGGGGCCTCGGCCCTGACTGCAGGCCTCGCCGGCGCACCGGCCTTTGCCAACATGCCGCTGACGCCAAAGGCGGCTCCTTGGTCTCCGGTTACGGCGGCGCTGCAGGGCTTTGTCGATAAGAAATATGTGCCCGGGGCCGCGGGCGCCATTGGGCGGGGCACGGCGGATGCGGATTTCCTGTTCACAGGCGCGCTGGCCTTTGACAATCCGACAGAGGTGACGGCGGATTCGCTGTTCCGCTGCTATTCGATGACCAAGCCGGTCACCGGTATGGCCGCCATGATGCTGATCGAAGATGGCAAGCTGAAGCTCGACCAGAATATCGCGGACTTCATTCCCGGCTTTGCCAATCCGATGGTGATGATCGATTCCGCAAAGAGCCTCGAGGCGCGTCCGTCGCGCGCGCCGATCACGGTGCGCAACCTGATGACCCACACAGCAGGTCTGGGCTATACGATTGTCACCAAGGGTCCGCTGCTCGATGCTTATGTGAAGCTTGGCCTCACACCGGCCTCTGCCTCGCGCAAGCCCTTGCCGGGCCAGCCCAATGTGCCGACCGCGCCTAGCCTTGCTGAATTTGCCGACCGGCTGGCGACCCTGCCGCTCATTGCTGATCCGGGCACCAAATGGAGCTATTCGGTCAGCCTCGATCTGCTTGGCCGGGTCATTGAACTGGCCAGCGGTCAGTCCTTTGATGCCTTCCTCCAGCAGCGCATCTTCACGCCACTCGGAATGACCAGCACTTGGTTCCAGGTGCCGGAAACCGAGATGAAGCGGCTGACCACAAATTATTTCCAAGCGCCTTTTGGTGCTTTCCCCATCGATCCCGGCAATGCCAGCGTCTATTTTGACAAGCCGGCCTTCCCCTTTGGCGGGGCGGGCCTTGTGTCCAGCCCGCGGGACTATGACCGCTTCCTCGCCATGTTGATGGGCGAAGGGGCCATCGGCTCTACGCGGATTATGAAGCGGGAAACCGCGCAGCTGGGCATGTCCAACCTCGTTCACCCGGACACAAAGATGGAAAGCTTTGCGACCGGCCAAGGCTTTGGCGCCGGCGGGCGGGTGACCATCAACCCCGGCAAGAACGGGGAAGGCATCGGCACCTTTGGTTGGGGCGGGGCTGCCTCCACCATCGGATGGGTGGACCGGACCAAGGGCATCCGCGCATCGGGCTGGTCGCAGATCATGACGATGGGGGATCAGCCCTTTGTCGATGGCTTCAGCAAGTCCGTTTACGCAAGTCTGGCCAACTGATGGCAAATCCCGGATTCACAGGGTCCCCCCTCAACCGCGTTGATCATATCCGGCAGGATCTGGAGGCGTTTAACCGACTGCTCAACGACTGGCGCGGACGCGTGCTCGGGCTGGATGGGCTGGATCCCATGGTGTCGGCTGAAGGGACTTTGGTCTGGCAGGGCATGGCCGATGTCTCGCTCGATCTCGAACTGATCCTGCTTGGCCTGCATGAGGACAAGCCGCATTTTGTGCCTATCGTCGAAGCCAAGGGCGGTCCGCCACGGTCCCCCGCTGTGTGGCTTGCGCTGGCGACATTGCCGGCGGAAGAAGCGGCGATCTACGGCACCGCCCGCAGCCTGATTGACTGGCACAATGGCCATCGCTTCTGCGGCCAGTGCGGCGGAGAAACCAAGACGTTCCGGGCGGGATGGGGCCGCAAATGCGGCAGCTGCAACAAGGAACATTTCCCCCGCACTGACCCTGTTGTCATCATGCTCGCCGAACATGAGGGCAAGGCGCTTGTCGGTCGGCAGGCCGCTTGGCCCAAGGGCAATTACTCCGCGCTCGCCGGGTTTCTGGAACCGGGTGAAAGCGTGGAGGAAGCCGTGCGGCGGGAAATCCATGAGGAAGCGGGCATCACCTGTGGCGCTGTGCGCTATGTCACCAGCCAGCCTTGGCCCTTTGGCGGATCGCAGCTGATGATCGCGTGCATTGCCGAGGCGACCAGCACCGACATCGTGATGGACACCAATGAGCTGGAAGACGCGATGTGGATCACCAAGGATGACGCCCGTGCCGCCCTTGCCGATGCGCCGGATAAGAAATTTGGTGCGCCGCCACCCTTCGCCATCGCCAACACCCTGCTGCGTCGCTGGGTGGCGGAGTAGCGTTCAGCCCCGTTTGCGGGCCTGTTTGTAGGTCCCCAGCAACCGCACCGTGCGCGAATAGAAGCTCAGTTCTTCCAGCGCGCGGGCGACGGCGGGGTCTTCGGGATGGCCTTCAATATCGGCGAAGAAGGTCGTCGCGGCAAAGCTTGCACCGCGCTGATAGCTTTCCAGCTTGGTCATGTTGACGCCGTTGGTCGCAAAGCCGCCCATCGCTTTATAAAGAGCCGCGGGCACATTCTTCACTTCGAAGATGAAGGTGGTCATGACCGCCCCTTCATTGGGCACGTCCGGCGCTGTGCGGGCGAGGCGCACGAAGCGCGTCATATTATCGTCCGAATCCTCCAGCGCCTCGGCCAGCGTGTTGAGGCCATAGATTGCAGCAGCACCCGGCGGGGCGATGGCGGCAACGGCGGAATCGGCCAGCTCGACCGCGCGGGCAGCGGCCCCCGCTGTGTCGGGAAAGGGCACAGGCTCAATATTCCGGCTGCGCAGCCAGTGGCGGCACTGGCCCAGTGCCTGCGGATGGCTGATCGCCTGACGCACGCCCTCCAGCGGGCCCGTACCCATCAGCGCGTAACGGATCGGCAGGAAGAACTCACCGGTGATGACCAACCCGGATTCGGGCAGCAAAAAGTGGATGTCCGCCACGCGGCCGTGGAGCGAATTTTCAATGGGGATGAGCGCGCTGCCCGCCTGCCCGTCCCGCACCGCATCAATGGCATCTTCAAAGCTGTAGCAGGGCAAGGGCAGCGCATCGGGCGTGTCTTGCAGCACAGCGATATGGGAATTGGCCCCCGGCGCGCCTTGGAAGGCAACGGCGCGGTCTGGTTCGGCAGCAGCGGCGGCCTCCATTGCGGCGACGATGGGCTGGGCGGGGGCAGGATATCGGTTCATGTTGCGGAACCGCTTACGGCTGTGACGGCAACGCTGCAAGCGTGCTTGCGGTGCGCGCAATGGACGGCTAAGGCGACGGCGATTCCATTTTCGGGCCAAAAGAGCAGGGATTTCGACGGGCATGAGCGATAGCGATCAATTCAACACCATCGCAGGCTGGACACTGGCTGCAGGCATTGTGGCACTGGGCGCGACAATCGTGACCGGCCAATTGTTCAAGCACCATCCGGTTGAAGCTGGTGGCTATGCTGTGGAAAGCGCCGATGGCGGCGCTGAAGGCGGTGCTGCTAAGGATCCGCCGATTGCCTTGCTGATGCAGACCGCCGATGCCGCCAAGGGCGCCGAAGTCTTCAAGAAGTGCGCATCGTGCCACACCATCAACAACGGCGGCGCCAATGGCATTGGCCCGAACCTGTATGGCGTGATGGGCAAGAAGCACGGTCACATGGCTGGTTTTGCCTATTCGGCCGGTATGCTCGCAAAGCCGGGCAACTGGGACTTTGAAGGCATGAACGAATGGCTCAAGTCGCCCAAAAAATATGTTGAAGGCACGAAGATGAGCTTTGCCGGTCTGTCCAAGCCGGAAGACCGTGCCAATCTGATCGCCTATCTGAACGCGGAAGGCTCCAACCTGCCGCTGCCGGCCGCCCCGGCGGCTGAAGCGGCTCCGGCCGAAGCAGGCGCTGCCAATGCAGCCGCCCCCGCAGAAGCGAACGCGGCGGCACCTGCTGCCAAGTAAGCGCGTCACACATCTGATAGAGAAAGGGCCCGGATTTCCGGGCCCTTTTTCGTATTGGAGGACCGCGTTTTAAATCCGCGCCGTTCGCCCCGTGCTTGACACGGGGCTTGGCTCTCTAGGAACAGTCAAATCCGGCAAGCAAGGCGGTCAAGACCGGGCGGAGGTTAGCCCGGCCCCGTGTCAAGTACGGGGCGACGCGGGTCTGAAGGCGAACCTGTCCGCGCGGCCTAGTCTTCTTCGTAAAAGGTGCGGATATAGTCCCATGCTTCTTCGGCGCTGTCGACATAGCGGAACAGCGCTAGATCTTTCTCCCCGATGACGCCGTGCTTCACCAGCGCCTTGAAATCGATCACATCCTCCCAGAAATCACGGCCGAAGAGCAGGACCGGCATGGGCTTGATCTTGCCTGTCTGGATCAGGGTCAGCAGCTCGAACGTCTCGTCAAATGTGCCGAAGCCGCCGGGGAAGACGGCAACTGCGCGGGCGCGCAGCAGGAAGTGCATCTTACGCAGCGCGAAATAGTGGAACTGAAAGCTCAGGTCCGGCGTCATATAGCTGTTGGGCACCTGCTCATGCGGCAGCACGATGTTGAGGCCGATCGAGTCGGCAAGGACATCATTCGCGCCGCGGTTGGCCGCTTCCATGATGGAAGGGCCGCCGCCCGAACAGACCACAAAATGCCGCCACCCATCATCATCCCGCGGAATGCGGCTGGCGATTGTGGCGAGCTTGCGGGCTTCGTCATAGTGCGGCGAGAGTGATTCGAGGTTAGCGGCAATGGCCGGGTCGGGGTGCGGAGAGGCCACCCCCGGCTCGGGAATGCGGGCCGAGCCGTAAAAGACGAGGGTGGATTTGATCTTCGCCTCATCCAGCAGAAGTTCCGGCTTCAGCAACTCCAGCTGAAAGCGCACCGGGCGCAAATCTTCGCGCAGTAGGAAGGCATCATCCTGAAAGGCGAGCTTGTAGGACGGGCTTTCGGTTTGCGGGGTGGAAAGGGCATTCTTGGCGGTTTCCGCGTCCTGCGCGGCGCGCGCGAAGACCCGCGCGGGAATTTTTCTCTCTGTCATTTGGCCAAGTCTATGGGCGTTGTGCCTCAGCGGCAATAGGGTCGCCCGCCCAAGTCGACATGCAAATGATCGCGGTGGGCAAAGTTATAGTCGGGGCTGAGCACGGTCAGGAACCGCTTGCACGCATCGTTGCGGATGGCGCGCAGAAATTCCGCCTCATCGCCCTTGCCCTGCCAGCCGCCCAGCACTGTCACGCGTCGGCCATCGGCAAGCACGAAGCCCGACACATCAATCGCATTGGCATATGCATGTTCGGACAGCTTATTGGAGGCCACGCCCTTCACCTGACGGCAGGCATAGCTGCCCATTGTCTCCACGCGGACGACAGGCGATCCCAAGATGTCCCGCGCATGGGTTTGCACCGGCCCGCGCACCCATCCGGCAAAGGCCCGCGCCAGCGGGCATTGTGTCGCGCGCAAATTGGAAATGGAGGCACCGGCGCCGGTCATCAAAACAGAGTTGATGGCCGAGCAGCCGCCATTGCCCACAAAATCGGGCAGCACAGAGAACTTCACACCCATGCGTGATAGATCTGCGACGCACTGGCGCATGGTTTCACTGTTCGGGCGCGGTGGTGCATGGGGTGCCCGTGCATGACGGTCAGACGGAGGTCCGACGCAGCCCGCGAGTAGGGCGATCACAAGAAAAAGGGGGCCATGGCGAACCATGACCCCCTGTGTTTCCCGACGGATGAACACCGCCTTGACGGCCTTAGGCAGGAAGGCCGCTAATGGCCTTCACTTCCATAAAGTCACGCAGACCAAAGATGCCGGCTTCGCGGCCATTGCCCGACTGCTTATAGCCACCAAACGGCGCGCCCGGCGCTGGGCCCCAATTGTTGATGGCGACATTGCCCGCACGCAGCTTCGGCGCGACTTCGGCGGCCTTGGCCGGATCACCGGAAATGGCAGCGGACAGACCATATTCGGTGTCGTTGGCGATATCGATCGCTTCGTCGAGGTCCGAATAGGTGATGACAGCGGCGACAGGTCCGAAGATTTCTTCTTTGGCGATGCGCATGTTGCGCGTGACGCCCGAGAAGACCGTCGGCTTGATGTAATAGCCGCGGTTGACGTTGGACGGCAGGCCAACGCCGCCGGTTTCCACCTTGGCACCTTCATCGATGCCGGACTGAATCAGGCCCTGGATCTTCTCATACTGCGCCTTGTTGACGACAGGGCCGATATGGCCGCCTTCGGCCAGCGGATCGCCGACCTGAATGCTTTCCATGATGCCCTTGATGACGCCAATGGCTTCGGCTTCCTGATCCTTGTGGACGAGGATACGGGCGGGCGAAATGCAGCTCTGGCCAGAATTGATCCAGACGCCGGAAACGGTTGCGGGCAGCGTTGCCTGAAGGTCCGCACCCGGCAGGACGAGGTTGGGCGACTTGCCACCCAGTTCCTGATGGACGCGCTTGACGGTGTCGGCGGCCGACTTGGCGACCATGATGCCGGCACGGGTGGAACCCGTGAAGCTGACCATGTCGATGTCGGGGTGCGCGGAAATCGCTTCGCCGACGGTCATGCCGTCGCCCTGAACGAGGTTGAACACACCGGCGGGCACGCCTGCTGCGTGCATGATTTCGGCAAAGATTGCCGCGTTGCCGGGGCATTCTTCCGACGGCTTCAGGATCATCGTGTTGCCAGCGGCAAGGCACGGCGCGACCTTCAGCGCGATCTGGTTGAGCGGCCAGTTCCACGGCGTGATGAGGCCCACAACGCCCATGGGTTCGTACACAACCTTGGCGGCACCGGCCTGTTCGGTGAAGTTAAAGGTCTTCAGCGCTTCCAGCGTGCCCATGAAGCCGCCGATCCCGGCGCCAACCTGTGCTGTCGAGGCGAAGCTCAAAGGCGCGCCCATTTCATTCGACATCGACGCGGCAAGATCACCGGCGCGCTTTTTATACTCTTCAACGACGCGCTCCATCAGGGCGATGCGCTCTTCGCGGGTCGTCTGGCTGAAGGTCTTGAAGGCTTCCTTGGCAGCGGCGACGGCTGCATCGACATCGGCCTTGGTGCCCAGCACGATCTCGGTGCAGGCCTCTTCGGTCGACGGCGAGATGACCTGATGGCGCTTGCCACCGATGCTGTCGACCCACTGGCCGTTAATGTAGTTCTTCAGATAGCTGTCCATGTCTCTCTCCTTGAATGGCGTAGGTCGAATCCGGTGAGTCGCTGGCGCGACGTTCAGGTTTCGATGTGGGACTTTTTACGTAAACGTCAACGCCCAACGCATCTCTTTTCGCGGCATCAGTGCGCCGTTACCGCTTTTCGCGCGAAAGCCGTGACATCATGATGGCTGCACGTTTGGCCTGTGTTTTGATGCTCAACAGATCCACCGTTTCCCCCGGCGCATGATCGCCGCGACTATAGGGGCCAAGGCCCGCAATGCTGTCCACATCATTGGCGACGAAAGAGATGTCGCCTGCACCGCGCTTCAGGGGGTCAAGCACGGGCATTTGGGGCAGGCCCATATCGGTGTTGATCCCGTTCAACCGGTCGAGCAGCGCTTTGTTGCCCGGGGTCGGCGCCATGGCGGGATAGCCGCCTTGTTCAAAGGTGATGGTCGCTGATGTCAGCGGGGCGTGCGCCGCGACAATGGTGGACATCTTCGCCTTCACCCGTTCGGTCTGCTCCTGCGAGAGTGTACGGAAATCGCCGCGCGCAATCGCGATGCCGGGGATAATGTTGGTCTTGCCCTTGGCCGACGCGCGCACGCCATCGGCATCCAGCGACGCCTCCTGCCCGCCAGCGATCAACCCCACGTTGAAGGTGAGGTTGGGTTCGGGAAGGTCGCTGCGGAAGCGGGTGATGATCCGGCTGATCTCATAGATCGCGCCGTCGCCCGCATTGGCGCTGAAGATGCCGGAGCTATGGCCGGATTTGCCGGTGGCGGTCAGCGTCCAGCTATTGGAGGAGCGCCGCGCGATGGAGCCCATGTCGCGGCCCTCTTCGCGGACAAGTCCTTCAAAATCGAGCGCCGCGTCAGACCGCTTGCCGGCGGCGATCAGGTCGGCGCGGGCGATGGCAATGGGATCGCCCGAATCTTCCTCATCCCCTGTCATGTGGATTTCGATATTGGCGTCCTTCAGGGTCCCTGCCGCCTTCATCGCGCGCAGCGCCGCGACGATGGTCACCATGCCACCCTTGTCATCCCCGGCGCCCGGCCCTTCGGCCTCATCCACGCCCGCCTTGGTCAGCCGTTTGAAGGTCTGGAACGGCGAATCCTTTTCAAACACCGTGTCGAGATGTGCGATCAGCAGCAGGCGCTTGGTGCCCGCCTTGCCTTTCTTGGTGGCAATCAGATGCCCCGCGCGCTTGGCCGCCGCCATGGGCACCCAGTCCACCTTGAACCCCAAAGGCTCCAGCTCCGCGCGCATCATCCGCCCGACGATCTCCACGCCTTCAAGGTTCATGGAGCCTGAATTCTGGTTCACCAGCCGCTCGAGCAGACCCACCGTGCGTTCATATTCAGCATCGACCGTGGCCGCCATCTTCGTTTCAGCAGGCGTCAAAGCGGCAGACACGGGCGCGGCGAGGGACAGCAGCAGGCCAAGGGCGATCGAGCGGGTGAATGTGCGGGTCATGTCTGTCTCCGATGGCATTTGGAGACTGTGTGACGGCAGGCTCCCCGCGTGACAAGAGCGAGGAAGCCCAAAACCAAAACGTTCGGCCAAACAAAAACGCCCGGAGGTTCCCCCCGGGCGTCCTGCTGTCCGTTGGACGGATCGGTTTTGCGCGTATTGTGAGACCATGCTTCACGCCCGAGGCTGGATCAGCCTCGGGCGATCAAGGTCTTACGCGCTGTAGTACATGTCGAACTCGACCGGCGATGGGGTCATTTCCCAACGCGCGACTTCGCCCATCTTGATGTCGATATAGGCGTCGATCTGTTCCTTGCTGAACACGTCGCCCTTCAGAAGGAAGGCGTGATCGGCTTCGAGAGCTTCAAGCGCCTCGCGGAGCGAACCGCAGACAGTTGGAACCTGGGCCAGTTCTTCCGGCGGAAGATCATAGAGGTTCTTGTCCATGGCATCGCCCGGGTGGATCTTGTTCTGGATGCCGTCGAGGCCCGCCATCATCAGTGCCGAATAGCAGAGATAGGGGTTGGCCATCGCATCGGGGAAGCGGATTTCAACGCGCTTTGCCTTGGCACCGGCCCCATAAGGGATGCGGCACGAAGCGGAGCGGTTGCGCGCCGAGTAAGCGAGCAGAACGGGTGCTTCATAGCCCGGGACCAAGCGCTTGTAGCTGTTGGTTGACGGGTTGGAGAACGCGTTGATCGCCTTGGCGTGCTTGATGATGCCGCCGATGAAGAACAGGCACATTTCCGACAGGCCGGCATAGCCGTTACCGGCGAAGAGCGGCTGACCCTTTTCCCAGATCGAGAAGTGGGTGTGCATGCCCGAACCGTTATCTTCCTTGATCGGCTTCGGCATGAACGTGGCCGTCTTGCCATAGGCTTCAGCGACCATGTGGACGACATACTTGTAGATCTGCATGCGGTCAGCGGTCTGCGTCAGCGTGCCGAAGGTCAGCCCCAGTTCGTGCTGCGCTGCGGCCACTTCGTGGTGATGCTTGTCGCAGGGCAGGCCCATTTCAAGCATGGTCGACACCATTTCAGCGCGGATGTCCTGTGCCGAGTCAACCGGAGCGACGGGGAAATAGCCGCCCTTGGCGCGCGGACGGTGGCCAAGATTGCCGCTGTCATAGTGCGTGCCGGTGTTGGTCGGCAGTTCGATATCGTCGAGCTTATAATAGCTGGTGTTGTAGCCGTTTTCGAACTTCACATCGTCAAACATGAAGAATTCGGCTTCCGGGCCGACATAGACGGTGTCGCCAATGCCGGTGGACTTCAGGTAAGCTTCGGCGCGCTTGGCGGTCGAACGCGGGTCACGCGAATAGAGCTCACCGGTCGAGGGTTCGACGATGTCGCAGAAGATGATCATCATCGGCGTCGCGCTGAACGGATCAACATAAACGGCGTCGAGATCAGGCTTCAGGATCATGTCGGATTCGTTGATGGCCTTCCAGCCTTCGATCGAAGAACCGTCGAACATGAGGCCGTCGGTCAACTCGTCTTCACCCATCACGCCGGCGCACATGGAAAGGTGCTGCCACTTGCCCTTGGGGTCTGTGAAACGGAGGTCGACCCACTCGATCTCCTGGTCCTTGATCTGCTTCAGAATGTCTGCCGGAGTGGCCATGTTGTTATTACCTTCCTTATATTGAAGTCGGATTGGTTGGTGGACCATGCCCATGCGTTCGGCACAGGCAGGGAATACGAAAATCAGATGGCGTCGTTGTCTTTCTCGCCGGTGCGGATGCGCAGCGCGCTTTCCACGGGGATGACGAAGATCTTGCCGTCGCCGATGCGGCCGGTTTGCGCGGCGGCGGCAATGGCTTCTACCACGCGGGGCGCCAGTGCGTCGTCCACGACGACCTCCAGCTTCACCTTGGGCAGAAAGTCGACGATATATTCAGCGCCACGATAGAGTTCGGTGTGGCCCTTCTGACGGCCAAAGCCCTTCGCCTCAGTCACTGTGATGCCGGACACGCCGACTTCGTGCAGCGCTTCCTTCACATCATCGAGCTTGAACGGTTTGATGATCGCTTCGATCTTTTTCATGGCGTGGCTTGGCCCCTATGGTTGCGCTTTGGCCTTCAATAATCGTGCCAAATGCAAAGGTGCAAGCAATCCGCGAAATCCTGCTCAGCGCTGTTTGGAAAGCGGGCAGGTCGACAGACGAATGCTTAATTTTTGGGCACAAATCGCTCAATATTTAAGCAGGAGGCTTGCGGCACGACATTTTGTTGCGCCAACCCCTTGTCAGGCCAGCGAATCGCTTCCGGCTGGGCGGTGGGGCAAATCGAACCCGGCAACGCTCTTGGTGAAAATCTCATAGCCTGTTTCGGTGATGCCGATCGTGTGTTCAAACTGCGCCGAAAGCGTCCGGTCGCGCGTCACCGCCGTCCAGCCATCGTCGAGCACCTTGCAGTCGGGGCGGCCGATATTGACCATCGGTTCGATGGTGAAGAACATGCCGGGTTTCAGTTCCGGACCGGTGCCGGGGCGGCCGACATGGACCACCTCAGGCGCATCATGGAACAGGCGGCCAATGCCATGCCCGCAAAAATCACGGACGACCCCAAAACGCTGCTTTTCCGCATGCACTTGAATCGCGTGGGAAATGTCGCCCAGATGGTTGCCGGGTTTGGCCTGTTCAATGCCGAGCATCATCGCTTCGAACGTGGTTTCCACCAGACGTCGCGCCTTGATCGGCACATCGCCGACCAGATAGGTGCGGTTGGTGTCGCCATGCCAGCCATCGACGATGGGTGTGACATCCACATTAACAATGTCACCGCTTTTCAGAGCTTTGGGGCCAGGGATGCCGTGGCAGATGACATGGTTGATCGAGGTGCAGCAGCTGTGCGTATAGCCGCGATAGTTGAGCGTGGCGGGCACAGCGCCGTTATCAAAGGTCATCTCGCGGACCAGATCGTCAATCGCCTGCGTCGTCACACCGGGCTGGATGAAGGGCACCAACGCGTCAAGGATTTCAGCCGCGAGTTTGCCGGCCTTGCGCATGCCGTCAAAGGCTTCCGGTCCATGCAGGCGGATGGCGCCGGAACGGACGGGGACGGTGTCATCGGTAACGATCTGATATTGGGTCATGAGGGTGATATAGGCAGGTTGAGGGAAGGGCGCAAATGCGAGGTCCCTTTGAGCCTTGCCCTCCCAATCTCGTCATGCTGAACTTGTTTCAGGATGACGAGTGGAAGGGGTGTCCGGTTCTCCGCTCACTCCCCCAACAGCGTCTGCCTGTAGAATTGCAGCGCCGACCAGAAGGCGTAGTCGTTATTCTCCTTCTTGCCCCAGATGTGCCCTTCATTGGTGGCAAGGAGATGCCACACGGTCCCGCTATTGGCACGGATCGCCTTCACCACCTGTTCGGCTTCGGATGCGGGGACGCGGGGGTCGTTGCCGCCCGTCACCGTGAACATCGGCTTCTTCATTTCCTTCACGCGTTCGAGCGGGGAAATGGCGAGCAGCTTGGCGCGCTGCTTGGGGTCCCGTTCATCCCCATATTCTGCGCGGCGCAGATCGCGACGGTAGCTTTGGGTCGTCTCAAGGAAGGTGACGAAGTTGGAGATGGCGACAACGCAGTGCGTGCTCTTCAGCTTCTCGGCGAACTGCACGGCGGCGGCGTAGCACATATAGCCGCCATAAGACCGGCCGGTCAGCGCGAAGCGCGACGCATCAAGACCGGGGTCTTTGGCGAGTGCATCGAGGAACGCGCCCATGTCCTTCACCGAATCCTCGCGCTTGAAGGCACCATTGTCGAGGCTGACGAACGTCTTGCCATAGCCCGACGAGCCACGGACATTGGGGTAGAAGAGCGCGATGCCAAGTTCATTCACCAGATAGTTGTAGGCGCCGATAAAGGCCGGGCGGCTCTGGCTTTCGGGGCCGCCATGCACCCACATCAGCATCGGGCGCTTGCCGGGGAATTTGGTGGCGTCTGGCCGATAGAGGAAGCCTGACATTTTGAGGCCGTCAAAGCTCTTGATCTCCACGAGCGACGGCTCGGCGTTCTTGGCGGCATCCAGCCCGCCTGTCTCGCTCGCGGTCCAGCGGGTGACGGCCAGCGTTTCGGGGTTGATGCTATAGGCGTCAGACGGGCTGCGCGCAGACGACAGGCTCAATCCGATCTCGCCCCAGTCTGAGACGTCCAAGGAGCCCACGACGCCTGCGGGAAGGGACTCCACCGTGCGGGACTTGCCGGTGACCGGGTCGAGCAAACGGACGCGGCTGATGCCCGCTTCGTTCACCACATAAGCGATGAAGCGGCCATCGCTGGAGATTTTGAAGGTCTCGACATCCCATTTCTCGGCGGGCGCGCGGGGCGTGAATTTGCCGGTGCTGGGATCAAGGGTGCCGAGCCGTTGATAGTCCGATCCCTCGTCGCTCAACACCCAAAGCGTGCCGTCCGGTGCGTAATCGACTTGGCCGTAGGCGATCGCCTTCGCCTTATCGCCAATGGGCGTCATCGCGCCTGTCGCGAGGTCGAGCCGGTAGAGGTCGACATCCGTGATGGAGCGGTAATTGCCGACGATTGCGCTCTTGTTATCGGGCGCGAAGGTGGAGATGGCCCAGCCGCCACCCTGTACTTGCGCCACCATGCGTGTGGTGGAGGGATCGCGCGGGTCCATGACGTACAGGTCGCTGTCCGTGCCGTTGCGCTTGGTCGAGCTGTAGGCGATCAGCTTGCCGTCGCCCGACCAGGTGGAGAATTGGTTGCGGCTTTTGCCATCGGTGAGCAAGGTGAGTTGCCCGTCTTTCAGCGTATAGAGCTGATAGAATTCGCTGCCGCCGACATCCTTTTCAACGACGAGCACATCTGCTGTTTTGGGCGCCCAGCTGCCGCTGACCACGGGTTCCTGTTCAAAGCTGATCTGGGTGCGCGCGCCCATCGGATTGGCGACGCGGTGTAGTTGCTGCGTATTGCCGAACCGGGTCGCGATCAGCATCGCTTTCTCGCTCGGGTGCCAGCCAAGGAAGGTCGCGGTACGATATTCCATATAGGGCCGTGTTGCCGTGGCGAGTGCCGTCGGCACCGCAGGCACGCCATCGACGATGATGGCGGTCGGCTTCTCTACAGTCTGCGCAAAGGCGGCGGAGGACGACAGGGCAGCAAGAAGGGTAAGCAATGTCCGGCGCATGATGACCTCTGGCGGAATGTGAAATGACGTCCTGCGTAGCGGTCGTGCGGCTGTGTATCAACAGGTCGGCTCTGGCAATTCGGGCCGCCGCCTGCCAAGAGGCGCGCCATGGCAGGCCGGATCCCCGACAGTCCCTTCGTTCTTCTGGATGATGCGCGCAGCGGCAAGGCCACGCCTGCGCGGCTGTATCGTGATCCGCTGGAGATTGTGACCGCGCATGATGCGACGTCATTGGCCGCACTTCTGGACCGGTTGGCGACGGGACATGCCCATTGGGCGGGGTTCCTGACCTATGAGGCGGGGCTGCTGCTGGAAGGCCGGCTGGCAGATCGACTGCGCCCTGCCGAGATGCCCCTCGCTTGGTTTGGGCGGTTTGACGGCTTTGAAGATGTTGCCCCTGAAGACGTGCCCGCCTTGCTCCCCGATGCGGCGGGCGGATGGGCCGGGGCGCCACGCCCAAAGATTGGCCGGGCGGGCTATGACGCGGCCTTGGCCAAGGTGCAGGCGCTCATCTCTGCGGGTGATATTTATCAGGCCAATCTGACGATCCGGGCAGAGGTGTCCACCGCCGGGCACCCGCTCGCGCTTTATGCCGGGCTGCGCCAAAGGGCGAAGGCGGGCTTTGGCGGTGTCATCTGGACGGGCGAGGATTGGCTCCTCTCGCTCTCGCCGGAGCTCTTTTTTGCCCTCCACGACGGCAAGGTCACGACCAAGCCGATGAAGGGCACATCCGCACGCGGTGCCACGCCGGATGAGGATGTGGCGCTGATCGCGCGGCTGCAAAGCGACCCCAAACAGCGCGCTGAAAATCTGATGATCGTTGATCTGCTCCGCAATGATGTGTCGCGCGTGGCCGAGCCCGGTTCAGTGGAAGTGCCGCAGCTCTTCAAAGTCGAAACCTATCCCACGGTCCATCAGATGATTTCGACCGTCACGGCGCGTCTTCAACCGGGCAAGAATGCGGCGGATGTGCTGCGCGCCATCTACCCCTGCGGTTCGATCACTGGCGCGCCCAAGATCCGCGCGATGGAGGTGATTGATGCGGTCGAAGAAACGCCGCGTGGCATCTACACGGGCAGCATCGGCCGGGTGGATCCCAATGGCGATGCCGCGTTCAACGTCGCCATCCGGACGCTGCATTTGCCAGCCGGGCAATCCATTGCCACATTGGGCTTGGGCGGCGGCATTGTGGCCGACAGCCGCGTGGCGGAGGAATGGGCCGAATGTCTGGCGAAGGGGCGGTTTGTGGCTGATCAGCGCTGCTTCGACCTGATTGAGACGATGCGTTTTGACCCCGAACAGGGGATTGAGCGGCTCGACCTCCACCTTGCCCGGATGCGGGCGAGCGCGCAGGCGTTTGATTTCAGTTTTGACCGGCATGCCGTGCGCAACGAATTGCAGGCCGCGACCTTCCGCCTGCGCGAGGCCAAACGTATCCGGCTGCTGCTGGCCAAAAGCGGGGCTGTGGCCATCGAAATCTCCAACCTGCCCCCCGCGCCTGTGGGGCCAGTTGCGGTCGCGGTCGTGCCGCTTCCGGTTGATGTCAGTGACTTCCGGCTCGTCCACAAAACCAGCGACCGTGCTTTTTATGACGAGGCCCGCGCCAAGGCAGGCGCGTTTGAAGTTGTCTTCACCGATGCCGACGGCTTTCTAACCGAAGGCAGCTTCACGACGCTTTATGTTGAACGCGATGGCGTCCTGCTGACCCCTCCCTTGTCGCGGCACCTGCTGCCGGGCACGCTGCGGTCCGAACTGATCGAGGCCGGCCGCGCCAAAGAAGCCGACGTGCGGCCAGAGGATTTGGCGAACGGATTTTTCATCGGCAATGCCATTCGCGGGATCCTGCCGGCACGGATCGCCTGACCATAAACAACGCCCAAGCGGTTGCCCCTGTTGCATTGCTTGCCTATAGGCGCGGCGCACCGCAATTTTCTTAGCTCTTTGAAGGAAAGCGCCCAGCCATGCGCACGACATCTTCCGCCCTTGATCGTATCCAGCCGTCCGCCACACTCGCCATGACGAGCCGTGTGCTGGACCTGAAGGCAAAGGGCGTGAATGTCATCGGCCTGTCGGCAGGGGAGCCTGATTTCGACACGCCAGACTTTGTGAAAGAAGCCGCCATCGAGGCGATCCGCAAGGGGCAGACCAAATACACCAATGTCGACGGCACAGCCGAGCTGAAGGCGGCCATCCAGGCCAAGTTTAAGCGCGACAACGGGCTGGACTATGCGCCTGCCCAGATCAGCGTGAACGTCGGCGGCAAGCACACACTGTTCAATGCGCTCGTCGCGACCATCGACGCAGGCGATGAAGTGATCATCCCGGCGCCCTATTGGGTCAGCTATCCCGATATCGTCGCTTTTGCGGGTGGCACGCCTGTGTTTATCGCGGCGCCGGCGTCGCAGAACTACAAGATCACGCCCGCACAGTTGGAAGCGGCGATCACGCCCAAGACGCGCTGGGTGCTGCTCAACTCCCCGTCCAACCCAACGGGCGCGGCTTATTCCGCGACCGAGCTGACAGGCTTGGCTGATGTGCTTGTCCGTCACCCGCAGGTGATGGTGCTGACCGACGATATGTATGAACATGTCTGGTATGCCGACACGCCGTTCGCGACGATCCTGCAGGTCTGCCCGGAACTTTATGATCGTACGCTGACGGTCAATGGCTGTTCCAAAGCCTATTCGATGACCGGCTGGCGCATCGGTTTTGCGGGCGGTCCGCAATGGCTGATCAAGGCGATGGCGAAGCTGCAATCACAGTCGACGTCCAACCCCTGCTCTATCGCGCAGGCGGCGGCCACAGCGGCGCTCAATGGCGACCAGTCCTTCCTTAAGGACCGCAACGAACGCTTCCGCGGACGGCGTGATCTGGTCGTGAAGATGCTCAACGAGATTGAGGGCGTCCACTGCCCGACGCCGGAAGGCGCCTTCTACGTCTATCCCGATGTCTCGGGCCTGATGGGTAAATCAACGCCGGGCGGCAAGGTCATCTCCACCGACGAAGAGCTGATCGACTACTTCCTTGAAGAGGTCGAAGTGGCGGCAGTTCATGGCGGCGCCTTTGGGCTTTCGCCGGGGTTCCGCATCTCTTACGCCACGTCGGAAGCGATCCTGACGGATGCCTGCACCCGTATGCAAAAGGCCTGCGCCAACTTGCGGTGAGTGTGGCCTTTGCGCAACGATTGAAGCGCGAATGCAACAAATACGTCATTTTTTTGTTGTGCAATGCACAATCGGTCGGCATGACTTGGGTGTCGCTGGAACTGCGGTCCCCTGATCTTGCATCAGAGAGAGGCATCAGACAGCAACGCAGGCGGAACGACGCAACAACTATCAAGGGGTTTACCCATGCGCACGTTCTCTCGCCCTCTCCTGGGCCTCGCTCTCGCTCTTTCTGCCACGCCCGCCATGGCGCAGGATGCAGAAGCACCCGCCGTCACCGTTTCGGGTTCGGTCGCTGTCGTCAGCGATTACCGCTTCCGCGGCATCACGCAGACCGACAAGGATTTCGCGGTTCAGGCCGGCGTTACTGTTTCCCACGAATCGGGCCTCTATGCCGGCGTGTGGGGATCTTCGGTTGATGAGTACATCGCCGCTGGCAGCGATCAGGAAATCGATCTGATCGTCGGCTATAAGAAGACCTTCGGCGCCACGACCCTCGATGTGGGTGGTCTCTATTACTATTATCCGGGTTCGTCGAAGATCACGCCGGGTACCAATTCGGACTTCCTCGAACTCTACACGAGCCTTTCGCAAACGATCGGTCCGGTCAGTGCCAAGCTCGCCGCTTTTTATTCGCCGAAGCAGGCCGGTCTTTCGCTCGGCGCGGGTAAGCTCGACAACTTCTATATGAACCTCGGTCTGTCGGGTTCGATTCCGGATACGGGCGTCAGCCTCAGCGCCGGCGTTGGCCGCACCTTCACCGCCAGCTATCTGTCGGGCGGTTCCAAGTACACGGACTGGTCGGTCGGCGCGTCGTACACGACGGGCAAAGTCACCTTCGGTCTCAACTATGTCGACACCAGCTATGGTGCAGGCGCACTGGTGAGCCCGACCGGCAAGGATATCGCCAAGGGCGGCATCTTCGGTTCGGTTGGTGTGTCGTTCTGATTGATCTGATCTGATTTCGGGGTCGGGTTCGCCCGGCCCCTTTCAGACAAGAAAAGGGCGGGTGCCGTGTTGCGGCCCCGCCCTTTTTCTTTTGCCCGACTGCAGGCAATTACTGCGGTGTGGATGTCCGCGCGGCCTGACCATCACCTTCCGGTGCGGCGATAATGTCCCGCGTGGTCGCGCCCTTATCGACAACGTCTGTACCCGGATCGCCCGCATTGGAGCGGATGCCCGGCTGTGACCGTGCGCCGCCTGCGGCATTCAGCGTGGTCGATTCGGCACCCGAACGGGCGGCGGGTCCACCGAACATCGCCTGCAATGCCTGAGTCGAGCTGTCTGCGGCCTGCGCCTGCGGGCTGCCGGCGGCAGGCGGGACGAGAGCGAAATCGGGCGGCACGACGAGCGGCGCCAGACGCGTCACCTGAAACTCATCGGGAGACTTGCGGTTGAACAGCCCGCCATTGGCGCAGCCCGAAAGCAGCGCACCGACTGCCACAACACCCATAACCTTACGCATTATCAAACTCCGTTTCTGCTTTGGCATCACGCGTGAAAAACGCCCGGGCCAGAAGCACCAATACTCCGATGGTAATCGCCGCGTCGGCAAGATTGAAGACCAAAAAGGGTCTGAACCCGCCAATATGGAAATCGATGAAATCAACGACGTAGCCGAAACGCACCCGGTCGACGATGTTTCCCAGTGCGCCGCCAAGGACGAGGCCAAGGCCCATCACGTCCATGCGATTCTTTTCGCGGGTAATCCAGACCCCAACGACCGCGGCGATAACACTCGTGACGCCCACCAAGATCCAGCGTTCGGTATCGTGGCCCGCGCGGAACATGCCGAGTGCGACGCCGTAATTTTCAACCCATGTCAGGTTGAGGATCGGCAGCAGGTAAATTTGCTGCACCGCCTGCAACGCCAGCGGGCCAATCATCACCGCCTTCAGCGCCTGATCCGCGAGGAACAGGAGCACCGCCAGACCATAGCCAAGGCGCAGATGGCGCTCAGCCATTGACCACTCCGTCACAACGTCCGCACAGATCGCCGTCCGCCGTCACTTCCGGCAAATGGCGCCAGCAGCGTCCGCATTTGTGATCGGTGGTTGGGGCGACAGTCACGTCAGACCCTTGCCCGCGCGTCACTGTCCCTGTGATGAACAGCTCGGCCAGATCACCCTCTGGCGCATCGGCGGGCACGGTCACTGTGGCAGCAAGGCTGGAGCCGACAATCTTTTCGCGACGCATCGGTTCAATGGCTTCCGACACCTGCGCGCGAAGCGCCCGCAAAGCCGCAAAGCGTTCGGCAAGGGCCGCATCCTGCCAGCTGTCGGGCAAGGGATGGATTTCTTGCAGATGCAGGCTGCCGCGATCCGGGAAGCGTGTGGTCCAGACTTCCTCGGCCGTGAACACCAGCACCGGCGCTGCATAGCGGATCAGCGCTTGGAACAGGATGTCCAGCGTCGTGCGATAGGCGCGACGGGTCAGGTCCGTCGGCGCGTCGCAATACAGGCTGTCCTTGCGGATATCGAAGAAGAAGGCCGACAGGTCTTCATTGCAGAAGTCGATGAGCGCGCGGGTATATTCGTTAAAGTCATAGTCCGCGATGGCTTGGCGCAGCGTCGCATCAAGGCCGGACAGCAGGTGAAGCACATAGCGCTCCAGCTCTGGCATGTCGGCAGGCGCGACGCCTTCGCTGGCATGGTCATACCCATCCAGCGCCCCGAGCAGATAGCGGAACGTGTTGCGCAGCTTGCGATACTGGTCGGACACGCCTTTCAGGATTTCATCGCCAATGCGATGGTCTTCGGTGAAGTCGACCGACAGCGCCCACAGGCGGATGATGTCCGCGCCATAGGTCTCCATCACCTTCAGCGGGTCGATGGTGTTGCCCAGCGACTTGGACATTTTCATGCCCTTCTGGTCCATCGTAAAGCCGTGGGTGAGGACAGCCTTATACGGCGCATGGCCGCGCGTGCCGCAGCTTTCGAGCAAGCTTGACTGGAACCAGCCGCGATGCTGGTCGCTGCCTTCGAGATAAAGGTCGGCGAGCGGGCCCGTATAGCCTTCGGGGCGCATCAGATCGGGCCACTTGCCCGATTCGAGCACGAAGGCGTGCGTCGATCCGCTGTCGAACCAGACGTCCAGAATGTCGGCCACGCGCTCATAATCGTCGAGCTTATACGCGTCGCCGAGATAGCCTTGGGCGCGGTCATCGGACCAGGCATCGACGCCCAGTTCCTTGACGCCCGCGACGATCCGCGCGTTGACGGCGGGGTCGTTGAGATATTGGCCGGTCTTGCGGTCCACAAACAGCGTGATCGGCACACCCCAAGCGCGCTGGCGGCTGAGCACCCAGTCGGGGCGGCCCTCGACCATCGCGGTGATGCGGTTCTGGCCTTTTTCCGGCACCCAGCGGGTCTGGGAAATCGCGGTCATCGCCTTTTCGCGCAGCGTGCCGCCTGGCATGTCCTTATCCATCGGCACGAACCATTGCGGCGTGCAGCGGTAGATGACCTTGGCCTTGGACCGCCACGAATGCGGGTAGCTGTGCTTATAGTCCGCGCTGGCCGCCAGCAGACCACCGGCCTCGCGCAGCGCGGTGCAGATCGGGCCGTCAGGCGCGTTGAACTTCGGGTTGATGACGCTGCCTTCGCCGCCGAGCCAAGCCCAGTCGTCGCGATACTTGCCATCGCCCATCACGGCAAACACCGGCTCAATGCCGTGCGCCTTGCACAGGTCAAAATCGTCCTCGCCATGGTCCGGCGCCATATGGACAAGGCCGGTGCCGCTGTCGGTCGTGACGAAATCGCCGGGCAGGAACGGGCGGGGGCGTTCAAAAAATTCCACCATCCGTTCAAAATCGTCGCCCCGCACCTGATGCGGGGCTTGGCTTTCGCCTGCTGTGTCCGAAGACAAGCCTAGGCCCGTGTCAAGCACGGGCCGACGGAGATGGTTGGCCATCGGGTGACGGGCAATGGTGCCGGCGAGGTCGGCGCCTTTGCCGCGCCAAACCTCAGCTTGACCGGATGTTGTCTGCTGACCACGCTTAAAGGCCTCATCAGCTAACGCACGTGCCATCAAGATAGTCTTGCCAGCCCACGGTGAAATTGCAGGACCTTCATGGAGGGTGTGCACCATTCTAAGCGCAACATATTCAACCTCCGGCCCATAAGCCAAAGCCTGATTGACCGGAATCGTCCACGGCGTCGTGGTCCAGATGACCGCGTGGGCGCCGACCAATTCAGGGATGGGGCTCTCAACAATCTCAAACGCCACATCGATCTGCGTCGAGACGATGTCCTCATATTCGACTTCGGCTTCGGCGAGGGCGGTCTTCTCCACAGGAGACCACATCACGGGCTTGGCGCCGCGATAGAGCTGGCCGCTTTCGGCGAACTTCAGCAGCTCGCCGACAATTGTCGCTTCGGCGTCGAAGTGCATGGTGAGGTAGGGGTTGTCCCAATCGCCATTGATGCCGAGGCGCTTGAGCTGCTCGCGCTGGCGGTTGACCCAGTTTTGGGCATAGGCGCGGCATTCGGCGCGGAATTCCTCAACGGGAACCTCGTCCTTGTTGCGTTTCTTCTTCCTGTATTCTTCCTCAACCTTCCATTCGATCGGAAGGCCGTGGCAGTCCCAGCCGGGCACATAAGGCGCGTCTTTGCCAAGCAGGCTCTGCGTGCGGACGACCATGTCCTTCAGGATATGGTTGAGCGCATGGCCGATGTGCATATCGCCATTCGCATAAGGCGGACCATCATGCAGAATGAACTTTTCGCGGCCCGCGCGCGCATCGCGCAGGCGGCGGTACAGGTCTTGTTCCTGCCACGTCGCCAGAATGCCCGGCTCCTTCTGCGGCAGGCCGGCCTTCATGGGAAAGTCGGTCTTCGGCAGGAAGACGGTGTCTCTATAGTCTTTGGCTTCGGGGCGCGGTGCTTCTGTCATGACCGGCGGGCCTTACGGGATGCGCGCCCGCAAATAAAGCCTTGAGGGCAACTCTAGTTGCGCAGCGCAGGGCCGATGGCGGAAATATCCTCCACCCAGACCGATCCTTTAAAGTCGCGCGGGATTTCGGGGATCTGTTCGACCACCGTCACGCCGCCGGAGTCTGCCGGGCCGGTCAGGATCGTGCGGGTGTTGGCGCTGGCCATGCGGGTGAGAAAGCGGTTGGGCCAGCCCCAGGTGGACCATTGCGCATCCAGCGGGATAAGCGCCGTCTGGCCTTTGCAGGCGGCAGGGACAAAGCCGGTCCAGCCCGTCCAGCGATACTCATCGGTGCAACTGCGCGCCGCCGCCAGATCAAAGGCCCAAATGCCGGGCACGGCCGCGCGGGCTTTGGCGGCAACCTCTGCACTGGCCATCACGGCCTGACGGGCGTCGAGAGCTTGGCCGGCGGCGGCAAACCCTTTGGCGAGCGCATCAAAGGCGCGGCCATCCCCGCCGACATCAAAGACAAAGCGGCGCCGCGGATATTGGCGGGCAAAGCGTTCGGGCGTGGGGGCCGCAGACGCATCTTCGATGCAGGACGTGATCTTGGGCAAAACGATGCGGAATTCGTCTCCCGCCCGACGGACACTCACGACGACGCGGTCGGCGCGGTCCAAGAACATCCGGTCCACCGCGCCAAAGATCGTGCTGCTGTCACACTGGGTATTGGCAGCAGCACCGCGCGCAGAGCCTGCCGCGATCAGATCCAGTGCGCCCCGCTGCACCGGGGCAATCCATGAAGCGTTGATCAAAGATACGACGATAATACCGGCGATAATCAGCCAGTGGACAGTGGCCCAGACGCGCATGAGTTCAAAATGGTCCTTGCTGTGTCACAGTCGCGGGCCATCTGCTCTATCAATTCATCCAGACTGTCAAACTTTTTCTCAGGCCGAATGAAAGAATGAAATTCGACTTCTATGACTTGTTCATAGAGATCTTCTTTAAAATCAAAGAAATGGGGTTCCAGAAGTTCTTTGGGCGGGTCAAAGGTCGGGCGTATGCCGAGGTTGGCTGCGCCATTGAGAACACGGCCATCGGGCAAAAGACCGCGCACCGCATAGATTCCGTAACGGGGGCGCAAGTAATTCCCCATATCAATATTGGCGGTGGGGAAGCCGAGCTTGCGTCCGTTCTTGTCCCCATGCTGCACAGGGCCTTCAACAGCGAAGGGGCGTGTCAAAAGCCGGGTTGCTGTTTCACAATCGCCGGACTGCAGCGCCTTGCGGATGCGGCTGGACGAAATGGGGCCATCGTCATCGCAGACAGGGCCGACCGCATCGCACGACATACCGAGCGTGCCCGCGATCTCGCGCAGCACCGTGATATTGCCGCCACGCCCTTTGCCGAAGGTGAAGTCTTCCCCGGTCACGACGCCGGAGGCGCCCAAATGGCCGCCCAGCCAGTCGGTCACAAAGGCTTCTGCGGTGACATTGGCGAGCGTGTTGGAAAAGTGGAACACGACCATCGCATCGGCCCCGGCCTCAGCCAGATAGTGCTGGCGCTGGTCGAGTGTGGTCAGACGGAAGGGCGGGGCATCGGGCGCAAAATGGCGGATCGGATGGGGGTCAAACGTCGCGACCAAGGCGGGGACGCCGCGTGCACGGGCCAACGCCACGGCTTTGCCAATAACAGCCTGATGCCCGGCATGAACGCCGTCAAAATTGCCGAGCGCAACCACGCCGCCGCGAAAGGCGTCTGGTATCAGGGCATTGCCATCAAGTCGTTCCATCGCGGCGGGCTATAGGAACGCCTTAGCGCGGCGGCAAGACCGCCTTCAGGACACGCAGCACGTTTCCGCCCATCACCTTGGCGATGGACTTCGCTATACAGTCAGCCAACCCCGCGCCTTGACCGCCGCAAGATAGGTCCCGCCGACGGGGAGATCCGATCCGTCGGTCAGCGTCAAACGCCAGTTTCGGCCCTCCCGGCGCGCTGCCGTAACGGCATGGGTGGCCACCCAGATGCCGCGATGGACCCGTTCGCCCGCCAATGGTTCCAGATCGTTCAGGGCGTCTCCAAAACGGTATAGCACCAGGGGCTTTCGGCCGTTCTGAAGATGCAGACGCACATAATGGTCTTCGGCAAAGGCGGCGAGGAGATCGACCGTCCGCGTGACGCCCGCCCTTTCCAGAATACGCGGCACTGGCGGATTTGCGTCCCCAATTGGCGGGGCTTCCTGTGGCAACTCTTCCGACGGGGGATCCAACATCCCCGCGAGAAACAATGTCAGGCCAATGATGATGGAGATCGCGGACGCGATCAGCCAGATGTAAAGGCGGGGCAGGTCTACAGGGACGCCGACTGCGGCATACGCAAATTCGACTTCGAACGGCATCGTAGCGTTCAGCACAAACGGCCCTGCAATGAGTATCGTAAGTTGTTTCCACCGTGCCGAAGCTGGATGGCGGGTGAGGGCGATACTCCATAACTCCCACTTCAGGCCGTTCCAGATAATCAAAGCGGTCCAGAACAGGGTCCGGTTGGGGAGCGGCAGGGAAATCGTTCCAAACGGGCCCGTGAGAATCGTGATCAAGGCCGCGCCAATGATGGCTGCCCAGCGCGCGCGGATGCCCCGACTTACGGACGATGACAATTTCGCGCTTCGCGAGTCCGTCATTTGGCATGTTCCACGAATTGGACGGACGGATTCACGCAATATCCGTCGACGTCTGCGCCCGCCCAAATACATGTCCGGTCCATAGGTTCACCCACGTTAAACAGGATCGATCATGCTTTTCACCAATGGCTTTCTGATTGTCCATATCGCGGCGGTTTCTTTCGCTGTTCCGATGGGGGCAGCGATCTTCCTCATGCGCAAAGGGACATTGGTCCACCGCCGGGTGGGCTATGCCTATTTCCTTCTCATGCTCGCAGTAAACCTCAGCATTCTGCCGGTCGAAGCGAGAGTGCTCCCCATTGCGGGCACTGGTTTCGGGATGTTCCATCTTTTTGCGATGCTCAGCCTGACGTCGCTTGCACTTGGCGCGCTGGCGCTGAGGCGATGGCTGATAACCCGCGCACCGGAGGCCATGCGCAGCCATCAGATCAATCTCGCTTACTCTTATCTCGGGCTTATGATGGCGCTTGCCTCAGAACTGCTCGTAAACCCGAATCTGGGCATAAGCAGGGTTGCGACAGCCGAGCAGTTTTGGACCCTGATGGCTGTCGTCAACGGGGGACTTTACGGGGTCGGCTCCATGTGGATTTTCCGGGCTCTGGGGAAAGGTGACCCCAAGCGCTTCCTGCCAGCATAGGGCCTTAGCGCGGCGGCAAGACCGCCTTCAGGACACGTAGCACGTTTCCGCCCATCACCTTGGCGATGTCGGCATCGGTAAAGCCTTCGTCGATCAGCGCCTGGGTGACATGGGTAAGGCCTGCGGTGTCGAACGGTGTCGTTGTCGCGCCGTCAAAGTCGGAGCCGAGCCCGACATAATCAATCCCCACCAGATCGCGGACATGGCGCATCGCTTTGGCAATGGCGCGCGGGTCGGTGGAGCAGATGGCTGCATCCCAATAGCCGATACCAATGACGCCGCCGGTCTTGGCCACGCCGCGAATCTCTGCGTCGGTCAAATTGCGGTTGACCTTGCACGTCGCCTGCACGCCGCCATGGCTGGAGACGACGGGACGCTTGGCCGCAGCGAGGATCTCGCCCACGCATTGGTGGCTGCAATGGGCGATGTCGATGACCATGCCTCGCGCTTCCATATCGGCCATCACCTGCCGCCCGAGCGGGGTGAGGCCGCCCTTCTTCATGCCGTGCATCGAGCCTGCGACTTCATTGTCGAAGAAATGCGCAAAGCCCGCCATGCGGAACCCGGCCTTGAACAGCACATCAAGATTGGCGCGCTTGCCCTCAAGGTTTTGGAGACCCTCGATCGAAAGGAGCGCGCCGACGGGAACGGGCTTGTTCCCGCGCTGTGCGATCAGCTTGTCGAGATCAGCCTTGGTCCGCACCACAAGGAGCGACCCCTTTGAGGCGGCTTCCGCGCGGTTCAGTTTTTCTGCATGCCAGAGCGAGCGTTCCAGCAGCGACGTCCATGTGCGCACAGGCTGCATCTGCCCGATGGCGAGCGCCGTGATGTTGTCCGTGTCTGACGGGTTGGCGTCGTAATTCTGGCCGCTGGGGGTTTTTGTCACGGACGAGAAGACCTGCAGCCCGACATGCCCGGCTTCAAGGCGCGGCAGATCAACATGGCCGCGTGTCGCGGGGTCCAGCAGGCTGCGTTTCCACATCAACGTGTCGCTGTGGAGATCGGCAATGAACAGGCTGTTGTGCAGCGCCTCGGCCCGCGCACTCACCTTCTGCGTGGTCGGCACGATCTTGTTCATCGAGTCTTCGGCCAGCTTGGGCGCGAACAGGAAAAAGCAGGCAACCGCTACAAACAGCAGCAGCGCAAAACCGGCAGCAATACGACGCATCATCCCCTCCGTTTGAGCGTCACGAAATCAAAGGCGGGGCGTTCGCCTTCCGCCGCATGACTTGTCCGCGCGACTTCGGCCCAGTCCGGGCCAAAGGGGTCAAGCCTGGTGTCACCGTCAACTTTGGTATGCACTTCGGTCAGTTCGATCCGGTCGGCATGCGGCAGGAAAAGCCGATAAATCTCCGCGCCGCCGATGATGGAGACGTGCGGGGCATTGGCCATGCGCATCGCGTCTTCCACGCTGTGCACGACTTCGGCGCCCTCTTCGGCCCAATCTTCATTGCGCGTGAGGACAATGTGCCGCCGGTCGGGCAGCAGGCCGGGCAGGCTGTCAAACGTCTTGCGGCCCATGATCATCGGCACGCCCAGCGTCAGCTGTTTGAAGTGGCGCAGGTCGGCGGGCAGATGCCAGGGGAGCTTCCCGTCCACGCCGATCACGCCATTGTCGGCGCGCGCGACGATGAGGACGATCTCGGGATGGTTCATACCGCCACCGGCGCTGCAATGTGCGGGTGCGCGTCATAACCTTCGATGGCGAAATCCTCATAGGCATAGCCGTCAATGCTGTCGGGCGTGCGTTTGATCACGAGCTTGGGCAGCGGCTTGGGGTCGCGCGACAATTGCAGCCGCGCCTGATCCAGATGGTTGGAATAAAGGTGGCAGTCGCCGCCCGTCCAGATGAACTCGCCCGGCTCCAGCCCTGCCTGATCGGCAAGCATATGGGTGAGGAGCGCATAGGATGCGATGTTGAAGGGCACGCCCAGAAACACGTCGGCGCTGCGCTGATAGAGTTGGAGTGACAGCTTGCCATTGCCGACCCATGTCTGGAACAGGCAGTGGCAGGGCGCGAGCGCCATCTGGCCAAGCTCTCCGGGGTTCCAGGCCGTGATGATCTGCCGCCGGGAGGCCGGGTTGGTCTTCAACTGCTGGACGAGCTCGGCAATCTGGTCGACGCTTTGGCCGTCAGCGGTTTCCCAATTGCGCCATTGCTTGCCGTAGACGGGGCCAAGATCGCCATTTTCGTCGGCCCATTCGTCCCATATCGAGACCTTGTTCTCGTTGAGCCAGCGGACGTTGGTATCGCCTTTGAGGAACCACAAAAGTTCATAGATGATGGAGCGTAGATGCAGCTTCTTCGTCGTGACGAGCGGGAAGCCTTCGGACAGATCAAAGCGCATCTGATGCGCGAAAACGCTCAGCGTCCCCGTGCCTGTCCGGTCCTTTTGCTCAACCCCGTGGTCGAGAATGCGTTGCATGAGGTCAAGATAGGCGCGCATTGGGGAATGCTTATGGCGAGGCGGCGCTCCGGCGCAATTGAAAATCGTCCAACGCGTCCGATTTCGATGAGATCGTCTCCTAAACGGATATTGTTGTAATTGTATAAATGCGACATAGCTGATAGCGGAGTCTAATGGATGTCGCCATAGATATGCCGCTCCAAGCAATAGGCCATAGCTATGGCGCGTTGTTCCTGTCCTGCTTTACATCCGTCGCTGAAGAACGCCTTGTGATTGCCTATTTTGACAGGGCTGGCGGCTTGATTGATCTGCACCTGTCCGAAGGCCAGCGGGCCTCCATCTCCTTTCCGCTCCGCCGGATTGTCCAATCCGCCCTAGCGGCGGATGCCGCCGCCGTCATGCTTGCGCATAATCACCCGAGTGGCGACACCCGCCCCAGCCTTGCCGACCGGGAAATGACGCGAAAGCTGGCGGCGGCGCTGCGCCCATTGGATATCAGGCTGCTCGACCACCTCATTTTTGCAGGGGACGAAGTCGCTGGCTTCCGCGCGCTTGGCCTGTTGTGATCAGCGGGCGGGTTTGCGCAGCGCGCAGGGTTTGATCGCGTTCGGCTCGGGTCGTTTGCCGCCCGCGTCATAGGCCGCCAAATAGCCGCCTGCGAACGCCGTCTGCTGAAATTCAACCAGCCGGTAGCCGACGGCTTCCATCTCACACTGCAGCAGCAAGGGCGGTGTGCCATGGTCTTGGGTGGGCCGGTCGGCATCCACAATGATGACGCGCCCGCCGGTCCGTAAGGCCGGGTGGAGGTGCCAGAGGAATTCGTAAGGCGCTGTAATCTCATGGTACATATGGACCATCAACACGCGGTCAAAGCTGTTGGCGGGCAGCATCGGATTGCCCGGCAGGCCGAGCTTCACGCTGACATTGTCCAGCCGTTCCCGATTGACGCGTTCGGCGAGCTTGTCGCGCACTTCGGGCAGAATATCCTGCGCCAGCACGCGGCCTTTTTCGCCCACACGCTGCGACAGGCGGATGGTGTAATAGCCTTCACCGGCCCCAATATCGGCGACCGTCATGCCGGGGTCGATGCCCGCCAGATCCATAATCTTGTCGGCTTCGTTCACCCGGTCGCGGGCTTCTTCATTTGACCAGCGGGCAGAGATGATTGAGGCGACCGGGCGGTCTGCCGGCGGAAAGGCGGGCGCCTCCTTTGCCGCGCCATCGCATCCTGCAAGGGCGAGAGCGGCAAGGAAGAACGCGCGGCGCATGATCAGTCGATATCCTCCACGACAACCTTCTCGCCCGAAACGCGCTGCGACAAAGCGGCGGCCATGAAGCGGTCAAGGTCCCCGTCCAGCACGTCGCCGGGCGCGGTTGAGGTCACGCCCGTGCGCAGATCCTTCACCAGCTGATAGGGCTGGAGAACATAGGACCGGATCTGGTGGCCCCACCCGATATCGGTCTTGGAGGCGTTGACGGCGCTGGCTTCGGCTTCGCGCTTTTGCAGCTCAGCTTCATAAAGACGCGCCTTCAACTGCTTCATCGCTTCCGCGCGGTTCTTATGCTGCGAACGTTGGTTTTGGCAGGCAACGACAATGCCAGTCGGGATGTGCGTGATGCGCACCGCCGAATCGGTCGTGTTGACGTGCTGGCCACCAGCGCCCGAGGCGCGATAGGTGTCGATGCGCAGTTCGCTTTCGTTCACTTCGATATCGATGTCATCATCGACGACCGGATAAACCCAGACGCTCGAAAAGCTGGTGTGGCGGCGTGCGTTGGAATCATAGGGGCTGATGCGGACCAGCCGGTGGACGCCGCTTTCGGTCTTGGCATAGCCATAGGCATTCTCACCTTTGATCATCAGCGTGGCGGACTTGATGCCCGCCTGTTCACCGCCATGATAATCAACCAGCTCAACCTTCATTTTGTGCCGTTCGGCCCAGCGCGTGTACATGCGCTGGAGCATTTCGGCCCAATCTTGGCTTTCCGTGCCGCCGGCACCTGCGTTGATCTCGATATAGGTGTCGTTGGCGTCGGCTTCGCCTGCGAGGAGGGCGGCCACCTTGTCGGTTTCGGCCCGCGCGGCGAGTTCACCCAAGCTGATCACGGCTTCGTCAGCCAGTGCTGTGTCGCCTTCTTCCTCGGCCATTTCGAGCAACTCAACCGTATCGTCGCGTTCCCGCTCAATGGATTTGGTGGCGTTGATCGCCTCTTCCAGACGACGGCGTTCGCGCATGACTTCCTGCGCGGCCTTGGGGTCATTCCAAAGGGCCTGATCCTCAACCTTCGCATTCAGGTCTTCAAGCCGCTTCACGGCACGATCCCAATCAAGAAAGCGGCGCAGCAAGGCGACGGCCTGATTGATCTGATCGACGTGGGACTGCGCTTCAGCGCGCATTTCAATTCTCCAATTTTAACGGTGCAAGGATTGCGGAAAAAGCGAGGCTAGTAAATCCCGCCTTCGCGCTGCAGAAAATCACTGTCGCCGCGCTGCGCGCCGCGCGCTCCGGAATCGGTGGTCGCCTTCTGGACCTTCTTTTCCGTCTTTTCAATTTCGTCGCGGCGGATGGTGCGGCGCGGTTCGCTCTCGGGCTTGAACGCTTCCCAGATCACGGCGGACTTCGGGTCGCTGGAGGGCCAGGCGCCGTAGACGCGCTTGCCTGACGCGCGATCAATGCGGATCATCCTTATGCCCGGCGGCGCGCGGAAGGGCATGACCGGCATGTCGGCCATCGCCTTGGTCGCAAACGCCTTGAAGATCGGCACAGCGAGGGTGCCGCCTTGGGCATAGCCGCCCATCGACCGGGGCTGGTCAAAGCCCATATAGACGCCTGCGATCACATCGGCCGAACCACCGACGAACCAGACGTTGGTCGGCCCGCTGGTCGTTCCGGTTTTGCCAAACAGCGGCCGACCCATGTCGCGCAGGCCAACCGCAGTCCCGCGCTGGACAACGCCTTCCAGCATGTGGACAACCTGATAGGCGGTCAGCGGGTCCATAACCAATTTGGTGCGCGCAGGCGGGCGCGGCATGGCCTTGCCATCCCAATCGGGGGCATTGCAGCCTTCGCACCGCCGCGTGTCCGCACGGTAACGGACCTTGCCGTCCCGGTCCTGAACAAGGTCGATCAGCGTGGGTTTACGTTCCCGCCCGTTTGAGACGAGGATCGAATAAGCGTTCACCATGCGCAGCACAGTGGTTTCGCCTGCGCCCAGCGCAATCGACAAGAGGGGCGGATAAACCTGCCCCGGTGCGCTGATGCCGACCGCATCCGTCAACTTCACCACCCGGTCCATGCCGGTTTGCGAGGCTGCCCGAACCGTCATCAGGTTACGCGACTGTTCCAGGCCCCAGCGCATCGTGTGCGGGCCGGAACCGCCGCCGGAGAAGTTGCGGAAGCATTTCCGACCGAGCTTGGCAGACTGATACACGCAGAACGGCCCGTCGATGATGATTTCAGCCGGGGTCATCCCGCCATCAAGGGCGGCGGCATAGACGAACGGCTTGATCGAGGAGCCCGGCTGGCGCAGCGCCTGCGTCGCGCGGTTATAGGATGCGAGCCGAACATCGAAGCCGCCTTGCATGGCCATCACACGGCCAGTGTGCGGGTCTTGCACCACCATGCCGCCGGAAACTTCGGGGATGTTGCGCAAGACATAGGCATTGCCCTCTTGCTTTACAGCGATGATGTCGCCGGCCTTCATCACATTGAACGCCGCCGTGGCCGTGCCCCGCTTGGGCGCCATGGCGCCGGATGCCGGCAACACGCCGGTCGTTCCGTCGGCAAAGCCGATTTGCGCGGCAGCGCCTGCCTTGCCGAGGACAACGGCAATGCGCCACTCGGGATAGCCAGCGCCCAGATTCTGAGCAGAAAGGCGTCCGCCCCAACCGGGGCCGGGGTCAATCGTGGCAATTGGCCCGCGCCAGCCCTTGCCGCTGTCATAACGGACAAGGCCATCGCGCAGAGCCTGTTCGGCATAAAGCTGAAAATCCGGCTTAAGCGACGTGCGCACCCACAGGCCACCATCATAGACCGAATAGGGCCCGGCCTTTGAGGTTTCGCCAAATTGGCTGATCAGTTCCCGACGGACTTCTTCAAGAAAATAGCCGCCCATGTTCAGCGTGTTGGCCGTCGCGCCGCGCGGCAGGATGCCCAGTGGCGCCGCGCGGGCAGCCTGATATTGGGCCTGATCGATATACTCATTGTCCAGCATCTCGCGCAGGACATAGTCGCGCCGCTCCAGCGCTTTGGCCTCGTTTTTGGCGCGGCCATAGGTTTCCGGCGCCTTGGGCAGGATGGCCAGGAACGCCATTTCGTTGAGCGAAAGGTCGCTGACGTCCTTGTTGAAATAAGCGCGCGATGCTGCCTGCACGCCAAAGCTGTTCCGGCCGAGCGGAATTTGGTTGAGGTACAGCTCTAGGATCTGCTGCTTGGTCAGCACCGCTTCGATGCGCCGGGCGAGGATCGCTTCCTTGACCTTGCGGGTGACCGAATACTCATTGCCGAGCAGCAGGTTCTTAGCGACCTGCTGGGTGATCGTGGAGCCGCCGCGCGCGCGTTCGCCAGACCCAATCTTGCTCACATAATCAAAGACCGCGCCGGCCAGCCCCGGAATATCGATGCCGCCATGTTCAAAGAAGGTTTTGTCTTCGGCGGCCAGAAAGGCGCGGACAAGCAAGGGTGGATATTCATCATAGCTCAGCTCAACCCGTCGTTCGCGGGCATAGCTGTGGACAGGCTCGCCATCGATGCTGCGCACATAAGTGGGCAAAGGCGGCTGATAGGTCAGCAGCTTATCGGCAGACGGAAGATTGCGTGCGAAAATGAGCCAGAATAGACCGAAGAGGATCAGCAATCCCGCCAAAAGGCGCACTGCCAGACGGAAGCGGGGCTGGGCATAGTTGGCCCGGAACCAGGCAAGCGCACCGCTTGCGTCGCGCCTTAGGCGCAACGTCAGACGGGGTTGTTCGGCGGGCAGTTCATCGGCCATGGCGGGCGCATCTAGCCTGAAACGGGGGGGCAGGAAACCGCTTTTCCATGCAGCGCCTCACCGTGTGGCCATTTGTTTGGCAAAGTGGATTTCAACCGCACGGCGCAGCCCAATCGCGATATTCTTCTGCCCCTCGACAGAACGGATGCGCGCCGCATCCTCGCGATTCGAAAGATAGCCGAGCTCAAGCAGGATGGCGGGCATGTCGGGGGCCTTGAGGACGGCGAGCCCGGCCATGCGCAGTCCGCCCGCGCGGAAGGGCACAAGGGGCGCACTTTCCCGCCGCACCAGCTTTGCAAATTCAAGTGAGTCCGCCATCGTTTCGCGCTGGGCAAGGTCGACGAGAATCGAGGTCACGTCATTGCTCTCGCCCGACAGGTTGACGCCGTTCAAGATATCCGCCCGGTTCTCGCGCTGGGCCAGCGCATGCGCCTCGCGGTCGGAGGCCACTTCGGACAGGGTGTATATCGTGGAGCCGGTGGCGTGTTCTCCCGCTGAATCCGCGTGGATGGAAATGAACAGCTTGGCCCCCAGATTGCGGGCAATGGCGGTGCGTTCCCGCAGCACAAGAAAGCTGTCATCCTCCCGCGTCAGGGCCACACGCACCCGACCTGAAGCGAGCAGCTCATCCCGGATGCGCTTTGCGACCTGCAGAACGACATTCTTTTCCTTGGTGCCGCCGTGAGGGGAAATGGTGCCCGGATCATGCCCGCCATGTCCGGCATCGATGACGACGAGCGGCCGGCCCTTTGGCCCCAAAATGCGGGGCTGGGGTGTGCCGCGGACCACAGGATCGAGCGGAATAGTGACGCTATACCGATTGCGCGTTGGCTTGGCCTGAGCGGCTATTGGACGTTCGCGGATCTCCGCCACACGCTCAAAGGCAGGGTCCACCGCCGCCAACCGATTGGCTGGATAAGGGGTGCCCGTTGCTGAACCCAACGCTGCGAGGGCAAGGAAAACCGGCGCCATGGCCTCTCATGCCCCGAAATCCGGCTTCTGGTCTAGCCCTGATGGCCGTCATGGCGCCGATCAGGTCTTACCAGATGCTATCACCGTTCTTTAACAATATGTTAGCCAACTAGGGTCCAGAGGTGTCGTGCGCGCCATGCAAAGATGTTGCCGCTTTGGCAATGCAGTGCTAGCAGCAACACGTCGCCGAGACTCTTTTCGGCATTCACAGGCCGGCCCTTGTTGGGGACCCGGTCGTTCCAGGTTGACGTTGCATGATGCATGTTTCTCCCGTTTTGCGCCATTCCGCCCTTCTCGGCGACGCGCGGACTGGAGCCTTTGATTCGGCGATGACTGCCGGTCCTGCATCTGCGGCAGAGGCACTTACACCAGAACCATACGGCTTGGAGCGTTTGCTCCGCCGGAATTTTGTCGCGCCAGTTGCCCTCACCGGTGGCTCAGGTCGCGCACGGAGATATCATAATGACAATGCGGATGTTGATCGACGCCCGCCACCCGGAGGAAACCCGGGTTGCGGTGGTCAAGGGAAACAAGATTGAGGAATTTGATTTTGAATCGGCGGAACGTCGCCAGCTCAAAGGAAATATCTACCTCGCAAAAGTAACACGGGTCGAGCCATCGCTTCAGGCAGCGTTTGTCGATTACGGCGGAAACCGTCACGGCTTCCTCGCCTTTTCGGAAATCCACCCTGATTACTACCAGATCCCGAAGGAAGACCGCGAAGCGCTGCTCCGCGAAGAGGCAGAACATGCCGCTGAAGAAGCGGCCCTGCGCGCAGCTGAAGGCGACGACGACGTCATCGACGGCCATCATGACGATGACGGGCAGGACCATGATCGCCCCGATTCTGACCTGGAAGATGATGGGGAAGGCGATGCGCCCGCACCGGAATCAGCGGGTGGCAATGGCCATGATGACCATGCTGCCGAAGATTTGCGCCGCCGCCGTATGGCCCTGCGCCGCCGGTATAAGATTCAAGACGTCATCCACCGGCGTCAGGTCTTGCTCGTGCAGGTCGTCAAGGAAGAGCGCGGCAATAAGGGCGCAGCCCTGACGACCTATCTCTCGCTCGCAGGCCGCTATTGTGTGCTTATGCCCAACACCACCCATGGTGGCGGCATCAGCCGGAAGATCTCGAACGCGGCAGACCGTAAGCGCCTGAAGACCATCATGGCGGAACTCGCTTTGCCGGCCTCCATGGGCTGCATCGTCCGGACCGCGGGGCTCCAGCGCACCAAGACCGAAATTAAGCGTGACTTCGATTATCTGGCCCGCCTGTGGGACGATATCCGTGAGACCACGCTGAAGAGTCAGGCGCCCGCCCTTGTTAATGAGGACAGTGACCTCATCAAGCGCGCGATCCGCGACATCTACAATCGCGACATTGACGAAGTCATTGTGGAGGGCGAACGCGGCTATAAGCAGGCGCGCGACTTCATGAAGCTGCTGATGCCGAGCCATGTGAAGAAGGTGAAGGCTTATGCCGACGCTGTTCCGCTCTATCAGCGATATGGCGCCGAAGATCAGCTCGAGGCGATGTATCACCCCGTCGTCCAGCTGAAATCGGGCGGCTATCTGGTCATCAACCCGACCGAAGCTCTGGTGTCGATCGACATCAACTCCGGCCGGTCGACCCGCGAACACGGCATCGAGCAGACGGCTGTCGCCACCAACCTTGAAGCGGCGCAGGAAATCGCCCGCCAGTTGCGCCTGCGCGACATGGCCGGCCTTGTTGTCATCGACTTTATCGACATGGAGTCCAACTCCAACGTCCGTAAGGTTGAAAAGGCGATGAAGGCGGCGCTCGCCAATGATCGCGCCCGCATTCAGGTCGGCCGGATCAGCCAGTTCGGTCTGCTCGAAATGAGCCGCCAGCGCCTGCGCACCGGCGTGCTGGAAGCCTCCACCCGAGAATGTCCGCATTGCGAAGGCACAGGCCTTGTCCGCACGGCCTCGTCCGCTGGGCTGTCCGCGCTGCGCATGTTGGAAGAAGAAGCGGCGCGTGGCCGTGGCAGCCAGCTCACGCTGCGCGCCAGCCAGGAAGCAGCCTTCTACGTGCTCAACCGCAAGCGGCATGAACTGGGCGAAATCGAAGAGCGCTATGGCGTCTTGATTGAAGTCCAGTCCGACGGTCAGTTGGAAGGTGCCCGCATGACGGTGGAAGCCGCTGGCCCGCCGCCTGCTTTCCGCCCGACCTACGCCCCCATCGTTGATGATGAGCCCGATCTGGACGTCGAAGAATTCGATGACGAAGAAGAGGACGGCGAAGAGGCGGAAGCCCGCGAAGAGCGTGAAGACCGCGAAGAACGGGGCGATGGCGAAGCGCGCCGTCGTGGCCGTAGCCGTCGTCGTCGGGGTCGTCGTGGCGGTCGTCGTGACGAGGCTGAGCGTGGCGAACCGTCTGCAGACGGTGAAGCCGATGCCGAAGCCTCTGGCGATGATGAGCCGGGTGAAGATGCGCCCGCCAACGCCGCTGAGCCGCGTGAAGATAAGGATGGCGCGCGTCGCCGTCGTCGTCGCGGGCGTCGCGGTGGTCGTCGTCGGCCGGAAGAAGGCGCCGCTGGCACCGAAGAGTCGCAGGACGACACAGTGGACGCAGCAACCGACGCTGCCGAAGCGACCGCAGAACCGGTTGAAGTGGCTTCCGAAGACGAGGCCCCTAAAAAGCCGCGTCGCCGGACCAGCCGCGCCAAGGCTGCTGACGTCGCTGAGGTGGTCGAAGCACCGGTAGAGGTCGCGGCAGAAGAAGCTGTGACGGAAAAGCCGAAGCGGACCCGCAAGAAGAAGGTCGACACCGATGTGACGGAGGCTGCCGTCGAAGCCGCACCGGCACCCGAACCTGCGGCTGCCCCCGCCGTCGAAGAACCGGTCGCTGAAAAGCCGAAGCGGACCCGCAAGAAGAAGGTGGACGCAGAAGCGGCCCCGGAAGCGGCGGCAGAAGCTCCTGCATCTGACGAGGCCCCGGCATCAGAGGCTGAAGGTTCGACGGACTCGCCGCGTCGCGGCTGGTGGCAGCGTACCTTCGGCGACGCCGTCTGATCTCCGGGCTTTCAGCCCGCATTCATCAAGGGGAGGGGAGAAGCAGGACTATGCAATTCCCCTCCTTCCTTGGCCGATCCCTTATGGGTCGCTTTTTAGCCCTGCTTTTGGCGGTCACCTTGTCGGTTCAACCGGCAATAGCCCAGTCGATGTTGCGCGATGCCGAAACCGAGGCTTTGCTTGCAGACATGTCTGCCGGCATCATTCAAGCGTCAGGCCTTCAGCCCAAAAATGTTCAGATTGTCCTTTTGCAGGACAAGGAAATCAACGCGTTCGTGGCCGGTGGCCAGATCGTCTACATCCATTCAGGGCTGATCACGGCGGCCAAGAACGCCAATGAAGTTCAGGGCGTTATTGCGCACGAAATGGGCCACGTCGCAGGCGGCCACATCATCCGCAGCAGCGAAGGCATCAAGACCGCAACCGGCATCACCTTGTTGAGCCTGCTGCTTGGCGCGGCGGCCATTGCGGCGGGTGCCGGGGAAGCGGGCGCCGGCATCATGGCGGCGGGACAGCAAGCGGCGATGAGCAAATTTCTGGCCTTCACGCGCACGCAGGAATCTTCGGCAGATTCGGCAGCGGCCAGCTATCTCTCAAAAGCGGGCATCAGCGGCAAGGGATTGATCGGCTTTTTCAAGACCCTCCAGAATGTCGAGTTCCGTTATGCCATCCCGCAGGAAGACAGCTATGGCCGCACCCACCCGCTGACGGGCGAGCGTATCTCCGCGCTGCAGGAAGTGGTGGAAAAGGACGCAGCTTGGAACAAGCCGTCCGATCCGGCGATTGAAGCACGGTTTCAGCGCGTGAAGGCCAAGTTGACGGGCTTTGTGAATGAACCGCGCCAGACGCTCATCACTTATCCAGCGACCGACTTGTCCATCCCGGCCCGCTATGCACGCGCTTATGCCTGGCACCGTAGCGCCTATCCGGACAAGGCGCTGGAAGAGGCAGACTCGCTCCTTCGGTCCGTGCCGCACGACCCCTATTTTCTGGAACTGAAAGGGCAGATCCTGCTCGAATCCGGGCGCCCGCAAGAGGCCTTGCCGGTATTGCGTGAAGCTACAGAACTGACCCGCTCCCAACCCCTGATTGCCTCGCTTTTCGGGCATGCGTTGCTGGCGACCGAAGATAAGGCCAACCTGCCTGAGGCGACACGCGTGCTGAAATCGGCGGTGTCGAAGGACAATGACAACCCGTTCGCCTGGTATCAACTGGGCGTCGTTTATGAACGTGAAGGGGATCTGCCACGTGCCCAACTGGCAACGGCGGAACGCTATAGCCTGCAGGGCCGGGCCAATCTTGCGCTGGTCAGCGCCGAAGCTGCGATGGGCGGGATTGCCAAGGGTTCTCCAGACTGGATTCGCGCGCAAGATATTGCCATGGCGTCGCGGGCTGAAATGGAAAATGGCAAGCGCAGGCGGCGATGATCGGGGGACTTAAGACAATGGCGGTGCCGGTATTGGCAGGTCTGATCGGGGCGGGCAGCGCTGCGCTTTACATGGCGTCGGCCGCACCCGAGGCCGCGTCCGTGAACACGACGGATCGCGCTGCGATTGAAAAGATCGTGCGGGAATATATTCTTACCCACCCGGAAATCCTGCCGCAGGCGATGGAAAATCTCCGGTCGCAAGAACTCGGCAAAGTGGTTGAGGCCAATCGCAAACTCATTGAAACGCCCGTTGGCGATGCATGGGAAGGCGCGCCCGATGCGGACGTTACGCTCGTTGAATTTTACGATTATGCCTGTGGCTATTGCCGTGCTTCAATTGCCGACATCGACAAGCTGCTGGCCGAAGACAAGAAACTGAAGGTCGTCTACCGCGACATGCCTGTGCTGGGGCAAGACAGTGTGGAGGCCGCGCGCCTGAGCGTTGCGGCCGCTATCGCGGGCAAGTTCACCGCCCTGCACAAGCCTCTCTACACAAAGGGTCGCCCGACACCTGATGTGCTCTCTGCAGCGCGCAAGGAAATTGGCCTCGACAAGGTGGCGATTGCCAATCCGGCGGTAGATCAGGAACTCACCAAAAACCTTCAGCTCCAGCGCGAACTGGACCTGTCCGGCACACCTGCTTGGGTGGTGGGCAACAAGGTGCTGGTGGGTGCGGTTGGCTATGATGCCCTGAAGGCCGCCATTGCCGAAGCGCGGGCCGCAAAGGCCGCACGCTAGGACGCTTTGCATTTTCCCCCTTGGCACGGCGCGCGCATGTGCCATTGTCCGCTCATGACAAAACGCCCGATGATTGCGGCCCTCGCCGCTTTGCTGTGCGGACAGGCGGCCCTTGCTGCCCCGCCGAAATCCGTCCCGCCAAAGACCGCCCCCACCCAGAAAGTTTCCATGACAGATCCTGCAAAGCCCCCCGTCGCCGCCCAAAAGCCGCACAGCTATGAACGGCATGGATATAAGATCGACGATCCCTATTCATGGTTGAAGGATGAGGGGTATCCCAAGGTCGATGATGTCGAGGTGCTCGACTATCTGAAGGCGGAAAACACCTATTTCGAAGCGCAGATGAAGCCGCTGGCGCCGCTTGTCGAAACGATCTTTCAGGAAATGAAGGGGCGCCTGAAGGAAGACGACAGCTCGGTTCCGCAGAAGGATGGCGACTATCTCTACTGGCGCCGCTTTGAACCGGGCGCGCAGTATAAGCAGTGGATGCGAAAAGCCGTGAAGGGCGGCGCGGAGACCGTCCTGCTCGATGAAGCGAAGCTCGCTGAGGGTAAGGAATACTTCCGCCTGTCGGGCATCACCATTTCCGATGATGACCGGATGATGGCCTATGCGACCGACACCAACGGGTCGGAACGTTACACCATCCGCTTTCAGGATCTGGTGACGGGTGAGCATCTGGCCGATGAGATCCCCGGCACGCTCGGCGACTTCGTTTTTTCAGCCGACGGCAAGCATCTGCTCTACGGCCTCGTCAACGACAATTGGCGCGTCGAAAAAATCTTGATCCACACGCTCGGGACGCCGGTCGCTGAGGACAAAGTCATCTATTTGGAACCCGATCAGGGCTTCCAGACCGGCGTCGGCATGACGCACAGCCGCAAGTGGATTGTGGTTGCAACCGGCGACAATGAAACCAGCGAAGTTCGCCTGCTCCCGGTCAATGATCCCTTCGCCAAGCCGATCCTTGTGCGTGCGCGTAAAAAGGGCGTGGAATATGATGTGGAGGAGCATGACGGCACGCTCTTCATCCACACCAATGACACAAGCACCCAGTTCCGGCTGGTCACCGCGCCGATCTCCAAGCCCGGCGAATGGACCGAGCGCATTGCGCCCTCGCCCAATTTCTACATGACGGGCGTGTCGACCTTTGCTGATTTCTTTGTCGTCGAAGGCCGCGACAATGGCCTCGATCAGGTGGAAATCCATCCCTATCGCGGCGGCAAGCCCAAGCGGATTACCTTCCCCGAAGCGAGCTATTCGGCGGGACTGGATGAGAACCCCGAGTATAAAGTCGCCAAGCTGCGACTGTCCTATGAATCGATGGTCACGCCCGACACCGTCACTGAATATGATGTGTCCTCTGGCGAAATGACCACGCTCAAGGTGCAGGAGATTCCGAGCGGCTATGATGCCAGCCAGTACGCCACCGAACGCGTCGAGATCACCGCGCGCGACGGGACGAAGGTGCCGGTGTCGGTCGTCTACAAAAAGGGCTTCAAGAAGGACGGCAATGGTCCGCTCTATCTCTATGCCTATGGCGCCTATGGCTATGCGATCCCACCGGGCTTCTCGACAACGCGGCTCTCGCTGCTCGACCGCGGCTTTGCCTATGCCATCGCGCACATCCGTGGCGGCGATGATCTGGGCCAGCAATGGCAGCTCGATGGCAAGCTGACCAAGCGGACCAACACGTTCAACGACTTTGTGGATTCGGCGAAGGGCCTGATTGATCTGGGCTTTGCCAAGCCCGGCCGGATTGTGGCCGCAGGGGGCTCTGCGGGTGGGGAGCTGATGGGTGTTGTCGTCAACACCAACCCCGAACTTTGGGGCGCGGTTGCAGCGCATGTTCCGTTCGTCGATGTGCTCAACACCATGCAGGATGAAACGCTACCGCTGACGCCGGGCGAATGGCCGGAATGGGGCAATCCGATTACCGACAAGGCGGCATTTGAGCTGATCCGCAGCTATTCGCCCTACGACAATGTGACGGCGCAGGCCTATCCGCCGCTGTTCATCACCGGCGGTCTCAACGACCCGCGCGTGACCTATTGGGAGCCCGCCAAATGGGCCGCCAAGCTGCGCGCCACCAAGACCGACCAGAATGTCCTCTTGCTCAAAACCAATATGGGGGCGGGCCATGGCGGCAAGTCCGGCCGGTTTGAGAGCCTGCGTGAAGACGCGGAAGAATTTGCGTTCTTCCTGTGGCAGTTGGGGATGGTGAAGTAGCGGCGTGAAGGACTTCTCCCTCACCATTACACCCACGCCTGCTGACATTGACGAGCTCGGGCATGTCAACAATGCGGTGTGGGTGCGGTGGTTGCAGGATGTGGCGACGGCGCATTGGGATGCTGTGGCGCGGGCCGAGGATAAGGCGACCTACATCTGGGTCGTTGTCCGGCATGAGATTGATTATTTCGGCAATGTCGGTCCCGGTGCGGCTGTGATCGCGCGAACATGGATCAGCGATGCGCCCAAGGGTGCGCGCTTTGACCGCAATGTTGAATTCAGCGACGCCGCTGGCAAAATTGTGGTGCGCGCCAAGACGACTTGGGCGTTGATCGACAAAGCCTCAGGCCGGATCGCTCGGGTTCGCGATGAGATTGCTGCGCCGTTTTTGGGGTGATCCTTCTTATTCCGTTTGGGCTGAGCTCGTCGAAGACCTGTCCTTTTTTGCTTCGGTGAACAGGGGAAGGACGGCCCTTCGACGTGCGCAGGGCAAGCGGCGCTTACCCTTTCGCCAGTGCCGTCAGCATGGCGGCCAGCGCATCGGGTGCGTTCATCATCGACAGGTGTCCGCAGCTGACTTCGATCGCGCGGTCATGCATGTGCGGTTCGCCCCGTGAGGCATGCGGCGGGATGATGCCGTCCGCTGCCGACCAGATCGCAATGGTTTCAACGGGAGGCTTGCGTTCCCGGACCACGTTCAGGGGCATGTCGTCAACGGAATGTCCGGCGGCCCATTCATAGGCGCGCCAAGCCCGGTTGTGGCGGGGGTCTCCCGCAATCGGGCTGCCCAGCGTGACCACTTTGTCGATTTTTTCCGGGGCAACCTTGGCATATTCGCGGGCGATCAGGCCACCTAGACTCCAGCCGATAAGGGCAACAGGCGCCCCCTCGCGCGCGACGACCTCGTCCACACGCTGGCCGAAGCGTGAAAGCGTGTCTTCCCTGACGGGCGCCGCGAAGCCCAGACCCCAGCCATAAGCGTGGTAGTTTGCTTTGCGCAGCACACGGCGCGCCATCGCCGTGCGGGCGTCACTGGTGAACAGACCGGGCAGCACGATGACGGGGCGCCCTTCGCCATCATGATCGGCGGCGAGCTCGTCCTCGGCCAACCAGCCGCGGACAAAGTCGTTGAGCAGGCGGATTTCGCCCAGAGAGGTCCATAAAGAAGGCAAATGTGCCGATTTCATCCGGCCAAGATATGTTCTAGGGGTTAACAATGCCACCCCAAGCCCCAGCACCTTCCGGAAATGATGGACTCGACTTCGCCGTCATGCGGCGGTTCATCCCCTATCTTTGGCCAAAGGACATGCCGGGGCTGCGGTTGCGCATCGTCATCGCGCTCACGCTGGTGCTGGTGTCCAAGGGCATTCAGATCAGCATGGGGTTCCTCTATGGGGCCGCGATTGACCGGATGAAGCCGGGGCTTGAGGCGGGCGTCTCGCTCGCCATTGCGCTGGTTGCGGCTTATGCGGGCGCGCGCTTTGCAGGCGTGCTGTTCGATAATCTCAGGAACGTCGTGTTTGAACGCGTCGGGCAGGATGCGACCCGCAGGCTCGCCGAACATGTCTTTGCGCATCTCCATAAGTTGAGCCTGCGCTTCCATCTGTCGCGCCGGACGGGTGCCGTCACCAAGGTCATCGAGCGGGGGACCAAGAGCATCGATGTGATGCTCTATTTCCTCCTCTTCAACATCGCGCCGACGGTGATTGAACTGGCCGCCGTCATGATCATCTTCGGCACCAAATTCTCCATGGGTTTGGTCGGGGCCACGGCTGTCATGGTGGTCACCTATATCTACTTCACCCAGAAGGTCACCGATTGGCGCAACGCCCTGCGGGCCGAGATGAACGAGATGGATACCGCCACTGTCGCGCGGTCGGTCGACAGCCTGCTCAACTATGAGACGGTCAAATATTTCAACGCGGAAAAGCGGGAGACCGAAATCTACGGCAAGGTCGCGCGGCGCTATGCCGATGCGGCGGTCAAATCGGAAAACTCGCTCGCCTGGCTGAATATCGGTCAGTCGCTGGTCACCAACCTGATGATGGCCGGCGCGATGGGCTATACCGTCTGGGGCTGGTCAAAGGGGGCATTCACGTCGGGCGACGTGGTGCTTGTCAACACGCTGCTGGCCCAGCTTTTCCGGCCGCTTGATATGCTCGGCATGGTCTACCGCACCGTGCGGCAGGGGCTGACGGATATGGCGGCGATGTTTGACCTCATTGATACTGAGGCCGAAGTGCGCGACCGGCCTGATGCGAAGCCGCTCGTCATCTCCGGCGGCGCGCTGGCCTTTGAGGATGTCAGCTTTGCCTATGAACCGGACCGTCCGATCCTCAAAGGCGTCAGCTTTACGGTGCCTGCCGGGCGGACATTGGCGGTCGTTGGCCCGTCAGGGGCCGGTAAATCGACACTCGCACGGCTTATCTTCCGGTTTTACGACGTGACCGCCGGCCGCATCATGATTGACGGACAGGATGTGCGCGATGTGACGCAATCCACCTTGCGCGCCGCCATTGGCATCGTCCCCCAGGACACGGTTCTGTTCAACGACACCATTGGCTATAATGTGGGTTATGGCCGCGAAGGCGCATCGCAGGATGCGATTGAGGCCGCGGCGCGTGGCGCGCAAATCCATGCCTTTATCGCCGCCCAACCCCAGCAATATGAAACGCCTGTGGGCGAACGTGGGCTAAAGCTTTCCGGCGGGGAAAAGCAGCGCGTGGCGATTGCCCGCACGCTTCTGAAAGACCCGCCGCTTCTGATCCTGGATGAAGCGACCAGCGCGCTCGACAGCCGGACCGAGTCAGAGATTCAGGCAACGCTGGCCCGCGTCTCTGAAAAGCGCACCACGGTTGTCATCGCCCATCGGCTGTCCACGATTGTCGACGCGGATGAGATTATCGTTCTGGAGGCGGGGCAGGTTGCCGAACGCGGGACCCATGCCGATCTGCTCAAGCAAGGCGGTCTCTACGCCGAAATGTGGACGCGCCAGCAGGCCGAGGATGATGAGGAAAGTGCGGTGGCAGCGGAATGAGCGGTCTGGCCGTCCTCGACCTGATGGTGCGCGGCGGTTCTGTGACGCTGTTCCTGTTGTGGAGCTGGCTGCTCTGGCGTGATCACCGGCAGGCATTGGCGGCGCGCATGGCCATCGTCATGAACGCGACGATCATCTGCTACATCGTCTCCAGCCTGTTGTGGGACGCACATCCCTTTGGCCTGCATGCGATGATCGTGGACAGCTTCTCCGTCACGGCCCCTGCCGCCTTCTGGCTGTTCGCCCATGTCTGGTTTTCGGATTCGAAAGAGATTGGCTGGCGGCGTTGGGCCATCGTCGCGGCCTTTGTGGCGCTGCCCGTCTATCAGATCATTCACATCCGGCTGACGGGTCACTTTTCCATGGTTTCCTGGATTGGCGTGCGCATCGGGATGATCGCCTTCGCCCTCGCCGGTCTCTGGCTCGCTTGGGCCGACCGCGACAATGATCTGGTGGAGCCGCGCCGAAGATTCCGCAAAAGCGTTATCTGGTTGATCGGCGGCTTTGTGATGTGGGTCAACGTGATTGAGATGGTGGTCGGCCGCAATGGCGGTGGCGCGACGCTGCGCACTGTCACTGAAATTGCCATTCTGATCTCGACGTTCATTGTGTCGGCGGCGCTTTATGGTTTTGCCAATCCAGAACTGTTCGCCCCACCTGTCCCGGCGTCTCAACCCGACGGCGCATCGGCGAAGCCCTCTCCTCTGGCGGCGCGATTGCAAACGCACATGCTGGCGGAGCGGCCCTATCGGACAGAGGGTCTAACCATTGCTGCGCTGGCCGCACAATTGGGGGAGCAGGAATATCGCCTGCGCCGCCTCATCAATGGAGAATTGGGCTTCCGGAATTTCACAGCCTTCCTCAATAGTTATCGCCTTGCCGAAGTGCGTGAGGCGTTGGCCGACCCCGTCCAGCGCGAGGTGCCGATCCTCACCATCGCACTGGACGCCGGCTTTGGGTCGCTTGGCCCCTTTAACCGCGCTTTCCGTGAGGCTGAGGCGATGACGCCGACGGCCTATCGCGCCGCTCGACTGGTTGATTCCAAAATCGGCTAGCCGGATTTGAAATCCGCAGCGCATGGTCTGCCGCGGCCTGCCATTCCGTCACCATTCCACGAATGGGAGCGGACAGATGATCCTCACACCACACACGATTCTAGAGGTCGCGCAGCACCGCGCGATCGGCATGTTCACCTTTGATCTGGTGCGCTATCTTTTGGGCGCAGGCGTCGTCGCGCTCGCCGTCTGGGGCTTGCGCCGGACGAGCTGGGCCTCCCGCAAGATCCAGAAGCGCGCCGCGACCGGTGCGGACATAAGGCGGGAAATGCTCGCTTCTATCCGCACGGTGATGGTCTTTACTGTTTTCAGCGTGCTCACTGTTTGGGGGATGAGCCAGGGCTATTTGAGCGGCATGGAACCCAGTCATGGCCTGGCCATTGATGTGACCATCCTCATCGCGCTGCTGCTGGTGCACGATGCCTATTTCTATTGGACACATCGCGCGATGCATCATCCAAAGCTGTTCAGGGCCTTTCACCGCTTCCACCACCGCACCATCACGCCGACGCCTTGGGCGGCCTATAGCTTTGCTGTGCCCGAAGCGGTGGTGATGGCGGTGTTCATGCCGATCTGGCTGGCGCTTGTGCCGACACCAGTCTGGGTGACTTTCACTTTCTTGGCCGTCATGATCCTGCGCAACGCCATGGGCCATGCGGGGCTGGAACTGCATGCGCGCGGCTGGGCCAGCCACCCTGTGCTCAAATGGATCAGCACCACCACGCACCATGACCTGCACCATGCAGGCAGCTTCAACCATAATTTCGGTTTCTACCTGACTTTCTGGGACAAGGTGATGGGCACCGAACACCCCGACTATGTTGCGACCTATGACCGCGTGACGGCCCCTGCACCCAAATCTGCTTCCACAGAACTGGCCCCATCTCCCGTTCTGTGATCCCTGCAGGGCGCGGGCCATCCCCCCGCGCCCTGCCTTTTCCACCGTCACCGCGCTGAAATGCGCCACTGCGCTCGACACAGGGCAAGCGAGCCGTCAAAGCCGCAGGCGTGTCATCCCTCCTCGATCAGCTTCATGCCACCTTCGGCTTCTCCGCCTTTCGCGGGGTGCAGGCGCAGGTCATTGACCGCGTCATGGCGGGGGAACGGACCCTCGCTGTGATGCCGACAGGGGCGGGCAAGTCGCTCTGCTATCAGTTGCCGTCGGTTGTTTTTGAGGGGACCTGTGTCGTTATCTCGCCGCTGATCGCGCTGATGCATGATCAGGTCCGCGCCGCCGATGCCGTCGGCATCCGTGCGGCCACGTTGACGTCCGCCGATGATGATCGCGCCGCAACGATGGACCGGTTCCGGGCCGGGCTGCTCGATCTGCTGTACGTGGCGCCTGAGCGCGCATCCTCGGGGGAATTCCGTAACCTGTTGCGGCAGGGGAAGATCACGCTTTTTGCCATCGATGAGGCACATTGCGTGTCCGAATGGGGGCATGATTTCCGCCCGGATTACCGTCTGCTCGCGCCGTTGATGGATGAGTTTCCGGATGTGCCGCGTCTGGCGCTGACGGCGACGGCGGATGCCCATACGCGCGGAGACATTTTGGCGCAGCTGGGCATTCCGGTTGGCGGGATGATCGTCTCCGGTTTTGACCGACCCAATATCCGCTATGCCATTTCGCCGCGTGACAATGGCCCACGCCAGATTGCGGAGTTTGTGTCGACAACGCCGGGGGCAGGCATTGTCTATGCCCGGTCACGCGATGCAACCGAGAAGCTGGCGGCGTCGCTCGCCAAATCGGGGCGACCGGTGCGCGCGTATCACGCCGGGCTGGATGCCGATGTGCGCAAGCGCAACCAGGCGGACTTTGTGGCGTCGGAAGACATGGTGATGGTCGCGACCATCGCGTTTGGCATGGGCATCGACAAGCCCGACGTCCGCTTTGTCATCCATGCCGGGCTGCCCAAATCGATTGAGGCTTATTATCAGGAAACCGGTCGAGCGGGCCGCGATGGGGACCCGGCACTGGCCCAGATGTTCTGGGGTGCAGAAGATTTTGCCCGCGCCCGCCAATGGTTGTCCGAAGTCGAGCCGAGCCGCCTCCCCGGCGAGCGGGCCCGCCTCGCCTCATTGGGTGCGCTGGTGGAAACAGGCGGATGTAGGCGTGCCATCCTGCTGCGCCACTTCGGCGAAAAGCCGGGCGACTTTTGCGGAAATTGCGACAATTGCCAAAGCCCACCGGCCGCCGTCGATGCGACTGAGGTGGCGCGCAAGCTCCTCTCCGCTGTTTACCGCACGGGTCAGAGCTATGGGCTGGGCCATATCGAAAATGTGCTGACCGGCAAAAGCGATGAGCGCGTCCTCAAGCAGCAGCACGACCGGCTCTCGGTCTTCGGTATTGTGACGGCGGATGAGGCCCCGATGCTCAAGCCCGTCGCCCGGTCGCTGACGCTGCGCGACGCGCTGCGCACGACTGACCATGGCGGGCTGATGCTCGGGCCGGAGGCGCGTGCGATCTTAAAAGGCGAAGGCCATGTCTCCATCGTCATCCCGCCCAAACGCGAACGCCGCCGCCGTGGGGAAAACAGTGCCAACCCGGTCGGCGATCCGATCTTCGATGCGTTGCGCGCGTGCCGGCGGGATCTGGCCGCCGAAGCCGGTGTGCCGCCCTATGTCATCTTCCATGACGCAACGCTGCGTGAAATGGCCCAGATCCGCCCCAAGAGCCTGCGCGACATGGCGTTGGTGACGGGAGTGGGGGATCGTAAGCTTGAAGCCTATGGCGATGCGTTTCTGGCTGTTCTAAAGGGATTTTAGGAGGACCGCAGACATGTTTCGATCCGTGACAAATGACCTGATGGTCTCCCCGCAAATCGGTCTGGATGCCGTAGCGGAAGCCAAGGCGCTGGGCGTGACGCTCATCATCAACAACCGCCCCGAAGGCGAATCGGAAGATCAGGTTCCGGGTGCGGACATTGAGGCTGCGGCGCATGCTGCGGGCCTTGAATATGTCGCCATCCCCATTACCCATTCGGGTTTCAGCCAGCCGCAGGTCGAAGCGATGGTCGCGGCACTGCAAGGGGCCGATGGCAAGGTTCTGGCCTATTGCCGGTCCGGTACGCGCTCAACTTTGCTGTGGGCTTTGGCCGAAAGCGCGCAGGGCGGCGATCCGGATTCGCTCACCAACATGGCGGCCAAGGCGGGCTATGATCTGTCCCCCGTGCGACCGCTGATGGACATGCTGAAGGCGCAGGCCTGATGATCGCAGTGATCGCCCAGCTTGGGGTGTCACTCCTGTCGATCTTGGCGCTCGCTTGGCTTGCCAAATTATTGAACTTGGGCGGTGATCTGCGCATTCGTGATGAAGATCATGCCCGTGCGCTCGCCCAAGAGGCGGTGTACGGCTTTGTCCCGACGGACATGGTTATCGACCGCGCCGGAATGGGCGCGCTCTTAAAAGATGCACAGGGTCGCCAGATGCTTCTGCGCCGCCACGGTGCCGCCTTTGTCGGCCGCCTGCTGGACCGGCGGCTGGAGGCGCGGCTGGATCAGAATTTTCTCACCATCGGCACAGGCGAAAAGACCTTTGGGTCAATCACGCTCAACCTGGGTGACGCCGCCCAATATTGGGCCGCAGGGCTAAGGCACGTTCCCGCATGACAATCCCAGATCTTCCCAACCCCATCGACTATGCTGTGCCGGGGTTCATCCTGCTCATCATCATCGAGATGATCTGGGCCAAGCGCCGCGCGCCGGAAAAATATGAACCGAAAGATACGCTGACCTCGCTTGCTTTCGGGCTGGGCAGCACGGTCGCCGGTTTGTTTGTGGCAAGCGGGGTGATCGCCGTTTCGCTTTGGGCTTATGACTTCCGGCTGATGACCATTCCCTTCGCCTGGTGGGCGTGGATCCTCTGCTTTTTCATCGATGATCTGGCCTATTATGCCTTTCACCGCTCCGCCCACCGCGTCCGCTGGTTCTGGGCGAGCCATGTGAACCACCATTCCAGCCAGCATTATAATCTGTCGACAGCGCTGCGGCAGACATGGACTGGCTTTTTCGCAATTAGCTTCATCTTCCGGGTGCCCTTGCTGTTCCTCGGCTTTCATCCGGCGATGGTGGCCTTTATCGGCGCGGTGAATCTCATCTACCAATTCTGGATTCACACCGAAGCGATTGACCGCTTCCCGCGCTGGTTTGAGGCGGTGATGAACACGCCGAGCCACCACCGTGTCCACCATGCGACCAACCCGCGCTATCTGGACCGCAACTATGCGGGTGTCTTCATCATCTGGGACCGGATGTTCGGCACGTTCACGCAGGAAGTGTATGAGGAGCCGATCCGCTACGGCATTGTGAAGCAGCTGGGCACGTTCAATCTGCTTTGGTCGGTCTTTCATGAATGGGTCGGCATTGCGCAGGATGTGTGGTCAGCGCCCTGGCGGCATAAGCTCGGCTATATCTGGCGTCAGCCCGGCTGGACGCATGATGGCAGCCGCGAAACAAGCGATACGATAAGACAGAGATGGCAGGAAGAACAGGCATGGAAGACTTCGACATCGTCGTCATCGGCGGCGGATCCGGTGGCAGCGCAGCCGCAGGCCGGCTGAGCGAAGACGGCAAATTTAGCGTCTGCGTCATTGAGGCAGGCAGTGCGAACAACAGCTGGCGCGTCATCGCGCCTGGCATGCTGCCATTCCTGCCGAAGAACTCGAACTGGCGGTTCGATACGGTCGCGCAAAAGGGCCTCAATGGCCGCACCGGATATCAGCCGCGCGGCAAGGGGCTGGGTGGATCCTCCGCGGTCAACGCGATGCTCTATCTGCGGGGTTCGCCTTGGGATTATGACAATTGGAACGCGCTGGGCGCGACCGGCTGGGGCTATAAAGACGTCCTCCCTTATTTCCGCCGCGCCGAAGGCAATGTGCGGGGCGCTGATGAATTTCACGGCAGCGATGGGCCGTTGAGTGTCAGCGATCAGCTTTGGCCCAATGCGGGCAGCGTTGATTTTGTGGATGCGGCGGCTGAGCTGCAAATGCCCCGCAATCCTGATTTCAACGGCAAGCAGCTGGAAGGCATGGGGCTGTATCAGGTCACGCAACGGGCCGGTGAACGCTGGACGGCAGCGCGGGCCTATGTGCTGCCGCAAAAGGCGGCCGGACGTTTGCACGTGGAAACCGGCGCGCATGTCGAAAAGATTTTGATCGAAAATGGCCGCGCGGTCGGCGTCCGCATCCGGCAGGGGCGGTCGACCCGCACCATCCGCGCGCGTCGTGCGGTCATTCTCTCAGGCGGCGCCTTTGGCACGCCGCAGATACTGATGCTCTCGGGCATTGGTCCGGCAGACCATCTGAAGGCGCATGGCATTGATGTGGTGGTCGACCGGCCTGCTGTCGGCGCGGACCTGCAGGACCATATCGATTATGTCGCCAGCTTCCAGACGGATGGCGATGTGTTCAACGGCACGACGCTCTCGGCCTCTATCCGGTTCCTGAAATCCGTGTTCCAGTGGCGGTCCAAGCGGACGGGCACGCTGACCACGCCTTATGCCGAAGCCGGTGGTTTTGCGAAGACGCGGCCCGATGTGGCCGTGCCCGATGTCCAGTTCCACTTTGTGCCCGCCATGCTGGAAGACCATGGCCGGGAATCGGTGAGTGGCGTCGGCTATTCGATCCATGTTTGCGTGTTGCGTCCCGAAAGCCGGGGCACGGTGCGTTTGGCCAGCGCAGACCCGATGGCCGCCCCCCTGATCGATCCCAACTTTCTGGATGATGACCGTGACCTTGAGGTGCTGCGCGCCGGTGTCAAAATGGTGCACCGGATTAATGGTGCGCCCGCGCTTGCCAAGCATGGCGGGCGGGACCGGCACGACACACCGCTTCAGGATGATGCGGCGCTCGATCAGATGATCCGCAACCGGTCTGACACGGTCTACCATCCGGTCGGCACGGCCCGCATGGGGTCTGATGCGGATGCCGTGTGCGATCCGTGCCTGCGGGTGCGCTGGGTGGAAGGGCTCTACATTGCCGACGCGTCGGTGATGCCGCGTCTTGTGTCCGGCAACACCAATGCGCCGTCCGTGATGATCGGGGAGCGGTGCGCGGACTTTGTGAAGGCGGATTTGGGCTAGATTTCCCGCCACATCCGTCGAACCTAAGACCCGTTTGGGCTGAGCTTGTCGAAGTCCTGTTCTTCTTCCTTTGGTGACAAGAAACAGGACAGCCCTTCGACAGGCTCAGGGCGAGCGGTTTGGTTTATGTTTGGCAGTCTAACTCACCAGTCCCGTCAACATCGACGGCGTCAACACCTGCGGCAGCTCCGTTGGGTCAGCAGATCCTTTGGGGTAGAACAGGTAGAGTGGCACACCGGACCGTCCGCGCGCTTCAAGGAAGCGGCTGATGGCGGGGTCGGCATTGGTCCAGTCTCCGACCATCACGACCACACCGGCCTTGTCGAAGGCGCGGGTCACCTCTTCGCGTTCGATGGCGGCCTTTTCGTTGACCTTGCAGGTCAGGCACCAGTCGGCGGTGAAGTAGAGGAAGACGGGCGTGCCCTGGGCACGGAGCGCGGCCAGCTTTGTTTCGCTGAACGGCTCTCCGGAAACGGAAGCCGGCTTTTGCGTTGCGAGCAGCGAGGCGGGTGTCAGCGCAACAACGGCAAGGCTGGCGGCCAGAAGGGACGCACCGAACAGCGCGGCACTCTTGCCTGTCGCCTGACGCCGACCAATCCCCCAAAGGGCGATGGCTAAGATCGCAGCAGCGACCGCACCCAAAACCAGTCCGTTTGTTCCCGTCTGGCGCCAGAGCAGCCAGCCAAGGGCAAGTGCGGTCAAGAACATCGGGATGGAGAGGATGAGCTGAAAGCGGGCCATCCAGGCGCCGGGCTTCGGCATGCGTCGGCGCAGAGCGGGCACAAAGCCGATCAACAGGAAAGGCAGCGCCAGACCAAAGCCGAGACCTGCAAAGATCGCCAGTGCCGCAGGCAGAGGCAAGACAAGCGCCGCGCCCAAGGCCGCCGCCATGAACGGGCCGGTGCAGGGGGTGGCCACAAAGGCTGCCAGCACGCCGGTCCAGAAGGAACCTGCCGCCCCATCCTTGCCCGCCAGCGCTTCACCGCCGCCAAAGCCACGCAGATGAAAGACATGGGCAAGGTTCAGCGCGACGGCTGTCACCAGCAGCAACAGCAGCAGGATCACGCGCGGCTCTTGCAGTTGGAAGGCCCAACCCACAGTCGCCCCGCCCGCGCGCAGGCCAAGCAGCAGCCCGCCCAATGCTAGGCACGTCAGCATAACCCCGGCGGTGTAGGCCAGCGCTTCGCTTTTGGCGGCGCGCTCATCGCCGCCTGCGCGGGCAAGGCTCATCGCCTTCAGGCTGATGACGGGAAAGACGCAGGGCATGATGTTGAGCAGCAAGCCGCCAAGGATTGCCCCTGCCAGCGCGGCGAGGATGGTGGTGAACCCGCTCTCGTCTTGAAGTGCAGGCACGACGCCCGGCACAGCGCTGATCTCAAAGCCACGCCCGTCGCCTGTTGCCAGCACCCCGGTCAGCCGGTCAGCCGCACTGCCCTTCGCTTCTGTTTCCACAATCAGCTTATCGCCCAGCCGCTCTGCCTTTTGGGGCGCGGCATAGGCAATTGCGTCTTCGGTTTCGGCAAAGAACCAGGGGTCAGTTGCTGACACGCTGGCGGGGAGTGGGACGGCAATCCGCAGCCGTGTCCCGTCGCGTTGGAACAGCGCCTGCCCGCCCAAGGGCAGCGCGAGTTTTGCGCGCCATGCATCAAAGCGGGCCCTGTCTGCCGGTGTGACAGCACCGTCGCCGACGGTCAGGTCGAGTGTCAGCGTCCCGCGTTCGGGCACGCAAATCTTGTCCGTGCAGGCGAGCCACTGCGCCTCGGCGCGGATGGGGAGGCGGGTCCCCGGTGCCAGATCCTTGGGGATCGCAACCGGCAGCAGCAAGGCGTGATCGCCATTGAAGACATGGTTCATCAGCCCTGCGACGACCAGCTTTTCCGGCACAGGCCAGCGCATCGCGCCTAGTTTGGCACCTGCAGGCAAGGTCCAGTTGAGAGAGATGCCGACGCCGGCATCGCCGGGGTTGCGCCAATAGCCATGCCAACCGGGCTTTGGCTGCATGTCGATGGCGAGCAGGACGGTAGAGCCCGGCGCAGGCGTCTGGCTTTCCGCGGCCAGCGTGGCGGTGATATTGGTTTGGGCTTGCACCGGCGTGACAAACGCCCAGAACAAGGCCACCGTCATAAGGATGTCGCGTAACATTGGGAGGGAAAGGCCTTGCCGGGTCATGTCTGCCCCTATAGCCATGATTGTGGTGCGGAAAACAGGAGGAACTTCACTATGAAACTGGCACGTTGGCTCGCCGCTGCATCCCTGTTGGCCGCAACGCCCGCAATTGCAGCTCCTGACACGCCCCCGAAGCTGGTCGTTGCGATTTCAGTCGACCAGTTTTCAAGCGACCTGTTTTCCGAATGGCGCGGCAAGTTTACCGGCGGCCTGAAGCGGATGACGCAGGGCGTGATCTTCCCCGGCGGTTACCAAAGCCATGCTGCGACCGAAACCTGCCCCGGCCATGCGACGATCCTGAGCGGTATCCGCCCGGGCCGTGCGGGCATTGCCGCCAATGATTGGTTTGGCATGCGCGGGGATAAGTTTGATGAAATCTACTGCGTTGAAGACGAGGATGTCGCGGGGTCAACGCATGACAATTACACAGTCTCGCTCAAGCATCTGAGCGAAGAGTGGAGCCCGCTTGGCGACCGGTTGAAATCCCTGCCCGGCAGCAAGACCCGCGTGTTTGCCGTATCTGGCAAAGATCGCGGCGCAACGCTGATGGCGGGACGCAAGGCAGACCAGGTCTTTTGGTATGATTGGCGGGCAAGGGGCTTCACGACCTATGCCAACGCAGACCTGCGCACTGCCGACGCTGCCATACCTGCGCTGAAAGCCGTGAATGCCCGCATCGCCCAGTGGCTGGCGAAGCCGGTTATTCCCCCGCTTCCTGCCGTCTGTGCGGACAAGATCAATCCCGTGGCCGTCGGCAAGCTGACGGTGGGCGATGGGCCGGAAGACATGCCCCGCACCGACAAGCTCGACAACACGGCCAAGGACTTCCGCACCAGCCGCGCGATTGACCTGGCGACGCTCGATCTGGCGGACAGCATGGTCGCGGCCAACAGGCTCGGGCGTGGTCCCGGCACAGATGTTCTGGCGATCAGCCTGTCGGGCACCGACTATATCGGCCATTCCTATGGCACCGAGGGGCCCGAAATGTGCGGCCAGTTGGTGTCGCTCGACGCGCGGCTTGGTCGCTTCTTCGCAGCCCTTGACCGGCAGAAGATCGATTATGTCGTGGCACTCACAGCGGACCATGGCGGCTTTGACGCGCCCGAGCGGCATGACATTCATGCCTGGCCCGCAGCCAATCGTGCGCCGCTGACGCTTGCTGCGCAGGTGATGTCGGGCCTGCTGGCCAAGCAGTTCGGCTGGCAGGGCACTTTGGTTGAAAACCGCGCCTTGGGCGGTGATTATTGGTTCACACCTGCGGTGCCCGGCAATCGGCGGATTGAGGCGGCGGCGTGGTTGAAGGCCGAAGTTGAGAAGCAGTTTGGAGACAAGATCGCCGCGGTCTTCACCAAGGCCGAGATTGCAGACCTTCCTGCCCCGACCGGAAATCCTGCGCTTTGGACATTGGCGCAGCGTGTCCGCGCGTCCTTCGTGCCCGACCGGTCCGGTGACATTTACATCGCACTGCTAAATGGACAACAGCCGATGCCCGCCGGCATCCGGGGTTATGTCGCAACGCATGGCAGCCTTTGGGACTATGACCGTCGTGTGCCGATACTGTTCTGGCGCAAAGGCATGACGCCGTTTGAACAGCCGCTTCCGGTGGAGACGGTCGACATCCTTCCCACATTGGGCAGCCTGATCGGCGTGCCGGTTCCGGCAGACTCAGTAGACGGACGTTGTCTCGATCTGGACGCCGGACCCAACAGCACCTGCAAATAGGACTGCGGCCCTAGCGCTCGTCATAGGGTTTCAGGCCAACGCCCAGCTGGTTGCCGGTCAGGCGGATGGCTTCACGCGTCCAGTTCGCGACAAAGGTGGATGTGCGCTGCACGCCCGGCGCAATCGACGCGCGGTTTGCGGAGATGGTGAGGCCTGCCGACGGATTGTTGATGGTTTCCGCCCCGACCGCGATGAAAGCGGAGTAGTTTTCCTTGTTGCGGCCCTGCACGAATTCATTGTGCGTAATCGTGCCGACGGACCCGGCGGGCAGGTCGATCATATAGTTCGTCTCTGATCCGCGGGTGTCGTCAAAGCTGCTGTCGCTAATGTCGGTGCGGGCTGCTCTGCTCTTCACATAATGGCCGCCGGTGCCGCGTTCAAAGCGGGATCGGGTGATGATGAGGCGCGCATTGTCGTTCACATAGATGGAGTGTGAGCACATCCCGTCCGGGCACCCGCCAAGCCCAGAAAAAGTTGACCGGTCGATGGTGATCGTGGCCGACCGGTCATTATTGGTGAGGATGCCCTGTTCCGAATTGCGGAACACCGTGTTGACCACGGTTAAATTCCCCTTGTCCAGCCGGATGCCGGAACCGTTGCGGTCCGGCACCTGAAAATTCTGGAAGACCAGGCCTTCGACGTGCGCGGCTGCCCCGCGCAGCACAAGGCCGCCTTTGCCTTCGCATGAGGTGCCGTCAAAGATGACGGTTCCGGCAGTGATGGCCGCATAAGCGATCCGTCCGCCTGTCTGCACGGCGCAGTCCCGATACGTGCCCGGCGCAATGCGGATGGTGCCGTCGCCATTGCCGATGGCGGTCACCGCGTCCTGCAGGCGCGCATAGCCCCGGCCTGTTTCCTCAACGGTAAAGGGCGCGCTGGATGATTGAGCCGACAAAGGGGCTGCAAGAACAAGCGCCAGCACTACGGAACGATGAATAGGGGTCATGGGATGCCTCGATGATTCCGGCCGTTTTGGCGGCATTGGGCCTGAAATGTCGAGGTCAATTGAGGGTTAACCTGTCTCCGCTATGCCAGTAACCCAAGCTAGTTTGCTCAAATTACGTCATTTTTAATTGTGCGTTGCGGTCGCTTTCCTGTAGCGCAGGAACATGTCCAATTGTGATACATGCTTGGTCAGAAACAGGGCCATCTGTTCAGCCCTCGCGCCGGAAGAGCTTGGTGCCCTCGCCAAACTTGGCCGCAAACAGATGGTGACCCGCGGCCAGACTCTGGTTTGGGAGGGGGATGAAGCCCTCGTCGTCGCCAACGTCATTCAGGGTGTACTCAAATTGTCGGTCTCGACAGCCGATGGTCGTGAACAGATTGTCGGCGTCGTGTTTCCATCAGACTTTATTGGCCGCCCCTTTGGCAAGGAAAGCCCTTATGGTGTCACCGCGCTGACGGATGCGGAAGTCTGCATCTTCACGCGTGCGGCCTTTGATGGCTTTGCCAAGGAACATCCCGATTTGCAGCACAGACTGCTGGAGCGCACGCTTGATGAGTTGGACCGTGCGCGCCAATGGATGATGCTGCTCGGCCGTAAAACCGCCAGTGAGCGGATTGCGACATTGCTCTTGGAAATCTCCAACCGGCTGGGGAGCACAAGCTGCTCTGCCATTACACCCTTCCTTGATGAATTTGATCTGCCGATGGACCGTCAGCAAATGGGCGATGTCCTTGGCCTCACGATCGAAACCGTCAGCCGTCAGCTTACCAAGCTGAAAGAGGCTGACATGATTGCATTGCCTGACAGGCGCCGTGTCGTGATCAAAGACCGCCGTCGGCTCGAGAACATTGCGCTCGCAGCATAGGCTTTTGACCTAGGTCAATGCCCCGCTGCTGACGTCCTGCAAGGCAGGGCCGCAGGGATATGCCGCATGGCGCGGTGTCTCGGGGAACGACCATGGAAGAAGTTATCCTGCGCGGCGGGGTCTATTACCTTATTGCTTTCATAGCCTTTTTTGGGGCTGTCACCGGTGTCGATACCGGCTTTTCAGTTCATATGTGGATCGTGATGGCGGCCGCATTGATCGCGGCCTTCTATTCGAACCGCGGCTTTGACTATTCGACCGGTCGGTTTCCGACACCGTCTGCACAGACGCTGTCGACTTATGATGATGATCCGATCCGCTGGGGCGCGATTGCGACCCTGTTCTGGGGCATGGCGGGCTTCTTGGTCGGTCTGATCATCGCGTTGCAGCTCGCCTTCCCTGTGCTGAACCTTGGGTTTGAGTATACCAGCTTTGGGCGGCTCCGGCCGCTGCACACCTCGGCTGTGATCTTTGCCTTTGGTGGCAATGCGCTGATCGCAACGAGTTTTTACATTGTTCAGCGCACCTGTCGCGCGCGGCTGGCCTTCCCCGGCCTCGCTCGCTTTGTGTTCTGGGGCTATCAGCTGTTCATCGTTCTGGCCGCGACCGGCTATCTGATGGGGGTGACCGAGGGCCGCGAATATGCCGAGCCTGAATGGTATGTCGACATCTGGCTGACGGTCGTCTGGGTCTCTTATCTCGTCGTCTTCGGCGGCACGATCATGAAGCGCAAGGAGCCGCATATCTATGTGGCCAACTGGTTCTTCCTGTCCTTCATCATCACCGTCGCGATGCTCCATCTGGTCAACAACCTGTCGCTGCCGGTCAGCCTTGTTGGGTCCAAAAGCTATTCCGCCTTTGCCGGGGTTCAAGATGCGCTGACGCAGTGGTGGTATGGCCATAATGCGGTCGGCTTCTTCCTGACGGCAGGCTTCCTTGGCATGATGTATTACTTCGTGCCCAAACAGGCGGAACGGCCGGTTTATTCCTACCGGCTGTCGATCATCCACTTCTGGTCGCTGATCTTTCTCTATATCTGGGCGGGGCCCCACCACCTCCACTACACAGCGCTGCCCGATTGGGCGCAGACGCTGGGCATGGTCTTTTCGATCATGCTGTGGATGCCCAGCTGGGGTGGCATGATCAACGGCCTGATGACGCTCAATGGCGCATGGGACAAGATCCGCACCGACCCGATCATCCGTATGATGGTCATGGCGCTCGCCTTTTACGGCATGTCGACCTTTGAAGGCCCGATGATGTCGATCAAGGCCGTCAACAGCCTGTCGCACTATACCGACTGGACGATTGGCCATGTGCATTCCGGCGCGCTCGGCTGGAACGGGATGATCACCTTTGCGTCGCTCTATTACATGTTCCCGCGTCTGTGGAACCGGCCGCGCATGTACTCGCTGCGGATGATCAACTGGCACTTCTGGCTCGCGACGATCGGCATCGTTTTCTACGCCTCGTCCATGTGGGTCACCGGCATTATGGAAGGCCTGATGTGGCGTGAATATGGGCCGGACGGCTACCTCGCCTATGCCTTTAGCGAAACGGTCGCCGCCAAGTTCCCGATGTATCTCATCCGTGCGGCAGGCGGTGCCCTGTACCTGATCGGGGCCTGTGTGATGGTCTTCAACGTCTGGATGACGCTGGCCGGCAAGATCCGCTCAGAAAAGCCGATGACCGAAACCCTCCACGACCCGGCTGCCGATCGTCCCGCACACGCCGTGCCCGCCGCATAAGGAGCTCAAGAACATGGCATTCAAGGCACTCAACCACGGCACGCTGGAACGCAATGTCGGCCTGCTTGGTCTCCTCGCCCTGCTGACGGTCGCCATCGGTGGCATCGTGGAAATCGCGCCGCTCTTCTGGATCGACTCCACCATTGAAAAGGTGAAGGGCGTTCGCCCCTACACCCCCCTCGAGCTGGCGGGTCGGAACATCTACATCCGCGAAGGCTGCTATGTTTGCCACAGCCAGATGGTCCGCCCGTTTCGCGATGAAGTGGAACGCTACGGCCATTATAGTCTGGCGGCCGAGTCGATGTACGATCACCCGTTCCAATGGGGGTCCAAGCGCACCGGGCCGGATCTGGCACGGGTCGGCGGGCGCTATTCGGATGAATGGCACCGCCAGCATCTGAAGAACCCGCAGTCCGTCGTGCCGGAATCGGTGATGCCGCAATATCCCTTCCTGGCCGAAAAGGACCTGAAGGCCGGTGACATGACCGCGCATCTCAAGACGCTCATCGCTGTGGGTGTGCCTTATACCAAGAAGGACATCGCACAGGCCAATGTCGATCTTGCCGCGCAGGCCGACCCGGATGCCGATGCGGGGGACCTCGCTAAGCGATATCCCAAGGTGCAGATCCGCGATTATGACGGCAACCCTGCCCGCCTGACCGAGCTGGATGCGCTGATCGCCTATCTGCAGATGATCGGTACGCTCGTCGATTTCAAGGCCGCTGAAGCGCAGGAGCAGGCCAAATGACCTACGACGCTCTTCGGCATTTCGCAGACAGCTGGGGCCTCGTCCTCATGACGCTGTCGTTCCTGACTTTCGTCGGCTGGGCCTTCCGGCCGGGGTCAAAGGACCTCAGTTCAGATGCTGCCAACTCGATCTTCAAGGAAGATGACAATGGCTAAAAATAACAAAGACATTGGCCCGCGTGTCGATACGCCCACCGGCACCGAATTTGTCGGCCCTGAATGGGACGGCATAGAAGAACTCAACACCCCCCTGCCGCGCTGGTGGCTGCTGACCTTTTACGCCTGCATCATCTGGGCCATCGGCTACACGATCATGTACCCGGCCTGGCCGATGATCAGCAGCGCGACGACCGGGTTGACCGGGTGGACCAGCAGGGGCCAGTTTGAAGCAGAGGTGAAAGCGCAGACAGCCAAGCGCGCGCCGTTGCTGGCGGCTATTGCGGCGACACCCATTGAAGCGCTGCCGACCAAGCCGAACCTCATGAGTGCCGCTGTTGAAGGCGGCAAGGCGGCGTTCAAAGTCAATTGTGTGCAATGCCATGGGTCGGGTGCCGCCGGGTCGATAGGGTATCCCAACCTCAACGATGATGACTGGCTATGGGGCGGCGATATGAAGGCGCTGGACTATACCCTGACGCACGGCATCCGGAACCCCGACCATCCCGAAACCCGCCTGTCGCAAATGCCGGCCTTTGACGGTGTTCTGACCCCGGCGGAGATTGCGGCGGTGGTGGCGCATGTCCGCACGATCTCCGGCCAGCGTAAAGCCGATGGGTTGGCGCAGCAGGGGGCGGCGCTGTTCGCCACCAACTGTGCGCTGTGTCACGGACCGGCGGGCAAGGGGCTGCGCAACGTCGGTGCCCCGAACCTGACTGACGGCATTTGGCTCTACGGTGGTGATGCCGCCACGCTCACGCAGACCATCAAGATGAGCCGACAGGGCGTCATGCCCCGTTGGGGCCAAAAGCTCGATGCGACCACGATCAAGATGCTCGCGGCCTATGTCCATTCGCTGGGCGGAGGCGAGGCGACCCCGGCACCGCAGGAGGTCGCAGTGTCCAATGTCCCAACCAAATAGCCCGGAAGAGAACGCGCCATACCTCTACGAAAAGCGCAAGGCTGTTTACCCCAAAGCGGTGGACGGCACTTTCCGTCGCCTGAAATGGGCGATCATGCTGGTCACCTTGGCGATCTATTATGTCACGCCTTGGCTGCGGTGGGATCGTGGCCCCTATGCGCCGGATCAGGCGGTCCTTGTCGATATGGCGCACCGGCGTTTTTACATGTTCGCGATCGAGATTTGGCCGCATGAATTTTACTATGTGGCCGGTCTGCTCGTCATGGCGGGCATCGGGCTTTTTCTTGTTACCTCGGCAGTCGGCAGGGCCTGGTGCGGCTATGCCTGTCCGCAGACGGTGTGGACCGATCTGTTCCAGCATGTCGAACGCTGGATCGATGGAGACCGCAATGCGCAGATCCGCCTCGACAAGGCGCCATGGGGCCTGACCAAGATCTTCCGGCGTTTCTCCAAATGGGCGATCTGGCTGGTGATTGCTGTGTCGACGGGGGGCGCGTGGATTTTCTACTTCGCTGACGCGCCGACGCTTGCGCGCGATTTCCTGACCGGGCAGGCGCCCGCCATTGCCTATTCCACCGTCGGCGTGCTGACCGCGACGACCTTCATCTTCGGCGGCTTCATGCGGGAACAGGTGTGCATCTATATGTGCCCATGGCCGCGCATCCAAACAGCCATGCTTGATGAGAAATCGCTGCTCGTCACCTATAAGGACTGGCGCGGTGAACCCCGGACGCATGGCTTGAAAAAGGCGGCAGATGAAGGCGCGGCGCTCAAGACGGGCGACTGCATTGATTGCCTCCAATGCGTCTCGGTCTGCCCGACCGGCATCGATATTCGCGAAGGACCGCAGATCGGCTGCATCACCTGCGCCCTGTGCATCGACGCCTGCGACACCGTCATGGCGCAGATCGGCAAGCCACGCGGCCTTATCGACTATTGCACGCTCGACGATGCAGAGATTGAAAAGGCCGGCGGGCAGAGCGCGCCGCTGCTCAAAACGATCTTCCGGCCCCGGACGCTGATCTATCTTGGCATCTGGTCATCAATCGGCGTCGCCATGTTGTTTGCGCTTGGGGAACGCACCCGGCTCGATCTCAATGTCCAGCATGATCGCAACCCGGTGTTCGTCCAACTGTCAGACGGCTCGATCCGCAACAATTACATGGTCAAGGTGCGCAATATGGAAACGCGACCGCGCGATGTGGAACTGGTCGTCACCGGCCTGCCCGGCGCTGTCGTGTGGACCGCGGATACCGACCGCGTTGAAGGGCGCAGCACCATTGATCTGCGCGTGGCGCCGGACAGCATCCGCAAGGTCCGGTTGTTCGTGGCGGCACCAGCAAAAGGCGAAGAGCACAGCGCGTTCAAAGTCACGGTCAAAGCGAAGAGCGGCCATGAAAAGGGCGATACCGACGAGGTCGTGTTTGAGCGCCCCGAAGGTTTGGACGATGATGAAGGAGACAGACAATGAGCGGACGCAAGTTCACCGGTTGGCACATGACCGGCATTCTCGTCGCCTTTTTCGGTGTTGTCGTCTCCGTCAATGTCTTCATGGCACAGGCGGCCATCTCGACCTTTGGCGGCACGGTCGTCGATAACAGCTACGTCGCCAGCCAGAAATTCAACGGCTGGCTGGACAAGGCAGAGGCGCAGAAGGCGCTTGGCTGGACGGTTTCGGCCCGGTTGAATGGAAGCCGCCATGTGGAGCTGATGGCGGACGTGGGGCAGGTGCCGCTGCGCAATGCGGCTGTCGAAGCGTTGGTCCGCCACCCCCTTGGCCGCGTGCCCGAACGCAGCTTGCGTTTTGATCAGACCCAAGACGGCATTTGGACCAGCCATGAGGCTTTGCCCGCCGGCCGCTGGATCGTGCATCTCACAGTCCGTCGTGGCGGCGAAGCGCATCGCCAGGTGGAAGACCTGCTATGACAATGACCAAAGAGCACGCCCCATCTGCGGACCTGCCCGAAGCTTTGTTTTCGGTGCCGGGCATGCATTGTGCGGGATGCATTGCGAAGATTGAACGCGGGCTTGCGACAACCCCCGGAATAGATAGCGCGCGCGTCAACTTCACGGCCAAGCGCGTGTCGATCAGCCATGATCAGGGCCTGACGGTGCCGGATTTGGTGGCCGCCATCGGCCGGCTGGGTTTTGAAGCGCAGCCGGTTCTGGACCCGACCACCTTGGTGTCAGGCGAAGAAAGCAAGGGCCTGCTGAAGGCGCTGGCCGTGGCCGGATTTGCCGCGATGAACATCATGCTGTTGTCGGTCTCGGTCTGGTCCGGGGCAGAGGGCGGCACGCGGGATTTGTTCCACTGGTTGTCCGCGATGATCGCGCTGCCGACCATCGCTTATTCGGGCCGCCCCTTCTTTCGGTCGGCATGGATGGCTTTGCGCCATGGCCGGACGAACATGGACGTGCCCATTTCTATCGGGGTGATTCTGACCGGCGCGCTCAGCCTGTTTGAAACGATTGTGCACGGGCCCCATGCCTATTTTGACGGTGCGGTCATGCTGCTCTTTTTCCTGTTGGGCGGTCGCACCCTCGACAGCATGATGCGGGACCGCGCGCGTGAAGGGGTGGCCTCTCTCCTCAAGCATACCGCGCCCGGCGCCTTGGTTCTGGACAAGGACGGCCGCACCTCTTGGGTGGACGCCAAGGACTTGGCGCGGGGCATGACGATGATCCTCGCAACCGGAGAGCGGCTGGCCGCGGACGGCGTGATCCTGAAAGGCGAATCCCGGTTTGATCTCTCGCTGATGACGGGCGAGTCCGCGCCCGTCACGCTCGGCGTGGATGAGACGGTGCATGCCGGCACGCTCAATGTCGATGCGCCGGTGGAGGTGCGGATCACGGCGGTCGGGGCAGATACCGCCATCGCCGATATCGCGCGCATGATGGAGGAGGCCGGGCAATCCAAGTCGCGTTATGTCCGGATCGCAGACCGGGCGGCGCGGCTTTATGCGCCTGCCGTCCATACGCTCGCCCTTCTCAGCTTTGCCGGCTGGATGATGGCCGGGGCGGGGTGGCACGCCTCGCTGTTGATCGCGGTGGCCGTGCTGATCATTACCTGCCCTTGTGCGCTCGGACTTGCTGTTCCCGCCGCGCAGATTGTGGCGGCCGGCGCGCTCATGAAGAAGGGCGTTCTGGTGAAGGACGGGTCCGCGCTTGAGCGTCTGGCCGAAGTCGATGTCGCGTTGTTCGACAAGACGGGAACGCTGACGCTGGGTCGGCCAGACCCGACCAATGTCGACGCGCTGGGGGCCGATGATGCGGGCATCGCGCTCGCCCTTGCCCGCGCCAGCCGCCATCCGCTCAGCCAGTCGCTGCGCCGCGCACTGGAGGAGAGGCACGTGACAGCTGCTGACGTCAGCGTCCTTCGCGAACTTGCCGGTTTCGGCGTTGAAGGCATTTGGCAGGGACACAGTGTTTCGCTCGGCCGACCGACCGATGGCGCGGCGACGGCAGCCATGGCTGTCGAACTGACCGGTGCCGGGGCGCCTGTGCTCCTCACCTTTGAAGATAAGCTCCGCCCTGATGCAGCGATGGTCATCGCGCAGTTGCAGGCGGCAGGCATCCCAAGCGCGATCATCTCCGGAGACCGAGCGGCGGCCGTTGCGCCGGTCGCACGCGTCCTTGGCCTCACCGCGCAAACAGGGATGCATCCCGAAGATAAGCTGGAGGCCATCGCCCGTCACACGGCGGCTGGTGCAAAGGTGCTGATGGTCGGTGACGGTTTGAACGACGGTCCGGCGCTTGCCGCAGGACATGCCTCGCTTGCGCCGGCATCGGCGAGTGACGCCGGGCAGAATGCCGCTGACGCGGTGTTCCTGGGGGATAGCCTGATGCCTGTCATCACCTGCATCCGGGTGGCGCGCGCGACGCAAGCGATTGTCCGGCAGAACTTCATTCTGGCGATTGGCTATAACGCCATCGCTGTGCCGCTGGCGATTGCGGGGCTCGTGACGCCGCTCATCGCGGCCGCCGCCATGTCGGGCTCCTCGCTCATTGTCGTTGCCAATGCCCTGCGGCTCAAAGGATCGGCGCGATGACGGGCATCTTGCTGCTCATCCCCATTGCTTTGGGCCTTGGGCTGTTGGGGCTCTTTGCCTTTTTCTGGTCGCTGAAGACCGGCCAGTTCGAGGATTTGGATGGGGCGGGCCTACGCATCCTTATCGATGAGGAAGAGGATGTGCCGCAACCATGACCGTGCTGCGCGCCGTCACCCCCATCTTTGCCTTGGCGATCATGTTGCCGGCCCCCATGGCGCAGGCGCGGGTGATCGCTGCCCCGATGTGCAATGGCGGCACGACGCAGATCACCCTGCCCAATGGCACAGGCGGTCCCATGCCCGCCGAGGATCACGACTGTTGCCGCAAGGGCTGCCATGCCGGGTCTGACCGGCGCAAGAAAGCGAACCAGCTGAACGACAGCTGCTGCTGAGGCCTCCCCACATAAAAAGGCGGGGCCAACCAGAGGTCGGCCCCGCAGGGGGAGGAGCTCTTGAAAGAGAGTATTAGAGGCGGAAGCCGACGCCGACGCCAAAGACGAACGGATTAAGCTTGATCCTGACGGCCTGTGTGCCGAGCGCCGTCGTCGCGAGCGTCGCTGTCGTCTTAATGTCGAGATATTTCACGTCGACGTTCAGGAACATTCTGTCGTTCAGGTCGATGTCGAGGCCTACTTGTCCGGCCCAGCCAAAGCTGCTCTTCATCTTCACATTGGTCGGGCCGACGGCTGCCACAAACGCGCTTGAGGCTTTTTCAGAATAGAAGAGTGTGTAGTTGACGCCAGCGCCCACATAGGGCCGGACTTTGGCTCCGGGCGCGAAGTGATATTGCGCCGTCAGCGTTGGCGGCAGCACCCAGGTGGAGGCAAGCTTGCCGATGCCGCCGGTGACACCCGTCACGCCGCTGGCGGTGTGCTTGGTGGTCGCAGCGATCAGTTCAAACCCGATATTGTCGGACGCCATATGGGTGATGTCGATTTCGGGCATGACTGAATTGTTGACCGACACGGTTTCGGCCGGAAGCCCCGGCAGGATGCCGCCGGATTTTTCATTGGGGGCCACCATGATCCCGCGAACACGGACATACGTGTCTCCCGCCGCGGCCAAAGCCGGTGTCGCAAGCGTGCTGGCGAGGAGGGTGGCCAGCAGAAATTTCCCCTTTTGGATGCTCATGGAATGTCTCCTTTTGATGAGCCGTGAATGGAGGGACCGGTTCAACGTCCCATCAGGATCGGAATGTCCGACTGGGTCGACAGCCGCCGCGTCACGCCGCCCAGCAGCGTCTCCCGCAGGCGGGAATGGCCATAAGCCCCGATCAGGATGGCGCCGGCGCCAACCTCTTTTGCGACCTGCATGAGGAGTGTGTCGGGTGCGCCGTCTGCATCGGTGAAGGTTCGCAGATCAGAGGTGATGCCGTGGCGCGAGAGATAGGCGCTGGCATCGATGGAGGGGAATTCCTCCCCCTCTTCGCTGACCGAAACGAGCGTCACGGATGCCGCCAGCTTGAGCGCGGGCAACGTCTCGCGAATGGCGCGGGCGGCCTGTTCAGACGCGTTCCAGCCGATGACGACTGGCGCCATGGCGTCGAATTGCTTGATGCCTTTGGGCACGACCAGAACGGCGCATCCGGCGTTCACCGCGACATCATCGACCACCGACAAGGGGGATGCGGAGGATGCCCGGTCACGCCCGGCCTGGCTCAGGACAACAAGATCAACAAGGGAGGAGACCGACACCAATGTCTGTGCCGGATCGCCATCATAAGACTGCCAGTCCCAGCGTACATCTTCATGCGAGAGATGCGCTTCAAGCTTCGTGCGCACCCGGTCTTCGGTTTCCCGCAGACTGTCGATCAAAGCGCCGCTGGTGAAGACCCCGCCCATCGGGTCCAACCCGACATAAGAGGCATAGGGTGTCACATAAGCGCAGGTCAGATGCGCGTCATGGGCGCGGCACACGTCCAGCGCGACCGACAGGCGGTTATCAAGTGCGTCATCCTCGAAAACGTGGAGCAAGACCGATTTCATATCTGCTGCCCTTATTGTTGTTGGTACCCTCTCTAACTGTCAGCCGGGGCGTTCGGGGTCATTGACGGATGACAAGAATTTGATTGATCGAAGTCAAAGCCCTTTGCGGCGGTGAACCTAGACCCACCGCTATGTGGCCTTACCTTTCCGAGCTGATTGAACGGCCCGTTCCGCGGTATACGAGCTATCCCCCGGCGACAGCGTTCCGCGACGATGTCGGGACGGACGATCAGCAGCGGGCGTTGAACGCTGTGCCCGCGGGGACCCCGCTCTCGCTTTACCTCCACATTCCGTACTGCCAGCAAATCTGCTGGTATTGTGGCTGCAACACGGGTGCCGCCGGTCGCACCCACCGGCTGACCGCTTATCTGGCGGCGCTAGAGGCCGAAATCTCCATGATCGCCAAGCTGCTGGGTGGCCGGGGCAAGCTGCGCCGCATTGCCTTTGGCGGGGGTAGCCCCAATGCAATTGACCCGATAGACTTTGTCCGCATCGTTGATCGGCTGGTGACCATCTTTGGGGCCGGGGCCGCTCCCGATGTGTCGGTCGAGATTGATCCGCGCGCCTTCACCCGCGAATGGGCGATGACGCTGTCCATCGCGCAGGTCACACGCGTCAGCTTTGGCGTGCAGAGTTTTGATCCCGACATTCAGGCCGCCATTGGCCGCATCCAGCCGGTCGATATGATTGACACCTGCATGGCGGCCCTGCGCGCCCGCGGCATCACTTCGGTCAATTTTGATCTCATGTATGGGCTGCCGTTTCAGACCATCGAAAAGCTGGTTGCGACGCTGGACGAGGTGGTCCGGATGCGGCCCAGCCGCATTGCGCTGTTCGGCTATGCCCATGTGCCGCAGATGTTTCCGCGCCAGCGGCGGATCGACGCATCGGCCCTACCCAATGCCGAACAGCGTTTTGCACAGGCAGCGCATGGGTATGATCGGCTTGTCGCGGAAGGCTATGTCCCCATCGGCTTTGATCACTTCGCCTTGCCGGGGGATCCTCTGGCGATGGCGGCCAGCAAGGGTCAGGTCCGGCGCAATTTTCAGGGCTTCACCGAAGATCAGTCCGACGTCCTCATCGGTTTGGGCGCCAGCGCGATCAGTCTGTTTCCAGGCGCGATCATCCAGAATGAGAAAAACCCCGGCGCCTATCGGGAGTGCATGAGCGATGGTCGACTGGCTGGGGCGCGGGGCGTGCGACTGGCGCTGGAAGACCAAAGGCGTGGCGTCTTGATTGAGCAGTTGCTCTGCCAGTTGAAGGTGCGGGTCGACAGCGATCTGGTGGATCCGCAGTTAGAGGCCATGTTGACGCACTTTGTTTCGCTTGGCCTTGTGGAACGGGCGGGCGATGTGCTGTCGATCACCGACCAAGGCCGCCCCTATGCACGCAACGTGGCCGCCGCCTTTGACAGGCACGCCGCCGCGCACAAGATTCCGCCTCTTGTCGGAAAACTTTCATAAAGCGTCATTAGTGCTATCTTGTTTTTTTAACTGTTTGGCACCCTATGTCCGCGAGCACAGAAACATCGACACCCAAGGCAGTTGAAACGACGGACGCAACGTCCCGCTATTTCAACCGGGAAGTCAGCTGGTTGAAGTTCAATCGGCGCGTGCTGGAAGAGGCGCAGAACCCCAACCACCCGCTGCTGGAACGGCTTCGTTTCCTGTCGATTTCCGGCGGGAACCTCGACGAATTCTTCATGGTCCGTGTGGCCGGCCTGCGCGGTCAGCAGATGCGCGGCATTGAAGAAGTGTCGATCGATGGCCTCATCCCCGCCCAACAGTTGGAACTGATCGGCAAAGAAGCGGACGAGCTGATGGCGGATCAGCAGATTCTGTGGCGGCAGTTGCGCACGGAAATGGCATCGCAGGGCATCCGCGTCGTCTCAGGCGCAGATGTGGCGCAGGGTGATCGGGCGGGGCTGGAAACATACTTCCGGGAAGAGATTTTCCCGATCCTGACATTGCAGGCGCTGGACCCGGCGCATCCTTTTCCGTTCATCCCAAACCTTGGCATGTCGATGATCTTCGATCTGGAGCGCCGCTCCGACGAAGAGGAAATCCGCGAACTCATCATGATCCCCGCGACGCTGCCGCGCTTCGTGCGCGTGCCCGGCAGGACGGCCACGTACATCACGATTGAGGAGATGATCCGGCTTCATGCAGGGTTGCTTTTCCCCGGCTTTGACCTGATCGGCTCGGGCCTGTTCCGCGTCATCCGCGATAGCGACATCGAACTGGAAGAAGAGGCTGAAGACCTTGTCCGCTTCTTCCGCAGCGCCATTAAGCGGCGACGGCGTGGGCGTGTCATCCGGCTTGAAGCCGAACATGACATGCCGGAAGCGCTCGAATCGCTGATCCGCAAAGAACTGGGCGGCAATGAAGTCACCATTGCCGAAACTGATGGTATCCTTGGCATTGTGGGCTTGAGCCAGCTGGTCGACGAAGACCGGCCTGATCTGAAATTCACCCCCTATTCGCCGCGCTTCCCCGAACGCATCCGTGAACATGACGGGGATTGCTTTGCCGCCATCCGCCAGAAGGATATTGTCGTCCATCATCCTTATGAGGCGTTTGACGTCGTCCTTGCCTTTTTGAGCCAGGCGGCGGCGGACCCCAATGTCGTGGCGATCAAGCAGACGCTTTACCGCGCCGGCAAACAGTCGGCGATTGTGCGCGCGTTGTGCGATGCCGCCGAAGCGGGCAAATCCGTGACGGCCGTTGTCGAGTTGAAGGCACGCTTTGATGAAGAGCAGAACCTGCAATGGGCGTCGCAGCTGGAGCGGTCCGGCGTGCAGGTGGTTTATGGGTTTATCGACTGGAAAACCCACGCCAAGATTTCGATGGTGGTCCGCCGCGAAGGAAAAAATTTCCGCACCTATTGTCACTTCGGCACGGGCAATTACCACCCGGTGACGGCGCGCATCTATACCGACATCAGCTACTTCACCGCAGACCCCGCACTGGGCCGCGATGCGGCACAGGTGTTCAACTACATCACCGGATATGTTGAGCCGCCGGAACTCAAGTACATCACCATCAGCCCTCGGCATTTGCGCGAAAAGCTGTTGGCGCTCATCGACCGTGAAATCGCAAATGTGCGTGCAGGCAAGGCTGGGGCTGTCTGGGCGAAGATGAATTCTCTGGCCGACCGGTTCGTGATCGACAAGCTTTATGAAGCCAGTGCCGCCGGGGTTCGCATTGAACTCATCATCCGGGGCGTTTGTTGCCTGCGTCCGGGGGTGCCCGGTCTTTCGGAAAACATTCAGGTCAAGTCGATCATCGGACGTTTTCTGGAACACAGCCGTATCTGGGCGTTCGGCAATGGCAGTGCGCTGCCGAACAACAAGGCGGAGGTTTTCATCTCCTCGGCAGACTGGATGCCCCGCAATTTTGACCGCCGCGTTGAATATGCGCTGCCCGTCCGCAACGCGACTGTCCACGATCAGATTCTCGATCAGGTGATGGTCGCCAATCTCATCGACACGGAGCAAAGCTGGTATCTAAAGCCGGACGGCAGCTACGAACGGGCTGTCCCCGGCGACCAACCCTTTAACTTGCATCGTTATTTTATGACCAATCCGTCGCTTTCGGGCCGGGGCGCGTCGCTTGGGAGTGGCGCGGTTCCAAAACTGGTCTTAAACGGCAAGCGGTGAATGGGACTCAACGCAAAGCTGTCATCGATATAGGCTCCAACTCAGTACGGTTGGTGGTCTTTGGTGGTGCGCCAAGGGCGCCCATCGTTCTCTACAACGAAAAGCTGGCAGCAGGCCTTGGCGGCGGCGTTGTCCGAGATGGGCAGCTGGACAAGGTGGCCAGTGACATGGCCCTGCGGGGGCTCGCCCGCTTCGCGCTGGTTGCAAAGGCATGGGATGTCAGCTGGCTGCGCGTCGTGGCAACCGCGGCTGTGCGCGAGGCACGAAACGGCGCTGCATTCCTAGAGGCCGTCAAGGCGCTGGGCCTGCCTGTCGAACTGTTGTCAGGCGAGGAGGAGGCGCGCATCTCTGGCTGTGGCGTGCTTTCGGCCATCCCCAATGCAGACGGCGTGATGGCGGATCTGGGCGGCGGCAGTCTTGATCTGTCGCGTCTTGAGCATCGTCATGTGACGCAGACCGGGTCGATTGCCATTGGGGCCATCCGCGCGCGCGCCTTGACTGAGGAAGGCGATGGCGCGCTGGAAGCGGCGCTGCACAAGGGCATGAAGCCGCTCAGTTGGTTGACGCAATGTGAGGGACGCCCGCTCTATCTCGTTGGCGGCCCCTGGCGGGCATTGGCCCGTGTGCACATGCACATGCACCGTTATCCGTTGCCTGTCCTCGCCCGCTACCGGATTGCCACCAGCGACGCACCCTTATTGGCAGAGGCGATCAGCGGGATGACGACGGCGACGCTCAAATCCATCCCCGAAATGCCAAGCGCGCGTGTGCCGTTGCTGCATGCGACGGCTCAGCTTCTCAATGTGCTGGCCGCGCTGCTGAAGCCCTCAACCTTTGTGATCTGCCCTTATGGTCTGCGCGAAGGGCTGATGTTTGATGCGCTGTCCCCGGCCGAACAGGCGCTCGATCCCCTGACCGAAGGCGTTGCCTTTGCAACGGCAGACCATCAGCAGCCGCCGGGCTTTGGCGATGCCATGGCGCATTGGCTGGACCAGATGTTCGACAAAGAGGCGGAGTCGCTGCGCCGCTTGCGCCGCGCCGTCTGCCAGATTGCGGGCGTCGGCTGGTCCAGCACGCCGGGTTTCCGCGCGCTGACCGGCGAAGAAATGGCGCTGCATGGCAATTGGATTGGCATTACAGCGGCCGAACGCGCGATGATGGCGATGGCGCTGCATGTGGGGCTTGGTGGGGATCTCGATGTGCCCTCCGGCCTCAAGCCATTGGCCGATCCCTTGCAGCTTGAAACCGGCCGTAACTGGGGACTCGCCGTTCGTGTGGCGGATCGTCTGGCGGGGGGCTCTGCCGAGATTCTGGCGGCGAGCCGACCTGAGATTTCCGGCGGCGCGCTGACGCTGCATCTGGGGTCAGCTCATGCCGCACTTGATGAGCCGACGCTGCGCCGCCGCCTGCAAAGGTTGGTGGTGGGACTTGGCCTGCAAAGCGGTACTGTCCAGATCGCTTAGCTTTTGATGTCCCATGCGACCGTGCGGTCGTCGCGGGAGAGGGACAGGGCGTAGCCCGGCCCGGAATAGTGCACGGTGCCGGTTGCCGGATTTTCCCATTGGGCGGCGGTCATGGCTTGCCCCTCGGCATCAAGCCAGTCTCCATCCTGCGGGAAGGCAGAGCAGCGCGCCCGTTGGGCTGACCGTTTCGCCGCGAGGTCTGCGACATAGGCCTCAAGTGCCAGGTCGCGCCCCTCCCAATCGACCCAGCTGAGGGCGTTGTCCTGCGCATAGGCGTTGTTGTTGCCCCTCTGGCTGCGCCCGAATTCGTCGCCTGCCGTCAGCAGAATGGTGCCCGTCGAGGCGAACAGTGTGGCGAGCATCGCCCGCGCGTCGGCCCGGCGTCGCGCGAGGATGGCGGGATCATCGCTCGGTCCTTCGACGCCACCATTCCAGCTGAAATTTTCCGAATGGCCATCGCGATTGCCTTCGCCATTGGCCTCATTGTGCCGCGCGGCATAGGCAACACTATCGGCGAGCGTGAAGCCATCATGCGCGGCGAGGAAATTGACGGTGCGGGTGGCTTTGCCGAACACATCGGAGGAGCCGGCGATCCGCGTGACGACATCCCCAATGCCGCCATCGCCGCGCCAGAAGCGGCGGACGTCGTCGCGGAACCGGTCATTCCATTCGAGCCAATTGTCCGGGAAGTTCCCCAGCTGATAGCCACCGGGTCCGCAGTCCCAAGGCTCAGCAATCATCACGCAGTCGGCGAGGATCGGGTCTGCGGCGATCTCGGCAAAGATCGGCGCGTCGGCGGCAAAGCCCGGCCCGCGCGCGAGGATGGTCGCGAGATCAAAGCGGAAGCCGTCGACGCCGCAGCTTGTCACGAAATGCCGCAAGGCGTCCAGCGTCAGGCGGCGGACATAAGGGTTGGCGAAGTCGAGCGTGTTGCCGCAGCCGGTATCGTTGATGAGGGAACCATCGGGCGCATGCGCATAGGCTGCATTGTCGAGACCGCGCAGCGACAGCACGCCGCCATGCACATCGCTTTCGCCCGTGTGGTTGAAGACGAGATCGAGGATCACGCCGATCCCTTCGGCATGAAGTGCGGCGACCGTCTGGCGGAGTTCTTCCCCGCCGCCCGGACACAGGCCGGGGTCGAGCGCCATCATCGCGACGGGATTATAGCCCCAAGCATTGGAGAGGCCGAGCGGCGGGAGATGCCGTTCGTCGATCCAGGCGACAATGGGCATCAGCTCCACCGCGCCGACATGGAGTGTCTTCAAATGCGCAATCACACTTGGATGGGCGAGGGCGGCGATCGTGCCGCGCAGAGCACCCGGCACATCAGGATGCGCCATCGTAAAGCCGCGCACATTAATCTCGTAGATCAGCTCGCCGCGCTGGAAACGGGGTGGCGTTTGATCGACCTTCGGGGAAGGGAGAGGGACGATTGCGCGCGGCACTATAGGCGCTGTGTCCACGCCAAAGCGCGCGAGGTCAGGATGCTGAACAAAGCGCCCGTCGAGTGCGACGGCATAGGGGTCGACGAGCAACTTGGCCGGGTCAAACCAAAGCCCCATCGCCGGTGCCCATTGGCCCTCCGCACGATAGCCGTAAGGTTGGCCGGAAAGATCGCGCGGGATTTCGGCAACCCAATCTTCGCCATCGCGCACCATTGGCAGGCGCTGTTCATCCGCGCCGTCAAACAGGCAGAGCCAAAGCGCTTCGGCCTTGGGCGAACGGACGCGGAACGTCGTCGTGCCGCCCGAAACGGACGCGCCGTAGCCCTGCGTCACGTCACCACATCAGGCGCAGTGCGGCCGGTGTGGCGGGTCATGCCCGCAATGGCGTCCGCCGCTTTGATCAGCTCGGCCAGCATGTCGGGCGTGGCTTCGGCCAGACGTCCGCCGACGGGCTCATAGCGTTCCAGATAGACGCGCAATGTTGCCCCTTCGGTGCCCGTGCCCGACAGGCGGAAGACGACACGCGATCCGCCGACGAACAGGATGCGTAACCCCTGATTGTGGCTGACCGAGCCATCGACCGGATCGGCATAGGAAAAGCTGTCGGCCATCTCGACGACCAGCGGACCAAAGGCGCGACCGGGCAGGCCCGGCAAAGCGGCGGTCAAGTCGTCGATCAACGCGTTGGCCTTGTCAGTCGGCAGCGCCTCATAATCGTGGCGGGCATAATAGTTGCGGCCAAAGCGCGCCCAATGTTCGGCGGCAAGGTCGGCGACCGGCAGTTTGCGCACAGCCAGAATGTTGAGCCACAGGAGCACGGCCCATAGCCCATCCTTCTCGCGCACATGGTCAGACCCCGTGCCCGCGCTCTCTTCCCCGCAGATCGTCGCCATCCCGGCATCGAGCAGATTGCCGAAGAATTTCCAGCCGGTCGGCGTTTCATAGGCCGGAATGCCGAGCGCTTCGGCCACGCGGTCGGCGGCAGCACTTGTCGGCATGGAACGCGCAATGCCCTTGAGGCCGCCTCTATAGCCGGGCGCCAGATGCGCATTCGCCGCCAGCATGGCGAGCGAGTCCGATGGGGTTACGAAACACGACCGCCCGATGATGAGATTGCGGTCCCCATCGCCGTCTGACGCCGCACCGAAATCGGGCGCGTCCGCCGACATCATCAGATCATACAGATCTTTGGCGTGGACCAGATTGGGGTCGGGGTGATGCCCGCCAAAATCTTCCAGCGGCACACCGTTGCGCACGGTGCCGGACGCAAAGCCCAGGCGGCGCTCCAATATTTCGGTCGCATAGGGGCCGGTCACGGCATGCATCGCGTCAAAGGCCATGGTGAAGCCGTTCTTCACGGCGTCCCGGATCGCGTCGAAATCAAACAGGCTTTCCATCAGCGCGGCATAATCGGCGACGGGGTCGATCACTTGGACCGTCAGATCGCCCACCTGCGTTTCGCCTAGGGAGTCCAAATCAACATCGGGCGCGTCGACGTCCAGCCAGCGGTCGATGTTGGTCGTGCGCGCATAGATCGCCTCGGTCACGCCCTCGGGCGCGGGGCCGCCATTGGCGATATTGTACTTGATGCCAAAGTCTTCGTCCGGCCCACCGGGATTGTGGCTGGCCGACAGGATGAGCCCGCCGCTCGCACCATATTTGCGGATGACATGGCTCGCGGCAGGTGTGGAGAGGATGCCGCCCTGGCCGACCAGCACGCGGGCATAGCCATTGGCTGCCGCCATGCGAGTCGCCTGTTGAATGACCGTGCGATTGTAGAAACGTCCGTCGCCGCCCAGCACAAGCGTCGCGGCCTCAGGGCGCGGCACAACATCGAAGACCGACTGGATGAAGTTTTCCGCATAGCCCGGTTGCTGAAAGACGCGCACCTTTTTGCGCAGGCCGGATGTGCCGGGTTTCTGGCCTTCAAACGCTGTGGTGGCGTGGGTCTGGATCGTCATCACGTCGCTGTCAGGTCCTTGTAGAGATTGGCATAGGCAGTCCCACTGCGGGCCCAGCTGAAGTCTGCTGTCATGCCGTTGCGCTGCATCGCGGTCCAGAGGCTGCGGTCCCGATACAGATGAACGGCGCGGGAAATGGCGTCGGCGAGCGGGGCATAGGTGACGCCGGTAAACTGGATGCCGGTTGCCGCTCCAGCATCAAGTGCGGCGAGATTGGCGTCGATGATGGTATCGGCCAGCCCGCCTGTCCGCGCGACGACGGGCACGCAGCCATAAGCCAGCCCGTATAACTGCGTGAGGCCGCAGGGCTCAAAGCGACTGGGCACGAGGATGGCATCGCCGCCGGCCTGCATGCGGTGCGACAACGCCTCGTCATATCCGATGCGGATGCCGACTTTTCCGGGATGACGTTGGGCGGCCTGATGCAGTGCTTCGGCAATCGTGGCGTCGCCGCTGCCCAGCAGGGCCAGCCGTCCACCGATGCCGACCAGATGGTCGATCGTCTCGACCAGAACATCCATGCCTTTCTGCCAGGTCAGCCGGCTGATGACGATGAAGAGCGGGCCGTCGTCGCGGTCCAGCTCGAACTCAGCTTCGAGCGCCCGCTTATTGGCGGTGCGTTTGGACAGCGTCTTGGGGGTATAAGTTTTGGCGATATGTGGGTCGGTCGCCGGGTTCCACTCGATCGTGTCGATGCCGTTGACAATCCCGCGCACGCGTCCCTCGCGGCTTTGGATCAGGCCTTCCAACCCCATGCCGAACTCTGCCTCGCGGATTTCCCGCGCATAGGTCGGGCTGACAGTCGTGATGGCACTGGCCGCTTCCATCCCAGCCTTCAGGAAGCCGACGCCGCCATAGCTTTCGACGCCATCCAGCGCCCAAGCTTTCTTCGGCAGGCCGAGCTTTGAAAAGACATTTGCCGGGAAATAACCCTGAAACGCCATATTGTGGATGGTCATGACCGAGGGCGGGATCACCGCGCCCTTTGGCGATGCAAAGCGCAGATAAGCGAGCGCCATACCGGCTTGCCAGTCATGCGCATGGATCAGGTCGAACGCCAGCCCCTTCACTTGGCCTGCAGCCAGGTCCGCCGCTGCCCGTCCGAAAGCCGCAAAGCGCCGCCAATTGTCCGGCCAGTCCTTGCCGGACGCATCGCCATAAGGCCCGCCGTCGCGCGCGAAATAAGCAGGCGCATCGAGGATAAGGAGCGGGTGTCCGTTCAGCGTCGCCGAAAGCAAGCGGGCGGGCTCGCCCAACAGGGCGTCAAAACTGTGCATCACCTTGGCGCGCTTGGCGGCAGCGATCACCGCTGGATAGCCGGGCAGCAGCGTCGTCAGGCGCACGCCTTGTGCGGCAAGGGCAGCGGGCAGGGCGCCCACCACATCGGCGAGGCCACCGGTCTTCACCAGCGGCACCGCCTCTGACGCAACAGACAGGACGTGCGGGCTCATGCGATCAGCTTATCAATCATCGGTTTGGTGATGAGGCACACGCCGCCTTCGGTGCGACGGAAGCGCTTGGCATCCAAGATCGGGTCTTCCCCGACGACAAGGTTTTCCGGGATGCGCACCCCGGAATCGATGATCACCCGGCTCAGGCGCGCGCCCCTGCCAATGTTGGAATAAGGCAGGATCACGCCCTCGCTGACGCTGGAGAAGGACCCCATTTTGACGCCGGTGAACAACAGGCTGCGATGCGCCACTGCGCCGGATACGATGCAGTCCTGACTGATCAGCGAGGAAATGGCGTGGCCGCGGCGACCTTCCTCATCGTGCACGAACTTGGCAGGCGCGGCGACGACCTGATCGGTCCAGATGCGCCAGTCGCGGTCATACATGTTGAGCTTGGGGACGACATCGGTGAGGTCGAGATTGGCCTCAAAATAGGCATCAAGCGTGCCGACATCGCGCCAATATTCCTCAATTTCCTCGGCGGCGCGGATGCAGCTGTCGGTGAATTTGTGGGCGACGGCTTTGCCGTGCTTGACGATATAGGGGATGATGTCGCCGCCAAAATCGCGGGTGGAGTCCTGTGTCTCTGCATCGCGGCGGAGCTGATCGAACAGGAACTGCGTTTCGAAAACATAGATGCCCATCGAGGCGAGCGCCATATCCGGATTGCCCGGCATGGCAGGCGGGTCCTTGGGCTTTTCGATGAAATCGGTGATGACGCTATTCGCGTCGACCGCCATCACGCCAAAGCCGCTGGCCTCTTTGCGGGGGACGACAAGGCAGCCAACGGTCACGTCCGCGCCGGAATTGACGTGCTGCTGCAACATCAATTCATAGTCCATTTTGTAGATGTGGTCGCCCGCGAGGATGACCATATATTTAGGGGCGTAGCTTTCGATGATGTCGATGTTCTGGAACACGGCATCGGCGGTGCCTTCATACCAGTGCATCTCATCAATGCGCTGTGAGGCGGGCAGGATGTCGAAGCTCTCGTTACGTTCCGGCCGCATGAAGTTCCAGGCGCGCTGCATGTGGCGGATCAGCGAATGGGCCTTGTATTGCGTCGCCACGCCGATGCGACGGATGCCTGAATTGATCGCGTTGGACAGCGCGAAATCGATGATCCGGCTCATCCCGCCGAAATAGACCGCAGGCTTGGCGCGCCGGTCGGTCAGCTCCATCAGGCGGCTGCCGCGCCCGCCCGCCAGCACATAGGCCATGGCATCACGCGCCAGAGGTGACTGTCTTTTTACATCCATTCCGCGCTCTCCCACCCCGCTATTATCCAACATATTCCAGCATAATCGTCGCCAGCGGCGGCAGGATGACATGCGCCCCGCCTTCCCGCGCTTCGACTGTGCCCATATTGCCCTGTCCCGTCCCGCCATAGACAGCGGCATCGGTGTTGATGATCTCCCGCCACAGTCCGTCGTGCGGCAAAGGCAGGCGATAATGGCCATGCGGCAGCGGCGTCATATTGGCCACGATGGCCACGGGCGGCACGCCGGGCGCTTTGCGCAGCCATGCAAAGACAGAGGCCGCGGCATCATTGACGACGAGCCATTCAAACCCGTCCGCCTCACAATCGCGGGCATGGAGGGCGGGGTGTGCTGCATAGGCCCGGTTGAGATCCCGCACGAGCGCGCGGATGCCGTCATGCGCCGGCGCCTCCAGCAGATCCCAGTCGAGCGCGCGGTCCTCGCTCCATTCACGGCGCTGCGCGAATTCCTGCCCCATGAAGAGCAGCTTCTTGCCCGGATAGCCCCACATGAGGCCGTAATAGGCGCGCAGATTGGCGAACTTCTGCCAGTCATCGCCGCTCATCTTGTTGAGCAGACTGCCCTTGCCGTGGACGACCTCATCATGGCTCAGCGGCAGGACGAAATTCTCGGTAAAGGCGTACATCAGCCCGAAGGTGATCTCATCATGATGGTGCATCCGGTGCACCGGGTCACGCGCCATATACTTCAGCGTATCGTGCATGAAGCCCATGTTCCACTTGAAGCCAAAGCCCAGATTGGTGCGCGCTTCGCCCTCATGCGCGGGCAAAGTGACGCCCGGCCAGGCGGTGCTTTCCTCCGCCAGCGTCATGATCCCGGGGGCGGCGGCATAAAGGGCGCGGTTCATCGCGCGAAGGAATTCGGCCGCCTCCCAATTCTCGCGCCCGCCGTCGCTATTGGGGATCCATTCGCCCGCCTCACGGCTGTAATCACGGTAGAGCATCGAGGCGACGGCATCCACGCGCAGCCCATCGACATGATAGCGCTCAGCCCAGAACAGCGCATTGTTGACGAGGAAGGATGCGACCTCCCGCCGCCCGAAATTATAGATGGCGGTGTTCCAATCGGGGTGGAATCCAAGCTTCGGGTCGGCATGTTCGTAGAGCGCGGTGCCATCGAAATGGGCAAGGCCATGGTCGTCCGTCGGGAAGTGGGCAGGCACCCAATCAATCAGGACGGACAGGCCCGCGCGGTGTGCGCCATCCACGAAGCGGGCAAAACCTGCCGGATCGCCAAAGCGGGCGGAGGGCGCATAAAGCCCGGTCGTCTGATAGCCCCATGACGGGTCATAGGGATGCTCTGAGACGGGCATGAACTCGATATGGGTAAAGCCCATGTCGACTGCGTAGGGGATCAGCCGTTCGGCCATCTCATCCCAGGGCAAGAACCAGTCATTGGCATCGCGCTGCCAGGAACCGGGGTGGACTTCGTAGATCGACACCGGCACGCGGCGCGGATCAACCTGTGCCCAATGCGCGCGGTGGGCCGTATCGCCCCAATCCGTTTTTCCGGTCTGCGCGGTGATCGAGGCGGTCTTGGGGCGGAGTTCAGCCGCAAAGGCAAAGGGATCTGCTTTGAGCGGCAGGACAGTGCCGTCGGCGGCCACGATATGGAATTTATAGGCGCGGCCCAGACCAATATCGGGGATGAAGATTTCCCACACGCCCACATCATTGCGGCGGCGCATCGGGTGGCGGCGGGCATCCCAATCATTAAAGTCACCCACCAGTGCGACAAGCCGCGCATTGGGGGCCCACACGGCGAAGTGAATGCCATCCGCGCCCTCATGCTGGATGAGATGCGCGCCCATCTTGTCGAACAGCCGCAGATGGGTGCCCTGATTGATCAGGAAATCATCGACCGGCCCCAGCACGGGGCCAAAGCTATAGGGGTCTGTCACCCACCATTCATGCCGATTGGCGCGGCAGCGATATTTGACGGGTTTGGGCTTGCCCCGGATCTTGCCTTCAAACATCGACGTGTCATCGACACGGTTCAGACGGCCAAGCGATGTTCCGCGAAGCGTGAACGCACTGACCTCATCTGCACCGGGCAGGATGGCGCGCGCAAAGCTGCCGTCCGGCCCCTCATGCACACCCAATAATGAAAAGGGATCGGCGTGGGTTCCGGTCAACAGTGCGGAAATGGCCTCTCCCGTTGGGTTCACAGCACCTTCCAAATGTCGCGCGCATATTCACCAATTGTGCGGTCGGATGAAAACCAGCCGACATTGGCAATGTTCTTGATGGCAGAGGTGCGCCATCCGGCGGGATCTGTCCAGCGCCGGTCAACATCGCGTTGGGCGGCGGCATAGCCGTCAAAGTCCGCCGCCAGCATGAACCAGTCGCTGTCATACAGCCCGCCCATCAGCCCGGCATAACGGTGCGGATCATCGGGGGAGAACACGCCTGAGGCAATGGCATCAATCGCCTGATGCAGTTCGCGCGACGCTTCAATAATCTCACGTGGGTTATAACCATTGGCCCGCTTCTCGGCGACTTCATCGGCCGTCAGGCCAAAGATGATGATGTTTTCATCGCCGACTCGGTCCTTGATTTCGATGTTGGCGCCATCCAGCGTGCCGATGGTCAGCGCGCCGTTGAGCGCGAACTTCATATTGCCGGTGCCGGACGCCTCCATGCCGGCCGTTGAAATCTGTTCAGACAGGTCGGCGGCGGGAATGATCCGTTCGGCAAGACTGACATTGTAATTGGGAACGAACACGACCTTGAGCAGCCCGCCGACCGTGGGGTCAGAATTGACGCGCCGTGCAATGTCATTCGCCAATTTGATGATGAGCTTTGCGTTGTGATAGCTCGCGGCCGCCTTGCCGCCGAAAATCTTCACGCGCGGCACCCAGTCCTTTTCCGGATGGCTGCGGATCTGGTCATACAGCGCGACGGTCTCGATCAGGTTGAGCAACTGGCGCTTATATTCATGGATGCGCTTGATCTGGACATCGAACAGCGCGTCCGGGTCGAGCCGTATGCCGGTCAGGTCGCGCAGATGGGCGGCCAGCGCCACCTTGTTGGCGCGCTTCACCAAGGCGATCCGTTCCCCAAGCGCGGCATCACCGGCCAGCGCGTTCAAGTCCTCCAGTCTGTTGGTGTCGTCAAGGAAGCCTTCCCCAATCGCATCGCGCAACAGGCTGGTGAGGTCCGGGTTGCACTGCTGCAACCAGCGGCGCGGGGTGACGCCATTGGTCTTGTTGTTGATCTTATCGGGGTAGAGCTTGTGCAGGTCTGAAAAGACCGTGGTCTTCATCAGATCGGTGTGGAGTGCGGCCACGCCGTTGACGCTGTGCGCGCCGACAAAGGCGAGGTTCGCCATCCGCACGCGCCGGTCCCCGCCTTCGTCGATCAATGAGATGGCGGAGATGGCCGCATCGTCGAGACCGTTGCGGCGCGCCTCCCGCAAGACGCGGCTGTTGATCGCATAGATGATCTGCATGTGGCGGGGCAGAAGGCGCTCAAACAATGGCAGTGGCCAGCTTTCCAGCGCTTCGGGCAAGAGCGTGTGGTTGGTATAGCCTACCGTCTTGCGGGTGACCTCTAACGCCTCGCCAAACTCCAGCCCATGATCATCGACCAGCAGACGCATGATTTCTGCCACGGCGACCGCAGGGTGCGTGTCGTTCAGCTGGATCGCGGCATGGTCGGGCAATGTGCGGACATCGCCCTGATATTGCACGTGGCGCCGGATGATGTCCTGAATGGAGGCCGCGGTGAAGAAATATTCCTGCCGCAGCCGAAGCTCCTGCCCCGCCGGGCTCGAGTCCGCCGGATAGAGCACACGCACCAGCGCATCTGCGCGCACCTGATTGGCCAAGGCCCCGATATGGTCGCCCGCGTTGAAGGCATCGAGCTGCAGCGGGTCGAGCGCGCTCGCGGTCCACAGGCGCAGTGTGTTCACCCGCTTGCCGCGCCAGCCGACGACGGGCGTATCGACCGCTGTTGCCTCGACAAACTCGGCCGGTATCCATTGTGCGCGGTCATCATCTGCCACGACCTCTCCACCAAAGCCGATGCGATAGGCGCTTTCGCGGCGTTCAAATTCCCAGGGGTTGCCATGCGCCAGCCATGTTTCCGGCAGCTCAACCTGCCAGCCATCCTTGATACGCTGGCGGAACATGCCGTTCACATAGCGGATGCCATAACCATAAGCTGGGATGTCGAGGCTCGCGAGGCTCTCCATGAAGCAGGCCGCAAGGCGGCCAAGCCCGCCATTGCCAAGGGCGGCGTCAGGCTCCAGTTCCTCCAGCCGTGCCAGATCAAGCCCATGGTCGCGCAGCGCCTGTTCCATCTCGCGCGTCAGGCCAAGATTGGACAACGCATCGCGCAGCAAGCGGCCGATGAGAAATTCAAGGCTGAGATAATAGACCCGCTTGCCCTGCGCCGCATAGGTGCGCGTGGTCGATTCCATCCAAATGTCGATGATCTCATCGCGCAGCGCGAGGACGGCGGCGGTGAACCAGTCATGCTCTTTGGCGGCCAGTTCATTCTTGCCCACGCGGTGGCGCAGCACATCAAGGATGCGCGCTTCCAGTTCAGCGGCTTTGGATTTTATCTCGGCTGTCACGATCACTGCTCCCCATCGAATGACGCTGGCCGACGGTTACCCTTCCGCCGCCATTTCAATGCGTTTCAGCCATCTCTCCTGTGATCGGTTATGACGTGCAGACCGGAGATGGCAACAGCGTAATCCGGCGCGCACACGAATTCATGACGCTTGCCAAGCACTTCGCAACCGCAGATGCTGACCAAATCCATGGTTGAACAGGCCTCCCCTTTGCATGACCTTGCCGCGGCTGCCGGCATCAGCCGCACTTGGCGGGATGTGGATGGCCTGACGCAGACCGTTACAGATGCGGCGTTGGGTGCGATCCTGACAGCGCTTGGGCATGACCTAGGCTCTGCCGGAAAAATCACGGCCAGCCTGAAGGAGGTCCGCGCGGACCATGCTGGGCTGCCGCCACTGATCGTGGCGGATGTCGGGAAGCCAATCCCGCTAAACCTTCCTGATGGGCCCGTTTCTGTGACCGGAGAAGATGGCCGGACGTTCTGGTCGCACCTGTCCGGTGCGCTGCTGCCGCCAATCCCGCACCCCGGCTATTATGATCTGGAGGCCAAAGGCCAGACGTTGCGGCTGGCCATCGCGCCGCCGCATTGTCCGCTCCCGATGGGGCCGCGACCTTGGGGGACATCGCTTCAGATCCCGTCCCTGCGAGGGCCAGAGCCGAGCACATTCGGACATTTTGGGGATCTGGCCGAAGCCGCAACGGCGCTTGCCCGCGCAGGCGCAAGCGCGATTGCGATCAATCCGGTCCACGCATTGTTCCCGGGCGTGGGTGCGGATTTCAGCCCCTATTCGCCGTCGAGCCGCCTCTTTCTGAACACAGCCATGGGCGATCCCGCTCTGGTGGGTCTGCCGCCTCTGGCAGGGGCAGATGGCCCGCAGTTGATCGACTGGCCAACGGCGCTTCCAAAAAGATTGGCAGCGTTGCGGGCGGTGTTTGACGTTTTGGACGCGTCTTGGCGCGCGCGCATTGCGCAAGAGACGGCGGCAGAAGGCGCAGCACTCCGTCGTCATGCAGTCTTTGATGCGCTCGACCGGCAGTTCCGGCCGACAGGGGCAAAAGGATGGCCGGACTGGCCCGCCGCCTATCGTGATCCGCACGCGCCGGAGGTCGCCCGCTTTGCGCAGGATCAGGCCGAGGAAGTGAACTTCCACCTGTTCCTCCAATGGCTCGCCGCGCGGGGCTTGGAGCGGGCACAGGCCAGCGCGAAAGCAGGCGGGATGTCCATCGGCCTTATCGGGGATTTGGCCGTCGGTGTGACGCCGGGGGGCAGCGATACATGGGCCATGCCTGAGGCTATGCTGCGTGGCCTCACCATCGGGGCGCCGCCTGATCCGCTTGGGCCGCTGGGCCAGAACTGGTCGATCACCAGCTTCTCACCAGAAGGGCTGCGCGCCACTGGTTATGCCCCTTGGATCGCGATGGTCCGCTCTGCCATGCGCGCGTCCGGTGGCCTGCGCATCGACCACGCTTTCGGCCTGGCGCGGCTGTGGGTCATCCCCGATGGCGGCACGTCGGCGGACGGCGCCTATCTCGATTTTCCGTTTGAAGATCTGGTCCGGCTGGCCACGCTGGAGGCCCACCGCGCCAACTGCCTCGTCATTGCGGAAGACCTCGGCACGAGCCCACATGGGTTCACGCAGGCCATTTCAGAGCGTCAGATGCTGGGCATGCGTGTGCTCTGGTTTGAACGGGCGCAGGACCACGGCTTTATCGGCGCGCAGGATTATCCCGCCAATGCCGTCGCCATGACGGGCACGCATGACACGCAGACGGTGGCCGGTTGGTGGTCGGGTCGTGATCTGGATTGGGCGGATGAACTGGGGCGACTGCCCGAGGGCATGACGCGTGCGCAGGCCGAAGATATCCGGGCGTGGGACCGCGGCCTGCTCTGGTCGACCATTGGGGCAGGCGACCGTCCGGCCCCTGAGCAGACCGCTCCGGTTGTCGATGCCGCCATCGCCCATGTCGCCGCAACGCCCGCCGCGCTCGCGATCATCCCGCTTGAAGATCTGCTTGGGGCCGTCGAACAACCCAATTTGCCGGGCACGACGACAGGACATCCCAATTGGCAAAGACGGTTGGAGGCCCCGCTAGACACGCTCCTCGCCGCGCCCGACGTCCGGCGGCGTCTTGATATTCTGGGCAGCGAGAACGGGCCGGGGGGTTAGGCGGCCTGCATCGTCATTGTGCACTGCTGATACGTGTCGATCAGGTTGTCAAAGTGATCATTGATGCAAAACACCTGATCCGCGCGGCGCACGGCAGCAGCCTGCAGTTCTGTTGGATCCCGATCAAGGAACTGATCAAGCGCGTGGACCAACGCGGCCGGATTGCCGGCGCGATAGGAGACGCTGCAGGATGGGTCCGCAAAGGTGACGGCGCCGCCCTCATCGGGCAAGATCAAAGGCACGCCTGAGGAGGCCGCTTCGGCGATGACAATGCCGAAGGTTTCCGATTCACAGCCATGGATGAACCCGTCCGCGCTGGCCATCATGCGTGCCAGCAATGCCCGATCCCGAACGCCGTCGATCAGTCGAATGTGCGGGTTGCCCCCGATCGCCTTCAGGACCATCGGCCGATCCCTGCCGACTCCGATCACGACAAGGCCCACTGGCTGTTTTGCACTGGCGACAGACACGGCTTCGATCACCATGGGCAGGCGCTTGTCAGGGCTCAGGCGACAGATCGCCAACAGCAACCGGGCGTCTTCGGGCAAGTGACATTTGGCCAGCATCTTCGCCCGCAATTCTGCAGACCGCAGGCTCGGGGAAAACCGGTTGGCCTCAATGCCGAGTGGTATCATAGTGACGTTGGGAATGCCGGCATGGCGCAAACGTGCCTCAAGATCCGGGTTGCAACACACGACGGTGTCGAACTTCGCGGCGGCGCGCCGGAGATGGTTGTGATAGGGGGCAAAAGTGCGGTCAATGGTATCGCGCGGTGCCACCTGCCCAAACCAACGATAGGCATAAACTGCCATCGGGTCGGCGTGCATGAACAGCGATTTGCGGGCCGGGCCTTTCCAATCCGCGACGATGTTAGCCGTGCGCCAGGGCGAGGAGGCTTCGACAATGTCCGGCTGTTCGGCATTGAGAATGTCGTGAATGGGTCCGGCAGATTTGAAGTAGCGGTACCGTCCGTCGAAAATCAGCTTGGGCGAGGCCACAGAGATGACCCGCGCGCCGCCGGGGCGTCGGTCTTCCCTGTCCTCTTCCCCCGGTATGATGACGACCAGATCGATGCCCATGCGTTCAGCATAGGCAATCTTGCATTCGACATAGGTCCGCACGCCGCCCCCATGTGGCGCGTAAAAGGCTGAAACATCAACGATCTTCATTATGGGGCGGTCCTTTTTGCGGGGCCGAAGCTGGCAAGACCGGTGCGATAATTGAGTAGGATGCTCGCAGGCGTCGGTGTTGCTCTGGCCGTAATCTTGGCTGTGGCGGCCTTTGGCTTGGACAAGCCGAGCTTTGGATTGCCGGGGAAGCCGACGCCGTCGGATGAGAAGTTGAACCGGCCATTGGCATTACGGTCGTGCATCAGGACAAGGCTATAGGTCCCCGGCCCCGGCACGCGCACGCACAGCACCGGGCGTCCGGTTTTGGGCACCTTTATCAAGGCGCGGCGGAATGTCTTTCCAGCCATTAAAAGGATGTTGTCATCCGCCAGAAAATCACTGTCATTGGAGGGATACACTTCAAGCTTTAAGTTGCCTGACCGGTCCTTCAGTCCGTCCACGCTGATGAGGAAGGCGGGGCCGCTTTCCGTCTCCCGACAGCGACCCTCTTCGATCCCGAGTTTGGGGCTTGAGGCAATGTGCGCGGTCGGCGCCAAAGCGAGAAGTGTAGGCAGGATCATGCGTTGCTGTCCTTCCATTCGTTGCGGCCGATCACGGCTAAGGTCAGGCCCGTGACGATGTGCAGCACCAAGGTCAGCAGCGCGATTTTCGCGACGACCGCGCCGATCGCCGGATCGGCACCGATCAGGAAGACTGTCATTGCGGCAAAGACGAGGTCTTTATTGGGGATGAGCGGAAGCCGTGAAATGAGCATGCGGAACATCGCCAGCAGCAGGATCTCCGTAAGCGGCACTTGAGGCAAAAGCAGTTGCCAGGCGACCGCCATCAAAATCAGTCCGACGGCGATGCGGGCCATGTGCACTGCGCTGATAAACACCAGCTGAGGCCGCGGCAGCGAAAAGAGTTTCTGGCGAAACAGGAACACCACGAGCGAACTTGCCATGATGACGCCGATTGAGCCGATGACGGTCCGCATGTGCGGCCCGATGGCGAACTCGTACATGAAGGGCCAGCCGATCAAGAGCAGCAGCAAGGTGGCCACGTTACCCGACATGGCCGACAGGATGGACACGTCTTTGATGGCTGCGAATGGCGCGCCGGTCATCGTGGTGCGCTGTCTGGCCCAAAGGTAGAATTGGGCGTCGCCCATATACCCAAGCAACAGCTCATTTGTGACCTGCTTTTTGAGCAGCGCTGAAAACCCGTCGAACGGGATTTGCCAAAGTCGGCGGAAGATGACCCATTCGCTGGCCGGTGTTGCGATATAGCTGCCCGCTAGGCACAGCCAGAAGAGGGGGCTGGCTGGCACATCGAACAGCCCTTCCAGCGTTATATTCTTCAATTTGAGAAGGATGGCTGCAACCATGGCGAGCGACAGCGCCAATCCTGCCCAGCGCCATATGGCACCATTGGGTGGATCGCCAATGGCCGCAAGTTCCAGTTCGATGGGCAGGGCCGCGGGCACCGCTGCCGTTTTACCTTTGATCATAAGCGTTCAGTTCTGAGTGATTGGGAGCGGGTTGGCGGGAATGTGGTGCGTGGCCGACGCCGATCCGTCGAGCAGGCGCGCATAGGATGCGGCTATCCGCGCCGGTCTGCGGGCGGACCCCAAAGTCCGGCTGATCCGTTCAAACAGTTGGTCGACTTCGCTTTCGAACAGCGGTCCCACATCATGAACCGACGCTGGTAAACAGATGGGCACGTATTCCCACTCCTTGGGCAAGGCTCTTAATCCCCGGATGCCGCCGACGGCACGACACCGCAGGCTGAGAGCTAAAATTTTCGTTACACTAACGGCGCTTGGTGAAAGTTCAGCGACAGCCGCAGCGTGGCTCGACGATGCGCTGCAGGGCAAGCGTGCCGCGAAATCCGTTCCCAGATGTGGGCAGGTTTGGGCGGGTTCCAAGACGGGGCCTCACCTCGCCGGAACAGAATATGCCCTTCGTCCGTTTAACAGGGATCCGGGCCGCGTGCCCCTTTTTGACCAGATCATCCTCTGGTCCTCTGGAGAAAAATCATGGGACTGATCATGTGGCTTATCGTCGGCGGCGTCATTGGATGGCTCGCCAGTTTGATCATGCAGACAGATGGCAGTCAGGGCATTGTCGCCAACATTCTTGTCGGGATCGTGGGCGCCTTCATCGGCGGCATGATCCTGTCGCGTGGGGACATCAACAATGCGCCGCTCACTGTGACGACCTTCCTCGTGTCGTTGGCAGGGGCTGTGCTTCTGCTGGCCGTTGTCAATTTGGTCCGCCGTGGTTCTATTTGCTGAAATGGAGACCGTCTTGGGCGCGCATCAGGAAGGCGCTGTGAGGGAATTTTTGTGAAGAGAAAGGGCTCCAAGAAGGCCAAATTCAACGATGATCCGGATTTTTTTGGCGTTGATATACTGTCGCATTAATACAACATCACTTCAAGAAAAATGTTATAAGATATAACTCAATTTGAATGTGTCTCCCGACAGGGCTATGCGCCGGCTGTTCCGACAAGAGAACATGCGACCCATCGTTCAGCCTTTTCAGGGAGGATATCTGTGAGCACCAACCGTGCATCTGTGCGCCTTTTTTCGCGCTCTAGCCTCATCGCCGCGGCAGCATTCGCCTGCGCGCACCCCGCTTTCGCCCAAGAGGCGACAGAGCCTGCCGAAGAAAGCAGCGAAATCATTGTGACGGCGCAAAAGCGCGCCCAGTCCCTTTCCGACGTTTCGCTCTCGGTGTCTGCTGTCGGTGCAGATCAGCTTGCCGCAAACAACACTGTTACCCTTGAAGGTCTTCAGTCGCTGGTGCCGTCGATCAGTTTCGGCAATGACTTCAACTTCGCGAAGCTGTTCATTCGCGGCATCGGCCTGTCGAGTTCGCTCCCGGGCGTCGATCCTTCGGTTGCCCTCCATGTCGATGGTGTCGTTGTCTCGTTGGCGCAGGCGCAGCTTGGTTCTATGTTCGATCTTCAGCGTGTTGAAGTTCTGCGTGGTCCGCAAGGCACGCTCTATGGACGCAACGCCACGGGGGGCGCGGTCAACCTCATCACGGCCAAGCCAACGGAAACCTTGGATGGTTATTTCCGCCAGACCTTTGGCGGTTCTGCCCTGCTGATCCAGACCGACGCGGCCATTGGCGGCCCGATTGCCGAAGGTGTCCGTGGCCGCTTGGCAGTGCAGCGCATCCATCGGGACGGTTTTGGCGTCAACGAGTTCACCGGCAATGAGATCGACAATGTGAGCCAGTGGTCGGCGCGCGCGCATCTTGAATTGCTGCCATCAGATTCAGTCAACATCCTGCTGACGGGCGAATATCACCGCGAAGATGACCGGTCCTTGGCCATCAAGTTCCGTGAAGTGTCTTTCCCCGGCGTGCTGACCGATGCCATCCCGGCCAATGACGGGCTGAGCGCCTTGGGCCAGCGTCTGAATGCCGACGGCACACAGGCGCGCTTCGCCACCAATCCGCGCAATTTGGCGACGAATTTTGATCCGATCAATGATCGCAAGCAATGGGCGGTGACTGCCGCCGTCACGGTGGACGCCAGCGATGCGCTGACCTTCAAATCGCTGACCAGCTATCGCAGCTTCGATGCGATCTTCTTCCATGATTTCGACATGTCGACCTATCTTGGCTACCCGCTGGCGCAGACCAATGCCTTGCGCAGCAGCGCCAATCACTGGCAGCCGGCGTTCCAGCATCAGTTCAGCCAGGAACTGCAGGCCAATATTGAAACTGATAAGTTCCACGGCGTGTTCGGCCTTTTCTATCTTGATGAAAACATCAGAGTTGAAAACCATATCGGCCTCGATGTGCTGAGGAACACCGATCCGTTCCGCATCCAGTTTGATGGTCAGCTCGATGTGAAGACCTGGGCCGCCTTCGCCAATGTGACGTATGATCTGTCCGACCAACTCTCCCTTAAGGGAGGTGCACGCTATAGCTGGGAAGAACGACGCCTGCGCAACAACACAGGCCTTGGCGTGGCCGCGCAGAACCGGCTGGTGCTCGATCCGCTCCAGTGGGACGCGACGAAGAGCTGGGATGATTTCTCCCCTTCGCTTGGCCTGGAATTCCGCCCCAATGATGATCTGATGCTCTATGGTAACTGGTCCCGCGGCTTTAAGAGTGGCACGGCGGAAATCGGGTCGACCCGTCGCCTTTCACCAACGCAGCCCCTGCCGTTTGTGGATCCTGAAAAGGTCGAAGCGTTTGAGGTCGGCACGAAGTACTCAGCCGGCGGACTCAGCGCCAACCTCGCCGTCTTCTTCCAGCGGTTGAAGAATGGTCAGTTCTCGTTGACCCGACCGATCCCAGCGCCGCCTTTCTTCACGAGCACGCTGACCAACGCGGCTGTCTCGGAAGCGTATGGCGCAGAGTTTGACCTTCTGTGGCGCGCAACCGATGCCTTCACGCTATCGGCGTCGGTTGGCTATCTCCATTCGGAGTTCACAAAGTTCACGGCGTCCGATCCGCTTGATCCACGCCTGTTTGCGCCCGGTGCTGTGGAAGCGCTGTTGGTGAAGGACCTGTCGGGCAATGCCACGCGCATGTCGCCCCGTTGGAGCCTCAACCTGAACCCGACCTATGACATTGGCCTTGGCAATGGCGGCAAGGTCCGGTTGGGCACCAACTTTGCCTATCGGAGCAAGCAGTACCATACGGAGTTCAATGATGATCGCTTGGCGCAGGATGGCTATATCCAGCTGGATGCCAATGTGATGTACCGTCACCCGGATGACCGTTTTTCGGCCAACTTCTGGGTCCGCAACATCACCAATGAACTGGTCTATGCGGGCAGCTTCTCGATTTCGACCAGCCGCGCCATTGGCGGCACGCTCATGCCACCGCGCACTTACGGCGTGACGCTCGGCTACGAATTCTAATTCCCCCGCGCCTGCGTCTTGGGCAGGGGACTCGTAGGGGCCGTCGGATTTTTCCGGCGGCCCTTTTTGTTGGGGCGAATGGTACTGGCCACCGTGCGCGCCATCGGACGCCATAGGCGCCCGCCGCATCCCCTCAACCCTATCTCGGAAAACCGAATGCGATGGTGGAGCTGAGGGGAATCGAACCCCTGACCTCATCATTGCGAACGATGCGCTCTACCAACTGAGCTACAGCCCCGCATTCGAAATTCGCCCTTAGCGAGGGCAAATTGCCCTTGCAATGGGGGAACGCTTGCCCTGCGCGGGAATTGAAATAGAAGCGGTTGGGAACGGGAACGGCAATCGCCCCGGCATCATAAAAACTCGAGAGGAGCCTTCACATGGCACGCGCATGGTATTTCAAATCAACTCCCGATGGTCTGCCGACCCTCGACAATGTCGCGCTCGCAGATCTGCCGCATCAGGACCTCGGGCCCAGCCAGATCCGCGTGCGCAACGCCTATCTGTCGGTCGACCCCTATATGCGCGGCCGGATGACGACGGTGAAGTCGTATGTCCCGGGTTTTGAGGTTGATCAGCCGATGACCGGCGGTGCCGTTGGCGAAGTTATTGAAAGCACAGCCGAAGGCTATGCTGTTGGTGACAAGGTCATGCACATGAACGGCTGGCGCGATGAAGCCATTGTCGACATCGCAGGCGGCGGTGCGCCGACGGATCCGCAAAAGCTGCCCCCGCTCAACATCCCCATTCAGACCTTCCTCCACAATCTCGGCCTGACAGGCGCGACCGCCTATATGGGCCTGATGAAGACGGCGTCGGCCAAGCCCGGCGATATTGTTTTCGTCTCCGCCGCTGCCGGCGCTGTCGGCTCGGCGGTTGTCCAGATCGCAAAGAAAAAGGGCATGACGGTCATCGGCTCGGCCGGTGGTGCTGCCAAGTGCGAATGGGTCCGCTCGCTGGGTGCCGATGCCTGTGTCGATTACAAGGCAGGCAATCTGCTGGAACAGCTGAGCGCAGCAGCCCCGAACGGAATTGACGTGTACTTCGACAATGTCGGCGGCGATCATCTCGATGCCGCCTTTGCACTGGCCCGTGATTATGCGCGCTTTGCGATTTGCGGCATGATCGACAAATATAATGAGGCCGATCAGGGGCATGAGTTCAAATATATCCTGCGCAGCATCCCCGCGCGGATCAACATGCGCGGCTTCATCTTCACGGATTATGCCGAGTTCATGCCGGAGTTTCTGGCTGAGGTTGCACCCCTAGTGCTGTCGGGTGACATGAAGATGCAGGAAACCGTGCACGAAGGCCTCGACACGACGTTTGATGCGTTCCTCGGGCTCTTCTCGGGCGCCAACACGGGCAAAATGCTGGTCCGCATCTAATGCACAGGCGGGCGCCGGTCCGTTCGGGGCCTGCGTCCGTCTGCCGTTCCATCTGTCTTGCCATTTTGGACCAATCCCCGCAAACAGGGGCATGGCGTTCCCACGGCCCTTTCCTTTTGCTTTCGCCGCACTGGCATTGGCCGGTTGCGTGAGTGCGCCAAAGACATCCGCACCTCCCCCCCCACCTCCTGCCAAACTGACCCCACCGCCGGTGACGGTGCAGCCGCGCCCCTCCAATTGGGAAGACTGGCGGGCGACGCCGGGGGACTGGGCCTATCGGAAGGATGCGCGCGGCTCGGTCGCCCTGTTTGGGCCGCCGGGGGCCAATGCCCTGTTCGTTATTCGTTGTGATCAGGCCGCGGGGCGTATCTATCTGTCGCGCGGCGGAAGTTTTCCCGTCGGGCAATCCGGGCAGATGAGCATCAGGACATCGAGCACCGCACGGACGTTGTCGGCGGGCAACAGCAGTGAAAGCCCGCCTTATGTTGCGGCTGAGCTGGTTGGGTCAGATCGCCTGCTCGACGCAATGGTCTACAGCCGCGGGAAATTCCTGGTGTCGGTGCGCGGCGCGGACGATCTCATCGTGCCCACATGGGCAGAATTTGCGCGGGTTGTTGAGGATTGCCGAGCTGGCGGTTGAAGGTGCGCCTGAAGCGAGCCCGAAGTTCTTATCCTGACAGCAAATTATATCATTTCAAGACTTGATTGCACGACTCGCCTGACTCATGTTGCGGGTGCGACCCATTCGGTTCGCATGGCGCACTACAGCGAAAGGAGGTGATCCGATGTCTCATGGTCCAGCTAAGAGGTCGGAAAGGGTGATCCGCAGCTAGGCGCGTTTAGACGCTGCCTTTGGTCTCTGCAGAAACGGATGCCGCTGATTAACTCCAGCAGGCTCTACACCTCCGATCGCTGACCATGCTGAAGGGTCGCAGTGCCGAAAGGTTCTGCGGCCCTTCTCATGTCTGGGGTGTGCGGCCTTTGGCATGGTCCTGCGTGCCCCGCGTATAAATGCGGTCGTGGGGCAGGATGTCGGCAACTCCAATGTCAGGCAGTGCCTGTAACTCATGATAGAGCGGGCCGAAGTCCGTCTCGACTGTCACCTTCAACAAATGGGCAAGGCTGGGGATGACAAAATAGCTCTGCTGGAAATCATCAATCCTATATTCGGTGCGCATCAGGCGCAGCAGATCAAAGCCCAGCCGGTTGGGGCTGGGATTGTCGAGCGCGAAGAGGCTTTCCGCATGGCTGGAAACGACGCCCGCGCCATAGGTGCGTATCTGTCCGCCCTCTTCGATCAGCCCGAATTCAACCGTATACCAATACAGCCGCGCCAGCTTGTGCAGCGCGCCAAAGCCAAGGCTGCGCAATCCGCCGCGCCCATAGGCGACCATGTAATCGGCAAAGACCGGATCGGCGAGCATCGGCACATGGCCGAAGACGTCATGGAAGACATCAGGTTCCTGCAGATAGTCGATCTGGTCGGGCCGCCGGATGAAATTGCCTGCCGGAAAGCGTCGGTTGGCCAAATGTTCAAAGAAGACGGCGTCCGGCACAAGGCCGGGAACGGCGACGACTGACCAGCCGGTCGCCGCTGTCAGCCGCGCGTTGAGCTCACGATAGTCGGGTATGCCGGGGCGGGAGAGGCGCAGCACATCGAGCCCGCGCAGGAAAGCGTCTGCCGCACGGCCGGGGAGCATCTCTGACTGGCGGGCAAAGAGCCGGTCCCACATGGTGTGGTCGACTGCGCTGAAGGCGTCCCAATCCTGCGGGATCGTCCAGTCCGCCGCCGCGCCGGGAGGTAGCGTGTCATGGATATGGGACGCATCGGACATGCGCCCAGAGTAGCGCCAACCAGTTTCAATTGAAACCAGTTGGCACGATCTGGATCAGATATCGAGATTGGCGACGTTGAGCGCGTTTTCCTGAATATATTCGCGCCGCGGTTCCACAACATCACCCATGAGCGCGGTGAAGATTTCATCCGCGAGATCCGCCTGCGTGACTTCCACCCGTAGCAGCGAGCGGTTGTCCGGGTCCAGCGTGGTCTCCCAAAGCTGTTCGGCGTTCATTTCGCCAAGGCCTTTATAGCGCGAGATCGACAGGCCCTTGCGCCCAACGGCAAGGATGCCATCAAGCAGCTCGGACGGGCGGGACACCATGGTTGTCCGGCGATTGTTCGCAACGGGGGCCTCTTCTTCGCCTTCAGCCACCGGTTCCGGAGCCGACTTGCCGATGGGCACCAACCGCCCGACATCAGCATAAGAGTCCGTCTGCTCCGCGATCAGCGTGTGCAGGCGTCGCGCTTCCTGGCTTTGCAGGAAGCTGGCTTCGATCATGTGATGATCGGTCACGCCGCGCCAGATGCGCTGGAGGTGATAGCCGCCTTCTTCAGCGACACTGCCCGACCAGCGGGCTTCAAGGTCAGCGCGGTTCAACCATTCGGCGGTCAGGCCAATGGCGCGCGCACGCGCCTCGGGGCTGGCCGCGGGGTCAAGCGCACCGATCAAGGCGAGGCCTTCGATGATGGCGGGATCATATTTTTTCGGCACATAGCGCATCAGGCTGCGCGTGCGGCGGGCATGGTCGATCAGCAGCTTCAGGTCCGCGCCGGATCGGGTGCCGCCCGATGTCTCCAGCGCGACGGCGGCAATGCCGGCATCCACCAGATAATCGTCGAGCGCCGCATCGTCCTTCAGATAGACTTCGGACCGGCCACGCGCCGCTTTGTAGAGCGGCGGCTGCGCGATGTAGAGGTGCCCGCGCGTGATGATTTCCGGCATCTGGCGATAGAAGAAGGTCAGCAGCAGCGTGCGGATGTGCGCGCCATCCACGTCGGCGTCCGTCATGATGACGATCTTGTGGTAGCGCAGCTTTTCAATGTTGAAATCGTCGCGGCCAATGCCGGTGCCCATCGCCTGAATGAGCGTGCCGACTTCCTTCGACGCCAGCATCTTGTCAAAGCGCGCCCGCTCCACGTTCAGGATTTTACCCTTGAGGGGCAAGATCGCCTGATTTTGGCGGTTGCGGCCCTGCTTGGCGGAGCCACCTGCGGAGTCCCCTTCGACGAGGAAGAGTTCAGACTTGGCGGGATCCCGCTCCTGACAATCGGCGAGTTTGCCGGGCAGCGAGGCGATGTCCATCACGCCCTTGCGGCGCGTCAGTTCACGCGCGCGCTTGGCGGCTTCACGGGCGGCGGCGGCATCGATGATCTTCTGGACGACAGACTTCGCATTGGCCGGATTTTCCTCCAGCCATTCCGCCATCTTGTCAGCCATCAGGCTTTCCAGCGGCTGACGCACTTCAGACGAGACGAGCTTGTCCTTGGTTTGGCTGGAGAATTTCGGATCCGGCAGCTTGACCGAGACGATGGCGGTGAGGCCTTCGCGCATGTCTTCGCCCGTCAGCGTCACCTTCTCCTTTTTGAGGAGGCCCGACTTTTCAGCATAGTTGTTGAGCGTGCGGGTCAGCGCGGCGCGGAAGGCGGCCAGATGCGTGCCGCCATCGCGCTGCGGGATGTTGTTGGTGAAGCACAGGACGTTTTCGTAATAGCTGTCATTCCATTCCAGCGCGACATCGATGCCGATGCCGTCACGTTGGCCGGAAACGGCAATGGGGTCCGGAAAGAGCGGCGTCTTTGCGCGGTCGAGATACTTCACAAACGCCGCAATGCCGCCTTCATAATAGAGCTCAACTTCCTTCTTCTCCGCATGGCGTGCGTCGATCAGGAACAGGCGGACGCCTGAATTGAGGAAGGCGAGCTCGCGGTAGCGGTGCTCCAGCTTCTCAAAATCAAACTCGGTGATCTTGAAGGTTTCCGGGCTCGGCAGGAAGGTGACGCGTGTTCCCTTCTTCCCATTGGCCGGACCGACGACCTTCAGCGGAGCTACAGCATCGCCATGGCTGAACTGCATGTAATGCTCTTCACCGTCGCGCCAGATGGTGAGGTCGAGCGTGATCGAGAGTGCGTTCACAACCGAGACGCCGACGCCGTGCAGACCGCCCGACACCTTATAGGCGTTATCGTCTGACGTGTTCTCAAACTTCCCGCCCGCGTGGAGCTGCGTCATGATGACTTCGGCGGCCGACACGCCTTCTTCGGAGTGAATGCCGGTCGGAATGCCGCGGCCATTGTCTTCAACGGAGACGGACCCGTCGGGGTTCAACTGGATGATGATCTTGTCGCAATGACCGGCAAGCGCTTCGTCAATCGCGTTGTCCGAAACTTCGAAGACCATGTGGTGGAGACCCGAACCATCATCGGTATCGCCAATATACATGCCCGGCCGCTTGCGCACTGCATCCAGCCCTTTGAGGACCTTAATGGAATCAGCGCCATAAGCGGAGGTGTTCGGGGTGTTTGCCGTATCTTCTGTCATAGCAATTCTATACGGAACCGCCCGCCAAAACCCAAGGGAAAAGCGCCCTCTATTTGGTCTGCATTGGGGATGAATTCGCGGCAGCCTTTGCCTTTTCCTCCGCGACCAGTTCCTTGCGGCTGAGCTTGCCCACCAGCGTCTTGGGCAGGCTGTCGCGCACCTCGACGGCGATGACGCGTTCGTGCTTGCCAAGCAGGGGATTGAGCCAGCCGAGGATGGCTTCCCCCGTGTCCGACGCGCCGGGCTGGAGCGTGACGAAGGCCTTCGGTTTCTCGCCGGAATAGTGGTCAGGAATGCCAATCACGATCGCTTCTTTGACCGCGGGATGTTTGTAAAGCTGCGCTTCGACGACGCTGGGGAACACCTTGAACCCGCCAACGGCGATCATGTCCTTCAGCCGGTCAACGATGCGGACAAAGCCGTCGGCGTCGATCCGCGCGACGTCGCCGGTGCGCAACCACCCGTCCTGAAAGACTTCGGCGTCCGCCTCTGGCCGGTTCCAATAGCCCTTCATCGTTTGCGGCCCTGCAAAGGCGAGCTCGCCCGGTTCACCCTTTGGCGCAAGCTTGGTCGGGTCCTCGCGGTCGAGCAGGCGAATGCGGGTGCCGGGCAAAGGCTGGCCGATGGTGCCGGGCTTGCCCTCCCCTTCATAGGGGTTGGTCGAAATGACGCCTGCGCTTTCCGTCAGGCCATAGCCTTCGATGAGCTTTGCGCCGGTGACGCTTTCGAACCGCTGTTCCACTTCGGCGGGCAAAGGCGCGCCGCCGGAGATGCAGACGCGCAGGCTGGAAAAGTCTGTGCGCGCTGTTTCGGGATGGTCGAGCAGCGCCTGGTACATGGTCGGCACGCCGGGCAGGGCGGTGGCCTTGACGCGGGCGATGGTCTGCAGCGTTGCCTTGGCATCGAAGCGCGGCAACATGGCAATCAGCCCGCCCGCCACAACCGTCCGGTTGAGCACGCAGGTGTTTGCAAAGACGTGAAAAAAGGGAAGCACGCCGACAATGCGGTCGCCATCGGCGGTGCCGGGGTCAATCGCATGGACCTGCCGGGCATTGGCGGTGAGGTTCTGATGGGTCAGCATTGCGCCTTTGGGCGTGCCGGTGGTGCCGCCGGTATATTGGATCAGCGCGACGTCCTCGGGCTTGGGCGGTGGGGCCGAGCAGGACCCATCATTGGCGAGCAGCTGTGAGAAGCGCGTGACACGGGCGTCGCCCGGGAGTGGCGCTGTCTCGCGCCGTTTTAACAGGCGGTAGGCGATCGATTTGAGCGGCGGCAGCACACCGGCAATCGACCCGACGACCAGCCGTTCGATGGCGCCTGTCTCCAGCACCTTCATCGCGGTCGGCAGTAAGGCCGCAGCCGACAGCGTGACGATCAGCTTCGTTCCGGAATCCCGGGCCTGCGCGGTGAGTTCATCGACCGTGTAAAGCGGGGAGAAATTGACGACGATGGCGCCGGCCAGCAGCGCGCCATAATAGGCTGCGACATATTGGGGGACATTGGGCAGAAACAGACCCACCCGGTCCCCGGGCTGAATGCCCAATGCCTCAAATCCGGCGGCGGCATGGCGCACGGCCTTGGCGACAGCGGCATAGCTGTACCGGCGGCCCAGAAAGTCGAGGAACGGCGCATCGGGGTGTCGCTGCGCGGCGCTCAGAAACATGTCGGGCAACGTGAGCGGCGCAAACGCCTGATCCCACTGTGTCGGGTGGCAGTATCGCGTCTGCCAGACGTCTTCGATCATGTTCATGATGCAGAAATAGGAAGGCCCGCTTGCCAGTGCAAACGGGCCTTCAAAAATACTGCCAAAATGGAGATCAATATTTGGTCAGTTCGACCTGCATCGACTTATAGCCATGCACGAAGCTGGCCGGAACGCGGACGGGCTCTTCCAGCACATTCACCCGCAGGCGACGCTTCTGCATTTCGGAGATCAGCGTCGTCAGCTGCAGTTCGGCAACTCGGGCGCCGACACAGCGGTGGATGCCATAGCCGAAGGACAGATGGCGGCGGGCATTTTCGCGGTCGACGATGATCTTGTCGCCATCGGGGAAGACGCTCTCATCCCGATTGGCGGAGCAATACCAAAGCGCCAGCTTATCGCGCTTCTTGATCTGGTGGCCGAACAGTTCGGTGTCCTCCGTCGCGGTGCGGCGCATGTGCGCGAGCGGGGTCTGCCAGCGGATCAGCTCATGCATCGCGTTGACGGCGAGGTCATGGTCGTGGTTCTGCTCCAGCTTGGCGCGCTCCTCGGGGAACTTGTCGAGCCCGTAAGCAAAGGCCGTCATCGAATTGCGCGTCGTGTCATTGCCGCCGACGATCAGGAGGATAAGGTTCCCCATGAATTCCTGATGGCTCATATGCTTCATCGCGTCGGACTGGAGCATGATCGAGATGAGGTCATGCTTGCCGGGGTTCTGGGCCTTTTTATCCCACAGGTCCTTGAAGGACGCGCCCATTTCAAAGGCGGTGGCGAGCCGGTGCTGGCGCTGTTCCAGCGTCCCGAAGCTTTCGATATCGCCCAGCACGTCTGACCAATGGGTCAGCTTGTGGCGTTCCTCAAACGGGAAGTCGAACAGGATGGCGAGCATCTGCGTCGTCAGTTCGATCGACAGCTTTTCCACCCAGTCAAACGGCGTGTTGAGCGGCAGGCTGTCGAGGACAGCGGCGGTGCGTGCAACGGTTTCGGCGCGCATCCGTTCCACTTCGGCGGGGCCAAAGGCAGGCGCGACGGTGCGGCGCTGGGCTGTATGCTGCGGCGGGTCCATCGCGATGAACATCGGCATCGGCACATCGCCTTCCTGCAGATGGTCGATGCCGTCACCGGCAACCGTGATGCCGCCATATTCCCAACTGGACGAAAAGACCTTGGGCAGCGCCTCAATATGCATGATCGGCTTGTAGGTCGTGACGGACCAATAGGGGCCGAACTTGGACTCCGGGCAGTAATGGATGGGCGCGGTTTCGCGCATCTGCCGCATCGGTTCCTGCCACACATCATTGGCAAAAAGCTCCGCGCGGGAGACATCCCAAGGGTTTGCTTCGACTGCTTCGTCCTTCAGCACGGTGGCCATGCCAGTCCGCTCCTATTTGTTTTTAGATCCAGTTTCAGTCTGCCACTGTTTACATCAGTGTCAATGGGATTCGGCGCAAGCCTGCGGCAAATGACGGGTGCTTGCGATGAAGTGAGCGGCGGGGCGGGCGTCAGCGCTTACGGCGCAGGAAGGACAGCAGCCCCGGCCCTGATTTCAGCACCCCGCGCCGGAACAGTCCGGCCGTAATCCAGATGGTGATGGCGACCCAAAGCCCCTGCCAGCCAAGCGCGACAAGATGCGGCCAAATCTCCGGCTCATTCGCCGCGCGAGCCGCCATCGCAAAGGGGGAACTGAACGGGAAGATTTCGGCAAAGCGGGCCAGACCACTCTCCGGAGCACCGGCGGCAGCCGAAGACAGGCCGAACATCGCCACCTGAAAGATGGTGATGGGCAGCGACATCATCTGGATTTCGCGCATGGTGGAGGCCTGCGCGCCCACGCCGAGGAAGATCGCACCCAGCAGCATGAACGCCATGGTGAAATAGAGTGCGCAGAGCAGGAGGAACGCAGGCAGGCCGACAGCCGCAGCAATGGGCGGCAAAGGAATGAAACTGGCGGACAAGGCAATGGCGACGCCCGCCAATCCCGCCCAGAAGCTGACAAAGAGCAGGGCCACGCCGAACATGCCGATCAGCTTCCCGAGGAAGACCGCTTCCAGCGGCGCTGCAGCCGCAAGGATTTCGATGACCTTGTTGGACTTTTCCTCCGCCAACATCCCCACCGATTGACCGGCGAGCAGCAGCGTCAGGAAGAAGATGCCGAACACCGCGGCATAGCCGGTGGCATGCTTGCTGCTTGCACTTGCGGTTGTGACTTTCTTGTCCGTCGTTTGCGCATGGCTCAACTGCGTGCCCGGCGCGATGCCGGCCTTTCGGTCGCGCAGGGCCTGTTCTGCCAATGTCGCCAGATAAATGGAGCGCCGCCCGTCTTCCTTCAGGATGGTCGGCTTTTCAAGCGGACCATAAAGAATGGCGACAAAGTTGGGGTCAGACTGCGCCAGCAGAGTTTGCGCGACGGCGGCACTGTTGGTGCCATGCTTCGGGATGAGGTCAAGCTTCGGCGGCTGGATTTCACGCGGTAGCATTGTCCGGAGGCGCGCGTCCGCTGCGACCAGAAAGGGCCCGTCTGACGGGGTGGCGATGATGCCGATGCGCGTCTTGTCCTGCGATGTATCGGCAATTTGGGCCGCGCCCGTCAGGCCCAACAGGCTCATCAAAATCATGAACAAAGGCGCGAGCAGGAACAGCAGGAAGGTGGGGGTTGCCACCACAGCGGTAAAGTCGCGTCGCGCAACAACCAGCGCCTGTCGGGTAAAGGCGCTCATGCCTGAGCCTCCGCATCGGCGCGCTTTGCATCAGAGACGATGCGGACAAAAGCGTCATGCAGGCCCGGGCGCTGCATCGAGAGTCCGGCAATGCCATGGCCTGCCGAAATGAGGGAGAGGAGCATGGGTTCCGCCCCGCCATCGGGCACCTGAAAGCGCCAGGTCCGGCCATCGAAGCGCGCGTCGGCCGGGAGGAGGGCGCCGGCCTCTGCCGCCCGGTCACACGGCACGTACTGCGCCTGCATCGGCAGGAGCCCGCGCGCCTCGTCCACTGTGCCTTCAAAGCGGCGCTGCCCGCCCGCAATCACCGCGATGCGTTCGCACAGCCGCTCCGCATGGCTCATGACATGGGTTGAAAAAAGGATCGTCGCCCCCCGGTCCTGCTCAGACCGGACCAGCGCTTCGAGATGTTCCTGATTAACGGGGTCGAGCCCCGAAAAGGGTTCATCCAGCACGATGAGCTCGGGCCGGTGGACAATGCTGCCGAGCAGCTGGACAAGCTGCGCCATGCCTTTGGACATCTGGCGGATCTTGCGGTCGACCGCATAGCCGAGGCCGGAGGCTTCCATCATCTCGCCTGCGCGCTTGCGGCCGGTCGCCCAATCCAGACCGCGCAGCGCGCCCATGAAGGCAATCGCCTCGCGCGCCTTCATCGCCGGATAAAGCCCGCGCTCTTCGGGAAGATAGCCGACCCTGTGGCTCACCTTGCGGGGGTCGGCATGGCCAAGAAGCGTGCGCTTACCCGCATCGGGATCAATAATGCCAAGCACCATGCGCAACGTCGTCGTCTTGCCCGCCCCATTGGGCCCAAGCACGCCGTAGATCATCCCGCGGGGAACGGAGAGGCTGACGCCGCGCACGGCGGGTGTTCCGCCGAATGTCTTGATCAAGCCTTCTGCCCAAACGGGCCTGTCATCCGTCAACGTCGCATTCCCTCGTCGTTCGTTGCGTGGTAGCGACCACAGACCATGCCTAGCAAGCCTTCCCCTACAAAAGCGCTAACATCGGCTGATGTGAAGGCCGAGGCCGCCCGGCTGGGTTTTGTCGCCTGCGGCATCACCCATGCGGCCCATGATTTCGGCCCGCGTCTGCGGGATTGGCTGGCAGCGGGGTCGCATGGCCAGATGGGCTGGATGGAGGACCGCGCCGACCAAAGGGCAGGGCCACAGGCGCTCTGGCCCGAGGCCCGCTCTGTCATCATGCTGGGGATGAGTTACGCGCCGACAGTCGATCCACTGGCGCTGGCCGACGTGCGGGACCGCGGGCGCATCTCCGTCTATGCGCAGGGCCAAGATTATCACGATGTGGTGAAGAAGGCGCTGAAGGCGCTCGCCCGCTGGATGGTGGCGCAAGCGCCCAATGACCTAAAAGTCTTCGTCGATACCGCCCCCGTCATGGAAAAACCGTTGGCCGGACAGGCTGGGCTTGGCTGGCAGGGCAAGCATACCAACCTCGTCAGCCGCGACCATGGCAGCTGGCTGTTCTTGGGGTCGATCTACACCACGCTCGATCTGGAGGTGGACGCTGCCTCTGCCGACACCTGCGGCAGCTGCACCGCCTGCCAGACGGCCTGCCCGACCGATGCCTTTCCGGCCCCCTATCAGCTCGATGCGCGACGCTGCATTTCCTATCTGACAATCGAGCATAAGGGGCCAATCCCGCATGCATTCCGCCGTGCGATGGGCAATCGCATTTACGGCTGTGATGATTGTCTGGCGGCCTGCCCTTGGAACAAGTTTGCGGAGGCGGCGTCGGCCAATAAGGCTTTTGCTGCGCGTGCTGAGCTTGCCATGCCGCGCTTGGCCGATTTGCTCGCGCTGGATGACGTGTCGTTCCGCCGGGTGTTTTCAGGATCACCGATTAAAAGGATTGGCCGGGACCGGATGGTCCGCAATGCCGCAATTGCCGCGGGCAACAGCCGGGATCAGGCGTTGGCGCCGCCGCTCGGGAAGCTGCTCCATGACGCGGATGAGACTGTGCGGGAGGCCGCCTCTTGGGCTCTGGCAGAGCTTAGCGCTTCATCCTGAGGGCGGAGATGCAGCTGTTGCGCTCGGCATCGCGGCCATCGGCGACGCGGGCAGCAACAAAGGTGACCACCGGCTCTTTGCCTTCGGTCGGGGCGTAGAGATAGGTATCCAAGATACAGTCATTGGTTGCGAATTGCAGCTTGCGCGCCACAGCTTCGCGCACATCCTGCACCGGCGGGCCGAACAATTGGACAAGGGTGCGGGCATTCTTCCCCATGACGCGGTCAAGCTCACTCATGGAGCGGGGGGCTTCGGCAGGCGGCATTCTGGTCTGCGGTTTCGCTGCCGGTTTGGCCTGAGGCTTTGCTTGCGGCTTTGGTTTCGTTTGGGCCTGCTTTTCCAGCGCGCGCAATTCCCAAAGCGGTGTGGCCGCGGCCAGGGGCTGGCCAAGGAAAAGCGCAATCCCAAGGCCGGTCAGCAAAGTGGGGAAGGAACAAATCCGTTGCATCACAGGCAATTGGGCCAGATGCCCGATGGCGTCAACTCTCCGGTGGCGGGGCAGGCCTGAGCCGCCACTGCCTGCGGTCCGGCCCAATGTTGAAGCGCCGTGCGATCGTATAGTCGATGGTGGAAAACAAAAACCAGGCGAGGAACCAGCGCAGGCGGCGGAACGGGCCGGACACGCGCTTCAGCCAGTCGGTGGTGATCTCTTGGGCCTCAGCCATTTCTCCCTGACAGAAGTCCCGCATCTGGCGCGCGAAGGCGGCATCCTTGACCCGCAGCATGATTTCCAAATTGATGAAGATGCTCCGCGCGTCGTAATTGGCCGATCCGATATAGACGACATCATCGGCCACGATCAGCTTCATGTGGAGCTTGGCCGGGCGATATTCATAAATCTTGGCACCGCGCCGCAACAGCAGGCCATAGCAATGGCGCGCCGCGCCAATGGTGGTGATGTTGTCCGACAGAGCGGCTGTCATCAGACGCGCCTCGCCGCGGCGGGCCGCGCGGCCAAGGCGGCGCAAGAAGGTGAATTCCGGCGCAAAATAGGCTTGGATCATGTCGACCGTCTTCGCTGCATCAAGGTCGGCGCGCAGCGCGCGGGCATAGGGGCTCAACCGCTCAAACGGGCCGCCCAGCTTCCATTGAAGGGCGCCTGCATGGTCGCTGCCGGCCGCGATGAGGCCCTGCAGACGCCGGATGCTCTGCTTTTGGCTCTGCATCCAGACCTGCAGGGCGTCGACATAGATGGTCAGGTCGGAGGCTTTTTGCCCCTCGATCAGCAGGGACAGGTCATGCCAGGGCGGCGCATCTGTCTGCCGGAAATAGTCTTCGGCGATGTTGGCCCCGCCCACCAGCGCGCGTGTGCCATCGGCGATCAGGATTTTCTGATGGTTGCGCAGCAGATAGCGCCGCCCCAATCGGGGGAGGAAGCGGTCGATCCGCGCGCCGGCCTCCTGCAGCGGGTCAAGAAAGGACTCGGGCAAGAGTGCGCTGCCGAATCCATCAACCAGCAGCGTGACGGCCACGCCCCGGTTGCAGGCATCGATCAGCGATTCGCGGACAGTCCGTCCCACAGCATCATCGGCGAAGATATAATAGCAGAGCCGAAGGCTGTCGCGCGCGCCTTCAATCAGCGCCAGAAGCCGGGAAAGCCGCGCCTCGGCGTCCACAATCACCGTCAGCCGGTGGTCGTCCACGGTGACGGTGTCGAAAGCTTGGGGCAAAGGCTGGCTCACCGCGCCTTTAAGGCCAAATTCTTGACACGGATGCAAGCGACTGTTAGCTGCTCCGCTTTCCCGACATACCGATTATGGAGGCGCTCGATGGCGCGCGTTACTGTTGAAGATTGCGTGGACAAGGTTTCCAACCGGTTCGATCTGGTTCTGGTCGCCGCGCAGCGTGCCCGCCAGATTTCGGGTGGCGCAGAGCTGACCGTGGATCGCGACCGCGATAAGAACCCGGTTGTTGCCCTGCGTGAGATTGCCGATGAAACGGTTCTGCCGGTTGAGTTGCAGGAATGCATCGTATCTGGCCTCCAGCGCGTGCGCATCGATGATGAAGTCGAATCAGATGAAATGACCTCGCTGTCGAGCGCTGCTGAGGCGCTGCGCCTCACTGCGGCAGCTCCGCCACGCAACCAGAACCTCGGCGGCGATTACGACGGCTAAACCCGTCTCTCGTTTGCCGAAACAAAAAGGCCCGGCCGCTTGATGCGCCGGGCCTTTTTTGTTGGGCTTTGAAAAGGGTCAGGTCAGGCGACGGCCTGCAGCCGAGGCATTTCGAGCGGCTTGATTTCGTGGGTATGCTTCCAGCACATATCGCCCAGCTGCAATTCGCGGCCATCATGGGAGAGAATGCTGACCTTGCGGATCGGCTGCTCATCGCGCGTGTCGACCAGCACCGGCGTTGAGGGCGTGCCGGTTTCCCAAACTTCGCCCCATTGGCGCAAGGCAATCATGGCAGGCAAAAGGGCGGCGCCCTTTTCCGTCAGGCGATATTCAATCTTCCGGCGGTCATCGGGCATGGGTTCACGAGCCAAAATGCCGTGGTCAACCAGCCGGCCAAGGCGATTGGCAAGGATGTTGCGCGCAATGCCGAGCGTGGACTGGAACTCCTCAAAATGGCGCAGGCCATTAAAGGCCGCCCGCAGAATGAGAAATGACCAGCGTTCCCCCATCGACTCCAGCGCCGCTGGCAGTCCGCAATCCAAACACAGGTCTTCTTTCAACTCACCCATTTGATTTTTTGACCTCTCAACCCATCTAAGCCGCGCAGGCTAACTCAAATTTGCCGCAACGCAAAATAATTTAAGTTTTGAGTTGCAACTTGCAATCTAATTAAGTAGGTAGTGATTCGCAACTTAAAAAACGAAAGGACCTCCCCTTATGCGTACCCTCATCGCTCTCGCAGCCCTCGCTACATCCGCCTCGCTGTTTGCAGGTTCTGCGACCGAAGCATTCGCCGGCACCGCTGGCTATCGCCTCGTCCCGGCAACCGCCTTCAGCGCCGCCAACACCGTCGTCGCCCGTGATGTCCTTTGGAAGTGCGCCGGCGAAGCCTGCGTTGCCACCAAGGCGACCAGCCGCCCAGAAATCGTCTGCTCTTCTGCAGCGCGTGAAATCGGCAAGATTTCGGCCTTCTCAGCCAACGGCAAGGACTTCTCGGCCGAACAGCTGGCCAAGTGCAACGAAAAGGCCCGCTAAGCGGCACGAACACAGACACAATAGACCCCGCCCGACGACACTCCCTCATCTCCCGTCGGGCACTTAAAAGGCAGCCGCGCAGGTATCCCCCGCACGGCTGCCTCTTTGTTTTTGGAGCATGTCTGCCGGTGCAAGATTGGCAGCGCCTGTCATGACCACGTCATGCCCTATTGATAGCCATTGAGTCGCGACCCGGGAGTGTGGAATTCGAAAGAGTGTCGGCACCCCAAATAACTCGGCGTCCCGTGCTGCCCCGCCCGGGGCGCCGATTTCGCTTCTAGAGGCCTTCGCCGCGCATCACAGGCGCGGTCTGCGCATCAAAGGCGGCAAAGCGCTCTCGCACCCCATCCGGTATCGGCTTTGGGCTATGCGTTTCCAGATCCACATTGACCTGAACCTCGGTCACCCGCGCGCGCAGATCCTCTCCACTGGTGCCGGCACCATGGAGTTCCATCAGGATCGTCATTGACGTCGTCCCGAACCGATCAATCCGACACCAGATGTCGATGAGTTCATCGGCCACGATGGGCTTGCGATAGGTGACATCAGCATGGGCAACATGGAAATCCATCGGTCCCGCCCCGCCTTCACCCCGGAAATCGACAGCGCGCCAATACTCGGTCAGCCCGACGTCCCCATAGTCGAGATATCGCGCATTGAAGACGACCTTTTGCGGGTCCACTTCAGACCAACGCACACGAAAACGATAGCAAAAGGCAAAGCCGGGGACGCCCATGGGATTTAGTCCGCTTTGCCCGGAGGGGCATTGACGCCCATAGACTGCAGATATTTGCGGATGTTGCGCGCGGCCTGACGCAGGCGCTGCTCATTTTCGACCATCGCAATACGGACATAGCCTTCGCCGTCTTCGCCATAGCCAACGCCTGCCGCGACTGCGACCTTGGCTTCGGTGAGCAACTGCTTGGAGAATTCAAGGCTGCCCATGTCTTTCAGTGCCGGTGGCAAAGGTGCCCAGGCGAACATGGAGGCTTTGGGGCTGGGGATGTCCCACCCGGCACGGCCAAAGGATTCGACCATCACGTCGCGGCGCTTCTGGTAAAGCTCGCGGTTGGCGGCAACGATATCCTGCGGGCCGTTGAGCGCAGCGCAGGCGGCGGCCTGAATGGGGGTGAACGCCCCATAATCCAGATAGCTTTTCACCCGCTTCAACGCGGCGATGAGCTGCTTGTTGCCGACCGCAAAGCCGACACGCCATCCGGCCATGGAGAAGGTTTTGGACATGGACGTAAACTCGATCGCGACATCCTTCGCGCCGGGCACCTCAAGGATAGAGCGCGTCGGGTTGCCGTCAAAATAGAGTTCTGAATAGGCAAGGTCAGAAATGATCCAGACCTTGTTCTCCTTCGCCCAGGCGACGAGCCGTTCGTAGAAGGCAAGGTCGACCGTCTCTGCCGTCGGGTTGGACGGATAGTTGACGATCAGCACAGACGGCCGCGGCACCGAATAGCGCATCGCCCGGTCCAGCGATTCCCAATAACGTTCATCGGGCGTGGTCGGGACAGAGCGGATGGTCGCGCCCGCAATGATGAAGCCAAAGGTGTGGATGGGGTAGCTGGGGTTTGGTGCCAGCACGACATCGCCGGGCGCCGTGATCGCGGTCGCAAGGCTCGACAGGCCTTCTTTCGACCCCATCGTCATGACAACTTCAGTTTCGGGGTCGAGGTCGACCTGAAAGCGACGACCGTAATAATTGGCCTGTGCGCGGCGGATGCCGGGGATGCCGGACGACGCCGAATAGCCATGCGCATCCGGCTTCATCGCGACTTCGCAAAGTTTTTCAATCACATGCGCAGGCGGCGGCAAATCTGGGTTGCCCATGCCGAGGTCGATAATGTCCTGTCCGTCCGCACGGGCGGCCGCACGCATCGCATTGACTTCAGCAATGACGTAGGGCGGCAGGCGCTTCATGCGGTAGAATTCTTCAGACATTGGCTTCTTTCGGTTGACGAATTTCGGCGCTATGCCATCCAAAGGGCGCTGCCGCAACTCAGGCCCGACGGGATGAATCGATGACGTTTGAACCGCCAAAGCCTGAACTCCCGGTCGATCCGCAAGCCGCCTACCACCAGATGATGGACATGCTGGGCCAGATGCTCGCCCCCATTGCGCAGGCTATGGAGACGCAGGCGCCGCAAAAAGACCGCCGCTTTCAGGGTGCGGAATGGGATCATCCGCTCTTCGCGCTGGTGCGGCAGGGCTATGCCACCATGTCCGATCACATGATGTCGCTTGTCGATGCCGTGCCTGTGACGGACGACCATGAACGCGCCAAACTGCGCTTTGCGATGCGCACGGTTGTTGATGCGATGAGTCCCGCAAACTCCCCCTTCACCAATCCCCTCGCGCTGCAAAAGGCCGTGGAGACGAACGGCGCGAGCTTGATGACAGGCATGCAGCACATGATGGCCGACCTACAGAGCGGGCAGCTGACGCACACCGACCCTGAGGCCTTCAAGCTGGGCGAAAACATCGCCACGACGCCGGGCAAGGTCGTCTATCAAACGCCGCTCTTCCAACTGATCCAATACACGCCTGCCACCGACAAGGTGCTGGCAACGCCGCTCGTCATCTTCCCGCCCTGGATCAACCGCTTCTACATCCTCGATCTGACGCCGCAGAAGAGTTTCATCAAATGGTGCGTCGATCAGGGCATCACGGTGTTCGTCGTCTCTTGGAAGTCGGCGGATGCCTCAATGGCGGACACGATATGGGACGATTACATCGCCGCGCAGATGGAGGCGATCGACACCGTGCGCGATCTGTTGGGCGTCGAGGCGGCGCACACCATCGGTTACTGCGTGGCAGGCACGACTTTGGCGGCGACCCTTGCCGTGCTGGCGGCCAAAGGGCAGGCGAATAAGGTCAAGTCCGCGACGTTCTTTACCGCGCAAGTGGACTTCGCGAAGGCGGGCGAGCTGCTGAACTTTGTGGACGACGCGCAGATCAAGATGGTCGAAGGCATGGCGACCGACGGCTATCTCGATGGCCGCTTTCTCGCCGCGACCTTCAACCTGCTGCGCGGCAATGACCTGATCTGGAGCACCGTCGCCAAAAACTATCTGATGGGCGAACCCTATCCTGCGTTTGATCTGCTCCACTGGAATGGCGACGTCACCAACCTGCCCGCCAAATGGCATAAGAGCTATCTGTGCGATCTCTATCGCGACAATCTGCTGTCAAAGCCGGGCGCATTGTCTGCGCTCGGCGTGCCGATTGACCTGACCAAGGTGAAGACCCCCAGCTTCATTCAGGCCGGCCGTGAAGACCATATCGCGCCTGCCGAAAGCGTGTGGGAATTGCGCAACCAGTTCACCGGAGACAACACTTTCCTGCTTGCAGGCTCCGGCCATATCGCCGGTGTGGTGAACCCACCCTCGGCGCAGAAATATCAGTATTGGACGAATGACGCGCGGGTTGGGTCATTCGCTGAGTTCATCGCGGGCGCCAGCGAGACCAAGGGCAGTTGGTGGCCCTATTGGCGTGGCTGGCTGACAGATCAGGCGCCGGAGACGGTTGCGGCCAAGGGCGCGCGCGTACCGGGTGAGGGCAAGCTCAAGGCAATCGAGGATGCGCCGGGGACGTATGTGAAGACGCGATAGGCGTGAGTTTTCCCACCCGCGTCGCCCCGTGCTTGACACGGGGCTGGGCTAAACTTCGTCCAGTATCAGCCTATTTCTAGCCGGAGACCACCGCTCCCACAGCGTCAGCAGTTCGGGCATCAGGCCCAACGGGAAAGTGCAAGAACAGACAAGCCCCGTGTCAGGCACGGGGCGACGGAGAGTGGTTTAGGCTGGTTGTCCTTGACGAACCGCCTGCTGCACCATCCATCCGGCCCGCACGATCCGCTGCCGGAAAAGAGTCATTGTTCCGCGCAGCCGCTCGCCCGCGCCATTGAGCTTCGGGCTCCCCCACACCTTCACACTATGCGGCAAAGCTGACAGCAGCACCGCCCCCGCCCGCAGGCCCCAGCTTGCCCTGCTCCCGCCATCGGCAAGATGCAGCGCGAAGCTCTCCTCGGTCAGCCGCAGCCATTTCTTGCGTAGTGCAGGCCAGTCGCTGCGGGTGGGGTGGGAGACGGCCATGGCGTCGACATAGACGAGGGTGAACCCGGCACGGACGGCGCGATGGCACCAGTCTTTATCTTCAGACAGGCCAACGCGGAAATCGCCCACCGCATCAAACACACGGCGCGTGGTCGCAAGGTTGGCGGTGACGGCAAAGCCCTGCTTTTCGATATAGTCCTTCTGCCGGAAGGCGAAGACGGTTTCAAACGCCTGCGCGCCGGTGCGCGGGGCACCCTCTCCAGCTGGCCCCTCGTCAAACGAATCGACGCGGCCCGAGACGACATCACCCTTGGGCAGGGCGCTGATCGACTGCGCGACCCAATCGGGTGCAGGCACGCAATCGGCGTCGATGAAAAGCAAGGTCTCCGACGTCGTTTCCCGCACGCCCCGGTTGCGCGCGGCGGCGGCGCCCTTTTCCGGCTCGGTCACAAAGCGCGCCCAAGGGTGGGCGGCTTTTATCGCTGTGAAATCCAGCCCGCTGTCATTGTCGACCACGACCACGTCAACGCCATTCACCTGCGGGGCAAGGCCGGTCAAGCACCGGTCCAGCCGCTCCATATCGCGGTAGTGCGGGATGATGATGCTGGCCGTCATGCTCAATGGGGCAGGTCGGACGGCTCAAACACAGGATTGCGGCTGCCCACGACCTTGGCCGGAGACCCGACAGCGAGCGCGAAGGCAGGGATGTCCCCCTTCACCACGCTGCCCGCGCCGATGACCGCGCCGTCGCCGATGCGTGTGCCGGGCAGGATCACCGCGCGTACGCCGATCCACACATCACGTCCAATGATGATGTCGGCCTCGTCCATCAGCTGCTTGGTGACGGGCGTGCCATCATTGTAGCGATAGGTCGCCGCCGTCACCATCACCTCGGGTCCGAACAGCACGTCATCGCCGATGACGATGCGGCCCGTCGATGGCCCCGCCCAGATGTGGCAGCGCGATCCGATGCGGACGCGGTCACCAATGGTGATGCGGTCGGGGTCCGCAAAAACGGCATCGGGGCTGATCGCGAGATCGCGGCCCTTGGTCACGCGACGTAGCGGCTGGACGTGCGAATAATTCCAGTAATTCAGCATCTTGATGCCGTGCAGATAGATGCGCGGATCAAGGAAGGACGCGATCAGGCGGAACGCCTTGCTGGCTTTGGAAAGCTGGTTCTTGCGGACCGCCACGCGTCACGCCCCCTGTTACGTCAACTGCGACGCACAAAGACCGACCATAAGGGGGAGATCAAGTTAACTCGGCGTCATTCTCAGCTGCGTCTTCCGCGTCACCACGGCCCTTAAAGCCCGAGGCGATGACATACCATTCCGACGAATCCTTGCGGCTGGCAGGCGGCTTGGCGTGCTTCACGGCGGTGAAGTTGCGCTTGAGTTCGGCCACCAGATCATTGTCGGCGCCGCCTGCCAAAACCTTTGCGACGTAGACGCCGCCGGGCCGCAAAATCTCACAGGCGAAATACATGCCTGCCTCCACCAGAGCCATGGTCCGCAAATGGTCGGTCTGCGGGTGGCCCACGGTGTTGGCCGCCATGTCAGACAGCACAATATCGGCAGGGCCGCCCAGAGCTTCGGTCAGCCAAGCGGGTGCGGCATCATCCATGAAATCCATCTGCGTGATGATGACACCGTCAATTGGGTCCACCGGCAAAAGATCGATGCCGACGACATGCGCCTTGGGGCAGGTGCGCCGCACGACCTGCGCCCAGCCGCCCGGCGCAATGCCCAGATCAACGACGCGCTTGGCGCCTTTCAGAAACCCGAAGCGTTCATTGAGTTCAATGAGCTTATAGGCCGCGCGGCTGCGATAGCCCTCCGCCTTGGCCTTCTTCACATAGGGGTCGTTCAGCTGGCGTTCGAGCCAACGGGTGGAGCCAACCTTGCGCCCCTTGGCGGTCTTGACGCGCGTCCTGCCGCCGGAACTGGTGCTCATTTTCTTTCCCCTGCGGTCATCAACTGACGCAAAATGCCTTCTCGGATGCCCCGGTCTGCCACGCCGACAAAGGGCGCGGGCCAGGCATCAAAAATCGTTTCAAGGATGGCGCAACCGGCGACGACCAGGTCGGCACGCTCCGGCCCGATACAGGGCAGCTTGGCCCGTTCTGTCACCGATTGCTCGGCCAATTGGCGGCAGATGTCGCGCATCGCGGGCACCTCGACACGCAGGCCGTCGATCAGCTTGCGCTCATAATGGGTGAGGCCAAGGAACACGCTGGCGAGTGTTGTCACTGTGCCGCTCGTGCCGAGCAGACGGGGCGCTTCTGCGGCCGCGTCGGCCAGCCGGTCGGTAAAGGGGCCCATGGCCTCGCGCACCTTGGCGCACATCATTTCATAGGCAGCGGCACGGGCGGTGGCATCATGGCTGTCATGCGGCACGCTCTCGCTGAGGGAGACGACCCCCCAGGGCAGGCTGCACCAGTCCAGCGTGCGGGGGTGCGGGCCGCTGGTATCCACCAGCACCAGCTCGGTCGATCCGCCGCCAATGTCGAAGATGAGCGCGGCGCCTTCGCCGTCTTCCAGAAGAATGTGGCAGCCGAGCACGGCCAGCCGCGCCTCTTCCTGCGGGGCGATGATATCCAGCTTGATGCCTGTTTCGCGGTAGACACGATCGACAAAGGTCTGCCCGTTTGTTGCCCGCCGACACGCTTCGGTTGCCACAGAGCGTGCCATGAAGACATTGCGTTTGACGAGCTTGTCCGCGCAGACGGAAAGGGCAGAGAGCGCCCGGTCCATCGCGGCCTGGCTGATTGCGCCATTGGCTGCCAGCCCCTCGCCCAGACGCACGATTCGCGAAAAGGCATCCACCACGGTGAAACGGCTGCCCTCGGGCCGGGCAATCAGTAGGCGGCAGTTATTGGTGCCAAGGTCGAGCGCGGCATAGTTACGGCGGGGCGGCGCGCGGTCACGCGGCGCAGTCTTCACCGCTTGGGATGTTGCCGCCTTACCCGTCCCCACATGATTCCGACGGGGTGGCGGCATCTGGGTGGGCTGGTCCACCATTGGCCGCAAACTCTTTTATACTTCCGTCCGGGAAATGCCCGGCGGTACTTGGGGCCAAGACTAAGGGCAGACGGCGATTGCCGCAAGCTTTGCGACCTAAGTTGCGCACCCGTTGACAGAATCAGGTCAAAAACCTATCTGCCCGCCCTCACTGATGCCCCGTCGTCTAACGGTAAGACTACGGACTCTGACTCCGTCTATTGAGGTTCGAATCCTCACGGGGCATCCAATTTCCGCAAATCGCAAATGAAGTTGAGGCCGGACGCCGTGTGCCCGACCCCTTATTGCTGCTAAGCGCCTTGCTTTGACAGACCCGCCCGCAGCCAGAGCAGAAGGCCGATTGTCACCGCTTCGACGATGATTGGCTGGATCACGGCATCGCCGCCGCCATCCATGACGAGGCCGATAAAGCGGCCCGTGATGGCAACCCCGACAAAGACCAGCACCGCATTCACCCACTGCACGCTTTGCCGGATCACGGCGATCAACATGCAGATGCCCATGCCGCCAAACAGGCCGGCAATGTCGGCGCGCACTGTTGCCCGACCGACCAACCCCCCGGCGAGATCGGTGGTGGCAATGCCAAGTGCGGGGATGACCTGTTCCTGACCCAGCCAGAGGCCAAGCGCGAGGATGATTGAACCGAGTGCGGCGACGCCGACGAGAATACGTGGAATGATGACCATGTTGAGACCCCTCCTGTTGTTTTGATCGCGGCCCGGTCTGCCACAGGGCGCGCCATTGTCAAACCTTGGGGGTGGATGCCTGACGTTCCCTTTGCGGTGGCAAGCGAAGCGGGAATCGCCTAGACTGGTCTCTTATGACACGCCGACAGACACGCAGATTGGATTGGGGTTTCCCGCGCTGGCGCGGCTATGGCGCGGAAAGCGAAGCGGTGAAGGTGCGCCTGTGTGATCGACATGGCTGCGACTTGCCGGGGGATCGGCCTGCACCGAAATCACCCAATAGCCCCGAAAAATGGTGGTTTTGCGAAACGCATGCGGGCGAATATAACAAGAATTGGGATTACTTCGCCGGACTGACGGCCGAAGAAGCCGCCGAGCGTGAGGCCAATGAACGGCGCGATGCCTCGGGCTATCAGGATCCGAAACATTATGGCTGGGCGGGTCCCGGTGATGGCTCCCGCAGCCGCGATGAACTCCGTGCGCTCGATGCGTTGGGGCTGGAGGTTGATGCCGAATTTGACGCAGTGCGCGTTGCCTGGCGCAAGCTTGCCAAGGAAAACCATCCGGATGTGAAGCCCGGTGATGCCGCGGCCGCCGAGCGCTTCCGCCAGATCCAAGCCGCCTATGACGTGCTGCGCGCCGCTGAGGAGCGCCGTCTGGCGCTCTGACTAGTCCTCAAGACTGTCGGGCACAGGGTCCTTGCCGGAGATTTCGCGGGCAAGCCGCTCACATTCACGAAAGTCCTGCAGGCCGGAAATTTCGAGGACGCCGCCTGCAATGGGCTCCCGCACGATGGGGGCGGTGAGTTCCTTGCCATTGAGCAGCACGGGCAGCGGCTGACCCGTCATGGACAGGGTGAGCTGATGCAGGCGGGAGGCCGCCGTTTCAGCCAGTGTGATCATCAGCACCGGCATACCGTCCACTGACGCCACAGCGCGGGCATCGAGGATCTCTGCTTCGGCAAAGCGTTCCGGCCCGATGCGGAAATCACGCGCCGCAAAGGCGGGAGATGCAGCCATGAGAGCTGCGAGAATCATCAGCAATCTGATCATGCGCGGTGCCCCCAAATCAATACATCCATCGTCCGCTTGGACGGAGGGACTGTCAACCCGCGACGCGGGCCGCGGTCTCGCGGATCAGGGCGATCATATTGGGGATGCCCTGCGTCCGGTTGGACGACAGCTGGTTCTTGAGATCAAATGGGGCGAGCGCGCCTTCGATGTCAGTCGCCAAAATCTCGGCGGCAGGCGCGTCCTGCACCGTCTTGAGCACCAGCGCGATGATGCCCTTGGTGATGGCGGCATTGCTGTCCGCCAGAAAGTGGAGGTGACCCCCGTCTTGCGCGGCGGGATAGACCCAGACGCTGGCGGAGCAGCCACGCACAAGCGTCGCGTCGGTTTTGAGCGCGTCGGGCATAGGCTCCAGCTCGCGTCCCAGATCGATCAAAAGGCGATAGCGATCGTCACCGTCGAGGAATTCATATTCCTCCTGAATATCGGACAGGCTGGTCATAGGTTTCTCTAATGTGCGGTTTCGACGAGGATTTTGTCGATCTTGCGACCGTCCATATCGATGATTTCAAAGCGGTAGCCTTGGTCGATGAAGGATTCCCCGGTGGTCGGGATGCGCTTCATGCGATCAAGAACGAAGCCGGCGACGGTTGCATAGTCGCGGTCTTCCTCAAGGCTAATGCCAATGCGTTCGGACAGGCCATCGGCGGTGGCCCAGCCGGAGACGAGCAGGCTGCCATCTTCGCGTTCAAAGATCGCCGGTTCCTCGCCATCATCCTGATCGGACACGAAGTCCCCGGCTATGGCAGAGAGGAGGTCGGCTGGCGTGACGATCCCTTCGAAATGCCCATATTCGTCATGAACTAGGGCGACGGGCACATCCGCATCGCGCAGCACTTCCAACACGTCCATCGCATCGACCTGATCGGGGATGATCGGTGCGCGCTTCATCAGCGCCTTGAGGTCGAGCTTTTTGCCGGTGAGTTCGGCGGCCAGAAGATCGCGGGCAGAGACGACCCCAACAATTTCATCGACCGAGCCGCGCGCGATGAGCAGGCGGCTGTGCGGGGAGGCAAGGACGGCCTGATGGATTGTTTTGGCGTCTGCCTTTTCATCGAGCCAGTCAATTTCGGTGCGCGGCGTCATCACTTCACGCACCGGCCGGTCGGCAAGGCGCACGACGCCTGAAATAATGGCGCGTTCGCTTTCTTCGATCACCCCGGACTTAGATGCTTCCGCGACAATCAGGTGCAGCTCTTCCGCCGTCACATGATTTTCCGATTCGCGGTTCATGCCGAGGATGCGGAAGATGAGCGCACTGGTGCGATCGAGCAGCCAGACCAGAGGCGCTGTCACGCGCGACAGGACGACCATCGGCATCGCCATGACGACGGCAATCGGTTCCGGTGCCCGCAGGGCGAATTGCTTGGGCACCAGTTCCCCCACGATCAGCGAGGTGAAGGTGGTGAGGCCGACGACGAGCGTGAAGGAGATATCGTCAGACCATTGGGCCGGGACACCAAGAAGCAGGAGACGCTCTGCGACCGGTCCGCCAAGGCTGGCGCCGGAATAAGCACCCGCGATGATACCGATCAGCGTGATGCCGATCTGAACGGTGGACAGGAACCGCCCGGGATTGGATGCCAATAGCAGGGCGGTCTTTGCGCCGCGCAGCTGGCTCTTCTTCGTGATCGATTCCAATCGGGCCCGGCGGGCGGAGACAATGGCCAGTTCCGACATGGCCAAAACGCCGTTGAGCGCGATCAAGGCAAGGATGATCGCGATATCGCCCCAGGGGAACGGGGTCAGGGGAATGGGAAGGGCTGTGGCCATTGGTTGCGGCGCTTATGGCAGATTCTAGGCCAAGGGCTCAAGTGGTCTGCGCAAAAGGTTCATTGTGCCTAACGTTTTGCGGCGAAGAACGCCCGCAGCTGGTCCGATGCTTGCGCCTCACCAAGGCCGGAATAGACATCGGGCCGGTGGTGGCAGGTTGGCTGGGTGAAGATGCGCGGTCCATGATCGACGCCGCCGCCTTTTGGGTCGGGCGCTGCATAATAGACGCGGGCGATTCGCGCATGGGCGATGGCTCCGGCGCACATCGGGCAGGGTTCCAGCGTCACCCACAGATCGCAATCGTCGAGCCGTTCATTACCAATCGCGCGCGCTGCTGCCCGAATGGCCTCCATTTCCGCATGCGCCGTCGGGTCTTTCAACGCCCGCATCGCATTGGCGCAAGCGGCGATTTCCACGCCATTGCGCACGATGACAGCCCCCACGGGGACTTCGCCGGCCAGTGCTGCCTCTTGCGCAAGATCCAGCGCGCGTTGCATGAAGGGGGAGAGAGGAATTTCCATGGGCCTGCCTTAAGCCTGCCTTTGGCTTGACGAAAGCACCTTCCACGGTTAGGTGCGCAGCCTTTCCGAATTCATTGATTCAACTTCAGGACGAACACACATGTCGCGCATTTGCGAACTGACTGGCAAGGGCCGCCAGGTGGGCAACAACGTTTCCCACGCGAATAACAAGACCAAGCGGACTTTCCTGCCGAACCTGCAGAATGTCACGCTGATCTCCGAATCGCTTGAAAAGAGCGTTCGTCTGCGTGTTTCGACCAACGGTCTGCGTTCGGTTGAACATGTCGGCGGCCTCGACAACTGGCTGATCAAGACCTCGGACGAAAAGCTGAGCCTGAAGGCCCGTCGCCTGAAGCGCGAAGTCGCCAAGAAGGCGGTCGCCGCTTAATCTTTCAGCGCAAACTTCAGCAGGTAAGACTGCTGGAGTGGCCAGAAATTATCATCAGAGGCGAGCCAGATAATGGTTCGCCTCTTTTCTTGCGTCACGGCAAGAGCCTCAAAGTTATCGACGAGTGTCGGCGCCTCCAGTCGGGCAATCTCTTTGCCTTTTAGGAGCATACCGGGGTGCACGGCCTTTGGCACGTCCATGATATACAGACGGTTGCGGAACCACTGCCGGGCCGAAAACAGGCGATAGAGCACAAGCAGGCGTCCATCAGGCAACTCCGCTGCATCAACCGGCAGATAGCCGGGCGGCCGGTCCAGGATCGCCGTGACCGGTTTGATCGCCGGGTTCAGGGGATCGCCTTTGAAGACGAGCACTGGCGTCAACTGCCCCGAATCATCGGGGTCTGCCTCTGCAAAGACCAGCATCCGCCCATCGCGCAGCCGCACCATGGCTTCGGGTCCATAGGTGATCTGCCAATTTTTCATTTCCGGCCGCGCAATCCAGGTGGCACGCCCGCGCTCGCCGGAGAAGCGGCACAGCATGTTCGTGTTTTCCAGCCCGATCCAGCTTTGACTGCTCACAGGATCAACGGTGAACGATTCGGAATCCTGCTTTTCTTTGATCCAGTGAAAACCGCAGCCTTTGGGAATTTCCGAAATCCTGCCGGTGATCGCCGATCCGGTGGGGAATGGGATATCGAGCATGGCGCCTGCATCCGAGATCAGCCGCAGCCCGCCTTTGTGCGGCGCCATGGCGGACCAGCCCCCAAAATCAGGATGGTCCGCACGCATCGCCCAGCCCGCCAGATAAATAAGTTTCCCCGTCTGCCGTAAATGGTTCGAGTCCTTGGACAATTTTGTCGGCTCGAGTGCGATGCGTATCCATTGAGGGGCAATCGGCATCTGGCCAACCTTGGCCGATGACGCGCAGAAAAGGAGCACACAAAACAGCAGGGCAAGACTGGTCCGGCGCATCATCCCTTCCGCCATTAGCCGAACGACAGGCTATTCCTAGCCCCGCTCAATTCTGAACGGCGGCTAACGAACACATTCAGCAAAGGTCCAATCGGGCGTGGCCATAAGGCCAGTGTCGACGACGCCGGGATGATCCTGACACCGCCGACGTGTTTGGTCGATGCGTTGCGTCAAGTTGGAGAGGTTCGATGAACAAGAAGCTGGTCAATCTGGGTGCTGCTGCCGCGATGGCAGTGACGACCCTTGTCCCCGCCGCACCTGCGTTCGCGCATGACCGTGGGCACGGCGACGACGGCTATTATCAGGAGCGTGGTTATGGCGATGGTTATTATGACCGGCGCGGCTATCGCGGGGTGCGCTATGACAGGCGGGGCGGACAGTATGATGGCCGATATGATGCCCGTTACGACAATGGCGGCAGCTATCGTGACCAGTCCTATCGCTATCGCGGTCAGCGCTGCGGCAAGGGCAAGACCGGACTGATCATCGGTGCAGTGGCCGGTGGCCTGCTTGGCCGGTCGATCGTCGGGTATCGTGGAGACCGCACGGCAGGCGCGATTGTCGGGGCTGGTGTCGGTGCCCTTGCGGGCCGCGCCATCGACAAATCCGATGATCGCGGACGCTGCTGATCAAGAATTCCTGACCCCTCCCGATGGGCTGGCCCGTGTAGCATAGGGGCTTGCGTAACGCTCATCGGGAACCTGGTCCCGGTCTCGCCCAAGGGCAGGCCGGGCCTTCGTTGCAGATTGGATAGATCTGCAGCGGCAACGGGGGGAAGGGGCCCCAGGGTCGCGTACTTGGGGGGTAGGGGCCGGACCGGTGTATTGGTCCGGCCCTTATTTTATAAGGGCCAGCCAATTGCGCGCGCCAAATTTACGGCGCGGGCATTGCCCCCACGAGGGTTTGCGGATCAATCCGCTCCTCATTCCATTTCATGCCCCAGTGCAGATGCGGCCCTGTCGCGCGCCCCGTCGCGCCGATGGCGCCGATCAGTTGGCCCTGCCGGACCACATCGCCCTTTTTCACATCGATGCGCGACAGATGCAGGAACGCGCTGTTGAGCCCCCCGCCATGGTCGATCATCAGCAGATTGCCTTCCAGCGTGAAGGGGCTGGCGGCAGCGAGTGTTACGACGCCATTGGCAGGGGCGTAGACAGGTGCACCGGTGCCGCCTGCCACATCAACGCCATTGTGTGGCGCGCCCGGTTCTCCGGCGTAAATGCGTTGCGATCCAAACACGCCGCTGATGCGGCCCTTGGCGGGCCATATGAACCTCTGCCGCCAGCCATCGGCGTCCACGACCATGCGCCGTGCCGCGTTGATCTGTGCCAGCTCGCCGGGCCTGCGCGCCTGAAACTCGGCAGAGGGTTGGGAATAGCGGCGTAGCGTTTTCAGGTTTTCAATCCGCCATTGGCGGGGCGCTACACTGATCTTGTCCGTCACGGCGCGCCCATCGGCCAGAAAGGCGGTAATGGTCGCTGTCGGTTGATGGTCCCGCCCAAAGCCGATGCCAAAGCGGCCATCGGCGGCAAAGCGGACGTCTGCGCCTTCAATAACCAGACGGACGGTGCCTTTGGGTGCCCAGCCGAGAGCATAGCTGCCCTGTTGTGCAGGCTGGTTCAACCGGAAGACGCCCAGAGCAACGGGCGGGGCAGGTTCTGCGGGGCGCGCTGAGGGGAGGGGAAGGGCAGATTGGCTTGCGCGAACATTGGACGCTGGAGCGCCGATGCAGCTGCCCGGAATTGTGCCCAGCAACAGGGCGACCAGCGCGGTCCGCAGCAGGATCATCCCTCGACGGCGGCTCTGGCTGCAATTTCGGCGGTAGAATAGGCTTCCTGCTTTGCGACACTCCAATAGCGTAGCGATTCGAGGGGGACGGGATGGCCCGTCTTTGCGCACACCACATGATCCCCTTGGGCCAGCACGCGAAATCCGTTCGCCATGTAAAACAATCGAGCGGGGCGGCCTTGCGACATCAACATTTGGTTTCCTTCATTCAGAACAGATCAGGCTGTTCGGGCTTGTCCTTCACATAAGGCGCAGCGCCCGCGCGCTCAACCCGTGCGTCGACCGATCCATCGGCAAAGCGCAGGACCAGCGCCCCTGCGGCCTTGGCATCGGCGGCGGAGATGACTGTTCCCCCGGCGCGCCTTTCGACCCGGGCATAGCCGCGTTCCAGCACGCGATCCGGGTTGAGCGAGGTTGCGACGCGCCACAATTGATCAAGGCGGATGCGGGCATTGTCGAGCCGCTGCGACAACATGGTCGGGCGAAGCGCGCCTGCGACCTGAGCCAATTCCCCCCGCGCATCGGCAACGACATGTGACAGGCCACGCTTCAGCCGCTCCCCCATCTCATCCACCTTCTGGCTTTGCGGGCCGAGCAGTGTTTCGGGCGTCGGCAGGCGGCGCGTGGCATTGTCCAGCTTTTCGCCTGCCCGCTCGCGGTAGCGCTGGACGCAGCGCAAGGAGCGTGCGCCATAGCTCTGCAAGCCCGCCAGAAGCTCCGTACGCACCGGTACGGCCATTTCGGCAGCGGCAGTCGGCGTTGGGGCCCGCACGTCTGCAGCATGGTCACAGAGCGTCGTATCGGTCTCATGCCCGACAGCAGAGATGATGGGGATCGTGCAGGCGGCCACCGCCCGGACGACGACTTCCTCATTAAAGCCCCAAAGGTCCTCAATAGACCCGCCCCCGCGTGCGACGATGACGAGGTCGGGTCGGTCCACCCCTTGCATGGCGGAGAAGCCGTTGACGGCAGCGGCAACCTGTTCGGCAGAGCCCGGTCCTTGCACCAGCACCGGCCAGACGATCACCCGCGTCGGGCAACGGTCGGCAAGCCGGTGGAGGATGTCGCGGATGACGGCGCCGGTGGGCGACGTCACGACACCAATGGTGCGCGGCAGGAAAGGCAGGTCGCGTTTGCGTTCAGCCGAGAACAGCCCTTCGGCAGCGAGCTTGGCCTTGAGCTTTTCAAGGAGCGCGAGCAGCGCGCCCTCGCCCGCAATTTCCATCGTCTCAATGACGATCTGATATTTGGACCGGCCCGGATAGGTGGTGAGCTTGCCGGTGGCGATGACCTCGACGCCGTCCTGCGCGTTAAAGGCGAGCCGCGCTGCGCTCCCCTTCCACATGATGCCGTCGATCACGGCGTTCTCGTCCTTGAGCGCGAGATAGAGATGGCCGGAGGCCGCGCGTTTGAAGCCCGAAATCTCGCCCCGGATGCGGACATGGGAGAAGCCCTGCTCCACATGGCGCTTCAGCAGGTTGGATATTTCACTGACGGACAGCGCACCTGCATTGTCGCCTGCGCGTTCCCCCGCTAACAGGCCCATCTTGCCTTCGGGCACATCATCAAAGGGCATTTCGGCGGGCATGAACATCCTTCTGATCGGGAGCGGCGGGCGTGAACATGCGCTGGCATGGAAGCTCACGCAATCTCCTTCCTGCGATACACTCTATGCCGCGCCCGGCAACCCCGGCATTGCCGAAGAGGCGACGCTGGTGGCGCTTGACGTGATGGATCATGCCGCTGTCATCGCCTTTTGTGCGGACAAGCTGGTTGGCCTGGTCGTCATCGGACCGGAAGCGCCTTTGGTCGATGGACTGGGGGATAGCCTGCGTGCAGCTGGCGTGCCGGTGTTTGGCCCCAATGCAAAGGCCGCGCAATTGGAAGGCTCCAAGGGCTTTACGAAAGACCTGTGCACGCGCGCGAACATCCCGACCGCAGGCTATGCGCGCCATACGGACAAGGCAGCGGCACTCGCTGATCTAGCGCGCTTCGGCCTGCCGGTCGTCATCAAGGCCGATGGCCTCGCTGCGGGCAAGGGCGTGATCATTGCCGAGACCGCAGCAGATGCCGCCGCTGCGATTGAAGACATGTTCGATGGCAGCTTTGGCGACGCCGGTGCAGAGGTCGTGATCGAAGAGTTCATGGTCGGCGAGGAAGCGAGCTTCTTCGCACTGACCGATGGCAAGAGCGTCGTTGCCTTTGGTTCGGCTCAAGATCACAAGCGCGTTGGTGATGGCGATGTCGGGCCGAACACCGGCGGTATGGGCGCCTACTCCCCCGCGCCGGTGCTGACGCCCGAACTTGAAGCCCGCGTGATGCGCGAGATTGTCGAACCCACCGTCGCGGCCATGGCGGCGGAGGGGAACCCCTATTCGGGTGTACTCTATGCCGGGCTGATGCTGACGGATCAGGGCCCCAAGCTGATCGAATATAATGCGCGCTTCGGTGACCCCGAATGCCAGGTGCTGATGTCGCGCTTCGAAGGCGATCTGGCGGCGCTGCTGCTCGCCATTGCGCAGGAACGGCTGGCCGAGGCCGAGGCGCCGCGCTTCTCAGACGATACCGCGCTCACCGTTGTGATGGCCGCCAAGGGCTATCCCGGCACGCCCGAAAAAGGTGGCGCGATCACGCTGCCCGCGCAGGCCGACGCCAAGATCTTCCACGCAGGCACCGCCATGAAGGATGGCCAGCTCGTCGCCAATGGCGGGCGCGTGCTCAACGTGACCGGACGCGGCAAGACCGCCACCGAAGCGCAGGCAAAGGCCTATGCGGCTGTGGACGCCATCGTGTTTCCCAGCGGGTTCTGCCGTCGTGATATCGGCTGGCGTGAGGTCGCGCGGGAGCGGGGGGCATAGGCGGCGGCGATAGATTCGCCTTCACTCACCCGTCGCCCCGTGCTTGACACGGGGCTTGGCTTAACCTCTGTCCGATTTCAGCCCCTTGGTTAGCCGCATTTGAAGGCCAAAGGTTGGCCAATCGGGCATCATGCGAAATGAGTAGGTCCAAGAAAAGCCTAGCCCCGTGTCAAGCACGGGGCGACGGGGAGGTTATGGGGCCTGAGGCCCTCACCCCTCGCGGTGATAGGGATGCCCGGCGATAATGCTCGTCGCGCGGTAGAGTTGCTCCACCAACATCGCGCGGGCCAGCATGTGCGGCCAAGTCGCCTTGCCGAACGCGATGCTCAGGCTGGCCGACGCGCGCTCCTCCGGCGTCAGGCCATCGGCCGCGCCGATCAGAAAGCGCAGCTCGCGCGTCCCCGTATCGCGCCAATGTTCGATCTTCTTGGCAAAGGCGGACGAGGTGAGTTGTTCCCCGGTCTCATCCATCGTCACGACGATTGTGCCAGGGGCGACAGGTGGTTGTTTGCCGCCCATATCGGGCAATTCGGTGATCTGGAACGGCCAAGTGATGCGCTTGGCATAGCGCTCAATCAGATCAGCCTCAGGTCCGCGCCCGATCTTGCCGCGGGCGATGATGTGCAGCTTCAATTGGCGGGCGGGGCGTCACCAAACGCCCACATGCGCTCCAGATTGTAGAAGCTGCGCACTTCCGGGCGGAACAGGTGGATGATGACATCGCCGGCATCGATCAGCACCCAATCCGCCGTTTGCAGGCCTTCGACGCGGGCGAGAACGCCGAACTCGGTCTTCATCTTCTGCTGAAGCTTTTGCGCCATGGAGGAGACCTGACGCGTCGACCGGCCGCTCGCGATCACCATATGGTCCGCGATGGCTGTCTTTCCGGCAAGCGGGATCGAGATGGTTTCAACCGCCTGATCGTCTTCCAAAGACTGGAGAATCATCTTGTGAAGGGCGTCGACCGAATCGGTTGGAGCGGCGGCCTTACGTTTGGGGGAAGCGGACAAAATGGATCCTCAATATACCATGCGCCGCGTTATCGCGTCGCGTGTGGGGGTCTGGGAGAAGGGAAGCGCCCAATCGGGATGATCCCGTCGCAGCGCCGTTGCGGAGTGTTTATCGGGGCGAAAGCGCAACAGCACGAGCGCCGGCGGTCTCCACGTCGTCCAGTCGATCGCAGCATGTCGGGGTTGGACGAATCCCCGCAGCCATCCCATTGCGCGGCTCGCACGGGCGACATCGTCATACCCCGGGCGGGCCAGAACTGCAATCGGCATCGTTTTGGCGATCCGCCGCCAGTCGCGCCACTGGTGGAACTGGGCGAGATTGTCGCCCCCCATCAGCCAGATGAAGGCGCGTTCGGGGTGGCGCTTCTTGAGCGCGGCAAGCGTGTCCACCGTGAAGCGGGTGCCGAGTTGCTGCTCGATCGCGGTTGGGCGGATGATGCTGCGCCGCGCCACTTTGCGTGCGGACCGAAGCCGAACCACAAGCGGGGCCATCCCCCCCTTTGGCTTCAGCGGATTGCCCGGAGAGACGAGCCACCAGACCTCATCCAGCCCCAGCGCCTTGGCCGCCAGCAAGCTGATGTGGCGGTGGCCCGCATGGGCAGGATTGAATGACCCGCCGAGAAGTCCGGTGCGGATCAGGGCCGGGTCTGCCCGGTGCCGCGCACGACCCATTTATAGGTCGTCAGCCCTTCCAGTGCGACCGGCCCGCGCGCGTGGAGCCGGCCTGTGGCGATGCCGATTTCGGCGCCCAGCCCAAATTCACCGCCATCGGCGAACTGGGTGGAGGCGTTCCACATCACAATCGCTGAATCGACGCCGTTCAAAAAGGCTTCGGCGGCGCTCGCGTCTTCGGTGACGATGGCGTCGGTATGGTGGGAGCCGTTGGTGTTGATATGGGCAATTGCGGCCTCAACGCCGTCCACAAACGCGACCGAGCAGATCGCATCGAGATATTCGGTGGTCCAGTCTTCGTCACGCGCGGGTGTGATGCGGGCGTCGAGCGCGCGCACCTCAGGCGTGCCACGCACTTCGCATCCGGCGTCGAGCAATGCCGCCACAACCGGTGTCGGATCCGCAAAATGACGGTCGATGAGGAGGGTCTCCATCGACCCGCAAATGCCGGTGCGCCGCATCTTGGCGTTGAGCGCAATATCGCGCGCCTTTGCGGGGTCAGCCTGCGGGTGGATGTAGGTGTGGCAAATGCCGTCGAGGTGCGCGAGCACAGGCACGCGCGCTTCCTCCTGCACGCGGGCGACCAGCGCCTTGCCACCACGCGGAATGATGATGTCGATCAGGCCATGTGCTGCGAGCATGGCGCCGACAGCGGCGCGGTCCTGCGTCGGGACAAGCTGGATCGCGTCTTCGGGCAGGCCACCCTTGATGAGCCCGGCCCGCAGCGCGGCGTAAATGGCGCGGTTGCTGTGCACCGCCTCCGTCCCGCCGCGCAGGATGGCCGCATTGCCCGATTTAAGGCACAGGGCAGCAGCGTCTGCCGTCACATTGGGGCGGCTTTCATAGATGATGCCGATGACGCCCAGTGGCACCCGCACGCGGGAGAGGTGAAGGCCATTGGGCCGCACGGCTTCATCAATCACCATGCCGACGGGATCACGCAGGACGGCGACGGCATCCACCGCTGCGGCGATGCCGTCCAGCCGCTCGGGTGTCAGGCGCAGCCGGTCCAGCATGGCGCCGGACAGTCCAGCCTGTTCTCCGGCTTGAATGTCGCGTTGATTGGCCGCCAGAATCTCATCGGCGCGGGCCCGCAGTTCCGCAGCGGCGAGATTGAGCGCATCGGCCTTGCGCGCCACCGGCACATTGGCCAGCAAGGCGCTGGCGGCGCGTGCTTTTTGGCCCATTTCAGCAATCAGTTGCTGTGCGGTGTTGTCGCTCGTCTGCATGGAAGCCGGTTAGCAAAGCGGCATTCAAAACGCAAAAGCGATGACAAGCGCGGGTCCGGCTGCAATACTTATCCCATGGCGGGTGATATTGAGGCAATGGGTGATGTTGTGACAGGCGGGCTGCTGGCCCGCGCTGTCGAACCACAGGCCGGTGAGGCGCATGAGGGCCAAGACGGCACCTGCCTCAATTGCGGTGCAGAGGTGTCCGGCGCCTTTTGCGCGGCCTGCGGACAGAAGCTGCATCTTCACCGCAGCTTGGGGGCATTCTGGCACGACCTGGCTCACAGCGTGTTCCATTTCGACGGGAAAATCTGGCGGACCTTGCCCTTGCTTGTCTGGAACCCCGGGCATCTGACGCGCCGTTACATCCATGGCGAGCGGGCGAAGTTTGTCTCGCCCTTTGCGCTCTTCCTGTTCAGCGTGTTCCTGATGTTCGCCATTTTCAGCTGGGTCACCCCCAAGGGGACGGCGACTGAAAAGGCCCCGACGCCCAAGGAGGCGGTGGCCGCGCTGGATGAAGACAGGCAGGAACTGCGCACCAAGATAGAAGAGCTTGTCGTCCTGCGACGTAACGCCGAGGCGCGCCGTGCGCGGACGGACTGGATCGAAGGTGAAATCGGGCGGACGCGCGCGCTCCTCGCCAAAATTGAGCAGGATAGAAATATCGAGGTGTCTGCCGAGGCCCTCACCAAAAGGCGGCTGGCCGTGAACCAGCGTAAGATGGAAGCAGGCATTGCGGAGCTGGAAGCGCAGAAGGCCGACGCGCTCAAGGCCGGGCAGCCAATCGAGGACATTCAGAACGAGATAGATGGGCTAAAAACGGGGCTGGCGGTAATGACGGCCGCGTCTTCCAATGATGGCGATGGCGCGTTCAAGGTCGACAAAGTAAACCTCAATTTCGGCTGGCCGGCCATTCAGGAAGCGATCAAGCACGCGGCCAAAAACCCGCAACTGCTGATCTACAAGCTGCAGTCCAACGCTTATAAGTTCAGCTGGGCGCTGATCCCGCTGTCGACCCCGTTCCTCTGGCTGTTGTTTTTCTGGCGGCGGCAATTTTTCGTGTTCGATCACGCGGTGTTTGTCACCTACTCCATCGCCTTCATGATGATGCTGACGACGGTCTGTGTGGTCGCGATCCAGTTTCCGGCCACAGAAGTGATCGGCGGCTTGGCGCTCACCCTCTATCCGCTGGTCCATATGTATCGGCAGTTGAAGCAGGCCTATGGGCTCACCCGCTTCGGCGCGATCTGGCGCACGATGTTTCTATCAACCTTTGCGGTGACGGCGCTCAGCCTGTTCTTTGCCTTCATTCTGACCATGGGGCTCGCCGGCTAGGATCCGCATCGTGATACGCCCGGCCTCCATCATCGGGGTGACGATGGCCGACATCCGCGCCTGACGTTCGCCGGGCAAAGCGCGGGTGAAGAAGCTGTTGGCAATCACATCGGCCAATTGCAGGCCTGCGGCCCGGTGGCTGAGTTCAAGCTGCGCTGAACCACACGGGCCGACGAGGTCGCCAATGTCTGATCGGATGTGCGCTAAGGTGTCCGCCCCGTAGCGGCCATCATCAATGACCACCTTTGCGCATTCGCCGGCAGCCGGCAGCATGGCGCCGACCACGTCTTCCAACAGGGCTGCATAGATGTCGATGTCATGGTCGCCGCGATCCATGCCCAGCGCGGGCCGCGTTGCTGAAAGCGCGATCCCGATTGTGGCCGTCGCATGCGATTTTTCAAGGAGCTCGAACAGCAGTCCGCGCTCGCCAAGGCCGATGCGGCTTCCCTTTATCTCGCTCGTAATCCCTGTCACCGCCCGAAAGCGGGCAATGATCGCGTCTGCCTCTGCCGGATCAATGCAAAGGCCCGCGAGCGTCATGACATTGCGTCCGACGCCCCCGGACTCATCGCAATAGATTTCCGGCAAAAGGGGTCAGGCCCCTTCGGCTGCGGGTCCGCCGACATTGGTACGGCGCGTCTTGGGAATAGATGTACCGCCCTTGCCCAGCGGACGCGGGGTGTTGCGGTCAATGCCCGACCGGTCCGGCTTGGTGCCGTCCGCAAGCAGGGCCTTGATCTCATCGCCCGACATTGTTTCATATTCCAGCAGCGCTTCGGCCAGAGCATGCAGCTGCTTCTTGTGCTTGGTCAGCAGCTTCTTGGCCTGATTATAACCGCCTTCGACGATCCGCTTGATCTCCTGATCGATCATCACAGCTGTCTCGTTCGACATCTGACGGCTGCGGTTCATCGAATAGCCAAGGAACACTTCCTCATCGGCTTCGGCATATTGCAGGGGACCGAGCACGTCGGACATGCCCCAGCGCGTGACCATGTCGCGGGCCAAGCCCGTGGCGTACTGGATGTCCGACGATGCGCCGGACGAGACTTTGTCGTAACCAAAGATCAGCTCTTCAGCGACACGACCGCCCATCGCGACCGAGAGGTTCGCGTACATCTTGTCACGGTGATAGCTGTAATTGTCGCGTTCCGGCAGGCGCATGACCATGCCCAGCGCACGGCCGCGCGGGATGATCGTTGCCTTGTGGATCGGGTCGGACGCGGGTTCATTGATCGAGACGATGGCGTGGCCGGCTTCGTGGAAGGCGGTCATGCGCTTTTCGTCCTCGGTCATGACCATGGACTTGCGTTCGCTGCCCATCATGACCTTGTCCTTGGCCTCTTCAAATTCAGCCATGGCGACCAAACGCTTGCCCTTGCGGGCAGCGGTGAGTGCGGCTTCATTGACGAGGTTGGCAAGATCGGCGCCCGAGAAGCCCGGCGTGCCGCGCGCAATAACGCGGGCGTCGACGTCAGGCGCCAGCGGCACCTTCTTCATGTGGACGGCAAGGATCTTTTCACGGCCTTCAATGTCGGGCCGCGGCACGACGACCTGACGGTCGAAACGGCCGGGACGCAGAAGGGCAGGGTCCAGCACGTCGGGGCGGTTGGTCGCCGCGATGATGATGATGCCTTCATTCGCCTCAAAGCCGTCCATCTCAACCAGCAGCTGGTTGAGCGTCTGTTCACGCTCGTCATTGCCGTTGCCAAGGCCTGCGCCACGGTGACGGCCAACGGCGTCGATTTCATCAATGAAGACGATGCAGGGGGCGGATTTCTTCGCCTGTTCAAACATGTCGCGCACGCGGCTGGCGCCGACGCCGACGAACATTTCGACAAAGTCAGAGCCTGAAATGGTGAAGAACGGCACATTGGCTTCCCCGGCAATCGCGCGGGCGAGCAATGTCTTACCGGTGCCGGGCGAGCCGACGAGCAGCGCGCCCTTGGGAATCTTGCCGCCCAAGCGGGAAAATTTGCCCGGGTCTTTCAGGAAGTCGACGATTTCCTGAAGCTCCTCACGCGCTTCATCAATGCCGGCGACATCATCAAAGGTGACGCGGCCCTGCTTTTCGGTGAGCATCTTTGCGCGCGATTTGCCGAAGCCCATCGCGCCGGAGCCGGCCCCCTTTTGCATCTGGCGCATGATGAGGAAGCCAATGCCCAAGAACAGCAAAATCGGCAGCGACTGGTAGATCAGGAACTGAAGGAAGCTCGGGCTTTCTTCCGGCTTGCCGGTGAATTCAACGCCGGCCTGCAGCATACGCTGGGCAAATTGCGGATCAGGCACGGCATAGGTGCGGAATTCTTCACCATTTTTGAGCGTGCCGGTGACGACGTCACCTGCCTGCACGACGGATTTGACCGAACCTTGGTCGACGCGTGAAATAAAGTCCGAATAGGCGATAACGTCGCCAGCCGCAGTGGAACTGCGTCCTTCGAAAATTGAAACAAACAGCGCCAGTGCCGCTAGAATCGCGACCCAGATTGCGAGGCTCCGCATCCACGGGGACATATTGGGGCCCTTGTCATCATCCATGTTTATTCCGCCTTTCGTGCGGCCTAGATAAGCACGCCAAACTTAATAACAATGCAAAGAATCAGCAAATCCGCTCGTTTTTGCGGCGGGGTGGCGCTTTTTGGAATGTCCAGAAGTCGCCCCCTGAGCATTTGACCCCGGCAAGGGTGCAGACTTTGCGGGCCCAGAGCGCCCCAATCATCCGGTCAAGGTCATCGCTGCGGGGCGCGGCCCCTGGCATCACCTGAGCCATGCATTTTACGACAATGCGGCGGACAAGCTCATGCGGCAGGCCCTTGGCATCCAGCGAGACGATGCCGAGCGCAAGTGTACCGCGCCGCGACAGATAATCATCAGCCGCCCAGTCCAGAGCCTGATCTGCCGACGCAAGGGCCGACCCCGCCCGCACCGCACCGGCCGGATCCAGCCAGCTGGCCTGTTCCAGCGCCCGCCGCAACCGTGCGCGGTCATAGCGGTCATCATGATTTGAGGGGTCATCAACGGCCTCAATGCCCTGTGCTTTGAGCAGCGCGACCAGCTCTGCCTTACGCCAGGCCATCAGCGGACGGGCGATGCGTCCGCGCAGCGTCCGGATGCCAGCCATGCCGCCCACGCCTGCCCCGCGATTGAGGCGCATGAGCATGGTTTCCAGCTGGTCATCGGCGTGATGTGCCGTGAGGATAAGGTCAAGCTCCAGCGCATCGGCCCATTTTTCCAGCACTTCATAGCGCTGCCTGCGGGCCCAGGCAGATGTGTTGCCGGGGGGCTTGGGCGGCAATGTGAGAATGCTGTGGCGGACGGCGAGCGCCTTGGCGATACCGGAGACATAGCGGGCTTCGGAGGCCGCTTCCGGGCGCAGGCCATGATCCACGGTCGCCGCCTCAACATGGTCCAGCGTTTTGGCGGCCAGCAACAGGAGGGCAAGGCTGTCCGGCCCGCCGGACACTGCAAGCCCGACGCGCTTTTTGCCGGATCCGGCAACAGCCCGAAAATCACGCAGAAAGCGGGTGGCGGCAGTTTCGTCGAGAGTGCGGACCTGATTCACAACCCAGAGTGTGCCGCGACCCGCCCTGAGATGTCACGCGCTTTATCGCCGCTTTGGCTAATTTTGTCGGATCAGGCGGAACAACTCGCGTCTGTGCGGGCTTTGGCGACACGAGCCTTCAGGTCTGCGGCCGCGCTGGCCCCATAGACGTCCTTGAACTCGTCAAACACCTTGCAGGCATCGGGCAGCTTCTTGAGGCGCGTCAGAGCAACGCCCAGATAATAGAGGCTTTCCGACGCACGTTCACCCTTCGGATTTTTGGTGTAATTGTCATAAAAGGCAACCGACGCCAGCGCAGGTTTCCCTTCATCCAGATAGGCCCGGCCAAGAAGGTTCTGGGCAAAGCTCGCGCGCTTGTGCTTGGGATATTTGGCGGAGAATTCCTTCAGCTTCACCTGCGCTTCGGGGTAGAGCTTGGCCGTCCAGAGGCGGAAGCCATAGGTATAGGCATCTTCTGCTGCGTCGCCCGTCGCCGGGATCTCCACAGCGTCGACCAGCGCCTTGCGCTTGGGGTCTGTCTTTGCAGGCGTCACGGCTTTTGTGGTCGTGGCCGCAGGGGCGTCGACTTTGGGCTTGGTCGGGGCAGGCTTCAGCGTTTCGGCCACCGCTGCGGGGACGAGGGCGACAGGTTTTGCAACGAGCGGGGCGGCAGCGGGTGGCGCGACCTCGGGAACGATGGGCTCCAGCGTCTTCAGTCGCGCATCGGTTGTGCCCTGATAGGTCTTGAAGGCTTCCTCAAGCTTCTTCAGGCGATTGCCATCGGTCTCAACCTGTCCGGTCAGCATCTTGAGCTGCGCTTCAAGCGAGTCCACGCGGGCGCTTAGGTCGTTGAGCGGGGTGGAGGCGGGGGCCGCTCCGGCGTCGCCGGTATCCAGCGGGCCAATTTCCGGCTGCACAGGCACGCCTGTTGGAAAGACCTTGCGCTGAACGGCCTTCATTTCCTTTTCAAGTTTTCCAACCCGAAGTTCGACGGCACCGTCCTGCGCGGCCAAAGGCGCTGCAGCGACAGCCGACAACAGGGCAATCGAAATCAAAGCATGACGCATGACTGGTTATTCCCCTCGCGACCTAATCTTGTTGATCTCTGAACCAGAGTGGACCGGCAATCAAGGCCGGGCCGCCGCACCTGTTGACGGCGGGGCGGTGGTTGCGGCTGCCGGTGCTGGCCTTGCGACCAGTGCGGGGCCAGTCAGCACGACGTCCTTTACGGTCGCCTCCGCTGGACCAAGCGCCGGAACAGCCTGTCCGCCGACTGTGACGGCAATCTGATCAGCCCGACCCGTCCGGATCATCGGCGTGTCGGCGTCGGTGGGCACCGGATAGGTCTCGCCCTTCTTCTTCACGCCTTCAAACAGGACCTTGTCATTCTTGTCGTAGATGCGGAACCAGACGTCATCTTGCGCCGTCAGCACAACAGGACCTGCGACCGGCTTGGGCTGCGGTGCGGCAATTGTGATGCTGTTGGCGGGTTCAGGTGCTTCAGTGGCGATCGCTGCGGGCCCAGTTTCCAAGGCGCCGCTGCGCCATATGCCATAGCCCGCCGCGATCAGGATCACGATGAGGGCAGCACTCCAGGCAAGCCAGCGGGGCGGCACCCGGGCGGGATCGGCGATGTCGTCATCCAGCTGGGCGTGACGGTTTTCACCATCATGGCCGAGTTCAGCGCGGAGGCATTTGGCCAGCCCAACCTCATCGGCACCGACGGCGCGGGCATAGGCTTTCACGAAACCGACAGCATAAGTGATGGACGGTAAGGCGGAATAGTCGCCTGATTCTATGGCTTCGAGGTGACGCTGAGGGATTCGGGTTTTCGTGGCAATATCAGCCAGATCGAGGCCGACCGAAGTGCGCGCCGCTCTCAGCTTATCACCCACACGTTCAACAATGAGCGGATCTGACCCACCCTCGGCTTCGGTCATTATATACTCCCCAACTACGCAGGCCCCGAACGCCGCTTTCCCAAGCTTGAACGCGGGTGTCAATGCCCTGCCAATTTGGTGCTAAACGATCTCTACATTCTTCTCTCGTGCCCACTCGATGAGAGTGGCCCTGATGTCTGCAGGCGGATGCGCCAACAGGGTTTCCATAATTTCCTTGGTATCACAAATGTTTAGGGAGCGCACCATTGCTTTGACAGGCGCGATGGCTGCCGGTGTAATGGAAAGACGTTCGATGCCAATGCCAATAAGCGCCATCGCCTCCAGCGTTCTTCCGCCCATTTCTCCGCAAATTGTGACAGGCACGTCTGCTGCTTGGCATTCGCGAGTCACGCGGCGGATGAATCGAAGGATCGCAGGCGACAGCCAGTCATAGCGCTCTGCCAGCTTAGGATTGGCGCGGTCAGCCGCGAACAGGAACTGCGTCAGGTCGTTGGTCCCAATTGACAGAAAATCGAGCTTAGGCAGGATCATGTCCAACGTTTCGGCAAGTGCCGGCACCTCCAGCATCGTCCCATATCGGATGCGGGTCGGGGTCGCGCGGCCCTGCTTTGCGATCCATTCCCGCTGGCGTTCAAAAATCGCGCGCGCTTCGTCAAATTCCCAAGGTTCGGACACCATCGGGAACATGACGCTGAGTGTGCGGCCCGCAGCTGCCTCCAGCAAGGCGCGCGCCTGTGCCTTCATGAGGCCGTCGCGTTCCAGTGCCAGGCGGATGGCGCGCCACCCCATGGCGGGGTTTTCTTCTTCGCCGGTGTCGATCCGCAGATAGGGCAGGGCCTTGTCTCCGCCGATATCGACAGTCCGGAAGATGACTGGCCGGTCGCCCGCCGCATCCAATACATCGCGGTACAGGCGCTGCTGGCGTTCGCGCTGCGGCATGGTGGCGGATACGAGGAACTGGAATTCAGTGCGGAACAGGCCGATGCCGTCGGCACCTGTCACGTCGAGTTGGGCCACATCATCCCGCAGGCCGGCGTTCACCATCAGGGTGATGCGGGCATCATCCAAGGTGACGGGCGGCTGGTTGCGCATCGCGGCATAAGCGGCACGCCGCTTCTGGGATGTTTCCAGCCGTGCCTCAAAGGCTTCCTCCATTGCGGCGCTGGGCCGGACAAAGGCAGAGGCCTTGCCGACGTCAAGAAGGACAAGATCGCCTTCGCCGATGATACGTCGGACGTTGCGCACGCGGCCAAGAACAGGGACGCCCATCGCACGCGCGACGATGGTGACGTGCGCGGTCAGCGAGCCTTCTTCAAGGATGACGCCTTTCAGGCGCCGCCGGTCATATTCCAGCAGTTCGGCCGGCCCCAGGTTGCGGGCAATAAGGATCGTGTCATGGCGCAGACCCGCTTGTGCGGCAGACCCCAATTGGCCGGAGACGATACGGAGCAGGCGGTTCGCCATGTCTTCCAGATCGTGCATCCGGTCCGCCAGCAAGGGATCGTCGATCTGACGCATCCGCATGCGGGTGCGCTGCTGCACGCGTTCAATCGCGGCCTCTGCAGTCAGACCACTGTCGATGGCTTCGTTGATGCGCCGACGCCAGCCTTCATCATAGGCGAACATCTTATACATCTCGAGCACTTCGCGATGCTCACCTTCGACGCCGAATTCGGCTTCGCTGGCCATGCGCTCAATCTGCTCGCGCATCTTGTCAAAGGCGGCATAGACGCGGTGGCGCTCCGCTTCGGTGTCTTCAGCAACAGTGTGTTCAATGGTGACGCGCGGCTGGTGGAATACGGCACGGCCCGAGGCCATGCCATCGACCAGCTTAAGCCCGGACAGGCTATGGGCGGACGTGTCCTGCACCTTGGAACCGCGGCGTTCTTCATTATCGATCAGCCCGGCATTGGCGATCAGTTCCGACAGAACCATGGCGACGGTTTGCAGCGCCTCAATTTCTTCCTCGGCATATTTGCGCGGGTCGACATGCTGGACGCAGACGACGCCGACGGCATCTTCCTTGCGGATGATGGGGACACCGGCAAAGCTGTGGAACAGGTCTTCGCCCGTTTCCGGCTTATAGGCAAAGTCCGGGTGGCTCGTCGCTTCGTCAAGGTTGAGCGTTGATATCTGTTCGGCAATTGTGCCGACCAGACCTTCGCCCAATGCCATCTTGGTGACGTGGACGGCCTCTTGCTTCAGGCCTTTGGTCGCGAAAAGTTCCAGCAAGCCATCGCGCCGCAGATAGATGGAGCAGACTTCGCTTTGCAGAACATCAGCGATGATGGCGACCACGCGGTTCAGCTTGGCCTGCGCACTGGTCCGCGCTGCCATCACTTCATGGAGGCGGGTCAAAATTTCCCGGGACGCGGAAGCGGCGCTGGCTGGCATTTTACTGCGCTAGCAGTTTGTGAACGCGGATGCCAACGCGAAGAAATCGTATGTCGGTTAGGCGTCGCGACGCCTCAACCACCATCGCCATCCTTGTCTTCATTATCGGCATTTGGGTCTGGGTTTCCGGACATCGAGGGCAGTGGCGGACGCTTTGGAAACTTGCCGCCATTGCAGGCATAGACCATCGCCTGTTCGACCAGCGATCCCGGGGCGACAGGTTCATATTTCAGGGCCACATCTGCCCCCGCCCAATCGTGCGATCTCCGGCCATTCACGGTGCGCGCATAGGTCAATGTCGCAAGGGTGCGGCGCGCACAATCAAAGCTATAGCGCACGCGCTCCACGCTGCCCCGGCCTGCACTGTTCCGCATCTCGACAAAGACCTGCATCACCGGAAAATCGCGTAGGCCAAAGATCGGTGCCGAGGGTTTCAGGCTGGTCACGTCGACCAGGATCTGGCGACCGCCTTCATTTTCGCCGAGGACGACGAGCGCCTGCGCAAAGGCGGGCGCCGGGAAACTTGCCAGGAATAGCGAGAGGGCGACACGCTTCATGCAGCGGCGGTCGCCCTGCCGGGCACAGGCACGGGGTTGCCCTTAGCCGCCGCCCGCTTGGCCCCCTTGGCCAGTTCCTTCTTCAGGGCACGGCAATAATGATCAAAGTCGAGCTGGATCGTATGGCGGCGGGCCGCGTAATATTGGCCGGTATAATAGTCCTCATCCGCGGCAATGATGCGCTGCATCTCGTCGACAGCCGGTGGCAGATAGTCGCCCGCCAGATAGGCGCCGACCAGTTTGGATTGTTGTTCGGCAAAGTTGACGAGGGTCGGCACGGGTTGGGCGAGCCCCATGTAGAAAAGGTCGGGCACGCCCGGTTTCATGATGCGCTTGTAGAGGGGCGGCGGCCGGTTGTCGGCATCGGCGATCAGGCCGGGATCCTCAAAGAACGGGAATTTGATGTCATAGCCCGTTGCCCAGACGATCACGTCGATCTGCTCGCGGCTGCCATCGGCAAAGACGACGCCGTCACCGTCCAGCCGGTCAACACCGGGCTTCATGGTCAGGTCGCCGGAACCGGCGCGCAGCAGAAATTCGCCCGAGACAGTGCCGTGGCTTTCAAAGGGGGTGATTTCGGGTTCCGGCAAGCCATAGTCGCTCATCTTGCCAACCAGACCGCGGATCATCTTTTCACCCAGCTTCTGGCGCATCCATTTGGGCATCCAGGCGGGGGCCGGATTTTTGTCGAGCGGCTGCCCGCGATAATATTTGGGGAAGACCCAGACGCCGCGCCGGGCGGAGACGAACAGCTTCTCCGCAATCGGGCGCTGCGACAGTTCCGACGCGACATCCATTGCCGAATTGCCCATGCCGACGACGAGCACCCGCTTGCCGACGCAATTCACCGGTTCAAACGGGCTGCGGTAATTGTGCGAATGGATCTGGGCGCCGGTGAAGGTGCCGGGATATTCGGGGATGCGTGCGGCCCAATGATGTCCGTTGGCAACCACCAGCGCGTCATAATCGCGCACCTCGCCGGTCGACAGCGTGATCGTCCAACCGCCGCCGGACTTCCGCTGCGCCTTTTCCACCCGCGTGTTGAACCGGATGTGCTTCCTCAAGTCGAAATGGTCGACATAGTCATGGAAGTATTGGAGCAGCTGCGCGTGGTGCGGATAATCGGGCCAATGCGCCGGGACAGGGTAATCTTCAAAGGCCAGCCGCCATTTCGACGTGTCGATATGCAGGCTTTTATAGCAGGCCGACATGCCGTTGGGATTGTTGTAATACCAGTTGCCACCGATGTTGTCGGAGGCCTCAAATATCTCAAACGGTATCCCGTAATCCTGAAGGCGTTTGGCAGTGGTAAAGCCGGAGCAACCGGCGCCGATAATGCAGACTTTGGGCATGTTCATGCTGGTAGAATGGCGCAAGCGTTGCGGATTGCAACCCTCAGAAGCATCAGCGGTCGGGCTTGGCGGGTCGCAACGGCTCAGATCGCGTTTACAGGAAGGCGCAGATAGACATGACCCTCAGACGTGGCCGGGGGCAGGTTTCCGGCCCGGATATTCACCTGAAGCGATGGCAGAATGAGGAGAGGTGCGGCCAACGTCTTATCCCTCGCTTCCCGCATGGCGACGAAGGCCGCTTCGTCGATGCCATCATGGATGTGGATGTTGGCCGCGCGGTGATCCGCCACCGAGGCTTCCCAAGCGGGGGTGGGGCGCGTCTCTGGCGGGTAATCGTGCCCGGTAAAGAGCCGCGTGTCCTTGGGGAGGTTGAGGATCTTTCGGATGGAGCGATAGAGAGTCCGTGCGTCACCTCCGGGAAAATCGGCGCGCGCCGTCCCATAATCGGGCATGAACACGGTATCCCCGACAAAGGCAGCATCGCCGATGATGTAGGTGACGCAGGCAGGCGTATGCCCCGGTGTATGAAGGACTTTGATGGCGAAGTTGCCCAGGGGCAATTCATCGCCATCGCTGACGAGCCGATCAAAAACAGATCCGTCACGGGCCACGTCATCGGCTTCAAACAGGTCTGCGAAAATCGTCTGCACGTCGGTGATGTGCGCCCCGATGACGACCGGTGCGCCTGTCTTTTCGCGGATGTGATGCGCGGCAGACAGATGGTCGGCATGGGCATGGGTTTCGAGAACGTATCGCAGATCAAGGCCTTGCGCGTGAACATAATCCAGAACGGCATCGGCAGACGCTGTGGAGATGCGCGCGTTGCGTGGCGAGAAATCGAGCACCGGATCAATGATCGCTGCGGCCCTACTGGCCGGATCATGCACGACATAGGTGATGGTGTTGGTGGCGGTGTCGAAAAAGCCGTGGACCTGAGGCTGCATGAAAATCGACTCCTTTGTCGCGGGTGATGTCTAAATATTAGGTATTGCTAAATTAGAATCAAGTAATATATTCCTATCATGTTTGATCTTTCCCGCTTTGACCTGAGCCTTTTTGAAGACAGCGCCGGACGCGCCGCATCGCTGCTGCGCACCCTTGCCAATGAACGACGGTTGATGATCCTGTGTCAGCTGGTGGACGGAGAAATGTCGGTTGGCGCGCTGCAGCCCCGCGTCGGCCTGTCGCAGTCCGCTTTGTCCCAGCACCTCGCCTTGCTGCGCGAGGAAGGTGTGGTGGCGACGCGGCGTGAAGGGCAATCTATTTTCTACCGCGTCGCCGATCCGGCCGCGTTGCGCGTTCTCCAGACATTGGCCGAATTGTTCTGCCCCCCTGACATGAGGACTGATTGATATGACCGCCACTCTGACGCCGCTTTCCCCGGAGGAGGTCAAGGCACGCCTTGATGCCGGAGGTGCGGTTCTCATCGACATTCGTGAGCCGGATGAATTTGCCCGCAGCCATGTGCCGGGTGCCCGGTCCCATCCCCTTTCGGTTTGGGAAGCCGCGCATTTGACGGTCGATCCGGATGCCGATGTTGTCTTCACCTGTCGGTCCGGGATGCGCACTGCGGGGGCATGTGACCGTTTGGCCGCGCGCGTGACGGGCGATGCCTATGTTCTGTCCGGTGGTTTGGATGGCTGGACGAAGGCGGGCCTTCCTGTTGCAACCGACGCCAAAGCGCCGATGGAGATTATGCGTCAGGTCCAGATTGCCGCCGGCTCGCTGGTGCTGCTTGGCGTTGTGTTGGGCTTTGCGGTCGCACCGGCGTTTTTCGGGCTGTCCGCCTTTGTCGGCGCGGGCCTCACCTTTGCCGGTGCCACAGGTTTCTGCGGCATGGCACGGCTGTTGATGCTGGCCCCTTGGAACCGCCGGCCGGTCACGGCCTGATGCTGGACCCGCACCTCATCGCCGCAATTGGCGGGATGCTTGTCGGCCTTTTGCTGACGGTGTTTGGCGGCGGCGGGTCTGTGCTGGCAACGCCATGGCTGCTTTATGCGGTCGGGGTTGCCGACGTTCATATCGCGATTGGGACCTCGGCGGCGGCGGTCGCGGTTAACGCGGCAACAGGCCTTGCGGTGCAAGCGCGTGCCGGACGGGTGAAATGGCCCTGTGCGTCCGTCTTTGCGCTGGCGGGTCTCGCCGGGTCTCTCATCGGCGCGCACCTTGGCAAGCAGGTCGATGGCGCACACCTCGTCAAATGGTTTGCCGTCGCGATGATCGCAATTGCTATCTCCATGGTCATCCCCCGCAAGTCGGAAGGTGATCCGTCCGTCCATCTTCAGCCTGCGATGGTGCTGAAACTGGCGCCGGTTGGGTTTCTCGCAGGGCTCGCCGCTGGATTTTTCGGGATAGGTGGTGGCTTTCTCATCGCGCCGGGGCTGATGGCCTCAACGGGGATGACATTGGCCAATGCCGCCGCATCGTCGCTCGTTTCTGTGACGTTGTTCGGCGGCGCGACCAGTGCCTCCTATGCGCTGTCGGGCCAGATCGACTGGGGCCTTTTCGTAGCTCTCGTGATTGGCGGGGCCGGTGGTGCATTGCTCGGCGCGCCTGTCTCGCGTTGGTTCGCGCAGCGGATTGCGGCGGCGCGGCTGGGCTTTGCCGGGTTTGTTGTCGCAGTCGCGGTTTACATCCTGCTGCGGTGAGTGTCAGCGGACGACAGCGCCGCCCTTGATCACGCCCGCGACTGTTTCCAGCACACGCACATTCTTCAGCGGGTCGCCATCAACGGCAATCATGTCGCCAAACTTGCCGACGGTGATGCTGCCCACATCCTTGTCGCGCATCATGACCTTGGCGGCGTCCAGCGTCGCGGCGCGGATCGCCTGAAGCGGCGTCATGCCATAGCGGACCATATAGGCGAATTGGCGCGCATTGAGTCCGTGCGGATAGACGCCGCTGTCGGTCCCAAAAGCAATCGGTGCGCCCATGGCCACGCCTTTGCGGAACATCTCGCGCTGGATGTCGGTCGTCTCGCGGTTCTTGCGCAGATATTCGGCGGGCCAGCCCTCTTTGGTGCCGATCTCCTCAATCCAGTCGCCATTATAGACATCCATGACGAGCCAGACGCCCTTGGCCTTGGCAAGCGCGAGGCCTTCTTCATCAATGATGCTGGCATGTTCGATCGAACGGACGCCTGCGCGGATCGCGGCCTTGATGCCTTCGGCGCCGTGCGCATGGGCCGTCGCATAGCTGCCATGTTTGGCGGCGACCTCCACGGCGGTGCGCATTTGCTCTTCGGTCAATTCGGGCTGGCCGGGTTCGGTGCCGATGGCAAGGACCGCGCCGGTTGCGATGAGCTTCAGGAAATCGGCCCCGCCCTTGAACAGGGCTTCGGCCTTGTCGCGCGCTTCGGCGGCATTGGTCACAACGCCAAAGCGCATTTCGGGTGGCACGGTGCCGGGTGGCAGGCCGTTAATCTCGCCACCGCCACCGGGGATGGTGATGTAGGTGCCGACCACAGCCATGCGGGGGCCGGGGATCAATCCCTTGTCGATGGCGTTGCGCAATTTGACGTCGGAGAAGACACGGAACGTCCCCACATCGCGCGCCGTCGTGAACCCGGCCATCAACGTGTCGCGGGCATTTTTCGCCCCGATAAAGGCGCTCTCGGCCGGGCCAGTGGTGATCGGCTCGGCAATGTCCGCGCCTTGCCCAACATCGGCCAGATGGGTGTGCAGATCGATCAGACCGGGCAGGACAGTATATTTGCGCCAGTCGATGACCGTCGCGCCTTCGGGCGGCGTGCCGCATGTCGCGACGGAAGTGATCCTCTGATCAGTGATGGTGACGCACTGGCCCTTGCGGACCGCGCCGGTCTCAACATCGACCAGCCGACCCGTCTGAACATAGGTTGTGCCCGCCGCTGCACCAGATGCCGCAAGGGCGCCCAGCAGCAGGGCGAGCGCAACGGACCTCATGCCTGTTCGAGCACCTTACGGCCGGGACGGACGAGCATTTTGTGACCCGGCTTGGTGTTGAGCGACAGGTCCTTCACCGTGTCCATGAACACCCATTCATTGGTCGCCGCCTTGGGTGTCATCGACAGGTGCATATAGCCGCGGTTCGACGTGTCGACCCAGCGCAGCTCCTGCTTATTGTGGTCGAGAATGTCGCGCGCGATGCGCTTGGGGTCCACACCCACGGTCGAGGATTCCAAGCCGGGCGAAGATACGCTGTGCCCGCCAAACTCAACCCCGGCAGGGCGGCCGCCTTCGGGAAGGTCAAACGCCCAAGCATTGTGGCTATCGCCTGTGACGACGACGAGGTCGAGGTCGTTCTTCTGCGCAGCGGCAAGGATGCGGCTGCGCGCCTGCGGGTAGCCACCCCAATTGTCCAAATTATAGGGCAGGCCGGCTTTGCCCGCTGCAATGCCCTGCCGCGCGTAGTTTTTGCGGAAGTCGGGGACGTCATTGCCAAACCAGTTCATCGCTTCTTCAGGCGTATAGTTATAGCCCATGTTGGTGCCGGATCCGAACACGGTCCATGTTGCCTTTTGCCGCGCAAACTGATGGAACAGCCAGCTTTCCTGTTCGGTCCCCATCATCGTTGCCGAAGGGTCTTTCCAGGCGCCATCGCGGAATTCGGCAAAGGCCTTTGCCGGGTCAGGCGCACGCATCATCTCCCCCGCCCCATAAGGCTTGGTCCGCGCGATCATCCTTGTGTCCGTGCGGAAATAGGTGGCCAGATCACCGATCTCATAGGACTTCCAAGGCTGTTCGCCTACCGGCAGCCATTCGCGCCACACCTGCATGGCGGCATTGCGACGGACGGACCAATCGCCTTCATCGGACGTATGGTTTTGTGCGCCACCTTCCCAGCTGTCATTTGCGCCTTCGTGATCGTCCGTATTGGGGATCACCGGGAAATTGGCATGGAGCGCCTGCAACTGCGGGTCAGAGCGATAGCTGGCATAGCGCAGCCGGTAATCGGTCAATGTAAAAATCTCTCCGGTCGGGAAAATCCGGGCCGCAAACTTGGCGCCGCCATCATATCCACCGCGACCATATTCGTAGATATAGTCACCCATGTGGAGGACAAGGTCGATGTCGTCACGCGCGGCGGCATGGCCATAAGCGTTGAACTCGCCAAAGCCGAGGTTGGAGCAGGAGAAAATGGCGATGTTGAACTTGGATGTCTTGCCAACCGGCAGGGTCTTGGTCCGGCCGATGGGGGAGATGGTGCCGTCGGGCGCGATGAAGCGATAAAAATAGGTGCGGCCCGGCTGCAACCCGTCAACCGTGACCTTCACAGTATGGTCGCGCCAGGGGCCAGTCACCATCTGACCACCGCTGACGATCTTCGTGAATTCGCGGCTCTCCGATACTTCGGCGCGCACCTTGGACGGGCTGCCGGTTGCACTGACATAACGGGTCCATAGCAGCATCGAATCCGGCCCCGGCTCGCCCGAGGCGACATTGTGCGTAAAGCCGGTGAGACCGAGCAACGTCTGTGCAGCAAGGCGCCCGCCCGGCAGCATCAGGCCGCCGAGGCCAAAGCCGGCAGTTGCGATCAGAGCGCGGCGGTCGATGCGAAATGTCATTTGGTTCAATCCCCTAAGGCTTTGCCGCACCTTGCGACGATCTTGAGGCGCCGGTCAACATCCTCTGCGCGGTCGTATCGCGAATTGCTGTTGCAGGGCAATGACAAGGCCCTTCGCATCCCATGTGCCGACTATAGCCGCGTCCTGAGGCTCCAGAGTTCGGGGAAGGCGCGCTTGGTGAGTGTTCCTTTGAGATAGGACGCGCCAGCGGTGCCGCCTGTTCCCGGCTTGCCACCGATCACGCGTTCCACGGTCAATATGTGCTTGTGCCGCCAGCTCGCCATCGCATCGTCCAGATCGACCAGCTTTTCGGCGAGTTGATAGAGGTCCCAATAGGTTTCCGGCGCGCGGTACACGTCCAGAAACGCGTCTTCGACGGCCTGAGACGGCACATGTGGCTGTGTGACATCGCGGTGCAGGACGTCATCCGGAATGGCAAAGCCTGCACGGGCGAGGGCGGCGATCACATCATCCCACAGGCCGGGTGCGTCCAGCGCGGTGCGCATCGCCGCCTGTGCGTCTGGCCGGTCATCCTGAAAGCGCAGGAAATTGCCGTCTTTGATCCCCAGCAGATATTCGACGGTGCGGAACTGGTCCGACTGGAAGCCCGAGCTCGGCCCCAGCACATGGCGGAATTGGGTATAGTCGCTCGGCGTCATTGTGGAGAGCACGTCCCAACTCAGCGTCATCACCGCCTGAATGCGGCTGACGCGGGCGAGCGCCTTATAGGCGGGGACGAGCGCATCGGCCTTAACCTGTGCCTTGGCGAGGCGCAGTTCGCGGATGATCTGCTTGAGCCAAAGTTCCTTGGTCTGATGGATGATGATGAACAGCAGCTCGTCATCGGCATCGGATTGCGGATGCTGGCAGGCGAGGAGGTTGTCGAGCGCCAGATAGCGCGCATAGGTCATGGTTGAGTCTGTCATGACCCAGCCTAACGCTGCGCGCGACCCAGCGGAAGCGGCCTAGTTGCGGAAGCTGCTGTCGATCCGGTCGAGCTTGCGGAGCAGCGCCGGCCAAGCGAGGTGATCAGCGACCATGCTCATGCCCGGGCCATTGGATTGTTGCTCCACCTTTTCCGGCGTTCCCTGCGGCGGGTTGTAAAGGCCGTCGCGTCCCGCGCTCAGCATCTTCACCTGTGCTTCGCACGCGCGTTCGAGGAAGTAGAGGCGCAGGAAGCACTGGGCGACGGTTTCGCCGACCGTCAGCGTGCCATGGTTGCGCAGGATCATCGCGTTCTTGGTGCCCATGTCCTCGACCAGCCTTTCGCGCTCCTCCAGATAGGTCGCGATGCCTTCATACTCATGATAGGCGACATCGTGCTTCGCGATCATAGCCGTTTGCGTGTGTGGCAGCAGCCCCTCCGCCATCGCGCTCACCGCCTGACCATGCGGCGTGTGGAGGTGCATGACGGCATGGGCGTCTTCGCGCGCCATATGCAGGGCGGAGTGGATGACGAAGCCAGCTGGATTGACGGGATGTGAGGTCGGCACGACGGGCTGGCCTTCGACATCAATCTTGACGAGTGATGACGCGGTGATCTCTTCAAACATCATGTCATAGGGGTTGATGAGGAAGTGATGCTCCGGCCCCGGCACGCGCGCCGACAGATGCGTGAAGATCAGATCATCCCAGCCATAAAGCGCGACCAGCCGGTAGGCGGCAGCGAGATCAACGCGGACGGCCCATTCCTCCGCGCTGACAGCACCCCGGATGTGGTCGTCATTGGCGACGTTGTTGGTCTGCATCACTGTGGCCATGTCTTCTCTCCGTGAATCTTGTTTTGGGGATTATCTAGATTGGCCGCGCGGAAGTAAAGCCAAGCCTCTTGCCCGTTCTGCCCGGGACGAACGGTGTCTGCTAGATGCGGGGGAGCAGCGCGGCCAACCAGCGTGCGGCAAGGGCTGTGGCTTCGTCCGGTGTGAAGGGCGCATTGCCCAAGCTTAACTCCAGCCAAAGTCCGTCGACCAATGCGGTGAGCGCAATGGCCGTCAGCCGGTGGTCGCTCCCCGGAGCATGGGCATCCAGCAGGCGCTCCAGCGTGATCCGGTTTTCGGCGTAAATCTCATCATGCAAACGCGCGATCTTGGCGTCGGTGCGCGTCAGACTCCAAAAGGCGAGCCATGTGGAGAGCAGGTCGGCATCGGCAATCGGCGGCGCAAAGCTGGCGGTGAGATAGGCGATCAGCCGCGCTTCGGGCGTCGGGTCGGCCGCTTCCACGGCGTCGTTGAGCGCGGCCTGAACCTGCGCGCCAACGGCCGCATATGTGTCGGCCACCAGCTCATCGATCCCGGAAAAATAGTGCCGCAATAGGCCGGGGGAGACGCCCGCTGCGGCGCAGATTTCCCGCACGGAGGTGCCGTGCACGCCTTTGCGCGCCAGCGTCGCGGCACAGGCGTCAATTAGCGCCAACCGCCGTTCATCGGCCGGGGCGCGGTGAAATTGTGCCCGTGGTTCCTTGGCTTGCATGGCGCTCACTCTCTTGTTATACAACCGTATAACAGGAAAACGCAATGGCCACTGCATTCAAACCTTCAAACGAAAATGACGATCTGGACGGCTGGAGTCTGCCCGCCTGGACCTATCATGATCCCGAGTTCGCAGCGCTTGAGGTGGACCGAATCTTCCGGCGTGGCTGGCAGGTCGTCTGTCACGTCAGCGACGTGCCCAATGCGGGGGATTGGCATAGCCTTGATTATATCGGCGAGAGCGTTCTTGTTGTGCGCGGGGCCGACAACCAAGTCCGTGCCTTCACCAATGTCTGCCGCCACCGGGGCAGCCGACTGGTCGATGGAGCCTCGGGCTGCGCGAAGAAGCTCATCTGCCCCTATCATGCCTGGACCTATGAACTCGATGGCCGCCTGACCGGCGTGCCCGACAGCGCGACTTACCCCGCGCTCGATAAGGACAAGGCAGGGCTCGTCCTCGTCGACATCGAAATCTGGCGCGGCTTTATCTTCGTCCGTCTGGAAAGCGGCGGACCCTCTGTGGCTGAGATGACGGCGCCCTATGAGGCAATGGTCGCCCCCTATCAGTTTGAGAAACTGGAAGCTCTGGGCCGCGTGACGATGCGTCCACGGAGTGTGAACTGGAAGAATGTCGGCGATAACTATTCGGACGGGCTGCACATTCCCGTCTCGCATCCCGGCCTGACGCGCCTGTTTGGCAAAAGCTACGGCGTGGAGGCGCAGCCGCATGTCGACCGGATGTGGGGCGATATGGAAGATCGTCCGTCCTCTAATTGGTCGGAACGGCTCTACCAAAAGCTTCTGCCGCCGGTCCCGCATCTTCCGGACGCAAGCCAGCGCCACTGGCTCTACTTCAAGCTTTGGCCCACGGTCGCTTTTGACATCTACCCCGATCAGATTGACTTCATGCAGTGGCTGCCCACCGGCCCGACCAGCTGCGTGATCCGCGAGATCAGCTACGTCCTTCCCGATGACCGGCGCGAGATGCGCGCGGCGCGGTATCTGAACTGGCGGATCAACCGTCAGGTCAATGCTGAGGACACCGCCCTCATCACCCGCGTGCAGGAAGGGATGGCGAGCAAGACCTTCTCCATGGGCCCGCTGTCCGACAAGGAAGTTTGCCTGAAAAGCTTCTGCCGCAAGATGCGCGAAATCATTCCCGAAGCCCGGCTGGAACAGCAACCGCCTGCCGGGTGGAGCCGCGGTTGACGACAGACCTGCCCGTTGTGATTGTCGGAGGCGGTCCCGCAGGCATGGTTGCGGGCCTGCTCTTCGCGCGCGCCGGCGTGCCGATTGTCATTCTTGAAAAGCATGCCGACTTCCTGCGCGATTTCCGGGGCGACACGGTGCACCCGTCGACGCTGGAGGTGTTCCATGAACTTGGCCTGCTGAACGCGTTGTTGAAGCTGCCGCACACGCCCATCGACAGCGTTGGGCTGGACCTGAATGGGCGCCGATATGCCGTGGCGACGATGAAGCATCTTCGGGTGGCGGCTCCGTTCATTGCGATGATGCCGCAATGGGATTTGCTGAATTTCATCGCGGACTGTGGAACGCGGTATCCGACCTTCGATCTGCGCATGTCCACCGAGGCGACCGGGCTGGCACATGACGCAGCCGGACGTATCAATGGCGTGAAGCTGGCCGATGGAGGCTTTATCGAAGCGCGGCTTGTGATCGCGGCAGACGGGCGACGATCTGTCCTGCGCGACGCTGCTGAATTGCCGCTCCATGATCTCGGCGCACCAATGGATGTGCTGTGGTTCCGGCTTCAAGTCCCTTCCGGTCAAGCCCAGGGGGAGGTGCCGCTCGGCAACATCACGCCTGATGGCATGGTTATTGCCATTCCGCGCGGGGATTATTGGCAGTGCGCCCGCATCATTGAAAAGGGCGCGTTTGCCAAGATGGAAGCCCGTGGCATTGCCGCCTTCCGCGATGAGATCACGCGCATTGCGCCGGGGCTGGCCGGCGGCGTCGACGCGCTGCACAGCTTCGACGACATCAAACTGCTTTCGGTCACGCTGGATCGGCTGACGCGCTGGTCATGTCCGGGCCTGCTGGCGATCGGCGATGCGGCGCACGCGATGTCGCCTGTGGGCGGCGTCGGCATCAACCTTGCCGTGCAGGATGCCGTCGCTGCGGCCAATGTTCTGGCCAAACCCTTGACCGATGGCGTGAACCCCGACCCGCTTTTGCCGCGTGTGCAGGCCCGCCGTTGGTCCGCAACGCGACGGATGCAGATGATCCAGCGGAACGCGCACGAACGGGTCATCTCGCCCATGCTGCGGGGGGAACTTCGTTCCGCCCCTATGGCGATCCGACTGCTCGACACATTTCCACCTCTGCGCCGGATTCCGGGCCGTGTTATCGGCCTCGGCTTCGGACGGCAGCACGTTCAATCTCCGCTTGCGAAAGAGTTTCAATGACCAAGAAATATGATGCCGTCATCATCGGCGCGGGCCATAATGGCCTTGTCTGCGCCTTCTACCTTGCCCAGGCCGGGCTGAAGGTCCGCATTGTCGAGCGCCGCGATATTGTGGGCGGGGCGGCGGTCACGGAGGAGTTCCACCCCGGCTTCCGCAACTCGGTTGCCAGCTACACGGTCAGCCTGCTGCAACCGCAGGTCATCCGCGACATGAAGTTGGAGGCCGAAGGCTATCGCGTGATCGAGCGGCCGATCTCCAACTTCCTCCCGCAGGAAGATGGCGGCTATCTGAAACTCGGCGGCGGGCTGGAGCGGACACAGGAAGAGTTCCGGCGCTTCTCCAAGCACGATGCCGATGCTCTGCCCGATTATTATGACTCGCTGGAAGTCGTGGCCGACGTGCTGCGCGATCTGGCCATGAAGACACCGCCGAACCTTGGCGGTGGCATCAAGACGTTGATCGACGCTGCCCTGCAGGGGCGCAAGCTGGCGGGTCTCTCGCTCGAACGGCAGCGCGACGTGCTCGACCTGTTCACCAAGTCCGCGCGCACGCTGCTGGACAGCTGGTTTGAAAGCGAGGCGGTCAAGGCCGCCTTCGGTTTCGATGCCGTGGTCGGCAACTATGCCTCTCCTGACACGCCGGGCAGTGCTTATGTGCTGCTCCACCACGTCTTTGGCGAAGTGAACGGGAAGAAGGGCGCCTGGGGCCACAGCATCGGCGGCATGGGTGCGATCACGCAGGCCATGGCGCGCGTCGTGACGGCGCTGGGTGTCGAGATCAGCCTTGAAGCGCCGGTCGCGCGCGTGCTCCTCAATGGTGGCAAGGCTGCGGGCGTGAAGCTCGTGAGCGGCGAGGAAGTCATCGCCGACCGCGTGATTTCTAACGTCGGTCCCAAAATCCTTTACGACCAGATGTTTGACGAGGGCGATCTGGCACCCGAATTCAAGCGCCGCATGAAGGGCTTTAAGGTCGGATCGGGCACGTTCCGCATGAACGTCGCTTTGTCCGAATTGCCCAAGTTCACCTGCCTGCCTGAACCGGGCGAGCATCATCAGTCGGGCATCATCATTGCGCCGACGCTCGATTATATGGATCAGGCGTTCATCGACGCGAAGGCCTATGGCTGGTCCAAGAAGCCGATTGTCGAAATGCTCATTCCGTCGATCATCGATGACAGCCTTGCGCCTCCGGGCCAGCATGTCGCCTCACTCTTCTGTCAGCAGTTCGCGCCGGTCCTGCCCGATGGGCGCGACTGGGATGCCGAAGAAGGCAAGGCCGCCGATACGATCATCGACACCGTCGAAGCCCACGCACCCGGCTTCCGCGCCTCGATCCTTGGGCAGCAGGTGCTGTCGCCCAAGGGGCTGGAGCGGAAGTTCAATCTGGCGGGTGGCGACATCATGCACGGCAACATGTCGCTCGATCAGCTGTGGTCGGCGCGGCCGATGCTGGGTCACGGCGCCTATCGCGGACCGGTGGACGGCCTGTACATGTGCGGGGCCGGGTCGCATCCGGGCGGCGGTGTCACGGGTGCGCCGGGGCATAATTGCGCGCAGGAAGTGCTGGCGGATCGCAGCTTCTTCGGGCGGATTTTTGGCTGAGACTGTCGCAACGGCTTTTATAAGCCGTCTGTCCTGAGCTTGTCGAAGGACTGTTCTTCGCTTTTCCGCCTTGGGTGGAGAAAAGGACGGTGCTTCGACGAGCTCAGCACGAACGGAGTTAGAACCTAAGTTCGGGGCCTATCCCGCCAGCGCTTGTCCCACGACTTCGGACAGCGACGCCGCAGTGAACGGCTTGGGCAAAAGCGGCCAGCCGCCAAAGGCTTCGGGTGGTGTGTCGCCAATGTCGCCACTCATATAGATGACGCGCAGTTCCGGGCGTTCGGCGTGGACGCGGGCGATGAAATCAGGGCCGCGCATGCCCGGCATCAGCACGTCGGTGACGACGAGCTGAATGTCATCGCGGCTGCTGCAAATGGTCAGGGCTTCGGTGCCGTCACAGGCCGACAAAACCTCATGCCCCATGGCAGACAAGGCGCCCGCCGTGGCGGTGCGGATGCGGGCGTCGTCGTCGACGACGAGGATCATTACGAAATAATGCCTGTTGCCCGGCCCGCAATGGCGAACCGTTTCAGGATATCCGCGACCTGCTCCGACGTGTGTTCGGCGCAGAGCGAGCAGCGCAGCAGCGTCATACCCGCAGGCGTCGCCGGTGGACGCGCGAGGTTCACGTAAAGCCCGTTGTCGAGCAGCGCTTCCCACATCATCGCGCCGCGTTCGAGGTCCGGCATGATGACGGCGATGATTGCTGACTGGGGCGTTTCGGTGCCCAGCTTGAAGCCAAGATCGCGCAGACCCTTGTGCAGGGTCTTTGAATTTTCCCACAGATGCGCGCGCTTGTTGCTACCGTGCATCAGCTTGCGGATCGATGTGGCCGAACTCGCCATCACGCTCGGCGGCAGGGCCGCTGTGAAGACATAGGGACGGCAGACGAGGCGCATCACCTCAAATTTCGGGTGATTGGACACGCAGAAGCCGCCAACGGTGCCGACGGATTTGCTGAACGTGCCGATGATGAAATCGACATCGTCGATGACGCCCTGTTCCTCGGCAACGCCGCGGCCATGTTCCCCGATAAAGCCCATCGAATGCGCTTCGTCGACCAGCACCATCGCGCCCGCTTCCTTGGAAACGCGGATCATCTCCTTGAGCGGCGCGACATCGCCGAGCATCGAATAGACGCCTTCCAGAACGACGAGCTTGCCCGCTTCGGGTGGCAGGCGCTTCAGTCGCTTTTCGAGCGCTTCGACATCATTGTGGCGGAAGGCAACAACTTCGGCATCGCCCATCTTGCACCCATCATAGATGGAGGCATGGCTGTCGATGTCGAGGATGATGTAATCCCCCTTGCCGGCAATCGTCGAAATGATGCCGAGGTTGGCCTGGTATCCCGTTGAAAACACCATGGCATGGTCCATGGCGTAGAATTCCTTGAGCGCCTCTTCGACATCGCGGTGGTCGCGGAAGGTGCCGTTGAGCACGCGGCTGCCGGTCGTGCCTGCGCCGAATTCATCAAACGCTTTCTTGCCGGCTTCGATGACGTCGGGGTCGAACGTCATGCCCATATAGTTATAGGTGCCGAGCAGAATGGTCTCACGGCCATTGCAGACAGCGACGGTCGGGGACTTCACCTCTTCCATCACGAGTGAGAAGGGATCACGCACGCCGGTGGCGAGCAGATTTTCACGCTGTTGGATCAGAGGATCAAATTTCGAAAAAAGATCAGTCATTTTTTTCATTCTTCCCGTTGCGTCGTGCCGACTTGGCCCCCGGCACCTTGCCAACCCAGACGCCCGTTCTGGCTGGCATGACCCCGAAAAAACACGTCGGGGCGACGGAAATTAGAGGCTTAACTGCCCAGTTTGATCACGGCATCCACAAGCTGCCCGACCGTTTCAATTTCGGCCTGCATGTTCATGGTGATGATGATGTCAAATTCGTCTTCAACCGCGGCCACGAAATCCATGACCGTCAGGCTGTCCCATTCCAGATCATGCTGGAATGTCGTTGCGTCTGAGAGTTCCGTGCCTTTTTTGTTAAAGGGCGCGATCAGGTCGGCAACCTTGTCAAATACTGTCTGGCGATCCGTCATGTGTCTTCCTTAACGCGTTGGATACTAATGCCAAGCGATTGCGGCGCAAACGGGGCAGCACCCGGAGAACAACGGTGCTCCGGGGCCACTTTCGGCGTCAATTCGTCGCAGAAAAGCAGGTGGAGCTTAGTCGCCCTTGCCCGGCTCAGCCGAGAAGTACTTATCGAACTTGCCGTCTTCGCCCTTATGGTCGTCGGCGTCGGCAGGGGTCTGGTCACCCTTGCGGGTTACGTTGGGCCATTCGGCGGAATAGCTGTTGTTCAGCTCGAGCCACTTTTCCAGACCGCTTTCGGTGTCGGGCAAGATGGCTTCCGCCGGGCATTCCGGTTCACACACACCGCAATCGATGCATTCGTTCGGGTTGATGACGAGCATATTCTCGCCTTCATAGAAGCAGTCGACGGGACAGACCTCCACGCAATCCATGTACTTGCACTTGATGCAGGCTTCGGTGACGACATAGGTCATTGCGGGTCCTCCGGAATGTGTAGTTTTGCGGTTCGTTAGATGGCGATAAGGGCGCCGTCAATCGGCTGCGGTGGGGCAATTTCGCGATAATGCCCCCGCGCCTCTTCTGCCGGGCCTCTCCTTTGGGGGAGGGCCTCCACCCGAATGACATGGATGGCGCCATGCAGGGGGATGGTGATGACGCTGCCGGGACCGACATCGGTATGGGCGCGTTTCACATTTTGGCCATTGAGGCGGATGCGGCCTTCTCCCACAATTTGCTGCGCAAGCGTGCGGGTTTTGGTGAGCCGGGCGAAGAAGAGAAATTTATCGAGCCGCATAAACTCCTATCTCTTTAATTGGCCAAGCACGGCGAAAGCCGCATTGACCGGGGTGGGGGCCTGGACACGCCGTGGGCGGCCGCGCCAGCGCCATTGGTTCGGCTGGATATTGCCCACAGGATGAAAGCCGATCGCCCGCATGATCCGGGCAAAGGTCTCGCTGCCGATGCCAAGCGACACGGCCATGGCGGGGTCGAGCATCGACGTTCGTTCTTTGCCGCGCGCATCATGGGCGGCGCGCGCGATCCGTTCAACAAGGTCGATGCGCAGCATCTGGTCCCCAAAGCGGCGGTATCCGGCCAGCCGCGCGGCCTCAGCCAGCACAGGGGCCGGCTTGTCGAGCAGGCCAAGCCCGGCGAGCGGCCGCGGCGGCATCATCTGGCCTGCCCGAATGGCGGAAAGCGCCAGCCGCAGGCGGGTCGGCTCTGGCTTGAGCAGAACCGGCAAGAAAACATCAAGCGCGCCAATGGTCACACCAAGGCGCTGGAGAAACTGCCGCTGGCCCCGATCGAGCGACGCCAGTGCATCATCGCTGGCCGCACGATCGAGCACGCCGCCATGTTCAGCCAGCTGGACCAAAATGCCCCGCAGGACAGGCGGCGTCTCCCGATCTGCGGCCACAGCCGAAATCTTGTTAAGCGGCCCAAGCTTGCCGGTGATCATGCGGGCAACCCAGGCCTCAAGTCGTGCCTCGACAGCTGCGCGACTGGCCGGATCCACCCGCGACAAAGCGGGGCTCAAAAAGAGACGCGGGGTGACAAGTGTTTTGCCCGGTTTGAAACGGGCCAGCTCAACGTCTGTCCAGACAATGCGGACCGGTGTTCCGGGTTCGGTAATCAGGCTGAAAGCGCTGTCTGCGGCCTCGACGACCTTCTGCGCGCGCCGGGCGAATTCCTTGGGCAGGCGCAACTCAGCCGCAGCAAGCAGCCTCTTATGGTCTTTGCCCCGCGCGGCGGCATCGGGTGCAAAGGTGAAGCCATTCAGCGTCCCGATCATCTCCCCATCCACCAGAACCTCGCCATTGTCATCAACCTGCACGTCGAGAAGGGCGGGATCATTGCTGACGGACTTCATCAGGATCGACGTGCGCCGGTCCACGAACCGTTCGGTTAGGCGCGCGTGAAGGGCATCGGATAGTTTGAGTTCCAGCTCGCGGGTCCGCTCGGCCCATGTGGGCGCGTCAATCAACCAGTCAGCCCGCTGGGCGACATAGGCCCAAATGCGGACTTCAGAGATGCGGGCGGCAAGTGTTTCGACATCGCCCTGCACGCTATCCAGCCGCGCAATCTGGGCAGCAAACCAGGGGCCGGGGATATGGCCTGACCCTTCGGACAAGAAGCCGAAAATCTGGCTGACCATGCGGGAATGATGTTCTGCGCCCACCTTGCGGAAATCAGGCAGGCCGCAGGCGGCCCAGAGCCTTTGGACCATGCGGGGCCCGCGCGCCCGGTCGATGACCATCCGGTCGTTGGACAGGATGCGCAGCACGGTCAGGTCGATAGAGTCCGGCGCAGCCCGCAGCACGGGGTTGTCGGGCCGGACGCCCAAGGACTGCGTCAGTGCGTCGACCGAGCCAAAATCAAGATCGCTGTTGCGCCACATCAGATGCTCGAGCGGTTTGAAGCGATGCTCCTCAATCCGTTCAATCTCAATGTCTGAGAATGCCGCTTCATCCGGCCCGCCGGATAGAACGCCAAAGGTGCCGTCGCGCTGGTGACGCCCGGCGCGGCCTGCAATCTGCGCCATTTCCGAAAGATGCAGCCGCCGTTGGCGTTTGCCGTCAAATTTGGTGAGGCTGGCAAAGGCGACATGGCCGACATCCATGTTCAGCCCCATGCCGACGGCGTCCGTCGCGACCAGGTAGTCGACTTCGCCCGCCTGATACATGGCGACCTGCGCGTTGCGCGTGGCCGGCGACAAGGCGCCCATGACAACCGCCGCGCCGCCGCGCGTCCGCCGCAGCATTTCGGCCACGGCGTAAACATGCTCGGCCGAGAAGGCGACGATGGCGGTGCGCGGTGGCAGGCGGGACAACTTCTTGCCGCCTGCATAAGTCAGCTGGGAAAAGCGGGGGCGGGTGATGATCTCTGCCTCGGGAAGCAGCGTGCGCACAAGGGGCTTCAGGCTTTCCGACCCGAGGATCATCGTTTCTTCGCGACCGCGGGCACGCAGCAATCTGTCAGTAAATACATGGCCGCGTTCGGCATCAATGCCGAGCTGCGCTTCATCGAGCGCCACAAAGGCGACGTCCCGGTCGGTCGGCATCGACTCCGCTGTGCACAACAGCCAGCGCGCGTCGGGGGGGAGGATACGCTCTTCGCCGGTGATCAGGCCGACATGCTTTGCGCCTTTGATGCGGACAACGCGGTCATACACTTCGCGTGCCAAAAGGCGCAAAGGGAAGCCCATGATGCCGCTGGAATGGGCACATAGCCGCTCAACCGCGAGGTGCGTCTTTCCCGTATTGGTCGGCCCGAGAACGGCCGTAATCGCGGAACGCGCGCGTTGGCTCATCCCGGTCAGATTGCCATGATCTTGCCCATGCGCAAGGGCTAATCGACCTAGGTGACCAAAAGGGCAGTGCAACTCTTCGGCAATTTGGCACGGATGGCCGCTGCACACCTGTTTTGCCCAAACATAAGTTTGACATTAACCATTGGCGTTTACAGGTAGCGCAACGGGATCGCGGTCGGAAAGGCCAGAGCAAGCTTGTTTGAACGAAACGAACATGGTTTTGGCGCGTTTGGCGCGACGATGGCGTTGTCGCTCGATCAGGCCTTGCCGGTCCCGCATGATCTGACGACATGGTCCGGGCGGATCGACCATGTCGTTGACCGTCTCCATCATCTGGATCTTGTACCTGATCTTGGCGCCGATATCGGCACGGGCCGCTGGTTCCGTGGGCTCGCCACCTGTCTGGCCTTGTGCGGAGTCACTTTGGCGTTTGCGCCGGGTATTCATCCTCTTGTCGGCCGCGCGCCTGCGCCGGTTGAGGGTCGGGCCTGGGATGATAGCCGCGCACAGGCCATCGCGCCGCTCGCTTATGGCGGCAATACCGGCAAACGGATGGCGGCGAACGATCTGGTCACGCCCCTGGCCGACGCGCCGGAACGCCCGACCATCGAACTCACAACAACCATCGGACAGGGCGACGGCTTTGCCCGTGTGCTGGAACGCGCCGGTGTCGCCGCAGGAGAGGCCAGTCGCGCCGCCTGGCTGGTGGCCTCGGTTGCGCCGCTGTCCGGCATTGAACCGGGCACGGTGATGCCCATTGTACTTGGCCCCCGCTCCTCGCGCAGCGTCGCCCGCCCGCTGCAGTCGCTGGATGTGCGCGCGCGTTTTGACTTGAACGTCCGCATTTCCAACGTCGGCGGCACTCTCCAAATGGTCCAGATGCCGATCAAGGTGGACAATACCCCGCTTCGGATCGTCGGCCGTGTGGGGGATAGCCTTTATCGGTCTGCGCGTGCGGCAGGTGTTTCGGCGGGTGTCGCCCAATCCTTTATCCGTGCCATTTCCAGCAAGGTCGATTTTGACCGTGATCTGGCGTCCGATGCCCGCTTCGACATGATTGTGGAGCATCAGCGGGCGGAAACCGGCGAATCCAAAACCGGTAAACTGATGTACATCGGCATCCATCGTGGCAACCGCGCGATCCGCATGATCCCCTGGACCATCGGCGGACGGACCGACTGGTATGATGCCGCAGGCGTCGGCCAACGCCGCGAGGGCATGGTGCGCCCGGTTGCGGCGGCGCGCATTTCTTCAGGTTTCGGTATGCGTTTCCACCCGCTGCTCGGCTATTCGCGCTTCCACAAAGGCACGGACTATGCCGCGATGACGGGCACGCCGATCCGCGCTGTTACGGACGGCATTGTCACGCTGGCCGGATGGTCGGGGGGCTATGGCAATATGGTCAAGCTGTCGCATGCCGGCGGTTTGGGCACCGGCTATGCCCATATGAGCCGCATCGCCGTGCGTCCGGGCGCACGCGTCGTGCAGGGGCAGGTCATCGGTTATGTCGGCACCACCGGCCTGTCGACAGGGCCGCATCTCCATTTCGAAGTGTATCGCAACGGACAGGCGGTCAGCCTCAATTCGGTGAACTTTGCCTCATCCTCGCTGCTTTCGGGCAGGGAGTTGGAGGCGTTTCGTGCGCGGCTGCGCGCAATGTTGGCCATCCCCGTTTCGGGTGAAGGGCGCGATCTTTAGCTCTCTTACCTGCTGAATTTAGCGGGGTGTGATGGCCGTCACATTGCGAATCAGTTTCCACCAATATGGAGGTGAAGCGACCCAAGGCGCTTCCCTTTTCGGTCATTTAGGGGGCGCCCCCTCCTTGACGGCCCGGCAACTATCCCTGTCGGGCCGTCATTTTCTGACGGTCAACCGCATTGCCCCAGATCCTATCTTACCGCGCCCTGCCGCAGCAGGCGGGGCACAAGGAACAGCGCCGCCACCAAAGGAAAACGCCGCTGCCAGGGTTTGATCTCAATCTGCGTGCCGGCATGCCGGTTGATCTTCCAGGCGAGGTAATCAATCCCGCCTGAAAAGGTCAGGCTGGCCTTGGCGAGGCGCAGGACGCTTGCCCGCTTTCCGCGCTTGCGCAATTTGGTCCAGACGCGTTCTGTGGCCGGGCGGCTCATCGTTGCAGAGAGGGGGATGGCCGCGCCAAAGCGTGCATAGCGCGCCGGGTCTGCTTCAACGATAGAGCCGGACCGCGTCGTCTTTTCTGCGCGCAATTCGCATTGATAGGTCCGGGCAAAGCCTTCCTGCCAGACGATCATCGGGTCATGCGATGCCGCCACAGGCCGGGCGAGATCAAACAAGGTTGGCGCCGCCTTGGCGACCGCGTCCACAGCCCGGTCTCGCGCGGCGGCATCTTTCGACCAGACCAGCCGGGACGGTTGGGCAAAGCGCGCCCAGACGGAAACGGTGGTGGCGTCGGGTCTGTTGAGCGCTGCAAAGTCCGCCTCGCTCAGCACCGCATATTTGGCCGCAAGGCCATCTGCTGTGAACGGAAAGACATTGGGGGGGATCAGCCGGTTGGCGGTGGCGAGCCAGCGCTTTTCATAAGCCGATGGATAGTCCGACACGATCAGGTAGAAATCGAGCATCAGCCCATCAAGCCGCGCTTCGCGCAGGCAGGACCCGTAAAACAGCACGGCCCGCGCAGCATCACCGTAAAGGGCAGCGATGGCAGTTGCCATCTCGGTGACTTGGGGAAGGACAGGGTGCGCCAGTTCTTCTTCAACCAGCGCGCGCAGCGCAGTCACACTGCCAGCTTGAGGAAGGGAATAGGCGGCGTGGAGCGGAGCACAATGGGTCGCCCTTCAATGGCCCTGAATGTTTCGCCATCCAGAATGACGCTGGTGCCGCAGCTTTCGATGCGGATAACATCGCCCTGCTGCACATGCACGCCGCGCACAGGTTCCCGGCCGAGCCTGCCGGCAATGGCGGCCCAGAGCGCGCGGACAAGTGCCGGGGCCGATTGCTCGATGGCGAGCAGCTTCAACCCCATCGCGCCGGGCGCGCTGGTCCGGCCGTTGAGCAGCAGCTTTTCCAAAGTCGTGACGATCAGGAAGGAGAAGCGGCGTGTTGCCTCTCCATCGCGGATCAACGAGACGGAGACGGGGTTTGGCGCGGGCGGCAGCAGACGGCCATGCAGGCCAGAGATCATCGCGAATACAGCGGCAATCCCGGCAATCACATGGCACAGCCCGTTGGGCAGGCCGAGGGGATAGAGTTTTTCGCGGCAATAGAGAATTGTGTCAGCAAGGCCTGCGCCGCCCAGAAACATACCAAGGACAGGGCGGTTGCTATGTTCGCCCTCGGTCAGCGAAATGAGCTCCCGCTGGACGACATGGTCATGCAAGTCATGGCGTGCGGCCTCGACAATCCGCTCCAGCATCCCGATGGGATCCCCATCAGCCCCCAGATCAAGCGCGATCAGGTTGGTCTTGCCATTGGGCAGGACAGCGACCGGCGGCGGTGACGCGCCGAAATAACCGCCATGGTGAATTTCGGTCAGGGCGGCCTGCACCGTCCCATCGCCGCCATTGATGATCAGAATGCGCGGCTTGACCTGCGCAATGGAGGTGAGGGCGGCACCAATCTGGCTCGCATCCTCAACCTCATAATGGAACACTTCGGGGTGTTGCGCGCAAAAGGAACGGATGCGCGGCAGGATGGCGCGGTTGCCCGTCGAATTCGGGTTCGAAAGCAGGGCAACAAGCGCCATGCCTAGAGGTACCGCACCGTGATCGGCACAATGGTTGTGCCGTTGGCGACAGAGACCTGCACTTGGCTGGCCGGCGGCTTGCGTCCAAACAGCACGGACATCAGCGAGAATTTCGGGTTGCCCGATGCGCCAATGCCGTCAGACCGGTCTGTATCGCCGTTCTTATTAATATCATGGCGGACATCGACGGCATAGGTGCCGGCCGCGCCAACGGGAACGCAAATTTCAATCGGGCCGGATGCCGGCACGTCATATTCATAGCGCTTATGCGCGAACTTCTTGTTGAAATAGGTGTCTGGGTCACCGGTGAAGGTGCGCACACGCACCGTGCCCGCACGACTTTTGAGGCCTGCCACACGGACGAGGATCGTCGGCTCGCGGCCGCCGGAACACAGCGACGGGTTCGGGCCCAAAGCTTGGGCCATCCCGAATCCGGGTAAGCCCAAAGCCGCCGTTGCCAGCACCAACATTCCTTTACGCAACTTTGCCATCATTCTGACACCCTTGAAAAATGCATCGGGCCGTTTGCACTCACGGCCAGACTCACCTAATCCTCGTTGGCACGATCCATCTGGACTCCATTTGCGGCCAAATCATGGTCAGGAATCGACTGAATTCAGAAATACGATGTTGACCTCCACTGACCGCTACATTGCGCGATTGATCGCTGTGCCGTTGTTTTCGACGCTCGTCATCGCGGCCATGCTGCTTGTGCTCGACAAAATGTTGCGCCTTTTTGATTTTGTGGCGCAGGAAGGTGGCCCCGTCAGCGTCATTTGGCGCATGCTGGCAAATCTGCTGCCCGAATACCTCTCGCTCGGCATTCCCATTGGTTTGATGCTCGGCATCCTGCTCGCATTCCGGAAGCTGGCAACGACGTCGGAGCTCGATGTCTTCCGCGCCGTCGGCATGAGCTATGGGCGGCTTCTGCGCGTCCCCTATATCTTTGCCGGAGTGCTGGCGCTTGTGAACTTGGGCATTGTCGGCTTTGTTCAGCCCTATTCCCGCTATGCCTATGAGGGGTTGCGGTTTGAACTGCGCTCCGGTGCGCTTGGGGCCTCTATCAAGGTTGGGGAGTTTGCCCGCTTCGGCAAGCGGATGACGATGCGGATCGAACGGTCCGAAAATGGCGGACAGGATCTCTACGGCATTTTTGTGCGCGCGACGTCAAAGAACAATACCTCGCTGTCGGTCACGGCGGAGCGGGGGACGTTCATGGCGACGGATGACCCGGACGTCATCATTCTGCGCCTGAAAAATGGCGTGCTGGTGCATGATGCGCCAACCTATATCCAGCCCCGCGTGCTGACCTTCACGGCCCATGATCTGCCCATTGACCTTCCAAAGATTGAGGCGTTCCGTGGGCGCGGCGACAAGGACGGGGAATTGACGATTCCGGAACTCGTCCGGGTCAGCCAGGACAAGAATACGCCGCTTGCCTTGCGACACCAAAGCCGCGCCAATTTCCATTTCCGGCTGGTCGAGGTCGCCATGATGCTGCTCTTGCCGTTGCTTGCTGTCGCGCTCGCAGTGCCGCCCAAACGGTCGTCTTCAGCGCTTGGTGTCTTCCTGTCGATCGTGATGGTTGTGACCTATCACAAGATAAATGAATGGGCCGAAGGCATGGGATCGCTGAACAAGGTGGATCCCTTCTTCGCGCTGTGGACGCCGTTCCTCCTGTTTGCGGGCCTCATCTGCTGGATGTACTGGACGCTTGCCTATAAACCCGGTGGGCAGCCTATCGGTGCTTTGGAAAAGGGCTTTTCTGTCCTCGGCAAATCGATCCGCAATCTCCTGGCCCGTAAACAGGCTAAAGGGATGCCGCCTGTATGAGTGCGCAGTTTTTCCCGTCCAAGACGATGTCCCTCTATATGGGGCGGCTCTTTCTTGTGCGCAGCGTCGCGGTGCTGGCGGCTCTGGTCCTTGTCTTGCAGGCGCTTGATCTGCTGGGAGAGTCGGACAAGATTCTCGCGGTCCCCGGAAATGATAATGGCGATATCTGGCGCTACGTGTCCATGCGGATGCCGCAGATCATCCAGCGGTTTCTACCTTTTTCGGTCCTCTTGGGCGCCCTCATCACCATGGTGACGCTCAACCAGAATAGCGAAGTGGTGTCGATGAAGGCGTCGGGGCTCTCCGCGCATCAGGTGCTTGCTCCGTTGATCATCGCAAGCATCGGGGTCGCCGCCATCTCGTTTGCCTTTAATGAGCGGATTGTGACACGGGCGACGGCCACGCTGAACCGCTGGCAAAAGGTGGAATATGCCGCGATCCCGATGGACAGCCGGGTGCAATCTGACATTTGGGTCCGCGATGGAACGAACCTCATCAATGCCGGCAGCGTGCAGGGGCGCGGCATGGGCACGCGTCTGGCCGATATCACCATCTATGATCGCAGCGGCGGGGAATTGAGCGCCATCATCAAGGCGAAGGCGGGGCGTCCGCAGGACACGGGTTGGCAGCTCGATGGGGCCAGCCGTTTCGATGTGAAGCGCGGCGTACGTGAAGATTTAGGCAAGGTCACCGCCGCTTCGGGCGTCCGTCCCGACCAGTTCACTCTGGCCAGTGTCGATCCCGACGGACTTTCTTTCCTGCAGCTTTGGGGCGCCATTGACGATCTGGAGGCCGCGGGTCGACCGACGCGGTCGCTCAAGGCATCGCTCTGGCATAAGATTTCCGGTCCGATGTCAACCGTGCTGATGCCCCTGCTGGCGGCCGTTGCCGCCTTTGGGGTTGCCCGATCCGGCAAATTGTTCGTCCGCGCCGTCATCGGGATGGCGCTGGGCTTTGCTTATTTCGTCGCAGACAATTTCGGCCTCGCGATGGGAGACTTGGGCGTCTACCCGCCGCTGCTGGCGGCCTGGGGGCCGTTCTTCCTTTTCCTGCTTATCGGCGAATATGTGCTGGTGAAGACCGAGGAGTAGCGGAGCCTTAACGCCCGCGCTGGAACGTGCTTCTCACCAACGTCGTCAACAGCCCCGGAAGCCCGGCATAGCTTGCGGCATGATAGCGCGAGGTCTCTGGCAGCGCGGCGACGAGACGGCGGTGCGCTTCGGCCAGCGAGTGATAGGGCAGCCCTGGCAGCAGATGGTGAAGCGCATGGTAGCGCAGCCCCACCGGTGCCCAAAGCGCGGGCAGGAAAGCAGGCGGCGGCACGTTGACGCTGTCGAGATATTGGCCGGTGACGGTCATGACCTCGCCGTCATTCTCCCAAAGATGGGCGACCAGCGTGCGGAACTGGTTGATGACGACCACCCCTGCATGAATGGCGAGCGCAATGAGGAAGGCGCGCAGCGGGATGATGCCTGTGGCCACCAGCGTGATCAGCGTGATCGCCCATAGGCTCGCGGCGGTTTCCTGCACGATCCACATCCGGCGGAAATCCCCTTCGGGCATCCGCCTGCGATAGTCGGGATTGATCGATAGGCTCGAATAGCGCTCCACCACCGTGCGACGCAGGGTCGACGAGAGGAGCGACAATGGTGCCAGCAGGCCATAGCGGACCAGCACAGCAATCGGCCCGAGCGCCGACACGATCACAAACAGCGGCACCGTCCATGGCTTCATCAGCGCCAATGGCAGATATTCAGGGTCTTCCTTCGTGCCATAGCGCGTGCGGGCATGGTGCAGGCTGTGCACCCCTTCATACATGAAGGACGGCACCAGCAAAGGCACACCGATGAGCGCGTTCCAGGCAAAACGGAAGCCGGGCAACGCGGTCGGACGGATATGCGTCAGTTCATGAATGAACAGGCCCGCGCGATACAGCGTCGCAATGGCGAGCGCAGCCCAGCCGAGCAAGGCACCGGTCGTATCGGCCATGATGGCCATTGCCAAGGCGACATAGCCCACAAGCGTGCAGGCGAGAAAATCGGGCCAATAATATTCGGGCCGCGCGGTCGAAAGGTCGCGCGTCAATTCGGCGGCCGCGCGGATCATCGCGGCATCGTCGGGATGCTGTGAAAGCGGGATGGACGCCGTCTTGGGCGCGCCGGATGCAGTCGCTTCATCAGCCGAAAGGAGCGAGGTTTTCATATCGTTTCCAAATCTCTCTTGTCCCTTAGACGAGATCATCGTGGCAGGATGATGGCGGTGGGGCGGCCGGCCTGCACTGGCGACTGTCCTTTGGCGCGTTTCATATCGCCCGACTCATATTGGTTGCCTTGACATCGTTGCAAGAAGGCGGGACTTGGCAGCCTTCATTGCGGGCAGAGGGAACCGAGGCATTGACCCAGATCAGTTTGAGCGTCCGACCGGTCAAAACCAAGGCGGACCGCGCAGCCTTTGTGGACCTGCCTTTCCGGCTTTACGCCAAGGATCCCAACTGGGTGCCGCCGCTGAAGGATGAGGTTTATGGCCTGATCACGCCGGGCAAAAATCCCTGGTTTGAACATGGCGAGGCGCAACTCTTTTTGGCTGAACGCGGCGGGCAGGTTGTTGGCCGGATCACCGCGCATATTGATCAGCTTGCGCTCGCCCAACCGCCAGAACAGGGCATGGGGCCGGGCGTCGGCTTTTGGGGTTTCTTGGAAGCCGAAGATGAAGAGGCCGGCAAGGCGCTCCTCGACGCGGCGGCAGACTGGCTCCGCACCAAGGGCATGAACCGCGCCATGGGGCCGTTGAGCTTTTCCTATTGGGATGAAATCGGCCTGCTGGTCGATGGGTTCGATACGCCGCCTGTCGCTATGATGGGCTTCAACGCCGCGTCCTATCAGGCATGGATTGAAGCATCCGGTTATGGAGGCGTGCAAGATCTTTTCACCTACGCCGTGCCGATTGCCGATGGCTTCCCTGAACTGGTCAATCGCCTTGTCGCGATGGGGGACAAGAGCGAGCGGATTCGCATCCGCCGCGTCGACAAAAGCCGTTTCGATGAAGAGGCCGCGCTCATCATCGGCATATTGAATGACGCTTGGTCCGACAATTGGGGCTTCGTGCCGTTCACGCCGGCCGAAATTGCCTATGCGGGCAAGAAGCTGAAACCGATTGTCTATGAAGACCTGATCCGTGTGGCGGAGGTGGATGGTGAGCCTGTCGCCTTCATGATGACGATCCCGGATCTCAATGAGAAGACCAAAGGCTTCAATGGGGCGCTCTTTCCGTTCAATTGGGCCAAGCTGCTCTGGTGGCTGCGCGCGCCCAAGGTCCGCACCATGCGCGTCCCCCTGATGGGCGTGCTGAAAAAGCACCAGAGCTCACGCCTGGCCAGTCAGCTCGCGATGATGATGATCGAGTATATCCGGCGAGATGCAGTATCGAAATTTGGCGCGACACAGGGCGATTTCGGCTGGGTGCTGGCATCCAACGGCCCGATGCGCTCAGTGGGCGAAGCTGTGGGCGGCACGGTCAACAAGGTTTACCGCGTCTACGAAAAGGCAATCTGATCGCCCGACGGCGCCATGATATGCGGCAAGGCCGCCGCGAGCGTTGAGTAATGCGACCCATCCATGATCTGGCGGACGCACGCCACATTGGGGAGCGCCTGTGCAAGCGCTTCGGCCATGGCGGGCGGCACCCAGTTATCCGCCGTGCCATACCAGATGGTGGTGGGCACGCCGACGCGGGCGAGCACGCCTGACCAAGGTGCCACATAAGCGGTGATCTCTGCCCGATAGGCGGCAGCGCCTCCGCTCAGGCACGTTTGCGCAACGGCAGACCAGTCGCGCCGGAAGGTCGGATCGGCGGCAAGCGGCGCGTCTTTTCCCTGCGACAAGGCAAACACCTGCCGCGCGAAGAAATCTGGCGCAATCCGGGCCACCAGCGCCTGCACACGCGTGACGAGACGAAACAGCCAAGGGTGGTTTCGCGCCATGCGGAAGATGGGGCCGCCTGCCATGTCCTTCAGAAAATCGCCCAGCTCGAGCGGTGCGGCAGGCGCAATCAGATGGAGATGCGCAATCTGGGATGGATGGTCGGCGGCAAAGCGCATCGCGCCAAAAGCCCCGAGCGAAAAGCCAATCAGTGTGACAGGGGTTGCGCCGAACCGGGCTTTGATCTGGTCGGACACCGGCCCATCGCGCAGGTCCGGGGCAAAGGCGTCTACCCTCTCCGAAACCAGTTTGAGCTCGTCAGGGCCACCGGGCAGGCCGTGCAGGTAAACGAGCGGCGCCGCGGCATTCAATCCAGCACAATCCATGTTGCGGCATGGTCGCTCGCCTTTTCGCGGCCGCGATAGTCCTTGTCGACGCCCGCATCGACCAAACGGTCAGCGGCTTCAGGTGAGAGCATCAGATGGTCGATGCGGAAGCCTGCATCGCGCTGCCAGGCGCCGGCCTGATAATCCCAGAAGGTCCACAACCGTCCCTTGGGATGGCGTGCCTCCAGCGCATCAGTCAGGCCGAGCGCGGAGAGGCGGCGGAAGGCAGCGCGGCTTTCAGGCTGCATCAGCGCGTCGTCGATCATTGCCTTGGGGTTGGCGATGTCGTCGTCGGTTGGGATGACATTATAGTCACCTGCCAGCACGACAGGGATTTCGAGCGCCAGCAACTCCGCCGCCCGCGCGGTTAGCCGCTCGAACCAGCGCAGCTTGTAATCGAACTTCGGCCCCGGTTGCGGGTTGCCATTGGGCAGATAGATAGATGCCACGCGGATGCCGAACGCATCGGCCTCGATATAGCGGCTGTGCTCATCGTCAGGCTCTCCGCTCAGGCCCTTTTGGACCTCAACGGGCCTTTCCCCGCGCGCAAGGATAGCGACGCCGTTAAAGCCCTTTTGGCCATGGAAGACGCCGTAATAGCCAGCTGCCTCAATGTCAGCGACGGGCAGTGTCTCGTCGCTTGATTTGAGTTCCTGCAGGCAGACGATATCGGGCTTCTGTTCGTCCAGCCATTCGATCAGGCGGGGAAGACGGGCCTTGATGCCGTTGACGTTATAGGTGGCGATCCGCATCAGACAGAAAAGCTGGCGCCGCACCCGCAGCCGGAGGCCGCATTGGGGTTGGTGACGCGAAACGCGCTGCCGCCCAGCGATTCGACATAATCGACATGGGAGCCATCGAGCAGGTCGAGGCTCATCGGGTCCACGACGAGCTTTACGCCATCTGTTTCCGTCACCAGATCATCGGTGTCGATGCCCTCGGCAAGACCAAAACGATACTGAAAGCCCGAACAGCCGCCGCCTTCAACCGACAGGCGCAACATCGCGGGTTTGCCCTGTTTGCTCGCGATAAAGGCGACACGCGCGGCAGCGCTTGGGGTCAGGTCAACGGTTTGCATGAGGTACAGATAGGCGCGACGGGCGTTCGGGGCAAGGCGCGCCAGCTGCCGGGGTAGGTGTCATTCCCGCGAACGCGAGAATCCAAGGGGCGTTAGAGAAGCTGGATTCCCGCTTTCGCGGGAATGACATAAGCAACGTGACGGTTAAGTCTTACTCAGCCTTGCCCGGACCACCGAGGGCGACATTGCCGGCGGCGCGACGTTCCATGGCCAACAGATAACCGTCGGTCCGCAGGAACGGCGTCGGGTTCACAGCGCGGCCGTCAAGGCGCACTTCATAGTGCAGATGGCTGCCCGTGGAACGGCCGGTTGAACCCATCAGTCCGATGAGATCACCGCGCTTCACGCGGGTTCCGGCGACTGCGCGGATTGCCGAGAGGTGGCCATAACGGGTCTGGATGCCCTTGCCATGGTCGATTTCAACAAGATTGCCATAACCGCCGACCCAGCCGGTGCGGCCGATGATGCCATCAGCCGTTGCATAGATCGGTGTGCCAACGGGGCCGGGAATGTCGACGCCGCTATGCATGGCAGCACCGCCACGGAACGGGTCGGACCGGACACCAAAGCCGCTGGTCAGCGAAATCGCGGTCGCAACCGGCTTTGCAGAAGGAATGGCAACCATCGCCTGCTCCAGCTGGTCGAGACGCTTCCAGCTGTTGAACAGCGCGCGGAACTGGGCATCGGTCTTTTCAGAAGTCGGTGCCTTATAGTCCGCAGGAACAGGCTCATATGGGCCACCCATGGCAAGGCTCAAACGCTGCGGGTTGATACCCAACTTCGCGACGACGCCTGCCTTCATGCGATATTCGTTTTCGGTTGCAGCCAGCAGCTTGCCGGCAATGACGCTCTGCTTGGCAGCAACCGGCGCAAAGGCGGCTGCGATATCTGCGGACTGGGGCGACGTGCCAGCATCAGAGGGCAGCAACGTGGCCAAAGTCTTGGCGTCGCCCTTGCCTGCAAGAACGCTGGCGAGGAAAGCCTGACGCTTTTCAAGGCGTTCTGCATGGGTGCGCGCATCCTTGCGGATGGTCGCCACTTCGGCCTGAAGCGATGCCACGCGCGTTTCCATGGCGGAAACGGCGGCAGACTGTTCAGCATAGTTGGTGAGAGTCGACGAAACGGCGGGGGCGGAAATCGCCACGCCCGCGGCGCCTGCAATGCCGGATGTCGCGCACAGGGCGAGACAAGCGGCGGCAAGGACCTGTGTGCGGGTGCTCAAAGCCACGCGGCGCATCGCTTTGCCGTCATGAAAGAACACTTCTTTCGGTCTAAAAAACTCACGTACGCGCTCCACTATCCCGGTCGCGGCCGTGAACGAAACGAACGTCATTATGTGACGACCCCCAAAACATTTCGACCCCGGCCCTACCGCTTTCGGTCTACGGTGGACCTTCTCTCAGCCGAGATGCTTAACACCGTCCTATCATGCAAGTTCGGTGTAATATTCCCGCGTTAGACCGGCTTGGCTTCGCGCTGAGTCGTTGAATGGAGGCTTTAATGGCCCGGAAAAATGAGTCCGGACCAAGGATTTCCAATGCGCGACAGAAGCTAACCCTTGTGATTCGCATAAGTTTGAGAACCATTTGGACCCGACGCCGACATGGCGGATTTCATCCATGTAGATTCGATTCAAAATGGACGCACTGCGGGCATCGCCCATGCGGGTCAGACGTTCGATGGTCGCGGGGCTGACGTCGAGGCCACGGGCTTCGAGCACCATGGGGACAAGGGCCAGCCGGGCGAGCACATCGTGCCGCGTGTCCCAAGCCGTCTGCCATAGGCCGTCATGGGCCGGGTGCGCGCCATAATGGCTGCCAAGGGCGTTCAGGCGCCGCTCAATGAGCATGAAATGCATCGCCTCTTCAGCACCGACAGAGAGCCAGTCTGTGATGAAGTCGCGGGGAAGGCCCGCGCCAAAGCGGCCCGCAATGTCAAAGGCCAAGTCAATTGCCGAGAATTCGATATGCGCAAAGGCATGCATCATCGCGACTTTGCTGGCGAGTGACCCGGCCCGCCTGCGGTGTGGCATCTTATTAGGGGGTAGCAATTCGGGATGTTCGGGCCGGCCGGGCCTTTCGGGCATGTCCACGTCAAAGACATGCGCCAGCCGCCCCGCCCGCCAATCGCGCGCGACAGCGCGGGCGCGCAGCACCTTCTCGCGCGGCTCGGTTGCTTCGAGAACCGATCGGATGGCAAGAGCAATGCTCGTCATGGCAAGCGATATGCCGCCATTAGAGGGCCTTTGCCGCCTCCAGCACTGCAGCTGCGTGACCGGCTACTTTCACTTTGCGCCAGACATGGGCGACTTTGCCATCGGCGCCGATGAGGAAGGTCGCGCGTTCAATGCCCATGTAATTGCGGCCATACATCGACTTTTCAACCCAAGTGCCAAAGGCCTCGCACACGGCGCCATCGGCGTCGCTGCCGAGCTCGACCTTCAAGTCATATTTGGTGGCGAACTTGGTGTGGCTCGCGACGGAGTCCTTGGAGATGCCGACGATGCTGGCACCGGCGGCTTCAAACTCACCAGCGAGGGCAGTGAATTCCTGTGCTTCCTTGGTGCAGCCGGAGGTATCGTCCTTCGGATAGAAATAGAGGACGAGCTTGCGGCCCTGATAGCCTGCAACAGACCGGTCGCCGTCCGGCGTCGCAAAGGTCACGTTCGGTGCGGTATCACCCTGTTCCAACATCATCAGTCTCCTTGCGGGGCCGCAATGGCCATCCATGCACTGGCCACCCTCTGCCGCGTCACATCAAGCTCTGCAAGCAGGCCTTCCCATTCGGACATACCACAGGCCCGCGCGATGACGGGGCGGGTGATCTCCGGCGGGATGTCGAGCGTGGGGGCCATCAACCGGACGGTGACAAGCATCCGCGTCAGCAGGGCATGGGCCTCGATCATGAAGGGGTCGAGCAGCCCAAGGGCGACAAGCTCTCTGATGGCTTCGCTCAGGCGCGGGGTCAGGCCCTTGCCGGTGCGCAATTGGGTCACATGCGTCACGAATTCGAGATCAACGAGGCCACCTGCGGAGAGCTTGACGTCGAGCGGACCTTTGGGCTGTTTATGCGCCGCCATGTCGCCGCGCATCTTGGCGGCGTCCGCGATCAGCTTGGCGTCGTCGCGCGGGGCGGTCAGCACGCTGTCGATGATGGCCTGTGTCGCAGCGCGGGCCTGAGGCGCGCCATAAACGGGTCGCGCGCGGGTGAGCGCCATATGCTCCCATGTCCAGGCATCTTCCCGCTGATACTGCGCAAAGCCGTCGAGCGAGACGGACAGTGGGCCATCATTGCCCGAGGGACGCAGGCGCGTGTCGACGTCATAGAGTGGCCCCGCCGCCGTCGCGACGGACAGGCCGTTGGTCACGCGCTGGGCAAGGCGGTTGAAATAATGGACGGCCCCCAAGGGCTTGGCGCCATCCGATTCGGCGGCAAAGTCGCCCGTGAACAGATAGATGAGATCCAGGTCCGACGCGTGGGTGAGTTCTGCCCCGCCCATGCGCCCCAGCGCGAGGATGACAAGCTCTCCGCCAGGCACCTTGCCATGGACCCGTTCATATTCACTAATGGTGGCATCGGTGACGACTGTGATGGCGGCCTCTGCAATCCGTGCATAGCCTGCGGCCACATCAAGCGCATCATGGACCCCGCCGAGGAGCTGTACACCCAGCGCAAAGCGCATCTCCCCCACCACCCGGCGGACACGATCCAGCTTGTCTTCCAGCGTCTCGCCGCCGCGCAACTGGCTGGCCAATTCTTCCACGCTGCCCGGTGCGTCGAGGGCCGAGGCATCAATGAGCCGGTCGAGCATATCCGGGCGCCGCCCCAGCTGTTCAGCGAGCGTCGGCGCATGGCAGAGAATGTCGGCCAGCATGGCCAGCAAGGCGGGGCGCGCCTCCAGCAGCCGAAACAGATTGATGGCGCTCGGCAGGCGTTCCACGATGGTCGAGAATTGGTTGATCGCATGGAGCGGATCAGGTGCTTTTCCCAGCCCGTCGATCAGCTTGGGGAGGACCGCCTCCAGCGCCTCGCGCGCTGCAGGCGTGCGGAGCGCCCGGACTGTGCCGGATCGCCAATGGGTGACCCGCTGGGCCGCGGACGCCGCATCGGGGAAGCCTGCCGCCGTCAGCATGGCTTCCAGACCTTCTTCCTGCTGCGGCACGCTTTGGGTCGGTGTGCCGTCCAGCCCGTCATAAAGTGTGCCAACGGAGGTAATGGACGGGGCCAGCAGATCGAACATGCCGCTGCTGCTCTCCAGACCCGCCAGCTGCGCCACATTGTCGAGGGCTGCCGCATCCTTGGGGAAGCTGTGTGTCTGCTGGTCATCGACCATCTGCAGGCGATGCTCAAAGCTGCGGTACAGGCGATAGGCGTTGATGAGCGTCTCTGCCTCATCCCCCCCAATATGCCCTGCGTCGGCCAATGCCCGCAGCGCATCCACCGTGGCCGGAGTCCGCAGGGCCGGATCACGCCCGCCATGGATCAGCTGGTGAATCTGGGCGAAGAATTCACATTCTCTTATACCCCCGCGTCCCCGTTTCAGGTCAAAACCGGGGCCAAAGGCCTGTCCGCTCGCATAATGGTCACGGATGCGGTGGGAGATGGAGCGGATTTCCTTAATCGCCCCAAAATCAAGGCCGCGCCGCCAGACAAAGGGCTTGAGGGCATTTGAGAAATATTGGCCCAGCTCCATATCCCCCGAACAGGGGCGGGATCGGATGAAGGCGGCGCGTTCCCAAGCGACGGCCTGCGATTCGTAATAGGTGATGGCCGCTTCCACCGGCATCACGATGGGCGTCACCTCTGGCGTGGGGCGGAGCCGCAGGTCAATGCGGAAGACATAGCCATTCTCATCACGCGCCTGCATGATTTCGACAATGCGGCGCCCGATGCGGACCGCCGCTTCAACAGGATCGTCGCGCTCGCGGCAGGGCAAGGTGTGCGGGTCGAACAGCAGGATGGGGTCAATATCGGACGAATAGTTGAGTTCGCGGCTGCCATGCTTGCCAAGCGCTATGGCGGTGAGCCCGCGCGGGTCGGCACCGGGACGGTAATCCGTAATGGCCGCCGCAATCGCCTTATCGAGCGCGAAATCTGCAAAGTCAGATAGCGCGTGCGTCACAGATTCCAGATCAAGCAGTCCGGCCAGATCCCCAATCGCCACAGCGAGCGCCAATTGGCCCTTGGCGCGGCGCAAGGCCCGTCCGACGGGCTCTTCCGGATCGAGCGGCGCTTTATGGAAGGCCAGCGCGCCTTCAAGGTCGCCGGCGGCCAGCGCATCGCGGACATTGGGATGACGCGACATCAGCAAGCGCAGATGCGGCGCATGCCGATCCGCGCGGTCAAGGGCGTCGTTCAGCTTGTCGCAAGATAAAGACGTCATTGTAGCGGCATAAACCGATCAGCAAGCCAGACAAGGAGATAGAGACATGAGCCGCAAATGGGCCGTTATCGCCGTCGCAGCCACCGCGCTGATTGTCACCGGATGCAACACCGTGAAGGGCCTTGGCCGCGACATCGAGTCAGTGGGTGAGGCGGGCGAAAAGGTTGTGAAGTGAACCCAATCGTCATTCCCGAGAAAGCGGAACTCCCGGCCCTTGGCGCCAATGGATCCCCGCTTTCGCGAGGATGACACGCGGATTTACTCCGCGGCGGCCGCCTCTTCCTGCTTGGCCCGTCTGCGCCCGGTAATCATGATGGCAAGGATGGCCATTTCATAGAGCAGGTACATCGGCACCAGCAGCAGAATCTGTGACATAATATCGGGCGGCGTCAGGACAGCGGAGACGACGGCGATGCCGACAACGGCGTAACGCCGTCCAGCCTTGAGCTGCGCCAAGGTTAGGATGCCGACACGCTCGAGCAGCATCAGCAGCACAGGCAACAGGAAGGCCACGCCGAAGCCAAACAGGAACTTGGTCGCAAAGCTCAGATAGTTGCCGACGCCGGGCAGCGCCTCTTGGGAGACGCCGCCGACATCACCTGAAAAGCCGAGCAGAAACTCCAGCGCAACGGGCATCGCCAGATAATAGGCCATCGCCGCCCCTGCCGTGAACAAGACGGGCGTCATCAGGAGAAACGGCAAAAAGGCGCGCTTCTCTTTTGAATACAGGCCGGGCGCGACAAACCGCCAAAGCTGCGTCGCAAGCACCGGAAAGGCCACCATGGTCGCTGCAAAAAAGGCGACTTTGATTTCAACGAAGAAGGCTTCAAATATATCCGTGAAAATGAGCTTGCCTTGCCCTGCGGCCAGCAAAGGCTGGACGAGAAAGCCGAAGATCGGCTTCGCAAAATAAAAACACACCCCGAACGCGATGGCCATGGCCGCAACGCACCAAAGCAGGCGATTGCGCAGCTCGATCAGATGATCGAGCAGGGGCATCTTGGATTCGTCCAGATCGCTCATGGCTGAGACGCACCTTTGGGGGTGTCATCGCTGACCGCAGGCGGGGCCGCTTCGGCTTCAAGCTCAGGCGGCGGAACGGCGGGGTGTTCCCGCATGATGCGTTCATTTTCCGCGCGCCATTTTTCTTCCATTTCGCGCAGTTCGGATTCGCGGACCATTTCGTCAAAGCCGGACCGGAACTGACGGGCGACGCCCCGTGCGCGGGCGACCCATTGACCGACGACGCGCATGACGCGCGGCAGATCCTTGGGGCCGATCACGACGAGCGCGATCACCGCCACCAGCATCAATTCTGTAGGCGCGACATCAAACATGTTTTGACCGATCAGGCCTGCTTGTCGGTTTGCTTCTCAGCCTCAAGGACTGTTGGTGCAGGCGTGGTATCGATCCGCGGTGCAGGCGCGGGCGGCGTCGCGTCATCTTCGGCCATGCCCTTTTTGAAGCTCTTAATGCCCTTGGCGACATCGCCCATCAGATCGGAGAACCGGCCCTTGCCGAACAGCAACATCACAAGGATGCCGACGACCAGCCAATGCCAGATGCTGAAACTACCCATTTGTAGACTCCCAAAGAAGAATGGCCGCTCTAGCCCGACCGGACCCCGCCGGACAGTCCCAATTTAGGCGTGATCGTCATCGCTTTCCAGTTCTTCGGCCTCTGCCCCTGTTTCCGGCAGCTCCATGGCTTCAAAGGCAAGGTCAACGGGGTCGAGCAAACCGGCGGCGCGCAGGTCATCAATGCCCGGCAGGTCACGGCGTGTTTCCAGCCCGAAATGCGCCAGAAATGCCGGGGTCGTCGCAAAGGTCAGCGGGCGTCCGGGTGTTTCCCTGCGGCCTGCCGGGCGGACCCAGCCCGCCTCCATCAACACATCAAGCGTGCCTTTGGAAATTTGGACGCCGCGTATCGCTTCGATTTCGGCGCGGCTGACAGGCTCGTGATAGGCAATGATAGCGAGCGTCTCGATCCCCGCGCGGCTGAGCTTGCGGGTCTCCTCGCGCTCCCGCCGCAATATGTGGGCGAGGTCAGACGCTGTCTGAAAATGCCATTTGCCGCCGCGTTCGACCAAGTTCACACCGCGGCTGGCATAAAGGTTGGTCAAGGTCGCCAAGGCTGCCTTCACATCGATGTCCGGGCCAACATAAGCGGCGATGTCCTGCACCGACAAAGGCTCGGCGGCGGCGAACAAAGTGGCCTCAACTGCGCGCGTCACATCGGCGGCGGGGTCAAGCGTGGGAAGCTGATCGGTCATGCGGCCCGCACATAGAGGGGCGCGAAGGCTTCGGCCTGCTTAAGGGCGATCTTACCCTGACGCGCCAATTCCAGCGTGGCCAGAAAGCTGGAGGCCAGCGCGGATTTGCGGAATTGCGGATCATCGCTTTCGGGCAGAAAGCGCTGAATGACGGTCCATTCGATCGCCGCACCGACCAGCCGGGACACACGCGCAATGGCTTCTTCCAGTGTCAGGACGTTGCGTTGATGGACGATGTGCAGCGGCGGCTCAGCCCGCTCCTTCACATGGCCATAGGCTTGGATCAGTTCAAACAGGTTCGCATCCCATAGGGACTTGCGGACGACCCGCAGGCCTTCCGGCGCTGGCCGGGCAAAGACATCGCGCCCCAGCCGGTCACGGCCCATCAGTCGGGCGCCTGCGTCGCGCATCGCGTTCAGCCGTTCCAAGCGGAGTTGCAGCCGCATCGCCAATTCTTCGGGGCTGGGTTCGATCTCCGGGTCTTTGGGCAGCAGCAGTCCGGATTTGAGATAGGCGAGCCAGGCCGCCATCACGAGATAGTCCGCCGCCAACTCAAGCTTCAGCGCTTTGGCATCGTTGATGAAGGCGAGATATTGATCGACCAGAGCGAGGATGGAGATTTCCCGCAAATCCACCTTCTGGGATCGCGCCAACGCCAACAGGAGGTCGAGCGGACCTTCCCAACTGCCCACGTCCACCGTCAACCGATCCTCATCGACCGCCTTAGGCAGTTCGAATGCGTCGATGACCAGTTGTTCTGCCATCAGGCCAGAGCCAATAGCGCGTCGCGCTTTTCGGTGAGGGCCGCGATACGATCAAAATGATCGACGGGCCGGATGGTCGCCATGGCCGTATCCAGCCGTGTGCGGGCGTCTGCGGTGATCTCCGGCAGGAGGTTCGCAATCGCGACCATCTCGTCGAAGCGACCCCAGCAGTTGAGCGCGATGTCGCATCCGGCGGCAACGCAATCGGCGGCGCGCTGCGGCACATCCCCCTTGAGCGCCTTCATGTCGAGATCATCGCTCATAAGGAGGCCGGTAAAGCCGATCTGCCCCCGGATGATGTCCTGAATGACAACGGGCGACATGGTGGCGCAACGCTCGGCATCCCAAGCCTCAAACACCACATGCGCCGTCATACCCATCGGGGCATTTTTCAACGCCGCGAAGGGGGCGAGGTCCTGCGCCAAGTCGTCCGCGCTTGCGCTGACGGTGGGCAGTTCATGGTGACTGTCGACGAGCGCGCGGCCTTGCCCCGGCATATGTTTGACGATGCCGACAACGCCGCCTGCCTTGAGCCCGTCAATGACGGCGCGGCCCAGCGAGGCGACCCGCAACGGCTCATTGCCAAAGGCACGGTCGCCAATGGCGTCGTGCGTTTCGGGCACGCGCACATCGAGAAGGGGCAGGCAATCGACGGTGATGCCGACTTCGGACAGCGTCAGCCCAATGGCTTCGGCATTGGCACGGGCTGCTTCAATCGCGGACATGGGGGCCACGTCATAAAGCGCATTGAACGCGCCACCGGGAGGGAAGGCAGGCCATTCGGGCGGCTGCATCCGCGAAACCCGCCCACCTTCCTGATCGATGAGGATGGCAAGGTCATCGCGTCCGGAAAGGCCACGAAGATCGTCGGTCAAGGCGCGGAGTTGCGTCCGGTCCACGATGTTGCGTTTGAACAGGATATAACCGGCGGGGTCGACGTCACGGAAAAACGCCCGCTCCTCGTCGGTCATGCGATCCCCGGACAGGCCGAAAATAACGGGCTTCATGCCCTATCGTTTAACGACCGGCGGCCCCCTTGTCGAAGGGGGTGCCGCCCAGCCGCCCGATATTTGGGGATTACTTCACAACGATGCAGTTGGCGCCGCCGGCTTTCAGCTTGGCACAGGTGTCGCTGGCATGTGCGCCCGCACTGACACGCAGGCGGTAGAAGGTGGTCCCGCCAACCGACGCCTGCACCACCGACTTTGGCAGCGTGCCCAGGAAGGCATAGCGCTGGGCGAGGGCATTCCACGCCTGATTGGCGCTCGCTTCGGAACCATAAGCCCCCAGCTGGATGAGGCCCGTTCCAATGGCGGCGGGCGTTCCGGCAGGTGGGGCAACAATCGGCTTGGGCGCGGGAACTGTTGGTGCCGGGGCCACGAGCTTTCCGCCCGTCTGAACTGCGGCGCTGGCTTTTGGACCGGCAGCGACCGGCGCTGCAGGCTTCACCTCTGTCACGCGCTGGCCGTCAATCGGGGTTTCGGGCTGGTTCGCGACGTCCATCTTGCCATTGGCGTCTGCGCCTTCAGAGGCGGCAAAGGCGGCATCGCCCTGACCTTCCACCTTCATGCCACCGGTTTCGTCCGGCTTGACCTTATAATCGCCTTCGGCCGCCGCAATCAGCCGACCATCGCCGCTGGGCGTCTGCTCCTGATTGCGCAACCACCAGATGCCGCCGACGATCACGCCAAGGGCAAGGAGGGCTGCAATCACAAAGCCAAGAATTTTACCGGTATCGACGCCCGGCTCCGGCTCATCGCTGTCAACGGCCTCCAGCCAGGGCAGGCGATCCTCATCAGCCAGCGACAATTCCTGAGCCACGTTCTGTTCGGATTCCCCCGCCATACGCCTACATCTCCACTGCGGCCGTCACCCCCATGATTGACAGGCCGTTGGCGATAACTTGCCCGATTGCGGCCGCCAAGAAAAGACGGGCGGATGTGGTTTCCACCGAATTAACCAATAAAATGCGCCGTTCTGGATCATCATTGCCCGAATTCCAGTAAGCGTGGAAGGCCGCAGCAAGATCATAAAGGTAAAATGCGATGCGGTGCGGCTCCCGCGCGGCGGCCGCTGATTCGACGATTCGCGGGAATTGCGCGGCCAATTTGGCGAGCTCCAGATCCGTTGCGTCGAGCTTTGAGACATCGGGCGTGGTCGCGTCGATCCCGGCCTCAGCGACCTTGCGCTTCAGGGAACAGATACGTGCATGGGCATATTGCACGTAGAACACGGGGTTGTCCTTCGACGCTTCCACGACCTTGGCAAAGTCAAAGTCCATCTGGGCATCCGCCTTGCGGGTCAGCATGGTGAAGCGCACCACATCCTTGCCAACTTCGCGCACAACATCGGCAAGCGTGACGAAGTTGCCCGACCGCTTGGACATCTTCACAGGTTCACCGGCGCGCAGCAGGCGGACCATCTGAACGAGCTTCACGTCAAAAGGCTTGGTGCCTTCAGTCAATGCCTGAACAGCGGCGCGGATGCGCTTCACGGTCCCGGCATGATCAGCACCCCAGATGTCGATCAAAGCGTCGGCATTCTGTGCCTTCTGGAAGTGATAGGCCATGTCAGCGCCGAAATAGGTCCAGCTGCCGTTTGACTTCTTGATCGGGCGGTCCTGATCATCCCCGAACTGCGTCGAACGGAACAACGGCAGCGTGACCGGCTCCCAATCGGGATCGACTTCGCCCTTCGGCGCTTCCAGCTGGCCATCATAAACAAGATCGCGGGCACGCAGGAATGCTTCTGCGGCTTCCGGTAACTTGTCCCGCTGGACGATCGCTTCGGAGGCAAAGACATCATGTTCAATGCCGAGCAGCTTGAGGTCGGCCTTGATCATCACCAGCATTGCGGCAACCGCCGCTTCACGGAACAGGACCAGCCAGTCGCTCTCCGGTACAGCGACAAACCTGGTGCCATGCTGCTTGGCGAGATCCTGGCCGACGGGGATCAGATAGTCGCCCGGGTAGAGACCTTCGGGAATCTCTCCAATATCTTCGCCCAGCGCTTCACGGTACCGCATGTGGACCGAGCGGGCGAGGACATCGACCTGACCGCCCGCATCATTCACATAATATTCGCGGATGACTTTGTGGCCCGCATATTCGAGCAGCGAGGCCAGCGCATCGCCCACCACCGCGCCGCGGCAATGCCCCATGTGCATTGGCCCTGTCGGGTTGGCAGAGACATATTCGACGTTCACCGTCTTGCCCGCGCCAACGGTTGAGCGGCCATAGGCGTCCCCGGCATCGCTGATCAGATTGACTTCGGAACGCCAGGCGTCGTCCGTCAGCTTCATGTTGATGAAGCCGGGGCCGGCAACGTCGACCGCAGCGACCTCGTCCAACGCGGACAGCTTGGCCGATAGCGCTTCAGCCAAGGCACGCGGGTTCATGCCCGCAGGCTTGGCGAGGACCATGGCGGCATTGGTCGCCAGATCGCCATGGCTTGCGTCGCGCGGCGGCTCCACCGTCACATTGCGGCGGTCAACGCCTGCCGTCAGAGCGCCGTCTGCCTCGAGGGCATCCAGAGCGGCATCGATATGCGCGGCAAAACGGGCGTAGAGCGTGGTCACGGTGAAAAACTTCCAACACTATCGGGAAAGCGGGCGCTTTAGCCGCGCTTCGCCTGTCGGGCAATGCGGTTCGCTGGTCGAGCGTGTCTTGCCCGCCCGGCCGGATCGGTTAAATGCGGTTTATGGCCAACACTATTCGTCGTTCCGCCCCGTTCCGCATCGCTGCTTTTCTCGGCAAGGCGCTGTTATGGTTTGTTATTGTGTCGGTGGTTTGGGTTGTCATCTACCGTTTCGTGCCGCCGCCGATCACCGCAACCATGGTGGGCGATGTCGTGGCCGGACGGGGCCTCGATAAGGACTGGATGAGCCTGTCTGATATGGACCCGGACATGGCGCGCGCGGCCATTGCGGGGGAGGACGGCAAATTCTGCTCCCATGACGGATTTGACCGGGAAGCGATTGCCAAAGCGTTTCAGCGCAACCAGCAGGGCGGACGAATCCGGGGCGGCTCCACCATCAGTCAACAGACCGCGAAAAACGCGTTCCTGTGGCAGGGCGGCGGGTACATCCGCAAAGGTCTGGAGGCTTGGTTCACCCTGCTCATTGAAAACATCTGGGGCAAGCGCCGGATTATGGAAGTCTATCTCAATATCGCCGAGACGGGCATTGGTACGTATGGCGCCAATGCGGGGGCCAAGCGCTATTTCAACCATGACGCCTCATCCCTGACACCGGTTGAGGCCGCGCGCATTGCCGCCGTTCTGCCCTTGCCCAAGAAGCGGGCGGCGACGAGTCCGTCCGGGTTCACCCGCCGCCATGGCAACCGGATCGCGGCCAATATCGGTGTCGTTAAACGTGACGCACTCGACGCCTGCCTGCGATAGGCGATACATTTCGCTCTTCAAATGACCGGAAAATGCGACAGAACGAGCTTTCCGTCTCGTTAACGATGCAGTAGTTTAACCGAAGACGAACGCAGAGTCGTCGGGTCGCAGCGTACCCATGTTCCCTTGAACATTATTGGAGCTGCAAACATGAAACTCAAAAGAACAAGCATCGCCCTGACCGGGGCGTTGGCCACCCTCTTTGCTACAGCCCCTGCCCATGCAGATGGCGGGCTGACCTTCCTGATCGACGGCGACACCTTCAGCCTGCCGTTCACGATCACCAACACATCGACCGCTGGTGAAAAGGTCCTTGGCTTCGGCATTTCCCTCATCGCACCATTTGGTTTTGATACGGTGAATGGCGGTTTCGGGATCGACAATTCGACTGCCTTCGCGCCGCAGGGCGGATCAGGCGTGACCACAGGGTATACCGGTCCGGCATCCTTCGCGGATGGGGCACCCTCAATCGCCTTCACGTTCAACAACTTTGATGTTGGTGAAAGCTTCGTCTGGCTGATCGATGTCGACAACCCCCAGTTTGCGACCGTTTTCGGCAACCAGTTGATCGGTTCAACCGGCTATGCGGATTTCAGCAATGGCCTGCGCGGTCTCGGCGTGTTTGAAGCCGTGGTGGGGAATGATGATGCCGCTCAGTTTGTGATCAAGACATTGACGCCGTCACCGGGCGTGCCAGAGCCTGCGGCTTGGGCGATGATGCTTGGTGGTTTTGGGATTGTCGGTGCGGCCATGCGCCGTCGCAAGCTCAGCACCTCGGTAACTTACGCCTAGCATAAGGCTGACGCACCTCATGGGGCGGAAAGGGCGATCCGGATCACACACCGGGTCGCCCTTTTGCTGTGTTCTTAGAAGGGCAGTTTAAAACCCGGTGGCAAGGGGATGCCGCTCTTCATCTTGCCCATTTCTTCGCCGGACACGGCGTCGGCCTTCGCACGCGCATCATTGAAGGCAGCGGTGATGAGATCTTCCAGCATCTGCTTTTCAGATACGTCCAGCAGGCTGTCATCAATCGACACGCCAATGATGCGGCCCTTGGCGCTGGCGCGGACCTTGACCAATCCCCCGCCGGAGGCGCCTTCCACCTCGATGGTATCAAGATTGGCTTGCGCCTTTTCAAGTTCGGCCTGCACGTTCTGGGCCATTTTCAGGATGTCGTCGATCGAGTTCATTGCGCGATGCTCCGTTGTTCTGTCCCCGGCTCTGTACCTTCCACATAGTCGATCAACTCGGCCTCGGGGAAGGCCTCAAGCGCGGCCTTTACGATGGGTGTGGCGAGGATGCGGGCCTTAGCCTCGGCTTCGCGTGCCTGATCCTGCTGGAGGAGCGAGGGCTGGGCCGCAGCGTCGCTGATCCGCACATCCCACGCCATGTCCGTGAGGGATTTGAGCGCGGCGGCAAGATCCCGCGTGAACTCTCCGGGCAGCGGCTTGACGGGTCGGATCGCAAGGTCGCCCGGCGCATAGCTTACCAGCCCTGCATAATCGTGGAGTTGTTGGGCGATGTGCATTTTGCCGCCTGCGTTCAGCAACTCGATGAGCGCTGCAAAATCGGCCGGCGCGCGCGATGTGGGTTCGGCAGCAGAGGGTGCGGACGCCGGTGAGGCGGTCGGCGTGCCAAGGGCCAGCGGCGCGCCCGATTCTAGCCGGCGCGCCAGTTCACCAGGGTCCGGCAACTGGCTGGCATGAATGACGCGCAAGACCGCCATATCTGCGGCTTCAGTGGGGTCGACCGCGCGGACGACTTCCTCATGGCCTTTCAGCAGCAATTGCCAGATGCGGTGGAGCAGCTGGAAGGAGAGGCCACCCGACCATGTCGCATAATCGGCGCGCTCTTCGGCGGATTCAGAAGGATCAGGGGCTGCACCGACCTTGGCCAAGGTGGTGCCGTGGCAGGTTTCAAGCAGGCCCTTAAAGATTGCCGCAGGCTCAACGCCAAGATCATGCTGGTCCCGCAATGCGGCCAGCGCGCCTTGGGCATTTCCGTCGAGCAGCAGCCCGAACAGGCGGCGCACGGCACCCCGGTCTGACAGGCCGAGCATGTTGCGGACCTGATCTCCAGTGACGATCCCGGCACCTTCCATATCCGCATGGGCAATGGCCTGATCGAGGATCGACAGGCCATCGCGGACCGAGCCTTCGGCGGCACGGGCGACCAGCGCCAGCGCCTCAGGTTCGGCGACCACTTCCTCCGCCTTGCAGACATTGCCGAAATGTTCGGCCAGCAGATCAGCCGGGATGCGGCGCAAGTCGAACCGCTGACACCGAGAGAGAACGGTGACGGGCACCTTCTGAATTTCGGTCGTGGCGAAGAGGAATTTCACATGCGCCGGCGGTTCTTCAAGCGTCTTCAAAAGCGCGTTGAACGCGTTTTTGGATAGCATGTGAACTTCGTCGATGATGTAAATCTTGTAGCGCGCCGACACCGCCGCATAGCGGACGGACTCGATGATTTCGCGGACATCGTCCACGCCGGTGTTGGACGCGGCATCCATTTCGATCACGTCGATATGGCGCCCTTCGGCAATCGCCCGGCATGGCTCACACGCGCCGCAGGGGTCGATGGTGGCAGCGCCCTGTCCGTCCGGCCCGATGCAGTTGAGCGCCTTTGCGATGAGCCGCGCTGTTGACGTTTTGCCGACACCGCGGACGCCCGTCATAAGGAAGGCATGGGCCAGCCGACCGCGCTTGATGGCATTGCCCAACGTCGTGACCATCGCATCTTGGCCGATAAGCTCAGAAAAGCGTTGCGGGCGATACTTTCGGGCCAGCACGCGATAGGGTTGCGCGCTGCTTGCGGGCGCTGCGATGGCAGGCGGAGCAGGTTCGCCTAGGTCGAACCCGGGACCATCTTCATCGTGGAAATCGTCATCCTCGGACATGCGGCCTGCTCTAGACGGGGCATCGGCGATTGTCGAAGGGATAGTCGCCAAGGTCCGGGAGAAGGTAGGAGCCGGAACGACCCGCGGCGAATTCGTTGTGGCTGCTTCCTTCCGGACCTGACCAGGTTGGCGAAGACCACGTCCGCCCGACTCCCGGATGCGCATATGGCGTTCGCGTGGCCGGAAATCAACGGCCCTGCATATTATGGCTCTCAGGCGGGATTCGCACTGTCAGCCCATCATGGCTGTCGTCGAGCAGGATCTGGCACGACAGGCGGCTGTAGCGGGTCACATGCGCTGCCAAATCGAGCATATCTTCTTCATCTTCACTGGCGCGCTTCAGCCGGTCGAACCAGTCGGGGTTAACGATGACATGACAGGTGGAACAGGCCATCTGGCCTTCACACGTGCCTTCCAGCGGCATGCCGCAATTCTGTGCCACCTCAAGCAGGGATTGGCCGGGGTCGGCCATGGCCTCTGTCCGTTTTTCGCCATCGGCGTCGATAAAATGGACGCGAATCATGCTGTTGGTCGTCCTTGTTCCCTTGCGGCCCGGAATATCCGGTTAAGGGCGTCACGCAACTCTTCTTCGCGGGTGGTGCGGCCAAAACCGATGCGGATCGAGGATTTGGCCTGCGCGTCCGACAGGCCAATACCGCGCAATACATGGCTTGGCCGACCCGACCCACTGGCGCAGGCGGACCCGGCGGAAAAGGCAATGTCGCGCAAGCCGGAAATGAGCCGTGCGACGTCAATCCCGTCATGCCGGATGTTGAGATTGCCTTTGTATCTGGCGTCCGTTGATCCGTTGATCACCCAGCCATCGGGCAGTCCATCCAGCGCCGCATCCCATAGCGCAGACACATGGGCGGCATCCTCGTCCATCCTTTTGGCCGCGAGCAGGGCGGCTGCGCCAAAGCCCGCGCACAAAGCGGGAGAGAGGGTGCCGGAACGCAATCCGCCTTCCTGCCCGCCGCCATGGAGGAAGGGTGTGATCGTGACGCCGTCTTTCACCCACAGCGCGCCGATGCCATTGGGGCCGTGGATTTTATGGGCGCTGATTGCAATGAGATCCGGGCCTTCGGGAATGGCGATCCGGCCAAAGCCTTGTACGGCATCGCACAGGAAAAGGGCGCCGGATGTGTGCGCCAAATCGGCCATCTCAGCGACAGGCTGGATGACGCCAATCTCATTATTGACGAGCATGGCTGCCACCATCCCAGTGCCATCGGTCAAGCTGGGGGGTGCCACAACACCGTCTGGCCTGACGGGCAGAAGCTGCACATCCCGGCCCTGTGTGCCCAGCCAGAGCGCGGTATCCAGGACCGCAGCATGTTCCGTCTCCAACACGGCGATGCCGCCCGTTCCGGCACAGCGCAGGGCCCAGTTCAGCGCCTCCGTCGCGCCACTGGTGAAGTAAAGCTTGCCGCCTTTGGGGAGCAAAGCGGCAACAGCATCGCGGGCGACCTCGACGGCGGCTGCCGCTTCCCGTCCCAGACGGTGCGGGGAATGCGGATTGGCGAACTTGTCTTCCAACCAGGGGCGCATGGCGGCAAAGGCCTCTGGTGCCAAAGGCGTCGTCGCCTGATAGTCGAGATAGATTGTCATCCCCGGATGCGCTGCCAGGTTTCGAGGAAGCGGTAGACATCGGCCCGCCCGGTTTCCGGGCCGAAACTCACTCGGATGACTTCATTGGCCGCGTCCTCGTCCAACCCCATCGCTGTCAGCACCTTGCTGGTCTTCAGCGTGCCCGAAGAGCACGCACTGCCAGCGGACACAGCAATTCCGGCCATGTCGAACTGGATGAGCTGCGCTGACGCCGCTTTGCCCGGCATCCGGTATCCCGCAATGGTCGGAAGGCGGTCGGCACCTTTGGCGATAATCTGCCCGCCGGCCGCTTCGATGGCGGCATCCATATGTTGCCGCAGGTCCGCTGCCCGCGCCATCCAGCCGCGACCTGCTTCCGCTGCCGTCGCAAAACCAATCGCACTCGGCAGGTTTTCGGTCCCGCCGCGATAGCCTTTTTCCTGCCCGCCGGAGGGCGAAATCAACGACAGGTCCCGGACCAGAAGCGCGCCGATGCCGGGCGGGCCGCCAAGTTTGTGGGCGGAAATAGCGATAAGGTCGGCATCGGGTAGGTCGATCTTGATGGCTGTCTGCGCACAGTCGGCCAACAGGATGCCGCCCTTTTCCCGCACCACAGCGCCCAACTCTGCGAGCGGCTGGAGAACGCCGGTTTCATTATTGGCCTGCTGAATGGCGACGAGCGGACGCTTTGCCCCAAGGGCGGACAACCGACCGAACAGAGCGTCGGTCGCAACCACACCATCTGATGCGACAGGCACAATGAAGGCGTCAGGCGCGACGCGGTGGACGGCATCATGCTCAACCGAAGAGACAAGGCGTGCATCGGCACCTGTCCGCGACAATGCCATGGACAGCGCTTCCGTCGCGCCGCTGGTGAAGATCAGGTCGTGTTGCCAGCCAAGGGCCGCCTTCAGTCTGGCGCGGGCATCCTCAAGCGCTGCACGGGCGGCGCGCCCTTCGGCATGGGGCGAAGAGGGGTTGGCCCAGCGCACCATCGCGTCGGCCATAGCTTCGCGCACAGAGGCCAGAATTGGCGTCGTTGCTGCGTGATCAAAATAAAGCCGGTCAGGCAAGTGCACACCCAATGATTGCGAAATCGCTGCCCCTTCCTATATAGGCGGCGACCAAGGCGCAAAGGCTGCGCCGTCTCTTCCCTCGAATTTCTTGCGAGATCCATGCCCGAAGTCATTTTCCCCGGACCAGAAGGCCGCCTCGAAGGCCGGTTTAACCCTGGTCCCCGCCCCCGCGCACCCGTCGCGATGATTCTCCATCCCCACCCCAAAGCGGGCGGGACGATGAACAACCGTATCGTGCAGGCCCTGTATCAGACGTTCGTGCGTCGCGGTTTTGCGACGCTGCGGTTCAACTTTCGTGGCGTTGGTCGCAGCGAGGGCACGTTTGACAACGCCATTGGCGAATTGTCTGATGCGGCTGCCGCACTTGATTGGGTCCAGTCGATCCATCCTGAAGCGCAGCAGACCTGGGTTGCAGGCTACAGCTTCGGCGCGCTTATCGGCATGCAGCTGCTGATGCGTCGTCCCGAGATTCGCGGCTTCATCTCAATTGCGCCGCCCGCGAACATGTATGATTTCAGCTTCCTGGCGCCTTGCCCGTCCTCGGGCATCCTGATCCAGGGCACCAATGACGAAGTCGTGACGCCAAGCGCTGTCCAAAAGTTGGTCGATAAACTGCGAACGCAGCGGCACATCACGATCAACCATGACGAAATCAAAGGCGCGAACCACTTTTTCGAAAGTGAAATGCCCGATCTGATGGGGTCTGTTGACCGCTATCTGGATTTCCGTCTCGATCCGGCCTGTACGATCCGGTAAACGGAAGGGCGGATGCGCGACGCTTGATAAAACCGGGAGCCCAGCGGAAGTTGTCATGAAAACGCCGAACGACAAAAAGACGGTCCTCCATCTCCTAACTGAGATCGCGATGGTGGAGCATCTGCTTCGTAATCGTTACGATAAGGCGACCCCTGCCGGCATGTCGACCGGGCAATTTGGTGTCCTCACGCATTTCATCCGCAATGAAAAATCGCGGGAGCGCCTGTCGCTCCTTGCTTGGGCGTTTCAGGATGACGACGCTTATATGGCGCAGAAGGTCACGTCGCTTGTTGAGCGGGATCTTCTGACGACCATCGCTGTCGAGGGTTCTAACGGTGATCTTTGGGTGGAGATCACCGAAGCAGGGCGTGAAGCGCACGCCCGCGCCATTGATGAAATCAGCCCGGAAGTCGCCCAGTTTATTGAAGGCATCGACATGGGAGAGATGGAAACCGCGCTCCGCGTTATCCGTGAAATCCGCCGAACGCTGGACAATCTTCCCGACAGATAAGCTGACGTCCGGGCTTTAATAGCCCATCAGGCTCATCACTTCCTTGCGGCTCTTATGGTCATCCAAGAAGCAGCCAAGCAAGCGGCTGGTCGTCATGACGACGCCCGGCGTGCGGACGCCACGGCCTGTCATGCAGCCATGTGTCGCTTCAATCACCACGGCAACGCCTTCGGGGTGCAGATTGTCCCAAATGCACTTGGCGACCTCGGCTGTCAGGCGTTCCTGCACCTGAAGCCGGCTCGCATAACCATGGAGAACGCGGGCCAGCTTGGAGATGCCAACAACGCGGTTGTTGGGCAGATAAGCGATCGAGGCCTTGCCAACGATCGGCGCCATATGATGTTCGCAGTGCGACTGAAACGGAATGTCGCGCAGCAGCACGACCTCATCATAGCCGCCCACTTCATCAAAGGTGCGAGACAGGTGCAGCCCCGGATCTTCCGCATAGCCTGCACAATATTCTTTCCAGGCGCGCGCCACACGCTTTGGCGTATCAATCAGCCCTTCGCGGTCGGGATCATCGCCGGACCAGGTGATCAAAGTGCGGATGGCCGCCGCGACCTCATCCGGCACAGCGATCTTGTTTTCATCGGACATGGCGCGCTCTCCGTTAACTTATGCAATTTCCTATGGCCAACATGCTGAGCGTGGACAAGGTCGCAAATCCTTTTGGCGGTGGTGCAAATTCGCAACAGAGGCCGGGAAGTGGCCAATTCCCTTACGTCATCCAGTGAAATCTTGACCTGAACGTCAACCAAAGGCTGCAACTTGGCTGAATTGCTTCGATTTCCTGCATTGACGGAACTCGAATCGCAACGCAGACTAGGGTCCACAAGCGTAAAAAACGCTCAAATTAGCCGGAAGGTCCGGCGTGAATGTATGGGAGATGGGGATTATGAAGGGTTTCTACGTCACCAGTGTGTCGGCTTTTGCCATGTTGGCAGCCACACCGGCTTTGGCCCAGACAGCGCAAGCCGACGAAGGCTCGTTCGCTGCAGACGAAATCATCGTGACGGCACAGCGCCAGGCGCAGAGCCTTCAGGAAGTGCCAATCGCAGTTTCGGCGTTTTCCGCCGAAGCGCTTGAAAAACAGCAGATTGAAAACTCCTCCGATCTTCAGCTGACCTTGCCGAACGTCACCTTCTCAAAGGGTAACTTCACCGGCTCCAGCTTCACGATCCGCGGCATCGGCGATCTGTGCGTCGGCGTTTCGTGTGACTCGGCAACGGCCATTCACTTGGATGGCACGCCGCTTCTTGCGACGCGTCTGTTCGAAACCGAATTCTTCGACATGGAGCGCATCGAAGTTCTGCGCGGACCACAGGGCACCCTGTTCGGCCGCAACGCAACCTCGGGCGTGGTCAACTTCGTTCCCCAGCGTCCTGACCTGACGGGCTTCAAGGGCTCCGGCGAAATTGAATATGGCAATTTCGACTCGATCAAAGCGAAGGGCATGATCAACGTCCCGCTTGCGGACACCCTTGGTGTGCGTGTTGCTGGCTTCTACATGAAGCGTGACGGCTATACCGAAAACGTCTTCGACGGCTCGAAGCTCGACGGTCGTGACATGTATTCGGTCCGCGGTTCGCTCCGTTGGGAACCGACCGAAAGCACCACCATTGATCTTTCGGCATCTTATTTCCGTGAGAAGGACAACCGTCTTCGCATCCAGAAGCAGATGTGTCAGCGCGATCCAACCGGCGTTCTGGGCTGTCTGCCGAACCGCCGCGAATATGGCACGCAGAACTCAAATTCGAACTTCACCGGCACACTTACGTCGCGTGAATTCCTGACGATCAATGGCATTCCAGCGGCATTCGGTCTTGGCAGCATCTATGGTCCGGATCCTTATGCCAATGCCGTGAACCCCGCCAATGTGCGTCAGGTGAACACGGATTACACGCCGTCTTACTTCACGTCGGAAGAACAGTATCAGGCCCGTATCAATCAGGAACTTGGCGCTGTTAACCTCCAGCTGACCGGTTTCTATCACAAGACGAAGGTTGACTCGCAGCAGGACTATAACCTGTCGGTCCAGAACCGTGCGGGCTTTGCCGCTGGCCTTGGCACCTTGCAGGCTGCAGCTGCGGGCCTCGTCCCGGGTCTCCCGGCGTCTTACTTCACCGGCTTTGCAAATGCGGTTATTCCCAACGGCGCCGCGGGCAACCTCTGCACCTCGCTTTCGGAAGAAAGCGGCACCGGCTCCTTCGGTGGTAAAAAGCTCTGCTCGGCAACGCCGCAAGACTTTGACCGCTCGAACCAGTACAGCAAGGACTGGTCGATTGAAGGCATCGCGACCACAGACTTTGATGGCCCGATCAACTTCCTGCTCGGCGGTATCTATCTCGACTCCAAGCTCAGCGAGAACAGCTATTATGTGAACTCGTTCAGCATTGACTATGTGTCTGGCTTGCTCGGCTCGTTCAATGCGCTTGGCCGCGCTGGTCTTGCAGCCATCCCAGGCGCGTCACCGCCACCTCCGGGCTATCTCGGTTCGCCGTTTTTCCGCAACAACACCGATTTCTTCAGCGTGAAGTCTTATGGTCTGTTCGGTGAAGCTTATTATGAAATGAGCGAAGCGGTGAAGCTGACCGTGGGCATTCGTTACAATAATGACGAAAAATATGTCCGTGCCCGCTCCACGCTGGCCAGCTTCCTGACACCGAACAACTCGACCGATTTGTTCTCATCGCCTTACGTCAACGGCTTCGCTGTTACCGGCGCGCCTTTGACGTCGCGCCTTGCACCGTTCGATGCGGACCCTGCGACGCCTTGCTCCATCACGAGCACGACAGCGTCAGGTGTGCTGACGCCAGCCAACACCACGGGTTGCGAACCTTATCAGGAGCGTAATGCGAAGTTCAGCGAATGGACCGGTCGTGCGGTGCTGGATTGGAAGGTCTCTGAAGACAATCTGGTCTACGCGTCCTTCTCACGCGGTTATAAGTCGGGCGGTATCAATCCGCCGCTGCAGCCGATTTTCGCGGTCAATGACAGCTTCGCGCCTGAATTTGTCAACGCTTTCGAAATCGGTTCGAAGAATGTGTTTGCCAATGGCAAGTTCACGTTCAACGCAACAGCCTTCTACTATCAGTATAAGGCCCTTCAGCTGAGCCGTATCGTGGCCCGTACCTCGGTCAACGATAACGTTGACGCCGATATCTACGGTCTCGAACTTGAAAGCATCATTCGCCCAAGCCGCGAATGGGCCATCAACTTGGGTGCCAGCTACCTGCACACCAAGGTGAGCCAGGACAAGTTCCTGTCCAACCCGCGTGATCCATCGGGTGGCCGTTCGGACGCGGTGATCATCAAGGACCTGACCAACGCATCGAACTGCACGGCTGTTTCCAACTCGGGTAGCGCTGCAGGCGTCAATGGCTTCGTGGCTGCGGTAAACACCAACCTCGGTCTGCGCGCACCGACCAGCTTCGGCGCAGATAGCGGTGTTGCCGCAAATGGCGCCTTTGGTATCTGCTCGGTTCTGGCTGGCGCAGCTGCCGGTCCGGCCGGTGCCGCCTTCGGTGGTGTTACGATCCTGAACGCTGGTGTCGCGACGAACATCAAGGGCAACAAGCTGCCACAGGCGCCGAACTACAAGTTCTCGATTGGTACGCAGTACACCGCAGAGCTGGAGAATGGCATGACGGTCGTCCCACGTGTCGACCTGACCTACACGGGTGACAGCTACGGCAACATCTTTAACGGCCAGATCAACAAGGTGGCGGGCTATGCCCAGGCCAACGCGCAGGTCCAGCTCAGCGGTGTTGACGACAAGTGGTTCCTCCGTGGCTTTGTCCAGAACATCTTTGACAGCAGCTCAACGACCGGTCTGTACGTAACGGACCAGTCTTCGGGTCTGTACACCAACATCTTCACACTTGAACCGCGCCGCTACGGTATCGCTGCCGGCTTCAAGTTCTGAACCGAAACCTCAAGGGGAGGTTGCCTGACCCCGGTGCAGCAATGCACCGGGGTTTCTTTTTGTCTTTCTTCCCAAGGTCGCCTTTCCCCCCAACCGCCTTTCCCCAAAGTCCACACGTGCCGACACAATAGCTGGTGGCAATCGGACGCGACCTCCCCTAAGGGCGGTTTTCCGAGTCAATCCAATCAGGGGTGCAGGCGTCAAAATGCGCATTGCGATTGCTTCCGATCATGCCGCGCTTGAGCTGAAAGCCGCGCTTGTCCAGTGGTTGGGTGAGGCGGGGCACGATGTGTCCGACCTTGGCCCGCATGATGGCACCAGCGTCGATTATCCAGATTATGGCTATAAGCTGGGGCGTGCTGTCGCCGCCGGAGAGGCGGAGCGTGGCATCGCTCTGTGCGGGTCCGGCATTGGCATCTCCATCGCGGTCAACCGCAACCCGGCCTGCCGCTGCGCTTTGGTGTCTGAGCCTTTGTCTGCCAAGCTGAGCCGCGACCATAATGACGCCAACGTCATCGCCATGGGCGCACGGCTCGTCGGCATTGAAATGGCCAAGGCCTGTATCGAGGCTTTCCTTTCGACTGAATTCGGCGGCGATCGCCACGCCCGCCGCGTCACCAAATTGTCCAACCCTGTCCTGAACAAGGAAGAAGCATGAGCAGCCGTCCCTCCGATGCCAACCCCGCTCTCTCAGAAGGGTTCTTCACCCGCTCTCTGGCGGAAAGCGACCCCGAAATCGCAGGCTGGATCGGCAAGGAACTGGGTCGCCAGCGCGACAAGATTGAGCTGATCGCCTCGGAAAACGTCGCCTCACGGGCCGTGCTCGAAGCCTGTGGTTCGATCCTGACCAACAAGTACGCCGAAGGCTATCCGGGCCGCCGTTATTATGGCGGCTGCGAATATGTGGACGAGATTGAAACGCTCGCCATTGACCGCGCAAAGGCCTTGTTCGGGTCCAACTTCGCCAACGTGCAGCCCAATAGCGGCAGCCAGATGAATCAGGCCGTGTTCCTGGCGCTCCTCCAGCCGGGCGACAGCTTCATGGGCCTCGACTTGGCGGCTGGTGGCCATCTGACGCACGGATCGCCTGTCAACATGTCGGGCAAGTGGTTCAAGCCCGTGCCCTATACGGTGCGTCCGGAAGATCAGATCATCGATATGGATGAGGTCGCCCGCATCGCGCGTGAGAATAAGCCCAAGCTCATCATTTGCGGCGGCACGGCCTATTCGCGCTTCTGGGATTGGGCCCGCTTCCGTGAGATCGCGGATGAGATTGGCGCCTATCTGCTGGCAGACATGTCGCACATCTCCGGCCTTGTCGCCGGTGGCGTCCACCCAAGCCCCGTGCCGCACGCACACGTCGCGACAACGACGACGCACAAGTCGCTGCGTGGCCCGCGTTCGGGCATCATCCTTTCCAATGATGAAGCCATCGCGAAGAAGATGAACAGCGCGATCTTCCCGGGCCTTCAGGGCGGACCGCTGATGCACATCATCGCGGGCAAGGCCGTGGCCTTTGCTGAAGCCATGAAGCCCGGCTTCAAGGTCTACGCACAGTCGATTGTCGATAATGCCAAGGCCCTGGCGGCATCGCTGCAGGAACAGGGCCTCGACATCGTGTCGGGCGGGACAGACAACCACCTGATGCTCGTCGATCTCCGTCCCAAGCAGGCCAAGGGCAAGCATGCTGAACATGCGCTCGACCGGGCGTCGATCACCTGCAACAAGAACAACATCCCCTATGACGATGAAAAGCCGGCGCTGACGTCGGGCATCCGTCTGGGTACGCCTGCCGGCACCACGCGGGGCTTTGGCACCGAAGAGTTCCGCCAGATCGGGCAGATGATCGCCGAAGTCGTCGATGGCCTGCGCAAGAATGGCGAAGCCGGCGACGCGCAGATCGAAGCACATGTCCGCCAGCGTGTGGAAGCGCTGTGCGCGCGCTTCCCGGTTTACGAAGGACTCTGAGCCTTGCGCTGCCCCTTTTGCGGACATGACGACAGCCAGGTGAAGGACTCGCGTCCCACCGAGGACAATTCGGCCATCCGCAGGCGGCGGCAGTGCGAAGCCTGTGGCGCGCGTTTTACGACGTTTGAACGCATTCAGTTGCGCGAACTGACGGTCGTGAAATCCGAAGGCCGACGCCAATCGTTTGAGCGGGAAAAGCTGGAACGGTCCGTCATCATCGCCTGCCGCAAGCGGCCGATTGAGCCTGCGAAGATTGAACGGCTCGTCTCGGGCATCCAGCGTCAGCTGGAAACGTCGGGGGAGAGCGAAGTCAGCGCGTCGACCATCGGCGAACTGGTGATGGAAGGCCTGAAGAAGCTGGATGGCGTCGCCTATATCCGCTTCGCTTCGGTCTACCGCGACTTCACCGAACCGCGCGATTTTGAGGACTTTGCCGGCAGCATCGCGGAAGCCGCGCGCAAATAATCATGCAACCCGTTTTCGTTCTGGTCCGTCCGCAACTTGGCGAGAATATCGGCAAGGCGGCGCGCGCGATGCTCAATTTCGGGCTGACCGAATTGCGCCTTGTCGCCCCGCGCGATGGCTGGCCCAATCCATCGGCGGGTCCGGCGGCGTCCGGCGCTGACATTGTTCTGGAAAAGGCCCAGGTCTTTGACAGCGTGGCGGATGCTGTGGCGGATTGCGCCCATGTCTATGCCACCACCGTCCGCAAGCGTGGGCTGGTGAAGCCGGTTGTGACACCCGAGGTCGCCGCGCAGGAAATTCATGCATCACAAGGTCGCGTGGCCATTCTATTTGGCCCGGAACGCTCGGGTCTTGAAACAGATGATGTGACCATCGCGCGTAAGATCGTGACGGTCCCGATCAACCCGGAATTCGGGTCGCTCAATTTGGCGCAGGCCGTCATTCTGGTCGCGTATGAATGGTCAAAGCATGTGGCGCTGAAAAGCCCACCCAAGACGGACCTTGACCCACCGGCTTCGCAGGCGGAACTCGACGGCCTGATCGCGCATCTGGAAGACATGCTCGACGGCGCGGGCTACTTCTTCCCGCCGGATCGGGCCCATGTCACGCGGCGCACGCTGCGGTCAGTCCTCACCAAGCCGGCGTGGAATGCCAATGAGGTGCGCACGCTGCGCGGTGTTCTGACGATGATTGAACGGCCGCAAAAGCGCGATTGAGGGCTTTTGGTGCGGTTGTGTTTTTGCTAAACTTTTGACTTGGAGGCTTTACATGCGAACACTTCTGCTGATTTCCGCCGCCCTAGTGGCGTCGTCTGCGATGGCGCAAGAGGCGCCAAAGCCTGATCCCGACAAGCTGATCTGCAAGCGTTTTCAAAAGACAGGCTCGCTTGTCGGAACGAACCGTGTGTGTCGGACAAAGGCGGATTGGGAACGCGCGCGCACCGATGCCCAGAATGAAGGCGAGCGCTTGATGACACGAACGGTTTCAGTCCCGAACGGTTGAGAAAACTTGACTCTTCGGGTCGCTGCTATATGAGCGCGGCCTTCCGCAATTGACCCTGCACTCCGGTGAAGCAGGTGTCCGGCCGAGTTTTCCTCGGTTGCGCGGTTCCGGAAACTGATACGAAACGCAATTGGAGTAAGAATATGTCGAAGCGCCATAGCGCCAAGCACAAGCTTGACCGTCGCCTGGGTGAGAACATCTGGGGTCGCCCGAAATCCCCCGTCAACAAGCGTGAATATGGCCCCGGCCAGCACGGCCAGCGCCGCAAGGGCAAGACGTCTGACTTCGGTCTGCAGCTGCGCGCCAAGCAGAAGCTGAAGGGCTATTATGGCGACGTGACTGAAAAGCAGTTCCGCAGCTGCTATCACGAAGCTGACCGCATGAAGGGCGATACTTCGCAGAACCTCATCGGCCTGCTCGAGCGTCGTCTGGACGCCATTGTTTATCGCGCCAAGTTTGCCCCGACGGTTTTCGCTGCGCGTCAGCTCGTTTCGCACGGTCACATCCGCGTGAACGGCGTGAAGTGCAACATTGCCTCGCGTCGTGTGGACGTCGGTTCGGAAATCACGCTGAGCAACAAGGCGCAGGAAATGGCCCTCGTCATCGAAGCACAGAGCCTCGCTGAGCGTGACATCCCAGATTACATCGCTACCGACGGCGCTGCCAAGGTCACCTTCACGCGCGTCCCGACGCTCGACGAAGTGCCCTATCCGGTGAAGATGGAACCGAACCTAGTCGTCGAATTCTATTCGCGCTAATTTCGGCTTCACGAACGAATTTCAAAGGGCGGTCCTTCGGGGCCGCCCTTTTTCGTTGTGGCTCTCCATGGCGTCAGGCCGGGCTTGTTGCGGCCTATTTTGGAAGGTGGGCGGTAAGGAAGTCTGCAGACCGGGCCAACATGTCACGGCGGACCGAACTGTCTTCCATATAATGGTCGAGGTCCGGTACTTCCATATACTCTGCCATATGCCCGGCATCCTTCAGGCGGTCGACCATCAACTTCGCTTGACCTGCGTCCACATTCACGTCGCGCAACCCCTGAACGATCATCACCGGTGCGGTAATTCTTCTGGCATTCTGAGCGGGCGAGCCTTCCTTAAGGTGCGGTCCCGTGCCGATGAAATCCTTCACCAACTTTGAATTGAGGTACCCGCCGCTCTTCTGCCGGAGGAGTTGAAGGTCAGTCACTGGCGCGATCGCGATGATCGCCTTGAAGAGGTCCGGCGCCACCACCCCTGATTGTAGCGCAGCATAGCCACCATAGGACCAGCCGAAAATGGCGAGTTTTTTGGGATCGGCGATCCCCTGTGCAACGAGCCAGCGCCCGCTGTCGGTTACGTCACCAATGGCGACCGCCCAAGACTTGAAGCCATTGTTTTGGTACCAATCGTCGCCAAACCCAGATGATCCTCGATAGTTGGACTGGAGAACAGCGTAGCCCTTATGGGCGAAGAATTGGGCCAGCCAATCGAAGCCCCATTCATCACGCGCGCTTGGGCCGCCATGAGGCATAACGAGCGCCGGTAGATTGCGTCCGTCAGATCCAGGTGGCAGCGTGAGATAGGCTGGCACTTTTGTTCCATCGGCAGCCGTGACCTCTACAGATTTCACGGAGGCAAGGATGAAACCAGACAATTGTGGACGCGCCGCGAACAAGGGCTGCATCTTGTTGGATGTCCGGTCGAGCAGATAATAAATGCCTGGGTTTCGGTCGCTTGATCCTGCAATCAAAAGCTTGGATTCATCTGCGCTCGAATCGATGATATCGAGCAAATCGACATCGGGCAGCGCCTTTGCCAACCGCTGAGTGAGCTTGTCTAGCGCGGGATCGAAATAGACAGAATAGCGGCGGTCTGTTGCATAGCTCACAGCGACTGGGCGACGCGTCCTTCCGATGGTTTCTACTCCGTCCACGTCGACGCGATCATGACTGTAGAGCAGCGTGCGCTGTCCGCTTCCATCCAGCGCCATGCGATAAACGGCTTTGCGCCCGTTAAGCTTGTCCAGCCCAATGACCGAATTGGTCTTAGCATCAATGGCGACGGGCATGAATCCGGCTCCGGTCTGAGAGGAATAGTCGGAAAGGGGTTGCCATTCGCTGGCGCCAGCAGCACGGAACCGGTACTTGTATACACCGGTCAAATAGTCTGCGCGCTGGTCAGCGGTTGCCATGATCCGCACTTGACCCTTCCCATCAGTCATGAACCGCACGGCGTCAGGGATGGGCTTGACGACGCGTTTTGTTTGCATTGTCACGCTGTCGACGTCATCAACACCCAATCCTTCTTCGGCTTTGCTTACGATCGTGCCGATCCGCCCTTCCGGGACATACACCCGAGACATCAGGACGTGGCCCTCTTGTCCGGTTGATGTGTCTAGGATTTGTCCGCCGCCAAGAGCCGCATACTCGGCATAGCCCGATTGGCGCGTGCTGAGCATTTTTGGCGCCGACCCGTCCCAATTGACCGCGATAGTGCGGGTGAAGTAATTTAATCCCACCCCGTCGTTGACCACTCCATAGACCCCACACGCGATGCGGCTGTCTGAAATCCAGCCGCACGAGCCCAACCGCTCCGGTTTTCCCGACGATGCGAGTGCCACGGTCATCTTACTTGGGTCGGCTAGATCGATCACCACAACGCGGCTAGCTTGGCCAATGGACGGGGTGACATAAGCTATCTTTCGCCCGTCAGGCGATAAGGCAATGCTCTCGATGTAAGGTCTAGCGCCAAATGCAACAGCAGGGTCCACAGACTCGCTTAGTGCTTTACTCGAAGAAAAAATTACAATGAAGGCCAGGAAGAAGTGCCGCATGAAAAAATAACCCCCCAGAGATTTTTCATTCATTGCCGACCTTTTTTTACTGTTCAAGTGTGAATATTAATCAGCCTGTCTATGTTAAGGTAGTTTATAATATCGATGTTTGTCTCATGTGTTTGTGATCGAAGGGAAAACCGGAGCCGGGCCTTGCGAGCCGCGCGAAGGGCTGCCATTGCTTGAGCAACACATTTCGGAGTTTCGCCATGAAACATATTGCGCTTTTCCTTGCCACTGCCTTTGCAGCCTCAGCCCTCCACGCCGCAGACCCCGACATCTCCGTCAACACGTTGAAGGAAGTCACCAAGACATTGTCGTCTGACACCTTTGAAGGCCGCGCGCCGACGACAGCGGGGGAAGACAAGACGATTGGATATGTCGCCGGTCGCTTTGCGGCTGCCGGGCTCCAGCCCGCCAACAAGGGCAGCTGGTTTCAGGACGTGCCGATGGTGCGGATGACCGCCGATCCCGCAACCAGCCTGAAGATCAGCGGCGGCAAGGCACCGCTTGACCTTGCCTATAAGACGGACCTGGTCGTCTACAGCGATCGCATCGTGCCGAAGACGGAGATCAAGAACAGCGATGTTGTCTTCGTCGGCTATGGCATCAACGCCCCGGAAAAGGGCTGGAATGACTATAAGGGCGTGGATGTGAAGGGGAAAACGGTCGTCATCCTCGTCAATGATCCCGACTATGAAGCGAAAGACCTGAAGGGCCCGTTCGGCGGGCGTGCGATGACCTATTATGGCCGCTGGACGTACAAATATGAGGAAGCGGCGCGGCAGGGCGCGGCGGCGGCGATCATCGTGCATGACACCTATCCAGCCGCTTATCCCTGGAGCGTTGTCGTCTCAAGCTGGACTGGCCCGCAAATCCGCATGGATGCAGCTGACGGCAATGCAGGCGACACGCAGGCCAATGGCTGGATCTCGAATGAGGGCGCGCAAAAGCTGATGGCAGCGGCTGGCAAGGATCTCGCCCAGCTGTCGGCTGCGGCAAAGAAGAAGGGCTTTAAGGCAGTGCCGCTTGGCCTGAAGGCTTCGCTCAGCTTTGAGACGGACATCAAGCACCTTGTGTCGAAGAACGTCGCAGGCGTGCTTCCAGGCAAGACGCGCCCGGATGAATATGTCCTCTATTCCGCGCATTGGGATCATCTGGGCATTTGTGAGCCAGTGAACGGCGACAACATCTGCAACGGCGCGCTCGACAATGCGACGGGGACGGCGGGGCTGATCGCGCTGGCCGAAGCGCACGCCAAGGCGGGGCCTGCTGACCGGTCCATCCTGTTTTTGGCGGTCACGGCGGAAGAGTCCGGCCTTTTGGGATCTGAATATTATGCCGCCAACCCGCTCTTCCCGCTGGCCAAGACCGTGGGCGGCATCAACATGGACGGCCTCAACATTGCGGGCCGCACCAAGGACGTGACCGTCATTGGCGGCGGCAAGTCTGAGCTTGAACCGATGCTCGTCGAGTTCGCCAAGGCGCAGGGCCGCCGCGTTGAGCCGGAGCCATCGCCGGAAAAAGGCAGCTTCTACCGGTCGGACCATTTCAGCTTTGCCAAGCTTGGCGTGCCGATGATCTATTTCGACAGCGGCGAAGACTTTGTGAATGGCGGCAAGGCAGCAGGGGCCGCGGCGTCGGAAGATTACACGACCAACCGCTATCACAAGCCGCAGGATGAATATCGCGATGACTGGGTCTGGGATGGCGCGGTCGAAGATCTGACGCTCAACTATCAGATCGGCCGCGCGTTGGCAGACGGCACTGTCTGGCCGAACTGGTACCCGACCGCCGAATTCCGCGCCGCGCGCGACAAGAGCCGGGGGACCAAGTGACGCTGCATCAACCACCCGAATGGGCCCCGCATGACAGCGTCTGGATCGGCTTCCCCTCGGCGGCTGATCTCTGGCTCGATGATCTGGACGGCGCGCAAGCCGAGGTCGCGGCCTTTGCCAATGCGGTCCATGCCGATGGCGCGGGCGAGACAGTGCGCCTTGTTTGCGCCAATGGCGTGGCCGAAGAGGCCGCACGTGCCCTTGCCGCGCCGGGTGTAGAGATCGTCTCGGCACCGTTCTTCGACATCTGGCTGCGCGATACCGGGCCGATTGTCGTCGCAGAAGATGGCGCGCCACTGGCGCTGGATTACAAGGGCAATGGCTGGGGCGGGAAATATCCCTCACCGCTCGACGATGATCTGGCCCGCGTGCTGTGCGCAGAGGCCGGTCTGGAGCGGTCTGCGCGGGATTGGGTGCTGGAAGGCGGGGCGATCGAGGTCGATGGCGCCGGGCTGTGCGTCACGACCGGCCAGTGCCTTTTGAATCCCAACCGCAACCCGCTTCTGTCACGGCGCGACATTGAAGAGCGCTTGAAGGTCGATCTCGGCCTGAAAGAGGTGCTCTGGCTCGGCGTTGGCCTGCTCAATGACCATACGGACGGCCATGTCGACAACCTCGCCCGTTTCGTTGCGCCGGGCGTGCTGGCGCTGCCGGAACCCTTTGGTGAGGATGACCCGAATGTCGCTGTGTTCGCCGATGCTTTGGCGCGGGCGAAAGACTGGCCGGTGGAGATCGTGACGATCCCGTCGGCGGGCCTTCATCTGGATGAAGACGGGGAAGCCATCCCTGCCAGCCATATGAACTTCTACATCGGCAATGCTGTGGTGGTCGTACCGACCTATGGCGGGCCGAGCGATGACAAGGCCGTCGAAGCGATTGCCAATCTCTTCCCCGGCAGGCGGACGGTGGGCTTGCCCGCCACCCACATCCTGACCGGCGGCGGCAGCTTCCACTGCATCAGCCAACAGGTGCCGACGCTTTAGGGTTTCGGCGCTTGATAGGGCCGTGCACGTTTCTCTTGAATGCAGGCTATTATTCCGCCAAGTCTAGGTGGCGGAGGTTGTTACATGTCACAAGTTAAGTTGACCAAGAAGGTTCATGACCGAATTGTTTCGGGTTTGAAGAAGTACCAGCCGATCGTAGGAAAGCTTCGTGAGCGTGATATCTCCGAAGCTGATACGGTTACCGTGATCAAAGATATGCTCACTGAGATTTTCGGATACGATAAATATGCCGAACTCACTAGTGAACAGCAGATCAGAGGCACATTTTGTGACCTCGCAATTCGTGTCGATGGAAAAATTCACTATCTTGCAGAAGTTAAATCTGCCGGAACAAAGTTGAATGATAGCCATCTTAGGCAGGCGGTAAACTATGGAGCCCATCAAGGGATTGAATGGGTAATTCTGTCTAACGCAATCGAGTGGAAGGTGTATCGGATAAGATTTGCACAACCCATTGATTATGAAGAAGTATATTCATTTGATGTTACGTCTCTCTCAACGCGTAGCGCTGATGACATTGGGAAGCTTGGAATTCTTTGTCGCGAAAGCCTATCGGCAGATGCCCTTGGAGAGTTCCACCGCCAAGCGCAAATTTTGAACCGTTATGTAGTTTCGGAAATCCTTCAAAGTGATGCGGTCGTCGGTACGCTCCGCCGCGAATTTCGAAGGCTTTTTCCAAGCATCAAGGTTACGGATGATGAACTGCGTATCATGTTGACCAACGACATCATGAAGCGTGACACGTTGGATGGCGAACCTCCAAAACAGGCGCGAGCCGTTATAAAAAAGGCGGCAAGTGTTTTGGCCAAGAAGGCCGCGACATGATCTTTCCGCCGCTCTAGCCCTTCGGCACCCGCCGCATCATCGTCCAGAAATGGGGTCCGCCTTTGGGCACGTCCCATTCGGACAGGATTTCAAAGCCGAGGCTTGTGTAGAGGCCGACATTGCGTTCGGTGGCCGTTTCCAGAAGGGCGGGGATGCCTGCTGCGTCCGCCTTGTCGAGGCCCGCGCGGATGGCGGCGCCGCCCCAGCCTTTGCCCTGATGTTCGGGCAGGACGCCTGCATAATGCAGATAGAAATAGGTGATGCCTTTGGGGTGGTGGGCATCCATTGCTTCGGAAACAGCCAGCCCACGCAGCGCCGCGGTGCCGAACGTGTGGAACACAGCGGGCAGCATCATGACCATGTCGAGCAGGCCGGTGTGCGGCTTGCCGGGGGACCGCCAGAGGGTTGCCGCCTCGCCGCCGGATGATCCAAGCGCAAAGCCATCGCGCAGGTCGAGCGGCACGATAAAGTCAAACATGCGCGGCAGGCGGATCTTGCGCTGAGCGGCATCCGGCAGGATCCAGCTCAGCGCCGGATCGTCCTGAAAGGCGCGGGCCAATGTGTGGACGATTTGGGCCCGGTCTTGGACCGGCTTGATATTCCGTTCGGTGCTCAACAACGCCATCCTTTCGAAACAGGCCCCGCCTCCAAAACGCGGTAGGCATGCTCCACAAACTCGCACAGCAAAGGCCGTGTGTCACGCGGGTCAATGATGTCTTCGATGCCGAATTTCTCGGCGGTGCGGAACGGGCTGCGGACATCGTTCAGACGCTTCTGAATGTCCTTCAAAAGCGCCTTGGGGTTGTCGCTGGCTTCAAGGTCCGACTTATAGGCGGCTTCCAGCCCGCCGGAGATGGGTAAGCTGCCCCAATCCCCCGAGGGCCAGGCATAGCGCCATTTGTGGCGCGAGAGGTTGGCATGCGCGCTGCCCGCCATGCCATAGGCCTTGCGCAGGATGACCGCGCAGATTGGCACCTTCGCCTGATAGACGGCCATCATCGCGCGGCTGCCAAAGCGGATTGTCGCCTCATCCTCGGCCTTCCGCCCGATCAGGAAGCCCGGCACGTCCGCCAGATGGATGATCGGCAGATGGAAGGTGTCGGCGAGATCGACAAAGCGCTCCAGCTTGCGCGCGCTGGCGGCGGTCCAAAGCCCGCCCAGCACCATCGGGTCAGACGCCATGACGGCGACCGGATAGCCGTCCATCCGCGCAAAGCCGGTAACGACGCTTGGCCCATGCTGGCGGCCGATTTCAAAGAAGCTGCCTTCGTCCATCACCGCCTCGATGATCGGGCGGATTTTGTAGAGATTGCGCAGGTCGCGCGGCACCGCTTCGATCAGGCCGGGGTCTCGCCGGTCAGGCCGGTCACGCGATGGCACGCGCGTGGGCAGCTCATGGACCGAGGAGGGGAGGTAGGAGAGGAAGCGCCGCGCCTTGGCAAAGGCATCTGCTTCACTCTCCGCCTCGTCATCAATCGCGCCGTTCTTTGCGTGGATAGAGGAGCCGCCCAGTTCTTCCTTGGTCCGGTTCTCGCCCACCGCCGCGACCACGGGCGGGCCCGCCACGAACATCTGCGATAGGCCTTTTACCAGCACCGAATAATGCGCCATCACCTGACGACCGGCGCCCAACCCTGCGACCGGACCCAGCCCGAGCGCGACGACGGGAACGGTGGAGAGGTTGTCGACCATCAGCTCCCAACCCGGCACTTCGGGGACATAGGTATAGCCCGTTGTCTCCAGCGTCTTGACGGAGCCGCCGCCGCCTGTCCCTTCGATCAGGCGGACGAGCGGCATCCGATATTCATTGGCGAGCTTTTCAGACTGGATGAGCTTGCCGTGGAGCGAGGCGTCTGCCGCCCCGCCGCGCACGGTGAAGTCATCGGCCTGAACCACAACGGGGCGACCGTCGATCCGCGCGCGGCCAAACAGGATGTTGGCGGGCAGGAAAGAGGTGAGGTTCCCCTTGGCATCATATTGGCCAACGCCGCCGAGCTTACCGACTTCGCGGAACGAGCCTTTGTCGACCAGCCCGGCAATACGTTCGCGGACGTTCAGCTTGCCGCCGTCCTTCTGGCGCTTCAGCTTTTCCGGCCCGCCCATGCCTTCGGCAAGCTTCTGCCGCCGCTTCAGCTCTTCGACTTCTTTTTCCCAGCTCATATACCCTCTCTCTTTGGTGCCATGGTCGTCGCACTTGCCGTAAACGTCAAGCTTGTGCGATGGGGCGTCTATGGGGAAAATCTTGATCGCGCTTGGCGCACTTGGGCTGCTCTTTGGAGCGATTGGATATGCCAGCAAATGGAGCCAGGTCGGGCTGCTGAACAGCGTCGACGCGCTGCTGACGCTCGGCGCACCGGCCCGCAAGGTCGCCAGCGGCGTTTCCTTTGGGCCGCAGGACCGCCAGAAGCTCGATATCTGGGTGCCTACGGCACCCTCCAAGACACCGCGTGATGTCATCGTCTTTTTCTATGGCGGCAGCTGGAACAGCGGCGACCGGGAGCTTTACGGCTTTGTCGGCCGCGCCCTTGCTGCGCGCGGCTATATTGTTGTCTTGCCCGATTATCGGCTTGTGCCCGAGGTGCGCTTCCCCGGCTTTGTCGAGGACGGAGCCGCCGCCGTTGCCTGGGTGGAAAAGAACATCGCGACCCATGGCGGCAATCCGGCCCGCATCCACCTGAGCGGACATTCGGCGGGCGCGCATATCGCAGCGCTACTGACGCTCGATACCGGCTGGTTGAAAAAGGCGGGGGCGAGCGAAGCCCCTGTCCGCAGCTTTGCCGGGCTCGCCGGCCCCTATGATTTCGTGCCCTTCACATCGGATGCGTCAAAGGCGGCCTTTGGCCAGATGCCGGACCCGACGCCGAGCCAGCCGATCACCTTTGCCCGCAAAGATGCGCCGCCGATGCTGCTGCTGACGGGCAGCGCCGACACCACCGTCAAACCGCGCAATGGCACCGCCCTTGCCGCTGCGCAGGCGAAGTTGGGCGCCAAGGCGCAGACGCTGTTGTATAATGGGCTCAGCCATAGCGACATCATCATGGCGGTGGCGCAGCCCTTCCGCAGCAAGGCGCCGGTCATTGATGACCTTGCCGCATTTTTTGATGGGGTTCGCTGATCGAGCGATTATAGGGGACGCACCATGACCCAGATGCACGTTGCCGCCCTCCAGCAGTCGTTTTCCGACGACATCGACACCAATATCGACCGCGTCGAGGCGCTGGTGCGCGAGGCCGCGTCGCGCGGCGCCAAGGTCATCCTGCCAAGCGAGCTGTTTGAGGGCCATTATTTCTGCAAGGTGCAGTCAGAAGCGTTCTTCGCCCGCGCGCAACCGGTGGAGAGCCACAAGGCCGTCCTCGCCATGCGCAAGCTCGCCAAGGAACTGGGCGTCTACATCCCGACCAGCTTTTATGAACGCGACGGCCAGCATTATTATAACAGCCTCGCCATGATCGACGATGCGGGCGAGGTGATGGGTGTCTATCGCAAGAGCCACATTCCCGACGGCCCCGGCTATTCAGAGAAATTCTATTTCCGCCCCGGCAATACCGGCTTCAAGGTTTGGCCGACGCGGTACGGCACCATCGGTATCGGCATCTGCTGGGACCAATGGTATCCCGAAACCGCCCGCGCGATGATGCTGATGGGCGCGGACATCCTCTTCTTCCCGACTGCGATTGGCGATGAGCCGGAAGCCGAAGACCTCGACACGTCCCGGCTTTGGCGGCGGGCGATGATCGGTCACAGCGTGTCCAATGTCGTGCCTGTCATCGCCGCCAACCGCATCGGCGTGGAAGGCGAGATGAGCTTTTACGGCCACAGCTTCATCACCGATGAACGCGGCGATTTCGTTGCGGAGTTTGGCGACGGGGTGGAAGGTGTGCTCGACGCGGTGTTCGATTTTGAGAAGATCCGCAAACACCGCGCGACCTTCGGCTTTTTCCGGGATCGCCGCCCGCAGCTTTATGGGCGGATTACGCAGGATATCTAAGTCCACGGAAACGGAGCAGGTTCATTCTAGCCGAGGCGACGTAGACAAGTTGACCTTTCCTCCCGCGTCGCCCCGTGCTTGACACGGGGCTGGGCTAACGTCCGTCTGGCTGCAGCCCGCTATTCTGTCACGATACTGAATGGCATGGGCAAGTAGCCAAGCCCCGTGTCAAGCACGGGGCGACGGAGAGGTCAGGCATCCATCGCCAGCGCAAACACCTCGTCAAACATATCCTCGGTGATCCGGCCCGTATTCTGATTGTACCGGGACGTGTGATAGCTGTCGATCAACATCCGTCCATCGAGCAGCTTGTGGACGGCGCCGTGCGCGAAGCGGCGCTTGGGGAGCTTTTCACCGCACGCCTTCACGGCAGACTGATGCGCAACCTGGCCAAGTGCGATGATCGTGGTCAGCTTGGGCAGGGCATCCAGCGCATCCTTTAGGAACGGGCGGCAGTTGCGCATCTCTTCCGGCGTCGGCTTGTTCTCGGGCGGCAGGCATTTGACAGCGTTGAGGATCATGACGCCCTTCAACTGCGCGCCATCATTCTTGAACCCGCCGAACAAATGGCGTGGCTCCGGCACCTCGTCATGGTCTATGAGCTCTGCCTTGGCGAGCGCTGCAAACAGCATCTGGCCGGACGGATCACCGGTGAAGGGGCGGCCGGTGCGGTTTGCCCCATGCTTGCCGGGGGCAAGGCCCACAATGGCGAGCCAGGCGTCAGGATCACCAAAGGCCGGAACAGGCGCATTCCAGAAATTGGGGAATTCCGAGCGGCAGGCATGGCGGGCATCGACAAGGCGCGGACACAAGGCGCAATCGAGCGCGGGTTCGACGTCGGGCAGGGGGCTTAAGATGGTCATCGCGGCCCTATCCCGCTTGTGCGCAGCAAAGTCGAGCGGATAAGGGGAGGCGTGCCGACGCTTTACGCCATCGCTTTGGGATCAAACCAGCCGCATGTCCGCTTCGGCGCGCCGCGTGATGTTTTGTCCGCAGCGCTTAGGGCGTTGGATGAAGCGCCGTTGAAACTGCTCGCGGCGTCGCCCGTTGTCGCGTCGCGCCCGATTGGGCCGTCCATCCGCAGCTATGCCAATGGCGCTGCGATCATCGAGACCGATCTTGATCCCCGTGATCTGCTGGATCACCTGAAACTGGTTGAGCGCCGGTTCGGCCGAAAGGCAGGCGGACAGCGCTGGTGCGCGCGCGTGCTGGATCTGGATATTCTGCTTTGGCTGAACGGGGCGTATGTGGATGACCTTTTGTGCATCCCGCACCGTGAGATGCGCATACGGCCCTTCGTTCTTGGCCCTTTGGCGTCAATTGCGCCTGACTGGCGCGATCCTGTGACCGGATTATCGGTGCGCCACTTGAAAGCGCGCCTTGACCGCAAAGCCCCCGCCGCATAGGGACGACCCCAAGGTCGGGCCGTTAGCTCAGTCGGTAGAGCAACTGACTTTTAATCAGTAGGTCGCTGGTTCGAATCCAGCACGGCTCACCACCTCTTCCGCCTTCACGTCCAGCGCGGCGCCTGCCGCCTGTTTCGCGGCGTCAAAGCGCTCCATCATCATTCGCACGTCATTACTCAGCCGATATTTGCGGACGCGCCCGTCGCTTTCACACTCAAAGCGCTCCACAATCCCAAGGGCGGTCAGCCGTTTGAGATCCTGATTATGGCCGGAAATCGACCTTTGGGTGAGGTACATCAGGGAAAGCGACGGCAATTCGCCTTTGGCGTACAGCAGAAAGATGATGCGAAACTCATTGTGAATGCATTTCACTTTAAGTTTACTCTCAATTTGGTTTATAAATTCGAAAATATCATCCATATTGGCTCCTTTGGCCGCTATTCAATATAGTTAATACTTTTCGAATGGAAATTTCCTAGTTATTTTCAGTAGTTTCTTCTGCTATTTTTCTCAGAAGTATCAAGCGTTGTGGCACAGCCTGTAAGTGCACCCAGTTATTATTGACTGGGAGACCCCAACGTGAAAATGAATTCTATCTCGACGCTCGCGCTCGCTGCGTCGCTCGCTGCGGCTCCGGCCGCTGTTCAGGCGGTAGCCGTTCCAGGTTCGCTGGACGGTGCCTATGCCACGCTCGGCGCTGACATCAACTTGCAGACAGCGGATCGCGATGCTGCCGATGCCGCAGCGACGCAGGCTGCAGCGGACGCTGAGACTCTGAGCAGCGCCCTCGCGGCGGTTCAGGCTGCATTCTCGGATGATGATCGCGCGGCGCAGGCTGCCCTGCAAGGCGCAAACCAGGCAGCTGAGTCTGCAGCTGCTGCAGATACGGCCGCTCAGGCGGCAGAGACTGCTGCAAACACCGCTTTGACTTCTGCTCAGTCGGCACTCGCAACGGCGAACACGGCCCTCACATCGGCTTTGGCAGACGAAGCGTTGGCTGAGGCTGATGTCACGTCGGCTGAGGCTGACCTTGCGACCGCGCAGGCAGATCTCGCTACGGCGATTGCCACAGGCACAGCTGCAGGCATCGCTACTGCTCAGGCTGATGTGGCGCTGGCAACGACCGCTCTTTCCACTGCACAGGCCGCTCTGGCAACCGAGACCGCAGCTGTTGCAACAGCCACGTCCACCGTCAACACCGCCACGGCTCTCGTCGTCGCGCGGAGCTCGACTGCAACTGCTGCTGCAGCGGCCGCTGTCGACGCAGCGGGTGAGCTTGCAGACGCTCAACTCGCTGTCACCCAAGCGGAAGCCGACCTGCAAGCCAGCTTGGCCGCAAACACGGACCTGCAGGCTGCTTTGAATGCTGCTGACCAGACTCTGGGTCTCACGCCAGGAGATGAGCTGGTTGACCTTGCCAACCTTGAGGGTCAAGTTGCGGCTGCCGCAGTGGCTGCCGACACAGCAGCGGACGACCTTGCAATCGAACAGGCCGATCTTGCTGTTCTTACGGCTCAGGACACAATCCTCGACAACGCCGTTGCCAGTGGCTCTGACCACATCACCAATGCTGCAAATGCGCTTTTGGGTGATCCGGCTGCTGCAGACCTCAACTACGAGACCGAAGTTGTTGCTGCTCTGACCGACAACGCCGACGCAATCGCGGATGAAGCAACGGCTCGTGCCGCAGCGGACACGGCAGAAGCCGCGACCCGCGCCGCTGCAGACACCACTCTTCAGGCGAACATCACTGCTGAAGCAACGGCTCGTGCCGCAGCGGATACGGCTGAAACTTCAGCTCGTATCGCCGCTGACGACACGCTTCAGGACAACATCGACGCTGAAGCAGCGACGCGTTTGGCAGCAGACACTGCTGAAACCTCAGCTCGTATCGCCGCTGACGACACGCTTC
>JAIXWO010000026.1 GCA_027491235.1 Sphingomonadales bacterium
ACACCGGCGAAGAGATGCGCTTCTACCCCGGCTCGCCGCATGTCCTCGCGCAGCTTCTCCGACCGCAGGACGTCTTGATCCTCAATGAAAAGCACCCCGAGGACGCGAAGGCGCTGCGCCGCGCGATGCGCGGCACACAGGCTGCCGTGCATGAACGCGACGCGTACGAGCTATGGCTGGCGATGCTCCCAACCCGAACGCCGCGCGGCGTGGTGGTGGTCGATCCGCCCTATGAGCAGACGGATGAACGCGCCCATATTTCAGCCACCCTCGCCGCTGCGCACCGCAAATGGGCGCATGGCGTAACGGTCATATGGTATCCGCTGAAAGACCGCGTCCCGCATGAGCGGTGGAAGCGGCAGTTAAGCGGGCTCGGCATCCCGAAACTCCTGACGGTGGAGCACTGGCTGTACGATGCCGATCAGCCCAGCATCTATAACGGCGCAGGCCTTTTTATCGTCAACCCGCCCTACGCCTTCACGCAATCGCTGCCTCCCCTGCTGGAAGCGCTGCGGGCTGCGCTGGCGCCAGATGGTCATAGAGGCGAGATCACGACGGAATGGTTGGCCTAAGCTCTGCCCATCGGAACCAAGTTGCGGCAATCTGACAGCATCTCCAGGCTTCGCCCCAGAGTGTGCCATTGATACAGCTGCACCTCAAAAATGCCTGTCCCAAGACGAAGAGAGAAGCCGTCCTCCGTAGGGCCATCCAATCAACTGAACATCGAATGTCCGATTTCATAGAATTCATAAACCGGGCCATTCAATGTCTGCTGCCCTGTGCCAACGCATATGCAGTCATTCAGCCATTCTAAACGATCACTGCCGCTTTCCAGCCGCGCGGTCACTGCCAACGCATATTCATGGGGCTGCAGCAATGCACCGCGGCCAAAACGCTCCATTGCTTCCGCTGGCGCAAGGAACCGCCCTTGATAGGTCATGTAGATCGGCTCACCTTCGTCGGTTTGAAGCACCAGCCGCACATCGATCATCATCACCCCGTCGGGCCGGTTCACCACCCAATCCGCTCCCGGTAAGACTGTGCCACGGAGACGGTCGCCATTGAACGTACCGCCCAGAACAGGAGCGATTCTCCTGCGGCCTGTTGGTGTTTTGCCGATGTTGGTCATGCCCGCGAAATCGACATTCAACTCAAGAGTGAAGAGGTGGCGATAGTCCAGCTTCGGCGGGGGCGGGTTTCCAATCATAGACAATGACCTATCAGCCGGTCCATGATGGCGCAAAAGGAGAGTTGTAGATGGATATCATTGCACGGCGTCCGCGACCTTCTGTGCAGGACGTTTTGGCCGAGGACACTAATCCCGCGCCGGCGATCATGCGCGAAGAATCTCCTGCCGCTGGTCTCAGCGACGAGGATGTGTCGGCCGAACGCTATTTCGATAAGTGTTGGCACGACCGCGAGGTAGAGCAGGTGTGGCGCAAGTGCTGGCAGATGGCTTGCCGTGTCGAGCACATTCCCAACGTTGGTGATCACGTGGTTTATGAGATCGTTCATGATTCCCTGATCGTCATACGCACCGCGCCGGACGAGATCCGGGCCTATGTGAATTCATGCCTCCATCGCGGCACTTTGCTGCGGACCGAAGGCGGTTGCGTGAAGCAGTTGCGATGCCCCTTTCACGGCTGGACCTGGAAATTGGACGGCACCCTCTCTGTCCTGCCGGGACAATGGGATTTCCCGCATGTCGACAAGACAAAGATGAACCTCCCTGAAGCCAAGGTCGGGCTTTGGGGCGGTTTCGTCTTCGTCAACTTCGATCAGGAATGTGAACCCCTCGAAAGCTATCTGGAGAACCTCCCCGAACACTTCGCTGCATTCAACCTGGAAGATCGGTATGTTGCAGCGCATGTCGCAAAGATCATGCCGTGCAACTGGAAGTTGGCGATGGAGGCCTTTGTCGAGGCTTATCATGTGAGCATCGCCCACCCCCAGGTGATGAGCTATTATGGCGACAGCAACACGCAATATGATGTCTGGCCCGGCGTGCGGCATGTGAGCCGGATGCTCAGCGTCCAAGGCGTGCCATCCCCTTCCATGAAAGGCGTTTCTCCCGAACGAACAATCGAGGAGATGCGGCGCGACGTGCCGTTTTTCGCGGGCAAGCCAATCACTGTGGAAGAGGGTGAAACCGCTCGAAAAAAACTGGCCGAACGCGCGCGTGAGAAGATTTCACGCAGCATTGGCCGCGATATGTCGGACCTGTCCGATACGGAGTCGCTCGACCTGATCGAATATATGTTGTTTCCGAATATGGTGCCGTGGGGCGGGCAGGCCTTGCCCATCACTTACCGCTTCCGCCCCAATGGCGATGACCCCGAGAGCTCGATTATGGAGATCATGTTCCTGTTTTCGAAGGCTGCCGATGGATCCCACCCGCCACCAGCAACGATGACGCTTCTTGGCCCTCATCAGAATTGGAGTGATGCGCCGGAGCTCGGCTCTGCAGCGATGGTTGCTGATCAGGATACAGACAATCTGATGCGTATTCAGAAAGGTCTACGAGCCTCAAAAAAGCCCGGTGTAACGCTTGCCCGCTACCAGGAGAGCCGCATCCGCCATTATCATGATACGCTTGATACCTATATGGCCGAAAAATGAGGCGAACTGCCACGCGCCTTCTCCTCGCCGGTTTTTATTTCATCGCAGGCATCCTGCACCTGATCGACCCTGAGCCCTTCCTGAAGATCATGCCGGCATGGGTGCCGGACGCACCACTTGTCATCGCTTTAACCGGTGTTGCGGAGATTGCCGGAGCAATGGGCCTTGCCCAGCCTTGGTGGCCCCGATTGCGCGTCGCTGCAGGCTGGTCACTTGCCGCTTATGCGCTGTGCGTGTGGCCCGCGAACGTCAACCACCTGCTCATGGATATGGCCCGCCCCGATCACGGTCTTGGATGGGCTTATCACGGCCCACGGATGCTCGCACAGCCTGTGCTGATCTGGGCCGCTTTGTGGTCAAGCCATGCGCTTGGCCGATTGAACCGTTGACGTCACACGGCCCCTTTTTAAGCGCGCCTGGGAGTTGTGCGCGCCCGATCAGCGCTTCTTCTTGGCTATTGTTGCCGTAAAATCCGGGTCCTTGTTCGCCACCCAATCAACAAATTTACGCACCGTCGGATTGGCGAGCAGCCCGTCTACGTCCATCCCATGGCGCTGCAGTTCGGAATTGGTGAAGTTAGTGATCAGCGTTTGCTGACAAATGGGGTGCATCGGAACAACATCACGCCCGCCGCGGCTCTTTGGCACCGGATGATGCCAGATGATGTTCTTTGCAGTTGGACGCCCACATAGCCAGCAGAGCACCTCGGGCTCCGGAACGCCTTCTTCCCGATCAAGGTCGCCATAGGGATCGCGTTTGGAATGTTTACGGGCCATTGGGTCTGCCTGACTTGTCTGAATTGACGATAGCCGCCTCATAACGCGCGCAGTTGGCATTGCTACCCAGGAGTGTCCCGGCAACGCCGTTCCCTAAGCCATCGGTCGATTCACTCTATCCCTTCAATTCGCTATTGCGAATAGTTTGCAATATCGATATCGGCCACTGCGACGCCAGAGACTCGATCAGGGACGACCATGAAATATCTTCTGCTCATCACGATAGCATTGGCCGGGGCGCCTCTGCCTGTTTTTGCAGCGGAAGCAGAGGAAATTGATGCCCCCACAATCATCGTGACAGGCTATTCCGAAGGGTATGTCGCCACCAATTCTGTGACCGCCACCAAGACGGATACGCCGCTCATTGATGTGCCGCAGACGATTTCGGTGGTGACGCGCCAGCAGTTGGATGATCAGGCCCAGCACAGCATGGCGGATGTCCTGCGCTATGTGCCGGGCACGACTGTGGGGCAGGGCGAGGGCAACCGGGACCAGATTACCATTCGCGGCCAGAATTCCACCGCAGACTTCTTCGTAGATGGCGTGCGCGACGACGTTCAGTATTACCGCAACCTCTACAATATCGAACGCGTTGAGGTGCTGAAGGGCCCTTACGCCTTGATCTTCGGACGCGGCGGTGGCGGCGGGATTATCAACCGCGTACAAAAGGCGCCGAGTGCCGATAAGCTTTTCGCCTCGGTCAATGGCAGCCTCAACACCTTCGGCAACTGGGATGTCGCGGCGGACATTAATGCACCACTGTCCGAGACCGCGGCGCTGCGCGTCAACGCCTTCTATGAAAATCTGGAGAACCACCGCGATGCCTTTGGCGGGGAGCGGTACGCCATCAATCCCTATATCGCGGCGGACCTTGGTGGCGGATGGCGGGCAGGCCTGTCCTATGAATATGTGAAGGATGACCGCGTCACAGATCGCGGCATCCCGTCGCTCGCATGCGCGCAACCCTGCACGCCCGGCCCCTTGCCGGACCACCGTGATACATTCTTCGGGGTTCCCGGGCTCAACCATACTGGGTTGGAAGCGCATCTCCTAAAGGCGCGTCTGGATGGCGACCTTACCGACACGCTAAAATGGTCGACGACCTTGCTCTACGGTCACTATGACAAGCTCTACACCAACGTTTATGCCAATGGCCCGGCGACATCGCTCACCGGAACAGTGGCGCTTGCGGGCTATACCGACCCCACCAAACGGGAAAACCTGATCGCCCAGACCAATTTGGTTTGGGACATGGCAGTAGGCGGCGTTGAGAATAAGGTGCTGCTCGGTCTGGAATATGGTGAGCAACACTCCACCAACCAACGCAGCAATGCTGTGCTCTCGTCCTCGTCGCTCAATCTTGGCACGATCGCCTATCCGACAGCAACCTTCCCGACCGTGAACCGGGACAGCACGTCAAACGTGACGTTCTTTTCCGCCTATACGCAGAACCAGATCAGCATCGGCCAGCATGTCGATATTGTCGTCGGGTTGCGCTTTGACCGGTTTGATATTGCCGGCACGGACTTCGCCCCCAACCCCGACCGGCCATTTGCACGCGTGGATGAGAAAGTCAGCCCGCGCCTCGGCCTTATCTTGAAGCCGCAGGAAAATGTGTCGATCTACGGCAGCTACAGCCAATCCTTCCTGCCGCGTTCGGGGGACCAGTTCTTGGCCCTGTCAGCCGTGCAGGAAAATCTTGCGCCGGAAAAGTTCACCAATGTTGAGCTTGGCGCAAAGTGGGATGTCCGCCCCGGATTGTCGACAACATTGGCACTGTTTCAGTTGGACCGCACCAATGCGACAACGCCCAATCCGGCCGACCCGTTGACCACCATCAACATTGGCGAGACACGCACCAAAGGCGTCGAGTTCGGCGTGACCGGCCGGATCGCCCGTCATTGGCAGATCAGCGGAGGCTACACCTTCCAGGACGCAAAGCTGCGGGGCAATGATTTTGTCCGCCTGTCGCAAGTGCCGAAACACCAGTTTGCCGTTTGGAACCGCGTTGACGTGACCTCACAAATCGGGGCTGGCGTGGGCGTCATCCGGCAGTCGGCCCAGTTTGCCGCAATTCGGACGACCGCGGCCACGACGCGTCTTCCAGGCTATACCCGCGTGGATGGAGCTTTGTTCTTCAATGTATCAGACCGCATCCAGGTTCAGCTCAACGTTGAGAACTTGTTCAACGCCACCTATTTTGCGGACGCGCATAACAACAATAACATCACCCCGGGCGCACCGCGTAATGCCCGGCTTTCCGCGCGGCTGAAATTTTAGGAGGGGAACGGCGTCGCCAGCTTAAGGCGTCGCCGGATCTGGCCCCCGAACGGTGAATCTGAAAATGGTGCCGCCATCGGGATTTGGTTCGGTCCAGATGTGCCCACCATGCGCTTCAACAATGCTGCGTGTGATCGACAGGCCCACGCCCATGCCTGTTTTCTTTGATGTGACGAAGGGTTGGAATAGCTGACTGGCCACGTCTGGCGTTAGCCCAGTGCCGTTGTCCGTGACAGAGCATAAGATCATTCCACTTTGCGTTGGCGCTGTTTCAATCAGGAGCCTTGGCGTTTGACGCTCTCCTGTCGCTTCGACTGCATTGCGGATGAGGTTGATGAGAACTTGCTGTATCTGCACCTTGTCTACAATGGCGATCGGGCAGACGGGAGACAGCTTGGTTTTGAGCCGCACCTTTCGCGTGCGGGAGCCGACAAGAGCGATGGTTGTAGCTTCATCGACCAGCTCGGCCAGATTTTCCGGCCGCATTTCGGACTCGCCTCTCGACAGGAAGCTGCGCAGCTTTCGGATGGTTTCTCCGGCGCGAATGGCTTCTTTTCCAGCATTCTCGAGAACCTCGTCCAAAAGGGCCGGGTCACTGCCTTTTGCGGCCAGTTTCTTTGCTCCCGCGATGTAGTTGGCGATGGCTGATAATGGCTGGTTAATCTCATGGGCCAGCGCAGAAGCCAGCTGGCCGAGCGCTGACAGGCGGGAGACGTGAAAGAGTTCGTTCTGCAGCTCGTGCATTCGCGCTTCGGCCTTCTGTCGCTCCGTCAAATCGCGGATGAAACCGACGAAATGATGTTCGCCGGCAAATTCGAGCTCGCCGACGCTGACTTCGATGGGGAAAGTACTGCCGTCTTTGTGCAGGCCCGACAAAAGTCTGGGGCGTCCGAGAACGGACGACGCACGTGTGTCGATCTGGCGCTTGACGAAGTCCGGATGCTGCTCCCTATAGGGGGAAGGCATCAACATCGATATATTCTGGCCAACGACTTCTTCCACATCCCACCCAAATTGCTGCTGTGCGCCAGGGCTGAAACGGACAATGATGCCTTCATGGTCCACCATCACGAGGGAGTCTGGCACAGTATCAACAATTGCCCGTAGATCGGCCTCACGCCTTTGTATTTCCAAATTGACTTTGGCGGCGTTGATCAGGGCTTGACGGAACAAGTGGCCGCCGACGGACATCAGGATGCCCGTGCCAGCAAAGGCTATATTCTTCCAAATGAGCCGCGCTTCATAGCCAGAGATGGCATAATCGGTCGTCGCATCAACCATAACGGCCAGAGTGGTCAGGACGACCCCTGGAACAAGCCCACCAAGGCCGGCCGCCAATACGATAGCCGGCAAAAGGAAGACATTGGATTCATGGCGCCCGGACTCAAGATCAAAAATCAAGCCGATGCCGGCACCGAGGGCGAGCACCAGAACGGACAGTAGAATCGACTCGCCCGCCTTCCAAGGATTGGCAATGCCTCTTTCGGCCAGATTCTGAACACCTCTCAACAGCTTCATGTTGTCTGCCCCGCCGGGCTGGATATAGCCGAATTGGTTATAACCTATTTTATTGTTTTAGGATTTGGCAACAGAAAGTTATCTGCGGTCAAAGGTTCTCAGACCGAGAGAAAAAAACGCAATTCGGAGGCCGGGAGCCGAGCCTAGGTGACGTGACGCGCGTCGGCACCAGAGATGTAAATGCCATTTTGAAATATATTAGCTCTGCCGCCAGTCAGCCTGACACGATCAGGCCGCGGCATGATCGCGCGCCATGGCCCTAGACTCTCGGTGGAAGAGAAGAGCTTGCGCGATGGTGGCTGTCAGAACCGCTGCGTCGAAAGGCTTGGTGATAAGGTAGGTCGGCTCCGGCCGCTCCCCAGTCAGCAACCGTTCTGGAAAGGCCGTCACGAAAATGACCGGCACGTCGATGCTTCCCAGAATATCCTTTACGGCATCGATTCCGCTCGATCCGTCGGCCAGACAGATGTCGGCCAGAACCAGCTCCGGTTTGCTCTCCCGCGCCATCTTAACGGCTTCGTGATGGGTGCGCGATACGCCGATGACCTTGTGGCCGATCTCACGCAGAATCGATTTGATGTGGAGCGCGATGATCGCCTCATCTTCAATGACCATCACGTCCGAGCACAGTTCATCGGCGAGATGCGTCCGTGCCTCTTCAACGTCATCACGCACCTCGTCGGCCGAGATGGCGAGAATACCGGCCGCTTCATTGACCGAGAAGCCCTCGACGGCGGTCAGCAGCAGCGCCTGGCGCGATCGGGGTGTAAGGTGAGCAATAGGCCCGGAGGACTTCAACGCAGAAATCGTTTCCGACCGCCACAGATGGTGGAAGATGCGATAGAGTTCGAGTCGAGGCGGCCGCGTCACATCGAATTCACGGGGGGATACAAGGAGAGCCTCCAGCGTTTCCCGAACGGCCGCATCTCCCTGATCGGAAGCCCCGGTAACCGTGCGCGCGTAACGTCTCAGATATGGCAGCTCAGCTGCGACAGATCTCATGAATGGCATATGCCCTCCCGCTTCCTTCGATCCAAACTGCTCACTTTTGAAAATGTTCCATCAGCTTGGAACATACGCGCCCGAGATCCGTTTGTGCCTCCGACGAAGCAGGCAGATCCCGCGACCGGGGGTGCGTCAGCGTGACAAGTTTGATCAAGACGGACATCGTGAGCAAGACCGCATCCATGTATCTGCAGGAGTCCATCTCGATGCCGGAGGAGACCATGCCCGAAAGGGACCTAAAGTCAGTCAAGGAGGCGGTGATCGCTGTCGATGATCCTATTGGTAAGGCGTTGCGCCGACTCCACGATGAAGTGGTGGCTGAACCTATCCCCGAGGAATTCTTGCGTCTTTTGGGGGAAATCGAACGCAAGCTGAATGGAGCGGTGGCGTCGGAATGAATGATCCGGCACCAAAAACTGTCCCGCTGGATGACAAGGATTTTCGGGATCAGCTGGTTGCAATTATTCCGTCGCTTCGCGCGTTTGCCCGCGGTCTGTGTGGAACGCGGGATATGGCGGACGACATGGTGCAGGATGCCATGACCCGCGCTTGGGCAGCGCGGCAGAGTTATGCTGCAGGGTCAAACTTCCGCGCGTGGATGTTCATGATCCTGCGCAATCATTACTATACAACGCTGCGCAAAAATGCGCGGATGGTGTCTTGGGATCCTGAAGTGGCAGAGCGTGTGCTCGTTGCTGGCCCGACGCAACAGGATGGCCTCAATGTCCAGGACGTTCAGAAGGCGCTCCTGAAACTGCCTGCCGAACAGCGTGAAGTTCTCCTCCTCATTGGCGCAAATGGTGTCTCCTATGAGGAGGCGGCCGACATTATGGGATGCGCGATTGGCACCATCAAGAGCCGACTGGCGCGCGGCAGAGTTGCACTGACGGCGCTTATTGACGGCCCTGCATACAAGGATGAGCCCTCTAAAAAGCGGCCAAGGTCCTCCGCGATCAGTCCGACGGGGTGACGCGCCGGGCGCCCTATCTGCGCAAACGGCCAACGCTTGCGGTGATATTGTGGCTTAGTGTCGGGACAGCTCTTTTGCCCATTGCTCTGTTCAGCCTCTATCAGTCGAAAACAGCTTGGGAGTTGTTCGATCATTTGAGGAGCGAGCGGCTTGTCGCCGCAGCCTCCACGACGGCACTTGAATGGCGCCGCGTCCTGCCGGTCCCGCCCTTGGTCGACCGGTCCGACACAAGACCGCAGGGCGGCTCTACTCCGTCAATAGAGTTAGCCCTAATGGAGCGTTCTCTGATCGCTCATCGCCTCTCGCCTGAGGCGGTGGTCGGATTGGCTGACCCATCTGGCAAAATCCTCACAAATGCCGGCCGTTCAGATTTGGGCGGTATTGACCCGCAAGCATCCTTCGGCCGCGCCGCGCTGAAGCGGGGGCGGGGCGGGGCGGAATGGATTTACGCATCGGCCCCGCTGACTGAGGGCCAATTATATGTCTTCTATGCCGAACCCTTGGACAGGACGTTCGGCCTGATGGGTCCGCCCTTTCGATCTGGTCCCTTCATCGCCTTGGGGGTCCTCCTCCTGACATGTGGTGTGCTTTGGCTCTCGCTTGATCGTTTCGTTCTCCGTTGGCTGCGACACGGAGGGCGGCGTGTGCGACAATTGGCAGAAGGCAATTACAGCGAGGATCGCGGCTTGTTTAGGGCGGCACCTCTCGAGTTGCGGCGCCTTGGCAGCAATTTGGATGACGTGGCCCGCTCGGTTGACCGGCGCGACCAGGCTTTGCGTCGCGCGCTTGCAGCCAAGGATGCCATGGCGCGTGAGGTTAACCACCGGGTGAAGAACAACCTGCAAATGATCACCAGCATTGTCAGCCTGCAGGCATCTCGACTGTCAGACCCGGAGGCACGCCGCCTCATGATGCAGACAGGGCTGCGGGTGGGCGCTTTGGCGCTGGTGCAGCGCCTGATCTACGAGGTTGATGAGAGTGAACAGGGCGTTGTGAATACCGGCCGCTTGTTTTCGGAACTGTGCGATCAGGTCCAAGCCAATTTCCAGCCCTCCAAAGTCCAGCTTTCCTGCCGGTCCAATCTGGGCGTGATCTCTGGTGATCATGCGGTTTCAACAGCGCTGATCGTCATTGAGGCGGTGACAAATGCCTTGCGCCACGGCTTTCCCGGCGATCAAGGCGGGACGATCAACGTTCTGTTGGAGGCCGCAGGGGAAGACGGGCTTTTGACGATTTGCGATGACGGCATTGGCGCAAGCGATGAGGATGATCCGCCGGGTATGGGGCTTGAACTGATCCGCGCCCTTACGTTGCAATTGGAGGGGCATTTGACCCTTTCCCAAACGACAGGTGGTGGACGGACTGTTTCCGTTCGCTTTCCCTGTCAGGAGGCGGTGGCTTTAAGTTGAGGTCATGGACTCGATTTCCTCCCGGAGCTCCGCCTCAGTGAAGGGCTTTGTCAGCTTTCGCCAGTCAGGATCCAGATCATCCTCAAGCTGTTGGTGGCCAGTCATAATGAGCACCAGAAGGCCCGGCCGCTGCTGCGCTATTCGGTGAGCCAGGTCCACACCGGTCATGCCGGGCATGCTGTAGTCCGTAATGAGAAGATCGACGGCAAGGTCCTTGTGGAGCATGTGTAAGGCTCGCATCGGGTCCTGCGCGGCCATCGCTCGATAGCCCAAATCCTGCAGCATGGAGACGATGCCCAGCCTGAGCAGTGGATCGTCATCTACCACCAGAATGTCGATGTTATGCGGCATAGCGGGCCCTGATTGCCGTTCCAGTATCGTCTTGGCCCCGCGACACGTAGCTCCGCTCAATAGCTGGGCGGGTCGCTTGCGGGAAAGGACTCGTCTCCCGCCTGATCGACCTTGTCCCAAGTCTCTCCGGGCGTATCGCGCATCCCTTCCGGTCCGGCGGAACGGGTCTGATCAAAGTTGGCGGGATCACTCTCACCGGGCGCAAAGGCTGCTGGATGGGCATGGTCGCCCGCACCCTCCCGTTTACGCCACCAGGCAAAGACTGCGACGCTCGCAAGGAGCGTCGCTGCTGCCAGCGTGAGGGTGCCCAATATCTTCATAGTCGTCGGCGTGGTGGCGAACGACGCGGCCTCGCTCAGCGCTTGGCGCGGCTTCTTGGCCATGTGGGTGTCCTTTGATGGAATGAGCAGCGCGGCTGTCAGGCCGCAGCTTGAAAACTGTCTCTTGCGCTGCGCACGGCAAGATAGGTGGGATCAAACCAAGCGATCCGCCGCAAAGATTCCCAATCCAATATGGTCAGCCGACGCGATTGGAGCTCGATCAATTGCATGGACCGCATTTCCTGCAGGGTGCGGTTGACGTGCACCGGGGTCAGCCCGGCGAGATCGGCCAGATCGAGTTGCGTGAGCGGCATGTCGCACGACTTTTGGTCTGCAGCCCCTGCGCTCGACAATCTCGTATAGAGTTCGCAGAGCAAATGAGAAAGGCGCTCGATGGCATTTTTGCGGCCAAGATTGACGAGCCATTCTGCCTGAATTTGCTGGGTAAACTGGGCCTGACGCCAAAGAAACTTCATGAGGCCCGCATCATTCGCGGCTTGGGATTCCATCTCCCGGCGCGATGTGCGTCTTGCCAGAATAGGGGTCAACGCGACAACCGATTGAACGGAGCGACCACCATCCAGCCAACATGGATCGCACAGGTCTCCCGGCAGATAGAGGCCGGTGATCTGACGGCGACCGTCCGAAAGAAGCCGGTAGCGGCCAGCCCAGCCTTGCAGAATTTGGTGGACATGGTCCGGCCGTTCTCCACCTCTGGCAAGGTGTTGGTGATGGCGCACATGGAGCGGTGTGCTCGGGAGGCGTTCTGTCCCTTCCGATGGCACGACTGGCGGCGCCCAGCTTTCGCGGGGCTGGAATGCGTCTTGGAGCACGACATGGTTCCCCTTGTTTCTTTCAGGGAGAACGCAGGAGCGGGCAGAACGTTCCCGCAACCGGCATCCGCAACAGCAACCCTGACTTTTGCGCCGTCGCCGGAACAAGTGCGGGCGGCTGTCGTTTCTATCTTGTCAGATTGTCGACTGCCTCGCTCCCCCCCCCCCCGTGGCCCGGCAGTTGGTTAAGCGGTCTGACACACGCCCGGGTGCCTGTTGCCCGGATTTGGAGTGGGCAGGGTTGGTCCTGCCAACCCCTCAGGCCCGCCATCCGCCCCCGGATGGCGGGCCATTTTGTGCCGGTAGTCCCCACAGGTCCGTTTCCCAGTCGCCTCTGTTTGGGTTAGACAGCACAAATGACTGATGCACGATTCCTGACCGGCCGCCTTCTTCTGGCCATGCCCGGTATCGGCGACCCGCGCTTTGACCATGCCGTCATTGCCATGTGTGCGCATGATGAGCAGGGCGCGATCGGCCTTGGCATCGGCCATGTGCTGGAAGGCATTCGTCTGCACAAATTGTTGACGCAGTTGGACATCGAACCCGGTTCGGTGATCGATGCGCCTGTCGATTACGGTGGCCCGGTGGAGCCGTCACGCGGGTTTGTCCTGCACAGCTTGGACTGGGGTGGCGAGGGGACGGTGCAAGCCTCCAACCGTTTTGCTCTGACGGGCACGATGGATGTGCTGAAAGCAATTGCCGGGGGGCGTGGCCCTTCAAGCTGGCTCGTCGCGCTTGGCTATGCCGGATGGGCGGCAGGGCAGTTGGACGAAGAAATGCTTCGCCATGGCTGGCATGTTGTCGACGGCGACGATGATCTTGTCTTCGACGTGTCGGCAGAGGAGCGTTGGACGCGTGCCTTCCATGGGGATGGCATTGATCCGCGGTTGCTTTCCCCCGCCAGCGGCAACGCCTGAGGCCAACCGATATAAGGCGTAAGCATGCTGGAGCATCGCGCGCCATTTCGGATACATTCAATCCGTTCGTCGCAAAGCCGCGGCGTTAACCAGTTTCGTTAACAGCCTTACAGCACGGTTCTGGGACCTTCCTCTCGTCATTGATGCGAAGGGAACAGCGAGATGAAGGTGGGGAAATCAAGTTTTTTGGGGATGGCGGTTGTTGCCGCTTTACTGGCAACGCCGGTTCAGGCGGCGTGCTGGAGCAAAGAAGCGGTGGCTGCGGCCAAGATCCGCGAGTTTGAGACAATGTTGATGGTCTCAGCCTTGCGGTGCCGGAATGGCGGGCGCGATTTTCTGGCGCGCTACAACCAGTTTGTCCGCGAAGGGCGCCCCGTGCTGACCAAGGTCAACGATACGCTCAGGGCACAATTCACAGCAGAGCTGGGCGCCGGTCGCGGCCTCAACGCCTATGATGGCTTTGTGACCTCTATCGCCAACCGCTATGGTGCCGGCATCACCGATCTGAGCTGTGGCGATCTGAGCGACATTACCAACGCCGCGGTTGCGGGCAGCCGCAGCGCCGCGCAGCTGGAACAACTTGCCGACGCGGCGGACATTCATCCCCCCGTCGGACGGCAGTGCCCCGCGACGTTCGCGGCGGTGCGCTAAGCGGAGAACAGGCTTTGGCAAATTGGCGGCGCGCGATCATCCGGTCGCGCGCCGGTTTGCCTAGGTGCCTTTTGATGGGCGCGGCTTTATGGTTGATATAAAGAAATCTTTATATTCCGATTGCGTTTCACTTTTTCTGGCGCTAGGGGCGGGCGAATTCCAATAATTGCCGGAGATTCCCCGTGGCCCATGACTATGTCGTTGCTGATCTGAGCCTTGCCGATTTCGGTCGCAAGGAAATCGCGATCGCTGAAACCGAAATGCCGGGCCTGATGGCTCTGCGTGCCGAATATGGCGCGTCGAAGCCGCTCAAGGGCGCACGCATCACCGGCTCGCTCCACATGACGATCCAGACCGCGGTTCTCATTGAAACGCTCGTTGATCTGGGCGCTGAAGTCCGTTGGGCCACCTGCAACATTTACTCTACGCAGGATCACGCTGCTGCCGCCATCGCCGCCGCCGGTATCCCTGTTTTCGCCATCAAGGGTGAAAGCCTCGCTGATTATTGGGACTATGTCGGTCGCATCTTCGATTGGGGTGATGGCCAGACTGCCAACATGATCCTCGACGACGGTGGCGACGCCACGATGTTCGCGCTTTGGGGCGCCCGTCTCGAAGCCGGGGACACGCTGGGTGAGCCGGGCAATGAGGAAGAAGTCGAATTCCAGCGCGCGCTGAAGGCCTATATCAAGGACAAGCCGGGCTACCTCACCATGTCGGTCGCGCACATCAAGGGCGTGTCGGAAGAAACGACCACGGGCGTCCACCGCCTCTATCAGATCGCCAAGGACGGCAAGCTGCCTTTCCCGGCAATCAACGTGAATGACAGCGTCACCAAGTCCAAGTTCGACAACCTCTATGGTTGCAAGGAATCGCTGGTTGACGCCATCCGCCGCGCCACCGATGTCATGCTCGCCGGTAAGGTTGCCTGCGTTGCCGGCTTCGGCGATGTCGGCAAGGGCTCGGCCGCCTCGCTGCGTCAGGGCGGCGCCCGCGTCATGGTCACCGAAGTCGATCCCATCTGCGCGCTTCAGGCCGCGATGGAAGGCTATGAAGTCGTGACGATGGAAGAAGCGGTGACCCGCGCGGACATCTTTGTGACGGCAACCGGCAATGAAGACGTCATCACAGCTGATCACATGCGGGCGATGCGCCCCATGTCGATCGTCTGCAACATCGGCCACTTTGACAGTGAAATCCAGATTTCCGCGCTCTCCAACTATAAGTGGGACGAGATCAAGCCGGGCACGGACCTCGTCGAGTTTCCCGATGGCAAGCAGATCCTCATCCTCGCCAAGGGCCGTCTGGTGAACCTGGGCTGCGCGACGGGCCACCCGTCGTTCGTCATGTCCTCCTCCTTCACCAACCAGGTGCTGGCGCAGATCGAACTGTTCACCAACCCCGGCCAGTATGAAAACAAGGTCTATGTTTTGCCCAAGCACCTCGACGAAAAGGTGGCAGCCCTCCACCTCGAAAAGCTGGGCGTGAAGCTGACCAAGCTGACGCCAAAGCAGGCCGCTTATATCGGCGTTGGCGGCGAAGGCCCGTTCAAGCCGGATCATTATCGCTACTAAGTGGTTTAGACCATAGGCAGAAAATTGGGGTCGGGTGGCAACACCCGGCCTCTTTTTTTGCCCGCCAAACGTGCGGAAGTGGAGGAAGTTGAAGGCGTCGGCGCCCTGAAAATGGTGGTTTGTAGGAAAGGGGGAGTGGCGGGAGTGCAGCGGCGGCGGTCAGTCGCGGGCATGGGAAGATGCTGGCATATTTTGGGGTCTGTAGGAAAGCGAAAAATGATGGCGGAGGGAGAGGCGGAGAGGGCACAGAGACTCCCACACCCACCATGCGTCATCCTGAACTTGTTTCAGGATAACAGCTCAGTGACCGCAAATCGGACGTTTACGAGACTCCACCCTGTTATGCTGAAACAAGTTCAGCATGACGAAGTGGGGGACGCTTGAAGTAGGGAGACACCCTTCGCGGTCTTCTTTCCTTCGCGGCCTTCGAGTGAACCGAGAAAGCTTAGTACGAATGGATGCTGAACCAAGTTCAGCATGACGGGGGGGAGGCCCCCCCCAACCCCGTGACCGCCATCACAGCGCTTTGTTTAGACTTTGGCTTTATCTTGGAACCCGCCGCTCAGGGGTGCGGCGTGTGGGGAGCGTTGGGGACAGATGACGGGATATCGGATGGCGCGGCGGGGTGTGCTTGGGCTGATGGTTGGCGGTGCGACCGCGCTGCTTTCGGGATGTGAGCTTATCTGGCCGTCAGACCGGTTGCGGCAGAAGATTACGGTGGAGGTGGAAACGCCCAATGGCCTGCGCACCGGCAGCACGGTTGTCGAAACCGAAGTGCGCGAGGGCAAAAGCTGGGGCGATGCATCGGGCACGACGTTCACCTTGAAAGGTGAAGCGGCGGCGGTCGATTTAGGCAGCGGGCGGACCTTGTTTGCGCTGCTGCGCGGCGCCGAAGGCACGCAAGGCGATGCGGCAGGCTATCAAACGCGGCTGCTGTTTGAAGCGCTGCGTGACGTCGGACCCTCTGGTCCGGCATGGGATGTGTCCCAGATGGACCTGATGCAGGTGCGCGCAGCCGCTCAGGATGCGGGCGTGAAACTGGATTTACCGCAGCGCCTTTATCCGCTGCTCGTCACCTTTGCCGATCCGGCCGATCCCACATCGGTGCAGCGCGTCGACCCCGCAAACCTTGCCGCCAGCTTCGGGCCGGGCGTCACCCTCAAACGCATCACCGTCGCCGTCACCAACGACCCCGTGACCACGGGGATTGAGAAACGGTTGGGGTGGTTGGGCACGCAGCGGGGTGCGTTGCTAAATATTCCTGTGTCTGACTATCCGCCTCCTGGCACACCTTTGCCATTTGCCGCGAGCATTACTGAAGGCGCATTCTCGCAGGGAGGGCGGAAATGACCCGCAATCTGTTCCTCGCAATCTTATCAATGGACTCTTATAATCGAGGGTACGGCGAGGGTGTTGATGGCCTGAACTTTCAAGCCAACATCACAAAGCTGGGAAATGCCACGCTACTGACCGACAGCGTTCTAAAGATCGGTACAGAAGCCCTAGCCGCCGGTTTTTACGCCATTGCCTATGACATGACGGGCGTTGCGGGCTTTGTCTCGGGGGAGAGGGTGACGGCCTGACGACGCGGGCCAACGCCTCACCACGCGTCATCCTGAACTTGGTTCAGGATCCATTGGCATCAAGGATCACGGATTAGGCACCACATCTGTGGAGGCCTGAGTTCATGGATGCTGAAACAAGTTCAGCATGACGGGTGTGGGGATGGCGGCGCAGACTCCCGAAGCGGCCCCGGCCCTTCGACGCGCTCGGGAGAGCCCTGCGCCGGGCGACGGTGCGCCACCCCATCCCCATCATAATTCCCACCACCCGCCATCCGACTGTTCCAATCCGGCGCGGTCCTTCGTAAGAGGTTGTGCATGGTGCCGGGCGTCTTTGCAGTTCTGATATGGTGACGTTGTCCACATCGGCCACGGTGCTGTTGGGCATGGTGATGGCGCTGTGGCTGGCGGGCGGTGGCTGGGCGCTGGCGACGGGGTTGAAGCTGCGCCGTCGCGCGGTGTTCAGTGCGGATCAGGCAAGCCGGTTGGCGACGCTGCTGGAGTCTGCGCCGGCCATCCCGCTGATCGTGCGGAATGATGGCCGGGTGGAGGCGCAGGAGCGGCTCGTCACTTGGCTCGGGCTGCAGCGCCTGCCCAATTTTCTGTCAGACCTGTCATTGGGCGATCTCGGCCTGACGCCGGAGGATATGCAGGCGCTGTCCAAAGATGTGGCGACAGTGCAGCGCACGGCGCGGCCCTTCAATCGCACCATCGTCCCGCGGGGTGGCAACCGCACGTTGATGATCCGCGGCCTGCCTGCGGGCGGGCGGCTGGCCGGGCAGAATGCGGTGACGCTCTGGTTCTTTGACATGACGGAGAGCCAGGCCGAAATCACCCGACTTTCCGAAGAGGCCGAAGGCGTGGAGCGGGCCTTCACCACGATGACCGGCCTGTTGGAAGCCGCGCCCTTCCCTATGTGGCATCGTGGCCCTGATTTGCGCCTTGCCATGGTCAACACGGCCTATGTCCGCGCGGTGGAGGCGGAGAGTGCCGCGGACGTGATTGAGCGGGGACTTGAGCTCATCGATGCGGATGGCGGACCGACACCGATGGCGGCGGCCGCTGCGGCCCGGTCCAAGGGCGAGCCGACCGCCCGCGTTGTGCCCGCGACGATCAATGGGGAGCGCCGCGCGCTGCGCATCGTCGATGTGCCTTTGGGGGACACCGGCATTGCGGGATATGCGATTGACGTGGAAGAGGTGGAGCGCGCGCGGCAGGCGTTCCGCCGCTTTGCCGAAACACAGCGTGATACGCTGGATCGTCTGTCCGCCGCAGTCGCTCAGTTCGCCGATGATCGCGGGCTCGTATTCTGCAACCAGCCGTTCCAGAAGATGTTTGGCCTGAAGCCGGAATGGGTGGCCGAACGCCCTGATTTTGACCGGCTGTTGGACCGGATGCGCGAGGCCAACCGCCTGCCCGAAACGCGGGACTTTCCGGCGTGGAAGGCCGAACGGCGTCAGTGGTTCAACTCGGTCAGCGGTGCGGTGGAAGAAAACTGGATTCTCCCCGGCGGCCAGCATTTCCGGCTTGTGGGCCAGCCTTTGCCCGATGGCGGCTTGCTCCTCATCTTGGAAGACCGGACGGAACAGGCGCAGTTGGCGAGTGCGCGCGATACGCTGTTGCGCGTCCGCACCGCCACGCTCGACAATTTGTTTGAGGCCATCGGCGTCTTTGAATCGAACGGGCGCCTGAGCACCTGGAACAACCGTTTCCGCGAAGTTTGGGAAGTGGAAGAGTCCTTCCTTGCCGGTCATCCGCGCGTCGATGCACTGGCGGAACTGGTCGCGCCGCGTCTGGACAATCCCGAACGCGCGAGCCTGATCCGGGAGCTGGTGCGCTCCGCTACGGTGGACCGCAAGCAGCGCGGCGGGCGTGTGGCCCTTAAGAACGGGCGCTACTTTGAGTTCGCAACGGTCCCGCTGCCCGATGGCAATGCGCTGTTCACCATGCTCGACATCACCGACAGCCGCCAAGTGGAAAATGTGCTGCGGGAACGGGCAGCAGCGCTGGAGGAATCAGACCGGATCAAGTCGGCCTTCGTCGCCAATATGAGCTATGAGTTGCGCACGCCGCTGACCTCCATTCAGGGCTTTGCGGAAATGCTGCAATCCGGCCTCGCGGGTGAGCTCGCCCCGCAGGCGGTCGACTATCTGGCGGCTATCCTTGATTCCACCGCGCGGCTGGGCACGCTGATCGACAATGTGCTGGACCTGACGCAGAGCGATGCGGGCGCGCTGCCGATTGAGCGCAAGCGGATTGATCTGGCGGCCTTGTTACGGGAGGCCGCCGACGCCCGTGCGGCGGGCGCGCAGGAAAAGGCGATTGATCTTGTGGTGGAAGTTGATGCCTCCGTCGGCACGATCAAGGGGGACCGCAAACGCGTTTTGCAGGCGGTTGACCAGCTGCTGCTGAACGCCATCACCTATACCGAAACGGGCGGGCGCGTGTTGCTGCACGGCAGCGGGACGACCGAATTGGCGACCCTCGTCGTCTCTGACAATGGCCCCGGCATGGATGATGCCGAACAGGCCCGCGCGCTGGACCGGTTCAGCCGCGTCGGGGCGGGCATTGGCCGTGAGGGCGATGGCTCGCTTGGTATCGGCCTGCCGCTCGCGCGCCAATTTGTCGAAGGCCATGGCGGCACGCTGAGCCTCTTATCTCAAGTGGGCGAAGGCACTGTCGTCACGATCGAATTGCCGCGCGGGTGACGACTTATGCGCTCGACTTGGCGGATGCCGCTGCGACCGATGCTGCCGGGCGCGCGCTTGCGCCTTTGCTCCAGCCGGGCGATGTCATCGCGCTTTCGGGGGATCTTGGGGCGGGAAAGACGAGCCTTGCCCGCGGGTTGCTCGCCGCCCTCGGCCTTACGGAAGAAGCGCCCAGCCCAAGCTATGCCATTGTCATTCCTTATGATCCGCCGCAGGTGCGCCTGCCGGTCTGGCATGTTGATCTCTACCGGTTGGATGATCCCGAAGAGGCCATGGAGTTGGGGCTGGATGACGCGCTGCTGGATGGCGTGCTGCTGATCGAATGGCCGGAGCGGCTCGGCTGGTTGTGGCCGGATGCGCTGCGCCTCCACATCAACGTGCCGGCGGATGGCCCGCGCCGCTTGACAGCGACGGTGGCGCCGTCTTGGAAGGACCGATGGCCATTTCCATGACACCACCGGCAGGGGCCGGGGACTTTCTGGCACGCGCAGGCTGGGGCGGGGCGCAGGTCCTGCCACTGGCGGGCGATGCTTCCTTCCGGCGCTATTTCCGCGTTGTCGATGGCGCGCGTCAGGCCGTACTGATGGACGCGCCGCCGCCGCATGAGGACCCACGGCCCTTCATCCATGTGGCGGAGTATCTGACCGGCATTGGTCTTTCGGCACCCGCCATCCTCGCCCGCGATCTTGATCAGGGCCTTCTGCTGATTGAGGATTTCGGATCCGTCCGGATGCGCGAAACCGTGGATGCGGACATCCGTCTGGAGCCGTCCGTTTATGCAGGCGTGGTCGATGTTCTCATTGAACTGCACCGCCACGCGCCGCCACCGGGGTTGAAGACGCACGGGCTGGACCAATGGCTGGAGGAAGTCTGCCTCTTCCCCGATTGGTATTGCCCCGCTGTCGGGCTGGATGTGGACCGGGATGCCTTCCTTGCCGCTTGGCGCGAGGTGCTGGCCCCGGTCGATGCGCAGGGACAGAGCGTGACGGAGCTGCGCGACTATCACGCCGAAAACATCATGCTGCTGGGCGACCGCGCAGGTGTTGACCGCTTTGGTCTGCTCGACTTTCAGGATGCACTCGTCGGCCATCCGGCCTATGATCTCGTCTCCATGCTGGAAGATGCGCGGCGCGATGTGACACCGGCGGTCGAGGCCGAACAGCTCGCGCGGTATATGGCTGAGACCGGGCAGGGCGCGGACTTTGAAGCGGCCTATTGGGCACTCGGCGCACAGCGCAACACGCGTATCTTGGGCGTCTTCGTCCGCCTGTGGAAGCGGGACGGCAAGCCGCATTATACCGAATTCCAGCCGCGCATGTGGGGCCTTGTCGAACGCAATCTGGCACGGCCGGAACTGGCGCCGGTACGGGCGTGGTTCGACGCTTATGTGCCGCCTGAAAAGCGCGGCGCTTATTGGGAGAATTTCAGGCCGTGAGTGTTGCCCGCAAGCCCTTATCGGTCCAGCCGCAGGACGGCGCCGATCCGCCGCGCACAGCGATGGTGATGGCGGCCGGGCTCGGCAAGCGGATGCGTCCGCTCACCGCCACACGGCCCAAGCCCTTGGTGGAGGTCGCGGGTCGCACCTTGCTCGATCACTGCATTGACCGGTTGAAAGAAGGCGGCGTCGCAAAGGCAGTCGTCAACGTCCATTATCTCGCCGATGCGGTTGAGGCGCATATGCGCACGCGGGTGTCGGGCATTGATATCGCCGTGTCGGACGAGCGTCGCCAGCTGATGGAGACCGGCGGCGGACTGATGCAGGCGAAGGACCTGATCGACGCCGATCCGTTCCTCTGCGTCAACAGCGACAATCTTTGGGTGGATGGCCCCGTCAATGCACTGCGCTTGCTCGCCGGACGGTGGAATGCGGACGAGATGGATGCGCTCTTGCTGCTCGTGCCGCTGGCGCGCGCGAACAATCACAATGGCAAGGGCGATTTCCATATGGACGCCTGGGGGCGGCTCTCCCGCCGCAAGGTGAGCCGGGTTGCGCCCTTTGTGTTCACCGGCATCCAGATGCTGTCCAAGTCGGTTTTGACCGACGCGCCCGAAGGCCCGTTTTCCACCAACCTGTTCTGGAACAGGGCGATAGAGGCGGGCCGTTGCTTCGGCGTGGTGCATCAGGGCATGTGGTTTGATGTCGGCACGCCGCAGGCCATTCCAGTGACGGAGGCGATGCTCGCCGATGGCTGACCGCCGCGAGCCTGCCGTCTACACCATCCCGCCCCACCGGGCCTTTGCCGACGCGCTCGTCACGGGCCTGCTTTCACTTCATGGCGCTGACCGGATGGCGCTGGCGCGGGGCATCATCCTCGTGCCGAACAACCGTGCGGGCCAGGCGATCAGCGATGCCTTTGTCCGGCGGGCCGAAGGCGGTTTGCTCATGCCGCGGCTCGTGCCCATCGGAGATCCCGAACTCGATGACCGCACGGGCCCCGCGCTCGATCCGCTGGCGGAAGAGCCGCTGCCGCCCGCCATTGATCCGCTGCGCCGCCAGCTCATCTTCGCGCGCCTGTTGCAGGACCAGCGCGCGATGGACGCGGCAGAGGCAATGCGCTTGGCGGGGGAGTTGGGCCGCGTGCAGGACCAGTTGCTCGTCGAGGAGAAATCGCTCCACGATCTCGTCACCCTCAAGCTCGAAGATGGCCTGTCGGAACATTGGGACACGGCGCTCGACCTGCTGAAGCTGGTGCTGAGCCAATGGCCCGATGAACTGGCGAAGCGCGGCGTCATTGATCTGGCGGACCGGCGCAACCGCTTGCTCCACCGCGTTGAAGAACGCTGGGGGCGGGAGCCACCGCCCGGTTTTGTGGTGGCGGCTGGCGTCAGCACCGGTGCCCCTGCCGTGGCCCGCCTGCTCCGACGCGTGGCGCGGCTGGCGAACGGCAAGGTCGTCCTCGCCGGGCTCGACCAGCATATGCCCGAGGCTGAATGGGATGCGGTTGCCGGGAAGGATGAGGCGCCACCCATTGAGACGCACCCGCAATTCCATCTGGCGCAGATGCTGGAGCGCATGGGCGTCGCCCGCGCTGAGGTAAAGTTGTGGCGTTATGGCAGCGATGCCGATGCGCCGCCCGCCCGCTCCCGCGCCATCTCCAATGCGCTGGCACCTGCCCGCTTCACCGATAAATGGGTTGATCTGCCCGCCGCCGACCGTCGCCTGTCCGGCGTGAAGGCGATTGAGGTGCCGACGCCTGCCGATGAGGCGCAGGCGATTGCACTCGCCATCCGTGAGGCGCTGGACCGCCCCGGCACCGTCGCGCTGATGACGCCGGACCGCGCGCTCGCCCGCCGTGTCTCGGCGCATCTCAAACGCTGGAAGATCAACGCCGATGACTCCGCCGGTGTGCCGCTATCGACCACCCCGCCGGGGATGCTGCTGCTGACATTGGCGACAGCGGCAGCGGACGACTTTGCGCCGGTCCCGCTGCTGGCGCTCCTCAAGCATCCGCTGGTGACGGGCGGGATGGAGCGGCTCGACTGGTTGGATGGCGCGCGGCGGCTGGACCGGGCCTTGCGCGGCCCGCGCCCCGGCAAGGGGCTGCACGGTGTCACAGCCCTGCTGGAAACGCCGGACAAATATGAAGGCGATGTCCGCAACGCCGCCCTTCCCTGGTGGCGGGATGTCGTGCCGCTGCTGGAGCCGGTGCAGGCCGTGTTCCGCGCCAGCCCCACGTTCCCGACGCTGCTGGAAACGCTGCGCACTGCCCTCCAGACGCTGGGCGGCGATGCAATCTGGTCGGGTGAAGCAGGCCGCGCGCTGGCCGATCTGTTCGCCGATCTTCAGGCGCATGCAGGCGATGGCCCCACGGCAGTCGACCCGGCGACTTTGCCCCGTCTGCTGCGCCAGCTATGCGACGCGACGACCAGCCGCCCGGCACGCGGCGGGCATCCGCGTGTCTTCATCTGGGGTCTCCTCGAAGCCAAGCTTCAGTCAGCGGAGACGATGATCCTCGGCGGGCTGAACGAAGGCATCTGGCCCGCTTTGCCATCGCCCGACCCTTGGCTTGCCCCTGCCGTGCGCCGGTCGCTGGGGCTACCCAGTCTGGAGCGCCGCATCGGCCTGTCCGCGCATGATCTGGCGGGGGCCTTGGGCGCCCCAAATGTCCTGCTGACCCGCGCGCAACGCGACACAAGCGGGCCGACCAATGCCTCGCGCTTCTGGCTGCGGCTGGAGACGATGGCGGGTCATCTGGCCGAGCCCGATCTGCGCGTTGATCTCCTCGCCCGCGCGCTCGATGGGCATGAGGGGCAACCCGACCGCGCCAAGCGTCCGGCGGTAGAAGTGCCGCTCGCGGACCGCCCGCGCAGGATTTCGGTCACCGATGTCGATCGCCTCGCGGCTGACCCCTATTCCTTCTACGCCAAGGCGATCCTGAAGCTGAAATCGCTCGACAATGTCGATGAAGAGCCGGGGCCATCCTGGAAAGGGTCCGTCATCCACAAGGTGCTGGAGGATTGGGCGCGGGTAGATGGCTATGCTGCGGGCGCACTCGTGCAGCGGATGCGCCATGCGTTGGATGGGGATGCGGTGAATGCCGTGACCCGCACGCTTTGGCTGCCGAGGCTGGTGGCGACGGCGCAGTGGATTGAGGATCGCGTCGAGAAGAACCGGGCCGAAGGGCGGGATCCCTTCGCCGCTGAAGTCGATGGCCGCGTCGAGATTGCCGGCGTTACCGTGACGGGCCGTGTCGACCGGATTGACCGGACCCCCGGCGGGGTCGCGATCATCGATTACAAGACTGGCAAGGCGCCGAGTGGGAAGCAGGTCAAAGCCGGGCTTGCGGTCCAGTTGGGGTTGTTGGGCCACATGGCGGAGCAGGGCAGTTTCAAAGATATCGACGCGCTGCCTGCCGAAGCCTTTGAATATTGGACCTTCCAAAAGGACAAGGATGATTTCGGCAAGATGGAAACGCCGACGGGCAGCGGCGATAACAAAATCGCGGCCGAGGCGTTTGTCGACACGATTGTTGAGGCGTTCAAGGCTCATGCTGCCCGCTGGTTGACGGGCGAGGAACCCTTTGAGGCCAAGCTCCACCCTGACCTTGCCTATGGCGAATTTGATCAGTTGATGCGGCTTGAAGAATGGCAGGGGCGCAACTGATGCCGAAGCCCAAGGACTTCAAATACCTTCCGCAATTGCTAGGCAGTCAGGCACAGGCCTCGCGTCCGGATGGGCAGGTCTGGCTCTCGGCCTCGGCCGGGGCGGGCAAGACGCAGGTGTTGACGGCGCGGGTGCTGCGTCTGCTGCTCAATGATGCGAACCCGGAATCGATCCTTTGTCTGACGTTCACCAAGGCCGGTGCCGCCGAAATGGCGGACCGTATTCATGAACGCTTGGGCGCTTGGGTGACCTTGCCAGAGGCGGCCCTGACGAAGGAACTCTTCGCGCTCGGTGAGCCGCACATGGACAACCGGCAGGCGGACGCCCGCCAGCTCTTCGCCAAGGTGCTCGACGCGCGCGGCGGCGGCCTGCGCATTCAGACGATCCACAGCTTTGCTCAGACAGTGCTCGCTGCCTTCCCCGCCGAAGCTGGGCTGACCGTGGGTTTCCGACCGGTTGAGGGGCGTGAGGAGATGCAGCTGAAGCGGCAGGCGCTCAGCACTTTGGTGGCAACGGCAGAGAAAGAAGGGCGGCTGGGCACGATTGACCGGCTGCAGCTGCTCGCCCGCCAGATTGGCGAAGATGCGACCCGCAAACTGCTCGACCGCTGCGCGCAGGCGCCGGAGGCGATGGAGGCGCTGGGGAGTGGTGATTTCCTGTCGATGGCGCGCCGACTTTTGTCAGGTGGCATTGATGACATTCAGGGCTGGCTTGAGGCGGCTTGTTCTGATGACATTTGCGATACGATCCAGCTGACATTTGTCCGGGATGCCAATGTGGCCTGGATGACCAAGGCGGGTACGCCAAGGGCCGATGGCGTCAAGTCGAGTGGTATCATTACCGACTGGTTGAAGGCAGGTGCGCTCGGGCGTGTCGAAACGCTGGCAACCCTCCGCTTGGCTTGGCGAACCAGCACAGGCGGTTACCGTGCGGCTATGCCGGACGACGCCGGATACCGCCCTGCCGTCGAGGCGCTCGATGCTTGGCTCCTCAAACTTCTGGATATGAAACAGGCCTTGAAGGTCGCCCCGGCCATCGCCGCCGCCCTTGAACTCGGGCAGGAGTATGCCCGCGTCTATGGCGATGCGAAGCGCGCGGCGGGCGTCGTCGATTTCAACGACATGATCCGTGCCACGCTCAAGCTGCTCAAAAAGCCGGACATTGGAGACTGGATCCGTTTCAAGCTTGATCAGTCGATTGACCATATCCTTGTCGATGAAGCGCAGGACACCAATTCGGACCAGTGGGATATCGTCAAGGCGCTGACCGAAGAGTTCTTTGCAGGCGAAGGCGCCAAACCGGACAAGGTTCGGACGGTCTTTGCGGTGGGGGATTTCAAGCAGGCGATCTTCAGCTTTCAGGGCACGAACCCTGAGGAATTCGGCAAAGCGGGCGCACATTTTCGGGACTCGGTTGAGGCCATCGGGCTGGACTTTGAAACGCCTGCCATTGACCAATCCTTCCGCTCCAGCCAGCCGATCCTTGATGTCGTCGATAAGGTGATGGCCGAAGTGGGTGAGGCGGCGCTGGGCTTGCCGGAGCCGCTGCGGGCGCACCTTGCCCATGAAAAGGCGTGTGAGCATTCCGGCTTTGTCCAGCTTATGCCGCCTTTCACGTCAACGCCGGAAGATCCCGAAGCCGACGAGAGCGACGGCGGAGATGAAGAAGGCTGGATGGCGCCTGCCGAACTCAGATGGGCCTCTGCTCTGGCCAAGCAGGTCAAGCATTGGACCAGCGGCGGCATCTTCCTCGACAAGGAAGGGCGCAACGCTGAGCCCGGCGATGTGATGATCCTCTTGCGCAGTCGGAGCGAGCTGGCGCGTCTGATCGTCTCGCGGCTGTATGAGGAAAAGGTACCTGTCGCGGGCGTAGACCGCCTGCGCCTCGACGCGCCGATTGCCGTGCAGGATCTGATGGCGTGCATCCGCTTTGTCCTCCAGCCGGAGGATGATCTGTCGCTGGCGGCGCTGCTCGTCTCGCCGCTCATCGGCTGGTCGCAGGAAGAACTGTTTGCCCGCGCGCATGGCCGCAAGGTCGGCTTGTGGCAGCATCTGCGCGCCACGCAGCCGGAGGACGCGCTGTTTGTCCTGCGCGAACTGCTCGCGATGGCCGACCGCACGACGCCTTATGATTTTCTCGAAGCTATTCTCTCCGGCCCCATTGGTGGGCGCGGCAAGATGCTTGCCCGACTGGGGGAGGAGGCCCGCGACCCGATTGAGGAGCTGCTGAACGCGACGCTCCAGTTTGAGGGCACCAACACGCCGTCGCTCCAGCTCTTCCTCGACTGGTTCTGCCGGGGGGAAGTGGACATCAAGCGCGATGCCTCCAAGCGCGTCAACGCGGTGCGGGTGATGACGGTGCATGGCTCCAAGGGCTTGCAGGCCCCCATTGTCGTGCTGGCTGATGCGACCGCCGACCCCTCCAAAAAGCCCAAATCGGGTCTCGATTGGGTGGCGGATGATGATCTGACGACCCTGCCCTTGTTTCGACCGAAAAAGGATGAGCTGTTTGGCTCGCTTGCCGCGTCTGCCAAGGCGCAGGACGAGCGCGAGGATCAGGAGCATTGGCGGCTGCTCTACGTCGCGATGACGCGCGCGGAAGAGCATCTTTATGTCGGCGGCGCGCTGAAGCCGAGCCAGCAGGAAAAGGGCCCCAGCGAGAAGAGTTGGCACCATAAAGTCGCCGCCGGGATGCTCCGGCTGGACGAAACAGCGCACGGTGAAGACGGCACGCTGACGCTATTCCGCAAGGGAAAGCGCAGCAAGGACAGCGGCAAGGATGATGATTCCGAACGCTGGGCAGACCCCATCCCCGATTGGGCGACGCGTCCCGCACCCGAAGAAGCGCGCCCGCCGCGTCCGCTTGCACCCTCTGCGCTGGGCGTTGAGGATGCCGCGTCCAGCCCGCCGCCGGACCCCGCCCTGCGCGCGGCCGCAGAGCGTGGCCGTATTCTTCATGCCTTGTTTGAACGCCTCCCTGCGGTTCGCGCCGAGGATCGCGCGGCTGCGGCCCGCCGCTGGCTGTCGACGCAACAGGTGGACGACGCCGAGGCGCTGATCACATCCGCGTTGGCCGTAATCGAGCATCCCGATCTCGCGCCGGTCTTTGCGCAGGATGCTCTTGCCGAAGCGCCGCTGGCCGGTGTGGTGGAGGGGCAGGTGATCGCTGGCACGGTCGACCGGCTGATCGTCACCGACACGCAGGTGACGGTTGTGGATTACAAGACGGGTCGGCGTGTGCCGGGCGATGAAGCTGCTGTCCCGACCTATCACAAGGCGCAAATGGCGGCCTATGCGGCGGTTCTGGAAGGCATTTTCTCCGGCCGGGCGGTGCAGGCAGCGTTGCTCTACACCTCAGGGCCAAAGCTCATCACGCTGTCGCAGGAGACGCTCGCGGCGTGGAGGCCGGGCCATATCGCCCCATAGATTTTCTTCGCAGCCGCGCCGTTGAGATTGACAGACGCACTGCCTAGATTAGGCCCCGAACAAAGGAGTTGATTTCCATGGCCACCAAGTCCATCACCGATGCAAGCTTTGCCGACGACGTCCTCACCGCGGACGGCCCCGTCCTCGTCGATTTCTGGGCGGAATGGTGCGGCCCGTGCAAGATGATCGGCCCGAGCCTTGAGGAGATATCTGACGAGCTCGCCGGTAAGGTGACGATCGCCAAGATCAACATCGACGAAAATCCCGACGCGCCCGGCAAATACGGCGTGCGCGGCATCCCGACGATGATCCTCTTCAAGAACGGCGCGCCTGCTGCGACCAAGGTCGGCGCCGCGCCAAAGTCTGCGCTCAAGGGCTGGATTGAGTCGGAAATCTAAGCCGGATTGACGGACACGCGAAGTAAACGGCGGGGCTGCGGCTCCGCCCTTTTTCGTTTCAGCTCCGGTAGTCGGCGTTGATGCTGATGTACCCGTGCGTCAGGTCACACGTCCACACCGTCGCGCGGCCTTGGCCCAGCCCGATATCGACGCCGATGGTGATGTCATGGCCCTTCAGGTGCGCGGCGACCGGTGCTTCGTCATAGCCTTCAACCGGCAGGCCCTTTTCAGCGACTTGGGTGGTGCCGAAGCGGATGGTGAGCAGATCGCGCTCGGCGGGTTCGCCGGCCTTGCCGACGGCCATGACAACGCGGCCCCAATTGGCGTCTTCGCCTGCGATCGCGGTTTTCACGAGCGGGGAGTTGGCGATGCTGAGCGCGATGCGGTGCGCGCTCTCGTCGGAGGCAGCACCTTCAACTGTGATCTCGATGAACTTGGTCGCCCCTTCGCCATCGCGCACGACAAGGTGGGAGAGTTGGCGGCACAGATCAGTGAGTGCGGCGTGGAACGCATCGGCCCCTGTGGCGTCCATCGATGTGACAGGCGCATTGCCCGCCTTGCCCGTCGCAAAGGCGAGGACGGTGTCGGATGTCGAGGTGTCGCTATCGACGGTGATGCAGGAAAAGGTCGCCTTATTCGCGGCAGACAGCATCTGCTGCAGCACCGCGGCGTCAATCGCGGCATCGGTGAAGATATAGCCGAGCATCGTCGCCATGTCGGGCGCGATCATGCCGGAGCCTTTGATGACACCGACGAGCGTGACGGTGGTGTCTCCGATGACGGCCTTGGTCATCGCGCCTTTGGGGAAGGTGTCCGTGGTGGAAATGGCGGCGGCCACATCGGCCCAGCTACAGGGCGCTGCCGTGAACGCCGCGTCAAGGCCCGCTTCGGCCTTGTCGATGGGCAGAGGCACGCCAATCACGCCCGTTGCAGAGGCGAAGACGTCTGACGGCGCACAGCCGAGATGCGCGGCAGCCTTGGCGGTGACGGCTTCCACAGCCGCGCGGCCCTTATGCCCGGTAAAGGCATTGGCATTGCCCGCACTGACGACCAACCCGCGTGCGACCCCGGCGGCGAGATGCGCGCGGCACCATTCCACCTCAGGCGAGGGGCATTTGCTCTGCGTCGTCACGCCCGCAACAGTCGTGCCCGCATCGAAGGAGATGAAGGTCAGGTCACACCGGTCCCACACTTTATACTGCGCCCGCGCCACACGCGGCGTCACACCGGCAATCTGTGGCATATCCGGAAAGGGCGAGGCGAGGGGGGAGATGGCGGTGCTCATGGCGATGCTCCTAGTCGCTCCGTTCATAGTTTTGAAGTGCCTGCTGGTCTATTCACCTGCTCAACGGGTGGACGGCGGCGCTCTCGCTCCCTATATCGCCCCTTGGACTGAATTGATGCGGCTGTTTCTGTACCTCTTGGCCCTGGTGGTCGGCTTTTCCCCTGCGCAAGCGGGTGGCCTTGCTATGGCAGAGCCGGTGGCCGTTTCCAGCGCCTCGCAAACCGCCTCCTCCTCGGCGCAATCTGAAACAGGTTCTGCCCATGCAGCGATGCTTCCGGTCCAGATGGTCCGGCCGCAGCCTGTATCAATGCCGACGGCGGCCCAGCTGCCTGTCATTTCCTCTGTTTCCAGCGAACTGACGGACCGGCCGCTCGAATAGCGACTGGGCAGCGTATCGCTGCCTGCCCCCGTCCGCATTTCTGCGCGCCTGAAGTGTGCGCCCAATAATTCAAGGATTTCCATATGTTCGGCAAGATCGCCAAAGCCGTGTTCGGCTCTTCCAATGACCGTTATGTCCGTTCGCTCCAGAAGATCGTCGACAAGGTCAACGGCTTTGAAGCCACAATGTCGGCGATGACCGACGCGGAATTGAAGAACCAGACCGTCCTGTTCCGGGAACGTCTGGAAGCAGGCCAGAGCATGGAAGACATCCTGCCGGAAGCCTTTGCGACCGTCCGGGAAGCCGCAACCCGCACGCTTGGCCAGCGTCATTATGATGTGCAGCTGATTGGCGGCATCACCCTCCATCGCGGCGAAATTGCCGAAATGCGCACGGGTGAGGGCAAGACGCTGGTCGCGACCGCCGCGACCTATCTGAACGCGCTGCCCGGCAAGGGCGTCCACGTTATTACCGTCAACGATTATCTCGCCCGCCGCGATGCGGACTGGATGGGTCAGGTGTACCGTTTCCTCGGGCTGTCGGTGGGCGTCATCGTCCCCAACCTGTCGGATCAGGAACGCCGCGACGCTTATGCAGCCGACATCACCTACGGCACGAACAATGAATTCGGCTTCGACTATCTGCGCGACAATATGAAGTATGAGCGTGAGCAGATGGTGCAGCGTCCCTTCAACTACGCCATCGTCGATGAAGTCGACTCCATCCTGATCGACGAAGCGCGCACGCCGCTCATCATTTCCGGCCCGACCGATGACAAGTCGGAACTCTATATGCAGGTCGACAAGATCGTGAAGCAGGTGGAGGAAGGCGATTATGAGAAGGACGAAAAGCAGCGCTCCATCGTCCTGACCGAAGACGGCACAGAAAAGGTCGAGCGCCTTCTGGAAAATGCCGGCTTGCTCGAAGGCGCGAACCTGTATGATTATGAAAACACGCAGGTCGTCCACCACCTGAACCAGGCGCTGCGCGCGAACGTGATGTTCAAGCGCGACACCGACTACATCGTGAAGGACGGCAAGGTCGTCATCATTGACGAATTTACCGGCCGCATGATGGACGGACGCCGCTGGTCAGACGGGCTGCATCAGGCCGTGGAGGCCAAGGAAGGCGTGAACATCGAGCCGGAGAACCAGACGCTCGCCTCCATCACCTTCCAGAATTATTTCCGCATGTACCCCAAGCTTGGCGGCATGACGGGGACAGCGGCGACTGAGGCGCAGGAATTCTTCGACATCTATAAAATGAATGTCGTCACCATCCCAACGAATGTGCCTGTGCAGCGCATCGATGATGAGGATGAGTTCTATAAGAACACGCTGGATAAGTTTGGTGCCATCGCCAAGCTCATCAAGGAGCGCGCGGAAGCGGGCCAACCGGTTCTGGTCGGCACCGTCTCCATCGAAAAGTCTGAATTGCTGAGCGAATTCCTCAACAAGGAAGGCGTTGATCACAGCGTCCTCAACGCGCGTTACCATGAACAGGAAGCGCACATCATCGCGCAGGCCGGTCGCTTGGGCGCCGTGACGATCGCCACCAACATGGCCGGTCGCGGGACCGACATTCAGTTGGGCGGCAACCTTGAGTTCCGCACCAATGATGAACTGTCCGCGATGGAAGCCGGGGCGCAGAAGGACAAGGAAATCGAGCGCATCCGCGGCGAGATCGACGTCGAGCGCCAGCGCGTTCTGGACGCCGGCGGTCTATTCGTCATCGGCACGGAACGGCATGAAAGCCGCCGTATTGATAACCAGCTGCGTGGCCGCTCCGGTCGTCAGGGCGATCCGGGGCGCACAAAGTTCTACCTGTGCCTTGATGACGATCTTCTGCGCATCTTTGGCCCGGACACGTTGTTCTCCAAAATGATGAACAACAATCTGGCGGACGGTGAAGCCATTGGCTCGCGCTGGCTGTCCAAGGCGATTGAGACCGCGCAGAAGAAGGTCGAAGCCCGCAACTACGACATCCGCAAACAGGTCGTCGAATATGATGACGTGATGAATGACCAGCGCAAGGTCATCTATGAACAGCGCGGCGACATCATGGACGCCGAAGCCGTGGACGATGTCACCGTCGACATGCGTTATGAGACGATCAACGAAATCGTCGGCGATGCCTGCCCGCCCAACAGCTACCCCGAACAATGGAATGTGGAGGGCCTCAAGACCCGCATTCATGAAATCTTCGGGCTTGAACTGCCGGTAGAAGACTGGGCGAAGGAAGCCGAGATTGAGCCGGAAATGATCGAGGACCGGGTCCGCGAAGCAGCCGACGCAATGATGGCGGCCAAGCAGGCCGAGCTGGAGCTCGACATGTGGCGTCAGGTGGAAAAGAGCGTGCTGCTCCAGTCGCTCGACCATCGCTGGAAGGAACATCTGTCGACGCTCGACGCGCTGCGTGCCGTCATCCACCTGCGCGCCTATGCGCAGAAGACGCCGATCAACGAGTATAAGCGTGAAGCCTTTGCTCTGTTTGAACGGATGCTCGTGCTGATCCGCGAAGACGTGACCAAGATCCTGTCGCACGCCCAGTTCCAGTTTGAAGCGCCGCCGGAACTGCCCAAGATGCCGGACTTCCTGACGACGCATATCGATCCGTTGACAGGTGAAGATGACAGCGCAGACTTTGACGCCGCCTCGATGGGCCTTGTTTCCACGCGCCTGCCGCCGCTGCAGATCATCCAGCCTGATCCGGAAGAGATGATGGGTGAAGACCCCGCAAGCTGGGAAGGCGTTGTCAGCCGCAATGCGCCATGCCCCTGTGGCTCCGGCGATAAATATAAGCACTGCCACGGCGCGCTTTAGTTTTTGGGTGGGGCAGGATCGCCTGAATGACCTGGCTGACTCCTGCCTTCTTCGTCACCGCGCTGCTCTATGCCAGCGTCGGCTTTGGCGGGGGATCAACCTATAACGCGCTGCTGGCGCTGGCGGGGGTGGATTACCGCCTCCTCCCGGCGGTGGCGCTGACGTGCAATATTCTCGTCGTCATCGGCGGCACCTGGCGGTTCCACAAGGCGGGACTGCTGCCCTGGAAACGCGCGCTGCCTTTGGTGGTCATCTCTGCGCCGTTCGCGTGGATGGGCGGGCTGACACCGATCAAGGAGACGCTGTTTCTGTCATTGTTGGCGGGGAGTTTGTTCGTCGCGGGCGCGGCACTGCTGTTGCAGAAGGACCGTGCCGATGAGGAGACCGTTCCCGACCGCAAGGCCACCATTGCCGATCTGCTGACCGGCGCGGGCGTGGGGTATCTGGCGGGGCTGGTGGGCATTGGCGGCGGCATTTTCTTGGCGCCCTATCTCCACATCACCCGCTGGGCGGGGGCTAAACAGATTGCGGCAACCGCGAGCCTGTTCATCCTCGTCAATTCCATCGCGGGCCTTGGCGGGCAATTGCTGAAACTCGGCAGCACCGGCGCGCTGCCGGATGTCGCGGCGTATTGGCCACTCGCGCTGGCTGTTATCGTCGGCGGGCAGATCGGGAGCTTTGCCGGCACGAAAGTGCTCAGTCCCACTCTCGTCAAGCGGGCGACGGGGGTGTTGATCCTCTACGTGGCGGGGCAGCTGGTTTGGAAGTTGGTGGGGTAGTGCATCAATCGTCATCCTGAACTTGGTTCAGGATCCATCAGCAACACTATTCACGAACGACGAGGAAGGGACTCCCAACCTTAAAACGCCGGGTCGTTCGCCCCGCTGTCATCAAGCGGTGTCACTTCTGTATGAATACCGCATTCGACCTTGTCCCAACCGCGCCAGCGGCCGGCGCGGGGGTCTTCGCCCGGCTTTACGATGCTGGTGCATGGCGCGCAGCCGATGGAGAGATAGCCCTGCGCCTCCAGCGGGTGGCGGGGGAGGTTGTGTTCGGCGAAGTACGCTTCGATCCGTGCCTTGTCCCAATCGGCGAGCGGATTGAACTTCAGGCGGCCTTCCTCAATCTCGAAGCGCGGCAATGCGGCGCGGGTGGAGGACTGGAACGCCTTGCGGCCGGAAATCTGCGCGTCGAAACCGGCGAGCGCCTCTTTCAGCGGGATGACCTTGCGGATCTCGCAGCAGCCATCGGGATCGTAAGACCAGCGCAGGCCGGTTTCGTCCTTCGCTTTGATGGCGTCGGCATCGGGCGTCAGGCTGCGGACGTCCGTGAGGCCGAGCAGCGCCGTTACTTCGTCGCGATAGGCCAGCGTTTCCGGGAAGTGCTTGCCTGTTTCCAGAAAGAGCACCGGCAGCGCGGGATCGATGCGGGAGATAAGATGCAGCAGCACGACCGCTTCCGCCCCGAAGGAGGAGACAGCGGCCACTTCGCCCAGCATGTTTTCCTGGAGCACAGTTTCGAGCACCTCGACCGTATCACGCCCGCGGAACATGTTGTTGAGGCGGATGGCATCCGACTCTGTGTACCGCGGTTGCGTGTCGATACGGTCGACCACCCGATCCTGTGCTTCAGCCATGACGCAGCTTCCACACCGGCACAGCGGCGTCGGCGGCGCGCTGATAGACATTGTCATACCGCGCCAGCGTCGTCTTCACGACAGCTTCGTCGAGCGGCTTGTCCGGCACAAAGCTGTCAAAGCCGCAGCGGCGCATTTCACGGATCTGATCGACAAGGACATCGCCCTGCGCGCGCAGTTCGCCCGCATAGCCCGCTTCCCGCAAAATGCGCGCAGCGGAATAGCCACGCCCGTCGCGGAACTTAGGGAAGGCAACTTCGACGAGCGCGATACGGTCCAGATGCGGGATCAGCAGGCGAGCGTCTTCGCCCGGCTCCAGCCGCACGGCCGTCGCATTTGACTGGTCGAGAAAGGCGCTGAGAGCGACGGCGGGCTGGTCCAGCGCCGCATCATCGCGAAACCGCAGATTACCCATAGATCGCCTCCTTGAACGGGTCGAACCCGACGCGGCGATAGGTGTCGAGGAAACGCTCGTCGCCTTCGCGCAGTTGAATAAATTTGTCGGTCACGCGCTCAACGGCATCAACGATGCCGTCTTCATCAAAGCCGGGGCCCGTGATCTTGCCGATGCTGGTATCTTCAGCACCCGATCCGCCGAGCGAGAGCTGGTAGTTCTCCGTGCCCTTCTTATCGACGCCGAGGATGCCGATGTGCCCGGCATGGTGGTGGCCGCACGCATTGATGCAGCCCGAGATTTTGAGCTTAAGTTCGCCCAGATCGCGCTGGCGGACCGGATCGGCAAAGCGCTTGGCAATCTTCTGTGCGACCGGGATCGAACGGGCATTGGCGAGGCTGCAATAATCGAGACCGGGGCAGGCGATGATGTCGCTGATGAGGTCCAGATTGGCAGCGGCCAGATCCGCTTCGACGAGCTTCTGCCAGACGGCATAGAGATCACGCTTGGCGACATGCGGCAGGACGATGTTCTGCGCATGCGTCACGCGCAGCTCGTCAAAGCTATAGTCCTTGGCAATATCGGCCATCACGTCGATCTGTGCTGAGGACGCATCGCCCGGAATATCGCCTGTCTTCTTCAGGCTGATGTTGACGATGGCATAGCCCGGCTGCTTGTGCGCCTTCACATTCTGGTCCAGCCAGACGGCGAAGTCGGGGTCGTTGCGGTCGACGCTATCGGCGATACCGGCTTCGAAGGCAGGCGGGGCGAAGAAGGCGGCGATCCGCTCCAGCTCGGCCGCCGGCGGGTCAATGCCGAGCGACTTCACATGGGCAAATTCCTGCTCGACTTCGGCGGCGTATTTTTCGGCACCGAGCTCGTGGATCAGGATCTTGATGCGCGCCTTGTAGATGTTGTCGCGGCGGCCATAGCGATTGTAGACGCGCAGGCAGGCTTCCGAATAGCTGAGGAAATCCTCGATCGGCACGAAGTCCTTGATGAGTGGTGCGACCATCGGCGTGCGGCCCATGCCACCGCCGACGTAGAAGGCAGCGCCCAGCTTCCCGTCGCGCTCCACCAGCTGGATGCCGATGTCATGCAGGCGCATCGCGGCGCGGTCTTCATCGGCTGCAATGACCGCGATCTTGAACTTGCGCGGCAAATAGCTGAATTCCGGATGGAAGGTCGACCATTGGCGCAGCAACTCTGCCCAGGGGCGCGGATCGGTGATCTCGTCCGCGGCGGCACCGGCGTACTGGTCGGACGAGATATTGCGGATGCAATTGCCCGACGTCTGGATGGCGTGCATCTCGACCGTCGCGAGGTCGGCCAGAATGTCGCCTGCATCTTCCAGCTTGATCCAGTTATACTGGATGTTCTGACGCGTGGTGAAGTGGCCGTAATCGCGGTCATATTTGCGCGCGATGTGCGCGAGCATCCGCATCTGGCGGCTGTCGAGCGTGCCATAGGGGATGGCGACGCGCAGCATATAGGCGTGAAGCTGAAGATAGAGCCCGTTCATCAGCCGCAGCGGCTTGAACTGGTCTTCGGTCATCTCTCCGGCCATGCGGCGGCGCACCTGATCGCGGAATTCGTCGACGCGCGCGTCAACGATCGCCTGGTCATATTGGTCGTACTTGTACATCAGATCACCCAGTTGCCAGCCGCCGGATCAGCGGGTTTCAGTGTCAGGTCCAAACGGACGGTCGGGCCGAGCGCGCGGACACGGTCCTTGATATGTGCGGGGCGGGGCCCCTGCGGCGTGGACACAGCATCGATGATGTAAGGCGCGTTCACGCGGCGCGCGGCTTCTTCGGTCGCCAGAATGCTGTCACCCTGATCCCCGACATCCGCTGCCTCTTCGACATGAAGCGACCAGCCGCTCCCTGTCCACCATGTGACCGCGCCCGAAGCGAGGTCATTTCCCGTCAGCAATTTCATAGAGTTTTTTCCGCCTGTTTTGCGAGCGCACGAAGCCGGTCTTCGGCATCCGAACGCAGAACCACATCGCCGACCACAATCAGGGCCGGGCTCTTCACTCCGTCACGGGCGATCATGTCGCCCAGATCGGTCAATATCGTGCGGATGGCGCGTGCGCCCTGCCGCGTGCCGCGTTCCAGCACCGCGACCGGCATATCAGGCGACACGCCGTCGGCGATCAGCTTTTCGGCAATCTCGTTTGCCGTGGCCACGCCCATGTAAATCACCAGCGTCCGGCCCTTGCCCGCAAGGCCTGACCAGTCTTGTTCGGACAGGCCTTTGCACTGGCCCGCCACAAAGCTGACGGCGCTAGAGGCATCGCGGTGGGTGAGGGGGAGCATCGCCTGCGCGGCACAGCCGACGGCGGACGAAATGCCGGGGATCACCTCAACATCGACACCATCGGCGCGGCATTCTTCGGCTTCTTCGCCGCCACGCCCGAAGATGAACGGGTCACCGCATTTCAGGCGGATCACAAGATGTCCGGCCCGCGCTTCAGCGACGAGGAGTGCGTTGATCTGGTCTTGCGGCACCGTGTGGCGGCTGCGCTGTTTGGCAACGGAGATGTAACGCGCCTTGGGGTTGCCGAGCGCCAAGATGGCGTCGTCGACGAGCCCATCATGGACGATCACGTCCGCTGCCGCGAGCGCGCGGGCGGCTTTGATCGTCAACAGGTCAGGATCGCCCGGCCCCGCGCCGACAAGTATGACTCGTCCAGAATTCATGGATGGCAGATGGGCCGGATGCTGCGCCATCGCAAAGCAGAGAATATTGCCTGCTATTTAGCGAAACTTGGCGAGATGTCCTTCAGGCCGATGCCAATGGAGGCGCGGGCCTGTTCTTCTTCTGTCGAAACCACGGGATAGGCGCAGTAATCCGCCGCATAATAAGCGCTTGGGCGGTGGTTACCTGAAAGGCCAACGCCGCCAAAGGGCGCCGATGAAGGTGCACCGTTGGTCGGGCGGTTCCAGTTGATCACGCCGGCGCGGACGTTCGCCCAGAAGCGGTCATATTGCTGCGGTGTGCCGCCGATGAGGGATGCGGACAGGCCATAGCGTGTGGCATTGGCTTCCTCGATCGCGGCGTCGAAATCAGGCACGCGCACCATCTGCAGAATGGGGCCGAACAGTTCAACGTCAGGCCGCTCGCTCGCGTCCGTCATGTCGATCAGCGCCGGGGTCAGGAACGGGCGGCCTTCAATGGGGCGCAGCAATTGGATGATCGGCACACCGCCCTTCATCATCAGTGTCAGGAAACTTTCCTGAAGGTTGTCTGCCACCTCATTGTCGATCACCGGCCCCATGAAGGGGGCGGGATCAGAAAAGGGTTCGCCCACAATCAAGCGGCTGGTGAGCTTGCTGATTTCGTCGACCAGCGGCTTATGCATGCCATCGCGCACAATCAGGCGGGAAGCGGCGGTGCAGCGTTGCCCTGCGCTCAGATAGGCGGACTGGACGACCAGTATCGCGGCGGTTGCAACATCGGGCGTGTCCCACACGACGATGGGGTTGTTGCCGCCCATTTCCAGCGCGAGCATCTTGCCCGGCTGGTCTGCAAACTGGCGGTTCAGCGCAATGCCGGTGCGGGCGGAGCCAGTGAACAATATGCCTTCGACATCAGGATGCGACACCAGCGCTTTGCCGTGATCGATGCCACCGATGACCAGCCGGAGCACGCCTGTCGGCACGCCCGCGGCGTGGAACAGATCGACCAGCATCTTGCCGGTTGCGGGCGTTTTCTCGGACGGTTTGAAAACGACAGCATTGCCCGCGAGCAGTGCCGGGACAATGTGCCCGTTCGGCAGATGCGCGGGGAAGTTATACGGCCCAAGGACGGCCATAACGCCATGTGGCTTGTGGCGGATGGCCGTGCGCGCGCCAAGATTACCCTCCAACCGGCGCTGCGGCGTGCGTTCCGCATAAGCGCGGATCGAAATTTCAACCTTGTTGATGACCGATTCGACTTCGGTGCGGGCTTCCCAAAGGGGCTTGCCGGTTTCGCGCGAGATGCAGTCTGCAAGGGCATCGGACTTTTGCCGAACAACATTCACAAAGCGGCGCAGCGTTTCTACGCGGACGGTCAGTGGGCGGGCGCTCCACTCCGGTCCGGCATCCCGCGCCAGAGCGACTTCTGCCTCTACATCGCTCACAGGGCCGCGCCAAAAGGCTGCACCCGTTGCAGGCTCGATGGAAATGATCTCAGTCTCAGGCATGCTGGGCTCGATACATTCGTTGAGAAGGTCGATATCGGACAATGGTGAACGTCTCTTTACTGCAGGGATGGCTGAAAAGCAGCCTTTTCCTCATTTACGACATCGCTTCGCCCAACTGTCGGATTTGCCGAACTTTATTTTCTAGGAACGTCCAATCATCGGCCTCGGCGATTGGCGCCCATATGGCTTCGACTTCCGCGATATGCATCGAACAGGGCCCGACGCCCTGCCAATAGGGGTGGTCAAAGCTGCGGGACGGCACATAGCCCTGCAAGGCGCGGGTCAGCGGTTCAAAATACTCATTGCTGTAGAGACTGGCGTCTGCGCGCTCCCTTAGTTGCCCGCCAGCCCAGTCAAAATAAAAGCGGTCAATCTCCACCTTGCTGGTGAATAGCGCCGTCTCCAGGGCGGTGACGACGGCGATGTCGTCGCGCTCGCTCCGCGGGGTGACGCCCAATCGCCGCAAGACGCGTTCGACAATCGCCTTGCGATAGGCAGGGGCATAGCCTTCAATGGCCTCCACCAGCGCATCCCGGTCCGCAATGGCCAGCAGCGCATTGGCGAGTTGGACGGCGTCCCAATGGATCGCTTCAGCCTGACGGCCAAAGGCATAGAGCCCCTGTTCGTCAAAATAGGCGGCGGTGAAGTTGGGGTCGAAGGTCGGTGTCCAGCGCCAGGGGCCATAGTCAAAGCTTTCGCCCGAGACGTTGATGTTGTCGCTGTTGAGGACGCCGTGGACAAAGCCCGCCGCCATGAAGCTGGCCGCCATCTGCGCGGTTCGCGCGATCACCAGCCGGACCAAGCGGACGGGGGCGTTGGCGTCGTCGCCCTGCTCTTCGCCGTAATAATGGCGCAGCGCATAGGCCGTCAGGCGGCGGAGGTTGTCCTCTTCCCCCAAAGTCGCCAGCCGTTGGAAGCTGCCGATGCGGATATGGCCGTGGGACAGGCGGATCAGCACAGCGGAACGCGTCGGGCTGGGTTCATCGCCGCGGTGGAGCGCTTCGCCTGTCTCGATGACGGAGAAGGTTCGGCTTGTTTCGACGCCCAAGGCCTCCAGCAGTTCTGTCGCCAGAATTTCGCGGACCGCGCCTTTCAGTGTCAGCCTTCCATCGCCCGACCGGCTATGGGGTGTCTGGCCAGACCCCTTGGTGCCAAGGTCCATCAGGCGGCCCGCCCTGTCGTGCATTTGCGCGAACAAAAAGCCGCGCCCGTCCCCGATATTGGGGTTGTACACGCGGAATTGATGGCCGTGATAGCGCAGGGCCAGCGGCTCGGGCAGACTGCCGGGAAGCGGCTCAAACCGCCCGAAATGGCGCACCCAATCGGCATCGTTCAACGTATCGAGCCCCACAGTTGCGGCGGCCCGATCATTGCGGAAGCGCAAAATGGTTTCGGGGAAATCGGCGGCCCGCACAGGATCTGCAAGAAAGTCAGCGACTTCGTCTATGGTGCGGGCGGGATGGAAAAGCGGTGCTTGCGGGATGGAAGACATACCGCGATATGGAGGGGATGGGTGGCCAAGCGCAATACTCGGACGGTTATTGGACGTCGAAAGACGGCCTGACGCTGCATTACCGCGATTATGCGGGCAGTAAGAGCCGCCCGCCGATCATCTGTATTCCGGGTCTCACGCGGAATGCGCGGGACTTTGAACATGTGGCCAAGCGGCTGGCAGGCGACTGGCGCGTGATCTGTGTCGAACTGCGCGGGCGCGGGGAAAGCGCCTATGCCAAGGACCCGATGACCTATGTTCCCGCCACCTATGTGGAGGACATGGAGCTTCTGCTGGCTGAACTGAAGATCAAGAAGTTCGTTTCGATCAGCACCTCGCTCGGCGGACTGGTGACGATGCTGCTGGCGGCCGCCAAGCCGGGCCGCGTCGTCGGCGCGTTGCTCAATGACATCGGGCCGGTGCTCGACCCGCGCGGTCTTGCCCGCATCCGGTCCAGCGTCGGACGCAGCCATAATTGGCCGACATGGATTCACGCTGCGCGCGATCTGGGGGAGCAGCAGCGTGTGGTCTACCCGTCTTACACGCTGGAAGACTGGCTGGCCTATGCCAAGCGGGTCTGCCGCCTGACCAAACAGGGGCGGGTCGTCTTTGATCATGATCTGCGCATTGCGGAGCCGCTAAAGGCTGACCCTGGCCTCGCCGTGGACCTTTGGCCCTTTTATGAAGCGTTGGGCGAGGCCCCCATTGCCATCTTGCGCGGCGGATTGTCTGATCTGTTGAGTGAAGCGACCGCCAAAGACATGGCGCGTCGCCTGCCCAACGCAAAGCTGACGACCGTGAGCGGCGTCGGCCATGCGCCTGCCCTCAATGAACCTGCGGCGACGCGGGCGATCGGGGCGCTTCTGAAAGCTGTCATGACGTGACCCGCCGCATCCTGCATTGCCATTCCACCTTTTCTCTGGGTGGGAAGGAAGCGCGGGCGGTGCGGTTGATGAACGCCTTTGGTGACGCCGCTGAACACACCATCCTGTCCGCTGTGCCAGACCAGATGGGCGCCCGTGACGCGATTGACCCGGCGATCGCCGTCCACTTCCCAACCGACGCCCCCTCGCTCCAGGGTAAGCCGGGGCCGGGCCGCTACCGGACGCTGGCAGACTATATGCGCGGGTTCGATCTGGTGTTGAGCTATAATTGGGGATCCATGGATGTCGTCGGCGCGCGGCGGATGTTCCCCGCGGGATGCCCGCCGCTGATCCACCATGAAGACGGCTTTAACGCCGACGAAGCGGACCGGCTCAACTGGAAGCGCAATCTGTTCCGGCGGATGATGTTGCCCGCAGCAGAAGCGCTGGTGGTGCCGAGCGAGCGGCTGGAGGAGATTGCGCGCACCATCTGGCATCAGCCGAAGGATCGGCTCCACCGTATTCCCAATGGCATTGATACGGCCCGCTATGCCGTCCCGCCCGAGGCCGGGGCCATCCCGGGCCTCACGAGACAAGACGGCGATGTCATCATCGGAACGCTTGCGGGACTGCGGGCGGTGAAGAACCTGCCCCGCCTTGTACGGGCCGTGGCGGCGCTGCCGACGCACGTGAAGCTGGTGATCGTGGGTGAGGGGCCAGAGCGCGCGACCATCGTGGCAGAGGCAACTGGGCTTGGCATGGCGGATCGCCTGCTGATGCCGGGCTTCCTTGCCGAACCGCATCGCTATGTCGGCCATTTCGACATTTTCGCATTGTCGTCGGACAGTGAACAATTCCCGATCTCGCTGGTGGAGGCGATGGCGGCTGGTCTGCCCGCCGTTGCGACGGATGTGGGCGACGTGAAGGCGATGGTCGCTTATGAAAACCGCGATCTCATTGTGCCGGCGAACGAAGAAGCGTCTTTTGTAGCGGCGCTTGATCTTCTGTCATGGGATGCAACCATGCGGCGTCAGCTTGGTTCTGCCAATGCGCAAAAAGCGCGTGCGGACTTTGACGAAACGGCGATGATCTCGCATTATGCGGCGCTCTATGGTCTGCCCGATCCGACCACCGGCGTTGCCGCATAACGTCGATTCATTTTGACCCTAATTTCGTTCGGACGAGCGAACAAAATCCGCGCATTTTGAATTCAACTGCGTATAGGGGTCGCACAAAAGGGATGCTGACAGGGGCGCTATGTTTAAGGGATTGAAGCCGATCGTTTATCACGGACGCGAAGTCTGGCCGCTGGTTGAAGGCGGCAAGGGCGTTTCTGCGACCAACCATGCCAGTTCCGGCGCTTGGGCAGCGGCCGGCGGCATTGGCACTGTCTCTGCGGTCAACGCGGACAGCTATGATCCGACCGGCAAGATCGCGCCTCAAGTGTACGACGGCAAGACGCGTCGGGAACGGCATGAAGAGCTGATCCAGTTCGGCATTGAAGGCGCCGTTGCACAGGTGAAGCTGGCGCATGAGATCTCGTCGGGCAAGGGCGCCATCAACATCAACGTCCTTTGGGAAATGGGCGGCGCGCAGCCGATTTTGCGCGGCGTTCTGGAACAGACCAAGGGCCTGATCCACGGCGTCACCTGTGGCGCGGGCATGCCGTACAAGCTGTCTGAAATTGCCGCTGAATTTGGTGTTTCCTACCTTCCGATCGTCAGCTCCGGCCGCGCCTTCCGCGCGTTGTGGAAGCGGGCATATTCTAAGGTTCCAGAGCTTTTGGGCGCGGTCGTCTATGAAGATCCCTGGCTGGCGGGTGGCCATAACGGCCTGTCCAACGCCGAAGATCCGTTGAAGCCCGAAGATCCTTATCCCCGCGTGAAAGCGCTGCGCGATGTGATGCGTGAAGCGGGCATTCCCGACACTACGCCGATCGTTATGGCCGGTGGCGTCTGGTATCTGCGCGACTGGAATGACTGGATCGACAATCCCGAACTCGGCCAGATTGCCTTCCAGTTCGGCACACGGCCCCTGCTGACGCAGGAAAGCCCGATCCCTTCAGGCTGGAAAGACCGGTTGATGACGCTGGAGGAAGGCGATGTCCTTCTCCACAAATTCTCGCCGACGGGCTTTTATTCGAGCGCGGTGAAGACGCCGTTTCTGCTCAACCTTCAGGCCCGTAGCGACCGCCAGATCGCTTATGGCCGCGAACAGACGGAAACGCTGACGCACGAACTCGACGTCGGTGTGAAGGGCAAGAATTACTGGGTGTCGCTCGCCGATCTGAAGCGCGCGCGCGAATGGTTTGGCGCAGGCTTTGCCTTCGCGCTCAAGACACCGGCCGATACGCTCGTCTTCGTGACCGATGCGGAGCGCAAGGTGATCCAGAAGGATCAGGCCGACTGCATGGGCTGCCTGTCGCATTGCGGTTTCTCGTCATGGAAAGACCATGATGACTACACCACCGGCTATCTGGCGGACCCGCGCAGCTTCTGCATCCAAAAGACGCTGCAGGACATCGCCCATGGCGGCGATGTGGACCAGAACCTCATGTTTGCGGGGCACAACGCCTACAACTTCAAGCGCGACCCGTTCTATTCGAACGGCTTCGTGCCGACGGTAAAGCAGCTCGTTGACCGTATCCTGACCGGCGATTGATCGGTTGGGCGTGCTGTATCTGACCGATACCGCCTAACAATCCCGTTTGTGCTGAGCTTGTCGAAGCACGGTTCTTGCTTTGCTGCAAAGCAGGAAGGGCGGCCCTTCGACAGGCTCAGGGCGAACGGTCTTGGTTCAGCACAAACGGGAGGGCTGTTGAGCCTCCCTAGTCCAGTTCCCACCCGCGTTCGCCGTGGCTGTGGAGGTCGAGGCCGTCATGTTCGGCTTCTTCATCCACGCGCATCGGGATCACGAAGGACACCATCCAGGCTGCGATCAGCGTCATGATGGCGGTCCATGCCGCCACAGTGACCACGCCGACCAATTGGGCGACCAACTGCGTCGAGACATTCGCGCCATCGGCAAAGCCGCCGCCGCCGAACATTTCTGAAAACAGGATGGGCATGAAGAGCGAGCCGAGGATGCCGCCGACACCGTGAACGGCAAAGACGTCGAGCGAGTCGTCGATCTTCCAATTGTGCTTCACAACCTGCACGAGGAAGAAGCAGACTGAGCCACCGAGCAGGCCGAGCAGGATGGCCCCCATTGGGCCAATATAGCCTGCCGCAGGTGTGACTGTGGCAAGCCCCGCCACCGCACCTGTGACGATGCCGATAGAGGTCGCCTTGCCGATGCGGATGCGCTCAATGAGTGACCAGACCAAAGCGGCCGTGCACGCGGCGAGGTGCGTGTTGAAGATGGCGGTGGAGGCATCGTCATTTGCGGCCAAGGCAGAGCCACCGTTAAAGCCGAACCAGCCCACCCAGAGCAGGCCTGCGCCGACCATGGTCAAGGCCGGGCTGTGCGGAGCCAACAGCGTCTTGCTGAAGCCGCGGCGCGGCCCGAGCAGCTTGGCCACGATCAACGCGGCCACGCCGGCTGTTGTGTGGACAACAATGCCGCCCGCAAAATCGAGCGTGCCGACATCTGTAGCCAGCCAGCCGCCACCCCAGATCCAGCGGGCAACGGGCAGATAAACGAGGATTGTCCAAAGCGTGGAGAAGGCCACGACCCAGCCGAAGCGCACGCGCTCGACAAAGGCGCCAATAACCAAGGCGGGCGTGATGATCGCAAAGGTCATCTGGAAGAGCGCGAAGGTTGATTCCGGCAAGGTCGTCCCTGCGCGCAGATCGGCAAGGTTGGCCAGCATCGCATTGCCAAAGCCGCCGAGCCAGGGCGTCCCCTCACCAAAGACGAGGCTGTAGCCAAAAACGGCCCAGAGCAGCGAGACGGTGCAGAGGATGACAAAGCTGTGCATGATGACCGACAGCACGTTCTTGGCTCGGACAAGGCCGCCATAGAACAGGCCAAGGCCGGGAATCGTCATCATCAAAACGAGGGCAGAGGCCGTCAGGATCCACGCGGTGTCCCCGCTGTCGGATACAATTTCAGGCTGCGCATAGGCAGTCGCCGGAAATGCGAGCGCACCTGCAACAAGCGCCGCTAAACGACCCAACTTCATGCCTTTTCCCCTTGGACCCTTATTATTCGCGCGTTTGCTAAATGCAGATGCGCCGTCCTGCAAGTCCGACATGGGCTAAAATGGTCCCTTGACGGACGACCCGAAAGGCCATCACCCTCGCGCGTATACACGAGAGAAGGTTTCTGGCCGGTTATGAAGCTTGTAGTTGTTGAGTCGCCTGCAAAGGCAAAGACCATCGAAAAGTACCTCGGCCCCGGCCATCGGGTGCTGGCGAGTTTCGGCCATGTCCGCGACTTGCCGGCCAAGGACGGCTCGGTAAACCCGGATGACGGCTTTGCCATGACGTGGGAGCCTTATGCCGATAAGTCGAAGCAGCTGAAGGCAATCGCGGATGAGGCGAAAACGGCCGACACCCTCATTCTCGCGACTGACCCTGATCGCGAAGGCGAGGCAATCTCCTGGCATGTGCAAGAAGTGCTCGCCAAGAAGAAGCTGTTGCCGGCTCATGTGGAGCGGGTCACGTTCAACGCCATTACCAAGACAGCTGTGCTGGAGGCGATGGCACACCCCCGCGGCCTCGACCATGATCTGATCGACGCCTATCGCGCTCGGCGCGCGCTTGATTATCTGGTGGGCTTCACGCTCTCCCCCGTTTTGTGGCGCAAGTTGCCGGGCGCAAAGTCCGCCGGTCGCGTCCAATCCGTGGCGCTGCGTTTGATCGTCGATCGTGAACGTGAAATTGAGCTGTTCAAGGCGCAGGAATATTGGTCGGTGCTCGCCAATATGGAACAGGACGGCGTTCCCTTTGTCGCGCGGCTTGTGCGCCATAAGGGTGAAAAGATTGACCGGCTGACCATAGGAAATGCGGGCGATGCCGCCGCTGCCAAAAAGGCCGTTGAAGACGGTCGTTTTTCCGTGGCGAGCGTCGAGACCAAGCCGCTCACCCGCAACCCTCCGCCGCCGTTCACGACATCGACCCTTCAGCAGGAAGCTGCGCGCAAGCTAGGCTTTTCCGCCACGCATACGATGCGGCTGGCGCAGGCGCTCTACGAAGATGGTGCCATCACCTATATGCGAACCGATGGCGTCCAGATGGATGGGTCTGCCATCAGCGCGGCCCGCAACGCCATCGCCAACCGATATGATGCCGGATATGTGCCGGATAAGCCCCGGCAATATCAGACCAAGGCCAAGAACGCACAGGAAGCGCATGAAGCGATCCGCCCGACCGAGTTCACTAAGGACCGTGCCGGAAGCGGCGATCATGCCCGACTTTATGATCTGATCTTCAAGCGGGCCTTGGCCAGCCAAATGGCGTCTGCCCGATTGGAGCGCACGACCGTTGAGATGCAGGACGGGACTGGTCAGACGGGCTTGCGGGCAACGGGCCAAGTTGTCCTCTTCCCCGGCTTCCTCGCGCTCTACGAAGAAAGCGTCGACGACAGTGACGGCGATGACGATGCCCGCCGCCTGCCGCGGATGAGCGAAGGCGACGCACCGGCCAAGAAGTCCGTTGAATCCGAACAGCACTTCACCCAGCCGCCGCCGCGCTATTCCGAAGCGAGCCTTGTCAAAAAGATGGAAGAGCTCGGCATCGGGCGGCCATCGACCTATGCCTCGGTGCTTCAGGTGCTCAAGGACCGTGACTATGTGACGGTGGACCGCAACCGCTTTACGCCCAATGAAAGCGGGCGTCTGGTGATCGCCTTCCTCGAACGCTTCTTCGAACGCTATGTGGCCTACGACTATACAGCGGGCCTTGAAGATCAGCTCGACGATGTGTCGGGTGGTCGCGCCCAGTGGCAGGCCGTGCTCGAAGCCTTTTGGCGCGACTTTAAGCCCAAGACCGTCGAGGTCATGGAGCAGAAGCCGTCCGAAGTGACGGAGGCCCTTGATAAGTTTCTCGCACCCTTCCTCTTCCCCGAAAAGGAAGATGGCAGCGATCCGCGCCAGTGCCCCGCCTGCGAAGCCGGGAAGCTTGCGCTGCGCGGCGGCCGCTTCGGCGCCTTTGTCGCCTGTTCCAACTATCCGGAGTGCAAGTTCACCCGCAAATTCGGCCAGCCGGGCAGTGAGGGCGATGCCGGGTCAAATGGTCCCGAAGTGTTGGGCCAGCATCCAGAGACGGGTCAGGACATCAGCCGCAAGTCGGGTCGCTTTGGCCCTTATGTGGAAATGGGCGAGGGCAAGGAGGCCAAGCGCGCCTCCATCCCCAAGGATATTCCGGGCGAAGAGTTTGGGCTGGAGTGGGCGGTGAAGCTGCTCGATCTGCCGCGCACCATTGGCGACCATCCGGAAACAGGCAAGCCGATCACCGCCAGCATCGGGCGCTATGGCCCTTATCTGGCGCATGACGGCAAGTACGGGCGGCTTCAGTCGACCCGCGATGTCTTTGAGACGGGCATGAACGCCGCCGTCGTGAAGCTGGCTGAGGCTGCAGCAGGCGGCGGACGCGCCCGTGGGGCCACGCGGGAGCCGCTCAAGGTGCTCGGCGCCCATCCACGCACGGAATTGGAGCTGAAGGTCATGGAGGGCCGCTACGGCGCTTATGTGACCGACGGCACGACCAACGCGACGCTGCCCAAGACCGTGACGCCCGAAGCGCTGACGCTGGAGGAAGCCGCCCAGCTGATCGACGAACGCGCCGCCAAGGCGCCGGCCAAGGGCAAGAAGAAGGCGCCTGCGAAGAAGAAGGCACCGGCCAAGAAGAAGGCAGCACCGAAGAAGAAGGCCGCTGCCGAATAGGCTCTATGGACCGCGCCACCATCTCTCTCGACGCTGAAGTCTGGCTGTGGACGTCCAAGGGCGCGTCCTGGCATTTTCTGACGGTAGAGGGAGAGGCGGCAGCGGAGGTGCGTTACGCGTCGCTTGGGCTCACGCGCGGCTTTGGGTCGGTGTCGGTGGAGGTGACGATTGGCGGCACCCGCTGGCGCACGTCGCTTTTCCCCAGCAAGGCGTCGGGCGGATTTATCCTTCCGCTGAAGGCTGCCGTGCGCAAGGCAGAGGGATTCGCGGTGGGGGACAGGGTGGCGGTGACGATCACGATCTGAATTGGCGTCGCCGGAACGCATTTCCGTAGCGGTTATGAACGCCGCCGCATTGGCGCAGATGGCAGCGCAAAAAATTTAAAAAATCTTTTCGTCCAGCTTGCAATTTGGAAAGCCAAGGCAAGTCCGCGCGTCGCTGCATCGCAACGTCGAAATGATGCCATGAAGCGAGTCACATCTGCGACGAGTTGAGTCCCTAAACTGTCAAATACCCTCTTGCGTCTCAGCGTGGATGAGGCACTATGGATAGTGGCTGAGCCGGGGGGCAACCCAAGTAGTAGTGGTTGGAGACGCGCAGAGCGATTTGCGGCACCGGGCATTTTGTGCCCTGTGGATATCGGGGGCAGTCTGAAATTTCGGCGGTGCAAACCGCCAAACATGGTATGAGCAGGGTTTCGACCCGAGTCGAACAAGAGTAGAACATCGCGGTTGCGATATGTTGGGGGCAAGAATGGATTTTCGGGATACGCAGGCAGAAGCAAGCGGAGATAATGTGGCAACGATCGTGGAAACACCGGCTGCTCCCAAGGCGAAAAGCAAGGGCGTAAAAGACACGCGCACGGTGGATGAAGCCTATCCGCTGGAGATCGACCGTAGCCGCGACGCGTTGCTGACCGACTTCGGTAAAGAAACGCTGCGTGACCGTTATCTGCTGCCGGGCGAAAGCTATCAGGATCTGTTCGTCCGCGTGGCATCTGCCTATGCGGATGATCAGGCGCATGCCCAGCGCATCTATGATTACATCTCCAAGCTGTGGTTCATGCCTGCCACGCCCGTCCTCTCCAACGGCGGCACCGGTCGCGGCCTGCCCATTTCCTGCTATCTGAACTCGGTCGATGACAGCCTTGAAGGCATCGTCAACACCTGGAACGAAAACGTCTGGCTCGCCTCACGCGGCGGCGGCATTGGCACCTATTGGGGCAGCGTGCGCGGCATTGGGGAGCCTGTTGGCCTCAACGGCAAGACGAGCGGCATCATTCCGTTTGTCCGCGTGATGGATTCGCTGACGCTGGCGATCTCGCAAGGCTCGCTGCGCCGTGGTTCGGCCGCAGTCTATCTCGACATTGACCACCCCGAAATCGAGGAATTCCTCGAAATCCGGAAGCCCTCGGGCGATTTCAACCGCAAGGCGCTCAACCTGCACCACGGCGTGCTGTTGACCGACGCCTTTATGGAAGCGGTGCGCGAAGGCGCGGAATGGAACCTCAAATCCCCGAAGACCGGCGAAGTCCGTGCCACGGTGGATGCGCGCAGCCTGTTCCAGAAGCTCGTTGAAACCCGTCTCGCCACCGGTGAGCCGTACATCGTGTTCAGCGATACAGTGAACAAGGCGATGCCGAAGCATCACCGCGAACTGGGCTTCAAGGTCTCGACCTCGAACCTCTGTTCGGAAATCACGCTGCCCACGGGTCGCGATCACCTTGGCAATGACCGCACGGCTGTCTGCTGCCTCTCCTCGCTCAACATGGAAACATGGGATGAGTGGAATGGCGACAAGCAGTTTGTGGAAGACGTTATGCGCTTCCTCGACAATGTGCTGACCGACTATATTGACCGTGCGCCGCCGGAAATGGCCCGCGCCAAATATTCGGCAACGCGTGAACGTTCGGTCGGTCTGGGGGTCATGGGCTTCCACAGCTTCCTGCAGGCGCGCAACATTCCGTTTGAAGGCGCGATGGCCAAGAGCTGGAACCTGCGCGTGTTCAAGCACATCGCGGCCAAGGTTAACGAAGCCTCGATGCTGCTCGCAACAGAGCGCGGCGCCTGCCCGGATGCCGAAGAACGCGGCGTGATGGAGCGCTTCAGCTGCAAGACCGCGATTGCGCCGACGGCGTCGATCTCGATCATCTGCGGCGGCACCAGCGCCTGCATTGAGCCTATTCCGGCCAACATCTACACGCATAAGACGCTCAGCGGCTCCTTCTCGATCCGTAACCCGCATCTTGAAAAGCTGCTCATCGAAAAGTCGAAGAACAGCGACAATGTGTGGAATTCGATCCTTGAGCAGGGCGGTTCCGTCCAGCACCTCGACTTCCTGAGCCAGGATGAAAAGGACACGTTCAAGACGAGCTTTGAGATTGACCAGCGCTGGCTGATCGAGCTCGCGGCAGACCGGACGCCCTATATTGATCAGGCGACCTCGCTGAACCTCTTCATCCCTGCCGACGTGGAAAAGTGGGATCTCCTCATGCTCCACTTCCGCGCGTGGGAACTGGGCGTGAAGTCGCTTTACTACCTCCGGTCAAAGTCGATCCAGCGCGCAGGCTTTGCCGGCGGCGTTGAGGCGGACAACACGGCAGAAGCGCCCAAATATGAACTCGCCGCATCGACCGACTATGACGAGTGCTTAGCCTGCCAATAAGCGGCCTCCCACTCGAACCACACAGAATTAAACTAGGAAGACAATCATGTCCCTTCTCGTAGCCCGCAATCAGTACAAGCCCTTCCAGTACCCCTGGGCCTATGAATTCTGGAAGCGCCAGCAGCAGATCCACTGGCTGCCGGAAGAAGTGCCGTTGGGCGAAGATTGCCGCGATTGGGCGCAGAAGCTGTCCGACCACGAACGCAATTTGCTGACGCAGATTTTCCGCTTCTTCACACAGGCCGATGTTGAGGTGCAGAATTGCTACCACGAACATTATGGTCGCGTGTTCAAGCCGACCGAAATCAAGATGATGCTCACCGCCTTTTCCAACATGGAAACGGTGCACATCGCGGCCTACTCGCATTTGCTCGACACCATCGGCATGCCCGAGAGCGAGTACGGCATGTTCCTTCAGTATAAGGAAATGAAGGACAAGCATGATTATCTGAACACCTTTGGTGTCGATAATGATGAAGACATTGCCCGCACGCTCGCCATGTTCGGCGGCTTCACCGAAGGGCTGCAGCTGTTCGCGTCGTTCGCGATGCTGATGAACTTCCCGCGCTTCAACAAGATGAAGGGCATGGGGCAGATCGTCACATGGTCGATCCGCGATGAAAGCCTGCACTGCGAAGGCATCACCAAGCTGTTCCACGCCTTCACCAAGGAGCGTGACTGCCTGACCAAAGCCGTCAAGGACGACATTCTGGATTGCTGCCAGAAGACCGTCCGTCTGGAAGATGCGTTCATCGATCTCGCTTTTGAACAGGGCCCTGTCCCCGGCATGACGCCCAAGGAAATCAAGCGCTACATCCGCTACATCGCGGACTGGCGTCTGGGTCAGCTTGGCTTCTCACCGATGTACATGATCGAAGAGCACCCGCTCCCCTGGCTCGCGCCGCTCCTCAACGGGGTGGAACACGCCAACTTCTTCGAAACCCGCGCCACCGAATACGCAAAAGCCGCCACCCGCGGTGAATGGAATCAGGTGTGGGATAACTTCGACCGCCGCAAAGGCGCCAAGGCCGCCAATGACGTGCCGGAAGTTGTTGTGGTAGAGAAGGATATGTTTGAAGCGGCGGGGGTTGCTGCGGAGTAGGCTTTTGGAGGCGCCTGAACCACATCCATATGAACACGTAGATGCGGCCATCAGATATGAGTGGATGCGTCAGGATTGTGCAGCGCTTTCAAGCGCCCGGCAAGCTCGTGAGGATGGTTTGGTTCAAACGATTACGCAGTTCTCATCTGCGGCATTGTTGGCGGTTCCCGGATTTTTTTTAAGCGGCGATCGAAAAGTCCCCTCAGTGTCCGAGGGATTTTTCGTCTACCTAGGTATTTTTCTCTTTCTATTTGCACTGACTTCGGCGCTACTTGAGCAGATTTTTTCGGCAAAAGCATATGGAAAACAAGAAGAAATAACGAAGTCTTTATACCAACTGGAAAGTCGCGAAGCTGGAGACAAAAAATCAGTTGATTTGGTGAATAGGACACGATTATTCTCTCTATGTAGTTTTGGTTCTGCTGTAGTTTCTACAGTGATTGGTTTGTCGTTGTTGATGGAGAGCGAATTTGGCAAATCCAGCGCCCCCGCCACCACCACCCCCACCACCCCCCCCCGCAGCGGCGCAGCGATAGAGGCATTCAAAAGTCTGCGCCGTCACCAGTTCCTCCTCCGCCTAAAAAGTGAGAGCTGGGAATCCCAAATGTATGATGTAACGAACGGTGATCGTGCCGAGTCAGCGTTATCTGCGCTGATTGACTTCATCGACGGTTCAAAGGTCGACACTGCGCGTGATGCAATCGCCGACTTGATTTGCAATCTCATACACTTGGCTCGCGGCCGAGGCCTTGATCACAACTTGCTTGTACTTCAGGCATCACGCATGGCGGAGGAAGAGGCGCGCGAAGACGACAACGGTCCTATGGATGACGTCCAGGAGCGTTTTCGTGAGATATTGCCGGAAGACAGCTAAGGCTTCACCTGACCGGTATTTCCAGTTACGTCTCCAACGGTGACAAAGGGCGTCTTCATCTATCAGGCTGGGTCCCAATATGAGGACGACCCGACTGTTCACTATCAGTTCCCGTCGCGTCTGTATCTTTCCAGAGCATCTCAATTTGTGGACGACTGGGTTGTTTATCTTGAATCCCGCCGAGGCGGTAAGCGAGGCTATTTCGCTGCGGCGAAGGTCCAATCCGTTGTTCCTGATCCAACGGCTGCCGGAATGCACTTGGCTTTGATGGAGCCGGGCAGCTTCATTGAATTCGATAATCATGTTCCGTTTAGCGATCAGGACGGCCCCGCAGAACGCGGGCTTCTGAATGAGCGCGGCGAAGTTTCCGGCAGGAAACAATCAGCTGTGCGTCCGCTTGCAGAAGCTGATTTTGCAAGGATCGTTTCTCGCGGACTGGCAGATGAAACTGGTATTTTGCCTCGCTTAGGCGACATGGCACCTGCTGGTGTTGTAAGAGAAGATAAAAGCCCATTCGCATTTGAAATTGAACGAGATCGGGTGTCTGTCCTCACCTCTCGACCTATTCGTGATCGAGCATTTCGGAGAAATGTCTTGGCTGCTTACGACAGCCGCTGTGCGCTCTCTCGGCTAAAGCTCATCAATGGCGGTGGTCGAGCTGAGGTCGAAGCCGCCCACATAAGACCTGTCGAACATGGCGGGCCGGACGCAGTGGCAAACGGTTTGGCCTTATCTGGCACAGCGCATTGGATGTTCGATAGGGGGCTCATCACCCTAGAGGACGATTTGCAAATAAAAGTATCGCGACACGTGAACGACGTCGACAGCGTTTGGCACTTTATTCATCCCAGTCGGCGCTCCGCCGAGCCGATACACCAAGCCTACCGCCCGCATCCCCACTTCCTGCGTTGGCATCGAGAGAACGTGTTTAAGGTTTAACAAGAAGGCCTTCCAGCATTGATGCCAAAAGTGCCTATTGCCCCATGCGGCGAGCAGGGTCTCCCTGCCCGCCGTTTGGCTCCGAATTTTCGAATTCTCCTACTTCCCAGCCGGCACCCCCGGCTGCACTTTCTTCGCCACATATTCCACGAAATCCTTGGAATAGGCGTCGCGCAGTTCGGCCTTGGCCGCGTCCACCATCTCAGGCGTTTTGGGCGGGAAGTTTTCCAGCGGATTCTTGACCTGGCCGGTTGCGGTCTTGGTCGCCTTGGGCGTGTCGCCGAATTCGCGGTAGATCCAGCCGGTGAACAGGTTTGATCCGTACATCATCGCCTTGTGGTAGAAGATGTGCGTGGTGACGAGTTCAGCATAGCAGGGGTGTTTTGAGTCGGTCAGGCGCTCTCCCGCCTTGATCTTGGCGTTCATCGCCTTGACCTTGGCCTTCAGCTCCGGATTGGTTTTCAAGTCTTCATTGAACGGCGTCGGCGCCTCTACGATGATCTTGTAATCCTGCAGCCGGAGCGTCTTCTGAATGCCGAGCTTGTTGAGCTCCTCCATCTGAACGTCCGGCCCCAGATAGTCGCGCATCAAGTCCTTTGTCGTTTTCACCCGGCCGTCATGCGCGGCCATGTCTGCCACAGCACCGACAATGCCAAAGCCCGAAAGCAGCCCCATCTGGATACCGATATAGTTTTCCGTCGGCCACACGTGCAGTTCGCACTTGGCGGTGTCTTCTGTCAGCGTTGAAGCGACAGGGGCCGGTGCTGTTGTGTCCTGCGCGAGAACGCATGTGCTCGAAAGCAGGGCGGCAGATGCTGCCGCTACTTTGAATTTCTTCGTCATATTGCGCGCCCCTCAAATCTCTTCTCACCAGAGGCACCATTTATCCCGAGATATCGCGCTTTTCAACAATCGGCGCGGATGGGATATTCCCCTGGCCCCCAAAAAATGACCCCACCGGTCGATTGGCCGGTGGGGTCAGATTTGGCAGGCGTGATGGGGGTGGCTGAAAGCCGGTCATCGCGCCCAGTGGATCAGCGCGCGGGGGCAAATGCACGCCAATCCGTTCTTCGGTCATATGGGTACCCTTGCGACCCGCAGGCACCCGATTTGATAACGGTGGACGCCCCAACTTATTCCCGTTGGAGGCAGACGAATTTCGTTGGCACTATGTCTTGCCCCCGCCGCTGGGCGCTGCCACGAAGGCGGCGCACAAAATAGGAGAGACAAACCATGGGTGCCATGATCATTTTTATTCGCGAACGCATTCGTGATGCGGGCGAAATGGAAGTTTACGGGCAGAAGGCCGGGCCGACGCTGGCTGGTCATCCCGGAACGCCGCGGGCCTTTTACGGGCCATGCGAAACGCTGGAAGGCGCGCCTGTTGACGGTGTTGTCGTCATTGAATTTCCCGACATGGCCGCCGCGCGTGCCTGGTATGACAGCCCAGCCTATGTCGAAGCGCGCCAGCACCGGCATCTCGGGTCCGACTATCGCGTCGTCATCACCGAAACGCTCTGAGCCTTCTGGCCGGGCCTATTGGGCGGCAGAGGTGTAGGGGATTTGTTAACCCTGCCCCGTCATTCTGTCGCCCATGTTCGGACCCCGCATCACAACCGTTTTTGCCAGCCGCTGGCGTGCTTTGTGGTTTGCGGGCTCGATACTGCTGTTCGCCTTTCTGTCCGTTCCCGAGGCTGAAGCACCCGCAGACGGCAATAATGCCACTGCGACAGCAGATCGGGGGGCAGACGGTTTGACAGCGAAAGAGCGCGAACGCGCGCAAAAGGCCATCGCAGCATTTGAGCGCGCAGGCAGCCGTTAAGGACAGCGCTGAGCGTTACTCTGGCAAGCGCCTAAGTGAGGTCGCGGATGCGCTTGGCAATGATCTGGAAATCACTGTCCAACTGATCGGCGATGGATTGGGTTTCCATCGCGGCCAGCGCTACGATTTGCGGCATCGACAGGCTGAGCGAGAGGTTTCCCGCGAAACGGCCATCGGGTAGCTTGAGGTGCTTCACCGGAGGGCCCAGTCGCACTGGCCTTGATCCACGGAGCTTGGCGCTGATGAGCTGCAAATGGAGGCCGCGCGCCGCCAGATGGTCTTCTGTCAGCCGCCGACGGCTTGTGTCCATCATCAGCGCAGTTTGAACTTCAAGCGGGCGGGCTTGGTCGTCATGTGTATATCTTGAATGCTCGACCGAAACGGACCCAAAGGCCAGTTCCCGCATCAATCGCTTCGCCGCGGCGTCGAACTGATGCACAACCCGCCGAAGGTCGCCGGGGGCGACTGTCGCGTAAAGCTCAAGCTCATAGATGGCCGCGCTCAGCCGCGTCAGTAAGCCAAGATTAGCGAGATCGGGCAAACCTTCCGCGCCGGGCCAGGAGGCGGGCCATTCATGCCTTGAAAAGACGGTGTCAAATCCGGCTGGAAGCGGGATGAGCCCGTTTCGTGCCGCCGCCGGGACAAGAGCAAAGGCGCTGGACGGTGGCCCGCCCATGAATTTTGAGCCCGACAGGAGAACGGTCGCCCCGCGGGAGAGATAGGCCGCAATATTGTCTCTGCTGATCCGACCCTGTGTCGCATCGACAATAAGGGTCATCGCCGGGCCAACCCGCCTACGCAACGCATCAAGATGGGAGGTTGATGGGGCCACAAGCCCGGTGAGGCTGCCGTGCACGACGCGGACCATCGGTTGTTTGCCTTCCCGCAGGGCGAGATCCACAGCGGAGGCGATGGACAGCATGATGTCTTCAGAGGGAATGGGATCGCCTGCCAGATCGCGCAAGGGCAGAGATGTGAGCTGGAGACGCGCGGTAAGTCCGGTATCGACGGGCGCCCCTGACGTCACCTGCTGGCCAATTGGGGTTAGATCAACGGTATGCAGGCCTATCGCTGCCTGAGCGCAGCCGGGGTCGGTCTCCTCCAAGCCGAGGACAATATTGGCCAAACCTGCGGGATTGTCGCGGTTGCCAAGGGCAAGGGTGACATACTCCAACTCAACGGGGGACGCGGCGAACACGATATCGACCGAATGCGGCAGGCTATAGCTCTCACGGATGCGGAGCCGTAGCTTTTCCAGTTGCGTTCCATAGTCCCGGCCCGCGATGTCATAGGGCGCGTCGAACTCCGCAAGGAGCCGCTGGACTGACGCGAAGGCCCCCGCGGAAATACTGTTTGCAAAGGAAGATGCGTAGGACGGGTCCGAGATTGGCGTCGCAGACACATGAAACGCATTCAGGCCGGACTCTTCATCGATCTTGAGCGACGTGCTGCCACCCTGCGTTAGAAAATGCGTCGCTGCATAAACAAGGGAAGACCCTTCAGACAGGAAGGGCAGTGCCGCTGAAAAGGTGTTTGGACTGGCCATAGACATCATGTCTAGGAACAGATGGTGACATTTTCAGGTCACTTATGTGACGATTTCCGTACATTCCCAGCCGTCGATGCTGTGACGATTGGGATGCTCATTTTGGACGGGCGGGCCTTAGTTGGGCCACTCCCGATGGACATCGACAATGGCAAGGACGGTGACGTCTTCGCCCAGTCGATCATAGATCAGCTTATATTTGGGGTGCACGACCAGTTCGCGCGTCTCGAGCCGGGCGCCGAGGGTTGAGCCAGCGCCAAGCTCTGCAAGCGTATCAACCCCCTCTTCAAACAGCATATCAAGGGCGTCCGCCGCAAAGATACTGTCCTTTGCGGTAAACGCAAAAATGGCAATGCGATCCGCTTCGGCAGAGACGGTCCAACGGACGTTCATATCGCGGCGGCCCGTGCGGCAGCGCGATATCGGGCGAAGCGGGCTTTCATGTCATTATGATCATAGATCCGGCCAGCCGCCACATCGGCGCGCGCGCGCCGTAACTTGGCGGGAAGCCAGCCTGCGGCGACAGCGACTGCATCCTGTTCGGCGATGAACTGGCGCATTGCAGCCCGCAGAATTTGGGCCGCCGGACGGTCAGCCGCCTTTGCGGACTCCACAAACGCCCGCTTGAGATCGTCATCAACGCGGAAGGTGAAGGTGGCATCACTCATGGGATGTAAGGCCTATAGAGTTTCATTGAACATACTTTGTAACACATATATCCAAGACAATGAAGATTTATCGGCATTTTTTTGTCATAATCGATGAATAGCGGCTGAGAATGTTGCATTCTGTCGAAATTGGGTCAGCTTCGTGACATTAAAGAACAAACGAAGTGGAGAATGTCATGTCGGTCTATCGTTTCCTGCTGCCCTTGGTCGCTGTATCTGGATCTGCCATGGCGGCTCAGCCCGCAGCATCCGTGTCCAGTGAGGCTTTGGCCAATGGCCAATATCGTCAGGCGGTTGCCGAGCTCCGTCAGGGAAGTCTCGATCAGGTCAATGATCCGGCACGTCTGATCAACCTTGGCACAGCCTATGCGCGCCTTGGTGACTTTGCGAATGCGTCTGATGCGTTCCGCCGCGCCATGTATAGCGATGTCCGCTATGATCTTGAGCTGGCCGACGGCAGCGTCGTCGATTCCCGTCATGCTGCCCGCCTTGCGCTGGCCAAGCTTGCAAAGGACTCCCGCAAGCAGACAGCCTCCCGCTAATCGGGTTGGCCGCGCATCGGCGGCAACCTTAGCCGGGGATCACGCCCGTCAATTTATACCCGACGGGTGTCTCGACAAATCCAATCGCCTTCAGCGCACCCTTATCAAGGGTGTCGCTGGGGCGCAGGATCATGATGAAGCGCTGCGGGCCCTTATCCGGGAAGTCTAGGGCGAGGGTGCCCTTGGCCTCAGGATCGCTCAGCCGGAACGACATCTGGCCGTTCGAACACACAGCCGCCCCCGACATTTGTGGCCCGACCGCGCGGGTCAAGAGGCCGTCGGCGAGATACACGGTCATCTGGCCGCTCGCTTCGGTGCAGCGGCCATTCCGATAGCGCAGGCTCAGGCCGGCGAGCTGGGCTGTCTCCACGCCAGCAGCGCGCATGTCGCGCCCCAGCACGAGCCGCGCATCCACATTGCGGATGCCTTGGCCAGATAGCCCTGCATAGCCTTCGCCAGACATTCCCTCGCCCGAAAGCGCGGAGACCCGGAAGCGGGCCGTGCCGGTCAAGAGATCAAGGGGGGCAACCCGCACCTGAAGATCGCCTAAGCGCGCGCCTTTGAACGAGGCGTCCAGCATCCGGCCGTTCCAAGCGGTGCCATCAACGGTCCGCGCGGTAAGGCCGGTCCCGCCAAGCCCCGCCACTGAGGCAAGGACGGCCAAAGGGAGAAGCCAAAGCGCAAATCCGCAGAACGTAACAACGCCGAAAGCGGTCCATGCGTGCCGGGGAGAGATGTGGGACATCATGCGCCGCGTGCCCGCAAAACAGCGTCGAACGTGACGGTACCGTCCCCATTTGCGCGGATGCTGGCGGTCTGTGCAATCACGCCCTGCCGTTCAAGCCCGCCGAGCCAGGCAAATAACGCCCGCGCCTTCGCCGCGCTGATGACCACCTGATATCGGCCGGGCTGGCCTTGTTCGTTCTTGGCGAGCGTGAAGCCAGCCTCAATCGCCGATTGGCTGACGACCGCCCCGACATCCAGCCCACTGCTGGCAGGCGCTGCGCCAATACGCTTTGCCTCAGCGACCATGGCCTGTGTGCGGGACAACCGATCAAGCGCTTCAGCCTGCACCGTTCGGGAGGTATCGAGATAGGCGTTTACCGGCCGCCAGATCAGCAGCCAGGCCACCATACCGGCAACAAGGGCGGCAAGGGCCAGCAAAAGGATGTGTTCGCGTGGCGTCCGGCCAAGCCACCAGTCCCGCAGGTCATCCATCATTTCACCCTCACTTCAAATGCGGTGCGGCGGGCGCCGTTGGTCACGCTGGTCGGGCCGCGGTTGACCTCTAGTCCAGCCGCACGGATCCGGTCCGCCATCGCCAGCAAGTCTGCTTCATTCGGTGCCTGTACCGTCGCCTTGGCAACGCCCTGTGCATCGAAGGTGAGCGCGGCGAGTGAACTGCCCTTGGTCGATTTCACCGCATCCAATAGCGCCGCCGCCGTCGGGCTGAACCCAAGGCCGGGTCCGCGCAGTGCCGTCAGTCGCCGTTCCAGCGCGGCTTGAGGCTCCAACTCTTCGCTTGCGACGACCGTGCGAGCAAGGTCATCGGCGGTCTGGTTTATCTGTGCGGCTGACCATTGAAGGCGCACGGCGAGCATCAAAGGCGTGAGAACGGTCGCCAGCAGGATCAGGCCAACGAGTACGCCGCAAATCTGCGCAAAGCGGCGCGTTGAGCCCCAGCTGCGGGCGGGCGCAAAGGCCCCCTGCCGCAAATCAACCTCGGCGGCCATCACCGCACGGGCCAGCTGGAGGACCTCATCTTCCTCGGACAGCTGCTCAACATGCTGGTTGGCAATCAGTACCTCGTCATAGGCGGGGTCCGACAGGAAGGCGAGGTCGCCGCTCCGCAGCACCGTTTCTTCGGCCACGACCATGCGGACAAAGCCCTGTTCCACAGCCGCCGGAACAAGCTGTGCCGGGATGATCGGTGCAGGCGCGAGGCCCGCCTCTGTCAGTTCTTCCAGCCAGGCGGCGAAGCGGTGGCGGTCGACAATGGCGATATGGGCACCGGCTGCAAAATGCAGGTCCTCAGGCGCGGCAAGGACACTGTCTGCGGCCATGCGCTGGCCAATGGCGACCGCCTGCGCGCGCGGCAGCCCGGCACCAAGGTCCATGAAGAGCGTCGTTTCAGCCGCCGGATAAATGGCCGCGACCGATTCATTCTCGCCGCGTTCAGGCAAGCCGGTGCCGGATTGGACCGGTGCGCCGTCCGCAAAGCGCCACCAGCGCGTCTGTTCTCCGGGCAGGAGAACCAGTCCCGTATACTCTGTCACGAACTTCCCCCAAAACTTCGCCGGACGGTTTTGATGACCTGCATCCGGCCATCCAGCAAGCTGGACTGACGAAATTGGATGCCGCCCAGTTCGATCGCAATAGCCAAATCGAACCAGGTCGTCCGCAATTGTGGCTGACCGAGCACTTCTGCGGCGGGAGTGACCCCGCCGAGTGCCGGTAGCTTCCAGAAATCAACCATGCTGGAATAGCCATCGGCTGGCCGCTCCGCGATGAGCTTGCGCGCCGAGGCATCAGGCAATTGGCCGGGCAACAGCATCATCAGCAAGGGAAACTGTTTTTCAGTCAGTGTGTTGACGTTGAGTGGTGACAATTCCGCATCCGGAAGGGCGCAGACCCAAGGGCGTAAGACTGTGAAGGCCTCAGGCGAAACACCCGCGACGGCCCGCAACTCACTCGCATCGGCCATCAGCGTATTGCCGGTGCGATACCCGTCATAACTCTCATCTTCCGCGCCACCGGGCAGCGGCTGGGTATCGGAATCGATCCAGTCGGTCGCGGCCAGCGAAATCCGGCGCGCCGTCGGTCTGGCGATGCCAATGGCGACCATCAGGCCTTCAAACTGGACAATTGCGGCAGGCCGCGCCGTATAGCCGCCTTCTCCGCCGCCGATGACAAGCGAGTTCAAGTTGAAGCAGTTTCCGGCATCGCGCAGCGTCACCGTGGCGGTGCCGCCATCGATGGGAAAGGGCATGGGTTTACCCATCCAGCCGCCGGCCAAGGTTGTGCGTCCGGGGGAGGCTTGCGCGATGCTGGCAATGCGGGAGGCCGCGACCAGTTCGCCTGCCTGCGCATAAGCGCGGGACTGGTCCATCGCCGACATGTTGCCGGCAAGGCGCGTGGCAATCGTCAGCTTGTCCAGTGCCGACATGGCGAGGACGGATATGACGGCGACCAGCAACAGCACGGTCAGGAGGGCGGCGCCTTCCTCTTTGCCCCATTCTTGCTTGCCTTGGCCGATCATGCGCCTGCCCCAACCAGAAAGACGCGGCGCACAGCTACCCCGTCACGCTGGACGAGCGTGAGCTCGGCGGCAACGGGAAGGGCGGTCGGATCTTCATTGGTCGCGCCGTCGCCCCATTGGCCCTTCGCGTCGCGCAGCCGGACGGTGGCTGAAGCGACGTCCTGCGCCAGCGTCATTTCCGTTTCCGACCCGGCGCCATCCAGCATAGGACGGGCCGCCCGCACCAGACGGTTGCCCTCCATGCGCAGGTCCACGCGCTGGAGTTCGGCCCTTGAGGCGTCGGTCGTGTTCGACCAGCCGGCCCGCACATAAGAGAGCAAGCGCCCATCGCCGGGCCCAGCAAAGGCGGGTTCCAACCGACCATTGGCATCGCGCGTCGGACGCGCGACGGCCTGTTGCAGATCCGCCTGTAGCAACGCCGAGATGCGCCGTTCTCCCGCCACCTTGCCCAGCGCCGTGCCGACGGAAGCCTGTGTTGAGACTGCCGCCCCCAACATGCTTGTGCCCGCGGCCGCCAATAGGCCGAAGATCGCCAGTGCGACGACCAGCTCAACAAGGGTGAAGCCCTGCGTCTCGGGCGTGGCAGCGGTCATTTCGATTTCCGCACGACCGTCAGGGCACCTGCAAAGCGGCGTTGGGGGTCGGTGATCGTGATATCAACGCGCAATAGGGCGGGGTCCGCCGTACGGCTCGTTGTGCGCGCCCAGATCCAGCTGCGGCCGCCATTTTCGGTGGTGCCAACCGCACGGCCCACTGATGGCGCTATGGGATCGGTGATTGTTTCGGCGGCAATGTTCTGCGCCACAATCTGCCCAAAGGTCCGCGTGGCGACATCTGCTGACGTGCGCACCGTCGCTGCGTTCAGCCGGATCAGGGCGAGCGCGGCGAGACTGAAGATGGCCAGCGCCACCATCATTTCAATGAGGGTAAAGCCGGACTCACGATCCGACATGAACCGCGCCTTCGGCATCAATCGACACGCCAATGGCGGTGTCATTATGCAACAGGGGCACCTTAGCCGGCTCGCTCGGCAGGCCGGTGGGATCAAACACGATCCGTAAGTCGCCATTGGCCGCCGAAGTGGCCCGCGTTTTTTCATCCCAGCGGACGGGCGCGAACGGCTTTTCGGTCATCGCCATCCACCGGCCATCCAACCGCCGTTCAAACCGGTAGCTCTGTGGGCCAATGGCGACAGCCATATCGCGGCCTTCGATGATTGCGGCATCCCGCAAGGCGGAGGTCCGCGCCGCAAAGGCTTCCGCTTCGTTCCGCACCGAACCTGCCGGGTCGCGCATGTTGAGCGCGACTGCCGTTGTGGCGACGCCCAATATGGCCACCACGACCATCAGTTCCACCAGGGTAAATCCCTGCTGGTCCTCCGGTGTTTCATGGGGTGCCGATCTGCGGATCATGTGCGAAGACTGGTCCGTTACTGCCAGCTGCCGATGTCAGCCGCGTCGCCCTCGCCGCCTTCAGCGCCGTCAGCCCCGAATGAATAGATATCGAAGGCGCCATGCTGGCCGGGCAGGCGGTATTGGTAGTCCTTACCCCAAGGGTCCTTAGGGAGCTTTCGGATATAGCCGCCTGTGCCCCCCGGCGCCGTACTCGTGCCGCCGAGCAGGGCGTTGAGGCCTTCGGCTCCGTCCGGATAGCGTAAGGTGTTCAGGCGGTACATTTCGACGGCTTGGCTCAGCGTTGCGATATCGGCCTTGGCCTTGCTCTGCATCGCCTTGTCCTGGCTCGGCAAGACGTTGATCATGACGACGGTTGCCAGAAGGCCAAGGATAACAATAACGACCAGCAACTCGACGAGGCTGAAGCCGTCTTCATTGTCCTGATCCGTTTCTGCAGCGGGGAGGGGTTTGTGTTTCATGTCAGCCTTTCAAGCAGCAGCAAGCGTTTCGATCTGAAGGATGGGAAGCAGGATCGCGAGCACGATCAGCGCCACGACGCAGCCCATGATCACGATGATAGCAGGTTCGAGGAGCGAGAGCGCGGTCGCTGTGAAGCGATCAAATTCGCGCTCCAGATAGTCAGCAGACCGTTCCAGCATCTGATCCAGCTGGCCTGAGCTTTCGCCAGACGCCGTGAGATAGACCAGAAGCGGCGGAAAGACGCCTGCGCGCTTTAGTGCGGCTGACAGGCTGCCGCCGCTGCGCACAGACTCCGCAATGTCCTGCGTTGCAACACGCAGCGCGCGGTTATTGACGGTCTGGCCGGTCAATAGGAGGCCCTCGAGAAGGGGGAGGCGGCTGGCGACCATCGTTGCCAAGGTGCGCGCCATCCGTGCGGCGTGCAGATCGCGGATGAGTTTGCCGGCCAGCGGAAGCCGCAGGATGGCGCGGTCAAACCGGAGGCGCGTTTCGGGTTGCCTTAGGCTATGGGCGCCGAACAGAGCGCCGCCCAGAAGCACCGCGAGAATGAGCGGCCACCAGTTGGCCAGAAAACTTGAAAGCGAAATGATGATCCGGGTCAGCAGCGGCAATTGCTGGCCGACATTGTCAAACTGCTCAACGATGCGGGGCACGACCCAGACCATGAGCGCGAAGACGACGACCATCGCCACCACGGTCAGGACAATGGGATAGGCCAATGCCGCCGTAATCCGACCGCGCACTTCGGCCTGCCGTTCCTGAAGGTCCGCCAGCCGGTCAAGGATTTGGGGCAGGGTTCCTGCGGCTTCGCCTGCGGACACCATCGCCCGGTAGAGGGGAGGGAAGCTGCGGGGTGCACGCGCCATTGCTTCCGCAAGACGCAAGCCTTCAAACACACCGCCATGCACGTCGCTCGCAATCCGGCGGACATGGTCCTGCTCGGTCTGCCGTACGATGGTGCGCAGCGCTTCTTCCAGCGGAGAGACCGCGCAGAGGGTCGACAGCTGCCGCGTGAACAAGGTGAGTTGCTGCGCTGACATCTTGCGCTGCTTGAAGCGTGCAAGCGAAAACAGGGGCGTGCGGGCCGCTGTGCGTCCGGTCGAGTGGGTGACTTCAACGGGGTAGAGATTGCGGCGCTGCAACAGATCGCGGGCGGCCCGCGCATCCTCTGCGTCTATTGTGCCGCGCCGTTCACGCCCTGACGCGTCAATCGCGGCGTAATCAAAGCTGCTCACTGCCCGCATCCTGACGAGAAACGCGGATGGCTTCTTCCGCTGTGGTGACGCCGTCGCGCACAAGGTTGAGCACGGATTGGGACAAGGTGGGGGCATTCGCAAAAACGTGGCGCGAAATGCGGTCCTCATCTGATCCGTCGTTGATCATCTGGCGGATGCTGTCATCAATCCGGATGGCTTCATACACGCCGACGCGGCCCTTAAAGCCGGTGTCATTGCATTGCGCGCAGCCGCCCGGTTCAAAGATGCGCTCTGCATTCAGGCCGGGCAATTGGCGGTTGGCATCGGTGGCGGCATGTTCGACCCGGCAATGGGGGCACAAACGCCGGACAAGGCGCTGCGCCAGCACGGCGCGCAAAGTGGAGGCGAGCAGGAACGGCTCCACCTTCATATCGCGCAGGCGGGTGATCGCTCCGATGGCATCATTGGTGTGGACCGTAGACAGAACGAGGTGGCCGGTCAGCGAAGCCTGCACCGCGATTTCCGCTGTTTCCCGGTCACGTATTTCCCCGATCATCACGACATCCGGGTCCTGCCGCAAAATGGCGCGCAAGCCTGCGGCAAAGGTCATGCCGACCTTGGCATTCACCTGTGTCTGGCCCACGCCTTCAATGGCGTATTCCACGGGGTCTTCTACTGTCAGGATATTGCGCGATCCGTTGTTGAGAAGGCGCAAGCCGGCATAGAGCGACGTCGTCTTACCCGACCCGGTGGGGCCGGTGACCAGCACAATGCCATTAGGGTCTGACAGGGCACCGCGAAAGACCGCAAGGCTGGCCGGGTCCATGCCCAGCTCATCCAGGCCCATGGCGGCATTGTCCTTGTCGAGGATACGCAACACGACACGTTCCCCGGCACGGGCCGGAAGCGTCGAGACACGCACGTCGAGCTGCTTTCCGCCCAGTGTCAGCGAAATGCGGCCATCCTGCGGGATGCGGCGCTCGGCAATGTCGAGGCGTGCCATCACCTTGATGCGGCTGACGACAACAGGCGCGACATGGGCCGGCAGACGCAGGGCTTCACGCAACAGTCCGTCGATGCGCATCCGCACGACAAGCGCGGATTCAAAAGGCTCAACATGAACGTCGGACACGCCCTGCCGCACCGCTTCTGCAATCATGCCGTTGATCAGGCGAATGACAGGGGCATCATCTGCGGTATCGAGCAGATCATCTGCCGAGGGCATGCCGCCGACGAACAGATCGCTCTCTTCTTCCGCGCCGAATTCTCCAGCGGCCGCGGCCGTCGAGCCGTCCAGCGCATAGGTGCGCGACAATTGATCATCGAAAAGTTCGTCGCTGGTCTGTTCAACCGAAAACGGACGCTGAAGCCAACGGCGCAGTTCCGGCAAGGCGCGGGCATCGGCACCCGGCCGCATCAAGACCCGCAGACCACCCTCTGCGCCGTCTTGGAGGAGGACCCCATGTTTGCGCACAAAGGCATAGGGCAGGACAAGCGTGCCCACCGCTTCTGCTTCAATGACGACCTCTTCGGTCAATTCTTTGGCCCTTCTGCGGCCGGTAGCGCGGCGGGGGCAGCTTCGGCCGCAGCCGGGGCAGGGAGAGGAAGCTCCGCCCCCATATAGTCGCGGACCAGCTCGTCGATGCTGGGCTCCTCATTGGGGCGCAGCAGGAGTTGCTGATCACGGATATAGCCATAGCGACGCTCGGCAAGCTTGCGCGCATCTTCGGCATTGCGCAGGATTGTCGGGCGGATGAAGACCATCAAATTGGTCTTCTCACGCGACTTGGCGCGCGACCGGAAGAGCTGGCCCAGCCCCGGAATATCGCCGAGCAAGGGGATCTTCTCGATCGTGCGGCGTTCATTGTCATCCAACAGGCCACCCAAAGCGACGATCTGCCCGTCATCGACGGTCACGGTTGTCTGGATTTCCCGCTTGTTGAGGATGAGGTCATTGCCATTGTTGCTCACCGGCCCGGCAATCGAGCTGACTTCTTGCCGGATGAACAGCTTGATCGCATCACCTTCATTAACCTGCGGCTTCACCTCAAGCTGGATGCCGACATTCTGACGCTGCACGGTGCGGAAGGCATTGTCGAAGTTATTGCCCAGCTTTTCGCCAGTCGTGATCGGCACCTCCTGCCCGACAAGGATCTTCGCCTCTTGATTGTCGAGCGTGACGACAGATGGCGTCGAGAGGATGTTGGACTTATTGTCCTGCTGCACGGCGTTGATGATGGCACCGAAGACGCCATTATTGCCGACATTTGTCGCAAAGCCGCCAAAGGCGCCTGCAGCCCCCAGAACCGAATTGACCGCCGCTTGGGCGAGCTGATCGCTGACCGGATTGTTGGTCGTCGTGGTTGTGGTGTTGCCGTTGATCGTCGTGGTCGTTGTGTTCAGGTCCCGCGCAGCGACAGCGCCTGCAATCGTCAGAATATTGGGCGCGGCGTTTGAATAGTTGGTTGCGGCAAACGGAATGTTGCTGCCCGGCTTTCCGCCGAGCAGGAACTGGACGCCCAGCTTGCGTGCGGCAGTGTCCGAAATCTCAACGATGATCGCCTCGACCAGAACCTGCTCACGCCGCGTGTCCAACTGGCGGACGACATCCCCCAAAGTGCGCTGCATTTCAGACGGTGCGGAAATGATGATGGCGTTCGCGCCTTCATAGCGCGCAATGACCGGCGCGTTGCGGCCTCCTGAGGACGGCGCCGAGACAGGTGTTGGTGTCGTGCTTGCCGGAGTGCTCGCGCTGGACGAGGCGCTGTCGCTGCCGCTTGAAATCCCTGTTTGGCCGACAAGCTGCTGCAACACGGGCAGGAGCTTGGCCGCATCTGCATGCTGGAGCCAGATGACGCGGACTTCGGCGCCACTTGCGGCGCGCTTGTCGAGGTCGCGGGCGATGGCGGCAAAGCGGGAGACGGTGCCCCGGTCTCCACGCAAGGCGAGGGAGTTGCTGCTGTCGATGGCGACGATGGCGACGCCGCCGCGGGCGTTCTCCCCGCCGCCGCTGCTGCCGGTGATGAGCTGCTGCAGCGACGTGGCAAGATCACGCGCATTGGCGTTCTTCAGCGCGATCAGCTCGGTGGAGGCGCCATCGGAATCGATCCGCTGGAGGAGCGACCGGATGCGGCGGATATTGTCAGCATAGTCGGCGACCACGAGGCTATTGGCGCCGCGATTGGCTGTGACAGATCCTTCCCGGCTGACCAGCGGGCGCAGCGTATCGACTGCTGATGAAGCCTCGATGGAGCGCAGGCGGAAGACTTCGGTGATGAACTGATTGCGGGCAGCCCCCGACAAGCCGATCTTGCCGGGCTGGGCGGCTGCTGTCTCAGCGGGCTGGATGCGGTAAGCGCCGTTCGACGTCGGAATGGCGACCAGGCCATTGGCGCGCAGCGTGGACAGAAACACCTCAAAATATTCGGAGCGGGACAGTGGCCGGTCAGACACGACGGTCACCTTGCCTTGCACACGGCCATCGATGATGAAGTTGCGTCCGGTGACGCGCGAGGCGTCTTGAATGAAGGCCCGCACATCTGCGTCACGCAGGTTGAGCGTGGTCTGCGCGATCACTGGGGCATAGGCCGCCAGTGCGAGCATAAGGCCAGTTGCGACCCGTTTCATTTTGATATCCTTGCATTGAGCGGCACGAGTTGGCCCCCGCGCTCGACTTGGAGTGTCAGATTGCCTTTGTCCGGCAATTGCGAAATGACGGCGACGGCGTCTTGAACCGATTGCGCGGGGACGCCGTTGAGCCTGACAATGACGTCGCCCGGCTTCAGGCCGGCGGCATTAAAGGCGCCACCTTCCCCCTTGGGCTGGACGAGAAATCCGGTTACCTTGCCACCCACGTTGCGCGGTGTGAGCGAGATATCAGTGGTAAAGCTTGCCGCATTGAGCGTGCCTGCGCCAGATGATCCTGCCTTACCGTTTGCATCGCCCGCTGCGCCGGCGGGGGCTGCTACGGACTGATCAAGGAACAGCGTTTCATCGGCGCCACCATTGTCCAATGTGACATGGTCATAAGCGACGGCTTTCAGCCGGACGCCTGGGACAATCTCATCCCCCACTGCGAAGCTGGATTGCACGCCATCCGGCGCGGCGATGATCGCGCTGCCAAGGCCGGTCGCCTCATTGAGGCTCACCCCAAACAATTTGAGCGTAAGGGACGTGACCGTTGATCCATTGGCGTCGGCATCTGTCCCGCCAAAGGGATCCAGCGAACCAAGATCAAGCGTTGCCAGCGTGCCTTGAAGGGAGGAGGCCTCGGGCCAATTGCCAAGGGGGCCGAGCGGCTTTGTTGTGGCCCAGACCAGCCGGGCGCCCTGAAAGGCAAGGATGGCCCCGAGCAGAATCAGTGTCAGGCGGCGCGCAAGCGGCCAGAAACCGGCACGCATCACGCAGGGCCGCCAGAGCCAAAGTCGGCCGCTCTTCCAGCTCTCATCATGGCGCCCACCGGAACTCCTCATTTGCTCCAATGTTGGACGCCTATGACGTTACTGTTACAATTACACGACAAAAAGAAACCAAGCCGAAGGAGTTCTCCTTCGGCCCGATTGTTTCGCATGATTAGGCAACGCCGAGCGTCGTTGCCGGACAAAAGCCTCGACGCAGGCCCTAGAATTTCAGCGTCAAGCCGAGCTCGAACGTCGTCCCGATTCGGTAGTTGTTGTAGAAAATGATGTTGTCACCGTTCTGCTGGAATTCCTTGTACCGCACCCGCAGAAGGTTGCGTGCTTCAAAGCTCAGCTCGCCTTCGCGACCAAACACCTTGAAGCCTTCGCGCGCCACGAAATCGAGACGCAGGCCGGGACGTTCAATGATGTCCGGCTGGAAGCCCGCGCCGCGGCTGGTGACGCGGTCGGTGGCATAGGTGATGAGCAGGGTCTGCTGAGACAGCCGGTCCTGATCTTCAACACCCAGCTGAAGGTTGACGAGATGATCGGACTGGCCGGTCAGGGCCGATCCATCGCGGAAGAAGTCAAGCGCACGGGTTGATGCCTGCGCAAAGACGGCAACCGTATCGGCTTCCTTCACCTTGAGCTTCGACGTCGTGTACGTGTAGTTGGCAATCACGGCCAAACGACGCGACGCAAGCCAGCTTGCATCGCCAAGGCCTTCCAGCGGGAAGTACTTTTGCAGCTCGACTTCGGCCCCGTAAAGCGTTGCTTCCGGTGCGTTTGCGAAGCTGGAAATGACCGTATTGTCGCTGAAGCTGGAATAGGTTTCGATCGGGTTCTTGATCTTCTTGTAGAAGCCGGCAACCGACACGCGCTGATCGCGGGCGAAATACCATTCGTAGCGCGCTTCGGCATTGTACAGCTGGCTGTCGACCAGCAGCGGGTTACCATTGAACAGACGGTTCGCGTCCGGATCAAAATAGCGCTGGAAGATCAGTTCGCGGAACTGCGGCCGGGCGATGGTCTTCGATCCGTTCAGGCGCAGCTGCATTTCCGGATTGACCTGATAGGTCAATGTTACGGCCGGCAACCAGTATTCACGGTTGAGATTGGTCGCTGCAAGCGAGGCCGTTGGCGTGGTGAACACCTGAACCGGCGTGACCGATTGGTCCGCCTTTTCAAAGCGGACACCTGTGTTCAATGACAGTTCCGGCGTCAGTTCGGCCTGGATCTGCAGATAACCGGCATGGTTGCGCAACTGCGCATCAAAAACCGGGTTGCCTTCGTTCGCATCGATCAGCGAGATGTTGAACGAATCGATCACGTTCTTTGACAGCAGCAGATCTGGACGAAGCAGGCCGACGCCTGTCGGCATATCGCCCGGTGCTACCACGAGAAATTCACGACGCTCTGTGCGACGCTTCGTATCAGAGAAGGCGTAGCCAATTGTGGCGCGCAGTTCCGGCATGAAGCGATAGGTCAAATCCGTACTGGCGGACCAAAGATTTTCATTCAGGTTCGAAAACACCGTCTGTGCGCTACCCGACTGACCGTTGTTCAGCCGGTTGACGAACAAGGCACCATAAGGGTCGCCCGCAGCATTGCTGCGGATATACTCGAAGGAGTTTTCAAACGGCGCTTCACGCTGTGCGTTTGCGTAACCGGCACGGATGTCCAGGCTCAGTTCCGGCGTCAGTTTGAGCTCTGCGGTTGCATGAGAGTCAATCAACTGCCGCTCATACCAAGCCGTATTCTGCTGCAGCAGGGTTGCGGTTGGCGACGTCGTCTGGCGCGTGCCCTGTCCGAGACGGGTCTGCTTCAGGGTGTCGCGAATATAGAGGTTGGTCCAGCGAACCTTGTTGTCGCCAAATTCGAGACCAAGACCGAACAAACCGTTGAGCACGATGCGGTTGTCCGTAATGACCTTGCGGAAATCGAGTTCCTTTTCGGTCAGGTCTTCAGTCGACGCTGTTTGCTGCAGCGTGTCGCGGGAGCGCCACTTGTTGCTGTAGGCGGCTGACGCGATCAGGCCGAGGGTCGTATCGTCGCCAACATCCCAAGACCGGCCGCCGGAAACACCGAGCGAAAAGTTGGGAGCCAGACGCGGGACGCGCTGGACCACGGAGTTCCGGGCGTTGAACAGTTCACCGGCAATTGCCTGCGTGTCCACAGTACCTTCTGACAACCGCTTTCCGCTAGCGAGAAACGAGGTCAGCGCGGGCGGCAAGTCGCGATTGGCATTGGTGAAGCCCGACCAGTCGATTGAGCTGCCGTAATAGGTGTAGCCAAGCTTGTTCGTCGCTTCGCTGTCAGCCTGAACCGACGTGCTGATGGACAGGAAGGGCTCTTCCGGAATGGCCTTTGTCGTCAGGTTGATGACACCGCCGCCGAATTCACCGGGGAAGTTCACCGAATAGCTCTTCTGAACGAGCGAGGAGGCGATGATGTTGGTCGGGAACAGGTCCAGCGGAACAACGCGCTTGAGCGGCTCGGGGCTGGACAGGGGCGAGCCGTTCAGCAGCGCCAGGGAATAACGATCCCCAAGGCCGCGCACGAACACGAAGCCGTTGCCGACGACGCTGAGGCCCGTCACGCGGGACAAAGCGCCTGCAATGTCACCTTCACCTGTGCGGGCGATGTCGACTGAGGACAGGATTGAAACAACCTGCGGGGCAGATTTCGCAATGTTCGACGTGGACCGTCGGCCCGTCACGACGATGTCACCGCCACCGCCGGGAACTGAGACGTCGACGGGCGCTTCGGCGGGTTCTTCCGCCTCCGGCATTGCGGCGTCTGCAGGAGCCGCCGCTTCTTCGGGGCTAACAGGCATGGCCTGCGGCTCCGGATTGGCGGCCGGCGCGTTCTGCGCGACAGCAATGGATGGTGCGACTAGCGCAGACGAGACGAGCAGCAGGCTGGCAAGCCGGAACGGCGTCGACATCACGAAACCCCTTTTGTAATTCTTAAAAAATGGCGGGGAGCTGCCCTTTCGCGCAACGCCCCGCCCCAATAATCTGCGCCTTAAGATCAGTAGGTCGGCAGGGTCGAGCAAAGTCCGGTGTTGGTCGTACCGAAGCTTGCTGCGTCGGTGTTGCACGTCCAACCCTCGTACCAAGTGTCCGAAGCGTTGCGAACCGCACCGATGTAGGCCGTGGTGTCGAAGTAGGCATTCAGCGTCTTGGCATCAAATGCCGTGACTGCCGTTTCGTTTGCACCGTTGACGAACACGTTGCTGAGCGAGGCTGTGAAGGCCGAGTTGTTGTTGTTGGTACCCGAACCAAAGATCGTCGACACCTGATCAGCTGTCACGCCGTTGGAGCCAGCAAACGGTGTCGCGCTGCACTGCATGACAACCGAACGGAAGACCGGAGCACCGGCTTCGTCGATGGCTGCATCAACCGTGGCCGAAGCCGTTTGTGGACGGCTGATACGGAGGCAGTTTGTCGCCGTTGGGGCAACGACAACGCCGTTGGCCATCGTGTAGTCCGTACCACCACGCAGCAGGATTGCGGTCTGGTTCGATACGTTGTTGCGCATCACGAAAGTGAAGTTCGCAAGCTTCGTATTCTGACGCGGAGTGTTGCCGTCGACGGCGTTGTCCGAGTCAGCTTCGATCATCGAGTCGCCCTGACCCTGACGCTGTACGGCGATGACGTACTGGAAGTTCGCCTTCAGGCCCGTGTCGGTGTCGATGTTGTCGTCTTCTGCGCCGACCGAGATGAAGCGCTTCATGTTGACATTGCCACCAAAGAATTCAGCGCCATCGTCGGAGCTGTTGGCGGACTGGATGTTTTCCAGAACCGTGCCAGAGCCAACGCCGCCAGTGGTGAGAGCCTGCAATTCTGAGTTGCCGGAAAGAACGAAGCCCGAATAACGGATCTGGACAAACCGCATTGTGCCACTGTTGTCGGCGGTGTTGGCACCACCGTAAAGGGCCGGGTCAACCGCACCTTCAACCTGACGTTCGCAAGCAACAGTGCCCGGGGTTGCTGCAGGAGCTGCGCAATCGGTTACCGGTGCGCGGCCCGAAAGCACGACGCCGCCCCACTGGCCGCTAGAGCTTTCAGTGTTGAGGCCGAGGACGTTGTCACGGCTGGTGAAGATGATCGGACGTGTCGCTGTGCCAACCGCGTTGATGCGGTTGCCGCGGTTCACGTGCAGCCAAGAAACGCCCGTGCCACCAAACAGGGTCACGCCCGGATCAATGGAGAGTGTCACAACGTTGTTCGTCGATGCTGGGCCCTGATCGGTGCCGACATCAACGCGACCGCCGAGGCGATAGAGAAGGCCAGTGATCTTGGGGAGCGTGATCGAGGCATTGATGCGCGCCGGAAGCGTGCAAACGCGCCATGTGCCCGTTGGACCAGTGATCGTGCCGGAGTCCGTCAGGCCTTGCGGGTCAGCAATCGTCGGGCAGCCCGAAGCTGGCGAAACCGTTGACGGCGGCGGCGGCGGTGGCGGCGGTGGCGGGGTGGTTGTGTTGTTGTTGATCGTGACGTTGCCGCCGGTACCCGGCGAAGCGATGTCGTCGGCACCGCAGGCTGCGAGCGCCATCATCGCCGTGCCGGCCATGAGGTTACGGGCAATCACATTGAAATTCGTCATAAAAAAAGTTCCGGTAATCCGGCTCCCTGGGTTTCCGAGAAGGGCAAACAGCAGGGCACCAGCCCCAGCTTCCCGTCGCGATGACGGCTGGTAGGGGAGCGCAATGACCCAAGAATGACATCAATATTTCAGAAAAACGACGTCAGGATTTCAATTTTATGACAACGCAGAAAATGCGGAGATTACTGTATGATTCATTATATCAAACAGGTGCCAGCCCCATGTGCTGACGGCGAGGCAGGTTCCTAAAGGCAGTCGGCGCTGCGACATCGGAACGCTGTTTCTGATGCCTTTGTCACGAATCGCTTCGTAAACTGCAAAGCTGATTCCCAGTATTGCGGCGATGAAGAGAATGAAGGGCAGGGGCTGCCAGCCCACCCAAGCCCCGATGGCGCCGAGTAGTTTGGGGTCACCGCCGCCCAAGCCCGTCCGGCCGCGAATGCGCTTATACAGATACGCAATCGCAAAGAGTGCCGTGAAACCGGCCGCTGCTCCTATGAGGGCCGTTAGAAGGCGCTCGGGTCCGGCCAATGCCGCAACGCAAAGGCCGGATGCTGCCAGAAGGGCGACCAGACGATTCGGCAGCCAGAAATGTTCGGCGTCCAGAATGGCGAGGAGGAGCAACTGCCAGCCCAGGACCGCCACCCAAAAGCTGTCAGGTGTCGGCAGCAAAAGTCCGGACACAAGCCCAATGCTCGCGCTCGCAACTTCGATAAGCGGATAGCGGCGAGAGATCGGCGCCTGACAATTGCGGCACCGCCCGCGCGCAGCAAGGTAACTCAAGACAGGAATCAGGTCCCGCACAGACAATGTGCGCTGGCACGCTTCGCAATGGGAGCGAGGTTGAACGACCGACCGACCCTGCGGCCACCTGTCGGACAATGTGGCTGCAAAGCTCCCCCAGCAGGCGCCCAGTAAGGCCAGCAATGTCGGCATGCCGAATGCGGACAGATAAGACGCGGCGTGAGCAGAAAGGGGGGTCAATCAACACGCTCCGATAATATCGTTCGCTGCTGTGACACAATTACAACAGAAGAACAAACGACAAAAATCCTCGGTTTTCAGGGCCTCGGGCCCCCTCCCTTTGGTGCGTGTCATCGTTGTGCCGCACCATTGTCGGCGTCGCGACACAGAAGCGGAACCCGCACGTCACAAACGCCCCTTATTTTTTGCACCGCAACAAGAAATCGCAAGGGACAATATATGCGTAAAATTACAATCCTCCTCCTGTCGACAGTCGCAATTCTGGCCACGCCAGCTTTTGCTCAGACTGCAACACCGGACGCTGACGACGTCAGCACAGGCGAGGAAATCATTGTTTTCGGTCGTGGCGAAACCCGCCAGATCCAAGAGCTGGACAATGCCGATCTGACGATCCTGACGCCGGGCACCAGCCCGCTCAAGGCCATCGAAAAGCTCCCCAGCGTCAACTTCCAGTCGGCTGACCCGTTCGGCAACTATGAATGGTCAACGCGCGTCACGATTCGTGGCTTCAACCAGAACCAGCTCGGCTTCAACCTTGACGGCATTCCGCTCGGCGACATGAGCTATGGCAACAATAACGGCCTGCACATCAGCCGCGCCATCGCTCCTGAAAACATCGCGGTCACGCGTGTCGCACAGGGCTCCGGTTCGCTTGGTGCGCAGTCGACGAACAATCTGGGCGGCACGCTCGAATTCTTCTCACTCGACCCGAAGGATGGTCTGGGTGCCGACGCCAGCCTGACCTATGGCAGCGAGAACACCGTGCGCGCCTTTAGCCGCGTCACCATGGGTCAAGCCGATCAGGCACGTGGGTTCATCTCCGGCCTCTACCAGACCGCTGACAAGTGGAAGGGTGACGGCAAGCAGGGCGGCTGGATGATCAATGCCAAGGGCATCATCCCCGTCGGCTCGGCTGAAATTGATGCTTATGTCAGCCATTCGGACCGCGCAGAGCAGGATTACCAGGATCTGTCACTCGGCATGATCCAGCGTCTTGGTTATGATTGGGACAATTTCGGGCCTGAGAACTACGCCTTGGCCGTTCTTGTTGCTGATATTGCCTCAAACCGCGGTGAAACGGGCACGACCCCGTTGAACCCGGCCGCCGGCACCACCTATCCTGCGCCGATCCAGACCGCTGACGACGCCTATTATGATGCGTCGGGTCTGCGGAAAGACACGATCGCTGCACTTGGCCTGACGGCTCCGTTCGGCGACAACATCACCTTCAAGGTGAAGGGCTATTACCACAAGAATGACGGCCAAGGCACATGGGGCACGCCCTATGTCAACAGCCCGACGGGTGTTCCGATGTCGGTCCGTACGACCGAATATGACATGACCCGTTCCGGCTTGTTCACCAGCCTGAATGCTGATCTGGGCATGAATAATCTGACCGTCGGTGGATGGTATGAAAACAACGACTTTAATCAGGCCCGTCGTTTTTACGCCTATACCAGCCGCACCACGCCAGGCCGTGACCACCGTAAATTCATGACGAACCCGTTCTTCACGCAGTGGGAATTCGAGTTCAACACGAAGACGATCCAATATTATGTTTCGGACAAGATCTCCCTTGGAGATACGACGATCAACATCGGTTGGAAGGGCTTCAAGGTCGACAACGAAGCGACGCCGCTCATTTCCGGTGGCCGTGCCGCGGGCAAGATCAAGTCGCAAGACTGGTTCCAGCCGCACGCTGGTATCGCCCATAAGTTCGATGCCAACTTGGAAGTTTTCGCAGGCTTCACTCAGGCAACTCGTGCCTTCACATCCGCCACGACTGCCGGTCCGTTCTCGACCACGCAGGCAGGTTTTGATGCGATCCGCGGTTCGCTGAAGCCGGAAGAATCCGACACGTACGAACTGGGCGCGCGGTACAACACCAACCAGTTCAACGGGACGCTGGGTGTTTACTACGTCAATTTCCGCAACCGTCTGCTCGGCATTTCGACGGGCGCAGGCATTGTCGGCAACCCCGCCGTTCTGCAGAACGTGGGCAATGTCCGCGCACTCGGATTTGAAGCAACCGGTGACGTCAAGCTTGGCGGTGGCCTCTCGCTCTTCGCCTCGTACAGCTACAACGACACGACCTACCGGAATGACGTTGTCAACGGGGTGGGCGCTGTTCTTGCAGCAACCAAGGGCAAGACCGTGGTTGACGCGCCGAAGCACCTGCTCCGCGGTGAAGTGGCTTATGATAGCGACACCTTCTTCGGAAAGGTTTCTATCAACTATATGAGCCGTCGTTACTTCACCTATCTCAACGATCAGTCGGTTCCGGGTCGGGCGCTTGCAGATGCCACGCTTGGCTATCGCTTTGACATCGGCCAGCGTTCGCCGCTGGAAATCCAGCTGAACGCGACCAACTTGTTCGACAAAAAATATGTGTCGACCATTGGCTCAAACGGCTTCGGCAACAGCGGGGACAATCAGACCCTCCTCGCTGGCGCGCCGCAGCAGTTCTTTGTCACGCTGAAGGCTGGCTTCTGATTTTGCCTCGGCTTGACCTCTAATTGGGGGGAGGTGGTCGCTTTCGGGCGGCCACCTTTTCCTCTTGGAATTTCGCGGTCCTGTCGATGCTTGGCCGCAGAGCAGCAAAGAACGGAAATCCGGATATGAAGCGCGTCGCCGCATTGACCCGCCGCACCGCATTGGCCGGTCTCACGGCTTTGACCATCGCCGGCAAGGTGACTGGCCAGACCCGCCCGGCAGACGGGCTCTTCCTCCATGGCGTTGCGAGTGGAGATCCGGATGCAACCAGCGTTGTCTTGTGGACCCGCATCACCACGCCTTCTGATGTCGAGGTTGAATGCGAGATGGCCACCGATGCGGCGTTCCAAAACATCGTCTGGCGTGCGCGCCAAATGGCGAGCGCCGACCGCGATTTCACGACCAAGTTTGTCGCCAGCCGACTGAAGCCCGGTGCGCGCTATCATTATCGTTTCCGCGCAGGCGACGCTGTGTCCCGCACGGGGCAAACCCGGACTTTGCCGGTGGGGCGTGTGGAGCGGCTGGGCATTGCGCTGGCCTCCTGCTCCAATTTCGCCTTCGGCTATTTCAACGCTTATGATGCGATCGCAAAAGACACGGCTGTCGATTTCGTGCTGCACACAGGCGACTATATCTATGAATATGCGGCAGATGGCTGGGGCGGCGATGTCGCCCGCAAGATTGGGCGTGTTCATGAACCCGCAAACGAGATTGTCAGCCTGTCCGACTACCGGACGCGTCACGCCCAGTATAAGACAGATGCAGGCTCCCAGAACATGTTGGCCGCAAAGCCATTGCTGGCCTGTTGGGATGACCATGAAAGTGCGAACAACCCTTGGGTTGGGGGTGCGCAGAACCATCAACCGGACAAGGAAGGCGATTGGGCGACGCGCAGGGCGGCGGCAATCCAGGCCTATTATGAATGGATGCCCGTGCGGGAGCCGGTCCCCGGCCGCACCCGGATGCAGTTCTGGCGGCATTATTCCTTTGGCGACATTGCAACGCTCAGCACGTTGGAGACGCGCCACACAGCGCGCGCTCTGCAGGTTGACTACACACCATTTTACACGACCATCACCAGTCGCACAGATGCAGACGCGATGGAGCGTGACCGGATCGGTGCGCCGGACCGTCGCCTGATCAGCGCTGAGCAGGAAAGCGATCTCGCCGCAGCTTGGGCGCAGTCAAAGCAACTGGCGCAGCCTTGGCGGCTCATTGGCAACCCCATGCCGATTGCACGGACGCGCATGCCCGACGTCGTGGCCCTCGGCACCATTCCAAACCCGGAAACACAGGCCAAGCCGCTTGATGAGGCCAAAGAACTGGCTTGGAAGGGCAAATGGAACCTGCCCTTCTATCCCGACACATGGGATGGGTATGAGTGGGCGCGCGAGCGCTTCTACACGCAGGCCCGCGCGGCCGGTGTCGATGATCTCATCTTCCTGACCGGCGACAGCCATAGCTTTTGGGCCAACCGCCTCGCCGACGCATCCGGACGCCCGACAGGCATTGAACTGGGAACGGCTGGTATCACTTCGCCCGGTGATTTCGTCGGGAGCGGTTTTGACCGCGCGACCGCGGCAAAGCTGGATGCCGCATTTGCGGCGCATAATCCCGAAGTATTGTGGACCGACAATCTACATCAGGGCTATGTCCGGCTGGAACTGACCCGCGCTGTCGGTCGTGCGACATTTGTAGGCGTGGATAACATTTCTACCCGTCGGTACCGCACCTATCCCGTCAGCCAGTGGCAGGTGGTGCGTGGTGCCGAGGGGCTGGACCTGAAGCGCAGCAGTTGACGGTCTTGCGCCGCTGCCGGCATGCCAGCGCCATCATTCCGTAACATCCCCGCCACACCCTTGAAATGTCAGGATGTTATCCCGCCATCATTGTCGAGCGGGGGATGATATGACGACGAGCATCACAGACTTTATCGCAAAGCAGGCCGACACGGGATCGATGGATTTCCGGCCACCGACCTGGCTGGACCATCCCGAGCCGCGCAGCTTTACGCCCAAGCAGAAATACCGGACCATCTGGATTTCCGACATTCATCTTGGCACGTCCGGCTGCAATGCGACGTTGCTGCTCGACTTCCTTGCCAGCGTCGAATGCGAAACGCTTTACCTGACGGGTGATATCATCGACGGCTGGCGGCTCAGCAAGGGCTGGTACTGGCCTGATGAGCATAACGAAGTCGTCCGCCGCCTCTTGAAGATGGCGCATCGCGGCACCCGCGTTGTCTATATTGTCGGCAATCATGATGAGATGCTCCGCGAATATGCGGGCCTCAGCTTTGGCGGCATCACCATTCACAATGAAGCGATCCACGAAACGCGCGACGGCCGCCGTCTGCTGGTCACGCATGGCGATGCCTTTGACGGGATTGTGCTTTACGCCAAGTGGCTCGCCTTCCTTGGGGACAAGGCCTATTCGGTGCTGCTGCGCGTCAACCAGATCTTCAACCGCGTCCGCCGTCGTTTCGACATGCCTTATTGGTCGCTCTCAGCCTATCTGAAGAAGCGCGTGAAGAACGCCGTCCAGTTTATCTACCAGTTTGAAGAAGCCGTGGTCCGCGAAGCCCAGCAGCGCGGCGTTGATGGCGTTGTCTGCGGCCACATCCACTGCGCGGAAATCCGGCAGATTGGTGACATGACCTATTATAATGATGGCGATTGGGTGGAAAGCTGCACGGCGCTGGTTGAAGACCGCACGGGCGCCATGTCGATCCTCGACTGGGCAGAGATTGTGCGTGACCGCAAGATCGCGGCCAAGTCGATGGTTGCCGCGTGAGGATTGCGATCGCCACCGACGCGTGGTTTCCGCAGGTCAACGGCGTCGTCCGCAGCATCTCGACAACAGTCGGGATCCTGATGGAGCGGGGATATGAAGTTGAACTGATCACGCCGGATCAGTTTCTGACGGTGCCGATGCCGGGCTATTCCGAAATACGCCTCGCCATTGCCCCGCGCTTCGCCGCGCGGCGGGCGCTGAAGGCCTTTCGGCCAGATGTCGTCCACATTGTGACCGAAGGCCCTATCGGATGGACCACGCGCGCCTGGTGCAAGGCCAATGGCGTGCGGTTTACAACGGCCTTCCACACCCGCTTTCCAGACTATGCCGCTGCCCGCACGGGGATCTCCCCGGACCGGTTCTGGCCGATCATGCGGCGGTTCCACAAGTCGTCCAGCGCGGTGCTCGTTTCGACCCCCCGACTGGGCGAGGAACTGGCGGAGCGGGGCATTGAACGGACGCGTTTGTGGACGCGTGGCATCTACAAAGCGGTCTTCCATCCTGACGGGGATGTCCATCCTGCACTCGCAAACCTGCCCAAACCTATTTTACTGTCGGTCGGTCGGGTCGCGGTTGAAAAGAACCTGGAAGTGTTTCTGGACCTTGCCACCGCTGGAACCAAGGTCATCGTTGGCGACGGGCCGGACCTTGCCATGCTCAAGGAACGCTACCCAGACGCTGTCTTTCTTGGCGCATTACATGCCGAAGCGTTGGCGAGTGCCTATCGCGCGGCAGATGTCTTCGTCTTCCCAAGCCTGACAGACACGTTCGGGCTCGTGATGATCGAAGCCTTGGCCTGTGGCGTGCCTGTGGCGGGCTTTCCGGTGCCGGGACCATTGGATGTCGTCGGCCTTAATGGTCGCGGCCCAACAGACGCGCTGACGCAACCTGTGGGCGCGCTGGATGAGGATCTGGCGCACGCCATTGGCAACGCTGCTGCGATGGATCGCAATGTCGTCGCGCAATATGGCGCGAACTTTGATTGGAACTATTCCACGGACCAGTTCCTTGCTGTGCTGGAAGACGTCATGCGGACCAGCAAAGTGCTTGCATAGCCTGAAGGGCGCTCGACGCAGCATCGGCGTTAGACGTCGGTGCTGACAGCGTATGGCTTGATCTCCTCCATTGGACCAAGGGGCGTGGTTCCGGCGGCTTATCCCGAGGCGTCACTTTCGAATGACAGAGCGGATAGGACAGAAGATCATTTTTTAACGTCATAGGGTCTATGGACGAAAGCCATCATGGTTGACCAATCCCACTCTTTACCGACCGCCATAAAGGTTCCAGCCGTCACACTCGGCTTTTGGATCATCAAGATCCTCGCGACGACCTTGGGGGAAACCGCAGGCGACACCGTGTCGATGAGCTGGGATATGGGCTATCTGGTCGGCACCGCGATATTTGGGGCCGCACTTCTGCTTCTGGTCATGGTTCAGATCCGCGCCGCTCAATTCCGCCCATGGCTGTATTGGGCCACGATTATTGCATCGACCACAGCAGGCACGACATTGGCGGATTTCGCCACCCGCTCGCTGGGCATCGGCTATACCGGCGGTTCCGCAGTTCTGCTGGGGCTGGTGCTTCTGTCGCTGGTCGTCTGGCATCGCCTGACCGGGTCCATCTCCATGAACAATGTCGCCGGTCCCAAGTCAGAAGCCCTTTATTGGACCACCATCACATTTTCTCAAACTCTAGGAACCGCGCTGGGCGACTGGGCGGCAGATACCGGCGGGCTTGGCTATCTGGGCGGCGCGACGATGTTTGGCCTGGGCCTGATCGTGCTGATTGGCCTGTGGCGGTTTACCAGCGTGAACCGCGTCTTTCTCTTTTGGGCGGCGTTCATCCTGACGCGCCCGCTCGGCGCAACAGTCGGGGATTTTCTCGACAAGCCTTTGGCGCAGGGCGGTCTTGATCTCAGCCGTCCGCTGGCTTCTTTGGTGCTCGCGCTGGCGATCGCCGCGCTCATCCATTTTTTGCCGCAGCGCGCCGCCACAAAGGGGCACTGATCGGCACGACAAGCGCCCAAGGTCGCATGGCGGCGGGCCTTTTTTGATCGCGGATGCACCCCAAAGTTGGAGTAAAAGACATGGTCAGGAGAGGATGCTAACCTCCACGGACTGAGCGCCCGCGCAGACTTTCGATACCCTCAAGATACGGCCGAAGAGCTATCTCCGACCGCATCCGTGGTTCAAGGTGTTTCAATCAAGCGTAAGTGATTTTCAGGCTGTTGCGCCGACGACGGGTGGCGCTGCCGATCATCCCGAAACCTGCGATAAGCATCGCCCAGGATGCAGGTTCCGGCACCCCGTTCGGGATGATCACTGTTTTGACGTTGGTGAAAACGAAGCCGAGGTCTTCATAATTGAAGTCTGTTCCCGTGCCGGGAAGGTCCTCGAATGTAACGAAGATGCCCTCGGGAATGGAAAAATCCCCACCCCCATAGGCTGTCGACCAGATGTGGTTCGTTGCGTCGGTGTTGAGCGATTTGTCCGACGCCCAAGTGTAAAGCCCCCCTTCGACGTTGATGTAAAACACCAGTGCGTCGCCTGCGCTGACAGGCCCGAAGTTGAACAAGTCCCCCGGCGCGGAGAGGTGGCTGTTGAGCGTCGACCACCCAAGGTCAGTGCCATTCACGATCAGCCCGAGAACGTTCTCGAACGATCCCGTGCTGCCGGTGAAATAGGCAACTAAATCGCCGTCGGCGGCGGCTGTAAAGCTATACAGTTCCGCATTTTCGGTGCCCGAATTGGGGTAGACCGGAATGGCTGCATAAGCGGTGGTGGACAGGAATGCCGCACCGGCGATGGCCACGGCTGCTGTCGTCTTGATCAATGTCATTGAGGATCTCCTTATGTGTCGTGATCAGGCGAAGGTGACGGGCATGGCGCCGCGGCGGCGCATGGCCGATCCGACAAGGCCGAAGCCAGCCAGCATCATCGCCCAAGCCGCAGGTTCCGGTACCCCGCCGGGTGCTGCCAGCACCTGACGCGTGAAGGCGCAAGCGGCATCCTGGCCCGGGCAGGTCTGGGCGAGTGTGATGCTGTCGAACATATCGTCGCTCGGATCGATCAGGTCGGCACCGGGATTGTAGATCTGCACAAACGCGCCGGCGTTGTAGAAGGTGTAAGTGCCCGCCGGCGCGTTGCCGCCGGTCGGCGTAAAGGTGCCGAACAGCCATTCAAAGCTGTCGCCGGGCTGCAGGTCGAAATTGACCGGCCCGATAAAGTTGGGCTGCGCGGTGTTGAAATCGAAGTCGTAAGGCGGGCCATTGCCGCAACCGCTGGTGAACGTGCCGGAGCACTCGAAAAATTCGTTGAAAACGATGCGTGTGTTCGGATCATTGAGGTCAATAGGCCCAGTATAACCGGCCGCGTCAAACCCCGCGGTGGGCGTGCCACTGGCGTCGGTCGTCAGCGCGTCCGAGCTAGGATCGAGCGTCAGGCGCAGGTAGACGTCGATGGATTGGTTGGAAAAAACCGTGCCCGTGGGCTGTGTAAAACTGAGTGTCGCGATCACCGCGGCCTGCGCCGGTGCGGTTATCAAGGCTGCCGCGGCTGCCCCCATCATCAAATAATTCTTCATCATGACTGTTTCCCCAAAATGTGTCCGTTGAAACCGCGCGACCGCTTTTTGTGGGTTTCAAAAAGCTAAGGCGCGGGCGGACGCAAAAGGGGGCCAAAAAAATCAGCCGGTGCAGAAATCTTTTTGCAGGGCTTCTGTCTCGGGCAGGTCGTCGCGGGCGTCCTTGGCGCTCAGGTCGCCGCGTGTCCGGATGAGGTGCCACAGGCGGACGCCCTCTGTGATCTCCGCACAGGCCTCCCGGGTTCTGCCGGCGGCCCGGAGGATGCGGGCATGGTTTGGTATCGCCACGGCCACATCCCGCGTCCGCTGCGGATCCCTGGGGGCCGCCGCAAATCGTTTCCGCCGGATGGTCAGGCTTTCCAAAGAAGCGGTGACCGCATCGGCATGTCGGCCCATCTCGCCGAGGATGATTGCCTTTTGCCCCAACAGCATCACCAATCGCTTCTCGGTCCCGGCATCCAGACCAAAGCGTTCCAGCGCCCGCAGCGATTTGACCCCTTGTTCGGCAACGCGCAGGGATTCCGGCAGTCGCCCTTTGGCTTCCTGCAATGTCCCGCTCAGGTTGAAGGCGATTTCTGCCTTCATCAGGCGCCAGGCCGGGATCTCGCCGTCGCGCGCAATCAGCCGGTCAACCGCGGCATCTGCCTCCTGATAGGGCTTAAGAGATCCGGGCACATTGCCTGCGAAATAGACGGCGTCACCCAACCGGTTGAGCAGATGGAGCTCCAGCAGCTCTGCCTGTTCGCTGACGTCCTTGGGCCATCCTTGCGCGCGCAGCCGGGCGAGTGCTTCGCGACAGACAAGGATCGCCTCGGCGGGTCGGTCCAGCGTCCATGTGAGGTCATAGGCGCGGTTGCGTTCGACGGTCAGGCGCCCAATCCGCGCCTCCGCGTTCTTGGGGTCGAGGGCAAGCGCCCGGTCAAACAGCGCGCGGGCCCGGTTGTTGATGGCGATGGACGCGCGGTTGTCAGCCCCCAGAACCCAATAGCCCTGTTCGACCCAACCGCGCTCGGCGAGGGCGGCCGCATTGTGCGGGTCATCGGCAAGCAGCCGGTCCAGCATGTCCCTGGCAAGGTCGATGGTTTTGCGCGCCGCTGCCACATCGCCAAGATTGACGCCGCCGCCCAGCCCCTGAATGGTGGCAAGGCGGCGATAGCCCTGCGCCACCTCCAGCCGAAGATCGGGCGGCGCGTCCTTGGCTTCCCTCAACTGGTTGAGGTAACGGGCGGCGACGGTCGCGATCTCGATCCTTTTCTTGAGCGTGCCCGGCTCCCGCGCCAGATCATCATGCAGATCGAACAGCAGGTATCGCGCGAGCTGCCGCACCTCTTGCAACCTTTGGGTCGATCGCGCGCTGGCCTGTTCTGCTAGGACATAGCTGCGCGTCGCCACAAGCGAAGCACCGGCAATCAGGGTTAGGGCAACCCCGGCGGCCATCACGCTCCGGCGATGACGGCCGATGAATTTGCTTGCGCGGTAGCGCCAGCCCTGTGGCATGGCCCGAACAGGCAAATGTGCGCGCCATCGATCGAGGTCTGCAATCAGCGCTGCCACAGTCTGATACCGGTCTCCTTCCGTCACAGCCTGCGCCTTGGCCGCGATGGCCATCAGTTCGGCGTCGTCGGCCACCAGCATCGCGAGCGTCCGCCCAAGCGCAAAAATGTCGTCCGCGACAGAGGGCGGCGCACCGGCAATGCGCTGCAGGCTGGCAAAGGCCTTGGTCAACGGTCCGCTTCCAGTGGGGGAACGGCTATCTTGGCCGACAAGGCCGGAAATCCCGAAATCCAAGAGCCGAACACGACCATCGGGGCTCACCAATATGTTGCCGGGCTTCAGATCGGCATGGGCAATCAGCTTGCCGTGCGCATATTGAACGGCGTCGGCCGCCTTGATGAAGAGCGAGACGCGTTCGGCCAAAGATCGCGCGGCGCAGGCCGCATCAATCGGCTCACCCTGCACATAGTCCATGACCAGCCAGGGAAGCCCATCTTCGGTAACGCCGCCGTCGATCAGCCGGGCGATATTCGGATGGTCGAGCCGGGCCAGAAAGCGCCGCTCGTCGTCAAACGCCGCTGCTGCACGGACAAGCGCATGGCGCTGGATCAGCTTGATCGCGACCTTCTGATCATACAGGCCGTCGTCCCGTTCCCCAGCCCAAACCTCCCCCATGCCGCCAATGCCAATCCGTTCGGTCAGGCGGAAGGCGCCAACGCGAGCCGGCGGCAAGGTTCCCTCGCCAAACTCTCCGCTCCCCGGAATGAGTGTCGGCAGCATCCCTGCGGCATTTACGGCCCGCGCTTCAAGTGCGGCAAGGCGATCCAGCACTTCGGGCGCTTCGTTCTTGGTTAGGCGCGCGCGCAAGCGGGCATTGTCCGGGGCGTCGGCGAGCCGTTCAAACAAGGCGAGCGCGCGCCGTTCGATCTCAGGCGCCGCCAAGCGCTGCGCCTCCATCCAGATAATCGAGCAGCCACACGCGCGCGGCCTGCCACCGGCGCTTGATGGTCCGCGCCGGGATGCCACTGGCCAGCGACGCCTCTTCGACGGTCAATCCGAGCATGAAGCGCAACTCGACGACCTCGGCATGTTCGGGGGATGATTGGGCCAACGCCTCCAAAGCCCGGTCCAGATCGCCAATGTCGATCAGCGACGCTGCCGGGTCGTCCGGCCACTGCGTGACAAAAGCCGGGGTTTGCCGCTTTGCAGCAGCACCCTTGCGGGCCTCGTCAATGAGGATGCGACGCATGGTGCGCGCCGCCATGGCCAACATATGCGCCTTGTCCTTTATCTCCATGCGGTCCACCCCCATCAGGCGGATGGCGGCTTCATTCGCAAGTTCTGTAGCCTGATAGGCGCGGTTCATCTGATCACGGGCCAAAATGGCACGCGAAATCCGCCGGACGTCATCATAGCAGGACGCGAGAAGCGCCTCGTTCCGCGAATCGCGGCTGGTTTTGGATGTCCCACCGGTCACAGACGGAAGGTGACCTGCCAAAGCAGAGCTGTGCAAGAAAAAAGCTGGTTTACGCCGATGCGGACCGGAAGAATGGTGCCAGGAGAGGGACCGTGACGTGCCGACAAGGCGTTACATCACAACGGCTTGCTGCCCTGATTCGCGAATTCGATACCGTCAAAAATACCGTTTCGCGCTTCGGCTTGGTCCTCGATGAGGACTCAAACTGCTGCGGACCGTGTTTCGATGCTCAGCGACCTCCCTTATGGTTGGTGGCCCGTGCCTTGGCCAGAAGGGCTTTGAGCGCATCGATCGTTACTAATGTGCATCGGCCGATCTTGATCGTTTCCAGGTCGCCTGCGGCGATCAACTCGTAGAGCTTTGACCGGCCAAGCCCGGTCATCCGCACCGCGTCGGGAATCCGGACGGCGAGCGGCTCTGCGCCGTTGGTTCGGGTTGCCTTGGGGGAACTATCGAAGGGAAGAGCGAGCTGCTCGTCGCTGGCAGGCGACTTGGCTTCCCGGCGCTTCATTCTCCCTGCTCCTGCGCAAGCTTGTCGAGCTGCCGCTTATGCGCCTCATGCACCTTCGTGCGGAGTGTGGCATCGGGATGGGCTAGCAGAAGGCCATCGAGAGCGCACATCATGAAGACGATCCGGCGCTTGGTGAACTCGGCGTTCTGCCTCGCCTCCTCACGCAGCTCCTGCCCCTGGAACAAGTCCGTGACGATGGCACCGATCCACTGGCTGCGGCTCTGTTTGGCGCGGGAGGCTTCATCCTGCACCCATGCAGCGACGTGCCGGGGCAGATAGGTCTGGATGGAAACATTGCGTGTCATTTTGGACTCCATGTTGGTGGAGCCTGGATCACACTGCGAAAGGCAGGTTTGTTCTACTTATGTTCCCAATGCAGGTCAAGCGGCTTGAGAAGGGCGAAAATGCGCGATTCTTGAAACTATCTGATTTGCGGTCACAGGTGAAATGGCGGCAAGTCAGATTTGATTGAGAAGCTGCCAATTTCTCAGATCCCCATCAACGCATTGACATATTGATGGTTTTAAGCGGATTTTGCCTGCGATTTGTCGCGTAGGGTGTGCTCTACACTGTACCCAGGTTTGGGGTCTCCGACCAGAAATCTGCCCGCTTTGGACGGCAGGGTATCGAATCTCGTTTCTTGGAACACGCAGCCGTCGCGGCGCTTGATGCAGCTTCGTTAGTGCTTGAAACAATGCTGTCGATGCCAGGCCAGAAAGGCCGGATGTGGGCGCTCTAGAGGTCGCTGGGGTGGGATGGCGAAGCCGGAGCTGTTGATCAGCGAGCGGATGCTGTCGGGGTCATTCGCCTGCCGACTGACGAGGATCTCCAGATCGTCGCTCAATCCGATCAAGACCCGATCAAACATCCAGTGTACGGTTCCTGAAAGGGCGATTCCGTTGGTGACGATGTCCGGCCCGCCACTTTCGACGGGGCGGATATGGGCTGCCTCAACCTCGGCGCGCCCGCCGCCATTGATCAGCTTCAGGCCGGTTACCGCGCAGCGGGCACCATACGCCTCGACTACGCGGCGGCGGAACAATCGGTCACGGACCAGTCGCGAACCGAGATTTGCCACACGGTCGCGCTGGATCTCTAGCTGGAACGGTAAACGTTCCTCGCGCAGCATGTCGCCGGAAGTCTCATCGATCCTCGGCAGGAAGCTGTCATCTTCTGCAAGGCCAAGGTCGATGATGCGGTTGAAGTCCTCGATGGACAGGGGCCGAACACGCGGATTGGGCGCGCCCCGAAATCTTGCCATGCTCGTTGAGCACACCCCGCTCGACCAGCCCAAGGGGACCGTTGAACGGGACCGGGTTGGGAAAGTCCAGGTAAGTGCCGGGTTCGATCAGGGCGAGATACATGTCCTTGGCGGTCGGGTCCGGCACGACATGGGCTACTTTGGCCACCGCGAAGTATCCGCGCGTGTCGCGGATCTTGCTGGGCTCGTAGTAGATGATCCAATCGCCAATGCAGGCGCTGACGCGTGTCAGGTACTGACGCGGAAACTGATACTGCTCAGCTGGGCTGTCGTCGTAGATCGAGTCCGTTCGATGAACGAAGATGCCTTTGGTCATGGTGCTCCCGGTCCCCCGTCATCAGAATAGGCGCTCGCGCCGATCGTAGGGATGTCGTCCGTTGGCAATTCGTTGGCGTCAGGCTGGCCTTCCTTTTCAGCATGTGCCCTGACCTCGGCTGCCCGTTCCTCGATTTCCTTTGCGAAGACCTCCAGCATCGTCGAGCCCGCAGCCATAGCCGCTACCTCCTCGACCGCAGCGGGCAGTTCGCTCTGCAGTCGCGCCGTCACCTGTTCGACCCGCTGCACTGTCCCCCGCGCTGCCAGTCCTGCGGCTTCGGCCATCCGCCGCCAGTGGCGTCCGTAGACGTGGCGGCCGCGGCGTTGGCCGCCAATGGCCTGAGCGTGGTTCTGGGTGATGTTCGCCCAAGCGAGGCCAGACATGAGATCATAGAGGGGGGCAAGCTGCGGCGCGCCTGGGCCGAGCAGGATCGAGTAGTTCTTGGCGTGGGAGTCGACGTTGCCGATCGCGATGTTGAAGATCACGGCGTCGAGCAGCCGGGTGATTTCGCGCGCGGTCATATGCTGGCGGACGAGGGCGAACATGTCGGCGATCGAAGGGCCGCGCGTGCCGGTGCCGTTTAACTCGTACTTGGCGGCAGGCGGCCGGCCGAGGGCCTGGCAGAAATCCTCTTGATGCAGGCGGCGGACATTGTTGTCGATGCCTGTCCGATCATAGCGCTCGACAAGCAGATAGCTGCGTGGCCCTGCTATGCCTGTCGTCACCGGCGCGACATTGAGTCCGATGCGGCGGGCGAGAACCATGCACAGCGCTTCATTCTGGACGCTGCCGAGCAGGCGCGGATTGTCGGGCTTGAGAATGTGGTTGGATGGCGCGCCATTGATCGGCACGGCGATCTGGCCATCGATGACCGCAACCGGCAGCTTTTCCTGTGCGCCGGCAAGGCTCATCGAGACCCCGTCTTCGCCCACCAGGAATGGCCGTGCTGGCAATTCTTCGATGATCCGTTCCAGTGCGCCGCCATCCGGGATCGGACGATAGCCGGGCTCGCCTCGCGGTTTCTGCGGCGCGATGCTGAGCGCGCCTGCCAGATCGTTGCCGGTCTGCGCGATCAGGCCGAGTGCGTCCTCCGGTGCCGCGCCGAGCGCCCGCGTCATGGCGCGCAACGGTTCGCCTTCCGGCAGGAGGTTCATCAGCCAGGGAAGAACTTGGTCCCCCTCATAGGGCTCTGGCCGGATCGGCATGGCCAGTGAAACCGGGAAGCTGTCAGCGGATGAACGCCAGGCATCCGCATAGGTAAGCCGGGTTGCCTGCGCGTCGGCACGGATCGTGGCGACCAGACGGTCTTCATAGTGAACCGGAAGGTCCACCGTCAGGCCTGCGAAATGCCGGCTGCGGTGAGCCGCAGGCCGACTGCCTTGGCTGCGGCGAGTGCCTTGCCGAGCTGCGCGGTGGGCTTCCCAGCTTCCAGATCGACGATGAAGCGTTCGCCGCTATTGATGGCGAGCGCCAGCTCACGCTGAGTAAGGCCAAGGGCCTTGCGGGCGGAGGCAATGGCTGCGCCAAATTGGGTTGCGTTGTCTATCATGTCATTCTTACCGAGCGGGAAGATTGCATATATGCGGTTGTACTTCAAGTTCTTTTCTTCCCGATCGGTAAGATTGCTCATCGCAATGCCATTCTGCAATGCGAATCTTACCGATCGGTAAGGTTGAGAATGGTCGCATCGTACATTCTCTGCTATCGGGGATCGGCAAGTAGGAGCCCATCCATGCCAAACGGCAGCGTTCAATACGACGATGACGAAAAGCTAGCGACGGCGCGGGCCGCCGCCGCATTGGTCGCGCGTTGGGGCGTTCCAGACGCAATGGTCGCGCGGCTTATAGACGGCGATGGGCGGGCTACGGCGCTGCTCGGCATCCATCGCACATTGCGATGCATATTCGCTGACAGCGATAGGGCTTTGCGTTGGATCGGTACGTCTAACGAGGCCTTTGATGGAGCCTGCGCACTCGATCTCATACTGGCAGATGGCCTCGCGGGTATGCAGCGGGTCCAGGCCTACCTTGATGCGGAAATCGCTAGCTGAGCAGATTGGCGACCAGATCCTGAGCGGTGCAGCTGGATCAATCAGGAACCGCCCTCGAAGTGGCAAGCGGCTTACGGAAGCTGCCTTGCAGGACCTTCGCGCCCGAACGTAGCTGGTCGAGATAGTCGGCCCAACTCTGCATCATCCTGATCCGTTCGTCCCAGTGCTCGCCGCGCGCATAGGCGCGGCGGACGTCATCGGTCTCGGCATGGCCAAGCTGGCGTTCGATCGCGTCCGGGTTCCAGTGGCCTTGCTCATTTAGCAGCGTGCTGGCCATGGCGCGAAAGCCGTGGGCGGTCATCGTGGTGCCGTCGAAACCCATCCGCCGCAGCGCAAGATTGATCGTGTTTTCACACATGGGCCGGTCGCGCTTGCCCTGCGCCGGGAAAAGGTAGCGGCGGTTGCCGGTGATCTCGCGCAGCTCTTCCAGGATGGCGAGGACCTGACGGCTGAGTGGAACACGGTGCGCGACGCGCATCTTGGTCTTGTCAGCGGCGATGGTCCAAATGTTGCGGGTGAAGTCGAACTCGCTCCATTCAGCCTGCCGCAGTTCGCCCGGACGGACGAAGACGTAAGGGGCAAGCCGCAGTGCTGCGTGCGTGACCGGATAGCCCGAATAGGCGTCTATCGCCCGCAGCAGTTCGCCCGCTTCCTTCGGTGTGGTGATGGCGGCGCGGTGCGTCACCTTGGGCACGATCAGCGCGCCGCGTAGGTCAGCCGACACGTCGCGGTCCGCGCGGCCGGTCGCGATGGCATAGCGGAACACCTGCCCGCAGGTGCTGCGCAGCCGCCGTGCGGTTTCATAATGGCCGCGCTTCTCGACCGAGCGCAACACTGCCAGCAGTTCGGGAGCCTTGATCTCGCTGACCTTGCGGTCTCCGATGAATGGGTAAGCGAATTCGAGCAGCCATTTCAGCTTGCCGAGCGTAACATCGGCACGGCCTTCGCGCTCGGCCTTGTCGAGCCATTCTTCCGCCACCGCCTTGAAGCTGTTCACATTGGCGAGCGGCCCGGTGATCTTGTCGATCTTGCGCTTGGCGGCGGGATTGATGCCTTCGGCGATCTGCTTCTTGATCTCCAGCCGCTTGGCGCGCGCTTCGGCCAGTGTGACGGTCGGATAAACTCCCAGCGCTGCCGTGGCCCGCTTTTCCCCGAAGCGATAGTCGACCCGCCAACACCGCTGTCCTGCCTTTGTCACTAGCAGATACAGACCGCCCCCATCGGAGAGCTTGTAGGGCTTGTCGCGCGCAACTGCCTTTCGGACTGCGAGATCTGTCAGCATGACGGCACCTATTTTGTCGGTTTCGATACCGTCAATAATACCGTCAGATACCGTCAATTTCAACGAATTCAGCCGGATGTCGGTGGACGCCGAAACCTTGAAAAGCGGCTGATTTCATGGACTTTTCCGGACATTTGCGGATGCATCCGGAAAGAAAAATGGTGCCCAGGAGAGGACTCGAACCTCCACGGCCTTGCGGCCACTGGCACCTGAAGCCAGCGCGTCTACCAATTCCACCACCTGGGCACGGCGCAGATCCCGATGTGGGTCAATGCGGAACGAAGCGGCGCGATTAGGCAGGCCATTGCCGCTTGTCAACAGGCTTCGGCGCGGGCATTGGCGGGCTTACCTCAGTAAGGGATTTTGACGACGATGAAAGAAGCTTTGGTTACGGTCTTTGGCGGTGGCGGATTTGTCGGGCGCTATGTGGTCGAAGCTCTTCTGCGCGCCGGCGCTCGTGTGCGCGTGGCAGAGCGCAGCCCGAAAAATTCCTGGTATCTGAAGGCACAGGCAAACCTTGGCCAGATCACCTTTGTGGCGGCCGATGTGACCCGCCCGGAAACCTTGGGTCGTGCCGTGGCCGGGGCTGACGCCGTGATCAATCTGGTCGGCAGCTTTGCGGATATGCAGCGCATTCATGTTGATGGAGCGCGTAACGTGGCCGAGGCTGCCGCAAGCGCGGGTGTGGCCTCATTCGTCCAAATGTCGGCCATTGGCGCTGATCCTGAAAGCAAGTCTGCTTATGGTCGGACCAAAGGCGAGGGTGAGGCGGCAGTGCGCAAGGCCTTCCCTAAGGCGACGATCCTGCGTCCATCGATTGTCTTTGGCCGCGAAGATGCGTTCATCAACCGCTTTGCCGCGCTCATCCGCATGTTGCCCATCTGCCCCATCATCGGCGGCGACACGAAGTTTCAGCCGGTTTTTGCCGGTGACGTTGGCCATGCGGCCTGTGCCGCAGCACTGAACCCCGGCGGATTTGGCGGCGTGACCTATGAGCTTGGCGGGCCGACGGTGCTCTCGATGCGCGAGATCAACCAGTGGATCGCAGACCGCACGGGCCGTGCGCCGCTGTTCATCGATGTGCCAGACCCTGTGGCCGGTGCCATGGCGACACTGACGGGTTGGCTGCCCGGTGCGCCGATTTCGCGCGACCAATGGCTGATGCTCCAGTCTGACAATGTCCTTGCCCCCAAGGCAAAGGGGTTGAGGGCACTTGGCGTGCCTGCAACGCCGATGGACGCTGTCGCGCATGGCTGGCTGGTCGAATATCGCCGCCACGGTCGCTTCGGGGCCGCTGCATGAGCGATCTGCTGACCGTCATCCTCCTCGGCATTGTTGAGGGGCTGACTGAGTTCATTCCTGTCTCGTCTACGGGGCACCTTGTTCTCGCGGGCGAGCTGCTGGGCTTTAAGGATGGGTCTGGCGGCGCGTTTGATATCATCATTCAGCTCGGGGCGATTTTGGCCGTCATCGTGCTCTATTGGCGCCGCTTCTGGGATGTGGCGGTGGGGCTGTTTTCCATGCAGCAGGGCCCGCTTGTGTTCACCCGCAACGTGCTGCTCGGATTTCTGCCGTCTGCCGTCGTCGGGGCGTTTGCCTATAAGGCGATCAAGGCCATGTTGGAATCGCCGGCGCTTGTCGCTTGGGCGCTGATTGTCGGTGGCGTCGCGATCCTCGTGATTGAGAAGTTCGCCAAGGAAAACCACACCGCCAGCGTTGAACAGATGAGCTGGCGGACCGCGCTGGCCATCGGCGTTGTGCAGTGCCTCTCGATGATCCCCGGCGTCAGCCGTTCGGGGGCCACGATCATGGGTGCACGTGCCATGGGCGTGGAGCGCAAGACAGCGGCAGAATTCAGCTTCTTCGTCGCAGTGCCAACCATGATGGGGGCAACGACGCTTGCGCTCTACAAGGAAGGCGCCGCCCTTGCGGCACAGGATGTGACCAATATTGCCATCGGCTTTGTGGTGTCGTTCGTGGTTGCTATTGTGGTCATTAAGGCGTTTCTGGCCATTGTGACTCGTTATGGATTCGGGCCGTTTGCCTGGTATCGTATTGTGGCCGGTATCGGCGCGCTGGTCTGGTTAGGACAGATTGGCTGATTATCACTTTTGGAGGGTGTTGCTTATGTTCCTTCGCCGAATTGCACTTCCATTGGCACTGCTTGCAGCAGCCCCCGTATCGGCACAGACCGCGCCGCCGCCAGCGATCAGCAAGTCCCATGAAGCCGCCGCCGCCCGTGTCGTCGATAAGCTTTGGCCGCTCGGCACTTATCGCCGCATGATGGACGGCACGATGTCCAAGATGATGGACAGCATGATGGAGTCCATGTTCGGTATGAAGGCGTCTGACATGGCGCCTCCAGGCGGCCAAGATGCCTCTGCTAAGGATACGGGCGACAAGACGATGCTAGAAGTCGCTGAAGCAAGGGACCCCCATTTCCGCGAACGCATGAAAATTTTCATGGACGTGATGATGAAGGAAATGATCCCGCTGGTTGAAAAGATAGAGCCGGGGATTCGGGAGAGCCTGACCCGCGTGTATGCGCGTGACTACTCCGAACGCCAGCTTGCCGAGCTGGATGCGTTCCTCGGCACACCGACGGGGCAAGTATTTGGGCAACGCTGGATGATGAGCTTTGTGGATCCGGAAATGGTCTCCAACATGTCCAAAATTGCGCCAACGATGATGCAGGCTATGCCGGAGATCATGAAGAAGGTGGAAGCGGCGACCGCGCATCTCCCTCCGCCACCGCCGCCTGAAGGCCAATAAGCTGCCCGTTCAGCGACGCGAAAGATAGCTGCCACTATCAGCCTGCATCGTTCGGCGGGAGTCCCCCGCCGCGATGGAGGCTGCTCGATGCGTATTCTTCTTGCGACCGCTATATTGGTCATGTCCACGCCTGCTTTCGCGCAGGACGCGCCTTCTGCGGCCACGCAGAAGGCCGAAGCTCTGGCTGAAAAGCTGAATGATCCGGTCATGCAGGCCGCTCTTGCCGGTGGCATGGAGGCGATGGTCCAGTCCGTGCTCGATCTGCGTGTCGATGGCATTGCCAAGGCGATCGAGCCGCTGACAGGAAAGTCTTCAAAAATGCAGGGCAAAACGGTGCGCGATCTGGCGTCGCGGGATGATCCGAATTTTGACACGCGCATTCAGAACGGTTCCAAGCGTGCCGTGGCCGGCGCAGGTGCGATGGCAAGTGGCTTGGCCGCAGCCATGCCGGAACTGGAAACCGCCATGCGCAAGATGAGCGACGCTATGGCGCGTGTGCGGGATCGGATGCCGGATACGCAGTAATTGGGCGCTAGGCCGCGCGGGCCTCAATGGCCTTTTGCCGCCGCCGCTGGACGGAGGATCCAATGCCCATCGCTTCGCGGTACTTGGCAACGGTCCGTCGGGCGATATCAAAGCCTTGCTTTTGCAAGAGGTCGACCAGCGTATCATCGGACAGAATGGCCTTCGGCTCTTCGGCCATGATCAATGTCTTGATCGCACTTTTGACGGCTTCGGCCGACACAGCATCGCCGCCGTCAGAGGCCTGAATGCCGCTGGTGAAGAAGTATTTCAGTTCATAGGTCCCGCGCGCGCAGGCGAGGTATTTGTTGGACGTCACGCGGCTGACCGTCGATTCATGCATACCGATCACTTCGGCAATGTGGCGCAGGGTGAGGGGTTTCAAATGCGTCACGCCATGGCGGAAAAACGCTTCCTGCTGCTTCACCAATTCGGTCGCGACCTTCAATATGGTCCGCTGGCGCTGGTCGAGCGCCTTCACCAGCCAGTTGGCAGAGGCCATGCATTCATTGAGCCAGGTTTTCGATGCGCGATCCTTGCAGCCCACGCCAGAAAGTTCGGCATAATAGCTGCGGTTGATCAGCACTTTGGGGAGGCTGGCCGAGTTGATTTCGACCGCCCAGCCTTTGCCCCGTTCAATGATGAAGATGTCGGGCGTGACGGTTTGAAGCGGCTCACCGCCAAAGCGCAGGCCGGGCTTCGGGTCATAAGCGCGCAACTCACGGATCATGTCTGCCATGTCTTCATCATCGACGCCGCAGATACGTTTCAACTGGGGGAGGCGGCCCAGCGCCAGTAGATCGAGATTATCGATGAGGCGTGCCATCGCTGGATCATAGCGATCCGCTTCCTTGGCTTGCAGCGCGAGACATTCGGCCAGCGTCCGCGCGCCGACGCCAGTTGGCTCGAAGGTCTGGATGATGCGGAGAATGTCTTCCCCACGGGCGAGTGGGATTTCCAAGCGGTTGGTGATGTCGAGCAGGCGGACGGGCAGATAACCGGCCTCGTCAATCTGGTCGATGATATGGGACGCGATCAAGAGATCAGTGCCCATGAATGCGGTGCCGGCTTGAGCGATCAGGTGGTCATGGAGCGAAAGCCCCCCTGCTGCAAAGCTGTCAAAATCCGTGCCGTCATCATCAAAGCTGCCGCCGGAGGATGCGCCGTCGAGTCCGAGCGATCCATCCAGCCCCGGCCCGCCATCGGCCGCACTGTCATGATGAAACGTCTCGGCGGCGAAATCGACATCCAGCGGGGAGTCCGCGCCGGGCCCGCCATCGCTTTCCAGCAAACGGTCAGCGGTCATCAGATCCCCGCCATCTCCATCGCCGTCAAAGTCTGCGTCCCCAAAGTCGCTGTCGGCGACAGGCTCGCCGTCATTATCGCCCCGGTCTTCGCGTTCCGCTTCGAGCAGGGGGTTACGCTCCAGCTCTTCCGCAATGAAGGCTTCGACTTCCAGATTGGACAGCGCCAGCAGCTTGATCGCCTGCTGCAACTGCGGCGTCATCACCAGCGACTGGCTGTGCCGCAAGTCGAGGCGAGGGCCGAGCGCCATGGTTACAAGCTAAAGCCCTCGCCCAGATACAGGCGGCGGACATTTTCATCCGCGACAAGATCTTCCGGGCTGCCCGAAAAGAGCACGCGGCCGTCATAGATGATGCAGGCGCGGTCCACGATTTCGAGCGTTTCGCGGACATTGTGGTCGGTAATGAGCACGCCGATCTGGCGTTTCTTCAAGTCCTTCACCAGATCGCGAATGTCGGCAATGGAGATAGGGTCGATGCCCGCAAAGGGCTCATCGAGCAGCATGATCGACGGGTCAGCCGCCAGCGCGCGGGCGATTTCACACCGGCGGCGTTCGCCTCCGGACAGCGCCATGGCGGCCGATGCGCGCAATCGGGTCAACCCAAATTCGTCAAGAAGCTGTTCCAGCCGCGCCGCGCGGGCAGACTTGTCCGGCTCTGCCAGTTCCAGCACAGCCTGAATATTCTGCTCCACCGACAGGCCCCGGAAGATCGAGGTTTCCTGAGGCAGATAACCCAGCCCCATGATGGCGCGGCGATACATAGGCAGGTCAGTGATGTCCTGTCCGTCCAGCTCGATACGGCCGGCATCCGGCTTCACCAAACCCATGATGGAATAGAAGCACGTCGTCTTCCCCGCGCCATTGGGGCCGAGCAGTCCGACAACTTCGCCGCGCCCAACGGCCAGCGACACATCCGACAGCACGGAACGCTTGTCATAGGATTTTGCGATGGAGACGACTGAGAGCCCCGTGCCCGTCCCGGTGGCAGCCGCTGTTTCACGGTCTATGATTGCGGCGTCGTTCATGCGTGCTTCCTGCAATTGTCCTGACACGCTCGGGTGAACGTGGGGTAAATGGTTTTATCCTATTGGCAGGATTATTGCATGGACGGGGGGAAGCGCAACCTCAAGGTGGCGGATTTACAGCGGCGTTGGTCGAATTCTGACAGAATTCGCCACAGCCTCACTTGCGGTCTTTGGCCACCGTGAAGCGGCCGGTAACGCGACCACCGCTGCCGCCATCGACCCCAGTGCTGTTTCCATCGACGACGGCGCGCCCTGAATCGAGGTCAATCACGAGCCGTCCGCCGCTAATGCGGTTGCCGCCCTGATTGAGTTCAACACCGCCAATCACGGTGATGAGCCTGCGGTTGAGATCATAAACCGCAAAGTCGCCGCGCGCTGTTTCGCTGTCGCTGCGGATGAAAACGCCGCCCGAGGCGTCGAGGCGGTCAATGTCGACGCCGCCGCCTGCGCGGGCATAGGCGACGTTCAGGCGCCCTGCCGTCATCGTCAGGCCCGCCTGCCGCACGACGACATTGCCGGAAAACACGGCGCGATCCGCGCGGTCCTGCACTTCGATGCGATCAGCTTCCACATCGACGGGCGATTTGGCGTTATGCCCCTTGAGCGCCTGACCGACAGCAGGGACGGCAAGGATAAGGGCGATGGAAGCGAGGAGAGGGGCTTTGCGCATGCGGCTATCTGGCTCCACCTTGGACGATATGCAAGCGTGCTCGGCCCTCCAGCGTCACAGTGCGCTGTTCCAGGTTGGCGCGGATGCTGCCTGCGGAAAAAGTGCCCAACGGCATTTGGCCCTGGACAGCACCGCCACTGGCCAGCTTGCGGGACTTGAGGCCCACGGCGACGTCATTGGCCTCGACGCGGTAGCCATCCGATGTCTGAAAGACCAACGGCCCATCCACCTGAACAACTTCCCGGTCCATATTGTACCGACCCGCCTTGGCAGAAAGCGTGGCAGGCCCCTCTTCCATCTGGATGCGGGCCATAAGGTCGCTAAGTTTCACGACCGGGTCTTGGGAGCTTTTCTGCACAGCAGAACCGGCTTTGATTTCAAACGGGCGTCCCTTGCTGTCTTCCCCGCGATACGTCGCCTCTGTCACGCGCATGCGTTCACGCGCCATCGATACGCTGTCTTTGGCGAGGACGAAGCTCACATCTCCATTGGGGTTCGCAATGGGCGCGAAAACGAGGAACAGCAAAAGGGCCCCGATACCGGTCGGCAGACCGATTCGCATAAGCCTCATCAAACGGTCATGCGGGCCGTTTGGTCGCGCCCAGATTTTGCGCGCGGAGCGTTCCTGGAGGGCCAGATCAGACATGTGCGAAGATGTCGACCTCAGGCCATCCGGCAAGATCCAGCCGGGCACGATGGGGCAGAAAATCGAAACAGGCCTGCGCCAATTCGGTCCGCCCTTCACGTGCCAGACGCGGGTCCAGCACCTCCCGAACGCGATGCAGATAGCGCACGTCGGAGGCTGCATATTCCTTTTGCGCCTCGCTTAAAACATCGGCGCCCCAGTCCGACGACTGCTGTTGTTTGGACAGTTCAACCCCGATGGTTTCGCGCACAACATCCTTCAATCCATGACGGTCGGTATAAGTGCGGATGAGGCGCGAGGCGGTCTTTGTGCAGTACACAGGTTCTGCCATGACATTCAGATATGCCATGATGGAGGCGAGGTCGAACCGCGCAAAATGGTACAATTTCAGACGTTTGGGGTCTGTCAGCACAGCTTTGAGGTTGGGTGCGTTGTAGTTGGTGCCTGCGGCAAAGCGCACCAGATGCTCATCGCCGCCGCCGTCTGAAATCTGGACAAGGCAGAGCCGGTCGCGGCCGGGATGAAGGCCCATCGTTTCGGTGTCGACTGCAACCGGACCTTCGCCCAGCACGCCTTCGGGCAGGTCTTCTTCGTGCAGGTAAACAGTCATCCAAAAATCTCCCGGTCCGCCATCCGACATGTGCTTCGGTTGGAGACTCACTCGCGCAACTCGATCCGCCCAAGCGGATATCAAGCAGGCCCCTTTGCACCGGCTTGGACAGGGCTGCAAGCACATGTGAACAGCCCAGATTTGTAGAAATGCAAAAATGCTATCGGAACTTTGCGTTCTGGGTTATATTGGGGAAAGGCGTGGTGTCTATTACGCCGAATCTATGTCGCAATCGTCCGGCGATCAGATTGGTTATTTCCGGGCGAAAACGATTACGAAGAAAGTAGTTTGACGGATGGGTTTTGATAGAGGTCGGCGCGGTGAGCGCGGCGGGCGTGGCTACGACAAGCGTGACAGCTTTGGCGACAGCGGTGGTGGTTTTGACGGCGGCTTCGGCGGCGGCGGCGGTGACCGCTTCGGCGGTGGCGGTGGCAATCGCTTCGGCGGCGGCGGTGATCGCTTTGGCGGCGGTGGCGGCGGCGACCGTTTCGGTGGCGGCGGTGATCGCTTTGGCGGCGGTGGCGGTGGCGGCGGTTTCCGCGGCAGCCCGCGTCCGCAGATGCCAGCACAGGTCGTTGGCGAAGGCAAAGGCGTCGTCAAGTTCTTCAACGGACAAAAGGGCTTCGGCTTCATCGTTCAAGATGGTGGTGGTGAGGACGTGTTCGTCCACATCAGCGCGGTCGAGCAGGCCGGCCTTGCCGGTCTCGCCGAAGGCCAGCCGCTTGGCTACACGCTCGTGGATCGTGGTGGAAAGATTTCCGCAACGGATCTCGTCATCGATGGCGAACCGCTTCCGGTTGAAGACCGTGCACCGGCGCCCCGTCAGGACCGCGGTGGCTTCGGCGACCGTCCGGAACGTGGCCCCCGCGTTCAGCGCACGCTGACCGGTGAAACCACGACGGGCACCGTCAAGTTCTTCAACTCCATGAAGGGCTTCGGCTTCATCCAGCGTGATGATGGCCAGCCAGACGCATTCGTCCACATCTCCGCTGTTGAGCGCGCCGGCATGGGCTCGCTGAACGAAGGTGACCGCGTGAAGTTCGACATCGAAGTCGACAACCGCGGCAAGAATTCGGCTGTGAACCTCTCGTCTTCGGACTAATTGGTTCCAACCCCTAAAGTTGAAGGGCGGTGCCGAAAGGTGCCGCCCTTTTTCGTTGGGCTAAGGGCTTCCCCTTGATCCTCGCCGCGCGCAGCCATGGCAGCCAGACCGCGCTCCCCGGCGGGCTGAGGACAAGCTTTTAGCCGCTGCGTTTCAATGTGCCGCCGGATATGTGAGTGGTGACGCTGCGGGAGGAAGGGCCGCGCGAGCTATGCGTTGATTGATCTTGGAGCGGGTTGCCAATGTCCCGCCGAGCGCGCGTGACGGATGAGAGGGGCAAGCACCAGCACAGATACAGACAGGGTGATGATCGACGCCTCCGGGCCGAACGCGCCGCCTGTCAAAATCGCGTGTCCGCTTGTTTTTGTTTCCAGCAGGCCCTGAACGATCGTGCCAGAATCAGCGGCGCCGAAGATGTTGCCAAGTGCAAAGTTCCATCCGGCGTGGAGGCCAATGGGCAGCCAAAGTGAGCGGGTGATGACATAAGCAACAGCCAACAAAGCGCCCAGTTCAATGCTCAGAAACGAAGCGGCGAGTATCGTTGCGTTGTCGTTGAGCAGATGGGCCGCGCCAAACAGCACGGACGACACGATCAGGCCGATGAGTGTCCCGAACATCTCCTCAAGAATCCGGAACAGCACGCCCCGAAAAATCAGCTCTTCGAGCACAGGGACGACGAGAACAGGGACGATGGTCGACGACGACATCACGAAATTCTGCCCAAGTCCAAAGGACGCTGCACCTGCGGCGAACATGATACCCATCGAGGCGGCGATGACGATGATGCCGAACAGGACGCCGACAAAACAGCGCGATACGGAGCCTTGTCGCTCAAACTCGTTGACCCGCCGATCCTCCAGCCAGCCGGCGAGCTTTGTGTAGCCCCATGCGACCGCCGCAAGCGACACTGTCGCCGTGACAATGCAAAGTAGGGCAGCGACCGGGTCCAGCGCTGCACCAACGATGAGCTTTTGATCAAAGGGGGTGCCAGCGCGGAAGAAGCGGAGGGCTTTCAACGCAAGCGGCGTCGGGAAGGTCGACAGGATCGCCATGATGATCGCGGAAACGGAGAGCAGGACCAGCCGGAAATAACCGTTCGACTTGGTACGGTCCCATAAGGTTGCCGAATTCAATTTGGACATGGCGTTTCTCCACTGTATTATTTCAGTAATACAGTGGAGAAACGAGCCGCGCAACCCTGTAGGCTCGGCCCGCCACTCGGCCGCTTTCATAAGGCCAAAATCCGTTACCTCTTCACCGACTCCGCCAAGAACCACGCCCGCCGTTCCGCTTCATCGGTCCAGGTGTCCACGATGCCGGACGTTGCATTGTCCTTGGCTTCATCGACGAGGTCCTTCACCTCCTTCAGGCTCTTGACCAGCGCGAGGTTGTCATCGCGGAGTTCAGAGAGCATCGCGGTGGCGTCCAGGTCCGTCTTGTCATTGTCCTTGATGCGTGAAAGCCGTGCAACTTCGCCGATGCTGTGGAGCGTTACCGCGCCCTGCTTGCGGACGCGTTCGGCGATCAGGTCGGTCGTGGCGATGATCTCGGCGGCCTGTTCATCCAGCAGCAGATGAAAATCGCGGAAGTGTGGGCCGGAGACGTGCCAGTGGAAATTCTTGGTCTTCATGTAGAGCGCGAAATAGTCCGCCAGAACAGCGTTGAGCGCGTCAATATGGGTACGGTTGGGCATGGAATGTTCTCCTTCAGAGCATGGCTGAAGGTATAACGCAGATGGGTGCCCGTATGTTGCGAAGCCTCTTTGTCTGAGTGATCGGTTTTCTAGATCAGTTCGAGTGCATGGAGCGCCGACCAAAGGCCGGTGAGCAGCAACAGCACGCCCGATGCGCGCCGCAGCATAGCGAGTGGCAGGCGGCGGAAGTCTCTATCGAGCAGCAGGGGCAGGGCGCCTGCCGCCATCACGCCTGCCAGCCCGCCCAGCGCCGCCAGCACCGGCGCATTGCCCCGCGCTGCAAAGGCAAAGACGATGAATTGGCTATTGTCCCCCAATTGCGTCGCGAGATAACGCCAGAGCGGCGCGCCCTTGGGCGGTGCGCTCATCGGGGCAGCCGTGGCACGGATAAGGAGGGTGCCGCCGGTCAGGATCAGGGCAAGGCCGAGTAGGAGCGTCCGCGCCTCATAGGTGACGAGGCGGGCCATCCAGGCACCACCGGCCGCCCCTATGGCAAGGCTGATCGCTGTGGAAAGGAGAAGGGCAGCGCACAGGCCCCATGCTGGGCGGGTGGCGGCATAGCTTTCTGTGGTGAGCTGAACCCGCCCCGCCATTTCGGCAAGCAGGCAGGCGACGAGCGCCGGAAGAAGCGCCTCCACCCGACCTTAGCCGTTAAAGCGCTGGCCCAGAGCCGCAAGGCAGAGGCCGGACATGTCTTCGCCTGTTGTGTCGATGTGGACAGCATCACGCATCGCCTCAAGGAAGGGGAGCGCGGTGACAGCGCCGCCCGCTTCGCCCAGCCGGTGTTCCAGCACATGGGCCAGCCGCGCGACGGTGGCGAGGCCATGTTCGGTCGCGGCACGGCGGATATCGTCAATTTCACCCGCGATTCGGTGCGCAGGCCAGCCGGGCAGGCTGCATGTCACGCGCTCAATCCGGTCGGCAAGCTGCGACCGGAAAGGGCAGGCAGCATCGAACCCCGTTGTCTTTGGTGTCGCAGTCATGGGCAGTCCCCCGTTCGGGCTTGAACCTTATCAACAGGGTGTTACGAGGCCGTTACCGGCACATGGATTGGCGGATAGGTGCGCGCTGCGCTTGACAAACGGTGCCGCCTCGACCATTTGCCGCGCCTTACCGCGTATCCGCGCGATTCCATATTAGCTACAAGGGTTTTAGGGTCATGGCCAAGCCGACCACAGTCAAGATCAAGCTCGTCAGCTCGGCCGACACGGGTTTCTTCTACGTAACGAAGAAGAATCCGCGCACCCAGACCGAGAAGATGTCCTTCCGTAAGTACGATCCCGTCGTGCGCAAGCATGTCGAGTTCAAGGAAGCGAAGATCAAGTAAGTCCCAGCTGGATGCAATCTGCGTCCGCCTGCTGCTTTTTCCGACCGACTTTACGTCCTGCCAGCCTAGGTTGGTAAGGCCTGCCCCTTGACTGAGAGACCTCAGTCCGTCGCCCCGTGCTTGACACGGGGCTGGGCTTCGCTTGTCTTTGTCGTTGGGCTTGATGCCCGAATTGCTAGATCTCTGCTATCAGTCGTATCCGACAAGCGTTGGAGGACCCGAGCGAGGTTAGCCTAGCCCCGTGTCAAGCACGGGGCGACGCGGGCGCGAAGGCGTGTCCTCGCTGCCTCGTGATCCACGCAGCCTAGTGAAGCGCCCGGGCGTCCGCCAGTTCGGACAGCTCGTCGATGCTCTGCATGAACCGCGCAAGCGTGATTGGCTTTGAGACAAAGGCGTCTGCGCCAGCCTCACGGATGCGGTCCTCATCCCCTTTTCCGGCATAAGCCGTGACGGCCATGATCGGCGTCGGGCGCAGCACGACATCGCGCCGTACCGCCTCGATCAGTTCCAAGCCGCTGACATGTGGCATCTGAATATCCATCACGATCAGGTCCGGGCGTGTCAGTTGCGCACGTTCCAGCGCGTCGCGCGCGTCGCGCACAGGCTCTGCCTCATGCCCGTGCGCGCGCAACAAATCGCAAAAAAGTTTGAGGTTGAGTTCGTTGTCCTCGACAACGAGCACCCTTTTTGTCACCGCACATTCTCGCACAAATCTTATTTTATTGGCTTATTGGTAACGCATGCGTCGGCGTGAAACAAATGAACAAGAGTTAAGCACGCTGGCCATCCAGGCACTTGTCTGGGTGTTGGGCGAGGATAGCCGTGCGCAGCGGTTCCTCTCCCTGACCGGGCTGGAGCCAGATGATCTGCGCACGCGCCTTACCGATCCCGATATGCATGAAGCCATCCGCCTCTTCCTTGAAGGCCATCAGCCCGATCTCCTCGCCTGTGCCGACGCACTTGGCGTGAAGCCCGAACTGCTCCTTCCCGAACCGAAAGAACATTGGGCATGAGCCGTCCGCTTTTGATTACCGACTGTGATGAAGTGCTGTTGCACATGGTTGTCCCCTTCGCTGAATGGCTGGATGAGGCGCACCACATCCACTTTGATGTCGACAGCGGGGATTTCGTCAACGCGCTGCGCCATAAGGCGACGGGTCTTGCGCTGGGCCATGAAGAAATCTGGCCGCTGCTGCGCGGCTTCTTCGCCACGGAAATGCACCGCCAATACCCAATCGACGGGGCGCTAGAGGCGATCCACGATATCGCCAAGGTCGCCGACGTCATCGTCCTCACCAACCTGAACGATGAAGAGCGTGAGGGCCGCATCCACCAGCTGCGAGAGGTGGGCGTGGAATTCCCCGTTTACACCAACCAGGGGGGGAAGGGGCCGCTGCTCACCCGACTGGTCGCGCAGTATAATCCCAGCGTGACGGTGTTCGTTGACGATCTGGGCCACAACCATAGCTCAGTTGCCGAGCACGCCCCTGACGTCTGGCGGCTCCACATGGTCGGCGAACCGCGCCTCCAGCCGCGCATCAAGCCGCACCATGATGCGCATGCGCGCATTGACGATTGGGCCAGCGCACGTCAGTGGATACTCGAACGCTTCGAAGGAGGTGCCGCCCATGGCGCATGATCTCACCCCGCTCAAAACGGTCAATCCGGAAAAGAAAGCTACGATTGTGGAAACACCTGCCCAGCGCCTCGCCAACCTTGGCATCACCCTGCCCGAACCTGCGGCCCCGATTGCGGCCTATGTGCCGACGGTTGAAGTGAACGGACTGCTCCATATCTCGGGCCAGCTTCCTTTCGACAAAAGTGAAATCATGGTCGGCCGCATCGGCGAAGATCGCGACTTGGCTTATGGTCAGGCAGCGGCACGTGCATGCGGCGTGATGCTGATCGCGCAGATGCAGGCCGCGCTCGGCTCGCTCGACCGCGTGGCGCGGATCGTGAAGTTGAATGTCTTCATCAATTCGGATGCCCGTTTCACCGATCAGCCATCGGTGGCCAATGGCGCGTCCAATTTGATGATTGATGTGTTCGGCGACATTGGTCGTCATGCCCGCTCGGCCGTCGGTGTGCCGGTGTTGCCGCGCGGAGCCGCTGTGGAGGTGGATGCTGTTGTCGCTGTTCGGCCCGCTTGATAATCTGATCTCCCCTGCGCCGGAGGCTGCGCGCGTCGCGTTTCTGCGCGCCCGTCCCTTTGCCCATCGCGGGCTGCATGGGCCCGGCGTTCTGGAAAATAGCCGTGCGGCGTTTACGGCTGCCGTTGACGGCGGCTTCGGCATTGAACTCGACGTGCAGGCGAGCCGTGAGGGCGAGGCATTTGTCTTTCATGACAGCGAACTGGACCGGCTGGCCGACGCCACTGGCTCTTTCGCGGCGCTGCGCGGGGTTGAGCTCGAAAAGATCCGTCTAAAGGGCTGCGACGAAACGATCCCGCGTCTGTCTGAAATTCTGGACCTTGTGGCTGGACGTGCACCCATCCTCATCGAGATTAAGATCGAGAAGGGGCCGGTCGGCGTGCTGTGTCTGGCCGTGCGCCGTGCACTCGAAGGGTATAATGGCCCGGTCGCGGTCATGTCCTTCCATCCGGACGTCGGGCGCTGGTTCCATGAACATGCTCCCCGCATCGTGCGTGGCATGGTGATTACCGAGCAGGAAGCCTCCGCTCTGCCCGACAAGGGACGACAGGCGGTGGAACGCCAGATTGGCCTGTGGCGCGCAAAGCCGGACTTTCTGGCCTATGATGTCGCCGACTTCCCCTCGCGCTTTGCAGGGGGGCAGCGCAAGCGTGGCCTGCCGGTTCTGACTTGGACGGTCCGCACGCCGGAGCAGGAAGCGGTCGCGGCGCGCTACGCCGATGAAATCATCTTTGAAAAGCCCCCTGCATGACCGACCCGACACGCGGGGGAGGCATCATCGCGAAGGTCGCCGCCGGCGTGTTGGATGTTCCAGCTGCGGATTGGGACGCCTGTGCCGGCCGCGGCAATCCCTTTGTCGGCCATGCTTTTCTGGCAGCGTTGGAGACATCAGGCAGCGTGGGCGCGGGGACAGGTTGGCAACCGGCGCCAATCCTTGTTGAAGATGCGGACGGGAAGACGGCTGGCGCCATGCCTGCTTATGTGAAGGGCCATAGCCAGGGCGAATATGTGTTCGACCATAGCTGGGCTGATGCCTGGCAGCGCGCCGGGGGGCGATATTACCCCAAGCTGCAGATCGCAGCACCTTTCACGCCGGTTCCGGGCCCGCGCCTCCTCTCACAGGATATGGCCGCCACGCACCATCTGATCGCGGCGGCAGAGGCGATCACGGAACGCAACGGGCTATCTTCGGCCCATGCGACCTTTGTTGAAGAGGCCCAACTGCCCTTCTTCAAGGATGCAGGCTGGCTGCTGCGCGAAGGCATCCAGTACCATTGGTTCAACAATGGCTATGAGAGCTTTGAGGATTTTCTGGGCGCTCTCTCCTCCCGCAAGCGCAAGGCGATCCGCAAGGAACGCGCGGCAGCACAAGAGAATGTGACGATCCGGTCGCTTAAGGGCGGTGAGATTGAGGAGCGCCATTGGGATGCCTTCTGGCATTTCTATCAGGACACCGGCGCGCGGAAATGGGGGCGCCCCTATCTGGAGCGCGACTTCTTCTCGATCATCGGGGAGACGATGCGCGATGAGATCCTGCTCTATCTAGCCGAAGTCGACGGCAAGCCGATTGCAGGGGCGCTCAATTTTCTGGGGAGCGAGGCGCTCTATGGGCGCTATTGGGGCTGCACGGTCGACGTGCCGTTCCTGCACTTTGAACTTTGCTATTATCGCGCGATCGAAACGGCGATTGAACTTGGTCTGTCCCGCGTTGAGGCAGGCGCCCAAGGGGAGCATAAGCTTGCCCGTGGCTATGTTGCGACACCGACATGGTCAGCCCACTACATCCCGGATGCGGGCTTTCGGGCCGCTGTGTCCGACTTTCTGGATCGCGAACGCCGCGCCGTGGAAAACGAGATTGCCTTCCTGGGCGAGGTGACGCCGTTCAGGAAATCAGGTTAGGCCGCGCGGCGGGTCGTTTCCATCAGCCAGGCCCGCGCCTGACGCTGGGCTTCCGCGATTTCGCGTGCTGTCATTTCAAAGGAGATGTCCGCCCGGCATTGCTGGCTGCGCTCATCACCGGACATGGCGCCCAGATTAAACCATTTATGGGCCTGGACCAGGTCGACATCGACACCATCCATTCCGGATGAATAGGCAACGCCCAATTCAAAGCAGGCGTCTGGGTTGCCCTGTGCGGCATCTGCGAGCCGTGTTTCCAAGAGAAACTGCGCGTTTCTGAAGCTATTTGCCATGATCGTAACCCCCTGTGTTCCCAACTACAGGAAGGGTTCTCGCCAATATGGCTTAAAAAAATAGTTAACGCGGGCTTGGGTTTTTTTACGGAAGGGTTCAGCCAGCTGCGGCGGGTGTGACTGGAAGATTGTCGATCAGCCGGGCTTTGCCCAAGCGCGCGGCCGCCAAAATGCGGGCGGGACGGTCAAGCTTTTCAATGGGTTGCAGGGTGACGGCGTCCACCAACTCGACATAGTCGGCAGGCGCAAAACCGGCCTTGGTCAGGGCCGCGTGGACGGTTTCAATCGCCTCCGAAATGGAGGTGCCATTTTCGATCAAACGGGCAGCAGAGCCCAATGCTCGCGGCAAAGCGACGGCTGCGGCGCGTTCTTCGACGGTCAGATAGGCGTTTCTGGAGGAGCGGGCGAGGCCGTCATCCTCGCGCTGGGTGGGAAAGCCGACGACATCGACGCCGAGGTCAAGGTCTGTCGCCATGCGCCTGATGATGGCCAGTTGCTGCCAGTCCTTTTCCCCGAAAATCGCAATGTCAGGCCGCACCTGATTGAACAGCTTGGCGACGACAGTTGAGACGCCGTCGAAATGGCCGGGCCGGGCCGCACCACAGAGTCGATCAGGAAGGGATGCGACTGAGATTGTTGTCGCAAAGCCATCAGGATACATTTCGTCGACCGAAGGCGCCCAGAGGAGATCGACATTGGCCGCTGACAATTTGGCAGAGTCCGCCTCCATACGGCGCGGATAGGCGTCAAAGTCTTCATTGGGGCCGAATTGCGTGGGATTGACGAAAATGGAGACGACGACACGGTCGGCGCGGCGGCGCGCTTCGTCAACCAATGCCATATGGCCGTCGTGCAGCGCGCCCATGGTCGGGACCAGAGCCACCGTTTCGCCGGCTTCGCGGAACGCCTTGAGCGTGTCCGAAAGCGCTGCTTTGCGATCGATGGTTTGCACCTATTCACCTGCACGGTTAGAGAAAAGAAGGACGCCGCGTCTAGCGATGTAGGGCTAGGCGAATCAAGGAAGGAAGTGAGTAACCTATGTCCGGGGGCAAACCGCACATTATCGTATTCGCCAATGAAAAAGGCGGTTCCGGCAAGTCGACGACAGCTGTGCATACGGCGGTCGCGCTCGCGGTTTCCGGGCATAAGGTCGCGGCAATCGACCTTGATACGCGTCAGAAGACGCTCGCGCGTTATCTCGAGAATCGCGAGGCAACGATGCGTCGCCGCAATTTGGCGCTCGCCATGCCCAAATATTCGGTGCTCAGCCTGATGACAGAAGCGGGAATCGATCAGGAAATTGCCCGGATGGGTTTCGGCCAGGATTTCGTAATCATTGATACACCGGGCCGTGACGATCCCGTCGCCCGCGCGGCCATCGCGCGCGCCGACACGATTGTGACGCCGATCAACGACAGCTTTGTTGATCTCGACCTGATCGGCCAAGTCGACGCCGAGACGTTCAAGGTCAAAAAGCCGAGCTTCTACGCCGAGCTGATCTGGGATCTGCGCAAGGTTCGTGCGCAGGCCGACAACGCGACGGTGGACTGGGTCATCCTACGCAACCGGCTGCAACACCTTGATGCGCACAATATGCGCCGCGTGGGCGCCGCTCTGGGTGAATTGTCCAAGCGGGTCGGATTCCGCACGGTGCCGGGCCTCAGCGAACGCGTGATCTACCGTGAACTCTTCCCCAAGGGGCTGACCTTGCTCGACAAGGGCGATTTGGGCGGCTTTTCGGTAAGCCATGTGGCCGCGCGGCAGGAACTGCGGGAGATGATCTCCGCTTTCGCTCTGCCCACCCAAGATGCTGCCCAACGCGAACTGGCGCTGGCATGATCAAGTTTCTCCTCTTTGTTGCCGTCATCGGCATCATCATCTGGATCGCCAAAGGTGCGCTCCAGCCCAGCGGCAGTCTGTCCACCGATGAAGCGGCCAAGCTGCTGGGCATCCCGGCAGATGCCGATGCCGACGAGATCCTTGAAGCGCATAAGCGGCTGATTGCAAAGGTGCATCCCGATGCAGGCGGCAGTGCGGATCTTGCGGCGCGGGTCAATCAGGCGCGCGATGTCTTGCTGAAGCGGCTGGCGGGCTGAGCGCCGCTTTTTGGCGTCGGCAATGTCGCACCAATTCAACCCCATAGCGCTGCGCGACTATGACATTCGTGGCGTCGTCGGCACCACGCTGACCGAAGAGGACGCCTGGGCCATTGGCCGCAGCTTTGCGACCGTCCTCAGGCGCGCAGGCGGGAAGACCGTCGCCGTCGGCTATGATGGCCGCCTGTCATCGCCCATGCTTGAGGCGGCGCTGGTCCGGGGATTGACCGAGAGTGGCGCCGATGTCGTGCGCATCGGCTTAGGGCCAACCCCCATGCTCTATTATGCCGAGGCCGTATTGGACGGTGTTGATGGCGGCATCCAGATAACCGGCAGCCACAATCCCGCCGACCACAACGGCTTCAAGATGGTGCAGGCCCATGCGCCATTTTATGGGGCGGACATAAAGCGGCTCGCCGAGCTCGCGGCGGCGGGCGACTGGGAGGTCGGGGCAGGGTCGGTCCGCGACCATGACATTCTGGACCAATATCTGGACCGACTGGTCGAGGATTTCCGCGGCGGCACGTTCCGCATTGGGTGGGATGTCGGGAATGGGGCGGGCGGCCATGTGATCTCCGCGCTCGTCAAGCGCCTGCGCGGCGAACATCACCTGCTCTTTGCGGACATTGACGGCACGTTCCCCAACCATCACCCGGACCCCACGGTTGAGGAAAACCTTGCCGATTTGCGGCGCCTTGTCGCGGAGAAGAAGCTCGATTTCGGACTGGCTTTTGATGGCGATGCCGACCGGATCGGCGCGATTGACGGCGAAGGCCGCATTGTTTGGGGCGATCAGCTTTTGTCCATTTTGGCCGAGCCTGTGCTGAACGACCTACCCGGCAGCATCGTCATCGCCGATGTGAAGGCCAGTCAGGCGCTGTTTGACCGTGTGGCGGCGCTCGGCGGCACGCCCTTCATGTGGAAGACCGGCCACAGCCATATGAAGGCCAAGATGGCCGCCTTGGGCGCGCCCATTGGCGGGGAAATGACCGGCCACATCTTCTTCAAGCACCGCTGGTACGGGTTTGACGATGGCATCTACGCCGCTGTCCGGTTGATCGAGGCGGTCCATGCGCTAGGCGGATCGCTGACGGCGCTCAAATCAGCCATGCCCGTCCTCATCACCACACCGGAGCTCCGCTTTCCGGTTGAGGAAAGCCGCAAGTTCGCTGTCATTGAGGAAGTCCTCGCGCGGCTGGAGGCCGAAGGCGCGGACGTCAACCGCACCGATGGCGCGCGGGTGAACACGCCGGACGGCTGGTGGTTGCTCCGCGCCTCCAACACTGGGCCGGAGCTCGTCGCTCGCGCCGAGGCGAAAGATCAGGTGGGGCTGGACCGGCTGTTGGCGGAGATCGACGCGCAGCTGGCGGCGTCAGGTGTGGAGCGCGGGGAGAGCGCGGGGCATTAAGGCCGGCAAGCTCACCGCCGCACAATCCCGATCCCCAGATTCCCCTGCCCATAATCATGGACCAGTTCCTCGGTCTTCTCGGTCGCCTTCAGTTCATCCCAAAACCGGTGGACTTCGATTTCGGGGTCGAAGCGGTTCAGGATGACGTCGTGCATCGCGATGAAGCCGTCGTCGGCCAACAGCGGGGAATAGAGGTCGTAATCGCGCTTCACGCCTTCGTAAGAGTGGTCGGCGTCGATCATCAGCACGTCGATCTTGCGGCCCTTGAGCAGCGCTTCGATGCGGGTGCGGGTTTCGTCCAGATGCGAGTTGGCGCGCATCAGGTGGAGCGTCTGGCCGGGCTTGGCGAATTTGGCGTAGAGCTTTTCTTTCCATTTCGGATAGCCGCCGCCATTGCGGCCAAAGGGCAGATCGAGGCTGATGATCGTCGCATCGTCCGCCGCATGCTGGCAGAAGAGGAAGAGCGTGCCGCCCTTGGCCGTTCCGATCTCCACGATGACGCGCGGCTGCTTTGCGCGGACGCGCTTCATCAGTTCGCCGATTTCCCAGGGGTTCTGCAATGGGCGGATCGCGCCGCCGCTTTCGGTCATGGTGAATTGGACGAGCTTGTCGGTTTCCTGAGAGAAAGCCCGCCGTTCCAGCAGCTTCTTCATGGTGCCTGCGTTCATCCAGTCTTTCAGATTCTTCATCTGGTAATTGCCATAGGCAATCGCGTTGATGAGGCCGACCGCTTTGCCTTCGCGCCGCATCTGGCGAAGTTGGGTTTTGATGGTGGCAATCATGTGCAGCTCCAGATTTGCGACGATTTTCCGCCGATTATCATAATCGTTGGCGGCATCCTCATGAAACATTGGTAAAGTTCGGGACTGTCCCGTTTCAAATCACGCTGGAGCAAAAGCGTGAACGCGGTGCATAGGGGGTGTGTGACATCGCTTCCGCCCATTTTGCAGAACTGGTTTGAAGGCCGTGGCTGGCAGCCGCGCCGCTATCAGTTGGAGATGCTGGACGCGGCGCGGGCGGGGGAGCATGCTTTGCTGGTCGCGCCGACGGGGGCGGGCAAGACGCTGGCGGGGTTCCTCGCCACGCTGGCCGATCTGGTCGAGACGCCGATGGACGGCCTGCACACGCTCTACATTTCGCCCTTGAAGGCACTTGCGGTCGATGTGCGCCGCAACTTGCTGAAACCCATTGAAGAGATGGACCTCGACATCCGGGTCGAGACGCGCACCGGCGATACGCCCTCTGACCGCAAGGCCCGCCAGCGCGCGAAGCCGCCGCACATCTTGCTGACGACACCGGAGAGCCTGAGCCTGCTCTTGTCTTACCCGGACAGCTTCCAGATGTTCGCAGGCCTAAAGCGGATCGTGATCGACGAGATTCACGCCTTTGCAACGACGAAGCGTGGGGATTTGCTGAACCTGTCGCTCGCCCGGCTGCAGGCCATCGCCCCGCAGATGCGGCGGGCGGCGCTGTCTGCGACTGTCGCCGACCCGGACGAGTATCGCGCCTGGCTGGCCCCGTCCGGCGGCGATGTCCGGCTTGTGGAGGGGGATCCGGGTGCTCCACCTGATCTTGCCATTCTGCTGCCAGAAGACCGCGTGCCTTGGGCGGGCCATTCGGGCGCCTATGCGACGCCGCAGGTGATGGCCGAGATTGAGACGCATCAGACGACCATCGTGTTCTGCAACACGCGCGGCCTGTGCGAGCTGATCTTTCAGGAGCTCTGGAACGCCAATGAACTGAAGCTCCCCATCGGCATCCATCATGGCAGCCTTGATATTGAGGCGCGGCGCAAGGTGGAAAATGCCATGGCGGATGGCCGCATCCGCGCGCTTGTCGCGACCGCCAGTCTCGATCTGGGGGTGGACTGGGGCAATGTCGATTGCGTGATCCAGATGGGGGCGCCGAAGGGCTCCTCGCGCCTCTTGCAACGGATCGGCCGCGCCAACCATCGGCTGGATGAACCGTCCGAGGCGATCCTCGTGCCGGGCAATCGCTTCGAATATCTGGAGGCCTTGGCGGCCTATGATGCCATTCAGGAAGGCGTTCTGGATGGGGAGCCGTTTAGGGCGGGTGGCCTTGATGTCCTTGCCCAACACATCATGGCTTGCGCCTGTGCCGATGCGTTTGATGAGGCGCAGTTGCTCGCCGAAATCCGCAGCGCGCACCAATATGCAGACCTGACGCCGGAGACGTTCGCCCGCCTGCTCGATTTCATCGCAACGGGTGGATATGCTCTGCGGGCCTATGACCGGTTCCGCCGCCTGACCAAGGGCAAGGATGGCCTGTGGCGCGTCACGCATCCGCAGTTCATCGCGCAGCATCGGCTCAATGCCGGTATCATCGTCGATACGCCCATGCTGGATGTCCGCTTCAAAAACGGTCGCCGCCTTGGGCAACTGGATGAGTATTTTGCCGCCAGCCTGATGCCGGGCGATACCTTTGCCTTTTCGGGCATGAGCCTTGAGGTCGAGCGCACCGACGGGACGGATCTGATCGTACGGGCCACGACGAAGAAGGCGCGCATCCCGAGCTATATGGGTGCGCGGATGCCGCTGACGACGCATCTGGCGGGGCGTGTGCGGCAGTTCCTCCATGACCGACCAAGCTGGGCGCGCTTCCCGGCGGATGTGCGCGAGTGGTTGGAGATGCAGGCGCGCGTCTCCTCCATTCCATCACCGGACGATCTGCTCGTCGAAACCTTCCCGCATGAAGAGATGCACTATCTCGTCATCTACAGCTTTGAAGGGTGGAACGCGCACCAGTCGCTCGCGATGCTCATCACGCGGCGGATGGAGGCGCGTGGGCTGCATCCCATCGGCTTTGTCGCGAACGATTACAGCTTTGCCATCTGGAGCCTTGAGCCGGTCGAGCATCCCCAAGATTACCTGTCGCGCGACATCATGACCGATGAGTTTATCGATTGGGTCGAGAATTCCGCCCTGCTGAAGCGCGCCTTCCGCGAAGTGGCTGTCATCGGCGGGTTGGTCGAACGGCAGATACCTGGCAAGCGCAAAACGGGGCGGCAGGTTACGTTCTCGACCGACCTCATTTATGACGTCCTGCGCAAGTATCAGCCCGATCATCTTTTGATTGAGGCCGCATGGGCCGATGCGCGGACGCGGATGACCGATGTCGGGCGCTTGGGCGCTCTGCTCGACCGCGCGACACAAACGATGGTGCACCGTAAGCTCACACGCATCAGCCCGCTGGCCGTGCCTGTGATGGCGATCATCGGGCGGGAAAGCGTGGCGCAAGGGGCAGCGGACGACCAGATTTTGTTCGAAGCGGAAACGCTGGCGCGTGCCGCCATGCAGGCCGACTAAAGCTCGCGATCTCTTTGCATCGCCAGACCGGCAATGCTATTCTGCCATTCCGGCAAAAATGAAAATGGCCGGGGCTCTGAGGAGAGGACCATGCGCACTGGAAGCCTAGCTGCCGCGCTGTTTGTCGCTGCACCTGCATTCGCCGCCACGCCGGAACCCGTCGCAGGCGATGTGCCTCCGGCTGCGACCACTGTTGCTGTGGGGGAAGACCTATCCAGACGGATGACAGTGCCCGTCACGGTCAACGGGCAGGGGCCTTTTCACTTCGTGATCGACACAGGTGCGGACCGCACGGTCATTTCAAAGGAATTGGCCGAGCAACTGGCGCTGCCCAAATCCGGCACTGCCAAGCTGCACGCGATGGGCGGTTCCGCGCAGGTGAACATGGTCAGAATCGACCGGATCCAGATTTCCGACAAAGTCAGCCGGAAAGTGCGGGCGGCCGCTCTTCCCCGCAAATATGTCGGGGCCGATGGCCTGATCGGGATCGATAGCCTGAAGGGGCAGCGGATCGTGATGGATTTCCGGGCGGGCACAATGACCTTGCAGGCCTCCGATACGCCGGAAGACGACCTGCCCGATGGCGTGGACGTGATCGTCGTGACAGCGCGGACGCGGCTCGGCCAGCTTGTCCTCGCCGATGCGGATGCCAATGGCCAAAAGGTCTGGGTGATCGTTGATACCGGCGCACAGAACAGCGTTGGCAACAACCGCCTGCGCAAGCTGATGGTGGAACGCAATCCGGCCACCATGGTCAAACCCATCCAGATGATCGACGTGCTTGGAAAGTCGACGCCGGCGGATTATACGGTCGTCAGCCGACTGCGGATTGGCGGTGTGATGCTGGGCAATGCAGCGCTGGCCTTTGCCGATGCCTATCCCTTCAAGCTGTTTGAGCTGGAAAAGAAGCCGTCGATGCTGCTGGGCATGGAAAGTCTGCGGGCGTTTCAGAGGGTCTCGGTTGATTTTGCCGCGCGGAAGATCAAGTTCCTGATGCCATCGGGCATGGCGCCGCCCAGTGACCGGCTGGCGCAGGATGCGCCCAAGACGAAGGTCGGCGCGCCCTAGCGGTTGACGCAGCCCAGTGTTGCCGCATCAATCGCGGTGGCCGCCCCCTTTAGGCGATAGGTATCCGCAAAGGCGCCGCCATCCTTGGCCACGGACGACACGCTCATGCTGCGGGCGGAGCGGATTTTGGCGATGATGAAAGCGTCGTGGCGCGGGGAAGGCGCCCAGGCATCATAGGGACCGGCGACGAGCCGCCAGCGGCGTTCCCCCACTGTCAGGATAACGTCGGCTGAGGCCCGCCGTTCCCGGCTCAGGCGGATGTGCAGCTGGCTTCTGACGTTGCGGTCCGGCCAATGGCCGATGCTGGCAAAGGGCCGCCATTTGCCCTTGCTCTCTTCCACCGGCGTCGCAATCGCAAAACAGCGATAGGGGTTCTCGTCCTTGAACGCGCCCCAGCCATCAAAAATGCCCAAGGCGTCCCGTGCCTGCGCGGCACCGCCGAGGAGGAGGATGGCAAGGACGCCCGCCCGCTTCATGCGTGGTGCGTTCCCCCGCCCTGTCGCACGATCTGTTCCACACCGTTTTCGATCACGACCATTGTCCCCTGCGGCAGGCTTGGGGCGATGGGGGCGTTCCAAGGCGCCTTAGTCTCCAGCCCGAGCAACAGGCCACGAAGCACGCGGCTGGACATGCCGTGCATCAGGACCAACCGGTCGCCTTCGATGTGTGCGGTGTCGTTGATCCAGCTCATCAGGCGCGCGGCAATCTCGTCATACCATTCCCCGCCCGGCGCGCGCACGCTGAACAGGCTCGTCTCCGCGTCGATGATCGGCCCGATCTCATCCATGATTTCGGCATAAGTGCGCCCGGCCCAATCGCCGACGTTGATTTCAAAGAGGCGGGGGTCATGCTTGGCGAGATGCCAGTCCTGCTCAATGTGCTCACAAATGACGGCCAATGTCTGGAGCGCGCGGCCGGAGGGGGAGGACCAGAGATGGAGCGGTGTGCCGGGCCCGATATAGGCCGCAAGCTCCGCCCCCATGGCGTCTGCCTGCGCGAATCCGGTGCGCGTCAAAGGCGTGTCGCGCTTGTCGCCCTGCATCCTTTTTGCGAAGTTGAACACGGTCTCGCCATGGCGAGCGATGAAGATGCGGCCTTTGAGTGTCATGGGCAGCGCTTTTCCCACAATTTTCTCCAATGGCAAGCGGCGCGCGGTCTTGCCCGCAAGCACATTCTTGTCCATGACCGTGCGAGGAACCATAAGTCCCTGTCCATCAGGGGTATCAGACCATCTTTCGGGGGTTTTGAATGAAGGCGACGATCGAACGCGCAAACCTGCTCAGGAGCCTCGGGCACGTCCAGTCCGTGGTGGAGCGTCGCAACACGATCCCGATTCTCTCGAACGTGCTGATTGAAGCACTGTCGGATGGCTCGATGCGACTGATGGCAACGGATCTTGATCTTCAGATCAATGAAACGATGGAAGCCGCCAGCGTCGAAGTGGCGGGGTCGACCACCGTGTCCGCCCACACGCTGTTTGATATTGTGCGCAAGCTGCCGGAAGGCACGCAGGTCTCGCTGACCGCGTCGGATGGCAAGATGCAGGTTGTCGCCGCCCGTTCGCGCTACAGCCTCAACACATTGCCGCGCGATGACTTCCCGATCATCGCTGAAGGCGAACTGCCGACCAAGTTTGAATTGCCTGCCGCTACGCTGCGCCAGATGATCGACAAGACGCGCTTTGCGATCTCAACCGAAGAAACGCGCTATTATTTGAACGGCATTTTCTTGCACGTCGGTGATGACGGCCAGCCTGTTCTGAAGGCCGCCGCGACCGATGGCCATCGCCTCGCCCGCGTGACGGTGCCCCGTCCCGAAGGCGCAGAAGGCATGCCGGACATCATCATCCCGCGCAAATGCGTGGCTGAGCTGCGCAAGTTGCTCGATGAAGTCGAAGGCACGGTTGAAGTGACCCTGTCCTCCACCAAGATCCGTTTCGGACTTGGCACAGCAGTGCTGACGTCCAAGCTGATCGACGGTACCTTCCCGGACTATAACCGCGTTATCCCGACCGGGAATGACAAGATCCTGAAGATTGATCCGAAGGCGTTCATGTCCGGCGTCGACCGCGTGTCGACCATTGCGCTGGAAAAGACCCGTGCTGTGAAGATGGCGCTGGAACCGGACCGGATTACCCTTTCCGTCACCTCGCCGGAAAACGGCACGGCAGCCGAAGAAGTGTCGGGTGAATATGGCTCGGAAGGCTTCGAAATCGGTTTCAACGCGCGCTACCTGATGGACATTTTGAGCCAGATCGAAAGCGAAACAGTGGAAGTGCATCTGGCCGATGCCGCCGCGCCGACGCTGATCCGCGAAAACGACAAGTCGCCTGCACTTTACGTTCTGATGCCGATGCGCGTTTAAAGCGCGTCGGTTTTCACCTTCGGCACAGCGAACAGGGTCTGGAGCATCCGGCGCACGGCGATGAGCAGGGCGATGGCGCCCAGCAATAATGCGACCGCGACAAGGGATGCGGCAACCGGTTCCTGCAGGACGAGGTAAAGCAGCCCGCCAGTCACGATATCCTCACCCGTCGATACAGCCACATTGCTAAAGGGTTCCGGGCTCGCATTGACGATGGCACGCGTGCCGGCCTTTGCCCCATGGCTGACCAACGCAGCGCTGCCCCCCAAAAGGAGCGCGACGACCTGCCAGGTGGTGTTTGATGGATCGACAATCGCCATGGCCAGCAGCGCGCCGCCAATGGGCCGGATCGCGGTGTGGACAGAGTCCCACAGCGAATCGAGCCAAGCGATTTTGTCGGCAAAAAACTCCGCAATCAGGCCCAAGCCTGACGCGCCAATGACCCATGGGTTGGCGAGTACCTGAAGCCCGGCGACATGCTCAGGTGCTTGAATCAGGCCGAAATACATGGCGAGGCCAGTACCGAAAACGCACAGATAGAGCCGCCATCCAGCAAGAAGACTGACGCTGGCGGCGACGCCGAGAAGTTCGACAATACCCATCATCATCTCCCACCGACCCTACTGGTCGAGTTAGCAGCTTGTCCCTTCGCGCGCTGTGGTTCAAGACGAGACTGACGGCAACACAGCCGCAGGAGAGCGACGCGCGTGAATATCGAAACCGGTGATCCCGAATTCTTGGTCCCCGCCATTCCAGCTTCGACGCTGATTCTCTTTCGTGAACGTGCGGATGGGGCTCCTGAACTGCTGCTGGTCGAGCGCTCCAAAGGTATGGCTTTTGCAGGTGGGGCCATCGTGTTTCCCGGCGGACGCATTGACCCCGATGATCATCTGCTCGCCGACCGCCACAGCCATATTGAACGGGAATGCGCCGCCGCGCGTATCGCCGCCATCCGCGAAACCATTGAGGAATCGGGCGTCCCCATCGGTCTGACGACCACGCCGCCTACCGGCTGGCTGGAGGAGGCGCGCAAGGCGCTCCACAACCGCCAGATGTTCAGCGAGTTGCTTGATGCGGCCCAGCTCGAGTTGGATCTGGATCAGCTCGTGCCCTTTGCCCGCTGGCGCCCGAACTTTAAGGAAGCGCGCGTGTTCGACACGCGTTTCTATATCGCCCGCGCGCCAGATGATCTGCCCGAAGCCATTGTTGACGCGACCGAAAATGTCCGCACCTTCTGGGATAGCGCTCAGGCGACCATCGACTCCGCTTTGCGCGGCGATGTCCATGTCATCTTCCCCACGCACCGCAATCTGGAACGGCTCGCGCTGTTCGATACGTTTGAAGCGGCGGCAGAGCATGCCCGCTCCATTCCGGTGCGCATGTGCACGCCATGGGTGGAAAAGAACGGTGAAGAAACCTGGCTCTGCATCCCGGATGATCTGGGTTATCCGGTAACACGCGAAAGCTTCCGCACGGCAAAGCGGGCGGGGGATTAGTCTCCTACTTCCCGCGCAGCGCCGAAATCGTCGTGCCGGCGCTGATGCGATCGGGATCAGTCTTCAGGTGCAGCAGCCGCAGGCCTGACCGGCCGTTTGCCTCGGCAAGTGCGGGTGCAAACTCTGCCGTCGTTTCCACGGTCGCCGCCCAACCCCCATAAGCGCGGGCAAGTGCCGCGAAATCCGGATTCGACAGGCCCGTGCCCGACACGCGCGTGGGATATTCTCGCTCCTGATGCATGCGGATGGTGCCGTAGACGCCATTGTCGACGACGATCACGATGATGTTGCAGCCAAATTGCATGGCCGTCGCCAGTTCCTGCCCGTTCATCATGAAGTCGCCGTCCCCGGCGAGCGCAACGATCGTCTGGTCGGGGCGGCGGAGTGCTGCGGCAACGGCAGCGGGCGGGCCATAGCCCATCGCCCCTGCGGTCGGCGCGAGTTGCGTGCCAAGCCCGCCATAAGGCCAATAGCGGTGCCACCAGCCGGAGAAGTTGCCCGCGCCATTGCAGATGATCGTGTCGGCAGGCAGCGCGTCGCGCATGGCGGCGACACATTGGCCGAGATCGACCTTCGTTTCGAACGGGGCAGGGGTGTTCCAGGCCTGCCACTCGGCATGGGCTTGCGCACCGGCAGGCGATGGTTCCGCCGGAGCCGGAAGCGCCCCTGCGCTTTGCGCAAAGCGCGTCATGTCGGCGCAGATGGCAAGGTCGGCGCGGTAGACATGGTTGAGCTCATCGGGGTCAGGGTGGACATGGATGAGGGTCTGTCCGGGATGATCCGGCGTGACGAGCGTGTAGCTGTCGGTGGTTGCCTCTCCGAGACGTGCGCCGACGGCCAGCACAAGGTCCGCCGCTTTAATGCGCGCGACGAGCTTCGGGTTTGGGCCATAGCCCAGATTGCCTGCCCAGATTGGGGAGCCGTTTGAGATCGCATCCTGACGGCGGAAGCCGGCTGCAACGGGCAGGCCCCAGCTTTCAGCAAAGGACTGGAAATTCCGCGCCGCCTCAGGCGTCCAGCCCGCGCCGCCGATGATCGCGACCGGTGCCTTCGCCGCCGCTAGTCGATCGGCCAAGTCCGTCATCTGGTCAGGGTGTGCCGCCTGGACGACGGGGTCCACGCGCGGCCGGTCGAGCGCCTCGGCCAGTTCGCACAGCATATCTTCGGGCAGCGCCAGCACTACCGGTCCCGGTCGTCCCGACATGGCGACATTAAACGCGCGTGCGACATATTCGGGGATGCGTGCCGCTTCGTCGATGCGCGCTGCCCATTTACACAAGGGGCCGAACATCGCTGCGAAATCGACTTCCTGAAAGCCCTCACGGTCCTTCATGCCGCGGTCGACATCGCCGATGAATAGGATCATCGGCTGCGAATCCTGCATGGCGACATGGACGCCGATGGAGGCATTTGTGGCACCCGGCCCCCGTGTGACGAAGGCAATGCCAGGGCGCCCAGTCAGCGTGCCATCGGCACAGGCCATGAAGGTGACGCCGCCTTCCTGACGGCAGACCACGTTCTGGATCTGCGGCGTATCGTGCAGAGCATCGAGGACAGCGAGAAAGCTCTCACCGGGGACAGAGAAGATGCGGTCGCAACCTTGGATCACCAGTTGATCGACAAGAATGCGCCCGCCCGTGCGTGTCTTGGAGTTCGTCATGGACTGTCTTTAGTCGGGAAGGCGGGCCGTTGGAAGATCAGGCTTCGGGGCGCGTCCACAACCAGCTGAGGCAGACTGCGGCGACGAGAGGCGGAATGGCGACAAAGGGCCAGTCCAACGCCATCAGCCCAATCAGGATGCTGACCGCAAAAGCGCCTGTCGCGGCGAGCTTGCCCTTGCGGCTGATCGCGCCCTTTTCCCGCCAGCTTCGGATATGTGGCCCAAAAATTGGGTGGGCGAGCAGCCTAGCCTCCCATGCGGGACTGCCCCGCGCGAAACAGAAGGCGGCAAGGATGACGAACGGAACAGTCGGCAACAGCGGCAGGACCGTGCCGATCGCGCCAAGGCCGAGCGAAACAGCACCCGCCGCAACCCAGAGGGGTCGTCTCATCTCAACATCCAGCCGCAAACCATGTCTGTCGTTTAAGACAGACAGGGCCAACTGGCTATTGCAGAAAAACAGCAACGGTCAGCGGCGCGGGCAGGTGCTCATCCCGATCAAACGATAAAGCGGGCAGACGCCCACCAGCCCGGTCAGCAGCGGCACAATGCCAATCCAGCCCCAAGCGGCCTTGGGTCCGACGAAGACCATGGCGATCAGGGCAATGCCAACGATGACGCGCAGTGTGCGGTCGAGTGAACCTTCATTTTGGCGCATGATGTTTTCCTCAGCCGTGTTGTTCAGCGTGCCCAGCATCTGCGCGCCACGGTTGGGTGTCATTGATCTTGATCATCAAGCCGGGCGGACTCCGGCCACCCTCTCACGCCTGATGGATCGCCTTGGTGACGAGATAGCTGTCCAGACCTTCCGGCCCGCCTTCGCTGCCAAAGCCGGATTCCTTGACACCGCCAAAGGGCGCATCTGGCACAGAGATCGCAAAGGTGTTGATGCCGACCATGCCGCTCTCAATGGCGTCGCCCAGCATGTTCGCCTGACGGGCATTCTCCGTAAAGGCAAAGGCGGCAAGGCCGTAGGGCAGGCGGTTGGCCTGCTCGATCGCGTCGTCAAACGTGTCGAACGGGCGCAGCAAGGCGAGCGGGCCGAATGGCTCGTTCGACATGACATCCGCTTCAAGCGGCACATCGGCGAGGACGGTTGGCTGGAAGAAGAAGCCCTGATTGCCGCGTTCGCCACCGGCCAGAACCTTGGCGCCTTTCTTGCGGGCGTCCTCGACCAGCGCGCCAATGGCCTCGGGCCGGCGCGGATTGGCGAGCGGGCCCATATTGGTCGCCGGGTCCAGTCCGCTGCCGGTTGTCACCTTCTTGGTCCGTTCGGCAAAACCCGCGACAAAGCGGTCGTAAATGCCGCGCTGGACGTAGAAGCGGGTGGGGGAGACGCAGACCTGTCCCGCATTGCGGAACTTCTGCGGCACGACCATGTCGAGCGTCTTTTCCAGATCGCAATCATCAAAGATGAGGACGGGTGCGTGGCCGCCCAGTTCCATCGTGATGCGCTTTGCCCCATCGGCGGCGAGCCGCATCAGATGCTTGCCGACCGGGATTGAGCCGGTGAAGCTGATCTTGCGGATCGTCTTGGAGCCGATCAGGTGGCGGCTGACCATATCCGGCACGCCGTAGACAAGCTGGGCGACATCGGCGGGAACGCCTGCATCAATTACGCAGCGCATGAGCGCAGAAGTGCAGCCCGGCGTTTCTTCAGGCGGCTTCGCGATGACCGAGCATCCTGCGGCGAGGGCCGCGGCCAGCTTCTTGGTCATCAGATAGACAGGGAAATTCCAGGGCGTGAACGTCGCCGTTGGCCCGACCGGCTGCTTGATGACAATCGAGCGCTGGCCCGTTGGGCGGATGAGGACGCGGCCATGGGCGCGCTTCGCCTCTTCAGCATAATAATCAAACAGGCCCGCCGAGGAGGCAACTTCACCGCGGGCTTCGACAAGCGGCTTGCCTTGTTCCAGCGTCAGCAGAATGGCGATGGCCTCTGTCCGTTCGCGGATCAGGGTCGCAACCTTATGGAGGATGGCGCCGCGCGCCTCGACATCCATGGCGCGCCACGTGACGAACCCGCGCTCGGAGGCGGCCAATGCCTCATCAAGATCACCCGCCGTTGCCATGGGAACAGCTGCAAGGACATCGCCGGTTGCCGGATTGACGACAGCATGTTCGTCACGGCCTTCGCCGGTGCGCCAACTGCCATTGATGAAAAGCTTGAGTTCGGTGTCGTAGGTTTGAGTCATGCGCCTTGTTAGCGCCAATTCACCGGTAATTGAAGCTGATCGAGATGCGGTCTGTCTTGGCTTTGCTGGGGACCACCTCATGCGTCAGCCAGCTTTCCCAAAGGAAAATCGTTCCGGCCTTAGGTTCGGCATAGATAAAGGGCTGAAACTCCGCGGGTGCATCCGCTCGGCGGGCTGGGGCAGCCATCATCCGCGAGAGGCGCGGGTCTTCCAGCTTGAGGGCGCCGGACCCCTTGGGCACCAGCACATAGACGGTGCCGGATATGATGCTGTGCGGGTGAATATGGCCGCTGTGCGTGCCGCCCGGCTTCAGGACATTCACCCAAAGACTATCGAGTTTGGGCTTTCGGCCAAGGTCAAAATGGCATGCCTCGGCAAAGGCGCGGACATGCTTATCGAGGCTGCGCTTCAGATCTTCAAAAGCGGGATCGCGGATCGTGAGGTCGTTAAGCGAGGCATAGGAGGTGTAACCCATATAGCCATGCTCTTTGGACCAGTTACGCCCGGCCACATCGTCCTCCTCTAGCGCGCGGCAAGAGCCTTCAAGCTCTTCAAGCAGGTCAGGATTATCGAGTGCGCCTTCATAAAAGGGCGTCGCAAAAAGAGAGCGTATCGTCATACGCCTCTCATGCGGTTCACAGGGCATCCACGCAACATCCATAATCTATCCATTATGGATATATTCACCGTTTTCCTTTAGCAAAGCCGCAGAGTGCGGGCCCGAGTTTGGGGCTCCAGTAGCCGGGGGACTGCGTTGGGGAACGACAAGATGCTGGCAATTGCGCGATGGATCGCGCGGTTGTTTGCCGTTTTCGTCATGACCTGGTCTGGGTCCGCACTCGCCGCAGTGTGTGCGCCTGCGACGTCGCAGGGGACGGCGCCCGCAAGCTGGCAGACCTATTGCTGGCTGGACTTCACGACGTACAACGATGCAACCGCGCGGACCGGTGCCGGACAGAATTTCAGCTACACCCTGTCTGATGGCGCCGTTCTGACCTTTACAGTTCGAACAACCGGTGCTGCGATCAGGTCTATTGCGGCTCCGTCTTGGGGTGGTGCTGCCGTTGGGAACACGGCCTTTCTGGGTATCCCCAACCGCCCGATCCTCTATCAATCGGCGGCGGGAACAACACAGGTCACAATTTCAAACATCCTCATCACACCGCCACCCGGTGCGCCTGCGGTCACGGCCTATATGTTCGTCGGGGCGGATGCGGAATCAACCAATGACGGGGAATCGCTGTCGTTCAACACCAATGGTGGCAACTGGACACTGCTCGATCAGGTGGACCCGATCACTGGGGCGACCTATCCGCCGATCAGCGGCATCGGCACGCAGACGTTTACAGAAACCGGCGTTCCGGGGACGGTGGGCGGCTATATTGTGGGATCGACCAGCCCAACGACGGTGCAGACAACACTGGTTGGCGGCGGCCTCCAGGGCGCGATGTTCGCCGTCCGCTTCGCCTCCATGCGGCTGACAAAGGTGATCAACGGTGCCCGCGTTAACGCGGCTGACCAGTTCAGATTCGACGTAACCGCGACATCCACCGGAACGACCCTTGCGACAGGTGTAACCTCTGGCTCAGGAACGGGACCGTTTACGGCAGCAGCGGTCTCGCTCGCCTCCGGCGTTCCGCTCACGCTGTCTGAGTCCATGGCTGCCGGCAGCGTTAGCCCACTCACCAGTTACAGCCCTAGCCTGACCTGCACCAACGGCACGGTCGGATCGACAACGCCACTGCCAACCAATGTTGCCACCACGAGTTTTAACTTCGGCGCCTTGCAATTCGGGGATGCCATCGCCTGCACCTTTACAAACACCGCCTTTCCGCACCTTCGCATCCAAAAGGCGCTTGGTGGCACGGGGCGGCGCTTTGCCAGCGACCAATTTACGATGAGCATTACCCAAGGGGTGACATCTGTCGCCTCAACCACCACGACTGGCACAGGAACAACCGTTACCTCAGGCGCGACAGCCCTCCTCCAAGTGACGGCCGGGCAGCCCTACACCTTTGCGGAAGCTGCCTCGGGTTCCACGGTGCTGTCCCAGTACACCGCCACCATGTCGTGCACCAATGCGCGCAATGGCACGACGACGGCCTTTGCTGTTCCAGCAACCATTACGCCGATCCTTGGGGATCTGATCACCTGCACCGTGACGAACACACCACGGGCGGCCAATGCCTCGCTGACCACGGTCAAATCCTCAACCGTCATCTCTGATCCTGTCAACGGCACGACCAACCCCAAGCTGATTCCCGGCGCGGTGCTGAGTTATTCGATCAACGTGTCCAATTCCGGGAGCTTGGGCGTCGACAGCAGCACCGTTTTCATTCTCGATCCGTTGCCAACGACGTTGGAGTATAATGGCGCGAGCACCGTGACATTTGCCAACGGCACCCCGGTGAGTGGGCTGACCTTCAATGCGGCGACGGATGTACGCTGGTCCAGATCAGCAACAGCCCCTGCCAACTTTGCTGGCTGCACCGATGTGCCCACGGCAGGCTTTGATCCGACGATCCGATATGTGTGCATCCGCCCAACCGGCACCATGGCCGGGGCGACAGTGGCTGGGCAGCCAAGCTTTGTCGTGTCGTTTCAAACAAGGATCAGATAGCGGCTTTGCCAAAGCAGGACGTCTGATCTGCTTTGGGTCTTTCCTTCCGTTGATCGGCCTGCCAAGTTTCGTTTCGAAACAAGAACAAGCAGGAGAGAGAGCGATGGAGATTGTAACAGACGGACTTGCCTTCCCCGAAGGACCCGTGGCGATGCCGGATGGCAGCGTCATCCTGACGGAGATCGCGCTGGGGCAGATCACGCGGGTGTGGCCCGATGGTCGCAAGGACGTGTTGGCAAAGCCCGGCGGTGGCCCGAATGGTCTGGCGCTTGGGCCGGATGGCAAACTCTATTGCACCAACAATGGCGGCTTCAATTGGGCCCGCGGCCCTCAAGGCGAATATGCGCCGCACGGCATTGCCGATGATTATTCCGGCGGCCGGATTGAGCGGATCGATATCGACACCGGCGCGGTTGAGGTGCTCTACAAGTCCGGCGATTTTGGCTGCGTGCTGCGCGGGCCGAATGACATCGTGTTCGACAGCCATGGCGGCTTCTGGTTCACGGACCATGGCAAGGTGGACTATGCCAAGCGCTGCCACGACATTGTCGGCATCTTCTATGGGAAGACCGATGGCAGCTTTCTGGAAGAAGTTATCTTCCCGTCTAACAACCCGAACGGCATTGGCCTCTCGCCGGATGGCAAGCGGCTTTATGCGGCCGAAACCTATACCTGCCGCCTGATGGCGTTCAATGTCATCGCACCCGGCAAGGTCGATGATGCGGCCGGCCCCGGCGGTCCGGGCATCCCGATCTATCGCCCAGCGGGCTATAAGTTCTTTGATAGCCTCGCGATGGAAGCCAATGGCAATATCTGCGTCGCAACCATCGGCGAGTGCGGCATCTCGGTTATCTCGCCAGAAGGGGAACTGGTCGAATTCGTGGCCACGCCTGATATTTTCACCACCAATATCTGCTTTGGCGGGCACGATATGATGGATGCTTGGTTATGTCTGTCGGGGACCGGCAAACTGGCCAAAGTGCGCTGGAACCGTCCGGGCCTCAAACTGGAGTATTGATCCCATGGCCCGCAGCCACACCGAGACGCATCTTCTGGACCGGATCGGTTGGCTGCGGGCATCTGTCCTTGGTGCCAATGACGGTATTGTTTCCACATCCAGCCTCGTGCTCGGTGTGGCCGCCGCCGGCGCTGACAGCGCGTCCATGTTGCTGACCGGGACGGCTGGACTCGTCGCAGGCGCGATGTCGATGGCGGCGGGGGAATATGTTTCGGTCAGTTCTCAGGCCGATGCCGAGGCGGCCGACATCGCCAAGGAAAAGGCGGAGCTTGTGGACAGTCCTGCGGCGGAACGCGCAGAGTTGGTCGCCATTTATCAAAAGCGCGGATTGGACCGCGCGCTTGCCGAACAGGTCACCGACCAGTTGATGGCGAAAGACGCGCTCAAGGCGCATTTGCGCGATGAACTTGGCCTTACAGATGAAATGGCGGCGCGCCCCATTCAGGCGGCATGGGCCTCGGCGCTCGCCTTCTCCATCGGCGCGGCCCTTCCGCTGCTGGCCGCCTATCTCGCGCCCCGCGCTTCGGTGGATTATTGGATTGCGGGAGGGTCACTGCTGTTTCTGGCGCTGCTGGGCGGGGTTGGCGCGAAGATGGGCGGTGCGCCGGTGGGTAAGGCTGTGCTGCGCGTCACCTTCTGGGGCGCCTTTGCCATGGCAGCGACGGCGGGAATTGGATCACTTTTTGGAGCAACTGTCGCCTAAACGGGTGCAATTGCGCCCAGTGTCCGCTAGGCGCGGGGTTGAATTCCGGAGACTGATTCCATGAAGAAACTCTATCCCGATGCGGCGTCCGCGCTGGACGGCGTGCTTAAGGACGACATGCTGATCGCGGCAGGCGGCTTTGGACTGTGCGGCATTCCTGAGCGGCTGATTGATGCAGTGGTAGCGTCGGGCGTGAAAGGCCTGACGGTCGCATCAAACAATGCCGGCATTGACGGCGAAGGCCTTGGCAAGCTGCTGCGCACGCGTCAGATCAAGAAAATGATCTCCTCCTATGTTGGCGAGAACAAAGAGTTTGAGCGGCAGTATCTGGCAGGCGAACTGGAAGTAGAGTTCTCTCCGCAGGGGACGCTGGCAGAGCGGATGCGCGCGGGTGGCGCTGGCATCCCCGGATTTTACACCAAGACCGGCGTCGGCACCCAAGTGGCGGACGGCAAAGAGGTGAAGAGCTTCGACGGTCAGGACTATATCCTTGAACGCGGCATCTTTGCCGACCTCGCCATCGTAAAGGCGTGGAAAGCGGATGAGAGCGGCAACCTCGTTTTCCGCAAGACAGCGCGCAACTTCAACCTGCCCGCCGCGACGTGCGGGAAGGTGTGCGTCGTCGAGGTGGAAGAGATCGTCCCCGTCGGCAGCCTCGACCCCGACAGCATCCACCTGCCCGGTGTCTATGTGCAGCGCATGATTGTCGGCGCGCCTTATGACAAGAAGATCGAGTTCCGCACGGTTCGTCAGAAGGAGGCCGCATAATGCCTTGGACCAGAGACGAGATGGCCGCGCGTGCGGCGAAGGAGCTTCAGGACGGTTACTATGTGAACCTCGGCATCGGTATTCCGACGCTGGTTGCGAACCATGTGCCACAGGGCATCACCGTTACGCTCCAGTCCGAAAACGGAATGCTCGGTATCGGGCCGTTTCCGTTTGAGGGGGAGGAAGACGCCGACCTGATCAACGCAGGCAAGCAGACCATTTCGGAACTGCCGCAGACAGCTTATTTCGACAGCGCGGCGTCGTTCGCGATGATCCGCGGCGGGCATATTGACCTGACCGTGCTCGGCGCGATGGAAGTGGCCGAGAATGGCGACATCGCCAACTGGATGATCCCCGGCAAGATGATCAAGGGCATGGGCGGCGCGATGGACCTTGTCGCGGGCGTCAAGAAGATCATCGTCGTCATGGAACATAATGCCAAGGACGGCAGCCCGAAGTTCATCCCGGCGTGTACGTTGCCACTCACCGGCAAGAACGTCGTCGACATGATCGTGACCGACCTTGCCGTGTTCCAACGGCCCGACCACGCATCTCCCTTCAAGCTCATCGAGACCGCACCCGGCGTGACGGCAGATGAGATCAGAGCGAAGACCACCGCGCACTATATCGTCTAAGAGCAATGCGATCCGACAACAGCCCGACGATATCGTTTGCATATTTATGCAATCGATTGTTGAAATCTCCAGCCCGCGTGATATGGGCGGCTCTTAGATAGGGATGGAGGGGCACAACAGGTGGATCAAGCGCAGGGCACTTTGCCGACATCTGTCTGGCGCCGCGAGTGCGTTGCGCGCATCGCAAAGGGGTGCCCGCACGTCATCCCCCATATCCGCCGGTCCGATCTGGTCGACATCCTTCCCGGCTTTGACCTTTGGGACATGTGGCCCGTCCAGAATGTCGATGGCACGACCGCGGGCTTTGACGGCTGGTCACTTTGGCTCATGCTGTCTGCGCCGCGCCAGCCAGACCCGGAATCCCGCCACAACCGTGCGCGCATCCGTCTGGTGACGGAAAAGGATGGCGTCTGGAAAGATTGCGGCAATCTGCTTCCCGATATCGCGAACCCCGGCAGCCGCGAATGGGCAGGTTCTGCCCTCTATGATCCCGCCAATGGGCGACTGACACTGTTTTACACGGCTGCGGGAATACGAGGTGAGCCAAAGCCGACAGTGGCGCAGCGGCTGTTCCAATTGTCCGCACAACTGACGGTGAAAGACGGCGCGGCGTCGACCGTCGGCTGGACAGAACCGATGGAGTCGGTTCGCAGCGATGGGCATCACTATGTCATCGTCGGAGCGGTTGAAGGCCAGCCCGGCGTGATCAAAGGCTTTCGTGATCCGGCGCACTTCCGGGACCCGGCAATGGGTGCAGACTATCTGTTCTTCACAGGATCGCTTCAATCTTCGGCCAGTGACTGGAACGGCGTGATCGGTGTCGCCCGGGCATCAAACGCCTATCACGACAGCTGGGAGCTTTTGCCGCCTGTCTTGTCTGCTGATGGCCTGAATAACGAACTCGAACGGCCCGTGATGATCGCGCGGGACGGGCTTTACTACCTATTCTGGTCAACGCAGCGGAAGGTCTTTGCGCCGGGCGTGAGCGGCCCCAATGGGCTCTATGGCGTCGTGGGGGAGAGCCCGCTTGGCCCGTTCATTCCCTTGAATGACACTGGCCTTGTCGCCGCCAATCCTGCCGATGCGCCGTTCCAAAGCTATAGCTGGTGGGTGACTTCTGATCTGACCGTCCATGGTTTTGCAGACTTGATCGGGGTGTCGGGCGCGCAGGATATTGTCGATGATCCCGACTGGCGCCGCCGCCACTTCGCGGGTGGACCCTCGCCTGTATTCCGGCTTCATCTTGAAGGGGAACGTGCTAGCGTCGTCGCGGAGGCGGAATGAACGGAACGCATTTCGGGCTGATTGAGGCGGGCGGCACCAAGTTTGTTCTTGGTCTGGCGGACGCAGATGGCGTGATCCTCGATCGCCACCGCATCCCGACATTGGATGCGGGCGAAACGATTGCGACGGCACTGGATTGGTTCCGCAGCCATTATGTTCCCTACGCAGGCTTTGGCATTGCCTCCTTTGGCCCGCTTGATCTTGATAAGGCCTCGCCCAATTGGGGCAGCATCACGCGCACCCCCAAGCCGGGTTGGAGCGGTGCCAATCTTGTGCAGCCCTTTGCAGACGCCTTTGGTTGCCCTGTCGCGATTGACACCGACGTCAACGGTGCCGCCCTTGCCGAAGCGCGCTGGGGGGCGGGGCAGGGTAAACGCCTGTGTCTTTACCTCACCATCGGCACAGGCGTCGGTGGCGGTGCCGTGGTGGATGGTCGCATCCTGCATGGTTTGAGCCACCCCGAAATGGGGCATATGCGCCTGCCGCGCCATCCTGATGATGCGGGCTTTGCGGGCGCCTGCCCCTTCCACGGGGCATGTTTGGAAGGTTTGGCGAGCGGACCTGCCATCCTCGCGCGTTGGGGCAAATCCCTGTCCGAATGCCAGTCTGGTGGGGACGAGCAGCAGCTGATCGCCTGGTATCTCGCGGAGGCGGTCTGCAATTTTCAGGCAATCCTGGAACCAGACTGCATCATCTTCGGCGGCGGTGTAATGGCGACGCCGGGATTGCTTGGCCTTGTCCAAAAAGAGGCAGACATTCTGGGCGCGGGCTACTTCGTCGGGAAAGCGTCCGCCATCGTCATGGCCCCCGGCCTTGGAGAAGATGCGGGGCTGATGGGCGCCTTTGCGCTCGCTGTTTCAGCCTAGCTCGACATTCGGACGATGAGCTTGGGGTCCAGCACGACCGACCCCGTATCTTCGCCCGCAATACGCCGCAGCAAGAGATCGACCATCGTGGTCGCCCCAAGACGCAGATCCTGAGAGATGCTGGTAAGACGGGGTACCGTCTGTTCGCCAATGGCAAGGCCGTCATAGCCGACCACCTTCACGTCGCCGGGCACGGCAAGGCCATATTCGGCCAAGGCACGCAGCGCGCTCATCGCGATAACGTCGGACGCGGCGAAAATGCCCTGTGGCCGTTCGCTGACCGAACCCAGAAAGCCGGCAATATCCGGATGCGCCGCTTCGGCGACCAGATGGGCCGGCAACACGGTGAGTTTATCGGCGAGCCCGGCCCGCGCCAGCGCGCGCTTGCACCCTTCGAGGCGCTGAGCGATTTCGAGCGCCTGCGGGTCTCCGAAAAAGGCGATGCGCTGGCAGCCCCGGTCAATCAGATGCTGGGCGGCCATCTCTCCGCCAAGGATATTGTCGGACCCCACGGTGCAATGCGCCTGTCCCGGCGCATGGCCGCCCCAGACGACCATCGGGCGATAGCGCGCCGCGACTTCATCGAGCGTTTCCGACTGGTTGGACTGGCCGATGATGATAAGTCCGTCGATCTTGCCAGAGCCGACATATTGGTCGAGCCAGTTCTCATCCTCTGGAATGACGCGGGACAGCAGCAGATCATAGCCGCGCTCGGTCAGTTCATCGGCGAGGTAGCCAAGCATGGTGATGAAGAACGGATCGGAAATGTGCTGGCCTTTTTCATGGCCGAGCGGGATGAGGACACCGATGGCGCCGGTGCGCTGGGTCCGCAGGTTGCGGGCGAGCAGATTGGGTTTGAAGCCATGTTCACGCGCAAGAGCCTGAAGCCGTTCGCGCGTCTTGGGGCTAATCAGCGGAGAATCGGACAAAGCGCGCGAAACGGTGCCGGTGGTGACGCCCGCCAGATCGGCAAGCTCCTTCATGGTCTTGATCTGGCTCATGCGAACAGTGACTACCCCTCAGCGCTGTTCACCTTTCAGGGGTTCTGGATGCAAATCAAGGCGAAACTGGATGTCACAGCCGCGCCACGGGGTGCATCATGTGTCCAAAGCGATGGCAATGCGCGGGGTGTGGCCAGAATGCCACGCCTTCGTGCCAAGATGGCGTTATGTACAATCGATTGCATTTTTTGTTTGCAATCGATTGTTCTCGGGCTATCCAGCGCATCGTCCCGCACAAAGCGGACCCAGTTCAAGGTCAGGGGAGAGGTTATGAAGAAATCCGTATTCCGTACGCATGCATCGCTCGTCACTCTGGCGGTGGCGGCTTTTGCCGTGCAGCCCGCCGTCGCGCAGGACGCCTCGGATGAAACCGATACCAGCGTCGCTGAGATCGTCGTGACGGGTGTTGCCAAGGCAACCAACCGCCTCGACACCAGCGTCTCGGTCAGCGCCCTTGACGTCGAGAGCGTCGCCAATGTTGCACCGCGCGGCACGGCGGAAATCTTCCGTCGTTTGCCCGGTATCCGCGCTGAGTCTTCGGCTGGCGGCGGCAACTCCAACATGCAGGTCCGCGGCCTTCCCGCCGTCACCGGTGGTGCGCAGTTCATCTCGCTTCAGGAAGATGGCTTGCCCGTCCTGTTGTTCGGCGATCACAACTTTGCGCCTGCGGATGGCTTTGTGAAGGTGGACGCGACGCTCGCCCGTATTGAATCGGTGCGCGGCGGCAGCGCAGCGACGCTGACCACCAACGGCAATGGTGCCATCATCAACCTCATCAACAAGACGGGGAAGACCGAAGGCGGCAGCATCCAGTTCATGAAGGGCGTGGACTATAAGGACACGCGCGTCGACGCCGAATATGGCGCCAGCCTTGCCGATGATCTCTACTTCCATCTTGGCGGCCATTATCAGATTGGCGGCGACATTCGGAATGCAGGCTTCAATGCGGTTGACGGCGGCAAGTTCCGTGCGAGCCTGACCAAGGAATTCGATGGCGGCTTCGTGCGTGTCTATGGTCAGGTCATCGACAAGAAAGACGCGACCTACATGCCGCAGACGGTGCGCATCACCGAAGTGGCCGGTTCGGTTGCAGCAGTAGCGGCAGGGGCTGCCAATTACGGCAAGACGCTGGGTGTTCTCACCAACAGCCTGCCCGGCCTAAACGCCGCGACGCAGACGCTTCATAGCCCGAACCTCATCAGCTTCCCGATCGTCGATCCGAGCGGAAACCTGATCTACAGTGATCTGCGCAATGGCATCCACACCAAATCGCAGACCATCGGTGGCGAATTTGAATTTGATCTCGGGGCTGGCCTCACCGTCAACAACAAGATCCGCTACGCCAACCAGAACGGTCGCTTCGTGGCGCCGTTCACCCATGCGGCCAACGCTGCCGACCGCTATTTGTCGACCAATTTTGGTCCCGGCGCGACGGCTGTGTTCTTCAATGGCCCGAATGCGGGTAAGCCTGTAAACTCGGCCTCGCTTCTCGCGCTGACGGGCAACAACCTCATCACCGAAGTCGCCCTGTTTGACACTGAATTGAACGATATGGGCAATTTCGTGAACGACCTGCGCGTGACCAAGACGTTTGAAACAGCGGGTGGCGACATCACGGCGTCGGCGGGCTATTTCAAGATGGTCCAGAACTTCAAGCAGACCTGGCATTGGGGCCGGATGCTCGTGTCCACGCAGGACGATGCCGCGATCATCAACGTCCCCGGTTTCACCGAAGCGGGTGTCTACACCTATAACGGCGCGTTCGGCGGTTGCTGCAACATCCTTTGGGACATGCAGGCAGATGTGGACGCCGTTTATGGCGGCCTGAACGCGACATTTGGCGCGATCAATCTCGACGGTTCACTGCGCCGCGAGACGATGCACTATAGCGGCTTTGCGCAGTTCAGCTCGGCCCGCAATGTCGACGTGAACAAGAATGGCAGCATCGGCCCGGCGGAAATCGGCGTGCCGATCAACGATCCGGCCACGCGCGGCACGATTGGGGACAGCCTGTCGGGCACGTCCTACTCGTTCGGTGCCAACTACAAGATCAACGATGATCTGGCCGTGTTCAGCCGCTACAGCCGCGGCACGACCTGGAACTTCGACCGTCAGTTCGGGGCTTTCTCGAATGCGCAGATCGTGGCACCGGGCCTGCTTCGCAACTCAACCCGTCAGATCGAAGCGGGCGTGAAATGGCGTGAAACGAGCGCATCCATCCCCGGATCGCTCTCGCTTTATGTGACCTATTTCAACGGTCGTGCGAACCTGCGCAACTTCTCGATCACCACCAACCTCGCGACCGGTGGCATCTACACGTCGAGCGGTGTCGAGCTTGAGTTCAACTATGACATTGGCGGCTTCAACCTGTTCGGCAACGGTGCCTGGACGGACGCACAGGCCAAGCAGGACTTTAATGATCCGGCGCGCAACGGCCTGAAGCCACAGCGTCAGGCGGATTGGGTCTACAACCTTGGCGCGTCCTACACCTTTGCCGAGCGCTTCACGCTGGGCGGTGCGGTCAACGGGACGTCCAAGTCCTATGTCGACTTTGAAAACCGCTTCGTGCAGCCGGGCTTCGCCACAGTCACCGCCTTTGCGAACGTGAAGGTCCGTGACAATCTGACCCTGTCAGTCAATGCGAACAACCTGTTCAACAAGGCTGGCTTTACCGAAGGGGACCAGACCCGCCTGTTCGATACCGATGCCAACGGGGCGTATGATACCTCGATTGCCCGTTCGGTCGCCGGACGGACGATCTCGGCTTCGGTTAAGTTCGAGTTTTAAAGAGACTCTCCTGCCAGAGCCCCGGCAGCGGGGCTCTGGGAAATTGCGGCGCCGGGGGAAACTCCGGCGCCGTCTTTATGTGCCGTTGGCCACTCGGAACGCCGCCATCCGCGCAACGGCTGTGTCGATCATCTCCGGGCTTTTGCAATGGCATAGCCGGACGATGGAGGAGGGGCTGCCGTCGTCAAACAAGGCAGACACGGGAATGCTGGCAACGCCCGCCTCGTGGATGGCGCGGTCCGCAAAGGTCACGTCATCAAGCGCAAGGCCAGAGGCTGCAAGGTCGATACAGGTGAACCAGGTTGCGACCCCCGGCAGCACGGCAAAGCCGGCCTGGACCAGCCCGTCATTCAACTGTTGGCGGGAGGCCGCCCAGCCTGCTGTCCGGCTGTCGATAAGCGTATCGTCGGTCAGACCCTCGGCGACGGCATATTGCAGGGCAGGCGGTGTCGTGAAGGTTAGAAACTGATGCGCACGGGCGGCCATCCTCGCCATCTCCGGTGCGGCGCACATCCACCCGATTTTCCATCCCGTCACGCCAAAAATCTTGCCGGCTGATCCGATCTTGAGGGTGCGGTCCCCCATGCCGGGATACGTCAGCAGGGAGCGGTGCGGCTGCCCGTCAAAACGGACCTGTTCCCACACCTCATCACAGATGGCGACAAGGTCATGCCTGACACAGATGTCCGCCAGCATGGCAAGTTCGGTGTCGCTGGCGACAGATCCAGTCGGGTTGAGCGGATCATTGAGGATGAGGACGCGTGTGCGCGCCGTGATCGCGCGCGCAATCGCCTCTTGCTCATAGCGCCAGTCGGGCGGGGCGAGGCGCACAAAGACCGGCGTCGCGCCGCAGCGGCGGATCATCGGCGCATAAGCATCATAGGCCGGTTCAAAGACGATCACTTCATCGCCCGGCTGGACCAGAGCAAGAAGAGCGGCGGCAACTGCCTCGGTCGCGCCGGAGGTGATGATCACCTGCTCGCGGGAGAGCGATAGGCCCTGACGCCGCGTATAGAAGGCCGCAATAGCATCCCGCAGTTCCGGAACGCCTACCATAGGCGGATATTGGTTGGAACGTTCCGCCAGCGCACGGGAGGCGGCAGCGATCAGCTCGGGCGGGCCCTGATCATCGGGAAACCCCTGACCGAGGTTGATCGCGCCCAATTCACGCGACAGGCCCGACATCTTTTCAAAGATGGTCGTGGCCATGCCCGCATAGACGGGATGGTAGCGTTGCCTGTCTACTGCCATCCCGCCGCTCTTGGTCAGATGCGCTTGCCGTCGCGGGCGATGACCATGTCTTCGCGGTTATTGTCAAAATCGCTCGCGTCATGGCGTTCGCGCAGTTGGGTTTCCGGCTGGCCGAAGGTGCGGTTGACCATGCGGCCACGGATGACGGCGGGGCGCTTGCCGACCTCTGTCACCCAGCGGTCGAGATGGGTGTATTCCTTCACGTTCAGGAATTCCTGCGCGTTGTAGGCTTCACGCATGATGGAGCCATACCAGGGCCAGATGGCCATATCGGCAATCGTGTAATCGTCGCCGACCATGTATTTGTTGGTGGCAAGATGCGTGTCGAGCACGTGCAGTTGACGCTTGGTCTCCATGGCGAACCGGTCAATCGGGTACTGCATCTTGAACGGTGCATAAGCATAGAAATGGCCAAGGCCACCGCCGACATAGGGGGCCGACGCCATTTGCCACATCAGCCAGTTCATCGTCTCTGCGCGCTTGTGCGTTTCGGTTGGCAGGAAATGGCCGAACTTTTCCGCAAGGTAGAAGAGCATCGAGCCGCTTTCAAACAGGCGGACGGGCGGGCTGACACTATGGTCCATCATCGCCGGGATTTTCGAGTTCGGATTGATCGCCACAAAGTCGCTGCCGAACTGGTCTCCCGTTCCGATCATGATCATCCAGGCGTCATATTCCGCTGCGGTCACGCCAAGCGCGAGCAGCTCTTCGAGCATGATCGTGACCTTGACGCCATTGGGTGTGCCCATGGAATAGAGCTGCAGGGGATGCTTGCCGATCGGCAATTCCTTGTCGTGCGTCGCGCCGGAAATGGGGCGGTTGATGTTTGCAAAGGCGCCGCCATTGGCTGTGTCCCAGACCCAGACCTTTGGCGGGACATAGCCCGGTGGCTGGTTGTTCGCGGGATCGGGTTGGTCGGCCATGTCGTCTATCCTCCACTTGGCGCGCCATCGCACGGGCGCAGTCGAGCAATGCTATGCCATCTTGCAGTCGGGAGTTCCACCGCGATTGGCGGCAGATTTCGTTTCTGGCGGCTTAGCCCTGCTGCCAGCTGCCCAGCGAGGTGAAACGCACCGCGCTTTCAGGGAAGGTCATCACCAGCCGCGCGCCGCGCGCATCGGGGTTAGAGACGAGGTCCAGCGTTCCACCGACCTTCTCAACCAATTGGCGGCACATGTGGAGGCCAATGCCGTTGCCTTCCTCTCCCTGCTTAGAGGTGGCAAAGGGGCTGAACAGCTTGTCGGCAATCTCAGGCGAGATGCCGGCACCATCATCGATGATGGACACCGCAAGGCTGCCGGTGCCGATGCGTTTCACGGCGATATCAATGCGTCCGCGCGTCACCAGATGTTTGGCGCGTGCCTCGGCGATGGCCTGCACAGCATTTCGGATGCCGTTGAGCATGATCAGCTCGAACGACAGCCGCGAAAAGCCGAGGATTGTTGCGTGCTCGGGGATCGCGGTTTCGCCATATTGAATGTCGTCGCGGACGAGGAGGCCAGCGGCTTGCGACTGGGCAGCGCGGATGGCAGCTTCCAGATCAAACTCGGCAGTGGCGTCCGCCTCCGCCTTGGCATGGGCGAGCATCTTGCCTGTGATGTTCCGGGCGCGCTCCACCTGTTCGAGGATTTTGTCGAACTTTTCGAGCGCCTTTTCGCTGCGGGTGTCGGTTTGTCCGACGAGCCGCAGCTTCCCGTTTTCTGCTGCAAAGGCGATGGTGGCTAGCGGCTGCTTGAGTTCATGGCTCAGCGTGGAAGCCATAGCGCCCAGCTGCGTCAGCCGGTCATCCCGCGGCGCATCCCGTCGCCCTTCCGCACGGCGCATTTCGATCACGCTGCCGGAACGCCACTGGCCCGGGCCAGTATTGCCGCTGGCAAACAGTCCGCACCATTTGGGGCCTGCCGGGGTCTCTGCCCAAAAGCAGTTTGCCAAAAGCTGATCTGAGCGGGAATCCTCAAAGGTGCGCGCATCAACGCCGCGAATGGACCATTCGGCGATATGAGGAACGTCCCCTTCACCCCGAACGGTCATACTGACGCGTTCACGCACAGGATCCCAGCGGACATCTTCTCCGGCAATAACGGCACCGGCGCCATGCATCGCACGCATGGTGGAGAGCGTCAGGCGCTCGCTTCGGGTGGGGATGCCGGTCAACTGCCGGATCCGCTGGGTGATGAGCGCCCGAAATTCCCGCAGCAGGACAGACACCGGCGCCTGCTGGCCGATGGCTGTCCTGTTATCCTGCTTTCGCGTTGCGCCCATCAGATCGTCAGATGATTGGCGCATTCTCGGCGCTGGCGAGCATCGCAAGCATCCGCTTTGATGCATCCTCGGTCAACGCAACAAAGATTCGGCGGGCATCCGTCGGATCCGTCCAGCGCTTCAACAGGCCGCGATCAGAAAGTTCGCGGATTTTGCGGATGGCGGTGGATGCCGGCACTGACGCCGCGATCGCGACGCTCGTCACTGATTCCTGACGGTTTTCAACGTGCGCTGCCGTCAGTTCCAGAAGGATGTCCCACGACGGATCGGAGAACAGATCCCCTTCAAAATACTTCTGACGGTTGCGGCGCGCCTTGATGATCGATTTGAGAACGGCAGGATGCACCGAATTCGGGTTCCGGATCGATGCGGCCACATCTTCATCAGATGTCGTCGTTTCTTTATCCTGAAGACCCAACTTGCCCATCAGCGCGTTCAAGGACTCCTGAATGCTCGCGACCGATTCGACGACCTTGGTGTCCGAATTTGCCTGTGCCTGTCCGGCCAACCGTTCGCTGGCGCGGCTCAAAGCGGCCTCGTACATTTCACGGGAAACTGGCTTGCTTAGGAAATCGACGAATCCATCCTGCATTGCCTGCACGGCGAGTTCGATTGAGGGGTAGCCCGTCAACAAAATGCCGACAAAATTGCGGCCATTCCGGTTCATTTCACCGAGGGATTTGATCAAATCAAGGCCATTTCCTGAAGGAAGTGACCAATCGGAAATGACCAAATTGATGTCGTGGTGCCCGTGGAAGACGGCCTTGGCTTCTTCAGCCGTAGTTGCGGTTCGGCAGCTATAGCCCAACGCATCAAGGAGGTCCGCCTGCTCGACAAGCAGATCCTTATCGTCATCAACAAGAAGGATATTGAGCGCCATCTCTTGAGAGGGCTTGATAGTTTCTTTCAACATAACGTCCTGTTCACCCCACCGTAAATTGATCGCCTGGACGCGATCTGTCTCATCGTGGTCCGATCTCCACTCCCTAGAACGGTCCCGATTCCTTAGGAGTTACTGGCTTTCGGTGCTTTGGCGAAACGGAGATAGTGCCAGATTGCAGCAATTTGGCACAGTTCCCTTAAAGCAATGTTAAGACTTTAGTGACCCCAGCATGCTAAGAGGCAGATCGCCATCCGCAGTGCTTTCAGCCGGTTTGGTAAGGTGTGAAGGGTAGGCGTCTGCTGCCGTTAACATCATAGAATTTGGGGTGCCGTAGCACCGGTGGGAAAGTCGATTGATCAAAGGCAGCATCTTAGAGGCGCGTGTTTCGCTCCAGGACTGGTTCTGGCGCGCGCTTTTCCGGTCGGCCGTGATCCCACTGCTGGTCATCGAGATAAGCTTCCTCACCGTTTTCTGGTTCAGCGGTCGGCTCAGCTACGACACCAATATCAGCACCGTGCAGGAAGTCTCCCACAGCTATCTTGAAGACATCGCCACGCGGGAGGCGACGACCATTTCGGAAACACTGCGCGGTGTGACCAGCATGACGTCCATCTTTGCGTTGCAGACGCGCAGCGCCCTTCTGACGGAAGCCACGCCGACGGCGGAAGAGCGGTCGCGTTATGCCTTCGATAAAAATGGCGCCTTTCGCACCATAAGAGACAATGGGACGACGGCGTCCTTCTTCAGCGGTGTCATTCCGATTGATGATGCGGCGCTGGCAAAGGTTTGGCGGACACAACGGCTCGACCCATTGATGGCCGATATCAAGAACAGCAATCCGCTGGTGTCCCAAGTCTATTTCAACACGTTTGACAGCTACAACCGCATCTATCCCTATTTCGATACGTCGACTTATCCCGCGCGCATGAACATCCCGTCCTTCAATTTCTATTTTGAGGCGGATTCAGCGCACAATCCCAAACGCAAAGCAGTCTGGACCGACGCCTATATCGACCCCGCTGGGCAGGGCTGGATGGTCTCCTCCATCGCGCCGGTCTACATCGGTAACCGGCTTGAAGGCGTGGTCGGCATTGACGTGACGATCCGGTCTATCGTCGACCATCTTCTGGCAACAGATCTGCCTTGGAACGCCTACGCCATGCTTATCGGACGCGATGGCACCATCATTGCTCTGCAACCGTCCGGAGAAAAGGACCTGGGCGTCCGCGAACTCACGGAGCACAGCTATGCCAAGGCAATTGCGAAGAACACCTACAAGCCTGGCCAGTTCAACCTGTTGAGGCGGGAAGATACCCGGGCGCTTGGCAAGGCGGTGTTCGACAAGGGCCGCGGCTATATTCATTTCAATCTCGGCGGAACTGAGCGCATTGCCGCTTTTGCCCAAGTGGACGGCCCGGCCTGGCATCTCGTTGTCGTTGGCACCGAAGCAAACATCAACAAGACGGCCGATAATCTGAGCGCGCAATATACGCGGGCGACCGTCATCATGTTGGTGATCCTCGTGCTCTTCTACCTCGGTTATTTCGCGTTCCTCTATGTGCGGTCGCGCCGAATGAGCTATGTCGTCGCCCAGCCGCTTGAGCAGCTGTCCGGCGTGGTCGAAACCATGACGCGCGGAGGGAAGGACCCAGAATTCAGCGGGTCCCAAGTCGAAGAGATTGACCGGTTCGGCATGCATCTGATGGACGTGCACAGGAAGCTGTCTGCGGCCGAAGCCCGCAGCCAGGCGCAGGAAAAACTCGTGGCAGCGGCGCTTGAAAAGGAACGTGAAGCCAACGAAACCCAACGCCGCTTCATGCGCGTCATGAGCCACGAGATCCGTACACCGCTTGCCGTCATTGATTCCAGCGCGCAAATCCTGGAACGCCGGGCGAGCAGTCTGGAACCGACAGGCGTTATTGAGCGCGCCCAGAAGATGCGCCGATCAACCGGGCGAATTGCAGGCCTGCTGACGCGTCTTGTTCGTCTTCTCGACATTGATAGCGGTAAAGGCAAAGCGCCAATGGTGGCGGTTGACCTCGGCAAACTGATTGTCGAAGTCTGCAATGAATTCCAAGCGACTGGCATTGACCGCGCCTTCAATGTTTTCGCGGAGCCCGATCTTGTCGTTCTCGCCGACACAGAACTCATGCGTCTCACGCTGATTGCGGTCCTTGAAAATGCCGACAAATATTCGCCGCCTGAAAAGCCAATTGATGTCCGTGTTGAACGCAAGCAGTTCAACGCGATTATAACTGTGACAGACTATGGCAGTGGCATTGCGGAGGAAGATAAGCCGCATATCTTCGATCGATTTTATCGCGGGGCCAATGCAACCGGCACCACGGGGTCTGGCATCGGCCTGCATCTGGCCAGTGTCTTTGCGACCACCAACCGCGGCGAAATCCGTGTGGCAGATGGAGAAGATGGCGGCACCTGCGTATTCCTGCGTTTCCGCCTTGCCGGTGCGTCGCGCAAGTCCAAGCGTACAGAAGAGGTGACAGAATGACCGACGCCCGCATCCTCATCGTGGAGGACGAAGAAGCTCTCCGGCTCGATCTTGTCGATCTGCTGCAGGGCGAGGGATATGACGTGCTCGATCGCGGCGATGGCGGAGAGGCAATTGCGGCGATTGAGCTTTTCCGTCCGCGTCTTGTCGTGTGCGACGTCCAGCTGCCCAGCCTTGGCGGCATCGGCATCCTGAAGGCGGTGCGCAGCTCGCGCATCGCATCACCGATCATGATCATGATGACAGCCTATGGCGACCACGAAACGATTGAAACGCTGCGCAGCCTTGGCGCAAAGGAATGCCTGATCAAACCAGTGTCGTTTGATGAATTGCTGGCCGCTGTTGAGCGCAATCTTTCAGGCGTCGAGGCCGACGTGACAGGGCAATTCGCAGTTGATGTCCCTCCTGCCCCCGCTGTGCCAGTGGCATCGCCCGTCGCCGATGCGCCTGCCATTTTGGTGGTCGAAGATGAAGCCGACCTGGCCGCGGAAATGGCAGAGCTGTTCGATAGCTTTGGCCATGTCGCGGCCTGTGCCGGTTCGGTGGATGCAGCCCTTGCCAAGCTGCGGGAATATCCGTCGCTAAAGGGTGCGTTGGTTGACTTGGGGCTGGGCACGGAAAGCGGACTGGATTTGATCCGTCGGGTCGCACAGGATCCGGAATTAGCCGCCCGTCATCTCAAGTTTCTGGTGCTCAGTGGGCGCACGCCGGATGCCGAAGAGATTTCCGCTCTGCCGATCATGCCATCGGGCTGCCTGTCTAAGCCTGCACGTATCGCCGATATTGTGAGCTTCGCAAACGGGCTCTGATGGACCTCGCTTCAGCGCGCGGGAGCTATGACAACCTCGTCGAGCCGGATGGTGAGGCGCGGGCTTTCTGGGCTCGCCTGAAAGCCGTGCAGTATCTGCACCGCGGCCGTTTGAACGGAGCCAAAGCGATCCTCGATGATGAGATTGGCGGTCCATGCCGAGCAGCTGATAATCGCGGCAAGGTGAACAACATCGAGCACCGTCGCGCGTTCAGCTATTCTGAAAAGACCGATGGATTTGCGCGTCATCTCTGAACCCTTCGGGCGAGCCCAAAAAAAGGACGCAGGTGGAACGGGTCCACCTGCGTCATGACTGTCATTATGCGTAGTGACAAGTTTGTGCGACCCGAGCGTGGAAAACCACGTTCAGAAGATCATCTTCTGTCATCGGCGCTATGCGCTCAATCGGAAGCGATACCAATTTGGCGTCGTTGCGATAGGAAAGGGTCGATTAACCCTGAAAACGGGGATGTTTTCGCACCTTGGTCAAAATCATGTCCTGTCATTCTGGCATCGAAACTTGGGTGCCGCCCCTAAAGTTCTGCACCGAACAGTCCAGCCTGAGAGGCTGGGGCGTCCGGTCGCGAGTCGGAAAAGCCCGAAAGAGTGATCCCCAGCAACCGCACGCCCTGCGGCAGCGGCATCAGTCCGTTCAGCAGGAGGGCCACAATGTCGCGGATGGTCTCAGCATCGCTGACCGGGCGGGAAACGGTGCGGCTGCGGGTAACGGTGCGAAAATCGGCATAGCGGAGTTTGAGTGTGACCGTTTTTCCGGCAAGATCGCGACGGCTGCAGTGGCGCGAGACGGTTTCGATAAGCCCATGTAGTTCGGCCATGCACGCTTCATAGGTCGTCAGGTCGCTTCTGAAGGTTGTTTCGCTGCCAATGGATTTGCGTTCCTGATTGGGATTGACCGGTCGGTTATCGATGCCGCGCGCCGCCCAATAGTAGTAATGGCCTGCTTTACCGAACTTGAGTTGCAGGAAATCAAGGCTCCGGCTGCGCAAATCTTCTCCGGTGATGATGCCATAGCCTTCCATTTTCGCCGCTGTGGCAGGGCCGACCCCATGGAATTTGCGCACCGGCAGCGCGGCCACAAAGTCCGCGCCCTGTGCTGGTTTGATGACATAGAGCCCATCGGGCTTGTCCATGTCTGAGGCGATTTTGGCGAGGAACTTGTTGTAAGACACGCCGGCCGATGCCGTGAGGGACGTCTTCGCTTTGATCTGGGCGCGGATCGCCTCTGCAATGCGTGTGGCGGATGGCTCTCCCTTCAGGTTTTCGGTGACGTCCAGATAGGCTTCATCAAGGCTCAATGGCTGGACGAGGGGCGTCCAGGACAAGAAAATGTCGCGGATCTGGCCAGACACGTGCCGATAGACGTCAAAGCGAGGGGGCACGAAGATCAGGTCCGGGCAGAGCCGCCGTGCGCGCGCTGAGGGCATGGCAGAGCGGACGCCGAAGGTGCGGGCTTCATAACTGGCCGCCGCAACGACCCCCCGGGCGCCACCGCCCCCGACCGCAACAGGCTTTCCGCGAAGTTCTGGCGCATCACGCTGCTCGACGGACGCAAAAAAGGCGTCCATGTCGATATGGATCACCTTTCGGATGTGCGCCTCTTCCATTCTTGCCGCCGGTTCAATCGTTCCTTTTATGTTCCCTATCGCGATTGCAATGGGCCGTCAAAGGGATAGGCGGAAACGGAGTTAGGCGTTGGTGTCGGCTGCCGGGTTTGCACGGACGATATGGTCAAGCACGGCGGAGTGGAGTGCCGGGCGGAACGCCATGCCGGCCTCGCCGTCTTTTGCCCAGACCATCTCTGCGTCGAAAGAATTGTAGTTGCCAAAGGATAAGAGGAGATATCCGCAGCGGGGGGCGGCGGCTGTATAACGCACGCGGCAGCCCGCCGACGTGATATCGATCACTTCAGCGTCCATTTTGAGGCCGTTGGTCCAGCGCAGCTTGCACGGCATCGATACCGGCCAACGCGGTTCCCTGCGCTCTTCAGTAATCGGACAAGTCGTAGACATTCGAACCCCCACTGTTCGCAGAACCCTTTAGAACCAATTTGGATTAAGAAAGCGTGATTATGGAGGTTTTAATTGTGCGTGCCGGCCAAAAAAGATCGCTGCGTGCGCCCATATGGCGGGCGGGTGAGACTCCGCTTGCCGTTGGCGGCGCTGCCGACTATAGGATCATCGTCTTCTCGACATCGTTATAAATGTTGAGGTCGAAACCAACCGGTTCCGGCGCCGAGACCGCATTGTTTTTTACACGACCAAATTGACGGAGACCTGATGGCGGATATCGCCGCACTGACAGCACTCATAGAACCTCTGGCGGAAGCCCAGGGGTTGCGGCTGGTGCGCGTCAAGATGTTCGGCGGCACGACCGACCCCACGCTGCAGGTGATGGCCGAACGGCCCGACACGCGTCAGCTGGTCATCGAGGACTGCGCCGCTCTGTCACGTGCCATATCCGACTTATTCGATGAGCTTGATCCCATTGAGGAGGCTTATCGGCTGGAAGTCAGCTCGCCGGGCATTGACCGTCCGCTCACCCGGTTGGAAGATTATGCCGATTGGAAGGGCTTTGATGCCCGCGTGCGGATTCCAGACGGTTTTGAAGGCCGCAAGCAGGTCGAAGGCCGTCTTTGCGAGCTGGAAAATGATGTGATTGTCATCATCACGTCGAAAACGCGCGAAACAGTGCGCATACCCTATTCCGTGATCGGTACCGGCAAATTGTTGCTGACCGATGCGCTCATCAAAGCCACCGCGCCGCTCTCTTCCGAGGGTGCGGACGTCATTTCTGTGGAAAGGTAAGACCCATGTCCAACGCCGTCTCTGCCAATAAGGCTGAGCTTCTTGCTATTGCCGACGCGGTTGCTCGCGAAAAGCTGATCGACAAGGCGATCGTGCTTGAGGCGATGGAAGACGCCATCCAGCGTGCCGCCCGCGCACGTTATGGTGCTGAAAATGACATCCGCGCGAAGATCGATTCGACGTCGGGCGACATGCGTTTGTGGCGCGTCGTTGAAGTCGTCGAAGAAGTGGATGACTATTTCAAGCAGGTCAGCCTGAAGGACGGCCAGAAGCTCCAGCCGGGCGCCGCGCTGGGCGACTTCATTGTCGACCCGCTGCCTCCGATCGAGTTCGGCCGTATTGCGGCTCAGGCCGCCAAGCAGGTGATCTTCCAGAAGGTCCGCGATGCTGAGCGTGAACGTCAGTTTGAAGAGTTTAAGGACCGCGCGGGTGAGATCATCACCGGCGTCGTCAAGCGTGTCGAGTTCGGCCATGTCGTGGTTGATCTTGGCCGTGCCGAAGGCGTTATCCGCCGCGATCAGCAGATCCCGCGCGAAGTGCTCCGCATCAATGACCGCGTCCGCGCGCTCATCTTCAACGTCCGTCGTGAAAACCGTGGACCTCAGATTTTCCTGAGCCGCGCGCACCCAGATTTCATGCGCAAGCTGTTCGCGCAGGAAGTGCCGGAAATTTACGACGGCGTGATCGAGATCAAGGCCTGCGCCCGTGATCCAGGAAGCCGCGCCAAGATTGGCGTCATCAGCCACGACGGTTCCATCGATCCGGTCGGCGCCTGCGTCGGCATGAAGGGCAGCCGCGTTCAGGCGGTTGTGCAGGAACTTCAGGGCGAAAAGATCGACATCATTCCTTGGTCGACCGACATGGCGACCTTTGTTGTGAACGCGCTCCAGCCCGCCACCGTCAGCCGCGTGCTGATCGATGAGGAAGAAGAGCGCATCGAAGTCGTCGTGCCTGACGATCAGCTCTCCCTCGCCATCGGCCGTCGCGGCCAGAATGTGCGTCTTGCCTCGATCCTGACCGCCTCGGCCATCGACATCATGACCGAGACGGATTCGAGCGAGAAGCGTCAGCGCGAATTCATCGAGAAGTCGGAAATGTTCCAGCAGGAACTCGACGTTGATGAAACGCTCGCCCAGCTGCTTGTCGCCGAAGGCTTCAGCACGATGGAAGAAATCGCTTACGTCCAGCCGGATGAAATCGCCTCCATCGAAGGTCTGGACGATGAAATCGCGTCCGAACTTCAGGAGCGTGCGCAGGAATCGCTGGATCGCCGCGAAGTCGCCAACCGTGAGGCGCGTCAGGCTCTGGGCGTTGAAGACGCTCTGGCCGAGCTGCCGCATCTGACCGAAGCGATGCTCGTCACGCTCGGTAAGGCCGGCATCAAGACGCTCGACGATCTGGCTGATCTTGCCACCGACGAACTGGTCGAGCGCAAGCGTCGCGATGAAGGTCGTCGTAACCGCACCAACACCACTGAAGCCCGCGGCGGCGTGCTTTCAGATTATGCCCTGTCGGAAGAGCAAGGCAACGAGATCATCATGGCAGCCCGTGCACACTGGTTCGCCGACGAGGAGACCGCCGATGCGGGAACCTCAGCATGAACCAGAACGTCGTTGCATAATTACAGGTGAACGGGGTCCGAAGTCGGGCCTCATTCGCCTCGCGGTCGGGCCTGACAATGTTGTCGCGCCCGACGTCCGCGCGCGCGCTCCGGGCCGGGGCGCGTGGATTGGTGTTGACCGTCCCACGCTCGAAGAGGCGATCGCCAAGGGCAAGCTGAAAGGCGCCCTTGCGCGTGCTTTTAAATCGGGCGGTGTGACGGCGCCTGATGATCTGCCGGACCTTATCGAAGCGGCCTTGGCGCGCACTGCGCTGGACCGGCTGGGACTGGAATCTCGGGCGGGTATGCTGTTGACCGGGTCGGACCGGATTGCGGAAGCGGCGCGGGCCGGCAAGGTCCGGCTCCTCATCCATGCAGAAGATGCGGGAACCGATGGCAACCGAAAGCTGGATCAAGCTTGGCGGGTCGGCTCCGACAGCGAGGGCAGTGGCCAAGCGGGACTGGTAATTACGGCCGGACGCGCTATGTTAAGTCAAGCCTTGGGCCGCGAAAACGTTGTCCATATTGCCGTAACAGACAAGCTGGCAGCCGGTCGTGTCGGGCAAGCGGTAGACCGCTGGCACCATTTTATAGGACGCCAAACTCTCGATGGCCTTGCGCAAAATGCGCCTGAGGTCCACGGGGGCGCGGCGCATGTTGATTTGATTGAAGGACGCGAGAAAAGCGAATGAGCGACTCTAACGACAAACCGAAGCTGGGCATGCGCGCACCGCTGGGTATCAAGCGGACGGTTGAAACCGGCCAGGTGAAGCAGAGCTTTAGCCACGGGCGGTCGAACACCGTTGTGGTCGAAGTGAAGCGCCGTCGCGTTATCGGGAAGCCCGGTGAGGCCGAAGTCGCCGAAACGCCCGCCGTCGCTGAAGCGCCTGTTGTGGCTGAAGCACCCGCGCCCGCGCCGGTCGTTGCCGCGCCGCCACCGCCGCCACCCGCACCGAAGGCTTATGAGCCACCGCTTTCCCGTCAGGAAATGCAGGCCAAGCTGCTGCGTGAGGCAGAAGAAGCGCGTCTGTCGATGCTGGAAGAAGCCCGCCGCCGTGAAGATATTCAACGGCGCGAATCCAGCGAGGAGGAAAAGCGCCGCGCTGAAGATAATCGTAGGGCCGAAGAAGCTGCTGTTGAGGCGGCCCGTGTTTTGGCGGAAGAAGAAGCACGTCAGGCAGCTCTTGCCGCCGAGCGTGCGGCCAATGCGCCCGCAGTCCCCGCTCCTGTCGCCCCGGTTGGTGATGATGATGATCGTGGCGCCCGTCGCCCCGGTGGTGCGCCTGCGCGTCCCAACCGTGGCCGTGTCGTCGATGACCGCCGCCAACATGGCAAGCTGACCGTAACGCGCGCTCTGGGCGACGACGGTGACGTCCGTGCCCGCTCGCTGGCCGCCCTTCGCCGTTCACGTGAAAAGGACAAGCGTGCCCATCAGGCAGGTCCGTCCGTCAAGCAGGTCCGTGACGTGCAGGTTCCGGAAGCGATCACCGTTCAGGAACTCGCCATCCGTATGGCCGAACGTGGTGCGGACCTTGTGAAGGCGCTGTTTAAGATGGGCATGCCCGTCACCCTGACGCAGACCATTGATCAGGACACCGCTGAACTGTTGGTCACTGAATTTGGCCACAATATCGTCCGCGTGTCAGATGCTGACATCGATATCGTCAATGATGAAGACGTGGATGCACCCGAAACATTGCAGACGCGTCCACCGGTCGTTGCGATCATGGGCCATGTTGACCACGGCAAGACCTCATTGCTCGATGCCCTGCGTGGCACCGATGTCGTGTCGGGTGAAGCCGGTGGCATCACCCAGCATATTGGCGCCTATCAGCTGACGATGAAGGATAAGTCGAAGATCACCTTCCTCGACACGCCGGGCCACGAAGCCTTTACCGAAATGCGCGCCCGTGGTGCCAACGTGACCGATATCGTCGTGATCGCGGTCGCGGCTGATGACGGCCCCAAGCCGCAGACGGTGGAAGCGATCAACCATGTGAAGGCCGCTGGCGTTCCCATGATCATCGCCATCACCAAATGCGACAAGCATGAAGCCAACGCCCAAAAGGTGCGTGAGCAGCTTCTGCAATATGACGTCGTGGTCGAAGCGATGTCGGGCGATGTGCAGGACGTCGAAGTCTCTGCCAAGACGAAGACCGGCCTTGATGAACTGATCGAGAAGATCCAGCTTTTGGCTGAAATCTCCGAACTCAAGGCCAATCCTGACCGTACTGCTGAAGGCAAGGTCATCGAAGCCAAGCTCGACAAGGGCAAGGGTCCGGTTGCGACGATCCTCGTTCAGCGCGGTACGCTTAAGACCGGCGACATCTTCGTCGTTGGCGCTGAAAGCGGTCGCGTTCGTGCGATGACGAACGACAAGGGCATGCAGATCAAGGAAGCTGGTCCGTCCATGCCGGTCGAAGTGCTTGGCCTGACGGGCGTTCCGCAGGCGGGTGATACGCTGACCGTCGTTGAAAGCGAAGCACGTGCCCGTGAAGTCGCGGCTTATCGTGCCGAAGTCGCCACGCGCAAGCGGACCGGCTCCGGCCCGGCCTCACTGGAATCGATGTTCTCCGCGCTCAAGGAAAAGCAGGCGCAGGAATATCCGCTGGTCATCAAGGCCGATGTGCAGGGCACCGTGGAAGCGATTGTCGGCAGCCTCGCCAAGATCCCGAACGAAGACATCAAGGCCCGCGTGCTGCACGCAGGCGTTGGCGGCATCACCGAAAGCGACGTCACATTGGCGCGCGCATCCGGTGCGCCGATCATCGGCTTCAACGTCCGTGCCAATGCCAAGGCCCGCGAAATTGCCGAACGCAACGGCGTTGCGCTGAAGTATTACGACGTCATCTACGATCTCCTTGATGAGATCCGCGCCGGCATGGCCGGGCAGCTTGGCCCCGAATATTTCGAAACGGTCGTTGGCCGCGCCGAAATCAAGGACGTCTTCCCCGCAGGCAAGCATGGCAAGGCGGCCGGTATCCTCGTGGTCGATGGCTTCATCCGCAAGGCGTTGCGCGCGCGCATCACCCGCGACGATGTCATCATCTACAACGGGGCGATTTCTTCGCTGCGTCGCTTCAAGGACGATGTGCCCGAAGTTCGTGCCGGTCTGGAATGTGGTGTGACGTTTGAATCGCACACGGACATCAAGGCGGGCGACTATCTCGAAACCTTCGAGGTCGAAGAACGCGAACGCACGATTTAACCGGCATCCCTCTCCCTATCGGGGGAGGGAGCGGAGACCGTTATGACCAATACTGACGAAACCCGGTCTGTCCGCGTCCTCCGCGTGGGGGAGCAGGTCCGCCACGTGCTTTCCGAAATCCTGATGCGCGGCGACGTGCATGATGAGTTGCTCGCAAAGCACCCCGTCTCCGTCACCGAAGTGCGCATGTCGCCCGATCTGCGGCACGCTACAGTGTTCATCAAGCCGCTGCTCGGCAAGGATGAGGCAGCTGTGCTGAAGGCGCTGCGGACCAACACGGCGTATCTCCAGCGCGAAGTGGCGTCGCGCGTGCAGCAGAAATATGCGGCCAAGCTGAAGTTCTTAGCGGACGAGAGCTTTGATGAAGGCACCCATATCGACACCTTGCTGCGCGCGCCCAAGGTGGCGCAGGACCTGACCAGCGACGAGTAATGGCCAAGCTCTATTTCTACTATGCCAGCATGAATGCGGGGAAATCGACCACGCTGCTGCAGGCCGATTTCAACTATCGCGAACGCGGCATGGAGACGATGCTGTGGACCGCGGCGCTGGACGACCGCTACGATACCGGCGTCATCACCAGCCGCATCGGGCTGCAGGCAGATGCGCACAAGTTCTCTCCCGATACGGATCTTTGGGCCGAAGTGACCGCTGAGAACGCAACCCGGCCAATTGCCTGCCTGTTGCTGGATGAAGCGCAGTTTCTCACACGCGATCAGGTTCTTCAACTCGCACGGTTGGCCGATGAAGCGAACATCCCCGTCGTCGCTTATGGCTTGCGCACCGATTTTCAGGCGGAACTGTTTCCGGGGTCTGCCGCACTGCTTGGCATCGCCGACACGTTGGTTGAACTGAAGGCCGTTTGCGAGTGCGGGCGCAAGGCGACCATGAACCTGCGCGTCGATGCGGCGGGCAACGCCGTCAAAGAAGGTGCGCAGACAGAGATTGGCGGCAATGACCGCTATGTAGCGCTGTGCCGCAAGCATTTCATGGAAAAGGTCCGTGGCTGACGCGCCTGATGCGCTCCACGGCTGGATCGTCATCGACAAGCCGCTCGGCATGGGGTCCACCAATGTCGTCTCTTGGGTGAAACGGGCGCTGCGCGAAGGCGGCTATGCCAAGGTCAAGGTTGGCCATGGCGGCACACTTGATCCGCTGGCGACCGGTGTGCTGCCTGTCGCGCTGGGTGAGGCGACCAAGCTCGCCGGGCGGATGCTGGATGCGTCCAAGGTCTATGACTTCACCATCACCTTTGGCACCCAGACCGACAGTCTGGATCTCGAAGGGACGGTGATTGCGCAGAGCGATGTCCGGCCGACATTGGCAGAAATCGAGGCGAAGCTGCCCGAGTTCACCGGGCCGATTACGCAGGTCCCGCCTGCCTTCTCGGCGCTGAAGGTCGATGGCAAGCGCGCTTATGATCTTGCCCGCGCAGGCGAAGACGTTGTCCTCGCCGGACGGGATGTTGTGATCCATGGGCTCCAAATTCATGAGCCCCTCCCCTTCAGGGGAGGGGTCTGGGGTGGGGAAGTAGGGACGCCATCTCAGGCGGGAAGCCCCCACCCCAACCCCTCCCCTGAAGGGGAGGGGCTTGTTGAGAGCATCACCCTCACAGCCCAAGTCTCCAAAGGCACCTACATCCGCAGCCTTGCCCGCGACATCGCGCTGGAACTCGGAACCGTAGGCCATGTCACCATGCTCCGCCGCATTAAGGCGGGGCCATTCGGGCCGGATGGCGCGATTTCGCTGGACAAACTGGACGAAAACGCTAAGGCCCGCACCCTTGGCGACCTTGTGTTGCCATTGAGAACAGCGCTGGACGACATCCCGGCGCTTGCTCTCGAAGCCGGTCAGGCTGCAGCGCTCCGTCAGGGGCGTGTCCTGTCCGGGGTTGCCGCACCCAACGGCCTTCATCTTGCAACGCTGGCCGAAGTGCCTGTCGCGCTGGTGGATGTGCAACAGGGCACCGTCACGGTGGAACGCGGCTTCAACCTCTAAAAGCCCGATGTCGAAGGAAATGAAGACATGACGATTACCACTGAGCGCAAGGCTGCCCTCATCAAGGAACACGCCCGCACCGAAGGCGACACGGGGTCCCCCGAAGTCCAGGTTGCGATCCTGACCGAGCGCATCATCAACCTGACCGAGCACTTCAAGACGCACGCGAAGGATAACCACTCGCGTCGCGGCCTGCTGACGCTGGTCAACACCCGCCGTTCGCTGCTCAGCTATCTGAAGAAGATTGATCAGCAGCGTTATCTGGCGCTCATCGCGAAGCTCGGCCTTCGCAAGTAATTGGAAGGGCGCCTCCGGGCGCCCTTTTGACATCCGGAAGACTTTTCCGGAGTTTATTCCGGCCTGTCGCAATTCGGTGACAGGTGCGGTTGCGCGGACCAGATGTCCGCATTTGAAGGAAGCCGGCAGGCATAGGGCCGCCGGTTTGAAGGAAAAATGATGTTCAACACGAAAACTGTATCCATCGAGTGGGGCGGACAAACCCTGACACTCGAAACGGGCAAGGTTGCCCGTCAAGCCGACGGCGCGGTCATCGCGACCCTTGGCGAAACTGTTGTCCTGTGCGCCGTGACGGCCGCAAAGAAAGTGAAGGAAGGGCAGGACTTCTTCCCGCTCACCGTCAACTATCAGGAAAAATATTCGGCTGCCGGCCGTATTCCCGGTGGCTTCTTCAAGCGTGAACGTGGCGCGACAGAAAAGGAAACGCTGGTTTCCCGCCTGATCGACCGTCCGATCCGTCCGCTGTTCCCAGAAGGTTTCTACAACGAAATCAACTGCATCGCGCAGGTGCTTTCCTATGATGGCGAAAATGAGCCTGACATTCTGGCGATGGTCGCTGCTTCGGCTGCGATGACGCTGTCGGGCGTGCCCTTCATGGGCCCCATCGGCTGCGCACGCGTGACCTATCTCAACGGCGAATACATCCTGAACCCGACCGACGAACAGGTTGCCGAAGGTGATCTCGACCTCGTTGTCGCTGCTACTTACGACGCCGTGATGATGGTGGAATCCGAAGCCAATGAGCTTTCGGAAGAAATCATGCTCGGTGCCGTTCTGTTTGCGCATGATGGCTGCCGCGAAGTTGTGAAGGCCATCGTGAAGCTGGCCGAACAGGCCGCTAAGGAGCCTTGGGACATGCCGGCTCAGGCAGATCTCGGCGCTGCCAAGGATAAGCTCAAGAAGCTGATCGGCAAGGACATTGCCGCCGCCTACAAGCTGACCGACAAGTCGGCCCGTGCCAACGCGCTCAACGAAGCACGTGCAAAGGCCAAGGACGCTTTTGCTGACGCCACGCCGCAGGATCAGATGGCCGCGCAGAAGCTGATGAAGAAGCTGGAAGCGGAAATCGTCCGTGGCGCCATCCTGAAGGACGGCACCCGCATCGACGGCCGCACCACCACGCAGATCCGTCCCATCGTCGGTGAAACGCACTTCCTGCCGCGCGCGCATGGTTCTGCTCTGTTCACGCGTGGGGAAACCCAGACGATCGCCACCTGCACCTTGGGCACCAAGGATGCAGAACAGATGATCGATGGTCTTGGTGGCCTGCGCTACGAAAACTTCATGCTGCACTACAACTTCCCGCCCTATTCGGTCGGTGAAGTCGGCCGCTTCGGCGCGCCGGGTCGTCGTGAAATCGGTCATGGTAAGCTCGCTTGGCGCGCGCTGCACCCCGTCCTGCCGACCAAGGAAGAGTTCCCCTATACGATCCGTCTGACCAGCGACATCACCGAGTCCAACGGCTCGTCGTCGATGGCGTCGGTCTGCGGCGGTTCGCTTGCGATGATGGATGCCGGTGTGCCGATCAAGCGCCCCGTCTCCGGTATCGCCATGGGCCTCATCCTCGAAGGCAAGGACTTCGCGATCCTGTCCGACATTCTGGGTGATGAAGATCATCTGGGCGACATGGACTTCAAGGTCGCCGGTACGTCCGAAGGCATCACCACGATGCAGATGGACATCAAGATTGCCGGCATCACGAAGGAAATCTTCGAAAAGGCTCTGGCCCAGGCGAAGGAAGGCCGTGCGCATATCCTTGGCGAAATGGCCAAGGCTTTGAACGAAGTCCGCAGCGAACTTTCGGCACATGCTCCGCGCATCGAAACGATCACGATCGACAAGTCGAAGATCCGTGACATCATCGGTACGGGCGGCAAGGTCATCCGCGAAATCGTCGCCACCACGGGCGCTAAGGTCGACATTGATGATGAAGGCGTGATCAAGATCTCGTCGTCGGACATCGATCAGATCGAAGCCGCCAAGAAGTGGATTCTCGGCATCGTCGAGGAAGCCGAAGTCGGCAAGATCTATGACGGTAAGGTCGTCAACATCGTTGATTTCGGTGCTTTCGTGAACTTCATGGGTGGCAAGGACGGTCTCGTCCACGTGTCCGAAATGCGCAACGAACGCGTCGAAAAGCCGACTGATGTCGTTTCCGAAGGCCAGGCCGTGAAGGTCAAGGTTCTCGAAATCGATCCGCGCGGCAAGGTGCGCCTGTCGATGCGCGTCGTCGATCAGGAAACCGGTGCCGAACTCGAAGACACCCGTCCGGCACGCGAGCCGCGTGAACCGCGCGGTGATCGTGGCGACCGTGGGGATCGTGGTCCCCGTCGTGACGGCGGTGGTGGTGATCGCAAGCGTGGCCCCGGTGGCGGACGCGGCGGTGATCGTGGCCCACGTCGGGAAAGCTCGGAAGGCAATGAAGGGGGCAACCCCGATCACATGCCGGCGTTCCTGAAGAGCGACGACTGATCGTCTGCGCTTTTCAAGCAACGAACTCAAAGAGGGGTCGCAGAAATGCGGCCCCTTTTTTGTTGGGTTCGCGCGTTCGGTACTCCGGCGTAGGCCGGAGTCCAGGGGGGACGGGCTCCGTGCTTTGTCACCCCTAGGCTCCGGCCTGCGCCGGAGCACATGCTCAGTCTAAACTACACTCAATCCAGCGCGACAGGGTCCACCGCGGGTTTGCGGGCACGGTGCAAAGCATCAATGCTGAAGATCGCAATCGCGGTCCAGATCAGCGCGAAGCAGGCGAGGCGGGCGGCGTTGATCGGTTCGTGCCACACAAAGATGCTGAGGAAGAACACGATTGTCGGCGACATATATTGGACGAAGCCAAGCGCGGTGTAGCTCATGCGTCGGGCCGCAGTCGCAAACATCAGGAGCGGAATTGCAGTGATGAGGCCGCTTCCCATCAGGAGAAGGTTGGTGTCGGTCGAACTGCCAAAACCGTCGTCGCTCGCCAGCCCAACGGCGAGCGCCAGACAGGCAAGCGGGGCAAGCAAAGTGACTTCCACCGCGAGCCCCGGCACAGCCGATACAGGTGCCATCTTGCGGACGAGGCCATAGCTCCCGAAGCTGAGCGCCAGTGTCAGGCTGATCCAAATGGCGCCGGGTTCTTGAAATAGCATGATGCCAACGCCGGTGGCCGCCACGCCCACGGCGAGCGCCTGTGGACGGTTCAGCCGTTCCTTCAACACGATGCGCCCCAGCAGCACGTTGACGAGCGGGTTGAGGTAATAGCCCAGACTTGTCGCCAGCACCTGCTGGTGCATCACTGCCCACATATAGACAGTCCAGTTGATCGAAATGAGCGCCGAACTCAGCAGCATGACGCCCAAAAGGCGCGGCTGCGTCATCGCGGCCCGATAGTCGTTCCATTGCTTGAGGCCGAACACGCAGGCCAGCGCCACAGGCAGCGACCACAGGATGCGATGCGCCAGCACTTCAAAGGCGGACAGCGCACCAAGAAGCTTGATGTAGATCGGCATCGCCCCCCAGATGGCGTACGCACCGAGTGCAAAGGGCAGGCCACTTTTCGGGGTGGAGGCGGAGGATGTCATCAGCGGGCAATGGGCGGGCAGTGTGGCAGCGTCAAGGCGGTGGGGAAGGCAGGGCTGTCGGTTGGCAATGACTCAGGAGCTTGTTTTTTTCACTTTCCTAAAATGGGGGAGACGGGGCATGTTCAGCGATATGAAGAATCTGGCTGTCTTATTTGCTCCCGCGGCTCGGCTGGCTGGCGCGCGAAAAGGGATGCACCCTTTTTGGCACATCATGGGCCTTTGCCTTTTGAAGGCTGCGATGCTTGCCGCACTGGTGATGGCCTTTGCCCCTGCGGATGCTGCGCAGCGCAAGGCGGCGGCGCGTCCCGTCGCGCCCCAGCCGGTCGATACCGCGCCCAAGGTGCGGGTCATCCTTGCAACATCGCAGGGCAACATCACTGTCGAGGTGGACCGGGAGCACGCCCCCCTGACTGCCGCCAACTTCCTGCGCTATGTTGACCAGCGCCGCTTTGACGGCACCGTTTTCTACCGCGCGATGCGGCTGGGCACGGACGAGGCGGGCAATGGGCAGGGCCTTATCCAGGGTGGCACGCAGAATGACCCCAAGCGCATCCTGAAGCCGGTCGCGCACGAACCAACAACCAAGACTGGCCTCAAGCATCTGTCGGGGGCACTTTCCATGGCGCGCTGGGCACCCGGCACGGCGACAGGGGATTTTTCGATCCTCGTCAGCCCGCTGCTGGCGCTGGATGCAGACCCCTCGCAGCCCGGCGACAATGCGGGCTATGCCGTCTTTGGGTATGTGGTGGACGGGATGGAGGTTGTCCGGAAAATCCACGCCGCCCCGACGTCTCCCACGCTAGGTGAGGGGCATATGAAGGGCCAGATGCTGGCGCCGCCGATCAAAATTCTGACGGCGCGGCGGGCACCGAGTGCGCAGACGCAGCCGGTTCTACCAACCGCTCCCATCCGGTAACCTTTGATATTTATCACGATTTGGCGACGCTTTTTGGATTTCCTGCTTTGCTGATCTGAAAAATGACACTACCGTTTCGGAACGATTAATATTCGATGTGGTTATGAGTGCGGGCATTGGTGCGGGATGTCCCGCGCATAGCTCGTCAGGGGGTAAAAGTGCTCGGTAGCGTAGCAGCATCTAAGGCCGCAAAAGCGGCCGCTTTGTGCATCTGTCCGATTGTCGGGACGGCGGTTGTGACCACGCAGGTTCCCGCTGTTCGGAAGGCAGTCCACTCCGCAACGGCCCCTAAGCAGGCCAAGCAGCCGAAGCGGGCCCGCCTCGCGCTCCGCAAGCCCGTCCAACAGACGGCGCAGGCGGTTCCGGTCTGTGCAGACCCTATTCCGGTGGTGCTGGGGACTCAGCCAATCAAGGTGAGCGCAGCAGAGGCTGAACCCGTCAAGATCTCTCTGGATGAGCCGTCCGTCCCGTCGAAGCCGCAACTGTCCGCCTTGTCGTCAGGCCCTGCTTATGCGTTCCGACCGTTGGCCGGCGTACCGGAGCCTGCGGCCTGGGCGCAGATGCTGGGCGGTTTCGCTATTGTCGGCGCGACAATCCGCTATGCGCGCAAGTCGCGTCCGGCACCGACAGGTCCGCGCCAAGCCTGACGTAACGTCATCCGATCCGCCATTGCATTTGCCCCAAAGGCGCTGCAAACGGCCGGTCATGACTGATCCTCAGCAACTTGTTTCCGACCTAACCTCGCTCCTCACCGTTCAGCGCATGGGCGATGGCTGGTATCTCGGCAAGCGCAAGCCCGGCGGTGTCGGCCGCGTCTTTGGCGGGCAGGTGATTGCGCAGGCCCTGATGGCCGCGCAGGACACTGTCGCGCCGGACCGGATCGCCCATTCGCTGCACGCCTATTTCATGCGGGCCGGCAGCGAAGATTTTGAAATCACCTATCGGGTAGAACGCGATTTTGACGGCGGCAGTTTTTCGACCCGCCGTGTAATCGCGCTCCAGCAGGACAAACCAATCCTCAACCTTGCCTGCTCCTTCCAGAAGCTGGAAGAAAGCTACGAGCATCAGGACGCCATGCCGGACGTGGTCGGGCCGGAAAATCTGGCCAACGAAACTGAACTTCGTCAGCGCTTTGCGGAGACTATACCGGCTGAATCGCGTGAACGCTTCACCCAGCCGCGCCCCATTGAATATCGCCCCGTTGATCCGCGCGACTGGCTCGGCATTGAAAAGCGCGACCCGGCGGTACAGAGCATCTGGTTCCGGCTGGCAGCCCCTATCGAGGACGCCCCGGCGATGCACCGCGCCATTCTGGCCTATGCTAGCGACAGCTATCTGCTGGGCACCAGCACGCTTCCGCACGGCGTGACATGGGTGACGCCGGGCTTCATGTCCGCCAGCCTCGACCATGCTGTGTGGATTCACGACGATGTGAACGTGAATGATTGGCTGCTTTATCATTGCGACAGCCCTTGGGCCGCGCGCGGTCGTGGCTTCAATCGCGGGTCGATCTATACCCGTGACGGTCGGCTTGTGGCCACTTGTGCACAAGAAGGTTTGATCCGTCGGCCCAAAGCAGGCTGATGTGATTCCCAAGCGGGCTGCAATCGTCTAGGCGCGACCCATGGCTGATGTGATCGACCCGCCCGCAGGCTCTGACGACCCGTTCGACTCGATTGTCGATGCGCCGTTCGATGCCGCGCTGTCGGAACGCTATCTCGTCTATGCGCTGTCGACCATTACGGCGCGCTCGCTCCCGGATCTGCGCGATGGTTTAAAGCCAGTTCACCGCCGCCTGCTCTGGGCGATGCGCCAGCTGAAGCTTGATCCAACAGGCGGCTATAAGAAATCCGCCCGCGTCGTTGGCGACGTCATCGGTAAATACCACCCGCACGGCGATGCCAGCGTTTATGATGCGATGGTCCGCCTCGCCCAGAGTTTCTCGCTCCGCTATCCGCTGGTCGACGGTCAGGGAAACTTCGGGAATATCGACGGCGATAACGCCGCTGCCTACCGCTATACCGAAGCCCGCATGACGCCCGCTGCCATCGAACTGATGGCTGGGCTGGATGATGGCACGGTCGATTATCGCCCGACCTACAATGGCGAGGATGAAGAGCCGGAGATTTTCCCCGGTCTGTTCCCGAACCTGCTCGCCAATGGCGCGTCGGGAATCGCTGTCGGCATGGCGACAAGCATTCCGCCGCAGAACGTGGCTGAAGTTATCGATGCCGCCGTGCATGTGATCGACAACCCCAAATGCGAGCCCATCGAACTGATGGAATTCGTAAAGGGTCCAGACTTTCCGACCGGCGGCCAGCTGGTCGACAGCCCGGCGGCCATTGCGGAAGCCTATGCGACAGGCCGCGGCTCGTTCCGTGTCCGGGCGCGCTGGTCAGTCGAAGATCTGGGCCGCGGGACCTGGGTGATCGTCGTCACTGAAATCCCGTATCAGGTCCAGAAGGGCAAGCTGATCGAAGCGATTGCCCAGATCGTGAATGACAAGAAGCTGCCGATCCTCGCCGATGTGCGGGACGAATCGGCGGAGGAAATCCGGCTGGTCATCGAACCGCGCAGCCGGACGGTTGATCCGGACGTGCTGATGGAAAGCCTGTTCCGGATGACCGATCTGGAAAACAAGTTTCCGCTCAACCTGAACGTGCTTGGGGCAGACCGCACGCCGCGCGTCATGGGGTTGAAGTCGGTGCTGGTCGCCTGGCTCGACCATCAGATTGAGGTGCTGATCCGCCGGTCGCAGCATCGGCTGGGCAAAATTGATGACCGGTTGGAACTGCTCGACGGCTATCTGATCGCCTATCTCAACCTCGATCGGGTGATCGAAATCATCCGCACCGAAGATGAGCCCAAGCCGGTCATGATGGCGGAGTTCGGCCTGACCGACCGGCAGGCCGAAGCCATTCTCAACATGCGCTTGCGCAGTCTTCGCCGTCTTGAGGAAATGGAACTCAAGGGCGAGCGCGACAAGTTGATGGCCGAACGGGAAGGACTGGTGGCTCTGCTCGACAGCCCGGCCAAGCAGAAGACCCGTTTGAAGAAGGATCTCGCGGCACTGCGCACACGATACGGCCCGGAAACGCCCATCGGCCGCAGGCGCACGCTGGTGGAGGAAGCGGCCCCGGCCCGCGAAATTCCGCTCGAAGCGATGATCGAGCGGGAGCCGATTACCGTCATCATGTCACAGCGTGGCTGGGTGCGGGCGATGAAGGGCCATGTCGCCCTTGATGCGGCGGATGCGCTCAAGTTCAAGGAAGGGGATGGCGCGGCCTTTGCCTTCCATGCCCAGACGACTGACAAGATCTTGCTTGCGGCTGAGGATGGTCGCTTCTTCACGTTGGGTGCCGACAAGTTGCCCGGCGGCCGCGGCTTCGGGGAACCGGTGCGCCTGATGATCGATTTGCCCGACGGACTGGCGATTGTGAACCTGCTGCCTGCCCGCGCGGAGGAGCGCCTGCTGCTCGCCGCGAATGACGGCAAGGGCTTTGTTGTCAAAAGCAGCGAGATCATTGCCGAAACGCGCAAGGGCCGTCAGGTGGTCAATGTCCGTGCGGGGGCGAAGCTCGCTGTAGTGCGGCCAATCAGTGCGGACCATGATTATGTGGCCGCCGTTGGCGATAACCGGAAGCTCGTCGTCTTCCCGCTCAATGAACTACCCGAAATGGGCCGGGGCCAGGGCGTGACGATCCAAAAGTATAAGGATGGCGGCCTTTCCGACGTCGTCACGTTCAAGCTGGAGGACGGCTTGAGCTGGGCGATGGGCGGAGATACCGGCCGGACCCGCACGGAAACCGATTTGACGCCTTGGCGTGTCGCCCGCGGGGCTGCAGGCCGGATGCCGCCGCTCGGCTTCCCGCGCGACAACACCTTCGGTTAAATCAGGCTGTCCGCGATTTCCTCGACGCGCGCGGCATCGGGGAAGCCTTCTTCAATCCACTGACGCTCGGCCGCTTGCAGGACGCGGGCAACCTCTGGCCCGGCCTGAATGCCACGCGCCACAATGCTGCCGCCGGTGAGCGAAAATTTGGGTGGCGTCCAGCCAAGGATGGCTGCCGCGTCTCCGGTGCCGAGCAAGAGCCGGTCCATGGCGGCCTCAACCCCCAGCCGATAGGCCAGCGCTTTTGGGTTGGTATTGTCATCGACGCTGCGTGAGGCGAGGGTAATCAGCTGCTTGCGCTGCGCATTTGAAAGGCGCAGCCGGTTCCCCACGTCTTCCGCCGAAGCGGGGTCTGCGGGGAGGAGCGCAGCAAGGCGGCGAAGGGCATCGGGTTCTGAGGCGAGTGCCTTTTCCCGCTCCAGCAATCGCCCCAAGGGTGCGGCATCTGCAATTTCGGGCAAGACAGGCACAAAGATGCCATTATCGATCATAAGCCCGATGGCGCTTTCGGGATTGGGCAAGGCGAGTATCGCCAGCAATTCCATGGCAATACGTTCCCGGGACAGCGCCATCAGATCATTGGCCCGGACCCGGCACGCAGCAAGGCTTTCGGCATGGGGGGTGCCTTTGCCGAAGCGGGCATTAAACCGGAAGAAGCGCAAGATGCGCAGGTGATCTTCGGCGATGCGGGTCAGCGGTTCACCGATGAAGCGCACGATGCCGGCTTCAAGATCCGCCACGCCGCCGAAATAATCCTGTATCTCCCCCGTATCCGGATCGGCATAGAGCGCGTTGACCGTGAAGTCGCGGCGGGCGGCATCTTCCTGCCAATCATCCGTAAAAGTCACTGTCGCGCGCCGCCCATCGGTGGAGACGTCGCGGCGGAGCGTCGTGATTTCAAAGGGCCGCCCTTCAACGACAGCCGTGACGGTCCCGTGGGCGAGGCCGGTTGGCACGCATTTGATCCCCGCGGCGGATAGCTTCTCAATTACCTTCTCCGGCAAGAGAGGTGTCGCCAGATCAATGTCCTTCGTCATTTGGCCAGCCAAAGTGTCGCGCACCACGCCGCCGACAAGGCGGACCTCGCCGCCAAGTGCTGCCACAACGGCTTTCAGACCATCGTCTTGGGGAAGGATCATCCGCGCCATGCCAGCCGCTTTGATAGATTGACGATCATTGCGGCCGTCGCTCCCCAGATGCGCCGATCTTCCCAATGGAGTTCGTAATAGGTTCGGGTTCGGCCATTATAGTCCAAAGTGTTTGTCTTATGGTTGGCCGGATCGAGCAGAAAGTCGAGCGGCGCCTCAAAAATCGCAGCCACTTCATCTGCATTCGGTGCAAGGTCAAGGTCGGGTGGGATCACGCCGATCACGGGCGTGACCTTATACCCTGTGATTGTGCGATAAGGATCGGTCAGGCCCAAAATCGTGACGAGCGATGAAGGTAGGGCAACTTCCTCATGCGCCTCACGCAAGGCTGCCGCCACAAGGTCGGCATCTTCGGGATCAACGCGCCCGCCGGGAAAGGCGACTTGTCCTGCGTGTTTGCGCATCGTTTCCGGTCGCTGCGTTAAAATGACGCCGGGTCGGTCACGGTCGGTGATTGCGACGAGAACGGCCGCGTCGACAGGGGAAGCCGGACGTTCATTATAATGCCCGTCCCCTTCCAAAAGGTCGACATCCTGCGCATGCCCTGCCGCCAAAAGGTCACGTAGTTTTGCGGTCAGTGTCATGCGCCCGCCATCGGGAAAAAGCGGCCGCCGCTCCAAAGGCCCATCGGGTCTTGCGCTTCTTCGATGGCCCAGTCGGCGAGCGCATAGAAAGCCGTCCGTTCGACCCGTGCCTCCATACCGCCGCGCACCAGCAAGGTCGGGTGCGGGGCATCGGTCGTTCCGCCAAAGGTCAATGGATGTTCGGCACCGGCCACGACCAGATCGCCCGTGTTCAGCCGGAAGGCCAGTCGGCGCTCGCGCCCCTCGCCTTCACTCTTCACTTCGACCGCAATGAAAGGCGTGTCCTCAACCTCGATGAACAGCTTTTCGGCGGGCGTGACGAGCACATAGCGGCCATCATCCTCACGCCGCAGAATCGAGGAAAACAGGCGAACCATGTTTTCGCGCCGGATGGGGGAGCCCTGATGATACCAGGTGCAGTCGCGCGCAATGCGCATCTCACTCTCGCCCGATTTGGTCGGCGACCATTGTTCGACGGGCGGCAATTTGTGTTCGGCGGAAAGGCGCGCAATCTCTTCCAGAGACAGGCGGGACAAGTCGGGCAGTGTTTCGGGCATGGGCATGCCCAAGGCTTTAGGCAGCAGCGGCCCGCCTTGCAAAGCCTGTATCTGGGCCAAGCATCCCAACCGGCGCAATCCCGTCCGGACGGCGGATGCGCGCGAGCAGCCGATGCCGCTCAACCGGGCCGGGAACGTCCCAGCCCGCAGTCGCATCTGCGGCAAAGCCGAAGAAGCGGCCATAATATTCCGGGTCGCCGATCATAACCATCGCGTCGCTGGCTCCAGAGTCTGCGGCGTCGAGCAAGCGGACCATCAACGCCTTGCCGATCCCCTTTTGCTGCACTTCCGGCAAAACCGCGACGGGGCCGACGAGTGTTATGGGGTCCGCGCCGTCATCATGGATAACAACAACCGGCCAAGCCTGAATGGTGCCGACCAAGCGGTCCTCTTCCATCGCGGCAAAGCTGAGGCCATCGATCGCAGTCACGCCGTCGCGGATGCGATAGGCCGTCCTGGCATGGCGGTCCGTCCCGAATGCAGCATCCAGCAGCGTCTCCACCTCGGCTGTGGGTATGGCGGTCAGGGGAACAAGACGGATCAAATGCGGGCCTTCGACTCAAGATGGAAGCGGGCGATTTAGGCCCGATGACTGGAAATGGAAGCATGATCGGTTGCGAGTGCTGCAAATTTCTCTATGGGCGCGGGTCATGACCAACCGTTCCAACAGCCTGACCCTAGAAGTTGCCAACCTTGAGGTGCCCGTCCTGACAGGTATCTATTCTGAGGAGACGCATCTGCCGCAGCCGCTGCGTATGTCGGTGAAGGTCGATCTGAAATGTGCCGATCACTATGCGGCAGATACACCATTGGCTGCGTCCAAAAACTACATGGATCTAAAGCGGGCGATGACGCACCTGCCCGAAGGTGTGCATTTCGTATTGATCGAGGCTGTGGCAGACCACATCATCGACACGCTGATGGTTCAGGATGACCGTGTGGAGCGTGTTGAGGTGAAGATCGTGAAATTGGCCATTGCCGATGACGGAGAAGACATCGGCGTCACGCTGGCACGGAGCCGGAATTGAAGCTTGCGCTCGTCACGGCGGGCTTTCACCGTCTTGGCGCTGCCATAGCCGCCCGGCTGGCTGAAAACGGATGGGCGCTCGCGCTTCACGGACGAAAGCCGGACGTACCCGACGCAGCCCTTGCCGGTGTACTCACTCGTCACAATACGCCTTGGTTTGGGTTCACGACTGACCTTTCAGATGCGGAGGCCGTGCAGCATCTCATTCCCACGGTGGAAGCCCATTTTGGGCAGGCGCCTGATCTTTTGGTGAATAACGCGTCGCAATTCGAATGGGATGACCCCACCAGCGTGACGCCTGCCTCGCTCAGTGCGCATTTCAATGTGAATGCCGCTGCACCCGTCACACTGGCAACAGCGCTGGCAGGCCATGTGGCGCAGGGGCAAACAGCAACCGTCGTCAATATTTTGGATCAACGCATCCGCCATCCCGGCGGGGACCAGCTGAGCTATACGATCTCAAAGCTCGCACTTTTTGGCGCGACGGAAACGCTTGCGCGCGCGCTGGCACCGAACGTCCGAGTTAACGCGGTGGCACCGGGCCTTGTCATCCCAACTGACGATTATCTGCCGAGCCAGATGGAAGCGCTGCGGGCCGCCATGCCGCTCGGTCGCCTTCCCGAACCCGACGATGTCGCTGATGCGGTCCTCTGGCTTGCTTCAGCTGAAGTCGTCACCGGGCAGACGATCTTCGTTGACGCAGGCGCCTCGCTCAAAAGCTTTGAGCGCGACTTCCTCTTTCTTGGCAAAGACGGCTAGCGCCCGCCCGCTGCCTTCCGGGTGCGATTGCATGGGCCGAGGCCCTCCAGAATCACCTTATAGTCCGCCTTAATGTTGGCGATCGCGTCTGCCGGCTGTCCGTCCACCGAGGATGGCGGGATGCTCACCGGCAATGTGCAGGCAATTCTGTACCACAGCAGGGTGTCGGGACGCGGCTGGCTGGTGCCTTCGTCAACGACTTCACCCTGTGAAACAAACCAACGTGGCTGCTCACCTGTTCGGCGCTGCACCGTTAGCGACACCGGCTTATCTTCAGGAGAGTTGAGGAAGATCTGCGTCTCCCCCTCACCGGGGATGCTGCCTTCAGAATGGAAGGCCGATGATATGCCACGTACAACAGGGGGTGCATCCGCGCGTGCCGCTTCGGACAGGATTGCACGAACAGATCGGGCCGCTTCAGCCGACCAAGGCACTTGCGCGTCTGGCGCGACCAGCCGGACGAAAGCCGGGCCGGCCGGAATGGCGAAGATCAGTGATTCGGATTTTGTTAATTTTTGGACCTTTCCGCGCGAATCAACGGGTAGGTCGACCAGATATTGGATGCGTTTGGGGACACCTTCCGTCGCCTTAATCAGCGCAATTACATCCGCAGTGATAAGGTGGCGTGCCAAGCCCGGACCGACCCCTGTCGACAACTCTTTAGACAAGCGCTTTGCAGATTTGATTTTAACATGGGCTGTGATGGGTGCCGCAAGTGCGAGATCGGCCAAGTCCGCATATTGGTAAGTGCTGGATACAATGGAGGGCGCACCCTGTTGCGCTGCAGCATTGACGGTCACAAGCGCGCACGCGGCCGCCATTGATCTAAGCATTTTAATCAACTTCATCTCCATCCGCGCGGGTCCGCGCTTCTACTGCCAAATTGGCCTCATCACTTCTCAACGCAACACCGGACAAAACGGATTGCGTCAGTCCGCGCTGCGCGATAGACGAAGAGTGTCTGTGTGAATAGAAACCGTAGTTGCAGACGATATCAGGCGAGGCACGATTTGGTTTAGGCCAACCGGTGGCTCCTGTTGTCGTTTTTTTTGGAGGGAGTGTCGTTTTTTAATGGCCTATGCTGACCAAGAACCGAGCGGCCGGAAGATCTTCGCGATCGGTGCGGTGGCGCTGTTGCATGCGGGGGTGGGCTATGCGCTCGTCACCGGCCTTGCATACAATGCCGCCAAGCAGGTTTACGAAGATCTGAAGACGTTCGACGTGGCGCCTGAAGAGCCGGATAAGCCGGAAGAGCCGCCACCACCGCCGCCTAAGGTTGACTTGCCACCGCCGCCAAAGGTGACGGTGCCGCCTCCTGTTGTCACGTCGTCTGTTGTGACGACCAATACCATCGCGCCGATGACGCCGACAGCGCCGCCCGCGCCGCCGGCACCACCAGCAGCGCCGCCGCCACCTGCACCTCCAAAGGTGGCGCAGAAGGCAACGCAGCGTGGCGGTTCGATTTCGGATGAGGATTATCCGTCCTCGTCAATCCGTAACGAAGAAGCCGGTACATCTGTTGCAACCTTCACCATCGGGACTGATGGCAAGGTCGCCTCATGCAATGCTTCGGGTGCGAGCCCGACGTTGGATGCGGAAACCTGCAAGCTCATCATCCGCAGGTTCCGGTTCAAGCCAGCGCTAGACACCAGCGGTCAACCGATTGCTGAAACCAAGTCGCAGCGCGTGACCTGGCGTCTGCCGAAATAGCAAATTTCCGTTCATTGAATTTGATCAGAATTGAGAAGGAATTTTAATTATGACCACAGCAGCTGAGGCAGCGAACGTCGCTCAGAAGCAGTTCGGCCTGATGCAGGCGCTCGAAGAGGGCGGCTTTGTTTCATGGGCAATCTTTATCACGCTCGTCATTATGTCGGCCGTGTCCTGGTACATCATGTTCACCAAGCTGTTCGAGCAGGGCAAGGTCCTATCGCAGAGCCGCGAAGGCGTGCAGAAGTTCTGGGCTTCGTCCAGCGTCAAGGACGGCGTCAACAAGTTCGAAAAGAACAGCGCTTTCCGCCAGATCGTCGACGACGGCCTGCGTGCTGAAGAACAGCACAGCAAGCTGATTGACTCGCAGGACCAGCACGAATGGATGCAGTCTTCGCTCCAGCGCAGCCAGGATGCGATCAATGCAAAGCTCGGCACTGGTCTCGCCTTCCTCGCAACGGTGGGTTCGACCTCGCCGTTCGTTGGTCTGCTCGGTACGGTTATCGGCATCTACCGCGCGCTCATCAAGATCGGCGCTTCGGGTGACGCGTCGATCGACAAGGTCGCAGGTCCGGTCGGTGAAGCTCTCATCATGACCGCTCTGGGTCTCGTCGTCGCCGTTCCGGCGGTTATGGGTTACAACTGGCTGCAGCGTCGTAACAAGCTCATCGCAGAACGTCTCAGCACGTTCAGCGCTGATCTGCACGGCTACATGATGTCGAACGGCGCTGTCCGTCCGACTGTCGCTGCGAAGGCTGCTGCTCCGGCCGCTGCCAAGCCTGCGGCTCCTGCCAAGGCATAATGCCGGTGCGCGCGGTGGGTTTTCTCCCGCCGCGCCGCCTGCACCCTAGGGACTGGTCCTCCATTTGGGGCCGGCCCAGACGACGAATGTAGAGATAGGAATTAGCCTATGGCTATGAGTGTTGGTGCTGAAGGTGGCGACGACGCCCCGATGAATGAAATCAACACGACGCCCCTCGTGGACGTTATGTTGGTTCTCCTCATCATCTTCCTGATCGCCGTTCCGGTGGTCATCAAGACTGTCGAAGTGAACCTGCCCAAGATCTCGTTCCAGCCGACCACGTCGAAGGCTGAAAACGTGATCCTGACTGTTCGCAATAGCCCGGCGACGGGTGCGTGCGAAGTTTATTGGAACGCGACGAAGATGAACTCGACCGAGTTGCTGACGCGTGCAGCAGCGCGGTTCAAGGCAGAGGCAGATCGTCTCGGCCCGGATGCGACTGACCCGGAACTGTTCCCGGAAGTTCACATCCGTGGTGACCAACGGACGCAGTATCGCTGCATCGGTGGTGTCGTTTCGATCATGCAAAGTGCGGGCTTCATCCGCGTCGGATTCATCTCGTCTCCGGTCATGTGACCTGATGCGAAGGATTGGAGAATAAAACCATGGCAATGAGTGCTCCAAAGGGCGACTCAAATGATCCGATGGTGGAAATGAACACGACGCCGTTGATCGACGTTATGCTCGTTCTTCTCATCATGTTCATTATTACGCTGCCGCCGCCCACCCATGCGGTCAAGATCGACTTGCCGCAGGATTGTGCGCCAAACTGCCCACCGCCACCGCCGGTGTTGCCGACGAAGAATGTTCTTTATGTCAGCCCCGGTGGAGTTGTGACATGGAATGGCGCGCCGATCACTTGGGCGCAGCTGGACCAGAACCTTGCGGATTCTCAGGATCCTGCAAAGTTTGCGGATACGCCGGAACTGCACATGCAGCCGGATCCAATGGCGCCATATGACGTCGTGGACCGCGTTCTCGCCAAAGCGAAGCGCGCCAAGGTGTCGAAGATGGGCTTCGTCAACAACGAAGCATATCGCGGCGAATTCTGAGGTTTCTCTTCAGGACGAAAAATTCAGGGCGGTCCTTCGGGGCCGCCCTTTTTCGTTGGGGCAGCCGCAGTGCCCCCGTCAATCACGTCAGTTGAAACAAGTCCGGCACCGTGCAACGGCGCATGCAATACAGAGCGGACAGGGAGAGTGTGATGTCTATCGAGAAGTTGTTTGAACCCCTGTCCTTCGCTCGTGGTGCGCCAATGAAGAACCGCTTCATGCTCGCTCCACTAACAAATCAGCAAAGCCACGCCGATGGACGCCTTTCCGATGAAGAATTCCACTGGCTGACGATGCGCGCGCAAGGCGGCTTTGGGCTCACCATGACTGCCGCCGCGCATGTGCAGGCGGCGGGGCAAGGCTTTCCCGGGCAGGTTGGCATTTTCTCCGATGATCATCTCGAGGGGCTGACGCGGCTGGCAACGGCGCTACGCGCAGCAGGGTCTCTCTCAGCCGTACAATTGCACCATGCGGGCAATCGTTCTCCCAAGGACCTGGTCGGCACGCCGCTCTGCCCATCTGACCATGCTGAAACCGGTGCACGCGGATTGACGCTGCCAGAGGTTGAGCAACTGCGTGATGATTTTATTGCGGCCGCAAAGCGGGCGGAAAAGGCCGGCTTTGATGGCATCGAAGTCCACGGCGCCCATGGCTATATCCTCGCCGAGTTCCTCTCAGCGGAGATAAACCGGCGCGACGACCGTTATGGCGGCACCGTTGAGAACCGGTCACGCATTATCTTTGAAATCATCGACGGCATCCGCGCGACCTGCCGGCCAGACTTCCAGATTGGCCTGCGCTTGTCGCCGGAACGCTTCGGCCTCAAACTCGCCGAAATCCGGGACGTGGCCGCAGAGGCGCTCCGTCAGGAAAAGATCGACTATCTCGACATGTCGCTCTGGGACGTTGCGAAGGAACCGGTGGAAGAAGAGCATCAGGGTCGAACACTGATGCGCTATTTCACGGATCTTCCGCGCGGCAATGTCCGGCTCGGCGTGGCCGGTAAGATCATGTCGGCCAAAGCGGCGGTGGAGGTCCTGGAAGCAGGTTGTGACTTTGCCCTTATCGGGCGTGCGGCCATCTTGCGGCACGACTTCCCAGAGCGCATCCGTCGCGACGCTGCCTATGTGTCTCCGTCACTTCCGGTGACGGCGCAGCATTTGCGGGATGAAGGCCTCAGCACGTCCTTTGTCGACTATATGAAGGGCTGGCCCGGCTTCGTGGAGGCCGAGGCGGCCTGACCGGCGTCCCTAGCTGTCGAACTGAAGCTTTGCGAGGCGGGCGTAGAGTCCGCCCATTTTGACCAGCGTGTCATGGCGGCCTTCTTCGACAATGCGGCCGTTATCCATCACCACAATACGGTCTGCCGCGCGCACAGTCGCCAAGCGGTGAGCGATGACGATGGTTGTGCGATCGGCCATCAGCTTGTCCAGCGCGTTCTGAACAAGCCGCTCCGATTCTGCGTCCAGCGCAGATGTGGCTTCATCGAGCAGCAAGATTGGCGCATCGCGCAGAATAGCCCGCGCAATGACCAGACGTTGGCGCTGCCCGCCGGAAAGCCTTGCGCCGCCTTCACCCATATAGGTGTCGAGCCCTTCGGGCAGTTTGCGCAGGAACTCTGACGCATTCGCGGCTTCGGCTGCGGCCCAAAGCATGTCGTCGCTTGCGTCCCAGCGTCCATAACGAAGATTGTCCCGGGCGCTGGCGGCGAAGATCACCGTTTCCTGAGGGACCATGGCGATGCGACCACGCACGTCGGCGGGAACTGCATCTGGCAAGGCGACGCCATCGACGCGGATGGTGCCGCCCTCAGGATCATAAAAGCGCTGGATCAGTTGGAACAGGGTCGATTTACCGGCGCCTGATGGCCCGACAACGGCAACGGTCTCGCCCGGCGCGATAGACAGGGAAAAGTCATGCAGCGCGCTGACTTCCAGTCGCGTCGGATAGCGGAAGGTCACATTTTCAAAGGCGACGCTTCCAAGCGCGGGCTGGGGCAGGGCCACAGGGTTTGCGGGTGCTGCGATGCCCGGGCGTTCCGACAGAAGCTCCGACAGTCGCTGGGCCGCACCTGAGGCGCGGATCAGATCGCCGAAGACTTCGGTCAAGGCCGCAAAGCTACCGGCTACCAGACCGCCGGTGATGACGAACGCGGCGATGGACCCGCCTGTCATGCGCCCCGATTGCACGTCGAGGGCACCCTGCCACATGACCATGGTGATGGCGCCGAACATCATGAAGATCATGATCGCTGTCAGCAGGGCGCGGATGCGGATGCGGCGCCTTGCCGTGCCGAACGCGTTCTCAACGGCATTTGAAAACCGCTGACCTTCGCGGCCTTCCTGTCCAAAGGCCTGCACGATCTTCATCGCACCCAGCACTTCGTCCACGATGACGCCAACATCGGCGATGCGGTCTTGGCTGCTTTTGGACATGTCGCGCAGGCGTCGGCCCATGAACAAAATGGGGCCGAGGACCAGCGGGATGCCGATGAGGAGCATCGCCGTCAGTCGCGGCGCGATAGAGAAGAGATAACCAATGCCGCCGATCGCCAGCACAAAGTTGCGCAAGGCCACAGATGCGGTCGTCCCGACGACCTGTTCGATGAGCGTCGTGTCCGCCGTCAGCCGCGAGGCGACTTCGGCAGGACGGTTCAACTCAAAATAGCTGGGAGAGAGGCGCAGAAGATTGTTGACCACTGCGGATCGCAGATCGGCAACGACACGTTCGCCCAGCCATGACACGAAGTAGAAGCGCGCTGCCGTTGCCAGCGCGAGGATGGACACGATGCCCAGCAGATATTCGAACCACCGGCTGATATCGCCGCCCGACTGGCTGAAGCCTTTGTCGATCACGAGGCGGAAGCCATTCGGAATGGCGAGCGTGGCCGCGGCCGCAACAATTAGAGCGGTGATCGCACCGGCAATGATGTGCGGATATTTGGAGGCATAGCCCCAAACCATACGAAGATTACCGATGGAGCGGGTGGCGGGAGCCTGCGGGGCAGTGTCTGTCATGCACCGCGCCTAGCAGGGCGGTGGAGCCTGCTCAATGACTTGCGGATTTATTGTGCGTTGCACAATGGCGGCAATTGCGGCAAGAATGGCGCGTGCAAAGGAAACATATGCTCTACAGTGCTTATGAAATGCAAAAGGCTTGGTTGGCGGGCGCAAGTGCGTGGGCCTCTGCCACGGCCGAGTGGCTGGGTAACCCGTCAAATCCGATTGGATATATGGGCGGTGGACCAATGTTTTCCGCCGCGCTTGAGGTGTTCGCCCATGCGGCGGCCCCGCGCGGCAAGCCTGCGTTCGATCTGGATCACACGATCATCGATGGCAAGGACATTGCCGTCACCGAAGAGATCGTTCTGCGTAAACCTTTTGGCCAGTTGAAGCGGTTCGTTCGCGAAGGGCGCGAAGGTGATCCTAAGCTGCTGATCGTCGCCCCGATGTCGGGCCATTATGCCACGCTATTGCGCGGCACTGTGGAGCGGATGCTTCCGGGCCACGATGTTTATGTCACTGATTGGCATGATGCCCGCGCAGTGCCACTGTCCGATGGCCGCTTCGACCTCGACGACTATATCGATTACGTGGTCGCGTTTCTCGAAGAGATTGGCCCCGGTGCACATGTGCTCGCCGTTTGTCAGCCTTCGGTGCCAGTTTATGCCGCTGTCGCGTTGATGTCGGCTGACAAGCATCACTGCCGCCCCAAGACGCTCACGATGATGGGTGGACCGGTGGATACGCGCCGTGCGCCGACCGCTGTCAATCAGCTCGCCATGGAGCGTCCCTTCGCCTGGTTTGAGCAGAATGTGATCGCAAAGGTGCCGCAAGGCTATGCCGGTGCCGGACGTGAAGTCTATCCGGGCTTCCTCCAACTGTCGGGCTTTATGGCGATGAACCTAGGCAACCACATGGTCAGCCATTGGCAGATGTTCAAACATCTGGTCGATGGCGATGATGAGAGCGCCGATGCGACCAAGGAGTTTTACGACGAGTATCGGTCCGTCTGCGACATGACGGCAGAGTTCTACCTCCAGACAATTGATGAGGTCTTCCAGCGGCACTTGCTCCCCAAGGGTGAGTTTGAGCATCGCGGCCGCATTGTTGATCCGGGAGCCATCACCGATGTCGGCATTCTCGCTGTTGAGGGCGAGCGCGACGATATTTCAGGGATTGGCCAGACCAAGGCCGCGCTCGACATCGCGATCAACCTGCCGGACGCCTTGAAGAACTATTACATCGCCGAAGGCGTTGGCCATTATGGCATCTTCAACGGCGGCAAATGGCGCACGCGCATTGCGCCGGTCGTTGAAGAGTGGATCGCCCGTCACAACTAAGGCGGCGAGCGCCCTAATAGTACCGCATCGTCCAGAGGAGTGTGCCTGCCCACAGCAGCGCACCGATCCATAAGAGCGCAATGATCGCCGCCGCAACCTTACTGACGGGCCGGTGGCTGGCCGCTTCTGCTTCGGCGCGGTGTCGTGCATAGACGTCCGCGGGCACCATCTTCAGGAACAGCCAGACGCCCAGAGGGATCAGGATGGCGTCATCCAGCAGCCCAAGCACGGGAATAAAGTCTGGAATGAGATCAATCGGTGACAGGGCATAAGCCGCGACCATGAGGCCGAAGATCCGCGCGGGCAGCGGAACGTGAGGGTCTCGCGCAGACAGCCAGATGGCATGCGCCTCCACCCGGATGTTATGCGCGATGTCCCGAAAGCTTTTCATGTCGGGATGTTACAGCCCAATATCGTCCAGCGACAAGAGGCTGGCATTGCCGCCGCTGCTTGTCGTGTCAGTGGAGGTCACACGCTCTGCGCAGAACCGGTGCAGATAGTTCGGCCCGCCCGCTTTGGGGCCGGTACCGGAGAGTCCTTCGCCACCAAAAGGCTGGCTGCCGACAATCGCGCCGATCATGGAGCGGTTGACGTAGAGATTGCCGACGCGCGCAAGGGCCTCCACATCCTCCGCTGTCCGCGCAATCCGGCTGTGCAGGCCCATGGTGAGGCCAAATCCCTTGGCATTGATGCGCTCCACCGTCTCAGCAAGCTTGCCCGCTTTCCATGTCACGACATGGAGGAGTGGCCCGAACCATTCGGCCGTCAGGTCTTCAACTGAGGCAAGGCGGATCAGCGTCGGCGGCACGAAATGCCCTACATCTGGAACGGCCACGCTGTGCAGCCAATTGCCCCTCTGTGTGTACCGATAGGCCATCAGCTTGGCATAGGCTGCCTCGTCGATCACGGGGCCGACATCGGTCGCAGGGTCTGCCGGATCACCGACAATCAGCGTGTCCATCGCGCCGCGCAGCATGTCGAGCGTCCGGTCTGCGATATCCTCCTGCAGCAACAGCACCCGGAGCGCCGAGCAGCGCTGGCCCGCCGACCGGAAGGCGGAGGTGACCACGTCCTGCACGACCTGTTCGGCAAGCGCGGTTGAATCGACGATCATTGCATTGATGCCGCCGGTTTCCGCAATCAGCGGGACGAGCGGGCGGTTGTCATCTTCCAACAGGGCGCGGGCGATGGTCTTCGCGGTCGACGTCGAACCGGTAAAAGCGACACCGGCAATGGCTGGATTGGCGATGAGCGCTGCGCCGACATCGGGGCCACCAGCGGCCAGCACAAGCGCGTTTTCCGGGATGCCCGCCTCGCGGGCGAGCGCCACGACCTGTGCTGCAATGCGCGGCGTCTGTGGCGCGGGTTTGGCGACGACGGTGTTTCCGGTGACGAGTGCAGCGGCAATCTGCCCCAGGAAGATAGCGAGCGGGAAGTTCCAAGGGGCGATGCACACCCAGACGCCGGGCCCGGCATAGCGCAGGACGTTGCGCTCTCCCGTTGGGCCGGGAAGGTCCACCGGCTGCAGGCCAGTGCGCGCCTGCTGCGCATAATAGCGGCAGAAGTCGACCGCCTCGCGCACTTCGCCCAAAGCATCGGGCAGGGTCTTGCGGGCCTCCTTAACCAAAGTCGCCATTAGGGCGTGTCGGTTTGCTTCCAGAAGGTCGGCCAGCCTTTCAAGCCTTTCGGCACGCCCATCGAGGCCAAGGCCAGACCATGCGGCATAAGCGGACTGTGCCGTCGCTATCGCATCTCCGCCAGGTGAAGTAGGGAGCGCGGGCAAAGGATGGGCTGCGACGTCGGCCGCAACATCCGCGAGGATCGCACGGTCCTGCAGATCCTCGCCGCCGCTGTTGCGTCGGTCGCCAAACAGATCGATGGGCAGGGGGATAGAGGCATGGCGTGTACCGCCGACGGCGCGGATGCGGGCAACCGGGTCGGCGAGCAGCTCCTCATCTGTCACATGTTCATCGGCAAGCTGGTGGACGAAGCTGCTATTGGCACCGTTTTCCAGCAGACGCCGCACCAGATATGCGAGCAAATCCTGATGGCCGCCAACAGGCGCGTAGATGCGGCAATGATAGCCCTCATTGTGCACGAGGTCTTCGTAAAGGCCGTCCCCCATGCCGTGGAGGCGCTGGAACTCAAAATCCCGCGTCTCGCCTGCCCATTCGAGGACGGACGCGACAGACAAGGCGTTGTGCGTGGCAAAGGCGGGATAGATGTTCTTAGCGCGCAGCATGTCGCGAGCGCAGGCCAGCCAAGACACGTCGGTGGCGGCTTTGCGGGTGAAGAGCGGATAGTCGCTCAGGCCCGCTTCCTGTGTGCGCTTGATCTCGCTGTCCCAATAGGCGCCTTTGACGAGCCGGACGGTCATGCGGCGGCTCGTATCGCGACCCAAGGCATCGGCCCATTGGATGACGGCGGGCGCCCGCTTGGAATAAGCTTGCGCCGCCATGCCGAAGCCATCCCAATCCTTCAGCGCAGGCAGGCGTGCGACAGTTGATAGAATTTCTAGGCTCATCTCAAGCCGCTCGGACTCTTCCGCATCCACCGTCAGCGCAATCCCGCGTCGGGCGGCAGCCAGACAGAGCGTTTCCAAAAGCTCACACAACATCGGAACACACCGGTCCCAATGGGCGACCTCGTAACGCGGATGGAGCGCGGACAATTTGACCGAGATAGAATGGCCAGCACCTGTTTGCTCAATGGCGTCGAGGTAGGACGCGAAATAGCGTTCACCATCCGCGAAGGTGCGTGCGGCCTCACCCAACATATCGAAACTTGCGACAAAGCCTTTATGCTCGGGCCGCGTCATGCGGTCGCTGGCTTCGGCAATCGTCCGGCCCATGACGAAGATTTCGCCCATCATGCGCATGGCAGCACCAACGGCCTGCCGGACGAACGGCTCGCCCGCGCGGGACAGGAGGCGTCGTAATGTGCCGCTCTGTTCCTTCTCACTCACCAGCGCGCGTCCAATCACGAGACCCCAGGTGGCTGAATTGACCAAAGTAGAATGAGACTTGCCGGAATGCGCCTTCCAATTGGCATCGCCCAGCTTGTCCGCAATCAGGGCATCAGCTGTCTCGGGGTCGGGCACGCGCAAAAAGGCTTCGGCGAGTGCGAGAAGCGCGATGCCTTCCTGCGTGTTGAGCCGGTACTCATTGAGAAACTGGTTCACCCAGCCGGAGGATTGCGCGCGCCTCAAATCTGCGAGCAAACCGCCCGCGCGTGCGACGATGCGGCCGCGTTCGTCGGGCGTTGAGGCGGCTCGATTGAGCAGGGGTTTTAGGACTTCGCTTTCCGGCGCGCGGTGGAGAGTGCGCATGAGCGACGTTGCGGAATCCATGGCTTTTGACTCTGGCTAAATGACGGGCCTAAATCCCGGTCGGGACTCGTGCCTTTGTAATATTGTTGCGCGACATAATCGAGAGGAAACCTTATGGCCGTTGTAAGCAAAGAAGAGCTGTTTGCCCTGAAGGGTAAGGACATCGGAACGTCTGAATGGATGTTGATCGATCAGGATCGCGTGAACAAGTTTGCCGAGGCGACAGGCGATTTTCAGTTCATCCATGTTGACCCCGAGCGTGCAAAGCTCACGCCCTTTGGCGGTCCGATTGCCCATGGCTTCCTGTCGCTCTCCTTGCTGCCGGTGCTGACCGCGCAGGCGGACCTTCCCCGTCTTGATGGCGTGAAGATGGGCGTCAACTATGGCGGCAACAAAACGCGCTTCATCGCCCCTGTGAAGGTCGGCAAGCGCGTGCGTGGCCATTTCAAGATGCTCGACATTGAAGAAAAGCGCCCCGGCCAGTTCCAGCAGACGATGGAATTCACGCTGGAGATTGAAGGCGAAGACAAGCCCGCTTTGATGGCCGAGTGGATTACGCAGTTCTTCATCTGAGGAACGGCGCCTCCCTCACCAGGGCCCAAGAGATTTTTTCAGGAGAATAAGAATGCGCAGCGCAGTTATCGTGTCCACCGCGCGCACGCCCATCGGGCGCGCCTATCGTGGGGCTTTCAACAATACCCCTTCACCGACATTGTCGGCCTTTTCGATCCGTGCCGCAGTGGAGCGCGCGGGTATTGATGGCGCAGAAGTCGATGACGTCTGCTGGGGTTCCGCCCTTCAGCAGGGTAGCCAGGCGGGCAACACCGCGCGCACCGCGCTGTTGCGTGCGGGCCTTCCCATCAGCGTGCCCGGCATGACCATCGACCGCCAGTGCTCGTCGGGCCTGATGGCGATTGCCACGGCCGCCAAGCAGATCATCGTCGACAATATGGACATTTGCATTGGCGGCGGTGTTGAATCGATCAGCCTTGTCCAGACGCCGGAAATGCGCGTCGCGCCGGACCCCGAGCTGCTGAAGATGCACAAGGACATCTACATGCCCATGCTGCAGACGGCGGAAGTGGTGGCCGCGCGCTATCAGGTCAGCCGTGATCGGCAGGATGAATATGGCCTCCAGTCGCAGCAGCGCACCGCCGCTGCGCAGGCCGCCGGCAAGTTCGACGACGAAATCGTCGCCTGCACCGCAACCATGGCGGTCGCGAACAAGGAAACAGGCGAAATCTCCCACAAGGAAGTGACGCTCACCAAGGATGAAGGCAACCGCGCGGACACCACGCTGGAAGGCCTGAAGTCCCTAAAGCCCGTTATGGGCCCGGATATGAACATCACCGCCGGCAATGCCAGCCAGCTGTCGGATGGGTCTTCGGCCAGCGTGTTGATGGAAGAATCACTGGCCGCGAAGAAGGGCCTGACGCCGCTGGGTCGCTATGTCGGCATGGCGGTTGCCGGGACTGAGCCGGACGAAATGGGCATTGGCCCTGTTTACGCCATCCCCAAGCTGCTCCAGCGCTTCGGCCTGAAGATGGACGATATCGGCCTTTGGGAACTGAACGAAGCTTTTGCCGTGCAGGTGCTGTATTGCGCTGACAAGTTGGGCATCCCCATGGACCGCCTCAACGTCAACGGCGGCGCGATTTCGATTGGCCATCCCTATGGCATGTCGGGCGCCCGCATGGTCGGCCACGCCCTCATCGAAGGCAAGCGTCGTGGCGTGAAATATGTCGTCATCACCATGTGCATCGGTGGTGGGCAGGGTGCCGCAGGTCTGTTCGAAGTCCTCTAATCTTCAAACCGATTTCATTGGAGGCGGTCGCACAATGCGGCCGCCTCTTCTGTTTTAGACATCCGGAGCCTAGAGAACGGGCGTGAGCATCACCCGCCTCAGCCTGACGGATTTCCGATCCTATCCCGATCTCTTGATTGAACCGGGGCCGGGCCTTGTCGTCCTGACCGGAGAGAATGGTGCTGGGAAGACGAATGTCTTGGAAGCCGTGTCTTTGCTTGTGCCGGGGCGTGGACTGCGCGGTGCGCCGCTGGTGCAGGTCGCCCGACAGGGTGGGGCCGGTGGTTTCAGCGTTGCAGCCCGTCTGGACGATATTGAACTCGGAACCGGCACGCAGGCCAGCGCGCCGGAACGGCGGCTGGTCCGCATCAACGGGGCGCAAGCCTCTGCGACGGCACTGGCGGAATGGCTCTCCATCATCTGGCTGACGCCGGCTATGGACCGGCTGTTCATGGAAGGCGCGTCGGAGCGCCGGAAGTTTCTCGACCGGCTGGCCCTGGCTCTGATCCCAGACCATGCGGTGCACGCCACCCGCTATGAAGCTGCGATGCGGCAACGCAATCGGCTGTTGTCGTCGGAGACACCCCCTGACCCCGAATGGCTGACAGCGCTGGAACAGCAGATGGAGGTGCATGGCCTTGCGCTTTCTAACGCGCGGGAGCGTGTCACCGCGGCTCTCGCCGGGCGGCTTGAAGCGCAGCCGGAAGGGCCCTTTGCGCGTGCGGCTCTCGCGCTGGAGGGTTGGTCCTCCTCAGATAGCCTGCAGCCCTTGCTGAAGGCGGGTCGCGCGCGGGATGCGGCGGCGGGGCGAACACTTGCTGGCCCACACCGCGTTGACCTGAAGGTCACGCATCTCGCCAAACAACAGGCGGCGGAGCGCTGCTCGACCGGAGAGCAAAAGGCGTTGTTGCTTGGCATCATCCTCGCGCATGCCGAGTTGGTGGCGGAGCAGCGCGGTCAGCCGCCTGTCCTGCTGCTGGACGAAGTGGCGGCGCATCTTGATCCGCTCCGTCGGGCCAACCTGTTTGACCGGCTCTCTGCCATGCAGGCACAAGTGTGGATGACAGGAACGGAACCGAGCCTGTTTTCAGAAGCCCCTGCTGTCGCGACCCGCTACACTGTCCGCGATGGTGCAGTTCTGGCTTAGGCGAGCGTTTTTCCGTCGACCCGTAATTTCAGGCTCGCTGTGAACAAGGGCGTCACTGCGCGCTGGAAGGCGCCGGGCGTCATATTGGTATAGCGCCGGAACTCGCGGTTGAGATGGGATTGATCAAAATAGCGCAACGCCGCCAATTCGCTTTCATCGGCATCGCTCAGGCCACGCATTGCGGATGCCATGTCGAGGAAACGGCACCGTTGCAGGACGGCCTTGGGCGAGAGGCCGAAGCCGGCGAGGCAGCGTCTTTCGAGTTGTCGGGCCGACAGGCCAAGCAATTTGGCTGCCTCTTCCACCCGGGCGGTGCTGTCATTTCGGGCAATTGCTTCAAAGGCTGCAACAATAGGGTCAATCTGGTTGACGCCCACCCGGGCCAGCTGTTGTTCGATCGCGCGTGTCATCAGCGCCGCCATCTCACTGTCCGTTGCCGCTTTTGGAATTTCGGTTTCCACCGGCGCGGAAATGTCAGCATCCCACAGGGCAGATAGCGGTACAATACGGTCTGCGAAGTCTGCGGCGGGGGTGGAAAAAAGTGCAGGCCAAGCGCTCGGCCGGACGGCAAAGGACGCGACAGAGAAGGGGCCTTTGACCCGCACCCGGACCGCACGGGAATTGGCACCAAACACCATAGCCCCCGATAGCGGTGTCCAGTTTCCGTCAGGGTCGAGATGGGCCCAGTCGCCTTTCAGCAGCACGCGCACAAAGGCGTTGTCAGACAAAAGCATGTCTTCCAGTTCAAAACTGTCCGGCAATTTGGCGTCAAACATGTAGAATCGACGAACAAAGGGCAGCAGGCGCGACGCAGGAGCGTAGTTGCGCGACGACAGCATCTTTACTTGCCTCCCTTGGCTCGATTCCCACCCAATCTCATCGCTTGACCATAAATCTTGTCGGTATGCATCTCTTTTCAGAAGAGATTTCCGCCATTTTCAAGCGTTTCACGTGAGACCTTCTGCGCGTAACTTCAATCCAGCAGTCAGCAGCGGCGTCGGGGCCTTTTCAAATGCACCCGGCGGAATTCCGATGAAGTGTTTGAATTCATTGGTCCTGTGAGATTGATCGAAATATCGCAGTGCTGCGAGGAGCTCCTGATCCGGGTCACTAAACCCTCGCAGGGCCGTCGCCATGTCAAGAAAGCGGCTCCGCCGCAAAATCGTCTTTGGCAGGTGACCGAACGTGGCCAGACACCGCCTTTCAAGCTGGCGCACGGATATGCCAAGACGCTCCGCTGCGACATGCACCGGTGTTGTGCTGTCAAATTGCGCAATGTCCTCAAACAAGCGCATCGCCGGATCTCCGCTGGGTCGACCGCGCTCTACGTGCACGCCGAGCAGCACATTCTCGATCGCCGCAATCGCAGCACGATCATCCGATGCGTTCATCACAGCTTGCAGCATGTCGTCGGCGGCTGGTCCGATCAGGTCAGACAGCGGCAACATCTTGTCCGCCACATCATTGGCGGGGCATGGGAAGAGGCTTTTCCAGCCGCTGGGGCGTACGGCAAAGCCAACGACTTTGAAACTTCCCTGACAGCGAACGTTGAGGGGTCGGGCATTTGGGCCAAAAAAGACAGCGCGACCGCTGGAGGTCCAATTGCCGGGGGATGTTTCGGCGGTCCATGCGCCCTTCAAGAGGATGCGAATGAAGGGGAATTCAGACAGCAACTTGTCTTCCAGGATGTAGTTGTCAGGCAAGTCCGCTTCGAAAACATAGTGACGGCGAACAAACCCGCGAAGGGCGAGCGACGGTGCGTAATTTCTCGGAAGCATGTCTGTCTTCGCCTCCCTCGCTCGTTCCTTGTCGCCTGCAACCGGGTGAACATTTGGCAATTCAAGAGATATCCGGCTGTGACGGATATCACGCCTTCATAAAATTGAGACAGGACTCAAGACTGTGCCTCAGTCTTAGAAAGCGTTCCTTTCTTGCCCGTGATAGGGATAACGCGCTACGGACAAATCATGACCTTTGCACAAAATGCCATTGGGCTCATCGGCAACACGCCTCTGGTGAAGTTAGAAGGCCCTTCTGCGGACACGGGCTGCAATATTCTTGGCAAATGCGAATATGCGAACCCCGGCGCATCCGTAAAGGACAGGGCGGCGCTCTTCATCGTGGAAGACGCTGAAGCGCGTGGCGCGCTGCAACCGGGCGGAACCATTGTCGAAGGGACGGCGGGCAATACCGGCATCGGGTTGGCGCTGGTCGCCAATGCTAAGGGCTATAAGACGATCATCGTCATGCCCGACACGCAAAGCCGCGAAAAGATGGACACGCTGCGTGCGTTGGGTGCGGAACTTGTGCTGGTGCCGCCTGCGCCGTTCGCCAACCCCGGTCATTTCGTACACACGTCACGCCGGATTGCAGAAGAAACGCCCGGCGCTGTGTGGGCCAACCAGTTTGACAATATCGCGAACCGCAAGGCCCATATTTTCAGCACCGCTGAAGAAATTTGGGAACAGACATCCGGGCAGGTCGATGGGTTCACCTGCGCGGCGGGCACCGGCGGCACCATCGCAGGCGTTGGGCTGGGCCTGAAGGCGAAGCGGGACGACATCGTCATCGGCTTGACCGACCCGCATGGGGCTGCGCTGTTCAACTATTATGCGCATGGGGAATTGAAGGCCGAAGGAAGTTCTGTTGCCGAAGGCATCGGGCAGGGCCGGATCACCGCCAATCTTGAAGGTGCGCCAATCGACACGCAGTTCCGTATTTCCGATGAGGAAGGGCTCTATTGGGTCGGCCGGATGCTGCAGGAAGAAGGTTTGTGCCTTGGCCTGTCCTCCGGCATCAATATTGCAGGGGCCGTTGCCTTGGCAAAGCAGCTCGGGCCCGGCTCGACCGTGGTGACCATTTTGTGTGATACCGGGTTCCGCTACCTCTCGACCCTTTATAATGCGGATTGGCTGCGGTCGAAGAACCTGCCGGTATTTGACTGGCTGAAAGGCTGAACATGTCTGCGGAAGACACCTTGGCAGATCGCAAGGAAAGCTGGCGGCGCATTCGCGTCGGGCTGACCGGCCTTGGCGGTATCCTGCTGCTGATTGGACTTGCGAGCGCCATGTTGGAGCGCATCAGCCCCCGAACGCCTGAGCCGGTCACTATGGCAGAAGACGCGCTTGGCAATTCGACAACTGCCCCCGAGAATGAGCCTCTGGCTGAACTCGGCGTGGCCCCCGGCGCCGCCGCCTCGACGCAAGCCCCCAAGCCTGCGGCCAAATAAATGCGCGCGGCTTTTGCGGCGGTGTTGCTGGCAGCCTGTAGCCAATCAATGCCAGCTGAAGACCGGCCAAAAGTCGATATTCTAACGGGCCTGCCCCTGTTTTTCGGAGAAGGGGAGATCGGGGACGTCCTTGGTGGAACCGCTTCGCGTTCCCCATTGCTGGATGCGCTGGAGCGTGATTGGACACTTCAACCACTTGATGTCGCCCGGCGGCCGCAACTCGCGCAAGTTGATCGGCTATTGATCATTCAGCCCCAGGCTCTGGCACCGGACGAACTGGTTGAGATTGATCGATGGGTGCGCCGTGGCGGGCGCCTCCTCATATTGGCCGATCCTGATTTGCGATGGCCTTCAACATTGCCGTCGGGCGACCCGCGGCGCCCACCTCCCGCATCGCTCCTCTCGCCCCTATTCACGCATTGGGGCGTGACGCTGCTTCCAACAACGGGACTTTCGCCAGTTGCCGAAGACTTGGAAGGCCGCAATGTCGTGTTCGACAGCCCGGGCCGTTGGGAAGTGAAGGGCGAAAAGTGCGCGCCTGCATCCCTGCGTGTTCTCAAATGTAGCATCGGCAAGGGCGAGGCGATTCTCGTGTCCGATGTCGATTTTGCCAATCCGCTTTGGGCGACGGCCACCAATGGACGCAACTACGCGGCGCTTGATGCGTTGATGGCGCGAGTCTGGCCAAAGGATGGACAGCCGGATGCAGAACAAAATAAGGACAAGCCACCCGGATAGGTGAACATTTCAGGAATATTGCAAACTTTGGCATGAAATCCCCATTTCACCCGTCAAATCCCTTGCTCACCCCGATATTGATTGATATTCCCTGCTTCCGTCAGATTGGGGCGGGGCTGTCCTGATTCTCGTATGAACAACCGGTTGCGGCATGGTGCTGTGATCGGGGAGGCGGCCCTTTTGCTCCAAAGGCAGAGGGATGCTGTGAGCGACAGGGAGCTATTCAGAGGTCATGCGTTGACCGCGATTGACGGCAAGGGCCGTGTCGCGATCCCTGCTGCTCTGCGCTCCGTGATCGAAAAGAACAGCGACGGCCGCATGGTCATCATCGCCAAGCACCAGAGTGATCCCTGCCTGTCTGGCTATGATCGCGGTTGGTCGCGGCTGTTGCATGAGCGGCTTGAGCGCGAGGAAGACCGTGAACGCAATGCCGGTCGCGATTTCGATTATCACAACGCCTATCGCCGCGCCTTCGGCCTTGTCGAAGAAGTGCCCTACGACACGAGCGGCCGTTTCATCTTGCCCGCCTTTTTCCGCGCAAAGGCGCAGCTGACCGATCTGGCCTTTTTCTATGGCACCGGCAGCACGTTCGAAATCTGGAGCCCCACAGTCCTGATCGACACGCCGGGTATCGACGAAGAAACCAAAGAAGTTGCCGCATTCCTGATGGCAGAAAGAGGCGTGCGCTGATGCCCCGCAACGCACCTCATATTCCTGTGCTTCTCGATGAAGTGATTGGCGCGCTCGCAATCAGCCCCGGCGAGACCCATGTGGATGGCACCTTTGGTGCGGGCGGCTATTCCCGCGCCATGGTGGCCGCTGGTGCCAATGTCATTGCATTTGATCGCGACCCTGATGCGATCGCGGCCGGGCGTGCGGCGGATGTCCCTGGCCTGACCCTGGTTGAAGACCGCTTTTCCCGCATGGCCGCTCATGTCGAAGACGTAGACGGCGTCACTCTCGATATCGGTGTGTCGTCGATGCAGTTGGATCAGGCCGCGCGCGGCTTTTCGTTCCAGTCCGATGGTCCGCTCGACATGCGTATGGAGCAGGCCGGCGAGTCTGCGGCCGACTTCCTGAACACGGCAGATGAAGGTGATATTGCCGACATCATTTACCGTTACGGCGATGAGCCCAAATCGCGTCGCATCGCACGGGCGATTGTCGCTGCCCGTCCGGTGACCCGGACGGCGGAGCTGGCATCCGTCGTGCGCCGTGCGGTCGGGTGGCGCGAGGGGCAGAAGAGTGACCCGGCGACACGCACTTTTCAGGCTGTGCGCATCCACATCAACCGGGAACTGGGTGAGCTCGAAGACGGTCTTGAAGCCGCCGAGCGCGTGCTCAAGGCTGGGGGGCGGCTGGCTGTTGTCACCTTCCACAGCCTCGAAGACCGCATCGTGAAGCGCTTTTTGCGGGAACGCAGCGGCCAAACGCCCGCCGGTTCGCGGCATCTGCCGGATATGGTTGGACGTGGTCCGGCGCCAACCTTTGAAGCTGTCGCCAAGCCGGTGCGTGCCAGCGAGGCCGAACTTACGCGAAATCCTCGTGCGCGCTCTGCAACTTTGCGCGTGGCGCGCCGCACAGCCCATTCTTCCTCGTCTGCAAACTTAAGAGGTGCTGCATGATTGCTCAAAGGTTCCGCCCCGTTGTCTGGGTTGTCGGTTGCTCCTTTGCCGCCACGGCTCTCTATACGGTTTCGCTGGGTGTCGCCTCGGAGCGCACCCGCCTTGAAGAGCTTGACCAAAGCATTGCGATGACACGCCGCGACATCCGGCAACTCCAGACCGAAATGGGCACTCGGGCCTCGTTGCGTCAGCTCGAGCGTTGGAACGGTGAAGTTTTGGCTTTGGCAGCGCCCTCGGCGGCCCAGTTCCGCGCCACGGAAACAGCACTCCGCACGATCGATGGCAGTGCGCTGCCGGCGGATGGGTTTGCGCCGCCACCGGTGATGGTGGCTGCCGCGACCCGGGCGGGTCTGGCTTCACAGGGTGAAGCGACCGCTCAGGCAGCGCCTGCCGCAAAGCCCGCCGCCGTTCGCGTTGCCGCAGCGACGGTTGTCGAACGTGAAATTGCTGTCCCATCGTCTGCGGCGCCCGCGTCCGCCAAGCCTGTCGTGACGGAGAAGCGCCCGACAACGAAGGCCCAGCGCTTTGCCATGTTGGACCGTGCTTTGGTGGACAAGCGCACCTTTGGTGAAATTCTCGAGCGTGCCGAAGATGAAAGTCGGGCGGCTAGCAAAGGAAAGGCCAAGTCCGCCCAGTGAGCACGCTCGCCGCACGGCCTACCAGGACGCGACACGCCAAGTTTAGGGAACAATCGCTCGCGGTCGCCCATCAAAGGCTGATGATCCTGATGCTTCTCTTCAGCGCGGTGACGGTCGTCATCGCGCTGCGGCTTTTGTGGCTGACGGTCTTTGCGGACAGTGCGCTGGGGCGCCAAAATCCGAATCTTCTCGCGCCGGCGCGCGCCGACATTGTGGATCGCAACGGCGAAGTACTTGCGCGGACAATTGATGCCTGGTCGGTCGGCGTGCACGCCAACCGATTGCTGAATAAGCCAGAAGACCTGGCGCCCAAGCTGGCCGCACTTATGCCAGAGCGCACCGAGGCGCAGTATCTCGCGCTCCTCAAGTCGGGCGTCCATTTCACCTATCTGCGTCGGCGTGCCATGCCGGAGCTGGTGGCCGCCGTGAACGCACTTGGCGAGCCCGGAATGGCGTTTTCGCGGGAGCCGGAGCGGCTTTACCCGCAACTGACGCTTGCAGCCCATGTGCTTGGCTATACCGACATGGACGGTCACGGTGTGACCGGTATGGAGCGCGTGCTCGACAAAAGATTGAGTGATCCTGCGCTCCGCAAAACGCCGGTTGCCCTGTCCATCGACAAGCGTGTGCAGGCCGCGATGGAAACCGAACTTGCCAATGCGATGGCTTCGCATCAGGCGCTCGGCGCGACGGGCCTTGTAATGGATGTCCGCACGGGGGAAATGGTCGCGCTCGTCTCGCTGCCGGTCTTCAATCCCAACAAGGTCGGCCAATCCGATCCGGAAGCTCTCCGCAACAATGTGACCCAGAGCGTCTATGAACTTGGGTCGACCTTCAAGCCGATTGCGATGGCGGGCGCGATTGATGCCGGTGTCATCACGAGCCTGTCCAAGCGCTATGATGCGACCGTGCCGCTTCAGGTTGGCAAGTATAAAATCAAGGACGATCATCCGATGAACCGGTGGCTGAATGTCCCGGAAACGCTGGTGCATTCCTCCAATATCGTCACGGCGCGGATCGCCGATCAGATGGGTGCAAAGCGGATGGAGGCCATGTTCCGTCGCATCGGTTTCTATGAGCCGCCATATATCGAACTCAAGGAAAAGGGCCGCCCGCTTGTGCCCGGTTATTGGGGGCGGACGACCACGATGACGACCGCTTACGGCCATGGGATTGCTGTGACCCCGCTGCAGCTGGCCTCAGCTTATGCGGCCTTGGTGAATGGCGGTATCTGGCGTCCCGCAACGCTGATGAAGGTTGAACCCGGCAAGGCCGCGAAGGGCCGTCGTGTGTTCAGCCAATATGCCAGTGATGCGAGCCGTCAGATGCTGCGGCTTATCGTGACAGATGGAACCGGCAAAAAGGCCGACGTGCCCGGCATGCGCATTGGAGGCAAAACTGGCACGGCTGAAAAGCCCGGCGTCGGCGGCTATTCAAAGCATATCAACGTCTCAACTTTCGCCGCTGCCTTCCCGATGGATGCGCCACGTTACGTGGTGATTGCGATGCTTGATGCCCCCAAGGGCAACGCGGAGTCCTTCGGGCTGACGACCGCGGCATGGACCGCAGCTCCCGTTGTCGCAAAGGTGATTGCGCGCACAGGCCCTATGCTTGGAGTTTTCCCCGACGCATCCCGCGAAATGCCTCTTGATGAGTTGCGGACCCTGATCTGGAAAGCCAAGGCGGGTGAAGAATGAAGCTCGGCACTCTCCTTGGCACGGATGACCCCACGCCGGTCACAGGTTTTGCAATTGACCACCGCAAGGTCGCGCCCGGAAACGTGTTCGGCGCCTTTGCTGGCCTGAAGGTCAATGGTGAAGATTATATCGAAGCAGCGATTGCTGCCGGAGCAATTGCCGTCGTCGCACGGCCAGAGGCAGTGGTTTCCGGCGCAATCCATATTGCAGAAGATGAACCGCGCCGGGCCTTTGCCCTTTTAGCGGCACAATTCTTTGAGCCCTTCCCGCAGATCTGCGTTGCTGTGACGGGAACGAACGGCAAAACGTCGACCGTTGAGATGACGCGGCAGTTGTGGCGGATGGATGGCTTCCATGCGGCCTCTATCGGGACGCTGGGCGTTACGACGGCAGACGACCGCATCGTGACCGGGCTCACAACGCCCGATATCGTGACGTTCCTCTCAAATATGGCCGGGCTGAACCGTGAAGGCGTGACCCACGCGGCTTTCGAAGCATCGAGCCACGGATTGCATCAATGCCGGACCGAGGGCCTTCCCGTCCGTGCCGCCGCTTTCACCAATCTCAGTCGGGATCACCTTGATTATCATGGCGATATGGCGAACTATTTCACAGCCAAGCTGCGGCTGTTTTCCGAAGTCGTGGACGGAGATGGTGCAGCGGTCGTCTGGGCAGATGATGGGGAGTATTCTGCCCGCGTCATCGATCTGGCCAGAGAGCGCGGCCTAGCTCTGCTGACGGTCGGCAAGCATGGGTCTGCCCTGCGGCTGGTTGACCGCATTCCCGGCCAGCTTGGCCAGCAGCTCGTGCTTGAGGCTGAGGGGCGGGAAATGAAGGTGATGCTCCCTCTCATCGGCGCTTATCAGGCTGCAAACGCGCTCGTTGCGGCGGGGCTTGTTATTGCGACCGGTGGGAATGTGGCAACGATCGTTTCAAATCTGGCACGTTTGCAACCCGTCCGTGGTCGACTGGAGCGGGCCGTCATCGCGAAGTCGGGCGCGCCAGTCTATGTCGACTACGCGCATACGCCCGACGCGCTGGAAGCCGCGATTGACGCGCTCAAGCCCCATGCAAAGGGCCGGTTGATCGTTGTCTTTGGCGCAGGCGGCGATCGCGATACCGGCAAGCGCCCTGAAATGGGCGCCATTGCAGTGCAATTTGCCGATCATGTGATCGTGACGGACGATAACCCGCGGACCGAAGACCCTGCAGCTATCCGGGCCGCAATTTTGGCGGCAGCACCTGGCGCGATTGAAATCGCAGGACGACGGGATGCAATTGCGGCGGCCATTGCGGACTCAGGCCCGGACGACATCATCCTGATTGCAGGTAAGGGGCATGAGCAGGGTCAGATTGTCGGAGATAAGGTCCTGCCTTTCGATGACGTCGCCGTCGCGCGGGAGTGTGCCGCATGACTACGCTCTGGACCTCCAAAGATATTGCAGCGGCAACAGGCGGCACGGCCTTAGCTGACTTTGCCGTCACCGGTGTGGCGTTCGACAGCCGTGAAGTCGGGCAGGGAGATCTCTTCATCGCGCTCAAAGGCGAATTGACCGATGGTCACCGCTTCGTTGAGGGTGCGTTTGCGCAGGGCGCCTGTGGTGCGATTGTCTCGTCACCGGTCGCGCACCCCCATGTTTTGGTCGCTGACACGACGGACGCCTTGAACGCCCTCGGCATCGCTGCGCGGGCGCGGACAAAGGCCGTCGTTGCCGGTGTCACGGGCTCCGTTGGCAAGACGAGCACAAAGGAAGCTTTGGCAGCGGCGCTCGTCCGGGCCAATAAGGGCGCGGTCCATAGGTCGGTCAAGAGCTACAACAACCACACAGGCGTCCCACTGAGTCTTGCGCGGATGCCGGCCGAGACGTACTTCGGCGTGTTCGAAATGGGGATGAACCACAAGGGTGAGATCGCGCAGTTGACGCGGCTTGTTCGCCCGCATGTGGCGCTGGTGACGGCAATCGCGCCGGCCCATATCGAAAATCTGGGTTCGCTTGAGGCGATCGCCGACGCAAAGGCGGAAATCTTCGAAGGGTTGGAACCGGGCGGAACGGCGATCATTCCTTTTGACTCGCCTTATTGCGCGCGCCTTGGGGACGCCGCACGGCGGCATGGGGCACAGGTGGTTAGCTTCGGGCGCCAAGAAGGGGCTGACGTATATGCCCGCGACGTCATTCAGCTGGATGGCGGGACTATGATTGTCGCCGTCCTGCCGGGCGTGGAACTGAACTTCACGCTGTCGCAGCGCGGAGACCATTGGGTATCGAACGCGCTTGCGGTGCTCGCAGCCGTGCAGGCAATGGGCGGTGATCTCGCCGCTGCCGGTCTTGCGCTCGGCGACATGCAGGGCCTGAAGGGCCGGGGCGAACGCCATAGAATATCCCTGCCAAAGGGCGCGTCTGCGCTGCTGATTGATGAAAGCTACAATGCAAATTCGGCGTCGATGAAGGCAACGCTTGCTGTCTTGGGGGCAGAGCCTGCCGAACGCCGCATCGCCGTTCTCGGCGAAATGCGGGAACTCGGCGAAAATTCAGAAGAGCTCCATGCCGAACTGTCAGCTCCTGTCTTGGACGCGAACGTCGATATCGCTCTGCTCGTCGGCGCCGGGATGGCGCCGCTTGCCCATGCGCTTGGACAGCGCACCACCGTTCTTCATCTGCCGGATGCGGCATCGGCCCTGCAAACGCTGGAGCCAATGCTGCGCGATGGCGATGCCATTCTTATCAAGGGATCTAACGCCGTTGGCCTTGGCCAATTGGTAAATGCCCTGACCGCTGGGAACGACTGATGCTTTATTGGATTGCTGAACAGCTTGGATTTCCGGGGGTTTTGAACCTCCTGCGCTATCTCACCTTCCGGACAGGCGGTGCGGTTGCAACCGCGCTTGTCATCGGGTTGATTATCGGACCGAAGTTTATCGGATGGCTGCGCGTTCGTCAGGGTAAGGGCCAGCCCATTCGCTCGGATGGCCCACAATCCCATCTGGCAAAGGTTGGCACGCCGACGATGGGCGGCCTGATGATCTTGACGGCTGTCGGCGTGGCGCTGCTTTTGTGGATGGACCTGCGCAATGTGTATGTCTGGGCCTGCATTCTGGTCACGGGCGGTTTCGGTCTGATTGGCTTTCTTGACGATTATGACAAGGTCAAGAAGCGGAGCACCAAGGGTGTGTCCGCTAGAGCGCGGCTTCTGGCGGAATTCACGATTGCTGGTCTTGCGACCGCGCTCATCGTCTCTCATTCCAACACGGACCTTTATCTGCCGTTCGTCAATGGTCCAGTGGCCGATATCGGCTGGTTCTACATCATCTTCGGCGCGTTCGTCATTGTCGCCTTCGGGAATGCCGTGAACCTGACGGACGGGTTGGATGGACTGGCGACCATGCCAGTCATCATCTCGTGCATCGCTTTCATGATGATTGCCTATTTGGTGGGTAACGCGAAATATGCGGCCTATCTCGGCATCCCCTATGTGGCAGGCGCCGGGGATTTGACGATCCTGTGCGGTGCGGTTGTGGGGGGGGGCCTTGCCTTCCTCTGGTTCAACGCGCCACCTGCGGCTGTGTTCATGGGGGATACGGGCAGTCTCGCTTTGGGCGGCGCGCTTGGCACGGTGGCTGTGACCACCCACCATGAGTTTGTCCTCGCGATCATCGGCGGGCTTTTCGTTGTCGAAGCGATGTCGGTTGTCATTCAGGTGTTCTGGTTCAAGCGCACGGGCCGCCGCGTCTTCCGTATGGCACCGATCCACCATCATTTTGAGCAGCTGGGTTGGTCTGAACCGACGGTCGTCATCCGCTTCTGGATTGTTGCCTTTGTCCTTGCCCTTGCCGGTCTGTCGACGCTCAAGCTCAGATGATCACATCCGACGCCTTTCGCGGGAAACGCTACGCAGTGCTCGGCCTGGCAAGGTCAGGCCTTGCCACTGTTGCGGCTCTCGTTGCGAGCGGGGCGGAGGTGCTGGCTTGGGATGAGCGGGAAGAGGCGCGCGTGCAGGTGCCGGATGGCGTGACACTCGCAGATCCCTTGGCGACTGATCTTGCTGGATATGACGGCGTGGTCGTGTCTCCGGGTGTGCCGATCAACCGCCATCCGATTGCAGGGTATGCCAAGGCAGCGGGCGTGCCGCTCATCGGCGATATCGAACTGTTTGCACAAGCGCGGGCGACGTTGCCGCCGCACAAGGTGGTGGGCATCACCGGCACCAACGGCAAATCGACCACCACTGCACTGATCCATCATATCCTAAAGACGGCAGACATTCCGACGACGATGGGCGGCAATATCGGCCTGCCCATCCTGATGCAGGATGCGTTGCCGAGCGGCGGCGTCTATGTTCTGGAACTGTCGAGTTATCAGATTGATCTGACCCATAGTCTGTCCTGCGATGTCGCTGTTCTTACGAATGTGACGCCCGATCACCTCGACCGCTATGACGGGTTTTCCGATTATGCCGCGGCCAAAGAGCGGATCTTCACGCTCCAGCATGTGGATCAGATCGCCGTGATCGCAACGGAGGATGATCCGTCGCGCATGATCGCAAGCCGCATCAACCATCGGCTGCACCGGGTCGCGTCAACGGATATTGGTGATCAAGCGGAATGGCCCGCGCTTCAAGGTCCGCATAACGCGCAAAATGTCGCTTGCGCCCAAGCCGTGGCCGCAGCGCTTGGCGTTTCAGATGGCCTGATCGCGTCTGCCCTGACGACATTTGGTGGCCTACCCCATCGGATGGAGCGGGTTCGTGATCGCAATGGCGTGCTGTTCGTGAATGATTCCAAGGCGACCAACCCGACTTCGACGGCACCAGCGCTTGCAGCCTATCCGGCTGTGCACTGGATCTTGGGCGGCCTCGCCAAGACCGATGAGCTCGACGCTTGCGCGCCGCATTTCAGCCATGTGAAGGCCGCTTACACTATCGGTGAAGCTGGGCCGATGTTTGCCAAGCTTCTCGCGCCGCACATGCCGGTTACACAGAGCGTGACGATGGACGCGGCTGTGGCGCAAGCTGCCGCGGCTGCTCAACCGGGGGAAGCGGTTCTGCTCTCCCCGGCCTGCGCATCGTTTGATCAGTTTCGGGATTATGAGGCGCGCGGAGATGCCTTCCGTGCCGCTGTGGAGGCCCTCGCATGACGACGACTACAGCCGGGATTCCAAGCCTGCCGACCTCAGCGCCGGCAAAGCCGCGTGTGACCCGCCTTGGCCGGTCTGATCGGTCTGCCGTGGGGCTTTGGTTCTGGGAAATTGACCGCGTCCTGCTGCTGCTGGTTGTGATCCTGCTCTCTATCGGCTTGATCGCCGTTGCGGCCGCATCCCCGGCTTCTGCGCACCGTTATTCGGACGTCGGCTTTACCCTGTCTCCGCTCCATTACTTTTGGCGGCAGTTGATGTGGGTATGTATCGGGGTGCCTATCATGATTGGCACATCCATGATGCCGCAGCTTCTCGCGCGGCGTTTTGGGCTCGCCATGGCTTGCTTTTTCGCCATCTGTTTGGCGCTGGTTCCTCTGTTTGGGTTTGAACGCAATGGCGCAACCCGCTGGTTGGGCGTGGGCTTTTCGCAGTTCCAGCCGTCTGAGTTTTTGAAGCCTTTTTACGTGATCGCGATTGCTTGGCTGCTGTCGCTCAAATCGCAAGATAAGAGCTTGCCCGTGGTGCCGATTTCCGGCGCGGTGACGGTCGTTATTGCGGGCCTGCTCATGCTGCAGCCGGACTTTGGCCAGACGATCATCTTCTGTTCGATGTGGTTCGCCATGGTGATGATCACGGGCCTGTCATGGCGCGCGGTGGGCGTCCTATCCGGCATTGGCGGCATCGGCATCACGGCGGCCTATCTCTTTTATCCCGTCGCGACGCAGCGCATCAATAACTTCCTCTTCCAGAGCGGGGACACCTACCAGACCGACAGCGCCCATGCGACGATCACGGCGGGCGGGTTGTTCGGCACGGGACCGGGCGGCGGAGAGCTTAAATTTCGCCTACCGGAAGCGCATACGGACTATATCTTCTCCGTCATCGGCGAAGAATTTGGCTTGCTTGCCTGCCTCGCGATCCTTTGCATCTTCATCGCGATGGCTATTCGCGTGTTCGTGAAGCTGCTGGATGAAGACGACACGTTCCTCATTCTTGCCGCGGGCGGACTGATCACCCAGTTCACGGCGCAGGCCATGGTCAACATGGCGGTCAATGTCGGCATTGCGCCGTCCAAGGGGATGACGCTGCCCTTCATCAGCTATGGCGGCTCCTCGTTGATTGCATTGTGCATGGGCTTTGGCCTGTTGCTCGCCTTTACGCGGAAAAACCCGTATCTGACGCGCTCACCCTATGTCGTGAAGTGGAGCAATCGATGAGCGAGCGGCACTTCGTTCTCGCCGCAGGCGGCACCGGCGGACATATGATGCCTGCCCATGCGCTGGCTGAGGAACTCACACGGCGTGGGCACCGCGTTGCACTGATCACCGATGAACGCGGCGCGCGCATTCCGGGCCTGTTCGATGGCGTTCAGACGCATATTCTGCCTGCCGGTCGGATCACCAAGAACCCGATGACCTGGCTTGCCGGGGCGAAGGCGATCATGGCCGGACGCACCATGGCGTTGCGCCTGTTTGAGACGTTTCAGCCTGCCGCTGTGATCGGCTTCGGGGGGTATCCCGCGTTTCCTGCCCTGCTGGCCGCGCGGTCTGCTGGCATCCGTACCGCAGTCCACGAACAGAACGCCGTCCTTGGCCGCGTGAACCGGCTTGTGGCGTCGCGCGTCGATGCGATTGCTGTGTCCTTCCCGCAGATCGAAAGGCTGGCTGAAAAGCACCTTGGCAAGACCTGGCTGGTCGGTAATCCCGTCCGCGCTGAAGTCTGCGCGCTTCGGGAACAACCTTTCCCCGCGCTGAGTGAAGAGGGCGTGTTCCGCGTTCTCGTCGTCGGTGGCAGCCAAGGGGCGACGGTCCTGTCCGATGTCGTGCCTGATGGCTTGGCCATGCTTCCGGTCGCGCTGCGCCGCCGTCTTCAAGTGACGCAGCAATGCCGTGCGGAAGATATTGACCGTGTCCGCGCGCATTATGCCAACCTTGGCATCGCAGCGGACTTGGCAACCTATCTCAACGATCTGCCGGACCGGCTCGCTTGGGCTCATCTGGTGATCGCGCGGGCAGGCGCCTCGACGCTGGCGGAACTGACTTGCGCTGGTCGTCCGGCGATCCTTGTGCCGCTGCCGAGTGCGACAGATGACCATCAGACAGCAAATGCGCGTGAGATTGTGACCGCAGGCGGCGCGCGATCCATCACGCAATCGAAATTTACGGCGAAGGAATTGGCCAAGCAGATGCAGAAACTGGGCCTTGATCCTGAAGGGTTGACCAATGCGGCAGGACGGGCGCGTTCCATTGGTCGCCCCAATGCGACGCGCGATTTGGCGGATATGGTCGAAAATCTGGATCGGCCCGTTGCACCCCAGGCCGTCGGCCTTGCCGCGCAAAGCCCCCGTCTTGCAGGAGCAGGCGCATGAAGGCCGTCCCGACCAGCATTGGCACCGTCCATTTCATCGGCATTGGTGGCATCGGCATGTCCGGCATTGCAGAGGTAATGCACAATCTTGGCTATTCGGTGCAGGGCACCGACATTTCTGAGAGCTACGTCGTTGAAGGCCTTCGCAAGAAGGGCATCAAAGTGATGATCGGCCATGCGGCTGAGAATCTCGGCGATGCGGCGGTTATCGTCACGTCGACGGCAGTGAAGCGCGGCAATCCTGAAGTCGAAGCGGCACTGGAACGTCGTATTCCCATCGTGCGCCGTGCCGAAATGTTGGCGGAACTAATGCGGCTGAAATCGACCGTCGCGGTCGCGGGCACGCACGGTAAGACGACGACCACGTCGATGATCGCGGCCATGCTGGACGCAGGCGGTGTGGACCCCACCGTCATCAACGGCGGCATCATCAACAGCTACGGCTCCAATGCGCGGTTGGGGGATAGCGACTGGATGGTTGTCGAAGCCGATGAGAGTGACGGCTCCTTCCTGCGCCTTGATGGGACAATTGCGGTCGTCACAAATATCGATCCCGAGCATCTCGATCACTACGGCTCTTTCGATGCCGTGAAGAAGGCCTTTGTCGAGTTCATTGAGAATGTGCCGTTCTACGGGCTGGCCATCCTCTGTCTTGATCACCCGGAAGTGCAGGCGATCATCCCGCGCATCCGCGACCGTCGGATCATGACCTATGGGTTTTCGGCCCAAGCGGATGTGCGCGGGGAGAATGTCACCCCATTCCCCGGCGGGAACCGGTTCGATGTTATCGTCCGTTCGCGTGACGGATCGCAGCGGACCATCTCCGGTATCGAATTGCCGATGCCCGGACGTCACAATGTCCAGAACGCGCTTGCCGCAATTGCGGTCGGGCTGGAGATGGGCATGTCCGATGCCGACATCCAGCGCGGCTTTGCCAAATTCGGCGGCGTCAAACGGCGCTTCACTAAGGTCGGGGAAGTCGACGGTGTTACTGTCATCGACGACTACGGCCATCACCCTGTTGAAATCCGTGCCGTTTTGTCCGCCGCGCGGGAAGGCGCGCAGGGCCGTGTCATCGCCGTCTGTCAGCCGCACCGCTATACGCGTCTTGGTGGCCTGATGGATGAGTTCGCGTCCTGCTTCAACGATGCGGACATTGTCTATGTCACCCCGGTATATGCCGCAGGCGAAGCCCCTTTAGAGGGCGTGAGTGCAGGCGCGCTCGTCAGCAATCTTAAGCGGCGTGGCCATCATGCCGCTGCCGAAATCGCTGACGCCGCGGCACTGGCCGCTGTCATTGCTGAACAGGGCAAGCCCGGCGACATGGTTGTGTGCCTCGGCGCGGGCGACATCACAAAATGGGCGGCGGGCCTTGCCGAGGCCATCAAGGCGGCACGCGCTTGACGACAACGCTCGCCTTGCCTCCGGTGCGCGGAAAGCTGACGGCCAATGCGCCGCTGGCGCCGCTTGTCTGGTTCAAGTCGGGCGGCACGGCGGAGTGGCTGTTCGAGCCCAAGGATCTTCAAGACCTGCAAGACTTTATGCGCGGGTTGGATTCCTCGGTTCCGGTTATGGCGTTGGGTCTTGGATCCAACATGATCGTGCGCGACGGTGGCGTGCCGGGCGTCGTTGTTCGTCTGGGCAAGGCTTTTGCTTGGGTGGATACCGTTGGAAAGGGTACATTTGGCATAGACGATGTGCTCAATTGCGGCGGTGGCGCATCGGGCATCCTCGTGTCGAGCATGGCGCGAGACCACGGCATTGCCGGCTTGGAATTTCTGCGCTCCATTCCTGGGACGGTTGGCGGCTTCGTGCGGATGAACGGTGGGGCCTATGGGGGGGAGGTCAAGGACATCCTCGTCGATTGCGATGTCGTGCTCCGCTCTGGAGAGCCTGTGACCTTGCCGGTGGAGGCCCTGCACTACACCTATCGCCACAGCGACCTTCCAGGCGGCGCGATCGTCGTTGCAGCGCGCTTCCGTGGCAAGCCGGGTGAGCCGGACGCGATCCAGACAGAAATGGACCGCATCTCGGCGAGCCGCGAAGCGTCGCAGCCACTGCGCAGCAAGACGGGCGGGTCGACGTTCAAGAACCCGGAAGGCCACAAAGCCTGGCAGTTGGTCGATGAAGCCGGCTGCCGTGGCTTGCAGATGGGCGGCGCGCAGGTGTCGGAGAAGCACACGAACTTTCTGCTCAATGTCGGTGATGCAACCAGTGCGGACATTGAAGCGTTGGGTGAGGAAGTCCGACGCCGGGTAAAGGAAAAATCGGGCGTTACGCTCGAATGGGAAATTCAAAGAGTAGGTAAGCCGGCATGAGTACGCCTGTCCACGTTGCTGTCCTGATGGGGGGATGGTCCTCCGAACGCGAAGTCTCACTCATCACGGGAGCGGGCGTCGCGGACGCTTTGGAGCGTGTGGGCTACCGTGTGACGCGGATCGATATGGACCGTGACATTGCCGTGCGCCTTGCCGACGTGAAGCCGGACGTTGTTTTCAATGCGCTGCATGGGACACCGGGAGAAGACGGCACAGTGCAAGGCATGATGGACCTGATGGGGCTGAAGTATACCCACTCTGGGCTTGCCACGTCTGTTATCGCCATTGACAAGCAACTGACCAAATCGGCGCTCGTGCCGCACGGAATCCCGATGCCGGGTGGCATGGTGGTGGAAAGCGCAGGCCTCTACTCCAATGATCCTCTGCCGCGCCCCTATGTGTTGAAGCCAGTCAACGAAGGCTCATCAGTGGGTGTCGCGATCGTCACGGATTCGTCCAATTACGGTAACCCTATCGGGCGAGATGTTCAGGGCCCATGGCAACAATTTGATCACTTATTGGCCGAACCATTCATTCGGGGGCGTGAACTGACCGTCGCCGTGCTTGGGGACCGCGCCCTGTGCGTGACAGAGCTTCAGCCGAAGTCCGGCTTCTATGATTTTGAGGCCAAGTACACCGAAGGCAAGACCGAGCATATCTGCCCCGCCCAAATCCCCGATGATGTGACGGAAGCGATGCTGGGCTGGGCTTTGCAGGCGCATCGTGTGCTGGGGTGCCGTGGCGCGTCACGGTCTGACTTCCGGTGGGACGATACGCAAGGCGTCGATGGCGTCTTCCTGCTGGAGGTGAACACCCAGCCGGGGATGACGCCGCTCAGCCTTGTGCCGGAACAGGCAAAGCAGGTTGGCATTTCTTATGAACAGCTGGTCGACATATTGGTGAAGGAGGCTCTGGCGTGAAGGGAAGCACCAAAGTCACACGCGGGCCGGTCAAGCGCGCGGTTACCCGCAACGGGATCCGCAAGCCCAAGACGCGGCGCGCCATCTGGATGGAAAAATTCTGGAAATATGTGCCCATTAAGGCGGAGACGATCGAACGGGCCATGACAGGCGCCACGATCGTATTGATCGCGGGCACCATCGTGACGGCCAGCGTTTATGCCGGTGTGCCCCAGTTCGTGGGCACCGAAATGGGGCAGGTCGCCGGGCGCGCAGGCTTCAAGGTAAAGCGGGTTGAGGTGAAGGGCCTCGATCGCATGGACTCGCTGACCGTCTATGCCGTCGCGCTGGATCAGCATTCAATGGCCATGCCGCTTGTCGATCTGGACAAGGTGCGTGGTCAGCTTCTGCAATATGGGTGGATTGAGGACGCACGCATTTCGCGGCGCTGGCCCGACACGCTGGTGGTCGACATTATTGAACGCAAGCCGGCAGCCGTTTGGCAGAACAACCAGAAGCTCTCCCTGATCGATGGCACAGGCGTGGAATTGGAACGGGTTGACCCAAACGCTATTCCGGATTTGCCGCTGGTCATAGGGCCAAATGCAAACCGTCAGATCGAAGATCTGCACGATTTGTTGGCCACCGTACCTGCGCTTAAGCCCATGCTCGCTGGGGCCTCATGGGTCGGCAATCGTCGGTGGGACCTGCGGTTTGAATCCGGCGAAGTGCTTGCCCTTCCGGAAGGACAGGACATTGCATCCAATGCCTTAAAGCGGTTTGCGCGTCTTGATGGGACCCAGCGCCTGCTTGGCCGCGGTTTCGTTCGCTTTGACATGCGCGATCCGTCGAAATTTGTGGTGCGACTGAAGCGCAATAATGGGGCTATTGCGGAACCGGTGGCACCGCCGGCTGAACCCGCACAGGCCGCAATCAAGACCGACACCACGTCGGCAGATCTCTAGGAGGGAAAGACATGGCCGCAGCCAAAACGACCGGGTTGATCACTGCCCTCGATATCGGGTCCTGGAAGGTCTCTGCGCTCATCGCGGAGGTGTCTGACAGTGGCGACGTTCAGGTGCTTGGCACCGGCCAGCGTGAGAGCAAGGGCGTCCGGCGCGGCTATATTGCGGATATGGACGCCACAGAGCGCGCCATTCGCGAAGCCATGGAGCAGGCTGAACGCATCGCCGGCATCAGCATTGAAGATGTTTGGGTCGGTTTTTCGGCAGGCGGCCTCGTCAGTGATATCGCCTCGGTTGAAGTGGAACTCGGCGGCCACCGGATCGAGCAGGATGACATTGACGAACTGCTCGCGGCCGGGCGCAATTCGCTCGATCCCGATGGTCGGATGATCCTGCACGCGCAGCCGACACTTTACACGCTGGATGGACTTCAGGGTGTCAAACGTCCGCTTGGCCTTCATGCCGATACGCTGGGCGTCGACATCCATGTTGTCTGTGCGGATGGGTCGCCCGTTCGCAACATCGATCTGTGCGTGCGGAGCGCTCATCTCGAAGTGAAGTCGATTGTGGCCTCTCCGGTCGCGACAGGCATGGCGGTCCTTTCAGAAGAAGAGCGCGAGCTTGGCGTGGCACTTGTGGAAATCGGGGGCGGCGTCACCAACGTCTCGCTCTTCGCCGGAGGCATGCTCGTTGGCCTGACTTCAATTCCCTTTGGTGCTGCGGATATCACAGACGATATCGCGTCAGCCTTTGGTGCCCGCCGCAATCAGGCAGAGCGGATGAAGTGTTTCTACGGCTCAGCCACGGCCAGTCCACGCGACAATCATGATATGATCGATGTCGCCCCGCTTTCGGCGGATGATGAGGGCGAAAGCCACCGCATCACCCGTGCGCAGTTGATCGCCGTGATCCGCCAGCGGTTGGAGCATCTGGTGGGTGAGATTGCAAAGGCGCTCAAGGATCTTGGCTTTGCAGGGCCTGTCGGCCGTCAGGTTGTTCTGACCGGCGGCGGTGCGGAGCTGAAGGGCATGGCTGATTATGTCCAGGGGGTTCTTGGCCGCGCCGTCCGCATCGGTCGTCCCCGCGGACTATTGGGGTTGCCGGATGCCCATAGTGGACCGGGTTTCGCCACGCTTGCGGGTCTCGTTCATTATGCAGCCTCAGACCCAATTGATCTGCGGGTGATTATGCCGGAGCATCAAAGTGTCGTGCGGACGGCGCGCGGCGGATTGCTCTCAAAGCTAATCTCGGCCGTAAAAACAGGATATTGAGGCTGGAGTGTTAAACAGCCCCACGATATTGGGGTGAACGATTCTGAAAACGCGACGAACCGTTCACAACTTTGGTGCGGGTTTGGCGCGTTTGGTGCAGAAGGTCCCGGGGGCGGTTTCGTCCGTCGGAGTTAGGTCAGGGGAGACGGAAAATGTCGATTGAGTTCATGGCACCGGAAGTGGAAGAGTTGAAGCCAAGGATCAGTGTTATCGGTTGCGGCGGCGCAGGCGGCAACGCTGTGGCGAACATGATCGCCAATTCGGTGCAGGGTGTGGACTTCATCGTCGCGAATACCGACGCGCAGGCGCTCAACAGCAGCGCAGCCGAACGTCGCATTCAACTGGGCCTGAAGATCACACAGGGTCTTGGCGCCGGTTCGCGCCCTGAAATCGGCCGCGCCGCAGCGGAAGAAGCGCTGGAGCAAGTTGAGCGCGCGCTCGAAGGCTCGCACATGTGCTTCATCGCAGCAGGCATGGGCGGCGGCACCGGCACGGGTGCAGCCCCCGTTATTGCAAAGGCAGCACGTGACCGCGGCATCTTGACCGTCGGCGTTGTCACCAAGCCCTTCAGCTTTGAAGGTTCGCGCCGCATGAAGGCCGCAGAGGCCGGGATCGCTGAACTGCAGAAGCATGTCGATACCCTGATCGTCATCCCGAACCAGAACCTGTTCCTGATCGCCAATCCCTCGACCACGTTCAAGGAAGCGTTCGCTATGGCAGACGAAGTTCTGCAGCAGGGCGTTCGTGGCATTACTGATCTGATGGTCATGCCTGGCCTTATCAACCTCGACTTTGCTGACGTTCGCACTGTGATGAGCGAAATGGGCAAGGCCATGATGGGCACCGGTGAATCGGACGGTGAAAACCGTGCGATCGAAGCGGCCGAAAAGGCCATTGCCAACCCGCTGCTCGATGGCGTGTCGATGAAGGGCGCCAAGGGCGTCATCGTCTCCATCACCGGCGGCGAAGATATGCGCCTGATGGAAGTCGATGAAGCTGCGTCCCACATCAAGGAACTCGTTGATCCCGACGCCAACATCATTTGGGGCTCTGCCTTCAATCCGGATCTGGAAGGCAAGATCCGCGTGTCGGTTGTCGCCACAGGCATTGAAGCAGATGCTGCAAGCGAGCCGCGTCCGGCGCAGGTTTTCTCCTTCCCGCCAGCCCGCAAGGCGGAAGAGACGAAGGCTGAACCGGTTGCTGCTGCAGCGCCCATCGCGGCTCCAGAACCTGTCGCAGAAGAAGTTGCCGTTGCTGAGGAAGCGCCGCTGGAACTGAGTGATGTGACCGAAGACGCCGCGACAGAAGCGACTGCTGTCGAACCCGAAGCGGAAGCCCCTGTCACGTTGACTCCGCCGACGGCGGACGCCGCGAGTGACGAGCTTGTCCTTGGTGGCGAAGAAATGTTCGCTGAACCGGTCGCGTCCAATCCGCTTCCTCCTGTTGCTGAGGAGCCGTCGGGCCATGCCCTGCGCCGCGGTTGGCTGTCTTCATCAGAAGATGAAGCACCTGCAGCTGAACCAGAACGTCCTGCACCAAAGATCGCGCCGCTCGGCGGGACACTCTTTGAACGGATGTCGAACATTGCGCGCGGCGCTGCAAAGGCGGACGAGACGGATGCGTCTGATCCGCTCGATATCCCGCGGTTCCTCAATCGCCAGAACAACCAGTAAGGCTAGACAGGCCGGACCGTGGCGTTGCCCCGATGGGGTGACGCTGACGTCCGGCCTTTCTGTCGCTTTGCCCTTGTCTCCATCGGCTGTCCGCCTAGATATAGTGGCATGAAGCTTCCTCATTTATCTGCGCGCGCCGGTGCCATTGCACTCGCGATGGGCCTGGCCTTTCCGCTTGCGGCCCAGATCAATGCCCCGATGGGTGGAGCGCTGCCTTCGGCGGATCCGGCGCAAACACTTTCTGAAAACCTTAAAGCGCTCGCGCGTGACCCCTATAATGTCGATGCCTTGTTGCAGGCGGGCTCGGGCGCCCTCGCAGTTGGGGATCCCAATGCAGCTTTTGGCTTTTTCGCGCGCGCCGAAGAGCTGTCGCCGAGCAATGCCCGCGCCAAGGCAGGTCTGGGCAGTGCGCTGACGATGATGGAAAGGCCTCGCGAGGCGTTGCGGGCCTTTGATGAAGCGATGGCGCTTGGCATGGCTGAAGATAGCCTTCTCGAGGATAGGGGGCTCGCCTTTGATCTGACCGGGGACGCCCGGAAGGCCCAGAAGGATTATCTCGCGGCGCTCAAGGCAGGCCCCTCTGATGAATTGACGCGGCGATATGCGCTCTCGCTTGGCATATCTGGAGACAAGGATGCCGCGCTGGCACGGCTTGACCCTCTTGTCCGTCGGAACGACCAGGCCGCTTGGCGCGCCCGTGCCTTCGTTCTTGCGATGAACGGCGATAGCCCGGGCGCAGAAAAAATTGTGCGCATGGTCACACCGGCCGGCACCTCGGCGTCTATGCTCAGCTTCATGCAGCGGCTTGCCGATTTAGGGCCAGCAGCACGCGCCCGTGCCGTCCATTTTGGAACATTGCCGGCGAATGGCACAGGGCTTGCGCAGGTGATGGAGCCGGACACCTTCCGTCCGGTTGATCCGACCGCGGCCGCACGGATGGCGGCGCCACAGCCAGAACGGGTCGCCGTCGTTGCGACATCTCCCGTCGACGCAAAGGAGGCGCGGCGTAAGGCGCGCGAGGACGATCGGCTAGCGAAACTTGCGGCCAGAGGACGTCAGGCAAGTGAAAGGGGCCAACAAGCCCAGACAGCGACGGGCAGTTCCACGCCCCCTGCGGTTGCAGCTCGGGTCGCAGCGGTCATGCCGACGGCTGGGGAAAAGCCGGTGGTGGTCAAGGGCGCGTCAAGCTTGCCATTGCCGGACGCCATTTCCATGCGAGCACCTTCTGGTCAGCAGGTCGCTGTTGTGACGTCCAAACCGTCTGATCCCATTTTGACGACCGCATCTTCAAAGACGCCACCTGCGCCCTTGTTTGAAGTTCCGGCGGCTTTACCCCGGCCGGTGACACCTGCACCCTCACCAGTGCTGGTTTCGTCTGCCCCGTCGGTTGCCAAACCGGCGGCCAGCTTAACGGAGGTGTTGGCATCTGTCGATGTCAAGCCACTGCCGACGCCTGCATCAGAGCCTGCTTCTGTGTCAGCACCGCTGCTGAGCCCGATCCAGACCAACGTCGCGTCTAATCCCGTGATCGCAACGCCAACCCCAGCCAGTCCGCCGCCTGCGGCTTTAGCGGCGGTGGATTTGCGGCGCTCTGATGCGCCACAACAGCAATTGTCTGCCGTCGTCGGTACGCCCGTGCCAGCTTTGGTTGCACCAGCGCCAACTCCCGCCGCGCCCACGCCTGAGATTGCGGCACCCGCCCCTGCGGTTGTCGTTGCACCGCGTCCGGCCTTGACCCTGGCCGACATCGTAAAGACGCTCGAATTAGAAGAAGAAAGTGCGGCCGCCGCCCTTCCAAATGAGGCCCAACTGCGTGCGGCCCGTATTGCGGCGCAAAAGAAGGCCGCGGCTGACGCCAAGCTGAAGGCGGAAAAGCTGGCTGAGGAAAAGCGCATTGCGGAAGAAGAGGCCAAGGCCCGTCGCAACCCGGCGCGCGTCTGGGTTCAGATCGCGACCGGCAATAACGAGGCGGGCCTGCCGGGCACTTGGCGTCGTCTTAAGACGCAGGCGAGTAAGAGCCTTTCAAAGCAAAATGCCTGGACTGTTCCTTTCCGTCAGACCAACCGCCTGCTGGTCGGCCCTCTCAAATCGGTGGGCGACGCGCGTGATCTTGTCAGCAGCCTCGCAAAGGAAGGGGTGCAGGCGACAACCTTCTCTTCGGATGCAGGGCAGGAGATTTTCAGAATCGGCGGCAAATGACGACGCGCGCTACTTTTGCTTGCGATCCGGAGCAAAGCCGGGGTCGTCTTTATCCTGAACCCGCCGGAAGCATTCGCGGGCCGCGCAGCGCGTTCCAACGCGATCGGGACCGGATTATCCATTCCATCTCGTTTCGGAGATTGCGTCACAAGACGCAGGTCTTTGTGGCGCCGGACGGAGACCATTTTCGGGTCCGCCTGACGCACAGCATTGAGGTGGCCCAGATTGGGCGCACCATCGCGCGAGCGTTGGGTCTGGACGAGGATCTGACCGAGGCGCTTTGTCTGGCCCATGATTTGGGCCACCCGCCTTTCGGCCATGCCGGGGAGCGTGGTTTGGAACAGGCGATGGTTGGCTCCGGTGGCTTTGACCATAACGGGCATGCGCTTCGGATATTGTCGCGGCTGGAGCGGTCTTATCCCGGTTGGCCGGGCCTCAATCTGACATGGGAAATGCTTGAGGGTCTAGCCAAACACAACGGCCCCGTTTTTGAACCCGGCTGGGCAATGCGTGAAGTGGATGAGGAGTTCCCCCTTGGGCTGACGCAACGGGCGTCGCTGGAAGCTCAGGTCGCCGCCATCGCTGACGATATTGCCTATGATAATCACGACATTGATGACGGGCTGCGCGCCGGTTTGCTGGACTTTGATCAGGTGGTGCAGGCGCCGCTCGTTGCCGACGGGTGGGCGTCGGTCAAATCGCGTTTCCCGGACGCAGACCAGCGCTTGCTGGCGGCAGAACTTGTGCGCGGGCAGATCGGTGCCATGGTCAACGATGTGATTACAGAATCCAGTCGGCGGATCACAGCAGCAGGCGTCTCGTCAGCAGATGAAGTGCGCAAAGCGGATGGCGCGTTGGTGGGTTTCTCGGCCGCGATGACGACCGCTGAGGCTGACTTGAAGCGTTTCATGTACGCCAATCTCTATCATCATCCCTACCAGCTCGAGATCGCTGGGACCTGCGGTAGAATCGTGTCGGGCTTGTTTGAAGCCTATCATGCTGACCGCCAGCTTCTGCCGGAAGAATGGCGCGCTGGCGCACCGACAGCGCAACCCGATCTGGACCGGCATATCTGCGACTTCATCGCCGGCATGACAGACCGATATGCGATTACAAGATACAGGGAGCTGATCGGGCCAGTCGATTTGCCTGACAGCTTTTAAGGACGGGGAGGGGCGAATGCGCATCATTTTGGCAGGGGCGACCGGCTTAGTCGGCGGGCGCGTTCTCGATTACCTGCGCGCCCGTGACGACGTCACGAACGTATCAACTGTCTCTCGCCGCCCCTTGTCTGGTGCCGATCGCAAGCTGGATCAGATTGTTGCGCCAGCCTCCGAATGGGCCGCGCACATCGCTGATCTCAAATGCGATGTGGCGGTCTGCTGTCTGGGCACGACAATCAAAGCGGCTGGAAGCCAGGAGGCCTTCGCCGCTTTAGATCATAAGGCGGTCGTGGCGTTTGCCGCGGCGTGCCGGGCGGCAGGCGCACGACAGGTGCTGCTCGTGACGTCTGTCGGTGCGGATGCCGGGTCGCGTAACTTCTACCTGTCCACAAAGGGCAAGGCAGAAACGGACATCCGCGGTTTAGGGTTTGCCCGTGTCGATATCTTCAGACCCGGACTACTCACCGGCCAGCGGCCTGGGCCGCTTCGCGTGGGAGAGCGCCTTGCCATGGCCGTCAGCCCACTGACGGATATGCTCACGCCCAACGTCTTATCGCGTTACCGTTCTATTCCTGCGCAGAGCGTGGCCAACGCCATTGCCGGGCTTACCGGTGCTCAGGAGGCGGGGGAGTTCATCCATCACAATGATGACATGCAGGCAATTATCTCCAAAACGGACCAAGTTCGCGTCATCGGTTGATGACTCAAGCCTCTGTTGCTGCGCTGATAATCCGACATTTCTGGAGTTTCTGATTTACGTGCATCGCTCAAGGGCCCCTCTTGGTCGATAACGGATAAATATCGGCGCGACTTATCGCCAAAATGGTTTCAATACGGAATTCGTCATTGCGTGTGGGGATGCAATATGAATTCAGCGGGTTTCGAAGCGCTCATGAGACCAAGAGCCGTCATCGTGTCAGATACGCCAATAGGTGTCGACGATGCCCAACGCGCCTTGCGCGCCTGTGATTGCGAGATCGTCAGTCAGGTTGGACTGGCGGAGGCGGTGGTCGCCCTGCGGGATGGGCCCATGCCAGATCTTGTTGTGCTGTCGTTAAGTGATGCAGCGCAAGTGCATCCGGCCGGGCCCATTGATCTGGTCTCCGGTCTCGCCTCTTCGCTCCATTGCCGACTTGTTCTTTCCGCGCCGATGGGCGTTATTGATACCCTGTCGGCTGATGTGTGGCGCGCCAGTGAGGCTCTGCTGTCCGATCCCACTGATGTTGATTTTGCAGCCGCAATTGCCGTTGCCATTGGTGGACCGCGCCAGCAGCTGCACGATGTCGCCCGCGATATGGAATCGGCGCGGCTTCAACGTCTGGCGGATGAGGTTGGGCGCATCGCTAGAACATTGGCCTCCCTCTCCGTTTCCACCCCGATACCCGGTGACAATGTGGGGGACGTCCGGCCTTCCTTTCTGGGGGAGCCAGTTCTCATAGAAGTGGAGCCCAGCGCATCGGAGGTGCGTGCGGTTATTCGCATGCGGCGCCTGCGGGAACGCTTCTTTGATCGAGACCTTTTTGCGGACCCCGCTTGGGATATGTTGCTCGACCTGATGGCGGCCCGGATTGAGCGGGTGCAGGTTGCCGTCTCTAGTCTCTGCATCGCAGCCAGCGTCCCGCCGACGACAGCGCTCCGTTGGATCAAGACAATGACGGACTCAGGGCTGTTTGACCGGATTGCTGACCCGGATGACGGCAGGCGGATATTCATTCGTCTGTCCGACGCAGCCGCCGACAAGTTGGCGCGCTATTTCTCGGCACTCCGAACGGCCAACGAAGTCGTGATCTGAGGCCGCGGCTTGACGTTTGCGTAAAGTCCCGCAATCTGACGGCAAAGGAGAGCCCGATGCCGTTGGTGACTGTCGATCAGGAAGGCAGCATTGCTGTTGTGACGCTAAACCGCCCTGAGGCGATGAATGCATTATCTGCCGCTTTGCGCGTGGAATTGGCTCAAGTGATGCGTGCGGTAGAGGCGGATGACACCGTCCGCGCAGTCGTCCTCACAGGCGCAGGAGAGCGGGCCTTTACCGCGGGGCTCGATTTGAAGGAATTGGGCGCAGATACCAGCAACCTCGGTGCTGCAAACGCGACGAGTGCGGATCAGAATCCGGTCCGGGCTATTGAACACTGCACCAAGCCCGTGATCGGCGCGATCAACGGCGTGGCGATTACCGGCGGATTTGAAGTGGCGCTGGCGTGTGACGTGTTGATCGCGTCGACCAACGCCCGCTTTGCAGATACGCATGGGCGCGTGGGCATCATGCCGGGCTGGGGCCTGTCGCAAAAACTGTCGCGCCTGATCGGTATCTATCGGGCCCGGGAGTTGTCCTTCACCGGTAACTTCCTCGATGCAGAAACAGCCTGCGCATGGGGTCTCGTGAACAGGGTTGTGTCGCCCGAAGAGCTTTTGCCGGTCGCCCGACAATTGGCGCGCGACATGGCCAGCATGGATCCTGCTATGCTCCGCAACTACAAAGCCCTCATCAATGATGGCTTTGCGCTGCCATTCGGGGAGGCGATGGCCTTGGAAGCAACGCGATCGACACAGATGAATGGTCAGGTGTCCGCAGACGAGGTTGAAGCGCGTCGTCGCGAAGTCATGGACCGCGGTCGCGGACAAACCAGCTAGGCGCACAGAATCGACGAGAAATCAGAATCATTCAGGAGAAGGTGGCAATGCAGACATTTAGAGACGGGCTGTTGGACGGCAAGGTCGCCTTCGTTGCGGGCGGGACGAGCGGCATCAATTTGGGCATTGCGAAGCGCTATGCCCAATTGGGGGCAAAGGTCGCCGTTGTCGGGCGTAATCCTGAAAAGGCCGCCAACGCCGCGGCTGAAATCGGCCCAGATGCGCTCGGCCTTTCAGCAGACGTGCGCGATTACGGCGCCATTCGCGGCGCGATGGAACACGTCGTCGACCGGTTTGGGAAGATGGACATTGTCGTGTCGGGCGCTGCGGGCAATTTCCTCGCGCCGGTGCTGGGCATGTCGGCCAATGCATTCCGCACGGTGGTGGATATCGACCTCAACGGAACATTCAACGTGTTTCGAGGCTGCCACGATCTTCTGAATACGCCGGGGGCCTCGCTCATCGCGATTACGGCCGGGCAGGCGGTCAACGCGTCTGCGCTACAGGCCCATGCGTGTGCTGCGAAAGCAGGCATCAACCAGTTGATCCGCGTGCTCGCTCTGGAATGGGGGCCCCATGTCCGCGTCAACGGCATTTCACCGGGGCCGATTGCCAACACAGAAGGCATGGCGCGTCTCGCACCTGATGCCGACTCTCGGCAGAAGCATTATGATCGCATTGCGATGAAGCGCTGGGGTGAGATTGAGGAAGTCGCAGAATGCGCGGTTTTCCTGTCTTCGCCTGCGGCCGGCTATATCACCGGAACAATCCTGGACTGCGATGGCGGATCTCAGGTTGGTGATGCATCCCGGATCGACCTTGCCAAAGGCATGGCCTGATCAAGGTCAGGCGGCGAACCGCGTGAACAGATGAGGCAGTGCGGCGTTGGACTGCCATGCGGGCTGCGCGGCGACCTTCCCTGCTAGGGGAGTCGCTCCGCCCGGCCTTTCGCTGGCGTAAGCGGTGAACCGGTGCAGGCAATGGACAACAGCGAAGCTAATGTTCGGGTCGCCCAGTGGGCAGATGTCGCACAGGCATTCGGTCATTTTGATGATCCTATAACGCTCAATCTGCTTGTTTTGTCAGGTAGTTGGGCCCGGCGGGCAATTCCGTAGAAAGCCTGAACAGTAGTTTCACGCAGATTGCTTGGTTCTGAGGCGACACAGAAGGAGTGTGTGGCTTCCCTCTCAAACGGCCTCAGCGCCGGCTGCTGCCGCGGATCTGGAGATTGACGGGCACGGGTTGGCCATCACCCTTGCGGTCCTGAATGGCCGCGATGACATTGTCGACAAGCTGTTCGCCTGCCTTCACCAGATCCTGCTCAATCGTCGTGAGGGTGGGATAGGCATAGAGACCAGCCCTAATGCCATCAAAGCCGACAACGGCGACATTGCCCGGCACGTCTATGTGCAGTTCCTGCAGCTTTTGCAGGGCACCAATTGCGAACAGATCGGTTGCGGCGAAAATGCCGTCAAAGCTGATATCGGCGTCAACGAGGCGCGCGACTGCTTCAGCTCCTTGGATTTCCTTGTCGGTTCCGTCGGGCATTTCAGCGAGAATCGGCTCCCGACCCGCTTTCGACAATTCGTCGGCAAATCCGGCATAGCGCGCCGTAAACTGCTGCGGCCCGTCTCCGGTTTGGCCAATGAACGCGATACGTTCACAGCCCTGATCGAGAAGATGCCGCGCCGCAAGCGCGCCGCCTGCATGGTTATCCGCGCGCACCGCGGTTTCTGTCTCATAGGGCGATCCCCAAAAGACGACCGAATATCCCTCGTCGGCAAGGCCCTTGAAGTGCTGCCATGCGTCGACATTTTGGGAACTGCCGATGACGATCAGGCCGTCGGCTTGGCTGCTGTCTTCATAGGACCCGTAAAGCTGGCCTCCAATGTCCTGAAACGACACGAGCAGGCCGTAGCCCCGGGCAGCGGCGGAGGCCGCCACACAGCCGAGCAACGAGAAGTAAAAGGGGTTGATGGCGGTCGGGCCTTCATCAGGCCTATGGAGCACGACAAGGGCGAGCGTCTTTGTGCTTTGCGTCCGCAGGCGGGCCGCTGCTTGGTTGATTGAGTAGTTGAGTTCCTTGGCCGCGAGCAGAACGCGCTGGCGCATGGCCGGGCTGACATTGCTGTTCCCGTTCAGCGCACGGGACACGGTGGATTGTGCGATCCCCAGCTTATAGGCAATGTCGTAAGCCGTCGTCCGACGGGCGCGTTGCTTCCCCATGCACCTGCCATAGAACAGACATTCGGTGCTGAATAGCACTGCATTCTTGGCAGCTTTCCACATGTGAATACCATCGGAGCGTACATGGGCTTGTTGCCAGCCCATGGAGCCGTCATGGCAAGGGAGTGACGGCAACAATTGACATCGGCAGCGACAAGCTTGGCGCGCCGGTCCGCATAGACATTGAAGAGTTATTGGCCACCCGCCTGCTTGTGCAGGGCAATAGCGGGTCGGGAAAGTCGCACCTATTGCGCCGGTTGTTGGAAGAAAGCGCCCCGCTCGTTCAGCAAATCGTGATTGACCCGGAGGGCGATTTTGTGACGCTGGCGGATGCCTTTGGCCATGTGGTCATTGATGCCGGGGCCTATGACAATCGGGAGATTGTCCAACTTGCGGCACGGGTGCGGGAACATCGCGCCTCTGTGGTCCTCGCACTCGACAATCTGGAACTCGAAGCGCAGATGCGCTGCGCGGCGATGTTCCTGTCGACCATGTTCGATGCGCCGCGTGACCATTGGTACCCGGCTTTGGTCGTTGTCGATGAGGCACAGATGTTCGCCCCAGCTGTTGCGGGAGATGTGTCAGATGAGACGCGGCGGATCAGCCTTGGGGCGATGACCAACCTGATGTGTCGTGGGCGCAAGCGCGGCCTTGCGGGGATCATCGCCACGCAGCGCTTGGCGAAGCTCGCCAAGAATGTGGCGGCCGAGGCCTCCAACTTCCTTATGGGGCGGACTTTCCTTGATATCGACATGGCCCGAGCAGCGGACCTGCTCGGCATGGAACGGCGGCAGGCAGAAGCCATCCGCGATCTGGAACGGGGGGAGTTTCTCGCGCTCGGTCCTGCGATCTGCCGACGACCGGTTTCTGTTCGGATTGGCGCGGTGCAGACCAGCACCCGGATGGGCACGCACAGCCTGCTCCCCATGCCTTCCGCGACCGGAGAAGCCATGCAGGCCAGCCTGTTTGACCCAGTGGCCATTGCGGCGGTGCCTGCCCCCATGGCAGCCATTCTTGAGCCAGCCCGGGCCTCAAGCGAAGATCTGATCGAACAGATCACCAGTGCTCAGCCGGCCTCTGAAGAGAGCGGCGACACCATGCTGCCGCCTGCTAAGGATGAGACTGTGGCGGGCATCCTTGCCGAAATGGCGCTGGACGACGACTGCGCTTTCCAGCCCACAGCTGCGCTTTATCAGGACTTTGTAGTCCGCTGCCGCATGAGGCATATGAAGGCCGCACCGTTTGATCTGGCAACATTCCGGCGCAGATTCGCCATGGCCGTGGCGGGAATCCATGATGATGGTGACATAGCATTGCAGGGCCTCGTAAATCTTGCGGGCCGGGTGGATGATGACATGCTGGCGCCATTCCTCATGATTGGTCGTGCCGCAATTGTTGGAGCGCCATGCCCGAGCGACGAGGCGATTGCGCGGGCCTATGGCACCCGATCCCCAGGGCGCGTGCGGCGTCTGCTCGAACATATGGAACGCAATGGGCTGATCGTGCTGCGCACCGACTTTGGCGGGCGGCGGTCGATTGGGGTGCCCGATTTGGGCCTTTCGACGGCAGCTTCGGAAGATATGAAGGACTGAGCCACAAAGGCGACTTGACGGGTGGAGGAAACAGGCTAAGTCCGCTTTTCCCGTGCAGGGGCGCTTAGCTCAGTTGGTAGAGCATCTCGTTTACACCGAGAGGGTCGGCGGTTCGAGCCCGTCAGCGCCCACCAGCACTGGCCTTTGGGAGAGGGCCTTATGTTTGCCGATCAAGTTTTTTGGATCACAGGTGCGTCCTCCGGTATCGGCGCGGCTTTTGCCCGCCAGCTGGTCAAGCAATCTGCCTTTGTCATTTTGTCAGGCCGCAATGTTGACGCGCTGAATGAGGTCGCTGCCCAATGTGGCACCGATCGGACGCTCGTTCTTCCCTTTGAAACGACTGATTATGACGCGCTTCCTGCGCTTGTTGAAACAGCGTGGAACTGGCGCGGGCATATTGATGGCCTCATCAACAATGCAGGCATTTCGCAGCGCAGCCTTGCCATTGAGACACATTTTCCGGTGTATCAGAAGGTCGTTGATGTCGATCTGCTGGCACCAATTGCCCTGACCCAATTGGTGCTGCCGCGCATGGTGGCACGCAAATCTGGTCGGCTGGTGTTTATTTCCAGTGTCGCGGGCAAAGTCGGCTCCCCGATGCGCACGGCTTATTCGGCGGCCAAGCACGGTTTGGTCGGCTATGCCGATGCCTTGCGCGTCGAAACGGCAGCACTTGGCCTGCAAGTCCACGTCATCACGCCCGGGTCCATCAAGACCGACGTTTCGCGCAACGCGATTGTCGCCGATGGAACGCGGCGGGGCATCTCTGATCCCGCCATAGAAAAGGGTCTGGATCCGGACCACGCCGTCAAGCTGATGCTTAAGGCGATGGCGCGGGGAGATCGCGAAATCCTGATCGCACGCGGTGTGGAGCGGACCATTTCCCGTCTGCGGCGTCTGTCCCCCAACAAACTCTTCGATATGATGGAGCAGATGATGGGCGCGGGTTATGCCGAACGCATGAAGAGCGGCGACAGCTAAATCTGACCGAAGTCGACACTGCCCTGTCTGGGATATTTGGGCGTCGTCGTCTGGTAGAAGGCCAACACCTTTTCCATATCCTTGGCATAGTCACCGGTCGGCCAGAAGGCTTCGGCAAGGCCCACACGCTTATGGGCATAATCCATCATGCCGATGACGAGCGGCACCTTGGCCTGCACGGCAATATGATAAAATCCGGTCTTCCAGCGTGCGACGGCGGACCGTGTGCCCTCCGGCGCGATCGTGAGCATGAACTCGTCACGATTGGCGAATTCCTCGGCAATCGACTGGACGTAATTTTGCGAGCTCGACCGGTCGACCGCAATACCCCCCAGTTCCCGCATGGCCTTTCCAAACGGCCAACGAAAGAGAGATTTTTTTCCCATAAAAGACAATGGAATATCGAGTGTTATTGCGGCGCCGAGGAAAAAGACAAAGTCCCAATTGCTGGTATGCGGTGCCGCGATGACAACGCATTTGCGCAGGTCCGGGTTTGCGTTGACCGCTGTCCATCCCTGTCGGTTGTAATACCACATCACAGTGCCGCGAATTGCGCGGGCCAGCCATGACAGGCGTGTCGTCGATGATGTCACCAAAATCCTCCCCCAGACGCTGCCGGGCAACGTCTGGCTGGAGTGATCGTCTGACTCTTAACCTAGGTCAAGTATCTGATGTGGCGAGGGACTATTTGCCCTGGCTGCGCCACCGCTTGATGACGCGGTCGAGGATTTCTTCCTCACCGCCCGATTGTTTCCAGAGTTCGGAGAAGAGCGGATCGGTCGATGCCGGGCGCTTATTCTCTTCCAGATTGTCAAAGGCGACGCGGATTGGAATGGCGACACCTTCACCGCACATGATGGCCTCGCGATTGCGCAAAGCGGGGATGATGTCGAGAAAGCCGCGCGCGCCTTCGGGCATGGCTGCTTTCACGAATGCTTGGTCACGTTCGTTGTTGAGGCGCATTGCTATGATCGTGCCGCACTGGGAAAGGACGCCTTCTGCAAGGTCTGACGGACGCTGGGTAATCAGGCCGAGCGAGACACCGTATTTACGGCCTTCCTTCGCAATACGGCCGAGGATTTTGCCCACGGAGCTCTTATGCGCATCACGTTCCGACGGAACGTAGCGGTGGGCTTCCTCGCAAACCAACAGAATCGGCCGCTGCGGTTCATTCCGGGACCAGATCGCATAGTCGAACACCATCCGTGACAGCATGGCGACGACAACGGAGGTAATGTCAGACGGCACACCCGAGACGTCGATGATGGAAATCGGCTTACCGTCACCCGGCAGGCGGAAGATGCGGCTCAGGAAGTCAGCCATCGTATCCGCTACGAGCATGCCGGAGAACATGAAGGCGTAGCGCGGGTCTGCCTTGATCTCCTCGATCTTCGATTTCAGGCGGGAGTAAGGCGCGTTGTCGCCCGACTTGTCGAGCCGCCCCATTTCCGCCTGCAGTACTGCCGAAAGATCAGACAGGAGGTAGGGAATAGGGGAATCGACGGTGAGCTTGGCAATTCCTGCTGCGACGCGGCTCTTCTGGCGCGCAGAGAGAAGGCACTTGGCGAGAATGTCGGCATCGATCTGCCGTTCATTGCCGGTGGTGGTCAGGAAGACCTCGCAATGCTCCTCAAAGTTCATCAGCCAATAGGGCATTTGCAAGTTGTTGACGTCATACAGCGCGCCATTGGTCTTGAACGCAGCGGAATACTCGCCGTGCGGGTCAATCATCACGATATGGCCCTGCGGCGCGAGTTCACATATGCGATGGAGAATGAGCGCCGCTGAGGTCGATTTGCCGGTACCGGTCGATCCCAGAAGCGCGAAATGTTTGCCAAGCATCGCATCGATATAGAGCGCACCGCGAACATCGCGGGTCGGGTGGACGATGCCGACTTCGATGTTGGCTTTGTCTTCGGCTGCGTACATCTGGCGGACGTCGTCCGACGTCACGGCGTAGACCGGTGTGCCGGGCGCTGGAAAGCGCGTGATGCCGCGCCGGAAGTTATAGACCTTGCCGGTCAGGCGTTCTTCATCGCCTTCACCCAGATAATCGATGGACGCTGTAATCAACTGTTCAGAGCGGGTGTCGAGGCTGAGCGTGCGGACGTTGGCCAGAAGCCAGGTCGACCCAACGCGAATCTTGATCTGCCCGCCGACCTGGCCGGACATGGCAAGGCAAGAGTCGGTCGCCTGTTCCGCCAGCGGGAGCAGCTTGTCACCAAAGAAGACGGCTTTGGAACCCGACCCGGAAATGTCGACGATCAAGCCGATTTCAATCAGATTCTGGTTTTGAGATACAAATGGTCCGGTCCGAGATTCGGGGGACGGCGCAGAAACCGTCTCATTTTGGCTAGAAGCCTGCTCGTTCCGCGGTTCAAACCCGACCGGCCGAATAACGTCCATTTTTGTACGACTTTCTTTTGTCCAAGTGCGCCTAGCCTTAGACAAAGTCGGTTAACAAAGCCGAAATGACGTTAAATTCGACGGAAGAGCACCGCTGCGCCCCATCCGAGCATTAGGGAAAGGGCAACAGCCGCCAATCCATAAATGACCGGGTGGTTGACGGCACTTTCCGCAACAAAGCGTTCAAAGCCGGACTTGCCGATTTCAACATCTTTGCTGGCGGCGGCCAGCACCTTTCCTTTTTGGATGAGGAAGGTCTCAGCCGTGTAGCTTCCCACCGGAACACGCGCCGGGATGTAGAGGCGGGCTCGGTAAAGAACGCCATCTGAAATCTCAACGGTGCCGGGAGCCTCCGCATAGAGAGCGTTCCGGAGACGGAGGTCGATCAACCCGTTTTCGAAGCGCCGCTGAACGTCGGGCGTTTCGCCGCTGGCAGGGGAGAGTTGCAGATTGTTGATGCCAAGCTCGTAAATGGCGGCTGTCCGCTCATCGACCAGCTGTTTCAAAGGCTTTGAACTGGCGATGGCGTAATAGGCCGGAGCGGACCGGAACCGTGCCGATTCTGCGTTGACCCAGATAAGTCCACCCAGCTTTTGCTTCTCCCGCACGATCATCGATTGTGATGGCCCACGTAACACCACGACGATATCGGCATCCTCGGAAGGGACGCGTCCGCCCGGGTAGAGAATTGCGCCAAAGAGCAGGAGTTCTGCCCCGGTAAAACTGTAGACGATGTCGATCTTGCGCTGCGAAACATCGGGAACGAGCACTGGGTTGGACGCGGCCAGCGACAACAACGCCAAGGGGATCAGAGCGAGGCGCTTCAGCCAGTTCATGACAGGTAAACCGTATAGATTTCCGCCGGACGCCAGCCCAAATCAAGCGCAAGCCAAATGGCGAGTAACAGAATGATGGCCGAAAGGCCGAGGCGGAGCCAGTCCGGTGGCAGCTTGGAGGCAAGCCGTGTGCCCAGCTGTGCCCCGATGACGCTGCCGATCAGGAGCAATCCGGCTAGGACGATATCGACGGCATGCGTGGTGACCGAGTGCACCATTGTTGTGATCGCTGTGACGAACAGGATTTGAAAAAGCGACGTGCCGACGACCACTCTGGTCGACATACCGAGCAAATAGATCATGGCCGGAACAAGGATGAATCCTCCGCCTACGCCCAGTAGGACCGTTAGAATGCCGACCAGAAAGCCAAGGGCAAGCGGCGCAAGCGGTGAGATGTAGAGGCCCGATGCGTAAAACCGCCACCGCATGGGTAAATTGGCCACCACCGGGTGGTGGCGGCGTTTGCGCGCTGTGACAGGGACGCCAGTCCGCTTTGCGTTGATGGCGGCCCATGCATCGCGGGCCATCATGGATCCGATCACGCCCAACAGCAGAACATAGAGAATGGCAATGATCGTATCCATCTGCCCGGCGCTCTCTAACAGCGCAAAAATGCCCGCACCGCTGACCGCGCCAGCCATGCCGCCGACGACCAGCACAAGACCCATCTGCCAATCGACCCCGGCTCTCTGCCAATGCGCGAGCACGCCGGAGACGCTGGCACCCGTGACTTGCGTCGTGGCAGAAGCTGCAGCAACGGTCGGCGGTATTCCGTAAAGGATGAGCAGTGGTGTTGTCAGAAAGCCGCCACCAACACCGAACATACCCGACAATATGCCGACCGCGCCGCCAAGCAGCACGACCAACAGCGCGTTCACGGACATGTTGGCAATCGGCAGGTAGATGTCCATTTCGCCAACGGTCCTAGCCTCTGTTTCGCCGGACCGAAAGCGTTCTCTCAGAAATCCTTTGCCACACCAATCGCAATGCCGGAGCCGGGGCGGGCATCACCGGCAACACGCACGCGCCAGTCTAGCGACAGGCGCATGTTGAGGGCCGGCGGCCCGATCATTGTTGTGGCGCTGGGCCCGACATCCAGCCGCTTGAAGCCGGGCTGTATGCCGCCCCAAAGGCCTATGCCAATCGCATGGCGGCTCTCAAAGGACCTACGCACGGTCGCTCCGCCATCGGCAAACGGCAATGGGTGATCCAAACCGACTATTCCTGCCTGCGCATAGACATCCGTCCGCCATGCACTGCCTGGCTTTTGAAAAGTGCTGCCGCCAGCTATGAATAGAGATGTCGCATCCTTAACCTGTGCATCGCCGCGCAGCCGCTGTTCTGCGATGAGTTCGACGGGGATGTTTTGAAACGGGCGCAAACTGATGCCCGGCGCGACCTCATAAGCTGCCATCTGCGCAAGCGGAGCATAAGCCCGCAGGGAGAGGCGCAGGCGATCCTTTATGGCGAACGGTAGGAGCAGTCGCGCGCCCACTTGGCTGCCCCCCAATTGGCCTCCGGCGCCCAAAGGCTGGCCTGCAGCGTCAGGGCGCCAGACGATCCAAGCGGCGCCGTTTAAGATTTGTTGTGGCGTTCGGCGAGGTGGCAATATGGCTATGCTGGGCCGCTCGTCCCCTGCTTCGTCCGTTTTGGCAGCATGGCCTGCGGCATCGGCCGGCAGAATGCGGAATGAGGGTTGCGGCAAGACCGTCTCGCGAACGACACGTTTCAAGGGGACGGTTGCCATGGCGTTCCGTTTGGAAGATGGGCGCTCCGGCGCGTTTGATGGCCGGGGATGGGCTTCGGCTGAGGCCATCCTCAATGCCTTGGCTGTATCATTCGGGATGTCCGAATTCATCGCCGATGATACTAGTTTGGGGGGGCGTTGCGCAGGCTGCGCCTTCATGTAATCGCTGAAGTAAATCACCGACGCGCGGCCCATGCCCCAAAGGACGACGACCAACCCAAGCGCCTCAATGGATCGCGCGCGGCGAATGTTCAACGAGCTGGCCCTTGGGGAAAGCTGTGTTCGGTCTTGTCCCAATAGACCTGCCCCGTTTTCAGCATGCGGAGGTAGGTTGATACAGCGCGGCGCGCGGCCATCATGGCAATGATGTTCGAGGTGATCATCCGCGGGATGCAGATCAGCCCTTCCTTCCAGCCATAGTGCCGTGTGACGCAACTTGCCCGAACGGCCAGACGCCACAGAAGCAGGCCACCATTTAAGGCCAATAAAGTGCTGAGAGCGTATCCGAGAGGCCGTTGGCCCCCAGAGAAGGCGAGCAGCAGGGCGGTCAACACCAAGGCGCCATAGCCGCAAAGAAGCAGCATCGCGGCGAGAGGCGCACGGCGGTCCCGCAGGCGCATCCAGCATTCGAAGATGTTACCCCGCCAACCCACGCGATCCCACCCAGCAAGGGCAATGCCAATTGTCCATCGGGTCTTCTGACGAACGGCTGCGGGCAGTGTCGCAGGAAAATGCGCCTGCGTTGCAACGATCCGCCCGTTCGAGTCTGCGATCCTTACAAATGCGCTGGTCAGTCCTAATTCTCCCAAACGCAGGCCCAGTTCATAGTCCTCCGTCAAACTGTCTTCCGCAAAGGGGAGGCCACCACGGCTTGCGGCAATGTCTGCAAGTGCCGACCGTCGGATCGAGCACCCGACACCTGCCGAAGGAAGAGCTGCTCCGATGGCCTCACGGACCACCATGTCGCGGTTATGGGCTTCTGCGAACTCGTCGAGATAATGCCCGCTGACCCAACGCGACCCCGGTTGCCGCAGGGGCAGGACCGGGATCTGGATAAGGGAGAACCGTTCTCCCAATGCGGCGTGAACCCGCAACTCGTCGGGGTGAACGAGGTCTTCTGCATCGTGGAGAAGGACGGCCTCAAAGCGGGTTCCAGACCGCTCTTCATCGTCCACCATTGCACGGTAGAGGACATTGAGACATCCGGCCTTTGTCGTTGGGCCATGGGTGGCACCAATGACCAGCCTGATCTTTGGATCTTGAAAAGAGGAGGCTGCGGCAATGGTCGCACCGTCATTTGCATAGCAGCCGACATAAAGGCGATAGCCCACATTCCCCCATTGCGAGACGCAGTGTTGTAGCATGGCGCAAATGACGGCCTCTTCTCTCCAAGCTGGAATGAAGACTGCGATGTCGCCTGAGGTGCGCGACGGCGGGAGGGCTGCCGCCGTCGCGCGCGGGTGGACCGAATAGACCGTCAACCGCCGCCAGATCCTGCGCACTATCCAAACGACGTCTACAAGAAGGTCATCGATCCCCCCGATGGCAAAGCCGATTGCCGAAAACAGGAGCAGTTCATCGCGAAGAGATGAAGCGAGCCAAGTCAGGTCGGCCACATCTTTACCGATCAGGCAAGGATGGCCGCTTTTTTGACAGTGCGGGTCCGCTGCTCAAGCAACTGCTGCCGCAGACTGTTGTCCGCTGTCGGTGTCGCCTCAAACGGCCCTGGCCGGTCCCACGCCCCTTCGGGGCGCAGGATGTGCATCGGATCTGACGCGAGCGAGATCACATCATTGGCGGGCGCGAGATCGAGCCGCATTTCCACATATTTGACATTGGCAAAGGCGATCGGTGGACGGTCTTCAATCGGGCGGAAACCAAAGACCTGCCAAAAGCGTTGCAGGTCAAGCCGGCTATGCCCGTACAGGGTGCGATATCCCTTCTTCCGGCAATGCTCGACGGCGGCCCTTACGAGTTGATAGGCGAGGCGGCTGTTGCGATATTCCGCGCGAACCGCCAGCCGTTCAATCTTTGCGAACTCGCCGAAAAAGCGTGCGCGGATGCACCCTGCGGCGTCACCATCCACCTTCCCGAGCCAATGTGTTGAACAGAAGTCGTTGCCGTCAAACTCTTCGGAATAGAGGCAGAATTGCTCGGCAATATAGGTGGCGGAGCGAACCGAGAAGACCTGAAAGATCTCTTCGATGGACCGGGCAACCGTCACTTCACATTTGGCCTTCGGGGTCGGCTCCAGTTTTTCGGGCAGCACGACCAGAAGGTCGCTGCCGCAGTTCGGGTAGATGCTTTGCGCGTCAATGAAGCCGGACGTTTGCTGCAAGCGCCTGGAATGGGCGCTGACCGCTTTAGAAAAGACTGGAACCGGCGTCTTTAGGAAGGGCTCCAGCGCATCGGCAAAGGCGGTGAGCATCCGTCCGAAACTTCCGGGCATGTAAATCAGCCAGACATAGATCGCGGATGGCTGCTCGCCTGGGGCCGCGATCCAAGCTGTATCGGGTGCCGCGCTGTTGAAGAGACCGTTGATGATGGCATCGGTGCCCTCAGCGTTTAGCGGCAAAAGCGCGACGATGCCGCGGTCTTCGCGCGCGGCACCCGGCTGGCTTGATATCCGGACGCTGTCCGGGTTGGCGGCGATGATCCCCCGGATGATGCTGTTTTCCGCGAGCATCATGGAGCAGCGTGCAACCGACAACATCTCATCCAGTTCATCCACGCTGGGCCGATAAAGGCTAAATTTCTGACGGTCGGAACGTTCCAAGCATTTCCAGATTTTTGAGGAGAAGCCGAGGCGACGCACACCTGAGCGGTTTGACGCGGTCAGTTCCTGTAACATTTGTATTCTCCCCTAACTGGCGTAGAAATCACGCATGGTTTCCGACGCGGTGACTTTATCTGGGGTAGGGGAGGACGAGGTCCTCCAATTATCTGCACGGGGTGTTCATCCTGATGAACACCGCAAACTCATAGACTTGCTGGACAAAGTTAACTGGAACGATCTCGACATTCTGCGCCGCGCGGCTGATCAATCGAGCCTGAGGCGGGCCGCTCAAGTACTCGGAATGTCGGTCAATACGGTCAGATCGCGCCTAAACCGACTCGAGAAATCGTTAGAGACGGTTCTTTTTGCACGTTCCCGTGACGGTCTGAAGATTACAGCTGAGGGGCAGACGGTTCTGCGCGTCGCCAAAGACATGCGGATGTTGAGCGTTGGGCTCCCGCTTGCGCGCGGCAATCATGTGCTGGTCCAAGATGGCGAAGTTCGCATTTGTGCGTCCGAAGGGGTTGGGACGTTCTGGCTCACCCCTCGGCTTCCGGAACTGAAGGCGCGCTTGCCGGATCATGTGGTGGCGCTGGACAGCCTTTCGGACCAAAATCTCGTCTCTCCGGGCGAGCATGATGTGGCGGTCGGGTTTCAAAAGCCGCCCGATCTTGAGGCCATTTGTTCAAAGCTGGCCACGATCCACATCATGCCGTTTGCGTCGGACCAGTATCTGCGTCAGCACGGTGTGCCGCAGACAATTGATGATCTGCATGGACATCAGTTTATCCAGCAGGACTCACCTGGAACCAATGGAGATGCGGTTAATCTCTTCCTCACGCAGGAACTGGCGCGGAAGATCATTGCGATCCGGGTTAGTTCAAGCTTCTCCCATTATTGGGCCGTGGCCAACGGCGTCGGTATCGGCGCCTTGCCGACCTATGCACGCGCAATTACTCGGCGTGTGCGTCCACTCGACCTGCCGATCCGCCTGCGCTTTGAACTGTGGTTGTCTTACCGTCGCGAAGCCCGTCATTCCCAGCCTGTCCAGCAGGTCGTCCAATGGCTTCGGGACAGCTTCGATGGGAGCCGCTATCCTTGGTTCGCTGAACATTTCGTCCATCCCGACGAATTTACAGATTTAAACGGCAGCACAGGGGTGGTGTCCATGTTCGACCATCTCATGGACTGATAAACGCCGCTGCATGAGAGATTCGAGCACCCGTCCAAAATCCGCTTTGCGTGCGTTTCTAGAAAGCGGGGCGGCCGGAGGTGTGGTCCTGATGATGGCGGCCGCTGCGGCGTTGATCGTTGCGAACACGGGCTGGTCGGGCGTCTATTTTGCGGGACTGCAGGCAAAGTTGGGGCCGATGTCGGTCCTTCATTGGATCAATGACGGCCTGATGGCGCTGTTCTTCTTGCAGGTCGGGCTGGAGATAAAGCGCGAATTTGTTGACGGGCATTTGAGCAACTGGGGGGATCGTGCCCTCCCTATGATCGCGGCTGCTGCAGGGATGGTCATCCCGGCACTCGTTTTCCTCGCTATCGCCGGAGGACGACCTGAGCTTCACCGCGGTTGGGCGATTCCGGCGGCAACAGATATCGCCTTTGCCATGGGCGTCATTTCGCTTTTGGGCCGCCGCGTCCCGGCCTCTTTGAAGCTGCTGCTGGCAACTGTCGCGATTGTTGATGATATGGGTGCCGTCGCCATCATTGCCGTGGGGTATACAGATGCCATTTCGGGGGGCTGGCTGCTGGCTTCCGCTGCCATCATGGCCGCGATGTTCCTCATTGGCCGAAGGCAGGTCACGTCCCTCTGGCCCTATTTGCTCGGTTTTGCTCTGCTCTGGTTCACCGTTCTTCAGTCCGGTGTGCACGCAACCATTGCGGGCGTGCTGGCGGCGGCGATGATCCCGGTGCGGGTCACGCCCGCTGCACCCGATGATCCCGCTTCGCCCCTTCATCGCCTAGAACATCTCCTCAACAAGCCGGTCGCCTTTCTCATTGTGCCGCTTTTCGGTTTCGCCAATGCAGGCGTGTCATTTGCGGAGGGCGTAAGTCGGGATGAACTGACGCTGGCGATTGCAGCTGGCCTGTTCTTTGGGAAGCAACTCGGCATCTTTTCAGCCATCTGGCTGGCCGTCCGCTTTGGCCTCGCCGCGAAACCCGCCGGTGCAAACTGGGCACAGATTTACGGGATGGCCCTGCTTTGCGGTATCGGTTTCACCATGAGCTTGTTTATCGGCGATCTCGCTTTTTCTGATCCCCTGCACGATAGCGGCCTGAAAATGGGCGTTTTGCTTGGGTCCGTCGCATCGGCCATTGCCGGAGCCATTGTGCTCAGCCTTTCCTCAGGCACAAAAAAAGGGGCAGCCTAAGCCGCCCCTTCTTTAGTTCGGTGTCCGTATCGAATTAGATCTTTTCAACAAGCTCCGGCACGATCTTGAAGAGATCGCCGACAAGGCCGATGTCCGCGACCTGGAAGATAGGGGCGTCTTCGTCCTTGTTGATCGCGATGATCGTCTTGGAGTCTTTCATACCGGCAAGGTGCTGGATCGCACCGGAGATGCCGACAGCGACGTAGACGTCCGGCGCCACGATCTTACCGGTCTGACCGACCTGATAGTCGTTGGGGACATAGCCTGCATCGACGGCAGCGCGCGAGGCACCGACGGCGGCGCTCAGCTTGTCTGCGAGCGGGAAGATGGTCGACTGGAAGGTGTCTGCATCCTTGAGCGCACGACCACCGGAGACGATGATCTTGGCCGAGGTCAGTTCCGGACGCTCCAGCTTCACGATTTCGGCGCCGACGAAGGACGAAATGCCTGCGTCGCCTGCACCTGAAACCGCTTCGACGGCGGCCGAGCCGCCTTCGGCTGCAGCCTTAGCAAAGGCCGTACCGCGCACGGTGATGACCTTCTTGGCATCAGACGACTGGACGGTTGCGATGGCGTTACCGGCATAGATTGGACGCGTGAACGTGTCCGCACTTTCAACCGACAAGATGTCGCTGATCTGCATGACGTCGAGCAGCGCTGCAACGCGTGGCGCGATGTTCTTGCCGTGCGCCGTTGCCGGGAACAGCACAGCGTCATGGCTTGCCATCAGGCTCGCCACGAGCGGCGCGACGTTTTCAGCAAGCTGGTTGGCAAGCGTGGCGTCATTGGCGACGTGCACCTTGGCCACACCGGCGATCTTTGCAGCGGCCTGCGCAACGGCATCGCAGCCGTTTCCAGCGACGAGGACGTGCACTTCACCCAGCTGTGATGCTGCGGTGACAACAGCGAGCGTAGCGTCCTTCAGCGACGCATTGTCGTGTTCAGCGTAAACGAGGACGCTCATGCGGCAACTCCCATTTCCTTGAGCTTGGCAACCAGCGCATCGACATCGGCAACCTTGATGCCGGCCGAGCGGACAGGCGGTTCGGAAACCTTCAGGGTCTTCAGGCGCGGTGTGACATCAACGCCGTAATCGGCAGGCGTCTTCTGCGCGAGCGGCTTGGATTTCGCCTTCATGATGTTCGGCAGGGACGCATAACGCGGCTCGTTCAGACGAAGGTCGGTCGTGACGATCGCAGGCGCCTTCAGGCTGACGGTTTCAAGACCGCCATCGACTTCGCGTGTCACGTTGATGGTGTCGCCCGACACTTCAACCTTAGAGGCGAAAGTGCCCTGCGGACGACCGGTCAGCGCAGCGAGCATCTGGCCCGTCTGGTTGCTGTCATCGTCAATGGCTTGCTTGCCGAGGATGACGAGGCCGGGGGCTTCTTCTTCCATGATCTTGGCAAGAAGCTTTGCGACGCCAAGTGGCTCCACATCTTCTGCAACAACGAGGATCGCACGGTCTGCACCCATAGCGAGTGCAGTGCGAAGTGTTTCCTGCGCCTTATCCGGTCCGATCGAGACAGCAACGATTTCCGTCGCAACGCCCTTTTCTTTAAGACGGATGGCTTCTTCCACCGCGATTTCGTCGAAGGGGTTCATCGACATCTTCACGTTGGCCAAATCCACGCCAGAGCCATCAGGCTTCACGCGGGGCTTCACATTATAATCAATGACCCGCTTTACGGGCACAAGGATCTTCATGGCGCTTCTCTCCAATGAATCGCTTTACGTTTACGTCAATGTCCGCCGCACTGCACAAAACGGCTGTGCAATGCAAGCCTCAAGCGGCTTTGCGGACTTCCGCTACGATCTTCTTCGCCGCGTCGCCAAGATCATTGGCGGGGACGATGGGAAGACCGGAGTTTGCAAGAATATCCTTACCCTGCTGAACGTTGGTGCCTTCAAGGCGAACAACGAGCGGCACGGACAGGTTCACTTCCTTGGCGGCGGCGACGATGCCGTCGGCGATGATGTCGCACTTCATGATGCCACCAAAGATGTTCACAAGGATGCCCTTTACGGCTGGGTCCTTCAGAATGATTTTGAACGCAGCTGTCACCTTCTCCTTATTGGCGCCACCGCCGACGTCGAGGAAGTTGGCGGGGAATTCGCCGTTCAGCTTGATGATGTCCATTGTCGCCATAGCAAGACCGGCACCATTGACCATACAGCCGATGTTGCCATCGAGCTTGATGTACGCAAGGTCATATTTCGATGCTTCGATTTCGGCCGGATCTTCTTCTGTCAGATCGCGCAATTCAACGAGATCTTTGTGGCGGAAGAGCGCGTTTGAATCGAAACCGACCTTCGCATCGAGGACAAACAGCTTGTCGCCGTCCGCCGTCGGGCAGACCGCCAGTGGATTGATTTCGATCTGGCTCGCATCGGTCGCGACAAAGGTGTCGTAGAGACCCTTCAGGACCGACTGGGCCTGCTTGGCCAAATCGCCCGAAAGGCCGAGCGCCTTGGCGACCGAACGGCCATGATGCGGCATCAGGCCCGTGGCTGGGTCGATGGTGATCGTGGTGATCTTTTCCGGCGTGTCGTGCGCGACGGTTTCGATGTCCATGCCACCTTCGGTCGATGCGACAATCGCAATCCGGCTGGAGGCACGGTCAACGAGGAGGGCAAGGTAGAATTCTTTGCCGATGTCGACACCGTCAGTGATGTAGAGGCGCTGGACCTGCTTGCCCGCGTCACCTGTCTGGATCGTCACCAGCGTATTGCCGAGCATGTCCGTTGCATGCGCGCGGACTTCATCCAGCGACTTGGCAAGGCGAACGCCGCCCTTGGCATCTGGGCCGAGCTCCTTGAACTTGCCCTTACCACGGCCACCCGCGTGGATCTGCGCCTTCACGACGTAAAGTGGCCCCGGGAGCTGCTTGGCAGCCTCAACAGCTTCATCCACCGACATGGCAGCAATGCCCTTTGGTACGGCGACGCCGAACTTCGCCAGAAGTTCCTTGGCTTGATACTCGTGAATATTCATGTGCGCGCGAGTCCCTGCTAGAGTTGCAGGGCCTAAAGCATAGCGAGGCGGCTATGGGAAGCCTGTAACGCGCCTATCACATATGCTTATTCAGAGATCGCGCAGCTCAGGCCCGCCCGCGTGGTGATTGCGAGGATTTCGGGGTCCCGCAGGGCGCGGACCTGGCGCCAGAATTCGCCGACACGCATCTGGCCGATCCGCTTGTCGCTGATCTTGCTGAGATCAGACAGGCGCTTGAGTTGGGTAAGTGAGAGTTTATCGATCATGCGGTCTGCCATACAGGTGGAGGTGTCGCGCGATAGACCGGCCGATTGAAGCCCGTTGCGCAAGCGCACTTCGGGCGTGGCGCAGGCCGAAAGCGTCGAGGCGGCAATCAGAATGACGAGGAATTTGGTGCGCATATCGGCCCCCATTCAAAAAAGTTCGCAGGCCAGTGCGGATTGCTGTCCCTTTGCACTGGCCTGTTGGGGGTGCAAATGCAGCTTTATTGATGACGGAAACATGAACGACGCTATAGGGGGCATCTATGTCTATCTTGTCCGGCCTCGGCGTGTTCATTCTGACAGTCCTCTTCATGGAGGGCTTCGCTTATGTCGCCCACCGCTGGCTGATGCACGGGCCGGGCTGGTTCCTGCATAAAAGCCATCATCGGCCGCGCACCGGCACGTTTGAGTTGAATGATCTTTACGCTGTGATCTTCGCTGTGCCGTCTATTTCGCTGTTTTGGTATGGCATCGGGCTTGGCCATGGGGCGCTCTACGCGTGGATTGGTGGCGGCATCGCGGCTTATGGTGCGATCTACTTCGGCTTCCATGACGTGATCGTGCACAAGCGCATCGGTCATCGGTATCTGCCCAAGAGCACGTACATGAAGCGGATCATGCAGGCGCACCGGTTACATCATGTGGTGGAAACCAAGGACGGCACCGTCAGTTTCGGTTTCTTGTGGGCGCCGAAGCCTGAGGTGCTGAAGGCGCAATTGGCAAAAAGCGGTCGTGCGGGTGTGCGCGCACCGGCAACGATGGAACTCAGCAGCTAAGTTAAGCGGCGGCGAGCGACCGGCGGCGGCGCAGCGCGAAACCGACCATGCCAAAGCCGCCCAGCATCAGCGCCCAGCTTCCCGGTTCCGGCAGCGGATCGATATAGGAGACGGCGAGGTCGTCAAACTTGAACGAGTCCTTCTTGCCGTCCTGATTGATGAAGGATGAGGCGACCATCCAGATGTTGCCAACCTTCTGGCCAGCGGCACCGGGCTGGAGGTCGCGGATACCAGACGTTGATCCGCCAAGCGCCTCATAGCCAGCACCATTCAGGATGCCGTTGACGACTGAAAAATTCGTATTGTCGAGGGAGAGGCCGGAGTTCCAAGCCGTTGCGGTCGTACCATAGTCGATGGAGGCATCGGTGTCCGCTGTGCAGCTATCGCAGAGCTTATAAGCCGTGAACCGGCCAGACAGAAATTCCACTGGCTTGTCGAACTGGAACAGAATGAAGTCGGCACCGCTGCTGTTGTCCACAGTGTGAGTGTTGTTGCCACCAGTGCCTTCTCTATGGTTCGTTACGCCCAAGCCATTGCTATATGCACCGAGAAACGCACTACGAACAACATTGCTGGACACCCGCCACGCCGTGGCTTGCACATTGATCGTCGTGCCACCTGTCGTCGCGTTGAAAGTACGCACGTTGCCAAGGGGCCCGCTGGTGACGTTGGAATTGACGGAAAGATCAAAGACGAATGTCGCTGCGTTCGCCGCAGGCGCCATCACAAGCGCGAGCGCAGATGCCGAGAGGATCGCTAAGGATTTCAAACGCATAAACTCATTGCCCCTGTGCGTGTCCTGCCTTTGCATGGACACTTCGCCTGGTGCGACCCTGACCGATGAGAGCAAGTTACGCCTTTACGGCATGATTCGCAACCAGTCCGGTTTGAATGAGCGTCCCTGATTGGGACAGTTTTCAGGCGTTTCCGGCCAGCGCCTCTTCAGCTTCACGGACAAGCGTGCCCAAAATGGCTGCGACGGGTTCTTCCGTCTTCACCATACCGACCGACTGGCCTGCCATGACCGAGCCATTCTCCACGTCACCGTCAATGACGGCGCGGCGGAGGGCGCCCGCCCAGAAATGTTCGATTTCCAGCTGTGCGGCGGCCATATCGACCTCGCCGCGATCTAGCATGGCCGCGACCTCAACCTGCTTGCGCGTGAACTCCTCGGTCCCCGCATTTTTGAGCGCGCGGACAGGGATAACCGGCAGGCGCGGGTCAATCTGCACGCTGGCGATGGCATCCCTCGCATTGCCGCGCAGAAATGCCTTTTTGAAGGCCGGATGGGCAATGCACTCAGTGGCGCAGACAAGCCGCGTGCCGATTTGCACGCCGGCGGCCCCTTGCTTCAGATAGGCTGCTATCATCTCGCCCCGGCCAATGCCGCCTGCGACAAAGACAGGGACCACATCTGCCATCTCCGGCAGAATTTCCTGCGCGAGGACCGAGGTCGACACTGGCCCGATATGGCCGCCTGCTTCCATGCCCTCGATCACCAGCGCGTCAACGCCAGAGCGCACGAGCTTTTTGGCCAGCGACAAGGCAGGAGCAAAGCAGATGACCTTGGCGCCGAACGCCTTGATCTGCTCAATCGCGCCTGCCGGTGGCAGGCCACCCGCAAGCACGACATGCGTCACTTTATGCTGCGCGCAGATGGCTATCAGGTCGGTGAGCTGCGGGTGCATGGTGATGAGGTTCACGCCGAAGGGCTTGTCCGTCATCGCCTTAGTCGCGGCGATTTCAGTGGCGAGAATTTCCGGTGGCATAGCGCCACCTGCAATCACGCCAAAGCCGCCTGCATTGGACATGGCGGACACAAGATGCCGCTCGCTGATCCAGCTCATGGCACCGGCCATGATGGCCACGTCCGACCCAAGAAAGGCCGTGCCGCGCGCCATCAGCGCCTGAAGCTGGCTCACGCCGCATCCTCAGCATCAAGGCCATAGGCCGTGTGTAGCACGCGGACCGCCAATTCCGTCTCGTCTTCGTCGATGAGGACGGAGACTTTGATTTCGGATGTGGAGATCGCCTGCACGTTGATACCGCGCTGGGCCAGTGCCTTGAACATCGTGGCTGCAACACCGGCGTGGCTGCGCATCCCGACGCCGACGACTGAGATTTTGGCGACCTTGGTGTCATGCATCAGGTTTGAGAAGCCGATGACGTCCTTGCCCTTTTCCAGCGTGTCGATGGCGCGGGCCAGTTCGGCACCGGGTACCGTGAAGGTCACGTCGGTTGAGCCGCTGTCATGCGCGATGTTCTGAATGATCATATCGACGTTGATGTTGGCATCGGCCAGCGGGCCAAAGATATTCGCTACAGCGCCCGGCCGGTCGGGCACGCTGGTGAGCGTCACCTTGGCTTCGTTCTTGTCGTGGGCAATGCCCGTGATCAGTTGGCGTTCCATTTCGTCTTCTCCGATGTCGTCGTCGCCGACGATAAGCGTGCCTGTGATGGGATTGTCTGTGGGCGCATCAAAGGAAGAGAGCACCTGCACGCGCACATTTTCCTTCATCGCAAGCCCGACGGAGCGAGTCTGAAGCACTTTGGCCCCGACGCTCGCCAATTCGAGCATTTCTTCATAGGTGACCTTGGCGAGCTTACGCGCCCTGGGCACGATGCGCGGGTCCGTTGTGTAGACGCCGTCCACGTCGGTGTAGATGTCACACCGGTCTGCCTTGACGGCAGCGGCCACAGCGACGGCGGACGTGTCGGATCCCCCCCGGCCAAGCGTGGTGATGCGGTTATCTTCAGTGACGCCCTGAAAGCCGGGGATCACAGCGACTTCCCCCGCGCTCATCGCGGCAATCAGCCCCTTTGTGTCGATATCTTCGATACGGGCAGAGGCATGGGCATCCGACGTTTGGATCGGCAATTGCCAGCCCAGCCAGCTGCGCGCCTTCACGCCCATCGCCTGCAGCGTGATCGCCAGCAGGCCGGATGTAATTTGTTCCCCGGCGGCGACGACAACGTCATATTCTTTGGGGTCATGCAGCGGGGCTGCTTCACGGCAGAAATTGATCAGACGGTCGGTTTCACCCGCCATGGCAGAGACAACCACGGCGACTTCATTGCCGGCGTCTACTTCATGCTTCACGCGGGCGGCGACATTGCGGATGCGCTCCGTCCCCGCCATGGACGTGCCGCCGAACTTCATAACGATGCGGGCCATCGACTTCCCTGTTTTGTATCGCAAATGCGGGTTTGGCCATAAGGCGCCGTCCTGTTAGGGAAGGGGTATGGCAAAGGCAAGCACCACAACCACAATTGACCCTGCGGAAGCCGCGCATTTTGGCAAGCTGGCTGCAGACTGGTGGAACCCCAAGGGCTCCTCCGCGATGCTGCACAAGTTGAACCCGGTGCGGCTTAAGTTCATCCGGGAGGCGATTGACGCTCATTGGCCCATGGCGCGCGCGACCTTCCGCCCGCTTGAGGGCAAGGCTGCGCTCGACGTCGGCTGTGGCGCGGGATTGCTCTGTGAGCCTCTCGCCCGCCTTGGCGCGAAAGTGACCGGCGTCGATGCGGCAGCGGAGAGCATTGCGGTCGCCTCGGCGCACGCAGGCGCAGGGGGATTGTCGATCGACTATCGCTGCGCCGACGTGAGCGGGATGACAGAGACATTCGATCTCGTGACCTCAATGGAGGTCATTGAGCATGTCAGTGATCCCGCCGCCTTCCTCGCGGCCCTTCGCGACCGATTGGCACCCGGCGGGCTCATGATCCTCTCCACGCCCAACCGAACACCCAAATCAAAGCTTGCCATGATCACGCTGGGCGAAGGCCTTGGCGCGATCCCCAAAGGCACGCATGATTGGGACAAGTTCCTGACGCCGGAGGAAATGCAGGAGTTACTGCATGAAGCAGGACTTGTTGCCGGAGAGATGCGCGGCATTGCATTCTCCGCCACCTCAGGCCTGCACCTGTCAGATGATCTGTCGCTCAACTACATATTCACGGCGACAAAGCCTTAGAAGTCGACCTTATCGTAATGCGCAGGCGGGGGGATGACTTCCATCCGTTCGCTCAGCAGCGGGCGGAAAGAGGGTCGGGATTTGAGACCCGAATACCAGCGCTTGGTCGCTTCATGGCCGCGCCAGTCAATGCCGCCGAGATAATCCGCGACCGAGATGTGCGCCGCGCCCGCCAGATCAGCGAGGCTCAAGCTCGCACCAGCGAGCCAGTTACGGTGATCGAGCAGCCAGTCAATATAGTCGAGCAGCTGGTTGGCATTCTTCATCGCCTGCCGCAGCACGCCGCCATCCGGCGCGGAACGGTGGACAAGTCGCTTTTCCATACGCTCATGAAGAAGCGGTCCGACAACCTGCATATAATATTGTTCGTCAAACCAAGCGGTGAGTCGACGGATTTCAGCCCGGTTGGGGGCTGTCCCTGAAATCATCGGGGACTGATCCACCGTTTCTTCCAAATACTCGCAAATCGCGTTGGAATGGATGAGCGTCAGTCCGCGTTCCGATTCGACCAGAACGGGGGTCTGGCTCGTTGGGTTGAGATCCACGAATTCATCGCGCCGTTCCCACGGGTATTCGCGCACAAGCTGATAGCCCACGCCCTTCTCTCCCATGAGAAGGCGGACCTTGCGAGAAAACGGACAGAGAGCGAACTGATAGAGCTGCCACATGGCTCCAGTCTGTTAAGCTACACGCACCCTTTGGGGAAGGGGGAGATGCGTAAAGGTTGTGGATCGAACTCTTGCCAATTTGGCTGCATTAGCGCATCTCATTGATGCATATTGGGCAGGGGGTTGCGTGCGGGTCATTCGAACAGGGGCAGTTTTGGCCATTGCGCTGGCACAGCCGGCTTGGGCCGACATTGGCCGTATCAAGCTGGCGAGCGGGGCCGCTTCGATTGAGCGGGACGGCAAGGTGTTGCCGCTGAAGCCGGGATTCGTGATTGAAGCCGGCGATACGCTGGTCATCGGCGCGCGCGGCAAGGCGGGCGCGACGTTCATCGACAATACCCGCCTTTCGGCAGGGCCGGGCACGCGGATGACGTTCCGGTCCTTCGACTATAACGACACCACCCAGAAGGGCCGCTTTGTCAGCTTCCTCAAAAAAGGGGCCGTCGCGATCATCTCGGGCCGCATCGCCCGCAACGATGCGCAGGCGATGCGGGTTGAAACACCTAGGAATATCTACGTTATTCGGCGCGCGCGCGTCGTGTTGAACGTGAAATGATGCGCCGGACCGCCTTTGGCTGGCTGGCCGCGCCGCTCCTGCTGGCAGGATGCGCCATGTCACAAGTGGCGCTTGGCCCCGGAGAGGATGGCGATGCGGGAAGCGTCGCTGTTCTGAACGCGGCAGGTACGGAACTCGCTGTTGTGGACAAGGCTGGCGCCGTCGCCAGCGTCTCCGGTGGCTCTGCCTCCATCAAGTTGATGGACAGCGCAGCCTTCGATGCGAGATATGCCGATCTGCTGGCGGGTTTGCCGACCGCACCCCGCACGTTCGTGCTCTATTTCAAGGAAAACTCGATCGAGCCGACCGAAGAGTCCCAAGCGATGATGGCGGAGATTTTCGCCGAGATTAAAAAGCGCGCCGGGGCCGACCTGGAAATTACAGGGCACACGGATACCGTTGGGCCGGAAGAAGTGAACGACGCATTCTCCCTGCGCCGAGCAGCGGAGGTCACGTCCTATCTGTTCTCGCAGGGCCTTGATAAAACCATCGTCCGCATTGCGGGGCGCGGGGAACGGGAATTGCGCGAACAGACGCCTGATGAAACGCCTTCAGCGATCAATCGCCGGGTGGAAGTTATCGTCCGCTAGCTAGCCGCAGTTGGCGTGGCCGAGCGCTTCAAGCACATCGTCCAGCCGCGCTGGATCGCCCAGAGCGATGACATCACCGCCTGAGTGGGCATTGAGCACATGCCCTGACCAGTCACACACCATGCCGCCTGCGCCTTCTATGACCGGCACGAGCGCCGCAAAGTCATGGAGCTTGAGGCCCGCTTCCACCACAAGGTCGACATGACCGCTCGCGACGAGGCCATAATTGTAGCAATCCCCGCCATAGATAATCCGCCGTCGTGCGACCTTCGAAGCAAGCGAGAGGAAATGGTCTGCCTCATGCGCGCTGAAGAGGTGCGGGCTGGTCGTCCCCAGCACCGCGTCATCAAGTGCACGGCACCCGCGGGTGCGCGCAGGCGCGCCATTGAAGGTCGTGGGCTGCCCGATGGCGCCGACCCAGCGTTCACCGGCAATGGGTTGGTCGATAATGCCCAGCACCGGCCAGCCATCCTGCAACAGCGCGATGAGCGTACCGAAGATGGGGCGACCGGCGACAAAGCTTGTCGTGCCGTCAATCGGGTCGAGCACCCAGACCCGGCTGGCATCCGCGCGCTCACTGCCGAACTCCTCGCCGATGATACCATCGCGCGGGGCCTCGCTGGCCAGAAGTTTGCGCATGACCTCTTCCGCCGCGCGGTCGGCCAGGGTCACGGGGGAAGCGTCGTCTTTGGTCTCCAGCCCGAAAGCACCGCGGAAATATGGCCGGATGGCTGCACCCGCCGCGTCGGCGAGCGCATTTGCCAGCGCGAGATCGGTTTCCATGGTCATCTGCGGATCAGTGCTGCAGCGATTTGACGATGTCTTCGACCATCTTCTTCGCGTCCGCGAGGAGCATCATGGTTTGGTCCATGTAAAACACGTCATTGTCGACCCCGGCATAGCCGACGCCACCCATGGATCGCTTGATGAACATGATGGTCTTAGCCTTGTCCACATCGAAAACCGGCATGCCGTAGATGGGGGAGGACTTGTCGGTCTTGGCAGCGGGGTTCACCACGTCGTTTGCGCCGATAATGAAGGCAACGTCGGTCTGGGCAAATTCGCTGTTTATGTCTTCGAGTTCGAACACCTCGTCATAAGGCACGTTTGCTTCGGCCAGCAGTACGTTCATATGGCCGGGCATACGTCCAGCGACGGGATGAATAGCGTATTTTACGCGCACGCCTTCCTTTTTCAGAAGGTCGCCCATTTCGCGCAGAATGTGCTGCGCCTGCGCAACGGCCATCCCGTAGCCGGGCACGATGATGACCTGTTCGGCTTCCTTAAGCAGGAAGGCGGCGTCTTCCGCTGAGCCGCGCTTCCAGGGGCGCTGTTCCTTGACTTCACCGCCGCTGGCCGACGCTTCCGCGCCGAACCCACCCGCGATCACGCTCAGGAAGCTGCGGTTCATCGCCTTGCACATGATGTAGCTCAGGATCGCGCCTGAGGAACCGACCAACGCGCCGGTGATGATCATCGCGCTATTTCCAAGCGTAAAGCCCATGGCCGCGGCGGCCCAGCCCGAATAGCTGTTGAGCATCGAGACGACGACCGGCATGTCCGCGCCGCCGATGGGGATGATCAGCAGGAAACCGATGAGGAAGCTGAGCGCGGTAATCGTCCAGAAAATCCAAGGGCTCTGGTCTGTCAGAAAATAGCCGATAAGCCCGAGGATCGCCGCCAGCGTGCCAAGGTTGATGATGTGACGGCCGGGCAGCATGATTGGCGCGCCCGACATATTGCCGTTGAGTTTTAGAAAGGCGATGACCGATCCTGAGAAGGTGATCGCCCCAATCGCGATGCCAAGTCCCATCTCAATCCGGCTAACCGCGTGGATCATGCCATCGGGACCTGCGATCCCGAAGTTCGCAGGCTCAAGGAAAGCGGCTGCGGCCACCAGCACAGCGGCCAAACCAACCAACGAGTGGAACGCGGCCACGAGCTGCGGCATGTCCGTCATCGCGATTTTGCGGGCCGTAATCCAGCCGATGCCGCCGCCAATCGCAATCGCCCCGAGAATCTCAGGCAGCGTTGCCCATTCGTGGGTCAACATTGTGGTGACAACGGCAATCAGCATCCCTGCCATGCCGAACCGGTTGCCGCGGCGCGATGTGGCTGGCGACGAAAGACCACGCAAAGCGAGGATGAAGAACACCCCGGAAAGGAGATAGGCGAGCATGACCCATGAAGGTTGTGCAGATACTGCGTGCATGAATGTCCTGCCCCCGTTGGCGTAGCGTTGTTGTTTGGCAGAGGATTAGGGACGGCAAATCAACTTGTCACCGGTTTTTGGCGGCATGGCCCAGCAAAAGGTTCGATCGCGTCGGAATGCATCGATTCCGCTCTGCTGTGGTCCATTTGACAGGTTGAACGCACCGACATGAAAGCGCATGACCATGGCCTCATGTTTGAACAACCCGCTCTTCAACGTCGCGCGCGCCTTCTCGGCTATGCAGGGCAATTGCCGCAAGTCCTGGCGATCATTCTGCTCGCGGATCCTGAAACGCGCTGGATCGCGCTGGCAGGCGGCTATGGCTATGCGGCGTTGATTTTCAGCTTTCTGGGTGGCGTCTGGTGGGGCGTCGGCATCAGCAACCCACAGGCGCCCCGCTGGATCTATGTGGCGGCTGTCCTCCCGAGCCTGATCGGCCTTGCGACCTATGTGCCGTGGATTTTTGGCTGGGCTTGGCCTGGGCCCTCTTTGGTTGGTCTTGGGCTGTGCTTGCTCGCCAGCCCGGTGGTGGACCGGGAAATGGCCTTGAAGCTGCCCTTACCCGACGGATGGGTTCGGCTCCGGTCGCACCTGTCGGTCGGCCTAGGACTGCTCACATTGTTGCTGGCGGCGGCCGCTTTCACGCTCTAGGCCGTCTCCGACTAGGTCGAAAAGAACTGAAACTGGTTGACGCCGGCCCGCTCGCAATGGCAATGGCGGCGCGCTCATGACGTTAGAGCATCGGCGCGGGTGTAGCTCAATGGTAGAGCAGAAGCCTTCCAAGCTTACGACGAGGGTTCGATTCCCTTCACCCGCTCCAACGCAGCCTCTAACCGCGCAGCACCGCCCCCAGCTTTGATGCCGCAGCGACAACCTTGTCGGTAATCGCCTTCAATTCCTCTTCGCCATAGCTCTTCTCATTTGGCTGGAGCGTGATTTCGACGGCGAGGGACTTTTGCCCCTCCGGCACACCTTGGCCTGCGAACTGATCGAACAGGCGGGCTGCGACGATGTTGTCCTTGTCCGCGCCCTTGATAGTGCGGACGAGGTCGCCTGCGGCCAGATCGGCCGGCACGAGGAAGGCAAAGTCGCGCTTCACGGCCTGCAGGGCAGGGGGGGTGAAGGCCGGACGCATGAAGCCGCTTCCGCGCTTGGCGGGAATGGCGTCGAGGTGGATGCCACATGCGACAACAGGCACATCAATGTCGAAGCTTTTCAGGATCGACGGGTGCAGCATGCCGAAGCTCGCGATCTGGTTCTTCGGGCCGAGCCGAAGGGTCGCCGACTGTCCGGGGTGATAGACATCGCCTGCTTCCCCCATAACTTGAAGGTTGTCGACGGGCGCACCCACGCTCTGCAGAAGCGAGAGGGCGACAGCCTTGGCGTCAAACGCGTCGAAGCTCTTGGCTTTGCCCGATGTCCATCCGCGCTCGGTCTTGTCACCTGCGAGGAGGGCGACAAGTGTGGGATGTTCGCCATCCGCCAGATAGCGGCGGCCGATCTCGAACAGGCGAACTGTGCTCGCACCGCGATCCAGATTGCGCCGCGCGGCAGAGAGCAGCCCCGGCAACAGCGACGGGCGCATGACCTTCATGTCTTCGCTGATCGGGTTTTCAAGAACCCAGGTTCCACCGCCGACCGTGGCGGCCTCCTTTTCGGAGAGGAAGGACCAGTTGATCGCTTCGTTTAGGCCGAGAGCCGCCGCAGCACGGCGTGCACGACGTTCCAGCTTCTGGAGCGGCGTCGCGGTGGGCTTGGCAACGCCATCGGCGCGCGGCAACGGGGTGGAAGGCACATTGTCGAGCCCGACCATGCGGACGACTTCCTCGACCAGATCGGCCGGGCCGTCGATATCGCGCCGCCAGCTGGGCACCGTGACAGACGAGCCATCGACCTTGAATCCGAGTGAGGTCAGAATCTCCGCCTGCTTGTCCGCAGCAACGTCAATACCGCCCAGACGCGCACATAGGGCGGTGTCATAAGTGACGGTCTTCGCCGCCCGTGGCGGTTCTCCCGCGCGGACGATGTCGGACGCTTCACCGCCACAGATGTCTAGGATCAACTGCGTGATGATCGCAACGGCATCGTCGAGGAAGGCCGGGTCGACGCCGCGTTCAAAGCGGGTGCGCGCGTCCGAGGTGAGGGCCAGCGCCTGACCGGTCTTGGCGATCCGCTCGGGCGCGAAATAGGCGACTTCGAGCAGGACGTCAGTCGTGTCATCCGCGCAGCCTGAATGCTCGCCACCCATGATGCCGGCAATGTCGTGCACGCCTGCATCGTCGGCAATGACGGTCATATCGGCTGTCAGTGTGAAGTCCTTGCCGTTGAGCGCAGTGACGGTTTCACCGTCCTTGGCACGACGGGCAACGACGGCACCGGTCAACTTTGCAAGATCATAAGCGTGGCTCGGGCGGCCATGGTCGAGCATGACATAGTTGGTGATGTCGACCAGCGCAGAGATCGGGCGTTGCCCTGCGGCCTTCAGGCGCGCCTGCATCCAGTCCGGCGAGGCGCCGTTCGTCACGCCCTTGATGACGCGACCGTAAAAGGCGGGGCAGCCTTCGGGATCATCGGTGCGGATTTCGGTCGGGCAAGGGAAGCTGCCTGCGACGCTGGGCACGGAAAGCGGCTTCAGCGTGCCAAGGCCAGCCGCCGCCAGATCGCGCGCAATGCCGCGCACGCCCATGCAGTCCTGCCGGTTGGGCGTGATGGCGACGTCAATCACGGCATCGTCGAGTTTTGCGTAATCGGCAAAGGCGGTGCCGACGGGCGCATCGGCGGGCAATTCGATGATGCCGTCATGGTCATCACCCAGCTCCAGCTCCCGCGTCGAACACATCATGCCGTTCGATTCAACACCGCGGATAGCGGCCTTGCGCAGCACCATGCCGTTGGCGGGCACAACCGCGCCTTCGATGCCGAATACGCCGACCAGACCTGCCCGCGCATTGGGCGCGCCGCAGACGACCTGCAGCGGGCCATTGCCGGCATCGACCGTCAGCACCTGAAGCTTGTCTGCCTGCGGGTGGCGGTCCGCCGTAAGAACCTTGGCGACGGTGAAGCCCTTGAGGCGTTCTGCCGGGTTTTCGATGCCTTCGACCTCAAGGCCTATGCGGTTAAGCACATCGGCGACGTCTTGAATGGTCGCTTCCGTATCGAGATGGGCCTTCAGCCAGCTGAGGGAGAACTTCATGCGCCGACTCCTCCGCTGAGCGTGGGCACATCGAGGGCCGCAAATCCATAGTGCTTGAGCCAGCGCAGATCACCGTCGAAGAAGGCGCGCAAATCATCCATCCCGTATTTGAGCATGGCGAGCCGGTCGACGCCGGTGCCAAAGGCAAAGCCCTGATATTCATTGGGGTCGAGCCCGCACGCTTCGATCACGCGCGGGTGGACCATGCCGGAGCCGAGCACTTCCATCCAGCCTTCGGACCCGCCGATCACGCGCTTGCCGTTGACGACGGTGTAGCCGACATCGACCTCTGCGCTTGGTTCGGTGAAAGGGAAATAGCTCGGGCGCAGGCGCAGGACGACGTCTTCGCGCTCGAAGAAGGCCTTGAGGAAGGTTTCCAGCGTCCATTTCAGGTGGCCGAGGTGAATGCCCTTGTCGATGACGAGGCCTTCGATCTGGTGGAACATTGGCGTGTGCGTCGCGTCGCTGTCCGACCGGTAGACGCGGCCCGGCGCAATGATGCGAATGGGCGGCTTCTGATTAAGCATCGTACGGATCTGCACCGGCGAGGTGTGCGTGCGCAGCAGCATCTTCTTACCATCCACCGCCTTGTCGTCGGGGAAGTAGAAGGTGTCGTGCATCGCGCGCGCCGGATGCGTTTCTGGAATGTTGAGCGCGGTGAAATTGTGCCAGTCGTCCTCGATCTCAGGACCTTCGGCGACCGCAAAGCCCATGTCGGCGAAAATCTCGGCGAGTTCGTCCATCACCTGGCTGACCGGGTGAACGGAGCCTTGCGGCGCGTCCGGCGCAGGCAGGGTCATGTCGAACCGCTCGGTCGCCAAGCGCGCGTCGAGGGCAGCGCCTTCCAGCGCGGACTTCTTTGACGTGATGGCCGCCGTCACCGCTTCGCGCAGGCCATTGATCGCGGGTCCCTGCACCTGCCGCTCTTCCGGAGACATCTGCCCCAGGGTTTTGAGCAAGGCAGAGATGCTGCCTTGCTTGCCCAGCAGATCAATGCGGACAGCCTCTACGGCGTCGAGCGTGGCGGCCGCGTCAATGGCGCTGATGGCTTGCGATTGGAGTGTTGCGATATCGGTCATGGGTTCGCCTGATAAGCAAATGGGCGCGAACGGCAATGCCGCTCACGCCCATTTGCGCATTATCGAAATTCGGCTGTTAGGCTGCCTGAGGCAGCGCCGCCTTCGCCTGCGCGATGATGGTGCTAAACGAAGCGCCTTCATTCATGGCGAGATCGGCCAGAACCTTGCGGTCCAGTTCGACACCGGCGAGCTTCAGGCCATGCATGAACTGACCATAGGTCAGGCCTTCTGCACGGACAGCGGCGTTGATACGCTGGATCCAAAGCGCGCGGAACGTGCGCTTCTTCGCCTTACGGTCGCGATAAGCATACTGGCCGGCCTTTTCGACGGCCTGACGTGCGATGCGAATCGTGTTCTTACGACGACCAAAATAGCCCTTGGCGTCCTTCAGGATGCGCTTGTGCTTGGCGTGCGTGGTCGTACCGCGCTTGATGCGTGACATAGTCTAGCGCTCCTTACTTCAGGCCGTAGGGGGCCCAGGCCTTGACCGTCGCCGTATCGGCGCTGGACAGGACTGACGTGCCACGATTCTGGCGGATATACTTGCCGTTGTGGCTGATAAGGCGGTGGCGCTTACCGGCGACGCCGTGCTTCAACTTTCCAGTTGCGGTGAGAGTGAAGCGCTTCTTAACGCCACTCTTGGTCTTCAGTTTGGGCATTTTCGTCCTTTCGAATTCGACGATTTCGCATCAGCCATGGCAGCCCTTTCAGCCAGGCCGATCGCATTACAATCGTGCGGAAGGCGCTGGCTTTATGCAGGGAGAGCAAAAAAGGCAACCCCGCTGCCGCAAAACGGCGCAATCAAACCAACCATTCGATTGACCGCGGTGCTATGCTTATGCCATTCGCGCCGCTCATCGCACGTCGCGCGGGTGTAGCTCAATGGTAGAGCAGAAGCTTCCCAAGCTTAAGACGAGGGTTCGATTCCCTTCACCCGCTCCATTTCTCTGCAGTTAAGGCTTACCCTCTCAGGCTCGAACCATGTCCTCGGGCTCTTGCTGCATGACGGGCAAGCATCCATCTTCATGAAAGACGCAACTGCGGTTCCGGCCGCCGACTTTGGCACTGTACATGGCTTGATCGGCCATGCTGATGGCCTGGTGTAGGCCAACATCTTCTGACCACCCTGCGATCCCGAAGGAACCACTGACCGACATGTCGCGTGGCCAGTATGATGGGCGCTCACGGTGGAGCCGGGCTCGGATAACTTCTGCTGTTTCTGTGGCGTGCTCAAGGGAGCAATTGGACAGAAGCAGGATGAACTCTTCTCCACCCCAGCGCGCAACGGCGCCGTCTCCCCGACCAATGAGCGACCTTGGGCCGGTGACTTCCTGGATCAGGGCCGCGGTGGATTTGAGCACTTCGTCGCCCATCGGGTGCCCGTAACCGTCATTGATGGATTTAAAGTGGTCGAGGTCGACAAGAATGATGGCCAGCTTTGCGTCATTCCCTCCGATCAACCTCATTTCCTCAGCCGCCGCTTCAAACGCCCGGCGGTTCAACAGCCCGGTCAGGCTGTCACGGTTTGCAACAAATTCCGCCTTCTTCAACGCAATGCTGAGCTGGTCGGCCAGCAGCTCGTTCTCCAATTGCGTTCGGACAATCAGGCGGGTCTGGGTGCGGACAACGTTTGTGAGCGTCAACGCGACGGGAACAAGGGCAATTGTCGCAATCGTCGGGATCAAGCCGATAACGTCGCTATGCCAGAGGGATACGGGCACAAGTACAAGCTCCAGCCCGGCCAAAAACGGCAATGCAAAACGCCGCTGGTCTGCACAGACAACACAGGTGATCATCGCCGACGCAATGATCACGACGCAAACGAACATCGATTCGATATTTGTTCCGAGCGTTTGAGCGACGGGCGCCATCATCGCACCCCAGAGACCACCAGAAACAATGGAAAGGACCTGGTAGAGCCGGATCGCCCTGGACGCGTCGTCAGTTTTGAGGTCGCGCTCGATCTTCCCCGCTGTGAGCCACATGGCAACTAGAACGGCTGTGGCCAAAAGCACAATCAGCGCAAGCGGCTGCCAATTGTCGAGGCTGAGTCCGCAGAGCCCTATCAGAAAAAACGGCACGATATTGGCGAACGAGGCTGTTTTGATGCCCTTCAGAAAGTTCTGAAGCGTGACCCTGTCAATGTCGCTTTCGCTGACAGACACCGGCACAGGCGTCGTGGCCGCAATGGCCGCCTCGAGTGATTTTGCGGTACCAAACATTTCCATCGGTGAAGTCCACGCGCCCCAAATTGGATGTGACCTTCATGACTTAGAAAGGTTAAGTTCCGGTGCTTTTCTGTCCAAAAGAGTGCGGTGTTTTTCAGATCGCATTGTAAGGGCTGGGTGTGCCGTTGATGCGGGAAGAGTTGAGGGGCTGTTTTGACCATGGAAAAGTCGGTGACCTCCGAGAAGGCCAATGGGATCCCCGCGTCGATTAAATTTGTGCTGGCGACGATACTCATCAACGCCATCGGCTTTGGCATTATAACGCCGGTGCTGCCGGAATTGATCATGGAACTGGGCCATTCCGACTTGTCGGAGGCGACGGCCATCGGGGGGACATTGTCGCTGCTCTATGCTGCAACACAATTTGTGTGCGGACCTTTGGCGGGCAATCTCTCTGACCGATTTGGCAGGCGCCCCGTCTTGCTCGGGTCGCTCTTTGGTTTTTCGGTCGATTTTCTGATCCTGGCCTTCGCGCCCACGCTCACCTGGCTTTATGTCGGACGCTTCATGTCGGGCGTCTTCGGCGCTTCAAATGCGCCTGCCCAATCGGCGATTGCCGATGCGACCGCGCCGGAGGATCGCCCGCGGCTGTTTGGACTGATCGGGGCGGCGTTCGGCATTGGGTTCGTCATTGGACCCGTCATTGGCGGTGTGCTGGGCGAATTCGGGCACCGTGTGCCCTTCTTTGCGGCGGCGGCCTTGGCGGCTGCCAATTGCATTTATGGCTTTCTCGTCTTCCCAGAGACAATGGCTCCTGAAAACCGGCGCACCTTCCAATGGCGCCGCGCCAACCCAGTCGGCGCGCTGCTCAACATCCGTAAGTTGCCTGGCATCCTGCCACTCGCCGTCGTCTATTTCCTTTGGCAAGTCGCCAGCCTTATCTACCCGATGACCTGGAACTTTTTTGCTTACGGCCGCTATGGCTGGTCATCGGCGATGGTCGGCGCGTCCCTATCCGCGGTCGGGCTCTCGATGGCGCTGGTGCAGACTTTCCTGACAGGCCGCGCCGTGCATCGGTTCGGCGAACGCCAGACCGCGCAAGTCGGCATCGCGTTTGGGGCGCTGGCGATGACAGCTTATGTCTTTATCCCCAATGGTTGGCTTGGTTTCGCCGCCATACCTTTGCTCGCCATGCAAAGCCTTGCCCAGCCAGCATTGACGGCCATGCTATCACGCCGCGCCACGGCAGATACGCAGGGGGAGGTGCAGGGCTTTGCCTCCAGCGTCATGGCCTTGGGGGCGATTGTCGCACCACTTCTATTCAACCCCTTGCTGGCTTGGTTCACAAGCCCAAGTGCACCTTTCATTTTCTGGGGTGCGGCCTTTGCCGTCGCAGCGACGTTTGCCGTCATGGCTCTGATCGTCCTCAGCGTCGTCAGGCCGACGGAGCGGCGCTAAATTCCGCCGAGCGTGCCTTCGCGCCCAAGGGCCGCAAGTTCGGCGATCAAAGCCGAGGCGCAAGTTTTGAGTGTATCGCTGTCGACCGACCGGATCACAAAGTTCGTGCCGACCTTGCCTTCCCGAAAGAAGGGGTAGCTGCCGATCTGGGTGCCTTCATGCGTCCGCTCGACCATAGCCAACATCTCTGCGATCTCGCTTTCAGCCACCCAGCAGCCGACCGTTTCGGACAAGAGCGGCCGTCCGCCCTGCAGGGTCCCTGTGAGCGCATCGAGCATGCCTGCTGTAATATGAGGCACACCGGCCATGATGAAGATGTTGCCGTATCGGATGCCGGGCGCGCCAGACATGCGGTTGGGGATGAGCTCCGCGCCATCAGGCACGCGGGCCATGCGCAAGCGCGCTTCTGTTATGCCCCCGCGATTCTCATAATAGGCCGTCAGCATCGCGCTGGCTTCGGGATGATGGACCACACCGACGTTCAGCGCCTTGGCAATGGCGTCAACCGTTATGTCGTCATGGGTTGGCCCAATGCCGCCCGTTGTAAAGAGATAGTCATAGCGAGACCGGAGCGCATTGACCGCATCTACAATCTCATCTTCAATGTCGGGGACGACGCGGACTTCGCGCAGGCGGATGCCCTGCAGGTTCAACCACAGCGCGATCTGGGAGATATTCTTATCCTGCGTTCGGCCTGAGAGAATTTCGTCGCCGATAATCGCGATGCCTGCAGTCCAGATCCGGTCATTGTCCATGGGCATCGCTATAGCGCCCCCATTCCGCCTGACCAGCCCCCGAAAGTGCAGTTTTGGGGGATCCTTTTGGTAACCCATTGTTCACCTTCTTTGTTGAGGTGGCATGTCAACGGATTGGTAACGTCTTTGCGCGATAAGGGCTGGCGACAAGAAGATCGTTTTAGATCCATGTCGTAGTGGAACAAAGTTGGAGACCAGAGATGATCAAGTTTGTACGTAAGCTCGCCCGCAACACCAAGGGCGCCACGGCCATCGAATACGGCCTGATTGCTGCTCTTATCGCCGTTGCTGCGATGACTGCAATGTCGAACCTAGGTGAGACGCTGAACACGACCTTCACCAAGGTCAACACGGAAATGGCTGGCTAATCCAGTTATCCGTAGACGAAAGTCTAAAGGCGACGGGCGGCTGGGAAACCAGCCGCCCGTTTCTTTTTGTGCGTTGTCCGCGCGCAAAGAAAATGCCCGCCGGAAATCTTCCGACGGGCATCCCTTTTCCTCCCCAGGAAAATCGTGTGTTCAGCGCCCCATCGCGCTGCCGAGGCGGTGATAGAGCCTTGAGAATTTGATCGACTCAGGCTTGTCCTTCACCACTTCGAGATAGTGGACGACCGCTTCGCGGAGCAGTTCAAAATCTTCGGTGGAAAGAACGGCGCGGGAACGTGCTGGTTCTGACATGATTTGTCTCCTTTCTGACTCGGATCAACCAAACTGGTTCATGGTGTTGTGGACGCCGCCGGCCTTGAGTGCGGCATCGCCTGCGAAATATTCTTTATGGTCATCGCCAATGTCGGACCCCGACATGTTCTGGTGCTTCACGCAGGCAATGCCTTCACGGATCTCCTTGCGCTGGACGCCCGCGACATATCCGAGCATCCCGGCGTCGCCGAAATATTCCTTCGCCAGATTATCCGTCGACAGCGCCGCCGTGTGATAGGTTGGCAGCGTGATCAGGTGGTGGAAAATGCCTGCCCGTTTCGCGCCATCGGCCTGGAAGGTGCGGATGCGCTTGTCGGCTGCGATGCCCAGTTCGGTGTCGTCATACTTCGCATTCATCAGGTCGGCCCGCTCATATGCGGCTACGTCCAGGCCTTCGGCGACCATGGCGTCATAGACCTGCTGGCGGAAATTGAGCGTCCAGTTGAAGGAAGGCGAGTTGTTGTAGACGAGTTTCGCGTTCGGCACGACTTCCCGGATGCGGTCCATCATGCCGGCAATTTGTTCGACATGCGGCTTTTCGGTTTCGATCCAAAGCAGGTCGGCGCCGTTCTGAAGCGAGGTGATGCTATCGAGCACGCAGCGGTCTTCGCCGGTTCCGGGGCGGAACTGGAACAGGTTGGACGCCAAGCGCTTTGGACGCAGCAGCTTGCCGTTGCGATTGAGGATGACATCGCCATTGCGGGCGGTTGCCGGATCAATCTCTTCGCAATCGAGGAAGCTGTTATACTGGTCGCCCAGATCGCCCGGTTCATGGCTGACGGCGATCTGCTTGGTCAGGCCAGCACCCAGCGAGTCGGTGCGAGTGACGATGATGCCGTCATCGACGCCCAGTTCAAGGAACGCATAGCGGCACGCGCGGACCTTCGCGATGAAGTCTTCATGCGGCACAGTCACCTTGCCGTCCTGATGACCGCACTGCTTTTCGTCAGACACCTGATTTTCGATCTGGAGCGCGCAGGCACCAGCTTCGATCATCTTCTTGGCGAGCAGGTACGTCGCTTCCGCATTGCCGAAACCGGCGTCAATGTCTGCGATGATCGGCACGACGTGTGTCTGGAAATTGTCGATCTTCGACTGGGCTTCGGCTTCCTTCGCCGCATCGCCCTTGGCGCGCGCGGCATCGAGATCGCGGAAAAGCAGGTTGAGTTCACGCGAATCTGCCTGACGCAGGAAGGTGTAAAGCTCTTCGATCAACGCCGGAACGCTGGTCTTTTCATGCATCGACTGATCGGGCAGCGGGCCGAAATCGGAACGGAGTGCCGCAACCATCCAGCCGGAAAGGTAGAGATACTTGCGCTTGGTGGTGCCGAAATGCTTCTTGATGGAAATCATCTTCTGCTGCGCGATGAAGCCGTGCCAGCAGCCGAGGGACTGGGTATAGTTTGCCGCGTCCGCGTCATAAGCCGCCATGTCTTCGCGCATGATCTTTGCTGTGTAACGGGCAATGTCGATGCCGGTGCGGAACTGGTTCTGAAGGCGCATCCGCGCGACCGATTCCGGATTGATACCGTCCCAAGTGCCGCCCTTGTCCGCCTTGAGCGCTTCGATGGATTGGATGTGAGACTGATACGACATTTACAATTTCCTCGGCTTTGCTTGACGACTTTGACGTCGGCTTATGCAGTGATGGACCCTGAATGAGGCTCGCAGCCGCCAAGAGCGAGTAAATTATGTAAAGTTTGTTGTCCTGAAGTTGCGTTTTTGGCGGTAAAATTTGTAATATTGTAAATAATCGACTAAGTAGCGCCCATGGCAGAAGAGAAACTTTTTGCAGGCCATGCCGTGCGCCGCATCCGGCGCGCGACCGGCCTTACCCAAGCGGCGATGGCAGAGGCGCTTCAGGTCTCGCCGTCTTATCTGAATTTGATTGAGCGGAACCAGCGTCCGCTGACGGCTGCCATCATGTTGCGTTTGGCAGATCGGTATGATTTTGATCCCCGCACATTGACCGGGGCGGCCCCCGGCGGCGGTGCAGAAGCGATCCGGCGGCGGCTGTCCGATCCGATGTTCAGCGACTTGGATATTGACCGCACGACGATTGCCGATTGGATTGCAGGCGCCCCAGAAGCCGCCGAGGCTTTTGCCCGCGCCTTTGACCGGGCAGGTGCGGCCACAGGTCCGGCGCGTGATCCGGTGTCGGAAGTGCGGGCCGAGATTGAACGCTGGCGGAATCATTTTGCAGATATGGACGCGCAGGCAGAAACTCTGGCAGATGAATTGCGGTTGGCGTCTGGAGATGCCTATGGGGCGATGGCTGAAAGGCTTCGCATCAAGCACCAATTGTCCCTGCGCATTCTGCCGGTCGATATCATGCCCGACCGTCTCCGTCGGCTCGATCTTCATGCGCGGCAATTGCAGCTGTCGGAATTGCTCGATCCCGCATCGCGAACCTTTGCGGCGGCGTTTCAGCTCTCCCAGCTGGAAGCCAAGGCTGAGATTGACGCGCTTGTGGCAGGTGGAGAATTTACGGATCGCGCAGGTGAACGGATGTTCCGCCGCCATTTGAACGGCTATTTCGCAGCCGCTGTGATGATGCCTTATGGGCGGTTCCACCGTGCCTGTGAGGCAACGGGCTATGACATCCACATCCTGCAGCGGCGCTTTGGCGCCGGGTTTGAACAAGTCGCCCACCGGCTGACGACACTGCAGCGCATTGGTGCGCGGGGTCTCCCCTTCTTCATGCTGCGGATCGATCGTGCGGGACAAGCCTCCAAACGTTATGCCGGGGCAAGCGGATCGCCGCTCGCCAGCGTGGATGGGCGTTGCCCGCTTTGGAGTGTCCATCACGCTTTTGACGATGCAGGTGACATCCATAAACAGATTGTGGAGCTGGAGGATGGCCAGCGCTGGTTCTCGTTGGCGCGCACCGTGCGGCCACAAGCCGGCATGGCAGGCGACGTTGTCGCCGAATTTTCGGTCTGTCTCGGCGTTGAAGCCAGCCTTGCGGCGCCGCTCGTCTATGCGCGCGGGATTGATTTGGAGAATGGCCCTGCGACCCCTGTCGGCCTTGGTTGCCGGCAATGCTTGCGCAACGATTGTTCGCAACGCAGCCAGCCGCCCGCTGGCCGCGTTTTGACATTCAATGAGCGGGAACGGGGCCTATCGCCCTTCTCCTTCGCGGCAGACTAGCCCTTAGCGCGCGCCTCAACGATCTTTCGGACATTCTGACTTTCGCCGCGTGGCAGGATCAGGATGTCATTGCCAGCCGCGACGATGATCAGGTCTGACACGCCCACCGTATGAACGCGAATGCCGTCTGATCGGATCAGGCAGCGGTCTGTGTCGATGGTAAGTGGTTCGACGCCGGCTGCCGCCTCACCAAGGTCATAGAGGGCGTCCCAGCTACCCACGTCCGACCAGCCCATGGAAACCGGCACGACAGCGACCTTCTCTGCGCGCTCCATGACGGCATAGTCGATCGAGTTGGAGGGGCAGGCTGCAAAGGCCGCTTCGTCTGGTCGGAGGAAGACCCCATCCCGCTCCGCCGCGGCCATTGCCGCCTGCGTCGCGGACAACATATCAGGCTCGAACTGTCCGAGGGCCTCCAGAAAGTCGCCTGCGCGGAAAAGGAAGATGCCCCCGTTCCAGCTAAAGTCTCCCGCCGCGACCATTTCGGCGGCGCGCGCGGCGTCGGGCTTTTCGATAAAGCGCACGACTTGCTCAACACCGTCGGCGATGGGCTTCCCACGCTGGATATACCCATAGCCTGTTTCGGGTGCGGTCGCTGCGATCCCGAAAGTCGCAAGCCAACCATCGGCGACAGGCACAGATGCCTTGGCGATAGCGTCATGGAAGGCTGCCACGTCCTGGATCACCTGATCGCTGGGCATGACTAGGAGGAAGGCGTCTGGATCCACCGCGAGGCTCGCAAGTGCAATGGCGGGCGCTGTGTTGCGAGCGCAGGGTTCAAGGATGATTCCCCCCGGCGCCATGCCGATTTCTGCCATCTGGCGCTCAACGATATCAGCATGCCGTCCGTTGCCGACGATCAACGGTGCCGCAAAGAGGGTGCCGTCAGCGACACGGCGCAGCGTCTGCTGGAACATTGTTTGTGTGCCAGTAAGTGACAGAAATTGCTTGGGTTTTTCTGGCGTCGATAGAGGCCAAAGGCGGGTCCCACCGCCTCCTGACAGAATTACCGGTACAATCTTTGTCACATGCCCCCCGTATCGCCTTGGCCGCTAGCGTATCAAACTTGAGCGAATCCGTGATTTGGCGGGCTTTTATTACGCTTTCTTTAAACATTCACTGTCAAATATTCCGACACAGCCGTGTGTCGGCAGTTTTGACACTGGAAAGAGTAGAGGTCCGCGTACGTGGTCAGGTTGTTCAAGCATTATGTTCCTTATGCGGTGCTCTTCCTGGGCTTGCTGGATGTCTTGCTGCTTTTTGCAGCTGCCGATTTCGCATGGACCATCCGGGCCCATCAAATCGGCATGGAGGTCGAGCCCATCGGCAAAAGGTTGCTTCCACTCGTGAGTTTTGCAGTAGCCCTTCAAACGGCAATGCTTGCGGTCGGGGTTTATTCGGCCGAAGCGCTGCAATCCCTAAAATTCGCGGCGGCGCGGTTGTTGGTCGCGATCTCGCTGGGTGTGATCCTCCTCTCTGTCTTCTATTTTCTGCTTCCCGGTTCAACACTTTGGCGGTCCAACTCGCTTTATGCGATGGCCCTGTCCTTCGGGATGCTGATGGCCATGCGGGTGGCACTGCAAAGCCTTTTCGGGGGCGAAGCGTTTAAGCGGCGGGTTCTCATTCTGGGTGCAGGGCAGAGAGCTTTGCGCATCAGCAAGTTGGCTGAGCGGGACGGTGCCGGTTTTGTCGTCGTCGGGCATGTCGAAATGTCAGACGGCCAGAATGTGATTCCCACCGCAATTGCGCGGTCGCACATCGACAATCTGGCAGACCATGTCGTGCGCTTGAGCGCAAGCGAAGTGGTGCTTGCCATTGAGGAGCGCCGCAACGCGATGCCGCTTTCCGATCTCATTCGACTCCGGACGACGGGTGTCCATGTCAATGAAGTCTCCTCCTTCTTGGAGCGCGAAACAGGGCGTATCGATCTGCGCAGCACCAACCCGTCCTGGCTGATCTTTTCCGATGGGTTTACGTCCGGTCGTCGCCTGTCGTCGGTTCTGAAGCGAGTGTTTGATATCGCGGCGTCGCTTGTGTTGCTGATCGTGGCGCTGCCGCTGATCCTGTTTGGCGCGATTGCCGTGAAGCTGGACAGCAAAGGCCCCGCCTTTTTCCGGCAGACCCGCGTCGGCCTGTTTGGCGAGCATTTTCAACTCGTAAAACTGCGTTCGATGTGTACCGATGCAGAAGCGGACGGCAAAGCGAAATGGGCGGAAAAGGATGATCCGCGCGTGACACGCGTCGGCAAGTGGATCCGCCTTCTTCGGATCGATGAATTGCCGCAAATCTGGAGCGTGCTGAAGGGCGATATGAGCTTTGTCGGGCCCCGTCCGGAGCGGCCGGAGTTCGTCGCCGATCTTGAGGAAAAGCTGCTCTATTACTCCGAACGCCACATGGTGAAGCCAGGCATCACGGGCTGGGCGCAGATCAACTATCCCTATGGTGCCAGCCTGCAGGATGCGCGCGCCAAGCTGGAATATGATCTCTATTATGCGAAAAACTATACGCCTTTCCTCGACATTCTGATTCTGCTCCAGACACTGCGTGTTGTGCTGTGGCCGGAGGGTGCGCGTTGATGATCGCATTCCTCTCTCAATGGGGACATGCAGCGGCGGCTGTGCTCTTTGCGGCGCTCGCACTTTGGTTTCTGCCGCGTGTCCGTAATGGTCAGGTCGCCCGGTCGATGGTGTCCGCTTGTGGCCTGACGGCCATCTGGGCGCTGGTCACCGCTGCAAACGGCCCGGAAACATCTTGGGCGATGGCCAGTGAAGTTGTCCGCAACATCGGCTGGCTGGCCTTGATGTATGCCTTTTGGAGGCGCGATGCGGCGAGCGCTGAAATGCGGACTGTGGTCGCGCTTTATGGCGCACTCCTGCTTGTCGCTTTCTTGCAGATGGTCGTGACACTGGTTGGCCCCGGTCCCGGTGCCTCGGCTGCCAATCTTGGGACCTATTCTGACATTGTTCTGGGTATGTTGTTCTCGGTCGGCGGGCTTGTGCTTGTGCATAATCTTTACACAGCGGGCACATCTGACACACGCATGGCGCTGCGCCTGCCGCTCACGGCCATTGCCGTCATCTGGGTCTATGATCTTAACCTTTACACCGTGTCCTATTTATCGGGCGTCTGGTCCAGCGAGCTGATTGGCTTGCGCGGCATCGCTGTTGCCATGGTCGCACCACTGGTCGCCCTTTCGGCCAATGTGACGAGCGGACTTCGGGTGCATCTCTCCCGCACTGCGACCTTCCAGACGCTCAGCCTCGGTGCGATTGGGGGGTATCTCGGCATCATGGTCATCGTGAACACGCTGATCGGGGCGCTCATGGGTGATCTTGCCCGGCCCCTGCAGGTTGCCTTTGTGTTCGGCAGCTCAGTCATCGCGCTTGTTTTGCTGCCGTCGCCACGCTTTCGCGCTTGGTTCAAGATCAAGGTCGCCAAGCATTTGTTTCAACATCGCTACGACTATCGCGGTGAATGGCTTCGCTTTTCCGAAACGCTCGGCAAGCCGGATGAAGGCGCAGCGCGCCCACTGGAGGCCCGGGCGATTCAGGCGCTGGCTGACATCACAGAGTCCCCTTCGGGCTGCCTGCTGGTCACGGATGGGACTGGCAATATGGAAGTCCGCGCCCGATGGAACTGGCCTGAACTCGAGGCTCCGATTCTGGGCGCGACTGCCCGCACAACAGAGTTCTTTGAACGGACGGGCCGGATCGTTGAGCTGGATGCCGTTCGTTTGATGAACGACCAATTGGATGAAGAAGGCGCTGCTATACCGGAATGGCTGATGGGTGAGTCCTCAGCCTGGGTAGTTGTGCCCTTGCTCCACTTCGGCAGGCTCAACGGGCTTGTGGTGCTGGGTCGGCCCGTCATGGCCCGCACATTGGACTGGGAGGACTTTGATCTCCTCAAAGTCGTCGGCCAGCAGGTCGCAACCTATCTGGCTGAGGCAAATGGTCAGCACGCCCTTGCCACCGCCCAGCGGTTTGACGAGTTCAACCGCCGCTTTGCCTTCATCATGCATGACGTGAAGAATCTCGTCAGCCAGCTCACGCTTGTGACGCGCAATGCGGAAAAGCACGCCGGCAATCCGGACTTTCAGGCCGACATGATCGCGACGCTCAAATCATCCGTTGCCCGGATGAACGACCTGCTGGCGCGGCTGTCTCAGCACAACAAGGCCCAGGCAGAACAGCCCCGTGCCATTCCCATTGCACCGCTCGTTGCGCGGGTCGCCGCTGCCAAGCGGTTTCAAATGCCGGTGGTCACGTCTGGGGAGACAGACCTTTATTTGATCGCTGACCCGGCCCGTTTGGAACAGGCGCTGTCCCACCTTGTCCAGAACGCGATTGACGCGAGTCCTGCAGCCGAGCCAGTGACCATCAACATGCGGGCCTCGCAGGATGAGGTGGTCGTGGAGGTCATCGACCGGGGGTGCGGCATGTCTCCGCAATTTGTGCACAATGAACTCTTCAAGCCTTTTGCCTCCACCAAGGAAGGCGGCTTTGGCGTTGGCGCTTTTGAAGCGCGCACGCTCATTACGGCGATGGGTGGCCGGATCGAAGTCCATAGCCGCGAACAGGAAGGATCGACCTTCCGCGTCTTCCTGCCGATCGCACGCGACAGCATCAATCTTTCCATCGACACCGAGGTCCAAGCGGCATGAGCCAGTCTGACAAACCCAAATTGCTTGTCATTGAGGATGATGAGGGCCTGCAGCGGCAGCTGAAATGGGCCTATGATGACTATGAAGTTTTCGTGGCCGGTGATCGCCAGTCCGCCATTGATCTGCTGCGCGCGGAAGAGCCTGCGGTGGTTACGCTGGACCTTGGCCTGCCGCCTGATCCTGATGGCGTGACGGAAGGTTTTGCGACGCTTGAGGCAATCCTGAAGCTGAAGCCGGACACCAAGGTGATCGTCGCCTCTGGCCATGGCGCTCGTGAGAGCGCGATGCGGGCCATTTCGGGCGGGGCCTATGATTTTTATCAGAAACCCGTGGACATTGATGAGCTGGGCCACATCGTCAAACGCGCCTTCCACGTTCATGCCATCGAGGCCGATAATATGCGTCTCGCCTCGGTGTCGCCGGGGAGTATCAGCGTCCTCGGTGGCATGATCACCGCCGCCCCCGAGATGTTGAAGGTCGCAACGACGATTGAGCGCGTAGCCAAGGCCGATGTCTCCGTCATGCTGCTGGGCGCCAGTGGTACCGGCAAGGAACTGCTGGCGCGCGGCCTGCATGACAGCTCAAACCGTGCACGGGGCCCATTTGTGGCGATCAACTGCGCGGCGATCCCGGAAACGCTGCTTGAGGCCGAATTGTTCGGCTATGAAAAGGGCGCGTTTACAGGGGCGGTGAAGACCACTGAAGGCAAGATTGAGATGGCGCAGGGTGGCACGCTGTTTCTGGATGAAGTCGGCGATATCCCGCTCCCCCTTCAGGTGAAGCTCCTTCGTTTCCTTCAGGAACGCGTTGTGGAACGCATTGGTGGGCGCAAGCCCATTCCGGTCGACACACGCATCGTTTGTGCCACGCACCAGAATCTGGATGTCATGACGGCTGAAGGCACCTTCCGCGAAGATCTTTATTACCGGCTGGCGGAAATCGTCGTGCGGATTCCATCGCTGGCGGGTCGAGCCGGAGATGCCGGACTGCTCGCGCGGCATTTCGCGACCAAATATGCAGCGGCAATGAACCCGAATGTGAAGGGTCTTGCCCCCGATGCGCTGGCGGCGGTCGATCGTTGGACATGGCCGGGCAACGTCCGTGAACTCGAAAACCGCATGAAGCGGGCCGTCATCATGGCAGAAGGTCGACTTGTCACAGCAACGGATCTCGATCTTCCTGCCTCCGCTGAGGAAGATGACACGGCCGAGGTCATCAACTTGAAGGCTGTCCGTGAACGCGCGGACCGACTTGCCATCCGTCGCGCGGTAGCCCGCACAGAGGGCAATATCTCCAACGCGGCCAAGTTGCTCGGGATCAGCCGTCCGACCCTTTATGATCTGTTGAAGCAGTATGGGATGCAGGCCTAGTTTCATGCGGATATCGCGTCCCTTGGTTGTGCTGCTCGCGACAGGCTTGCTTGGCGGTGCCGTGTTGGCACAGGCAGGCGATGTCACAGCGTCGCGGGAGGCTTATGCGCGTGGCACAAGCCTGATCGCCAAGGGCGATTTTCGGGCTGCCCGCGTTGAGCTGATGAATGCCCTTAAGGCCGACCCATCGAACGTCGCGGCACGGCTGGCGCAGGCGCGGGTTGCCTTGGAACTTGGTGACGGTGAAACGGCAGCCGAGCAACTGGCACGGGCGACTGAACTTGGCGCCGCGTCGCAAGACACCTCTTATCTGCTGGCGCATGTCCGGCTGGTTGAAGGCAACTTTGCTGACGCCCTGAAGCTTGCCGATCCCGCTCTCGCCGGAGAGCGGCATGGGGAATATGCTACGCGAATCCGGGCTGCGGCTCTGGCTGGTTTGGGCAATGCAGACGGCGCACGCGCAGAACTGGACGCGGCAATTGCGCGGGGCTGGTCCACCGTGGAGGTATGGACCGACCTTGCCCGGCTTCACATGGCAACAGGCAATCTTGCCGCTGCCTTTCCCGCCGCCGCAGAAGCTGTGCGGATCGGCCCGCGTAATGTGAAGGCGCTGGTGCTGGCAGCAGAGCTGGACCGGAAGCGTTTCGGTCTGGCCGCAGCCGTGCCTTGGTATCGCAAGGCCCTTGAGGTCGACCCCAACCATGTCGAGGCGCTGCTTGGTTTGGCGGCAACGCTTGGCGATGCAGGATCAAACCGCGAGATGCTGGACCTGACCCGCCGCGTGCTGTCGCTGGATCAACGCAATGCGCGGGCCTGGTATCTTCAGTCGGTTATGGCGGCGCGGGCCGGGCGATTTGATCTTGCCCGTGCGCTTCTCAACCGGACGTCCGGCAGTCTGGATGATGAGCCGGGCACGATGTTGCTGCGCGCCACGATGGAACTGCATGATGGCGCGCACGAACAGGCGATTGATCGACTGTCGGACTTGGTGGAGCTTCAGCCCGCCAATTTGACGGTGCGTCGTTTGCTCGGGGCGGCCTATGCGCAGGCAAAGGACAAGGATGGCGTCATCGCCACGCTTCGGGGGCTTGCTGCGCGCGCGGATGCCGATTCCTATACGCTGACCATGATCGGGCGGGCCTTTGAGGCCAAGGGTGACCGGGCGGCCGCTGCACAGATACTCGATAGGGCGGCCAGCCCGCAGCTTCGCCCTTCCCAGGCTCTGGTGACAGTGCCGTTGGATAAGGCAGCAGCTGACAATGCTGCGAACCCGCTCGATGCACGCACCGCTATTCCGCTCATCGCGGCGCAAATCGGGGCAGGGCAGGCCGGTGCCGCGCTTGGCCGCGCGCTCGAGATTGAACGGCGCAACCCCGGTGTGCCTGCCGCTCATATCCTTGCAGGGGATGTTCAGGCGAGCCTTAGCAACTGGCAGGCTGCAGCCGCCGCTTATAAGAAGGCGGCCAATCTCGATTTCTCGGAGGCGACCGCACTGCGCTTTGCGCGTGCTTTGGCCAATGTCGGCGATGGTCAGGGGGCGGCCAGCGTCATCGGCCTCTATCTCTCGCAAAATCCGCAAAGCATTCCCGTCCGTCGCCTGCATGCTGATCTGCATATGGCGTCCCGTCGCTGGCAGAGCGCCATTGCTGAGTTTGAAATTATCCGCGCGCGCACCGGTAATCGGGATGCGGCTTTGCTCAACAATTTGGCCTGGGCGTCCATAAACGCAGGGGAGGCCGCGCAGGCGCTGCGCTATGCACGCGCGGCCTATGGGCTGATGCCAGACAATCCTGCTGTGGTCGGGACACTCGGATGGGCGCAGCACCGGGTTGGCACCGATCGTGTCGGTGCCGTCGCCTTGCTGGAAAAGGCGGTGCGTCTGGCGCCGCTCGATCCTGCGCTGCGCTTCCAATTGGCGCAGGCCTATGCAGCGGCCGGACGTAAGGCTGACGCCCGCAAATCTGCGGCCACTGCGTTGCAAAGCAACCGCTTCGTCGACAGGCAAGCCGCAGAGGCCTTCTTGACCCGCCTTTGACTTGACGCGCATGACCCGACAATAGGGAGGTCATGGACAAGGACGCCCTGACCCGCATTGCTGAAGCCCTGGAACGCCTGTCTCCGCCATTGGTGACAGATGTTCCCAATGATGCGCCGGCTTATGTCTGGCAGTCTGGCATTATGCGGCCGGTGCCGGCGTTCAACCCTGTGTCAGTTGACTTGTTGGCGGGGGTTGACGCGCAAAAGGCCGCTATCCTTGAGAATAGCCGACGTCTGGCAGCAGGTGCTGCGGCGCATGACATCCTCCTTTGGGGCGCACGCGGAACAGGCAAATCCGCGCTCGTTAAATCCACCACAAAGGCCGTGCAGGACGCAGGCGGATCGCTCCGCCTCGTTGAGGCCAGCTGTAATGAGATTGACAGCCTGTCTGCGCTCTTTGCGCTGCTCAGCCGGTCGGACGTGCCGACGCTCGTGTTCATTGATGATATTGGCTTTGAGCAGGCAGACCCCCGAATGCGCCACATCCGGTCTGTGCTGGATGGTGGCATCTCGGCGCGTCCCGGCCATGTCCGGCTCTATGTGACTGCTAACCGTCGCCACATTGTGCCGCGCAATCTGGAAGAACAGGCGAGCGCCATTAATCCGCGCGATACCGTAGACGACAATCTGGCGCTGGCTGACCGCTTCGGGCTGAGCCTCGGCTTTCATGTCTGCACGCAGGACGTCTGGCTGGAGATGGTCGCGGGCTATGCCAAGCATTTGGGGCTGGAGTTTGACCCGCAGGATGCCCTCACTTGGGCCACACAGCGCGGTGCGCGGTCTGGCCGTGTCGCATGGCATTATGCGGTCGAGCTTGCCGGGCGGGCTGGTAAGACGCTTTAACCGCCGAGCGTTTCCACCATCTCGGCAAGCATCAGCCAGCGTTCTTCAGCGGCGTCACGCTCTGCCCGCAGCTTTTCGATTTCTTTGGTCAGGTCCGCAAAACGCGCCGGGTTTTTCGCATAAAGATCAGGGTCAGACAGCTTGGTTTCGGCATCGGCAATGGCTGCGCCCAGTTCCTCAACTCGCGCGGGCAGCAAATCATAGTCGCGCTGGTCCTTGTAGCTGAGTTTGGTTTGCGCCTTTGGCCTTTCCAGCACTTCGGCGGCGGCGGGCTTGGGCTTGGCCGGTGCGGCCTTGGGCGCAGACCGCTGCTTTTCCCAGTCGGCATAACCGCCTGCGACGATATCGACCTTGCCGGACCCGCTTAGTCCCAGCGTCAACGTCACGGTGCGATCCAGAAAGTCACGGTCATGGCTGACGATCAGGACGGTGCCGTCATAATCGGAGATGACCTCTTGCAAGAGATCGAGCGTTTCCAGATCAAGGTCGTTAGTCGGTTCATCGAGCACGAGCAGATTGGAATGGCGCGCAAATTCCCGCGCCAGCAAGAGCCGGGCCTGTTCTCCGCCGGATAAGGTCGCGACACGCGCTTCCGACAATTCGGGGTCGAACAGAAATTCCTTCAGATAGCCTTTGATGTGCTTTTTCTCGCCGAGCACCGTCACCCAGTCTCCACCATCGGCCAACACGTCACGGACGCGCTTGTCCCCGCTCAGGAGCGCGCGTTGCTGATCGATGACGATGCCGTTCAGGGATTTGGCAAGCTTGATGCTGCCGGTGTCGGGCGCGATTTCGCCTGTCAGCAATTTGAGTAGTGTCGTTTTTCCGGTGCCGTTGGACCCGACAATGCCGATGCGATCACCGCGCTGGATGCGGAGAGTGAAGTCCTTGAAGAGTGTCCTGTCGCCATAAGTCTTTGAGACACCTTCTGCCGTGATGACCGATTTGGAACGGACGTCGTCGCTTTCGATGGACATCTTTGCGATGCCGGTCGGGCCCATCATGGCCGCCCGCGTGGCGCGCATTTGGTTGAGCTTTTCAAGCCGCCCCTGGTTGCGCTTGCGGCGCGCGGTGACACCGCGCTCAAGCCAGTGGAGCTCAATCTTCAGCTTGGCGTCCATCTTATGGGCGGCGCGTTCTTCTTCGGCGAAGATTTTTTCCTGCCAAGCTTCGAACCCACCAAAGCCGACTTCGGCCCGGCGGACTTTGCCTCGGTCAATCCAAAGTGTTTCGCGGGTCAAGCGCGTGAGGAAGGTTCTGTCATGGCTGATGACGATGAAGGCGCCGGAAAAGCGGTTGAGCCAGTTTTCCAGCCATTCGATGGCACCGAGATCGAGATGGTTGGTCGGCTCATCCAGAAGCAGCACATCGGGGCTGAGAGAAAGCGCTCGGGCGATGGCGGCGCGGCGACGTTCTCCGCCCGATGCGGTGGCACAGGCGCGCGACAGGTCGATGCCCAATTGATCGGCAATGGCTTCGACTTCGTGAAGCTGCGGTGGGCTGTCGCCCGAAATCGCATAGTCGCGCAATGTTTCGCAGCCGGTGAGGTCGGGTTCCTGTTCCAGCAGCACGACATTGGTGCCGGGGACGATGGTGCGCCGCCCTTCGTCAGAATCGATCTTGTTGGCGAGGAGTTTGAACAAGGTCGTCTTGCCCGCGCCATTGCGGCCAATCAGCGCCAGACGGTCGCGTTCGCCCACATAAACGTCCAGCTCGCGGAACAGCCAGCCGGAGCCTTGAACCAATCCAAGGCCTTCATAACTCAAAACAGGTGCTGACATTGCGGGGAACCGGACTAAGGATTGGCGGGACAAATCGGAGAAGGAAACTGCACAGGTCATTCATGGCCTATTCAATCCAGCCTGCTATGCGCTCAAATCGTGTTTAAGTTCAACGTCCCTTCAAGAGTATTTGCGGCCGCCGTGGTCGCGGCCGTGCTTGGCGCGGGCGCTAACGCGCAGCAAAGCCGCAGGGATGAGCAGGATGCAGCCCTCAACGCGACGCGCCGGGGATCGGTTCATTCGCTTCGCCAAATCGAAGGTGCCGTCGTCCCAGCCATGAAACGGCGTGGCGCAAACTATATCGGCGCTGAATTTGATTCGGACGATATGCGGTATCGTCTGAAATTCGTCCGCGGTTCATCGGTTATCTGGATTGACGTCGATGGACGCTCGGGCGCGATTATTGCCCAAGCCGGCAATTGAGCCTATCTGGATCAAATTCAAGCACGAAGGGGCTGGCATGCGCATTTTGATCGTCGAAGACGAACCGACACTGGGTAAGCAGCTCAAATCGACACTTGAGCATAATGGCTATGCGGTTGACCTCGCGACGGATGGCGAAGAAGGCCACTTCCTCGGCTCAACGGAAAGCTATGACGCTGTCATTCTCGATCTTGGCCTGCCCGAAGTCGATGGCCTCACTGTGCTGGATCGTTGGCGCAAAGAAGGCAAGGTGACACCTGTCCTCGTCCTCACCGCGCGCGACAGCTGGTCCGACAAGGTGGCAGGGCTGGATGCCGGTGCCGATGATTATCTTGCCAAGCCCTTCCAGACACAGGAATTGATCGCACGTCTCCGGGCGCTCATCCGTCGTGCATCAGGCAATGCTTCGTCTGAGTTGATTGCAGGCGATGTCCGTCTTGACACAAGGTCGGGTCGCGTCACGCTCGCCGGTGAACCGGTTAAGATGACGGCGCAGGAGTATAAACTGCTCAGCTATCTCATTCATCACAAGGGCAAAGTCGTAAGCCGCACAGAGCTGATCGAGCATATCTACGATCAAGATTTTGACCGTGATTCCAATACGATCGAAGTGTTTGTGACCCGCATTCGTAAGAAGCTGGGCCAAGAGGTGATCACCACGATCCGTGGCCTCGGTTACAGCTTGGAAGAACCGGCCGCCTAATATGAGTGAAGTGGCGGCGCGCCGGTCGAGCGGTTCGCTCAGCCGCCGGATGATCCTGATCGCGGCGGGCTGGATTTCGGTCTTGCTCTTCGGCGGCGGTCTGGCGCTCGACCGCGTGCTCACCAATGCGGTCACGAGCAACTTCGATTCCGGTTTGGAATATGTGCTGACGCAGATGATCGCGTCGGCTGAAATTGGCCCTGATGGCGAAGTGCGGCTGAACCGTCCGATGGGCGATCAGCGCTTTCTGGAGCCCTATTCCGGCCTCTACTGGCAAATCAGCGGCGATAATTTTGAGCCCTTCCGGTCGCGCTCGCTTTGGGATCAGGCCCTGAAGTCGAACCCGGCGCACAAGGATGACGGCGCCCATTTTTACAACAGCGATGAGTTTAAGGACGGGGAGCTGCGCATTGTGGAGCGGGACATTTTCCTTCCCACGTCCAAGACGCGATGGCGCTTTCAGGTAGCGCAGGCGCGCGCCTCTCTTGATGATCAGATCGAAACGCTCCGCACCACTTTGGTAAAAAGCTTTCTGCTGCTCGCCGTTGGGTTGATCGGTATGGCCGCCCTCCAGACACTCTATGGTCTTTGGCCCCTTCGTAAGCTGCAGATTGCGATCGCCGACATGCGCGCCGGCCGGTCACGCCGGGTGATGCCAGAGGCCTTGCCGCATGAGGTCGCGCCGCTGGTCGATGAACTCAATGGCCTGCTGGAGCATAATGAGCGACAGGCCGAGGAGGCGCGGGAGCATGCCGGAAACCTCGCCCACGCGTTGAAGACACCGCTGACGGTCATCATGAATGCAGCGACCGCGCAGGCGCCAGACCTTGGCGAAACCGTCATCCGCGAAGCGTCGACCATGCGACGGCAGGTGGACCACCACCTGGCCCGCGCGCGCGCCGTCGGCAGAAGGGGCCATGCGCATAGTCGCGCCGATATCTGGCCTTCGCTTGAATCGGTCGAGCGTGCCGTCTCCCGCCTTTATCCGCATGTCCGGTTGGACATTGCAGGCGATAAGACACTCGCCGCCCATGTGGAGCGGCAGGACCTCGACGAAATTCTGGGCAATTTGATCGAGAACGCCGCCAAATATGGGGGCGGCAGTGTGTTTGTGACCGTCCAGAACGCAGACCCGTTTGTGGAACTGCTTATCGAGGATGATGGGGCGGGCATCAGCGAAGAAGACCGTGATCGCCTGTTTAGCCGTGGCGTGCGTCTTGACAGTTCAAAGCCCGGAACAGGCTTGGGCCTAGCCATCGTCCGCGACGTCGCGGAAATTTATGGCGGTACGATCTCGCTTGAAGAGAGCGAAGACATGGGCGGCTTGCTTGCGAGATTGAAGCTCCCCCTCGCGCCGTAACATGGGACGTTCCCCTTACCGCCGAAACGGTGCTGTCTGGCTCAAAACACTCTTCACGAGTGATACATAGTGTTTAGTGTCGTTTGCATAAGAACATGGCGTTCAGTCTCAGGCGCCAATGGTGGGGATAGAAAGAGACATGAAAAAGTTGTTGGCGCGCGCCTTCAATTGTACGCGCGGTGTTCATGACCGGGATCGGTCAAAAGCTTATCAGGATGACAAGGGCTGGGTGTCGGTCTGCGTTAACTGTGGGGCCCCCGTGCGGCGGGCGATGAGCCGCAAATGGGAGGAATACGAACCTCAGCTTTGACGTGGCAAAGCGTTTGGTCCGCCATCAATCACGCTGCGGATGCTGAAATGCGTGACCAGCCGGTGGACGCCCGGGAGCGCCGCTAGCACCTCCCTATGGACGCGTTCAAAGCTGTCGGTCTCCGGGATTTCGGCCTTGAGCAGATAATCATATTCGCCGCTCATCAGGTGGGCTTCGGCCACGAGTGGCTCGCGGGTGATGGCCGCTTCAAATCGCTCCATCGTCTCCCGCCTTTGGTCAACCAAGGTGACAGCGACATAGACGGTGGCAGGGTTGCCCCGCGCTGCGCGTGAAAGACGCGCTCCATATCCCGCAATCAGGCCGGTTTCTTCCAGCTGCCGGACGCGACGGTGCGTGGCGGAAGGGGATAGGCCCACCCGCTCGCCCAATCGTTCACTCGTCTGGGCCGAATCTGAAGCCAGCTCTGCAAGAATTTTTCGGTCAATCGCATCAGTCTGCACAGTTGTTGTTCCATATTTAACATACTTGGTATAAACTTGTGATCATGATGCGCATGTTGCAAGAAATTGCAAACAATTCCTGCGCTTTATCGTTTATGTTGCGCTTAACCAAGCGAGCAGGAGCGCGTCATGAAAATCGGTGTCCCCAAAGAGATCAAAGTCCACGAATATCGCGTGGGGCTGACGCCGCCCTCGGTCGCTGAACTGGTGGCCGCCGGACATGAAGTGTTCGTCGAAACGGGCGCCGGGCTCGGCATTGATTTTGATGACAGCGCCTACACCGCCGTCGGTGCGAAGACGCTCGGCACCGCGGCTGAGGTGTTTGCGGCGGCGGACATGATTGTGAAGGTCAAGGAGCCGCAGCCGCAGGAAATCGCGCTGCTGGAGCCGCGGCATACGCTGTTCACCTATCTGCACCTTGCCGCAGATAAGCCGCAGGCACTGGGCCTTATGGCATCCGGTGCCACATGCATCGCCTATGAAACCGTGACCTCACACAATCGCTCTCTCCCGCTCCTGAAGCCAATGTCGGAAGTCGCTGGCCGTATGTCGGTGCAGGTCGGCGCGCATTACCTGGAAAAAGAACAGGGCGGTCGCGGCATTTTGCTGGGCGGTGTTCCGGGCGTGGCCCCGGCGCGGGTGGCCATCCTTGGTGGCGGCGTGTCCGGGCTCAACGCGGCACAAATGGCCGTCGGCTTGCGTGCCGATGTGACGATCTACGACATCAGCAATGACCGTCTGGCCGAACTCGACACGCATTTCGGCAACTCGATCAAGACCGCTTATGCGTCCAAGTCTGCAATTGCCGCCGCTGTGGCGAACGCTCACCTGGTGATTGGTGCCGTCCTTGTGCCGGGGGCTGCCGCGCCAAAGCTGGTGACGCGCGAGATGCTCAAGACCATGAAGCGGGGCGCTGTGCTGGTAGACATTGCGATCGACCAAGGCGGCTGTTTTGAGACAAGCCGCCCAACCACGCATGCCGACCCTGTCTATGTGGAAGAAGGCATTATCCATTATTGCGTGGCCAACATGCCAGGCGCCGTTGCCCGAACTTCTGCCTTTGCGCTCAACAATGCCACACTGCCGTTCGCGCTGAAGCTGGCCAACCTAGGCGCCGAAGCCGCGATGGCGGCGGACCCGCATCTGGCCGCTGGCCTGAATGTGTCGGGCGGCAAGATCCGGCATCAGGCCGTGGCTGAGGCGCTTGATTTGCCGTTCGAGGGGTAGTTTGGTTTTCGCGCAGAGGCGCGGAGAACGCAGAGGTAAAGTTTGACATTTTCTCCCTCGTCATCCTGAACTTGTTTCAGGATAACAGCGTGGGGCCGCAGATACGTTAGCCGACCAGCAACGCGACCCGGTTATCCTGAAACAAGTTCAGGATGACGAATAAGGGGGCGGGGCAGCGCTTGCCCCGCGCGCACCCTGATTGCAGCTCAGACCTTCCGCGTCCTTTGCATCTCTACACGAACCAAATCTTGCTCCCCGGCCATAGTCGGCTTAGTCTCGGCCTATGAGGGAACGGATCGATCGTTATCTTGCGAGAATCGGCTTTTCGCCGTGATGGCCTGCGCCTGAGCGCTGCACATCACTTTTCGATCCCATTCATCAGCAGGATAAACTCCATGCCCCGCAATTACGATATCGCCGAACTCAAGCGCCTGGATGTCGCTCACCATCTGCCCGCCCAGCAAGATTATAAGCTCATCGAAGATATGGGTGGCAGCCGCATCGTCACCCATGCCGAAGGGTGTTACATTTATGATGGCGACGGCAACCGCATCCTCGACGGGATGGCGGGCCTGTGGTGCGTCAACATCGGCTATGGCCGCGATGAGCTGGCCGATGTCGCGGCAGACCAGATGCGCGAACTGCCATTCTATAACACGTTCTTCAAAACGGCGACGCCGCCCACGGTGATGCTGGCCGCCAAGATTGCGTCACTCACAGGCGGGCGCCTGCCGCACGTGTTCTTCAACGCCTCGGGCTCCGAAGCGAATGACACCGTCTTCCGCATGGTCCGTCATTATTGGCAAGTGAAGGGTGAACCCAAGCGTAAGGTCTTCATCTCACGCTGGAATGCCTATCACGGGTCGACGGTTGCTGGTGTCAGCCTTGGGGGCATGAAGGCCATGCATGAACAGGGCGATCTGCCCGTCCCCGGCGTGGAACATGTCCGCCAGCCTTATTGGTACAATGAAGGGCGCGACATGACGCCCGAAGCCTTTGGCCTCGCCTGTGCCAAGGCCATTGAGGATAAAATCCTTGAAGTCGGCCCGGAAAATGTCGCAGCCTTCATCGGTGAACCCGCCCAAGGTGCCGGCGGGGTAATCATTCCGCCCGCCAATTACTGGCCCGAGGTGGAGCGCATTGTGCGCAAATATGGCATCCTGCTCGTCTGCGATGAGGTCATTTGTGGCTTTGGCCGCACCGGCAACATGTGGGGCCATGAAACCATGGGTGTAAAGCCCGACATGATCGCGATGGCGAAGGGTCTATCCTCCGGATATCAGCCGATTTCCGCGGTTGCCGTGTCGAAGGAGATTGTCGACGTGCTGAAAACCGGCGGCGATTTCGTCCATGGCTTCACCTATTCGGGGCATCCTGTCGCGGCGGCGGTTGCGCTTCGCAATATCGAAATCATGGAGCGGGAACATCTTGTCGAGCGGACCCGTGATGACACTGGTCCTTATCTTGCGAAGATGTTGGTCACGCTGAACGATCACCCCTTGGTCGGGGAAACCCGTTCGGTCGGTCTGCTGGGGGCGATCGAGATTGTGGCGGACAAGGCCACAGGCGCACGTTTCGGCGGAGCTGAAGGCACGGCCGGCCCCATGGTGCGCGATCTGTGCATCGAAAATGGTCTGATGGTGCGCGGCATCCGCGACACCATTGTCATGTGCCCGCCGCTCATCATCTCCCATGCGCAGATTGACGAGATGATTGGGATCATCCGCAAGGCGCTCGATCTGGCCTTGCCCCGGTTGACGGCAATTTAACCCAACGAGAATATGGCCGGACTCATGACTAGTCCGGCCAATTCGACCAAGCGTATCATGACGGTCTTCGGCACACGTCCGGAGGCGATTAAGATGTTTCCTGTGGTCCATGCCCTGCGCGCGCAGCCGGGCATTGAGGCGCGTGTCTGTGTGACCGCGCAGCATCGCGACCTGCTCGACCAAGTGCTTGATATCGCTCAGATCGTGCCGGACGTTGATCTGGACGTGATGCAGCCAAACCAGACACTCGATGCGCTGTTGGCACGGCTGGTAACAGGGCTGGGCGAAACCTTTGACCGCGAGAAGCCCGACCGCATCCTCGTTCATGGCGATACCCTGACCACAATGGCTGGGACGATCGCTGCCTATTTCCGCAAGATCCCGGTCGGCCATGTGGAGGCGGGATTGCGGAGCGGCGACATCTACCAGCCTTGGCCTGAGGAGGTGAACCGGCGGGTGACAGGCGTTGTCGCCGACCTGCATTTCGCGCCAACCGAGGCCGCCGCTGATGCGCTGAAGGCCGAAAATGTGGACCCCGCCCGCATTCACGTGACGGGGAACACCGTGATCGACGCGCTACTGGCTACACAGGCACAGTTGCAGGCGCGGCCTAAGATTGCCGCCGGCTTAGACGATCTTGCCGCCCGCTTTGCCGGACGCCGCATTGTCGCCGCCACCTCGCACAGGCGGGAGAATTTCGGGGAGGGGATGCGCAATATCGCGCGTGCCATCGCGCAGATTGCGGCTCGGCCAGATGTCGCGGTGATCTTCCCCGTCCATCCCAACCCCAATGTCCGCTCGGTCATGGATGCAGAGCTCGCAGGCCTTTCCAATGTCGCGATGATCGACCCGCTCGATTATCCGCACTTCGTCCGCCTGCTTGATATGTGTGAGCTGGTGCTGACCGATTCCGGTGGGGTGCAGGAAGAGGCACCGTCGCTTGGCAAGCCGGTGCTGGTCATGCGGGAAACGACCGAGCGGCCTGAAGGCGTGGCGGCCGGCACGGCGCGGCTGGTGGGGACGGGTCCTGCGCACATCGTTACCGAAATATTCAGCCTTTTGGACGACAAGGCAGCCTATTCCGCCATGTCGCGCGCGCACAATCCGTTCGGCGACGGCAAGGCGGCTCAGCGTATTGCCAGGGTGGTTGCAGATGCGGGTTGATGTGGAAAAGAAGGTGGTTGTTGTCGGGCTCGGCTATATCGGCCTGCCCACCGCCGCGCTGATTGCGCGATCAGGGTGCAAGGTGCTTGGCATCGACGTCAACGCCAGCGTCGTTGACACGATCAATTCCGGCCGCATTCATATCGAAGAAGTCGATCTCGACGGGTTGGTGCAAGGCGTGGTCCAGCGCGGCACTTTGCGCGCGTCGCTGACAGTCGAAGCTGCCGATACCTTCGTCATCGCCGTGCCGACCCCCTTGCGTGAGGGCGAACGCCCGGACATCAGCTATGTCCTGCAAGCGGCTGAGACCATCGCGCCGGTGCTGGAAGCAGGCAACCTCGTCATCCTCGAATCCACCTCGCCCGTCGGCACGACCGAACAGGTGAGTGAGGTGCTCGCAAGGTTGCGGCCTGACCTCAAAGTTCCAGGGCAAACATCTGAAACACCTGATATTTTTGTTGCCTATTGCCCGGAACGTGTCCTTCCCGGGCGCATCCTTATTGAACTCGTCAACAATGACCGTTGCATCGGCGGCATCACGCCGCGCTGCGCGCGCAAGGCGATGCTCTTCTACCGCCAGTTCGTCCGCGGCGAGTGCGTGACGACCACGGCGCGCGCCGCTGAAATGGTGAAGCTTGTCGAAAACAGCTTCCGCGACGTCAACATCGCCTTCGCCAATGAACTGTCGATGGTCGCCCAGCGCATGGGCATTGACGTGTGGGATGTCATCAAGCTCGCCAACCGCCACCCGCGCGTGAACATCCTCCAGCCCGGCCCCGGTGTTGGCGGACACTGCATCGCGGTTGACCCATGGTTCCTCGTCCATGGCGACCCGGAAACAACGCCGCTCATCCGCACTGCGCGCGAAGTGAATGACAAGAAGACGGACTTTGTGATCGACCGTGCATCGGGGGTGATCGATGCTTCCCCCGCCGCGCAGATCGCGGTGTTCGGTCTCGCCTTCAAACCCAATATCGATGACTTCCGCGAAAGCCCGGCGGTGAAGGTCGCCGCAGCCCTCGCCAAAAAATACGGCCCGCGCATCCAGATCGTGGAACCTTATGCGAGCGGCCTGCCGATGGACTTCGCCGGCACCGGCGCTGTCCTCGCCGATTTGGACGAAGCGCTGGCCGATTGCAGCGTCTTCATCCTGCTAGTGGACCACGACGTCTTTAAATCCGTCCCCGATGCAGAGCGCGGGGGCAAGGTGGTCTACGACACGCGGGGGATCTGGGGGGATCGGCAGTTTGTCGAGCGCGCGGCGGATCGGTTGCGGGCGGCGGGGTAACTTTCCGCCATAACGGTTTGACTTTCGCCAAAGGCAGATTATCCGGCAGTCGTGAAGCGCGCATTTGACTTTATTCTGGCCGCCGCGATGGCGGTGCCTGTTGGCCTGGTGACGCTTCTGCTCTGTGCGGTCAGCTATCGCGAAACGGGCGGCCAACCGCTCTTCCTGCAAACGCGCGTGGGTCGGGGGCAGCGTTCTTTCACATTGGTGAAGCTCCGCACGATGGCTATCGGCACAGCCAATGTCGCCTCTCACGAAGTCAATGCAGAAGCTGTGATTACGCCCTCTGGCCGCTGGATGCGGCGGTTTAAACTCGATGAGTTGCCACAGGTCTGGAACGTGTTGTTGGGGGACATGAGCTTCGTTGGCCCGCGCCCATGTCTGCCCAATCAGCATGAACTGATCGGGGAACGCGCCGCCCGTGATGTATTCGCAATGCGCCCCGGGATTACGGGCCTTGCACAGGTTCAGGGTGTCGATATGTCAACGCCCCGGCAACTGGCAGAGATTGACGCGCTTTATGCGTCCGAACGGAATTTCATCGGCGATCTAAAGCTGCTCGCTCAAACCTTTGTCGGCAGTGGCCGAGGGGACGCCGCGCGAAAGATATGATCTCTCGGCGTTGATCCAGAGAGAAGGCCGCCCCTTGGAACGCCATAGGCCCGCGCAAGTTCTGTTTTGAGCGCGACGGTGCCAAGCAAAATCCAGAAGATTTTGTCGATGATGTTCCCCAGCGTCGTCAGGTCACCTCCGGCAAAAATCATCACCGCGAAATGGACCGATGCGATGACGAACTCCGGATTTTCCAGCGATCGCTGGACACCGAATGTCGACACAAATCGGGCAAGAATCAGGATGATGAGCGCGGTCATGGCAATCATGAAAGGGATGCCCGCCTGCACACCGAAGCTGAGGATCAGGCTGTGCGGATCGTACCTTGGATCATAGCTGGTCTCCCCGCCAAAATCGACGCCACGCGTGCCGCCCTGCGTCTGTTTGGTGAGCAAGCCTTCCCCAAAAAGCGGGGCCTGAATGATGCGCTCAATACCGAATCCCCAGTTGGTGCTGCGCGCATCAGTTAACTGCTCATCGCCAAGGCGAAAGCTCTCCAACTCGTCATCTAGCGGAACGATCCCAGTTGAAGCCGCAAGTCCACTCAAGGCGACGAACATCAAAAGCAGTCCTGCCACGCCCATCGACACCATTTTTGCGCCGCGCTTCATCGGAGAGAAGATCATCAGGAGTATCAGGCACGCAAGGCACTCCGCCAAGGAGCTTCGGGTCTTGGTGAGGTACAGAAAGAAGAGCGAGACAACGCTCGTCATGCCGTACATCATCGACATTCCGCGTGATGAGGCCAACAACGCCCCCCTAAAAGCGAAAACGCAGACAAAAAAGTAGATGTTACACGCCACCGCAACTGAAACTAGAACTCCGGAAAAGCGACCGCTTTCCGGGTCAGTGACAAGTGACGGATCGGCCAACCAGAGCAGAGCGGTCAATGGCACGGTTGCGCCGAGGATGTAAGTCAAGAGCCGCCAAGGTTCCAAGTTGACCCTTAGGCATAAGGCGGGGAAGAAGATCAGGCTGCCAACGGATACAATCGCGAAGGTTGCTGCAGCGACGATGTTGAGGGAAATTGGACTGAAGAGCGCGGATATCAAAGCCCAGAACAGCGCAAAACCGAGTGCTAGGGCGACTGGGCTGGCCAGAAGCTTTCCGCCACCCGCGCTAAAATAGGCCATGCCCGCAATTCCGACAATGAACCCGTTCAACGCATAGTGGACTAGCACCGGCTCACCGCCGACAAAGAGGAAGCTTTTTACAATAAGCCCGATGGCGATGAACGCTCCAAGGAGTATCCGCATCCATAAAAGTGCCTGGGGAGAAAAATTAGTCACCAGCCCGCCGCTTTGCGCGCCAGAGGCGGAGTATGTTTGTTTCCCGGTCTGAATGTCAGTCAAGGACATGCGCCCGTGACGTTGCGCAGAAGATGTTCCTGTTTCCTTCGACATCAGCCACATTCACTTTTCATGTTGTTCCCGAAGCGGCGCTGCAGCCGGGAGACGAGGCTTCCATTTTCAATGAAACGGAGAATGAGCACGCCCGTCCAGAATAGCCGGGCCAATCGGAATGCAAACGCATTGGATGGCTTGATGCCACAATATCGCTCTTGAACAACTTTGTCTTCGGCCTGACGCACGGTTTCCAGCGTGGTGGTTTTGCTTTCCCCATGGATGCGGAAATTGCCGATGTCTCCCCGGATGCAAACGGGGGCTGACGCGCTCGCAAGGCGGACGAACAGATCATAGTCCATGCAGAAGCGCAGGTTTCTGTCCATGCCGCCCACTCTATGGTAGAGGTCGCGCGACCAATAGGCCGACATTTGAGGCACGGTGAGGAATGCGTATCTCATAACGCCGAGGCTGAAGCGGACTGACTTTTTGAACGCGAAGGGCCGGTCCTCCGCATCAATCAGCCACATATCCCCATAGACGAATTGCACCTTTGGATGGTCGGCCAAATAGGTGCCGATCTTCAAAAGAGCGCCGGGGGCGTAGGTATCGTCGGAGTTGAGCCAACTGATGAACTGACCTGTGGCCCGATCAAAACCAGAGGCAATCGCTGCCGTTTGCCCGCCGTCTGGTTCGCTCTGGATATGGGCGAAGTGCGACCGATACTTCTCAACAATCTGCATCGTCTCATCGGTGGAGCCGCCATCCATCAGGATGATTTCAAGATCAGGGTAGTTCTGATCGATGATGCTCTTGATCGTCCGTTCGATGAATTTCCCTTGATTATAGGAAGGGATGACGACGGAAAGACGCGGGAGCGTTCGGGTCTGGGCGCTGGTCATGCAAAAGCCTTAACAGTGGTTGTAAGTATATCCAATGTGACGCGGGTTGTTTTAGCGCGTGATCCGATATTGAATGCGGACGGTGGCGTTGCCCGGCGGTTGGGCCAGGCAGATGCGGAATGAGGACGCTGTCGGCAGCGCGCACAGATAGGGCTGCAGCGCGCCGGTGGTTGGTGATCCGGACACTATGATGGCCGTCAACTCTACATGATAGGCCGCGTCAAACTCCGGCGTGGCAAGATCAATCCGGCGCGATGCTGTGCCTGCGGTGAAATCGGCAAAGCCGGGCGCGTTGCGCACAGCTGTGCCGGTGCCGCTGATCCGCGCGCCTGTGATCTGCCCCGGTTGGGACATGTCGAGCAAGCTCGCGCCGCTTTCGTTGGTCACTTGGGGCGTGCCGGCACCCGGCATCAGATATCCACCATTTATGCCCGGGCCGATATGCACCTTGCCGGTGCCATAACGCACGCCCGAGATGATCGGAAAATTGCCGGTCTGAACGTCAATATCCCAAATGGCGCCGCCACCGAAGGTGCCGCCGATGATCCGGTTTGCTTCCGGGTATCGATCCTTCAAGAGCGACAGGAGTTTGACGGCGCCGCCCACTTTGGCCGTGTCTTGACGCAAACCGTCCGCGCCCCAGCTGCGCGTGATGCGGATGATGAAGGGGCTGCCGGCCGACGGCTCCGAATAGAGATTATCAATCGCATTCCCGAACGAGTTGTTGAGCAGCACTTCGCCGCTTGTGTTCATCTCGCAATCATTGGCCGAAACGGTGTGCCCGCCGCCATCAATCAGCGCGATGCAGTTGCCGGAGGTATGATAAACACGGTTGGCGTGGATGATGTTGGCAAAACTCTCATTTGGTGAAGTCGCCGCAAAAGTTCGCGCAGACCGGATGATGATCCCCGTTGTCGGGCGCGGCGCAGGTTTGCCCTCCAGCTCCTCGCGCTGACCCCGGCAATAGTTGCCCGAAATAGATGAGCTCAGCCCGTTGAAATCAATGCAGGTGCCGTTGGCGAAAAAGCTGTTGTCCGCAATCCGCCAGAAGGCGGCCGCCGTCGCGCGGATGCCAGTGGCGCAATCATCAAAGCGGAAGCCCTCTATCGACCCTTCGGCATTGTGATTGGCGGACTGCCCCTGATCAATGAAGATGCCATCCGAATTCTGGCAGGCCAAAATGGCGCCATGGCCAAACAAGCGGAGCCGCGCCTGACTTAGCATGATCGGCGTGGCAAGCCGGTAGGTCCGCCCCGATGCCGCATGGATCTCCATACGCTGTTTATTCTGCCATTGGGCCAGCGTCCCGAACCGGCGGGCCAGCCCTGCTGAGATCAGCGCGCCGTCATCGGCCTTGCCATCCCCCTTCGCGCCGAGCGCCTCAAAGGTCAGCGGCGTATCGGCGGCAAGGGCAGGCGCAGCCGACAGTCCCACCGCCACAGCGAGCGCGACGCGATAGAGAGGGGAGGCAAGGGCCACGCGCTGGTCTATGGCCGGAAGAAGGTCGCGTCGGCCTGCAGCAGACGGCCAGTCTTTGCATCGGCAAACCCCGGGTTGATTGACCAGACATCAAAGCCGAGCGCCTTCATCTGGCTCATCAGCGCGAGGAAATCTGCCTGACCGTCATAGAGTGGTGCCAGCGACATCTCCATCTGGACCCCGCGCACTGCCTTTAACGTGTCCGGTGCGCCGTCCAGAACGTGCTGCTCAAAGCCCTGCGTGTCGATCTTCAGGAAGGTCGGCACCTTGCGGTCAAACAGGTCGCAATCGTCGAGCCGCGTGACAGGTGCCTTTTCCGTGCGGACATAGCGGGAGGAGGGCGCGCTATCGGTATGCTGGTCCAGAATTGGCAGAGCAGAACTGCTGACGGAATTGTCAGAGATGTTCATCTCAATCTCACCGGCGGCACTGCCAACGGCACCACGCGGGGCGACGGTCCACCCGGCATCATGGGCTGCAGCGGCGGTAAGGCGTGCATAGGCATCAGACTGCGGCTCGAACGAGACGATATGGCCCTTATAGCCGGACGTGCGCAGCTCGGTTGCAAATTGGCCGATATTGGCGCCGATATCGAGCACGCACTGGATATTGTGGACATCGAGATAGCGCTTGAGCTGCGCCATTTCTGCAAGTTCATAGCGGCGGATTTCCCAGCCGATGGTTCGCAGGGTGCGTTGGATTGCAAATTTGATTGGGGTCGCGGGGTTCATGATGGTCTCCCTATTGGTAGTGTCGCAAAATCAGAGGATGAGGCCAATGTACCGGCCCTTTGGGAAGAATTCTTTGAGGTACGGCCACTGGTAAAAGAACCGGTCGGCTAGGTGATACATGAAGCGACCGGTGACGGTCGGCACATTCACTTTCCCCACAGTTTCAATGTAAACGGTAGGAATGCGAAGAAGCTTTCCGACAAGGGTGAAGGCGACAGAAAAGCCGCCGCCCGTTGTCAGGATTACCTTCGGCTTTTGTTTTCGAAGTATCTGAAATGCCTCAATAATATTAAGAAAAAACTTCCAGTCGCGCTGGGACACCGTGATGACGGTCGTACGCCCGACCATATCGGGCGGTTGGACGATCTCAACGTTCAGGACAAAATGATGAGGATGGCGTTCGTAGACCCGCTTGAGAGCGCGAACTTCTGTAAGATGTCCGCCTGAGGGCGTAACGAGACAAACTGGGTCGGCTGCTTGCGGTGCGAAGCGATTTATCGCCTCGCAGATCGTCAAAATGGCTTCGTCAGATTCTGAACTTGCTTCGGGTAGATTTGGGTTCGCCTGAACCTCTTTTGCTGCAGCCGTCAAATCTGCAATATCATAAACAGCTACGATTTTGCCTTGCCTCGAAAGTTCCTCTGCAAAGGCGACTTGATGATCGTCGACATGTTCAGCAAACATCTTGCGTCGAGGAACGACGACCGGTTTTATTCCAAGCTTGATCGCCGAAAAGACAGAGCCCCCCCCGGCGTGGGAAATAAACAAATCACATTCCGACAAGCATTTCAAAAAGCCTGCTTCGTCCGTGAAATCAAAGTGGCGTATTGTGTCACTTGAGAATGAGGATCGACCGTGTTGAACGACAATAGGCTGTGGCAGTTGGTCAGATACACGCTTGACCTCGTCAAGCAGCCTGCTGAACCCCTGCGTGCAGTTTCCAATTGATACAAACGTGCCCATGCCGCGTTATGCAACGAATATCACGTTGTAGAACTTGTTCGACATGCTGAGATCAAATGGGATCAGCTCTTTCCCATTGTGGACTTTCGCGGTGTAGCCACACGCGATCATCTGGTTCACGATTGTTTCGACGTTTGTCCCAAATGGCTTCAGGTTGGGTTCGTAGAGTTCCAACAGTACCAGTCGTGGACGCCTGTCCTTGTCGGAAAGGAGCTTGGTCGCACCACCGATGACCATGCCTTCGGCGCCTTCCACATCAACCTTCATAACATCAACCCGCGGGACGCCCGCTTCCGCGATATAGGCGTCGAGGGTGCGCAGTGGCACGTCGAGGGACCGCTCCTCGTTTGAACGGCCGGTGGCTTTCATCGAAGAATAAGCAGAATCGACCGAGATGCTGAACTGGACTGTGCCTTCTGTATCTCCCACAGCGACGTTCTGAACGCTGACATTTGCAAACCCATTCAGTTCCGCATTTGTCCGGATCAGGGCGGCGTTGAGGGGGATCGGTTCGAATACGTGGACTTTGCCCTGCGATGCTCGGCTGGCCATCAGCATGGCGAAAAAGCCAACATTTCCGCCGACATCAAAGCAGATGTCAGTTGGCCGAATAGCGTCTTGAAAGAATTTTGAGTCTTCAGGCTCAAAGTCTTTGAAAAGCATGATCTGGCGACCAACGTCCTCATTTGCTGCCACGAGTAGTTGAAAGTCCTTTAGGTGGACATGGCGGATGGCGCGTTTGTCGCGTCCGATGAACAGATTGGATCCGAGCATGGCTAGTCGCCAGGCAACTTTTCGAAAAAACACCATCATATCACCCTGTCATTGTGGATTTCGGTTTGGATTTTTTGAAGTAAATGGCGCCGCATCTCAAATATGAGCGCACAAATGACGACGGCGTAGACAAGCCTTGCAGCGCCTGCGCCGATCAGTCCTAGGTCCGAGATTGCGAAAAACGCGCAACCGGTCGCGACTATTCCCGCGACTATGTTGATGCCCGCCACAAAGCGCGCGCGGCCGGCGCCGAGCAGCACAAAGTGCGGTCCGACGTTTAACCCGAGGATCGCGAAGCCTGCCGCCAGCAGCGTCAGTGTGACGGAGGCGGCATCCGCAATGTCCTTCCCAACCCAGAGCGACAGAATGAGGTGGCTGAACAGAGCCACTGGCAAAGCGAGGAGGAGGGACATAACCCCGATGATCAGGCTCGCGCGAATGGCAAGCGGGGCGTAGCTCTCACCCGCCGCATGGCTGCGGCTTACGGCGGGGAAGAGGAACTGGGCGCCTGCGGCAGGAACGGTCTGGATCTGCTGTGCCAACTGAAGGCAGACGCTATAAGCGGCCAGTGCATGGGCGCCGAGCAGACTGCCGACGATCAGCCGGTCCGCCGTTGCAAACATCGCCGCACCCAAAGACTGCGCCCAGGTCCATTTACCAAAGGCAAAGGCCACCGCCATGCGCGGCCGGTCAAAGGCGGGCCAGGGCGTTTGGCCGATGAAATGCCGCACGGCCAGCGCCTTGACTGAAAGCCGGACGATGGTGGCAGCGATGGTCGCCCAGAAGACGGCAACAACGTCTCCCGTTTTCCAAGCCACCGCCAGCGACACCAGCACGAGCGCGAGCTTGGTGGAGGCCTCCGCCTTGGCCGATATGTCGAACCGTTCCAGCCCGCGCAGTGCTCCTGCAAAAACGGAATCGATCTGTTCCAGCAGGATCAGCAGGGCGGCAACAATGATGATGGTGCGGACCAGATCGGGCGTTCCCATCTTGGCGAGCAGAGCTGGGCCGATGAGCCAGCCGGTGGTGACCATCAGAAGCGCCAACGCCATCGTGCTGAGGATTGTGACCATCAGGCAGGCGCGGATGGCGGCAGCGATGCCCGCCTCATCTCCCCGGCCGCGCGCGGCAGAGACATCCTTGGTCGCCGCGGTCCCCATGCCGATTCCGGCCAGCCCGCCAAATCCGTTGAAGGTCAGCAGCAGCATCCATTGGCCATATTGTTCAGACCCCAGCAGATGCAGGAACAGCGGGGTCGCCGCGAACATCATCAGCGGATAGGCGAAATACTCCGCCATGCCCCATAGGCTTGACCCTGCATGGCGCCGTGCCTGCTGCATGCGGGGAGGGATCTTGAAGGCCAAGCCTGATCCTATCGCTCTGCGACAGTTGCGGCGGTCCGAAAGTCGGCGACCGTGCGGGCAAGGCCCGTCTGCAAATCGACCTTGGGGGACCATCCCAATGCCGAGAGCCGTGATGAATCCATGAGCTTTCTAGGCGCACCGTCCGGCTTGGTGGCATCCAGTTCTATACTTCCTGCATAACCAACGGCATGAGCCACCGCCTGCGCCAGCTCGGTAATGGTGACGTCTGATCCATAGCCGACATTGATGTGGCTCTGCATCGGCTGGGTCTGTGCGGCATAGGTTGCATGATCGAGGTCCATCACATGGATGGACGCATCCGCCATGTCATCGACATAGAGGAATTCACGACGTGGTGTGCCGCTGCCCCAGATCGTGACGGACGGCGCATCATTGTCCTTCGCCTCGCAGAAGCGGCGGATGAGGGCAGGGACCACATGGCTGTTTTCGGGGTGATAATTGTCACCGGGGCCATAGAGGTTGGTCGGCATGACGCTGCGATAATCGACGCCTTCGCTGTCTCCATATTGCCGGTTGTAGCTTTCGCAGAGCTTGATGCCGGCAATCTTGGCAATGGCGTAAGGTTCGTTGGTGGGTTCCAGCGGACCGGTCAGCAGCGCGTCTTCCCGCATCGGTTGGGCGGCCAGCTTGGGATAGATGCAGCTTGAGCCAAGAAACATCAGCTTGCGCACACCGGCCTTGAAGGCTTGATGGATGACGTTCGCTTCAATCATCAAATTGTCGTAGATGAAGTCTGCCGGGTAGATGTTGTTGGCGTGAATGCCGCCCACCCGCGCTGCCGCCAGATAGACTTCGTCGATGCGTTCATCTGCAAAGAACTGGCGGACAGCCGCTTGATCCGTAAGATCCAGCTCGCTGCGCGACCGGGTCAATAAGTCATGGCCTCCGTCGCCGTTCAGCGCGCGGACAATGGCACTGCCGACCATCCCGCGATGGCCGGCGACGAAAATCCGGCTCATCCTTCCGTGCTCACCGCAATGTCATAACCATGCGCCTTGAGCAGTTCATGTTTGCGTGCTTCGACAAGATCGCTGTCGACCATTTCCTCGATCATCTGATCGACGGTGATTTCCGGCACCCAACCAAGCTTCGCCTTGGCTTTTGATGGGTCACCCAGCAGCGTTTCCACCTCCGCCGGGCGGAAGTAGCGGGGGTCGATACGCACGACCACGTCGCCTGCCTTCAGGCGGGTTTCGACGCCGGGGGCAATCGCGGCGATGCGCCCCGTTTCATCGACGCCTGATCCACTCCATTCAAGCGTCAGGCCCAACCGTGCTGCCGACTTCTCGATGAAGCTGCGCACGCTGATCTGGTGACCAGTGGCGATGACAAAGTCTTCTGGCGTCTCCTGTTGGAGCATCATCCACTGCATGCGAACATAGTCTTTCGCATGGCCCCAGTCGCGGAGCGCATCCATATTCCCCATGTAAAGGCAGGGTTCCAGACCACACAGGATGTTGGATAGGCCGCGCGTCACCTTGCGCGTCACGAAGGTCTCGCCGCGGCGGGGGCTTTCATGGTTGAACAGGATGCCGTTGCAGGCATACATCCCATAGGATTCTCGGTAGTTGACGCAAATCCAATAGGCGTAGAGCTTCGCGGCAGCATATGGGCTGCGTGGATAGAAGGGCGTTGTTTCCCGCTGCGGGATTTCCTGCACCAGTCCGTAAAGTTCGCTGGTGCTGGCCTGATAGAAGCGCGTTTTCTTTTCCAGGCCAAGGATGCGGATGGCTTCTAAAAGGCGCAGCGTGCCAAGCGCGTCAACGTCAGCGGTATACTCAGGGCTCTCAAAGCTGACAGCTACGTGGCTTTGCGCGCCGAGATTGTAGATTTCGTCAGGCTGCGTTTCCTGCACGATCCTGATCAGGTTCGTAGAGTCGCTCAAGTCTCCATAGTGAAGCTTGAACCGCGCGCCCTTTACGTGCGGATCTTCATAAATATGATCAACACGTTGTGTATTAAATTGGCTTGCACGACGCTTAATCCCGTGGACTTCATACCCTTTTTCAAGGAGGAATTCGGCGAGATACGATCCGTCTTGCCCTGTTATGCCTGTAATAAGTGCAGTTTTATTCATATTTTATTCCGAGTCGCGAGTTGTTATTAATTTTCTATTTCAGTTTATTGACGGGTGATTTTGATATCATCAATCCATCCGGCTGAGCTGTCGACGTCAGGGGATTTGACCCTGATTTGCAGCCACTGTCCGCCGCAATTGGAGGGTATGATGAACCTTGCCGAGACCTGCTGTGGGGTCTGGACGGCATTGGCCCGATCAGCCACGCGCTGGCCGCCGCCATCGGCGCAATCTATGCGGAAATAGGCGAGCGCCCCCTTCGCGCCATCCAGAGCGCCTGTCGTCCCGGTGATCACATAGTTCCCGGGCGTCAGTGTCACAATCTGGCGGGCCAGTTCTGTTTCCAGCGCCGGTGTGAGCGAATAGGCAAGAACGGTGTTACGCGGCTTGCCGGGCCCGGATTGCACGGCGGCAATACCGTCGGTGGTGACCATCCAATCAATCGGCGGCAACTGGCCCGCATGTGCAAAGTCACCATCTGTCACCAACGCCGAGCGGTCGCCATTTTGTGTTCGGACAGCCAGAGCGCGTTCCGTGACAAGGCCCCAGGATTTTTGTGAGACGAGATTGCTCACGATCCCGCTCATCACATCAGCGCCAACAGGTTGCCCCAACGCGCCGAGTTCTTTGGCGAGCAGAAGGGCGTTGGGCGCGGACGTGCCTTTGGCAGTTAACTCAGCAAGAAACGGGTCCGCCCATTGCGGCTTCATGGCAAGCTTGGTGGCAAGCGGTGTAATGATATCCGCATTGCTGGTTGCGGCTACCAGCACCGGCATCAGGATGGGCCAGCTTTCCCGATTGACGCGCATGGCAATGTCATAATGTCGGATGGCGCCGGCAATGTCATTTCGTCCGACTGCGCGCTCGATGGCGTAGAATTGCGATGGGAGGTCCCTGCGTGTCAGCTGGTCTGCGAGCACCAACTGCCGGTCCCCTTGCTGGCCTTTGCCGGACCCTTGTGATGCCAATCCTAGGGTTCTGAGTGCGACAGCATTGGTCGGTTCACGCCGCAAAGCCTCTCTGGCAAGATCAGCAGCGTTGCGAAAGCGCCCATCTTCGACACCCTCCACAAGGGCCAGTTCAGCGGCGCGCGCTTTGGTTTTCGCGTGCCAGGGCGCGAGGGCTGCTGCCGTCTTATAGAGTGAGGATGTGCCAACGGCAGACGCGAAACCCTGAGCAAAAGCGATGCCCGAAAAGGCAAGCGCGATCGACGCCGGTATGGCGGCCCGCCGCAGCACATCTGCTGAAAATCTGGACCGCGCCACGCGTCGTTACTCCGCCCTACCCAGATTTCCGGCGGTCGGATCCGTATCCATAGCCATAATCGTAGGTGAAGGCCGATTTTTCGGACCGGAACTTCGTCAGCGCGACGCCGATAAGATGGCTGTCGACGCTAGCGAGGCGTTGCAACGCGGACAGGACCTGATTGACGCGGGTCGCGTGGGCTTCAATGACATAGATCGTCGCTTCGGCGCGGCTCGATACGATGAGGGCGTCGGCAAGGCCAATGACGGGCGGAGAGTCGAGCACGATATGGTCAAAGCCATATGTCGTGAGAAGCTCGTTCAAAAGCCACGGCAGGCGTTCGCTGGCGAGAAGTTCGGCAGCACTTGGCGGCATGGGGCCGGCCGGTAAGATGGAAAGGCCCTTCTCCGGCCCGGCAATGAACATCGAACCGATCTCACCTTGGCCTGAAAGCGCGTTGCTGAGACCTGCCGTATTTGGTGCCTGCACGAGAAGGTGGACTGAGGGCGACCGCATATCGCAGTCGACGAGCAACGTCTTCTTGCCCGAACTGGCGATGAGCCGCGCCAGTGCATAAGCCGTCGTGGATTTTCCTTCCCCCGGGCGCGTGGACGTCACAGCGATGGTCGCTGGAATGCCATGCGTCGTCGTGAAGGCGATGGTTGTCCGCAACGAGAGATAGGCTTCGCTGATCGCCGATTTCCGATCGAGCAGCATGGTAGGAATATCCTCGCCTTCGCTGTCGCTCTGAGGAATGACGCCAAGCACAGGCAGCCCCAATGCGCGCTGCACGTCAGTCGGATCGCTCACCGCCACGTCGATCTGCTCCCAGATCACGGTCAGAGCAAAGCCGATCATTGTGCCGCCGATAAGGGCAATGAACAGGTTGAACGGAATGTTTGGCTTGGACGGCGCGGTCGGAATGTCCGCTTTGTCTACAATCGAAACGTTCGTCCGATTGGCCCCTCCGGCCACGCCAATCTCTTTATAGCGCTGCAACAGGGCATCATAGAGCTGGCGGTTCGTGTCGACTTCGCGCTTGTAGATGTTGTATTGAATGCCAGCGCGCTTTTCTGCCAGCAGACGGGCAGTTTGCTCACCAACTGCGGCGCGCAGGCGACTTTCGCGCCCAGCCGCCGCTGCATAAGCGGCATTGAGTTCTCGTGAGGCAGAGGATTGAATAAACCGTTCCTCCGAAGCAATCGACCGGTCGAGCTGGTTCAATTGCTCCTTCAATGCCCGCGCGGCGGGATAGCCGGGTTCAAACTGAACCAGCAGTTTCTGATATTCGGCAGACACCTCTGCGCGCCGTTGACGCAGCACGGAACTGGCGCCGGAAATGCCGACGTCGCTCGATCCTGATTTGAAACCTGCGCTGAGAGACGCTTGAGCGGACATCCGGTCTGCGATGGCCTTGTTGAGTTCTGCAGTCAGGGACGCCAGCCCTTCCTCATTGAGAGATTTGCTCTCGGTTGAGGTCCCGTTGGGGCCTTGCACTTCCACAGCCACAATGCGCTGTCTCGCTGCATAGTCGACCGACAGCCGTTCTGATTCTTCCAGCTTCTGGCGGGTGGATTCCAATCGGTCTTCAAGGAACTTCCTTGCAAAGCCTGTTTCATCAAAGCCACGCTGAATGTTGGACTGGATGAACGCTTCGGACCAGGCGTTGGCGATTTTGGCTGAAAGGACCGGGTCAGGACTTGTGAAACCGATATCAACAAGGCGCGACAGGCGGACTGGCGACACTGTGACCCTGCTGAGCAATATGGCGCGGGCCTGTTCGATTTCTGCGGTCGTGCCGGCAGCATTTCCGACAATCTTTGTGGAAAGTGCAGTCCCGCCCATGGGCGCGAGGCCGAAGGCGTCCCTGAACTGGGGATCGCGCGTAAGCTTCAAATTCACCACGACAAGTTCTGCCAGTCGACGTGATTTCAGCAGCCCATATTGTGTCTGGTAAAACTCCTGATCCGCCGATGTCACTTGGCTGCGGACGCCTTCCACATTGAGGATTTTCGCATTCTCACGCTGGATCTCAACGGTCGATGTCGCTGTGTACTGCCGGGTGGCCAGCATGCTGAGAACGAGACCGAGCACAAGCGCGATGGCAACTGAGCCGATCACCGTCCATTTACGGCGCTTGATGATACGCCAATAGTGCGAAATCAATGACAGTTCCGGCGCAAGTTCCGCGCTTCTCACTGTGTTCGCTAACGCATTGCCGCCGGTTATCGCCGCAAAGGAGGTTGGGTCCATGGCACCCATTTTATCAGTCACAGACAAGAATTCCTTGCTTTGGCTTAGCGTGTCAGAAGGATGATGATCGGCGTTAGAAGGGCGGGGGCCACCTGGATCAGGTCCTTGAACAGACGTCGGGCTTTGGAGTCACCGACGACGACGATGTCGTTCGCGAAGACGGCAGGGTCACTGTAGGTGCCCCGGCGGATGGCTTTGAGATTGTAAAGGCCGGCGTAGCGCTGTCCTTCGATCGTTCTAAAGATGACAACGTCCTGCAATTTGGCGTTCTCGCTTACACCACGTGCGCTTGCAACAGACCGCATAAGCGTCATGTCTCCGAGGACAGGATAGGTGCCTGGTTGGACCACTTCGCCGTCAACCGTGACAATCTGGCTGACGATTTCCTTCACGTTGACGGTCACTTGAGGATTGCGGACATATTGCGCGCGAAGACCCGTTGCGATTTCCGCCGCAAGTTCGCCCGGAGTTTTACCCGCCGCCATGATGACGCCGACCAGAGGCACGGAGATATTGCCGCTGACGTCTGCCTGAACTTCGCCACTCAGATCCTGAATGCCGTAAACAGTGTATTCGAGCTTATCGAGCGGACCAATCCGGTAGGGGCGGCTGACACCGACAAGGTCTGCAGGCGTGGGTTCGGGAAGAGATCCAATGCGGGAGATGGGCGCGGACCCCGTTGAATCCGCTTGAGCAACTGTGCTCAAACCCAAAGATAAGAACAACGCAAAAAGGCTCATAACAACGCGGCGCAAGACAGCTATTCCTTTAGGATCGTTCTCAGACAGGGGCCTTAGCCATTCTGCCACATTGGTTCAACCCGGTTGCATTGCGCTGGGGCGGGAATTCTCAATTGCGGCCTTACTTTTAACGACCAACGCGCGTGATCGTTTAGTCGGCCGCGGTGTCTGAGTGTTGAAACGACCAGAGCCAAAACATTGAAAGTCCAGCAATAAAGCCAAGAGCCGGGGTTCTGAGGGGGTAATCTGTGGCACTGCCGATGAGCAGGACGATGAGCATTAAGGAACTGCCACGTGCGTAAAGTGCACGTCGCGTAAAGGCCGTACCCCAGCTTCGCCAGCTGCGATATGCGGCCAATATGGCAAAAATGAGGGCTGCAGCAGCAAGCCCCAAAGAGGCAACGCCACCTTCGATAAGGATTTCCACCAAATCATTATGCGCGTGATTGAGGTAGCTCAGCGTCAGCCCCGCGTCGGGTTCGTGGATTTTATAAACTTCTGGAAAACTGCCAAAGCCTGTTCCCCAAGGGAAATAAGTTCCGGCAATGTCGAGCAAGGGCCCAATCAGTTTCAGTCGGCCCTCGCTCGTCAGGCTCGTTTCTGAAAATCGGCTGACACTCTCTAGGCTTCGTGACGTCAAAAACGCCACGCCCGCAGTGATTAAAATGCTCCCGAGTCCCAAACCAAGCTTTAGGCGCGCCAATCGCCTTTCGCGCCGCTGATTGCGGCCGTCTCGTCGGGGTGTTGACTGCTGGAGCGACCAATTGAGGGCGGAGGCGCCGAGCACGCTGAACAAAAAGGCGATGAGGCCGATGCGCGATCCGTTGACCAACGCCGCGACGAGGCAAAGAAGGAAGACCGAGAACAGGGCCGGCCTAAAAAGCACATGCTGCGCAAAACGTGTGTCCCAGCCTCTTAGGATCGTAACCAGCAAAATGGGTGCGAGTGCGAGGAAGATGGCCTGATGGTTGCGGTTCGCAAAGAAGCCGACGGGGGAGCCGATATTGGTGACCTTGTAAAAATAGAGGCCACTGGATGGCGCGCTGACCTGCAGCAGGCCGAGAATCGCGCTCATCAGAATGAGCGAAAGCAATGCCAATGCGAGATAATGCCACTGTGCGCGTGGCGTCAGCGCAAATGCCGCTCCGGCGCTTACGGGCACAACCAACCCCAGCAAGGCGGAGAGTGTGGAATCAGGGACAAGGCTGATCGGTCGCCAAGTTCCTGCCAGCCCGGCCGCAGCATCAATCTGAGCGAATAACGCGCGCCCGGGGAGGTTCTGCCAAAGAGCCGGAGGGAGTGGGATAAGCTGAACCGCCACAATCGCCAGCATGGCCGCGAGGATCCACATCGGTGTCTTGGGCAGCGGCGCGGCGCTTGCGCGGTGGAACCAGGCGAATGCGATTAGCGCGGCGGCTGTGCACTGGACAACAATCTGCGACAATACATCGACGCGGGAAGCGCCGCCGAACACGCAGATGACAACTGTCGCGGCAATTGCCACGGCGACGTTTTCAAACCTGAGATGTTTCTTGGTCGCCATTAGCTTTTGAACGCCTGAACTGTGCTTCGAATACCGTCCTCAACTGTCTGCACTGGGAACCATTCAAGTTCATTTAACGTGCCACGTCCATCCACCTGAAGGTTGCCAGCGAGACGGGAGAACATGTCTCCTTTGCCCAGCATGCCTGCGAGGAAAGACATGGGCCCAAGTGGAAACGGCACAATGTGCGCCTTCCGCTTGGCAGCGTCCGCAATAGCCCGAACAAGCTCCGGCGTGGAAACGTCATGCAGGTCTGAGGCAAGAACTGTCCGGCCTGCAGCGGCCGAGTGGACCGCAACATGAACGAGCAGATCAGCGAGATTGGTCAGCGAAATCATGCTGCGCTGATTGTTGATGCTGCCGATGGGGAGCGGGAGGCCGAGACAGGAAAGGCGGATCAGCGTGGCGAAGTTCCCTTTGACACCAGGCCCATAGACCAGCGGCGGGCGGACAATGACCAACTCCATGCCGAGACCCGATGTCATGTCCTTCGCGAGCCGCTCTGCTGCGAGCTTTGAGCGTCCATAGGCGTCTTCTGGGGCAGGGGTGTTTTGCTCCGCCAGCGGCTTACCCGGTTGGCTTCGTTCGCCCAGAGCCTTGATCGAACTCACAAAGACAAACCTTCGCGCCCCGCCAGCCCTTGCCATGTCGATGGCGCGGCGTGTGCCTTCAACATTGGCATCCATATAAGCCTGTTCTGCGGTCGCTGGATCATCGTTCATAACGTGGGCGCGGGCTGCCAGATGGATGACAGCGTCTACTTCAACCCGCGGAAGCGTCTCCCTGCTGATATCGCCGATCACGACTTCATTTGCGAACCCGGCCGGGCGCCGGACAAGAGGAATGGCGATATGCCCCTTATGGAGCACTTCGGCGCAGACGGCGCGCCCGACGAAACCCGAAGCTCCTGTAACCGCAATTTTCATCTGCGGATCTCCAGCAGCTTGAGCGGATATTTGCTCATCACCATCAGTAAATTGGAATAGACGCCGTTGCGTCGGCAGGCGCGCACGACCTCTTTGTTGATCCGCATTTTGGCTGAGAAATCTCGCGTGCTCGCCCCGCCCATCTGCATGTTGACGAAGATTTCGGGTAGGTGGCGGTACTGGATCAAGCCGTCCCGGAAGGCCCGCACCACGAAATCAAAATCGCCTGCGATGCGGTAGTCTTCCGCAAAGCCGTCAAGCGCTGTGTAGACATCTCTGGACACAAACATACCGGGATGCGCGGGCATCCAGCCCCAGCGGATACGATCCGGGTGGAACTGGCCGCTGTCATAGCGACGGACCAATTGGGTGAAGTTTGCGTCGCGGAAGAAGGCGACATCGCCGAAGACGGCGTTGATGCTTCCTTCTGAAAAGAGTCTGCATACTCGGGCGATGACGTCCGCATCTGCATAGGCGTCATCCGCATTCAAAAAGGCAACAATGTCGCCTGTAGCAAGCGCCAAACCTTTGTTCATGGCATTGTAGATGCCGCTGTCTGGCTCCGACAGCAGGATGCCGTCAGACCTCAAGTTATCGGAGACAATGTGCTGGGTGCCATCGTTCGACGCGCCATCGACAACGATGTGCTGGATCGCCGAGTGCGTTTGCGCTCGGACGGACGCCAAAGTCGCACCGATCGTGTTGGCGGCATTTCGGCACACGGTCACAATAGACACTGTGGGCGCGCTAACTGGGTGTGCTTGTGTGATCATAGATTTCGGTTGTGCTCATGTCGTGTCATCGGATTTCCAGGTGCATCAGTTGATTTAGGTTGAAGCCATGTGTTGGAGTTCAGCGTGTAATTTCTCCGCCCTGGCCACCAAGTCTGTATCGGGCGCCGGCAGGCGCCGTTCCGGTTGCACGGACAGCGTGTCGCCAGAAATGTGGTTGGGGGGACAACCGAGCCGCGTGCAGAGACGCCGCAGCGCATCCGGATCGCGGCAAAGATGGTCATAGTCGACGAAAATGACCTGTTGGGAGTATCGGGCCGCAATCTGCGAGAGATACTGATAAACGTTTGTCCACAAATGAAGCCAGTAATCAATGACGTCGGGGGACTGTTGCGCGGAGGCGTTCTCAAAAATGAACGGCCGCTGGTCCGATCCAAATTCATGATGGCCCAGCCACTGCATAAACTTTCCGCGGAACGGGTCAGATTTATGAAGTACTAAGGACCGCTGGTGCTGGTGCAAAAGAGAGGCCGCCTGCTGCGCCGGATCACGAAAGGGGATAACCGCGACCGCCCCCTTGAAGGTGTCCAGCAGGGCAGGCAGCCGCAATATGTTATTGTTGTTCTTTGCAAGGTAGCGTGGGCGGCCATAAGCGAGGGCAACAAGGCGCATGAACTGCGCGTACTTCTGCATCACGCCTGTTGATGGCTCATGCGGCACCAGACGTGTGCGTTTGATGTAGGTGCCGCCGCAAAAGTGTCTCCAAAAGACCTCTTCAATGGCTTCAGGGCTATCGAGATCGTGGAATACGCCATCGCCATGGCCCCTTTCAGCGCGCACATCTTCGCGACGAAATGACCGGCTCAGTTGGTGCCAGACGTTTGGAGCGAGCGGAAAGGGCAGGTCACGATAGGTGGACGTGGCAAATGCATCGCTCGCGAACAGCGCGCGTGTGATGACCGTCGTTCCCGCCCGTGCCAAGCCACAAACGAACAGCGGCGGTTGTATTTCCAAAGCACTGGCGGCACGACCAAATCGCGCGCACTCCACATCAAACGACGTGTCGACGACCGCCGCACTGCCGAGACCGATGCGATAGAGAAGGCGCTCAGCGCCCATGGCCTTCTTCCTCAGAGGGCGGCGGACTATCGTCCGGTCGCCGCAAAATTCTGCGATAAAGCCGTTTGATGGGATACCAGACGACCGCGAGAAAGGCGAAGGTGATGGAGCCGAACACGCTGAGCATCATGGCAATGGCGCTGAGACCTAAGCCGGGGCCCATATAGGCGAAAGCAGGGTCTGCCAGCATCACCAGGCCGGCAAAGCTTAGTAACTTCACCTTCAAGGTTGTCATTTGCATGTCGCTGCCTTTGCTGCCGCGATAGCTGCGGCATCCTTCTCATTGTCCAAGATGCGGCTCCAGGCGAGAAGCAGCCGCTTTCCTGACGGATTTGCGCTGATGTATTCCCATCGCAATTTACCTTGAGGGTCCATACGCAGCAGCCGACCAAAATCGGTTTCTTCTACAAAGACGTCGCCATTGCCCAGCGGCGTTCCGCGGCCCTGCGTGACTGTCTTGATGTTATTCGCCTTGAATGCGGCGGCATATGGAGAGGTGAGGTTTTTGGTTGCCAGATCGTAGATCAAGAGATCGTTTGCTTGATCTACCGTTTCGGGATCTCCTGCAATGACCCGGTTGTCGAAAAGGGATATGCGCCGGTCATCGAGGATGTTGATGTCGTGTTGCATGCGCCATGGGCCTTGCTGCCACCAGATTATTTTTCCAGTGGACGGGCGGTATTGCATGAGCAGTGAGAGATGACGGAGACTAAGGAATAGGTCGCCTTTTGTCATATAAGGACCTGTGTGCAGCACCGGCTCAATGTCATTCAGATGTAAAGGATCAGGCGAATACGGCCGGCCTTCGAAAAGATATCCCAGCCCGTTTCGCTCCAATATGTCAGCGAGACTCTGTCTGAACAAAAGCTTTCCGGCCGGAGAGATTTTGGCGATCCCGTCCTCATGATAGTCCGCGGTCGCATTTCTGCGGGTCGACTTCAAGACCGTGTCGGGGACCCAAATATTGCCCTCTGCATCGCGCTCAATAGAGTGGTGATACAGGCCGTCCAACGTCCACAAAATCTTGCCGCAGGCGTCGATTCTGACCAGAGGCGAGCCGTCCTGAAACACGATGCCGCCATCGTCCATCAACAACGGATGGGAAAGGCGGTAGCGTTCCGGAAATCTGTCTCGGGCTAAATCAATCAGCGGCGAAGACATCTTTGACCTAGCGTTGATCGCCTTGATGTCGGGCGCGTAGCGCCGCAGAACAGTTCCGTTCCGCATATCGGTTAAGGCAGCAATGAACCGACGCGCGGCACTGTCATAACGCGCCACCAGCACAAGCTCTTCCGCTTTGCCTAAGGGCTCTTTGCGATGAAGACCGTCAGGTATTTTCGGCGCGGTAACCGGGGCGAGCCCGAGCTCTTGTTGGCGCCTCAAGCCGTTGAGTGTGTCAGGAACGGAGGCAAGGTCCAAGGCGAGCCTGCCGATGGTTTCAAAACGGGGCCCTTTGGCCACCTTATATTTTACGAGCCAGCCATAGGCAGGCAGGCCCGCAATCATGAATATCGCGAACAGAGCAAAGACCCACAACGGGATCCGCCTAAACATCAGGCGCTCAAACCAGTTCATCGAAGGGTCTATCGGCCCCGCTCCAGCGTGATGAAGTCGACAACCTCATCATTTGATTCAAATTCGCTGACCAATTCCTTCAGACGCGATTTCAGGGACACCACGTCATTCTTGTCGATATCCTGCCGCAGCCGTTCCAATTGCGGTGTCAGGTCCGACCATTTCAAAAAGTCATCATGCGCCTTCATGATGCGCTCATGATGCGTTGGGAGTGGATCGTCGCCGATAAGAAGCTCTTCATACAGCTTTTCGCCGGGGCGCAGCCCGACGACGGAGATTTCAATATCTCCGTCCGGATTGCTCGCGTCGCGGACGCTCAGGCCGCTCAACTCAATCATATTGCGCGCCAGATCCGCAATTTTGACGGGATCGCCCATATCAAGAACGAAGACATCGCCGCCTTGCGCCATGGCACCGGCCTGCACGACAAGTTGGGCCGCTTCACGGATCGTCATGAAATAGCGGGTCACCTCGGCATGGGTGATCGTTACGGGCCCGCCGGTGCGGACCTGCTCCCGAAAAAGCGGGACGACGGAGCCGCTGCTGCCAAGCACGTTTCCAAAGCGGACCATGGAAAACCGGGTCTTTGTCTGGCGGTCTGCCAGCGCCTGAAGGATCATTTCAGCCAAGCGCTTGGTTGTGCCCATGATGTTTGTAGGACGCACGGCCTTGTCTGTGCTGATCAGCACAAAATCCCTGACGCCTGCGTGAATGGCGCATTCCGCCGCTGTCAGGGTGCCGAAAACATTGTTCTTCACGCCCTCCACAGGGTTATGCTCGACCAGCGGCACATGCTTATATGCGGCGGCATGATACACCGTGTCGGGCGCCCATGTTGAAAGGATGAGTTCCATGCGGTTCTTGTCCGCCACGGAAGCCAGCAGCGGAACTATTTTGGTGCTCAGGCCATCAGCCTCAATAGCGCCCTCAAGCTCACGGTGAATCGCGTAAAGGGGGTATTCCCCCATCTCGAGAAGAAGCAATGTCTTGGGCCGCAGCGTCAGGATCTGGCGGCACAACTCGCTGCCGATAGACCCGCCCGCGCCTGTGACCATCACGGACTTGCCCGTTACATTCTTTGCGAGGAGGATCTGGTTGGGTGGCACCGGATCACGGCCCAGCAAATCTTCAATATCAAGCTCCCGCAGATCGCCAACCGCGATGCGGCCATGGGCCAAGTCGGCGACGGCGGGCAGCATCCGGACCGTGACATCACTCGATTTGACGGAGTGCAGAATTTCGCTGCGGCGGCGGCGGCTGGCTGACGGCATGGCCAGCAAGATGTCGGTCACCTCTAGCCGCTCTGTCAGTTCCTGCAGATTGCCGGGCGCGTAGATGTTCTTGCCGTTCAGCACGCTGCCCCTCAGCAGCGGGTCATCATCGACAAAGCCGACGACATACATGTCTTCGCTGTTGGAGATGGCTGCCGCCAGCTGCCGTCCCGCGCCGCCTGCGCCATAGATCAGGACCCGGCGCCGGTCGCTCATTTGCAGGAGCGCAAGATATCCGCCGCCCAGGACGAAGCGAACAACCACGCGCGACATGCCGATGAAGCCGATCAGCAGCATCGGTTGAATGATCCCGATTGTCCGTGGCACGGTCGTCACACCGATCACCGTGAACACTGTGGCGTAAGCGAGCGTGTAGAGACCACCGGCACGGACGATGGCGCCAAGTGCGGGCCAACCGGAATAGCGGAAAATCGCGCGGTAAAGGCCGTTTGTGATGAAAAGCGGGAGCGCAAAGACCAAGCTTGCAAAGATCGCAAGCCATTGAAGCCCCTCGGGAAAGACCCAGTAATCCAGGCGGAGATAGAAGGCGACAAGGACCGAGGCAATGCAGGCGATGGCGTCGGCGACCAAGGCAATGGCCCGCTTGCCGGCGCGCGGAATCTTCAGCACCTGATCCTGAAATTTATCCGACATTCACCGGTCCGCTTGGCTCATCAAGCGACCCGATATTCCAACAATGCCATTTCGGCAATGTTTTAAAGCCACGTTGGCAATAGATATTCAGCCCAAAGCGTCCCCTCATTCCGTATTTTCCCTCAATGCACGCCGCCTTGGACAGCATGTATTACGACCAGCATCTGGCAGCGTTTAGGGCTCTGCCTTGGCAGGAAGGCGGTCGGGCATGGCGGAGAAGAATCTGATTTACATCGTGGATGATGATCAGGGTGTCCGGCTGTCGCTCGCTATGTTGTTGCGGGCGCATGGCTTTGAGACGCACAGCTTTGCTGCCGCGACGGACTTCTTTGAGAGCTTCACGGCGCTCCAGCCAGCGCCGGTGCTTCTAGACCTGCACATGCCGTCGATGGACGGGATCGATTTTCTGATGGCGCTGCGGGAGCGGACGCAGATCGGCTGGCCGGTCGTGATGATGAGCGGGAATGGTGATGTGCCGTCTGCAGTCTTGGCGATGAAGCTGGGCACGCTCGATTTCATCGAAAAGCCGATCCAGCCGGAAACGCTCCTTTCCGTCATCAGCGCCGCGCAGGCGCGACAGGCGGCGATGCAGGGCAAGGCGACAGAGCCGCCTGTTGAGAACGAGGTCCGAGAGCGTTTGTCGCCCCGCGAATTCGATGTGTTGCAGATGATCGCCCATGGCATGGCGACGAAATCAATTGCGGTGCATCTGGGCATTAGCCCGCGCACGGTGGAAATGCACCGCGCCCATATTGTCCGGCGCCTGCAGGTGCGCTCCATGTCAGAAGCTGTCGCGTTGGCGGCCAGGGCGGAACGCGACTGACTCAGCATTGGATGATGACAGTGCCGGTGTCATTTTATGGGCGCCAAAAGGTGCTTAATATTTGATGACCAATGCAAATGACTTGAATGGGATGCTTGGTCTCTTTCCTCGTCCAGGGCCGCCTAGGCGATCTTGATCATGTCTCAAAGCCTGATTCAAAGCGGTTAGAATTACAAGAATAACAAAGAGATAGAGGCGAAGCCGCTGGTCCTTCGCAGTTCGAGGAACCCACTCCCTTCCCGGACCAGCCTGCCACCGCCTTAGCTGCCAATATGGCAATATAAGCCGTCATTTTACAGCCAATATAGTTGCTTCAAGTCAAATCATGGACGATACTCCTTCGCTATAGTCGCGTGAGGAGATAGAAAAGTTGACCAAGCTCATTTATCTCATCGACGATGACGAGATGGTTCGGCAATCCGCCGCCTTTCTGCTCAAATCAAATGGCTACGCTGTGGAGCAGTTTTCCAGCGGGGAGGCCTTCCTCGATATTGCCGATACCGCAGAGCCCGGGTGCATCATGCTTGATCTGCACATGCCCGGGCTGGACGGACATCAAACGCAAGAGGCGCTCAACGAAAAGGGCATTCGGTTTCCCGTCCTGATCCTGACCGGCATGGGCGACATTGATCGTGCGGTGCGCGCCATGAAGAACGGGGCGTTTGAGTTTATTGAAAAGCCTTATGTGGAAGAGCATCTGCTGGCGACGCTGGACAACGCCTTTGGCGAGCTGGACCGGCGGGTGAATGCGTTTGGTCTGTTGGATGATGCGAAGCTGCGGATCGCAAAATTGTCCAAGCGTGAACGGCAGGTGATGCAGGGTTTGCTGGATGGGCTGCCCAATAAACTGATCGCCTATCACCTCGGATTGAGTATCCGTACCGTGGAAAGCTTTCGTGCAACGTTGATGGAAAAGCTTGGCGTGCGAACCGTTTCGGCTGCCGTTCGACTTGCCATGGTGGCGGGTTTGCACCCCTTCAGCGAGGAGCCTCCTGAAAAGGCAGATGGTTAACAAAAGGTTATCTGCGCGTCCGAAACGCTACGGTGAATTCAACAGGCTTTCAGACAAGGGCTGATTCAATAGACTGCCGCTAGACTGGGTGGACCAGATTGCGGGGTAACGAACATGTTGAACATCAAACCTTTTGATCCAGTTGAGGCTGATATCTTCCCTGCGCCCACCGGGCGGCTGGAGGGAGACACACGCCGCGCGGCAGAGCGAAAGCGGGTTTATCTGAAGGCGGACGCGATTGCTGTTGAGCTTGATGCAAAGGCGAACGTTATCAACGTGTCTGAAACCGGCCTGACGGGGGAGACCGACGCCCGCATCATTGTAGGCGAGCATGTTGAAGTGTCCTTCAGCGGGCTACATTATGTGCCGGCCACCGTGCGCTGGGTCCACGGCCGTCGCTTTGGGCTCAAGCTGCTCGCGCCGCCGCCGGTCATTGGTGCCGGTGACGAAGACCTGACCCGCGATATCCGCCTGTTTGTCGGCCAGACGAGCCGCCGTGCGGTTGTCCGCAATGTCTCATCGACCGGACTGCAGATTGAGACAGACCTGCCGTTGCACAAAGGTCAGCAGGTTCTGGTCAAGGTGCTCAACGGCTGGTCGATCATGACCAGGGTGGCTTGGGTGGATGGTATCCGCGCCGGCGTGTCGATGGATGATCCGGTAGACCTGATCAGCTTTGAAAAGACGGCTTGACCACAAACCGGCCGTCATCCCCGCGAAAGCGGGGATCCATCAGCACCACTGGCGTATCGGTTGAGCAGAGAAGTCTGGATTCCCGCTTTCGCGGGAATGACAGCTTGGGTGGTTTAGGCCGGATTCGCCGCTTTCCAGTCGCGCTTGATCTTCTTGGCGAGGCTCCATTTGTGGACTTCGGTTGGGCCGTCATAAATGCGGAAGGCGCGGATTTCGCGGAAGACCTGCTCAACGATGGTCTGATCGGTGACGCCCAATCCGCCCATGACCTGCACGCAGCGGTCTGCAATGCGCATCAGCGCCTCAGAGACGGCGACCTTGGTCATTGAGCTTTCAACCGTACCGAGCGAGCCTGTGTCGAGCACAGAAGCGCACCAGTCGATCATCAGTTCGGCCTGCTTCAGATCGATCATGTTTTCCGCAAGCATGAAGCCGACGCCTTCATGCTCGATCAGCGGCTTGCCAAAGGCCATGCGGCGGTTGGCATAGTCGGTCGCGATCTCATGCGCGCGCTGGCAGCTGCCGTGCCAGCGCATGCAGTGCGACAGGCGGGCAGGGGAGAGACGGATCTGCGCGTATCTAAAGCCTTCACCGGCCTGGCCCAGCATCTGGTCTGCTGGGACGCGCAGATTGTCGATGAGGACGGTGGCATGACCGCCCGGCATGGAATTGTCGATCGTGTTGGGCACATGCTCGATGCGGATGGCAGGGTCGGGCAAGTCAACGAGGAACATGCACGCGCCTTCATCGGCCTTGGCCATGACAATGCCGACCTTGGCGCCCTCGGCGCCAGTGATGAACGCCTTACGGCCATTGATGACCCAGTGATTGCCATCCAGCTTGCAGGTCGTCTGCATCATGGACGGGTCAGAACCGGCGCCGCCTTCCAGCGCAGGCTCGGTCATGAAGAAGGCCGACCGCGCTTCGCCCGCGATCATGGGCTTGAGGAAGCGTTCCTTCAGCTCCGGGCTGCCTTCGTGCCCCAGCAGGTACATATTGCCCTCATCGGGGGCCATCGTGTTGACCGCGAGCGGCCCCAGCGGGGAGAGGCCGGACTTCTGGAGAACAATCGCTGTCTCCTGCTGCGTCAAATGGCTGCCGTCAGGCAGGATGTGCGGCGTCAGCACACCGGCTGCGCGCGCCTTGGCCCGCATTTCTTGGACCATCTCATCCATCGGCGCGCCGTGATGATCCCGGCGGGTGTCACTCTCATAAGGGATCACAACGTCGCGGACGAAGGTCTCAACGCGGGCGGCAATCTCGCGGGCACGGTCGGTCATAGGGATTGTCCGTCATCAATATCGATGACCGCGCCGGTTGTGGCGGCGGAGGCATCTGAGGAGAAATACAGCATCATGGCATCGAGCGAATCAATGGGCTGAAGGCGCTTGCGGTGGAAGGCCGCAATCTGCGCCTGTCCGCCCGGCGACTGGAACCAGTCACCGGCAATTTCGGTCTGAATGTATCCGGGTTGAATGGTGTTCACATTCACCCCCTGGCGGACCCATTCGCGCGCCAGATTACGGCCCAGATGTGCAACGGCCGCCTTGCCGGCCGCGTAAGCGCTGTCGCCTTGGCCGGTCAGGTGGGAGGTGATGGAGCCGATCAGGACGATGCGGCCCTTACCCGTTTCACGGCTGCCGCTGGCGATGAGGCGACGGGCGCCTTCGCGTGCGGTGAGATAGAGGCCGGTGAAGTTTGTGTCCGTCACCATTCGCAGCGCCTCGACGCTGACCTCGGTTGCCCGGGCAGCGGCAGACGTGCCGGCATTGGCAATGATGGTGTCGACGGTGCCGAAGCGTTCTTCCGCCATGTTGAAGGCCTCTTTGATCGAGGCTTCGTCGGTCACGTCCAAGGGGACTGCCAGTGCGCCTGTCTCTCCGGCGTCCAGTTCATTGGCGAGTGCGGCAATCCGGTCTGTGCGACGGGCACCCAAGACCACATTGGCCCCAGCCTGGGCAAAGAGCCGGGCGAAGTGGGCACCAAGCCCAGACGATGCTCCGGTAATCAGCGCTGTGCGACCGACAAGCGAAAACGGTAATGTCACGGCAGAGACCCTCTCCAATCAAGTGGGTCTTTCCCTGCGCATCCCGGACGCCTGATGCAAGCTGGCAATTAGAAGAGCGGGCGATTTCCAGATCGCCTGTTTCTCCGTGCCGCCGTCAAATGTTGTTGGTCAGGATTTCCAGCCCATCATCTGCGTGACGTTGCTGTCTGTGAACAGGGTTGCGGCAAAGCGCCCGTCCGCCGCTCCGGCATCCTGTTCGGACGCGTCGAGCAGCGTGAGGTCCACCGGGCGGTCAACCTGCAGGCCGAAGCTATCGCCGCGCGCCCATTTCACCACGGCTTCGAAATCACCGATTTTCTCGGCAAAGACCCGCAGATGTTCGCCGGGTACGAGCATGGCCCCGCGACCGCCAAGCCCAAATTCGGACGCGTCGCGGATGATCACTTCTCGGTGGGGGATGCGTTGAGAAGACAAAACGGCCCGGCAGGTATGAGCATAACGCTCCGCCTGCCGAGCCGTGCGCGCGAGCGCGCTGTAGTTATATTCGATCTGGCTTTCCGCCATGAGCCCACCTCATTCGCTGAACTGACTGATTGAGTCAGATAACGGCCGGGTGGGCCTCTGGTTTAGGCCGGAGCCAATGCGATCAGGCGTGCGCCTTCTTCTTATCAGCCCACACGTTCTTATAGGCACCGACACACAGGCCGAGGAAGATGAGAAGGAAGATGACGGCAGCGGTGCCGGCACGCTTGCGGTTCTCAAGCTTCGGTTCAGCCGTCCAGGTCAGGAACGCGGTGACGTCCTTGGCCATCTGGTCGACCGTCGGCTTGGGTGCGCCTTCGCCGTAAGTCACCTGACCGTCGGTGGTCAGCGGAGCTGCCATGGCGAGGTTCAAGTTGGCAAAGTACGGGTTATAGTGGGTGGTTGCGCCGGGCATGGAAGCCGGGAACTTTTCCTTCAGCTCAGCCGGCGGCGCCTGATAGCCCGTCAGAAGAGAATAGACATAGGCCGAACCGCCGTGGCGTGCCTTTGTCATCAGGGAAAGATCTGGCGGAACAGCGTTATTGTTCGCTGCACGTGCCGCCACATCATTGGGGTAGGGTGACGGGATTTTGTCAGCTGGAATTGGCTTGCGCGTCGCCGCTTCGCCCGTATCCGGGTTGATCGAAGGCGTTTCGGCCGGCCATGTCGCGGCAATCGTCTTCACCTGACCTTCGCTATAGCCAAGGTCCTTGAAGTCGCGGAACGACACGTATTTCAGGCTGTGACAGGCGGAGCAGACTTCCTTGAAGATCTGCATGCCACGCTGAAGCTGGGCACGATCAAACTTGCCAGCAGGACCGTCGAACGAGAAGTCGACGGACTTTGCGGGCTTGTGGAATTCGTGCTCAGCGGTTGGCGCTGCCGGCGCGGTTACGAAAGCGAAGGCGCCCATCGCGGCTGACACAAGCAGCCAGCCGGAAAAGAACAGCCCAACAAGAAATGCACCTATGCGGATCATGTCGATATTGTCCTTATTCGGCAGGCTGAAGCGTAGCGTTCGCAGGCGTGTTGCCCAGAACAGCTTCGGTGATGGATGTTGGAAGCGGCTTGGTTGTTTCGACACGCGAGATGATCGGAAGGATGATCAGGAAGTGCGCGAAATAATAAGCCGATGCGATTTGGCTGATGAGCACGATGCCGTCCGTCGCGTGGGATCCGCCGCAATAGCCAAGAATGACAATCGTGGGGATCAAGCCGAACCAGAAGAACTTCCGGAACATCGGACGGTAATGGCCCGAACGAACCGCTGATGTGTCCAGCCAAGGCAGGAAGAACAGCAGCAGGATCGAAGCAAACATCGCGAGCACGCCCAGCAGCTTTGCGGGGATGAACAGGAAGTCCACCGTGAACGCACGCAGGATCGCGTAGAACGGCCAGAAATACCATTCCGGAACGATGTTGGCAGGCGTCGCCAGCGGGTTGGCAGGGATGTAGTTGTCCGGCTCACCCAAGAAATTGGGCGCAAAGAACAGGATCACTGCGAACAGCAGGAAGAACAGAGCCACGCCGACGCCATCCTTGGCGGTGTAATAAGGGTGGAACGGAACCGTGTCCTGTTCCGACTTCACTTCCACACCGGTCGGGTTTGAAGAGCCCGGAATGTGCAGCGCCCAGATGTGCAGGATGATGACACCCAAGATCACGAACGGAAGCAGGAAGTGGAGCGAGAAGAAGCGGTTCAGAGCAGCGTTGTCCGGCGCAAAACCGCCAAGCAGCCAGGTCTGGATCGGCTCACCCACCAGCGGGATGGCGCCGAACAGGCCGGTGATGACCTTGGCACCCCAGAAGCTCATCTGGCCCCAGGGAAGGACATAGCCCATGAATGCGGTTGCCATCATCAACAGGAAGATGACGAGGCCAAGGTGCCACACCATTTCCCGCGGCGGCTTATATGATCCGTAGAACAGGCCGCGGAAAATGTGGATGTAGACCACGATGAAGAACATCGACGCGCCATTCTGGTGCGCATAACGCAGGAACCAGCCCGAATTCACATCACGCATGATGTGCTCAACCGATGCAAATGCGATGCCGCTGTCTGCACCATAGTGCATGGCCAGAACGATGCCGGTCACGATCTGAATCATGAGCGCCATGCCGGCCAGAACACCAAAGTTCCAGAAATAGTTGAGGTTGCGCGGAACCGGATATCCAGCACCGACGGCGTTATAAACGAAGCGCGGAAGCGGAAGCTTCTCATCCATATAGCGCATGAATGCGTTGGATGGCTTATACTCGTTAGCCCAAGGAAAACTCATCGATCTAATCCTCAGCCGACCAAAATGGCAGTGTCAGAAGTGAACTCGTAGGGGGGAACCTCGAGGTTCGTGGGCGCAGGGCCCTTACGAATGCGGGCGGCGGTGTCGTAAGACGAACCGTGGCATGGGCAGAAATACCCACCATATTCGCCCTTCACTTCGCCTTCGGCAGCGCCAAGCGGCACACAACCCAGATGGGTGCAGACGCCCATGGTCACGAGCCATTGGGTTTTGCCCGCCTTTGTCCGGTCTTCCAGCGTCTGCGGGTCACGCAGATCGGAAAGCGGCGTGGCTTCGGCCTCAGCGACTTCCTTTGGCGTGAGATGGCGCACAAACAGCGGTTGCTTGCGGAAGATCGTCTTGATGGCCTGGCCCGGCTGGATCGCCGACAGGTCAACCTCAGTCGAGGCTTCAGCGAGCACGTCAGCCGACGGGTTCATCTGGTTGATGAGAGGCAGGACGATCGAAACCGCGCCCACACCTGCGAAACTTACCGCTGCGACGTTAATGAAATCACGACGGCGAACGCCGCCCTGTTCTTCGCCAGCGGTTGCGCTGTCTTCCGTCAAACTTGCCATGCTTTCCATTTATCCCTGATTCGACTTAGACCTTACCATCCAACTGTTCCTTCTTGGAAACCGCGGAAAATCAGGACAGCGACCCCCAGAACCGTAAGATTTGCGGGCCTGATAGCGATGTTACCGGCAGTTGCAAATACGAAATCCAAGCCGCTTGCCGGGTGCCATGTGGATCGCTTATCGCATTGCGATGCGCATTGCACTTTACGAACCCGAAATCGCAGGTAACGTTGGCGCAATCCTGCGCCTTGCCGCCTGCATGGATGTGGCCGTCGATATCATCGATCCGTGCGGCTTTCCTTTCTCCGACAAGAAGCTGAAACGGTCCGGCATGGATTATGCAGAGCGGGTTGATCTCGCGCGCCATGCCGATTGGCCCACATTCCAGCAGGCGAAACCCGGTCGTCTCATCCTCATGTCCAGCAAGGCGGACACCCTCCTTGGTGATTTCAGCTTCCAGCCGGAAGACACGTTGCTGATGGGCAAGGAAAGTGCGGGAGTGCCGGACGACGTCCGCGCCGTTTGTGATGCCGCCATCCGAATCCCCATGGCCCCAGGGCTTCGCTCCTTCAACATTTCGGTCGCAACCGGCATCGCTGTGTTTGAGGCGTTGCGGCAAACAGGCCAGTTGCCAGCCGGTTGAGTGGCTTGGCATCCATCTATTGCACTTCTAAAGCGACCGCCATGAACAGACCCAATGTCCCTTTCGCGCTCGATACCGAGCAGGCGGCCGCCCGATCCTGGTTTGAAAGCCTTCGCGACCGCATTTGTGCCGAGTTTGAAGCCATTGAGCGGGAAGCCGGAAGCGACGCATCGTTTGGCTATACGGCCTGGAATCGCGATGATGATCCCGACGCCAAAGGCGGCGGCGGTGTGCGCGGTGTCATGAAGGGCAAGGTCTTTGAAAAGGTGGGCGTCAACGTGTCCACCGTCGGCGGCGCGTTTTCGGAAGAGTTTTCCAAAACCATTCATGGCGCGGGGGATGATCCCAATTTCTTTGCCACCGGTATCAGCTTGGTAGCCCATATGGCCAACCCACATGTGCCTGCCGTGCATATGAATACGCGCTTCCTCGTCACGCAAAAGCGCTGGCTGGGTGGTGGCGCGGACCTCAACCCGCCGATCCCGTATGACGAGGACACGGCAGACTTCCATGCCCGGCTGAAATCGACCTGCGATGCGCATGGGGACGATTATTACGATCGCTTCAAAAAATGGGCGGATGATTATTTCTGGATTCCCCATCGCGGCGTGCATCGCGGCGTCGGCGGGATTTTCTACGATCATCTGGAAGGCGCGTTTGATGAGAATTTCGCCTTTACCCGCGATGTGGGGGATGCGTTTCTGGACGTTTACCCCAAGCTCGTGCGGCGACGGATGAACCAGCCCTTTTCTGCCGCCGAGAAAGAGCAGCAGCTCATCTGGCGTGGCCGATATGCCGAATTCAACCTTGTTTATGATCGCGGAACACTCTTTGGCCTGAAGACCGGCGGCAACATCGACGCCATCCTGATGAGCCTGCCGCCTGAAGCGACATGGGCCTGACGCCAGTCCCCGAAGGCGAGGTGGCGACCATCGTCACGTCGCTGGAAATGCGCACCCGGCCAAGGCCTGCGCCGCTGAATGCGGTGCCATTGTCGCTTGTGCCCTGGAAGGCGCCGACACCCGCCAAATATCGCGCTCTGTTTGAACGCGTGGGGAGCCCTTGGCTCTGGTTCTCACGTCTGGTCATGTCGGATGCTGAGCTGACGGCCATTATTCACGATGAGGCCGTGACCATCTGGGCTGTGTGCGATCGCGCCGGAATAGAGGTGGGCATCCTCGAACTCGATTTTCGGACAGAGGGCGCGTGTGAGATCGCCTTCTTTGGCCTTGTGCCTGAACTGAATGGCAAGGGCTACGGCCGCTGGCTGATGGCGCAGGCCATGGCTGCCGCTTGGCGGCCCGGGGTCACACGGGTGTGGGTACACACCTGCACGCTCGACGGGCCATCGGCGCTGGGCTTTTACATCAGGTCCGGCTTTGTGCCTTATGCCCGCGCGGTCGAGACTTTTCCCGATCCCCGCCTCCTAGGCATCCTACCAAAGGACGCGGCGCCTCAGATCCCGCTTTTGGCGGCCGATAGCGCGCGATAAAAGCTCGCGGAGAGCAGCACAAAGACCAGCATCAATGTCGTCGGTGTGATGGCCGACAGGATGTTGCGCGCAATCAACGCGCCGCCTTCAGGCAGCAGGAGCTGCGTCGGTATGCCAATGATGGCCACCAGCGCTGAAGTCGTGATCCAGGTGACGACCGCCAGAATCGCAACGAGCCCAAAGACCTGCCAGCCAAGCCCCCGTGTCAGATCAAAGCTGCGGGCAAGGGCGCGCAGAGGATTGCGCACATCTTCGGCCATGACAGCGGCGTCGGAAACCATCGTGCGCGCAATCACATACAGGCCCGGCACAATCAGTAGCAGAAATCCGCCCAGCATGATCAGTTGTTGCAACAGCGAGACGAAGAACAGGCTGGGCAGCATCTGCGCCGATGCTGCAATGGCGCCGCCAACTGTCGGGCGGGACGGGTGAAGTAGCAACGCCAGCAGGGTGCCTGTCCCGAGGAGCGTCACCAGCCGTAGCGCGAGCAGCGGGACGATGTTCGCCTCATAATAAAGCGCAAGGTTTTGCATCGATTTCTGGTCGATGCCGTCCATCTGCGGCGGCGCCAGATAGATCGCCTGTGCCAGCGTCGGCAGGAACATGAAGGCGCCTGCGACCACTAGAATGATATCGGCATGGGCCTTCAGCATGGCCAGAATGTCCTGCCAAATGGCATCGTAAGACAGCTTCACGCAACGCAACTCCTCGTTAACTCCTGCTCCGTTACGACATCGGCGCGGCATGGACAATCGGTGAGGGCAGCGCCCTCGCCGGCCCTGGCGACGCGAGATGCCAACTCCCGCGAACTTAAATTGACAAAAACAACCATTAAGGACAGGTAATCCTGCCATTTTGGCTTTATTTGCGACCAGAGGGAGCCTCGTTCCAATTGTGACCCTGCTCGAAGCCCGGATTGTGGCCAAACCTTGGGGACGACGAGCTCTGCCGCCACCGTTTGCCAATCCGTCGGCAGAACCGATTGGTGAGATCTGGTTTGAACCTCCGCCCGCGCTGGATGCGCTGCTGGTCAAATATATCTTCACGACGGAAAAACTCTCCGTCCAATGCCATCCTTCCGATGCGCAGACCCAAGCGCTTGGGCTTGGGCGGCAGGGCAAGGAAGAGTGCTGGCTTGTTCTGGATGCGGTACCGGGCGCGCAAATGGCCATTGGTCTGAAGTCGCCTGTGGACGAAGATGTGCTGCGTCGTGCCGCGCTAGATGGATCGATTGAAGATCTGCTGGCTTGGCACCCCGCCAAGTCAGGTGATTTCTTTTATATTCCGGCCAACACCGTCCATGCGATCGGCGCGGGCATCACGGTGATCGAAGTGCAGCAAAATTCGGACATCACCTATCGGCTTTACGATTATGGCCGCCCCCGGGAGTTGCACGTGGAAGAGGGGATGTCGGTTGCCTATGGCGCGCCTTATCCGGCGGGTTTGCACCGGCGTCTTGCGCCTGCGGGCGCGGCGACGTTGGTCGAAGGCCCCTATTTCCGGCTCGACCGTCTGGATGGCGTGCCGGAGGCCGCAACGCTGACCCGATATGAGGGGGGCGTCCTCCTGATGCCCGTTGATTGCGAGGTCTCCGCTGGTGGTCGCACCATCGGGCCGGGGCAATGCGGCTATGTGGAGGCGCTTGCCGGGGTTTCCTTCCCATCCACTGGCCTGACCCTGATCGCCCAGCCCTGCTGATGTCTTCCTCCTCTCATCGGGTCACCAATATGGCCAACAGCCCTTTATGCGTTGCCGACGTTATTGAACAAAGCGGCGTTGCCTTTGGCACCAGCGGTGCGCGCGGGCTTGTCAGCGCGATGACCGACCGTGTGTGCCATGCCTATACCACTGGCTTTCTGAAGTTCATGGCAGACTGTGGCGCTTGGACTGTCGGCGGGCGCGTGGCGCTCGCGGGTGATTTGCGGCCCAGCACGCCCCGCATTCTCGCCGCCTGTGCGCAAGCGGTGCGGGATTTGGGCGGGGAACCTGTCTATTGCGGTCTCGTGCCGACACCTGCGCTTGCCTTGTGGGCCTTTGGCGATGGGGTGCCCTCGCTCATGGTCACCGGCAGCCACATTCCCGATGACCGCAACGGCATCAAATTCTACCGGCCCGATGGCGAGATTTTGAAAGAGGATGAGCCCGGCATCCTGCGGCAGTCTGTCAGCGCGGATGACAAAGGCTGGACAGCGGATGGGATGCTCCTTGAACGCCAAGCCTTGCCCAAGGCCATCGATGTCGGCCCTGCTTATGTCGCCCGATATCTCGACTTCTTCGGCGCGTCGGCGCTCCACGGTCTGCGGCTGGGGGTCTATCAACATTCGTCGGTCGGCCGGGATGTCCTTGTCGACATCCTCGAAGCCATGGGCGCAGATGTGGTCGTACTTGGCCGGTCGGAGACATTCATTCCCGTGGACACCGAAGCTGTCCGCGCGGAGGACATTGATCTGGCACGCGGATGGGCGGCCGAGCACCGTCTTGATGCGATTGCCTCCACCGATGGGGACAGTGACCGGCCATTGCTGGCGGATCATGAAGGGGAATGGCTGCGCGGCGATGTCCTCGGTGTGCTTTGTGCTCAGGCAATAGGCGCGCAGAGCCTCGTCACGCCGGTATCGAGCAACACGCTGGTCGAAAAATGCGGGGCCTTCGGCGCGGTGCATCGCACGCGCATTGGGTCTCCCTATGTCATTGCCGCAATGGCGGCAGCGCTGGCAGCAAAGGAAGGCGTTGTCGGCGGATATGAAGCCAATGGCGGCTTCCTGCTGGCCAGTGATGTGACACGCGAAGGCCGGACGCTCAACGCCTTGCCGACCCGCGATGCGGTGCTTCCCATTGTCGCGGCGCTTGCTGCCGCCCGGCCCGGACGCCTTGCTGACCTTGTGGCCGACCTACCGCCCCGGACCACCTTTAGTGACCGGCTCGAAGAATTTGCGCCTGCGCGGCGGGATGCGCTCTTTGTCTGGCTGAAGGAGGGCGATGATGCGCGCCGGTCGCGCCTTGAGGAGAGCTTTGGCCCGATTGCAGGTGATGCCCTGATCGACATTGATGATCTGGATGGTGTCCGCATGACCTTCGCCAACGGGCGAATCGTCCATTTACGGGGGTCCGGCAACGCGCCTGAGCTGCGCTGCTATGCGGAAGCTGAGAATAAGGCCCTCGCGGAGGCGCTGAGCCGTCAGGCGCTGGATTGGGTCGCGGAGCGCTTTCCGGCCTGAACGGCGCTCCATCTCGACTCCCGTGCCACCACCCGCCATGCCGCGCCAATGACGCACGCCGATTCGGACATTGACTGGACCGTTTCTGACGGACTGACAGATTATGCGACTGCGCTTTCTGCAATGGAGGCGCGGGCCGCGGCCATTGCGGACGGTTCAGCACGTGAGCAGATCTGGCTGCTGGAACATCCGCCGCTCTACACCGCGGGCACCAGCGCGGACCCGGCCGAGATGCTGGACCCGCGCTTTCCCGTGTTTAGGGCGGGTCGGGGAGGGCGGTATACCTATCACGGCCCCGGCCAGCGGGTCGGCTATGTCCTCCTCAACCTGAAGGCACGGGGGGAGGACGTCCGCTGCTACGTTCACGCGCTTGAAGGCTGGGTCATCGCGGCTTTGGCAGATCTTGGCGTCACCTGCTGGCGGGCGGAGGGTCGCGTCGGCATCTGGACCGACGACAATGGCGTGGAAGCGAAAATTGGCGCCATTGGCGTTCGCGTGCGCCGTTGGGTGACTTTCCACGGCTTTGCGGTGAATGTCACGCCGGACCTCACGCACTTTGACGGGATTGTTCCGTGCGGTTTGCCTGAATTTGCGGTCACCAGTTTGCAAAAATTGGGCAAAACATGCTCTATGGAGGCGTTGGATGCTGCTCTAAGCCGCCAATTTCCGTGCTTTCTTGCCTCTTTGGCAAAAGCGAACAAAAAGGCTTGAGCAACAATGAACAACGCTGTAAATGTCCACCTCGATTTGGGTATTTAGGGCGCACCCCTGTCCAGATCATTTCTGCCTAGGGAGTTGATACCATGAAGAAATTTGCAATCGTTTCGCTCGTCGCTGTTGGCCTGACCCTTTCCGCTTGCGGCAAGAAGGAAGAAGCTGTCGAAGCAAACGCAACCGAACTCAACGAAGCTGTTGCCACCGAAGGCACCGCTAACGATTCGATGACGAACGTTGACGCAGCTGCCGGCGCTGAAGCCAACGCTGTCGACGCAAACGCTTCGAACGCGATGTAATTTCGCTTCAACGCGAATTTATAAGATTGGGGTCGTCCGGTTCGCCGGGCGGCCCTTTTCTTTTGCATTCATTTTGGCGTAATGCTGGCAGCCTCATTTAGCGCAAAAGAAGGAATGATCCGCCCCATGCGCCTGTCCCGTTTCGTGCCTCTCGCTCTCGCCGCCGCGTCTTTCGCTGCCATTCCCGCAACAGCTCAGGTTTTTTACAAGCCACCGGCCTTTGCGGCGAAGCCCATCATGGCGCTGGAGCCGGGCTTTGACCCGGCCATGCCCGGGGCAACTCCGGCCGAACAAAAGGCGGTGCTGACCTGGAGCCTGCGTCAGGCCCTGCTGCTTGGGGCGCTTCAGTGTCACACCCAATATCCCACGCTCTTGGCGACCGGCAATTACAACGCCCTCCTCACCAACCACGGAGAGGAACTGACCAAGGCCTTCAACACGATCAGCGGCTATTTTAAGCGCACCAGAAAAGCGCCCAAGGCGGCACAAGCGGCGCTGGACGCCTTTGCGACCAAAATGACGACGAGTTATTCCACGGTGCGCGGCCAGCTTGGTTTTTGCCACACAGCCGGTTGGGTCGGCAGGCGGGCCCTCTTTACGCCGCGCGGTCAGCTCTCCACCTTGGCGACCGAGCATCTGGGGGAATTGCGTGAGGCGCTGAAGCCCTCCATGGAGCAGCAGTTTCGCGGGGCAAGTATCGGCTCTTGGCTGTACACCCGACGCTTCCCCTCTTTTGATGCTGCATGCTGGGACCGCAAGAATCGGTATAATCTGAAGAAGTGCAGCTGATCTCTCCCAATAGGTTCACCCATTTCGTCGCCATTGATTGGTCCGGCCAGGCCGTCGCCCGGCCCAAAGGGTTGGCGCTTGCCATCGCAGGGCCCGGCACGGAAGCGCCTCTATTGCAGACGCGTGACCGTGGCTGGTCTCGTGCGGACGTTCTGGATTGGATCGCTGATCTCGCCGCTCGAAACGTCCCGGCACTTATCGGGATAGACCTGTCTCCCGCGCTCCCCTTCGTGGATGCCGGTGCCTATTTCCCTGGCTGGTCCGAGACGCCGGGGGATGCCACCGCGCTTTGGCAGCTTGTGGAACACCTTTGTGCCGCAGATGAGCACATGTCCGGAAACGGCGTCGTGCGGCATCCAGAGGCGAAGCGGCATTTTCGACTTCACGGGGATTGCGGTGATCTCTTCCCCGGTGGGCTCGGCCGGATGCGTGTGTGTGAGCATGCCCAGCGAGAGATGGGCCTTTCTCCGACGAGCTGCTTCAACCTTGTCGGGGCCTCTCAAGTCGGGAAATCGAGCCTGACCGGCATGCGGGTGCTCCACCGCCTGCGTGGGCGCGTGCCCGTGTGGCCGTTTGATCCCGTGCCGGAAGGCGGCCCCCTCATCGTTGAAATCTACACCACCATCGCTGCCCGCACAGCAGGCGTCCGAAAAGGGCTCAGCAAGATTCGCGACGCCGCCACTCTGGATGGCGCGTTGGATGGCCTTGGGTCCCGCCCCCACACGCCGCTTGCCCGCTATGATGACCACGCCACCGACGCCATCATCACCGCCGCCTGGCTGCGCAAAGCCCATCTCACCCCGGATCTGTGGCATCCTTCTGCCCTCACGCCAAAAATTGCACGCACCGAGGGCTGGACCTTCGGCTGCATTTGAGGCTAGAGGCGCAAATCCACGGGCCGGCTTAGCTCAGTTGGTAGAGCACCTGATTTGTAATCAGGGGGTCACGAGTTCGAATCTTGTAGCCGGCACCATGGTTTTCCGTTGTTTTTTAGAGCACTTTGCGCTTTCTGCGCGCATGCAGGACGGACATTTGACGGACACTTGGGTTGTTTGGGTGTTCGCGGTGTGTGTTGAAACCGACCCCCACCCCCCTTCGGATTTTGTGAACGTCAGGCCCCTATTGGGGCGGACCCCCTATTCCTGCTGACGGCCCCCACGCGTCCTGTCGACATAGATGCGTTTCATTCACAGGCATCTCTGCCTTCGTGTCGTTCACATCCCGGCGTCTCAGCCCAATTCTGACAGCGTCTCGATCAAAATCTTCTCTGGGCGTCGTCGGTATAAATGGTCTTTCGAACATGACCTTAGCCAATGAAATGACCTGAGCCAATTTGGCCACATTCTCCAACCGAATTGAAAGGGACAGTTGTTGACGATGTAAAAATCCAACGATAGCTAATTTACAATATGTCATAACTCTCATGTCAACTTCTCGGCATCGGCGCTGGCATATGAAAAGGTCCACATCGACATTGGAGTTATTCAATATGTTTAAGACACTATCTGCCTCGCTCGTTGCGTTGTCGCTCGTTGCTGTTGCCCAGCCCGCTTCGGCGCAGGTTCTCGTCAAAAAATTGCCGCCTAAGATTCTTCCGGTGATCACGCCTCGTCCGATAAAGGTGCCGACACTGGCAGAAAAGGCAGCAGCTGAAGCAGCGGCAAAGGCAGCAGCAGAAAAAGCAGCAGCAGAAGCAAAAGCTGCAGCCGGAAACTAAGACAAGTCTAATATCAAACTTGAGCTAGGGCCGTACATTGTGCGGCCCTGGCACTTTATCTTACTTCTTGGTTGATCTGCGCTGAAGGCAAATTAACGGGAGGCCGCGATACGCCCTCACTTGCAAGCTCAGCTTAATTTTACACTGACTTGGAGTTATTCATTATGTTTAAGGCACTATCCGCCTCGCTCGTCACGATGTCCCTCATTGCGGTTGCACAACCCGCTTCGGCGCAAGAGACTAGCGTGCTCAGAGAAATCACCAGTTTGTGTCCAAAAGGGTTCGCCACTGATCTCACTTTCTTTAACAAAATCGTGACCGTCAGGGGGATCGTAGCCAAAATACAAGCTGTGGCCTTCGAGGGTGATGAAAAATGTTACACAACGGTGGGCGGTAACGCGACTTTTTCAACTACTGGCTGGAATTCTGCCACTACGTTGAACGCTGTTTTTGTAGACATGAGGACAGCGATAAAGCCGTCTATGAAGTGCGTTATTACTGTCACCAAAGGGTTGGTAACTGGGTTGCATTGCACAGGCTAATATCAAACTTCAGCTAGGGCCGTGCTTTGTGCGGCCCTGGCACTTCCCTTTTGCCCGCGTCGGGCGGCTGGCCGCCTATGGCCGCCTATGGCAGCATCGGCAGGGGCATGCACCCAATGGGGTGAGGCCGCACTGGCACCTGGAAGGGGTTTCCTGTAGGTTCCGCGTCGGGGACATTATCCCAACAGGAGCAGCTGCGCGGCGGTTAGTGTTTTGTGCCGACGATTGAATTGACCTTGCGGCGCAGCATCGTCCAAACCAGCAAGAAGACGGGGATCACGCCCGCTGCGACCAGCTGCTTGTCTGGCACGTGGATCGCAGGTGCTATGGCGTGCAAGGTGTACGCGCGCAGGCCAACGGCGTAATAGCTGACGGCAACAACAGATAGCCCTTCCACCACGCGCTGCAGGCGCAACTGCCGCTCGGCATTGTTATCCATAGACGTGAGCAGCGCTGCATTTTGCCCCTGCACGACCATTTCGACCTGCGTGCGTCCATGCGCTCCGCAACGGCAACGAGGTCCTTTTCGAGCAGGGTCACCGGGCCTGACTGCTCCTGGGCGAGCGGCAAGCCAAGGAGGGCAAGGTTGCGGTCATTTCCCAATTCTGGAAGTTGGCCGATGATCCGGCAGAGGGCCTCAGCTTATGCGGGAGTGTCTCACAATCCCGCATCTATGCACGTTATTGATTAACCTTATGTTTGCCCGATGCGAGAACCGCATGTTGGCCGAACTTTGGGGGCGGGCGGGGTGTGGACCAGCTCTCCCCGAGGCCCGATCTCCGCACTGTTGCGCATTCGGCTTGCCGCGCCCCCCCAGAATGTGCGACCGAGACGGCACGTTGGGCGAGAGCGAGGGCTTGTGACGGATTTCAGGGCAAAATGTTGGGCGGACATGCCCGGCCTGATTGCGCAGGTCCAACAGACCGGCGAAGAGCTGGGCCTGCCCTATATTGCCGCGCAGGCGGATCTGGCCGATCCGCACCCAATGGCCGATGCCGAAGACCGGCCTTATGCCGAAACAACCTTCCGCTGGGTGGACCCGGCCTATCATTATTGGCGCGACCGCAAGCTGGCGCTGCAGGACACGTTCCTGTCGGCAGCGCGGCTGGTGGCGGAACCCTTTTATTATCGCGACGGAAAGCTTGCGACCTGGCGGGAAACGGGGCTGTTTGCACATATCGATTGCAGCAGCATTGCGGCCTACCCACTGCTGGAAGAGGCGATCATCACGCCGGTCCACCAGCCGCGTGGCCTGATGGGCGCCATCGTCTGGTGTGCAAAGGAAGCGATTGGCGTTGAGCAGGTGTTTGCGGACAATGCCGCGCGGATGCACGCGCTCGCCGTCCGTGTGGTCGCGACGCATAATGAAGCGCGCGGCCGGCCCCGCAATGCGACGCTGTCTCCCACGCTGACGCGCCGTGAGGTCCAGTGCCTGCGCTGGGCGGCAGCGGGCAAGACCGATAGTGAGATTGGCATCATTCTTGATCTGTCGGTGTCCACCGTCCGCTTCCATCTGCGTAACGCGGCAGAACGGTTGGGCGCCAAGGGCCGGGCGCAGTCGATTCAGGTCGCCGCGGGCCTTGGCTATGTGGGTGCGGCCTGAGGGTGTTGACAGTGTAAACATATTGCCTAACTTGGCGCTGTGGACTGTTCGCGCGTTCGGAAAGGTCGGGTATGTCAGATATCAGGATGGGGCGTTGGACGGCGCGGCTGGAGGAGCCGCATGTGGTGTTCATCATCGGCATGCGGATAAACACGCTGTGGAAAGTGCATCGCTGGCTGCCTGTCATCCTTGCGATGGCGCGCATGCTCCGGGAGCTTTACCCGAGGCCAGAGCTTGGCTTTATGGGCGGCAAGACCTGGTTTGGTCGGACGATTGTCCTCATCCAATATTGGCGCTCATTTGACGATCTGGAAAATTACGCGAAGGCCAAGGGCTTGCAGCATCTGCCGGCATGGGCGGCATTCAACCGCGCCACCACCGGCAATGTTGATGTCGGCGTCTATCACGAAACCTATCGCGTGCGCCCCGGCGATTATGAGAATGTGTTTGTCAACATGCCGCCCACGTTGATGAGTGAAGTTGCCCCTGTTGAACAGGCGGGCGGCAAACTGGCCTCAGCCCGCGGGCGTATCGACGCTGTAAAGTAGCAGGAGACCGAAATCAGGACGCGACGAGGGCGGCTGCAGCCTCACGTTCCGCCGTCCGACGGTCGCGTGCATCGCGGATGCGGATTTCGCTATCGGCCAGTGCCTGCCAAGCGACTTGGGCGCGCAGATATTTGTCGCGCAATTGGGGAAGCGGCGAATTTCGCGCCGCTTCCGCGCATGTTTCGGCCTGAGAGAGAAAATACTCGCCTGATTGTGACATTTCTTTTCCTTCCAAGAGACCGGTTTAGAATTGGATCAGCTCAGCCCACCATATCGATAACGAGCCGCTGAAGTTCCCGGCGGGACAGAACGGGCGACCGGCGCCGCGTGTAACTTCCAATAGAAGCGTCTGAATAGGCAGGGGTATGGGGTGCCTGAAGGTTCAGGCCTTTGGTCTTATAACTTGATTTAAACATGTATTTCCTAGGCGCAAAATCGCGCCAAAATGTGGGGGCAGGCGACTAACGCCGCCTGCGCTGCGGACCACCCGGTCCGCCCCCTCCGGGACCCTTGTCGCGGTAAACGATCCGGCCCTTGCTGAGATCATAGGGCGTCATTTCGACGCGCACCATGTCGCCCACGACCGTACGGATGCGGAAACGCCGCATCTTTCCGGCCGTGTAAGCGATGATCCGATGGTTGTTTTCGAGCATGACGCCGAAACGCCCGTCGGGATAAATCTCGTCGATCAGGCCTTCGAGGGTCATCAGATCCTCTTTGGCCATCGAGTTAAGCCGCTTCGAGGTTGACGGCTGAGGTTTTGCCGCGCTGATCGGTTTCGAGCTCGTACTTGACGCGCTGATCCTTCAGGAGCGTGCGCATACCGGCACGTTCGACTGCGCTGATGTGAACAAAGCTGTCCGTCGCGCCATCATCTGGCGAGATGAACCCATAGCCCTTGTCCGTGTTGAAAAATTTGACTGTACCGACTGGCATTGCCGATATCCTTTCACATAAGAATATTGCCCGCAGACAAGAGGTGCCTGCAGGGCGAAAGAAGCGTGGAAAGGAGCGGAGGGCCTTGGCCGATTGTCCCGTCTCAAGCGACGTTAGCAAGCCTCATATAGGTGATGTGCGGCAGGAATACAATGCGAAAGGCCAAAAGGCCGCTTCTGAGCGCCAGATGGGCTTGTCTTCACGCCCAAGCGCTGTTAGTTGCGCGCTCCATTGCCGCTTTAGCTCAGTTGGTAGAGCATCGCATTCGTAATGCGGGGGTCAGGTGTTCGAGTCACCTAAGCGGCACCATTTATCTTTCCTATATCCGTCAGCTGTGCAGCGCTTTTTAGCGCCCTCACTCCACCACGCCGTGCCCATAGATATCATCAAACCCGGCTGGCCCTACGTCATGGGCTGAGGCGCGGAGTTTTGATTTGCAGCCTTCGGCCTCGCCACCGCCTGCGCGGCAGCGGGCGATCCAGGCGGTGATGTGGGGCGTGGCAAAGGAGGTGCCGTCAAACCGGGCATAGCCGCCGCCTGCATGCGCCGCCGTTACCGCGACACCCTTTGCCGCGACCGAGATATATCGGCCGTGATTGGCATAGCGGTAGATGCGGTGGTCCTTATCCACGGCTGTCACCGCGATGACACCGGGCAGGGCTGCGGGGTAGGCAGGTGGCGCTGTTGGCCCGCCATTGCCGGCGGCAGCGACGACCTGAAGGCCCTTGGCGGCGGTATCTCGGATCACGCGGTCCAGCACGGCGTTGCGGGGTCCAGCGAGGCTCATATTCACGGTCCCCACCTTATGCGAGAGCATCCAGCCCAGCGCTTCGGCAATCACATCGGCGGAGGTGAAGGGCCGCGCGGCTGTGCCGCGAAAGATGTTGGCGGCGTAAATAGTGGCAGATCCTTCGTCTGCCAGCAGCGAGGCAACCGCCGTGCCATGTTCAACGGGTGCTGTGGCAACGTTGCCCTCTGCCCAAGGGATGAGCCGCGCGGATTTGAGCGCGGCATGGCCGGACACAGCGGTGTCGATCATGCCGACGGTCAGCCGGGCGGGCCGGTTGGAAAGAGGGGGCGCTTTGCGCACCGGCACGGCGCGGGTCCCCGCCATCATGTTGAGCCCGTAATAATGGACAAGGTCTGCCACGGCTGCGGGGTCAACGCTGCGCAGCGCCTCTCGCGCGGCCATGGCCGGCATCCCCTCGGGGGCGGAGAGGCGGAACATCTCGCGCCCGATATCATCCAACTTGCGGGCTTCTACGACGCGAAAGCCGCGCGCCAGCATGTCTTTCAACGTGGCAGGAGAAAGGTCGAGCGCGACAATCTCTCCGCGGCGGACGGGAAAGCCGTCTTTGTCATGCTCGGCCTTCTCGGTCTCGCCCAGATCACGCATCTGTTCACTATGGCCCATGGAGTCGCCGCCGCGATCGTCATCGGCGTCGCTTGCGGCCTTTGCGATATCTTCAGAATAGTCCCCCTGCGCCTTGACCTGATCCTCGACGATCTTTTGCTGCTCGCGCGCGGTATCGGCATTCAGCTTGGCAAGGTTTTCTGCGGCTTTGGACGGGTCCTTGATGGCATCTGCCTCTATGCGAAGCCGGTCTTGAGCGGTGCGGGTGTCAAGCTTTTGAGACCGCTCTGCCGCGCGCTGCATCTCCCGATCGAGCCGGTCCTGCGCGCGGGTCGCCTCCCGCACCGCATCGGGTTCGCGCGCCGGGACCGCCGATGCCAACAAAGCACCCATCAAAGTTACTGAAATAATGCCCATATTTTGTCCCACAGGCTTTTCCTTCTCTTCCGCGTCAGGTCTCAACATCGCTTCAGGCCCGGGAGTCTCCTTGAGAATGCCGAACTATACATGAAACTGTCGGCAAGATAACGTATCCACGGTGTGTTTATTCCCGGGTGGCGCTTGTTTGTGTGGTCTGGGACAAATTTGGATGAGCCGGGGGAATAATGCGGCGAACGGGTCGTTGTAGCGGAGAGTGTTTATGGGCAGCGGCCATGCCGGTGCGGCAATCATGAAGGACGCAATCCTTGCTGTCCTGCCGCGCCTGCGACGCTTCTGCCATGCAATGGCCGGGAACGCGGCGGATGGAGACGATTTGATGCAATCGACGGTCGAGCGTGCGCTGGCACATGGCGACCAGTTTCAGCGGGGCACGCGCATCGATAGCTGGCTCTATCGCATCGCGCAGAATCTGCAGATTGATTTGGCGCGCGCCAAGGGCCGCCGTGGGACGGCCGTGGACGTCGAAGATGCCTTTGGCCTGATTGGCGATGACGGGGAGGGCGTGTTTCGCCGCGCTGAACTGGCGGCGGTCTCCCGCGCTTTGGCCGATGTGCCGGAGGATCAGCGGGCGGCCTTTCTGCTCGTTGTGGTGGAAGGGTTGAGTTACCGCGAGGCTGCTGACGCGCTGGATGTGCCGGTGGGCACTATCATGAGCCGCATCGCGCGGGCCCGTGGTCGGATAGATAAGGCGCTGGGGCGCGCCGGGGGGATCATGCAATGATCAGCGACGATGAAGACAAGCTCGCCGCCTTTCTTGATGGACAAATGGACGATGCGGAAATGGCCGCCTTTGAAGCGCGGTTGGCATCAGAGCCAGCGCTCGCCGCACGGGCAGAGACCTGGCAGGCTAATGACCGCCGGATCGTAGATGCCTTTGCGCCGGTGGCCGACATGCCGCTGCCCGCGGATCTGTTGGCTAAGCTCAAGACAACGCCGTCGCCTGTCCCGGCCGCGAATGACAATGCACCTTGGTGGCGGCGTCATGCTGTTCCGCTTGGCGGTGCGCTCGCGGCGAGCCTTGTGGCTTTAGCGATGCTCGCGCCTAATCCCGACGCAGGCGGGCAAAAGGATCTCGCCTTTGCGCTGGAAACGGGCCGTTCGCTCACTCCGGTGCAATTGGCCGACGGCAGCACCATCACGCCGACGATGACGGTGCGGGCCGCCGATGGGCGCTTCTGTCGTGAATTTCAGAGCGGAGAGACGCTGGGCCTTGCCTGCCGTAAGGACGGGCGCTGGTCCGTCGAGGCGCAGGCCAAGGGCAGCGGACCTGCCGGACAGGGTGATCTCGCAGTGGCAGGTGGTGCGGATGCAAGCGCGTTGGCCGATGCCTATGCCAAGCTTGGCGCCTCTGATCCGCTGGGTGCGGCCGAAGAAGGCCAGTTGATTTCCAAGAAATGGTCCGCTGAGTAACGGACAAAAAAGGGCCGGTCCGCCTTTTCCCAGGCGGACCGGCCCCTTTCCCTTACTTAAAGGCGGTAGCTCAGCGACAGGCCGCCGGCAAAATCGGTGCTGTTGGTGGTGAAGCCGGTTGAACCATAGACCTGCATCCGCATCCGATTTGACAGCGGGAATCCGATCCAGCCCGTGACTTCGCTGCTGGCACCGTCCCCAAGTACAGAGCCCTGCTGCCAGTCATAATCTGCGCCGATCAGCGTGCCGCCCGATAAGCGATAGCTGGCACCGCCGCCTGCGCCCCACACGTCGCGCAGTGCAGATCCGGTCGGCTTTCCCGTGAACCGGCGGCGACCACCGACATAGATGCTGGCATTCCCGATGTCCTGCACCAGATCCGCACCCATAGTGTAATCGACTTTGCCCGTGCCGAGGCGCTTGGCCTTGGACGCGGTTGGCGCTTTCAGGCGGCCGGTGACATCCAGATAGGTCGTCTCACCAAGGCCGAATGAGTAGCCGAGGGATATGCCGACATCGCCGAAGCCGCTGCGACGGTTGCTGGCACCGCCACCGGGCGCGACATTGCCCCCTGAGTTAGACCCGCCCCCGCCCGAGCCGGAATTGCCAGAGCCGGAATTTCCAGATCCAGAGTTTCCAGATCCGGAGTTTCCAGAGCCAGAGTTTGAACCAGATCCACCGCCGCCGCCAGAATCCCGACCTTGCGGGGAATCCAGCAAGGAGCCGGGGCCGTCAATGCTGACATAAGGCAGCGAAACGCGGACCGAGAAATTGCCTTTGCGATAGCGAACAGCGACCGGGGCAGAGACCACCTTGGTCTTCTCCACATCGCCATAATCGCCTTCGGAATAGTTGGCGCCGGCGCTAATCCGCCAGCTGCCTTTGTCGGCGGCAGGCTGTTTGGTTGCCTCTTGGGCATAAGCTATTGAAGACGATGAAAATATTCCCGCCGTGAGCAAAAGTGTCGCTGCAGTGTTTTTGTTGATCATGGTCGCTCCTGTTCTAATTATCCGCATCTGACGTGCGCAGTAGAAGAAAATCGTGCGCCTTTTTCAAGTCGCGCTCAAACAACGGTGTGTCGCTTTAGATATTCCGACCGGCACGAAAAAAAGATTTTTTGTGGTGATCGGGAATAGCTTTGGTCCGCTGTCGTTGTCCTGCTGTCCGACCTGTCCGGACGCTGGAGAAGGAACCAGACTATGCGTAATGTGATGAAAAAGTCGCTAATCTTGGCTGCAGTTACGGCTGTTGCGGCCACGTCGCCTGCATTTGCCCGCCGCGGTGCGGATGATCCCGTTGGTCACGTCCGTCAGGGCCGTGGTGCTGATGATGCCCCCGGCCACATCCGCCAGTCGCGTGGTGCGGATGATGCCCCGGGCGATGTCCGTCGCGGTCGTGGTGCCGATGATGCGCCGGGTGATGATCGTGGCCGCGGCCGTGGTCGTGGCGCAGACGACGCCCCAGGTCACGACTGAACCTGCGCGAAAGCTCTCGTAAAGCTGAGCCCTGTCGCGGTATTTCCGCGGCGGGGCAATGCTTTGGAAACGTCAGACCTTCCCCCGCTTGGCCGTCTTGGGCAGGCGGATCAGGAAGTCGCAGCCGGTGCTGTCATGCTTTTCCAGCGTCAGGTGGCCGCCATGTGCTTCCACCATGGTGCGGCACAGCGAGAGGCCAAGGCCCATGCCTTCCTGCTTGCTGGACTGGAAGGGGTTGAACAGTTCAGCTGCAAAATCATCCGGGATGCCGGGGCCGTTGTCGGCCACATGCAGGTCGACAAAGCCGTTCTCCTCATAGGCGGACAGGATTATTCGGGCGTCCTTTCGGTGCGTCATCGCTTCACCGGCATTGCGGAGCAGGTTGGAAATCACCTGTTCGATCTGCATGGCATCGACATTGACGCTCAGCCGCTTCGGTATGTTGACGATGATCTCCGGCGGACGTTGACCAACTTGACTTGTGATCAACCGGATGGCGCCATTGGCAAGGGTGATCAGCGGGACAGAGGTGCGCTGCAACCCGCCGCCATTGGTGAAATTGCGGATTCTTTTGATGATCTTGCCGGCATCCAGAACGCTGCGCGCCGCCAATTCCAGAACGTCGGTCTGGTTGATGTCGTCAATGGGCTCTCCCTTTTGATGCAGGGTACGCAGGACATTGAGATAGTTGGCCGCCGCCGTCAGTGGTTGGTTGAGTTCATGTGCCAGGGTGGAGGCCATTGTCCCCATTGCGGTGAGACGCGACATCTTGTGCAGACGGTCCTGCGCGAGGGAGGCCGCATCGGCCTGCTGCACCTTTTCCGTTATGTCTTGAATGACAGCGGTGGAGCGGAACAATCTTTTGATGCCGTTTTTGTCGGTTTCAAAATGCATCCGCGATTTATAGGCGATGTGCTTTATCTCCCCGGCAGCCGTGATGATCCGGTGCTCATCATCCAGTTCATAGTCATCGCACCTGGCGATGCCCGTGGCGACCTTTTCGGCAAAGCGTTCCTGATCATCGGGATGGATGATGTTCAGATATCCAATGCCAAGATACCCGGTGAGGGGCGCATCTATCATTTCGGGGTGGCCGATCAGCTGCAATAGCCCGTCCGATAGGCGCACCGCCCCCGATTTATAGTCGCGATCAACGGCACCAAGCTTGGTCAGGCTCAGCGCCATGTTGAGCATTTCTTCGGCGGATTCCTGACCCGCTTCCGCATGGGCGCGGTTGATGCTGTTCCACAACCGCTCGACGACTTGCTGGCACAAAAGGACCTCGCGGTGAGACCATTTGCGCGGTTTGCGGCTGTGCACATAAAGGAAAATCGGACTTCTTCCATTCGTTTGCACTGGAATGTTCAGCAATCCGTGAACCCCCATTTGTGCAAAAACATGGGTCATTTTGCTGCCCTGACACCGCAGGTCAGTTTGAACATCTTCCACCAGAAAGGGGCCTTTGGCACACATCTCTTCAATCAATTGAGGGCTATAGGCTTTGGCCGGTTCTTGTTGGAGAGATGGCAGCGCCTTGTGGCTCCAAACAGCGCGTGTCAGAAACCCCGTCCGGTCGTGCTTTAGCTCAGAAATGCCGACGCGGTCTGCCATCAGATGCTGGGCCAGAAGCTTTATCGAGATACTCGTGATGGCGTCCGGCTTGCTGATTTGCATCAGTTGATGTGTCAGGTCAGACAGGAATTCCCGGTCGGCGGCTTCTGCTTTCCGTTTAGAGATGTCTGCAAAAGTGCCCACCACGCGCAGAGGGATGCCGTCTTTCGTGCGGGCAACAATTTTCCCGCGACATTCGATCCAGCGCCAGTCTCCGTTGCCTGAACGCAGCCGGTATTCCACCTCATAACGCGGTGTTTCGCCACGCACATGCGCTTCGAAAGCGGCGTCAAAGGCCGGGAGGTCGTCGGGGTGAGTGAGGTCGCGGCCCTGCTGGTAAAGCGCTCTGCTGCCTTTGTGGTATCCAAGCAGGCTGCTCACTTCCGGCTGAAATTCAAGCAGGCCCGTCGAGACATCCCAGTCCCACACAGCAAGTCCGGTGGCCTCCACAGCAAGCGCCAGCCGCTCCTTTGTGGCGGCAAGTTCGACCATCTCCTTCGCCAGTTGATCCAGATGCGCTTGCATGGTTTTGACCCCGGTGGGGCAGGAAAGCGAAGCCGCAGTGTCAGGACGGCACCACGCGCTGCCTGCTTAGGACATCACGCAATGATACCATAATGGGGGCAAATGTCGCACCTCGTAGAAATACGGGCCAGTTCGGATGCGATGGGCACAGGACATTGACGAAGCGCCGCATATAGGCGCGTCATGAAGTACGTGTTTTTACGATATCGCCGCAGCCGAAGCTTTTGGATAACCTCTGCTATTGTTCGGCGGGGTGTAAGGTCGGAAGGGCGTTTTGGGATAGGAGGCGGGCATTGACCGGTGGGCAGACCATTGCCGAAAGCCGCGCCGCGACGGACCTTGCCCTTCTGCTTGACCATGCCGGGGTTGGGATTGGCTTCTACGATTGTGATCTGCGTTGCCTTTTCGTCAATGACCGGTTGGCGGAAATCAATGGGCTTCCAGCGGCGGCCCATATCGGCAAAACCGTCCGTGACATCCTGCCGGAACTGAGCGATTACTTAGAAGCCGTGCTCCTGCCGGTTCTGACCCACGGTGTCCCGGTTGAAAATCTGGAGATAACCGGCGAAACACCGGCCGACCCTGGTATAACGCGGACCTGGCTTGCCAGCTATTATCCAAATACGTCTTCCACAGGCGACATCATTGGGTTTTCCGCCATTGTCCGCGAAATTACCTACGAGCTCAAGACAGAGGGGGCGCTGGAGGATGCCGCCTCACGTCTGAGCATGGCGATGTCGAGCAGCGGCTTTGGCGTATGGGATTGGTCTGTCGACACCAATAGTGTCTGGTTTTCAGATACCTGGCAGACCATGCTCGGCTATGAACCGGGGGAAATGCCACAGCACATTTCCACCTGGCAAAATGCCGTTCATCCCGATGACTGGCACATTATCAATGCCGTTTTGGAACCGCATCTGGCCGGGCTGACGGACCACTATGAATGCGAACATCGCGTGCGCTGTAAAGATGGCAGATGGTTGTGGATCCTCGATCGCGGCAAGGTTGTGAAACGCGCTGCGGATGGACGGGCGATCCGCATGGTGGGCACCCATGACAACATCCAGCAGCGCAAGGAAGCCGAGGCGCAGCGCGTCGCGTTACTTGAAGTCAGCCGAGATCTGGCGGATCTGGACAACCTTGGCCGCATCATCGACCGGACGTTACGGGCGATCATCGACAATTTGGATGTGGATTTTGCTGCCTTTACAGAGGCGCGAGGCCCCGACTGTACCCCACGTATGGCGCGGCTTTGGCGCAATGGACGTTTCAAATCCTCAACCGAAAAATGGGTTGGCGTTCGCGTTTACAAGCCTTTGGCACGGCGGCTGATGAAAGGGGAGACCGTCGTTCTGGAGGACCTGACGGCCCAAGGCTATATTGACCCGATAGATACGAACGAACCCACCGATGGGGAAGACTTGCGCGGGCTGCTGATCGTGCCGATTATGCGGCATGGTCGTCTGGTCGGCACCTTGTTTGCCGGGGATAGAATGCCCCGGAAATGGTCGGATCAGCAGTGCCGTTTCCTTGCGGACCTGCGGGATAGGATGCGCGAGGCGAAGGCCCGTGCCAAAGCGGGGGAGGCCAACCGGCAGGCGCAAGACGAGTTGCAGCGTGTGGGGCGGCTGAACGCGCTTTCTGCCCTTGCCTCGACGCTGGCGCATGAACTGAACCAGCCATTATCCGCTGCGACCAACTATCTCATGGCGGCGCGCATCCAGTTAAAGCGGCAGGCAGCGGCCGGCACCCCGTCGACCAACCATGACCCGGACACCTCGCCGGAGCACATCCTTGATCTGGCGGCAAAGCAGGTGGTGAAGGCCGGAGAGATCATCCGTCAGATGCGCGCCTATACTGATTCTGGCGAGGTCATGGCCCGCTTGGCTTCGGTGCCAGCAGCCATTGATGCGGCACTGGAAACCACAATGGCCAGCATGGCGCCACGGGGACTGTCGATCCGGAAGAGCTACGCGTCTGACCTGCCCGATGTCATGCTTGATGTCGTTCAGTTCCAGCAAGTTGTCAGCAACCTGTTGCGCAACGCGATTGAAGCTATGGAGAGGCAAGAGGGGCCCGAACTGGACATCCGCGTGACGCAGGCGGACCAGCAGGTGACAGTTGATGTCTGCGACAATGGTCCCGGCCTGTCCGAAAAGGCTCAAGAATCGCTGTTCCAGCCGTTCCGATCCGCAAAAAGGCACGGCCTTGGCCTTGGTCTGCCAATCTGCCGCACTATCATAGAGGCGCATGGCGGCACACTGACGGGCGCACAACGCGCGGAAGGCGGCGCGCGCTTCACCATCATGTTGCCGGTCCCGTCGATCAGCCGCTGATGGCGGCGCGCAGATCGATGGCGCTGAACGGCTTGGGCAGGATGTTCGCCCGTGCGGCCGCCTGACCTTGGTCAAGATACGCCTCTGCACCATGACCTGTCATAAAGACGATGTCGTTCTGATACCCCTCGTCGCGCAAGGTGCGCATCACATCCCACCCGCTGAGCGTGGGCATACGGATGTCGAGCAGCACCATGTCGGTGGGTTTCAGTTCCTTTTCCGCGAGGAAGATCTGCGGGCAATACCAGATCACCGGGGTGTGCCCCATCGATACCACCAGCAGCGCGAGCGAATCCGCCACGTCGTGATCATCATCGACAATATGAACAGTCCGTCGGGTCAAAGCTCTTATCCTTCTTGAATCGGGTGTGCGGGCTCGGCGCACGGCAAAGTGATGGAGAACACCGCGCCGCGATCATCGTGGCGGATCAGGCTGATCTTCCCGCCATTGGCCTCCACCATGGTACGGCACAAAGGCAGGCCAAGGCCGGTGCCCTTTTCCTTGGTGGTGATAAAGGGGCTGAACAGATTGACGGCGACATCGTCGTCCATGCCGGGGCCATTATCGGCGATGTGAAGGTCGATCATCTCCCCCGCACGACGGGCGCTGATGTCGATGCGACCATCCGGCCGGTTCTCCAGCGCGTCCACCGCATTGCGCAGAATATTGGCAATGGCGTGTTCAACCATCCGCGCGTCTACCAGAACTGTCAGATCTTCCGGCACCGCGTTGAGGACGAGGGTGCTGTGGTTCTGTCCGGGAGTGTCAAATATAGACGATCGCGCCATCGAAACCAGGTGGCGCAGATCTTCCGGACGACGGCTAACCGCGCCGTCGGCCGCATAGTCGCGGACGTTGCGGATTGTACTCCCGGCTTCCAGCACCTTTTCCGCCGCGCGCTGAGCATAGAGCTTCACCTTATCGGGGCGGGTTTCAAACCCGTTTTCAACCATCGCAAGGTAATTGGCGGCAACGGTCAACGGCTGGTTCAGCTCATGCGCCAGCGTAGAGGCCATAACCCCCATGGCCGACAGGCGGGAATGTTTGAGCAGCTGGAGGCGGACCTTCTCCGCTTCCGCCTCGAGATGTCGCTTTTGGGTGACGTTGCGCAGGATGGTAGAGGCAAAGCGCGGCGTCGTCGGGCTATGGTCATTGTCATCATCAAACTGGATGAAAGCGTCAATGTGGCGCACCGAACCGTCTGCTGCGATGTACCTGTGGCCGCCTCCATGGTCGACCGTCTGGCCTTCTTCAAAGCAGCTGAGCAGCTGCGCCATATCCTCTGGATGCACGCGGGAAATATAGTCGCCCGTCGTAAGGTCTTCAGGCACATCATCGGACAACATATTGCTGAAGTTTTCGGACAACAGGACCTCGCCTGTCTCCATATTCAGCCTGCGGGCAGACATTTTCGCCGCACGCAGCGCAAAGCGCAGCAGTTTCTGACTGGCAGCTTGTTCTTCTTCGGCCTGCGCCCGCAATATCGTTTCCCAAAGCCGATCTGCGACCTCTTTGATGAGGGAGACTTCGCGTTGCTGCCAGTTGCGTGGGGTAGCTTGGCTGACGACAATTGTAGCGCGAATGTCATCATCTATGACGATAGGAACGCGCACAAAGGCGATACCGCGCACCCGCTTATGAAACGCCAAAAAATCGGAATTCTTCCCGGCGTCACTCAGATCAACATCGTTGATGACGATGATGTCGCGTTCCTTTTTCGCTTCATCATACCACCAATCTTCGGGCGCAGCGGGCCATCGACCCAAAAGCGAGTTGGATAAGGAGGACACCCACTCCACATCGACAATCATCGTGCGGGATTTGTCTTCATATTTCCCGATATTGATGCGGTCGGCGCCAAGATATTCGCCCAAGGACTGTGCGGCGGTTTGCGCAATCGCTTTGGCATCCGACGTGCTGTGCATCGCGTCCACCAGATCGACGAGAAACGCGGCATCGGCCTTCTGCTGCTTCAGATCATCGATGCAGGTTACCTGCCCGAAAATGCGCAGCGCGACCCCTGTGTCGGATCGGACAACAGACTGGCCAGAGCTTTCAAACCAAAGCCAATGCCCCTGTTTGTGGCGATAGCGGAATTCGCCGCGAAACCCGTCCACTGCTCCGTCGACAAGGCGTTGAATGGCGCTGGAAAGCTCCTGGGCATCGTCGGGATGAACGCCGCTTTTGAAGAAGGTTTCGGCAGAAGTGACATCTTTCGGGTCGTAACCGGCAAGCGTCAGAATATAGTCGGAATACCAGATCCGCGATGTCGGAATGTCCCAATCCCAAAAGCCCGCGTCCAGTTTGTTGAGAATGCCGTGGAGTGCATCCCGCTCGGCGCGGGCTTCGGATTTGAGGTCGGTGATCGCCAAAGCCGCACGCACAAGCGGTGAGACGGGCGACACCGGCTTTACGGCGCCTGCCGCCGCTTTCGCGCGCAGATGATCTTTCACTGAAGTCATCGTTCAACCCCCGCCATTAGGTCTATGCGGGGGATGGGAGCGGTCAAACACAAAGCGGGGCCAGTTTGGCTCGGTTTCCAGGTGTGAAGGGGGGGGGGGGCTGTGGGTCTCCGCACGCTCAGCTTTAGAGGCGCTGATCGGTCAGCCAATTGCGCCGGAGGGTTGTTCAAGGAAGAATTTGGCCGGAAACCGATCCCCAGTCGTATCGTCAGGAGAGCTGGGCGAGGAGATTTCGACCAAGTTTTCTGTCGTTGCCGTACTTTTAAATGCCGTGAGCGGTGAAGCAAATGGCAGCGAAATGCTCACGGGGCCATGCAGGCATGATAATTGAGTCAAAATGACTCAAATTTAGATTTTGAGATGAAAATTGCAAGAAAACGGTAATTTCATTGACGCCGAAATGGCCTCAACTCTTTCTGATGCTACTAAATTCTGTTGTAAAAATACGCCATAATGAATGAAAGGCGGCGTGGGCATATTCGCCGTTGCGGTAGAAATTCGCCTTCCCACCCCCGTCGCCCCGTGCCTGACGCGGGGCTAGGCTTTTCTTCGACCTGCTCGGCACACAGCCAAACCCCGGATCACGTCCGGGGTGACGGGGTGGGGAAGAGGGGAGGGATTGACCCTCAGCGTCCCCGCACATCCGCCTGAATCAACACCCCCACCCGCGTCGCCCCGTGCCTGACACGGGGCTAGGCTTTTCTTCGACCTGTTCGGCACACAGCCAAACCCCGGATCAAGTCCGGGGTGACGGGATGGGACCGGGGGAGGATTGACCCTCCGTGTCCCCGCGTCTCCGTGCCTCCACGCGGCCTAGGAGGGCTGATCTTGCTATTACGGCTTATAGGCCCGCCGTCCCGTCACTGGATCACGGGGGTAATAGCGGTCGAGACTTGCCTCCAATTCCGCACGGCGTTCCGGCGAGAGCGGCCCGCCGCACGTGCGGCAGGCGTTCTGCCGAAGTTCGTTTTCCCGAATGCGTATCCGCATATCGTGCAGCTTGGCCTCCACCTGAGCGGCAAGGTCGCCGGGTCTTTGCCCCTTCACTTTCTTGCCCGCAACGTTGAACACCCAGCCGTCCCGCTGTTCGGCAAAAGTGAGTGTGGTGTCTGGGTTGATCGCCCGCGCACCGTCCCCCGCCAGATCGCCGCGCTTCACCAGCAGGCTCAGCATCGCATCCGACGGGGAAATCCGCCGCTCATATTCCTCGCCCCGACGGAAGATGATCGTCTCCTTCCCCTCCACCGCGCGCTGATAGGCAATAGCGACAAGCCCCTTTTGCGCGCGGGCCAGCGCGTCATCCCAGGCCGCGGCAAAGGCCGGGAACCGCTTATACAACCGCCGCGCCCCAACGTCTGACATCCCCGCCACCCGCGCCGCATCCGTCACGCAGCCGGTATGGGCGAGCGTATCCAGAAACCGCTGCGTCCGCGCCTGCGTCCACCCATCATGCCGCACCCGCAGGCCGGGGAGGAGCTTGGACATGGAAATGGGCGGCCCGGCGGGGATGTCTGCAACAGAGGCGGGCGCTGGCGCGTCCGTCTTTCGGGGTTGGGATGTCATGAATGTGCCTTTCCGGTTTTTGAAAAGGCGGTTCATATAACCAAAAAGGTTCGTGTAGGAAAATGGTTTTTTTGGGTTCCTCTCCCCGTCGCCCCAACCCTCTCCCTCCAGGGGAGAGGGGGCAGTGTGGGCCGCATGGGGGGATCGTGCCAGACTCACCCTCTCCCCCGGAGGGAGAGGGCAGGGTGAGGGGGAGCGCAATGTGAAGTTGTGTTGCGGCCCCAACACCCCCCCCACCTTCGTCGCCCCGTGCCTGACACGGGGCTAGGCTTTTCTTCGACCCGCTGGGCGCAAAGCCAAACCCCGGATCACGTCCGGGGTGACGGGGTAGGAGAGGGGGGGGGGATTTGCCCTCAACACCTCCGTTGCGAAAGCTTGTCCCGCTTTGAAACAAGGGTGGGAAAATCTTGATTGAGTATTGGTGACTCTATTGTTAGCCTTTTCTTCAAGGTCGCTTCCTGATTTATTGAGAGATAAAATTTATCCAATTAAATCAGAAATTTGTTTAGTCGTTTAGGGGGAATCGATGAAGAAGATTTTTTGTCTCACGGCGGCAACGATGCTGTTTGCAGCGCCGGCCCATGCCGCCTTTGTCACCAGTCTTGTCGGTGGCACGGCGATCACCATGCCGGCAGACAATTTGCAAACGGGTGCCCCGCAGAGCTTTGGTCCCATCACTTTTACATCTGACAATGATGACAGTGTTTTTGGATGGACGCAGGGCTATGGCTTTGGGTCGAATGGCGCCTGGTTTAACGAGGCGCCGATGGCCGGACTCAATGAAGGGTCTCGGGGCGGCGCATATTCGGTGATGACCTTCACCTTTGATACGCCAACGGCAGGGGTGTTGGCGCAGCTCAATTGGGCGCTCGGCACGTCAGCCAACAATTCGATTTTGATGCGTATCTTTGATGAGAATGGCGCGGAGCTTGAGCCCTATGTGAACCTTGCCAATAACGGCAACACAAACAACTTCGCACCCAATGCCTATTATGGCTTCCAACGTGCCACGGCAGATATCAAGAGCTTCACGCTCTCCAACGGCTACATTGGCGCGCGCAACTTCTCTTATATCGCCGCTGCCAATGGTGTGCCGGAACCGGCAAGCTGGGCTTTGATGCTCGCAGGCTTCGGCCTTGCCGGCACCGCCCTGCGCCGCCGCCCGTCACGGCTGGCACAGACTGCCTGATTTATCGGGCTCAGTTCGATGGAAGGGGCGTCGGGCAACCGGCGCCCTTTTTTTTGGGGAGGGTTCCACCTCACCCTGTCGCCCCGTGCTTGACACGGGGCTTGGCTTTTCTTCGACCCATTCGGCGCACAGCCAAACCCCGGATCAAGTCCGGGGTGACGGGGGTGGGGAAGGGGAGGATTTGCCCTCAGCTTCGCCGCGCCCCCGTGTGAACCAACACCCCCCACCCCTTGACTCTCCCCCCCGTCCGTCGCAACGGCTTTGCCTGAAATTCAACCTGCTTTTCGCCGGATAAACGGGCCGCACTGTTCGGCACCGTCCTCCCCACCGGCGGGGCGCACATTGGCGAAGAATGAGGACGCGCACATCATGACCATGACCGGCAAAGACACGCTTGGCACCCGCGATACATTGACGGTTGGGGGCAAGGCCTATGCTTATTACTCCCTGAAAAAGGCGTCGGCCAAGCTGGGTGATGTGTCGCGTCTGCCATTTTCCATGAAGGTGCTTCTCGAAAATCTGCTGCGTTTTGAAGATGGCGGCTTCACGGTTGCCACCAGCGACGTTCAGGCGATTGTGGACTGGCAGAAGAACCCCACGGAATCGAACAATGAAATCCAGTATCGCCCCGCGCGCGTGCTGTTGCAGGATTTCACAGGCGTGCCGTGCGTTGTCGATCTGGCCGCGATGCGTGATGCGATTGCGAAGCTGGGCGGCGATACGTCGAAGATCAATCCGCTCGTCCCCGTCAACCTCGTCATCGACCACTCCGTCATGGTGGACGAATTCGGCCACCCCAAGGCGGCCGAGCAGAACGTTGAAATCGAATATGCGCGCAATATGGAGCGGTATGACTTCCTGAAATGGGGCTCCAAGTCGCTCAACAATTTCTACGCGGTACCGCCGGGCACGGGCATCTGCCATCAGGTGAACCTTGAAAACATCGCGCAGGCGGTATGGACGAGCGTGGATGAAAGCGGCGCGACGGTCGCCTATCCCGACACCTGCGTCGGCACGGACAGCCACACGACGATGATCAACGGTCTTGGCGTGCTTGGCTGGGGCGTGGGCGGCATTGAAGCCGAAGCCGCAATGCTCGGCCAGCCGGTCTCGATGCTCATCCCCGAAGTTGTCGGCTTTAAGTTTACCGGCGCGCTGATGGAAGGCGTGACAGCGACGGACCTTGTGCTGACCTGCACCAATTTGCTCCGTAAGCACGGCGTTGTTGGCCGCTTTGTTGAGTATTTCGGACCTGGTCTCGCCGCGCTGACGCTCGCCGACCGCGCGACGCTCGCCAATATGGCGCCGGAATATGGCGCGACGTGCGGCTTCTTCGGCATTGACGACAAGACGCTCGATTATATGCGCCTGACGGGCCGTGAAGAAGCACAGATCGCGCTTGTTGAAGCCTATGCCAAGGAACAGGGTTTCTGGATCGACCCGTCGGTTGAGCCGATCTTCTCCTCAACGCTGGAACTCGACCTGTCGACGGTCGTGCCGTCGCTGGCGGGTCCGAAGCGCCCGCAGGACCGCGTCTCGCTTCCCGAAGTGGACGATGTGTTCAACGCCGATATGGCCAACACCTATAAGAAGGCGCCGACGCGCGTTCCGGTGGCGGGTAAGGACTTTGATCTGGGCGACGGCGACGTTGTGATCGCCGCCATCACCAGCTGCACCAACACGTCGAACCCCGGTGTGCTCGTGGCTGCCGGCCTCGTCGCGAAGAAGGCGAATGAGCTTGGCCTGAAGCCGAAGCCCTGGGTCAAGACGTCGCTTGCGCCGGGATCTCAGGTCGTCACCGACTATCTGGAGCGCGCCGGCCTTCAGTCACACCTCGATGCGGTTGGCTTCAACCTTGTCGGCTATGGCTGCACGACCTGCATCGGCAATTCCGGTCCGCTGGCGGAGCCGCTATCAAAGGCAATCAACGAGAATGGACTGGTGGCTGCTGCCGTCATCTCCGGCAACCGCAACTTTGAAGGCCGCGTCTCACCGGACGTGCGCGCGAACTTCCTCGCTTCGCCGCCGCTGGTTGTGGCTTATGCGCTCAAGGGCACGGTCATTGAGGACTTCGTCTCGACGCCGGTCGGTGTCAGCAAGGATGGCGTGGACGTTTATCTCAAGGACATCTGGCCGACCAACGACGAAGTCTACTCGACCATGGCGGGCTGCATGGACCGCGCCATGTTCCAGGCGCGCTATGCCGACGTCTATAAGGGCGATGCGCATTGGCAGGCGATCAACGTCACCGGCTCGGAAACCTATCAGTGGCGCGCAGGTTCAACCTATGTTGCCAACCCGCCGTACTTTGAAGGCATGACGATGACGCCGGCGCCGGTCGCGGACATCATCGAGGCGAAGCCGCTGTTGATCCTCGGTGACTCGATCACCACCGACCACATCTCGCCCGCGGGCTCGATCAAGGCAGATTCGCCCGCAGGTCAATGGCTTATGGAGCATCAGGTCGCCAAGGCGGACTTCAACTCCTACGGCGCCCGCCGCGGCCACCACGACGTCATGATGCGCGGTACCTTCGCCAACATCCGAATCAAAAACGAAATGGTCCCCGGAATCGAAGGTGGTTTCTCCCGCTACGGCCAAGATGTCGGCGCAGTCTACGACGTCGCGATGAAGCACAAAGCGGATGGCACCCCGACCGTCGTCATCGCCGGTAAGGAATATGGCACGGGCTCCAGCCGCGACTGGGCGGCGAAGGGCACCAACCTGCTCGGCGTGCGCGCGGTGATCGTGGAGAGCTTCGAGCGTATCCACCGCTCCAACCTCGTCGGCATGGGCGTCCTCCCGCTGCAGTTCAAGGACGGCGAAAGCCGCACCTCGCTCGGCCTGACGGGTGACGACACTTATACGATCAAGGGCGTCGCCGACCTCAAGCCGCGTCAGGACGTTGAGGTCGCGGTCACCCGCAAGGATGGTTCGACGTTCAGCTTCCATGCGCTCTGCCGCATCGATACCGCGAATGAGGTCGAGTACTTCATGAACGGCGGCATCCTGCAATATGTGCTGCGTAAGCTCGCTGCCTGACACTTCCGGCACTTGCCGGAATCGTTGCTAACGTTCATCTCCCTCTCCAAGGCATTGGAGGGGGAGATTTCTTTTGAGCGCAGGACAGTTGGAAGGCCGCGTCGCCTTGGTCACGGGCGGGTCGCGCGGCATCGGGCGCGGGATCGCACTGGCGCTGGCCCGTGAAGGTGCAAACGTCGCGGTCAACTATCGTGGCAATGCTGATGCAGCGGAAGAAGTGGTCGCGGAGATTCGCGCTATGGGCCGCAGCGCAAAGGCTTATGGCGCTTCGGTAGATGACTTTGCGCAATGCGAAGCGATGGTCGAGATGGTCGCCGCTGATTTTGGCGGGCTTTCCATCCTGATCAACAACGCTGGTATTGCAAGCCGCGGTAAGACCGTCGCCGATACAGACCCTGCCGAGTTTGAGCGCGTCATGCGCGTTCATGCCTTCGCGCCGCACTTCATGTCCAAATGCGCACTCCCGCACCTCCGCAAAAATGCGCGCGCGGATATCATCATGATTTCCAGTGTCGCAACGCTTAATCATTCGGCCAATGGTGCGCCCTACAACATGGGGAAGGCTGCATGCGAGGCTCTGGCGCTCACGCTTGCCAAGGAAGAGCAGAAGAACGGGATCCGCGTCAACATTGTCGCGCCCAGTCTGACAGTATCGGACATGGGTGAAAAGCTCGCCAAGGCCGTCGCCGGCGTGTCCGACATCCATGAATTAGACAAGAGTTTCCCCTTCGGCCGCGTCTCGGTTCCCGAAGATGTCGCCGCAGCAGTCGTGTGGTTGGTTTCGCCTGCAAATGCTTATGCCTCGGGCCAGAAGATCAATATCGATGGCGGCGGCACGGGCACTTTGAAATAAGTGCGGCGCGTGAGCAGGGGCACACAATCGGTACTTATTCCGTTCGCGGTCGCGTGCGTTGGCATTGCGCTGTTTTCGGTCATGGACGGCGTCATGAAGGGGCTCGTCCTGGCGATCGGTGCCTATAATGCGATGCTGTGGCGTCAGGGCGCTGGGTTCCTGATCGGCGGCAGCGCGTTTCTGTTGACCCGATCGCGCTGGCCAAGCCCGGCTGCCATGCGTTTGCACGTTATCCGAGGTATTGTCGGGGGGGCGCTGGCCTTCGCCTTTTTCTGGGGGATCGCCCGCGTGCCGTTGGCCGAGGGGATCGCGCTGAGCTTTATCGCCCCGATCATCACACTCTTCCTCGCCTCGATCATTCTCAAAGAACGGATCAGTCGCCACTCTATCATCGCCTCGCTTCTGGGTTTGGCGGGGGTGGGCGTCATCCTCTCAGGACGCATTGGCGGTCAGCATGACAGTGAAGCGCTTATGGGCGTTGCCGCCATCCTTCTGTCTGCGGTCCTCTACGCCTATAATCTTATTCTGCAGCGCCAGCAGGCGCAGCTTGCCACACCAGTGGAAGTCGCCTTTTTCGTTAACTTGTTCGCTTTTGCGGCGATGGCACTTGCATCTCCCTGGTTGGCGACGCTGCCGGGAAGCGAACACACGCTGCCTATCTTTTTCGCGGCAGCGCTCACTTTTGTGTCCATGCTGCTCTTGTCTTGGTCTTACGGGCGCGCAGAGGCGCAGCTACTCGTGCCAGTAGAGTATACCGCATTCATCTGGGCGGCGATCATCGGATGGATCTTCTTTAGCGAGCCACTGACGCTTGAAACGCTTATCGGGACAGGAATGATTGTAGCCGGTTGTTTGATTTCTGCCCGGCAGCAACCGGTTCACATCGAAACAACTGCCGCCTGAAAGGTGTTAGGCGGGAAGGGGCCTAGCCACCTTCCCGGCGTTGGCTTCAGATGCCTTTGGCTTTTGCGCGTTCGATGCAATCTATGATGATGCGTTTCGCTTCGTCGGCGTCGCCCCAACCTTTGATCTTCGCCCATTTGCCGGGCTCCAGATCCTTATAGTGCGTAAAGAAGTGCTCGATCTGCTGCGTCACAATTGGTGGCAGATCGTCATGCCCGCTGACTTCGCTGTAATAAGGAAAGGTTGTGTCCAGCGGCACGGTAATCAGCTTTTCATCACCGCCCTTGTCGTCTTCCATCAAGAGGACACCCACGGGACGTACCTTGATCACAGCACCGGCAATGATCGGCGAACGCGCAATGACAAGCGCATCCAGCGGATCTCCGTCTTCACCCAGCGTGTGGGGCACGAAGCCATAATTCGCCGGGTAGCGCATTGGCGTGTGGAGGATGCGGTCCACAAAGAGAGCCCCGCTCGCCTTGTCGAATTCATATTTAACCGGCTCGCCCCCAATGGGGACTTCGATGAGTACGTTGAGGGTCTCGGGCGGATTGTCCCCCGCGGGGATCAGGTCGATTCTCATGATGAACGCCCTTTAGCGGCGTTGTGCGTTGCAGCAAAGCCAGTTTGGCTGGAAATCCGCACGGTTCATAGAGACCGAAATGAAGGATGCGGTTGGGACCTTCCCTTACGGCAGCGGCATCAACAATCTGTCTAAGCTGGTCTCTCCAACGCCGATCTTCTCCAGCCGGGGATAGCGCAGTCCACCATTCCATTGGATGGCGACTTCCCGGACCAGACGGCCGGAGCGGACAATGAGTTTGATTGGGTCCTTCCCACCTTCAGCGGCCACGATGGCATCGCGCAGAGCTTCGTCGGAATAGGCGCGACCGTTGATTGCGAGCAGTTCGGCAGCCGTGGTGAGGCCCTGTTTAAAGGCGGGGCCATCCCAAATCACGCTGGAAACATGGCCATTCTTTCCGACCGACATCCCGAGCGAGTAGTTGAAATTCGTCTCACCACTCCGCTTCTCCTGATCACGGAGGAAACTGGTCGGCTCCGATGCATAGACCAAGCGATAACCGCCAAGAGTAAGGCCTCCGAGCGGCGCGCTTCGGGACTTGCCGTTGATCCGTTCTTTGAGGAAACCAGCCCAGTCATAGGGCGAGAGCTCGTTTAGGATCGCAACAACGTCATTAAAGGTGAAGGACCTTGCATCCCATTTGCCGTCGGGACCTGCCACGAACTGCCGGACAAAATCCTGCATGCCTCTGGCTCCGCCGGTTCTGGCGCGCAGTGTCGCATCCACATCAAGCCAGATGAGCAGGCCTTCATTGTAATAGTCTTCGCTGCGCTGATAGCTGACCCAGCCTTTGGGGCGCCTGTCCGTAATGACGGGATCGCGTGTCGTATCTTCAACATCGCGCCAGTCGCGCGCGCGGCGGTTATCTTGGTTGGCGGCGATTGAGGCGAATGCATCTAGCGTTTCCTGCTTGCTGAACAGGCCGGATCGCGCACCAAGGACGTAACCCCAGAATTGATCCTGTCCTTCATAGACCCACAAGAGATCATTCACGAGCGGGATGCTGAAATCGGGCACCATTTGCCCGGCGGGGCGGCGATATTTGCCGATCCAAGTATGGCTGAATTCATGTGCGAGCAGGTTACGACGGCCGGGTCCGCTGTTCCAATCGGTAAAATACTCTGGGTTGACCGCATTTTCCGAGGATCTGTGGTGTTCCCTGCCAATGCTGCCCAACTGGTCCGTCAGCGCAAGGAGGAAGTCATAATGATCATAGGGCACCGTTCTGAAGAGCTTGACCGCCTGATCGACAAGTTTTCGGTGGATTTCGATCTGCGCGGGTGTTGGAGCCAGATATTTCGCATCATCGGCCACCATGTTCAGTGTGACATTATGCCCAAGGTCGACAGCAGAGAAATGCCGTCCGGCAAAAGTGGGGGAGTCCACGAGCGTTTCATAGTCGACCGTCTGATAGCGGACCGTGTCGCCGGATGTCGCCGCGGGCCGCAGAGCGGTTGCCGCCCTCCATCCCGCAGGCCAGGTCACACTGGCAGAAACTGGGATACGACGCGTGAACCACCCTGCCGGATAGAGCGAAACAGACTGCCATTGCAGGTTCATCATGTCCGGGGTCACAACCACGCGGCCCTGATCACGTTCTGTCGCTGAGAGGAACTTGAAACTGACATCCAACTGACGGACGCCAGATGGAACAGTCAGGTGAAATGCATACACGTTGGTCGCGTCACGGCGCCAGTCTATGGTCTTGCCGCCTGCTTTTATGACGAGACCGGCGAGCTTTTCGATTTCGCCGCGTGCCGCATGGCTGCCGGGAATCCACTCTGGAAAGAGGAGAACCATCGGGCCGGAGGACGTTACAGGTATCGTTTGGCGCACATCGAAAATGGCGCGGTCGGTGTCTGTTGCATCCACCTGCAACGTCATGGTGCCGGGGAAGGCCGTGTCTTTTGCGGGCGGTATCGGTTGGGCAAGGGCGAGTGTCGAGAACATCGACAGGGGCAGCACGGCGAGACGCAGGTTCATCAAATCCTCTAAATTTGCTTTTCGAAGTCATGCAGGGATTTGCGCAGACGGTCCAGTAGCTATAGGGCGCTGCGCATGGCGAAGATTGAAACTCCTCGGCCCGTCAGGGGCACGCAAGATATGTTCGGAGAGACGGCGGACAGGTTCGCCCATGTCGTTTCGACTTTTGAACGTGTGCGCAGGCTCTATGGGTTTCGTCGCATTGAAGTGCCCGTGATCGAGCCCACAGCGGTTTTCGCCCGCTCGCTTGGAGAGACGACTGATGTCGTTTCCAAGGAAATGTACAGTTTTGAGGATCGCGGCGGAGAATCGATCACGCTGCGGCCAGAGTTTACAGCAGGTATCTGCCGGGCCTTCCTGACCGAAGGGTGGCAGCAGCATGCACCGCTCAAGGTCGGTACGCACGGCCCGCTCTTCCGCTATGAGCGGCCGCAAAAGGGGCGGTATCGCCAGTTCCATCAGATTGATGCGGAGATTATCGGCGCACCGGAACCGGCAGCCGATGTTGAGCTTCTGGTGTTCGCGGATCAGCTCCTGCGCGAGCTCGGCATTTCGGACGGTGTGACCCTGCGTTTGAACACCTTGGGCGATGGTGGCACGCGCGCGGCCTGGCGTGCGGCGCTCATTGAGTATTTCTCGGATCATCAGGACGATCTTTCGGACGACAGCCGGGAACGGTTGGCAAAGAATCCGCTGCGCATTCTCGATTCCAAAGATCCGCGGGACCGCCCGATTGCGGATGCAGCGCCCGATATCGACACCTACATTACCGATGAGGCTCGGGACTTTTTTGGGAGCGTGACGGAAGGTTTGCAGGCAGCCAAGGTTGCCTGGGTGCGCGATAGCCGGTTGGTGCGCGGGCTCGATTATTACCGTCACACAGCCTTTGAGTTTGTGACGGACCGGCTCGGTGCCCAAGGCACTGTTTTGGGTGGCGGGCGCTATGATGGTCTGATGGAAAGTCTGGGTGGACCTCCGACCGCGGCGGTCGGCTGGGCGGCCGGGATCGAACGGCTCGCCATGCTGCTGGATACTGCCCCCGAGACCAGCATCACCGTCGCTGTTGTCCCGATGGGCGATGCGGCAGCACTGGCCGCAACCGGCATTGTAGCGGACCTCCGCCGCGCCGGCATTTCGACGGACATGACCTATAAAGGCAATATGAAGCGCCGCATGCAAAAGGCAAACGACTGGTCTGCCCGATATGCTGTCATTCTAGGCGATGATGAACTGGCACGCGGTGAGGCGGCGCTCAAAAACCTTCAAACAGGTGAACAACACTCGGTTGCACTTGCTGACCTTGTGCAGGCGGTTTCTAAATGACAGCCATTTCTGCTGACCGTTTGGGCGCTATTTTGGCGCGCCGCGATGAACTTCAAAATCAACTCGCATCGGGTGAACTCGCGCCAGATCGATTTGTCGCGTTGTCCAAGGAATATGCCGAGGTTGAGCCGGTCGCGGAGGTGGCGTCCAAATTGCAGCGTCTCCGCACCGATCTTGTCGATCTGCAGGCCATGCTCGACGACCCCGATATGCGCGAAATGGCGGAGGAAGAGCTTGTCTCTGTGCGCGAGCAGCTGCCGGAGGCTGAACGCGATATGGCGCTGCGCCTTTTGCCGAAGGATGCCGCCGATGATCGTTCCGCCATGCTGGAAGTCCGCGCCGGCACAGGTGGCGATGAAGCCGCCTTATTCGCTGGTGATCTTTTCCGCATGTACCAGCGCTATGCCGAAATGCAGGGCTGGAAGGTTGAGATCATCTCCGCCAGTGAATCCGACGTCGGCGGCTTTAAAGAAGTCGTCGCGTCGATTGTCGGCAATGGCGTGTTCGCGAAACTGAAGTTTGAATCCGGCGTACACCGGGTCCAACGCGTGCCCGCGACTGAGAGTGGCGGGCGCATCCATACGTCGGCGGCCACCGTTGCGGTTCTGCCCGAGGCGGAAGAAGTAGACGTTCAGATCGAAGAGAAAGATCTGCGCGTGGACATTTATCGCTCATCAGGGCCGGGCGGGCAGGGCGTTAACACGACGGACAGCGCCATTCGCATCACGCACATCCCGACGGGGCTTGTCGTCATCCAGCAGGATGAAAGATCGCAGCATAAGAACCGCGCCAAAGCGATGCAGGTTCTGCGCACGCGGCTCTATGAGCGGGAACGGGAACTGCTTCACGCGGAACGTTCCGGCGCTCGCAAATCCATGGTTGGCTCGGGCGACCGCTCGGAACGCATCCGGACCTATAACTTCCCGCAAGGCCGCGTGACGGACCATCGCATCAATGTGACGTTGCATCGGCTTCCTGAAATTCTGATGGGACAGATGGACGAATTGATCAACGCGCTGATGTCGGCGGATCAGGCGGAACGTCTGGCAGGGTTGGATGAGACTGCGTGAGGCCCTGACGGCTGCTGCGTCCCGCCTTGCAGAGGTCAGTGATACGTCCCGATTAGACGCGGAACTGCTGGCCGCGCATCTGCTCGATATTGACCGCAATTCTCTGCTTCTCTCGCATCTGGACGCAGAGGTGCCTGCGGGCTTCCTGACTTTGGTTGATCGCCGAATGACGAGTGAACCGGTCGCCTATATTCTGGGCCACCGCGAATTCTGGACGCTAGACCTTAAGGTCCTGCCCGGCGTCCTCATTCCCCGGCCTGACAGCGAGACGCTGATCGAAGCGGCGCTGAAATGGTTCGGCCCGCGGGCGCCTGCGACCATTCTTGACCTTGGCACTGGATCCGGCGCGTTGCTTCTGGCGGCTTTGTCGGAGTTTCCGGAGGCCGAGGGCATGGGTGTTGATCAATCGCCCATGGCGCTTGCGGTTGCTGCTGAAAATGCCACTCGTTGCGGCTTTCAGGCGCGCGTGCGGCTCTGCGCTGGCAATTGGGGGCAGGGCGTTGATGGCCCCTTCGATCTGATCCTCTGCAACCCACCTTATATTTCAACCGATGCCGAGCTTCCGGCTACGGTCGTGCACTTCGAGCCCCGAGAGGCGCTATTTGCCGGGGGCGATGGGCTAGACGGCTATCGTGTTCTTGCGCCCCAGATTGCGCGCCTGCTCTCGCCAACCGGCTGTGCGGCTGTGGAAATTGGCTTTGATCAGGCGCAAAGTGTGGGAGCCCTGTTTCGCGATGCTGGTTTGGCGGTCGACGTTCGACCAGACCTTGGCGGACGGGACCGCTGCTTGATCCTGACCAAATCACTATAATTTCGCTTGGAATTGACGTATTCTATGCTACGGCAGACGTCGAAAGGCGAAGCGCCGTTTGCAGGGAAGCTTGGAACCGCGCCGCTGATCTCACCGAGAACCGGGCTGTATAATGCATGCTTGGCTGTTGGAGCGCTACAGGAGCACTCCACCATTGAGGTTTTCCGCTACGTCGGAGAGTTTGGAACGAATCCCTTGAGTTTAAGGATCAGATCACTTGCTTAATAATCGTCAGCAGGGTCGTCGTCGCGGACGCGGTCGTGGTTCGCCGGGCAACAACGGTGGTGGCCGCCAGGACAATGGCAGCCGTATCGATAACCGGGCGCGCGGCAATGCGCCGCAGATGCTTGAGAAATACAAGAATCTGGCGCGCGAGGCGCAGCTTCAGGGCGATCGTGTTCTGACGGAATATTATCTCCAGTTCGCGGATCACTATTTCCGGATCGTGGCGGAAAGCCGCGCGCGCTCTGAAGACACGCGTCAGCCCCGCCGTGATGATTGGCAGAATGAAGACGGTGACGAGGGCGAGAATCTCGACATGTCTGACGGCGAGTCCGGGGCCTATGGGAATGAAGGGCAAGATGAGCCTTCGCCTGCGCCTGCGCAGAGTGACCGTCGCCCGCCTCGTGAGCCACGCGAACCTCGGGAGCCACGTGAGCCTCGGGAAAAACGCGAATTCCGTCCGCGTCGGGACAATGCTTCTGCCGCAGATGCGCCGCGCGAAAGATCAGAAGAATCGGCGACGATTGACGTCGCTATCCTTCCGCCAGCTCTTGGTGTCTCGACGGACCCGGCAATTGATCTCGACGCAGAGCCCGCTCCACGCCGTCGCGGTCGTCCGCGTCGTGCTGCGGTCTCGGATGCGGAAACGGAAGCTGCTGAATAGGCTGACATAAAACTGAAACTTTTCTGTCACTGAATCGTCATTGTCGACCCCTAGTGGGGTCGACAGCGCAGCAAGACTCGTTCCTGCGCGGTTCATGCAGGAAGGGTAATCATGAAAACCTCCGCCAAGTTTCTGGCAGCGCTCGTAGTCTCGGGTGTTGTCGCAGTTCCAGCCAACGCTCAGATGCGGCGCAACATACGCATCGTCGGCTCCTCTACAGTCTATCCATTCTCAAAGGCCGTTTCGGAACGTTTTGCGCGTGCGAACCCCGGAGTGCCGGCTCCTGTTGTCGAATCGACGGGCAGCGGTGCCGGCATCAAGCTCTTCTGCGGTGGTGTCGGTGCACAGCATCCCGATATCGTAAACTCTTCGCGCCGCATCAAGGCGTCGGAGTTTAAGACGTGCCAAGCCAATGGCGTTGCCCAGGTTACAGAAATTGCCTTTGGCCTTGATGGCCTTGCCATAGGCACCTCCAAAAAGACGGGTCTGACGAATCTTTCGCTTCGTGATGTTTATGTCGCGCTCGCAAAGGCGCCGTTCGGAAAGCCAAACACGACCAAAACTTGGAAAGACGTGAACGGTAATCTGCCTGCTTTGCCAATCCGCATCTACGGTCCCCCGTCCACGTCGGGAACGCGTTCATCCATCGAAGATCTTTTTATGGAGCCTGCTTGCGCGGCAAGCCCGGCGATGGCCGCACTCAAGAAGTCGAATGAGGCAAAGTATAATTCGATCTGTAAAGGCATCCGCGAAGACGGCGCCTATGTGACGTCCGGCGAGAATGATAATCTCATTGTTCAAAAGCTGGAAGCGAATCCCGGTACAGTCGGCCTGTTCGGCTACTCATATCTGGAAGAGAATCTGAACCTGCTGAAGGGCGTGTCCATTAATGGCGTAACGCCTACCTATCAGACGATTGCGAGTTTTCGTTATCCCGGTGCGCGGCCCTTGTATTTCTATGTGAAGAACGCACATGCCAAGGCGATCCCCGGCATTCGGGCTTATTCTGCGGAGTTTGTCCGCGAAGCGACCTTCGGCCCGCAGGGCTACCTGATGAAACTTGGACTGATTGCGCTGCCCGACGCCGTTCGCAAACGGAATCAGGGGTTGGCAACAACCCTGACCCCAATGAGCGGCGCTGGCCTCAAGTAATTTGATCAAACAGAGAAGGGGTGCCTTATGACCCGGTTTAAATCACTCGCCGTCGGTCTCATGGCCAGCACGATGCTGTTTGCGTCGCCCGCGTTTGCGCAGTTGGCCTCGGGCGAAGCCGAACCACCCGCTGACGCACCGTCGCCCGACGATCCGTCGTTGCTGACCGTCGCGGCAGATGAAGCGAATGTTACTGCATCTGACCAACGTGTCGAACTCCTCGAAGCTCAGATTACGGCGCTTCAGACCCAGCTGGATGAAATAAAGAAGGCGCTGCCCAAAGCGACGCCGAGCTGGAAGGGCGCGCCGCAATGGGCGGATGCCGAAGAAGGCTGGTCATTCAAAGTGCGTGGACGCCTTATGCTTGACGCGGCCTACACCGAGAAGCCCGCCAACTATGCGGCGAACCGCAACTTTGGCTTTAACTCGCGTTTCCGGCGGATCCGTTTGGGCGTCGAAGGTACGATCCCCGGCGGCTTTGCTTACAAAGCTGAAGCCGATTACGCCAACAGCGTCCTTGGCTTTGGCGATGTCACCATCGCTTATACGCCTGCAAACAAGCCATACGCTATTACCCTAGGGAACTTTGATACGCTCAGCGGGATGGAGCAGATCAGCAGCTCGCGCTGGTCCTCGTTCATTGAACGCGGCCAAATCAACGATGCCTTTATCAACACCCGTCGTCTTGGCGCTGCCGTTGGCTTGAAGACGGCCGACAATTTGTTCCGCTTCGATGTGGCCTTGTTCACTGCCCATACGATTGATGCCTCGATCGACAATAACGGATGGATGGGGGCAGTTCGTGCGACCTATACCCCCAATCTGCTCGGCGGATTTGTGCATATCGGGGCAAATTATCAGCATCGGGAGTTCCAATCGAACGACAATGGGGTTCCCACTGTGTCTCAAGGTTCGTTCTCTACGAACCAATTCGCGCGCTACCGCGCCCGTCCGTTTCTCCAGACGACGGACGTTCGCCTCGTCGATACCGGCAGTTTTGCCGCTACGGGCGACGATATCTTTGGCGCGGAGCTCTATGGAGTGTTCAAATCGCTGCACATTGGCGGAGAGGCACAATATCTGAAGACACGGGCTTACGCGCCGGGCACCATTTCGACCGGGTTAGATGCCTTTGCAGGAGGCACAGGCGTGACGCCGGATGGCAATCCAGGATTCTTCGGCGGGCATTTTGAGGTCGGCTATTTTCTAACCGGGGAAACCCGCGGCTATAAGAACGGGCTGTGGGACCGTACCAAGGTTCTCAACCCGTTCAGCAAGGGCGGTTCTGGAGCTTTCCAGATCACAGGCCGGTTTGACTATCTGAATCTCAACTCAAACAAATTGAAGAATGCGCTCACCACTAACTTCACGACGGGGGCCACCAGCCTCGCGTCAGTGGCCAGTCGTTTGGCGCGCGGGGGAACTCAAACCGGCTATCTGTTGGGCCTGACGTGGATCCCGCAGGATAATATGCGTTTCCTCGTCAACTATATTCACACCGAGGTGGAAGGCGGACCGCTGGCTGCAACGGCCGTTCCGGTCTCGGCCAAGCCCATCGACCAGCGCTCCTATTCGACAGATGCTCTTGCGGTGCGTGCGAGCTTCGACTTTTAAAAAAGCAGCGCATGTTTCGGCCCGTGCGTTCCGAAAAGGGCGCGCGGGCCATCTTGTTTTAGGCTGGCCGGATCGATACCGCCTGCGGTTCGCTCAAGCAGGGGGCAGGGGCCTCGGCCGGAAATCATCATCCAGCGCCACAAAGGTGAACACGCCTGTTGTGACCTTCACATGTTCCTCGCCACGTTTCCGTTCAGCAAGAACATCGAGCCGTATGGCGACAGATGTACGGCCTCTGCGCTCAACGCTGGCATAAATAGAAATCAGATCGCCAAGCAGGATGGGGGCGATGAACTCCATCGCTTCAATAGCGACCGTGGCGCAGCGTCCTCCGGCGACACGCCCGGCAGCGATGCCGCCCGCGCGGTCCATCATCGCCAGCACCCAGCCGCCAAAGATATGGCCGTTGGAGTTAATGTCAGCTGGTTCGGGCAGGACCCTTAAGACCGGCGACAGAATCTCCTCGCTCATTCAGGGTCGTTTAGCGCGTCAAATTCTTTGACTGTATCGTCATGTCCCGATCCAGCCGACAGAAAGACGAGCCCCATTAGAGCAGACGCCAGCATCACAGATGCAAACACACCCGCGGAGGTCGCGATCAGCATATGAATCGGGATCTCACCGATCAGGGAGCTGAGCAAATAGAGGCAGCCAATGGTGGCTGTCAGAGAGGCCAAAGCCATCCAAAGCATCAGGCGCTTGTAGCGGCCCCATGCGAAGGCAGCGTATTCGGGATCATCCAAAGCTGAGCGAGGTGCGTCCATGGCTTTCCTTTGCGCCCGAATCGTGGGAGCATCAAGCCAGATCGACGCGAAATGCGATCACGAGAGAGAGGAAGGCCTGACATGAGTGTGAAGGCAATTCTGCAAACCAAAGGTGCGAGCGTTCTTTCGATTACAAGTGAAGCTTCGGTTGCCGAGGCTGTCACCATGCTCGCCAAACATCGGATCGGCGCTTTGCCGGTCATTAATGACGGCGCGGTTCTGGGCATCTTCTCGGAGCGCGACGTTGTTTATGGCCTGGCAAAAGAGGGCGCAGCCGCCCTCGAACGTCCGGTAAGTGAAGTGATGACGACGCCAGCCATGACAGTCGACTCAGACTGCGCGGTGCTTGGCGCCTTGTCTCTCATGACTCGTCGACGGATCCGTCACCTTCCTGTTGTCGATGCCGAAGGCTTGGTTGGCTTCATCTCGATCGGGGACCTCGTGAAACATCGGATCGAAAAGATCGAATCAGAGGCAGAGGCGATGCGACGCTATATTCAGTCTGCTTGATCCTTGATGTCGTGCACCGCGACAGAACAATCCAAGATGGATCGCTGCACCTGACAGAGCGACCAGGGACAGCTCTGCAAGAGCCGGCAACATCGTCACATCAATATCAAAGAAGGCGACGATCCCGCTAGGTTGCAGAAGCCTCGCGCTAGCGCCGCGAACAGCACTGCCATGAGGGGTGTGGCTATATAGAGCAGACATGGACGGCGCAGCATGTCGGCAATGATAGGCTAACGGAGATAAGCGGCTGCAAGGGGTGCGGCGATAAACAGAGCAACGGCCAGCACCTCAATTCAAGAGAATCGGCCCGCCAAACGCCTGCCTGATTCGTCTCTCATCGATCGAATCGGCCTGCATCAGGGAGGGCGCGAGCCTATAACCGTCCAGAAAGCGGAAAAGGCCTATGACAACCTTCGTTATGGCGAGAAGGCCTTAGACTGCGGGGCGCAGCAACCGAACCACCATGATTGTCGATACCCACATCACGAGCTGCCGCGCGATCTGGCGGCTTGAGCGCCAGAATACTGCGCTCCGGACGGGCTCGGACATGCCAAGCGAGGTGGGATGTATCCCACGTTCCATAAGCCGCGCGTGCCAGCCAAAGGTAACCACGGGTTTGCGGTGTCGTGCAAAAAAATTGAAATAAAGTTGCGGAAGGGTGTTGACGGGAAAATGAGTCGCCCGTAGAGGAGCTCTTGTCGCGGCGATGAGCACTTCGGGCCTTCGCCGCTTCCGCAACAGACTGGACAACGGGTACCCCCCGCTCAAGTGGGGAGGGATTTGTTGTCGGGCCTTTTGTGCTCTTTCTCATTGTCGGTTTAGATGAAGGGACATGTGGGCGGCGGCCCCGGGTCTGACAGCTTCAAGGTGTCAGCAACTCGGGTAACCAAATTAGTCGTTCCATGGCCTCAGGTTTCGGCCTGTGGTCAAGCATGTCCTATACACGTATCCATACGTAAATATGATATTGTGCAGGAACGGCTCCTTGAAAATGAGCGGTTCATCGTTGGGACTATTCCTCCTGACTTTGGATCGGACATCAAACTTGAGAGTTTGATCCTGGCTCAGAACGAACGCTGGCGGCATGCCTAACACATGCAAGTCGAACGAGACCTTCGGGTCTAGTGGCGCACGGGTGCGTAACGCGTGGGAATCTACCCTTGGGTTCGGAATAACAGTTAG
>JAIXWO010000002.1 GCA_027491235.1 Sphingomonadales bacterium
CTGCATCCGCGCAGGCCGGCTCTGATATAATCCGCGGTTCGTCGGGGCGTGGCGCAGCCTGGTAGCGCACTTGCATGGGGTGCAAGGGGTCGCGAGTTCGAATCCCGCCGCCCCGACCATTAGAATCAAGTACTTAAGCCAATCTTCGGATTGGCTTTTTTGCTTTCTGGGGCCAGATCACGAAAAAGTGCCCAACAAAGTGCCCAACAAATTCGCAAGCTTGAGCAATGATACTCAGCGCTGGTAAGAGCAACCGCAAATCTTCTCGCGCCTCCGAGACTAAACCGCCTAACTGGACTAAGGCCACTAAAATTGCTGATAAGGTCTCAATCTGTTACCTGGCGCCATGCAATGCGGTTGAGGGAGTTAGAAGCTTTTTTACTGGTGTGCTAGTAAATTCCGCATCACTAACTTTATACCGTCGCGATACATCGCTTTTTTAGTGACCGTGGATTCGAATCCTTGTTGGAGATCCTAGGGCAGGAGACCGATTATGGTGGGCCCGCTGAAGTATGGCTGCCTCAGCAGGCCACCTACGATCTCTGACCTGCTTCCCTGTGTAGCAGAATCAGCGGCATGAATCGTTTGCGGAAACGTCCTTTCGGTTCTTCCGTACCGAGGTTCAAGGAAAGGAGCTCTTCTCGGAACTTAGCCGCCGATGGCGAATGACCAGCGGCCAGCGAAATCTCGACACCCAGTGCAAGGATTACAGCCCAGTCCATTTGGCTGCCGACATCATCGGCATCTAGCAGAGCCCGAAAGGTTGCGGAGGCTTGTGAGTGAATATCTTGGGCTCGATCCAAGTTGCCCAAAGCAAGTTCTGCGCGCACCAAACTCGCTTGACCCACGGCCACGTTGCGCCGCTTTGTGGGGTCTTCATAATCGCTATCTAGTACATTCTGCGCGAGCTTAAGGTACTCGCTGAAGGCCTCGCGCGCGGCCTCGAAGTCTGCAATCGCCTCTAGGACACTGCCGATCTGGTTGTAGCAAGACGATAGTTCATCATCCGCCTCGGAGGGGTTCTCGGATCGAGATGCCATCGCCAGACGGAATTCCAGTTCTCGCTGCCAACACAGTGCGGCCTCCGACAACTGGCCCAACTGTTCAAGTAGGTCTCCTAGGTGGTAAAGCATTTCAGCTTTATCGAAATCATTAACCTCATCCGAAAACTCAATAATGGCGATAGATTTTCGAAAGGCTTCAAGCGCACCTTCCAAGTTGCCCTGCTTCCTGAGCACTTGACCAACTCGGTTCTGTGCAATCGCAAACTCTCGCTGCGCCTTTGCGCTCTCGGGCTCTTGAATTGCAAGCTGTTTGTTGAGATCTAAACTCCTGTTAAAAGCATCAAGAGCTGTTAAAAGATCTCCTCGAGCTTGTGCCTCCGCACCCAAGCTATGCAATGCAATGCTCAGCTCTCGTAGATATCGTGAATGTTGAGGATTGTTATCTTTTAACTTTTTTAAGATGGCAATTCCTTTATTAAAATATTTTTTATAATTTTCAAAATCGGTATTAGATTTAGAGATTACGGCGCCGAGTTTTATGTATGCGTCTGCCAAGTCTAGGTCTAGTTGTTCGAAGCCAAGATTCTTAGAAGCGGCCAACTCACGTATTGATACAGCTCGACTCAGAAGCTCCTTAGCCTCGATATAGGAACGTTTATCCTTTAAATGCAACGCAAGATTTTCTAGCTTGGTGGCCGTATCTGGATGGCGAGAACCTAAGATTTCTTCCGTGATAGCAAGTGCTTCTCTATGTAGCGATTCAACCTCTTCGTCACCTTCTGATTCCTCAAGGAGAAGGGCAATATGCGATAAAACAAGTGCAGTATCAGTGTGTTTTCTACCATGCACTTTTTCACATATTGATAGGGCACGGCGGAATCCCAGCTCTGACTCCAAAAACTCTCCCTTTTTTTTCATGAGACTAGAGAGATTAATCAATCCCCGCACGATTACCCGATGAAATTCTCCATGCACCAACAGTTCATTTTCAAGAGCCTTTCTCAAAAAGATCTCCGCCTGAGCAAGATCTCCTTTCTCTTGTAGTAGAAGGGCGATGTTGTTCAAGGATGTGCTCACATGCGAATGAAGTGGACCAAGACTGCTTTCAACAATTTTTAATGATCGCTGTAGTAAATTGAGTGATCTATCAAAATCGCCTAAATCCATAAAAATCAGGGCGAGATTATTAATGCTCGAGGCTGTTATAGGATGCTCGGCGCCAATCGACCGCTGGCGCAACAACAAACTCTTTGTCTGAAAATGCAATGCACCTTCGAAATCAGCTTTTGCTCTAAGTAACTCTGCAAGATTATTGAAACTTACTGCGATATCCGGATGTTGGGCGCCTAGTACTATTTCGCGAATCGCTACAGCCCAGCGCAACATTCCTTCCGCCTCGTCATATTTACCCTGATCGGTTAGTACATGCGCAAGATCATTCAAGCATCGCGCAGTTCTTGAATCTTGTTCCCCAAAGTTCTTGAGGTAAAAATTGAGTGCGCTACGAAGCAGCGATTCTGATTTTTTATTGTTTCCTGTTTCGCGCAATACCTCAGCCCAATCGCATGCGCGAGTCACGGCAACTTCACTGTTAGCGCCGTGAATCTCCACAGAAACCTTTAGAGCCCTTTCCGCTAGCCCTTCGATAAACGAACTCCTAAAACCTCTTCCACTTTCTCTTAAAAAATTGACCAATTGGCTAGCAACATCTCCCGAACGGCTACCCGCTAACTTCCAACGCTTCCATGCGCTTCTTAGTTTGTCCTCAATTAGCGTCTTGCCTTGTACATGCTCTAGCGACAACCAATAACCGATATGCTCCTCAGTTGATCTAAAATTGTGCATAGTCTCGAAACCTTCAAGACTTGTTAACCACCGCTGCATCGCTCGCCAAGCCCGGCATTGGGTTAGCTGGAAAGGAACCTCCTCCGCCATGCGCGCTTGATTTGACTGATGTACAAAGTACCTAGCAAGAGATCGGCGTAGGCGTTGCCGAGAGTAATCGGAATGCAGGAGTCGTTCTTCAACAGCAAGTCGAATAAACTGATGTGCGAATGTGATCTTCCCGTTGGCCTCTAGGAGCGCTTCGCCCAGCGCAGTTCGTATGGGCGCCCATGTAGCGAGCTTCAGACCGGCAATGCCTAAGATCTCCTTTTCAGTGAGCCCTGCCCTTGAAGCCCAGATCGAAGTGAGTGCGGCCCTCACCGCCCTCTCGCCACAATCGCCCTCCACCCGCTCGATCACCTTCTCGAAGAGATCATCAATCGTCTTGCTACCCAGGTAGTGCGCGAGCCGCTCGGTAAGTTGTTCATGTACCCCGAATAGACGTAATTCCTCCGCGAGGGTCCGGGTGAACAGCGGGTTGCCTGACAGCGGGTGAGACATAACCTCTGCCGTGAGGTTCTTGGACAGCGTCTTGTTGAAACGAGCTAGGTAGGTGGTCAGCAACGTCCTCCGCTCTGGCTTTGTCAAGGGCTTGACGATGATGACCTTCCAGCGCGGGCTATGGCCTTCCAGACCCTCCGCTTTGGTCTTGAGTGCCTGCAGCACCGGCCCAGTCAAGCACGAGACGACGAAGTGCACGCCCTGCGGCAGGAAAGCCGGCCACCAGCGCAGGTCTAGCTGGTCGGTCAGGTTGTTGAGTGCGTCGAGCACAAAAACGAACCGCGTCTTGCGCTTGCGTGCCCAAGCGCTGGACGTGGCTAGCCAAACCGGCAAACTGTCCATTAGCTTTTGTGGGTCTGACTCAATCTCTTCGCCGCTGTTTGTCTGCCGCTTGATGAATTCTATGAGCCTGCGCACCAGCGCGTGCGGGTCAGCCGAGTTGGCGCTTGCCCCCAAATAGTGTTCGTGGACGGGATACTTGGGGTGTCGCTTGCGGTAACTCTCGAAGAAATTAGCCAGCAGTGCGCTCTTGCCGCCGCCTGAAACACCCTCGACGACGATGCGCTGCGCGCCGGACTCGAGAGCCGCTGTCAACTGAGCTTGGTAGCGCTCGCCACCCAGATACAGACGCCTGCGCGGTGAAGCGTAGGCCTCGTGGCGCATGGACTCGCGCTCTAGGGCATCGGGCACGGAGGAGGCCGGGAACTCGGCGTCCAGCAGCTCCCACAGGTCGCGCTCCAGCCGCTTGGCTAGGGCCCCAGGGTCTCGGTAGGCGACTATGGAGTAGCCGCTGGCCTTGATGCGGCCTTTGAGGCTCTGCTGGCGTTCTCTTTCATCAGGCGAGGACGGTACGAACTCACCACCCTTGGACTTGGCATACTTGGAAGAGCGGAAGTAGAAAAAAGCCCGTCCTTTCATACGCCGTTTGTTGAGCACGCCGTGCAGGATCTCCAGCTCGGTCACGCTCTTGCCACCCTGGTGCTTATTCAGCCACGGCTGGCGCTCGATAAGGTCAGGCGCAAAGCCCTCTGCCGGTGGAATCCAGCCGTAGCGCTCACCCAGCATGCCGATGAAATAAGGCCTTGCGCGATCGATCTCAGCAAGGCAAATGGGCAGCACTTCGCCGCGCTCGGCCTGGTCCACCGTGATGCCCCAGCGTAGATCCAAGTCGACCAGTTCGATGAATCGGTCCTTTAGGCGCGCGCGCAGGGCAGGAAAGACCCGCCGCACCAGCAAGTCCCGCTCCTCACCAAAGTCGCGAAAGGTGCTGGAAATGAAGATACGGATGGTACGAGACATGGAAACCCTGAGTGCACAACCTTAACTAACAAGAGCCCAATGACGATGATCTAGGTTAAGTGACGCATCCAGTCGGGACATTAAATCGACTAAATTTATAAAAAATCTGATTGAATAAATTCGCTCGAATCGGAGTTTGGTACAGCATTTGCTAAACGGTTAGCCTGACGTTCAAGCGTTTTTTCGAACAAAGTCCGAATGTCCCTCGCATTACCAAAATTATTACCTTTTGTGTCCACCATAGTCTCAACAACATGATTCAGCGTTTGCCGAGTCGCATCCTCGATTCGCATACCGTAATCAGCGCATAAACCATCAAAAATGTTAATCAATTCAGCGGTCGAGTAATCTTCAAAACTCAATGTTCGGGTGAATCGAGAACTCAATCCTGGATTTGAATTCATGAAATCTCGCATCTGATTGTTATAACCCGCTACAATAACCGCCAAACGATCACGCTTATCTTCCATTTCTTTTAGAATTGTATCAATAGCCTCAATGCCAAAGTCGCCTACGTTGCCCCCCTCTCTTGACAAAGAGTAGGCTTCATCAATGAATAAGACCCCGTCAAGTGCTCTGTTAATCACATCCCGTGTGCGTATGGCAGTTTGCCCTACGTATCCCGCCACAAGATCGGATCGACTGACTTCGACTAAATGACCCTTCCTCAAAAGTCCAAGGCTTAAATATATCTTTCCGACAAGCCGAGCAACAGTTGTCTTCCCAGTGCCAGGATTACCAATAAAAATCATGTGCAGTGAGGTCGGCAAAACCTTAGCATTAGAAGCTATTCTCAGGTTATTAGCGCGCGCCAAGTTCGCGATTTTCTTTATCTCACTTTTAACTGAATCTAGGCCAACAAGTCTGTCAAGTTCATTGAGCACCTGACTGAAATTGGGAGGCGCATCCGGAGTGTCGACTGGCACATCATCAGCAAGTACAACACGCAGATCACCGTCTGCATTTCTCGCCAACCGCAAAGCCTGTTTTTCAATTAACCGATCAAAAAAGTTCCTGACCCACCGACCATTTCCAAAACCTTCTCCACGCATCTTCCATGCATGATCGAATTCAATCCGAATTTTTTTTAGAGCTGAATCAGTCACTTTGAATTGCATATCAGCACAAAGATTCATAAATATATTTATCAATTCTTCAACTGAATAATCTTCAAAATCAATATATCGCGTGAATCGTGATTCAAGACCGGGATTAGAATTGATAAACTGGCGCATCGGACTACTATACCCCGCGACAATCACGGAAATTCTGTCGCGATGATCCTCCATTGATTTGAGGAGCGTATCAATGGCTTCCTGCCCAAAGTCTTTACCTCCGCCGCCAACTTGAACAAGCGTATACGCCTCATCGATAAAAAGTACGCCATCCATTGCATCTTTAATCACGCTCTGTGTCTGAGTAGCTGTTTGACCAATATAACCTGCAACCAGATCAGCTCTACCAACCTCAACGAGATGTCCTTTTTTAAGAAGACCAAGTTCCGCATAGATGCGTCCTATCAAACGAGCTACTGTTGTCTTGCCTGTACCTGGATTTCCAGTAAACACAAGATGCAATGAAACATTTTGTAACTTCATCCCCGCTTCCCTGCGCCGCTTCTGGACAGACACAAAATCAACCAATTTCCCTATCTCAGATTTAACACTGGAGAGACCTATCATTTTCTCTAGATCACTCATCGATGCCCATTTATGTGAAGCTTGTACTGCGATATCTCCCTGAGTCTTAGTTTCACTCGCGAAAGGCAACACAAAGTCAGGCACTACAAATTTATCGTTCAGATTAGGGACATTTTCAGAAGGGGAAAATTCTTTCGCAGAAGGAGAGGCATAATAAGGCAACGTCACAGTTTCATTCTGATCTGGGATATCTTCCATGAAGAAATCTGAATCGGACTCGGGCTCAACTTCTGTATACTTGACTTCACCTTCCTCAAAAATCTCTACAGTTGATTGCGAGTTATGAAACCCTTGAAATTCACAGGCAGCGAAAATCGCCTTGGCACGCCCGCCAATTTTCATCATGGGCTTACCCAGGCCATAAATTTTGCTTTCACAAATTCTGATTTTGGATCCAGCTCGCAAATTAATCAGATGTTTATTTTTGCCAGAATTCGCATTTGGAAACAATTCCTTGTCCGACAGCTGGCAGCGCAAAAAAGACATTCGTGAATCAATATCCCCAAATAGTCCTAACCCGGAAAACACAGAGCATGATGCCTTGAGCTTTGCCTGATCCGAAAAAAATAATGTGGAATTTCCGCCTGAATACTCAGACACCTCCAAAGTGCTACCCTCCACCCTCAAACAAGACGCACCTCGAACCGCAATATCATTTACTAAACTTAGATTACAATCTGATACGGTTAACTCGGATCCTCCTTCGAGAGCAAAATCCGCCGCCTGGTGATTGTTATATCTTATGTGTGAGACATTTACTGCTTTCAAAGAAACGGATGTCCCTTTATCTTTTGTGATAATAGTACTTTGCCCGGGGAACGTACGGTCAACCAATGTATCTGATATTGAAACTTGTGCACCTCGTTCTATCCTGATCAAAGGCGACCCTGTTTTTGCGGCAGGGGTTATGGATGCACTGATCCGGCAATTTGTAAATTTAGCCCTCACGCCTCCCTCCACCCATACTGCTGGTGAAGATCCATTATTTATAAATGTTATACCTTCAGCAGTAAAAAATCCTTTGACTATGCGAAAACACCCTTTAATCCGGACTTTCGCATTAGGAGCGGCCACAAAATGATATCTGCCTGACAGGTCAACATCCGCCAAATAATCGCCTGAAGACAACTCAAATACTTGACGCGATCGTTTGCTTAAGCTGAGCAAAACATACAAAGACATAATCTGAAACCCAATACCTATAGATTAATTAAAAAAATACAAATCAGGGTAAACAATTGTATCGTGGTTTCAAGTACGAATTGCAACACGGTTTAAAGGTTCATGAAACACCTAGTGTGGGGTTTTAAATCCCAGTCTTTTTCTCGGACGGTGGTTCAATCGATCTTCGATTATTTTAAGCTCCTCATCAGTGGCTGTAGATAAGTGGCGGTTTTTAGGAATGTATTGCCTCAGTAAGCCGTTGTAGTTTTCATTCGACCCACGCTGCCAGCTGGCAAACGTATCGGCAAAGTAAGTCGTTTGACCTAGGGATTGATCGATCAGCTTATGGCTCGCAAATTCCTTACCATTATCGAAAGTGATCGTCTTGGCCCGCGAAGCGGGCGGTGTAAGTCTTTTTATAATGGCGGTACTGACTTGCTCGGAAGTCTTTCGATGAACTTTGGCGACCACTGCATAGCCGCTTTTTCTCTCAACCAGAGTGACGATAGCGTGTTGGTGCGCTGCCCCAATGACGGAATCGCCTTCCCAATGACCGACATGAGCACGTCGCTCGATCGATTCGGGGCGCTCAGCAATCGAGCGTCTATCTGGGATTTGCCCTCGTCGATCATGGCCACCAGCATAGCGCTTGCGCTTTTTTTCTGGCAACGCAAGGAGCGCCATAAATGACCGCCCATCGCTTTGTCTGCATAGATCTTCTGATAAATCATTTCATGGCTAATTGGCAGCTGGCTGGCGATTTGCTCAGGGCTCCACTGCAAACCAAGGAATGCTTTAGCAGCGCACCAGATTTCTGGCGAAACCCGAGCGGCATTACGACTGTATTTCGACCGCTCCTCAGATCGATTCTGGGCTTGGCGGTGTCGATATCCTCGACGGCCGGAGCCACGTGCCAGCTCTCTACTAATGGTCGACTTATGGCATCCCAGAATCCGGGCAATCTCAATTTGGGTTTGTCCTGCTTTCATAAGCGCTTGAATCTGATAAGGTTCGGTTTGGCTGAGGTGTGTGTAGGTCATATACTTCTTCGACTGGCAGGTCAAAAGGCTTTGATACTAATGTGCCTCAGCCATCCAACCGGTTAATCAAAGTTGCACTTCGTCCTTGAATTCACCAAACACTATTCATCGAATGGCCGAATGAAATAAATTCTTGCAAAACAAGCGAGAAAAAGTTTCGCTTAGTTCATTCTAACAGCCGTATTTGTCGTTATCTTTGGTGGGATCATCCCCTTGGGGATTTTCATTGCACACCTTAGTACTTAAGTTGCCCTTTGTTTGTGACGCTCTGTTCACTCAGCGCTAAAAAATCACAGCAAAACGAAGGCTGAAATTTCATAAGCTCTGCACTTTCTAAACAACCTCACTTCAAGGTGCCCCTTTGAATCCGCCCGCCACTTCCGAAACGCTCACCGTGCTTTATGACGGCGCATGCCCGTTATGTCGCCGAGAAATCGCACACGTAAAGGGCCTCGCCGAGCGTCAAGGCGATAGCACATTGTGTTTTGTGGACATCAGTCACCCGTCAGAGGGCGATACGCGCTCAGCTGCGGAGCGCGCTGCCTTGCTGGCACGCTTTCATGTACAACGAGCGGATGGCTCGCGGCTCGATGGCGCTGCGGCGTTTGTCGCAATGTGGCAGCGCTTGCCCGGCTGGCGCTGGCTGGC
>JAIXWO010000004.1 GCA_027491235.1 Sphingomonadales bacterium
CTGACGGGTGGCGTCTCTTCGCTCATCGTGCGCGTTGAAACGCGTAACGGCCCTTTGTGCATCAAACAAGCGCTGCCCGAATTGAAAGTGGCCTCTCACTGGAGTGCGCCGCTGGCGCGCAATCATGCCGAGCTGGCCTGGATACGCGAAGTGGCACAGACCTTACCGCAAGCAGTGCCCGCTATTTTGGGTGAGGACGCTCAGTCGTATTGTTTTGCGATGCAGTGGCTGGCACCCGAGCAGCACCCGGTCTGGAAGATACAGCTGCGCGATGGTCACGTCAGTCCCGATTTTGCGGCACAGGTAGCGCGTCAACTGGCGCTGATTCATGCGGCGACAGCGAACCAGCCTGCGCTAGCCGAGCACTTTGCCTATGACCGCAATTTCTTCGAGCTGCGGCTGGATCCTTATTTCGGCGCCACCGCGTTAGTGCATGCAGATTGTGCGCCGATGCTGCAGGCATTGATTGAACAGACGGCGAGCAATCGTCTGGCGCTGATTCATGGCGATATCAGCCCTAAAAATATTCTGGCCGGACCCGTGGGGCCCATCTTTCTGGATGCCGAGTGCGCGGTCTATGGTGATCCGGCATTTGATGCCGCATTTTGCTTGACGCATCTGATGGCCAAATGCCTGTGGCGTCCTGCATCGACGGAGGATTATCTGGCCTGTTTCGATGCCTTTACCAAACACTATCTCGCTGGCGTGGACTGGGAGAACGTCGAAGCCATCGAGGCGCGCATCGCGATACTGCTCGCGGCGATTTTACTAGCGCGCGTAGACGGCAAATCACCCTTGGAATATCTCACTGAATCCGACCGAGCGCAGCTGCGTGCTTTTGCACGCCGCTGGGCATTGGCACCCGCAACCAGGCTCGCTGATATGCGCGCCGCATGGAAAGAGGAACTTGCTGCATGAGTACGCGAATTCAATCACTGCAGGCGCGACGTATCTGGGATTCGCGCGGTCGACCGACCGTGGAAGTGGATGTGTATCTGGAAGACGGCACGATGGGTCGCGGTATCGCGCCTGCTGGTGCATCAACCGGCAGTAACGAAGCGATTGAGTTGCGGGATGGTGGTGCTGCTTTTGGTGGCTATGACGTGCAAAAAGCACTGGCCAATGTGCGCCGCGAGATTGCGCCGACCATCATCGGCAGCGATGCGCTGGATCAGCGCGGCGTTGATCAAAAACTGATTGCACTCGATGGCACGCCGAACAAAGGGCGGCTGGGCGGTAATGCCTTGATCGCGACCTCGATGGCGGTCTTGCACGCGGCAGCCGCGTCGCAGAGACTACCGCTCTGGCGTTACCTCGCAGGCGATCAGCCCGTACTGCTGCCGCTGCCCGAGATACAGATCTTTGGCGGTGGCGCGCACGCCGGTCGCCGTATCGATATTCAGGATTTGCTGGTGATGCCAGTCGGCGCGCACAGCATGGATGAAGCACTGGCGATGGTGGCCAATGTCTATCGCGCCGCCGGTGATCTGATGTCTGATGCCGGGCGTCGTGCCGGTGTGGCAGATGAGGGCGGCTGGTGGCCTGATTTCGCGAGCAATGAAGAAGCGCTGCAGATGCTGACGCGTTCTATCGAGAAAGCAGGCTACGGGAACGGCGAGGTCATGATCTCGCTGGATATTGCCGCCTCAGAGTTCGGCAGTGACGGTGTTTATCGCCCCGGTCTGGAGGGCAGGTCGTATCAGCGCGACGAATGGATCGCCGTGCTACTCGACTGGCTGGCGAAATACCCGATTCTCTCCGTAGAAGACCCAGTAGCGGAAGATGACACCGAAGGCATGATTGCCTTCACCCAAGCGGCCGGTGCGAAGGTGCAGGTGATCGGCGACGATTATCTGGTCACGAATGCAGCGCGCGTGCGTGAGGCCTCAGCGAACAAGGCCTGCAATGCGGTGCTGATCAAGCCGAATCAGGCCGGCACCATCAGCGAAACCTTCGATGCCTTGCAGGCTGCGAAGGCCTGCGGTTTTTCAACGATTGTGTCTGCACGCTCGGGTGAGTCGGAAGATGTGATGATTTCGCATTTATCCGTGGGCTGGAACGCGGGACAGCTGAAGGTAGGTTCGTTCGCTCGCAGCGAGCGGATGGCGAAGTGGAATGAGCTGCTGCGGATTGAGGAAGGGCTCGGTGCATCGGCTATTTATGCGGGCCGCGGTGCGCTGCCAGTGTAGGTCTGAATTACTTAGATCAGTACCTCTGCATCTGCTCAGTGCGCTATATCAGCGTGACTGCGATTGAACATTCTCACCACGCTTTCTGCGACTTCAATCGATTGTAGACTGCGCACCCACGTTACCGCCAGCTTCAACATCGCTCACCAGATCAGTAGTGGCCCCTCTTGCTGTGGCCGCTCAGCGCACCGCACCGCCTGACCGACAAAGTCACTTGACACAAGTGTTACTCGCGTCTGCCCGCCACTTATGTGGCGGTATTCGAACACATCCAGACAACAAACGGGCCGGCCTATTGATGCGGTCTGGAACTTTCTCGTGGTCCTTGGCACTATCCCCAAGTAATCAACTTATCTTTTAAGGGAATCATGAGACCAATTAACGAGGTGACTGTACCTTTGCCAGACCAGATGCCTGGCGTTCCAAACGATGGCAAAGATAAGGCTTCGGCACCTCGGGATGAGTCACCTAAAATGCACGTTCGGGAGGAAAAATCGTCTCTGACGAAACAATCAGAACTCGCTCAAGCGCTTGGTTCCCTTCCCGCGGCAGGCGATTCGGCAAAACTCCCGAGCAGCAATCCGGTAGTTTTGCCCCGAGGGCAGGCGGTTGCCTCAGAAGCGTCCTCGTCCACATCAAAAGTACAGCGACAAGTTGATCAAGTTGAACTGGCTAATCACGTTTCGCTTCAAATATTTAGTACCGATGAAACTAAAAAAAATAAAAACGTAATTCTCTTTTTGCACGGGGGACCTGATCTTTCTTACGACGACACATTCGACAACCTGACTTCATGGTCTCTCGAACGTGGTAGCACCCTGATAGCGCCTGAAATCGCCGGAAGTAGCAAGCCGGGGCTGGCGAATACGTCAGATTCATTTGCCAGTCCACCCAATTATGTGAGAGATCTTCAGTCAGTTATTCACTACTTTCGTCAGCTGCCAGATTTCAAAGAGAAAGAATTTTGTGTGGTGGCTCATAGCTGGGGCGGTTTTCAGCTTGCTAGTTTTCTCACAGATAAAAATATTTCTGCTGAAGATAAAAAATTCATCAAGCAAGTTGTTTTTATGAGCCCGAATCTGGATTCGGCGCACACAAGAATTTTTGAGATGACGGATGAGCTTGGCGGCCCTAATTTTGAACGAGACCTAGAGTCCCAGATGTCTAGACGACATGCTGGTAGCAGCAGTAATTCGAAAGACAAGATAAATTTTAAAAATAACCCGGTCATGAATAAAAATCTCAATGAAGAGATATCACCTTTTTATCGACTTGAGCAAATGCCCAAAGATATTCCCTGTCTTTTTGTGCATCCTACCAAGGATAATATTGTTCCGGCCAGCCAAAGTATTAGTGCTGTTGAAAAAATAAACGGCAGCGGTGGTAATGCCAAAATATTCATGACAACCAACGGCGGCCACGGATTTTTCAAGACCGGACAGGCGGGCGATACTCATGCAACAGCAGCCTGTTTTGGTGCAATTGATGGCCTTATTAAGAATCCTGATTCTCTGAAGAAGATAACCATTGACGAATACGCTTCAGATAATTTTGACTCTGAAAATATCGATACAAAAATCAAAGAAAAAAACAGCGAATACGAAAGCCAAAGAAATTTACTGGGTGACTGGCATGGAAAAGTCAAATCGGATAACGAAAAGGGAAGAAAAAATAAGATTCAGGCCCTAGTATCAATGAAAACAGAAAGAGAGTTGCGATTAAAATTTTTTCAAGAAAAAAATCTTACAAGCCACCCCAACTATAAAGCAATGTCGGCAAGCCTTTCGATGATCAATGAGCTCATTAAAAATCAATAAATTCATATCGGAGCGTGTGGCGAAGTGGAATGAATTGAAGACGCACTGGGTGCAAGAGCGGGTTATGCGGGTGCGGATGCGGATATTTTTCTTCTGGTCGGCATCTGATATCTGAAGCTGGTCTGTTGGCGATTCAAGCTGGTGGTATGCAAACAAAGACACTGGATCCCGGCCTGCGCCGGGATGACGGTTGGAATTTTACCGTGGCCTCAACAACTACTGTCATCCCGGCGCAGGCCGGGATCCAGCGTCTTTCGTTGTGCGCTCGAAAAAATTATTTTTCGTGCCTTGTCAGCACTGATGCCGCGCATCAGCCACGCAGCGCGCGCTTCAATAATTTACCGTTCGCATTTCGCGGCAACGGACCCTCAGTCAACACCACCTGCTCAGGCACTTTGTAGTCAGCCAGTCTCTCCGCGCAATGCGCGCGCACTGTTTCAGCAGTCAGCGTTTTGTCGGTCACATACAGGTAAGCATGCACCCGCTCGCCGAGCACAGGGCAGGGATGACCAACCACCGCAGCTTCCACCACACCCGGCACGGACATCAGCGCGTTCTCCACTTCAACCGAATAAATCTTGAAACCACCGCGGTTGATCATGTCCTTGATGCGATCGAAGATGCGCACCAGTCCCTGTTCATCCATCGAGCCAATGTCACCCGAACGCCAGCAGCCGTCCGCAAATCCTTTGGCCGTCGCTTCCGGGTTATCCCAGTAGCCCGGCACCACCATCGGGCCGCCTATCCATAATTCACCGGATTCGCCCGTCGCCACCGGCTGACCTTCGTCATTCATCACGCGAATGTCACCACAGGGCACCGC
>JAIXWO010000014.1 GCA_027491235.1 Sphingomonadales bacterium
GGCAAAAGCACTAATGACCGTGGCATGGCCTCGGGTCTGATCAATGCGGAAGGGATGGTGGAAATCGCCGATCCACGTTTCTTCAGTTTGCTGGAGAGGGAGTGGCCCGAACTGGAGCCGGAGGCCATACCGGCCGAGGTAATGGAGCTTCTGTTGACCGGCAAAATTTATCGCGGCACGCAAATCGAAATCACGCTGGTCAGACAACAGGGCGGCCATTTGTGCCGTATCCGCCCAGTGAATGCGATGGAAATCCTGACGCCGCGTGAGTTTGTCGTGGCTCGGCGCTTTGCCTCGGGCATGAGTCACAAGCAGATTGCACGAGAGTTAGGTGTATCGCATCACACAGTGCGCAATCAGCTGGCCCATTTGTATCGCAAGCTCAACTTGCATGACAAGGCCTCGCTGGCGCAGTATCTGGTTGCGAATGCGGCACCCGCTTGAGTCGTGAGATTGCTGATTGGTTGAATTCATCCGGATTCAGCCGTTGGCACCGGTGCTTCCGATAAAATATCGTCTTCAATGACCGGAGCGATATGAATGACGCAAGATGAACTCAAACAGGCAGTAGCGCGGGCCGCGCTCGACTACGTGGTAGAAGGCGAAATCATCGGCGTGGGAACCGGCTCGACGGCTAATTTCTTTATTGATGAACTGAGCCGGATCCGGGATCGTATTCAGGGCGCAGTGGCCTCGTCCGAGGCGACTGCTGCTCGTTTGAGATCGCATGGCATCCCGGTGCTGGACTTGAATCAGGTCGAGCGCATGTCGGTATACGTCGATGGCGCTGACGAGATCAATCATCAAGGCGCGATGATCAAGGGCGGCGGTGGTGCGCTCACCCGCGAAAAAATCGTCGCCTCTGTCGCCGACAGATTTGTGTGTATTGCTGATGGTTCCAAGCTGGTCGATGTGCTCGGTAAATTTGCCTTGCCAGTCGAAGTCATCCCCATGGCTGTCGCGGCCGTCACCCGGCAACTCTCATCAATGGGCGCGGCGCCTGTGCTGCGTCTCAAAGATGGGAAGCCTTATCTGACCGATAACGCCTGCTGCATCATCGATGCGATGGACCTTGAGATTCGTGATCCCGTAGCATTGGAACAGGTAATCAACGCTTGGCCGGGCGTCGTTAGCGTGGGATTGTTTGCCGTTAAAGGAGCGAATGTCTGTCTGCTCGGTACGGTGGATGGCGTGAAGACGATGAAATTTTGATCGTTGGTGTTTTCGATTCCTGCTGCAACTCAGTCATGCGATGCTCGGACCGGGAGGTGCAGCAGGTGCTGGGCTGCCATCTTCACCGATGACGCCGGCGTGATACATCGAACAGATCAGCGCATGCATGAAATGGATTAATGATGATCGTCCGATGTAACCATCAAGAGAGTTATCTGCCCCGAGGCCATTGCCCAATAAAGAATGAGTATCCCAGGCATTCAACAGCAGGTCACGATTCTGGATCCAATCCCCCGGTATTTTTCCAAGTACTTTAATCGTTGGCCCGTTTGCGTTGATTGTATTTATCCTGCCACAGAAGTCCTCTTTCACATCGGTAAACCCGATTTCTATCCCCATCGCACCTAGCTCCCTCGCGGTTTCTGCCAGCATGTTCGCAATCATATTACGTGCTACTTCTCTTTCAGGGTCAGGCAGAGCACTAACAAAAGCGTTTGCACCTATTGCAGACAGGATCACGCGCGGAGGCTTTTTTTCTCTCGCCGTTTCGAGAATTTGCTGCTTGATCGTGTCCAGGGAAAGCCGATAATCCTGGCGTTTCAATTTGTATTTGGAAGTTGTCTTACCTGTGACATATTTTTCGAATTCAGGTTGCCCATTTGTGTCTAGAGCAGGGGCGATGCATGACAGTACGGAAATTTCTTTCACTTCGCCGTTGCCACAATCGATAGGTGTATCTATGCACAAAGATATTTGCTTGCCAGGTTCGATAACCTCTTTATCATCTGCACGGGCAAGGCTCTTTGGGCAACCTATGGAATTCTCGTTAGTTTTCTCATTGAAGGTATTCATTGCAATATTAAAAACATCGCGCGTGGTTGCTATTTGTATGGCTTTTTTTTCGCCGAGGTTTGATTGTATTTTTGCAGTTTCCAATAAACTGAAAATCTGGTTCCCATAATTTTTGAGAAGCTGATCAAAGATATTTCCTTGTATTGCGTCAGTCGCTTCGACATAGCACTCCATATTTTTTTCGACCGTTTTCCAGCCAGGGTGTGCGGTCAATGCAGAGGGTGCTTTCGAAAGAATTTCGAGAATTTTTTCCTTGCGAGAATTCTGCAGCGAATTTATTGATTGAGCGGCTAGCCGCGCTTCAGTCGTTTCATGAGTTTTCGAACCTAAATGAGGACTGGCTGCAGACTCAGAAGGCAATGATACCGAGTTTTTTTCTGCAGTCACCGGCGGGGTGAGCAGGGATAAAAATTTTTCAGATGTGGTCGGTTTTGGTGGGAGCTTTATAAGAAAACAATTTGTATTTTTCGGTGCCGTTTGGCCGGCCTGATTTATTTGATGTACTGCAGACGGACCATTGGTCGCCTCAAGCAGCGCTTGTAAATGAGTGAGCTTGCTGATGGTTTTTTCAGTCGACTCCTTGATGACCCAGTTGCCGTATCGGTTGGTTCGCAACACATCGTACATAACGTCATGGACCTCCGGCGACAATGCAGGTCTGTGTATTTCCAAACCATCAGGCAAAGTCTCGGTTTTCCCCATCAAGAAATGCGCTACCTGCGTTGCATCGGCTTCGTTTGATTTCAGATGCTCTATGGCCTTGCTCAGAAAAGATGAGAGAGAATAGTCTTTTTCTAATTTTTTCAAGCGTTCAGCATAGTCTGCGTAGCGCGTCTCCATGTTCTGATAGTGCTCAGCGGATTTTCCATTGATGCGATTCATGGCAGATTCTCTAGGTTTTAATTCTGTTATTTTTCACCAGAATGATCTTTAGTTGAAATTGATGCGATCAGATAGTTGCTTTGTCGTGATACTAATGAATACGCTGTAATTTTTTAGGAACCGCGTATGCGGATCAGTGCGTGGTAACGGCTCGCTTGCTGGATGCCAGCGTTTCTCGGGGTTGCGCTCAAAAAAAGCCGCCCGCAGGCGGCTTACTTAAAAGAAACGTTGCTATTCAGTCGGCTGGCGGCACATATCCCTGCGCTTCATCGGCACCGTCGCCGAAGAAATGCTTCTCCATTTGCGTTGCCAGATATTTTCGTGCGCGCACATCGGCCAGATTCAGGCGGTTTTCATTGACCAACATGGTCTGGTGCTTTAGCCAGGCGCCCCAAGCTTCTTTGGAGACGCCTTCCCAGATTTTTTTACCCAGATCGCCGGGATAGGGGGGGAAATCCAGTCCTTCGGCTTCTTTGCCGAGCTTGATGCAGTGGACCATCCGAGTCATTGATATCTCCAGTTCAAAGATTTTTAATTAGTACGAGCGACTTGCGCTGCCAGTTGTACATGTTTTGCCGGTCCTTGGGTAAGTCATCCAGGCTGGCGTTGGTGAATCCGCGCTTGAGAAA
>JAIXWO010000006.1 GCA_027491235.1 Sphingomonadales bacterium
AGCGTCGGTGTCAGCATCGGAAATATTTCTGGTGAAGGTCAGATCGTCAACGGCGACCGGTCCGTCACACTTGCAGTGAAATTTGATGAGAATGATCTTTCGCGGGTATCGATCATCGCCGACCCTTATGGAAAAACACCCGAAGAAGTCATAGGCATCAGCAGTGGCGAGCTGGGTGGTCTGATGGGTTTTCGCGAGCAGGTGCTCCAGCCTACGTTCTCCTCATTGGATTTCTTGGCAACGACGGTTGCCAAAGAACTTAATCAGATCCATCGCAATGGCATTGATAGCCGGGGTGAAGTGGGTCAGGACTTGTTTCGGATTGCTCCGGTCATTTTTACTGATCCAGCAACCGGCAAGCGGACTGAGATCGATCGTCCTGCCGCTGGCATATTTGTAGCGCTTGAGGATACGGCGAAAGTTGCGGCAGGTGCGCTGTTTCGCGTTATAGAAAATGAAAACAATCTCAGCAATGTCGATGCGACACTGAGTTATTCAGCGAGCTATCCGGACACATCTAAAGTTAAGCCGCTCTCGCAGGTATTGAAAAACAATGCCAATCCCTCAGCAGGTATTGCTGCACCGAGTAATCTCTTGCTGGGTCAAATTCCTTTGGGAAGCAATAACTGGTCGCTGTTCATGGACGGTGCCACCGAGGGTCAGCAGCTTCAGGTCTTTACGCGTGATGGGCGTCAGCTGTTGGGTGGCCCTGTGACCGATGATGTGGCGCGTCGTGCACTGATGACTTCGGCCAATGGTTTCATCCCCGGCTCGACCTACTCCACCGATTATCTGAATCGCTCTGGTGATGCCGGCTACAAGCAGATATCCTCATTTTATGGATTGATCAGCAAACCGATTGAGCAGTATGACAGTGCGACGCGTTTTGCACCCGAACACAACGTCCTGCCTTCATTAATTGAGCGCGACACCCAGATCGGCGAGGAAATACCCGTCGGCATGACGGAAATTCCTGCGAATCGGCTCACCATCAATGGTCGCCCGCTGCCGCGTCTGTTACCCACATCACCTGCACAAACCGTGCAGGCCAGCGACATGGCCGCCTGGATGATGCGTGCGACCGAAGGTATGACGCCACCCGTTGGCGTCAATGCGCTGACGACGACACCTGAACTTGATATTGATCCGGAAGAGGGTCTGTTTATCAATGGCGTTGCGATTGAGGCATCAACCGGACGCACACTGTCCGGGTTGAGTGACCTGATCAACCGCACACTTGGCAATGAGACCAATGTCGTCGCCTCGCTGGATGACACGGGTACCAAGCTGATTCTCAGTAACGCTGATGGTTATGGCGGTGACGATATTCGAATCGGCACCATGGATGCAGACGGTAAACTGGTAGCCCAGACCGATTACAAAGGCAAACTCAATTTTGGTGAAGACGACGCTATTAGCATTGGCTATGGCACGGCCGGGCAGGCCGGTGATCTGAATCTTCTGGGTACTCCGATTGGTACGTACTCGACCAGTTTGTTTCCGACGCTTCTGCTGGAGGCGGGTATTGAGAGCGTCAGGATTCCATCCACGGTGGACTCCATTGCGGCTGATACCTTGACGCTTAATGGTGTGAGCTTGGGCGGGCTGGATCTTGGTCGACGTTTGTCGGTACCCGATATGGTGAACTGGCTCAATGCCACAGGCACCTCTCTGGATCCACAGGTATTCGCCAACGGTTACAACGAGATTCGCATACCTGCTGCGAGCATAGAAAACGGCCTGACCAAGCCGCTCTATTTGAACGACGTGCGAATTTCCGGATCAGCCACTGGCGGCAGCTTCGCGTCTGCCGAAGATCTTGCCGATGCCATCAATTCTTCAGATACCGGACGCGTGGTCGCCAGCTTGAGCACTCAGAGTCTGACCAAGGGTCTCGAAATTAATGGTTTCGCGATTACTGGCTCTGGACCGGGGGGGATTTTCACGACCAGGGGTGATCTGGTGGCCATGATCAACGGGGCGACCTTAACGACTGGCGTTACAGCGACCATGGATGCTGCCAGCGAGATTGTGTTGATGAGTGATGACGGTGAGGACATTGTCATCGGGCATGCCGATGAAGGGAATGCGCTAGGCGTGACCAGTGGTACCTACTCAAAAATTTACGCTCAGGTGGATGCAGAGGGCAATCTAACTCTGGCGAATGGCAGTGGTGCTGATATTCGCGTCAATACGCCCACTGGCGGCAGCAATGCACTAGGTCTGGGTAACGGTAGTTACAAAGGGCAGCTAACGTTAGCCTCCGAAGAAGAGATACGCCTGGGATTTACCGATGATCAGATGGGTAACGGCCCGGCCGAGCTGGCCAAGCTGGGTTTGCGTACCGGTGTCTACATTGATGGTGCTGTTAAAGAAGATCTGCTGGTTTTTGTGTCGGAAGGTTCGGCCACGATTTCTGGTAGCTATGATGCCACGATGGCTGATCCTGCAGCGCTGAACGAAGCGAGACTCACTGCACTGCGCGCGGAAAAATACGACATTCAGTTCACAACAAATAATCAGTATCAGATTACCTG
>JAIXWO010000022.1 GCA_027491235.1 Sphingomonadales bacterium
ACCTCTGGTGTACCTGTCGTTCTGCCAAGAGCGCAGCAGGGTAGCTATGTATGGACGGGATAACCGCTGAAAGCATCTAAGCGGGAAGCCTCCCTCGAGATAAGATTTCATAGAGCCGTGGAAGACCACCACGTTGATAGGCCGGGTGTGGAAGTGCGGTAACGCATGGAGCTAACCGGTCCTAATTGCTCTAATTACGCATTGGAGTCCCACCATCAATGGCAACGCTGATAAGCGTGACATTGTGGAGGATATTCCAGCCACAAATAGTAAAAGTGCATCGATTTTACGGCAGGCCAGTGGCCTGCCGATACCCTCAAGCACCAGCCTCATAGCTTGGTGGCCATAGCGACTGTGCCCCACCCGATCCCATCCCGAACTCGGCCGTGAAACCAGTCAGCGCCGATGGTACTACCGCTTAAGCGTTGGAAGAGTAGGACGTCGCCAGGCTTTGAAGCTGGTGCTTGAAGAGAAAAAACCCATTCACTTGTCTTTGGCCGTTCGGCCGCATTCCAGCCGGACAGCAACGTTGACGCGGGATGGAGCAGCCCGGTAGCTCGTCAGGCTCATAACCTGAAGGTCGTAGGTTCAAATCCTACTCCCGCAACCAACAAAAACCCCGGAAATCTCCTGTTTTTCTGGAATTTCAAGAAGCTCCCTTCGGGGAGCTTTTTGCGTTTTTGGGCCGCTGTAAGCACTGTGGAAGCAAGAAGGATCGTAGAGTTGCGCAAACCCGCAGAAATCCTTGTGTTTTCAGACTGCCTCAAGGAACATGTTCGGCTCTTAACTCCGCATGGCGCGCCACAAGAGCAGAACTTGCCAATATATCTTGGATGTTATGCGCGTGGATAACGCGCTGCTCCTCTATCACTAATCCATTCACCGTCGTCATGGGGGATCACAGACCTGATCCGACAACGACGATAAAATTCGTCATTGCGCCAGTTCCAACGTTACCGGACCAATTAGACCTGACGCACGTAATGGCGTTTAACCATCCAGCGATACGGAATTTGGAACCCATATACGAGAAGAGGGGCCATCAAGGGCTTGTTGCCGCATGGGCCGCATAACGTCCGAGACGTCCTTGCAACCCATATCTTGAAGCATACAGGCTCTTATGAGCAGGCTAGCTATGCCATCCAGGACACGCCTGAAACTGTAGCCAAACATTATGGCCGGTTCCTCCCACAGGATAAGGCTGCCTTGGCGGCGGAAACTTTGAATAAGGTTTGGCTCGCCGCGTAGGCGCAGTGCGCGGACTTTGCCGGACTGGGCCTACCCTTGGTCGCCGTGGCCCACTGGGCGCGACATAGTATTCTTCGAAGCACAACCACAAATGAAAATTGGGTTGGCAATTGTGCAACATCTAGGCCTCTATCGTTACCACGCTCCTGAGGCGTTGCTGCGCCAGCCAAGGGATTGATAAGCCGCATCAACAAGCGACTGCCCGCGCGGGTTGAGCAAGATGCCCGCACCCATGCGGTTCATCGTATAGCCAAAGCTCAGTTTGGCGCTTGGATCGGCAAATCCGATGCTGCCGCCCATGCCAACATGGCCAAAGCCGGCATCACCCAAAATGATGCTGTCGCCGCCTTGGTGCCGATTGTCTGTGCTCGCCATGAAGCCCATCGAAAAGCGCATCGGCTGCATCAACACCGCATCCATCTGTGTGGCCGCGCAAACGCGGCTCATCCGCTGGACCGTCTCGGCTTGCAACAGCGAGCCGCCGCCATTTGCGAGGGGGGCGTACATGCCCGCAAGGCCGCGCGCGTTCGTGATGCCATTCGCGCTGCCGATTTCGGCTGCATGGATTTCGCGGGAATTGAAGTTTGCCTTGCCCTGATTGGTCAGGAAGAGCTGCGGCAGACTGCCCGGCTCAGTAGTCACCGCCTTGAAGAATCGGCTTTTAAAATTCACTTCGGCAGGGTCAGACGCGATCATTGGGGCAACACGCGGCTCCTCGCTCTCAGGCAGGCCGATATGGAAATCCAGCCCGAGAGGGGTCGCGATTTCGTCCCGGAAGAATGCAGAGAGCGGTTTTCCCGCGGCGAGCCGGACCAACTGACCAACGGTCCACGCATAGGTCAGCCCATGATAGCCTTGGCGTGTGCCGGGCTGCCAATGCGCCGCTTCGGCAGCGACCCGGTCCACCATATAGTCCCAATCGGCGATGCCGCCCGCTTTGATGGGGTCTCGCAAATGGGGGACGGGGGATGTGTGCGACAACATCATCGCGACCGTTGTTTCTTCTTTTCCTGCTGTTGCAAAGTCCGGCCAGAGATCGCCAACCAGCATGTCGTAATCGAGCAGGCCGCGCTCAAAGAGCATGTGGGCGCACAACGCGGTGGCTGCTTTGGTGCAGGAATAGACGATCGAAATCGTATCCTTTTCCCAAGCCGTCTTTGTGTCCGGATTGACAAGGCCGCCCCAAAGGTCGACGACCGTTCTTCCTTCATGCGATAAGCAGACGCTTGCCCCCACTTCGTTGCGTTCGACGAAGTTGGCCCGGAACTCTGTGAGGACGCCCGAGAATTCAGGGGCGCAATGGCCAGAGATCGTGAGGCCATTGTCGAGCGTTTCGCTGATGGCGGTCATGACAGAAGAAAGTCCTCGTGCTTGAAATCCTTGGTCATTTTCCAATAATCGACCAATCGGTAGGGGAGCAAGGCAAAGACGCGGCCGGCGTCATTGCGATACCAGTTGGTGAGGCCCTTGTGCGTCCAGACCATGTTGGCGTGGAGGGCATCGACCTCGGCGACATAGTCGTCATGTGCCTCGCGCCGGACGTCGATGGCCTTGGCGTCGCCCTCGAGGATTTCCTGCAGGCAAGCAAGGATCAGACGGACCTGACATTCGGTGATGAAGATGACGTTGCCGCCATGCGCCAGACCTGTGTTCGGACCCATAAGAATGAAAAAGTTTGGAAACTCCGGAACCATCGTTCCGAGATAGGCTGTGGCATCGTCTGGCCCCCAGAACTCGTGCAGGTCGCGGCCTTGCTTTCCCGTGATCTTCATCGGCGCGAGCATCTTGCTGGCCTGGAAGCCAGTTGCGTAGATGAGTACGTCTGCCTCAATCGTGCGGCCATCGGCCATCACAACCCCTTCAGGCACGATCTGCGCGATCTGGTCTGTGACCAGTTCGACATTGGGCCGCTGGAGCATGTCGAACCAGTTATTGTCGATCAGAATGCGCTTCCCATAAGGCGGATAGGACGGCGTTACCTTTTCAATGAGCGGCGAGTCTTCGCCCAGCTTGGCGCGCAGATAGCGCTCCATATACAGGCGGTGGCGGGCATTGATTTGGCTGATTGATTTGCCACCGTCGTCCCACGTCGGGTCAACCTGCAGCGAGGCATGAAGGCCATCGGCAAAGGCCCAGAACAGCTGGAAGCGATACCAGCGCGCGAAAGAGGGAATATGCGCCAGCGCCCATTTCATCCCGCCCGACACTTCGGCGAAATAATTGGGGTTGGGCACGACCCAGTGTGGTGATCGCTGCAGGATGGTCAATTGGGCAACGTCCGGGGCTATTGTCGGCCCGACCTGCTGGCCGGAAGCGCCCGTGCCAATCATGACGACCTTCTTGTCGCTCAGGTCGAGGCTCGCATCCCATTGGGCCGTGTGCAGTGCGACGCCCGCAAACGTGTCTCGGCCCGGAATGTCCGGCAATTTCGGCCGGTTGAGGACGCCGACCGCCGAAATCACAGCTTTCGCCGACAACTGTTCGGTGCGGCCATCACTGGTGCGCGTGGTTACTGTCCATGTTGCAGACGCATCATCATACTCGGCTGAAACGACTTCGGTTTCGAACTGAATATGGTCGCGGATGGCATATCGATCCGTCGCATCTTCGAAATAGCTCCACAGCTCGTCGCGCTTGGCAAAAAAGTGCGACCAATCATGGTTCAGGAAAAAGGAATAAGAATAGAAATGGTTGGGTGTGTCCACGCCACAGCCGGGATAGAAATTTTCATACCAACTGCCACCGACCGCTGAGTTCTTCTCAATGATGGTGAAGGGAATGCCCGCTTCCTTGAGCCGGATGCCGGCACAAACGCCCGACATGCCCGCCCCGATGATGACGACCGGAAAAGCCGCCAGTTTTTCAGGAGCGGGCTCATGCCGCCAATTGAGGCCACGGGGATCGGGCTGGATTGCTTCCAGATCTTCCCGCATCATTGAAACATAATCAGCGCTGACGTCTTCACCAACCGCGATGCTCAGCATTTCCCGCAGGTCTTCTCCGTCTGGAATGGGTGGCAGAGCCCTGCCGGTGCGCGCATGGTCGAGCAGCGCATCGGCAAGGCGCGTGCGAATTTCAGAGCGCAATTCTTCCGGCATCTTTTCGTGGTAATTCATTGGGCCGCTAATATGTGGCTGCGCACGCGCCAGCAGCGACCGGTCTCCCGTGATTTGAACAAGCACCAGCATCAGGGTGGCGGCATCCGCCTCTTCAAGCGAAGCCCGCAATTTAGCAGGGTCAGCGGACAGCACGTCCAGCACATTTGCCGACGATTTACCGTCGTCTCGTTTCAGCGCGTCCAATCCCATACTCCCTGGAAACATCAATATCTCTTGCAATCTACTTAGCTTAACAGTTATCTACGCACCAGTAGATAAAAATGGCACTCAGTTGTGCATAGGGGAGAAGCTATGGGAAAGCATTTAGGCGTTTCGGCCGATATTCTGTCGTCAACTCTCATCAACCATCGGAAATCGGGGCTTCTTGCTCTGCTGGCGGCGGGCACTGCGATGACCGCGTCGCCGGCATTGGCGCAGGCGCAGCCCGAGAATGACGGGCTCGCCGACATTGTGGTGACAGCCACCCGCAGTGCTGAATCCTTGTCCAAGGTCGCGGCGTCGATCTCTGCTGTGTCAGAAGAGGCGCTGGGCGCTGGCGGCATCAAGGATGTCGCATCACTTTCCTCCGCTATTCCCAATTTGTCGGTAGGCGACCAGTTCGGCGTCAACCGGATCTTTATCCGCGGGATCGGGATGACGAGCATCGATCTCGGCGCCGATGGCGGCGTTGCCTTCCTGCAGGATGGGGCGCAGGTCGCTCGTCCTGCAGCCCAGCTATCCGGCTTTTATGATCTGGAGCGCGTCGAAGTGCTGCGGGGACCGCAGGGCACACTTTATGGTCGTAGCGCCACCGCTGGCGCGATCAACTTGATCACCAAGCGTCCAACCGCGGAGCTGGAAGGCTATGCCCGTGGCACTTACGGCAATTACAACGCTGTCGCACTGGAAGGCGCGGTCGGCGGCCCAATTTCCGGTGACAAGTTGATGGTGCGTGTCGCTGGCAAATATGATCGCCGCGACGGCTATGGGATCAACCAGTTCACCGGCAAGGACATCGATAACCGCGACGCCTATGCGTTCCGTGGGACTCTGCTGGCAAAGCCAAGCGACGATGTCGAAATCCTGCTGTCAGGTGAATATTTTCACGAAGATGACCGCAACTACGCCTTCCATTATTTCGGCCCAACGGTCTCTCCCGAGAATTTCCTCGGATCGCTTGTCGGCGGTCAGTCTTTGTTCACGGTCGCAGCCGCTGCAGGCAAAGAGCCCAATCTGCGTGACATTTATTCGGATCAGGAGCCGCTCAATCGCCGGCATGGCTATAGCTTTACCGGAACGATTGACTGGACCCCCGGCGACTGGGACGTGAAATCGATCACGTCCTATCGCAAATTCGTTCGTTTCAACCGCGACGATCTTGATGCCTCGAACGCCAATATGTTCGGGCAGAACAATTACGATGAAGACAGCAAGACCTTCAGTCAGGAATTTGTCGCATCCTATAAGAGCGATAAATATGATCTGCTCTTTGGTGCAATGTACTTCAACGAGGAGCTTTACGGCAGTGTGCGCGTGCCGTTGACGAACCTCGCCGTCTTGCTGAAACTCGCAGGTCAGGCGCCGCCAGCCACGCCCAACAATGCCTTTGACGGACTGAACTATCAGCAGTTGGGCACGGTCAATATCAATGCGCTCGGTTTCTACGCGCAAGGCAGCTACGCGCTGACGGACAAGCTGAAGCTGACTGCAGGCGGCCGCTTCAGCTATGAAAAGCGCAAGGGCGAAGGTTCATTCGATTTCTTGTCGTCCGTTTCGACTGACAAGGCGAAGAGCTGGAACGCCTTCACGCCGACCGTGTCGCTCAACTATCAGGCGACCGACAATACGCTGCTCTATGCGACGGTCACGCGCGGCTTCAAATCTGGTGTGATCAACATCGGGTCGCGCAACGACGTCATTAATCCGGAATATGTCTGGAGCTATGAAATCGGATTGAAGACCAGCACGCTTGATAACAAGCTGCAGGCCAATCTCGCCGGGTTCTACATGGACTATAGCGATCTTCAGGTTGGGTTTGTGGACGCAGCCAGCGTCGTGACCACCGTTAATGCGGCGTCGGCGCGCAACTATGGACTGGAGGCGGAACTGCGGGCCCGTCCGGCCCAAGGCCTGACGCTCGAAGTGTTCGGAACCTATCTGAGTGCCAAGTATCGCAAGTTCACAAGCGGCGATTACCGTCAGGGTTTTGCGCAGGTGAATTTGGCGGGCAAACGCCTGTCGAACGCACCTGAGTTTTCCTTCCGTGCCGGTGGCGACTATGATCTTCCGCTTAATATGTCTGGCAAGCTGAACCTGCGCGCCGATGTAAACTGGCAGGGCCGCGTCTTCTTCACTGAGTTCAACAACGCGGATGCGACGCAAAAGGGCTATGCGTTGATGAACGCTGGTTTGCGTTATTCCTCGGAGGACGGGCGCTGGTCGGTGGATGTCTGGGGCCGGAACCTCGCTGACAAGCTGGTTGTGACCAACAACATCATCACGGCACCTCTGTTCAGCAGTGTCCGGGTTGGTTCGGTTGCGCCGCCGCGCACTGTTGGCGTGACCCTCGGGGTGAACTTCTAAAAAGAGCTCAGAACATGACAGAGGGTAAGGTCCGGTTTGATCCAAGTGATCCCCAGCTCAAGCTGGATCCTTACCCTCTGTTCAAGGCCCTACGTGAACAAGACCCTGTCCACTTCTGCGATTTGGGCTTCTGGGTGGCCACTCGTTACGATGATCTGCGCGCGGTTGTGATGGACCGTGAGAATTTCGGACAGGGCGATTTCATCAAGAATATCCAGCTCTTTTACGGGCCGGACTTCGACGTTCTGTCCCACGCCTCCTATCGCTGGCTTTCCGAGATATTCCTCTATCAGGATCCGCCGCGCCACACCCGCGTCCGCGGACTGGTCACACAAGCGCTGACCGCCCGACGCGTCACGGAAATGCGGCCGCGCGTTCAAGCCATTGCAGATCGGCTGCTGGATGCGGTTGCCGCTGACGGTCAGATGGAGGTCATCCATCAATTCGCTTATAAATTCCCGACCCTTGTTATGTGTGACATGCTGGGGCTATCGTCCGAAGAAGCGTCGGACGAGGTGCTTTCGCAGCTCAATCAGGCCATTGCCGACGCCTTTGTCGTCTTTGAAATGCGCGCTTTCCCCGACGATGTGCTCGCGCTGGCGGACCGGCAGATCGAGTTTCTGGAAGACTTCTTTGGCAAGGTGTTCGCCGCGCGACGCCTGAACCCGCAAGATGATCTTGCGACAGGGCTTGTGAATGCGCGGGACGAAACGGGCCCGCTGTCTGATCATGAAATGGCGACCGTCGCCATCGGCCTCTTCGGGGCTGGCTTTGAGACAACCGCACACATGATCGGCAACGGCCTTTTGGCGCTGCATAGTTATCCCGATCAATGGGCTAAGCTCGTCGCGAACCCGGCGCTTGCAGCATCGGCGACTGAGGAAATGCTGCGCTACGAAAGCTCGCTGATTGGATCCAACCGGACGGCCTTTCGCGACGTCGTTCTGGGTGGAAAGACGATCAAGGCAGGGGAGCGCATCCTGACGCTGTTGGCGGCGGGCAACCGCGATCCGGCGGTGTTCGAGGATCCCGACCGTTTTGATATCGAGCGCAAAGGCCCCCGCCATTTGTCCTTTGGCGGCGGCATTCACTTCTGCGTCGGAGCGGAGCTGGCCCGGTTGGAGGGGGAAATCGCGTTGACCACTTTGGCCTTGCGCTTCCCTAGCCTGAACGTCGATATCAGCTCAGCCCGTTGGCGGCAGGAAGGCTTTATGTTTCGCGGCCTGACGGACCTAAAGGCGAGTTGGTAACCGTCTAAGTCAACGCGCGTTAGATCCGATCCTTCTTCAGCCGGATGCCGGCCGCTTCACGGTCCCAGGTGTCGGGCGTTATGCCTTCAGTCCGCAATTCCGCTTTCATGACCTTGGCCGTCGGCGTCTTGGGTAACTCCTCCATCACCCGGACGTAACGCGGCACCATGAAATAGGGCATACGCGCGACAAGAAACTCCATCAGGCTGACAAGATCAATCTGAACGCCCGGCACAGGGGCAATGACGGCCATCACCTCGTCTTCGGAATACTCGCTCGGCACACCGATGACCGCGGCTTCCCGCACATCGGGGTGGGCGGTGACGTCATTTTCCACCTCGAAACTGGAGATATTCTCGCCGCGGCGTCGGATGGCATCTTTCACCCGATCTACGAAGTAAAAATAGCCCTCGGAATCCCTGCGGAATGCATCGCCGGTGTGGAACCAACCATTGCGCCATGCCTTGGCCGTCGCTTCGGGGTTCTTGTGATAGCCGCTGTTCATGGCCCAGGGGCGATCCGTCCGGACGATCATCTCGCCGACGCTTCCCTCAGGGACTTCGCAGTCATTCTCATCGACCAGCCTTACGTCGACGCCGGGCCGGATCGTGCCGCAGGTGCCAAGCTTCTTGGGGTTCGCCTCCGAAACGATGGGCGACGAAATCTCCGTCATGTTGAAGATCGTAAACACATCGATGCCGAAGCGTTCATGGAAAGGGCCAGCCGCATCGGTAAGGGGAACCATGAAGGCAACGCGCACCTGATGATCCCGGTCGTCGGACGCAGGTGGGCGTTTGATCAGGAAGGTCGCCATGACGCCCAGCAGGAAAATCACAGTCGTCTCGGTCCGGCGTACAAAGTCCCAGAAGGTATCCGTCGAGAAATTTTCCATCAGCGCAATCGATCCACCGCGCGCCAGCATGACAAATGGGATGCCTAGCCCGCCGATGTGGAAGATCGGCATGTTCACCAGATACCGATCTTCTCCGGTCACGAAATGCCAGCTCTCTGGGCCAGCGTTAGTGTAGAGGTGTAGGTAGGAGGATAAGACGCCCTTGGAGGGGCCGGTTGTTCCGGACGTGTAAATGATCGACTGGATGTCCCAAGGCTCAATGGGACGATCAAGTGTTGCCAGATCATCCTCACGGCCGGTCACAGCATGGAAGTCATGCACGCTGAAACCTTGGAGGGCTGGTGGTGTTCCGAGGGCTATGATCGACCGTATCGACGCCGTGTCGACATCGCTCAGCCGATCAAGCAGCGCGGCATGGGCGATGAGCAGCGTTGCATCGGAATTGGCCAGCACATGTTCAAGGATCGCGCCGCGATATGCGGTATTAAAGGGGACAAAAACTGCCCCCAGATAGTTGATGGCGTAAAATGTAACCAACGCCTCGCGGCCATTCTGCATCCAGACCGCAACATGCTCGCCCCGCTTGACGCCAAGCGTCTGGAGGCCAGCCGCTTTGGCAACAACGAGGGCGCGCAGTTCCGCATAGGTCCAGCTGCTGCCATCTTCAAAAACGGCGTACACGGCGTCAGGCTGCTTGTCTGCCCAATCATCAATCAGGTAGCGCAGCACGCAAATGCGCCGATCCAGAACGCGTGGGTCATGATGATTGAGATCAGCCACGTTGGGCTCCTGCTGGTTGGACCATTTTCATAACAGTAGAGATGGCATCCATGACGACTTCCGTTGCCGACCAGCGGCCGCCATCGTGATACCAAAGGGCAATCCAGCTCAGCAGGCCGCTAATCCAGATCGCCGTCCGTGAAGGGTGCTGCACGTCAAATTCACCGGTCCGCTTGCCTTTGGCGAGAAGGTCACTGAGTTGAAGATCGAATTTGTGGCGCAGATCGCGGATGCGCCGTGCGTCTTCAGGGTCAAGGCTTTTCTCTTCGCGCAAATAGACACTGATATAGCGTTGGTTCTCGATAATAATGCGCGCGACGCGCTCCACGACCACCTTCAATTGTTCGGTCGCCGTGCCTTCGACGGCAAGCGCCTCTTCGAGCACGTTCAAGGAGAGCAGGATGCCGGTCTGGCAGATCTCGTAAAGCAGCTCGCCCTTGTTCTTGTAGTAGGAATAGATGAACGGCTTTGTGACGTGTAGCTGTTCGGCCACGGCATCGAGCGCAGTAGCCTCATATCCCTTCTCGAAGAACAAATGGCTGGCTTCTTCGAGAATCCGGCGGCGTTTATAGGCCGTGATCTCGTTCTTCAGAGCGGTAGAGCCGCGCTTGCCTTTTACCTTATCCAACAGGCGTGCCTTTCCAACATATGCCGGGCAATTATCTTAGCCCATCGCCGTTCGGAGAATACCCATAACATCGCTTGGGGTCGCGATGGTCCGTGGATTGGTGCGTCCCCAGATGTCTTCCAGCGTGTATTCAGACACAAGCTGCAACTGGTCTTCCCGCACGCCGACGTCCCGCAATGTGCGCGGCATGCCAAGGCCCCGGATCAGGGCATCAAGCAATTCCGACGCGGGACGGCTGGCATCGCCCAGGCAAGCGCTAATCCGCTTTTGCCGCTCTCCGTTGACCGAGGCGTTGAACGCCTGAACATAAGGCGACATCACGCACGACGTATAGCCATGGGGAACGTCACACGTCCCACCAAGGACATGGCCGATTGCGTGGCTGGCTCCCATCGGGACGCCGCCGATTATTGGGATCATCGATTGCCATGCGCCGATCTGACATTTCAGACGGGCGTCGAGATCGGTTGGGTCCGCTTTGACGCGCGGCAGGCCGCCCGCCAACAGGCGCAACGCGCTGTCTGCGATACCGTCGCAGAAATCATTCGATAGGTAGGAAGCGAGCGTTTCCGTCGCGTGGTCGACCGAGCGCACACCTGTCGACAGCCAAAGCCATTCGGGTGTGTGCACCGTGATGGCCGGGTCCAGAACGACACAGACGGGCACCATATAACGCTGCGTATAGGGCTGCTTTTGCTTGATGCTCTCATCGGTCGCGCCAGACAGAGGATTGAACTCCCCCCCGGACAGTGTCGTGGGCACACAGATGGCCCGGACATCAGGGCCGTCGAAGACCGGGGAGACGACCGTGCCGTCTTCTTCTACGCGGACGCGGTATTCGTCGAACTGAGCGACCGAGGTGATGTTGTGCTTGAGGCAGATCAGAAGGATCTTGCCGGCATCGGTGACAGACCCGCCCCCGACTGTAACAACCAGATCGGCTCCCGCTTCCCGCGCCCGGTTCGCTGCGGTCAGAACATCCCCGCGTGGGGCATGGGGCTGGATGCCATCATGCGTTGCTGCGTGTCGGTCGCCCAGCGCGGCTTCGATTTTGCGAATTTCATCGGTCTGACGGTTAAGAAAGCTGCTCGCGAGAATGAATACCCGCGTTGCTCCCCGGTTCGTGGCTTCTTCAGCAATCGCCTCGGCCGCGGGCATGCCCAGCGTGACGCGCTCGGTTGCTGTCAGAATGACCTGTGATGCAGAAACCATGGATACTCTCCTCAATTGCTTCCTTAATTTTACTGTGGAGTAGCAAAATTAGAGCCGCGGTCAACGATCGCAAGAGCCAGCGCATTCGTCTCGAACGGTCAGCAAAATTGGAAATGGCTAAGGTGGGTTTCCCGGGCGCGGAAAATCGACATCCCAGTGCCGCTAGCATCTTCATTCTAAGGCTCGCGCCGGTTCCCTTTATGCCTTGCAAAACTTGCCTATTAGCCGGACCGGCCGTGTGCCATCTGTGGCCAAGCTATACTGTAATTTTTGGCGTCAGCCGGGGTGGTAGTGACCTTCAGGTTTTCAACCCTGTGATCCCCATGTCGGGAGAAGCGCAGTCAATCGCACTTTAGAGTAAGGGAAAATGGGGGTAATTGAGAGGCGCTGAGTAGGGGAGCGTAGTTTGTCGTGTGATAGCGTATTCTCATAACCTGAAGGTCGTAGGTTCAAATCCTACTCCCGCAACCAACAAAACACCCGGAAATCTGCGGTTTTCCAGACTTCTCAATAAGCTCCCTTCGGGGAGCTTTTTGCGTTTTTGGGCCGCTGTAAGCACTGTGGAAGCAAGAGGGGGCAAAAACCCACGTAATTGGTCGTGTTCCGCAGCCTGCAGGATTGCGCATTGATGCCGACTTTCTGGGTGGATACGTTCCCCAAAGCTCCCCATTTGTGATTGCTTGTCGATCCAAGTCCGGCCAAGAATCAACGCCATGCTGGAAGCTGATATAAAAATCGTAATTGAGGCAATCGTTCAGAAGTTGCCTGATCTGTTGAGGGCTGACCTGATGTCGCGGGATCTTGCCGTTCGTAAGAGTGCAGAAGAGGTTGTGGCGACCAAGATAGCTCTCGCGGTTACGGATGTGTTTCGGACCACCTGACGCGTTGGGGTGTCGTTGCTGATCCATTAATTGCTGAGCGTCTTGTGCGTGATCTTGCGCAAATCTTCACATCGGAACATAACAGAAACATCTTCGAATCGTGGATGGATTAATGCGCCTGCTAATCAAGGAGTTTTACGCCCTGTCCGAGCTTCAGTCGGCTTGGGAAATGGCAGATCACGACGTGCAGTATTTGCTGCTCACCGGCGATCTAAAGCTGACAATCATGGTGCATGGCGTGCACCTGACCTCGAGGCTGCCAGGCTGGGGGTATAGATATGGCAAGATTGCTCGAACCTATAGCGGCATCCTTGACCTCAAAATTCCCGACGCAGATTACGTGTTGCGACATGGACAGGTCTCTATTTGCAAATTCGATATGCCAAATGGGGACAAGGGCCAATTGGTAGATGTCGATCAAAAAGTCTTGGTCCGGCGGGAAGACCTGCTGGTAACGCACGACCAGCGTGAGAACATTGAGCATAATATTCTCAAGCTTCATGCACCAGCCTCAGAGGCCTCATCCAGCGACTTTGAGTACAGCTGGGATTATCGGCGCATCGAGTATGCCGGTGAGACATTCACCTTCGGTCCTAAACAAGCTCGTGTTGTCCAACTTCTGCACCGTGCACATATTGAGGGAGACCCCTGGCGGACAGGCCAGCAGTTGCTGGATCATGCGGGCTCCAGCGCCGACAGAGTCCGAGATTTGTTCAAGTCGCAAAGCGCATGGACGAAATTGATCGTGTCTGATGGGCGTGGTCTTTACCGGCTGGCCATCCCCACCTGCAGCAACACACCTGAACCCATGGATTTACGCTCCGCGAATCCGCGCGCCGCTGCGGGGTGAGGGGAAGGGGGACCCCACTCCGATCCCCCGCTATCCCCCACCCATCCCCTGGTCATCCCCCACCAAAATCTGCATTTGATCCCCACCCCAGGGTCACGACATCCCCCGGCATAAACAGGCACTCCCGATGCGGGCCTAATTTTGGGCTCCATTGGAGAAACCGTCATGATCCAACATCTCAATCAAGTTGACCTGTCCAGGCGCTGGAAGATTAGCCCTCGAACGCTTGAGCGGTGGCGCTGGGCAGGCTGTGGTCCGCGCTACATCAAAGTTGGCGGCCGGGTCATTTATCGGCTCGAGGATATCGAGGCCTATGAAGCGGGCCAGATGTTCAACAATACAGCAGAGTTTGCCGCAACTCGCGGAGGCATCCATGGCCGTTGAGATCCCGCTCTTGAAAGTGCCCGACCACGTGCTGGCAGCCTGCCAGCAGGGAGGGCGGCATCTGACCCCGGTGATGCAGGCTGTGCGGCATTATGGCGTGAGCATGGTGTTTGTGCCTCAAGGCATCAAGGACGAGCATGAGGCGCTCCCAGCTGTCCTGGCAAAGCCGTTCATCGCCCTTATCGGTGACGACATGCATCAGGCGCTGGGTCCTAAGGCTTTTGGCAAGAAGATGCTGACATGCCTTATTCGTGAGGCTGATACAGCGGCGATCATTGCCTGCGAGGCAATCTACGATGTCTATGACCAGATGAGCCAGAAAGCGTCGATCGGCCGCCGTAATGTGCTCATCATCGAGACCCTTCCCAAACGTGAACTGGAATGGCTCTCGTGCCTGCGTAGTGTTGCCCCCAACCTCCCAATCACCCTGTGCACTGTGAATCCGGCGGGCCAATGCTGAACCAAGGCAATAATACCAAGCCGCGTCGTCCGGCCATCCATGGCGGCATAAGCTCCACCGCTCGCCTTCTGGTGCAGCGTATGGACGATCTGGCCCGTTATCTTCTGGGTACGCCTAACAAGAAATTGTCGACCTCAACCGAACTGCGCTTTGGCAATAAGGGCAGCATGAGCGTCAATATTGGGGGTGCTGAGCCGGGTGTATGGTTTGACCATGAGGAGGGGAAGGGCGGCGGCGCGCTTGAGTTGATCCAGCATATCCATCGCTGTGATTTGAAAGCGGCTTGCGCATGGGCTGAAGACTGGCTGGTGCTTACGCCCAAGCCGGCAACTCGTGTGCAGCTTAACGAGCAGACAATAGCGCCAGTCTCGGCTCTAGAGCCGAGCGACCAGACCGCTCCTCCGGCCGTGCCTCCCTCTGCACCAACGGAATTTGCGGCAAAGGTTGCGAACATCCTTGTGCAGTCTGGTCCGGCAAATGGGACGCCAGCTGAGACTTATCTCCGCAGCCGCGGGATCACCATCGAACTGCCAAATTCCATTGGCTACCGCGCGGGTGCGATACGGCAATATGGGGCCTTGGTTGGCCTTGCGACTGACGAGGCAGGTGAGGTGCTTGCTGTCCAACAAATCTACATCACGTCCGAAGGACAAAAAGCGCCTGTGCATCCGGCCAAGCGGACCAACAAGGCCATGGAAGGCTGGGCCGAGCGTTCAGCTGTCCGGCTTCCAGGTCGTGCGCCAATCATTCTATGCGAAGGTATCGTGACCGCGTTGTCTTTGGCGCAGGCGACCGGGCAAGAGACCTGGGCGTGTCTTGGGATTAGCAACATGGCCAAAGCGCCCTTGCCAAAGGGCGCTGAAGTGATCGTTGCGCGCGACGGAGATATTCCCGGCAGTCCTGCTGATGGGCAGATGCAGCGCACATTGGCAACGCTTAAAGAGCGGGGTTTCATTGCCCTTTTGGCCGCACCGCCTGAGGGGCAAGACTTTAACGATGTCCTTCTTAACGAAGGTGAGGACGCTGTGCGCAGAGCCATATCGGAAGCGGTCTTGCCTGATGCCTTTGGGAAGACCGGCGTAAAGCAAGTTTATATCGGATCAGATGTTGAACTCGCGCAGCGTGTGCGGGAAGATCTGACAGAAAGGCTGGGAAGAGTTGTCCATGCAGAGGGCGCCTTCTGGCATTATGAGCGGACCCACTGGGTGCCTGTTCCCGAGCGATTGCTCCGGGTCACGGTTCATCGTTATGACGGGGCGGAGTTTAACACGCCAAGCGGGGAACCGTCGCGGGTAAAACTGGGCAAGGGACGGATTGACTCCATCCTCAATGAATGCGCCACCCTGTGTTCAGAACCTGACTTCTTCAATCATCGTCCCATTGGTATCAATTGCGCGTCAGGGTTCATCCGATTTGACGCGCAAGGTGTTCCGACTTTGGAGCCGCATGCACAGAGCATGCGCTGCCGCCACACGCTGCCAGGGCATTGGCAAATCGGGAATGCCGCAGAGCCAGTTGAAGGAAGTCTTCTTGCCAAGCTCCTGGGCGGCGCATTCCTTGGAGATCCCGAAGCCAAGGAGAAGGTCACCTTGCTCGCCGAGGTCTGTGGTGCCGCGGCCCTTGGTTACGCGACCCATCTCATTCAGCCCAAGGCCGTCATCCTCTATGGCCAGACTGCTGAGAACGGTAAAAGCCAGATCTTGGATCTGGCGCGTGGCCTCCTGCCCCCGAATGCGATCTGTTCGGTTCCAGCTGCGCGCATGGGCGACGAGCGTCACGTCATTGGCCTGGTCGGTAAGCTCCTCAACGCAACCGATGAACTCTCCTCAGCGGCTGTCGCTTCCGACACGTTCAAGTCAATCGTGACCGGTGAGCCCATTGAGGGGCGCGATGTTTACAAAAGCCGGATCGAGTTTCGCTCGATCGCCCAGAACCTCTTTGCAACAAACAATCTGCCAGCTTTTCAGGGCGGAATTGATCGCGGTGTGCAAAGGCGTTTGCTGGTCGTCCCATTCAACCGCACCATCCCCAAGGTGGAGCGTATTGAGAATATTGGTCAACGCATCGCACGAGAGGAGGCCGATCTGCTTTTAGCTTGGGTGGTGGCCGGCGCATCCCGGCTCGTGGCGCACCGAAACTTCTCAATCCCCGGTTCATGTGATCAAGCGCTGACCGAATGGCTCTTTGGCGCAGATCCAGTTCTCGCGTGGATCGACGAGTGCACACAGGTCGTGCCATTTGCGCCTGGCGATCCAAACCTCGCGACGCGGTCTGCCTATAACGCGTTCCATAATTGGGCGACGGCCGAAGGGTTCAAGGCTGACAAGCTGCCAGCTATCAACGGGTTTGTGCAACGCATCCAGGCCAACGTCTCTGGCATTGGATATAAGCGAACAAGTGCAGGTCGGGTGTTTATGGGGCTCAGGATCAGAAGCACGGCGCATTATTGAGGATGACGCACCAGTGACGCAAGAATGACGCTATATTCGAGCTAAGTATCTGAAAATGAACAGATGACGCACCTTCCGGCCAACCATTTTATATATAGGGTAATATATTCCAATTATCTCTTCTGCCTCGCCCGCACATGTAATGGTGAGGGGGTGGGTGCGTCATCTGTTCATTTTCAACAACTTACGCCCGAAACAGCGTCATTATTGGATCATTTTTGCGTCATGCAGAGCTGCGCTCTCCCGCGCGTCAGATCGCAGTAGGGATGGGGGGAGGGTAAAAGCGTAGGGGGTCGCCACCGGAAACCGCTTCCGATCCAAAATTCACACACCCGCGAATTAACGACCGGGGGTCAGAATTGACCTACTCCGTTCGAACCTGAAGGGCGCTGGGTCTTAGACGGCGCGCAGTTCATGCCGTGGAGACGACCGATCCCTACCAATATGCGGTGACCGCCATAACTAAAGGTGCCGCGCCCGGGCGAATGTTCAATCACGTAGGTAAATGGATTCCGAATACGCCCGAAACTGGTTGGTCCAATGACGGATTGGGGCATGGAGCCATGACGATTACCGCAGGAGAGCAGGGCGCGCGTTGGATTTGTTTAGGACGCGTGGCTGGGCGCGACTGCGAAATTCTGCCTTTCTGCGCTGAAGGCGAGCAGCGTTTGCCCGTCGGTTGGGGAGCGCTTTGTATGCGCGGCCGCTTAGTATGTGCTGGAAAATCTATCGGTCAGATGCAGTTCTTCGGGCCAAAGGAAACAACTGTTTCTATCCTTGGAAATGCAGATGCGCTGTTAATCTATTGATGTGAAATTCTCATATTTTCGCTTCTAAAGATAACGCCTTGTTCTGCGAAATTTTCCAGTTTAGCAAATTCGTAAGCACATTGTTGGTGTTCGGGTCGCCGTCAGAGTTTGCATTATCGGCTGGGGTTAACCCCAGCGCATGAAGGGCAGTTGTCTTGTTTTGGGCAGATTAATAGCCGTGCCGGGACGAAGAAACGATCAAAATTGAGCATTTTAGAGGTTGCTTTGGTGGCCTTCTTAGAACGAAGCCTATTAGGCCTGCACGATAAACGGTCCTGTATGGTTGATATGAAGCCATCGAATTTATCGCGGCGACGTGCCTGCCGTTTAAGGCTAAAGGGAATCTCTAACAAGGGCTTTCCTGGTGTAGGACGGCTGCAATGCTCCATGAGCCGAATTTGTTTGAAGCGGAACTTGCAAGCCTCACTCGCTCATGGGTCCCATTACAGAGTGGCATGCTGCGATGAATTGGCTCCGAAATATTTGGTATCAGGCTGGCTGGTCCGCGGAGGTGGGCACTTCCAGGCCATTACTCAGGACCATTCTCAACGAACCGATTTTGTTTTACCGGACGGCGGATGGCGCGCTGGCAGCGTTGTTGGATAGATGTCCGCATAGGTTTGCCCCTTTGTCTGCAGGTATGATCGAAAATGACCGTGTGGTATGTGGGTATCATGGCCTAGCTTTTGGATCCGATGGAGCCTGTGTGCGTAATCCGCACGGCGCCATTACGTCTGCAATGAAAGTGAAGTCCTTTCCGGTTGTAGAGCGTTACTCGGCATTCTGGATATGGATGGGTGATGCAGATATCGCGGATTCAGAAAAGATTCCTAATCTGTCTTTCATTGATGATACACCCGAGAAGGCGCGCATCTACGGCAACATGCCAACAATGTGCAACTATCAGTTGCTCACAGACAATGTTCTTGATCTTAGCCACGCCGACTACCTCCATCCGACTACTCTCGGAGGGATCATCACAAATGCCAAGGCGATGAGCCGCGAAGTGGACGGTACGATAATTGCCGAGTGGCAGTCAGTTGGGTGCGAGCCGCCCAATGCTTATAAGCCTATGGTGCCGACTGGCCTTGCCGATATATGGACCCGAGTTGTTTGGCAGGCGCCAGCGTTAATGGTTTTAGACACTGGCGCCAAACCTGCGGGTATAGCTCCACTTCCAGAAGACCATTCTTTCACCTTGCATAACATGGTTCCGGAAACAGAGACGTCTTCCCATTATTTCTTTTGTGTGACCCGGCGATTTGACGTTGAAAACGAGGAGCTAACCCAAATGCTCCGAACAGCTGTTACGCAGGCATTCAAAAATGAAGACAAGCCCATGCTGGAGCAGCAGCAAGCCCGCATGGGCTCTGCCGATTTTTGGGCGCTTGGCCCAATCCTTCTGAAGTCCGATGCAGCGGCTGTTCGCGCTCGGCGAATGCTAGAGAAGCTGATTTCTTCTGAAGCTTCCAATCTTGCTCCTTGAAAAGTAAATTCCATTTTTGTTTGATATATCCTTGAGTGCTGGGCGTTCTTTACGGCCTATCAGAACCTTCAGTTACCAACCCATGTGGCTTTTGACCATTAAAGTACTCAAAACGAACCAAAATGAGCCTGCCCCATGTTACTTGTTTTCCGTCGAGCACTGAAAGTTGAGAACAGTTTGTACAAAGGCTGAAGGCGCAGAGCTGCGAATGGCCATATGGTGAGGGTCGCGTTAGACTGGAAACTCACTCACCTAAGAACAGAGGCATCGATATAATCTTGCCCCCCGCCGATGCGGCTGCCGATGGTAAGGCAACGGGATGGGCAGTTTATCCCGCCCCATCTGCGCATCTCCCACCGGTCTGAAAAGAAAGGCGCAGGTGCTCTTGCTCCTCCTTATCGGTGCGATTGAATTCACTTGTTGAGCCTAGCGTGCAAGTCGAACTACCATTGCTGCTATAGAGGCTTAGTGAGCTTCCAAATTAGTGGCGGTCGTTTTTCAAAGCCGAACAGTCAAACGAACTGGTGTCGGTTCGAATGCTACTAGCGCGTTGTTCCAAATCGCACGTTTCAGCCAAGCCGACCGCAATGCAAATAGGCTATTGACGCGACAGATATGTACCGTCCCGGACAAGTAATTTGTTGCCGAAAGCAGATCCCGGTACCGCATGACCGACCATTCGACAAATGGCTAGGGGAGAAGCATGCCTAAATCAGTTTTATTGCAGTGCACGGTTGCGATTGCCGCGATCAGCATTTCGACGCCAACTTTGGCCCAGCAAGCCGCAGAAGACGCGGCTACGGCTGGCGGCCTTGATGAAATTGTGGTGACTGCCCAGCGTCGAACTGAAAGCCTCCAGAAGGCTGCTGTTGCGGTTTCGGCCGTTTCAGGCGATGCGCTAATTAACGCTAGCGTCTCGGATCCAGTAGGCCTCTCGAGGCTGGTTCCTTCGCTCGTCGTCCAACCTGCAGCCGGCACCTCTACCAGCCTGTATCTGCGTGGAGTTGGTTCTCAGCAAGGCAATTCGTTTGGTGAAAACCCGATAGCCTTGAACTACGGTGGGGTGTTCATCGCGCGTCCTTCCTCGCTTGGCGGGCTTTTTTATGACCTCGAGCGCGTTGAAGTGGTCAAGGGGCCGCAGGGCACCTTGTATGGCCGTAACGCGACAGGGGGAGCTATCAACGTTATTCCGCGCAAGCCCATTTTAGGTGAGTTTGGCGGAAATGCCTCCTTCGAATACGGCAATTATAACAGTCTGAAAGCCGGAGGTGCTCTCAATATTCCACTGGGCGAAAATGTTGCCATGCGCATGGCCACGCAGATCGTCGAGCGCGATGGGTACCTTACAGACGGCTATCAGGATGACAGTGGCCGAGCCGTTAGGGCATCGATCTTTGCAAAGCCTGCTGATGGCTTGTCCATCCTGATTAGTGGTGACTACTTTCACCAAGGCGGAAAAGGGATCGGAAGCGTGCTTTCACCGGGATCTGCTTTTCCCACCGGCGTAAGTGCCGGCTATTCCGCTCCTGCTCTTTCCGAGCGGATTGGGGGATCTGATCCTCGCAGCGTGGCCGCTCTTTCGACTTATGCGGGCACCCTCTTCGCTCCTCCTTTCTGCGGAGGGTTCGGTGGGTTTGTCAGCAGTGGGTGCGTCGCCCCGCCTAAGGGGGACGGGTTCGTTGACTCAGATTATTACGGCATTTCCGCGGAAATACAGGGCGACCTTGGATTTGCTACGTTGACCGTCGTTCCTGCCTACCGTCGTAGTGATAATCGCTACGATGGTTACGCGCCCGGATTTTTGACGCGCACTGACGAAGTTAGCAAGCAGACGTCGCTTGAAGCGAGAATCTCGTCAAATGGCGACTCGGCTATGCAGTATGTTGTTGGCGCTTATTATTTCAAGGAAGATCAGGATGCCTTGAATTTCTTTAATCAAGGGAATATCTCGACGGCGAAATTTACGCCTAACCTTAGCACGAAGAGTTTGGCTGTGTTCGGTCAGGGCACCTACAACTTGACAGGCAGCCTCCGACTCGTTGCTGGTGGACGCTTCACCAAGGAAGATCGCTCGCAGCTGACCGCTTTCGCTTCGGGCGGACTTCCAGGCGTGGTCCTTCCGACCCTTGGTGCGCCGTTCACCGGCGAACAGGAGTTCAAGCGTTTCACTTGGAAACTTGGCGTTGAGGCAGACATTGGGCCGGCTTCGCTGCTGTACGCAAACGTTGCAACCGGTTTCAAGGCAGGCGGCTTCTTCGTCGCCTCTCCGCCGAATAATACATTCGCTCCTGAGAAGCTTACTGCCTATACTGTTGGATCGAAGAACAGGTTCCTCGACGGTCGACTTCAGTTCAACGTCGAAGCTTTCTACTGGGATTACATCGATCAGCAGATATCGTTTGTGGGTCCGGTCCAGTCGGGACCAGTGCTTGTGCCCGGTGGCGTCACCATCAATGCAGGTCGCGCAAGAATGTATGGTGTGGACACCGAGTTGCGCATGAAGGTAGGCGATCGCGGGCTTTTTTCCGCAGATTTCCAGTATCTTAACGCCAAGTATAAGTCGTTGGCGTACACAGCACTTTCAGCCAGCGGCGGCCCGATCCGCAATGGCTGCTCTGTCACAAACGGTCGTCAAGCCAACCCGGGAACACCGATTCCCTCGCGTCTGTTCGATATCGACTGCTCGGGTTTCCCAACAATCAACTCACCCGAGTTTTCTCTTAACATGGGATATGATCACGAAATTCCGGTTGCCGACCTCACGCTCGTCCTAGGTGCACGTACACGCATAGAATCGAGCCGCTTTACCAATGTCGAATTCCTGCCAGAACAAAAGCAAGGAGGATACATGACTTCGGACGCTTTTGTTTCGCTCGAAGGGCCAGGCAAGCAGTGGTCGCTTACGGCGTTTATCAACAACATCGAGGACGAGACCATCTTAGGTGGAACGGTTGTTCGTCCGGTACTTCAGACCGTCTACTCTGTGCTGCGCCCACCGCGCACATACGGTATTCGGGCATCAATCAACTTCTAATCAATAGCACGCGTAGATTGGAAATCCTGTGGTCGCCGAAAAGCGGTCGCAGGATTTCCTCGTTTCAGAATAGTCAGCCCGAAAAAAAGGAGGGCTGCAATTGTTCTTGCGTTGGAAAACTTGGTATTTGGGCAACTGAGCCAATGACGTGGCCGCCGCGCATCTGGGGCGCAGTATGGCGAACACCGTGATAAGGTCGTTTGCGACTATAAAAACCTAGCATCTACGCCAGTCGGTAAATGTTTTCCCAATCCTTTTGAAAATCGCATGTAGGCAAGGATATCATAGTATTCCCAGCAAGTAGGATGGATGGCATCGTCTTGGCTAACAGATCTCGCACATGCCCGGACGTGGGCAGAATGTTCCTCTGTCTGTTCGGAAACACCGTTCATAACTAGGATGGGCCAATGCGTGAAGCGCCATGCGGCGATGTGCGTGGCAAAGACTTCTGGCTTGACAAGCTCACCATCTCTCGGCGTTCACTCAGGTGCAACGGAGGCACGACGAAATCTCGAGTGGATGATCCTACAAGAGAAGGGCCTGAAGTCCTGTGCCTATCCGAGCTGCGTCAGATGGCGTGTTCGTCTTCTTCCGTCAGCTTGCCTAGATCGCCGTCTGTTGGCTGTTTGCCCGGGATAGCACGACGGTATGGCTCGAAGCTCTTGCGATCGGCATCAAAGGTCATGTCCCAGGGGATGTCGCTACCCCGGAAGATAGCGGGTGCGTTGTGCGACCATAGCAGCGAACCGAATTTGAAGTCCCATGCGCGCGGGACCCAGCCATCGTCTAGATAGTCGGTGTCAGCGTGATATTCAGCTTCGCCAGCGTGGCCCGGAATTTCGCAATAATAGTAGATTGCGCTGGAGATGCGATGGCGCGAGATGCCACCGCTGGTGTTCATTGTGGTATTCTTCCAGCCTTTGTTGTCCATAATGTTAGCACCGAGCATGACTTCGTCGATGTCGTCCACTCCGAACGCAATGTGCATGAACTTGAAATGGTTGGGCGCGATCGGCAAGTCGCAGTTCACCCAGAAGATCGAATGGTGCTCAAAAGTACCGCCCGCGCGGGCAAAAATGCCGGTGCCGCGTGAGTGATCGACATACCGGAAACCGAGATGCCGCTCATAGAACTCGAAACTGCGGACATAATCGGGGCTGAAGAACACGACATGGTTGATTGTTTTGGGAACCGCTCGGTTGCGCCAGATGCGGTGCTGGTTAAAGCGCGGCCAGTTTGCCGGGGTATTAACTGGACTGGTCTCAGAGACTACGGGCCGCTTTTTCCAAACGCGCAAGGCAATGGGCTGACCATCCGGGCAGACACAGTGCACGGTGCCGTCGGCATCCTTCCTAACAGCGACCTCGCCTGCCAGGCTTGACGCTATCTTCTCAAGGCTCTCAGATGTATCGACGCCCCAGACTGTTTCTTTTACGCCGTCTCCGACGAACGGATCTGGCGTGGGCAGGCGTTCGTCTCCATGCCGAAGCACAATTACCCGGCTGCCGGACTGGAGCCGGAAGACGCTTTCAGTGTCACTGCTAGTTTCTAGGGGGAGGCCGAAGTCCAACCAAAAGCGGGTATGCTGGGCCAAGTCTGCGACGCCAAACAGCACGCTTTCAACGCCGAGGACCGCATTCGATCTTTCGAGGGACATAAGAACTCCGGAAAATATTTTCAGACATCCGTTCTGGCGCAGACGATCAGACTACTGAAGCCGAAGTTTTCGGATGATCGCTATCGACGCGCTGGATGTCTGGATCAGACTACTGCGGTCCTGCTGCGAGAGGTTAACGCTGCGGGTGGTTCAAACGGTATTCAGCTTCGATTACGGCGCGATCGAGGCTAGGCTCTGAGTGCAATGAAACGATATTTCCATCGTCAACAACTCGCTCGCCGGCAGCGGCTTGGAGCCGCTCAACCATCCACCTAAGTGCACGGTCATTACTATTCGTGATGTTCCATTGGACGGTCTCACGGATCGGTGGGATGGCAAAAGGGACCTCGCGGATCACTAAAGGCAACGTACGCGCGCAGATTTCCGCCATACGACGGTGCATCGTTGCTATCCGCTTAGTTCCAACGATCAATCCGGGAAGAGATAAAAATGTCGGAGCAACCACCTCAATTCGACGCTGTTGCTTTTGTCGGCGTACGAACCAGTCGTCGAAAGCCGGTACCCGGGCTTTTCCAAAACGAGCTGTAACATGCCCAAGGTCAAAGTAGAGCTCTCTCGTCATCGGCAACTGCATTGATGGATTATTGCTGGCGCCAACTACCACGTAATCATCCTCGAACAGCAATTGGCTAGGATGATCCGCTGAAATGGCGTAGTCTATGGTTAGAAGCAGGTCGATGTATCCTCTTTCGATTGCCTCGATCGGATAATCATGCATTGGGACTATTTCGAGCCGTATTCTTGGCGCTTCAGCTTCCAGATCTGCAATGACGCCGGCAAGCAACACTTCGGTAGAATAGTCTGAGGCCATGATCCGGATGACTCTGTCGGCGGTTGACGGATCGAATGCCGGAGCGACCGCAACAGTCGTTCTTATTTGCTCAAGGACCGTCCGGACAGGCTCGATCAATTCTTCTGCGCGCGCCGTTAAAAGCATGTTGCGCCCCTTGAGGACCAAAAGGTCGTCGCCGAAATATTCCCGAAGGCGCCCAAGTGCACTGGATGTAGCAGACTGGGAAAGGCAAAGGCGTTCAGCGGCCAAGCTTACGCTCCGTTCCGTCAGCAAAGCATCCAACGCAACCAGAAGATTAAGGTCGAGTCGACCAAATCGCATCGCCATCTCCCTGGGCTCTTAAATGGACATTAAGGCATTGGTCACAAGGTTAGCACAGTTCCCATCATGGCTAAAACCTGCCAGTTCCGCCGCTGGAGTCAAGAGTTTCGGCTGCCTTGCAAATGCCTCTTCAAGCTGCTTATCTGGGAGGTAGGTCACTAGGCCGGAAGCGACTTGGCATTGGGCGGCAATTTCAGCCGCAAGGTCTGCCATTGACGTCCGTATCGCGGGCAGTGTCACTGCTCGAGAGGCCGGCAAAACGGCGCTATTCAGGAGCGCGGCATGAACGAAGTTTTCTGCGCACTTGCGGACAGATTGCGCCCAAATGGTTCCTTCGGCAGACACGGGGCATTCAAACGGTTCGTTATTCTTAAGGGCGTGAAAAAGATCGGACATGAAGGCTGACTTCAAGCCGGAGGGGCCCTTGGGCCGGGCCAAGATGCCAGGGAGGCGTATGGTTACACCATCAATTTCGCCGCGGTTGGAGAACATTGCGACGGCATCCTCCATCATTGCCTTGTGGCCAGCGTAGATCATCCGCGGCGAAAGCGGCGTTTGATCGTCGACGACCGGAGGCAATGTATCACCCAACACGGCTATGGAACTAGCATAAACGAAGCGCAGACCCTGCTGATTTTCGGCAGCCTCTGACAGGAGGTTATACATCGCGTCCACGTTCACACGCCGGGAGGCCGCGGGGTCAGCTTCGGCGGCACCTCCGGGCACTGTTGCTAAATGAATGAGTGCGTCGCATCCCTTGGAAAATAGTGAATGCCGGATTTCTCTGTCGGCAAGTTCACCAATGACCTGCTGAATGCCATCCAACATGCTTTGACCGTTGACGTCGAGGCCTACAATATCATCGCCGCGTTGCAGCAAAAGCCGGCAGATCTCGCGTCCGACAAAACCGCCAGCGCCCGTGACTACTATTCGCATGTGTTCTCCAATTTTTAGGATGTGGTATTTATCAGCCAAGGACGAGGGCGTCGCAACGATTGTGTCGATTGCAGGCTATCGACACGGCCAATTTGTCTAGCGGTGCTCGTTCTATAAATAAGGGCGCATGACCAATGAAAAGATAGAGAGCATCACCACGGCGCTTGTTGTTGGTGGAGGGATCGGCGGAATGGCAACCGCCATTAGTCTTGCCGAGAGGGGCGTAACCGTTGACCTAATCGACATCGATCCCAACTGGAGAGTTTACGGAGCTGGGATCACCATAACGGGTCCGACACTCCGTGCTTACAAACGCCTCGGGATGCTTGAAGCGATCAAGGCCGAGGGAGCAATTACCAAAAGGACCCGGCTGTTCCGTTACGATGGCTTGCACATGCTCGATCTTGACGAGCCAGCCATTGAAGAAGGGCTGCCTGCGACCGGCGGGATAATGCGACCCGTTTTGCACCGAATCATGCAAACGAGGGTCCGTGAGCTCGAGATATCTGTTCGCCTAGGCCTAAGCGTCAGTGCTATGGATCTTCGCAATGATTTTTCCGTGGCAAATTTTTCGGACGGGTCGACCGGCACTTACGATTTGGTGGTGGGTGCGGATAGTGTTTTCTCGAGTATACGAGATCTGGCATTTCCCCACATGGGCCCCGCCATTCCTACGGGCCAAGGTTGTTGGCGCATTTCAATCCGCAAGCCGCCCGGATTGGAGATGGGCGAATTTTATCTTGGTCACGCGAGCCCATGCGGTATCACTGCGTGCGCTCCCGACATGGTCTACATGTGGATGTTAACGCCACACGTCGATCGCGACGCACACATGAGCGACGAAGAACTTTTTGTTACCTTGAAGGCCCTGTTGGCTGATTTCGGTGGCAATGCAGGCTGGATACGCGACAACATGACCACTAATGACTGGATAAACTACCGTCCTCTCGCGGCGGCTCTCCAGCCCAAAGATTGGTATAATAAGCGGGTTGTCTTGGTCGGCGATGCCGTGCATGCGACCACCCCGCATCTTGCATCAGGTGCTGGTATGGCGGTCGAAAGCGGTATTGTCCTCGCTGAAGAGCTTGCCCGGACAGATGATGTGTCCAATGCTCTGAGCAGCTACCAGGAGCGCAGGTTTGACCGTTGCCGTGATGTCATCGACACGAGTGTCGCGGTCGGACAACTTCAGCTCCAACATGGCGATCCCAAAGAACATGCCGAGCTGCTTGGCGCTGCATTGCATCGCCTGAACGCGCCCTTCTAAAATCTCGCAAAAATGTAGGGATTTGCCTGCGGAGATAAGCCTTGAATCGAGTCAACAGCCAGAGGGGGCAAGCGCAAGTTTGCTCCCCTCGCCAAAAGGCCGATGACCCCTGCGGGACGGCTTTTGGCCACAACGAATGTCATGAGTTCAGATTATCGTGAGCGTATGCTCCACTGACGGAGGCGAAGCGAAGAACCCGCCCACCAGACTTCGCCAAATCTGAAAACTTTCTGAATTTCTGAAGTCGACCATGTGCGCTTCGACGCTCTCCCAGCCAACAATCAGAAGGTATCTGCCGGTATTCTCAATCGACTTTTGTAGTGTGAACGACACGCAGCCTAGAGCCGCTTCAAAGTAGGGCCTGGCCTTGCCGACGGCGGTTTCGAAATCTGCTGCAAGTGCCGGGTCAATTTGGATCGTCGCAACTTCATAAATCATGGCATAACCTCTTCAACAAACTCAATCAGATTGCCGGCGCAATCACGGATGAAGCAGCCGGCGCCGAATTCCTCACGCACGACGAATGCAATATCGACACGCTTTTCAGTCATCTCGAGCAGGAAGGACTCAAGGTCGTCCACTCGGAACGCAACATGCTTGTTGCCGTGCGTCGCGACGTCTCGTGTAGGGTGGCGACGATCGTCGGGCAGGGGGAGGGCGTCCGCAACTTCGAAGATTTCGAATCTCAGCGCACCTTTGCGCACAATCGCGGTAAGCGATTGTGCCGCAGCAATATAAAACTGCCTTTCAACCTCAAAGCCGAGCACACGGCCATACCATTCAATCGCCTCTTCAAGAGAAGGAACCGATACGCCGCCGTGGTGGAAGGTGAATTCGGCCATCCCTTTCGCTGTCAGGCCATCTCAGCAAAAGTCTTAGCGCACCAGTCCGCGATATAGTCGCGCATGCCGGTGCCATTATCGGCACCACAGTGTTCGACTTCGAAATCGGACTTGGTGAACACGCGCAAATTGCATTTCGGACTGTTTACGGCCTGTTCGTATGACATTTGCGCGTTGTAAGCCGGGATCTGCCTGTCGTTCTCGCCATGGGTAATGAGGAAGGGGACACGGATTTTCTCGACCTGGCCATCCAGCGTGATCTGGTCCGCATAGGCGAGAAACTTATCGCGATCATCAAAGCCAAAGACCCACATCACGTGGTCCCAGTAATGCGGGACCGGATTTTCACCTTCGTTCGAAATGCGTTCGCGCTGGCGCTGGCCCCAGACATGGTTTGCGCCCATGACCGCACACAGCGCAAAGCGCGGATCGTTGGCGGCGATACGGGGCGCGTGGTAGCCGCCGAACGACAACCCAAAAATGCCGATCTGCGAATGGATAACATCTTGTCGGGTCAGCAAGTAGTCGAAGGCGGGGCTTCCCCAGCGCTCGGCATCGAACACAGCTGGCAAATTGAGTTTGCGGATTGCTTCACCTGTGCCGGGCTGATCAAGGAACAGCGTGTTCATGCCGCGCGCCAGATTAACCGCACCGTGCCCGGCCATATCCACCTGCTCCTTCATGGAGTCGAGACCGTTAACGGAAACTAGCGTCGGCCGCGGGATGCCGGATCCATCGTGCACAAAAATCGCGGGATAGCTTGCACCTTCGTATGGGATTTCTATCCGATCGACATGCAGTCCGCGCAGCGCCATGCCTTTGTGATAGAGCTCGAGGCCACGGTCATAAGCCGCCCAGCGCGGTGCATAATCGCGGCTCTGCAGGCGTTCTGCACCCAGGTAGTATCCCGATGCACGCAGGAACTTGGTCCCGGCGGACAGGGAGAAACCTTCCGCCTCGTCCCGCGCTGCGTTTCGGGCAACCTGGTCTGCGACCGCTATCCAACTGTCAAATAACAGCGCTGAGCCGGCATCTGCACCTGCCTTTGCCGCCTCCCGCACTGGACGACAAACTTCATCCAGTTCGCCGTGGTTTCCCCCGCAAATCATTGCGAGATTGATTCCCAGGTTCCAGACATAATTTCCGGGAAATGGTTCAAACATTGTGTAAATCCTATTCTGCAGTCCAGCCGCCGTCGATGACGAGGCTGGTTCCGGTCATCAGTGCAGACGCTTCGCTGGCAAGGAACAATACGGCACCCATCAGATCTTCTGGCTTGCCGATGCGGCCCAGCGCGATCTTTGAAAGCACGCTGGCCTTAAACGCTACGTCGGCGAACATCGGTTCGGTCATTGGTGTCTCAATGAAGGTCGGAGCGATGGTGTTCGACCGAACTCCATAAGGGGCAAGGTCGAGCGCAAAACTTTTGCTCATGCCCTCCAATGCCCATTTGCTGGCGCAGTAAAGCGAACGATTTGGTCCGCCGACATGTCCCATTTGTGAACCCAAGTGGATCATTGAACCGTTTGTGCCGGCTTTGATCATCTGCCTTGCACAGGCCGCCGCAACGAAGAATGCGGCCTTCAGGTTCAGACCAATGACCGCATCATAGTCCGCTTCGGAGACTTGCCACATCGGCTTGGGACGGTTGGTGCCAGCGTTGTTGACAAGAATGTGGAAAGGATCGCGCGCCGCGAAAAAAGCAGTAACTGCATCGAGGTCGGATACATCCAGCGTTGCTGCGACCGCTCCGTTTCCGATTGTGCTTGCTGTGGCTTCAATTTCACCGGCAGACCTGGCAACAACCGTTACTTCTGCACCTGCTTCGGCAAGTGCTGCGGCAGCAGCGACGCCAATACCCCGTCCAGCCCCAGTAACTATCGCTCGCTTCCCGTCAAGACGAAACGATGGAGTAAGCGGAACTGCAAAACTATCAGTCATGGCTCGATGCAACGAGCAAGATGTTCAATGCGCAGGTTGCGCATTTGCACCGTGACACTCGCAGATTCTAATCGGTCGAAACCGTGAGGGGCGCCAGAAAATACGTGTAGCGTGGTTGGTACGCCGTCTCGGATCAAACGCCGTGCAAATTCGAGATTTTCTTCAATAACCGGATCGATCGCTCCCATCGCTAGGAACACGGGAGGCAAGCCCTGCAGACTTTCAGCCCGCGCAGGAGCGGCGTACGATGACACGCCTTCACCTTCCAGATCACCAAGGTAGCTCGCCCATGCAAACTGGATATGTTCGGCACCCAAGCCGATCGATCCCGCATAGGGGTGGGCCGGTCTGACTGCCGTCCGGTCGTCTAAAGGAGAATAGACCATCGACAAACCAACAATGCCCAGGTCGTCTTTTTCGTCCCGGCAACGCAGGGCCACGCCAGCAGCGATATTTGCTCCAGCGCTCTCACCTGCCAGAATGACGCGTCCGGTGTCGATTTGCAGTTCCTGAGCATGCGAGCGCGCCCAGTGTAGTGCAGTAATCATGTCATCATGGGCAGCCGGAAACGGGTGTTCTGGCGCAAGCCTGTAATCGACTGACACAATCACACACTGCATCTTGCTGGTTATGTCTAGCAGCGTTGGACCGCTGATTTCAGGCGTGCCAAACATCCAGCCACCCGGGTGGCAATGTACCACAACCGGCGCCAAGCCGACCGAGGCAAGAGGCCGCAAAACAACCAGCCGGAGCGCCGTACCGTCCACCCGGTCGATCCGATACTCCGAGACGTCCACACCGGTGCCCGAGATCGGCGAGCCGGTCATCGCCAGCCGCAGCATGGGTATGGTTTCGGTCGCGAACGAAGGGTTCGGAACGCCGTCAAAGAGAGGCGCGAGTTGCGGATCAAGGAGCGACGAAGTCAACATGCTCGAGTTAGCTCACTCGGCTCTGCTTGGCTAGCATATGGGACATTGCGGCCGCCGAAGCGGCGCACGCGGATGTTGGCTTGCTCGCCATGCCCGGCAAAGCCTTCGAGCGCGCAGAGCCGGCTGCAGTATTCGCCGACCAGCGTGCTGGCTTCGTCGGTCAGCACCTTCTGGTAGGTGCAGGTCTTAAGGAACTTGCCGACCCAGAGCCCGCCAGTATAGCGCGCCGCCTTCTTGGTCGGTAGGGTGTGGTTGGTGCCGATCACCTTGTCGCCGTAGGACACGTTGGTGCGGCTGCCCAGGAACAGCGCGCCGTAATTGGTCATATTGTTCAGGAAGTAGTCGGGGTCCTCGGTCATCACCTGCACGTGCTCGCTAGCGATCTCGTCTGCAACGCGAACCATCTCATCATAGCTGTCGCAGACGATAACTTCGCCGAACGTCTCCCACGCCTTGCGGGCATGGTCGGCGGTCGGTAGGATCTGCAGCAGGCGCTCGATTTCGGCCATGGTTTCGCGAGCGAACTTCTCGCTGTTGGTCAGCAGCACGCCGGGGCTGTCCGGGCCGTGCTCAACCTGACCGAGGATGTCGGTCGCGGCCATTTCCGGATCGCAGCCGACCTCGTCGGCGATGATAAGCGTTTCGGTCGGGCCGGCGAACAGGTCGATCCCGACCCGGCCGAACAGCTGGCGCTTGGCTTCGGCGACGAAGGCGTTGCCGGGTCCGACCAGGATATCGACCGGGTCGATGCTCTGGGTCCCGATCGCCATCGCGCCGACCGCCTGGATCCCGCCCAGCGCATAGATCGCGTCCGCACCGGCCATCGCCTGGGCGGCGACGATCGCGCGGGCGAGCCCGCCCTGAAACGGCGGGGCGCAGGTGATCACGCGCGGCACTCCGGCAACCTTGGCGGTAATAACGCTCATGTGCGCAGAGGCCAGCAGCGGATACTTGCCGCCGGGGACATAGCAACCGGCTGCCTGGATCGGGATGTTCTTGTGGCCCAGCACCACGCCGGGCATCGTCTCAACCTCGACATCGGTCATCGATGCGCGCTGGATCGTCGCGAAGTTGCGCACCTGGGTCTGGGCGAACTCGATATCCTTGCGTTCTTGCGGGCTCAGGCTTTCGACGCAGCGGTCGATTTCGGCCTGGGTCAGGCGGTAATCTTCGCGGTCCCATCCGTCGAACTTGTTCGACATCTCGCGCACGGCGGCATCGCCGCGGGCCTCGATATCAGAGAGCGCGCTTTCCACGATGTCGCGCACCTTGCGGTCGGCATCGGCCTTCGCATCCGCCGCCATCCCGCGCTTTAGCCACTGGGCCATACTACTCCCCGCAAAGTTGATCGCTGTTACTTGGGCCCCTTGCATCAGCAGAAAGCGCTCGACCATCGCATTGTATCGATGCCCGCCTATCGATCGAATGCCTTTGTCTTGTCGCCACTTCCTTCATATCTGAAACTTAGAAATAAAATTGGGAGAATTTGAGGATGCGCCTCGCTACCTTGCGCGACGGGTCGAAAGACGGAAGACTTGTGCTGGTCTCGTCAGATGGGCTGCACTACTCTCCCGCACCTGTCGGCACCCTGCAGGAGGCTCTTGAGCAGTGGGTTTCAGTTGCGCCCAGGCTGTTGGCGATTGACACGTTCCCAGAGCGGCTTTCTGACAGGGATATCGCAGCGCCCCTGCCTCGGGCGTGGCAATGGCTCGATGGCTCGGCGTTTCAGAGTCACGGCGATTTGATGTGCCAGGTTCTTGGGATGGACCCGATCGAGACTTCCGTTCCGCTGATGTATCAGGGCGTGTCCGACAAATTTTATGGGCCAGGTGACAATGTAAAATTTACGGATGAGGCGCTCGGCATAGATTTCGAAGGAGAATTCGGCGTGATCGTTGATGCCGTCCCGATGGGAATCTCGGCCGACGAGGCGATGAACCACATCAAGCTGGTCGTGCAGATCAATGATTGGTCACTGCGTGCCCTTGCCGGGCCTGAAATGAAAACGGGTTTTGGTTGGGTGCAGGCCAAACCGCCATGCGCCATGGCGCCTTTCGCAGTTACGCCAGACGAACTCGGTGTAAATTGGCGTGATGGGCGCGTTTGTTTGAATTTGAACGTCGAATGGAATGGGACGCATTTTGGCAGCGCGAATGGTGAGCCAATGGGGCATGGGTTCCACGAACTGGTCGCCCACGCCGCACGTACTCGCGATCTAGTGGCGGGTACCGTTATCGGCTCTGGTACAGTTTCCAATGTCAATTTCCGCGAAGTTGGTTCGTCTTGCATCGCGGAGCGGCGCGGGATCGAAGTGATCGATATGGGCGAGCCGAAGACCGACTTCATGAAGTTTGGTGACCGAGTGCGGATGGAAGCCGTCGATTCCGCAGGTCGTGCGCCGTTCGGCATCATTGATCAGCAGGTCGTGCGTGGTTGACAGCGGTTCGCCGGTCGCTCCGGTTAAACTCGTTATTCTGCCGCGGACTCGCGTCGGATTAGGCAGGGAGGGGCTGCGTCGCTATCTTGAAACCGTGCACGGGCCAATGGTCATGAACGAACCAGATGTCTCAGGTAAGTTCTGTCGCTATGTGCATCACTATGTGAAAGATGTTACAGAAATGAATGGCGTTGAGTTCCTGCAGGACCGGGACGCCGTGACGATCATTTGCACCGCTAGTATTGCCGACCTCGGCCTGTCGAAAGCAAATGACGGCTACCGTAATCGGATAGGCCCGGACGAGGATAATTTTCGCCAGATTGAAGGTTCGGTTGCATTGTTGGCTGACGAATTTGAAGTGGCCCCTGGCGTAGACGATGCTCAGCACAAATTGCTGATATTTCGCAACGGCAATTGTCGAGAGGAAGCCTGGGTCAGGACGATGGGCAAAATTGTTCGCGACTATGGTTTGCGTGGCGCAACTACAAACAACGCCAAGGTAATTGAGGGGCATTTCCCGTATTCGCAGTTCGACGAGATCGGGCTGACAGCGACCAGTGACATAGGCTCCCTGATTGCTGAAATATATGAGCAGGCTCGCGAGCATTTTGGAGTGTTAGATACCAAGCTACTTTATGTTGAGCCTGTACGTTTCATCTGAAATTGGAGCATTTATGATACTTTCGGATTCTGAACTTCCGCCAATCCAGCGGATCGTAACTGGTCACAACGACCACGGTCGAGCGGTGTTCAAATCAGAAGACGTCTCGCCAACCAAATTAATTCCGTCCGGCGACGCAGCCTTTTTGTTGATCTGGACCACTGAATCTGTGCCTGCGGATAACAATGACGAGACGGACGGACGCCATCGTGATGCGGGGCTCACGCTTGAAGGCGGGTCGGTTATCAGGATCGTTGACATGCTTCCGGGCAAAGAGAGCCCCATGCACCGAACCAATTCGATCGATTATGGTATTGTGTTGCAGGGCGAAATTGAGCTGGAGCTGGAAGACGGAGCGAAACGGACCGTTCGGCAAGGCGGCATAGTTGTTCAGCGTGGAACTAATCACCTTTGGCGAAACACGACTGCAGAAGTATGCCGCATCGCCTTTATCCTGATTGAAGCACAGGCTTACATTCACGACGGTGCTCCGCTTCCAGAAGATAAGCCTGAGGCAACTCCCGATTATAAGTGACCAAGTAAGAGGCGGCGTGCGGTTCTTGATGATGGGCAAGATTTCGGGTTGCTAGCTCCTGAAGCATCGTCGTCAATTGCCCTGTGCTCCTGCAATCAAGGCCGACAGAAAACCATCATGGGCAAGGCCCTAGCTTCTGTCGGTGATCGTGGTGCCGCCGTCGACAACCAAGTTGTGCCCGGTGACGAAGCCGCCCGCCGCGCTGGCGAGAAACACTGCAGCACCGGCGATCTCCTCGGCGCGGCCGATCCGGCGCAGCGGGGTCATCTGTAGGCGTCGCTGAAGGAAATCATCGGACTGGGGCAGATCGGCATTTTCAAACTGCACGAACCGGCTGGTTCGTTCATGAACTGAATGTTAGATACGGTGCATAACTCGTCCTAGTAAACCAGCCCGCGTTTTCAGCCTAACAAGATTGTTTTCGCGAGTTAAGATTCAGACGTGATTTGCCCCCTTTATAGTGGCTCAATTTCTATTTTAGAATTTGCCATCAAGGAGGAATTGAATGGCAAGAAGCACAAGCCAGAAGACATCATCGGAAAGCTGCGTGAGGCGGAGGTTGTTCTGGCACAAGGAAGCACGGTTGTAGATGCGTGCCGGCTTCGGCGTAGTTCATGTGAATTTCGATTCTACTTAGAGCGCTTGGGTGGCCCAACCGGCGGCCCATTCCCCGGCGACGTCTTCGGCAAGCGTTCCGCTCGACGCATCGTGCCGTTCGGTGTTGACGAGCCGTTGCGCGCCGCATGTTGCCATAGCGTTGTCCCAGCGGTCGCCCGCTGCACAAAACGTGTCGGAATAGGTCCTGTCTCCAAGGGCAAAAACCGCATAGCGCTTGCCATCAAGCTGCCCGCCTGCTTCAAGCTCGGCAAACAGCGACTGACCGTTATCGGGGATTTCGCCATGGCCATAAGTAGAAGAGACGATAACCAGCAGATCATAGGGTTCAAAAGCGTCCAATCCTAAACCGTCCATCAACTGACGTTCGCAAGCTACGCCTGCCTGCCGAAGTGCGGATTCGATCTCTTCGCCACAAATGTCGGCAAGGCCAGTCATTGTGGCCACAAAGATCCCGGTGCGCAGTTTACCGCTCGACATTGTGCTCCCCACCAGAAATATGATTCGTCTACAGCGTTAATATGCATTATATAGCAGGTTTGCAATATACGATGTCTGAAACAGATTCGAACAAGATGGTAGACTTAAACGAAAATGGCGGCAGCGCCGACATCGCACAGCGCATTCGCTCGACGCGCGCGCGCGTTGGGTTGACGCGAAAGCAACTGGCGGTAGCGTCGAACGCATCGGAACGCTATCTGGCGACGCTGGAGACGGGGGCAGGCAATCCCTCGGTCGACATGCTGGAGGCAATTGCCGACGCCCTCAATGTGGCTCCCGCGGAACTGTTGCCGATGGGTGGCGAGCGTGATCCCCTCATTGCAGGGATTGCCATGCAGTTGCGACGCATGCCGACTGACCGCGTGAGGGAGGTCCTTGCTTACATTGGCAAGCCGACGGAAAGCCTTGGGGACAAAGCGAGCAGAATCTCGCTCATTGGATTACGCGGGGCGGGAAAGTCGACGCTGGGCGCGGCTTTGGCTGAGCATTTGGGCTATCCCTTCTTCGAAATTTCAAAGGAAGTCGAACGGATTTATGGTGGTTCGATTGCCGTTATGATGGAGCTAAACGGCCCTGCAACTTTGCGCAAGTTCGAAGCTCAGGTGCTGGATGAGATCATCAGTAGGAATGAAGCTGCAGTGATAGCAGCTCCTGGCGCTATTGTTTCATCCCCCGCACTTTATGAGCAGCTGCTGCGATCATCAAAATCGATCTGGCTTGAAGCTTCGCCAGAGGATCATATGCAACGTGTTATGGCGCAAGGTGATTTGAGGCCTATGGCGGGGAATCGCACAGCCATGAACGATTTGAAGGCGATTCTTGCTGCACGAGAAAGCGAATATGCGCGCGCGGATCATCGGCTTGACACGTCCGGCCAGGATTTTTCGGCCACACTTGATCTGTTGACGGAATTAATTGCATCCTTCTAGATGCACTATAATGCTTGTGCCCCTGTGATGGGTGCGTTATAAAGCTCTCAATTATCGAATTGAGGAGAGAATCAATGGCAGCCCAACTCGCCGCTGCGCGCGAAGACGCAGCGGCTTTTTTCACTTATGATCAAAGTGGTGACGCCTATCGCCATTGGGATGTTGCGATTGATGGCCGTATTGCCACGGTCACGATGAATGTCGATCCTGATGGTGGCCTAAATCCTGGATATAAGCTCAAACTCAATAGCTATGATCTAGGCGTGGACATGGAATTGCACGATATCGTGCAGCGACTGCGTTTTGAAAATCCGGAAGTTGGCTGCGTTGTGTTGACAAGTGGCAATGACCGTATCTTCTGCTCGGGCGCGAATATCTATATGCTCGGCACATCCAGTCATGCCTGGAAGGTAAATTTCTGCAAATTCACAAATGAAACACGCAATGGCTTTGAGGACAGCTCGCAAAATGGAAGCCTCAAGTTCCTTGCTGCGGTGAACGGCACCTGCGCCGGCGGCGGTTATGAGGTGGCGCTTGCTTGCGACGAAATCCTTCTGGTCGATGACCGCGCGTCTGCGGTATCGTTGCCGGAGGTTCCGCTATTGGCGGTGCTGCCAGGCACAGGCGGGCTGACTAGGGTGGTTGACAAGCGCAAGGTGCGCCGCGACCTTGCTGATGTATTCTGCACTTCTGAAGAAGGAGTGCGTGGTCGCAGAGCGAAAGATTGGGGTCTAGTAGATGATATTGCCCCCAAAGGTCGCTGGACCGCATCTGTTCGTGAGCATGCGGAAAAGCTCGCAGCGGAATCTCAGCGTCCATCGAGTGGGGCAGGGGTAAAGTTGACACCTCTAAAACGCCGAATTGACGAAAGTGGCTATCATTACGAGCATGTCGATGTAGTTTTTGACCGCGCGCGCGGCTTTGTGACGATCATGGTCAAAGCTCCCGCAGATGCGCCGCCGTCTGATGGTGACGCTTGCTTGGCAAAGGGTGTGAGTTTCTGGCCGCTTGCCATGGCCCGCGAACTGGACGACGCGATTCTGCTGCTGCGCACCAACGAGCCTGATCTGGGGCTATGGGTACTGAAAACTGAAGGCAATTGCGAACTGGTTGCGGCCCATGATTCCGTTTTGCTTGCGTATCAGGATCATTGGTTTGTTCGCGAAGTGATCGGGATGTTACGCCGGACACTGTCGCGGCTCGATGTATCGTCGCGCTCGCTTTACGCTGTCATCGAAACTGGCTCAGCCTTTGCCGGGACGCTCGCGGAACTCGCCTTTATGGCGGACCGCGGATATATGTTTGAACTGGTCGCCGAGCCTGAAAGGAGCCCCGCGCTCCAGCTCAGCCCCGCAAATTTTGGTCTTTACCCGATGTGCAATGGCCTCTCGCGCCTGCAATCCCGCTACCTTGGCGATGGCTCGCGTCTGGCTGAATTGGAAAGCCTTATCGGCAGTCCAATTCCCTCGGGCGAAGCTCATGATCTGGGTCTTGTCACCTTCGCGCCCGATGACATCGACTGGGAAGATGAAGTCCGCCTTGCCATCGATGAGCGCGTCAAGCTGTCGCCTGACGCCTGCACCGGCATGGAAGCGAGCTTGCGCTTTGCCGGACCGGAAACGGTCTGGTCCAAGGTGTTCGGCCGCCTGTCCGCTTGGCAGAATTGGATATTTATCCGCCCCAACGCCGTTGGCGAGGGCGGAGCACTCAAGCTTTTTGGAACCGGCAAGCGCGCCGATTTCGACAAAAATCGCGTTTAAAGGAGAGCGATATGGCTATCGATTATCAATCCAAGATTCCGAACAACGTTGATCTCTCCAATGATCGCGCCCTGCAACGTGCGCTTGAACATTGGCAACCTGCCTTCATCGACTGGTGGAAGGATCTGGGGCCGACCATGTATCAGGGGCATGATGTATATTTGCGTACCGCGACATCGGTCGACGCCAAAGGCTGGGCGACATTTGGCCACGTCAAGATGCCCGACTATCGTTGGGGCATTTTTCTTGCCGACCAGCAAAAGGACCGCACCATCGGCTTTGGCGACTACAAGGGCAAGCCGGTGTGGCAACAGGTGCCGGGAGAATATCGCTCCATCCTGCGCCGCCTAATTGTCACGCAAGGCGATACTGAGCCGGCATCTGTCGAACAGCAGCGGCTGCTCGCGCTGACCGCGCCCTCGCTTTATGACATGCGCAACCTGTTCCAGGTCAATGTCGAAGAGGGTCGGCATTTGTGGGCGATGGTCTATCTGCTTCACGCTTATTTCGGCCGTGATGGCCGCGAGGAAGCGGAAGAAATGCTGTTCCGTCATTCGGGCGATCCCGATCATCCCCGTATTCTAGGCACCTTCAACGAGCCGATTGATGACTGGCTCAGCTTCTATATGTTCACGTATTTTACCGATCGAGACGGCAAGTATCAGCTCAAGTCACTGGCCGAGAGCGGCTTCGATCCGTTGGCGCGCACCTGCTCGTTCATGCTGACCGAAGAGGCGCATCACATGTTTGTGGGCGAGACTGGTATCGCCCGCGTGATCAAGCGGACGCTTGAAGAAATGACCAAGCTTGGAAGCGACGATCCGGAAGCGCTGCGAAAGACTGGCGTGATCGATCTGCCGCTGCTGCAGCGTTACATTAACTTCTGGTATTCGTCGGCACTTGATCTGTTCGGTTCGGAAATCAGTTCGAACGCCGCCACCTATTTTGCGAATGGTCTGAAGGGGCGTCCGGACGAAGGCACATATGAGGATCATGATTGCACTGGAACAATCGAACAGGTTGAGACCCCCAACGGGGTTGAGGAAATCGCCACCCGCAATGCGATGAACCTCATCACCCGTAATGCCTACATTCGCGATTGCGAGATTGGTCTGACCCGCTGGAACCGGAATATTGCCAAAGCCGGGTTTAATTATCAGCTGAAGCTGCCGTCAGATAAGTTTAACCGCAATGTTGGCGTCTGGGCCGGACATGATTTCGATCCCGAAGGTCGAGCCTGTTCGAGAGAAGCGATCATCTCGGCCTTGCCGAGCGAGCAAGACCGGTCTTATGTGAAATCGCTCATGGTTGGTATAACCGAACCCGGACAATGTGCCAACTGGACCTGTCCGCCCGATCGCGGAATCAACAGCATGCCGTTCGAATATGAATATGTTCGTGCCGCAGCTTGAGGATTGAATAATTCTGGACGCAGCCCTGCCTTAAGACGGGGCGCGTCTCGGAGGGGATAGCTGATGAAATTATCTGAGGCTCAATTAGTTGGGGACCTGCCTGACATCTTTAACGCTGCGCAGGATCTGCTGGCACATAATATCGAAAATCATCCAGATAAGGTGGCGATTATAGATGAGCGCGGTAGCTGCACCTATGCCGAGTTGATGGTGCGCGTTCAGCAGATGGCCGACGCGTTCCATCGTCTTGGTGTACGCCGCGACCAGCGCGTTCTGCTGAGCCTGCTCGACACCAGAGACTTCCCGACTGTCTTTTTGGGTGCGATCTGGGCCGGGATCGTTCCAGTTCCGCTCAATACGTTGCTGACCACCGATGATTATCAGTGGATCCTTAGTAATAGCGGCGCGGTTGCCGTCTTTGTCACGAGTGACCTTGCGGAAAAGTGGGAACCAGTTGCCGCAAGCGAACCCCATGTTCAGTTTGTATCAAGCGAAGGTGGGCCTTGGACTGATCTTGAGGCCTTGCTCGCCGAGGCGACCCCGCAGGAAGAACCTGCTGATACGCACCGCGACGATGTCGCTTTCTGGCTCTATACATCGGGTTCCACCGGACGTCCCAAGGGGGCGATGCATCTTCAGGGGTCGATGCGACTTTCGGCCAACCTCTATGGCATTGGGACAGTTGGCTTTCGTCGGGACGACGTTGTCCTGTCGATTGCCAAACAGTTTTTCGCTTATGGCCTGGGCAACGCGCTCAGCTTTCCTTTTGCAGCAGGCGCGACGGTTGTGCATTTCCGCGGGCGGGCCACGCCCGCAGAGATCAGTGATGTGATGTTACGACATCAAGTCTCCATTCTCGGAGGTGTACCAACCTTTTTTGCTGGCTGGCTCGCACATCCCGACTGCCCAGATAGGACTGCTCTTCCTGCGCTGCGCCTTGCCCTTTCGGCGGGCGAGGCCTTACCCCCTCATCTCGCCAGCGCCTTTAAAGATAGATTTGGAGCGGATGTCCTCGACGGTCTTGGCTCAACGGAAATGCTCCACATTTTTGTCTCACAGCGTCCGGGAGAAGTACGCCTTGGTTGCACTGGCCGGGTGATTGACGGTTATCAAGTCCGATTGGTCGATGATGAGGGGAGGGATGTTGCCCCCGGAGACATGGGCAATTTGCAGGTCTCGGGGCCAACAACCGCGATCGGTTATTGGCGCAACCGCGAAAAATCGGTGCAGACATTTCGTGGTGCATGGACGGTGACCGGCGACAATTATGTCATCGATAAGGATGGCTGGCTGACTTATGCCGGACGCGCTGATGATATGTTGAAGGTCGGTGGTATATACGTGTCGCCCATAGAAGTGGAAGAAGCACTGGCAAGTCACCCAGACGTTTTGGAAGCAGCGGTTGTCGGTGATGTGGATGCCGATGACCTAATCAAGCCCCGCGCTTACGTCGTGCTCCACAACGGAGTTGAAGCGACAGAAGACATGCGTGATGCGCTACAAGCTTATGTAAAGGAACGTCTCGCGCCCTATAAATATCCGCGCTGGATTGATTTTGTTGCTGACCTGCCCAAGACCGCGACTGGCAAAATCCAGAGGTTCCGGCTGAGGTGCGGCCAAGCTGCCGCATGAACAACGAATTGGTTGGACTGGAGATGTCCGAATTTGGAACGGGTGAGGGCGATCCGCTACTGCTGTTCCATGAGGGCCTCGGTTCGGTCAGTATGTGGCGAGATTTCCCTGATGCGCTGGTGGCGGCTACTGGAAAACGTGTCATAGCGTGGTCGCGAAAAGGCTATGGCGCTTCCGTTGCAGGACCGAACACTTATGACGAGGATTTTATGCATCGGGAAGCCGATGTAGCCGCAGAGGTTATGCAAGGACTAGGCGTCGCGCAGGCACATATCTTTGGTCATAGCGATGGTGCTTCTATTGCTCTTTTGCTTGCCGCGCGGCACCCGCATCGGATCTTATCGCTAACGCTCGAGGCTCCACATGTTTATGTCGAGGCCATCTGTCTTGCCGCAATCAATAAACTGCATAGCGATGCTCAGGAAAGCGGGTTTCTCGATCGGCTCGGGAACTATCATCAAGATGTTAATCGGATGTTCGAGCGCTGGTGCGCGATATGGTTGAAGCCGTCCTTTGCCGATTGGAACATCATGTCGGAATTGAGCGGTATTAAGTGCCCAACTTTGCTCATTCAGGGCGAAAATGATGAATATGGCAGTTTTGCCCAACTTGACCGGATAGCGGCGCATTGTCCGCAGTCGCTCCAGTTGCGCTTGGCCCATTGTGGACATAGTCCCCATGTTGATCGGCGCGCAGACGTCGTTTCTGCGACTGCCGGATTTTTAAAGGATCTAGCGCATGGCTGATAAATTTGACGTGCTCATAGTTGGCGCCGGCCATGGTGGTGCGCAGACGGCCATTGCCCTGCGCAGTCAAGGATTTGACGGAAGTATCGGTGTCATCGGCGATGAACCCGAGCTGCCCTATGAACGACCGCCACTTTCTAAGGAGTATTTTGGCGGCGAGAAAACATTTGAGCGCATTTTGATCCGGCCCGCAACCTATTGGGCTGAAAAGCAAGTGGAGTTCCTGCTAGGTCAGCGTGTCACGGAAGTATTGCCGGACGCCCATGAAGTCGTCCTGAGAGATGGAATGCATGTTGGATATAACGCGCTTGTTTGGGCAGCGGGCGGTGATCCCCGTGCTTTGACTTGTCCCGGGGCCAATCTCGCTGGCGTACATGCAGTGCGCAACAAAGCTGATGTGGATGCGATCCTCGCGGAACTGAAATCCGTCCAGCGCATCGTGGTCATTGGTGGGGGCTATATCGGCCTTGAAGCCGCGGCCATGCTTAACAAATTCGACTATGAAGTCACCATAGTCGAAGCAATGCCAGACATATTGGCACGGGTTGCCGGCAAGGAACTGGCGCATTTTTTTGAAGCGGAACATTGCCGCCACGGGGTCGAGTTCCGAAAGGGTGTTTCAGTCAAGGCGATATTGGGTGATGGCAGAGTCAGGAGTGTCGAACTTACCTCTGGCGAGAAATTGGCTGCAGACATGGTCATCGTTGGTATAGGCATTATTCCCTGTGTAGCACCTTTGCAGGCTGCAGGAGCCAAGGGAAGCAATGGCGTTCAGGTAGACACTCGATGTCGAACGAGCTTGCCAGATGTATTCGCACTCGGCGACTGCGCAGCGCATGCAAATGCATTTGCCGATGGTGCAGTCATCCGCCTTGAATCTGTGCAAAACGCCAATGACATGGCTGCGATTGTCGCAAAAACCATATGTGGACAGGAAGCAAGCTATGCTGCGACCCCCTGGTTTTGGTCGAACCAATATGATTTAAAGCTGCAGACTGTCGGGATTTCCAGCGGGCATGATGAAGCCATTTTGCGTGGTGATCCCGAGACGCGAAGCTTTTCCGTCGTTTATCTGCGGCAGGGCAAGGTCATTGCACTTGATTGCGTTAACAATGTCCGTGACTATTCGCATGGGCGCAGGCTGGTCGAGCTTGGCACTACGGTCGATGTTGCAGCGCTGGCCGATAGCAGCAGCGCGCTAAAGGAATTCATACAATCCTGAACCGCAGTGAGATCGCACGTATTATAAGAAAGGAAATATCATGACTGACCGTCCGCAAACCCCAGCCCGTTTCATCGATCATCTCGCGCAAGTGACGTCCGCTATCGCAGGTCGCACGCTCGATGCGACGCTTGAGGCAGACCTCAACGCAAAGTTCGAAGCAACAGGTGAGTGGTTTTCAGAGTCGGTTAGGCTGTGCCGACAAGGCGTGGCCGAAGGCTGGCTGTGTGGCCGTGAAGCAGGCGGCATTAAATTTGGCCGCGCGGTGCCCACGGGCGACGCGACGCACCGGTTTTCTGTCGATGTTGTTGAGATGAGTAACGTGGTCGGTCCGCACCACGCGCATCCGAATGGCGAAATCGACCTGATCATGCCGCTGGATGACAGCGCGGAGTTTGACGGACGAAGCGCAGGCTGGCTGGTCTATGGCCCCGGTTCCGCACACAGCCCGACAGTGACTCAGGGTAGGGCATTGGTGCTCTATTTGCTGCCCGAAGGGGCCATCGAATTCACCCGCTAACGCAAGTCACCCAGTTTGTGCCTGGCCCAGACGGTCGTCCGGGTCTATTCCCTTCATTCGCGCAACAGGCCGACCATGATTGCTGCGATTATCGAGCCCGAGGGAGGTGTCAGTCTGATGCGAAACGCTCTCCGTTGGTCAAAGGTCCCTTAATTGCGCTGCAGCTTAGGCCATGAGGTTTTGCCACTCGGTCAGTGCAGACGAGCGTCGAAGCTTATAGGTCTGTCGGTCGACGAGATGGCGTTCCTGGTTAAAATGGTTGTAGATCGAGCCGTGCACGGAGGCGAATTTCTGTAGCGACTTCATCCTCCGGAACCGCTGCATTGCTCTCTCTCGTCGTCGGAAGGGCAGGTGAGAGTTTTCCGCCCTGTTGTTCGCATGGCGTCCCATCTCGCGGCGATGTTCGTTGCCGAGTTCGCGCATGGCAGCGGGGTAAGATCTAAGCCTGTCGGTGACGACGGCTTCAGCGCGACCTTGGCGCTTCAACGCCTTGCGCCGGAAGCGCAAAGCCGCCGCTTTATCGCGGGTTTTGGTGACAAAGCTCTCCAGCACCTCGCCCTCGTGATCCACGGCGCGCCAGAGGTCATGCATCTCGCCGTTGATCTTCACGTAGACCTCATCGAGATGCCACCGCCAGTGCCGGAAGCCTTTCATCCGGCTGACCCGTTGGCGCCGGATATCGGCAGCGAACATCGGGCCGAACCTGTTCCACCACAGCCGCACGGTCTCGTGGCAGATATCGATGTCGCGTTCGAACAGGAGGTCTTCGACGTTCCGCAGCGAGAGCGGGAACCGCACGTACATCATCACCACAAGGCGGATCACCTTGGGCGAGGAGTGGAAATACCGGAACGGATTGGCGGGCTTGCGTGGGCGGGGCATGGCCTCACTCTACCCGGGCGCTCCCTCCATCGCTAGCGGTGCAATCCTTTTGACACTGCCGGCAGCGTGCACGAATTCGCTTGCGGGGTTGAACGCCCGCTATCTGAGACTTTGCGCTGCAAAGCAGTCATTCCGGACACGACAATCTTGCAGACGTCGGTTAAACGAGCCAAGCTGATTGGTGAACATCCCAAACGCAAAGGCGAGAAATCATGCCAGACGGCCAAAAGAGTATTTTCATTACAGGCGTGGGCTCGGGCATCGGTAGGGCCACCGCGCTGTTTTTCGCCAAACGAGGATGGTTGGTTGCTGGCTATGATGTGAACCAGGACGGACTCACCGCGCTGCAATCGGAAGGCATCAACGGCATCTTCGAACGCCTTGATGTCAGCGACCCGGACGCTGTTCGAGAAGCACTCGGCCGTTTCGGTAATATTACTCAAGGCAGACTGGACCTTCTGTTCAACAACGCGGGGATTGACGCTAAGGGTCCATTCGCCGAGATGCCGTGGGAGCGCATCGAGCAGGTCGTATCGGTTAATCTGATCGGAGGGCTGGCTCTCATCAAAGCGGCGTTTCCGTTGCTGGCGAACACGCCAGGGTCGATTTGCCTCTCTACGGCATCCGCGTCTGCCATCGTGGGCGCTCCAGGCAGGGCTGTCTATTCTGCAACCAAGCACGCACTCAAAGGGCTGACAGAAGCTCTAAGCGTTGAATTTGCTTCTGCCGGCGTGCGCGCCGCCGATTTGTTGCCGGGTATCATCGATACAGGCATGCTCTCTGACAAGAGCAAAGCGATGCTTCCCCCGCAGGGCATGTGGCGGCCTCTTCCCGCAAGTGCGGTCGCCGAGGCGGTCTGGGCAGCGTATGAGGGAAGCGGCCTACATGTTTATGTGCCCGAAGAGCTCAGCGCTCTTGTGCTCGAGGCAGCATCCCAACCTGAGGCAATTCGGGATCGGCGCATCGCAGGGAGTGTGTTCTGAACTTGCCATTGCTGCGGGAGGCATTGTCAGAGTAAATGCATTTGCTATGATCACGTGGCTGTCAGTCTAAACGCTTCGATCAGCCTTTTGGCGGATTGCGGTACTCTATTTCCAAAAGACCTAAGAAAATCGAGCAACTGCGCGGCTAAATTTGCCTTCGTGCATTTGCTCTGACAACACCCAGCCACCTGTCATTCCGACGACGCTAGCGCGCGATGCTTCGCTTCAGGCGAATGAAGACACTGCAGAAGTTCGCCTCGGTCCACGCCAACGCCCACAACCACTTTAATCAGGAACGCCACCTTGTCGATCGCCAGACCTACATGGACCGACGCTCGGCCGCGCTGGCCGAGTGGCAGTCACTCATGGCCTGAGGTCACGCATTCGAAGCTATAACTCCGCCGATCGGAGACGAGTTGCGATTAGACTGACAGTACCGCCAGCCCCCCCCCCGGCACTAGTCTCAGCTAACAGGCTTCTGGCGTTTGGCCGCGGCTTGGGCTGGCTTTATCGCCACAAACCGTAACAGTTCAGCTGGATTGGTCCGGTCTTCGGCGTGTTGCGGCCCGATTTCAGCGCGGCGTCTCCATGCAGAAGAAGATCAGTGCGGTTTCCCTGTTTTCAGAGCAGAACAGGGAAAAAACCAAATTTGAGCGGTTGAAGCAGGGTTTTCAGGTATTCAGCACTTGCTGAGCCAGCCAAAAACTGGCGGAAATCAGAGATTTTTTGAGCTCGAAAAGCCATTCCCTGTTATTTGCCGGAACAGGGCATTTAATCGGCTATAACAGGGGGCTTATACTTTTTTGAAGGGCCCTTCGATGTGGACGTGATCAGAATTGCCGGCCACACCCGCGTCCGTTCCGACTGGGCTTAAATTTTTCATTCGGAACATTGGGTGGAGGGGCGTTGCCTCTCCCCCTTTTTCTTGGCCAAAGCGCAAAGTCAGGTGATGCGCAGCTTTTCTGCCCGGCGAAAAACATCCTGCACCAGCGTGTCGGTTTCCGACGCGCGCACGGCCACATTGAACGGGAGGGACGGCGGCGGGACCATGTCGGCAAGGGTGGTCAGCACCCCAGCGCGCAGCGCTTCTTCGGCCATAGCCGTTGGCGCCAGCGCCACACCGCCGCCCGCCGCCAATATATCGATGATGGTGCGGACATTGTTGCACAGATTGATCGGCGCTGTCCCCATGCCGGATTGATGCAGCGCTTCCCGCATCAACTGAAAAAGAGGCGATTGTTCTGACAAGGACCAGACGGGCGGCGGCGTCTCCCCGCGCGCCTGCCAGCGTGCCGCAACGTCAGGGCTGGCGAGCCAGGACAGGGGTGCAGAGCCAATCTGCCGGGTTTGGATGGCCGGATGGGCGAGGGGCCCCGCCGTAAAGGCCATATCGATATCCCCTGTGAGAAGCCGGGCGAACATGCTGGCGGTCAGATCAATCTCAAGCCGGTAGGAAAGGGCAGGCATGTCGGTTGTCAGCGCGCTCAGAAAGCTCGGCAGGCAGCTGGCTGCTGCGATTTCGCCCGCACCAATGCGGATCACCCCCGCCATTCCCGCCATGCCGCTTTCAGCGCCCAACACGCTTTGTACGTCATCCCATAAAGGGGCCAGCTTCTCCACGAGCCGGCGACCGGCAGGGGTCAGCCGCATTTTTCGCCCTTCACGCCGGAAGAGCGTGAGACCCAATTGCGCTTCCACTTCGCGCACCCGCGCGGAAATGGTCGGCTGGCTGGTGTTGAGCCGCGCGGCCGCTGCCGAAAACCCGCCCAGCCGATCAATCAAAAGCAGCGTTTCGACGTGATAAAGCGCAAGGCGATTGATAGACATTATTAATCAATAAACTGAAAAATAAATTATTAGAACTGATATTGTGGCGTGCCTATAAGCGGGGGCAGAGGAGTTCTGCCGATGAGCAAAATCTATTCGAGTGCTGCTGCGGCGCTGTCTGGCGTGGTGCGCGATAATATGCTGATTGCGGCCGGTGGCTTTGGCCTGTGCGGCATCCCTGAACGGCTGATCGATGCGATCGTGGAGAGCGGCGTGATGGGTTTGACGGTTGCCTCCAACAATGCGGGGATTGATGGCGAGGGGCTGGGCAAGCTGCTGCGCACGCGCCAGATCCGGAAGATGATCTCGTCTTATGTGGGCGAGAATAAAGAGTTTGAGCGGCAATATCTAGCAGGCGAGCTGGAGGTGGAGTTTTGCCCGCAAGGCACGCTGGCCGAACGGATGCGCGCGGGTGGGGCGGGCATTCCCGGCTTTTACACGAAGACCGGCGTGGGCACCGCAGTGGCCGAAGGCAAAGAGGTGAAGAGCTTTGACGGGCAGGAGTTTATCCTTGAGCGCGGCATCTTTGCCGATCTCGCGATCGTGAAAGCATGGAAGGCCGACGAAAGCGGTAACCTTATATTCCGAAAGACCGCGCGCAACTTCAACCTGCCCGCCGCCACCTGCGGCAAGATGTGCGTGGTGGAAGTGGAAGAGATCGTGCCTATGGGCAGTCTCGACCCGGACAGCATCCATTTGCCGGGCGTCTATGTCCAGCGCCTCATCCTCGGCGCGCCTTATGACAAGAAGATTGAGTTCCGCACCGTTCGCCAAAAGGAGGCTGCCTTATGAGCTGGACCCGCGACGAGATGGCGGCCCGCGCCGCCAAGGAGCTTCAGGACGGCTTTTATGTGAATCTTGGCATCGGCATTCCGACCTTGGTCGCGAACTACGTGCCCAAGGACATCAAAGTGACGCTGCAGAGTGAGAACGGGATGCTCGGCATCGGACCTTTCCCCTATGAGGGGGAGGAAGATGCCGATCTGATCAATGCTGGCAAGCAGACGATCAGCGAGCTGCCGCAAAGCGCCTATTTTGACAGCGCACAGTCGTTTGCGATGATCCGCGGCGGGCATATCGACCTCACCGTGCTGGGCGCGATGGAAATTTCTGAAGGCGGGGATATCGCCAACTGGATGATCCCCGGCAAGATGATCAAGGGCATGGGCGGCGCGATGGACTTGGTCGCGGGCGTCAAGAAGATCATTGTCGTGATGGAACACAACGCCAAAGATGGCAGCCCGAAGTTCATCCCCCAATGTACGCTGCCGCTCACCGGCAAGAATGTGGTCGATATGATCATCACCGACCTCGCCGTGTTCCAGCGGCCAGACCATCAATCGCCGTTCAGGCTCATCGAAATGGCGCCAGGGGTCACCTTGGACGAGATCAAGGCGAAGACGACTGCCTGTTGCACGTTATAGCAATCACCCTTCAGAGGACGTTCGCAGCAAGACGGTGACTTGCTCAACTCGCCAACGCCTCATCCAGCACGCTTGTAATAGAGTCCGCAGCAGTCATTGCCGGGCTAGCTGCAAGGTGAGCATATCGCGCGGTCGTCTGCACCTGGGTGTGCCCCAGAAGCTTGCCGATGATCGGAAGCGAGTGCCCAGCCGCAACTGCTGTTGAAGCGAAAGTGTGGCGCAGATCGTGAATGCGAACCCCCTCAAGCCCAGCTCTTGCTCGAACCCGCTGCCAGAAGGGCTGAAGGTCTGTAAGCCGCGCGCCGGGCAGGGCGCCCGTTATGACCCAAGGATTGCCGACAATGGCAGGTGCCTCCTCTAGGAGTTTGACAGCGGGCTTACCCAGATAAACTTTTTTCGCGCCGGTTTTTGAATCTGGAAGGTGGAGTATGGCGGCCTCCAGATCGACATATTCCCATTTCAGGGTCATGATCTCGTTCAAGCGACAGCCGGTATAAAGCAGCAGCCTAATGGCAAGGATCGCGGAGGGCATCTCCCGACCTTCCGTTTCAATTTCTCGCAGGACACTTCCCAGCCGCTTGATTTCATCAAGGCTGAGGAACCGCTCCCGCTTCACTTCAGGGTATTTCTGGATCAGCCTACGCGGATTGCTGCCGTCCGGTCGGAGCCCCCAGAGTTCAGCAAGGTTGAACATCTTAGAGATGATTTCGAGGCAGCGATTGGCTTGGTAGGGGACGTGCCTGAGGTCATGATGAAAACTGGCGATGTCCGCGCGCGTCACTTGCGTAACCAACATTGCGCCAAGTTTGGGTAAAATGAATTTTCCCAAGGAACGTCGATACTCTTTTGCCGTGCTCGCTTTGATCCTGAGGCTGATGTGTTGCTCGTCAAATCGCTTGGCCAAGTCTCTGACATTCGGCGCCTTACGAAGCGCATCTCGATCAGCGGCTGGGTCTTTGCCACCTAGAGCGTCGGCGAGGACTGTCAGAGCCCGTGTCCTTGCCTGTTCAGGCGTCAGGATTGTGCTTGGACCAAGCGACAGGCGGCGAGACCTGCGGCCGGTACGATATTGGATGATGTATTGTTTTCGGCCTGAGGGCAGAACCCGAAGTCCCAACCCAGGAATATCCTCATCCCACAGATAATATTCCTTTGGCCTTGGGGTAGCAGCTTCCACCGTGCGCTTGATTAATTTGGGCATCTCAAAGTCGTTTTCATGGCTCGGATTTGTGACCCCAGCTGACCTCCCGCGATCTTCATGGTTGGCGGCCCAAGAAGGTGCGATTGGCTTTGCCTTCGTCGACACCGGACGTGCAAATAGGTGGAAGGTAAGTCAACTAAACTATTGAAAATAAAAATTTAATCGTGCTCTATCGTGAAAGATCGCAGAACGCTCGATCATCAAGCAGGTCGCAGTCGAAGACTTCCTGAAAATCCACTCGAATCAGCAGGCCAATTTCTGTCAGCACTGTGGAAGCAAGAGGGATAAAGTCGCAGCTAATTCGAGCGAAATGGAGCGGGGCAGGGGTTGGCGAGAATGTCCCGGAAATGTCGGATTTTGGGGGCATTTGAGGGATTAATCGAGGCCTGTCGAACCCCCTTGAAACAGCACTCATAACCTGAAGGTCGTAGGTTCAAATCCTACTCCCGCAACCAACAAAACCCATCACATCAGACACTTTGCAAGAGCTCCCTTCGGGGAGCTTTTTGCGTTGTTAAGCCGTCGTTCTGAAGCATAGTGATGGCCGTGGCTCCGATGTTCGGCCCTGCAGCTGTCCTGTTCGGCACACGTCAGGCATCCCGTTCGACCAGCTCCGCAATTTCGAAGGTGAAGCGCGTCCACTTGCGCATGCGGGCGGCCTCTTCGGCGGGCACGCGCTTGCGTTTGGCTTCGGCGAGAGACCGGCAATGGCCCCAAAAAACTTCGGTTTTGCCATTCTCCAACTCAGCGACGATCCGCCAATAATGGGTGAAGGCCTCGGTCGTCGGCCCGATTGTTTTCTCATACCCGTCGGGCATGGTGGCAGTGAGATAGCGGCGCTTCTTCTTCATGGGTCACTGTCATTGCGGCCATTCGCCGGTGAAACAATGTCTTTTATCGCGCGCCGATAGTGGCACGCCGGTTTATGACCCTTTTATGATGGACACCGACCTCGACAGTCTAAGGTTGCATGGGGCGACAGGTGATAAAACCTCTCACTTTCGAACAGCTCCCTTTGGAGCACGATTTATGTTTTCTATGCTGCAGCTTGCAAACCGAAAGTCCTCCGCATGCCCAAAAGCGTCGCTCAACGTGCCTTTCCTTGGCTAAATAGTCATCGAAGCTCTGATTAGGCTTGCGGAGCCCGCAATAGGCCTGCCAATCGGGGCTCTGCTGAAAGGATGACATAAATGAAAATTGATACGACCACGTCTGCAGTTGTGACTGGCGGCGCTTCCGGATTGGGCCGTGCTACAGCAGAGGCTCTTGCTGCCGCGGGCGTCAAAGTTGCCATTTTTGACTTGAATGAAGAAGCCGGAGCGGAAGTTGCCGAGGCTATTGGCGGGCTATTCTGCAAGGTCGACATTATGGACGAGGCCTCCGTTGTCGCCGGGTTTGAAACGGCGCGGGCCGCCCATGGTCAGGAACGGGTTCTGGTGCACTGCGCGATGGCGACCCGTCGCGGCAAGACGCTGGCCTTTGACAAGGAAGCCGGCAAGTTGAAGCGCCTGTCGACCGAAGACTATGCCTATGGTGTCCACGGTATTCTGATCGCCAGCTACAGGCTTGCCTCGCTGGCTGCCGAAGGAATGGCAACACTCGAACCGCTGGAAGATGGCGAGCGCGGCGTGATCACGCTGACGGCGTCGGTTGCAGCTCAGGACGGGCAGATCGGGCAAATTACCTATGGTTCTGCCAAGGCGGGCGTGAATGGAATGGTCTTGCCGATGGCACGTGACCTGATGGACCTTGGCATTCGCGTCAACTCAATCATGCCCGGTATCTTCGCGACGCCGCTGATGCTCGGCGCAAAGCCGCAGGTGCTGGATAGCCTTGCCGCGTCGGTGCCGTTCCCCAAGCGACTGGGCAAGCCGGAAGAATTTGGCAGCCTTGTCATGGAACTGGTGCGCAACAGCTATTTCAACGGACAGAGCATCCGTCTGGATGGCGGTATCCGCATGGCGCCGCGTTGATTTCCATAGACGACCAGAACAGAGGTCTTCTGCATCTCCAAAAATTGTTGGAAGGGTTTCGCTATGAATTTCGAGCTCGCTGAAGAGCATCGCATGCTGAAGGATCTGGTCCGAAAGTTTGTGGATTCAGAGTTATTGCCGCTGGAAAGTGGTGTCCTGCAAAAGGAGTCGTCCGGGCAAGGCAGCTACCTGACCGCTGAACAATTGGCCAAGGTGGATGCGGTGTCGCGTGATCTTGGGCTTTGGGGGCTTGATGCGCCGGAAGAAGTCGGGGGCATGAATTTGCCGATGGTCGCCATGGTTGGCGTGAATGAAGAATTGGGTCGCACGGCAACGCCATATACTTTGCCGCCAGATTCCCCGAACTTGCGGATGATGATGGTCGCCGCCGATGAACGCCAGCGGGAGGCGTATCTTGCCCCCTATGTGCGCGGCGAAACCATTTCTGCGATCGGGATTTCGGAACCGGGCGCGGGGGCAGACCCTGCCCAGATGAAAACAACAGCGGTTCAGGACGGGGATGACTGGGTCATCAACGGCCGCAAGATCTGGATCACGAAGGCGGACGAAGCGCATTTCACGATCCTGATGGCGGTGACGGATAAGAACCCGGATGGCCGCAATGGCATGTCTGCGTTTCTGGTTGACCGCGATACGCCGGGCTTCAACGTGCTGCGCAAGATCCCGATGATTGACGGCACCGCAACCTATGAGATTGCGCTGGAAGATTGCCGCGTTCCGGGCTGGAAATTGCTCGGCAAACGCGGACAGGGCTTTGCGCCGATGCAGGTCCGTTTGGGCACACGCCGTATTGAAATGGCGTCCTGGTCCATCGGGATGGCGCAGCGCGCGCTGGATATGATGATCGATTATGCACCGCAGCGGGTGACGTTCGGTAAGCCGCTGGCCTCGCGCCAAACGATACAGAACTGGGTCGCCGATGCGGCAACGCGCATCCATGCGATGCGGTTGATGACCTATGATTGTGCGTGGAAGCTCGATGAGGGTCGCGACACGCGCCAGGAAATCTCGATGGTCAAATCCTATTGCACTGAGGCGGCCTATGACATTGTTGACCATGCGATGCAGATGTTTGGCGGCATGGGCATGACGCGGGAATTGCCGCTGTATCTGATGTCAGCAAAGCTGCGCACGATGCGGATTTATGATGGCCCAAGCGAAATCCACAATTGGGTCGTGGCGCGCAATCTGCTGGGCACGCGGGACTAAGGTGATGGTATTAGCGCCGGATGGGTGCGCTCATCCGGTGCTGGTCCGTCACTTTAGTGTTTCCCGAAGCGCGCGAACGACCATGTGTATGTCGTGCGCTTTTATGCATTTGCCCCGTCAGCTGTGCCTTGCTGAATGCACTGAAAAATGTAAGTATTACTTACTATAACGCGGTCACATTGTGGTCGCTTTCAGGGGAGTTTGGGCCATGGATCATTTTGAAAACGAGATCGCCTTCATCACCGGTGGTGCATCCGGCGCGGGTTTTGGTCAGGCGCAGGTGTTTGGTCGGGCCGGGTGCCGCATTGTGATTGCCGACATCCGCCCGCAGCCTGTTGAAGAGGCTCTGGCGCAGCTGAGGGCGGACGGCATCACAGCGCACGGCATTGTGCTCGATATCATGGATCGCGTGGCTTATGCGCGCGCCGCGGACGAGGTTGAGCAGGTCTTTGGCGCGCCGCCCTCGCTTTTGTTCAACACCGCTGGTGTGAACAGCTTCGGGCCGGTTGAGAACACATCTTATGATGACTTTGACTGGATCGTCGGTGTCAATTTGGGCGGTGTGATCAATGGTATGGTGACCTTTGTTCCGCGCATGATTGCATCTGGCCGCCCGGGGCATATCGTCACGACATCGTCGCTCGGCGGTTTAATGGGTAGCGCTTTTGCAGCGCCCTATTCCGCCGCCAAGGCCGCGGTCATCAACCTGATGGAGAGCTATCGCCAAGGACTGGAGAAGCACAACATCGGCGTGTCCGTTCTCTGTCCGGCCAACATCAAATCAAATATCGCAGAGGCCAGCAAGCTGCGCCCCGCGTCCTTCGGGCAGAGCGGCTATGTTGAGAATGAAGACACTGTGGCGTCGCTGCACAGTATCCATATTCACGGCATGGAGCCCGTTCAGTTGGCTGAATATGTGAAGGCTGGCATCGAGGCGAATGAGCTTTACATCATCCCCTATCCCGAGGCGAAGGAGGGCTTGCGCGATCATTTTGACAAGATCGTGGAGTCCGTTCTGCCGCTGGAGGCAGACCCGGAAGGCGCGCGGTTGCGGACGGAAGCGCTTCAGAACTGGGCGGCGGGTCGGGCAGCGGCCTTTAACGAGAAAGAAGCCTGACCGAACAAAAGGCCCGCCATTTGGCGGGCCTTCGTTGTTTCAGGTAATGCGCTTAGATTAAAGGCGGCTGGCCGCGATGTCCGCGCCTTCGCGCAGGCACTTTAGCTTCTTCCAGGTCACGGCAGGGTCAATCTTCCCATAGCCGGCAAAGGTGCCAAAGCCGCAGTCCGTGCTGGCGACTACGCGATCTGCGCCAACAATAGCGGCGAAACGTTCAATGCGCTGGGCGATCAATTCCGGATGCTCGACATAGTTGGAACAGGTGTCGATCACGCCCGGCGCCAGGATCTTGTTGTCGGGGATTTTGGTGTCCTTCCAGACTTTCCATTCATGCTCATGACGCGGGTTGGCCGCTTCGAACAAGATGGTGGCCGGACGCGCCTTCAGGATGATGTCCATCACGCGTTCCAAAGGAATGTCGTGATCATGCGGGCCTTCATAATTGCCCCAGCAGATGTGCATCCGCATCTGTTCCGGCGGAATATTTGCCGTCGCCGCATTCAACGCTTCCACATTCGCTTCAGCGATTTTGAGGAAGTCTTCTTCCGACGCATCCTGATATCCCGTGTGGCGCGACATAGCGAGGTCGGGGCAGTCGAGCTGCAGATAGAAGCCCGTTGCTGCGATCGCTTCATATTCCGGACGCATCGCGATCACGAGATCGGCCAGATAGGCTTCATGGCTCGGATAAAATTGGTTGGGCTGGAAGGCGGTGATGAGGCCGGGGGAGGCCGCATTCATGAAGCCGGACACGGGCTTGCCCGACATCGCCTTTTGGAAGCGGCGGATATCCTCATGGCAGGGTTCAATATTGACGAGCTTTACTTCGCCAATGCAGGCGGCGCGGACAAACTCCTGATCTCCCATAACGGCCGCCAGCTTCTTGCGAAACTCGGGCAGGGGCGCGAGATCAAGCGCGGGCTTGCGCGGCACGTCGCCACCAAAACCCGAAAGGCGTTCGGTAATGTAAGTTGAATAGCCGACCTTGCCGAGTTCGCCATCGCTGGCGACGGAAACGCCGGCGTCCATCTGTTTGATAACGGCGGCATCAACAGCGCGTTGAACGACAGCATCAAACTCTGCCACGTCATAATCTTCGCCATGGTCCCGCGCCAAGAGCAGCGGTACCAGTTCATCCCCGCGAGGAAGGCTGCCCACATGGGTCGTTTCGATAAACTTGGACATAACTCTCCCTCTCAATTTCCACTAGCGCTGTGACATTCATTCATATATGCGAACCATTCGTCAATATGAAATTCGAAAGGCATGTCGTGAGCACCCAGTCCCTTGAAGCCCTGTTGAGCGGCGTTGGCAATATCGCATCTTTCCTGCGCAATCAGCAGAGCGGCCCGAATGTGTACCCGGGTGTTCCTGCCGAATACACCAATTGGCGTGATGAACAGCAAGCTTGGCAGAAGACGTGCGTGCTCTTCAACCAGTCATTTCACATGGCGGAACTGCTTGTTGAAGGCCCCGGCGCATTTGCGCTGCTCAACCGCCTTGGCATCAACAGCTTTAAGGGCTTCGTCCCCGGCAAGGCCAAGCAGTTCGTACCGTGTACGCCGGACGGCTTTGTCATTGGCGATGTCATCCTGTTCTATCTGGATGACGAAAGCTTCAACTTGGTCGGTCGCGCGCCGACGCTGAACTGGGTCATGTACAATGCTGAAGTCGGCAAGGATGACGTCAAGCTGACTTATGACGAGCGTTCTGCTGCCCGTCCCGATCCGTTCGGTCGCGTCAATTATCGTTACCAGATCCAGGGCCCGAATGCGGCACATGTGATCGAAGCGGCGACCGGCCAGCCCGCACCCGACCTGAAGTTCTTCAACATGTGCTGGATGGAGATTGCCGGTAAGAAGGTCCGCGCTCTGCGCCACGGCATGGCGGGTCAGCCCGGTTTTGAGCTTTTCGGCCCCATGGCTGAAGGCGACGCCGTTCACGCAGCGCTCGTCGAAGCCGGCAAAGCCCATGGCATGCGCCTCGTTGGTGGCCGTGCCTATTCATCCAACACGCTGGAATCCGGCTGGATCCCGTCACCGCTGCCCGCCATTTACACAGGGGAAGCGCTGAAGCCTTATCGTGAGTGGCTGACGGTCAATCACTATGAAGCCAAGGCCTCAATTGGCGGTAGCCACGCCTCTGACAATGTCGAAGACTATTATCTGACGCCTTGGGATTTGGGCTATGGTCCGTTCGTCAAGTTCGACCACGACTTCATTGGCGCTGAAGCACTCCAAAAAATGGATGCCGCGCCGAAGCGTCAGAAGGTCACGCTGGCGCTCGACAATGATGCGTTCCTTGATGCGTTTGGGACAGCGCTGGGCAGTGGCGACCGCGCGAAATTCTTCGAATTTCCGTCAGCTGTCTATTCGATGCACCCGTTCGATCTCGTCACGGTTGGCGGCAAGACGGTCGGCTTGTCGACGTGGATTGGCTATAGCTCAAACGAAGGCCGGATGTTGACGCTGGCGATGCTGGATGCCGAATTTGCGGTCCCCGGCACGGAAGTCTCGCTGGTCTGGGGTGAACCCAATGGCGGCACGAAGAAGCTGACCGTTGAGCCGCACAAGCAGGTCGAAATCTCGGCTGTTGTCAGCCCCGTACCTTATGCCGATGTCGCGCGCACCGGTTATGCCAATGGCTGGCGCACACGTCAGGCCTGACCCAAGAGGGCAGAGGCCTGAACCAGTAATTCTGTCGCGCGCGCTTCGATCTCCGGATTGAAGCGCGCCGCCGGAATGGCGACGCTGAAGGCGCCCAAAGGCGCGCCGTTGCGCCAGGCGACTTTGCCGAGCGCGCAGATTCCCATCGTAAACTCTTCGCGCACGTGGGAGAGCCCCGTGTTGCGGATCAGGTCGAGTTCCCGCCGCAGCGCATCCGCTTCGGTGATGGTGTTCTCCGTGAAGCGTTCCCGTGGGACCGTTGAAAGATACGCGTCGAGCCGGTGTGGCTCGAACGTGGCGAGCAGGGCCTTGCCCGCAGCAAAGGCATGAAGCGGCGCGCGGCGGCCTTCTTCCACAGCATAGCGCAGGGCCTGTCCGCTCATGGCACTCGCAATGGCTTCGATTTCCATGTCGCGAAGGATGAAGAAGGCCGCAGTCTCGTCGATTTTATCACGGATTGAATCGACAAGAGGCCTGACGGATTCCCGAAGCGACGCCCCACTTCCCGCAGGGGACAGTCGCGCTAGAGCCGGACCAGCGGCATAATTTCGCCCTTCACGTACCAGATAGCCAAGGCCAACCAGTGTCGTCAGCAGGTAAGACATGCTGCTCGCCGGGATCGGTTTGATGGTCCCGATCTCGTTGGCGGACATGGGGCGGCCCATGGCCACGATGGTTTCGAGAATCTCAAGCGCACGGACGGCGGACTTGACGGATTCCCCTTGTTTGGACGCGTTCATGTGCCCGTTCTATTTCGCATATATGAAACACTCAACCCGTTGTTTGTCGAGCAAACCCTTGTTAGGCGGGGCATGAGGAGACACGCGCTGTGACTGACATTGAAAAGATGCTGGCGGAACACGCCTGTGCCAAGCTGATCACCGAATATGCCGCCTTGCTGGATGCCGGGCGATGGGAGGACGTGGCGGCGCTCTATTTGGCCGATGGGCGCATGAGCCGCCCGACTGCACCGGATGATTTCATCGACGGGCGTGAGGCCATTCTTGCATCGTTCACAGCCCGTCCGCCGCGCATTTCCCGCCATGTCTGCATCAACATCCGCGTTGACGTGGAAGGGAGCACCGCCGCCACGGCGACCAGCCAGATACTCCTGTTCACGGCAGAGGCCGCAGAGGATGGCGGGCTGCCTGTTCAGTCACCCGCCCCGCCGATGGTCGGGACCTATGCCGACCGGTTGGTGCGCACGGATGCGGGCTGGCGCTTTGCCGAACGGCGCGGTTCGCTCGATTTCCGCCCCGCCTCGCGCTGAGTGTTTCAAGACCGGTGTTCCGCATTGCTCCTGCGGGCAATCTCCGGCACATAGGCGATCTGTGTTCCGCTTAAGAGTTGAGCTTCTTCCATGAATCTGATTGTCGATATCCTGCGCATTTTGCTGAACGTCGTCTGGTGGATCATCATCGTTCAGGCGATTATGTCTTGGCTGATCGCTTTCAACGTCATCAACACGCACAATGAATTTGTTCGGCAAATCTGGGGCACGCTCGATCGGATGACGGAGCCGCTCTACCGCCCGATCCGCAAGATCCTGCCAGACTTTGGCGGGCTTGATCTGTCACCGCTTGTCGTTCTGGTCGGTCTGGCGATTATTGAACGCGTGCTGGTTGAAGTGCAGTATTCCGCCTTAGGGATGTGACAGGCCCTTTCTGGAAGCTTTTGCCCGACGGGATCGATGTCTCTGTTCGGGCAACGCCTAAGGGGGGACGTGACGGGGTCGACGGTGTGAGGGAAGATGCCGCCGGTGCGCGCTGGTTGTCCGTCCGTGTCTCAGCACCACCCGATGAAGGCAAGGCGACCAAGGCAGTGGCCAAAGTTTTGGCAGTTTTTTTTGGAGTGCCCGCGCGCGACGTAACACTGGTCAGCGGGGCTACAGCGCGGCTAAAGCGCTTTCGAATAAAGGGTAACCCGGCGCAATTGGAAGCCGTTGCCCGCAACGTGATGCAGGAGGAATAATGTCCGCGACTTTGATTGATGGAAAAGCCTTTGCCGAAGGTTTGCGCGGCCGTGTGGCTGATGCGGCCAAGCGGTTTCAGGCAGATGCTGGCCGCGCGCCCGGACTGGTCGTGGTTCTGGTCGGTGAAGACCCTGCGTCTTCCGTCTATGTCCGTTCCAAGGGCAAGGCTTGCCGCGAAGCTGGCATGGAGAGCACCGAACACCGGCTTCCTGAAACAGCGTCACAGGAAGAGCTGATTGCGCTCGTGAAGAGCCTGAATGCTGATGACAAGGTTGACGGTATCCTCGTTCAGCTTCCGCTGCCGTCGCAGATTGACGACAAGGCGGTCATAGGCACGATTGATCCGGCCAAGGACGTCGATGGCTTCCACGTCGTCAACGCCGGTCGCCTTGCTGTGGGGGAGGATGCCCTCGTCCCCTGCACGCCGCTTGGCTGTCTTATGCTGCTCAAGGATCAACTTGGCGACCTCACAGGCATGAATGCTGTCGTCATCGGTCGGTCGAACATTGTGGGCAAACCGATGGCGCAGCTGCTGCTGGGGGAAAGCTGCACCGTCACCATCGCGCACAGCCGCACCAAGGATTTGCCGGAGGTTGTCCGCCGCGCCGACATCGTCGTTGCAGCGGTGGGTCGTCCGGAAATGGTGAAGGGCGACTGGATTAAGCCTGGGGCGGTTGTTATTGATGTCGGCATCAACCGCGTGCCCGCTGCTGAGGGCAAGACGCGCCTAGTCGGGGATGTTGCCTTTGATGAAGCTGCCGCCCAAGCCTCTGCCATTACGCCGGTCCCCGGCGGCGTCGGCCCGATGACGATTGCTGTGCTTTTGCGCAACACCGTTGTCGCAGCGCGCGCGCGGCTTGGCCTGACCCCGGAAGTAGGGCTCTGACCCCCATGCTGGTGGAGCTCTTCATCTCGGCGCTGGTGACGTTCTTCGTCGTCATCGATCCGCCGGGATGTGCGCCCATATTTGCGAGCCTCACGGCCGGATCGCCGCCGGAACACCGTCGGGCGATGGCGTTGCGCTCGACATTTGTTGCGGCGTTGGTCCTCTATCTCTTCGCCGTCTTTGGGGAAGCGTTCCTCGGCGCGCTTGGCATCAGTCTGGACGCGTTCCGCGTGGCCGGCGGGATCATGCTGTTCATCATCGCGCTTGAGATGGTGTTTGAAAAGCGGACCGAGCGGCGGGAACATCGTGTTGAGGATGTAAAGGCGCATCCCGAACATGAGGATATTTCCATCTTCCCGATGGCCATTCCCATGATTGCGGGGCCGGGCTCCATTGCGTCGGTTATGCTAATGACATCGAAATCAAGCGGCATGGAGCAGAGCCTCGTCGTGTTCGGCGCACTTGCCGTGATTCTGATCGTCAACATGTTTGCCCTGCTGGCAGCTGGGCCGCTGATGAGCTTCCTGGGCTACCGGATTGAAGCGATGATCACGCGGATCCTCGGCGTCATTCTGGCGGCGCTGGCAGCGCAGTTCGTGATTGATGGGATTAAGGCCAGCTTCGCTTAGGCGTAGTCCTCTTCGTCCTCGACCATGATCGCCCGAACCTTGGTCAGCGCCGATTTCTTGATTTGGCAAACGCGGGCCGCCCCGACGCCAAGGACTTGGCCGATTTCATCAAGGTTGAGTTCCTCAACGAAGTAGAGCTGGAGGATGAGCTGTTCACGCTCATTGAGCTTGTCGATGGCCAGCTTCAGCGCGGCCGCCATCTGTTCCCGCTCCATCGCCTGATCTGCCCGTTCGCCCTGATCGGCAAAGTCCATCAGATGGTCTGAATAGGCTTCATCAATGGCCTCGTCACGGATGGGCTGGATGGTCGCGTTCATGTCCTGATAGGCGCGGATATCCATCTCGAGTGCTTCGGCCATTTCGATGTCATTGGGCGCACGCATGAGATTTTGTTCTAGAACCTTGCGGACCTTTTCGACTTCGCGCCGCTTGGCAATGGCGGACCGCGCCACCTTTGCCTCCCGGCGGAGATGATCGATCATGGCACCGCGGATGCGCATGGACGCATAGGTGGAAAAGGCGTGGCCCCGGTCTTCGTAGGTGCGTGACGCCTCCACCAGCGCGATCATCCCGATCTGGATCAGGTCTTCGACCTCAATGGCAGAGGCGATGCGGGCATGGACGTGCCAGGCGATACGGCGAACGAGGGGAATGGATTGTTGGACCAGCGCCTCAACATCGGTCGCGGCATAACGCTGGGCAGGGGTGATGGGTTGTTGCAGCATCAGCTTCTTTCCTCATCGGTCATGTCCGTCAGCGCCGCGACCGAGCCATGGGCTCCGCCGACGACGGCGATGACGTCGATCGTCTTGGTTTCGGGGATTTCGAGTACGGACAGGAACGGCAGTTCGGCCATTTGGGCGCGGAGCAGGCGGGCCACGGCGGGTCGGATGGCAGGCGCTGTCACGACAGCGACGCTGCGGGCTGCCATCAACAGGGGCTGCACCGCATCCCGCACCGAAGAGACCAGCCGGTTGGAAAGCGCAGGCTCAAACGGATAAAGTGCTTGTGGCCCGGCCCGGACGGCTTGCGCCAGCAGCGCTTCCAGTTCGGGATCAAAGGTGATGACCGGCAGCGGCATGCGCGATGGCACGATGGTCTGCACAATCAGCGCGCCAATCCTCTGGCGGACGGATTCGACAATGCCTGTCTGGTCGAGGCCAAGTGCGCCGACCTCCACCATCGCCTCTGCGATGCGGCGGAAATCTTTTAGCGGCACGCGTTCCACCAGCATCGAACGACAGACAGCGGCAATCTGGGCTGTGCTGTAAGGCTGGGGAGATAGGCCTGCCGCCAGTTGGGGGAAATTGTCCTTCAGCGCTTCGACAAGGCCTTGCGCTTCGTCGAGGCCGAAGAGTTCAGCCGCGCTGCCGGTGACGAGCGCGTTCAAATGGGTTGCGATGACGGTCGGGGCGTCAACGACCGTGTAGCCGGCAACCACTGCCTCATTGCGCTGATCGGCCGAAATCCAGACGGCATCGAGGCCGAAGCACGGGTCTTTGACAGAACGGCCGGGCAGCTGCTTTTCGCAATCGCCGCTATCGAGGGCGAGCAGATCCCGCGCATAGGCCATGTCCTCACCCATCACGACGCCCGCGACAGTGATGCGATAGGCATTGCCTTCGATGGAAAGGTTATCCTTCACCTTCACGAGCGGCAGGACAAAGCCGAGTTCGCGCGACAACTGTCGGCGGATACCGGTGATGCGGGCCATCAGGGGTGCGCCCTTTCGGTCATCAACCAGCTCGACCAGGCCATAGCCCAGCTCCACGGTGATCGGGGCCGCGTCGCTGACATCGTTCCAGGAAATATGGTGCAGAGGTTCCGCCACTGGCATGGGCGGCGGGGCGATGACCTGCGTGCGTTCCTTCTGGCGCAGCATCCAGTAAATGCCGCCGCAGATGGCGGCGGCTGGCAGGATGATGAGATGCGGCATGCCAGGGATCAGACCGAGGACGGTCATGATCCCGGCAACGGGCGCCCAAGCGCGCGAGGCGCCGAACTGACTGCCGATCTGGCCGGAGAGGTCAAACGGCGATGAAACGCGGGTGACGATGGCGGCAGCGGCAATGGACAGCAAGAGTGCGGGCACCTGTGCAACCAGCGCGTCGCCGATGGCGAGCATGGTGTAGGTGCGCGCCGCCTCTGACAGCGCAAGATTGTGGCTCACGACGCCGAGGATGATGCCGCCGACAATGTTGACGAACAGGATGATCAGGCCGGCAACCGCGTCGCCTTTTACGAATTTGGAGGCACCGTCCATTGATCCGTAGAAATCGGCCTCTGTCCCCACCTCATGCCGCCGCGCCTTGGCTTCGTCGGGCGTGATGAGGCCGGCATTGAGATCAGCGTCGATGGCCATTTGCTTTCCGGGCAGCGCGTCCAGCGTGAAGCGCGCCGACACTTCGGACACGCGGCCGGCACCCTTGGTGATGACCACCAGATTGATGACGAGCAGCACCGCAAAGACGAAGATGCCGACAATGAAGTCGCCGCCAATCAGGAAGTTGCCGAACGCTTCAATAACGTGCCCCGCCGCCGCTGGCCCCTCATGACCATGGACAAGCACGACGCGGGTGGAGGCGACGTTCAGGGCCAGGCGGGCAATGGTGGCGAGCAGCAGCACCGTCGGAAAGGCCGAGAAGTCGAGCGGCTTGGCAGCGTTGAGCGCCACCATGAGCACCGCCATCGAAATAACGATGTTGGCGATGAACCCGATATCCAGCAGGACGGCCGGAACAGGCACGATCATCAGCATGACGAGCATCAGGATCGCGATGGGCAGCACGCCGCTGCGCGCGGAAATGGCCCAAGCGGGGAGGGTGAAGCGACCCATTATTGGTCCCCCGCCATGGCGGCGAGCCGTTGATAGGCGGCCTGCGCAAATTCAACCGAAAGCTTGTCGGGCATCGGTTCAAAATCGGCGAAGCGCATCAGCGCCCGTGTGGTTGGCCGGTTCTCAATAACCGTGCGGACTGTGGACGGGCCGACTGGCACGTTCAGCTTCGCGGCGAACTTTTCGCGGATCTCGCTTAGGCTGCGCGCACTGCCATCCGGGGCATAAAAGACCCCCCGATTGGCGGCGGCAGCCTGCGGGAAGAGGGGTGCAGCCGCCTGTGAAGGATCGACATCATGCGCCTGCAGGAACTTGAGCGCGCCTTCTGCGCCAAGGAAGTGGGCGAGGTAGAGGTCAACCTGATCGGTCGGGCGGCCAAGGCCGGATTCCAGAAAGTCCTGATTGTCGGACGCGAGCTCCCCCGCCATTGCGGATGACGCCTCGGCGTCAAAACGCAGATCCAAGATGGTCTGGCGCAGAGCCGGGTCAGAAACGACGTGGCGACCACCGGGCGTTGTTGAGATGGCGTCCGCCGCCCAGCCAAGGCCGTGATTGGCGCCATGCGCCTTCAACGTGCCAAGCCAAGTCGCTTTGGTGAACTGGAAGAGACCCGCCGCGCTGGAGGTGGACGCCTGCGCCTGCGGGTTCAGGCTGCTTTCCACGCGCGCCTGATTGAGGAGGTAGCCGAAGTCCATACCGGTCCGCGCCGCTGCATTGGCGACGGCGGAGTGCACCGGGGATCGGCCTGCCGTTGTGATGATGGTCGTATCTGCCACTTGGGCTTCCCTGTTGAACAATTCGGGAAGCATTCAGCAAAGGCCGTGCCAGTTCTCAGATGAGGGAAGCGCGGCCCAGTTTTCCGGCGTTTGTGTAGGTGTGGGTCACCCGTTCACCGCGCTGATGCGTCAATCTTTCGAGCCGCTGAGACACGCGATCTGTCAGGAAATTGACCCGACCGCGCGCGGCTTCGGCCTGACGCAAAGCGTAATCGAAGCGGGGGCGGTCTTCATTGGCCGAAGGCGTTTCCGCACGCACAGCTTCCAGCGCGTGCGCGACACGTGCAGTGGCATCTTCAACAGCGGAGACGTCACCTGCGTCGAGGGCGCTGATGAGGGCCCCCTGGCAGTCGATCAAATGATCAATGGCGCTCGACGGCATTAGAGGTATGCCTGAAATGACATAGCAGCGGCAATCGCTGTCGTTTCGATGGGATAGCTGCCCTGCGCAATCGCTGTGCTGATTTGCGCAAGCTTTACGTAATCGACAGGCGGGCCTTCGCTCGCGATCTTGGAGGCCATGCTGAAGAGCCGCGGAACATCCGCAGGCCCAGGGCCGCCGCCCGCGTTCAACGTCGGCTTTGGCGCAGGATTACGCACAAGTTGCGGAGCTTGCGCGCCGCCGGATGAGCTGACTGGATCGACCATCGTCCTGTTCCCTCAAATGACCTGTCATGAACCCGACAGGCCTTCCTGAGAGCAGTAACGACTATTTGACGCAGCCTTTTAGGGTTTAGTTGATGGAATTCGCGCGGACGCGTCCAGCGCCGAGGACAGTAACGCTAACCGGCGCATTTCCGCCATTTGGGCGGACGCGGACGGCGTGCCCGATCCGCCCATCTTCAGCCGCTGTGGCCGATGTGGACACAGAAAATCCCGCGCCATCGACAAAAAGTTCCACGATGTCGCCTTTGCGAATGTCCGGCGCCGACGTGTTTTGAGGGGACGCCACCAGCGGCACCAAAATGCGCCAACCCAAAGACGGGCAGCGCACAGCAATGGCATTGCCACCCATAGGCGCGATTTCGGCCGGATCTGGGCAGCGCGGCAGTTTGAGGCGCCGGTCAACCGGAGCTGCAGTGCCAATCGCGGCAATGCGCGCATCAATGGCGCCCAGATCTTCAAAGGACAAAGGAAGGGCAGCAGCCAAGGCAAAGGGGGCGATCAACATATAAGGTCTCCTGATGGTCCCCGTGGTCTGAGCAATTGCCGTGCCAATGGCGCAAAGGCACCTGCACCGGTCCCTAAGGCCGGATCCAGAGTCAGAAAAACGACAGGCGCCGCCTCCCTGCGGGGCCTGACCCGGCTTTCGACGCTGAATTCCGAAATTGGCACGGTGATTGCTTTGATGTCTCGGCGCAGGCCCGGTGGTCGGTCCTGCATCGGAGACCATGACATGCCCGCATTCGATAGATTGTTCGGCATCCATTCTACAGCTTTGGCGGTGCGCTCGCAGCGGATGACGGTGCTTGCCTCCAATATCGCCAATGCCGCGACGCCCAATTACAAAGCGCGTGATCTTGATTTTCAGGCCGCTTTGCAAAGCGCCGAGGCGGGACAGTCGCCAGACAAGGCCCTGCGCTATCGCGTTCCTATCCAGCCGTCTCTGGATGGCAACACCGTTGAGATGTCGGTTGAACAAACCGCCTTTACAGAAAACGCCATTGCGTACCGCGCGACGCTGTCCTTCCTGCAGGGGCGTATCGGCACCCTCACGCGCGCGCTGAAGGGTGAATGACGATGGCCGCTCCCCTTTCCCTCTTTGATATCAGCGGCCGCGCCATGGCGGCGCAGCTCGTGCGTCTCAACACAACGGCATCGAACCTCGCTAATGCCGGTTCCGTGTCGGGCAGCGAGGCACAAGCCTATCGCGCGATGAAGCCTGTGTTCCGCACCGTGATGGAGGCGGATGGCCGTGCAACCGTTTCCGTCGACCGTATCGACCAATCGACCACCAAGCCTGTGAAGCGGCACGACCCAAGTCATCCGCTCGCCGACGGCAATGGAGACGTCTGGGAAGCCGCCGTCGATGGCGCGGCGGAACTGGTCGAGATGATCGAGACGTCGCGACACTATCAAAACAACGTTCAGGTTCTGCAGACGGCCAAGGGCCTGATGCTTGACACATTGAGGATAGGCCAATGACGACAATTACAAATGTTGCGACCACACCGGGAAAAAGCACCGTGGCCGCTCAGTCGCAGCTCAATCAGACGGATTTTCTCCGCCTGATGACAGAGCAGCTCAAGCAGCAGGATCCAACCGACCCTGCGGACCCGGCAGAAATGGCCGCACAGATGGCGCAGTTCGCCAGCTCAACCGGCATTTCGGAAATGAATAACTCGCTGAAGGAAATCGCGGATCTCGTCGCGAGCCAGACAGCGCTTCTCCAATCCATCCAGGCGGCCACTGCGCAGGCGGCTGCCCAAACAAAGGTCGCGTAACATGTCCTTCTACACCTCCATTTCCGGCACCAAGGGTGCGCAGGCCGATATTGCGGTTATTTCGAACAATCTTGCCAATGCCCAGACGACGGGCTTCAAACGTAGCCGCGTTGAGTTTGGCGATTTGTTCGCAGCTGCCCCCACGCAGACCGCGCGCGAAGTCGCCGGGCAGGGTGTCCGTGTCATGGCGATCTTGCAGCAGTTCGGCCAAGGCACGCTCGCCACGACTGATAAGGCGCTTGATCTTGGTGTCGCCGGGGACGGCTTTTTCGTCGTGAAGAGCGCACCGCCAACCAGCGATATCACCTACACACGTGCCGGCGCGTTCAACATTGATTCGAGCCGCAACGTTGTCGACACGCTTGGGGCCCGGGTTCAGATCCTGCCGGTCGATGCGCAAGGTCAGGTCACAGGAACGACGCTGAGCGATTTCAGCATCCCAACCGTCTCTCCGGCAAATCCGAATGCGGCCTTGGTCAGCGTGACCATCGGGCTTGATGGTCTTGCCAAGGCAAGCTTTTCGGATGGCACGACGGAAAATATCGGCAAGGTTGCACTTGCCAACTTCAACTCGCTGGAAGGCCTGAGACCTATTGGGGACGCCCATTGGCGCCCGACGGATTTCAGTGGCCCGGCCATCATCGGCGAAGCTTCAACCGGGTCACTCGGTGAAATCCGTGCGGGCACGCTGGAACGCGCCAATGTTGAGGTGACCGAGGAAATGGTCGCCCTCATTTCGGCACAACGCAATTTTCAGGCGAATGCCAAGGCTCTCGATGCGGAATCGAAAATGAGCCAGGCCATCATGCAGGCCTTCTGAGGTAAATCATGGACCGCCTGATCTATAACAGCCTGTCGGCGCTAAAGGGGGCGGCTGCCAAGCAGGCAGCGACCGCCAATAATCTTGCCAACGCTTCGACGCCGGGGTTCAAATCCGATTTGTCGGAAGCACAGGCGCTATGGCTGAAGGGCCAGAGCCTCGATAGCCGTGCGGCGATGTCGCAGGAAGTTCTGTCGGCAGATCTGCGGGCAGGTGTGGTTGTTTCCACCGGACGCGCTCTTGATGTGGCCATTGAGAATGACGCGCTGTTCGCGGTCCAGTCTCCGGCGGGCGAAGAGGCCTATACCCGGCGTGGCGATTTTCAGATGTCGGACAGCGGCTTGCTGACGACAGGTGATGGACGGCCGGTGCTCGGTCAACAGGGGCCAATCACATTGCCGCCTGCAGACAGCGTTTCCATCGACAATCAGGGTCGTGTGTCCATCATCCCGGCAGGGGGTGATCCGACACAGCCACAGGAAGTGGATCGGCTCAAGCTTGTCTCCCCCGCAGGAATCGGTGCGACCAAGGGCCTCGATGGCCTGTTCCGCGCGTCGAATGGGGATGCGCTGCCAACTGATCCGGACGCACGCGTGCGCACCGGACACCTTGAATCCTCAAACGTCTCCTCCACCCAAGCTTTGGTCGACATGATTGAAGCCAGCCGGTCGTGGGACGTTCAACTTAAGTTGCTGGGTGATGTGCGTGATCTCGATACGTCTACGTCCCAGCTCATGAACCTGAACCAGTAAGCAGGAAGATACAGATATGACCATGGGCGCCCTCCACGTCGCACGCACCGGCCTCGACGCACAGAATATGAGGATGCAGGTGATCGCGAACAACCTCGCCAACGTGAACACCACCGGCTTCAAGCGGGACCGCGCAAGCTTTGACACGCTGGCCTATCAGGCCATCGTCTCCGCCGGGGCAACGTCTTCGGGGGATAACAGATTTGCGACCGGCCTTAATCTCGGCACCGGCGTTCAGGTGGGCGGCACGACCCGTGTAGACACGCAAGGCACGCTTGCGACGACGGGCAATGCGCTTGACCTTGCGGTGGAAGGTGCGGGCTATTTTCAGGTCCTGATGCCCGATGGCCGCACCGGCTTCACGCGCGCAGGCAACTTCACGCTGTCGCCGGAAGGGACGATTGTCACGCCATCGGGGCTGCCGCTTCAACCGCAGATTCAGGTGCCCGAAGGCACGACGCAGATCACCATTGGGTCCGATGGCACGGTGTCTGCTCAGCTTCCGGGGCAGGCCGCGCTGTCGCAGCTGGGCCGTATTGAAACGGCACGCTTCATGAATCCGGCTGGCCTCGCGCCGGGTGGAGACAACATCCTGATGGAAACGCAGGCCTCTGGGACGCCGCAGACAGGTGCACCCGGCGAAGCAGGACGGGGCATGATCCGGTCCGGTGCCTTGGAAGGCTCCAACGTCAATGTCGTCGAAGAACTGGTCGACATGATCGAAACGCAGAGGGCCTATGAGGTCAATTCCAAGATGATCCAGGCCACTGATGAAATGATGCGCAATGCGAACCAGCAGCTTTAGTCTGGCGCTCGCTCTGGCCCTGCTCTCGGCGCCCGCATGGGCGGCGGAGCGCGGCGCTGTGTTCTCGACGTCGGGCTATACGCCGCTCACATCGGGTGCCCGCGCGGGGCAGGTGGGCGATATTCTGACGATCATGCTGGTCGAGCGCACCACGGCCACCAAGTCGAATTCGGCGAGCACAGGCCGCGATGGTGCGGTCGGCGTCACGCCGCCCAGCACCGGCATCCTGAACCTGCTCAAGCCCACCGATTTAAGTGCAAGCGGCAATCAGTCGTTCAAGGGGAAGGGCGAGGCCGCCCAGTCGAACGCGCTTTCAGGCGAAATCGCGGTGACGGTGGTCTCTGTCCGGCCCAATGGAGTGCTCGAAGTGAAAGGCGAAAAATTCCTCAAGCTCAATCGCGGCGATGAACGCATCGAATTGACGGGGCTTGTGCGGATCGCAGACATTTCCGCTGATAACCGCGTCCTCTCGACGCGGGTTGCCAATGCACGCATTGGCTATACCGGCAAAGGCGAGATTGCGCGCGGCAGCAAGCAGGGCTGGCTCCAGGCCTTCTTCTCCAAGATCAGTCCCTTCTGATGAAGCGGCTCCTTCTTCTTCTCGCCGCCCTAGTTGCGACGCCGCTGCACGCCGAACGGATCAAGGATCTCGGCGCGTTTGAAGGCCTGCGCGCGAACCAGCTGACTGGCTACGGCATCGTCGTTGGCCTTGCAGGAACAGGCGATGATAGCCTTGATTATGCGACGCAGGGCATGAAGGGCGCCATCTCCCGCTTCGGCCTGACGCTCCCCGCCGGCATCAACCCCGCGCTCAAAAACGCAGCGGCTGTGATGATCACAGCGGAACTCCCGCCCTTTGCCAAGCCGGGTCAACGGCTCGACGTCACCATCTCCGCCATTGGTAAGGCCAAGAGCCTGCGCGGTGGCACGCTCATCATGTCGCCGCTCTATGGGGCGGACGGAAACATTTACGCCATGGCGCAGGGCAACCTCGTCGTGGGCGGCCTTGGTGTCGATGCAGCTGATGGCTCCAAGCTGTCGGTCAACATTCCGTCGGCGGGTCGGATAGACGGTGGCGCCTCGGTAGAACGCGCGGTCGACACCGGCTTTGCGACGTCCGATATGTTGACCTTCAACCTCGCCAATCCTGATCTGACGAACGCGCGTCTGGTCGCGGATGCGATCAATCGCCTCGCTGGCAATGGGGCCGCACGGGCGATGGACGGCGTGTCGATCGCGATCAGCGCCCCCGATGGCGCAGAAGCGCGGCTGCGCTTGATGAGCGCCATTGAGAACCTTCAGGTCACACCGACCGAGCCGCCCGCGCGCGTCATCATCAATTCGCGCACCGGGACAGTCGTTATCAACGGCGCGGTCCGGGTTGCGCCTGCGGCTGTGACGCACGGGACGCTGACTGTGAAGGTCGATGAGAACCCCATGGTCGTACAGCCTGCACCGTTCAGCCGCGGCCAAACCGCGCTGGAGCTCGCAAGCGACATTGTTGTGGAGGAGCAACGCAATCCAATGATGCTCATGAAGCGCGGCGCATCGCTCTCCGACATCGTGAAGGCCGTCAACAAGCTGGGTGTTTCAGCGGGCGACCTTGTGGCCATCCTTCAGGCCCTCAAACAGGCGGGCGCCCTTCAAGCTGAACTGGTGATCTTGTGATCAACTCCGTTTCCTCCACCTCGGCAACCAAGCCCGTTGACCCCGCGCTGCGCAAGGCCGCGCAGGGCTTTGAGGCGTTGTTCCTCCGGCAGGTCATTGGCTCGATGCGGCAGGCCAAGCTGGGCGACGATCTCTTCGGGTCGAGCGCGACGAACACCTATCGGGAGATGTCGGACAAGCAGCTGGCAGACTCGCTGGCACAAAAGGGATCAATCGGAATTGCCGCGTTGGTGGAGGCGCAGCTTTCGCAAAAGGGTGACGATCGATGACCGATATCATGGCGCTCGGCCTGACGAGCGTGAAGGCTTTTACGCAGGGGCTCGCCACAATCAGCGACAACGTCGCCAACGCGCAGACCCCCGGTTATGCCCGCCGGTCCACGCGGATCGAAGATGGAACGGTCATCCGGTACGCGGATGAGTGGCGCAATAATGAATCGCGCATTGCCTCTGGCCTTGCCACGCAAGCCAGTACGCGATTGAACTGGCTGGAATCGGCTGAACGGGCGCTGGATGATGGCGAAACGGGGATTGGCCAGCGCGTCGGCGCCGTCTTCAACCGTGCAGAAGAGCTCGCGGCCGACCCTAACAGCGTTGCCCGCCGCAGCGCTTATCTCCAGTCGATCGACGATGCCGCGATCTCGTTTCGCACGACAGCATCAGGGCTGAAGTCTTCATCGGAAGGCATCGCCTCTCAGGCGCAGCAGACGGTGACGAGTGTGAATAGCGACCTCAAAGGCCTGCTCAACGTCAATCAGACCCTGCTTGCCACGCCGCAAGGAACAAGCGGCTATGCCTCGCTGCTGGATCAACGGGACCGGCTGTTGACCAACTTGTCTCGGGCCGTGCCCGTTGATGTCTCTTTGGACTTTCGCGGGGTCGCAACCGTCCGCATGAGCGGGACGGGGGTCACTCTGCTCAATCCTGACGCGGCCGGGACGATGGGCGTCACCGCTGCTGCCAACGGAACTCTCACCTTCTCCGCGACACAACCCGACGGGACGGCCTCTGATGTCATCCCTCCGGGCGGATCACTGGCCGGGATGTCGAGTGCCGCGGCAGACATTGCCGAACAACGTGCATCTGTCGATGCCCTCGCGGCGAAGTTTGCAGATCTGATCAACAGCAATCAAGCCGCCGGCAGGACAAAGAGCGGCAATCCGGGTGGCCCGCTTTTGGAGATGGGGGCAGATGGCGCCCTGACCATCGCCGCGCTCGATGTAAGTGTCGACGCGCTTGCGACATCCAATGGCACAGCGGATAATGCCAATCTGCTCGCCCTCAATGCAGCGCGCCGCGATTCCGGCATTGAAACGGCGTGGACCGCCATCGTCTCCAGCCACGCCCAGAAGGTGCAGTCGGCAAAGCTGGTTCAGGAATCCTCGCAATCCCGCAGCGAGGCCGCTGATGAAGCGCGTGACCAGCTGAGTGGCGTCGATCTCGACCGCGAGGCGGTGGAGCTTATGCGCCTGCAGCAATCTTACGAAGCGGCCGCCCGCGTCATTCAGGTCGCGCGCGAGATGCTTCAGTCCATCAACGACATCGGCGGATAGGAGAACTGATATGCCCGGATTGACCGGAACCCGCCTCTCTCTTGAGATTTCGCGTCAGCTTTCGATGGCGCGTAACCTGCTGAAGACGCAAATCCAGATCGGCACCGGAAAGCGTATCGAACGCGCGTCTGACGATCCCGGTGCTGCGGCGCGCGTTGCGCAATTGGTGCGCACGCAATCCAATGTCCAAAGCTGGAGCTCGAATGTGACGCTGGCGCAGTCATTGACGAGCCATGCGGACTCCATCCTGTCGCAATTGTCGGACCGTGCCGTGCAGGCCCAGTCGAGCTATGTGTCGGCAGGCGACAGTTCCTTGGGTGCGGAATACCGCGCGGCGGTGGCCAATGAGCTCCGCTCAATTGCTCTCGAAATGAGCGAGATGGCAACAACCCGCAACAGCCTTGATGAACCGCTGTTTGCGTCGAGCAATGCGGCAAAGATTCCTGTGGCCGATGGCTTGCAGGTCGCCCCCGTTCCATCGGCGGATGAGGTGTTCCAGACCGGTGGGGTATCGTTGGCCCAGCAGCTTCGCGATGCGGCGGCGGCGCTGGAAATTGCCGACCCCGTGGCGCGCCGGGCCGCCTATGGCCAATCGATCCAGAAGCTCAACGATATGGTTGAGCATATTGCGACGGTTCGATCAGATATTGGTGTGCGGGGCGGGCGTCTGGACGCTTTGGAAAACCGTTTGGCTGAACAACAGATCGAATTGACCGCCGAGCGTTCCGGCCTGGAAGATACAGACATTACCGAAGCGGTGGCCCGTCTGAATTCCCAGCAGTTGACGTTGGAGGCCGCGCAAGCCGCCTTTGCCCGGATCAGCAAGAAGACGCTGTTCGATATTCTGCAATAGCCCTCAATTTTGGCGGCGTTCGGTCGTTACCCAACAGTGACAGCAGAGCAGTCCGGTGGGGATTGCTGATTGAGGACAGGTCTCGCTTTCGATGTTTCCGGCAATTGGTCTTGTTGTGCTTTTGGGCCTCGTGTTCGGGGGGTTCGCCCTTACGGGCGGCGATCTTGGCCCTGTCATGCACGCCTTGCCGCACGAAATGCTCATCATCGGTGGTGCGGCGCTCGGGGCGTTGATCATCGGCAATTCCGGCGCTGATCTAAAGGCGCTCGGCGCGGGCTTTGGCAAGGTGTTCAAAGGCCCAAAGTACAAGAAGCAGGATTATCTCGACTGCATCTTCCTTGTGTCCAAGCTGATGAAGATGCTGCGCACGGATGGCCCGGTGGCCGTTGAGCCGCATATTGAAGATCCCAAATCTTCGGCCATCTTCGGCGAGTTTCCAAAGCTTCTGACAGACTCCACGCTCATTCACATGATCTGCGATACGCTGCGGTTGGTGGTCGTTTCGTCCGGGACACTTGATCCGCACGCCGTTGAAGACGTGATGGACAACGGCATTAAGGCGCACCACCATCACGCTATAAAACCGGCAGAAGACATGCAGGGATTGGCCGACGCATTGCCCGCGCTCGGGATTGTAGCCGCCGTTCTCGGCGTTGTGAAAACGATGGGGTCCATCGACAAGCCGCCGTCTGTGCTTGGTGGAATGATCGGTTCAGCGCTGGTCGGGACGTTCCTTGGCGTGTTGCTGGCTTATGGCATCGTCGGCCCGTTCGCGAGCCGCTGTAAAGCGGTGATCGAGGAAGACGGGGCCATGTATCAAGTCGTCAAGCAGATCATTGTCGCGTCACTGCACGGTCACCCGCTGCCGCTGGTGATCGAGGCAGCGCGCTCGGGTATCGCCCATCACAACCAGCCAAGCTTTGCCGATGTGTTTGACGGCATGCGGGGTCGCTAGACGATGAGCGTCCAGAACCAGGTCCGCCCGATCATCGTCAAGAAGATCATCGATGGCGGCCATGGCGGCCATCATGGTGGGGCGTGGAAAGTGGCCTATGCCGATTTCGTGACAGCGATGATGGCGTTCTTCCTGTTGATGTGGCTGCTTGGTGCGACAACCGAGAAGCAGCGCAAGTCGATCGCCGATTACTTCGCCCCGACGACCGCCATGACGCGGACAGAAAGCGCTGGCGGCAACGGCCTGTTCGGCGGCTCGTCGATCACCTCTGTCGATAAATACCCCAATGCGGCCGGGCAGACGGGTTCGAGGTCCCTGACCATTCCCAGGGACGCTACAGGCGGCCCCAAGGAAGCCTCAGGCGCCAAAAAGGAAAGTGACCGCCGCCGGTTTGAGAATATTCGCGACGTCATCATGAAGCGCATGATGGCTAACCCCAACCTGCGCCGGCTGGCCAAGAATATGCGCTTTACTGAGACCGAAGAAGGGCTGCGGATCGACCTTGTCGATGAATCCGACTTCTCCATGTTTGGCATGGGGACGGATCGGATGACGCCGGATGCCATCCAGATGCTGCGAGAGGTGGGCGACGTCATCCGACAGGTTCCCAATGGCATCAAAATCCGCGGTCATACCGATAGCTTCACATGGGAAAAGGACCCGCGCGGCGCGAACAACTGGCGCCTTTCGGTAGAACGCGCGGAAGTGACCCGCCGCTTCCTCGCTGGACTGCGGATCGAAAATGAACGGTTCATGCGGATTGAGGGCGTCGCCGATCGCGAGCCCTATAATCCGGAAGATGGCTTTGATCCCCGCAACCGTCGGATGTCGATCATCCTCGGCTGGAGCTGATCAGGCCCGAAGCGCGTTAGCGGCACTCAGGACGGCGCGGACGCTGGCGGTGGCCACATCCTCGTCAATGCCCACACCCCAGACGGTCTTGCCGTCAGCAGTCTTGCATTCGACATAGGCAGCGGCCTTCACGCCCGTGCCTTGGCCCATGGCGTGTTCGCTATAATCTTCAATCTCCAGCGACAGACCAAAGCTGTCGCGGATGGTGGAGACGACCGAAGAAATCAGGCCATTGCCGCGGCCGGAGACCGACTGTTCCTGACCGTCGATCACAACCTTGCCGGCGAAGATGCGCTCGCCATTGGCCGCGCGCGTCTCTTCATAGTCGACCAGCTGGAAATGCTGCGGCGTGTTCAGGCAATAGGTCTTCTGGAAGACGGCCCAGATGTCGTCTGCGTAAAGCTCCCGACCGGTCTCATCGGCGAGTTCCTGCACCCGACGGCTGAAATGCGCCTGCATCTTCTTGGGCAGTTTCAGGCCCTGATCCTGTTCGAGCACCCAAGCGAAGCCGCCCTTGCCGGACTGCGAGTTGACGCGAATGACCGCTTCATAGCTGCGTCCAAGATCCGCCGGGTCGATAGGCAGATAGGGGACTTCCCAGAAATCATCATTGCGCGATTCTTGGGCGGCAAAGCCCTTTTTGATTGCGTCCTGATGGCTGCCAGAAAATGCTGTGAACACCAATTCGCCCGCATAAGGGTGGCGGGGGTGGACGGGCAGTTGGTTGCAATACTCAACGGTCTTGATGACTTCATCAATGTCCGAAAAGTCGAGGCCGGGGTTCAGCCCTTGCGTGTACATGTTCAGCGCAACAGTCACGAGATCACAGTTGCCGGTGCGTTCGCCATTGCCGAACAGGCAGCCTTCAACACGGTCGGCACCCGCCATCAGACCCAGCTCGGTAGCGGCCACGCCCGTGCCACGGTCATTGTGCGCGTGCAGGCTGATGATGACGCTGTCACGATTGGGGATGTTGCGGCCGAAATATTCGATTTGGTCGGCGTAGATGTTGGGCGTCGCTGCCTCGACTGTGGCCGGCAGATTGAAGATAATCGGCTTGTCCGGTGTCGGCTTCAGGACATCCATAACGGCTGCACAGCATTCGATGCTGAAGTCGATTTCAGCGGTCGAAAATGTCTCCGGCGAATATTCAAAGCGCCAATCCGTATCGGGCTGCTTGGCAGCTTCGTCGCGCAGATATTTGGCACCTGCAATCGCGATGTCCTTCACCTGCGCCTGATCCATCTGGAAGACGATCTTGCGCCAAGCGGGGGAGACGGCGTTGTAGACGTGGACGATGGCCGTCTTGGCGCCGCGCAGGCTTTCAAAGCTGGTGCGGATCAGGTCCTCGCGCGATTGGGTCAGCACCTGAATAACGACGTCATCAGGGATGCGACCGGACTGAACAAGGCCCGAGATGAAGTCAAATTCGGTCGCGCCGGCGCTTGGGAAACCGACTTCGATTTCCTTCAAGCCAACCTTCAGCAACAAGTCAAAGAAGCGCGTCTTCTTCTCGGCATCCATCGGATCGACGAGGGCCTGATTGCCGTCGCGCATGTCGGTGGAGAGCCAGCGTGGAGCCTTGGTGATCGTCTGGCTGGGCCATTGACGGTCGGGCAAATTGATCTGCGGGAAGGGGCGATATTTGGTCGATGGATTGCGCAGCATGATGTCTTCTCTTCAAAAGCCGGTTGGGTTTGGTCTGATGTCCCTTAGGCAGCGCGGTGTGCCAGGGCACACGCGGATACGAACGCGCCTAAGGGCGCGTAAGTCGAAGAAGAAGAAGGGCCGACCGAATGATCATGATGCGGGGTCTATGCGTTGATGCTCCGCGAATGTCCAGTGGGCAATTGTGCGCATTTCGTTGCGCCCGCCCGCGCCTTCATGCCACAAGATTGCGAAACAACCAGAGAGGAACCCGATGAGCGCCGCCAACAGCCCACCCGACACGTTGTATAAGGAAATGGGATTGGTCCGTATTGTCGAGATCGATCCGGTCGGCCGTGCGACGCTTGAATATATGGCGACGGCCGAACAAAGTCATTCGGGCGGTGTCGTGCAGGGCGGCTTCGTCACCGGCTGGATCGACGCGGCGATGGCGCATGCCGTCTTGGGCATCCCGGGTCTCGACGCCGTACCGATGACGTTGGAAATCAAGGTGACCTTTTTCGCACCGACCCGGCCCGGACTGGTCGTCGCGGAGGCGTGGGTGGTGCAGAGCGGACGTCGCACTGCCTTTGTCGAAGGGTCGCTGAAGGACAGTGCAGGCGTCCTCCTTGCCAAGGCCAGCTCCACGATGACGCTCGCCAGCCGCGCAAAGGTGGAAGCCGCATCGAAAGCCGCTCTGGCGTAAGCAACGAACGATCAAGCGAGGTATGCACAATGACTGAGATTCATCCCTTCACGCTGGCCGTCGATCAGGCGGAACTGGACGACCTGCGTGATCGCCTTGAACGCACCCGCTGGCCGGAGGCGGAATTGGTCGAGGACTGGTCGCAAGGCGCCAAGTGCGAAAAGGTGCGAGCGCTCATCGACTATTGGCGCACAGGCTATGACTGGCGACGCTGCGAGGCGCGCCTTAATGCGCTGGGCCAATTCAAGACGCAGATTGATGGCCTCGATATCCATTTCCTGCATGTCCGCTCCCCCAATCCGGATGCGTTGCCGCTCATCGTGACGCATGGTTGGCCGGGGTCAGTCTTGGAATTCATGAAGGTCATAGGTCCGCTGACAGATCCGGCGGCGCATGGCGGTGATCCGGCAGATGCCTTCCATGTCGTTATGCCATCGCTTCCGGGCTTCGGATTTTCGGGCAAGCCGACCACCACCGGCTGGGGCGTGGAGAAGATCGCGCAAACTTGGGCCGCGCTGATGGCGCGCCTCGGTTACTCGCGCTGGGTGGCACAGGGCGGGGACTGGGGTTCTGCCGTAACCAGCGCCATCGGCGCGCAGGCGCCGGATGGGTGCCTTGGCATCCATGTGAACATGCCCATGGCGGGACCTTCGCCAGAAGACCTGCAAAACCCCGGCCCGCGGGAACAGCAGGCGCTCGCCAAGCTGCAACATTACCAGCAATGGGATTCCGGTTACTCCAAGCAGCAGGCGACCCGTCCGCAGACGCTTGGATATGGCCTTGCCGATTCCCCGGTTGGGCAAGCTGCGTGGATCTATGAGAAAATGTGGTCCTGGACCGACAATGACGGCACGCCTGAAAGCGCGCTGACCATGGATGAGATGCTCGACAACATCATGCTTTATTGGCTGCCCAACACTGCGACATCATCTGCGCGGCTTTACTGGGAAAGCTTCGGCAGCTTTGCCCCGCGCGACATCCATCTGCCCGCCGGCGTCAGTCTGTTCCCCAAGGAAATCATGCGACCAACGCGCAAATGGGTGGAAACGTCCATGCACCAGCTCATCCACTGGAATGAGCTGGACAAGGGCGGGCATTTCGCGGCGTGGGAGCAGCCGGACCTCTATGTGAATGAGGTGCGGACGTGCTTCCGACAGTTGCGGTGATCTCAAGACCTATCCGTTTGTGCTGAGCCTGTCGAAGCACTGTCCTTCCTCTTTGATGCAAAGAAAAGGACGACCCTTCGACGAGCTCAGGGTAAACGGATCTGAATGAGGCGCACCGCAAACGGTGTACTTTAGCCAGATTTACTCCGCAGCTTCCAACAGGGCAGGTGCCTCAACCTTGTGTGGCTTTTCAAAGGTCATCGCTTCATCATCAAGCGCCCCGTAGCGCAGCAAGCGGATATCCTTGCTGTAGTTCTGGTGCAGCTTCCAAGGGAAATGCGTGCCCTGCTTTGGCAGCTGGCTTTCCGCGCGGGTGAAATAGCCGGACGAGAAGTCAACGAAGCTCTCGGTTTCGATTTTCTGGCCATGGGTGCGCGGGATGGCGATCTTGTTCCCCGTGGCATCCAGATGATTGATGACGCGGCACGCATATTCCGACGTCAGATCGGCCTTCAGCGTCCAGGAAGCGTTCGTATAGCCGAACCACATGATGAGGTTGGGCACATCGCTGTACATCGTGCCCTTGTGGAGAATGTGCTGCCCCGGATGGAAGGGAACGCCGTCGACATAGGCTTCAAGGCCGGACAGCATCTGCATGTTGAGGCCGGTGGCTGACACGACGATGTCCGCCTCCAGCTCTTGCCCAGACTTTAGCAAAATGCCCTTTTCCGTGAAGCGGTCGATATGGTCGGTGGCGATAGACGCGCGGCCATCTTTAAGCGCGTTGAAGAAGTCGCTGTCGGGCACGAGGCACAGGCGCTGGTCCCACGGCTTGTAGGGCGGGGTGAAGTGCTTGCCGACGTCGAAGCCCTCGGGCAGCATATCCTTGACCATGCCGATCAAACGTTCGGCTGACTTTTCCGGATTCTTGCGAAGCAGTTTGAACATGAACTGCTGCATCAACACGTTGCGCCAACGCGTGACCCAATAGGCTGCCTTGGGCGGCAGGACTTTGCGCAGGCCAAGTGCAAAGGCGTCTTCGGCGGGGCGGGATACCATGTAAGTCGGTGTGCGCTGCAGCATGGTGACATGTCCGGCGCCCGTGTCTGCCATGGCAGGCACAAGTGTGACGGCGGTCGCGCCGCTGCCGATCACGATGACCTTCTTGCCCGTATAGTCGAGATTTTCGGGCCAATGCTGCGGATGGACAAGCTTGCCCTTAAAGTCGCCAAGGCCTTCAAATTCAGGCGTGTAGCCCTTGTCATAATTATAATAGCCAGAACACATGAGCAGCATGTTGCAGCGGATGGTCATAGGCTGGCCGTCGGCGCCAATCGTGCCCTCGACGGTCCATGTCGCGTCCTCGGAGGACCAGTGCGCGCGCTTCACATAATGGTTGAAGCGGATGTTCTTCTTGAGGCCAAATTCCTCAACCGTTTCTCCAAGATAACCCATGATCGCAGGCGCGTCGGCAATCGCCTTGCGTGCGGTCCAAGGCTTGAAGCTGAAGCCCAGCGTGTACATGTCGGAGTCGGAGCGGATGCCGGGATAACGGAACAGATCCCATGTGCCGCCGAAATTCTCGCGGCGCTCCATGATGGCGAACGTCTTTCCGGGGCACTGCTTTTGCAGGTGCACGGCCGCGCCAATGCCGGAAATACCGGCACCGACAATCAAGACGTCAACATATTCAACTGCCATTTCAATCCACCCTAATTTTCATTTGAAGGGATTTTGGCAGGTTTCCATTAGGTTGCAAGGGGCAACTTGACGTGAAGGTCAAGTTGCCCCTTCAAAACCGCGAATTTGAGAAGCTTACTTCTCAAAAGCGATGCTGATGGCGATCTTCACGTCATCACCCACCAAGGGCACATATTTCGCCATGCCAAAGTCGCTGCGCTTGATTGTCGTGGCACCATGAAAGCCGATGGTGGCCTTTCTAGACATGGGGTTGGTGCCAGCGCCCGTGAACGTCGCGTCCAGCACGACAGGCTTGGTGACACCAAGCAGCGTGAGGTTGCCTGTGACCTTCGCCGTGTTGCCGGTTGCGACGACCTTGGTCGATTCGAACGTGGCGGTCGGGAACTTTGCGGCATCAAGGAAGTCGGGAGACATCATGTGCTTGGTTAAGTCTGCGCGCGAGGTGGCGAGATCGCTCACGGGGATCGTGATGCTGACTTTGGCATCATTTGGCTTGGCCGGATCGATGGTCAGGCTGCCGGTCGGCTGCCCGAAAATACCGAAATAGTCGTTGAAACCGAAATGGTTGACCGTCCACTGAATCTGGGCGTGATGATTGTCGACGGCGTAGGTTCCGGCTGCGACGCGCGACGCGTCCACCTGACCGGGAAGCTGCGGGGCGCCACCTTGGGCGACGAGAGGCGCTGCGGCGAGCAGGGGCAATGCGAGCAGCAATGATTTGTTCATGGGGAAGTCTCCTCGACAGAAATGATTGGGGGCAGCACCAATGTTGGCGCCGCCCCCCATTTAGTCAAGGAAAGCTCTTCTTGGATGGTTCCAAGAATTGGGAGCAATCGCTTAGTTCTTGGCCTTGTCGACCAGCTTGTTCTTGGCAATCCAAGGCATCATGGCGCGGAGCTCTGCACCAACCTTTTCGATTGGATGCGCAGCGGCCGCCTTGCGGCTGGCCTTCAATTCCGGCTGACCTGCGCGGTTATCAAGGACAAAGTCCTTCACGAAACGGCCGGACTGAATGTCGGCAAGAACGCGCTTCATTTCCGCCTTTGTGTCGGCGGTGATGATGCGTGGGCCAGTTTTGATGTCGCCATATTCGGCGGTGTTCGAAATCGAATAACGCATGTTGGCGATGCCGCCTTCATAGAGCAGGTCGACGATCAGCTTGGTTTCGTGCAGGCATTCAAAGTAGGCCATTTCCGGCGCATAGCCAGCTTCAACCAGCGTTTCGAAGCCCGCCTGAATGAGGTGGGTCACGCCGCCGCACAGAACAGCCTGCTCACCGAAGAGGTCGGTTTCGCACTCTTCCTTGAAGTTGGTTTCGATGATGCCCGAACGGCCACCGCCCACGCCCGAGGCGTAAGCAAGTGCCACGTCATGCGCGTTGCCCGAGGCATCCTGATGGATGGCGATCAGGCAAGGCACGCCGCCGCCCTTCACATATTCACCGCGCACGGTGTGGCCGGGGCCCTTTGGCGCGATCATGATGACGTCGATGTCAGCAGGGGCTTCGATCAGGCCGAAGTGAATGTTGAGGCCGTGGGCGAAGGCGAGGGCTGCGCCTGGCTTCATATTGCCCTTCAGGTCTTCATCCCAAATCGCGGCCTGATGTTCGTCGGGCGCGAGGATCATGATGATGTCTGCCCAAGCCGCTGCTTCCTTGTTCGAAAGAACCTTGAAGCCGGCACCTTCAGCCTTGGCCGCCGTCGCCGAACCAGCACGCAGGGCGATAGCAACGTTCTTGACGCCGCTGTCACGCAGGTTCTGGGCATGGGCATGGCCCTGGCTGCCATACCCGACGATGGCGATGTTCTTGTTTTCGATCAGCTTCAGATCAGCGTCACGGTCATAATAAACGCGCATTTCAATTCTTCCCTTCAAACTCATCCCCGCCCGCCGGGAGGGGCATTTTAATCAAATGGCTTCCTTGCCCCGCGCCATAGCAACGATGCCGGTGCGGGCGACCTCGACGAGGCCGATTTCTTTCATGAGTTCCACAAAGCGGTCGATCTTTGTCGATGCGCCCGTGACTTCAAAAACAAAGCTCGAAATCGTCGTGTCGACGACGTTCGCGCGGAAAACCTCAGCAAGGCGCAGCGCTTCAATGCGGTGGTCGCCGGTTCCGGCCACCTTGACCAGCGCCAGTTCACGTTCAACATGATCGCCCAGCAGAGTGAGGTCCGTCACCTTATGGACCGGCACCATGCGGTCGAGCTGCGCCACAACCTGTTCGATGACGGCGGGCGTACCCGTCGTCACGATGGTGATGCGGCTGATCGAGTCATCCTCGGTGATATCAGCCACCGTCAGGCTCTCGATGTTGTAGCCACGCGCTGTGAACATGCCCGCGATGCGCGCAAGCACACCGGGCTCGTTCGTCACGGTAACGGAGAGCGTATGACGCTCTTTCAGACCTTCCTTGATGTGCATTAAACCAGCGCCTTCGCTTCGTCGTCCAGTTCGCCTGACACCTGATCGTCAGCGAGGATCATTTCAACATGGGATGCGCCCGATGGGATCATCGGGAAGCAGTTGGCCACCTTGGCAACCAAGCAGTCCACAATCACCGGACCATCATAAGCCAGCATTTCGGCGATGCCCGATTCCAACTGATCAGGCGTTTCGATCCGGATGCCCTTCCAACCATAGGCTTCACCCAGCTTCACAAAGTCGGGCAGAGCGTCTGAATAGCTCTCGGAATAGCGGCTGGAATAGGTCAGTTCCTGCCACTGGCGAACCATGCCCATATATTCATTGTTGAGGATGAAGATCTTGACCGGCAGGCGATATTGCGTCGCTGTCGCCAGTTCCTGAATGTTCATCTGGATGGAGGCTTCTCCGGCAATATCGATGACAAGCGCATTGGGATTGCCCAACTGCGCGCCGATCGCGGCCGGCAGGCCATAGCCCATCGTCCCTAGGCCACCCGATGTCAGCCACTTGTTCGGTGATTCAAAGTGGAAATGCTGTGCCGCCCACATCTGATGCTGGCCGACCTCGGTGGTGATGATCGGGTTCTTCTTGTGCGTGGCATTCCACAGGGCCTGAACGGCAGCCTGCGGCATGATTTCGGTCGTGGACGGCGGATAGGACAGCGACTTCTTTGCGCGCCATTCGTCGATCTGCTTCCACCAAGCTGACAGATCAGCCTTGGTGTGCTGGCGTGCTTTCCAGACTTTCACCATGTCTTCCATGACATGGCCGACATCGCCAACAATGGGCAGGTCAACACGGACTGTCTTGTTCATCGAACTGCGGTCGATATCGATGTGGATTTTCTTCGCCTTGGGCGCAAAAGCATCCAGACGGCCCGTGACACGGTCATCAAAGCGTGCACCGAGGCATACGATGAGGTCAGCCTGGTTCATCGTCCAATTGGCTTCATAGGTGCCGTGCATGCCCAGCATGCCGAGCCACTGATCGCCCGAGGCGGGATAGGCGCCAAGACCCATGAGCGTCGAGGTGACTGGCGCGCCGGTGATGCGCGCGAGCTCACGCAGGATCTGGCTTGCGGCCGGACCCGAATTGATGATGCCACCGCCCGTGTAGAGGATGGGCCGTTCCGCCGCCGCGAGCATTTCGACAGCCGCTTCAATCAGCTTGATGTCGCCCTTTACTTGGGGGCGATAGCTTGCGTGATTGATCGTGCCCGGCTTTTTATAAGGCGCGGTGGCGACCTGAACGTCCTTTGGAATGTCCACCACAACTGGGCCGGGGCGCCCCGTCGTTGCGATGTGGAACGCTTCGTGGATAACGTTGCCCAGCGTTTCGGGCGACTTCACCAGATAATTGTGTTTGGTGCAGTGGCGCGTGATGCCCACCGTATCGGCTTCCTGAAACGCGTCAGACCCAATAAGATGCGTCGCAACCTGCCCGGTGATGACAACCATCGGGATGGAGTCCATCAAGGCATCGGTGATGCCGGTGACCGCATTGGTTGCGCCGGGGCCTGAGGTCACAAGCACAACGCCGGGCTTGCCAGTCGCACGGGCATAGCCTTCGGCGGCATGGGTGGCGGCCTGTTCATGGCGGACGAGGATGTGGCGGATGCGCTTCTGCTGGAACAGCGCGTCATAGATCGGCAGCACAGCGCCGCCCGGATAGCCAAAAATGACCTCGACACCGAGATCGCTCAGCGCCTCGATCAGGATATTGGCTCCAGACTGTTCCTTCGGCATTTCTATCTTCCCAGCTTGCCAGCGGCGCCCTGTTGCACTGCGGCAGGATTTTCGCAAGGCGGGCGCCCTACGAATAACAAACTAATATGTCAACGCCGTATCACGTAATATTATTGCTAATTCGTCAATCTTGACGTTATCTAATTCGCTCTCGATGCGCAGCCACTCGGGAGGGGGTTGATTGCGGAACCACGTAAACTGGCGCTTTGCGTATTGGCGCGTGGCTATTTGGCCCTGCTCTATTGCTGCATCGCGGGAAAGCGCGCCGGAGAGGAAGGCGGCAATGTCGGGAACACCGATCGCGCGCATCACCGGCAGATCGGGGTCAAGGCCGCGCGCCATAAGGGCTTCCACTTCCGCGAGCCCATCTGCGTCAAGCATGGCTTCAAACCGACGGTCGCAGCGGTCGTAGAGCCAAGCCCGCGGGGGCAGCAGCACGGCAGGAACCAACCGGATCTGTTGGCCAATGCCGCCGACAAGATCGGCCTGCCACTCCCTGATCGGCCGACCGGTAGACCGCACCACTTCCAATGCGCGGGCAATGCGGGTGCTGTCATTGGCATCAAGGCGGCCAGCTGCTTCGGGGTCTTCTGCCAATAGACAGAGCCGCGCTTCGGAAACGGGGAGGGCCCGGACTTCGGTGCGAATGGCGGGGTCAATTTCCGGCACCGGCGCGATACCGTCGAGCAATGTGCGCAGATACATGCCGGTGCCGCCGACTAAGATGGGAAGGCGGGCTTGAGCGTGGGCTGCCGCAATCTCGGCTTTGGCCTCGGCGGCCCATTGGGCGGCAGAGCAAGCGGTGGCACCATCCAAATGGCCAAACAGCCGATGTGGCGCGCGCGATTCTTCTTCCGTGCTTGGCCGCGCTGAAACGATCCGCAAGTCCTTGTAAACCTGACTGGCATCGGCGTTGATGATGATGCCGCCCGTCATTTCTGCAAGGCGCAGCGCCAATGCGGACTTGCCGCTTGCCGTCGGCCCTGCAATGAGCGCCACCGTCTCAGGCTTTTTGGATGGTTCCATGTTCACAGCGACGCTCATAGCAGCAGACCGGTTTGATGCAGGTGATATTTCAACTGCTGCGGACCGCGTGGCACAAAGTGGCGCTTCGGTCCTGTCATCCGGGTGGATAGAAGACGGCAAGGCGCTGGATATCCACTTTACCGGTGATGCTGCCGTCGTCCGGGCCGCCGTTGAGGGTGCCTTTGATCGTACCGATGCCATCGTCCAAAAGACGGTCGACCGCGCGCGCAGCCTGATCATCGCCGACATGGATTCGACTATGATCACGATCGAATGCATCGATGAGCTCGCCGACTATGCCGGTATCAAACCGCAGATCGCCGAGGTCACGGAACGCGCCATGCGCGGAGAACTCGACTTTGAAGAGGCGTTGCGCAGCCGCGTGGCCTTGCTCAAGGGGCTGTCTGAAAACGTCATCGACCAATGCCTTGTCGAGCGCGTCGTCATCATGCCCGGCGCACGCGCGCTGGTGCAGACGATCCGCGCCCATGGCGGCATGGCGATTCTTGTATCGGGCGGCTTTACCCGTTTTGCAGATCCCGTGGCGTCAGAGATTGGTTTCAACAAGGCCATCGCCAATCGCCTTGGGATCAAGGACGGGGTGCTGACCGGACGGGTTGAGGGCAACATCGTTGGCGCCCAGACCAAGCGCAAGGCGCTGATGGATGCTGTGTCCGCTTATGAACTCGGGTCCTCTGCCAGCCTTGCTGTGGGTGACGGGGCGAATGACATCCCCATGATTGAGGCGGCGGGCTTAGGCGTTGCCTATCACGCCAAGCCGAAAACAGCCGCGGCCGCCGCGGCCCGGGTGGACCATGGCGACCTGACGGCCATCCTTTATGCAATGGGCTATCCACGCAGCGCATGGGCCTGCGCGGACTAAGCTTCCATCGAAGTTACGGTGCGATGGGGAAGCAACCCTGTCCTGCCGCTTGGGCTGACTTGCAGACCCGATCTGCATCGGCACGCGAGGCGAGGGGCCCGGCCTGAAGACGGGTGACGTTTGTCGCTTTCACCAGATAAGGCTGAAGTCCGCCAAGTCCCGAAATCCGGCCTTTGAGCTGGCTCCATTGTGCCTTGGCCTTACCTTCTTCGCTAAAGGCACCCAACTGGACGCGCCAGCCCTTGCCGGCAATCGGTTTGGCCTTTGGAACGGCTGCCTTTGCCACGACAGGCTTTGGCGCAACGGCGCGCGGGGCGGCACGAACCGGCCGGGGCTGTTCCTCATAGGACGGCGCTTCATAGGCAGGCGTACTGTAGTCCGGCTCTGGTTCATTGGTGACAGGGGCGGGGGCCTGCCACTGCGGCTCAGGCGCGACGTCTACCGGCAATTGAACAGGTCGTTCCGCTGGGGCCGCGTTGCGACGCGGCGGCGGCAACGCGCTTCGGCTGGAGGTCATCAGTGGCGCGCGAGATTGCGGGAGAGGCGCTGTGCGAACCGGCGCAGGCAAGTCCGGTTTCATCGGCTGGACGCTTACAGGCGGCAGGGGTGCTGGAATGGGGTCAACCGCGGCCAACTTCGGGCGGCTGCTGGCCAATTCCATATCGCGGGCAAGGGCCAGACCTTTTTGCCGCTGTTCGAGGGGAATGAACTTATCCATTTGGGCCAAGCTGGAAGACGCACGGGCAAGTCCCGTCGCCGACGCCCGTGTCATCAGGGCATAGGCTGTTGTCCAGTCCTTCTCAGCAAAGTCACCGTTGAACATGGCCGTCGCAAGGACGTACTGAGCACGCGGATCACCGCGGTTGGCGGAGCGGCGGACCATCGGCATCGCATTCTGCCGGTCACCATTCTGGAACATGATCAGGCCCAGATTGTCTTCGGCCTGAAGATGGCCCTGCGCTGCGGCGCGGCGATACCAATCTTCTGCCGCTTTCATGTCCACCGGAACACTCCGGCCAAAGCGGTAAGCTTGTGCCAAATTAAATTGCGCATCGGCATCGCCTTTGATGGCCAGCGGACGCCAAAGTTTCACAGCGGTCGCGTAGTCACCCGATTCCCAAGCTTCGACGCCGCGTTTGACATCGTTGGTCTGGGCAGGTTGGGCCGACGCTTGGCGGGATTGCGCAACTGATTGAGTTACAGGCACAATCATGACCGCCGCACACAGCGCCGCCGACAAAGTTAATCTCATCTTCAATCCCCCGATACGCGTGGTTTGGAGATAGCTATACGAAATAGCCTTAACGTCGCCTTACCCTTGCTTGAATTGGGCTTCTGTCCATAGCGGCGCAAATTGCCGCCACAGCGTTAACCTAAATTTAGCCACCCCCATGGCAGTGAAGCAGGAACAGTTATTCATGACCGGGGGTCCAATCTATGCGCGTTCTCGCGTTGGCGTCACAAAAGGGTGGGTCGGGTAAGACAACTCTGTCAGGCCATCTCGCCGTGCAGGCGCAATTGTCAGGCGCAGGCCCGGTCGTTCTGATCGACATCGATCCGCAAGGATCGTTGGCTGATTGGTGGAACGAACGTGAAGCTGAGCTTCCTGCCTTTGCCCAGACCACGGTGGCGCGGCTTGCGTCGGATCTGGAGGTTCTGCGTCAGCAGGGCTTCCGCCTCGCCGTCATTGATACGCCACCGGCCATCACCATGGCGATCCAAAGCGTCATCCAGGTGGCCGAGCTGATCGTTATTCCGACCCGCCCAAGCCCGCACGATTTGCGCGCTGTTGGTGCCACGGTCGATCTGTGCGACCGCGCGGGTAAGCCTCTGATCTTCGTCGTCAATGCGGCAACGCCCAAGGCCAAGATTACCTATGAAGCCGCCGTCGCACTGTCACAGCACGGCACGGTGGCGCCGGTCACGCTTCACCACCGCACCGATTATGCAGCGTCGATGATCGACGGTCGTACGGTGATGGAAGTCGACCCCAATGGCCGTTCCGCCGGAGAAGTCCGCGACTTGTGGACCTATATTTCAGATCGCCTCGAGAAGAACTTCCGTCGCACAGTGTTCAGCGCCCCCGGTGTCGGGGCGGTACCCGGCTTTCCGCGTTCTGTCACAGGCGGCTTCGGCCGTCGCGTCACCCAGTAAGGGAGGCCGATGATGAACGAACCAAAGCCCTTAGCTTCCCTTTCGTCCAACCTGCTGGCCCGCAAAGGTCAGGCAGCGCCCGCCATGCGTCGGCAGGGCATGATTTCAATGATGACCGAAGCGACCGCGTCGGGCGCGGCTGAAACCAGCGCTCTGGAAGATCTGGGCTGGAACGATATGGGCCAAGATTCGGATTATACGCCGGGTCAGGCGGGTCGTGCCGGTCTGTCGCCGATGGCCGTTTCGCATGACGCACCTGAGGTATCGCCTCAGGTCGCCCCGATTTCCGCCAAGGTAGATCTGGATCAGGTTGCAACTTCGGTACCCGAAGTCGTGCTTCAGCAGCGCGCTTTGGAACGTGAAACGGCAGAACCGGCCCAAGCCGCGCCTCTGCCCGTTGCGGCTCCGGCGCCGGTCTTTGCAGCGCCGGAACCAGAAACCGTGGCGCCTGTATTCGTGCCGAAGCCAGCCCCGCGTGTTGCCAACCGTGCGGCACCGGGGTCGCGCGGAAAGGCAGCCTTCACACTGCGGCTGGATGCCGACCGCCATCTGCAATTGCGACTGGCCTGCGCGCTGAGCCACCGCTCTGCACAGCAGATCGTGACGGAAGCGCTCGATGCTTATCTCGGCAGTTTGCCACTTACTGAACAGCTCGCGGCGATCCGCACGACGGGCAAAGCCTGACTATTTTTGGGGGTATGAACCGATGAATAAGCTCAACAAGATCAAGCTGGCGGTCTCATCGCTGATGATCGGCGCAGGCGTTCTCGCTGTCCCGCCGGCTGCGATGGCGGAACGCTCTAGTCCCGACCAGACGGCGCTCAGCCGGGCGGCGGCTAAGTCTGCTGATGGCGCGCGGAAGGCCTTGGCAAAGCATAAGTTTGAAAAGGCGGTGACGCTGGCAGAACGTGCCGTGGCTGCCATGCCGCGTGCAGCGGAATACCGCCTGCTCCTTGGCGAAGCTTATTTGTCGGTCGGCCGTTTTAATGCGGCGGAAACATCCTTTGCCGATACGCTGGCGCTCAGCCCTGCCAATCCGACGGCGGCACTGAAGCTTGCGCTGGTGAAAACAGCCAATGGCCGTGCCGGTGAAGCGCAAAGCATTCTCGATGCGCACAAATCTATCCTGCCCGTTGCGGATTATGGCTTGGCTCTCGCCTTGGCCGGTGATCCACAGGCTGCCGTTTTGGCGCTGGAACAGGCAGTTCGTGACGGCGAAGCAACGCCCAAGATGCGTCAGAACCTCGCCTTGTCCTATGCGCTTGCCGGACGCTGGCTCGACGCCCGCGCTATGGCGACGCGCGATCTGCCCGCAGACTTGGCAGATAAGCGGATCGTTGAGTGGGCGTCGCTTGCCCGTCCCAGCAACAGCTGGGAACAGGTTGCCACCATTCTGGGCGTGGCGCGCAAATCGGATGATGGTCAGCCCACGGCATTGGCGCTCGTCGATTATCCAGAACAGAAATATGCAGAAGCGGCACCTGTGATTCAGGCTCCGCTGCCCGCCGTGGAAACGGCCCCGCAGCCCAATTATGAAGTTTCGCCGGAGGTGAAGGACCCCGCGCCCGTCCGCTTTGCTGCGGCTCCGGAAGCACCGGTCATTGCGGCTCCTGCAGAGCCGATCAAGCAGCAGGTCGTGGCGATTTCCGCTCCTGCGTCAAAGGTGGCCAAAGCACCGACGCCGGTTGAATCAGGTCGGTTCGTGGTGCAGCTCGGCGCCTATAAGTCGGCAGGTGTTGCCGCCAACGGTTGGGCCCAGGTTTCAAAGCGCTGGGATTTCCTGAATGAATATGACGCCCGTCAGGCGAAAGTGAACCTTGCCAAGGGCACCTTCTATCGCCTTTCGGTCAGCGGCTTTGACACACGCAGCGCAGCCAATGAAGTCTGCAGCAAGATCAAGGCCGAAGGTGGCCAGTGCTTCATCCGCTCAATTCTGCCGTCCGATGGCGTCCGCTGGGCCGCCCAGGGCAGCAAGAAGGGCCAGCAGCTGGCGTCGCGCTAAACACGAATGATATCCCCACGTCACACACGGGGTAGGGCGGTCAGGACAAGTCCCGGCCGCCCTTCATCGTTTTAAGGACACGCCCCTGCACGGGCAACTTGTCGAAGGGCGTGTTGCCGGCTTGGCCGACAAACTTTGCTGCATCGATCTGCCAGGGGCTGTCGGCATCAAAGAAGACGAGGTCGGCAGGCGCGCCCACTTCGAGCCGGCCACAGTCTACGCCCAAGAGGCGCGATGGGTTGAGCGCCAGCAGTTCAAACAGGCGTTCCAAAGTCACGACACCATCACGCACCAGCCCCAGCGATAGGGCGAGCAGCGTTTCCGCCCCAGCAGCGCCGGGGTCTGCGTCGGCGAAGGGCAGGCGCTTGACCTCCGGCCCACGCGGATCGTGCGCGGAACCGATCACATCAACCGTCCCGTCACGAACAGCCTCAACACAGGCGCGCCGGTCCCCCTCGGCCCGCAACGGCGGTGAGAGGCGGGCAAAGGTGCGGAAGTCGTTGATCGCGACTTCGGACAGGAAGAGGTGGGCGGGTGAAATGCCGCAGCTGATCGCCAGCCCGCGCGCTTTGGCGCTGCGGATCAGGTCCAGCCCCTTGGCTGTCGTCACCGTTCGGAAATGCAGCCGAGCGCCGGTGAGTTCGGCGAGCATCAAGTCACGTGCAATCGCAATCGCTTCAGCCTCAGCGGGCGCGCTGGACAGGCCCAGACGGGTCGATGTCTCACTCGCCGTGGCGACAGCGCCTGCTGCCAGCCCGGCGTCTTCCGCGTGGGAGATGACCGTCAGACCCAGCGAAGCGGCGTACGTCAGCACTTTGTGCATGACACCTGAGTCCGCCACCCAGCCGCGACCGGTGGAGACTGCCTTGGCCCCGGCCTTGCGCATCATGGCATATTCGCCGAGTTCGATGCCTGCGAGGCCCCGTGTGGCCGCGGCGAGCGGGTGGACCCACAGGTCGGGCTTGGCGGCAAGCGCGGCTCTCTGGACGATACCGGGTTCATCGAGCACCGGCTTTTGGTCCGGCATCAGCGCAATGCGGGTGATGCCGCCTGCAATGCAGGCACGCTTATCGACTGAGAAGACGCCAAGATCGACAATGCCGGGGGCGACATGCGCGCCTTTGGCATCGAGGATCTCTGCTCCGGCAGGAATGTCTCCGCCTACGGCTGCAATCCGGTCTCCCTCCAGCAGGAGCGTACCTTTGCCGCCGACGAGATGGGCGTTGGTGATGGCGATCATCGTCTTCATGCCACGCCCCTCCGTCCGCGCGTCAGCACATCGAGGCAGGCCATGCGCACGGCAACCCCCATTTCAACCTGCTCCGCAATGACGGAGCGATTGACGTCGTCCGCCACGTCGCTGGCAATTTCGACACCGCGATTCATCGGGCCGGGGTGCATGACGAGTGCGTCAGGCTTGGCGCGCTTCAGCCTTTCATAAGTCAGGCCGTAGAGCGCATGGTATTCACGTAGGGAGGGGACGAAGCCGCCCTCCATCCGCTCGGTCTGGAGGCGCAGCATCATGACCACATCGGCGTCGGCAATGCCATCATCCATATCGGTGAAGGGGGTGACGCCCATCTGCTCGATGGCTGGCGGCATCAGCGTGGCCGGGGCGACGACGCGGACGTCGGCGGCGAGCGAGGTAAGGGCCAGAATGTTCGAACGTGCAACGCGGCTATGCAGCACATCGCCGCAGATCGCGACTTTGAGGCCCTGAAAATTGCCCTTGCGGCGGCGGATCGTCAGTGCGTCGAGCAGCGCCTGAGTCGGGTGTTCGTGGCGCCCATCTCCGGCGTTGAGCACCGGGCAGTCCACCTTGTCTGCAATCAGCGCGACAGCTCCGGACGAGGCATGACGGATAACGATCACGTCCGCCCGCATGGCGTTGAGTGTGATCGCGGTGTCGATCAGCGTTTCGCCCTTCTTCAAGCTGGAGGTTGCCGCGTGCATGTTCACGACATCCGCGCCGAGGCGCTTTCCAGCAATCTCGAACGACAGCAATGTGCGCGTCGAATTTTCGAAAAAGGCGTTGATTTGGGTCAGGCCTGCAAGGCGGTCATCATGCTTGGTGAGCGAACGGTTGAGCGTGACCCATTGTTCGGCTTCATCAAGCAAATACAGGATTTCATGCGGCTGCAGGCCAGCGATACCGAGCAGATGCCGGTGCGGGAAAAGCGGTGATGTCATTAAAGCCCAGCCCTAGACGGGATGTGCCTCAGGTTCAAGCGTTCCTGAAGAGGTGATCATCCCAGCAAACCGCCCATGGCCAGTGCGTCGATGGCGCCTTGCAGGATATAGGCGGCGGCGGCGGAGTCGACCCGCTCGGCCCGTTTGGCGCGCGACAGGTCCGCATCAATCATCGCCCGTTCCACGGCTTGCGTGGACCAGCGTTCATCCCAGAGCAGGATAGGCAGGCCAAGGTCCTCCATGTTGCGGGCAAAGGCACGCGTGGATTGGGTGCGTGGACTGTCCGTCCCGTCGAGATTGAGCGGCAGGCCCATGACGATACCTTTGACGGATTGGGCTGCGATAAGGTCACGCAGCTTAGCCCTGTCGACAGAGAACTTCGCACGGCGGATGAGGTCCGCAGGCGTCGCGATGGTCCAGCCGGCATCGCACAGCGCGGTGCCAATTGTCTGCGTGCCGACATCAAGACCGATCAGGCGGCCGCCTTCGGGCAGGGCCGCGCGATAGTCCAGGGGGGTAGAGGTAATCACTTGGCTGAAAACGCCGCCATGCGCCGCGCGGCATCCGCCCGGACATTGGCCCAGAAGAGGCTGTAATCGTACACATGGTAGTTGTTGCCGGGCAGAACATAGGGCCCAAGGTCCGGGCCTTCGCCGATCAGCAGATAGCCCTTGGCATCGCAGCGGGCCGGGGACCCGCCGGAGACCAGTTCGCCGGCCTTCATGTCCGCGCTGTTCTTCAACGTGCCGAGATTGGCCGTCGCGGGCGCTTCTGGCGCGGCGCCGCCGGTGAGGGGATTGGTACACAGATAGGCGTCGCCGCGTGGCTTGCCGGTCAGGCCCGGTTGCGCATCGAACAGCGTGACCACGCCTTCATAGTCTGCGGGCTCGGCATAGCTCTGCCAGCTGAGTACGCAGCTGGTCTGGTCCGGCTTGGAGCAGGCGGGGAGGCCCAGCGCGGACAGATCCGCCTTGATCGAAATGGGCCATCCCACGGCATAGGCAGCGACGATCCGCTTGGAGAGGGGTTTGCCGACGACCCGATCCTGCATCAGATGCAGTAGGTGCATCGCGCCCTGACTGTGCCCGGCAAGAAGGATGGGCGTGTCCGGCTTTTGCGCAGCGACAAAGGTATCGAACGCCATCAGAACGTCGCGATAGGCGAGTGCCATGGCTTTCGTGGCTTCGGGCTGATCCGTCAAGAAAGCGCCGAAAGCGGCCTGCCGGTAACGCGGCGCCCAGATGTTGGGCGCACTGTTGAAGGCGCTGGCCTGCCCACGGACGAACTGGGTTGCCGTTTCATTGGCTTCCTTGTCGTCGAGCGGCGCATTCCAATGATTCTTGGTTAGATAGCTTGTCGGATGAACAAAAAAGACTGCAATATCAGTATTTTGTGTTTCATTTTTTGGAGTATTTATCGGGAGCCATTGGGCCGGATTATTGGCGATGTCAGGCCGCGCAATCCACATGCTTGGGGAGGCATAGGCATCCGTTGCAAGCGCCGGTTGCTCTTTAAAGGCCTCCCCTGGCACAAAGGCAAGGCGCGATAATTGCAGCCCGAAAAGGCGCAAGGCCAAGAGCACGAGGAGGACGAGAACGATAATCCCGGCAATAACATAGAGGAATTTACGCGCCACAAGCTGCTCCGGAAATGAAGGCGCCTTACTGCATGGGGCATCGGAATGATGCAAGCCATGCTTGTGCGCTGGCGCCATCGGCATAAGCTGGGCTGCGAGAGTGAGGAGGGTGGGCATGACCGAGTCGAGCACACAAGATTGGCCAGAGCGGAACTGGGCCGTCGCGATATTGGGCGCGCTGGTGGGGTTGGCGATCCAGCAACTGGCAGATGGCAAGATGGACGACGTAATGCGCCCGGGGCTCGCCTCTGCGCTGATGACCGGCGGCGTCGCCTTCGCGTTCACGCTCGATCGGGACAGGATCCGGCTGTCGGCTGCTTTTGCGGCTTTTGCGGCGCTGTTGGTTGGAACCACTGTCTATCTAAATGGCGGGTTTTCTGAGCTTGACAGGGGGGAAGGGTGGACGCTGCTCTGTGCCGTCATCACCGTGGTTATTGCCGCGCCCCTCTTTCAGGGGTGGTGCGATGCGGGCCGGCCAAGGCCACCGCGCCTGTCGTCCCTTTCCTATCCAAAGGTGCATGATCGAGCTTGGATGAACACGCTTTTGTGGTTTGCCTGCTGGCTGTTTGCGGGAATTGTTTTCCTTCTAGGTCAATTACTTGCGGAGCTTTTTTCGCTCATCGGCATAAAGTTGGTGCGCACCGCGATGGAAGCAAGCTGGTTTGTCGCGATGCTGATGGGCGGCGCCTTTGGCGCGGCCTCCGGCTTGCTGCGGGATCGGGAAAGCCTGCTCATCACCTTGCAGACTGTGGTGCGCCGCGTCCTCTCCGTGCTCGCGCCTGTCCTCGGTTTCGGACTTTTGATCTTCCTGCTTGCGCTCCCTTTCGCAGGGCTGGGGGCGCTTTGGGATGCGACCAAGTCCACCACGCCGATCCTGCTGTCTTGCATCGTCGGGGCGTTGATCCTGACAAACGCAGCCATCGGAGATTCCAAAGCGGATGAAGCACAGGTGGCCATCGTGCGCTGGGGTGCAGCAGCATTGGGGGTGGCGATGCTCCCATTGGCGATTATCGCTGCGATTTCGACAGGACTGCGCATTGGCCAATATGGACTGACGCCTGAACGGCTTTGGGCGATGGTTTTTGTCGCCATCGCATTGGCCTATGGCGCGGGTTATTTTTGGGTCATCGTCCGCAGGCGGTTGGGCTGGCTTGATGCCGTCCGTCCGTTGAACCTGCGGCTTGCGGTATTGCTCTGTTTAGTGGCGTTCATCCTTGCGACGCCGCTCGTCAATTTCGGCGCATGGTCCACGCGCAGCCAGTTGGCGCGGCTGGATAGCGGGCAGGTGAGTGTCGATAAGTTCGATTGGGCCTCGCTCAAGTTCGAATTTGGCAAGTCCGGCGTTGCGGCGCTGGAGCGACTGTCCAAGTCGGGCAAGACGCCCGAGATCCGCAAGGCGGCCGCCAAGGCGCTGAAATTGGATAACAGGTGGGCGGCACAATCGGAACAACAGGCTGTCAGCCGCGCGGATGACGTTGCCCGCAATATCATCATCAAGCCAAAGGCCGTCCCTCTGCCGCGTGACTTGATCGTGCTCATCTCCCAATTTGGATCGTGCGAAACGAAAGGCAATTGCGTGCTTTTCTATACGCCGGGGCAGGCGGAGGCTGTTGCCATCACCAAGCCTTGCGAAGGTTGCGGTGTAGAGGTTTACCGTTTCACGCAGGCGGCGAATGGCGCTTGGTCCCGGGCAAACGACAACGCGCCGCCGACCGGCAACTGGGCGGCGATCAAAAAGGCAGAGTCCGACGCGATCAAGGCGGGTAAGGTTGAAATTCGTGAGGTCCGCAGGCGGCAGGTCTATGTTGATGGCAAGCCAGCGGGGTTGCCGTTTGAGTGAGCGGATATCCTCAACTTATTGATCCGTGCCGATCCCAGGCGGTTGTTTTCAGCCCCGCCTAAGGTAAAGCACAGGGGAACAAGACTATCCTTTTAGCAGGACGCCAAACCCATGAAATTCTTCGCAGACACTGCCGAAATCGCCGACATTAAAGAACTCGCCGCAACGGGCTTGCTAGATGGCGTTACGACCAACCCGTCTCTCATCGCGAAGTCGGGCCGCGACTTCATGGAAGTCACGCGCGAAATCTGCGGCATCACCGATGGCCCGGTGTCGGCCGAAGTCGTGGCGCTTGATCATGCGACGATGATGAAGGAAGCCGAAGTGCTCCGGAAGATCGCCGACAATGTCTGCATCAAGGTGCCGCTGACGATTGACGGGCTGAAGACCTGCAAGGCGCTGACCAGCGACGGCACGATGGTCAACGTCACGCTCTGCTTCTCGGCCAATCAGGCGCTGCTCGCGGCAAAGGCCGGCGCGACCTTCATCTCGCCCTTCGTTGGCCGCCATGATGACAATGGTTTTGACGGAATGCAGCTCATTGCTGACATCCGCCTGATTTACGATAATTATGGTTTTGAAACAGAAATCCTCGTCGCCAGCGTCCGCCACGGCATCCATGTGCTTGAAGCCGCGAAGATCGGCGCAGACGTGATGACGGCGCCGCCCTCGGTCATCAAGGCGTTGTTCAACCACGTCCTGACCGACAAGGGCATCGCCGGCTTCCTCGCCGATTGGGAAAAGACAGGACAGAAAATCATTTGAGCGACATCGTCCAGCGCTGGTCCGACCATCTCCGTCGGGATCGGCGACGGTCGACCCACACTGTCCGCGCCTATGTGGCAACGGCAGAGCGTTTGATGAGTTTTCTGCGGGTGCATCATGGCGGTGCACCCGATCTGACTAAGGTCGAGGCGGCGGACCTGCGCGCCTATCTTGCCTCCCGCAGGGGCGACGGCATCGGCAATGTGTCCACCGCGCGTGAATTATCAGCCGTGCGGGGTTTTCTGAAATTTGTAGGCGGTGATGCCGCGGTCCCTCGGGTCAAAGGGCCGCGCGTCCGAAAGTCGCTTCCCCGGCCGGTTTCGCCGGATGAGGTGATTGCGCTGGCCGAAGATGTGGCGGATCAGGCGAAGGAGCCCTGGATCGCCGCACGCGACTGGGCGATCCTGCTACTGCTTTACGGTGCCGGCTTGCGCATCGGGGAGGCGCTAGGGTTGAACGGGGACATCCTGCCCATTGGGGAAACCATGGCTGTGACCGGCAAACGGCAAAAGACGCGCATCGTGCCTATCTTGCCCGAGGTGCGCACCGCCATAGAGGCCTATGCCGACATCTGCCCCTATGGTGTGGCGAAAGGGGAGCCGCTGTTTCGCGGAGCGCGCGGTGGGCCGCTGGAGCCCGGCATGGTGCGCCGCGCGGTGCAGGCGGCACGGACCCGCCTCAACCTGTCAGACCGGACGACGCCGCACGCTCTGCGGCACAGCTTTGCCAGCCATTTGCTCGCCCGTGGCGTAGATTTGCGGAGCCTGCAGGAATTGCTCGGCCATGCCAGCTTGTCGTCCACACAGGTCTATACAGCGGTCGATGCGGCTTATTTGCTGGACGTCTACCGGACAGCACATCCGCGGGCTTGAGGTGATTCTCACCTCTTTTGGGACTGCAGATCCATCGTCATCCTGAACTTGTTTCAGGATCCATGCCGCGAAGAAGGTGCAAGATGCCAAAGGTCGAAGATTTGCCGATCCGCGAGGCATGGATGCTGAAACAAGTTCAGCATGACGAAAGGAAGAGAGAGCGAAACGGAGGGCCCTTACCCCTTATCCGGCTTCCAGGTGATCAGTCGCCAGACATAGCCGAGCACGATCACCGCCATCACCGCGGTGGCAATCGGGCCGACGAACTGGTCAACTTCCTCAAAATTCTTGCCCAACGTGTAGCCCGCAAGGCCGAGCAGCGCGGTCCAGCCCGCCGTTCCGATGGTGGACCAGAGAACAAAGGTCGACAGACGCATGCGCAGCAACCCAGCCGGGATGGAGATCAAGGAGCGCAGCGTCGGCAGCATCCGGCCGAAAAAGACGATGGCCCAGCCTTGGGTGCCGAACAGTTTTTCCGCCTTTTCAATCTCTTTCCAGTCGAGCGTCAGGAAGCGTCCCCAGCGGACGATCAGCGGCTTGAACCGCTCAATGCCAATCACGCGCGCGGCCAGATACCAGAAGTAATTGCCGAGCATCGCACCTGCCGTGCCAGCCGCGATGACGGCAGTAATGTCCATTTTGCCCCGCGCGGCGGCGAGGCCGGAGACGGACATGATGATCTCTGATGGGATCGGCGGAAAGACTGTTTCCAGAAACATCAGGAACCCGACGCCCAGATAGCCGGCGTCCTCAATCAGCTTGATGATCCAATCGCTCATTTGGCGATCTTCGCTTCAATTGTGTCCCAGATGAGGGCGGGGGTATCCGTGCCGTTGAAGGCGTCGATGGCGACAATGCCGGTCGGCGACGTCACGTTGATTTCGGTCAGCCATTTGCCGCCGATCACGTCGATGCCAACGAACAGCAGGCCGCGCTTTTTGAGTTCAGGTCCGATGGCGGCGCAGATTTCGCGCTCGCCAAGCGTCAGCTCAGTCGCTTCGGCGCGGCCACCGGCGGCGAGGTTGGAGCGGATTTCGCCCGCGCCGGGGATTCGGTTGATCGCACCGGCCACTTCGCCGTCGATGAGCACGATGCGCTTGTCGCCGCTTTCCACCGCGCGGATGAAGGCCTGGGCCATGAAAGGTTCGCGCCAGACCTGCCCGAACAGTTCGGTGATCGCAGCGAGGTTCTTGCCGTCCTTGGCGATGTGCATGACGGCGGACCCGGCATTGCCGTGGAGCGGCTTTACGACGATTTCGCCGTGTGTCTTGTGGAATTCGCGCACCTCGTCGAGCGAGCGTGTGACGAGCGTCGGCGGCATGAACTGCGCGAAATCGAGCACGAAGACCTTCTCCGGCGCGTTGCGCACGCTGACCGGATCATTGGCGACCAGCGTCCGATGCGTGATGCGTTCCAGAAGATGCGTGGCCGTGATGTAACCCAGATCAAAGGGCGGGTCCTGCCGCATCAGCACGGCGTCAATGTCATCGGCCAGATCGATTTTGACCGGGGCGCCGAAGGAGAAATGGTTGCCCGCCTCGCGCTGCACCGTCACCGGACGCGCCGTCACCCAAACGCGGCCGTCCGAATAGTTCAATTCGTCTGCGGTATAGTGGTAGCTGGTATAGCCGCGTGATTGCGCGGACAGCATCAACGCGAAGGTCGAATCGCCGGTAATGTTGAGACCCTCCATCGGGTCCATCTGGAATGCGACCTTCAGGGTCATTGCGGGTCTCCTTGTCTGGCGGGCGATCTAGGCGAAGCGGGCGGCTTTGTCACCCGTGCCAGGCGTTGGGGATGTGACGCGGCCGCGCGAACGGAGCGACCAGCATCACGTCGATGCGGATGTCTTCACCGTTCGCTGCATAGCGTGGCTGAAGGGCATTGGCCGCAGCTGCCACACGGCGCAGGCGCCAAGCATCGATGGCGGTGTCGAGGTCTTCCTTTTTGCGGCGGGCCTTCACCTCGATGAAGGCAACGGTGCGGCCGCGTTTGGCAACAAGATCGACTTCGCCAACGCGGAGTTTTACGCGGAAAGCTAGGATGCGCCAGCCGTGGAGCCGCAGCCACCAGGCCGCAACGGTCTCTCCCCAGCGGCCGCGACGTTCGGCGGCCTGCCGGGTCATTTGCCGAGCAGTTCCAGCGCGCGGGCGTAGAGCGCCTTGCGATCCGCCCCCAGCGTGCGGGCAACCTCTCCGGCGGCTTTGGCAGGGGAGGACGTCTTTAACGCCTCCACGAGCGCCAATTCGATGTCATCACCCGAAGCTGCCTCTGGTTCACCGGGCGGGCCGACCACGATGACGATTTCCCCCTTGGGCGGAGCCCCCTCATAACGCGCGGCCAGTTCTAACAGCGTGCCGGTCAAGCACTCCTCATAGGCCTTGGTGATTTCTCGCGCGACGCCTGCCTCACGGTCCCCTAGCACCTGCGCCAAGATGGCAAGCGTGTCCGCAAGGCGCGGGCCGGATTCATAGAACACCAACGTGGCGCGCAGGGTTTTGAATTCTGCAATCTGGTCGGCCTTCGCCTTGGCTTTGGGCGGCAGAAATCCTGCAAAAAAGAACCGGTCAGTCGGCAATCCCGCCAAGGTCAGCGCGGCGATGACAGCAGACGGGCCGGGGATCGTCACGATATGGCGGCCGGCGGCGCGCGCATCGCGGACAAGTTTGTAACCGGGATCGGAAATGAGCGGTGTGCCTGCGTCCGATACCAAGGCCACGGCCTCATTCGCCATGCGCTCAATCAGGCCGGGGCGGACCCGGTCTGCATTATGATCATGATAAGGCTGCATCGGGCGTTTGACGCCGATATGCTGCAACAGCTTCGCCGTGACGCGGCTGTCTTCCACCGCTATGATGTCCGCCTCGCGAAGAATCGAGGCAGCGCGTGGACTTAAATCGCCGAGATTGCCGATAGGCGTGGCGACGATATAGAGACCGGGTTGAAGCGAAGAAGCCATAGGGAGTGCGTCATGGCAGACGATATGGGTGAGGGGCAAGCGACAGACCTCAAACGGCGGAAAATCATGCGCTGGGGTCTTGTTGGTGCAGCACTGTTTGTGGCCGGGTGCCAGGTCGTGCCCAAGGGCCCGCCAAAGCCCGTCGAGGCGCCTCCGGAAGAGGGCGCGGTGACTGGCCTTCCGTCAGACGCCACGCGCCACCGCATTGCGCTGCTCGTTCCATTGACCGGCTCGAACGCTGGCATTGGGCAGTCTATCGCCAACGCGGCGAACATGGCCGTGCTCGATACCGGCGGTGAACGGATCCGGATGACGGTCTATGATACGGCTGGTGGAGCTGCTGCTGCGGCTGAAAAGGCTATTGCTGAAGGCAATAAGCTGATCCTCGGGCCATTGCTCGCCGAAGATGTTCGCGCGGCCGCCGAAGTCGGGCGCCGTAATCGCGTGCCCCTTATTGGGTTTTCAAATGACGTGTCGGTTGCAGGCAACGGCACCTATTTGCTCGGATTTACGCCCGCCCAGTCGGTATCCCGCGTGGTCGGCTATGCTCGGTCAAAGGGGATGGTGAAGTTTGCCGGTCTCGTGCCCGTGGGCGTCTATGGCCAGCGCGCGCAGACAGCACTTGCGCGCTCGGTTGAAGAGGCAGGCGGGTCGCTCGTTTCAGTGCAAAGCTATGATCGCAACGCCGGGGCCATCATGGGGGCCATTTCCCGCATCAACAAAGCCGGGGCTGCCGACGCCATCCTGATCGCCGATTCCAGCCGGACGGCGGTGCAGGCGATCCCCATCATCCGTCGCGGGCCGAGCGCTTCTGCCAAGATTTTGGGGACCGAACTCTGGAATACGGAAGCCAGCCTGTCGTCGCCGACTTTGAACGGGGCTTGGTTCGCCAGCGTCTCGGATGGGGTCTACACCCAGATGGCGGCGAAATACCGGACGCGCTTTGGCCTCGCGCCCTATCGCCTCTCGAGCCTTGGCTATGATGCGGTTCTGCTGGCGACCAAGGTTGCGACCAATTGGAAGCTTGGAACCCCGTTCCCGCTGCGGGCATTGGACGATACCGGTGGTTTTGCCGGGATTGATGGGGCCTTCCGTTTCAACGCCTATGGCGTCGCAGAACGCGCGCTTGAGGTGCAGCAGATAGGCCCAAGCGGGACAACGGTTGTGGCCCCTGCGCCCAAGGGCTTTGTAGACTAAATCGCAACGACGTCCGTCAATATCCGGTCAAGCAGCAGCATCCCGTCCGGAAGGACGGTGATGCGGCTGCCGGATTGGCTGAGGAGCCCATAGCCGGCGAGTCGCGATGCCGCGTCGGCATCAATCAGGGCATCCGCGCTCACCCCTGTCCGGCGCGCTATGTCGGCAAGGTCAATGCCTTCGCGCAGACGCAGGCCCATCAGCAGAGCCTCCCGTGCCTGCTCCGCCGATGACAGCGCCTCCTCCTGCTGGGCGCCGTGGCTGTTGCGCGCGACAGCGTTCAGGAAATTCTCCGGCTTTTTGTGCCGAACCGTGGCTAGACCACCCCGCCTGCCATGCGCGCCGGGGCCGATGCCCGCATAGCTGCCATAGCGCCAATAGGTCAGATTGTGGCGGCTCTCCTGACCCGAGCGGGCGTGATTGGAAATCTCATAGCGTGGCAGGCCAGCCTCGGTCGTCAGGGCGTCGGTCAGTTCGTAAAACTCCGCTGCTTCATCCGGGTCCTTAGGTGTCAACGCGCCTGTGCGCACCAGCGTTTCAAAGCGCGTGCCGGGTTCGATGGTCAATTGGTAGAGGGAGAGGTGCCCCGTCCCGAAGGACAAGGCCCGACGCAGTTCGGCCTCCCAGCCGATGAGCGTCTGCGCGGGTAGAGCATAAATGAGATCAAACGACACGCGGGAAAAGGCCTTCTGCGCCACCTCCAGTGCCGCGAGCCCTTCCTCCACATCATGGGCCCGACCCAAAAGCTTCAGCACCTCATTGTCGAGCGACTGCAGGCCGAGCGAGACGCGGTTGACGCCTGCCGCGGCCAGATCAGCAAAGCGGGCCGCCTCGACAGAGGAGGGATTGGCCTCCAGCGTGATTTCAATGTCAGATGCAAAGCCCCAATGGAGCTCTGCTGCCGAAATCAACGCGGCGACTGTCGCAGGTGGCATCAGCGAAGGCGTGCCGCCGCCAAAGAAGATGGAGGTGAGCGGACGTCCGCCGATCTGGCTAGCCTCATAGGCCATGTCGGCCAACAGCGCGTCTAACCAGGCCGCCTGATCCGTAGTTTCACGGACGTGGCTGTTAAAGTCGCAGTAGGGACATTTCGATACACAGAAAGGCCAGTGGATATAGAGGGCAAGGGAATCGGCCAAATGCATGGACGGCGCTTAGCATTGATGGCGACAAGTGTAAGCTTTCTGGCCACGATCTTTGGATCGCCCGCAATGGCGCGCGCATCTGGCGATTTCGAAACTGAGGTCTTGGCGGCGCATAATGAAGAGCGGGCAACTAAGGGTGTCCCGCCGCTCGTCTGGAATGAAGACCTCGCCCGCGATGCAGCCGGATGGGCGGGGATACTCAAAGGAAGTGCAACGCTGCGCCATGCCGGGGTTCAGGGGCAGGGCGAGAACCTTTGGATGGGTACGCGCGACTATTTTGCGCCCGCAACAATGGTGGGGGACTGGATCGAGGAAAAGGCGGATTATCGCCCCGGCCGCTTTCCGGACATTTCGCGTACAGGCAAATGGTCAGACGTCGGCCACTATACCCAGATCATCTGGCGCAACACGCGCGAGGTCGGCTGTGCCGTCGCGACGGATGCCGAATTCGATTATCTTGTCTGTCGGTACTTCCCAGCCGGAAACTGGATGGGGGAAGACCCGTTGGGTGGCCGGGAGCCGCGCGTTGCAGCTCGGATGGAGCGCTAAAACAGCGCCGCCACGAGTTTCTTGAACGCATCCGCCCGGTGGCTGATGGCGTGTTTGGCCGCAGGATCGATTTCGGCAAAGGTCTGGTCGGCGCCCTTGGCTACAAAAACGGGATCATAGCCAAAGCCCAGCGCGCCGCGCGGTGGCCAAGTGAGGCTGCCTTCGACGCGGCCTTCAAAGACTTCGCTGTGTCCGTCGGGCCAGGCGACCGCGAGCGTGCAGACGAACGCCGCAGAGCGATCCACCGAGGGCCCTTGTTCGGCGAGCAGGCCTTCGACCTTGCCCATGGCCATATACCAGTCCCGGCCGGGCTCCCCTTCAAACCACTGCCGTTCCGCCCAGTCGGCGGTGTAGACGCCGGGGCGGCCGCCCAAGGCGCGCACTTCCAGCCCGCTGTCGTCGGACAGAGCAGGCAGGCCGGACAGCGCGGAGGCGCGGGCCTTGAGCAGCGCGTTTTCGGCAAAGGTTGTACCGGTCTCCTCCGGCTCAGGCAGGCCGAGTTCGCCAGCTGAAACAGGCTCGATCCCGAACGGGGCAAGGAGATCGCGGATTTCGCGGACCTTGCCCTGATTGTGGCTGGCGATCACCAGCCGTCCGGGTTCGAGCTTGCGGGCCATGTTTAGCGACCTGTTGCCTTCAACTGCGCTTCGAAAACCTTCGTGCAGCCGATGCGGGCGAGGCGGAGCAGACGGAGCAGCGCTTCCTCATCATAGGTTTCGCCTTCGGCTGTCGCCTGTGCCTCAGCAATGTTGCCGTTGGACAGCAGAACGAAGTTCGCGTCGGCACCGGCATTCGAGTCTTCGATGTAATCGAGGTCGAGCACGGGCGTCCCGTTATAGATGCCGCAGCTGATCGCTGCGACCTGCTGTTCGATCGGGTCCGTCTGAAGGAGGCCGTCCGCCATCAGCTTGTCGACCGCGAGGCGCAGCGCGACCCATGCGCCGGAGATCGACGCGGTCCGCGTGCCGCCATCGGCCTGAATGACATCGCAATCGAGCGTGATCTGGCGCTCGCCCAAGGCCTTCATGTTGACGACGGCGCGCAGCGACCGACCGATGAGGCGCTGGATTTCCTGCGTGCGGCCAGACTGCTTGCCCTTGGCGGCTTCACGGCTGCTGCGCGTGTGCGTGGCGCGCGGGAGCATGCCGTATTCGGCCGTAACCCAGCCTTCACCCTTGCCGCGCAAGAAGGGAGGAACCCGTTCTTCGATGCTGGCGGTGACGAGAACACGCGTTTCGCCAAAGCTGACGAGCACGGAGCCTTCGGCATGCTTGGTGAAGTGGGGTTCAATGGTGATTTCACGCATCTGATCTGGGGCGCGGCCTGATGGGCGCATAAGGGCTTGTCCTTTTCTAGGGTTTTGGCGCATCTAACGGGAGGGGCGGCATCCGACCAGCCCCGATGGGAGGAAAGCCATGAAAATCGTCAAAAGTCTCGTCTTGGGGCTGTCAGTCCTCATGATTCTGATGGGCGGTCTCTGGATCGGGCAGGGGCTGAACATCATCCGCTGGCCGGCTGAAAGCTTCATGATCGGCGTGCCGCAGTGGAGCTGGAATGGCACCGGGCTGGCTCTGGCGGGTCTGCTCCTCTTCTGGTGGGCACGGCGTCCCTAAAGGCCATGCGTATGCAGACTTGCACTTAGGGGGCGATGGTCCCTAAGTCAGGCTCATGTCTACTGTCCATGAATTGACTGATCGCGCGCGTGACGTGTTTCGCGTGGTCGTCGAATCTTATCTCGGGTCCGGCGCCCCTGTCGGCTCACGGACAATTTCCAAGCTTGGACAAATGAGCCTGTCGCCCGCCTCGATCCGCAATGTGATGCAGGATCTGGAAGAACTGGGCCTGCTCGCCGCGCCGCACACATCGGCCGGCCGGATGCCGACGGAACTCGGCCTGCGGCTGTTTGTTGATGGCATGATGCAAGCGGCCGAACCCACTGCGGACGAACGGGCCGTCATAGAAGCCCGCGTGGGCCAAAGTGGGCCCATTGAGGATGCTCTGGCCGCGGCGACCTCTACGCTATCGGGCCTTTCCCAATGTGCAGGTATCGTCCTTGTCCCGGCGCGGGAACCGCGCTTGCGGCAATTCGCGTTCGTGCCGCTAGGCCCTACTCAGGCGCTGGCCGTGCTGGTGGGGGAAGACGGATCGGTTGAAAATCGTGTCGTCGATTTGCCACCGGGCCTTCCGGTCTCAGCCCTTGTTGAGGCTGGCAATTTCATCACCGCTCACCTTGCGGGCCGGACATTGGCTGAGGCGTCGGCGGTGCTGGCGACACAGATTGCGCGGGAACGGGCGATGCTCGACATCGCATCGCAGGACTTGGTGCAGCGGGGCATTGCCGTGTTGAGCGAAGATAGCGCGCACCGCCCGGTGTTGATTGTTCGGGGTGCTGCGCACCTGATTGACGATACCGCCGTGGCCGATCTGGATCGCGTTCGTAACCTGCTTGATGAGATTGAGGGTAAGGAAGACATTGCCCGCCTGCTCGACGGTGCCCGAGAAGGCGCTTCGACCAAGGTTTTCATCGGTTCTGAGAACAAGCTGTTTGCGCTTTCGGGGTCATCAGTGATAGCGGCCCCCTACCATGGACGTGACGGGCGTGTGGTCGGCGTGGTCGGTGTGATAGGCCCCACGCGCTTGAATTACGCCCGTGTCGTCCCCATGGTTGATTTTACAGCACAAACCCTCACGAGATTGATGACGTAATGAGCGACGAAGAGTTGAAGAACGACGCACACCCTGAAGATGCCAGTGCCGAAGCCGAAGCGGCATCTGATCCGCTGGGCGCTTTGCTTGGCGAACTGGAAGAGGCGCGCCAGCAGATCCTTTATGCGCAGGCTGAGACGCAAAATGTGCGCCGCCGTCTTGAAAAAGACGCGCAGGATGCCCGTGCCTATGCCGCCACCAATTTCGCGCGCGACGTTCTGTCGGTTGCCGACAATCTCACCCGTGCGCTCGATGCCATTCCGGCGGCCATGCGCGAGGATAAAGGCTCCAAAAGCCTGATCATCGGGCTGGAAGCGACGCAGCGCGAATTGATGTCGGTGTTTGAACGCAATGGCATCACCCGCATCGCCGCCATGGGCCTTCCGCTTGATCCCAACCAGCATCAGGCGATGGTTGAGCTTCCCAGTGATGTGGAACCCGGCACCATCGTGCAGGAAATGCAGGCTGGTTATATGATCAAGGACCGACTGCTGCGTCCTGCGCTGGTCGCTGTGGCGAAGAAGCCGGAGTAAATTCCGGCTTCGTCATGCGGCACTTGGGGCGGGCTATTGCGGCCGCCGCGCGACCAGCCCGATTGAGATCAGCCGCATCACCGGTTCGTCATGCTGGTTGAACACCGTGACCGTCGCTTTGGTGCTGCCCATTTCCGGGCGGGAGCGGGACGGGGTGACTTCGATGATCTCCGATTCCACTCGCAGCGTGTCACCGGGATAAACGGGTTTCAGCCAGCGCAATTCGTCCAGGCCCGGGGAGCCGAGCCCGGCTTGCTTATTCTTCTTTAGATTCTCGACGAGCATCGCCATCGTCATCGCGCAGGTGTGCCAGCCCGAGGCGGAGATGCGCCCGAAATGCGTCCTTGCGGCAGCTTCATCGTCGAGATGGAAGGGCTGCGGATCATATTTGCCCGCAAACTCCAGCACCTCTTCGCGCGTGACCTCATAGCGGCCAAAGCTCGCTTTGGTGCCGACCTTCATGTCTTCGAGATATTGCACGCATCGTCTCCCTTTTGATCCGTCTTACGTTAACGGAAAGCGGGAGGGAAAGAGGTTTTCTTCAGGCAAAACCGATTTGCCGTTGCGGGCTATCAGTTACAGATCCGTTTGCCCTGAGCTTGTCGAAGGGTCGTTCTTCCTTTGGCAGGACGGCCGCACAGGAAGGACGGGGCTTCGACAAGCTCAGCCCGAATGGATTCTGCAAAACTTGGTCAGACGTTGAACCGGAACAGCATGATGTCGCCATCCTTGACGAGATAATCCTTGCCTTCAGAACGCCATTTGCCTGCTTCCTTGGCACCGGCCTCCCCATTGTGGTCGACATAGTCCTGATAGGCCATGGTCTCGGCGCGGATGAAGCCTTTTTCAAAGTCGGTGTGGATGGCGCCTGCGGCATTTGGCGCTGTGGCGCCTTTGTGCACCGTCCATGCGCGTGCTTCCTTCGGGCCGACCGTGAAGAAGGTGATGAGGTGGAGCAATTCATAGCCCGCACGGATCACGCGGGCGAGACCGGTTTCGGTCAGGCCGAGATCGGCGAGGAATTCCGCGCGATCCTCAACGGGCATCGTCACAATGTCGGCTTCGATGGCGGCGGAGACAACCACAGCTTCGGCACCTTCGGCCTTGGCTTTTTCAAACACCTTGGCGGATAGGTCATTTCCTGTGGCGGCTGATCCTTCATCGACGTTGCAGACATAAAGGACAGGCTTGGACGTCAGAAGCTGCGCCTGCTGGAACGCCTTCTCTTCTTCCGCATCATTGCGAACCGTCAAGCGCGCCGGCTTGCCTTCGCGCAGCAGATCGAGCGCCTTGCCGAGCACGGCGGCCGCCGTCTTTGATTCCTTATCGCCCTGTGCGGCCTTCTTCTGCAGGTTGGGCACCCGCTTTTCGAGGCTTTCAAGGTCGGCGAGCATCAGTTCCGTCTCAACCGTATCGGCGTCTGAGATCGGGTCGATCTTGTTGTCGACATGCTGAATGTCATCATCGACGAAGCACCGCAGCACATGGACGACAGCATCGACTTCGCGGATGTTGGCGAGGAACTGGTTGCCGAGGCCTTCACCCTTGCTCGCGCCTCGCACAAGGCCTGCGATGTCGACAAAGCTCAACTGGGTTTCAATGATTTTCTGGCTGCCGCCAATCTTGGCGATGGACTGCAGGCGCGGGTCCGGCACGGCGACGTTGCCGACGTTCGGTTCAATCGTGCAGAATGGATAATTCGCTGCTTGCGCCGCCTGCGTCTCCGTCAGCGCGTTGAACAGGGTGGACTTCCCAACATTGGGCAGGCCGACGATACCGCATTTGAAACCCATTTCAGTCAGTCCTTCTGCATTCTCATCGCCACATCATTCATGAAGCGCACATCGTCCCCATCGGCCAGCCATTTGGCCTCGGCGGCAACGACGCCCAACATATGGGCAAGATCATCTGTTTCCGCCTTGGCAAAGTTGCCGAGGACGTAGCCGGTTACCCGGTCCTTATGGCCCGGATGGCCAATGCCAAGACGCACCCGGCGAAATTCTTCGCCGATATGGGCGATGGTGGAACGGATGCCGTTGTGACCAGCGGCCCCGCCGCCGCGCTTCACCTTTACGCGGAACGGATCAATGTCGAGCTCGTCGTAAAAGACGGTCACGTCCTTGGGCTCGAGCTTGAAGAAGCGCATCGCTTCGCCAATGCTGCGGCCGCTCTCGTTCATGAAGGTCGCGGGTTTGACGAGCAGGACCTTGTCGCTGCCAATCCGGCCTTCCGACGCCAGCCCCTGAAAGCGCGTTTTCCAAGGCCCAAAAGAGAAGGTCTCGGCAATCACATCGGCGGCCATGAACCCCACATTGTGGCGGTGCATGGCATATTGTGCGCCGGGATTACCGAGACCTGCCCAGATTTGCATCGTTAACTCCCGGGCGCCTTCCTGATTAGAAGGGCGCCAGAGGAAGCTTACTCGCCTTCAGCCTTGGTGGTGTCACCTTCGGCCGACTTGAGGCCCGACGGCGCGACCAGCGTGGCAATCGTAAAGTCACGATCGGTGATCGCGCTCTTCGAGCCAGCGGGGAGTGCAACATGGCTGATGTGGATCGAATCGCCGATTTCGAGACCCTTGAGGGAAATCTTGATGTCGTCGGGGATCAGGGCTGCATCGCAGACCAGTTCCAGATCATGACGGACGATGTTGAGCACAGCACCGCGCTTCATGCCGGGCGACGTTTCGTGGTCCGTGAAGTGAACAGGGACGTTCACGTGCACTTCGGAATGTTCACCGATGCGCAGGAAGTCCGCGTGCAGCGGGCGTTCAGTGACGGGGTGGAAAGACACATCCTTGCAAAGCGTGCGGACCTGCTTGCCACCAACGTCGATCATGATGACCGCGTTCATGAAGTGGCCGGTATGCAGTGCCTTCAACAGCAGCTTTTCTTCGACGTGAATCGTCTGGGGTGCTTCGTTATTGCCGTATACGACGGCGGGGACGCGGCCCTGATTGCGCAGTGCACGAGAGGCTCCCTTGCCTTCCCGTTCGCGCGTTTCGGCCGACAGCGTCAGCTGATCGCTCATATGTAATCTCCGGTTAAATTTGCTTTTTCCGTCACGCCTCCAGGGATGACCATAACGGAAGAGCGCGCGCCTATGCGAAAACGCGCAGGAATGCAAGCAATGGTGCGCGGCGCCGCTGCTCAGTTGATGCGTACGGCCTCCAAGTGATCGGCCTTTAACATGGCCTGCACGCTTTCTTCGCCCGCCAGATGCCCGGCACCCACTGCGACGAAGACGGTGCCCGGCTGCTCCATCCGCTTGGCAATCCAATTGGCCCAACGCTGGTTGCGGTCTGTTAAAAGGACCTTCTTGATCTCCGGCATGCTGTTCATTCCGTCATTCAACACGGCGGCCAGCTTGTCGGGCTTCCCCTTGGCCCAGCTGCCGACCATGATCGAGGCAACCTTTTTGGCCTGCGGCATTTCTGAAACGGCCGAATTCAGGAACTTGATCTGCAGGTCTTCCGGCAATGTATCGAAGAACCCGATCTGCTCCCCCATGCTTTCCAAAGCGCCGATCTTTTTGGAGGTTGCTTTGGCTTCAGCCGTCAGCCGACTTTCCGCGCCTGATTCGGGGCCGTAACCCAGCTTTTCCATTGGGGCCATGGCAATAAGGGTAGAGGCAAACCAGGGTTCAAAAAGCTCCACCTCTTCAGGGTCGATGTCCAGCGATTTGAGCGCGGCCCGAAACTTTGCAGCGTCCTTCGGTGTCAGTTTTTTTGATAAGGGCGGCCCATCCGGGTCAATGGCGCGCGATATGACAATCTTTTGTGCCTCTGCCTCGTTTGGCGGGAGCATTTCGAGCACCAGTTCATCCGACGCATCGAAGGCCGTTTTGATCTTACCTTCAAACCAGTGCGTACCCGGCTTCAACAAATGGATCGTCCCAAACAGATAGATGGTCGTGTCTGCATCCGAGACTTTCCACAACGCCGGTTTGGCAATGAGGACCGGAGCGGGTTTCGCTGCGGGTTCGACTGCAGGCTCTGCTGCGGAGACGAGGAGGAGGGCCATCAGGCCGAGGGAGAACGAACGCATGCCCAATGATGTAAGGCGTTAAACGTTAAAAGTAAGCGTCAATCGACGCGGGAAACCGCAATTCCGCTGCCCGAAAGCAGGTGCTGAAGCGAATCGGGTCCGGCCAGATGCCCCGCGCCAACAGCGAACAAGACTGTACCCGGTTTCGCCATCCGGTTGGTCAGCCAGTGGGTCCAGGCAATATTCCGTTGGCGGACCAATACGTTGTAGAGTTCTGCGCCCAGCTTCTCTTCGGTGAAGTCCGAATCCAGCTGGCTCACATCGCCGGAAGCCCAAGCCCGGTCGCTGTCATTCGGGGTGTTCGGCTCTGTGGTGTCCATATCCTCTAGCGTGTCTTCCAGCATTTTACGCTGCGCCGCTTCCGACAGGCCATGCATCTGCCGCAGAACGGCGCTGCCATCTTCTACCGCAAGAATCGGCCGACCTGCTCGCGCGAATGCCTTTTGCAGCACCGCCTCCACGCCATTGTCGTGCGACAGGCCATCCTTGCTCATATCTTCAACAGCGAGGACGAGGCTGGCCATCCATGTCGGCATGGCGTCGTAAAACTGTTCGGGAAAGTCAGTGCGGGCGATGGCGCGTTTGAGCAGCGCCTGCTTCTCCGGCGCCACCCGCGCCACAATCGGCCGGTCGGGCACGACGGGGTTGATCGTGTCGTCGACAGCACCCTCGGCCTTCTTGTCGGCCTCGGGCGAATCGACAGTCTCCAGCACCAGCTCATCCGCCTGCGCGACGATCTGTTTCAAGGCGGGGGACTGCCAGCGAAAGCCCTTGGGCAGGGCATGGGTGGTACCGAACAAATAGATCGTCGTGTCGGCGTCGGAAATCTTCCAGATGGCGGGATGCGGCTGCGAAGAGCGCGTGGCCGGGGCCGCTTCGCTTGCCGGGGCAAGGAGCAAGGCAGGCAGCGCCAACATGGCGCTCAGGGCCATCCGTTTCCGCATCTCTCTCCAGTCCGGATCAATGTCCGGATTGTTATCGTCGGAAGCTGCGCCTGCTTCTGATCTTCGTCAAGCGGATTCCGGCGCGCTTTGCTTGACCGTCGCGGCCCCATCCGCCAAAGGCGCGGCCATGGCGGCGGACAATCAAAGTTTGAGCTTTCAGGACCTGATCCTGACCCTCCACGATTATTGGGGAAAGCAGGGATGTGTCATCCTGCAACCCTATGACATGCGCGTGGGCGCGGGGACCTTTCATCCCGCGACGACGCTGCGTGCGCTTGGCCCGGAAAGCTGGAATGCCGCCTATGTGCAGCCCTCCCGCCGACCGACCGACGGGCGTTATGGGGAGAACCCCAACCGGCTGCAGCATTATTACCAGTATCAGGTGATCATGAAGCCGAGCCCCGCGAACCTACAGGAGCTCTATCTCGGCTCGCTCGACGCTATCGGTATCGATCCGCTGAAGCATGACGTCCGTTTTGTTGAGGATGACTGGGAAAGTCCGACGCTGGGCGCCTGGGGCCTTGGCTGGGAAGTCTGGTGTGACGGGATGGAAGTCACCCAATTCACCTATTTCCAGCAGGTTGGCGGCTATGACTGCAAGCCGGTCGCAGGCGAACTGACCTACGGGCTGGAGCGTCTGGCCATGTATATTCAGGGCGTTGACCGCGTGTACGACCTGCGCTTCAACGACGCGGGCGTGACGTATGGCGACGTGTTTTTGGAAAACGAAAAGCAGTTCTCCAAGTATAATTTCGAGGTCGCGGACACCGCCGCATTGTTCGACGGGTTCGCCAAGGCCGAGGCGGAATGCCAGCGCTGCATTGCAGCCGGCGTGCCGCTTGCCGCCTATGATCAGGCGATTGAGGCGAGTCACTTGTTCAACTTGCTTCAGGCGCGCGGCGTCATCTCTGTGCAGGAGCGCGCCAGCTATATGGGCCGCGTCCGCGATCTGGCGAAGGGCAGCTGTCAGGCTTGGATTGAAAAGCAGACGCCCGAATGGACGGCTAAGTTCCCGGGGTGGACGGCATGACCGACTTCCTGCTCGAACTCCTCTCCGAAGAAATCCCGGCGCGTATGCAGGACAAGGCGCGGGATGATCTTGCCCGCCTGTTCACCGCTGAACTGGACAAGGCTGGCCTCAAGGCCGCAGACCTCATCACCTACGCCACGCCGCGCCGTTTGGCGTTGATTGCCAAAGACTTGCCGCTCGAAACGCAGGCCGTCTCCGAAGAAACCAAGGGCCCCAAAGTCGGCGCGCCGCCACAGGCGATGGAGGGCTTCCTCCGCAAGACCGGCCTGACGCAGGACCAGTTGGTCGAGCGAGATGGCGTCTATTTCGCGGTTGTGGAAAAGCCGGGCCGCAAGACGGCCGACGTCTTGGCCGACGCCATCCCCGCGATCATCCGCGCCTTCCCCTGGCCCAAATCACAGCGCTGGGGCGCCGCCTCCCGCTCAACCGAGAGCCTGCGCTGGGTGCGTCCGTTGCAGGGCATCATCGCGCTCTTGGGCGATGATGTTGTCCCCTGCGAGATCGACGGCATCACCAGCGGTGTCACGACCATGGGCCACCGCTTCCATCACTCTGGTCCCGTCACCATCAGCAATGCGGGCGATTACGCCGCAAAGCTGAAGGCCGCCCATGTCATCGTTGATCAGGAAGAGCGCCGCGCGATCATCCGCGCCGGTGCCGAAAAGGCGGCGGCGGATGCGGGCCTTGTGCTCGTGCCCGACGAAGGTCTGGTCAATGAGAATAGCGGCCTGACCGAATGGCCGGTGCCGATGCTCGGCCGCTTTGATCCCGATTATCTGACCGTGCCCGAAGAGGTGATCCAGCTCACCGCGCGCGTGAACCAGAAGTACTTCATCTGCCGCGACAAGGCCGGCAAGCTTGCCAACGCGTTCATTTGCACCGCAAACATCGTCGCGACCGATGGCGGTGCTGTGATCGTTGCGGGCAATGAGAAGGTGCTGGCCGCGCGGTTGAGCGATGCGCGCTTCTTCTACGACACTGATTTGAAGACCAGCCTTGAGGTGCATGCCGAAAAGCTGAATGACATCGTCTTCCACGAAAAGCTGGGGACTGTGGCCGACAAGGTTGAGCGCGTCGCCAAGCTGGCGCGCTGGCTGGTGGAAGAGGGAATTGTTAAGCCCCTCCCTTCCAAGGGAGGGGTTGGGGTGGGTGAGTCCATAGGCTCGCCGACCCTCGCACCCACCCCCATCCCCTCCCTTGGAAGGGAGGGGGGCAGTTTAGCCGACCTCGCCGAGCGCGCCGCGCGGTTGGCCAAGGCTGATCTCGTCACCGGCATGGTCGGCGAGTTCCCCGAACTTCAGGGTCTTATGGGCGGATATTATGCCGCCGCCCAAGGTGAACCCGCCGAAGTCGCCGCCGCCGTGCGCGATCACTACAAGCCGGTCGGGCAGGGCGATGACGTGCCGACGGCACCGGTGACCGTTGCTGTGAGCTTGGCTGACAAGCTGGATACTCTGGTCGGGTTCTTCCAGATTGATGAAAAGCCAACGGGGTCAAAAGATCCGTTCGCTCTTAGACGCGCGGCTATCGGCATACTGAGCCTGATCTTAGACAACGAATTGCGTGTTTCGATGCGAGATTTAATCACAGCGGCGGCACATAAAGGCGGCGCAGATGCTGGTCTCGATATTGCGAATTTCCTGATCGACCGCCTTAAAGTTCAGCAACGTGACGCTGGCGTCCGGCACGATATGATTGACGCAGTTGTGGCCGTTGCGAAGGGCGGCGACAATGTCCTGATGGTCAAGCGGGTGAAGGCCTTGCAGGCGTTCGTCACTACGGCGGAAGGTGCGAACCTCTTGGCTGGGTTTAAACGCGCCGCGAACATCCTGAAAAAGGAAGGCGTCGAGAACCTTACCGCGAAGTCACTTTCCTATGCGGCGGCGCCGGAGGAAACGGCCCTCATCAACGCGCTTGATTCGGCGGAGCCGCAGGCCGCTGCCGCGATTGAGCGTGAGGATTTCGAAGGGGCCATGGCGGCGCTCGCCTTGCTGCGCGCGCCCATTGATGCGTTTTTTGACAAGGTGATCGTGAATGATCCGGACGAAGAGAAGCGATTGGCCCGACTGGCCATGCTCGCGCGCGTCCGCGATGCCGTTCATCAGGTGGCCGACTTCTCCCGTATTGAGGGATGACGAGATTATCCCGCTCCCCCTGAGGGAGAGGGCAGGGTTCGGGAGTAGCAGATGACGCAATATGTGTACCGTTTCGGCGGTGGTGTTTCGGACGGTGATGACGCCACGCGGGGCAATAAGAACCTGCTCGGCGGCAAGGGCGCGAACTTGGACGGTATGGCCTCCATCGGCCTGCCGGTGCCCCCCGGCTTCACCATCACGACCGAAATGTGCACGCGTTATTATGCCGAAGGGCAAAGCTTCCCCGAAAGCGTCCGCGCTGAAGTGGCGCAGGGCGTTGCGCATATCGAGGCGGTGACCGGCAAGAAGTTTGGTGACGCAGGCGATCCGATGCTCGTTTCCGTCCGCTCCGGCGCGCGCGTCTCGATGCCCGGCATGATGGACACTGTCCTCAACCTTGGCCTCAATGATGAGACTGTGGTCGGCCTCGCCGCCTCGTCGGGCGATGCCCGCTTTGCCTGGGACAGCTATCGCCGCTTCATCCAGATGTATTCGGATGTCGTGCTTGAACTCGATCATGGATCGTTCGAGGAAGCGTTGGAAATCGCGAAGGAAGATCGCGGTTATTTCCTCGATACCGAAATGCTCGCCGAAGACTGGCAGGCGCTGGTCGCGGAATACAAAACGCTCGTTGAGCAGCAATGGGGCAAGCCTTTCCCGCAGGATGTGCATGACCAGCTTTGGGGCGCAGTCGGCGCTGTTTTCGGGTCTTGGGAGGCAGATCGCGCCAAGGTCTATCGCCGCCTGAACAGCATTCCGGGCGACTGGGGCACTGCCGTCAACGTGCAGGCAATGGTGTTCGGCAATATGGGCGATACGTCCGCGACGGGCGTGGCCTTTACCCGCGACCCTGCGACCGGCGAAAACGCGTATTATGGCGAGTTCTTGATCAACGCGCAGGGCGAAGATGTCGTCGCGGGTATTCGCACGCCGCAATATTTGACCAAGGCCGCGCGTGAACGCGCCAATGCCAAGCCGCTGTCGATGGAAGAGGCGATGCCGGAGGTGTACGGCCAGTTGGCCGATGTCTTCCGCATCCTCGAGACACATTACCGCGACATGCAGGACATTGAGTTTACCGTGGAACGCGGCAAGCTGTGGATGCTCCAGACGCGCTCGGGCAAGCGCACGGCCAAAGCCGCACTCAAGATCGCGGTCGACATGGCCAATGAAGGCCTCATTACTCAAAATGAGGCCATTTTGCGCGTCGAACCCTCGGCGCTCGACCAGTTGCTGCACCCAACGCTTGACCCTTCCGCCAAGCGCGATGTGCTGACCAAGGGTCTGCCTGCGTCTCCGGGGGCTGCGTCAGGCAAGATTGTGTTCGATGCCGATACCGCCGAACGGGCCGCCGCCGATGGGCAGGGCGTCATCCTCGTCCGCACAGAAACCTCGCCTGAGGACATTCACGGCATGCACGCTGCCAAGGGCATCCTGACCGCACGTGGCGGCATGACGAGCCATGCGGCGGTCGTGGCGCGCGGCATGGGCCGTCCCTGCGTGTCGGGGGCCGGTGGCATCTCGATTGACAGCAAGGCCAAGCAACTGCGCGTCGGCGACCGGACTTTGGGCGAAGGCGATATCCTGACGTTGGATGGTTCAACCGGTGAAGTCATGGCCGGGGCGGTTGAGACGGTGCAACCGGAGTTGGTCGGTGATTTCGGCGTGCTCATGGAATGGGCCGATAAGATCCGCCGGATGAAGGTGCGTGCCAATGCGGAAACCCCGCTTGATGCGCAGACCGCACGAGACTTTGGCGCGGAAGGCATCGGTCTGTGCCGGACCGAACATATGTTCTTTGATGCCGGTCGTATCACTGCCGTTCGCCAGATGATCTTGGCCGACAGTGAAAAGGGCAGGCGTGCCGCGCTCGACAAGCTGCTGCCGGAACAGCGCGCCGACTTTGTTGCCATTTTCAAGGTGATGGCGGGGCTGCCTGTCACCATCCGTTTGCTTGATCCGCCGCTGCATGAATTTTTGCCGCATCAGGAAAGCGAATTTGCCGAAGTGGCCGAAGCCGCCGGCGTTGACGTCGAGGTGCTCAAGCGCCGTGCGGCGGACCTGTTTGAATTCAACCCCATGCTCGGCCATCGTGGCTGCCGTCTGGGCGTGACCTATCCCGAAATTTACGAGATGCAGGCGCGCGCCATTTTTGAAGCCGCCTGCGAACTGGAGACGGCACCTGTCCCGGAAATCATGATCCCGCTGGTCGCGACCAAGCGCGAACTGGAATTGATGAAGGATGTGGTCGATGCCGCAGCAGAGGCGGTCTTTGCTGAAAAGGGCAAGCGCATCGAGTACCTCGTCGGCACCATGATCGAACTGCCGCGCGCCGCACTGAAGGCAGGGGAGATCGCTGAGGTTGGCGAGTTCTTCAGCTTTGGCACCAATGATCTGACGCAAACGACGCTTGGCGTCTCCCGCGATGACGCGGCCCGCTTCCTGACGACCTATGTCGATAAGGGCATTTACCCGCAGGACCCGTTCGTTTCGATTGATGAAGAGGGCGTGGGCGAACTGATCGCGCTGGCCGCAGAACGTGGGCGCAAGACACGGCCCGACATCAAGATGGGCATCTGCGGGGAACATGGCGGTGATCCGCGCTCCATTGCCTTCTGCGAAAAGACCGGCCTCGATTACGTTTCGGCCTCACCCTATCGCGTGCCGATTGCGCGGCTGGCGGCCGCACAGGCAGCGCTCCGGAGATAGGACGCGTTCATTTTTTCTTGGCCCCTGCCGGTGCGCGCGTTAGCGTCGTGTCAAACATAGGAGAGGGCAGGGAAATATGAAGAGATGGCAACGCTATGCGCTTGGCGTGGCGGTCGGGCTGGCGGCCGGGGGCGGCCTTGTCTGGCACAAGACGGGATCCGCTTTTGATAGTGGCAGCGTGACCAATGGCATTTGGTCAACCTCCCTCAATTACGGCATCGCCTCTGCGGACCCTTTGACCCGCGCCGCCGTCGCCAGGCGTGGCCTGCTCGCTTTGCCAAAGACAGAAACCGTCTATTGGGCTGCCTCGCGCGATAGCGAGGGTAAGCCGCTTGATGGGTCCTGCACCTATGCGCTTTCGGGCAAGGCACTCGACTCCCGGTGGTGGAGTGTGACCTTCTATGACCGTGAGGGCTATCTCGTCGCCAATGACGCGCGGATATGGTCCTTTAGTGGCGCGTCGATCACACCCGAAGAAAAGGCCGGTTGGACGGTCACGATTTCTCCGAACAAGCCTGCAAGCGGCCACTGGCTGCCTAGCGCCAAGGGCCAGCCTTTTGAGCTGACCTTGCGGATGTACAATCCCGGCCCCGCTTTCGTGAAGGACCCCAAGGCTGCAGAGCTGCCCGTTTTGAAGAAGGAGGGCTGCGCATGAAACAGTGGCTTGGACCCGCAGCCGTCGCCTTGCTCGTGGCTGCCGCCGCTTGGCAGGGCGGCCTCTCTTTGGCGACCTATGGCCTGATGGAGGTCGCTGTCCGCCGGACAGCCGCCGATACAGGCTTCAACAAGATGCGGTATAACGCACTCGCGACGCCCGAAAATCAGCCCATCGTTCGGCCCAGCCCGGACTTAGCTTATGCTGCTTGCGCTTATGATCTGAAGGACGGTCCGGTTGAAGTGACGATGGCACCGGTGCCGGGCCGCTATTCCTCGCTCAGCGTGTTCGACGCGCGGACCGATGTGGTCTTTGTCCGCAATGACCAGCAGGCGAAGGAAAAGCCCTTCCAGATCGTCATCGCGCGCGACGGGCAGGCTGTTCCGGCGGGCAAAGAGGTCGTGCGTGTCGACTATGACCGCGGGATCGCGCTGATCCGACTGCTGCTTAACACGCCGTCCGAAATCAAATCGCTGGAGCCTCTCCGGCGGCAGTCGAGCTGCCGCCAGATTTAGCCCAAGCGATTGACGAAGTTGTCGCTGATCGAACAGGCCGCCGGGCCGAGAATAACGATGAAGAGCACCGGCAGAATGAAAAGGATCAGCGGCACCGTCATGATGGCGGGCAGGCGTGCGGCCTTTTCTTCCGCGCGCATCATGCGCTCGTTGCGGAATTCGGCCGACAGAACACGCAGTGCAGACGCCAGCGGAGTACCGTATTTCTCGGTCTGGATCATGGTCGTGACGACGCCTTTGACCGCATCGAGCGGCACGCGGGTCGCCAGGTTTTCAAACGCGGTCCGACGGTCTGTCAGAAAGCCCAGTTCGATCGACGTCAGCGTCAGTTCGTCGCCCAGTTCCGGATAGCCACGGCCCAGTTCCTTGGCCACGCGGCCGAAGGAAGCGTCGACCGTTAGACCCGCTTCGGCGCAGATCACGAGCAGATCGAGCGCATCGGGAAGCCCCTTGCGGATCGCATCGGAACGCTTGGAAATCTTGTTCTGCAAGAAGATGTCGGGTGCCTTATAGCCTCCGATGAGGGCAGCCGCTGCGGCACCAAAGCGCTTGAACGGCGTAAGATCTGGCCAGTGGTTCATGACATAAATCATGAACACAGCGGTGCCGCCAATGACGATGGGCAGGATCAGTCGGCTAAAGATGACCGCAATGGCCAGTTCCTTGGACCGGATACCGGCCTGCATCAGCTTGACCTGTGCCTCTTTGACCTGCGATTCCTGAAGCATTTTAAAGGTCGACAGGAAGCCGCGCAGCTTGTCTGTGCGCTGGTTGTTATGGGTGATCTTGGTGCGACGCTTGGACGTGGACGCGACGATACCAGCCTTGAGCTGCTCGCGCCGTTCGTTGAGCGCCTTGACCCTTTTGGCCATAGGATCGCGCACCGTTGTTGCAGCATAAAGCGCGACAAGGATGGCAAGGGCTGCGACGGCAGTGAGCAGCGTCGCCACCCACATAACGTCGACACCCATCAGGGTTGGACCGGATACTGGTTGCATGTTCTTGTCTCGCTCCCCGATCCGTTAGATTTCAAAGCTGACCATTTTGGCCATGATGGCGACCCCGATGCCCATCCAGACCAGCCCGCCTAGACCAATCACCATCAGGCGCTCGTCAATAAAGAAGTCGCCGATGTACCCCGGGTTCATGGTGTACAGCAGACCGAACACGATGAACGGCAGCGAGCCAACGATATAGGCAGAGGCCTTTGATTCCGAAGACATGGCGCGGATCTTCAGCTTCATTTGCGATCGTTTGCGCAACACATCGGCGAGGTTGGACAGAGTTTCAGCCAAGTTGCCGCCCGTTTCCCGCTGAATGGCAAGCGAGATGCAGAAAAACTGAAACTCCGGAATGCTGAGGCGTTCGGCCGCATCCTGCAACGCTTCATCCATGGTCCGCCCGATCTTGACCTTATCGGCAACAAACTGAAATTCAGCGCCCACAGCTCCCGGCAATTCCTTGCCGACGATCCCCAATGTTTCGGAAATAGGAAGGCCCGACCGCAAACCGCGCACCATAAGTTCGATGGCGTCAGGAAAGCGGACGTTGAAATCGCCAATGCGTTTGCCGATCAGAAAGCCGATCGTCATGTGCGGGAGGCCAAGGCCCAACACGACCCCGGCCAAAAGGCCGAGCAGAACAGGGGCACCCTTGATCACCAGTCCCGCCGCGACAAGGATGCCGATGCCAACACAGGCCAGCACATAGTTTCGCAGCGTCCAGCTTTTGCCTGTCCGCTCAATGCGCTTGGCGAGCAGCTCCGGGTTCGGGATCAGGCTATTGCCGCTGCTCTGGTTCGGGGTCGGTTTTGAGGCAATCATCTTGCGCATCTGTTTTTCAACAGAGTTTGTGGCGGCGCCATGCCGTTCCCTCAACTCGTCCAGACGGCGGTGATACGCCTTGCCTTGTGACGGGCCGGAAAAGGCAAGAAACAGCAGGGCAATGGCCAATAGGGCTCCAAAGCCAAGCATGATAACGGACATCATCTTACTGCCACTTTCCTATCGTCAAAAACCAATGCGGTGCCGCAACGCCGATCAAGCGACCGGTTCTGAAGCCGCCTGTTTTGAGGCCTTTTTAGGGAACAGGGATTTCAGATCGCCGATCTTTGTCATCAAAGATGGCTTTGCCGCTGCCTTGGTGCCGATCTTGGGCATGTCATCTTCCTGACCCGCGACAGCGAGCATCTTGGTCACGACATCCTGCAGGGCACCGCCAATTTTTGATCCCTTGCCCGCATCGGCCACCGGCTTGCCAAGCTTGGCGGCCTGGCTGGTGACTTTAAGGTCATAGGGAATGACAACGTCGATCTTACGCTCAATAGAGGCTTCGAAATCCTTCTTGGTGATTTCCGGCGTCGCGCCGGCCACCACCTTGTTCAAGACAACGATGACCTGTGATTGCGGTGCGTTTGACTTGAGCCAGGAAAGAATGCGGATCACATCGCGCGCCGACGCCAGCGTCAGTTCTGCAACAACGATGGTGGAATGCACATCGCCCATCAGGTGCGGGTGCTGAACCAATGTGGTGCGCGGAAGATCGATCACGGTGCATTCAAACGCCGTTTTCATCTCTTCCTGCAGCAGATGGAAGGCCGTTCCGTCCGTCAGCGTTGGCTGATGGATGGGGGCTTCTGCCGAGAGGATCGCGAGCTTTTCGCTGGCTTTCACCATCGCGCGCTCAATGAAGAGACCGTCGATGCGGCTCGGATTTTCGATTGCATCGGTCAGGCCGCGGCCGGGTTCAAGATCCAGCGTCAGGGCACCTGTTCCGAAATGCAGGTCAAGGTCGAGCAGCGATGTTGAGCGCCGCTCTTTCTCAGCCAGAAGCCAAGCAATGGAGGTGGCCAGTGTGGACGCGCCGGAGCCGCCGCGCGCGCCGATGACAGCCGTCATCAGGTGCGGGCGTTCAATGGGGCCTTCACCTGCCTTTGGCGCATGGAGCACGGCCTGGGCGTGGGCGATGGCGTCACGCAACTGGTCCGGGCTGAACGGCTTCAGAAGATAATCCTGAATGCCGCTGGCCAGCAGGTCACGGTACAAGCGCACATCGTTCACCTGTCCCGCCGCGATAACGACAGTGCCCGGTTCGCAGACTTCCGCCAGCGCGTTGATGTCGTTCAGCGGATCGCCGGACTCAGACAGATCAACGAACAGAATGTTCGGGCTTGCGGCGACCGAAAGGGTTTGGACAGCGTTACGAAGCCCGCCCTTATGGACCTTTTCGACAGGCAAGCCCATTTCGACAACAACCGGCCGGATGACATCGGCTGAATTGTCGTCACAAATGAAAGCGGCAAAGGGGTCGCGGTTCGCGCCACCACCACTGCCACGGGAAGGAGACCAGGGAGCGTTCATTAGTTCTTGGTTCCTTCCTTGATCAAGCCGCTGGCACCCGTTGACGGTGCATCACGATACGTCTTGACGGCCTTGCTGGAGGCCAGTGTGGACGAGACAGGGCTGCCGGAACGGCCGGAGACGAGATCTTCTGGATTGGCGATCATCGCCGCCAAATTGCTGTTGGTGGCGCAGCCATAGTTGGACGATGCATGGCCGGTCATGTCTGGCTGTGAAGCGCGGCTCCAGTCCGGGCAACCTGGCACGCTGGCTTTGATGCGGCTCACCACGACGCGGACATTGCCCGGCGCGATTTCACCTGCAGTCAGCGGTGCTGTTTCTTCCAAAAGCAGGCCATAGCGTGCGGCGAGGGAGGCAACAGCCTCCCGCGTTGCCTGCGTGTCGCCCGCGCTGGTGGAGTCGACCGAAACGCGGTCGCCATAGCTGAGCTTCATGGCTTCGAACCAACCGGCAAGGCGCTGGAGTTCTGTCCGCTCCAGACCACCCTGACCGGCGACATCATAGACATAGTCTGTCCGCTGGACGACCGGCTGGTGGACGCTGCTCAGGCCACGGTTTTCCGTGCCGCAGGCAGACACCGCCAGAGCAAGCCCGAGAAGGAGTGTGTGACGTGCTTTGTACATGACCATTATTCCTTCCACCAATTAGTTGCCAAAGCCGGGAGCAGGCGTGTTCGCCGCGGCAGACTTGCGTGATGCCTTCGATCCAGACGTTTTCTGGGCCGGTGCCGGGAGCATGCCGCCAACAGACGGGGCTGCAGGTATGGTGACCGGATCCCCCATTGTCGGCTTCTTGGCTTGCTCTCCGGTCTTGCCGGTGAAGGTCTGACCCATGATGATGCGATCAAAGTCGCTCGGGGTGCGATAGCCGTCGGTCGGCAGCTTGATCTCGCCGGCGGAAACTGGCTTCACCAGATAAGGCGTCACGACGATGACAAGTTCTGTCTCGTTCTTACGGAAGCCGTTTGAACGGAACAGCGTGCCAAGAACGGGCAGGTTGCCCAGGCCCGGCGCACGGTCAATCGAGTTGTTCTGTGTGTTCTGCATCAGACCACCGATCATGAAGCTCTGACCAGAGCCGAGCTCCACGGTCGTTTCGACGCGGCGGGTTGCCAGCGCTGGAACCTGAAAGCCGTTGATGACCACTGAGCCAGCCGATGTCAGCTGCGACACTTCCGGGCGGACGCGCATCGAGATGCGACCATCAGACAGCACGGTTGGCGTGAACGCGAGGCTGACCCCATATTGTTTATACTCGATCGACACCTGACCCAGCGAGGTCGACAATGGGATCGGGATTTCGCCACCCGCCAGGAAGCTGGCGGTTTCACCTGAAAGCGCGGTCAGCGTCGGCTGGGCAAGCGTTGTTGCCATCCCGTCGGTTTCAGCAAGGTCAATCGCCGAAGCGAGGTCGAGACCCAGCAGGCGACCTGCAAGGCCGATGCTCGTCTTGCCGGCTCCAAGGCCAAGCGACTTGAAGTCATAGGCGGTCCCGCCCTTGGCAATGAACTGACCCGTTGAAGGATCAAACGGCAGCGAGATCGAACCGCTCGGCAGGCCGAACAGAGAGGAGGCATCGAGCTTTGGAAGGCCCGACAGGTCCTGCGTGCCGATGGAACCAAAGTTGCGGCCTTGGGAAATGCCCATCAGAAAGCCACCGGTGGTATCGCGCGACAACAGGTTGACGCCGAATTCCTTGACCAGCTGGCGGTTCACTTCCGCAATCTTCACCTGCAGGTTGACCTGAAGCGGGGTGGCCGTCTTCGTCCGGTTCACGACTTCAATGTCAGTCCCGACAAAGGCACGGGCAAGACGTTCCGCCTCAGCCCCGTCTTCGGGCGATGCAACGGTGCCGGTCAGCAGGACCAATCCGTTCATCGTCGTTGCCTTGATATCGGCTTCTGGCATGGCGAGGTTCAGCATTTCGTCAATCGAGTTGACGTTGGCGCCGACGCGGACGTTGGCGGAGTAAACAACCTTGCCGGCCGCGGTTGTTGCAAACACTGTCGATTCGCCGCTCGCCTTACCCAGAATGTAAAGCTGACGCGGAGAGCGAACTTGGACGTCTGCAACATCCTGATTGGAAATCAAGACATCCGAGATGGGGACAGGAAGCGTGACAAGCTGGCCACGGCCCTTGGAGAGTGAAATCTCCGTCGAGGCGCGCTGTGTAACAGGCGAACTCGGACCCGATACCTGGACGGCGCGGACGGTCTGGCGCTTTGGCGCGGCCGCCGGGGCGGAGGTCGTCACGAGGGCCACTGAGATGGCGCTCGCCGCGAGGAGCGCTTTGCGCCCGTAATTGGTGTTGGTGCTCATGTTACTTGCCCCCAAACGTGACTTCTGTGGGTGTCGAACTGCGCCAGACTTTGACAACCGGGCCGCGGTTTGCAGGATCGACAGATGCTCCGGCCGATGGCGTGCCGCCATTGGATGAAGCTGTGCTGGTCTGGGCACGCGGAACCGAACGACGCTGGAAGCGCGAGACGTCGGCACCCGTCACAAAGGTCGGGTCGGTATCGACCGGACGCGATGCGATGGCGAGCAGCATCTGCTTTTCCGTCTTCGGGTCAGCGCCTTCGGGAACCCGCACGTCGCCAGATGCAATCGCACGTTCCAGTTCCGACGCATTGTCGGCAATAGAGCGCAAGGACAGCGAGAGCTGACCGATGGACTGGGCCACGGCAATCTTTTCCGCGATACGCGGCGTGACTTCGAGGGTCACGTTGGACGATACCTTCACTTCGGTATTGCCATCCTTATCTTCGGAAACGGTCCGCTGGTCCGTCGCCAGAACGCGGACGTTGCGAATGATCGTTTCAGAGGCGCGCAGAGCCGGGCCGTCACTGCCGTCCACCGATTGTGTCAGCACCATATCGACGCGGTCACCCGGGAAGACGAAGCCGGCAACGCCGCTTTGCGCGGACACCGAAACGGTCACGGCGCGCATGCCTGGGCCGAGCGCTGCGGCGAGAAAGCCACGGTCACCCGATTTGACGAGTGCGCCTTGTGTGATCGGCTGCCCGGCGGAGATCGCATTGCGAACGACTGTGCCGTGCAGCTGGTTCAGATCGACGTTCTGACCCTCAACGAAATAGGCGTTTTCCACCAATTCCTTGGGCCAAGGCTGATAGCGAAAGCTGTCAGGGCCGATGATAGTGCCAACGGGCAAGGCGCGGGTCGCGACCAAAATCTTTGGCCCAACGGGCTGCGGCGCGGCTGCAGCTTGCACTTGCGGTGCCGGAGACCCCGCAAACATGTTCTTCGCCATAAAGGCTGTGACACCCGCTATGATGAGCGCCCCAACCAGGAGTGCGATTTTCTTAGGATCCATGACGCGCATTCCCCTTGCCGCGTGGGTTAATCATTCAAGGTAAGAGTGATCACCCAAAATGGTTAAAATATCGTTCGTGAATGGCCCATATGCCTGCCATGGAAATGGCGACCCCATAGGGAACTTCGATTTTATTGCCGGATTTCCGGGCCTTTTCGCGCATCCACATGCCAAGCGTGATGATCCCGCCGAGTATCGACATAACCATCAAGAGTTGCAGGAAAACGATTGCCGGGAACCAGAGCGCGAGTGCAGCGATCAATTTTACATCGCCACCGCCCATCGCATTGAGCGCAAAGAAGATCGAAAACAGAGCCAAGAAGCCGATGGCGACGCCGATTTGGATGGCGATATCCGGCCATACCGACATATCTGTGGCTGCCCACATAAGCGGTGCGCACGCAGCGATGGTGATGACGAGCCAATTCGGAATGGTGCGCGTGCGCACATCGCCAAATGCCGCAAAAGCCAGCATGAGGGCGAGGGCCGCATAGAGCACCATGACAAGAGTAAGTCCGTTCATGGCACCTTCCTATAATCACGACGCATTATCAAAGCGTAACTAAGTAAACGAAGACGGTGACGCCTTGTCCCAAAGGGCAGGGTTGACCGGTCCATGCCGCATCGCCACTGCACGCGCATGGCTTATGATGTCGCCATTATCGGAGCTGGAATTGCCGGAGCGAGCCTTGCGGCCGCGCTGTCCGTGCACATGTCCGTCATTGTGCTGGAGGCGGAGGATCAGCCCGGATATCACACGACCGGACGCTCTGCTGCTTTCTGGAGCGTGACGTATGGCGGGCCGGTCGTCCAGCCTTTGTCCTCGGCGTCGGGGCCGTTTCTGGCCCACCCGCCCAAATCATTTTCTGAAACCGGTTTCCTGCTCCAGCGTGGCGCGCTGATGGTCGGGCGGGCGCAGGATGAGGCTCAGATTGCAAACTTTCTCTCCGCATTCCAAGGTTCAGGCGTTGCCCTTGAGCGGTTGGCGGCAGTCGGTGTGCAGGCCCATATGCCGGGAGTGCGTGCGGCGTGGGACCGTGCGATCTGGGAACCCAGCACCACGGACATTGATGTTGCACGGCTGCATGCGGCTTATCTGCGGCAGGCAAAGCAGATGGGTGCCGTGCTAGCGACCAGCCAAAAGGTGCAAGGCATTTCCCGCGGTCAGCAGGGCTGGACATTGTCCTGTTCCAGCGAGGAAGTGGTTGCCCATCGGATCATCAATGCAGCCGGCGCCTGGGCGGACGATGTCGCGCAGCTTGCAGGTATCGAACCTGTCGGCGTGACGCCCTTTCGTCGGACGATGGTCCAACTTGAGGTTGCAGCACAGGTGCCTGCGGACCTGCCGCTGGTCGTCGACATCAATGAGCAGTTCTATTTCAAACCCGACGGGCCAAACCGCATATGGTTGAGCCCGCATGATGAAACACCGTCACCCCCCTGCGATGCAGCGCCCGAGGAGATGGATGTCGCTCTGGCCATCGCGCGTTTTGAAGAGGTGATGGACTGGCCGGTTGTCCGTGTTGAGCGGACATGGGCGGGATTGCGGAACTTTGCACCGGACAGGCTGCCGGTTTTCGGCGCAGATCCGAAAGGCGCGGGCTTTTTCTGGTGCGCAGGGCAGGGTGGCTTCGGCATCCAGACAGCACCTGCCATTGCCGCACTTCTGGCGGCCGAAATTCTCGGCCAGCCGCCAGGCGCTGACTATGACGCGATTAACCCGGCCGCTTTCGCGCCGGGCCGGAAAAGCTTGAGGTCGCGGGCTTAGGCCTCGACGATTTCGGCTGATCCAGAGTTTTGCACATTATCAATGCATTTCAGGCAGGCGGCCTTGGAACTATAGCCCTCACTTGCTGTGGCGAGGACGTTCCCATTCTGATGGCGCAGGCGCCAGCGGAACTCCCCCTTGGCATCCTTGTAGACTTCGAACGTCATCTCGTTCTCCCCATCCGCTTGGTGGTGGAGCGATTATGCGCCGCTTTTTGCCGCATTCAAGGCGGCGTCGCTGGCTAGTTTGTCCGCGCGTTCATTGTCTGGGTCGCCATTATGGCCCTTCACCCAGCGCCAATCGATGGTGTGCGGCGCACTGGCTTCGACAAGCTCTTGCCATAGTTCAGCATTTTTGACTGGCTTCTTGTCGGCGGTGCGCCAGCCATTCTTGCGCCAGCCGTGAATCCACTTCGTAATTCCGTCGCGCACATAGACGCTGTCGGTCTCCAAAATGACCTCGCAGGGCCGCTTTAACGCCTGAAGTCCGCGAATCGCCGCCGTCAATTCCATCCGGTTGTTGGTCGTCAGCGCCTCGCCACCCGATAAATCCCGCTCGCTGCCATTGGCGGCGCGCAGGACGACACCCCAGCCTCCGGGGCCGGGATTGCCTTTGCAGGCGCCGTCGGTCGACATCTTGATACGGGGCAGGTCGGTCACTGGGCGGCGTAATGTTCAAGCCGGCTAAGGAAGGCCATCGGGTCCTTGCGCGTCACAAATGCGTCAGCCGGCGTGTTGAGCCAATCCCAAGCGCGGGTCAGCAGGAAGCGCAGGCAGGCCCCGCGCGCGAGAATGAAAAAGGCGGCGCGTTCGGCCCCGGTCCGCCCGAAGCTCTCATCATATCCACTGACAAGCGCTGCGCCGACGTCTGCCAGATAGGCGTTTTCCGCGTCAAAGCTCCACGACACATGGGTCACAGCCAGATCCCAAGCGCGGATTTCTGTGCAGGCGAAGTAGAAGTCGATGACCGCGCAGACAGTGTCGCCCGCCATCAGGACATTGTCGGGGAAGAGATCCGCATGGATCACGCTTTTGTCGAGATCGGCGGGCCAGTTGGCACGAAGGAAGGCGCATTCTTCGGCCACCCGCTGTTTGAGGCCCGGCTGGATTTTGTCCAGATCATCCCCGCAGCGCGCCGCCAGCTCAAGCCAACCGTCCAGCCCGAGCGTATTGGGGCGGTTGAGCGTGAAGTCCTTCAGCGCCCCATGCAGCTGGCCCAGCGCCCGTCCGGTCGACAAAGCCTGCGCCTGTGTCGGGTGGGTCACGCTCAAGCCGGGCATGAACTCCATCATCGCCATCGACTTGCCCTTGTGGCTGATCGTGGCGGCACCTCCAGCCGTCTTAAGGGACGCGGGCACGGGGCATCCCTTGGCCACCAGATGATCGATCATCGCCATGAAAAAGGGTAGGTCTGCCGTGTCGACCCGTTTTTCATAGACGGTGAAGATGAAGCGGCCCTTGGTCGTTTCGACCAGATAGTTGCTGTTCTCAACGCCTTCGGCGATGCCCTTAGCGGAAATCAGTTTGCCTGCATCAAATTGCAGGACGAGTTCGGCCATCTCCTCAGCCGGGATCTGGGTGTAGACAGCCATGGCGATTAGTCCGCCAGTTCGCGCGGCAGTTTGAAGACCATGTTTTCGGTCGCGGTGGTGACTTCCTCTTCGACGACGTTGAAGCGCTCCTGCAGCGCCGTCACGATTTCGCGCACCAGAATTTCAGGGGCAGAGGCGCCTGCGGTCAGCCCGACCCGGGTCGCATCGCCCAGCCAGTCAAAATCGATCTCATGCGCGCGCTGGACGAGCAGGGCAGGCACGCCCATCCGCTCGCCGACTTCGGCAAGGCGCATCGAATTAGAAGAATTGGGCGCCCCGATCACGATCAGGCGCTCAACCGATTGGCAGATGGCCTTCACGGCGTCCTGCCGGTTGGATGTGGCATAGCAGATGTCGTCGCCCCGGGGACCGGTAATTTCGGGGAAACGCGCCTTGAGCGCGCCGATCACCGCCGCTGTGTCGTCGACCGAAAGGGTGGTCTGCGTTAGAAAACCGAGCGTGCTGCCATCTAGGTCTGGCAGTTTCGCAACATCCTCGACGGTTTCGACGAGGGTCATGTTTCCGTCAGGTACCTGCCCGAACGTGCCGATGACTTCTGGATGCCCCGCATGGCCAATGAACAGGATGTGCTTGCCCTGATCAACAAGGCGTTCGACCTGACGGTGCACCTTGGAGACGAGCGGGCAGGTCGCGTCCAGCCATTCGAGGCCGCGGGCGTCGGCGGTGGCCGGGACGATCTTGGGCACGCCGTGCGCTGAAAAGATGACGGGAACGCCGTCTGGAACTTCGTCCAATTCCTCCACAAAGACCGCGCCTTTGGCCTTCAGGCTTTCGACGACATACTTATTGTGGACGATCTCATGCCGGACATAAACGGGCGCGCCATATTTCTCGATCGACTTTTCGACGATCACAATGGCGCGGTCGACACCGGCGCAAAAGCCGCGCGGGGCGGCGATCATAAGGGTCAGGGTGGGCTTCGTATCGCTCATCTTATCGCAGCCCCTACGCGATTGCTTGCAGGCGGGAAAGCGGGTTCCTATACGGGCGGTCCTAATTCTTCGGGGATACCGCCTGTGACCTTCCGTAAATCGTTGTTGCTCTCCGGCCTTGCCGCCGTTTCCCTCGCTGGTTGCGCCAAGGATGGGGACTTCGATTCGAGCGGCGGCATCGCCGTGACCCGTTCTTCCTGTCCGGCTGTGGCGGTGCCTGTTTACACTGGTGATCTGACGCTTTTTGATCCGGCAACCAGCCGGGATGCGCGCGCGATTGACGTCGTGGCGACGCTCACCAACGTCCGCTCGACCTGTGCGGAACAGGGCGAAGACATTGTGACCAACGCGACATTCGATGTCGTTGCCATCCGCCGCGACAGCGCGGGCGCGCGTCAGGTGGAACTGCCTTACTTCGTGTCCGTGGTGCAGGGTGGCCGTGCTGTGGTGTCCAAGCGCGTCAACCGTGTCACGATCAACTTCGCCGACGGTCAGACCCGTGCCTCGGGCAAGGGCACAGCGGCAGGCTTCATCAACCGGGCGGCAGCGACCCTGCCACCCGAAATTCAGGAACGCCTGACGCGCAAGCGCAAGGCGGGGGACATGGACGCAGCGGTTGATCCCCTGGCTGTTCCCGAAGTTCGCGCAGCGGTGCAGCGGGCGAGCTTTGAGATGCTGATTGGCTTCCAGATGACGGACGCTCAATTGCAGTATAACGCAACCCGCTAATGCAGGTCTCCATCCGGACCCTGCTTTCGGGACGGGTCCAGCCCTTTGCGCGCGGTGAAGGCAGCGCAATTTCCAAAGCGCCTCTCACCGGCAAAGTCTGCATTACCCGTTCGGGCGTCGTCGGTGATGAGCAGGCGGACGCTGTTCATCATGGCGGGCCGGATAAGGCGCTGCACCATTATCCCTTCGACCATTATGAACGCTGGCGTCGCGACGCTGTCCACGCCGATCTGCGGGATGCAGGCACGTTCGGTGAGAATGTCTCGACGCTTGGCTTGACCGAAGACGATGTGTGCATCGGCGACAGGTTCCGGTTCGGGACTGTCCTCGTCGAGGTCAGCCAGGCGCGCAAGCCTTGCTGGAAGCAGGGCGACAGGCTCGATTGGACCCAATTGCCGTCGCTGATGGTCCGCGAAGGGCGCTCGGGCTGGTATTACCGCGTGATTGAAGAAGGCGACGCCGAAGCGGGCGATGCGCTGACGCTTGTCGACAGGATGTTGCCCGAATGGACGGTTCGGCGCGTGTTTGACCTGATCGTTGCGGGCAAGAACAAGAATGACAAGGCTGCCTTCCGCGCGCTGGCAGAAATGGACGTTCTGTTCGACGGATGGCGAAAAATTGCGGCCGAGCGTCTGCGCGATTGACTCTATGGGCGCGACCGGTCATCTGATGACCGTCGCTGACAGCGCGGGAGAGAGGTTCGTTTAACGGACCCGCCGAAGGAGCAACCGCCCCGGAATCTCTCAGGCAAAAGGACCGCGCTGACATATGTGACACTCTGGAAAGAGTTCCAGCGAAAGCTGGAGCCGCCGAAGGGGTAACTCTGGATTTGATCCGGAGGAAAGCTCTCAGGTTCCCGTGACAGAGGGGGTCTGGTGCATCGCCGATAGGGCAACGCACCGGTCACCTGAACACGTGGAGTCCTGATTAGTGAGCGACACAAACGAAATCGAAGAAAGCACAACAGATGCGCCTTTGGCGTTACCGTTGGACGCATGGCATCGCGCCCGCGGGGCCCGCATGGTCGCGTTTGCGGGTTATGTCATGCCAATTCAATATGATGGCATCATGGCCGAGCATCTTTGGACGCGCGAAAGTGCAGGCCTGTTTGATGTCTCGCACATGGGGCAGCTCATCCTGTCGGGTGAGGGCGTCGATGCGGCACTCGAAACACTAGTGCCCGGTGACATTGCCGCGCTGGCCGAGGGCAAGCAGCGTTACTCCCTCCTCCTCAGTGAAGATGGCGGCATCCTTGATGACCTGATGATCACCCGCGCGCCGATGGGGCTCTACGTCGTCGTCAACGGCGCGGTGAAGTGGGACGATATCGCCCATCTGCGCGAACATCTGCCCGATGAGATCAACATCTCGCATCTGGAAGACCGCGCGTTGCTCGCGCTGCAAGGGCCGAAAGCCGTCGACGCGCTCAAGCGGATCGTGCCCGGCGTGGACACACTCTTCTTCATGGAGGCCGGGTCCTTTTTCTGGGGGCTGGAGCCGCTCTGGATCAGCCGCTCGGGCTATACGGGCGAAGACGGGTTTGAGATTTCGATCCCTGCCGAGCATGTTGCTGAGTTTGCCGACCTTCTCTGCGCGCAGCCCGAAGTGAAGCCCATCGGCCTTGGCGCGCGCGATTCGCTGCGGCTGGAGGCCGGCCTGCCGCTCTACGGGCACGATCTTGACCCCGCGACCGACCCGATTGAGGGCGATCTTTCGTTTGCGATCTCCAAGCGTCGCCGCACGGAAGGCGGCTTTCCGGGAAGCGGCCGCATCTTGAAGGCATTGGCTAATGGCGCCGCGCGCAAGCGCGTTGGCCTCTTGATCGAGGGCAAGATGCCGGTGCGCGAAGGTGCGCTGCTCTTTGCCGGCGCCGATGTCGTCGGCGAAGTCACGTCGGGCGGCTTTGCCCCTACCGTCAACGCCCCCATTGCCATGGGCTTCGTGGCTGCGCCGCACAGCGCGTCCGGCACAAATCTCGAAGCTGAAGTCCGCGGAAAGCGTGTGCCGGTCACCGTCACGACGCTTCCCTTCGTTCCCCACCACTATCACCGCAAAGGAGCTGCCCAATGACCCGTTATTTCACCGATGAACATGAATGGATCGATGTTGACGGCGACAGCGCGACGGTTGGCATTACCGATTATGCGCAGGGCCAACTGGGCGACATCGTGTTCGTCGAAACCCCCGATGCGGGCAAGTCCCTCACTAAGGGTGGCGATGCCGCCGTCGTGGAATCGGTGAAGGCGGCCTCCGACGTCTATGCACCTGTCTCCGGCACGGTGACCGAAGGCAATCCCGCGCTCGCCGATGATCCCGCGCTCGTGAATTCAGACCCGGAAGGCGAGGGCTGGTTCTTCAAGCTCATGCTTGCCGACCCGTCCGAACTCGACGGCCTGATGGACGCAGCCGCCTACAAGGCGTTCGTCGCGGGGCTCTGAGCCCGACAGCAAACTGGAGACACATCCGATGCGCTACCTCCCCTTGACCGATACCGACCGGCACTCAATGCTGGCGACCATCGGCGCCAAATCGATTGACGATCTGTTCGTTGATGTCCCCGCCGAAGCGCGGTTGCCCGGCCCGATTGCGGGCCTGCCCAACCATGCGAGTGAAATGGCCGTCGAACGCCACTTCTCAAACCTTGCGCGCCAGAACATGGCGGCGAGCCACCATCCCTTCTTCCTGGGGGCAGGGGCGTACAAGCACCATGTCCCTGCGACGGTGGATCACATCATCCAGCGCGGCGAATTCCTGACCGCCTACACGCCCTATCAGCCAGAAATCGCGCAGGGCACACTGCAGATGCTGTTCGAGTTCCAGACGCAGGTCGCGCGGCTGTTCGGCTGCGATGTGGCGAATGCGTCGATGTATGACGGTTCTACCGCCTGCTGGGAGGCGATCTCCATGGCGGGCCGCGTGACCAAGCGGAAAAAGGCAGTCCTCTCCTCGGGCCTCCACCCCCATTATGTGAGCGTCGCCAAGACGATGGCGCACTTTACGGGTGATACGCTCGATACCGCGCTGCCTTCCTTGGCAGCAGTAACCGACGCGGATCGCCTGCTGGCTGCGATAGACGACGAAACAAGCTGTGTCGTTGTGCAATATCCCGACATTCTTGGCCGCATCGCGGATCTGGGCGAGATCGCGGCCAAGGCCCATGCGCATGGCGCGTTGTTGATCGCGGTCGTCACTGAGCCGGTCGCGCTGGGTGCGATCCGGTCGCCGGGTGAGATGGGCGCAGACATCGTCGTTGGCGAAGGCCAGTCGATCGGCGTCGGGCTGCAATTCGGCGGACCCTATGTCGGGCTGTTTGCCTGCAAGGAAAAGTTCGTCCGACAGATGCCCGGCCGCCTGTGTGGCGAAACGGTCGATGCGACGGGCAAGCGCGGCTTTGTGCTAACGCTCTCCACGCGCGAACAGCACATCCGGCGCGAGAAGGCGACGTCGAACATCTGCACCAATGCCGGGCTTTGCGCGCTGGCGTTCAGCATCCACATGACGTTGCTGGGGGAGCGGGGCCTGCGCGATCTGGCCACGCTCAATCACGCCAATGCCGTGCGCGCCGCGGAGCGGCTGAGCGCGGTGCCCGGCGTCACGCTGTTGAATGACAGCTTCTTCAACGAGTTCACGTTGAAGCTCTCCAAGCCTGCCCGTCCGGTCGTCCATGCGCTGGCCGCACAAGGCATTTTGGGTGGCGTCTCATTGGGGCGTCTCTTCCCGGATGCGTCGGAACTCGAAAACGGGCTGGTCATCGCCGTCACCGAAACCGTGACAGAGGACGATATCGAAGCCCTTGCAGCAGCTCTACAGGAGGCCTTGGCATGACGATCAACCAAAGCGGATGGCGCCCCGAAATGGGTGCGAACTCAGACAGCGACGTCGCCACCTACACCGGCAACCGCGCGCTGATGCTGGAAGAGGCGCTGATCTTTGAGATTGGCACGACGGACACGACCGGTGTCGATATTGCGCCTGCGCCGAAGGTCGCGTCGCGGCTCGGCGGGCTGGGCCGCAATACGGGCATCGGCCTGCCCGGCCTGTCGGAGCCGGAGACGGTGCGCCACTATACCCGCCTCAGCCGCCAGAATTACGCCATCGACCTTGGCCTGTTCCCGCTCGGCTCGTGCACGATGAAGCACAATCCGCGCCTCAACGAAAAGGTCGCGCGGATGGCGGGTTTTGCCGACGTCCACCCGCTCCAGCCGCAGGAAACGGTGCAAGGTGCGCTCGCTGTCATTCAGGAACTGGCGGTGTGGCTGATCGAGCTGACCGGCATGTATGGCGTCGCGATGGCGCCCAAGGCGGGTGCGCATGGCGAGCTGTGCGGCATCCTGTGCATCAAGGCCGCACTTGAAGCACGCGGGGAGGATCGTCCCGTCATCCTCGTGCCGGAATCGGCGCATGGGACGAACCCGGCGACGGCGGCCTTTGCGGGTTTCCGGGTCGAGAACATACCGGCGACCGCTGAAGGGCGCGTAGATCTGGCCGCACTCAAGGCGCGCCTCGGGCCAGACGTCGCGGGCGTGATGATCACCAACCCCAATACCTGCGGCCTGTTTGAGCGCGACATGAAGGCAATCTCGGACGCGGTGCATGCGGCGGGCGGCTATGTCTATTGCGATGGCGCAAACTTCAACGCCATCGTCGGGCGTGTGCGGCCGGGCGATCTCGGCATCGATGCGATGCACATCAACCTGCACAAGACCTTCTCCACCCCGCACGGCGGCGGCGGTCCCGGCTCCGGCCCGGTCGTCCTGTCCGAAGCTCTGGCACCATTCGGGCCGATCCCCTTCGTCTCGCTGATGAAGGACGGCACGTATAAGCTGGTGGAAGAAGAGAGCGCAGGCGAGCTGCATCCGCAGACCTTCGGCCGCATGGCGGCGTTCCATGGCCAGATGGGGATGTTCACGCGCGCGCTCTCCTACATCCTGAGCCATGGCGCGGATGGCCTGCGTCAGGTGGCGGAGGACGCGGTACTCAACGCCAATTACATCCTGCGCAGTCTGGAAGATGTGCTGGAGGCCCCGTTCGCGGCGTCTGGCCCGTGCATGCACGAGGCGCTGTTCTCCGACAACGGACTGGCGGAAGGCTTCTCCACGCTCGATATCGCCAAGGGGCTGATCGACGAGGGCTTCCACCCGATGACGGTCTACTTCCCGCTCGTCGTCCATGGCGCGATGCTGGTGGAGCCGACCGAAACCGAGTCCAAGGCGACGCTCGACCAGTTCATTGGTGCGTTGCGCTCGGTCGCACGCCGTGCGCGGCAGGGGGATGCGGCGCTGAAGTCCGCCCCGCACTTCGCGCCGCGCCATCGGCTCGATGAAACTTTGGCCGCCCGCAAACCGGTGCTTGTCTGGAAGGAGGCAGAGCTGGCACAAGCCGCCGAATGACGACACCACAGCCATTCATCATCGACGCAGGGGAGGTGGAGAAACGCCACGCCCCTGCCACTGTCCGCAATCGTGACGCCATTTCGGACGTGCTCGAGACGGTTTTGCCCGCGTCCGGCACAGTTCTGGAGGTCGCAAGCGGGACGGGCGAGCATGTCATCCATTTCGCACACCGCTTCCCGGATATTGTCTGGCAGCCAAGTGACTATTCGGGTGCGGCGCTCCCTTCCATTGCGGCTTGGATGGCCGAAGCCGGGGTCACGAATGTGCAGCCTGCTGTCCAGCTGGATGCCTCCTTGCCGGACTGGCCTGTGCGACAGGCGGACGCCATCTTGTGCATCAACATGATCCATATCGCGCCATGGGTGGCGACCATCGGCCTGATGGCAGGCGCCGGGCGTCTGCTGCCTAAGGGTGCGCCTCTCTATCTCTACGGGCCCTATCTGCGCGACGGGGTGGAAACGGCGCCCAGCAATCTTGCCTTTGATCAGTCTTTAAAGGAGCGCGATCCTGACTGGGGCCTGCGTGATCTGTCCGCGGTGACCGCGCTCGCGGCAGGGCAGGGCCTGCATCTTGACCGGGTGATTGAGATGCCCGCCAACAACCTGTCGGTCATCTTCCGCAAGGGCTGACGCAATTGGCAGCTTTACGTCTGCGACAAGGGCCCCATAACTCTCCGTCATAAATAGAATCATGATGAGAGAGGGGTTCCCGCATGGCCGACCTTGCCGACCTGCTGACGTTCGACGAGTTTTTGACCTATTGGGGGGCGGAACGCCGCGACCAATTGGCGATGCGCGAGGAAGACCGGTTCTGGAGCTATAGCCAGCTGGAAGACCGCACAGCGCGGGTCGCCTCCATGCTGCTCGCCGTCGGCCTGAAAAAGGGCGACCGGATCTGCTGGATCGGCAAGAACTCCGACATCTACTTCACGCTCTTTTACGGTGCGGCGCGCATCGGTGTCGTCATGGCCCCCATCGGCTGGCGGCTTGCCGCGCCCGAATGGGCTTATATCGTCAACGATACCCATGCGAAGATCGTCTTCACCGGCCCCGGTTTTGAAGGGGCGGAAGAGGCGCTTAAGGCGCATCTCACCAACAATCCACGTTTCATCGGCGAGCAGGAAGCGCGCAAGCTGGTTGAGACGACCGAACGGGTGGATTTCGTGCCCGCCGGTCCGGACGATGCGGTGCTGCAGCTCTACACCTCCGGCACCACCGGCAACCCCAAGGGCGTCGAACTGTCCAACCGCAACCTGTTCGCCCTGCGCAAGGGGACGGCGGATGCCGGTCTCGCCTACACACAGTGGGAAGATGACGAAGTCGTCCTCGTCGCTATGCCGTGCGCGCATATTGGCGGCACGGGCCTTGGTGTGATGGCGCTGGCCAGCGGTCTGCCGGGCTATGTGCTGGCGGAATTCACGCCCGACGGGCTGTTTGATGCCATCGAAACCGGCGGGGTCACCCGCTTCTTCATCGTGCCCGCCGCGCTGCACATCCTGCTGCAGCACCCGCGCTGCGCGACCGTCGATTACAGCCGCCTGAAGTATATTCTCTATGGTGCTGCACCAATCCCGCTCGAACTGCTGCGCGAATGCATCAAGACGTTCGGCTGTGAGTTCATCCAGAATTACGGGATGACCGAAACGACCGGCACCATCGTCATGCTGCCGCCGGAAGATCATGACCCCAACGGCAACCCGCGCATGCGCTCGGCCGGAAAGCCGCTTCCCGGCGTCGAGCTCAAGATTGTGGATACAGATGGCAATATCCTGCCGCAGGGCGAAGTGGGTGAGGTCGTCACCCGCTCCAGCAACAACATGCTCGGCTATTGGAACCTGCCCGATGCGACCAAGAAAACGCTCACGGGCGATGGCTGGGTCTATACCGGCGATGCGGGGTATCTGGATGAAGACGGCTATCTCTTCATCCATGACCGCGTGAAGGACATGATCATTTCGGGCGGCGAGAACGTCTATCCGGCCGAAGTCGAAAGTGCGATTTATGGGCACCCGGCGGTGCTCGAAGTCGCGGTGATTGGCGTGCCCGATGACAAATGGGGCGAAGCGGTCAAGGCCGTCTGCGTGCCCAAGCCGGGCACCACAATTGATCCCGACGACGTCATTTCCTGGGCGCGCGAACGGATTGCCGGGTTCAAGGCCCCCAAGACCATCGACATCATCGACGCGCTGCCCCGCAATGCGAGCGGCAAAATCCTGCGCAAGGATCTGCGGGCGCCCTATTGGGCAGGTCGTGACCGGCAGGTGAACTAGCATGTCGGGATCGCTGGAGGCGTTTCGCGGCGAGGTGCGCGACTGGCTGGCCGCCAATCTGACGGACGAACTGCGCGAGGTCAGCGCCAAGTCCACCAGTGTGTTCGTGGACAAGCAGCACACGCTCAAATGGCAGGCCATCCTCCATAAGAGGGGTTGGGTCGCGCCGACATGGCCCGCGCAATATGGCGGCACCGGCTGGTCGGAGGCGGAGCGCCACGTCTTTTCGTCGGAATGCGCACTGGCCGGCGCCCCGCCGCTCGCGCCCATGGGCCTGCGCATGGTCGCCCCCGTGATCATGCAGTACGGTTCGCCGGAACAGAAGGCGTGGTATCTGCCACGCATCCTGTCGGGCGAGGATTATTGGTGTCAGGGCTATTCGGAGCCGGGGTCCGGGTCCGATCTCGCGTCGCTGTCATTGAAGGCAGAGCGCGACGGGGATCATTATATCCTCAACGGCTCGAAGATATGGACGACGCACGCGCATTTCGCGAACAAGATGTTCTGCCTCGTCCGCACCAGCCGCGAAGGTCGCCCGCAGCAGGGCATCACCTTCCTGCTGCTGGATATGGATTTGCCGGGCATCACCGTGCGTCCGATCCATTCGATCGCCGATGACCACGATTTCAATCAGGTCTTTTTTGAAGACGTTCGCGTGCCCGTGTCTGGTCGTCTTGGTGAAGAAGATCAGGGGTGGGGCGTTGCCAAATATCTGCTCGAGTTTGAACGCGCGGTCGCGCATTCAGCGGGGTTGAAGGCGGCGCTGTCGGTGGTCATCGCGCATGCCGGGGCGTTGGCTGACGGCGAGGGTGGCGCAGAGATCAACGCACCATCCATCCGCCGGAAGATTTCGATTCTCGCGGCGCAGATCACAGCAATTGAAGCCAGTGAGGACGTGGTCATGGCGCAGGTCGCGCGCGGCTTGAACCCCGGCCCTGCCGCGTCGATGCTGAAGATTCAAGGCACGGAAACTGCTCAAAAGGTTCAGGAACTCGCCGTGGAACTGGCGGGCGACTATGCCGCTGTTAGTCAGATTGCGGCGCGCCAGCCGGGCAGCAACGAAACCCCCGTCGGCTCAGATATAGCCCTCACCGCCGTTCCGCGTTATTTCAACGGGCGGGCCGCCTCCATTTATGGCGGCTCGAACGAGATACAGCGCGGGATCATTTCCAAACTGGTTCTCGGCCTTTGAGTGTGTGACCAGATTTGGAGGGAAGTATGAATCCGCGTGCAATGGTTCAGACAATGATTGCGCTTGCTTCGGCGTCGCTGGGGTTGGTGGCGGCGCTGGCCTGGAATGAAGCGATCAAGGCGACGTTGGCGTTGCTCGATCTCGGCGACGACCTTGTCGGGCTTTACACTTATGCCATCGTCGCGACGCTCGTCGCGATCCTTGTGCTCGTATATCTCGGCAAACTTGCCAGCCGTGTTGGCGGCGATGCTGTGATCGAACGCGAAGCTGAAGGCTGATCGTTAGAGGGCGTCAGCATAGCTGGCGCCCTTCTCCCGGCCCCGCGCCTGAAGGAAGGCCGGACGTGCTTTCAGTCGCGCATACCAGTCTTGGGTAAACGGCCCCAATTCTTTGTCGAAGCCGAATCCTGCCGCCAGATGCACCGCATAGCCGACGCAAATGTCGGCAGCGGTGAAGCGGCCTGCCGTCAGCCATTCCCGCCCGTCGGACAGCGCTTCCTCTATGGACTTGGCGCGGCCCATGAAGAAGCCTTTATAATCTTCAACCGCCTGCGGCAGCTTGCGCTCCTCCGGCTCCAGCCGTGTGTAACGCAGCACGATGGTGAGCGGGAAAGTCAGCGTCGCGTCGCTGCGGTGCATCCAGTTGAGATAGGGCAGATAGTCAGGCTCATCCGGACGGACCTCTAAGTCAGTTCCGGCAGCAATTCGCTGACAGATTGCGGCGGACTCCGTCAGCAGATGGCCATCCTCTTCCCAAGCCGGAATGGTGCCGAGCGGATTAATGTCCTTGAACTGTTTCGCGAACACGCGCGGCGGGAACGCCCACATCCGCAGATCAATCTCCATGCCCGCCTCTTCAGCCGCCCAAAGACAGCGGAAGGAGCGCGCACCGGCGCAGTGATGGAGAACAGGCAGGGTCATACAGTCATCTCTCTTGGTTTTTCGATAGATAGCCGATGCTCGCGCCAGGCGATGTAAAGGCCACTTGCAATGATGATCGGCGCGCCCATCCATGTCGATGTGCCGGGCAGGACGCTCCAAATTAGCCAGCCATAGGCCGTCGACCAGATCAGGCTGGTATAATCCATGCCCACCACGGTGGAGACAGGGGCATAGCGCAGCGATGCGGTGAGGGCGATCTGACCCAGTCCGCCGCAAAGGCCGAGCCCTGCGATCAGCATCCATTGGTAGGGGCTGTGGGATGTGGTGCCCCAAGCCAAGGCCGCTTCAATTGGCCCGGGCAACGGCGCAAAATGGAGGAGCAAAAGCATCGAGGAGGACAGGAGCGAGAAATAGAAGACGGTCGTAGGCGGTGCCTCGGTCTTGCCAAGGTCGCGCAATTGCAGGCTGATAATCCCGACCATCAGTGCCGCCGTCAGGCCGACCAACGCACCTTTGAGGGGGAAGCCACCGCCGCCCGGTTGGATGACGACCAGAACCCCGATGAAGCCGACGATCACAGCCGCCCAGCGGTGGAGGCCCACTTTCTCGCGAAGGAAAAAGGCAGATAGGATTGTTGCGAAGATCGGGACGGTGAAGCCAAGCGTCGTCGCTTCGGCGAGTGGCAACAGCACGATACTGCCAAAGGTAAAGAACATGCCTGTCGCGCCGAGGAAGGACCGACGCAAATGCGCCCCAAAGCGTGTGGTCCTCAGGCTGGAAAGTCCGGTGGAAAACAGAACCCAGACGAGCACGACCGGGATGGCCATGAACTGGCGCCAGAACATGATTTCCGGCAAGTGAATGCCGCTCTCACTCGCCAGCTTGACCACCATCGACATGGTCGACAGCCCGAATATCGCCGCCAGTCGGAAACCGAGGGCCAGCATGCGCCGGTCATCTATATGGGTTGAATTTGCGGTCACGCGAAATCGCATAGGCGACCTCGATTGGGACGCAACAGATTTATGAATGAGGGGAAGGGCTGTTCCCTAAGCTTGCGGTTGACTGCCCGCCTCGGCTAACGCGCTCTTCATGAAACACGCCCTCACAGTCACCCGCGCCCAGAATTTCGCCGCTTGGTATCAGGAGGTCATCTCCGAAGCCGATCTGGCCGAGGAGTCGGGCGTCCGCGGCTGCATGGTCATCCGCCCTTGGGGCTATGGTATGTGGGAACGCATCCAGAAGCTGATGGATGCCGAAATCAAGCTGGCAGGCGTTGATAACTGCTATTTCCCGCTCTTCATTCCGCTGTCCTTCTTTGAAAAGGAAGCTGACCATGTGGAAGGCTTTGCCAAGGAAATGGCGGTCGTCACGCACCACCGGCTGATCGGCGATGGCAAGGGCAAGCTGGTTCCCGATCCGGAATCGAAGTTGGAAGAGCCGCTGGTCGTGCGCCCGACGTCGGAGACGGTCATCGGAGCCGCAATGAGCCGCTGGGTGCAAAGCTGGCGTGACCTGCCGCTGATGGTCAACCAATGGGCGAATGTCGTTCGATGGGAAATGCGTACGCGCATGTTCCTGCGCACGTCGGAATTCCTCTGGCAGGAAGGGCACACCGCCCATGCTGACCGTGACGATGCGATGGCCGAAACCTTGCGTGCGCTCGAAATGTATCGCGCTTTTGCGCAAGGCCCGCTCGCTATGCCCGTGGTTGCGGGTGAGAAGCCTGAGAATGAACGCTTCCCCGGTGCCGTTGCAACCTATTCGATCGAAGCGATGATGCAGGATGGCAAGGCGCTGCAAGCGGGAACCTCGCATTATCTGGGCACTGGCTTCGCCGAGGCAGCGGGCATCCGTTATCAGGATAAGGAAGGTGGCCAGCAATATTGCCACACGACAAGCTGGGGTGTCTCCACGCGCCTCATCGGCGGCGTCATCATGACGCATGGCGATGATGATGGCCTGCGCTGCCCGCCGCAGATCGCGCCGCAGCAAGTGGTCATCATCCCGATGCTGCGCGACAATGATGAAGACGAAGCTGTGCTTGACTATTGCCGCAGCCTGGCGGCCGACTTGCGCAAGCTTTCTGCCTTTGGAGAGCCGGTGCGAGTTCTGCTGGATACTAAGGCGACTAAGGCCGCGACCAAGCGCTGGTCCTGGGTCAAAAAGGGCGCACCGATCCTGGTTGAAGTCGGCCCGCGTGATGTGGCGGGCGGCAATGTCGCCGTCGTACGTCGTGACCGTCTCTACAAGGATGACGGCAAGCTCAACTCCGCCTTCATCGCGCGCGCTGACTTTGTTGCGTCCGTCTCAGATACGCTCGTCGACATCGAAAAATCGCTGTTTACCGAAGCCAATGATCGGCTGGAGAGCAATATCCGTCGCGATGTGACGGACCTTGCTGCCCATTATAAGGGCGATGAGGCGAAGTTCGCTGGCTGGGTCGAAGTGCAATGGGCGCGCCCTACGGGCGAGGCGCTCACCAAGATTGTCGAGACGCTCAAGGGATTGAAACTCACGATGCGCAATGCGCCACTCGGGGCTGCGCCCGTCGATGATACCTGCTTCTTCACCGGAGCGCCTGCGGTCGAACGGATTCTCATCGGACGCACTTATTGAGCAACCTTGTCAGCCTCCTTGCGGCAGTGGGCATCGGCCTGCTGATCGGATTGGAGCGGGGCTGGCGGCAGCGCGATGAACATGCAGGCGGACGGATTGCGGGGATAAGGACCTATGCGCTGCTGGCGCTGGGTGGTGCCCTGTCCGGTCTTTTGGCGCTGAATGTCTCGATCTGGTCTGGTCTGATCGGCATTGGGGGCATCATCGTGGCGCTCTTGCTCGCCCACCGTGCGCGTCTTGCCGAAGCCGATGACAATGTTTCGGCCACCAATGTCGTCGTCAGCATTCTCACCGTATTGCTTGGGCTTGCGATGACGGCCGGCTTCCTGCGTGAGGCCATTGTCGTAGGCGGCGTGATGACGCTGATCCTCTCCATGCGGGAACAACTTCACGGCTGGCTCCGGACGCTGAGTGCGGAAGATGTTCGCGCGGTTGCCATCTACGGCGCGATCACGCTCGTCGTGCTGCCTTTGCTGCCGGACAAGAATATCGGCCCTTATGCCGCGCTTAACCCGCGCAATCTTTGGCTTGTGGTCGTGTTTGTCACCGGCCTGTCCTTTGCAGGCTATTGGGCGGCAAAGAGGGTGGGCGATGCACAGGGCACGATCATCGCCGCGGCCATTGGCGCGACCTATTCTTCAACGGCTGTGACGGCGGAACTCTCCCGCCGGTTGCGCAATGAACAGGAAGAGTCGCTGCCATTGCGGGCCGGAATTGCCGCTGCGACCGTGATGATGCCCGTCCGTGTGTCGGTGCTTGTTGCGGTCCTCCTCCCGAGTGCTCTGCTGCCTTTCCTCGCGATGGTGGGTCCTGCCATTGCTGTGGCGCTGCTCTTTGCAGCCTTGCTCTATTGGCGCGCACGGGGCGGTTCCAGCAAAGGGATAACTGCGCACCGCAACCCGTTTGATCTTTGGCCTGCCATCGGATTTGCCGCGCTGGTCGGCGTCATCGTGATCCTATCGCGCTGGACCATTGACCAATATGGCGGCCGGGGCGTCAGCCTCCTTATCGGTCTGACCGGACTATATGATGTTGATGCGGCGATCGTCACGGCGGTCAATCTGCCCAAGGGCCTGCTCGACACGTCATCGCTCGCAGCCCTTCTTGCACTGCCGGTTCTCGTGAATTCAGTCCTCAAGGCCGTTCTGGTGCCTGTGCTGGGAGGATTTTCCGCCGGACTGCGCGCTGCCATTCCCTTGATCGCCAGCGCGATATTGATTGCCATCGGCATTGCGCTCGTCAACGGGTTCCACTTCGCCTGATCGGTCGCAAACAGGGTGGCGGAGTGCGTCGGCACCCTCTAGACAGGGCGCAATGATGGCGGGCCAGTGACCCGTTTCCGGGGGGAGTTTCTTTGATGCAGCGTATTCTGATCGGGCTGGCCGGTATGGCCCTGATCCTGCTGATCGCTTTTGCTTTTTCGTCGAACCGTAAGGCGATCCGCCTGCGTGTTGTCAGCGCAGCCTTTGCGCTTCAGGCGGCAATTGCGGTGCTCGTGCTTTATGTAGATGCGGGCAAGGCGGCGATCCAGGCGATGTCACACGGTGTCACCAATTTGCTCGGCTATGCGCAGGCGGGCATCGACTTCCTGTTCGGCAATCTCGCGAAGCCGGAATTAGGTGGATATTCCTTCGCCATTGCAGCACTGCCTGTCATCATCTTCTTCGCCAGCCTTGTGTCGATCCTCTATTATCTCGGCGTCATGCAGTTCGTCGTGAAATGGCTCGGCGGCGGCATTCAGAAGATCACCGGCATCAGCAAGGTGGAGTCGCTGGGCGCGGCTGCCAACATCTTTGTCGGGCAAAGCGAAGCACCTTTGGTGATCCGGCCCTATCTGTCGGCGATGACCCCCGCACAGCTTTTCACGATCATGACGGTCGGCATGGCCGGTGTCGCGGGCACAATCCTTGCAGCTTATGCGTCGATGCTCGGGCCAGAGCTTTTGCCCTATCTGCTTGCCGCGAGCTTCATGTCGGCGCCCGGCGGCATCCTGATGGCCAAGATCATGCAGCCGGATGACCCTGCTGATGCGGGTAAGGAACCGGTGGTGGAAGGCCCGATCCGTTTTGGAGATGAGCAACCGGCCAATATCATTATGGCAGCGGCAGAGGGCGCGCAGACGGGCGTGCGTTTGGCCGTGGCCGTTGGGGCCATGGTGCTGGCGTTCGTGGCGCTTGTGGCGCTCGCCAATGGCCTGCTGGCTGGTGTGGGATCATGGGTCGGCTATCCTGATCTCAGCTTCCAGAAGATCGTCGGCGCAGTGTTCGCGCCCGTCATGTACATGCTCAACGTGCCGGCAAATGACGCGATGACGGCCGGCGGCCTGTTTGGCACCAAGCTCGTCCTCAATGAATTCGTTGCCTTCACCCAGTTGGGCCCATTGAAGGAAACATTGGCACCTGCGACGGTGGCGATTGTCACCTTTGCGCTGTGTGGCTTTGCCAATTTCAGCTCGATTGCGATCCAGATGGCGGTGACAGGCGGGCTGGCGCCCAATCAGCGCGCCGTGATCGCGCGGCTTGGGCTGAAGGCGCTGCTTGCGGGGAGCCTTGCGAACCTGATGAGCGCGGCGTTGGCCGGGCTGCTGATTACGGGATGACCTAAGTCGACAGATACCAGCGGTCGGTGCCTTCCAGCCCGATCGCGGTTAGTCTTCCGCTGGCATAGGCGCCAGTATCAATGCCGATGCGGTTGGCGCGCTCTTCCACCTCGTCGCGGATCGTATGGCCGTGGACGACCACAGCGCCGAAATCTGCGGCGGAGTCGATGAAATCACCGCGAATCCAGCGCAGATCTTTTTCATCCTGATCGTCGAGTGCGATGCCCGGGCGGACGCCCGCATGGGTGAAGAAATAATCGCCCAGTCGATATGCGGGGCGGAAAGCGCGGAGGAAGTCGATATGTGCCTTGGGCACGACACGCGTTGTGGCCTCGGTCACTTCGCCTAAATCCCAGCTGTCATATTGCTCGGCGGTGACGCCGTAGCTCAGCAGCGTCTCACGCCCGCCTGCGCGGTGGAAGGTGGCGGCTGTCGGTCGGTCGCCATCCCACACGCGGATCATGAGTTCCTCATGATTGCCTTTGATGAATACCGTCTCCGGCCTGGCGGCGGCCAACGCGATGGCGCGTTCTATGACCTGGCGGGACGCGGGGCCGCGGTCGGGCAGGTCGCCAAGGAAAAGGATCTGCGTTTCGACCGGCCCGCGCGCACCGTCGTCCGCTTCGATCTTGTCGATCAACGCGCCAAGCAGATCATCGCGTCCATGAATGTCGCCAATGGCATAGACCCGCTTCCCCGCCGGGAGTGCGGCAGGCGGCCGGGCAGGGCTTTCCTTGCGGGCGAAGAAACGTTTTAGAACCATGGGACGACTGCGATATAGTCGCTTTGGCTCCGAATGCCAGATGTCAGGCGGGTTCGCGGTCCATCAAATCAGCAATGTCGATGTCCAGCCGTTCGATCAGGTTGCGCATACGCGGCCAGATTCGGTTCAGGAAGATATCGCGTTCCTGCACCTTCAGCGCCTTTACCGCGCCGGGTGCCACGAACATGCCCACGCCGCGCTTAACGAGGACATGGCCATCATCCTGCAGCGTTTGATAGGCCTTGGCGACAGTCAGCGGATTGGTGCCGGTCTGCGCCGCAAAGGCCCGGACGGAGGGCAATTGATCACCTTCGCCATACTTGCCCTCAATAATCTCAATGGCGAGCATCCCCCGCAAACGGAGGTAGACTGGGATTTCGTCGAAACTGGCTGCTGTCATGCTAGCTTAATACACCAACGCACTCAGGGAGTCACGTCCAAAAAATGGGTTAACCCTGCCAGTGGCTGATGACGTCTGATGGCATGGGGCGGGGTCGCTCCTCTAGATCGCGGGAAGGCGAGCCAATGAAGATGAACCCGGCAATGCGTTCCTCCGTAGACCCGAAGGCATCACGGACTTGATCTGAATAGGTCGGCCAGCCGGTCAACCAGCCACCGACAAAACCTTGAGCGTGGACCGCATTGAGCAACTGCATACAGGCCGCGCCGACGGAGAGCTCCTGCTCCCAAAGCGGTATCTTGCTCGCCTTCGGGCTCGACAGAGCGACGACCAGCGCCGGGGCCTGATGCGCGAACTGCTCCATGGCTTCGATCTCAAGGCGTCCTGCTTCCGGCTTTTCAGCGCGATAGGCATCGACGAGGAGGGTCGAGAGCCGGTCCCGCTGGTCCGCACCGACCACCACAAAGCGCCAGGGCGCCAGCTTGCCATGGTCCGGCACGCGGGTTGCGGCGGCAAGAATAGCGCCCATCTGCGCTGCGTCCGGCCCCGGTGCGACCATGTCACGCGGCTTGCCCGACCGGCGGGAGAGGAGGAGGTTGAGCGGGGAGGAGGTGTCGTTGAACATAGGAGCGCCGCTATCAGCCGGGGGCGGGTGGGGCAAGCGGGCTATTGGTCCGTTCCCTTCGCCTTCCCCCATTGCCGCGCGACGGTGTAGCCGAGATAGCCGGTGCCGAAGAGCGTCCAGAGCGGTTCGGGGATGCCGCCGAGATAGGCGTTCATGCCTGCGGCGATGTTCTTTGCCATTTCGGGTTGGGTGGCTGCGATCAGGCCCATGGGGATGGCCCAGAGGATGATGGCGTACATGACATAGAGGAAGCTTGGCCGCGCGCGGCTGGTCCATGGGTCGGTGGACCCGGCTTCGGCGATGATCGCCGACATCTGCACGCGGACGGCCTCAAGCTCTTGCGATCCTTGCAGTTTGAGCAGCTCCAGCTTCGCCGCATCACGGGCGCGGGGGTCTAGAATGATCTTGTCGATCAGCTTGGTAAGGGGCGCAATCAGCCCGTCGAGAAGGGACATGGCAACGACTCCGAATCTGGGGGGAAGGATTCAGGTATAACCAAATAGGTTCAAAAAGTCAAGTTGAACGTAACCAGTGCTAAACACCCCCCGTTCGTCCCGAGCGAAGTCGAGGGACACAGGCGCCGCGTCAGGTGTCTCGACTTCGCTCGACAGGAACCGGATCAGGTGGCCTAAGCCCTTGCCTTCTCCGCCGAAATCCAGCGATCGATCGCCTGTTCCAGCACATCAAGCGGCACCGCACCTTGCGCCAGAACAGCGTCGTGGAAGCGACGCAGGTCGAACTTCGGGCCGAGTGCCGCGGTTGCCTTAGCGCGCAACTCCCGCAGCTTGATCTCGCCGATCTTGTAGCCGAGCGCCTGTCCGGGCCAGGAAATGTAGCGGTTGACCTCCGCCTCAATATTCGCGGCGGAAAGCGCGCTGTTGTCGGTCATGAACTTGATCGCCTGCGCCTTGGTCCATCCCTTGGAATGCATGCCGGTGTCGACGACGAGACGACAGGCGCGCCACATTTCGTAGGACAGGCGGCCCATCATCTTTTCGGGCGTGTCGTACAGGCTCATTTCTTCGCCCAGATACTCGGAATAGAGGCCCCAGCCTTCGCCATAGGCGGTGAACCATGCCGCGTGCTTGCGGAAATCGGGCATGTCGATTTCTTGCTGCAACGCGCCTTGGAAATGGTGGCCGGGCACCGCTTCATGCGCGGTCAACGCGGGCAGCTCGTAGATGGGCCGCTGGTCCAGCTTGGATGTGTTGACGTAGTAGAACCCCGCAATGCCAGAGGCGAGTGAGCCGGGGCTGTAATAGGCCGTGGTCGTCGTTTCCGCCGTTTCCTTGGGGATTTCCTTCAAGCCGTAGGTGAGGCGTGGCAGCTTTCCGAAATATTGCGGCAACATGCCGTCGATCAGTTTCGCCTGACGCGCGGCGGCCTCCATCAGCTCTTCGGGGGATTTGGCGTAGTAAGTCGGGTCACTGCGCAGCTTGGCGATGAAGCTCTGCCGGTCGGCATAGCCCGCTTGCTTGGCCACTGTGTCCATCCGGGTGAGGATGCGCGCAACTTCACTCAACCCAATGTCATGGATTTGCGCGGGTGTCAGGTCCGTCGTCGTGTGGGACCGGGCTTGGAAGGCGTAATAGTCTTTGCCACCAGGTTGATAAGACACGCCCACCTTTGCGGCGCATTTTGGCTTATACTCCTTCACGTAAAAGTCCGAGAATTGCTGATAGGCCGGCGTCAGAACGTCGCGGATGATGCGCAGGCCTTCTGCTTTCATCGCGGCCCAATCAGCGTCGCTGACATCATTGGGTTTGTTGCGCTTGAAGGGCTCGTAAAAACGCGTGTCCTCAGGCTTTCCGGCAATGGCGCCGGTGATGGTCGTCTCAAACCCGTTCATCGCCTCACAGGGCTGGACAAAACCCTTGGCAATCGCCTGCCGCGTGATGGAAATGATGTCGGCATTGATCTTCGGAAACTGCGGAAGGCGCGTCAGATAGCTGCGGTAATCCGCTGCGGTGTAGAGCGGCACATAAGACCCGAGATCGGCAAAGCCCTGATGCGGGCTGGAATAGGTCGTGAACAGCATGAGCCGCTGGCCGAAGCGGTTGCTCTCAATCTGCTCGCTCAGGATGCGGGAGAGAACGCCCTTATTGGCCCGGTCGGCATCGGTCAGTCCGGCATCGGGGATCGCCTTTAACCGATCGAGGAGAGCTTGCGCTTCCGCTGCGGATTTGTCGCGGGCGGCAAGGCTATAGTCAGAGAGCTTATCATCATAGTCACGCACGCCAAGCGAGGACGCCGCCGTCGGGTTCTCCTTCAGGAACCAGGCCCAATGATCGGCGATGACTGTCTTTAGATCGTCCGATGGGGCCGCGAGTGCCGGGCTTGAAACCGTCAGTAACAGGGCAAGGGCAAATTTCCGCATGATGTTCTCCTCTGATGTCAACTTCGTCCAAAGCGCGCGCGCTTGCAATGGCTTGCCTGTCACCTCTACACCGCGCGTAATGATCCATATTGTTGCGTAAGGAGCCTCCGCAGATGCGGCGTATATCGATGATGATACTGTCTTTAGCGGCGACGGCCGCCAGCGCGGGCACCGTCCCCGGCCAGCCCAAGCCTGATTATCCGCACACCCGCAGCGACGGCATTGTCGAAACCCAGTTCGGGGAAAAAGTGGCAGACCCCTATCGCTGGCTTGAGAATGACGTGCGCAACGATGCCGAAGTCCGCAACTGGGTTGACCAGCAGAACAAGCTGACAGGATCGTATTTGGAGACGTTGCCGGGTCGGGACATCTTCGCCTCCCGCCTGAAGCAGCTCTTCAATTTCCAGCGCATGGGCACGCCACGCAAAGCAGGTGAGAATTATTTCTACACCCGTAATGATGGATTGCAGAACCAGTCGGTCCTGATGGTGCAGCAGGGGGTGAGCGGGACGCCAAAGCTGCTGATTGATCCCAATGCTTGGGCCAAAGACGGCGCGACGGCGCTGGCCGAATGGCAGCCGTCTCCCAATGGGCGTTATCTGGCCTATGCCGTGCAGGATGGCGGAACCGACTGGCGTACCTTGCGCGTCATCGATGCGGAGACAGGCGCAGCGCTTGAAGATGACATCAAATGGGTCAAATTCTCCAACATTGCCTGGACCAAGGACAATGCGGGTTTCTTCTATTCGCGCTTTGCAGAGCCGAAAAAGGGCGCCGCCTTCCAGTCGCTGAATACCAACCAGCAGGTCTGGTATCACAAGGTCGGGACGCAGCAGGCCGAGGATCGGCTTGTCTACCAAACGCCGGACCGGCCGCTGCTCGGCCATTCGGCGGAAGTCACGGATGACGGGCGCTATATCCTCATCACGTCGTCGGGCGGTACTGATGAGCGCTACGAACTGACCGTGGGTTCGCTCGACGCCAAGCAAGGCCTGAGCAAGGCTGTGAAGTTCAAGAAGCTGGTTGGCGGGCTGGACTATGAATGGCAATTGGCGGGCTCGGTTGGGCCGACATTCTATTTCCGCACCAATCGCGCCGCGCCGCGTGGGCAGATTGTGACTCTGAACGTTGAAAAGCCGCGCCTTGCGCCTGCGACCGTCATTGCAGAGACCGGGGATGCGATGGTCGGCGCCTCGCTCGTCGGCAACCGGCTAATCGTAGCCTATCTGGGCGATGCCCGGTCCGAAGCTGAATTGCGCGAATTGGACGGGCGTCTGGTGTCGACCATCCCGCTGCCCTCTATCGGAACAGCCGCTGGCTTCGGCGGGTCGGGCGGTGATCCCGAAACCTTCTACACCTTCTCCAGCTTTGCGGTGCCGCCTTCGGTCTATCGCTACAACACCGCCACCGGGAAAGCAGAGTTGTTCTTCCAGCCCAAGGTTGCGTTTGACCCTGCCGACTATGTGACCGATCAGGTCTTCTACACCTCAAAGGACGGCACCCGCATTCCGATGTACATCGTGAAGCGCAAGGATACGCCCGCCGGCGCGCCCACGATCCTTTATGGATATGGCGGGTTCAACATCTCGCAGACACCCACTTTTGCGCCGACGCGTCTGGCCTGGCTGGAACAGGGCGGGGTGCTGGCGGTGGCTAATCTGCGTGGCGGTGGTGAGTATGGGAAGGAATGGCACGACGCCGGTCGCCTCGCCCGCAAGCAGAATGTGTTCGATGATTTTATCGCAGCGGGCGACTACCTCATCGCCAATAACATCTCGGCCAAGGGCAAGCTGGCCATTGAGGGGCGCTCAAATGGCGGCCTTTTGGTTGGCGTGGTCGTCAACCAGCGGCCCGATCTGTTTGCAGCCGCCATCCCCGCTGTGGGCGTGATGGATATGCTGCGCTTCAATCGCTTCACCGCCGGTCGCTATTGGGTCGATGATTATGGAGATCCAGGCAAGGAGGCGGACTTCAAGGTGCTGCGGTCCTATTCGCCCTATCACAACATTACGCCCGGAAAGGAATATCCCGCCATCCTCGTGACGACGGCAGACACTGATGACCGCGTCGTGCCGGGCCATAGCTTCAAGTACACAGCGCAGCTGCAGGCATCGGACATCGGCACCAAGCCGCACCTCATCCGAATTGAGACGCGGGCAGGGCATGGCTCCGGCAAGCCGACCGACAAGATCATTTCAGAAACGGCCGATCTTTGGTCGTTCGTTGCGAAATGGACCGGGCTGGAGGTGCGCCCGCGCTAAGCGCCTCTTGGCCGGAGGAAATTCCTGAACCTGCGACTACAAACCGGTTCAGCAAGTTGTCATCGCGCGATTCGCATAGTCGTTTCTGCCGACGCTTGATTGTCGGCCATGTGATGGAGACGATGTATGAAGATGCTCTCAAAGACCGCGCTGATGGCGACGTCGGGCGCAATGTTGGTAACGGCCCTGCCGGCCGATGCCCGGTCCTATCGCCGCCACCACGATGGCATCAGCGCAGGGGACGTGATTGCAGGCGCGCTCATCATTGGGGGGATTGCCGCTGTCGCTTCTGCGGCGTCCTCGCGAAATCGCTATGACGATCGCTACCGGGATCGTGGTCGGGGTTGGGGTGATGACCGATATGACGACCGGGGTGGCTATTACGAGAATGGCTATTCCAGCCGCAGTGCTGTTGAACAGTGCGTTCAGGCCGCCCGCAGCGAAGCCAACCGTTATGGCGGCTGGGCACGGGTGACCGATGTGACGCGGATCGACCGCATCCGTGGCGGCTATGAAGTTCGTGGGCGCTTGGTTGTTGAGGATCGCGGCTATCGCAACCGCAACTGGAGCAATGGCTGGGATCGCAATGATCGCTGGGGCAACCGCTATGACCGTTACAATGATGGCTATGACAAGGGGCGCTTCAGCTGCGTGACGCGCTTTGGCCGCGTGGCGGATGTCGACCTCTCGGGCTTGCGTGGCTGATATGTGAAGGACCGGTCTGAAAGGGCCGGTCCTTTCCGCTTTAGGGGCCCGACAAACTGGACAGCGGGCGGCGCGCTCTTTATCGGCCCGTCATGACCGTCCAGCACTCCGATTCCATCCTCATCGTCGATTTTGGCAGCCAAGTGACCCAGCTGATCGCACGCCGCGTGCGCGAAGCGGGCGTTTACAGCGAAATCGCGCCGTTCACTTCTGCTGAAGCCTCCTTCCACCGGATGCAGCCCAAGGGCATCATCCTGTCAGGCTCACCTGCCAGTGTGCCGGAGGACGGCAGCCCGCGCGCGCCTCAAGTGCTGTTTGACAGCGGCGTTCCCATTCTCGGCATTTGCTATGGCCAGCAGGTCATGTCGCATCAGTTGGGCGGCGAAGTGCGGCCCGGCCATGAAACGGGGGATGGCGGAGAATTTGGCCGCGCTTTCCTGACCGTGACGGAAAACTGCGCGCTGTTCGACGGCCTTTGGGCGGTGGGAGAACGGCATCAGGTTTGGATGAGCCATGGCGACAAGGTGACGCGCTTTGCCCCCGGCTTTAACATTGTCGCCATCAGCGACGGCGCCCCCTTTGCCGTGATCGCCGACGAAGAGCGAAAATATTTCGGCACCCAGTTCCACCCGGAAGTCGTCCACACACCCGATGGTGCAAAGCTGATCGCCAATTTCGCGCACAAGGTTTGCGGTCTTTCCGGTGACTGGACCATGGCGGAATTCCGCGCGACCAAAATTGCGGAAATCCGCAAGCAAGTTGGCAGCGGACGTGTGATCTGTGGCTTGTCCGGCGGCGTGGATTCCTCCGTGGCCGCTATCCTTATCCATGAAGCCATTGGCGACCAGCTCACCTGTGTGTTTGTCGATCACGGGCTGCTGCGCAAGGATGAGCGCGGGCAGGTAGAGACCATGTTCCGCGATCATTACAACATCCCGCTCGTTGTCGTGGACGCAGAAGCGCGCTTCATGGCGGGCTTGGCCGGACTGACCGACCCGGAAAAGAAGCGCAAATTCATTGGTGCCGAATTCATCAATGTGTTTGAGGAAGAGGCCAAGAAGATCGGTGGGGCTGATTTCCTCGCACAAGGGACGCTCTACCCTGACGTCATTGAATCGGTGTCGTTCACGGGTGGCCCGAGCGTTACGATCAAGAGCCATCACAATGTTGGCGGCTTGCCCGAACGTATGAACATGAAACTCGTTGAACCGCTGCGTGAGCTCTTCAAGGATGAAGTCCGCGTGCTGGGCCGTGAACTGGGCCTGCCGGATATCTTCGTGGGGCGTCATCCCTTCCCCGGACCCGGCCTTGCCATCCGCATCCCCGGCGAAGTGACGAAGGAACGCTGCGACATTCTGCGCAAGGCGGACGCCATCTACCTTGAAGAAATCCGCAATGCGGGCCTCTATGACGCGATCTGGCAAGCGTTCGCGGTGCTTCTGCCCGTGCGGACAGTCGGCGTCATGGGTGACCATCGCACCTACGATAACGTCTGCGCCTTGCGGGCTGTGACCAGCACGGATGGGATGACGGCGGATATCTATCCGTTCGACAGCCACTTCCTCAGCAGCGTCGCGACCCGCATCGTCAACGAGGTGCAGGGCATCAACCGCGTGGTGTATGATTATACGTCAAAGCCGCCCGGCACCATTGAGTGGGAGTGACGGGCATCGCCGAGACTGCGGTTTCGGCTGATACCGAAGCGCTTGTCGCGCTGTGGGATTTATGCGGTCTAACACGTCCTTGGAATGACCCGCGCGCGGATATTGCGCTTGCTTTGGAAACACCGACGTCGGACATTCTCATCATTCGGCGTGAGGCGGAGATCGTTGCCTCGGCGGTGGTCGGTTTCGATGGGCATCGTGGCTGGGTCTATTATCTAGCTGTCGCTCCAAAATACCGCAAAGCTGGGCTTGGAAGGACAATGATGGCTGCTTGCGAGAGCTGGCTGCGAGAACGGGGCAGCCCGAAAATTCAATTTATGGTCCGGGATGACAATGCGGCAGCGCTCGGTTTTTATGAGAGCCTTGGCTATGAGCGTCAGGCGGTGGTCACGTTGGGCCGCCGTTTGGATTGACGCTCCGCGCGCCTCTCCACTTCCTCCCGGATTAATCGACCCCAACCAATCACTGGCCAGATCAAGAGCCTCGGCAGATTGGTCGACGGAATGTCCATCTCGCGTGATCCCATCGGTGCAGTGCAGGGACCGGGATTGATATAGGTGCCAAACATGACATCCCAGATGGGGAGAATATTGGCGAGATTCTTCCCGTAAGCGATGGGCACATCCGCATGGTGCCAGCGGTGGAAGCGCGGCGAGGCGAGCACATGGCGGAAGGGCCCGTGGGTCCAGTCAAGGTCCAGATGGACATAGCAATTGTGCAGCGTCACGAGAAACCAAAGCCCAACGGCCGGAAGGGCGGGCACATTCATCCATGAGATCAGCAGGATATAGGACGCCTGCATCACGACCTTTTCCAGGCCATGGGCCCTAAATGTCGTGAGGCCGTCGACATGTGTATCCGAATGATGGACGGCATGGACGGGAAACGCCCAGCGCAAATGCATGAAGCGGTGGTTCCAGTAATCGCAAAAGTCGTGGCAGGTAAGCGTGATCAGCATTACGAGTGCGACGGGCATGCCTGTCCACACGGAGGCGGGCAGGCGCGGGATGCCGAGGCTGTCATAGGCGCCTCGAATTGCGGCGAGGATTTCGTTCACATATCCGGCGAACAGCAACGGGCCGATGAACCACAGGCCGATCGAGACAAGAGTGTTCGGCAGGGCCCCTTCCGGACTTGGACCCCTTTTGCTGAACTGGACGAGTACCGATGCCGCGAGCGCAACCAGCACGGGCAGAACGGGCATTGCCAGCAGGGGGTCTAGATCGGGCACGCTCTCTACCTGGAAGAATAAAGCCAATATGGTTGCTTTAGCGCGCGTCTTCTTAACGTCTGGTATCGGAGGGCAGGTTTCCCCGCGCGGATTTGGGCGCGAGAGGGGAGCCGGGCCGAATATGGATGTAAATGCGGCGACCACCAGCTAGGGTCATAGGATCAGTTTACTCATGAAACCCATGTGAAGGGGCGATATGCCAATTACACTCTACGGAATTCCGAATTGCGACACGGTCAAAAAGGCCCGCACATGGTTGACCACCAAAGGTCTGGAGCATGAATTTCACGATTTTAAAAAATCCTGGGTCGATGAAGCGCACCTGTCGCGCTGGTGTGATGTGCTGGGCTGGGAAAAGGTCCTCAACAAAGCGGGCACAACTTTCAAGAAGTTGGCAGATAGCGACAAGACCAATCTGAATCAGACCAAGGCCATTGCGCTGATGCTGGCTCAGCCATCGATGATCAAGCGGCCGATTGTGGAGCATTCCGGCGGATTGCTGATCGGATTTAAGGCGGAAGAGTGGAGCGCAGCGCTCAGCTAGACCGCGCCAGAGCGCTTTCGTTTAGCCAGACTCAGATGCGACGAAGGCGCTCTTCAAAAGGCTCGGCAAGTTTGCCGGACAATTTCCACAAACCGATGGTCATCGACGCGCCGACGATGCCGTCGGTGGCATAATGCCAGCCCAGATACACAGAGCCGATCCAGATGAGGACGGCATAGGCCGTCATGAGCCAGCCAAGCCAGCGATGAAGGGCAAAGCCGCCAATCGCGAACAAGGTCGCCATAGCGACATGGACAGATGGCATCGCAGAAATGCCGAAGCCGGGCACATAGTTGCCCTGAATATAGCGATTGAGCAGGGCCACATGCCCCATCGGCGTCGCCAGCTTGCTGCCGGCCAGTTCGGCCAGTTGGCCAAGCTCAACTATACGGTCGTGGAGCATGGAGAAGCTTTGATCTGGTCCGACAAGGTGAGGATAATACATGGGCCCAGCTGAGGCGAGCAGCCAGGCTGCGACGCCGCCAATGAACAACCAGACGCCGATCCAGCAACCGATAAGGCGGGCGCGAATGACCGGGTCCTTCACCACGGCCGCCCAGACGACCGGGCAGGCCATCAGGATCACAGCCCAAATGGTGTAGGCGCGGTCGACCACAATGGTGAACCAAACCGAACCAAAAAGATCATGCAGGATGACCCAGGGGTCTTGCCCGGCAAAGAGGAAACGATCGATTGCCGCCAGAGCGGGATCGAACGGAAAGCCCTGTGCCTTCAAAATGTACTGCTTGAACATGCCATAGACGGGGATGGCCAGGCTGGTCGCCATCGCCGTGCCCAGCATCCAAGGCAGGCGGGCATGAACCGCTTTTTCATCGATACGGAGAAAACGCTCAACGCCTGTTACCAACACCCACACGATTGAACCGCTGACCATCGGCAGAAAGGCATAGGCTGAAATGCCCACGCCGATAGCGGGCAGCGGCACCGGGGTCAGAATGAACAGCAGAATGCCGGCCAGCGCCACGAAACTGAGCAGGGACAGCAGGAAGCTCGCCTCAAGCGCAGGAACCGTCAGGAACGCGCGAAGTAAGCGGGCTGCAGAAAATCGGGGAAGGGCGGCTTCAACCTGCACTTCAGGCAGAATAGAAGAACGATGCAAATCCGTCATTTTCGCGGAAAGAGCCCCCTGAGATCCCGTAAAACGTTCGGTGATTGGTTGATTGTGACAGTCTTGTTACGGCCCCGTATCGATTTTGCTGCATTGCGGCAAGGATTTGTCGCAAAATTGTCACAAGAAGACCGGCGGCGGCGCAATTTGAAGAGAGCGCTTCAATCTGACGCTTCACCCGCGTAAGGAGCAGTGATGTCTACGACCTCCACAACCCTGACGCTTGATACCTCCACCAGTCGCGCGAACCCGACGCCGACGCCGATGAAGCGGCTCACCGTGCCGACGATACGGCAACGCAAGGGCGGGGAGCCTTTGGTCATGCTGACGGCCTACACCGTGCGCATGGCGCAGATCCTCGATCCGCACTGTGATCTGCTGTTGGTCGGAGATTCGCTCGGTCAGGTCATTTACGGTCTGCCGCACACAGTTGCCGTGACGATGGAAATGATGGCGCTTCATGGCGCAGCGGTGGTGCGCGGCAGCTATCATGCCGCCGTCATCGTCGACATGCCGTTTGGCAGCTACGAAGCTTCACCGGAACAGGCGTTCAAGAATGCGTCTGAATTGCTCAAGCAGACGGGTGCTGCGGGCATCAAGATTGAGGGCGGCAAGGTGTTGGCGCCGACGGTTGAATTTCTGACGTCACGCGGCATTCCCGTGATGTCGCACGTCGGCCTCACGCCTCAGGCGGTGAACATTCTCGGAGGCTATGGCGTGCGCGGCAAAAGCGATGAGGAAGCCAAGGCCATCGTCGAAGATGCGATTGCCATGTCGGACGCTGGCGCTTTCGCCATGGTGATTGAAGGCGTTCTGGAGCCGATTGCGATCGAGATTACCCAGAAGGTCAAATGCCCGACCATCGGCATTGGCGCCTCTGCGCACTGCGACGGTCAGGTATTGGTGACCGAAGATATGCTTGGCCTGTTCGAACGAACGCCGAAGTTCGTGAAGCGCTATGGCGGCATGCACAGCTTTGTTGCCGAAGCGGTGGAGCAATATGCCAAGGAAGTGCGCAGCCGCAGCTTCCCTGGGGCGGAACAAATCTACAAGGCCTGACCTGCGCGTAGGCGCTTCCCCTCTGCCCGGTGCGCGGCTAAGGGAGGCTACGCTTTGCTCTTGGGAGATACGTTTTGGCGCTGCCGCCCATCAATACGACCGAAGACAGCTTCCTGCGGGAAGTCGATGAGGAGCTTCGCCGCGATCAGCTGACAGGGTTCTGGAAGCGTTATGGTCGCTGGATCATCGCTGGCATCGGCCTCGGGCTGGCAGCGTTGGCGGGATGGCTCGTCTGGCAGGATCGACAGTTTAAGGCGGCCAGCTTGGAAAGCGAACAGCTGGACGATGCGCTGCGCAAGGCAACGACGGGCAATGATGCGGGGACGCGCAAGGCGCTGGCGCCGCTCATGGCATCCCCGAATGAAGGCTCTCGTGCGACGGCAATGCTGATAGACGCGGCGCTTCTGCTTCAGAAGCGCGATCTTGATGGCGCGGCCAAGCTTTATGGTCAGATTGCCAAGGATAAGGACATTCCCGAACCCTGGCGTGATCTCGCCCTCGTCCGACAGACCTCGGTGCAATATGACCGTTTGGCGCCGGATGAAGTTATTACGCGTCTTTCCCCGCTGGCCATTAAGGGGAATCCCTGGTTTGGCAGTGCCGGTGAAATGGTGGCGATCGCTTATTTGAAAAAGAACCGCGTTCAGCCTGCAGCAAAGATGTTTGCGGATATTGCAGCGGATGAAAATGTCCCCGAAACGATCCGTGGTCGCGCAGCCAATATGGCGGCTTCGCTCAACGCACGCGTGACGGGCGCTGCCAATCAAGGAAAACAATGATGAAAAGACTGTCGGGCAAATTCGGCAGGGTGCTGATCTTGGCGCCTGTCCTGCTGGCGGTTGCCGGTTGCGGCGTGTTCGGCGGCGGCTCCAAGAAACCGAAGACCCCGGTCTTGGGCCAACGCGTTGCTATCCTGACGTCAGAGGCCGCAGCAGAGCCGGATCCCGCGCTTGCGGATGTCTCGGTGCTTCTGCCGCCCGCACAGCCCAATGATAGCTGGGCGCAGCCCGGCGGCAATGGCGCCAAGTCGATGGAGCATTTGGCTCTGCCTCAGGCTCTTGGAAAAGTTTGGTCGGTCTCGATCAGCGGAACCAGCAAGAAGGTGCGTTTGGCGTCGCCTCCCGTTGTCGCGGCAGGCCGTATCTACGTCATGGATACGGCGGCCCGTATTCACGCTTTTGATGTGAAATCCGGCAAGGATGTTTGGACTGTCAGCTTCGGTGTCGACGGCAAAGACCGCAAGGCTGCCTGGGGCGGCGGCGTGAGCGTCGAAGGCGACGTTTTATATGCGACCAACGGTCTTGGCGATGTGGCTGCGCTCAAAGCTTCCGACGGCAGCGTCATCTGGAAGAAGCGCCCCGGTGGACCGCTGCGCGGCGCACCTTCATTCGGCAATGGCAACGTCTATGCCATGAGTTCCGATAACCAGATCTTCGCCCTCAAGGCGAGCGACGGTTCGGTGGAATGGACCGAAGCCGGAGCGACGGAATTGACCGGCGTTTTTGGCGTGGCAGCGCCGGCCATTGCGCAGGGCACAGTTGTCGCCGGCTTCTCGTCAGGTGAACTCAACGCCTATCGTTATGAAAACGGACGCGTCCTTTGGGCGGACGCCCTGACCCGCACCAGCATTTCGACATCGGTGTCTGCTCTGTCTGATATTGACGCGAGCCCGGTCATTGATCGCGGTCGTGTGTTTGCGGTGGGTAAGGGTGGCCGCATGGTCAGCCTTGAACTGGTCACGGGCCAGCGCCTTTGGGAAATCAACGTCGGCGGCATTTCAACGCCTTGGGTGGCTGGCGAATGGGTATTTGTGGTGACTGACGATGCCCGCCTGCTGTGCATCGCGCGCGGTAGCGGCAAGGTGCGTTGGGCCACCCAGCTTCCTCGCTATCGCAAGGAAGCAAAGAAGAAGGACCCGATCAGCTGGTCGGGGCCAGTTCTCGCAGGCGACCGCTTGATTCTTGCCAGCTCACAAGGGCAGTTGGTCAATGTGTCGCCCGCAGATGGAACGGTGCAGTCAACGACGAAGGCGGGTGGACCCGTGCTGCTGTCACCCTTGGTAGCGGACGGTACGCTGTTCATTCTTACAAATGACGGTCGCCTGACCGCCTGGCGTTAAGGGAGCTTTGGAGATGGCCTCCGCGCTCCCCGTGGTCGCCATCATCGGGCGGCCTAATGTCGGCAAATCAACATTGTTCAACCGGTTGGTTGGCAAGCGCATCGCGCTGGTCGATGACCGTCCCGGCGTTACGCGTGACCGGCGCGAAGGCGATGCCAATCTGATCGGCCTCGAATTCCGCGTCGTTGATACGGCCGGTTTTGAAGATGAGGATGAACAGACTCTCCCCGGCCGGATGCGGATGCAGACCGAGTCGGCGGCACGCCATGCCGATGTCGCGCTGTTCGTGCTCGACGCGCGCGCTGGGGTCACCCCGCTGGATTCGGAAATTGCCAACTGGCTGCGCAGCCTGTCGACGCCGGTCATCATCCTCGCCAACAAGTGCGAAGGTCGCGCGGGAGAGTCGGGCGTTCTGGAATGCTACAACCTTGGCTTGGGCGATCCCATTCCGTTCAGCGCCGAACATGGGGAAGGCATGGATGATCTGTTCCAGGCGCTTTTGCCGCACATCGAAAAGGACGAGGACGAGTTTGCCGTCGAGGTGGAAGAGGATGAAGACGAAAACGGCCCACTGAAGCTGGCCATCGTTGGTCGTCCGAACGCTGGCAAGTCTACGCTCGTCAACAAATTGCTGGGCGAAGACCGCATGATCACCGGCCCCGAAGCCGGCATCACACGCGACTCGATCAGCATTGACTGGGAATGGAAAGACAAGCCAGTCCGCCTCATCGATACGGCGGGCCTCCGCCGCAAGGCGAAGGTGGAAGACAAGCTGGAACGCCTGTCCGCAGCCGATACCCAGCGCGCAATCGATTTTGCGGAAGTCGTCGTCCTTTTGCTCGATGCGACGCGCGGGTTGGAAGCGCAGGATCTTCGCATCGCAGATCAGATTTTCTCTGAAGGCCGTGCCATGATTGTTGTCCTCAACAAATGGGACACGGTCGAACAGGGCAGCGCGCTTTTCCAAGGTATACGCAAGGCGCTTGATGAGGGGTTCGCCCAAGTGAGGGGCGTGCCGCTGATCACAATTTCAGCTGCGACCGGAAAAGGCATCGACCAGATTCTCGAAGTGGCGTTTGAAGTGCGAGAGGCTTGGAGCCAGCGTGTGTCGACCGGCCAGCTCAACCGCTGGTTTGAGCGGGCGGTTGAAAAGAACCCACCGCCAGCACCGGGCGGCAAACGCGCTAAGCTGCGCTACATCACGCAGATCAAGACGCGCCCGCCGAGCTTTGTCGTATTTGGGAATCGGGTTGAAGACCTGCCGGAAAGCTATCGCCGCTATCTCGTGAATGGCATCCGCAGTGAGCTGGGCTTCGGCGCTGTTCCTGTCCGGCTGACGCTGCGTGGTGGGAAAAACCCCTACCACACCAAGTAAGCGCATCGTGCGCTACGGCGTCAGTTCAATGTCCCAATACAGCCAGTCCCGCCAGGTTTCGTGCAGGTAGTTGGGCGGATAGCTGCGCCCATGTTCCTGAAGTTCCCAGGTCGTCGGGCAATGCGCTGTATGCATCAAGCGCATACCAGCTTCACGCGGCGTGCGACCGCCTTTGCGCAGGTTGCAGGGCGAACAGGCTGTCGCGACATTCTCCCACGTCGTTCGGCCACCTTGGGCACGAGGAACAATGTGGTCGAACGTCAGATCCTTGGGAGAACCGCAATATTGGCAGAGGAAGCGGTCACGCAGGAAAAGGTTGAATCGGGTAAAGGCTGGATGGGCCGACGGCCGCACATATTGCTTGAGCGCGATGACAGAGGGCAGCTGCAACCGCGCAGTGGGACTTCGCACTTCCCGCTCATAGTGCGCAACGACATCGACGCGATCGAGGAACATGGCCTTAACGGCGGTTTGCCATGGCCACAGCGACAGCGGGTAGTAAGATAAAGGCGTAAAATCTGCATTCAGAACGAGCGCCGGGCAACTGTCCGGATGACGGATGAGATCGGGATGATACATGGTTGTCACGTTCCCCTTCTTGCGCACTTTCCTTGCAGGTAAAGCTTGCATGATTATGACTGCATCTACAACATCTTGGGGTCAAGGGGGCAAATGATCACGAAATCTGCATCCCGCTTTGCGCCAAGCCCAACCGGGCGCTTGCACCTAGGCCATGCCTATTCTGCCTTCCGCGCGCACGACCTTGCCCAAGCCGGGCATGGGCGCTTTCTTCTGCGGATCGAAGATATCGATCAGACCCGGTGCCGACCCGAACATGTGGACGGCATCTATGAGGATTTGCGCTGGCTAGGGTTGAACTGGGACAGGGACGTCATGTTCCAGTCGGACAGGCATTCCGCTTATGCCGCGGCTCTCGACCGAATCGTGGCGCAAGGACTGGCATATCGGTGCTGGTGCACGCGCGCTGAGGTGGCTGCCAATATCGATGCGCCACAGAGTGATGCGCAGCCGGTCTATCCCGGCACGTGCAAGGGGCGTGATGATCCGGGGGACGGACGTCCTTACAGCTGGCGGCTTGATGTGGCGGAGGCAGTGCGCCGATCAGGCTATCTCACATGGACCGATGCAGATGCAGGTGAGGTCCAAGCAACGCCAGAAAGGCTTGGTGACGTTGTGATCGCCCGGAAGGATGCGCCGGCTGCTTATCATCTCGCCGTCGTTGTGGACGATGACTGGCAAGGCGTCACCGATGTGGTGCGTGGGCGCGATCTCTTCGACTCAACGCACATCCATCGGTTGATCCAGAACATTTTGGATATCCGCCCGCCCGCCTATCATCACCATAAGCTGATTTTGGATGCGGCAGGCTCCCGCCTCGCTAAGCGTAAACATGCGCCAACGCTCTCGGCCATGCGGGCAGATGGCATCGATCCGGAGGCACTTGTTGCCGGATTGCGGGCAGGTGTCCTTCCGGACGGGTTTTGCTTTTCGGACTAAAGGCGCAATGGCGTGCTGTCAGGTCACATGCATGAAATGCTTTGCCCGCTGACAAGGCCAGTCTATGAGTAATCAATATGGGAAATACATTTCTGATCCTGCTTCTCGTTGCGGCCATGATCGCCACTGTGGTGGCGCTGGTGCGTGGCGTGGTTGCCTTTTTGAAAACCACTGAGGAAGATCTGAAGGGGGATGGAGTCGGCCCCAGCGCGTCAAGCGTGAAGCAGAACAAGGCGATGATGCACCGCGTGATCTTTCAGGCGGTGGCTATCCTGATTGTGGTGGTCCTTCTCGCCTCATCGCGAGGCTAACCCTTGGTCAAACTAACCAAAATCTACACGAGAACCGGCGACGACGGTACGACCGGCCTTGTCGACGGGAGCCGGACACCTAAGGACTCGGACCGCATCGCCGCGATTGGCGATGTGGATGAGTTGAACAGCCTGATGGGGGTTGCCGCTCAACATGCAGTGGGGACAGATCTTGATCGTCTCCGCATGATCCAGAACGATTTGTTTGATCTGGGTGCCGATTTGGCAACGCCCGGAGAGGATTTTACGCCGTCGGAAATGGTGCTGCGGATCGTGGCCAGCCAGACTGCGCGGCTCGAGCATGAAATTGACGCGATGAATGAGGCGATGGCGCCGTTATCCAGCTTCATTCTGCCGGGCGGATCTCCGCTTGCCTGCGCACTTCATGTGGCACGCTCTGTTGCCCGTCGTGCTGAACGTGCGATGGTGCATGCCAATCGTGCCGCGCCTCTCAATCCTGAAGCGCAGCGTTACATCAACCGTCTTTCGGATTGGCTCTTCGTGGCCGCGCGCCATGCCAACGACCAAGGGGCGACGGATATTCTCTGGAAACCGGGCGCTTCGCGCTAGACGCCGCTTATTTGCGGGTCTGGGTAGTGGCTTGCCAGACAGGGATCCAGTCGATCACACCCCGGCAATCTTCCATCGCAATCTTGGACAAGAGCCGAAATTTTGACCCGTCCCATGTATAGGTCTCAGCACTGCCGCAATCACCGAGGCCACGTCCCTTGGCATAGCTGCTCAGTTGGCCTGTAGCGGCATCCCAGTCCGCATTGACGAGCATCGGTGGTCCGCCCGCTTCGGTAAAGCCCGGGGCGAAATCGAAGGAGGCGATCTTCATCCGCCGTCCGATGCTGCGGTTGACCAGCACGGGCACGGACATGAAGTTATAGGCGCCGGATCCGCAGGGGACCAAAGCCAACCAAGTCGACCCGCTGAGGTGATAGGCCTCATGCACATCTGAAACGCCCGGTTCAGCATCGCATGATGTGCGTGCCTGAAGCGCCGCAATGTCCTTCGCCGATAACTTGAAGCGTGGGCCGTTCGGGCGGGCTCTGCTGGGAATGAGGGGAATGGAGGGCGGCGCTGCCAATGCGGTGGCCGGACGGTTCCCAAGGGAGATCATCGCGGTCTCAGACTTTGCCCGACCTTGACGGTCATCCATGTAAAGAAGTGCCGCCACCACGCCTCGAAGCGATGCCCCGCCGAGCGATGCGCCTGCTGCGTCGCGGAGTTCGACAGTTTTCGCCGCCTTCAACTTTGCAATGGCATCGGCTGGAAGATTGAGTTCAAAGGGTGCGTCCTGACCCTTTAAGCTGGCCGAACCGATGACCATGGTGCCATCGGCAACCAGACTGAGGTCTCCCGATTTCCGGTCTTCGATATTGGCAATGCTCAAGCGTGGGGCGTCTTGGCGACCGCCTCCACGAACGATGGAAACGGTGAGCTGATTCTCGCCTGATTCCATTTCCATCAAGGATACAGCCGTGCATCGACGGACATTGTCGCAACCGACGGCCCAGTCTTCAAAACTCTTCAGTTCGCCGGGCTTTGGCAGCATCGCTGCCGCCGCGGCCAGCACGTAGAATGCCAGCATTGGATTGTTCTAGCCGATCCCTCTTTGAGTCGATAGAGGCAGCGCAAATAACGACAATCAGACTTCCCAGGGGTTCGACATGAAAATCATTGGCATCATTGGCGCCGGTCAGATGGGCGCAGGCATTGCGCAGGTTTCGGCCCAAGCTGGGTATGACGTTCTTCTTTCGGATGTAGACATCACGCGGGCAGAGGCGGGCAAAGCGACCGTTGCCAAAGGTCTGCAAAGGCTGGTTGATCGTGAAAAGATCGACGCCGCGACCCGTGAGGCGGTTCTCTCCCGCATAACTCCTGTCGCCGGAAGCGCCTCCTTTGCCAGTGCAGACCTGGTCATCGAAGCAGCCACAGAACGCGAAGACATTAAACGCGCTATTTTCAATGATGTGGGCAAGGTCCTGCGCGAAGACGCGATCCTCGCCTCCAACACGTCGTCCATCCCCATCACCCGTATGGCACAGGCCTCGCCTGATCCTGAGCGCTTTATCGGCATTCACTTCTTCAATCCCGTCCCTGTGATGGGGCTGATTGAGGTCATTCCCGGTCTGGCGACGTCCAAAGCAACGGTTGAGACGGTCAGCGCCTTTTGCGACAGCCTGAAGAAGGAAATCGTTTATGCAGAGGATGAGCCCGGTTTCGTTGTAAACCGCATTCTCCTGCCGATGATTAACGAAGCGGTGTTCGTTCTGGGGCAGGGCACCGCGAACATCCAGGATATCGACAAGGGCTGCCGCATCGGCCTCAACCACCCGATGGGCCCGCTGGAACTGGCGGACTTTGTGGGTCTCGACACCTGTCTCGATATCGTGATGGTTCTCTACAACACGACCGGCGACAGCAAGTACCGTCCGGCGCCGCTGCTGGTGAAATATGTCGAGGCCGGCTGGCTCGGCCGCAAAACGGGCCGGGGCTTTTATGATTATTCAGGGCCAGTGCCGGTTCCGACGCGCTGATTTGACAAGGGGCCAAACGCCGTCGACACGGACAACTGACCAAGGGGGGGAACCATGTCGCGATCACTGTTTATCTACTCGCTCATTTATGGCGGACTTGTCGTTTTGGCGGGCGTGCTTGGCACGAAGATCGCGGAGATCGGTCCCCTTCACGTCGAGTCGGGTATTTTCGCCTTTTTGCTGCTCGTTGTGCTCTCGAGCGCCGTTGCCGAATTGCATGGCAAGGAGACGGCAGACCGACTCGTGCGGTACGGCTTCATCCCCTTGATACTGTCGATGGCGCTGATCTGGATCGTCATCCGACTTCCGTCCGCACCATTCTGGAATTCGCAGGAGCAGTTTCAGGCCATTCTCGGCCAAGGCGCGCGGTTGCAATTGGCCGGCCTGATTTCATATGGCATTTCCCAAACCCTCAACATTTACGTGTTCACAAAGTTGAAGGGGGACGGGGCCGGTCGTGCCGCATGGCTGCGCGGCCTGATCGCCGGGTTGCTGTCGCAGGCGCTCGATACTGTCCTTTTCATCACGATTGCCTTCTACGGGGTCGTCGATGCCGTTACTGGACAGGCGATCCCCATTGTCGACTTGATGACCGGGCAGATCATCGCCAAGCTGACGTTGGTCACCGTGTTCGTGCCGCTCCTGATCGTCTTGTGCGTCCGTTTTGGCCGCAAACTTGACCTGACGCCCGTCAACGCATAGCGCCCGCGCCATCATGAGCAGACACGCACCCAACCAGACGGCGCTCGCCAAAGCCGAAATTCTCACCGAGGCGCTGCCCTATATCCAGCGTTATGCGGGCCAGACGTTCGTCGTGAAATATGGCGGCCATGCGATGGGGGATCCGGAAGCGGCGCGCAATTTTGCGGAGGACATCGTCCTTCTGAAAGCTGTCGGTATCAATCCTGTCGTTGTGCATGGCGGCGGGCCGCAGATTGGCCGGATGCTCAAGCAACTTGGCATCGAATCGACCTTTGTTGGTGGCCTACGCGTGACCGATAAGGAAACCGCCTATGTTGCGGAGATGGTGCTATCGGGCGCCATTAATAAGGAAATTGTTAGCTGGATCATGCAGGCCGGTGGCCAAGCGGTCGGGCTGTCTGGCAAAGATGCCGGCCTTGTCACCGCGCGCAAGATTGAAGGCCGTGAGCCCGATCCCAATCGGGGCATCGAACGCAATGTCGATATCGGATTTGTCGGGGAGCCGATTGCGGTCAACCCGAAGATCCTCGAGACGCTGACGCATAATGGCGTCATTCCTGTCGTCGCGCCTATTGCGCCTGACGCGAATGGCGAAACCTTCAACATCAACGCCGACACAATGGCCGGAGCGATCGCCACACACGTTGGTGCTGCACGTCTGTTCCTCCTGACCGACGTCGCCGGTGTTCTCGATAAGGACGGCAATTTGCTGACCGACCTTGATCCGGCGCGGATTGCGCAGCTTCAGGCGGATGGCACCGTATCCGGCGGTATGATCCCTAAGCTGGAAACCTGCATCACGGCTGTTGAAGGTGGCGTGGATGCCGCTGTCATTCTTGACGGTCGCGTCCCGCATGTGACGCTGCTTGAAATCTTCACCCGAGGCGGGGCCGGGACGCTCGTCCACAAATAGGTGTCAGGCCGGGTCCGGCAGAGACCAGTCAATCGGCGCCTGTCCGTTGGCAGACAAAAACGTGTTTGCCTGCGAAAAGTGCCGACACCCCAGAAACCCGTTATGCGCGGAAAGCGGGGAGGGGTGTGCGGCCTTCAGCACCAGATGCCGCGTTCCATCAACAAATGCCGCCTTCTTCTGGGCATAGGCCCCCCAGAGCATGAACACGACGGGGTCGACCTTGGCATTCACCGTCCGGATGATCTCATCGGTAAACTGTTCCCAGCCTTTGCGCTGATGTGATGCGGCCTGAGCCATTTCGACCGTCAGCACACTGTTGAGGAGCAAGGCGCCCTGCTTTGCCCAACGTTCCAGAAAGCCATGCTTGGGCCGGGGAAGGCCAAGATCGCTTTCAAGTTCCTTGTAGATATTCACAAGCGATGGCGGCGGCCGAATGCCGGGTTGGACGCTGAAGCACAGGCCGTGGGCCTGTCCCTCTCCATGATAGGGGTCTTGCCCCAGAATAACGACGCGGACCTTGTCCAGCGGGGTCAGATCCAACGCGCGGAACCATTCGTCCTGCTTAGGAAAGATCTGTTTTCCGGCGCGTTGCTCCGAAGCGAGGAAGGACCACAGCGCCTGCATCCTTGGGCTGGCAAGGTCTTCTGCCAAATGCGCATCCCAGCTTTCGGGGAGTTTGATCGGATCGGTCATAAGCTATCGGACGTGGGGCGGTCGCAGTCTGGAGTCAACATATCTACCAGTTGCAGCATGGGCGCATCCCCGCCATGAAACGTCGGAAGCAAAGAGAGGATGACATGGCCGATTACAACACAATCAAGGTCGATATCTCCGAAGGTATCCTGACCCTCACGATGAACCGTCCGGAAAAGATGAACGCGTTCACCAGCGAAATGATGCAGGAGATGATTTCTGCATTTGACGTGGCAGACGCAGACGATTCTGTTCGGGCTGTGATCGTGACAGGCTCTGGGGATCGTGCGTTTTGCGCCGGCGCCGACCTGTCAGCAGGTGCGAAGACCTTTGACTATGCCGACCGTGATGATCGCGACACGAATGCGGGCGCCGTCAACGCGGATGGGTCGATCGACCTGAGCCATGAAGATGCCCGCGATGGTGGCGGGCGGCTCACCCTGCGTATCTTCAACTGCAAGAAGCCGGTTATCGGTGCGATTAACGGTGCAGCCGTCGGCATCGGTGTTACCATGCAATTGCCGATGGATTTCCGTCTGGCCAGCAGCAGCGCCCGCTTCGGCTTTGTGTTTGCACGTCGGGGTATTGTGCCCGAAGCCGCCTCCAGCTGGTTCCTGCCGCGTCTGGTCGGCATCAGTCAGGCGCTTGAGTGGTGCTATTCCGGCCGTGTCTTCGGCGCTGAGGAAGCATTGAAAGGTGGGCTCGTCCACTCGATCCATGCACCTGAAGATTTGTTGGCAGCGGCGCGGGCCTTTGCGCACGAACTCACGGCGGAAAGCGCGCCAGTTTCTATTGCGCTGACGCGTCAGATGATGTGGCGCATGCTTGGCGCTGCGCACCCGATGGAGGCGCATAAGCTCGACAGCCGGGCGATTTGGGCGCGTGGGGCCGCGGGCGATGCCAAGGAAGGGGTGTCCTCCTTCCTTGAAAAACGCCCTGCCGTGTATCCAGATAAGGTCAGCGAGAACTTCCCGCACTTCTCACCCTGGATGGACGAACCCAGCTACAGCTGAGCTCGTCCCGCTGGGGAGAGGAGGTCAGCGGCAGCGGCGCTTCCGGTCGAGCTCACGCCCGACCAAGGCGCCCGCTGCGGCACCCAATATAGTGCCTGTCCCACGTTCGCCGCGGGTATCGATCGCGCGCCCGAGTAATGCACCTCCGGCGGCCCCGACGACAAGGCCAACCGTGCCATCCGATTTGCGGCAGTATATGCGCCCATCATCCCCACGCCATTCGCGGTAACGGTGCCCATCACGGGCTTCTGCAGGCGTCGCAATGGCCAATGTCGGCAGTGTCATAGCCGCGGCCGAAAATGTCAGAAATATCTTACGCATACCAAAGCTCCTTTGCCTCTTTTTTCAAGGACTAGAGCCATCATGGCGCAGATTATCTGAACCCACGGCAACGAACACGCTGATTCGTCGCGTTTATTGATCGCGTCGGGGTGGCCAGGGAATGAAGGAAGATGTGCGGCGCAGATAGGCGTCATAGTCCGGCCGGTTCTTCTTCAGGCGATGCTCCAGCATCGGCACGCCAGACACGCGCGTCAGCAGGAAGGTCAGGATCAGCGGCCCAATAATGGAATAGAGGCCCGCCGTTGTTTCCGCCGCGACCAGCCAAATGCCCCACCAGGTGCAGACATCGCCGAAGTAATTGGGATGGCGGGTGTAACGCCATAGTCCCGTATCCAGAACTTTTCCGGCGTTGGCGGCATTGCCGCGGAATGCCGTGAGCTGCGCGTCGCCGATTGTTTCAAAAGCGATACCGGTGAGGGCGAGGGCAATCCCAATCCAGCCAAGGACGCCAATGGACGCCGGTTCCGCGGAAATCTGCCCCAATTGCGCGGGCAGGCAGACGAGAATGAGCAGTACGCATTGCATGGCGAACACTTGCAGGAAGGAGGCTTTGGCAAAGCTCCAGCCCTTCTTGTCCATCAGGCGGCCGAGGATGGCGGCGTAACGGGGATCAACCCCATGCCCACGCCAGCGTACGAAGAGGTGGAACGAAAGCCTGAGACCCCATAGGGCGGTCAGCGCCAGCAGGACGCCGCTGCGGACCGGCGAACCATCGGTCAGCAACGCTGTGGTGCCCGCGAGGATCACCATGCCCAATGGCCAAAAGGCATCAATGACGGACACGTCGCGGATGCGGACGCAATAGGCCCATAGCGCGGTCATGATGACGGCCAATATGACGAAGTTGGTCATGAGCAATTGGGGTGCGGTCATTTCGTTTCTCCTCGGACACGCCTTTTTCTATGTTTTGAATCGCGCGCCGTTTCATCCACGATATCCCCGTTATCCACAGGTGCAACCATGCCATTTTGGTTTGACCGACTCAGCCGATCATGAGAGCCTTCACTCATAGCCGGAACAAACAGTTCCTTGAGAAATCAGGAACTTGAAGTGAAGGCTTCGCCCAAGCAGACAGGTGGCCGAGCGCAAGCGATGCAAACCGGAAGCAAGGGCAGGGTGTTCGCAAAGAGCTCCGTAACTCTGGCGCAAGCCATGTAGAAGCGGGATATCGGAGGGAACCCCGAGCGAACAGGAGGCCGCAAGGCAAATGTTCGCAAGCACGCAAAGGCGGTGCAGCAAGAAGCGGACCGGTCGCAAGACCAGAAGCAGGAAGCCAAACCAACGAGCGTAGTGAGGGCCGGCGGCAACGCTGGCCCTCATTTGCTTTTACCGCCCGCGACTCTGTCCGCGCCCTGCGTATTTCCCGCAGGATTGTGCAAACGGGACGTTAACCATTGTTGGTTACCTGCGGTTTTGTGACAGATCTCAGCGTCCTTCTTTCTGCCGTTTCTCCCATGGCCCTTGCTGTCCCGTTGCTGGCATCGGGTGTGGGTCTTCTGGCGATACGGCTGCGCAGCACGGCAAAGGAACTCGCGCGGCAGGGGGCCGAGGCCTCCTATCTCGCCCATCACGACATGCTGACCACGCTGCCAAATCGGAGCAAGCTGGAGGCCGAACTGTTCGCGCTGGCGCAGCGCGGCACCAAATCGGGCGAGCGGCTGTCGGCCGCTGTCATAAATCTCGACCGGTTTAAGGACTTTAACGACACGCTTGGCCACCATGCGGGGGACAGCATTCTTCAGGGCGTCGCTTGTCGTCTGCGGAGTTGCTTGCCTGAGACGGATTTCGTGGCGCGGCTTGGTTCGGATGAATTTGCCGTCCTGCGGCATTGCGCAGCCCTTTCCGATGCAGACAGTCTCTCGCTCCAAATCATCGCAGCCTTCGCCGAGCCCTTTGACGTTAACGGCCATGCTTTTGACCTTTCGGCTTCGGTAGGTGTGGCGACGGCAACGTCAAATCGGGCGATGGAAGACCTGATCCGCGATGCTGACATTGCCATGCACGAGGCGAAAATCCGCAATCGCGGTGGTGTCATCCGCTTTGCCCCTGCCATGGCTGCGCAGATCGAAAGCCGCCGTGCGCTGGAAACGGATCTGCGACAGGCGATCTCCAGGGGGGAGCTTGTTCTCCATTATCAGCCGATCATTGATGCAGAGACAGGTCTGATCAGTTCGGTGGAAGCCCTGTTGCGCTGGACGTCGCCCAAGCATGGCAATGTCCCGCCGGACATCTTCGTGCCGCTGGCTGAGAATTGCGGGCTGATGGCCGATATTGGACGGTATGTGATCGATCAGGCAGTGCAGGACAGCCGCCGCTGGCCGGGCATTACGACGGCGATCAACATTTCCGTCGTCCAGCTTAAATCCGCGTCGGTGCTGCAGGATCTTCTGGAGCCGACCCGCATTCACGGTGTGTCGCCAACCAACATCACACTGGAAATCACCGAGTCCATTCTTATGACGAATGATCCGCGCACATTGCGGACACTCGACATTCTGAAAGACCATGGCTTTGGCCTGTCGCTTGATGATTTCGGTACGGGCTATGCCAGCCTTGCCTACATCCGGGATTTTCCGTTCGATAAGCTCAAGATCGACCGCAGCTATGTGGCCGCGGTGGATAACAATGCGCGGGGAGCAGAAATGATCCGCGCCATCGTGGGCTTTGGCCGCATCCTTGGGCGCGAAATCATTGCGGAAGGGGTTGAGACCGAAGCCGAACTCGCCGTGATGAAAGACGTCGGTGTCTCCCACCTTCAGGGCTTTCTCTTTTCCCGTCCGATGGCCGCCGCCCATATCGAAGCGCTTGTTGCGGCGAGCGAAAGCCTGACGGACCTCCGCCCGACAGGTGTCCGCCCCGTTCTGCGCCGTGTGTCTTAGGCCTTAAAGTCGCGCGCAATGGAGGACTTGGTCGTCTTCCCATAGGGCGGCATCAGGCCGGCAAGCTTGGACACGTTGATTTTTGGCTGATGAAAGACGCTCTTGGCGTGGCTGAAGGTCTTGAAACCGTCCAGTCCATGATAGGACCCCATGCCCGATGGGCCAACACCGCCGAACGGCAGATCTTCCATCGAGACATGGAAGATAACATCGTTGACGGTGACGCCGCCCGAGATGGTGCGGTCCAGTACAGCGCGCTTCTCGCCGTCATCTTCGCCGAAATAATAGAGGCCCAAAGGACGGTCATGCGCGTTCACATAAGCGATGGCTTCTTCGACACGCTCATAGGTCTTGATCGGCAGGACAGGGCCAAAGATTTCCTCCTGCATCACCTTCATGTCGTCAGTTGGGTTACGGACGAGATAGAGCGGCATCTTGTTGCCGTTGGATGCGGAGAAGTCCTCATTGGACGGGTTTACCTCGACGATTTCCCCGCCCTTTTCCCGCGCGTCATCGAGATAGCTGTTGAGCCGGTCGCGGTGACGCGCGTTGATAACGGAGGTGTAGTCCGGATTGTCGAGCAGCGTCGGATACATGACCGACACGCTCTTTTGCAGCCCCGCAACAATCTCATTCTCTTGTTCCTTGGGCACCATCAGATAATCGGGCGCGAGGCAGATTTGCCCAGCATTCAACATCTTGCCGAGCGCAATGCGCTGTGTGGCGGCTTCGATATTGGCAGACCGGCCAAGGATCGTGGGGGATTTGCCGCCCAGTTCCAGCGTCACCGGCGTCAGATTGTCCGCCGCTGCATGGAGGATGTGCTTGCCCACCCCGGTCGCGCCGGTGAAGAGAATGTGATCAAACGGCAGGGCGGCAAAAGCCTGTCCCACTTCGGGGCCGCCCGAGAAGAAGGCGGCTTCTTCTTCTGAGAAATATTGCGGGCCGACGGTCTCAAACAGTTCGGCCACCGTCGGCGTATATTCCGACGATTTGACCATGACGCGGTTGCCGGCGGCAAAGGCGCCAGTCAGCGGGCCCATCGTCAGCTGCACCGGGAAGTTCCAGGGCGAGATGATCCCAATCACGCCCTTGGGCTGAAATTCGACAGCCGCCTTTGCACCGAGCAGGCCAAGCGGAAATTCTGCCTTCCGCTTTTCCGGCTTCATCCATTGGTCGACCTGCTTGATCGTTGCCTTAAGGACGCGGATGGAGGTGGTGATGTCAGTCATCATCGACTGTTCATGGCTGCGATGGCCAAAGTCTTCTGACATGGCTTTGCAAAAGGCATCCCCATGATCGACGAGCAGCGCAATGGCGCGCTTCAAACGATCCTTGCGGACAGCGGCGGACACCGGCAGTTCGGCGGTAAAGGCAGCGCGCTGCGCGTTGAGCACGGCGAACATCTGATCACGGGTAACGGCCATTTTTCAAAATCCTCTCAGTCTATTTTGAGATCATGATGGCGGGGCAGGGGGAGGCGCGCAATAGGTCAGTTGCGATTTAAGACGTGCTTTGTCTGTCTTGTGCGGATGACCGCCAAAATGCAGTCCGTCCAAGGCGTTAGAGCCTTCCTTGAAATGAGGGGAAGCCAAATGCATTTCCTTGCTGTATAGAGGCGCAAGATCTGGTTGCCACGTGGTTGGCTCTGGACGGTTTTTCCGCCTGGTTGGGGTGTCTGTTGGGGGGTCGGCAAGGGCTGATCGTCGGTAGGATGCGACAGCCACACTGATATTGCGAGACACATGCCCTTTTCAAAACTCCCGCCCGCGCTGTCCGAAGCGCTGAGCGCTCATGGCTATACATCCCTGACGCCCGTCCAAACCGCCGTTATCGAAGACGAAGCACGCGGTCGGGACATGGTCGTGTCCGCCCAGACGGGCTCCGGTAAAACGGTCGCCTTCGGGCTTGCCTTGGCCGATGACTTGCTGACCGAAGAACGCGGTCTGCCTGTCGCCGAAAAGCCGTTGGCGCTGATCATTGCGCCGACGCGTGAACTGGCCTTGCAGGTCAGCCGTGAACTGATGTGGCTCTATGCCAAAGCCGGTGCGCGTATCGCGACCTGTGTCGGCGGCATGGACGCTTCCAAGGAACGCCGGTCGCTGCACCATGGCGCGCATATCGTTGTCGGAACACCGGGCCGTCTGCGCGACCATCTGGAACGTGGCGCACTCGACCTTTCGTGCCTGAAGGGCGTTGTCCTCGATGAAGCCGATGAAATGCTCGACATGGGCTTTCGCGATGACCTTGAAGAAATTCTCGATGCCAGCCCGGCGGAGCGCCGCACGCTCCTGTTTTCCGCAACAATGCCAAAGCCGATTGTGTCGCTGGCGAAGCGCTATCAGCGCGATGCCCTGCGCATCTCGACCGTCGGCGAAGACCGTGGCCATGGCGACATCAGCTATCAGGTCGCGACTGTTGCTCCGGCTGAAATTGAACAGGCTGTTGTAAACCTGCTGCGCTTCCACGAAGCCGAAACGGCTATGCTGTTCTGTGCCACGCGTGACAATGTCCGTCGGCTGCACGCAACGCTGCAGGAACGTGGTTTTGCCGTTGTGGCCCTGTCGGGCGAACACAGCCAGAGCGAGCGCAACAATGCGCTGCAGGCTCTGCGCGATCGTCGCGCGCGGGTTTGCGTCGCCACTGACGTCGCGGCGCGCGGCATTGATCTTCCAACGCTCAGCCTCGTGGTCCATGTCGAAATCCCTCGGGATGCAGAAGCCCTGCAGCACCGGTCCGGCCGCACGGGCCGTGCGGGCAAGAAGGGCGTTGCCGTCCTGATCGTGCCCTATCCGCGCCGTCGCCGCGTTGAATCGATGCTGCGTGGCGCGCGCATCAATGCAGAGTGGATCGAGACGCCGACGCCTGAGGATATTCGCCTTAAGGACCGCGAACGCCTGATGGCTGCTCTTCTGGCGCCGGCCGAGGTTGATGATGAGGACCGGACGTTGGCATCGCAGTTGCTTGGCCAGCGGAGCGCCGAGGACATCGCTGCTGCCTATGTGCAGATGCACCGCGCTGCCATGCCGCAGGCTGAAGAGCTGATTGTCGGCGGTGGTAACGCACGCGCCGATGGCAAGCCGGACCATCACCGTGACGGATTTGAAGATGTCGTCTGGTTCCGTATGGATATCGGCCGCCGCCAAAACGCCGACCCGCGCTGGATTCTGCCGGTGCTCTGCCGCCGCGGCCACATCACCAAGAACGAAATCGGTGCGATCCGTATTGCTGCCAATGAAACGCACTTCCAGGTGCCGCGCCGAATTGCCGACAAGTTCATGAGCGCACTGGCCCGCACCGCCAATGACGGTGAAGAGGAAAGCGGCATCCGCATTGAACCGTCGGAAGGCACACCGCGCGAAGCCGCCCGCGAACATAAGAAGCGTGGCGACGGCCCTCGTGGTCCGCGTCCCGAAGGTGATCGTGGCCCGCGTCCAGACCGTGGCCCGCGCCCGGAAGGCAATTTTGCCCCCCGGCCTGATCGTGGCCCTCGTCCCGAGGGAGATCGTGGACCACGCCCTGACCGTGGTCCGCGCGCTGCGCCGGCTCAAGCCCGTCCGTTCCGTAAGGGGCCGCCAAAGGGTCGACGCCCCTAAGCTTCGGAAATCCAGCATTCCCGGTTTCACTGCGAGCAATCTGGCCAATGTGGGCCGAAATTGTGCAGGCCGGGGGTGCATCGCTGCCAAAGCTGTGCAATTCGGGTGGAAAGCTGAACCCGGAGAGGACACCCATGGCCAAGGATAACAAGATTACTTTTTATGATCTCGCGCTTTCAACCGGCGCGACGATCAGCCCCTTTGTCTGGGCGACCAAATATGCGCTGAAGCACAAGGGGTTTGATCTGGATGTCGTCCCCGGCGGGTTTACCGGCATTCTGGAACGCACCGGTGGCAAGACGGAGCGTCTGCCTGCCATTGTTGATGACGGGAATTGGGTGCTCGATAGCTGGGGCATCATTGAATATCTGGACGAAACCTATCCAGACCGGCCCGCGCTCATCCCCCATGAAAGTGTGGCGGCCACGGTGAAGGCGCTCGACAACTGGTTCTGGAATGCCGCGGTGGGCCCGTGGATGTTCTGCTTCTGCCAAGACTATCGCGATCTCTCTTTGCCGCAGGATCACGAATATGTGACGCACAGCCGCGAGAAGATGCTCGGCCGTAAACTGGAAGAGGTGCAGGCCGGTCGCGAAGACCGTTTGCCGGGTATTTCGAAAGCGCTGGAACCACTGCGCGCGGCCCTAGCCCAGCATCAATGGCTCGGAGGGTCATCCCCCAACTATGCCGATTACCGCATCATGGGCGGTATCCTGTTCACGGCCTCGGTCTGCAAGACGCCGGTATTGGCGGAGGATGATCCCTTGCGCGACTGGATTGAGCGGTGCCTTGATCTGTTTGACGGGCTGGGCCGTCATCCAGGCCTCTTTCCGCTCTTCGGCCTGAAGCAGCGCGACGGCGATCCCGATCTATTCAACCGCGCAGCGGGGCAGGGCGGTATCTATAAGCGCAACACAGGGCCTGATTCGACCCGTGCGGAGACGCAACGCATCACTGAGGGCATGAAGAAGGCTTAGTTCGCGCCCCAGATATGGGCTGCTTCGATATAGCCGAGGCGGCCCGTCACATCGAATTTGCACCAGCCATTGGCGCAATCGCTGATCTTGCCGACAACGCCGGGCTCGGCGCGCCAGACGATGCGGGCGTCTGCATTCGGTTTTTCCCGCATGGGGCGCACTTCATCGCGCACGATGGCCGTCCGCTTGTCAGACAGCAGATTGGCCTGCATCCAGCCTTGTGTGCCATCGGGGTCTTCAATCTTGCGCCAATTGGGGTAGGTCGCGAGCACCTTCACGGGGAGGCCCGCGCGCTGATACATCCAGCTGGCGGGGAATTGCTGCCCGGGGCCCGTGCGCATCCGCGCCTTACCGGCATTGATCGAGCTCCAATAAGGCACCTTTTTCTGGGCGGAGATTGCCGTAGGGGCAATCATCAGGGCGGCCATAATCAAGACGCAACAAAAACGCATAATCCCAAACTTCTCCCAAGACGGCTTCATTCTTTGCCGCAACTTTTGGCGCGCTTCAACTCCGCTTGCAGTCGCATGTTTCGCAGCCTAGCGATAGGCGCATGACAGCCCCAGATCGCCCCGCCCGCCCGAAAGTTGTTGTCACCCGCGAACTGACCGATGGCGTCATGCACCGCATGCGGGAGCTTTTCGACGCGACGTTGAACCGGGAAGACCGTGCCCTGAGTCGCTCCGAGCTTGATGCTGCGGTCGCGGACACAGATGTGCTCGTGCCCACCATCACCGATCGGATCGATGCAGATCTGTTGGCGAAGGCGTCACCGCGGCTGAAACTCATCGCCAATTTCGGTGTCGGTGTGGATCACATTGATCTTCACGCCGCGCGCGAACGCAAGATCCTCGTCACCAACACACCGGGCGTTCTGACCGAGGACACCGCAGATATGACGATGGCGTTGATCCTGTCTGTCCCGCGTCGGTTGGGCGAGGGTGAGAAGCTCATCCGTGCCGGCCAATGGGACGGCTGGAAGCCAAGCGGGATGCTGGGCCACCGTGTGAACGGCAAGACACTCGGCATCATCGGCATGGGTCGCATTGGCCGGGCGATTGCACGGCGCGCCAACGGCTTTGGCATCCGTGTGATCTATCACAACCGCCACCGCCTGCCTGAAGGGGTGGAGGCAGAGCTCGGCGCGCGCTTCGCTGATCTCGACACGCTGTTCGGCCAGTCGGATATTGTTTCGGTCAATTGTCCGCATACGCCGGAGACGCATCATCTGGTGAACGCGCATCGCCTGTCGCAGATGCGCCCCGACGCCTATTTCGTAAATACAGCGCGCGGCGATATCGTCGACGAGAATGCCCTGATTGAAGCACTGGAACAGGGCCGCATCGCAGGTGCCGGGCTGGACGTCTATGTGGGTGAGCCCGCTGTCGATCCGCGCTTGCTGAAGCTTTCAAACACGGTGCTGCTGCCGCACATGGGTTCTGCCACCTATGAAGGTCGCGCCGCGATGGGCGAGAAGGTTATCGCCAACATCCGCGCCTGGACCGACGGACACCGCCCGCCGGATCAGGTACTTGAAGGCTGGGATTGAGGCCTAAGCGCTCGCCAGCGCGTCAAACAGTTTCTTGCCGTCGAGTCCGCCATGGGCGGCTTCGCTCATGCGTTCTGGGTGCGGCATCATGCCGAGCACATTGCCGCCTTCGTTGAGGACGCCTGCAATATTGCGCGCCGAGCCATTCACTTCTTCGGCATAGCGGAACGCCACGCGGCCTTCGCCTTCCAGCCGGTCAAGTGTCGCTGCATCGGCAAAGTAATTGCCATCATGGTGTGCGACGGGAATGAGGATTTCCTCGTCCGCCTTATATCGGCTGGTGAAGGCGGACTGGCTGTTGGCCACGGTCAGCTTCACATCGCGACAGACGAACTGGATGCCCGCATTGCGCATCAGCGCACCGGGCAGGAGGCCGGTTTCGGTCAACACCTGAAAGCCGTTGCAGATGCCAAGAACATAGATGCCTTTGGCGGCCGCATCAGACACAGCGCGCATGACCGGAGATTGTGCTGCCATCGCGCCGGAGCGGAGATAGTCACCATAGGAAAAGCCGCCCGGTACGCCGATCAGGTCAATGCCGTCGGGCAGTTCGGTTTCGCGGTGCCACACCATGTGCGGCTTCTTGCCCGTCGCCTGTTCAAACGCGACAGCCAGGTCACGGTCACAGTTTGATCCGGGGAAGACGATGACGGCAGTGTTCATGGTCAGGCGCGCTCGATCCGGTAGTTTTCGATGACGGTATTGGCGAGGAGCTTCTTGCACATCTCCTCAATGTCCGCGTCGCTGGTGCCGTCGGCGAGATCCAGTTCGATCATCTTACCGGCACGGACATCATTGACGCCGCCAAAGCCCAATCCTTCGAGCGCATGGTGGATCGCCTTGCCCTGCGGGTCCAGAACACCGTTCTTGAGTGTGATCGTGACGCGGGCTTTCATCGCAGGCGAGTCCTTCAGCAATAGGGAATGGCCGCGCCTATGCCCGTATGGGCTGATTTGGGCAAGTTCATGTTTTCTTATCCTTGCTCTGAGAAGATGAAATTCTGCGTTCACCTCATGAATCTGCAAAGGCGATTGTGATGGGTGGTTTGGCTCTGGTGATGTTTCTCGCCCTGTTCGGTTATGGCGATAGGTTGTTGGGATGGAGCGATGTGTCTGGCAACGTCCAGCTCGGGCTCTTCCTCGCCTTCATTCTCGGCATCATCTGCGGATACCGGACCGCGAAATAACTTAGTCGGCTGTAACGCTGCAAGTTGAACAAGCTGGGTCCTTGGGCAGGCGGATGGCGCGCATTGTGAGGTCCAGTCCATCGATCACGTGCAGCTTTCCAGCCTGATCCGAGCCAAAGCCGGTTACGACTCGAAGCGCCTCCATGGCCGCCATCGACCCCATCATCCCGACCATCGCGCCGAGCACACCAAGGTCTGCACAATTATCGCAATCTTCGGCGTCATGCGCATCACCCACGAAACAGCGATAACAAGGCTTGTCGGCTTCCCAGCCCCTGAAGGTGCCCAGCTGCCCGTGAAATTGCCCGATGGCCGCAGAGACGAGCGGGACGCGCGCTGCGTTGGCCGCATCAGCCACAGCAAGGCGCGTCTTGAAATTGTCGGACCCGTCGAGCACGACATCCATGTTGCGCAGCAAGTCTGGAGCATTTTCGGATGAAATACGTTCGTTGACTGCCGTCACGGACACATTCGGGTTGATGGCGCGGACCTGCTTGGCCGCTAATTCGGCCTTGGAACCGCCCACATCCTCCGTCGTAAAGAGCACCTGCCGCTGAAGATTGGAGAGCGAGACGACGTCATCATCCACAATCGTCAATGCGCCGACCCCGGCTGCCGCCAGATATTGGATCGCAGGAGAACCGATCCCTCCCGCGCCGATGACAAGCATCTTCGCCGCACGGATTTTCATCTGGCCCGGGCCTCCAACGTCGCGCAGGACGATGTGGCGGGCGTAGCGATCCAGTTCTTCGTCAGACAGGCTCATACGCCGGTGGAGCCGAAGCCTCCCGCGCCGCGGGTCGTTTCATCCAGACTGTCGACCAGCGCGAACGCGGCCTTCTGGACGGGGGCAGGCACCAATTGGGCGATGCGGTCGCCGCGACGGATGGGGAAGGGATCGCTGCCGAGATTTGCGAGGATGACCTTCACTTCGCCGCGATAATCGCTGTCGATTGTTCCCGGCGTGTTGAGGCAGGTGATGCCATGCTTGAGCGCAAGGCCGGAGCGCGGGCGGACCTGCACCTCATAGCCTTCAGGGATGGCCATCGCGAAACCGGTGGCGACAGCGTGCCGCGCGCCAGGGGCGAGATCGAGATCTTCGGCCGCCACGACATCCATGCCAGCGGCACCCGTTGTCGCATAGGCCGGTACGGGCAGGCCTTCGCCGTGCGGCAGGCGCTGGAGGGCAATCGAAATCTCAGGCGCTATTTCAGGCAAGGGCATCAGCAATCCTTTGGGCGAGCGCACGGGCGATCGCGGTCTTGTCCATCCGGTCCCAGCTTTCGGCTCCGGCGTCGGTGATCAGATGCACGCGGTTCTGTTCGCCGCCCATTTTGTCGATGGAAACGTCATTGGCGACAATCCAGTCGCAGCCCTTGCGCAGCCGCTTGGCCGTGGCGTGCTCGACGGCGGTTTCGGTTTCGGCGGCAAAACCGATGACCAGCTTCGGGCGGTTGGGCGCCGTGCACAGATTGGCGAGAATATCCGGGTTCTTCTGCCAGTTGAGGGCAGGGGGGCCGGCTTCCTTCTTCAGCTTGGACGGTGCCTCATCCACGCGCCAGTCGGCAACAGCAGCGACCATGATCGCGGCGTCGGCGGGGAGGGCGTTGGTGACTTCGGCTTCCATCTGCCGGGCAGTTTCCACGTCGATGCGGGTCACGCCAGTGGGCGTCGGCAGGCTAACGGGGCCTGCGATCAGCGTTACCTTTGCTCCGGCGTCTGCAAGGGCACCCGCGATAGCAAAGCCCTGCTTGCCCGAGGAGCGGTTGGCAATGACGCGGACGGGGTCAATGGGTTCGTGCGTCGGACCAGCGGTGACGATGATGTGCTTGCCCTCCAGCGGACGAGCAGGGTTGAGCGCGTGCGCAATCGCTGCTGCAATGGCCTCTGGTTCGGGCAGGCGGCCGGGGCCGAACTCGCCGCACGCCATAGGGCCTTGATCGGGCTCCAGCACCGTGATGCCGTCGCCCCGAAGCGTGGCGATATTGCGCTGCGTGGCCGGATGTTGCCACATCCGCACGTTCATGGCGGGAGCACATAGCACCGGTTTGTCGGTCGCGAGCAGCAACGTCGTCGCCAAATCATCCGCGATCCCAGCCGCCATCCGCGCCATCAGATCAGCGGTCGAAGGCGCCACAACGACGAGGTCAGCCTGACGTGAGAGCTGGATATGCCCCATCTCCGCCTCATCCTTCAGGTCGAACAGGTCGGTGTAGACCTTGTCTTCGCTGAGCGCGGCAAGGCTCATCGGCGTCACGAATTTCTGGCCCGAGGCAGTCACGACGCACCGCACCGACGCGCCCTGTTTGCGCAGCAAGCGGACAAGCTCGCACGACTTGTACGCCGCGATACCGCCGCCGATGATCAGGAGAATGCGTTTGCCGTTCATGCTCAGAAGCCGCTCATCAGCATATCGAGCGCGGACAATATCCGCATGTCCTCACGCGCAAGCGACGTAACCGGAGCCCCAAGTTCCTTTGCTGAAACGGCCGCAATGAATTGGGGATAGAGAACATAGCCTTCCCCATTGATCTGAAGCATCGGGTTGAGCCCATCGCTGACTCTTGGTTCGATCTCTGGCGGGAAGAGGGGGGCAACGACCCGTGTATGCAGAGATGCGAGCATATCTGCCTGACAGTCGAGGACAAGGGTGCCATCGCCGGTCCGGTGCACGTCAAAACGCGCCATCAAAACATCCTGTACTTCGCCAAGGGAAGTCCGTTGCGCGCAACATAGTCGTTGGACCAGTCAATCGCTGCCCGGTTCTCTTCCAGCCACTTGGCCTCGCGCGCCTGCCGGACCGCGTCGGCGAGGCCCGCCTCGCACGCTTGAGAAAGACTGATGCCGAGGTCTTTTGCCTGAGCAACAAGGTCCTCACGCAGGGAGACATTGGTGGCCCGTTTGGGCGCCGGCGGTGAAAAAGGCTTGTTCATGGCCAAAGCTCCTTATGCGCAGAGATTATGCGCATAGATCATGCGGGTCAACCGAGCCGCAGAGCGGCCGCCGCACCAGCGACTGCCGCGACCAACGCCGTCAGCGCATAGCGCCACTTGGCAGATTGCGGCCCGCGTTCCCACACCAGCTTCACATCAGGCAGCGGCGGGGCAGGCGGGGCACCACCGGGCTTTGGAAGCTGGGCATCCAGGCGGCGGATGATGTCCGGGATCAGCCCTAACGTCTGCGCCTGCTTCTTCAGGCCTTCTGCCAGCATCGCTTCCGGCCCCAATTCGTCGCGGATCCATCCGCCGACATAGGGTGCGGCGACATCCCACATGTTGATATTGGGGTCGAGCTGTGTGGCAATGCCCTCAACCATGACCATCGTCTTTTGCAGCAGCAGGAGATGCGGCTGCGTTTCCATGTCGAAATCGCGGGTGATGGCGAACAGACCATCGAGCATCTGGCCGACCGAAAGTTCGCTCACCGGCTTGCCGCGCATCGGTTCGCCCACGGCGCGCAAAGCAGTCGCGAACTCGTCGACATTGTGATGCGCGGGCACATATTGCGCTTCGAAATGGATTTCCGCGACGCGGCGGTAATTGCCTGTCGTCAGCCCGTAGAGAATTTCCGCCAGCCAGACGCGCGCCTGCCGGTTGATGCGGCCCATAATGCCGAAGTCGATGGCGGCAATCGTGCCATCCGCCTGCACGAACAGGTTTCCCTGATGCATGTCCGCGTGGAAGAACCCTTCGGCAATCGCCTGCCGCAGGAAGGTGAGGACGAGGCGACGGGCGAGGGCGGGCATATCATGCCCGGCCGCGACCAGCGCGTCGCGGTCGGAGATCTTGATGCCGTCAATCCAGGCCATCGTCATCACGCGACCGGTGGTGCGGTCCCAGTCGATCTCCGGCACGTAATAGCGGTCTTCGCCGCGCATCGTCTCAGCGAGTTCGGATGAAGAGGCCGCCTCGCGCCGCAGGTCGAGTTCGCGCAGCGTCCAGCGCTTGAAATTGGCGATCACCATGCGCGGGCGGAGCCGTTTCGCCTCGCCGCCGATCGCCTCAAGGTGTGCCGCTGCCCATTCATAGGTGTCGATGTCAGACAGGAACTGTTTGTCGATGCCGGGGCGCAGCGCCTTGATCGCAACATCACGGCCATCGGTCGTCACGCCCCTGTGGACCTGCGCGATAGAGGCGGAGCCGACGGCCTCTTCATCGACCGACTGGAAGAGTGCCTCCAGCGGTCGGCCGAATTGCGCCTCAATATGCGGGCGCAGAGCGGAAAAGGGCAAAGGCGGCAACTGGTCCTGCAAGCTCAACAGATTGCGCGCCGCTTCCTCGCCGACCAGATCAGGCCGGGTTGCCAGCGTCTGGCCGAGCTTCACCGCCGCCGGGCCAATCGCCTTGAAGGCCGTCGCATAATCGGGCGTCTTTGGCTGGAACGTGCCGAACCGCGCAATGCGGCACAGGCGCTTGACCGGCGCGGGCGTGTTCACGCCCTGCTCAATCAGTTGCAGCGCGCCGTGCTTCGCCAGCGTCCGCCCCCATTTCAGGAGGCGCAGCGTATGTCGTGTGGCGGAGGTCAAATCTTCCAGCCGCTGTGGATGGCCACAAGCCCGCCGAGGATCGGTTCATGCCGCGTCTGGACGAAGCCAGCTTCCCCAATCATCGCCTCGAACGCCGGCATGGTCGGAAATTTGCGGATCGATTCGATCAGATAGCGGTAGCTGTCCTCATCATCGGCGATCATCTTGCCCAGCTTGGGCACCAGCTTGTGCGAGTAGAAATCGTACACATCTGAAAAGCCCGGCCAGGTCGTGGTCGAGAATTCGAGGCAGTAGAACCGCCCGCCGCGCTTCAGCACGCGGTGCGCCTCCGCCAGCGCCTTGTCGATCCGCGTCACATTCCGAATGCCAAAGGCGATGGTGTAGGCATCGAAGCTGTTCGAATCGAACGTCAGCGTTTCCGCATTCTGTTCAGACCAGCTGAGGCCGCCAATCTCCCGCTCGGCCGCGCGTTCCATGCCGACGCCCAGCATATCGGGGTTGATGTCTGACACGGTGACAAGCGCACCCAGCGCTTGCATGCGAAAGGCAATGTCGCCCGTGCCGCCCGCCATATCGAGGATCATCTCCCCCGGCTTCGGCTTCACCCGACGCACGAAGCGATCCTTCCACAGCCGGTGCATCCCGCCCGACATTGCGTCGTTCATGACATCATAGCGGCGCGCCACATTGGAAAAGACCGCGCCCACGCGCTGCGTCTTTTCTTCCGGGCTTACATCTTCATATCCGAAGGAGACTGTTTCGCTCATGCCGCGCATCTAGCGGGGGCGGGCGTTGGCTGCCAGTGGAAATGCGTGGGGGGTGGGTGCCCTTTGGGTCACGCGGAGGTTTTAAATCCTCCCCCATCGGGGGAGGGGGACCAGCACAGCTGGTGGAGGGGGAGCGGGGCGAGGCGCACTACTGGAGACTGCGGCGTGCGCCCGGTGCCCCCTCCGTCATCCCTTCGGGCTGCCACCTCCCCCGATGGGGAGGATTTGGAACTCCGCCGTAGCGCGGCAGAGGCCAACCGACCCCAAATCCGTAGGACATTCCAAGCCCACCCCGACTCCCCAGAAATCCGTGTATCACCCCCCTCGGAAGGTTTGGAAGTGGAGGAAGTTGAGGGCACGACCCCCCTCAATTGAAGGGTGTCTGTAGGACAGGCATAACTTTGAGAGAAAAAGCCGTGCCGCGCGCGTTTTCATGGCTGATCGTCTGGCATAAAATGGGGGCTGTAGGAAAGGGGAAAAGTTTGAATGCGTCGATGGTCAACCGCTAGGGCAATGCCGCAACTGCAAACGGGGACATTCTATGGGGTGTCCCAACTGCCGGAATACTGAGACGCCTGGGTTTGGGAGTTCAGTAAACTTTCACCGCAATTTCCGGCCTTAGCCGTCGAGTAGATCGCCGCCATCATCGCCCTCAATGACGCCGTGGACCTCAGTGATGCGGTAAGCTATCGGGCGACCGGACGGGCTGAGCTCCATGTTTACGCTCACGTCGAAAAGGGCGCGGAATACATTGCCCTCCAGCTGAATTTTTTCGTGCCTCATGCGCTGTTCTGCAAGCTCAGAAGCGTATAGGATTGGCATCGCGCGAGCGGCTATGCTCTCGATAACACCGCGTTCCCCGCCCTTCTTCCCTGGCTTGCTTGCCTCAACGCTGGGGCGAACAAATCGCAATAAAACCCGCTCTCGGTTTTCGTCTGAATTCGCCTCTAGTTCGCGTCGATGATCAGAAATCTCATCGATTGCAGTGCGCGCTTCAGAAGTAGTGAATTGGAAAAAAGCCCTGACTTTTCGTTCGCCATCTTCAAAGCCCGCTGCCTCCAATCGGGCGCTGGCGTTGGGGTCATTAGCAATAGCTTCTGCTGTTTTCAGAAAATCTGAAAGATCTCCCTTTGACACGCCATCAGCGCGGCCACCCTTACGAAAATACTTGGAAAATCTACCGCCAAAATCTTGAATGAACGTTGTAAAGATTTGGATTTTATCCATTGCGTCAAGGGCATACGCTCCAATGCCAACAAGACCTACGCCTCCAACCCAAGCGACTAAATCCGCCTCTATACATCCAGCGCGGACCTCATTGACGAAGAACTCGCTTTCACCCTTAAGGTGTGGGTGCTCGCGGGTAATGAATTTTTCGAATTGTGTCCCGACGCCAACGAACTGGGAAACAAAATCCGAAAGTGCAATAGGTTGACTATTGTCTAGCTTTAGCCGGATGTGAGCTCTATCTTCTCCCATAGCATCGTTGTAAGAAAAATTTCTCAAGGTACAACTATTAATTGGAGCGGCACTATGCGCTTCGTACCCCTTGGCGCGTTTGTTTCATAAGCCCTTAGATATCCCCCCACTGGCCATTCCCCCAACCCTCCGCTAACGCCGCCGCATGCCAGAACTCCCAGAAGTCGAAACCACTGTGCGTGGTCTGCGCCAAGTCCTTGAGGGGCAGCGGCTGACGCATGTTGAGGCGCGGCGGGCGGATTTGCGGTGGCCTTTTCCGGTCGATCTGCGGCAGCGGATGCAAGGCGCGACGGTCACGAGCCTTGGGCGGCGCGCGAAATACGGGCTGATCCATACCGACCGGGGCGATACGATGGTGTTCCACCTCGGCATGTCGGGCCGCTGGCGGATTGATCCGGACGAAATCGGCAAGCACGGGCATCTGGTGGTGGAGACGGCGGGTGGAACGCAGTTGGTGCTCGATGATCCGCGGCGCTTTGGGTCGGTTGATCTGGTGCGCACCGATGCGGTCGACCTCTATCGCGGCTTTGTCCGCATGGGGCCGGAGCCGTTGGAAGATCAATTTACGGCCCGTGTTCTCGCCAAGGCGCTGGAAGGGCGGGCGGCGCCCATCAAGGCGATGCTGCTCGATCAGCGCATCGTGGCGGGTCTCGGCAATATCTATGTGTGTGAGGCGCTGAACATGGCGGGCATCGCGCCGGGCCGGGCCGGGGGCCAGATAGCGACCGCGCGGCTGGAGAAGTTGGTGGTGGCGATCAAAGAGGTGTTGGCGGCGGCGATTGAGGCGGGTGGCTCTACCCTGCGGGATTATGCGCGGCCGGATGGCGAGCTCGGCTATTTCTTCAAGCAATGGCGCGTTTATGGGCGCGAGGGCGAGGCGTGCGTCTGCGGTTCGGTCGTCCAGCGGCGGGTGGATAGTGGCCGATCCACCTTTTACTGCGCGAAATGCCAGCGCTGATGGTTGACCTGCCCGACAGACACCGATAAAGGGCCGCCTTCACGCAGGTGCGGATGATTCCGCGCCGCTTTTGTTTCGGACAGATTTGAGGTCATACGATATGGCGAATACGCCGCAAGCCAAGAAGCGCATCCGTCGCAACGCTCGTCGTGCGGTGGTCAACCATAACCGTATCAGCCGCATCCGCACCTTCGTAAAGAAGGTTGAAGCTGCGATCGAAGCGGGCGACAAGACCGAAGCCGCAACCGCGCTTCAGGCCGCCCAGCCGGAAATGGCGCGTGGCATTGCAACAGGTGTTCTCCACAAGAATACGGTCGCGCGGAAGTTTTCGCGCTTGACCAAGAAGGTTGCTGCGCTGGCCTAAGCCTTCGACCTCGATCGAATTTGAGCCTGTCGGAACCATTCCGGCAGGCTTTTTTCGTTGTGCGGTGCGGCAATTCCCAAGATTGGCTTCTAACCGCGATTCGTTCGTTTTCATTCTGGTTTATTTCAAATTTAATCATTTAAAAACAATGATTTAGTCCAAAATTTACAAATTTCAGCGCGTTGCTGAGTCAACCATATTTATTTCACTTTTTTTACAGCTCTGCCCCTTGATCGAATCCGGTGCGTGCCACACAAACCCACTTCGGATGCAGGCGAATCAGTCTGCATCTGATCAATTGAAACAGGCTCTGCCAGCCGGAATGGGGCGATTCCGGATAGAGGCGAGCTGTGTCGATTGTTGGGGGGTCAACATTCATGTGCGGCAGGTGCGGGCCGGGGGAGATTTTTGTCGCGTGTCTTCAAATTTGAACACCATCAATTTTGCTCAGCCAGAACCCGATCAGTTCCAGATCGCCTGGGCGGCGATCCGCGCCGGCCTGCGTGCGGATGTTGGCGCGCGGACATTTGACCATTGGCTCAAGCCGGTTGATCTGGTTGGCTATCATGAAGCTGATCAGGCCATTCGCCTGTCGCTCCCGTCTGACTTCATGGCGAGCTGGGTCTCTTCCCATTACACCGACCGTCTGACCCTCGCTTGGCGCGCCATGCTGCCACAGGTGCGCAGCGTCCGGATTGAAACATCCTCGGGCAAGCCAGTGGAACGCTACACTGTCGAAGCGCCGGTGGAAGAAACGCCTGTGGAAAGCGTCTCACCGCTCTCCAGCCAGTTTGACCGCAAGCTGACCTTTTCGACCTTTGTGACCGGCGCGCCCAACATGGTGGCCTATAATGCCGCGCAGGCGCTGGCCGCAGGCGACCGGACCTCATTCAGCCCGCTTTACGTCCATTCGCAGACGGGCCTCGGGAAAACGCATCTTCTCCATGCCATCGGGCATGAGGTGCTGCGGCTGAACAAGGATGCGCGCATCCTGTACATGTCGGCCGAACGCTTCATGTTTGATTTCGTGACGGCCATGCGCGCGCGTGACACCTTCTCGTTCAAGGCGCGCCTGCGGTCTGCAGATGTGCTGATGATCGACGACGTTCAGTTCATCGCGGGCAAGGAATCGACGCAGGAAGAATTTCTGCACACGGTCGACGAGTTGATGACCGGCGGCCGCCGCCTTGTGATCAGTGCGGACCGCGCGCCTCATGCCCTTGATGGCGTGGAAGGCCGTATCCTTTCCCGCCTGACGCAGGGCCTTGTGGCGGATATTGGCGCGCCGGACTTTACGCTGCGCCGCGCGATCCTGACGGCCAAGGTTGCGGGCCTCGGCCTTGATTTGCCCGGGGACGTGGTTGATCTGCTCGCGACGCGGATTGTTAGCAACATTCGGGAGCTGGAAGGCGGTCTCAACCGTCTTGTCGCTTACTCGCAGTTGCACAGCCGCCCGATTGACGAAGCCTTTGCCGAGGAAGTTCTGGCGGAAATGTTCCGCGCGAGCCGCCGGCGCATCACGATCGACGAAATCCAGCGTCGTGTATCAGAGCATTACCGTATCCGTCAGGCAGAAATGGTGTCGGCCCGCCGTGCGCGTGAAGTCGCGCGGCCACGTCAGGTCGCCATGTATCTTGCCAAGCAACTGACTCCGCGCTCCTTGCCGGAGATTGGACGTAAGTTTGGTGGGCGGGATCACACCACGGTCATCCATGCCATTCGACAGATTGAGCGCCTGCGCGGCATTGATACGGACATTGATGCCGATGTCCGCACCCTGATGCGCGATTTGGAAGGCTAGACGTTTCAACGCGTTCGCGCGTTTTCGTCAACTTTGGCTTTACCCTTTTCCGCTACAGCCAAATGATATTGGCCGAAGGAAAAGGGTGTCTCTTGCCAGACTCCGTGCAAAACACTGTCGACTGGACTGCCTTTGCGCAGGCACGCCGTGATCTTGGTGATGGCTTTGTGCGCCTTTTCGGCTATTTCCGGGAAGACGGGGCCAAAGCCATTGCGGCCATTGAAGGCGCTGTGCGGCAGGGGCAGGCAGCGCCCATCGTCCTTCCGGCGCACAAGCTAAAATCCGAAGCGCGTGAATTTGGCGCTGTGGCCTTGGCTGCGCTGGCCGAAGACATCGAACTGAGCGCGCGCGACTGTGTCGAATGGCGCCAGAATCCGGCGGATCTCGTTGAACAGGTTGTGGCCCTTCGCCCGCTTTATGAGGCGACGGTGCAAGCTATTGATGAAGCGACCAATCCACTCAAATCCCGTCGCCCCGCTTTTGGGGGCGCCGGCCGCTAATGCCTGACGGGGGAAGGGGTCAGTCCTCTACCGCCTCGGACTGAAGCTGGATGTAGTTATGCAGCCCCATCTGGCGGATCATTTCGAACTGAGTTTCCAGAACATCGACATGATGCTCCTCATTTTCCAGAATGTGCGCAAACAGATCGCGGCTCACATAGTCGCGGACCGCTTCGCAATGCTGGATGGCGTCGCGCAATAGGGGAAGGGCTTCCTCTTCCAGCTCCAGATCGGCCTTCAGCACCTCTTCGACATTCTCACCGATGCGCAGGCGGCCAAGCGACTGGAAATTGGGGAGACCGTCAAGAAACAGGATGCGCTCCGCCAGCTTATCGGCGTGCTTCATCTCATCGATGGATTCTCCATATTCAAACTTGGCGAGCTTGGTCATGCCCCAATTGTCCAGCATCCGATAATGGAGAAAATACTGGTTGATGGCCGTCAGCTCATTCTTGAGCGCTTCATTCAGGAATTCGATGACCTTCTTATCGCCGCGCACGTGCGTGTCTCCTCGGGTGATGGAGGTATGATGCTATCAATGAAAAATCGGATGGGCCAGCCTCAGCAGGCGGCAGAACGTTCCGTGCGGATGATTTCATGTGCAAAAGGGATGCAGGCGCCACATTTGACTTGGCAGCCCAGCGACCGATAGGCGCGGGCAGGGCTCTTGGCACCGGTGCGCGCGGCTTCGCGAACATCTTTTTCACGTAAAGCGTTACAGACGCAAACGACCATCACTTGCTCCACTATTGCGACTCATTCTCTACAATAAATGCAAATGCTTCGCAATAGTGAGTTTCAATGGATCAGAAGTAGCGGACAAATCCGAAGCGGACGCGGTGCCTGTCGCTCTTGTACAGGGTCAGCGAGCTGTCCGTCCGGTTGAAATCATAGGTCACAGACGGGGAGAAGCCCCAGAGCCGCAGCGACCGGAGCCCGACTTGCGCGCGGGCGTTGAAGCGCCAGTCCTTGCGTGGATCTGCTGAAAAGAGCGGCAAAGGCGCGTCATAAACAGCGCGGGACACGCCGCCCGACAGGCCGACGGAGATGCCCATGGGCAGTTCCCCGATGATGCCCAAGTTCGAGCCAATTTCATGACCCGAATAAGATTTGGAATTCAAAAGTTCACGGCGACCAAAGACCGCGACATAGCCGATCATCGATGCCGCAATAACGCGTTCATAGGCGGCCTGTGCCGACAGGCTCCAGCCTGTATAGGCAGAGGCAAAGCCTGACTTTGCGTAACGCGCATCGATGTTGAGGCCGAGACGGTGGCCGCTGGTAAAGTCGTGCTGGAAGCCGAGGCGCGCGCCGCCGCCGGTGCTTGCGCTCTTGCCTCCATACCAGCGCTGGAGGCCAAGTGCTTGGACCGTTACGCGGTTGTTCTCGCTCAACTGGATTTCGGGGCCGGCGGCGAATTGAAGCGCGAAATCATCCGCAGCTTTGCCTTCATAATTCATCGCCTGGCCGTCGGTTTCAATCAGCAGCTTAGTGTTGGCTGACAGGCGCGTGCGATAAGAACTGCTGACGACCATGCTTTGCCCGATGCCGGAGCGCTGCCGCGCGGTGGTATTGAGGGTGAGCGGGATCATGAACCCGCCAAAGTTGACGTCCACGGATTCGGCATTGGTGCCGTTATTGATGTTGCTGTCCGGCGCCAGGCCAACGTCCACCGTCAAATCAAAGCTGCGACGATCCCGCAGCAAGCCCCGCGTCGTGCGGATGGTGCGGAGGACCTCGTCTGGCAGATTTTTGTCTTCTTGGGCCAGCCGGAAGTGATGATCGGCGCTGCCATATTTGCCCTTCATCTGAAGCGCACGGGCAAGCTCTAGCCGGACGCGGGTCTGTTCGGGATGGTCGACAAGGACGGCGCGGAACAGTCCGATGGCTTCGTCCAGCTGGCCTTGTTCAATGGCCGAATAGCCTTGCAGGAACCGGCGCTCCATCGCGAATTTGGGTGTGGCTTCCAGCGCTTTTAGAAGTGGCGCTGCATCGGCAAATTGGTGGAGGGAGACCAAACGGTCCGCCTCTGCCAACATCTGTTCAGCTGTGACCCGATAGGTGCATTGGGTTCCGTCACACGCAGAGGTGTGGGCGTTGGTCGTGTCGGCCATGACGGGCGATGCGAACACCGCTACCGTCAGGCCAATCAGACCTGCCAAGCTGCGCATGAGGCGCATCCTGCTTAGCGCGCGCCAGTGAAGACGCCGAGAATGTCGATACGCTGATCCGGCGTGCCACCGACAATACGGAAACCGCCGCCAACTTCCTGCGCGGCCGGTCCATAAAAGGCGCCGTCGATGCTGGAGCCGGCAATGACGAGATTGTTGGTGATCCCGCCAAAGGAGAGTGAGGCACTGTTGATCTGGCCGAGGAAGCCGCCTGCATTCACAAGATCAACTCGCCCTGAACCGGCAGCGGCAAAGGTCGCACCCGCCGACAATTGGGCAACCTGGGACGAATGAAGGTCAAATTGCGGGGCACCAAGCGTGCCTGCCAGAGCAAGAGTGAATGTGTTGGCGCCGAAGTCGACCGTAGTGGTCGACGTGCCATCCATCCATTGGAAGAAGGAGGGGGTGCTGGGATCAATGTCCAACAACGGGTTGTAGATCAAAGACCCAAGCATTTGGCCGGTGAACGTGCCGGTGCCTGATTTCGGAACAGCATTGCTGGACGAGCGTTCACCAAAGGCGAAGACGCCTCGGTTGCGGTCATAATCGGTCTGCAGGAAGGTGCCGCCGGCTCCATTGTCCTTGTTGGACTGCACGATTCTGTTGCGGATGAAGCCTGCGTAGGTCACGTATTTCGTCGTCGTGCCTGGCTTTTGGTAAAAGAATGTCTGGGTTTGCGCAGTATAGCCATCGGTGTTGAAGACGCCTGATCCGCTTCCGTTCTGGAAGTAGATGACACCCTTTGTCGTCAGGTTGGGCGTACCCGATTGTGGCTCGCTCGCGCCGCCAAATGCTGTGCGGTGTGCGGGGTCCTGAAAGCGCGTGGAGATATCGACGTTGGCTTTGGTGGCTTTCAAAGCAAGATCAAAAATGCCGTCGCGGGGATTGTAAGTTATCTGATATCCGTTGTCGCGCGCGGTATTGGCGTCGGCAGCATAAAGCTGGTTGTACTGCTCTGATCCCGGGGTGGTCGAGAATGCATAGGACTGGACGCCGCCCGTTGCCTGATACGTCTTTGGATCGGTCGGGTTGACGAAGGTATGCGGATTGGTCGCGCCTGCACCGCCACCGCCTGTGACAGCTGCGCCACCAACGGTCGTCGGGCCACCGCCGCTGCATGCAGCCAAAGCTGTGGTGCCAAGAAGGATCAGGATCTTACGCATTGGATTCCCCTCAATTCAGTCAGGGAAGAGCTATCCAAATTAGGTTAATTTCCTGTGAAGCCGGGTTAACGCCATCGCGTTTAAGTCGCCCGTCGAACCATTTCGGTCGTTTGTCGTGCCATTTTGGCGTTCGTTGCGGGGCATCGTCGTCTCGTCGAGCAGCGCGCGACGGGTGGGTGCGGGTTCGCCTATCCAGTGACTGCGCGGCGGACCTGATGGTTCCATCCCAGCCAGAAGACGGTCCGCCCGCACTGCTTATCATCCCAATCCGGTGGGGGATCGGACGGGACGGTCGGCAGATGTGCAACCCAATGTTGATTTTTAAGGAGTCCCCCAATGTTCAACGCCAACAAGATCAAAACTGCCCTCATCGCCCTTGCGATCCTGTCCCCGATCCCGGCCATGGCCGAAACCGTTTCGGTCCCCGTCCACTTCGCTGATCTCGACCTCTCCAGCGCCGATGGTCAGCGCGCCTTCAACCGCCGCATCGCAGCGGCCGGCCGCCAGATCTGCGGCAGTGTTGACAACGAACGTGATTTGTCGCGGCGCGCCTCCATCACCAAATGCCTGTCAGAAGTCCGCTCGTCGGCAGAACCGGCCCGGCTGGCAGCCATCGCCAACAAGGCGCGCGCCGTTTCCTAACCAGGCCCTCCCCAAGAGGCGAGGCGGCTGTCCCATCCCGGCAGCCGCCTTTCTTGCGTTGAATGGCGCGCGCACTCAGCGGCGCAGCATATCTTTGGCGGATTGCAGATAGGTGCGGCCAATACGGACGGTCTCACCATCGACCAACTCAGCATGCCAGGCCCCCGCACGATCATGGCCTAGGCTGCGGATGCGGTCCCGCCGGACAATCACCGACCGGTGTAAGCGGATGAACATCTCCGGATCGAGCCGGGTGCCGAGCCCTGTCATCGTGTGGTGGAGAAGATAGTTTCGCCCGGCACTATGAAGGCGCACATAGTCCCGCTCGGCATCAATCCGTTCAATGTCGGATGCGGCAACCCGGACCATCTCGCTGCGGTGCGGGACCCAGAATTCCTTCACATAGTCGGTGATCGACGGGGTAGGTGCGGCATATATTGCGCGCCTTTCCCGCGCGCGCTCTACCGCGCGGGCCAGCCGTTCAGCGGCGACCGGCTTCAGCAGATAGTCGACAGCGGACAGGTCGAACGCTTCGACCGCAAAACCGTCAAACGCGCTGACAAAGATGATGGCGGGCGGCGGGCCCTTGGCCTTGTCCCAATCCTCGGCGATGCGCCGGGCGACCGAAATGCCGTCGCCATCGGGCATGGCAATGTCGAGCAGGATGAGATCGGGGCATAAGGCCTGCGCCATCCGGATGGCAGCACCGCCATCGCTGGCCGTGCCGGCAAGGACCAGGCCCGGAATTTCCGAACAGAGCAACTGGATGCGCTCCACCGCCAATGGTTCGTCATCAGCGATCAAGGTACGCAGCGTCACGGGGTCAGGCATGGCTCCCCCTCGGCAATGTTAGGGTCACGCGGAAATGGGCGTCATCGGGACGATCCACGATCATGGTTGCGGCCTCGCCAAAGCGGGCGGCAAGGCGACTACGGACGTTCGACAGGCCAATGCCAGACCCGTTCCCGTCGGGCGTCGTGCCTGTCGCGCCGTCATTGACGATCGTGACGACCAACTGGTCGCCCATGGCATGCGCGTCGATGGTGACTGTCACCTTATCCGTGGACCGGGCCACGCCATGTTTGATCGCATTTTCAACAATGGGTTGAAGAATAAGGCCCGGCACCGGCCAGTCCCGAAGGGCGGCGGGCAGATTGATCTGCACCTCCAGTCTCTTGGGGAAGCGAATGGCCTCAATGTCGAGGTACAGGCGCTGCAGGGCAATTTCATCTTCCAGCGGCACATCAATGGTCGGATCGCCAGACAGGCTGCTGCGGAAGAAGGTCGACAGGTTCATGATCATCGCTTCGGCTTCCTTATTGCGGCCGGTGATGACGAGCGAGCTCAAGGAATTGAGCGTGTTGAACAGGAAGTGCGGATTGACCTGATAGCGCAGCGCCCGAAGTTCAGCCTGTTGGGCGGCAAGGGCGAATGCGGCAGCACGGCGCTCACTTGCGCCCACGTCCTTGGCGAAGGTCAATGCCAGATAGAAGGACGACCAAGCGACGAGGAAAAAGTAGCGCGCAATCGACAGTTCGGCGATTTCCTTCAAATAATGAAGGCGCGACGGGTCTTTCGGCATCTTCTCATCCAGAAGGTCGATCGGTTCGTAGACGTTGAAAAAATAATAGTTGATGGCGGCAATGCTGATCGCCGCCGGCACTGCGATCAACATAGCCGCCGCGATCCGCGTGCCCAGCGGGCGCCGGTCGAGCAGGCGGACGAGTTGCCACAACAGAATCGTCACCAGCACCCCGATGCCAGACACGATCAGGCGTCGCGTCAGCAGTTCGCCTTGCATCGGGAAGTCGAGAATGGCCGCACGGGCGGTGACGATGCCCACGTAAAACAGCCAAAAGCCCAAGATGGAGGCGAAGACGACGATGTTATCGAGCCTGTGTTCGGCCTCAGGCGTGCGCTCCTTCGGAAAATCCATCTTCCCACCATAAACGACCAAAGCGACAATTCCATGGATTTGGTCGAAATGGACCAGACGCTCGTCGATGCGGATAAATGGGTTCCATTGGATTAACCAACTGATAACCAGCCAAAGTCCATCATCTGGCCCGCAATCACAGGGGATTTGCCTCATGGCTTCAAGGTCACGACACAGCGCCGGCGCACGGGCACTTGATGAAATGAAGGAGTTTGCCGCTTTTCCAGCGGCAGCCCAGCGCTACATCCGCCGGTCTTTGGATGTCGGCTTTCACCGAACCGATGCCATGGAGATATGGTCACGGGAAGCCGACGAACGTGTGAGCATTCAAAAGCAATTGGTCTGTTATGCGGCGCTTGCTGAGGTGCGTGCGCATATCCCTGAAGATCTGGGGCTTGGCGCCGATCCCTTGTTTTTCGGTGCGCTGGTCCGGCTTAGCGAGTTCGATCTCGCTCAGGGTCCGTTGACGTCATTCGCGGCTTATCGCTTCCTGTATGAGCGGTTGCTTGGCGCGACCATCCGGCCTTGGTTGTCCGCCGCCTTTTGCGCCGCCGCCAGCCTGCCGAGCCTCCATCCGAGCCTGCGGCGTATGCTGCTCAAATCGATGAGCGAGGCGGATGCAACGGCGTCCGCCTGGTCCGCGCGGGAGCCAAGCTTCTATCCCGAATGGGTGGAAAAGGATGAATTGACGGTCAAATGACCGCTCTAGTCACAGAGCTTGTTGAGCTTCCAGGCGATCCAGGCTGAAACGACGCATGATGCGGCGATAAGGACCAACGTGTCTTCGATGGTCACCCCAAGGGACGTCATCGCGCCGAGCGAGAGCACGGCCACTACCATCGCGCCTGAATTGACGATGTTGTTGGCAGCGACGGTCTTGGCCGTGTCGGCCTTTGATACAGTGGTCGTCAGGAAGGCATAGAGCGGCACGACAAACATGCCGCCGAAGACCGAAATGCCCAGCAGATCGATCATCAAATGATCCGCCCGACCGATGGCGAGGAACTCTTTCCAGTCGTAAAGTCCGACATGGGAGTGGTTCCAGCCCTTGATCGTCCACCAGAAATCAAGAACGAACAGGCCCATCACGATGACGGCGGCAGGCGAATAGCGGGCCGACACATCTTCCTTCAGCAGCCGGTTGATTGCGACAGAGCCAATGGCGATGCCGATTGAGAAAACGGCCATGAACAGGGTGGCGACAGATTGATCTGCGCCAAGGGCGTTCTTCACAAGTGGCGGGAATTGCGCCGCAAGGATGGCACCAATGCCCCAGAAAAAGCTGATCGCGACAATTGCCATGAAGAGACGCGGAATGTGCATGGTATCGCGCACAAGGCGCCAGGAGGCGCGGAACACGTTATAGTCCAGCTTTACGCCATGATTGGCGGTTTCGGGCGGGGCCGGTGGAACGAACTGACCGCTGATCCGGCCGATGATGGCCACGCCAAGAACGGCAAGCGCCGCCCAGTTTGACGGCAACAGGCCGCCGACAATCGTGCCAAGCAGGATGGCGATGTACGTTCCCGCCTCAACAAGGCCAGTGCCGCCCAAGACGTGCTTCATATCGAGATGCTGCGGCAAAATGGCGTATTTGATCGGCCCGAAAAAGGTCGAGTGCACGCCCATGGCGAACAATGCGACAAGCAGCAGCGGGATGGAGTGCGTGACCAGACCGATGCCGCCGGCGATCAAGATCACAATTTCTGCTGATTTGATGATGCGGATCAGCCTTGCCTTGTCCATCGCATCGGCCAACTGTCCTGAAATCGCGGAAAACAGGAAGAAGGGCAGGATGAACACGCCGCTGGCCAGCGCACTGAAATTGGCTTCCAGCTTCGGATCATTGAGGATGGTGTAGGTGACGAGCACCACCATGGCCATCTTGTAGAGATTGTCGTTGAAGGCACCGAGAAACTGCGTCACGAACAGCGGCAAGAAGCGGCGCTGGCCGAGTAGCCTGAAGGAAGTTTGCATAGGCGAAAGGCCAACCCGACAGTGGAAATGTCGGTTTGGCGCATAGACCAGCTTTTCCCCGCCACGCAAACGCTTTAAGGGGGGGGCGTGTTAAACAGTCTTCCTAACATCCTGACGCTGTCACGGATATTCGCAGTGCCCATTCTCGTTGCCCTTTTGTGGTATCCGGGTTGGGAACTTGGCTATGGCCTTGCTTTCGGGCTTTATTGCCTGATGGGTATCACCGATTATTTCGATGGCTACCTTGCCCGCGCGCAGGGAACTGTCTCAAAATTGGGCGTTTTCCTGGACCCCATCGCCGACAAAATCATGATCGCGGCTGTTGTCCTGATGCTGGTCGCCACCCGCGATATTGCCGGCTGGCACGTCATTGCAGCGATCGTCATCCTGCTTCGGGAGATTGCGGTTTCCGGCCTGCGGGAATTTCTGGCCGAACTGCGCGTCTCCATGCCGGTGACTCGATTGGCCAAGTGGAAGACGACATTTCAGCTGGTTTCGCTGGGTGCGTTGATTCTCGCCGGCGCCTTTCCGGCGGAAGAATGGATCAAGCTGATTGGTCTCGTCTCGCTTTGGGCGGCGGCAGCGCTGACGGCCATCACCGGCTGGGATTACCTGCGCGTCGGCATCAAGCATATGGATTGAGCGGTGGCGCTCGACATCCTCTATTTTGCGTGGGTTCGTGAACGGGTCGGTCTTGGCGCGGAGCGACTCGATGTGCCTGCCGGAATTGTGACCCCGCTTGATCTCGCCCATTGGCTTGCTGCGCGCGGGGGTGGCTATGCCGAGGCCTTTGCAGACCCCACGCGGCTGCGCTGTGCGCTCGATCAGGATATCGTGCCGTTAACGGCTGATCTGGCCAATGCCGCCGAAATCGCCTTCTTCCCGCCTGTGACCGGCGGATGATCTCCGTTCGCGTTCAGCCGGAGGATTTCGACGTCGGCGCCGAACTGGCGGCGCTGGAAGGCCAAGGCGGCGGAGCGGTCGCGTCCTTTACAGGCGTCGTCCGGGCAGATGATGGCGTCGAGGCCATGACCCTGGAACATTATCCGGGGATGACGGAAAAGGCGCTCACGGCCCTAGCAGACGAAGCGAAGGTCCGATGGCCGCTTTGTGGTGTCACTGTTCTTCACCGGGTCGGCATGTTGCGGGCGGGCGACCGCATTGTTTTTGTGGGAACCGCCAGTGACCATCGTGCGGCAGCGCTGGAGGCATGCGCCTTCCTGATCGACCGATTGAAGACCGACGCTCCCTTCTGGAAGAAGGAGCACCGGAGCAAGGGGGACAGCTGGGTCGAGGCGCGTGCCACGGACGACGCGGCGGCCAGAAGCTGGGATTAAAAGGTAAGGCGCTTTAAAAACTGGCCCGACGGCGAGACCAGATACCGCCGGACCAGCTGGTGCGACCCAAGGCCCCCTGGTCTTACCCTAGGTGGGGGCGCCGTTTGGCTTTACGAGCTTTTATCGTCAGTCCGGTGCGTTAGCGCGCTCATTGGCAGTCCGCAGTACATTGGCCAGCATTTGGAACTCTTTTCCGCGCGGACTGGCCTTGCGCCAGACGAGCGCGATGGTGCGCGTGGGGTGCGCGGCCTCAAGCGGACGGGCAACCACGTCGGTCCCGTTCAGGATGCCTGCATCAATCGCCATTTGCGGCAGGATCGTGAGCCCCAACCCATTGTCGACCATCTGCACCAGCGTATGGAGCGACGTGCCGAGCATGCGGGCTTCGGCCCGCAATTCAGGCCGACTACAGGCCGAAAGTGCATGGTCCTTCAGGCAGTGCCCGTCTTCCAGCAGGAGGAGGCGTTGTTCGTCAATCTGCTCTGGCCGGATGCTTGCCGGTGGATTGTCGCCCGCCGGATAGGCGATGTGCAAGCGGTCTTCAAAGAGGACCTCACTTTCCACATCCCCACAGCCGAACGGCAAGGCGAGCAAGACGCAGTCAAGAAGTCCCCGGTTCAGAGATTCGCAGGCCGCAGCACTCGTTTCTTCCCGCAGGAAGAGCTTGAGGTCCGGCCAGTCTTGCCGGACGGGGCGGAGCAGGCGCGGCAAAAGAAAGGGTGCAATAGTCGGGATGACGCCGAGACGCAGTTCCCCGGACAGCGGCTTGCCCTCAGCCTTGACGAGATCTCCCAATTCTTCGGCTTCGCGCATCACGCGGCGGGCCTTGTCCACCACTCGCAGGCCAAGGGCTGTAAACCGCACGACGCGCCGGGTCCGCTCCACTAGCGTCACGCCGATCAAAGACTCCAGTTCGCGCAAACCGGCAGACAGCGTCGATTGCGTCACAAAGCAGGCTTCAGCTGCTTTGCCAAAATGACCATGGTCATGAAGTGCCACCAGATATTGCAACTGCTTTAGGGTGGGCAGGAACACGCTCATTTTATTGTCTCACTCTATAAGTATGTCCAATTTAAGTGATTGAGGCGATCATTCAAGCGCCGTGAAGGCATGCAAATCATGCAACGCGGGCGCTTTACGGATGCAGGGTCTGGAATTGGCGGGCCTTGCGGCCTAAGGAATGTCAAACAAAAGGAAGGGCGCACGGGTGTTTGACGGCATCATCGCATATCTGGATTCGATCAAAGCGCGTGATCCGGCGCCGCGGTCCCGCTGGGAAATCCTCACCTATCCCGGCGTCTGGGCGCTGGCGATGCACCGCGCCGCGCATTGGCTGTTCGAAGCCGAAATGTTCTTTCTCGCCCGGCTGGTGAATCATTTTTCCCGTTTCCTGACCGCGATCGATATCCACCCCGGCGCCAAGATCGGCCGCTTTTTCTTTATCGATCACGGTTTTGTGGTGATTGGCGAGACGGCAGAGATCGGCGACAATGTGACGATCTATCAGGGTGCAACGCTCGGCGGCACCAATCCGACAAGCGGGCAGGGCGGAAAACGTCACCCGACGATTGAAGATGATGCCATCATCAGCCTTGGGGCGGCTGTCCTTGGCCCGATCACGGTTGGGAAGCGTGCACGCATTGCCGCCAATGCGGTTGTCACCAAAGACGTGCCTGAAGGCGCGACGATGGTGGGCATCCCAGCTCGTCCGCTGCTTGTGGATGCGACGGACTATCAAAAGCCCTTCATGCCCTATGGCACGCCCTGCAATGAGCGATTTGATCCCGCGACGCAGCAACTGGAAATCCTGAAATGCGAAGTTGAGCAGTTGCAGAAGCGGATCGCCCAGCTCGTTGAGACGAAGCAGGCGAAAGCGCCAAGGAAGAGCGCCTGATGGGCATTGTTGCGCCGTTTCCCCTCAAGAGCGGCCAAGTTGCATTTGAACGGTCTGAGCTTACCCGCATCCTGGATCTCTATGGCCGCATGGTCGCAGCGGGTCATTGGAAAGATTATGCCATGGACATGGGCCGCGATGCGGCGGTGTTCAGTGCCTTTAGGCGGGCGACCGAGCGGCCGGAATTCCGCATTGAAAAGCGCCCCGCCTTGCGCAACCGGCAAGGGCAATGGGCGCTGATCGGAGAACAGGGTGTCGTCCTCCGGCGCGGGCATGAGCTTGCGCCCGTGCTCGCGCCGGTCGAACGGCGTCTTATGAAGCTGGTTGCGGAATAGCAGTCTGGGTGACCGGCAGGCGGGTTCGCAGGCCTTCGGGCAGCATCTGCACCAACCAGGCCCGCACATCATGCCAAAAGGCCGAAAGCAGCAGCAGGGCTGAACCGATGACCAAAGCGGTGATCGCGACATTGAGGCTCACCGCGCCGAACTCCTTGAACAGCGCCCCCATCGCCGCGAGCACATAGGCCAGCGCAGACACCATCAGCGCCCGGCGGTCGATAATGAGGGCAACAGCGCCAAGCGCAAGGTAGATGGCGAGCACGACGCCTGCCACGCCGACGGAGGCGTCGCCCGCAGTCAGGCCGAGCATGACGAAGACCGGGTGCACAATCATCGGGGCGGCCAAGAGGTGGAGCCAGAAGGCGACATCCGACCGGCGCGTTATCCGTTCCCGGTCGCTCATGTCCCACCGCATCGCGAAGGCGAAAATGCCAAGGCCAGCGGCGAGAATGATCGGCATCATGATCTTTTCCGCGTCGGGGTTGGCGACGAGCAGCAGGAGGAAGAGCATTCCCGCAGCGGCTGCCGCACCTGCCGCAATGGTGATGGGCACCATGAAGCGCCGCCAGTGCAGCCAGGCGCCGCCCACCGCGATGGCGGCGGACAATGCAAGCAGAGCGGCCCCCACGCGGTCATTCTCACTGACGGCACCATCGGGCACGAGGAAGGTGCCGAACGCCGCAAAGACGCCGCCGACAAAGGCGAGCAGGAAGATGATGCTGGGGAGGGCCATGCGGCGCTTGGCAGTGAAGTATTCCGCCATTCCCCAAGAGGAAACGGCCACGAGGGCAGCGCCAAGCCAAGGCGTCACGCTGCCACCGGCCCAGGCACATCCGGTCAAAAACAGGATGCCTGCGATGGACACAAAGATATCGTTGAAGCCGGTAATCAGGCGGAACTGTTCTTCATCCACCATCGGGGATTGGCGCGCGCGGCTTACATAAGCGCGCAAGGCGGCAGCAGATGCGGGCGTCAATGCGCCTGCGGCCACCGCTGAGTCGAGATCGGAATCACTGTACATCGGGCTGTCCTCCCTTGTGTGTTGGGAGGATAATACACCGGCTGTATTGTGAATGCAATACAGCCGGTGCTTGGAGCCCGATTGGGTCTTAGTTGCCCTGAAGGCGCTGGATGGCAGCCATGGATTGTTCAGCGCCCGACTGTGGCACAGTTTCACCCGTACGGTCGATGATTTCAGCCCAGCGCGCCGCAACCGCTTCCGGCGTGCGTTCGCCAGCGGGAAGGGCAACACCGCGCGTCATCGTGACGTTGGCGGCGTGGACAAAGCCACCGCCCGCACCGATGATGGTGTTGGTCGGCGCGTCTTCAGACACGAGGAAGAGGGCGGCGGGAACAACATTGACCGGATCAAACGCCTTAAAGGCTTCTTCCGGCATGATGTCTTCGGTCATGCGCGTACCGGCCAACGGGGCGAGCGAGTTGACCTTGATGTTGTTCTTCGCACCTTCAAGGTAGAGTGACTTGGTGAAGCCGGCGAGGCCGAGCTTGGCCGCACCATAGTTGGTCTGGCCGAAGTTGCCGTAAAGACCCGTCGACGATGCGGTCATCAGGATGCGGCCATAATTCTGTTCGCGCATCGTTTCCCACACGGCCTTGGTTGCATAGGCAGACCCCAGCAGATGGACCTTCACGACCAGATCAAAGTCGGCCATTTCCATCTTGGTGAAGCTCTTGTCCCTCAGGATACCGGCATTGTTGATGAGGATGTGGACGCCGCCCCAGGCTTCCTTGGCCTTGGCGACCATTTCCTGCATCTGATCAAATTCCGTCACGCTGCCGCCGTTCGACATGGCGTCACCACCGGCGGCTTTGATTTCTTCGACAACCTTGAGTGCGGCGTCCGAATGGCCTGTGCCATCGCGCGAACCGCCCAGATCGTTGACGACAACCTTTGCCCCGCGACGGGCGAGCTCAAGCGCATACTCACGGCCAAGTCCGCCACCGGCACCGGTGACGATGGCAACTTTGCCGGAAAAATCGATGGTCATTTCCCTGCTCCTTAAAAGAAAGATGGCCGCTGCTTAGCGCGCGCTGCGGTCTTGGCAAGCGGCTGATGGCCGACGCTACGGCAGGCATATGACGAACATGGGACGCAAAAGAGCGTTAACGCGTCCGCTTTAGTTGGACTTTTACCGATTCGGAGCAATAAGCTCTTCACAGTAACGCGTATCCGGGTGATCCCATGACTGAGCCGAAGACCAAAGATGGACAGCCAGATCTGTCGCGCCGCCGCGCGCTGCAACTGGGCGCCATTGGTGCTGCAACGGTCGTTTCGATCCGCCCGGCCCTCGCGCAGACGGCTGGGTCCATCCTCAACTGCGAAATTCCGGTCCCCGGCCCGCAGGGTGCCGGACAAAGCATCGCGGCCGATGGAAGCCTTGTGCCCAACGGAACGGCTGGGTCGTTTCCGGGCTCCTATCGTCCGTTCAAGGGTGAAGATGTGAAGCGGGCGCTGCGCGGCGGCACATTGCCGGGCACGAGCTATGATCAGTCGCAGGCCTATGTGAAGTATATTCGCCGTCTGCAGCAGGGGCAGAGCGGGTTTACCTGCTACGCTTCGCTCCAGATGCCGCGCTGAGGCGTGACGCTGCTTTTCTCGGCCGATCCGGCTGACGGGTTCAAGATTGTTCCACTTGATGGCCTGACGGCGCTTTACCACCGCCGGTCTGGCATGACGCATGTTCTGGCGGAACCCGCCCCTGAAATCATCCGCGCCTTGGCCGGACAGCAGCTGGATGTGGAAGAGTTGGCTTCAGCACTTGGGGTCGTTTGTTCCCCCGACAATGCATCGGCACTTGCGGCACGCCTTGACGAGCTTTGCGAAGCGGGGTTGGTATCGCGCGCATGATGCGCGCCTTTTCGGTTCAGGTTGGCCCTTTCGGGTTTCGTGTGGGGTCTGCCTGGTCCGGGCCGATCCGCGCGCTGGATTGGCTTTACGCTGAATATCCCAAGCCGGTGGACGGCATCCCAGATTTCACGGTTCGCCTTGAACCGGTCAGCACGCTGCGCCGCTGGGTTCGGCCCTCCGTCGCCATCCGGGGTGATTTCATGCTGCCTGATGCCGTGCCAACGTCGCTTGCCCATGGTTTGCTTGCCGCCGAGATGGCGATGAACCTGCAGGTCGCGATGGGGGAACGGCGCTTTCTGCTGCTCCACGCCTCCAGCGTGGAACGCGATGGCAGGGTGCTGCTGATGACAGGTGAGTCCGGCTCCGGTAAATCCACCCTCTCCGCACTGCTTGGTGAGAAGGGCTGGCGGTTCATGGGGGACGAGTTCGCGCTGATCGAGCCGGAGACGGGCTTGGCCTTTCCTTTCCCGCGTCCCGTCAGCCTGAAGAATGCGGCCGTGGCGGAAATGCTGCGCCATGTGGCGGCGGACAGGCTTGGCCCCGAAATGCTCGGCACGCCCAAGGGCGATATCCGGCATCTGAAGCCGCCTGTCGAGGCGATCCGGCGTATGGGGGAGAGCGGCAAGCCGGCCTTGCTGTTGTTCCCGCGCTTTGGCCTGTCGCGCGACGTTCGTCCCGTGCCGCCCAGCGAAGTTTTTGTGCGGCTCACCCAAGCGTCCACCAACTACACCATGCTCGGCGAACGTGGCTTTGAGGCGCTAACCAATCTTGTGCAGGGCATCCCCGCCTGCGCGATCGATTATCCCGACACAGAAACCGCGTTGGCGCTGGTCGATGAACTTTGGTCCGGGCTGGCATGAACGACGCACGCATCCTTGCCTGGGTCTTGGCGGATCCGTCCCGCGCGGCGCAGTTGCGCCCGCATCAGTGGACGGCGATGCTGACCATCGCGCAGGCCGAGCGGCTCTTGGGAACGCTCGCGCATCGCTTGGCGGGATTGGACGTGCCGGAGACGGCGGCGCGCGTGCTCGACCGGGCCCGACGTGCAGCGGAAACGGATCGGCGTCAGGCACTGTGGGAGGCGGAGATGGCGCGTCAGGCGCTGGCGCCCCTTGGGCTGCCGGTGCTCCTGTTGAAAGGCACTGCCTACCTCGCGGCGGGCATGGATGCAGGCCGTGGGCGTCTCGTCGGGGATCTTGATATTCTCGTGCCGCGCGAGCGCATGGACGACGCCGAAGCGGCGCTGCTTGCGGCCGGTTGGGAATGGGTGAAGCAGGACGATTATGACGACGCCTATTACCGCGACCATATGCATGAGCTGCCGCCGCTGATCCACAAAGCGCGGGACCGGATGATCGATGTGCACCACACCATCCTGCCGCTCACCGCCCGCGCCCGGCCGAATGCGGCAGCGCTGATCGCGGATGCGGTGGATCTGGGCAATGGCCTGTCCACGCTCTGCCCGGAAGACATGGTGATCCATGCCGTGCTGCACCTGTTTGCCGATGGGGATTTATCCGGCGGCCTGCGCAACCTTTGGGACATCGACCGGATGTTGCGCGAATTTGCGGAACGCGACGGCTTTTGGGATCGGCTCCTGGCGCGGTCCCGCCATCACAAAGTCACCGTTTATGTCTCGCGGGCGCTGCGGCTTGCGCACCACATCTTTGAAACGCCGGTGGATCGCTATCTCGCCTGGCAGGGGCGGCGGGGCGATTTGTTCTATACAGGGCGGCTCTTGGCCCGGAATGGCTGGGGGCAGGACACGGCCAAGCTCCTGCGCTTTGCCTTTTACCTCCGATCTCACTGGATCCGGATGCCGCCACTGATGCTCGCCCGCCACTTGTTCACCAAATGGCGCAAGGGGCATCAGCCGATCCGTTGAAGCGTGGGGATCAGATCGTCATAATGGTCGATGATGGCGGTGGCGCCGAGCTCTTCAACCGGCTGGTGCAGAAACCCAAAGCTGACAGCGATGCTGGGGATGCCGGCTGCCGTTGCGGCGCTGGTATCGTGGATGGAGTCTCCGACGAATACCGCGGAGCCGCCGCCGCAGCGCGCCATCATTTCAACAATCGGGTCCGCCATGGGCTTGCCGCGGCCCGGCCCCATCGTGTCGCCGCCGATGACCGTCGCAAAGCGGTCAAGCATTCCAACATTGCGGAGCAGTTTGACGGCGAGGTTTTCAAACTTGTTGGTAACGACGGCTAATGTCGTGCCGGTCCCTGCCAGTTGATCCAGCGCGTCAATAAGCCCCGGAAAAGGCGGACAGTTGTGGCCTAGATTGGCTTCATAATGATCAATCAGAACGGGCATCAGGCGGCGGACTTCATCGCGGTCTACGTCGCCCTGCTGCGCCAATGCCATTTCCAGCATGTGCCGCGCGCCCATGCCGACAAGGTGTTTGACTGAGCCTGTAATCTCCGGTCGCCCGCCAAAGCTGAGCGCATGATTGAGCGACTCCGCCAGCTCAAAACTGGAATCGAGCAAGGTGCCGTCCAGATCAAAGCCGACGATGTTGAACGGAATTTTCCCTGTCATCAGGTTCTCTTGGCGTCCTGCTATGGAAACGGCAAGAATTTGGTGGCAAGTGCCGGTTATGACAGACGTAGCCGCCATCATCCTTGCTGCGGGCAAGGGCACCCGCATGAAATCTGACCTGCACAAGGTGCTCCACCCGATTGCCGGGCGGCCGATGCTGATGCATCTACTTGCCTCGGTTGATGCGTTGCGGCCCGCCAAGAAGGTGGTCGTCGTGGGGTCCGGCAAGGAACAGCTGGAAGCCGCGCTCAAGGGCACAGCGGACTTGGCGGTGCAGGAGCCGCAACTGGGCACCGGTCACGCCGTCCAGCAGGCGGAAAGCGCCCTCGCAAATTTCACAGGCGACGTGCTCATCCTCTATGGCGACGTGCCATTCGTGCCGACCGCCACGATGCAGGCGATGATCGACCGACTCCATGGCGACGATGCCCCTGCGGTCGTCGTGCTCGCCTTCGAGCCCGAAGACCCTACCGGCTATGGCCGCGTGATCGTCGAGGGCGCCAAAGGGCAAGAACGCATCGTAAAGATGGTCGAACAGAAGGACGCGACTGAGGCGGAGAAGGCCGTCAAACTGTCCAATTCCGGTTTGATGGCGGTCAAAGCGGCGGACCTGTTCGCGCTGCTCGCGCGCGTCACCGACGACAACACGCAGAAGGAATTTTACCTCACTGATATTGTCAACATCGCCAATGCCGATGGCCGCGCCTGCGTCGCAGTCACGACTGACCCGTTCGATGTCGCTGGCATCAACAGCCGCGCGCAACTCGGGGAAATGGAAGGCGAATGGCAGAAGCGTCGCCGCATGAAGGCAATGGACGATGGCGTCTCGCTCATTGCGCCGGAAACCGTCTGGTTCGCGTATGACACCGTCATTGGTCGTGACGTGACGATTGAGCCCAACGTCTTCTTCGGCCCCGGCGTGACGATTGCGGACAATGTGGTGATCCACGCTTTCTCTCACATTGAAGGTGCGACCATTGCGAGCGGCGCCGAAGTCGGCCCCTACGCGCGGCTGCGGCCCGGCGCGGTGCTGGAAGAGAAGTCGAAGATCGGCAATTTCGTTGAGATGAAGAAAGCGCGGCTCGGCAAAGGCGCGAAGGCCAACCATCTGAGCTATCTGGGCGATGCGGAGATTGGCGCGGGTGCGAACATCGGCGCAGGCACGATCACCTGCAACTATGACGGCTTCTTCAAGTACAAGACGGTGATCGGCGAGGGGGCGTTTATCGGTTCCAATTCCGCCCTCGTCGCCCCGGTGTCGATCGGCGCTGGCGCGATTGTCGGCGCAGGCAGCACGGTAACGGCGGATGTATCTGCAGACGCCCTCGCGCTGATCCGGCCCGAGCAGAAGGAAAAGGCCGGCTGGGCCAAGCGCTTCCGGGAGGCGATGACGGCGAAGAAGGCGGGGAAGTAATGTCGTCCGGGTGTCACGTCGCGCAGATCAACGTTGCTCGCTTTCGTCTGCCCAAGGATCATCCCACCAATGTGCCCTTTATGGCCGCGCTCGACCATGTGAACGCCATGGCCGATGCCAGTGACGGCTTCATCTGGCGGCTGGTCGGTGATGGCGGCAACGCGACCGACATTTTGGCCGAGCCGGGCAATCCTGATTTCATCATCAACATGTCCGTCTGGCGTGATGTCGCTTCGCTCGAAGCCTTTGCCTATCGCCAGCCTGACCATCGCAAGGTCCTGTCACAGCGGGCCGACTGGTTCGATGCGATGGAGCCGGCCTTTGCTTTGTGGTGGGTGCCTGCCGGACATGTCCCGAGCGTCGAGGAAGGCCTTGCCATGCTCGTAAGGCTCAAGGCGGATGGGCCGGGAACGGAGGTCTTTACCTTCAGGTCCTACAAGGCGGGGTAAAATCGGTCGCGGAAGCGATCGAGGAAGCTGACCAGATTGTCGTGGGCGGCGATCATCGCCTTCATCGGGCTTTCGAACCCGACAAAATACACATTGGCGAGCAGCGAATAGACAACGCAGTCCGTCTCCGTTGGCGCGGGGCCAAAGAACCAGTCCTGTTCGCCAAGGATGGCCGACAACGCAGTTATGTCCCGCTTTGCAATCGCGGCAATCTCCTCGGCGCTGTGACACCCCAAGCCGTGGCCCTTCAGTTGCTTGATCACGCCGCGACGTGCGACCGGAGCCATCACCGCGCGAATAGGGGCCGGGATGCCGCCAAGCACGCTGCCTTTCAGCACGGGCCAGTTGGCGGGTGTGTTCCACCGGTCATTGACCATCGCCCAGTAGAGATTTTCCTCGACCATCCGCTGAATAGCGAGTGCCTGTCCCCGCTGCGCGGGCGTCAGGCCAGCATCAGGGTCCACGCTGTATCGGTTCTTTAGATATTGGATGATGAAGGTGGAATCGCCGATCTTGCGGCCTTCATGTTCGATCCAGGGTGCCTTGCCCTTTGGCCCGCCAAAGGGCGTGGTGGCGGTAATCGCTTCGTGCGGAATGTCCGCCAGCCGCAAGAACGCATCCAGCTTCAGACAGAAAGGGCTGACTGAGACAAGGCCCCAGCCGCCGGGCAAATGATAGGCTTTGACGTGCACAATGAAAGCCATTCCAGCTTAAACAACGAGAGAGATTGGAGTGTGCTGCAGGTTCATCAGAAATGCAAAGCCAAGCTAACACAACTTGCCTCAAACCTTGCATGATCCTCCATCGGCTCATTGAAATCTATTGGTAGCGAATGTCCGCTAACTTACTGTAAAGAAAGAAATTAGGGAGGGAGTTGATGCTGATGAAAAAGGTGAGTTTGCGCAGATTGGTTAAGGCGGGCTCGGCCTGGGCCATAGGTCTGAGCTTGGGTTTAAGCCTTGCGGCATGCGGCGGTGGAAGCACGACAGCCGGCCAGTCAGTGACAAGCGCAACCACGACGACGATACCATCTCCATCGCCTCCTCCTTCCGCTGTCGCCACAGTGACGACGATCGATGTCAACGCGTTGGCTAATTATGCGGCACCAACCTTACCCGCTTATTATGACGGGTCCGTCCGGGCGCTTGACAATTTGCCAGCCGGGTCCAGCATAACTGATCGCGGGGCGACGCTTGGCCGGGTACTTTTTTACGATAAGCAGCTGAGTATTAACGGGGCTGTTTCCTGCGCTTCCTGCCACCGCCAAGCATTTGGCTTTGATGATGCTGTGCGGTTTAGCACGGGCTTTGCCGGAACGGCTTTTACGACGGCCCACGCCATGCGGTTGGGCAATATCCGTTATTGGCAGCCCGGCACGATGTTTTGGGACCGTCGTGCAGCCTCGGTTGAGGCACAGGCGAGCCAGCCGATCATCCACCCTGTTGAAATGGGTTGGGACACTGCGGCAGGCGGTATGTCCGCACTGATCAGCCGATTGCAGGGGCTGGCCTATTATCAAGAGCTGTTTACGCTCGCATTTGGCAGCGCCACCATCACCGAAGCGCGCATTCAAGATGCTTTGGCGCAGTTTGAGCGCAGCATGATTTCCTCATCGAGTCGTTGGGACACAGCCTATACTCAGGTGTTCAATGCCAATGGCCCCAATCGCAACCTGAACGTCACGCTGTCCGGTTTCACGGCGCAGGAAGATCGGGGCCGCCAACTGTTCATGACGGGGCAGGGCGGTAGCGGGGCTGGCTGCGCTGCCTGCCATGTGCCGCCGACCTTTGTCTTAGCGTCGGGCTCGCGAAGCAATGGCCTAGATGCAGGGGAAAGGACGCTGTTTAAATCTCCCTCTCTGAAAAATGTCGGCCTGTCCAAGGCATTCATGCATGATGGGCGCTTCTCGACACTAGCAGACGTGGTTGAACACTATAACAGCGGAGTTCAGGACGGGCCTGCGCTCGACAACCGCTTGCGCGGGCCGAGTGGCGCCCCCCAGAGATTGGGGCTTTCTGCGGCAGACAAGGCGGCGCTGGTTTCTTTCATGCTCACGCTGAATGACACGACTTTTGTCAATGACCCACGGTTTTCAAATCCCTTCCGTTAAGGAGTCGCAAGGCAAGTCGTGCAATGTGCGGTAGGATGACGCAGACCTTGACATGATATCATGATATGATATCAGTATATCATGACTCGCATCCTTGCTGATCTGCCTGATGATGACATCAAGTGGCTTGATGCCCGCGCTGCCGAAGAGGGTAAGTCGCGGGCGTCTGTTTTGCGCGAAGCTGTTCAGGCCTATCGCGCCGAAGGCAGCGAGGATTGGCTTGAGGCAGGCTTCGGACTGTGGGCGCGGCATGGGATTTCAATCGATCCCCTCGAATATGAGCGAAAGCGGCGCGCCGAATGGACACGGCCTTGGGACGACGACTATGAGGAAGTCCGTGCAGAGTCACCGGACATGTTCGATGAATATGATGATCGCGAAAGGGCCCACTATCTGGCTCTTCAAGCCAAGGCATCCGCAAAGCGCAAGAATAGCGCTGCATGAGCGGGTATAGTTTCGACGCAAACATTCTTATTGATGCGCTTTGGGATCATCCCCCGGCACATGAGGAGATACGTCGGGCCAGTGCGAGCGGCGGTCGCATCTGGATTAGCAGAATGGCCTGGATTGAAGTCCTCTCGAAGGGCGACGAAAGTCTAGTGCGAGACGCTCTGCGGTTCCTGGCCCGGTTCAGCATCGATGAAGTCGACGAGGAAACAGCTTTACGCGCGGCCTCGTTGCGCCGCGAGCGGCCTCGGCTTAAATCACTTGATGCGATCATCTTCGCATCGGCACAGGTTCGTGGTCGCGTCCTGATCACCCGAAATACCAGAGATTTCCCGGCGCAGATGCCGGGTATTCGTGTTCCCTATCGTTTGGAAAGAGACCCGATCTAATGTGCGGAATCATCGGTATTGTCGGCAAGCAAGAAGTTGCGGATCGTCTGGTCGAAGGGCTGCGGCGGATGGAGTATCGCGGCTATGATAGCGCCGGGGTCTGCACCGTTCTCGATGGGCAACTGATCCGCCGCCGGGCTGAAGGGAAGCTCAACAATCTGGTGAAGGAACTCGCCGGCAATCCTGGGCCGGGCTTGGTGGGCATCGCGCATACCCGTTGGGCGACGCACGGCGCGCCGACGACGAACAACGCGCATCCGCATGCGACAGGCGAAATCGCGCTGGTTCACAACGGCATCATCGAGAATTTCAAGCAGCTGCGTGATGCCCTCATCGCGCGCGGGCGGACCTTTGAGAGCGAAACCGATACCGAAGTCGTCGCGCATCTGGTGTCTGAGGAGGTGGAAGCCGGCAAGTCGCCGGTCGATGCGGTGAAGGCCGTGCTGCCGCAGCTGCGCGGCGCCTTCGCGCTCGCCATCGCCTTCCGCCAGCATCCGGACATGCTGATCGGCGCCCGGCTCGGCTCGCCGCTTGTGGTCGGCTATGGCGAGGGGGAGACTTATCTCGGCTCTGATGCGCTGGCGCTCGCGCCGCTGACGCAGAAGATCGCTTATCTCGACGAAGGTGACTGGGTGATTGTGACGCGCGGCAACGCGGAGATTTTTGACAAGGACAACAAGCCTGTCACGCGTGAAGTCACGACATCGGGCGTCACGGCGGCGGCTGTTGAGAAGGGGCCGTATCGCCACTTCATGCAGAAGGAAATCTTTGAGCAGCCGACCGTGGTTGCCCAGACGCTGCAAAGCTATATCCGCCCGGTGGAGCAGCAGGTTGCCCTGCCACAGATGGATTTTGACCTGTCGACCATCAAGCGCATCACGATCGTTGCATGCGGCACCAGCTATTATGCCGGGATGGTCGCCAAATATTGGTTTGAACAGTTTGCGCGTGTGCCGGTCGATTTGGATTTCGCGTCGGAGTTCCGATACCGCGATCCAGTGCTGGAGGCGGGTGGCCTCGCACTGTTCATCTCTCAATCGGGCGAAACGGCGGACACACTCGCTGCACTTCGCCACAGCAAGGCGCAGGGGCAGAAGATCGCCGTCGTCGTCAACGTGCCGACCAGCTCCATGGCGCGGGAGGCGGACTTGCTGCTGCCCACCCATGCCGGGCCGGAGATTGGCGTCGCCTCCACCAAGGCGTTCACCTGCCAGCTCGCGGTGCTGGCCGCTCTCGCTGCGCATCTGGCGGTTGTGAAGGGCCGGATGACGCGCGACGAGGAGCAGGAGGTCGTTCATCACCTCACCGAAGTCCCCGCTGCGCTCAACGCCGCCTTGGCGCATGATGCGGAAATCGCCGAGCTGGCGCCGCTGATCGCCCCAGCGCGCGACGTGCTCTATCTGGGACGCGGTCCGGACTATCCGTTGGCACTCGAAGGCGCGCTGAAGCTCAAGGAAATCAGCTACATTCACGCCGAAGGCTATGCCTCGGGCGAGATGAAGCACGGCCCCATCGCGCTGATCGACGAAGCGGTGCCCGTCATCGTCCTCGCACCATCCGGTCCGCTGTTCGAAAAGACCGTCAGCAACATGCAGGAAGTCCGCGCACGCGGCGGCAAGATCATCCTCGTCTCGGACGCCGAAGGGCTGGCCGAAGCAGGCGAGGGCTGCCTTGCCACCATCGAGATGCCCAAGGTCCACCCGCTCATCGCGCCGCTGGTCTACGCCGTGCCGGTGCAACTGATCGCCTACCATGTGGCGGTGGCGAAGGGGACGGATGTGGATCAGCCGCGGAATTTGGCGAAGTCGGTGACGGTGGAGTGATGGGGTTGGACAAGTGAGGACAGGGTGACTAGCCTGTCCTCATGAAGCCTGCATTTCCCTTCGCTGTGGTATTGGCATGTGCGTCTGTTGCTATGCCAGTGCCCGTCTTGGCCAAACCCACTCATGAGGGGCAGGCGCTTGCAAGCCGATTGGATGCACAGGTCCCCGGTGCGCTGCGGGCGGCCAACGTGCCTAGTCTCTCCATTGTCATCCTGCGCAAGGGGAGGCCGGTTCTCACCCGCGCTTGGGGGGAGCAAAGCCCCGGCGTTCCGGCCACCACACGCACGCTTTACAATACCGCGTCATTGGCCAAGCCGATCACCGCGACCACAATCTTGACGATGATCAGCAAGGGCAAGCTGGGCCTGGACGACCGGATGGCAGACGCTTGGGTTGATCCTGATATTGCCAATGATCCCCGCACCAGACTGCTAACGCCCCGCCTGTCGATGAGCCATCAGACCGGTTTTCCCAACTGGCGCGACGGGAAGCTGGCGTTCAAGTTCGATCCTGGAACCAACTATGGCTATTCGGGCGAGGGCATCGAGTATCTGGTCGCCTATGCGCAGAACAAGACCGGCAAGCGCATCGACGTGCTGGCGCGCGACTATGTGCTGAAGCCGCTGGGGATGAAAAGCACGGCCTATACTGAGCAGCCTTGGTTTGCCGGCCGTGTCGCGCAGCCCTTTGCCGATGGCAAATACATCAAGCCCAGTATGCAAAAGACGCCGCTGGGATCGGATGACGTTTACACCACGCCGACCGATTATGCGCGGTTTTTGCAGGCAGCGATGTCCGGTAGGGGTCTCTCCAAGGATATCTTGGCCGAACAGCGCCGCATCCAGACAGGAGACAAGGGCACGCAATGTCCGCCCGCCATCAAAGCGACCTGTCCGGCGCGATCAGGCTTCGGCCTTGGTTGGCAGTTGTTTGAGTTTGGTGCGAAGACTGTCATGATGCATACCGGCAATGACGAAGGCGAGTTCACCTTTGCCTATGCCATCCCCTCCACCGGCGAGGCTGTCGTCATCATGACCAACGCCGGGCAAGGCGCAAAGGCTGTTATTCCGCTGATCGACTCATTGAATATGGATCCAGATTTTTCGGCCTATTTAAAAGGGCTTGCCAGTCAGTGATCGACCGGCAAACGACCGGGCAGTGCCATTGCAGCGTAGTGCGGTTCCGCCTTTCCGTGCCCACGCCCGAGGTCGAACTCCTCGATTGCAACTGCTCCATCTGTGCGAAGACCGGGTTCCTTCATCTGATCGTGCCGCATGCGGATTTTGAGCTGCTCTCGGGCGCAGACGCGCTTGCCTCTTATCGCTTTGGCTCCGGCGCGGCGGAGCATCTGTTCTGCACGACCTGCGGGATCAAGAGCTTTTATCAGCCGCGCTCGCACCCTGAGGCATGGAGCGTCAATTTCCGCTGTCTTGACGAAGGGCACGGCCTGACGCCAACTGTCCGGGCATTTGACGGGCGAAACTGGGAGGCGGCGCGGCACGCTTTGGAGGACTGAAGATGATCCTGATCGGCCAGTTTGATTCCCCCTTTGCGCGGCGCGTGGGCGTGGCGTTGCGGCTCTATGGCCTCGACTTCGAGCACCGCCCCTGGTCGGTGTTCGGTGATGGCGACAAGATTGCGGACTTCAATCCGCTGCGCCGTGTGCCGACACTGATCTGCGATGATGGCGTTGCGATTTGGGAGAGTGGGGCGATCCTGGACTATCTCGATGGTCTGGTCGGGCGGGATCGGGCGTTGTTTCCCGCAACCGGCCCTGCACGGCGAGATGCGCTGCGCATTGCCGCACTCGCCTGCGGCTTGGCGGACAAGGCGGTCAGCCTGTTTTACGAACAGCGTCTGCATGATGTGACGTCGGACATCTGGGTGGAACGGTGCCGCATGCAGATTGGCGGCACGCTCGCTCTGCTGGAGCGTGAACGCGCGGCGCAGACTTCGCCTTATTGGGGTGGGCAGGCTGTCGGCCATGCCGATATTGCGACGGCCTGCGCCTTTCGTTTTGTGACCGATGTGCATAGCGCCGTCATCCAGCGCGCCGATTATCCCGCAATCACCGCGCTATGGGAGCGGTTGGAGGCGACGCCGGAGTTCTCCGAGATCCAGCAGGCCTTCAATCCGCCCGCATGAGCGCGGAACGCATCATCCTGATCGTCGTGCTGCTCGTGGTCGGCGCGCATTTGATGCTGTTCGGCTGGCTCAGGCGACGGATCTCGCAGGCGAAGCGGGAGCAGGATCAGGAGAGCCAGTCAGACTGAAGCCGTTCGTCCCGAGCGACGTCGAGGGACATGTCTCGACTTCGCTCGACACGAACGGATTTGGTAACGGTGGGTGATCACCCCATCGGGTACATAATTTCCCGGCTGACCTTGTAGATTGCTTTCATCAGATCATCGGGCAGAACAAGGTCTGCCGCTGCGAGGATGGCAGGCACCTGTTCTTCCGTCGTTACGCCAACAATCGTTGACGCCACGAAATCATGCTGTTTGGACCAGGCAGTCGCCATCGTCACGATATCCATGCCGGCCTGATCGGCGAGGGCCATGTACCGTTCGGTGGACGCCAGAGCCTTTTCGTTGACGAAGCGCTTGGCCATGTCGGCCTGACGTCCGCCGATGCTGAGATAACGGGAGAAACGCGCGCCTTCAGGCGTGGCACCCTTCTGATACTTGCCCGAGAGCACGCCGCCTGCGAGCGGGGAATAGGGGATGAGGCTCACGCCTTCTTCGCGGCAGACTTGCGCCAGTTCATCCTCGAAGCGGCGGTTGTTCATGCTGAAATTGTTCTGGATGGTCTGGTAGCGCGCGGCACCCAAGCGCTCGGACGCCTGAATGGACTTCATCAGGCCCCAGCTGGTTTCGTTTGAACAGCCAAGGATGCGCACCTTGCCCGCGCGGATGAGCTCATCGAGCGTTTCCATCGTCTCTTCATAGGGCGTGCCATGGTCTGGCCAGTGGGTCTGGTAGAGGTCGATATAGTCGGTCTGCAGGCGCCGCAGGCTGTCTTCGACGGCCTTGGTGATGTTGTGCCGGTCCAGCGTGGTCATGCCTGCGCGCTTGGGGGATTTGAACCATGTGTGGCTCGGGCCTGACACCTTGGTCGCCATGATGATGGCATCGCGGTCCTTGGTCTTCATCCAGCGGCCGACAAATTCCTCCGTCCGGCCCACCCATTTCGCATCGGGCGGCACTGGATAGCCTTCGGCGGTGTCGAAGAAGTTGATGCCGGCATCAAGGCACTGGTCCAGAATGCGGAAGGCGGTGGGCTCGTCGGTCTGGCTGCCAAAGGTCATCGTGCCCATGCAGATGTCGGACACGTAGATGGCGCTCTTGCCAAGGCGGCGGTGCTGCATGGGGTCTCTCCTATGGAATGTTTTAGGTGGGTTTGAAGGGCAATATAGACCGGTACTGATCAATCGGCGGTGCGCCTGCAAGCGGGAAACCGGATTTCAGCATGAAATAATGGCGAACGATTTCAGCTTGTTGTTCAACGCCATAGCGATGGAGCGGCCAGCCGGGCCGCAGCACATAGTCATAGCGGCAAAAGGGGTGGCGCCGCAGCAACAGGTTGATGCCGGATTGGTGCTGCCAAACATGGGTCATCTCGTGGATGAACAGGCCCTGCTCAGACAGATCCGTCGCGCAGAAATCATCGCAATAATGCTGGCCCTTTGGGTGAAAGTGGATGCGCCCGCGCGGCGCCATGACGATGCGACGCGGCTGGAACCACCACCATTTGCCTTGGACAAGACGGACGGCGCCATAATCTATGGCGGGGCCGAAGACGCCCTCTGCCAATCGACATTCAGCACGGGTCAGGCCGCGTCCGCTCAATGGCTGTGCTCAGCCTCTCCGCCTGCCGCGATGGCCTTTGCGGGTGCGGTTTCCTTTGATCCGTCGGCGAACTCAAAGGTGAGGTTGATCGTGTCTCCGGCCTTCAGGTCCGGCTTGATGTTATACAGCATCACGTGCTTGCCGCCGCTCTGAAAGGAGATGGTTGCGCCCTTCGGCACGGGCAGGCCGCCTTCAATGGGCACCATCATGGCCATCCCGTTTTCGGTTTTCATGTCATGCATTTCCGCGTTGCCGACAACGGGGCTGGTGATCTTCACCAGTGTCCGATCTTTTTCGCCGCCGTGAAGAGTGAAATAGGCCGCGCCGGGATTTCCTTTCACAGCCGGTAGGCGGACGCTTGCATCAGTCACCGCCGCGTCGGGGGCTGTGTTGCAACTGGCCAACAGCGCAAAAGCAACAAGAATTGACGAAAATGGGCGCATCACACATCTCCCTTAGGCGCATCGGGCGCGCTGGAACATGCTGCTTATGGGGGCGGCAGGACACCGCTTGTCAAGAAGCGTGCGATCAGAACCTTGTAGCCCGGAAATCGCTTCCTATATCGCGTCTCGAACCAACTGGCCGTTTCGATCTGAGGGGAGAGACACGGCCTCAATTCCATACCGGGGTGAAGCAAGACTATGGGTAAAGTTATTGGGATCGATTTGGGTACCACCAACAGCTGCGTTTCTGTCATGGAAGGCGGCACGCCAAAGGTAATCGAGAACGCGGAAGGTGCACGCACCACGCCGTCGATCGTCGCCTTTGCAAAGGATGGCGAGCGCCTCATTGGCCAGCCAGCCAAGCGTCAGGCTGTCACCAATCCAGAAAACACCATCTTCGCTGTGAAGCGTCTCATCGGTCGTCGTTTTGATGATCCGTTGACCAAGAAGGACATGGGCCTCGTCCCCTACACTATCGCCAAGGGCAAGAATGGCGATGCGTGGGTGACAGCGGGCGGCAGCGATTATTCGCCGTCGCAGATTTCGGCCTTCACGCTCCAGAAGATGAAGGAAACCGCAGAAGCCTATCTGGGTGAAACGGTCACGCAGGCGGTCATCACCGTTCCGGCCTACTTCAACGACGCCCAGCGTCAGGCCACCAAGGATGCCGGGCAGATTGCCGGCCTTGAAGTGCTGCGCATCATCAACGAGCCGACGGCAGCTGCTCTGGCCTATGGCCTCGACAAGAATGACGGCAAGACCATTGCTGTGTATGACCTTGGCGGCGGCACGTTCGACATTTCGGTCCTCGAAATCGGCGACGGCGTGTTCGAAGTGAAGTCGACAAATGGCGACACCTTCCTGGGCGGTGAAGACTTTGACTCCAAGATTGTCGAGTTCCTCGCGGACGACTTCAAGAAGGCCGAAGGCATTGACCTGCGTAACGACAAGCTTGCGCTGCAGCGTCTGAAGGAAGCTGCTGAAAAGGCGAAGATCGAACTGTCCTCCGCACAGACGACCGAAGTGAACCTGCCGTTCATCACGGCGGATCAGTCCGGCCCGAAGCACCTCGTCAAGTCGATCACGCGCGCTGATCTGGAGCGTCTGGTTGAAGACCTCATCAAGCGGACGCTGGAGCCCTGCAAGAAGGCGATGGCCGACGCAGGCGTGAAGTCGAGCGAGATTGACGAAGTCGTGCTCGTCGGCGGGATGACGCGTATGCCGCGCGTCCGTGAAGTCGTGAAGGACTTCTTCGGCAAGGAGCCGCACACCGGCGTCAACCCGGACGAAGTCGTGGCCATGGGCGCTGCCATTCAGGCCGGCGTTCTGCAGGGCGACGTCAAGGACGTGCTGTTGCTCGACGTGACGCCGCTGTCGCTCGGCATTGAAACGCTCGGTGGCGTGTTCACGCGGATGATTGACCGTAACACGACGATCCCGACCAAGAAGTCGCAGGTTTACTCAACCGCTGAAGACAATCAGCAGGCTGTGACGATCCGCGTCTTCCAGGGCGAACGTGAAATGGCGGCCGATAACAAGGCGCTTGGCCAGTTCGATCTCGTCGGCATTCCACCCGCACCGCGCGGCGTGCCGCAGATCGAAGTGACGTTTGATATCGACGCCAACGGCATCGTGTCGGTCCATGCAAAGGACAAGGGCACGGGCAAGGAACAGCAGATCAAGATCCAGGCATCTGGCGGTCTGACCGATAATGATATCGATCAGATGGTCCGCGATGCCGAGCAGTTTGCGGAAGAAGACAAGAAGCGTCGTGAAGCGGCCGAAGCGAAGAACAACGCGGAAAGCCTTATCCACACGACGGAGCGTCAGCTTGCCGACAATGGCGACAAGGTGGACGACGCGCTGAAGTCTGAAATCGAAGCGGCTATTGCCGAAACCAAGGCTGCCGTCGAAGGCGGTGATCCCACCGCGATGACGGACAAGGCACAGGCGCTGGCGCAGGTTGCCATGAAGCTTGGTCAGGCGATTTACGAGAAGGAGCAGGCCAACTCTGCGTCCCCGAGTGCTGATGCGCCCAAGGATGACGATGTGGTTGATGCCGAATTCTCGGAAGTGGACGAAAACAAGGGCTAAGGCCCACCAAACGCCGCTCGTCCTGGACGTGTCGATGCACCGGTCTTTCTGAGGCCGATTGCGCAAAGGGAAAAACAGCCCTTCGACAGGCTCAGGGCGAGCGGGGACTTTGGCCGGGGGTGGCATGTCCGACGACTATTACGAACTTCTTGAAGTTGAGCGTACCGCGGACGACGGGACGATTAAGTCTTCTTATCGCAAGCTCGCCATGCGCTTTCACCCGGACAAAAATCCGGGTTGTGCTGAATCTGAGGCCAAGTTCAAGGCGATCAGCGAGGCCTATGACGTCCTGAAAGACCCGCAAAAGCGCGCGGCTTATGATCAGTATGGCAAGGCGGCCTTCCAAAATGGCGGCGGCGGTGGCCCGCAGGATTTTGGTGGCTTCACCGATATCTTCGAAAACATCTTCGGGGAATTCATGGGCGGTGGCCGTGGCCGCCAGCGTGGGCCGCAGCGCGGCGCCGATCTGCGCTATGATCTCGAAATCTCGCTCGAAGAAGCCTTTAACGGCAAGCAGACTGAGGTTTCGATCGAAGTTTCTGCCCAGTGTGAACCTTGCAGCGGGTCAGGCGCCAAGCCCGGCACGTCGGCTTCAACCTGCGGGACGTGCGGCGGCCATGGTCAGGTTCGGGCGCAACAGGGCTTCTTCGTCGTAGAGCGGACATGCCCGAAATGCCAAGGATCCGGTCGGGTCATTGCCGATCCGTGCAATAGCTGCCGTGGCGAAGGCCGCGTGGAAAAGCCCAAGACGCTCTCCGTCAACATTCCCAAGGGCGTCGATGACGGCACCCGCATCCGCCTGTCAGGCGAGGGGGAGGCTGGCGCGCGCGGCGCACCTGCCGGTGATCTCTATATCTTCCTGCATTTGAAGCGCCATTCCGTGTTCCAGCGGGATGGCTCAACCTTGTTCTGCAAGGTGCCAATCAGCTTCACGACGGCGGCACTTGGCGGCAGCATCACCGTTCCGGGTCTTGACCGCGTTGAACATGAAATCCGCATTCCCGTCGGTATCCAGTCAGGCAAGCAACTGCGCCAGCGCGGGGCAGGAATGCCCGTGCTGAACAGCCGGGGCATGGGCGATCTTGTGGTTCAGATCGAAGTCGAGACACCGACGAAGCTGACCGCAAAGCAGAAGGAACTTCTGGAAGCTTTCCGTGAGACCGAGACAGGCGACGAGTGCCCCCAAAGCACAGGGTTCTTCGCAAAGCTGAAGGACATGTGGGACGATCTGACGGAGTAACGGTCCGCTGCTGCAGGACCCAAAAGGAAAGGCCCGTCGGGGAGAGAACCGGCGGGCCTTCCTGTCTGTGGAAATGTAGCGAGCCTGTTAGGCGCCTGTGACGATTCCGTAGGTGATACCCTGGATCATCAAAGCAATGGCAACGCTCGCTACGCGTGTTACGTAGGTCATTGCTAGTTTCCTTTGTTGCAGACGATGGCGATGTGCCGCCGTCACGAATGTCATTTGTGCGCTGCAACAAAGATTTTCAAACGCAACTTAAACAACCGCGATTGCAGTAAATGCAATCAAAGGTTGCAAATGAATTAATTTGAAAGACTAGCCGAACACGCGCGAGAAGATCGTATCCACGTGCTTCAGGTGATAACCGAGGTCGAATTTGTCCTCGATGTCCTGCACGGTCAGGGCGGCAGTCACCTCTGAATCGGCCTTCAAAAGCTCCATCAGGGAGAGCTGCCCGTCGGACTCCCAGACCTTCATTGCGTTGCGCTGCACAAGACGATAGGAGTCTTCACGGCTGACTCCAGCCTGAGTAAGGGCGAGCAGGACGCGCTGGGAATGGACAAGGCCGCCCATCTTATCGAGGTTCTTCTGCATCCGCTCCGGATAGACGAGCAGCTTGTCGATCACGCCAGTCAGCCGGGCGAGAGCGAAGTCGAGCGTGATGGTCGCGTCCGGGCCGATATAGCGTTCCACCGAAGAGTGGCTGATATCGCGCTCATGCCACAGGGCCACGTTTTCCATGGCGGGAAGGGCATAGCTGCGGACCATGCGGGCAAGGCCCGTCAGGTTTTCCGTCAGCACCGGATTGCGCTTATGCGGCATCGCGGACGACCCCTTCTGGCCGGGCGAGAAATATTCTTCCGCTTCCAGAACTTCGGTGCGCTGCAAATGGCGGACTTCCACGGATAGCCGCTCAATTGACGAGGCAATGACGCCCAAAGTCGCAAAGAACATGGCGTGGCGGTCGCGCGGGATGACTTGTGTGGAGACAGGCTCAACCGCGAGGCCCAGCTTGGCGGCGACATGCTCTTCGACGCGCGGGTCGATATTGGCGAATGTGCCAACCGCGCCGGAAATCGCGCAGGTCGCAATGTCCTTGCGCGCGGCAACCAGCCGTTCACGGTTGCGTGAGAATTCGGCGTAGGCTTCCGCCATCTTCAGGCCGAAGGTGACGGGTTCTGCGTGAATGCCGTGGCTGCGCCCGATGCTCGGCGTCATCTTATGTTCAAAGGCGCGGCGCTTGATCGCTTCGAGCAATGCGTCGAGATCTGCGAGCAGAATATCGGAGGCACGCGTCATCTGTACGGACAAGCACGTGTCGAGCACGTCGGAGCTGGTCATGCCCTGGTGCATGAAGCGGGCTTCTTCGCCCACATTTTCTGCAACCCAGGTGAGGAAGGCGATCACATCATGTTTGGTGACGGCTTCGATGGCATCAATGGCCGCGACGTCGATCGTCGGGTTGGTCGCCCACCAGTCCCAAAGGGCCTTTGCAGCGGACTTTGGCACAACGCCCAGCTCTGCCAACGCATCGGTCGCGTGCGCCTCAATTTCGAACCAGATTTTGAAGCGGGTCTCGGGCTCCCAGATTTTGACCATCTCGGGGCGGGCGTAGCGGGGAATCATGGGCTGTCCTGTGGCTTGAAGTTTCGAGGTGCCGCTAGCAGGAAGGGGCAGGGGCGGCAATCGGAAGGGACGCGCCGCGCGAATTGACCGTTAGATCAATCCAGCCGCGCGCAGGGACGTGTGCTTATCCGCTCCGATGATGATGTGATCGTGGACGACAATGCCCAATCGCCGGCCAGCCTCGGCAATGTCCTTGGTGAGCTGGATGTCGGCGCGGCTTGGGGAGGGATCGCCAGACGGATGATTATGGACCAGAATGATCGCCACAGAGCCAAGGTCGATCGCGCGGCGGATGACCTCGCGGACATAGACTGCCGCCTGATCGATGGAGCCTTCGGACATCACCTCATCGCGGATCAGCATGTTTCGGGAATTCAGGTGCAGCACCCGGACCCGTTCAATGGTCAGCGCGGCCATGTCGACGCGCAGATAGTCCAGAAGCGCCTGCCAGTTGCTAAGGATCGGCTGGTTGCGGATAGGGTCGCTCAACATGCGCAGAGTCGCGGCCTGAACAATCTTGAGGGCAGCGCCCGCCGTGTCACTCAAGCCGCCACTGCGCGCGAGTGATTCTCCATCCGCTGTCAGGAGCCCACCGATCCCACCAAATTCATGCAGCAGTTTTTTGGCCAGCGGTTTGGTGTCCCGCCTCGGAATGGCCAAAGCCAGAAGATATTCAATGAGTTCGTGGTCCAACAGGGCATCGCCGCCGCCTTCAATCAACCGCTTACGCAGACGCGCGCGGTGGCCGGTGCCATCGGTTGTTTCCCCGTTCATCAACGATAGGCTAACTTGGGAGGTGAAGTTGCGCAATTGCGCTTGATCACGGCCCCTAAAGCGGCTTGTTAGGAGTTATGGCGGTTCGACCCGGCGTTAAATATGCATCGCTCGCGCTGGCGGGCGCCGGAGCTGCGGCTGTCGTTGCGGTGTGGAGTTACCGTGAGCCAATCGCGCGTGATGCCATTAATGGGTATCTTGAAAGCCGCGACGTCACGGCCAGTTACGATATCCGCGCGATTGAAACGCGACGCCAGCGGCTTGAAAACATCCGCATTGGTGACCCCAAAAACCCGGACCTGACAGCCGATTGGGCGGAGATTGACGTAGGGCCAAGCCTGACTGGACTGACCGTGCGCGCGGTGCGGGCAGGTGGGGTTCGTCTTCAGGGGCTCTTGGTCAATGGCACCCTCTCGCTCGGCGCGCTCGATCGGCTGCTGCCAAAGTCCACGGGCGCACCGTTTCGCTTGCCCGATATTGACCTGTCTTTGGAGGATGCGCGCCTGCGCTTCGATACGCCCTTTGGCCAATTGGGCGGCAAGCTGGACGGGCAGGGTAATTTACAGGGCGGATTTGAAGGGAAGCTCGCCCTGGTTGCCCCGCGCCTTGCCCGCGACGCGACCTGCGGTGCAACGAATGTGACCGTCTATGGAGATCTGTCGGTCGTCGGTCGGCGCCCGACCTTCAAAGGACCCGTCCGTTTCTCTGAATTCGCTTGTGGCAAGATGTCGGGAAAAGCGGCGGACATTGGACTGGACGCCAGTATCGCCGAGGATATGGCGGATTGGCGCGGCAAAAGTGCCGTTCGCTTAATGTCATCCGCGATGCCGGGCGTGAAGATCAGCGGCATCGAGGCGCAAGTGGACTTTCGCGGAGACGCCCGGAAGACCGACGCCGACGTGGATATCCTTTTAGGTTCGCTGGCCGCTGCGGACATGACGGCGTCCCGCATCCGGCTCTCCGGCAAGACGACCCTGGGTGCGCGCGGCTCGATCTTTTCGGGGCAGGTGCGCGCCGCCCGCATCTTTACAGGCGGCCTGACCAAGAAGGCGGCGGCGCAACTGGGCGCGCTCCCGGACGGAACGCCAATCACCCCGGCCGCACGGCAATTGGCCGCAGCTGTCGCTGCCTTGGGCAAAGGCATTGGCGGGCATGGGGATGTCGAGGCGAGCTATGTTGGTGGCGTGAGTTCGCTCGCGCTGTCGGACCTGGCGTTGGCCAGTGCCAGCGGCGCGAGCCTGTTGCTTCCCGGCGAAAAGAGTGTCGTTTATGATGAACGCGGGCTTCGGTTGGCGGGCGTTGCGCGCTTTGGCGGCGGCGGACTTCCGGGTGGGACAGCCCTTCTGAACGGCCAGGGCGGCACCATCACCGTCCAGCCCTATGGCACGAAGGGATCGCGCCTGACGCTGGCACCGGTCCGCTTTGCCATCGCGCCAAAGGGCCTCTCCTTCGACACAATGGCCACCATGGACGGCCCTTTGGGCAGCGGCCGGGTAAGCGGTTTGGTCGTGCCGGTGCGTATCCGGGCGGGGCAGGCGCTGCCGATGGGCTGCCAGCCGGTGACGTTCCGCGCCCTCACGCTTGAAGCGCTACGCCTTGGTCAAACCCGCTTGACCGCCTGTCTAACAGCGACGTCGCTTGATATCCCCAACCTGCGACTGAAAGGCGCGCTTGGCACATCTCCCATGAGCCTCAGCGCCCGTCGCGCGCGCTATGGGCTCAACGACGGCTCCTTTGGCCTGACGGATGTGGCAGCGCAGGTGGGGGATGCATCGCGCAAAAGCGTGCTTTCGGTCGAGACGGTTTCGGGACGCAGCACGCAGGCGGGACTGACGGGGCAGTTTGGCGGCGCGGCCGGGCAGATTGGCAATGTGCCGCTGCATCTTTCATCTGCCTCCGGGCCCTGGCGTTTTGCGCGCGGTGTGTTGAACCTTGGCGGGCAGGGGACAGTGTCAGATACGGCGCCTGACCGTCGATTCCTGCCGCTTCTGGCCGATAACATCGCGCTGCGCTTGTCTGGCGGAAAGGTGGATGGCACCGCCTTGCTGCGTGAACCCAAGAGTGGGGCGGACATTGCCGGCGTGACTTTCCGCCATAATCTGTCCTCAGGCATTGGCGCCGCCGACCTTGACGTTGCGAACCTCACCTTTGAAGACCGCCTCCAGCCGGAGGCGATCACCCCTACGACCTTGGGTGTCATCGCCAATGTGCGCGGCGCCCTCAGCGGGACGGGTCGGGTCGACTGGTCCGGCGATGCGGTGACAAGCACCGGACGTTTCCGGACGGCCGGGCTGGATTTTGCCGCGGCCTTTGGTCCCGTTGAGGGGTTGAAGGGGGAAATCGCCTTTGTTGATCTGCTTGGCCTCGTGACGGCACCGGACCAGAAGGTTGCAATCGCCAACGTCAATCCGGGCATCTCCGTGACAGACGGGACGCTGACTTACCGCCTGTTGCCGGGATATCGTGTTCAAGTCGATAGCGGACGGTGGCCTTTTGCCGGCGGGTCTCTGGTTTTGGACCCCACGACGCTCGACATGTCGACGGCGTCTGCGCGACACCTGACCTTCCGGGTGGAGGGGCTGGATGCCGCGCGGTTCATTGCAGCCATGGAGTTTGAGAATGTCGCGGCCACCGGCCGCTTCGATGGTGCCTTGCCGATGGTGTTTGATGATCAGGGCGGCCGCATCGAGGGCGGCCACATCGTTGCGCGCGGGGGCGGCACGCTGTCTTATGTGGGGCAGGTATCGAACGAGAATCTCGGCTTGATGGGCCGCTTCGCCTTTGATGCGCTGAAGTCGATGAAATATGATCGGTTGGCCATTGATCTGAACGGTGCGATTGACGGGGATGTCATCACGCGCATCAGCTTTGCCGGGGTCAATCAGGCGCCGATTGACGGCGGACGCACAAAGCTGCCGATCAAGATTTTGGGCGCAACCAATTTGCCCTTCATTTTCAATGTCACGATTACCGCCAAATTCCGCCAGCTTTTTGATATGACGCGTAGCTTTAATGATCCGTCGATCCTCATAAACCGCATGGTTCCGCGGCTGGAACCGCTGCCGCAAGATGAACGTAAGCCCACCAAACCCGTTCAGCCCCCGGAAAGCGGGCCGAAGCAATAAGGAAGACGTTATTGACGCACAGACGATCAGATGCGAACCCGGGGATTATGAAACAGGCTTCCCTTCTTCTGGCTCTCGCTGCTTCCGCGCTTTTGGCCGGGTGCGTGCAGATTCAGGCCCCGGACAAACCGATTGAGATCAACCTGAACGTCAACATCAAGCAAGAGGTCGTCCTCACCCTGAAGAAGGATGCGGAAGACCTTGTGAACAACAATCCGGAGCTGTTTCCGCAATGACGCTTTCTCCTAAAACTCTCGCGCTGGCAGGGGCCGCCATCCTTGTCGTCGGTGCCGCTGGCATCGCCTACGCCCAGTCTGCCGGAGCGGTCAGTGCCGCGCTGTCCAGTGGTGAGGTTGGTGAGCAGGCGGATGGCTATCTCGGCTTTCGCAGCACGCCATCTGATGAGCTTCGTGACGAAGTCGACGCGATCAATATCAAGCGGCGCGACGTTTATACCAAACTCGCGACGCAGCGTGGTGTGACCGTGAGGGATGTCGCTGTAACCGTCGGTTGCGAAACGCTCCAAAAGCGCGTGGCGATTGGGCGCTCCTATCTGCTGACGGATGGCGAGTGGCGCACCAAAGGTGAGGACCCTATCGTACTCCCAGCCTATTGCGGGCAGTGAGGCGTCTCAGCTGAGCGCTTTGTAAAGGCTGAACACGCTCGTCGCGGTCAGGATCGTTCCGACCATATACATCAGCCGCTTCGCCGGAATGCGCTTTGCGAGCACTGCGCCGAGCGGTGCGGCGAGAAGCCCGCCAATGGTAAGGCCCACGGCTGCGACCGTGAAGGCTTCCAATCCGATTGTCAGGATGAACGTCAATGAGATCACTGTCGTGAGGAAGAACTCGGCCGTGTTGACAGTACCGATGGTTTGGCGGGGCTCGGTACCCTGAACGAGTAGGTTGGACGTCACAACCGGACCCCAACCGCCGCCGCCTGCCGCATCAAGGAACCCGCCGATAAGGCCCAAGGGCTCAACAACCTTCGCAGCCTTATGCACGTGGTTATGGCTCATCTGCCAGGCGCGCCACAGCAGATAAACACCGATGCAGGCGAGATACCCCATCACGAACGGGCGTGCAGAGTCTGCGTGAATGTTCGACAGGAGATAGGCCCCTGTAATCCCGCCGATCATGCCCGGAATGACAAGGCGCGCGAACAGGTTCCAGTTCACATTCTTATGAAGCGTGTGGCTGATCGCCGACGCTGCCGTCGTGAAGGTTTCAACCAGATGGACGCTGGCAGACGCGCGCGCGGGGGGAATACCCATCACGCTGACGAGCAGCGTATTGGTGATCACGCCAAAGGCCATGCCGAGCGCGCCATCAATCAGCTGCGCAAAAAAGCCGACGGCGATGAAAGGGAGGATCGCCTGAATATGTTCCATGCTGAGCTCGGGCATTCCTTTGACCCCCCCCTTTGGGCCTACAAAATAAATAAGCGCCGTCTGCTTCTAACGAACGGCACGACGCCGCAGTTCCACGGCGTCATCGCGTGATTAATCTTGGCGCCCATGCCCATCCGGGGTGGCTGTCCGCAAATGAGATAAACTATGCAGCGCTAAAGCCAACCCGAATGGGCTTGAGAAACGCGCTCCCTAAAATGCGGCCTTAAACGTCACCCCCCATGTGCGGGGATCACCCGGCTGGCCGACAATCAGGCCGGTATTGCCTGATGGAACGGCCAATTGTTCAAAATAGTTCGCGTCAAAGGCGTTGCGGACCCAGCCAAAGACGTCCCACCCCTTTTCCGTCCGGAAGCCCAAGCGGAAATTGGCAATGGAGTAGCCGTGGATGTCGGTATAGGCCGAGCGGGAGGCGTTGGACGAGAATTTCGACCGGTAATTGCCGTCAAAGCCGAGATAGGCTGCACCTTCTTGGCCAAGCAGTTCTGTCGGGACGTTATACTCCGCGCCATAAGAGAATGCCCATTTCGATACGCCGGGCAGCCACTGGCCGGAGATATCGCAGTTGGCAGGACTCAAGCCGCCAGCTGTGCCGGGCGCGCTGGGCGTCTGGCCGGCGGTGACGGTGGTGCCGCCGGATAATTCGGGCGGGCAGGGCGCATCCGTGAACTTGCGATACTCATGGTCCGTGAACGCACCATTGGCATAGACGCTGAAGCGTTCGCTCGGCCGGAGCGAGAAATCCGCCTCGATCCCACGCACACGCACCTTTTGTGCATTGGCCAGATAGCCGCGCAATACGCCCAATTGGCCGTTGGTCACGTTCGCCTGGAAATCCTTGATATCCGTCCAGAAGCCGGAGAGGTTTAGCGTCGCACGACGATCAAGGAATTGCGTCTTCAAGCCGATTTCAAAATGATCGACCTTTTCCGGCCGGACCGTTGCTGCCGCAAGAAGGGGATTGCCGGCCGCATCGCTCGGCACACCATTCAGGTTCACGCCGCCCGATTTGAAGGTTTTGGCGTAGGTCGCATATCCGTGAATGTCGCGGGCGAAGTCATAGCTGGCGGTCAGGTCATAGGACACGTTCCAGTCGCTAAAGCGCGGCTCAAAGAACTGCGGCGCCAGCACACCCCGCTGCTGAGTCGCCCGCGCGCCGGGTGTCGAGAACAACAGGAGGTTCCCCGCACCATCGCGCACGACCGAGCTGTAGCTACCGACCTTTTTATCATAATTGACACGCAGGCCCGGCTGGATGGTGAAGCTGTCCATGACCTTCCAGCTGAGCTGACCAAAGCCTGCAAGGCTGGTGTTGCTCAAGCGGATGTCGTTGTTCGCGGTCAGCCCGTTGAGCACCGATGGATCGTTCGCAAGCGCGTTGGTCGGATTGATCAGCCAGCGGCTGGCCGCCGATCCTTGTTCCTGCACCCCGGTTGTGTGGATCTTCTGGTGGAAGGCGAAGACGCCCGCCACGAAATCGATCTTCTCGCCTGACTGCGCGTAGCGGAACTCCTGGGTGTATTGTTTCTGACGGGTCGGGTTGTTCGATTTGGTGGTGATCGGCAGGCCCGTAAAATCGCGGTCGTTACGCGGACGCCAATCCCAATAGCGCCAAGCCGTGACAGAAGTCAGCGTCCCGTTGCCGAGTTCCTTTTCGGCGACAAGGGAAACGCCGCCATGCTCATTGCGCGCGCGCAAATCGGCGTCGAGGTCGGTCACGCGGTCAAACGGATTGGTGCTGGGCGGGGCGTAGTTGAACGCTGCGGAAAGCGCTGCAAACTGACGGTTCAGCGGGCGCTGGGTCGCGCCAGTGCGGACGTAGATCTGCACGCAGCACTTTGGGTCCTGCACGTTGTAATCGCCGGTCAGCGTCAGATCGAGCGTGTCGCTCGCCTTCCACAGGAACTGCGCGCGCAGGCCCAGATTGTCCTGGCTGTTGACCAAGGCATCTTTGGCGACGTTACGGATAGTCCCATTGCGCGTGGTTGAGGTAACAGCAAAGCGTGCGGCGACATTTTCCGCCAACGGGCCGGAGATTGACGCCTTGGCCTGCTTGAAGCCTAAATTGCCGACGGTGATCTCCGTCTTGCCTTCCGGTTCAAAGCTGGGCTTGCGCGTGGTGATGTTGATGGCGCCTGCCGTCGTGTTCTTGCCGTAGAGCGTGCCCTGCGGGCCGCGCAGTACCTCGACGCGTTCGACATCGTTGAAGTCGAGCGTGGTTGAGGCAATGCGGTTGTAATAGACCTGATCGATGTAGAAGCCGACGCCCTGTTCGATCCCGTCATTGGTCAGCCCGAAGGGTGCGCCGATACCGCGGATGTTGACGGCAGTGTTGCGGGGGTTGGACGAGAAGAACTGTACGGTCGGCTGAAGCTGCGTCAGGCGCGAGAGGTTATAGGCGCCGGTCTGTTCGATGGCCTTGGCGTCCACCACCGAGATGGAGATCGGCACATCCTGCACCTCTTCGGAACGGCGCCGCGCGGTGACGACGATGATGTCGCCCTGATCGCCGTCACCGGCTTCCACCGCGACTGGCTCGGCCGATTGCGCAAACGCCGGCGCTGCGGAAACGAGCGCGCTGAGTGCGCTGCCTGCGAACAAAAAGGTTTTTAACATGGATGCTGCCCCTAATCTTATCGAGAAAAGGGGTGCCGTCGGTTGTCCGGTGGGCACCCTGAAGTCTGGGAGTTGTACCGATGCAGCCACGAGGCGGCTGCGAAGCCTCACGATTGGAACCGCTTGCGTTCAGTAATGTCGACCTGAACGAGCTTCCCCTCGTGAACTGTGAGATTGATGGCCCCAAACCGCAATTTGCCGAGCGCCTCGACGATCAAATTGATCGCCTCTTCGCGTACCGGCGTCGTACGGCTGCCTGTCGATGTGTTGATGTCCGTCACCTTGCATCATCCTTTGCCAATCAATGAAAATCATACTCCACTAAAATGATAGAATTAAGGAACGCAGTTTTTCTATTGTGGCTGAAAGCCTATCCATGTCTCCTTGAATTCTAAGCCGCAGCCCGGATCGATTCCGGGGCCGGTGCCCAAGCGCGTTCCAGACGCGCCGCCCGCTCTTCACGGCCAAATCCGGCCCGCACGATGGTCCTGCCCAAGAGAGCAAGGCCCGCCGGCCAATGGCCAATGCCGGACGCGGCATTGATGTGGCCGAGTTCCCCTATGTCGACGAAGTCGGAATGCCAGCGACGGGCAACGCGGCGCGAGAAATCCAGCGTGGCATACTCGTCATTGCGGCTGGCCGCGAGAATCGCTGGAAAGGCAAGCTGGACATGCGCGCTCGGGCCGAATTGCCGGACGAGCGGGTGTGCGTCTTCCCTGTCGCAGTCCGGCGGCGCGACCAGAAGCGCCCCGGAAACGTTGGAATGATGAGCATTTCCAAAGATTGCGGCCCAGTGGGCGACCGCATGGCAGCCAAGGCTGTGGGCGACGAGGATCACTGGCGCGTCGATGGAGCGGATCGCGGCGTCCAATCGCGCAACCCAACGATCCCGCGTGGGGTTGCCCCAATCCCCAAGCTCTGCCTTGTGCGCGTACCTCAACAGGCCAAGCCAGTGGCTTTGCCAATGCGTCGGACCGGAGTCATTCAACCCCGGTACGATCAGAAAATGCGGCTCCTGTGCGCCGCGGGTTTCAATTGTCATGACCACATCTCCATCTTCGATTGAGTCGGGCCGCGTTGACGCGTTGAGGAAAGCTGCGCTCACAAATGCCTCCCCGCAATGGCCCCGCGACGAGCCGAGGTCTGGTTGCGACTAAAGACTACTTATAAAGTAGGAATAAGGAATTTTGGCCTCTTGTCAGCGATGAAAATTCTGGGCAATTGATCGGTCACGGGGCAAAGCAACCTCCCGGTCAGGCCGCATCTGCAAGGAAGCGGCCCAAGCGTTGCCTTCCCGACCTGCTCCAAAGCGGGCAAAGGAGGTTTTGCATGACCGACGTTTTATCACGGCCGACTTTTTCTGAACTTATCCGCGTCTTTGCGCGCATCGGCTGTCTCAGCTTTGGCGGCCCCGCCGGGCAAATCGCGCTGATGCATCGCACCCTGGTGGATGATCTGCGTTGGGTGGGGGAGCAGGATTATCTTCACGCTCTTAACTTCTGTCACCTTTTGCCGGGGCCGGAGGCGCAGCAGTTGGCGACCTATATAGGGTGGAAGCTGCATGGCCTGCGCGGCGGGCTGGTGGCGGGGCTTCTGTTTGTTGTTCCCGGCGCACTCGTCATCCTCGGGTTGTCTGCACTCTATATCGCCGCCGCGAATGTGAGCTGGTTCACGGCCATCTTTGCCGGGGTGAAGGCCGCGGTGCTTGCCATCATCGTACAAGCCGTCCTGCGGATCGGGGGCAGGGCGCTGCAAACGCCGTTCAAGAAGGGGCTCGCAGTCCTTTCGTTCGTTGCCCTCTTTCTGCTTGATGCGCCTTTTCCCGCCGTCATCTTCGGCGCGGGCCTGATTGGGTTTGCGGTTGCGGCCTATCGCCCGGAACTGATGGCGATCAAAGTCGCAGATGGTGCCGTCCTGCCACCCCGACCATCTTTAGGGCCGACCCTAAAATCAATTGCGGTGTGGCTTCTTATATGGGCGGCGCCAATGGCTCTCGTTCTAGTCACGCTGGGGGACCAGCATGTCCTCTGGAAGATAGGCGTCTTTTTCTCGCAACTGGCGGTCGTCACCTTTGGCGGGGCCTATGCGGTGCTGGCCTATATGGCGCAGCAGGCGGTCGATGGGTTTGGCTGGCTGTCGGCGGGAGAAATGGCAGACGGTTTGGGATTGGCGGAAACAACGCCCGGGCCGCTCATCATGGTGACCCAATTCGTCGGCTATATTGCCGCCTTCCGTGATCCCGCGCCCTTTACCCCGATCACAGCGGCCTTGTTTGGGGCAGGGCTGACGACATGGGTCACCTTTGCGCCATGCTTCCTCTGGATCTTTGCCTTCGCGCCTTGGATTGAACGGCTGCGACATGCCCGGCGGCTCCAGGGCGCGTTGGCGGCCATTACGGCAGCTGTCGTTGGTGTGATCGCCAATCTTGGCCTCTGGTTTGCGATCCACGTCCTCTTCACACGGTCGACATCTTCGGGCTGGCCGGAGGTCATGAGTTTTGACTGGCGCACCGGAGTGATCGCATCGATTGCCGCGGCTGTATTGTTCGGGTTGAAGCGGTCGATCTTTGAAGTTTTGGCGGCCGCCGCTTTGGCCGGGCTTATCCTTCATAGTTTCTGATGACGGGGATAAGGGCGGTTGACTTGATCAACACAGCTTCCTAAGGGGACCGCGCCTTGGCGGGGTTGTCCGTGGTCATGGTGGTTTTCCCTTCCCCAAAGAAAGGAGGACTCGGCATGAACTCGGAAGATCCCGCGCAGGACGGTCAAAGCTCGTCAGACCCTCGGCTCGATTCGTTAGACATGCAGCTGAAAAAGGTCAGACAGGCGGAGAAAATCCGTTCGGGAAACAAGGATCAGGAGCCTGCCAAAGGAATGCGGCAGGGCAACCGGGTTCTTACCGAATTGATTGCCGGACCTGCGGGTGGCGCTTTGCTGGGTTGGTTTTTGGACCGCCTGCTGGGCACATCCCCTGCGATCCTGCTTGTCGCCATGTTCCTTGGGATCGTGGTGGCGTTCAGGAATATCATAAGGATTTCAAACGAGCGTCCAGAATAGTCTGGGCGCTTTGTGTGCATAAACGGGGTTGGAATTACGTGGCTTCCGAAGGCGGCAAGATCGATCCGATGCACCAGTTCATGATTGAGCCGATTGTTCCGCTCAATCTCGCTGGTTATGACATCTCGTTCACCAATTCCTCGCTGTTCATGATCTTGGTCATGGCGACAATCTGGGTGTTCATGCTGGGTGGCATGAAGCGCCAGATGGTGCCGGGCCGTTGGCAGGCAGCTGTTGAGGGCGTAAACGGTTTCATCAACGATATGGTCTCGACCAGCGTTGGGCCGGAAGGCAAGAAGTACGTTCCGCTCGTCTTCTCGCTGTTCATGTTCATCCTGGTCGCGAACTTCATGGGCATGATGCCTTTCGGCATCGTTCCGGGCGGCCACGCCTTTACAGTGACCAGCCATCTGACGGTGACCGCAGTTCTCGCGATCCTCAGCTTCGGTACGGTGCTGGTTGTCGGTTTCTGGAAACATAAGCTGCACTTCTTCAGCCTGTTCGTGCCGCACGGCACGCCTTGGTGGCTGATGTGGCTCATCCCGTTCATTGAGCTGTTCTCTTTCCTCATCCGTCCGTTCAGCCTCGCGCTGCGACTCTTCGTCGCCATGACCGCAGGCCACGTGCTGATGAAGGTGCTGGCTGGCTTTGTGATCAACGGTCTCAACGCGGATGCGGCTTGGGTCGCTCCGGTCGTCAGCCTGCCTGCCTTTATCCTGATGATTGGCATCACCATGCTGGAACTGCTGGTGTGCGCCATCCAGGCCTATGTCTTTGCGCTTCTCACGTCGCTGTACATCAACGACGCGGTGAATTTGCACTGAGTTTTTCGACAACCAACTGTGTAATCTATTTTCTAAAGGGAGTTTTATCATGGACGCAGAAGCAGCAAAGTTGATCGGTGCCGGTCTCGCAGCCATCGGTGCAGGCCTCGCAGCCGGCGGTGTGGGTAACGTCTTCGGTTCGTTCCTTCAGGGCGCACTTCGCAACCCGGCAGCCGCTGATGGCCAGCAGGGTCGTCTGTTCATCGGCTTCGCCGCAGCTGAACTTCTCGGCCTGCTGGCGTTCGTCGTCGCGATGATCCTGATCTTCGTCGCGTAACGAACACACGAATTAAGGACGGCTCTCCGCCATGCCCCAGATTTCCCAGATCCTTGCGACCTACGCGTCCCAATTCTTCTGGCTGCTGATTGTCTTTGCACTGATCTATTTTCTGATCGGCAAGGGCATCCTGCCAAAGGTTGACGCTGCGGTTGATGCCCGTGATGCAAAAATCGCGAGCGACCTTGCTGCTGCCGAAAAGGTGCGTGGTGAGGCTGAAGGTCTGGAAGGGGCATGGCAGGCCGAACTGACGCAGACTCGCAATGCGGCTCAGGCAGAGGCTCAGAAGGCCAAAGCCAAGGCGCAGAAGGACGCGGAAGCCCGTCTGGCCAAGGCAGATGCGGAAATCGCAGCCAAGACCAGCGAAGCGGAAGCTGGCATCGCCAAGGCCCGTGCCAAGGCGCTTTCGGGTCTGGAAGCTGTCGCAGCAGATGCTGCGCAGGATATTGTGGCCAAGGTCTCCGGTATTAAGGTGACCCCGGCGCAGGCAACACTGGCAGTGAAGGCCGCTTTGACCAATGGCTGAAACACCCCATTCCACCGCCATTGCGGCTGAAAAGACCGTGATCGAAGGCACCACCCTCGACGGTGCGCCGGTTCATGCGGGTACAGAAGCCCATGGCGGTGCTGTAGAACATGCAGCGCCGGCGGCACTCGGCATGGACGCGACCATGTGGGTTGCGCTTGCCATGATCGTCGTGATTGGCATTGCCCTGTGGCAGCGCGTCCCTGCGATGATCGCAGGCGCGCTCGACAAGAAGATTGCCGGCATCAAGGAACAGCTGGATGCCGCCTCTGATCTGCGTAAGCAGGCGGAAGCGATCAAGGCGGACTATGAAGCCAAGTCCAAGCAAGCGGCCAAGGACGCGGAAGCCATGAAGGCGGCGGCTGCCGAGGAAGCCAAGCTGATCGTCTCCAAGGCGAAGGAAGATGCGACAGCACTCATCGCGCGCCGCACCAAGACCGCTGAAGAGAAGATCGCGGCTGCTGAACGCGCCGCGATTGCGGATGTCCGTGCTCAGGCAGCGGCGGCCGCAACGGCTGCCGCAGCTGCTCTCATCGCGAAGGGCCATGACGGCAAGGCGGACAAGTCGCTCGTCGATGAGACGATTTCCACGCTGAACTAAGCGCCTCGCAGGTGCTGAACAAACGGGGCGGGCCGGGAAATCGGCGCCGCCCTTTTTGTTTCCTTCCCCCGGCCCCTCCTGCAAGCGGGAGGGATTAGGAGAGGGCGCGCGCGCCGTCGTTAGAACCGCAGCATGATCTTGCGCGCGAGGGCGGGGGACATGCTGTGCACCAACTGCAACAATTTCACCAAGCCGACATTGGCTTCGTCCGCATTGCGCTCCATGGCCACCACGATCTGACGGGCGCATTCGGCGGGTGCCATCTTGTTATTGCCGCGTCCTGCGGTCAGCTTGGTTTCCACAACCGGGGGTAGCGCCTCCAGGACATGGACCTTTGTGCCCGCCAACTGCACCCGCAGCGCCTGCGTATAGCTGCGCAAGGCGGCTTTCGTGGCGCAATAAACTGGCCCGCCCGCGCGCGGTGCGATGGCAAGGCCCGATGTCAAATTGACGATCATCGCCTCTGGGCGCGCCCGAAGCGACGGGAGCATCCGCGCAATCAGGTGGATGGGGGCGTTGAGATTGAGGAAAATGCAGCGGTCATTGTCCGCCAGATCAGGGGCGGCCTCGCGGAAATCATGATCGCTGCCTGCCCCTGCATTGTTGATAAGGATGTCGGGCGTGCAACTGCCGAGCCCGTCGATTACGGCATCAATGCCTTTGGGCAGAGAGAGGTCTGCCGCGATCACCTCAAAACCATCCGTCTTTGCAGCGGCAATCCGCTCCGCATTCCGGCCTGTCACGATCACCGTTGCGCCCTTGGCGCGCAGCTGATGTGCGAGTTCCTTCCCAATTCCGTCTGTTCCGCCCGTCAACAATATGGTCTTGCCTGCCAGTTGCATCTATTGTCCCCCCAATTGCTTCTTATTCCAACACAAGTTGATCCCTGTCGCCTGATATGTCCACGCCCAATTCTCCGGATCGCTTCAATGAGGAGCGCGCAGCCTATACGGTGCGCGGGGCCGCCAATCAGCCTGATCTGGAGGCGGGCGTCGCGGCTATCCGCAATGTGCTCAAGACGCTGCCGTCCAAGCCGGGCGTCTATCGCATGTATGATGCACGCGGCGATGTGCTCTATGTCGGCAAGGCAAAGGCGCTCAAGAACCGGGTGACGAACTACACGCAGGTGGAGCGGCTGCCCAACCGCCTGCGCCGCATGGTCGCGCAGACGCGCAGCATGACCATCGTCACGACCAACAGTGAGGCGGAGGCCCTGCTGCTCGAAGCGCAGCTCATCAAGCGCTATCGCCCAGCCTACAACGTGCTGTTGCGCGACGACAAAAGCTTCCCGTTCATTCTCCTGCGGTCCGATCACGCTTATCCGCGCATCCAGAAGCATCGTGGCGCGCGGCGGGCGAAGGGTAGTTATTACGGTCCCTTTGCCAGTGCAGGATCGGTCAACACCACGCTCAACGCGCTGCAGAAGCTGTTCCTGCTGCGCTCCTGCACCGACAGCTTCTTCAACAACCGGGACCGCCCTTGCCTTCTTTATCAAATCAAGCGCTGTTCCGCGCCGTGCGTCGGGCGTGTGGACGAGAAGCGCTACGCTGATCTGGTGTCGGACGCGAAGGCGTTTTTGGGCGGGAAGTCCACCGAGGTGCAGGTCAAGCTCGCCAAAGAGATGGAGGGTGCGGCCGAGGCGTTGGACTTCGAACAGGCGGCTGTCCTGCGCGATCGGTTGAAGGCGCTGACCTTCATTCAGGGCAGTCAGGCGATCAATGCGCAGGGTGTCGGCGATGCGGACATCTTCGCACTGGCGTCGAAGTCCGGGCAGGTGGGCATTCAGGCGTTCTTCATTCGCGGGGGACAGAATTGGGGGCATCGCGCCTTCTTCCCCACGCACACGAGCGAACTCGAAGAAGAGGAGATATTTTCCAGCTTCCTCGCGCAATTTTATGAAGATGTGCCGCCGGCACGGACCATCCTGTTGGACCGCGTCTTGCCGGATAGCGAACTTCTGGCTGAGGCTTTTTCCGAGAAGGCGGGCCGCAAGGTGGAATTGCAGATGCCGCAACGCGGGGATCGCAAGCGGCTGGTCGATCAGGCGACACGCAATGCGGTCGAGGCACTGGATCGGCGCCTTGCCGAGAGCACGACGCAAGGCAAGCTGCTGCGTGAAGTCGCGGATCTGTTTGACTTGGCCGAGCCACCGCAGCGCATCGAAATCTACGACAACAGCCATATCCAAGGCACCAATGCTTTGGGCGCGATGGTGGTCGCGGGGCCGGAAGGGTTCCAGAAGGGGCAATTCCGCAAGTTTAACATCAAGCGGGCTGAAACCGCGCCCGGCGATGATTTCGCGATGATGCGCGAGGTGATGGAGCGGCGATTCGGTCGTGCGCTGGAAGAGGACCCGGATCGGGATAAGGGGCTTTGGCCAGATCTTGTCCTGATCGACGGTGGCAAGGGGCAGGTGAGCGCGGTGAAGGCCGTTCTGGACGAACTGGGCATTGAAGACCTGACCTATGTCGGTGTCTCCAAGGGGCCAGACCGGAATGCGGGGCGCGAAATCTTCCACTTCCCCGATGGGCGAGAGATGACCTTGCCCATCAACGCCCCTGTGCTCTTCTATCTCCAGCGGCTGCGCGATGAGGCGCACCGTTTCGCCATCGGCGCACATCGGGCCAAGCGGGCCAAGGCGATCACCTCCAGCCCGCTGGACGAGGTTCCGGGCATCGGCCCCTCACGCAAAAAGGCGTTGCTGATGCACTTTGGCACGGCGCGCGCCGTCCGCGCTGCCAGTCTGGAGGATCTGCAACGGGCGCCGGGTGTGTCGGCGACGGTCGCCCAAGCGGTGCATGATTTTTATCACGGCACGACGGGTGAATGACGCGCCAACAATAACGACCTTGCGGCGCAGCCTTCCCCTGCTTAGTGATATAGGTGGCTACCACAGTCTTCGCGGGTGCATATGGAGCAGTTTCAACAACGGGTATTTCTTGGCTTTGTGGCGGTTGCGACCGTCGCAATGGCTTGGATTGCCTCGCCTTTTTATGGCGCCATCCTCTGGGCGCTGACAGCGGCGATTGTTTTTGCCCCGGCCAATGCGGCGCTTGCCAAGGCCCTGAATGGCCATCGCAACACGGCTGCTGGGCTGACGCTGCTTGGCATCATTGCCATGGTTATCGTGCCAGCAGCGATCATCGGCTCGCTGCTGGTTGAAGAAGCCATTGGCACATATCAGGATCTTCAGACGCAACCGCTGGACATCGGCGTGACGCTGGAATCGCTGCGCCACGTAGTGCCGGAGCCCGCCCTTGCGGCCATCGATAAATATGCGCTGGCCGACATTGATAAGCTGGAGGAACGGATCTCCACCTTTCTGACGAGCGGCTTGCGTGTGGTCGCTGAGCAGGCTGTGAACATAGGACAGAGCGCTTTTAGCTTTGTCGTTGGGTTGAGCATCATGCTCTACCTGACCTACTTCTTGTTGCGTGATGGGCGGGCCATTGCCCAGACCGTGAGCAGCCGTATTCCCATGGCGCCTGCAAAGCGTCGGGCCTTGTTTGAAAAGTTCATCACGGTCATCCGCGCAACGATCAAAGGGAGCATCGTTGTTGCGATTGTGCAGGGGCTGGTGGGCGGCCTGACCTTCTATTTCCTCGATATCCGCGCACCGCTTCTCTGGGGTGTGGTGATGGGTATGCTTTCGCTGGTGCCCGCCATTGGTACGGGACTCGTCTGGGTTCCTGTCGCCATTTACCTGCTGGCCACGGGGGATGTGACGCGCGGGGTTGTGCTGCTGCTGGTTGGCTTCTTCGTGATCTCCATGATCGACAACATCCTAAGGCCCATCCTTGTCGGCAAGGACACGCGGATGCCCGACTATGTCGTGCTGATCTCCACCTTGGGCGGCATCGGAGTGATGGGCATTAATGGCTTCATCACAGGGCCAGTCGTCGCCGCCATGTTCATGGCCGCGTGGGATATCTTTTCAGAAGATAAGGACCTGGCGAAGGCCGCCTGACTTAGAGCTTCAGGCGGGCCCGCGCGGCGAGATATTCGCGCTCCATCCGGTCAACCCGGTCGGCGACCGTTTCCACCTTGTGGACAGCGCCGATGCCTTGACCAGAACCCCAGATGTCGCGCCAGGCCTTTGCTTCGCTATTGCCGCCCGACCCGAAGTTCATCGTGCTAATGTCGCCCTGCGGCAGATTGTCGGGATCGAGCCCTGCATTGACGATCGACTGGCGCAGATAATTGCCATGGACGCCAGTAAACAGGTCTGAATAGACGATGTCTGATGCGCGGCCTTCGACGATGCCTTCCTTATAGCCATCGTCCGCGCGAGCCTCGACCGTCGCGATCCAAGGCGAGCCGATATAGCCAAAATCGGCGCCCATCGCTTGCGCTGCCAGAACAGCATCACCGGTTGCGATACAGCCGGACAGCGCAACAGGCCCGTCAAACCACTGACGAATTTCCTGAATCAGCGCGAATGGCGATAGACGACCGGCATGGCCGCCTGCGCCGACAGCAACCGGAATGAGGCCCGTCGCGCCCTTTTCAATCGCCTTGCGGGCGAAGCGGTCATCAATAATGTCATGCAGCGTGACGCCGCCCCATTTGGTGACGGCAGCGTTCAGGTCTTCACGCGCGCCGAGCGACGTGATGATGAGCGGAACCTGCCACTTTTCGCAGGTCACCATGTCCTCTTCCCAACGGTTGTTGGACTTATGGACGATCTGGTTGACGGCGTAAGGCGCTGCCGGACGATCCGGATTGTCGCGGTTCCAGGCGGCCAGTTCTTCAGTGATCTGGTGGATCCACTCATCAAGCTGCGCCTGCGGGCGCGCGTTGAGGGCCGGGAAGGAGCCGACAATTCCCGCCTTGCACTGGGCAATGACGAGTTCGGGACCCGAAACGATGAAAAGGGGCGAGCCGATGATCGGCAGGCGCAGGCGGTCAAAAATAGCTGGGACTGTCATAAGAAGGTTTCTTAGCGCAACTTATGGCGCTGTCCAGCCTGACCTTACGTGAACGTCAGGCTTTGTTTTTCTCTGTGCGCAAACGATCCCAATAGGCCAGCCGTTCTTGGATCTTCGACTCAAAGCCACGGGGCGAGGGGGCGTAGAACGTCTGCGGCGTCATCTCATCCGGCCAGTAATTGTCGCCGCTAAAGGCACCATCCTTGTCATGGTCATAGGCATATCCCTTGCCATAGCCGAGGTCCTTCATCATTTTTGTCGGCGCGTTGACGATGTTCATCGGCGGCATCAGCGATCCGGTGTCGCGGGCCGACTTCCAAGCTCTTTTTTGTGCCGCATAGACAGCGTTCGATTTGGGCGCGGTTGCCAAATAGAGACAGGCCTGCACGATCGCGAGTTCGCCTTCGGGGCTCCCCAGAAAATCATAGGCATCCTTGGCTGCGAGGCACTGGACGAGAGCCTGCGGGTCGGCAAGGCCGATGTCTTCACTGGCAAAGCGGACAAGGCGACGCAGCACATAAAGCGGTTCTTCGCCGGCCACGAGCATCCGGGCCATGTAATAGAGCGCTGCTTGCGGATCGGACCCACGCAGGCTTTTGTGAAGCGCGGAGATGAGGTTGTAATGCCCCTCGCGGTCCTTGTCATAGACGGGCATCCGCCTGTGGAGCAGTTCGGCCAGCGCCTGCGGGTCCAGCGGGGCGTCGATCTTGATGGAGAAGAGCGTTTCCGCCTGATTGAGCAAGAAGCGGCCATCCCCATCCGCCGAGGCGACAAGTGCCGCGCGGGCATCGGCGGTGAGGGGCAGGGACCGTCCCTCAATCTCTTCGCCGCGGCTGAGCAACGTCTCCAGCGCATCTGCGCTCAACCGGTGAAGCACCAGCACTTGGGTGCGGCTGAGCACAGCGGCGTTCAACTCAAAGCTCGGATTTTCCGTTGTCGCGCCGACGAGCGTGACGGTGCCCTTTTCCACAAAGGGCAGAAAACTGTCTTGCTGCGCGCGGTTGAACCGATGAATTTCGTCCACAAACAGGAGCGTGCCTTGGCCCGTCCGAGCATGATCTTCGGCGGCGGCGAAGGCCTTTTTGAGGTCCGCAACGCCGGAGAATACGGCCGAAAGCGGCTCAAAGCGCAAGCCCACCGCATCTGCCAGCAGGCGGGCTGTTGTGGTCTTGCCCGTGCCAGGAGGGCCCCACAGGATCATGGAGGAGAGTTTGCCCGCCGCCAGCATCCGTCCGATCGCGCCATTAGGGCCAGTCAGATGTTCTTGCCCGACAACATCGGCGATGGTTTGCGGACGAAGCCGTTCCGCCAAGGGGGGGGCAGGGCCATCCTTGCCGAACAGATCAGACACGCGCGCTGCCGCTCTTCTGACGCACCAGTCGCTGATACGTCTCCAGCACCGCGTTGTTCACCTTGTCCCAATCATAAGCGCTGCTGGCTTCGGCACCGGCGGCACCATGGCGCAGGCGCAACTCTGTATCGGTGCAATAGGTGGCCAAGGCGTCAGCATATCCTGAGATAGACCCCGGCGTAACCAGCCGACCCGTTACACCATCGGCCACGAGATTTTCGCTGCCGGTGGCGCGCGCGGCAACCACAGGGATCGCACAAGCCATTGTTTCTAAAGTTACATTACCGAATGTCTCAGTCACGGACGGATTGAAGAGCATGTCCATCGACGCGACGGCCTGCCCAAGGTCCGCGCCGGAGCGGAAGCCCACGAAGACCGCATTTTGCAGCCGGCTTTCAAACCAGTCCCGCGCGGGCCCTTCGCCGATTACAAGGACTTTGTGGCGGACGCCTTTGGCGCGCAGGGCATCAATCGCATCGGAAAAGACATCGAGTCCCTTTTCCATGACGAGGCGGCCGAGGAAACCGATGACCGGCTCGTCATCGGCAATGCCAAGGTCTCGGCGCCAGCCCATGTCGCGGCGCTGGGGATTGAAAATACTGGTATCGATCCCGCGGGCCCAAATGCCGATGTCGTAACTCATGCGTTGTTCGCGCATGACCTGCGCCATCGACTCAGACGGGGCAACGACGGCATCACAACGGCGATAAAAGCGCCGCAAAAGCGCTTCGACGACCGGTTCCATAAAGGCCAAGCCGTAATAGCGGGGATAGGTTTCAAAGCGGGTGTGCATGGAGGAAAGCACTGGAATTCCGCGCTTTCTTGCCCAGCTGACCGCGCGGTGACCTAGGAGATCGGGAGCCGCTACATGCACGATATCGGGTTTGAACGCCGCGAGATCCCGCTTTGTGGCGGGCGTCACGCCCAAGGCCATGCGATATTCTGCGCGTCCCAAAGGCAGGGGGATGGAGCGCACGCTTACCAGATCACCGGTGGGCGGGAAGGCGGGTGTGTCGGTCGTGGCGGAGTAGACGCGGACGTCGACCTCCTTGCGCAGCAGATAGCCGACCAGACGGTTGAGCGCCTGATTGGCGCCGTCGCGCACATAATTATAATTGCCGCTGAACATGGCGATACGGGGGCGCGGTGATGTCATGACGTGCCGATAGCGGAAAGGTCAGTCGAACGAAAGTTCGGCCCATACGGGCAGGTGATCAGAAGCACGGCGGGCCTTTAGGCTGTGGTGTGTTCCAGCCGCGTGAATGCGGATGCCATGACTCACGAAAATGCGGTCGAGCCGGGCCATAGGTCGCTGACTGTGAAAACTGGGGCCAGTATGCGCATCATGGTGACGCCCGACAAATTCGCCGAGGCATCCGCCTTTGCGGGACCATTCATTGAGGTCACCCATAAGGATGGACGGCATTTCGGGGGTTCGGGCATCAATCTGAGACAGGACGGATCGCACCTGTTGGCGACGGCGCAGACCAGACAGGTCGAGGTGCATGCCCACGATCCGTAGGGCTTTGTTTTTCCATAGAAGATCAGAAACGACGGCGCCGCGCGGTTCGATCATTGGGAGGTGAATGATGTCATGCCCGGAGATCTCTATGGCGCGTCGGACAAGGATCGCATTGCCGTGATGGCCAATAGAATCGGGCCGGGTATCGAACGGCACCGGGACATAGTCTGTATGTGCGGCGATCAAATCGAGCGGGAGCGCGGAGATGCGATTGCCGAAACGCCGGTCTGCTTCTTGCAAGGCGACGATATCCGCACCCACTTCGTTCAACACGTCGAGGATACGCTCCGGCCGACGCAGCCGGTCCGTTCCGATGCCTTTACGAATGTTATAGCTGGCGACTTTCAGCATTCCTTGGCGGAATAGCGCTCAGATGCTCAGCGGCCAAGCCCCAGTCCTGCTAAAAGGCCTTGGTCAAACTTCATGCGCAGCGTCACGAACGGCCCGCTGCGGGTGTAGCGCGAGGCATCATAATCCCGGTCGCTGAACCCAGCTACGTTGTAACCGATTGAGACATAGCCATTCTTCATGGCTGCGATGCCAACCGTCGGGCCGCCGGACCAGCTGAAGGAGCTGCCTTTTGGATTCTGGCGCAACGATCCGGAGAAGCCGAGGTCAATACCCTTGCCAATGTCATATTTCAGGTCGGTGCCGAACAGGTTGCTCAGGCCCTTCAGGTCATCCGCGCCGAATTTGTCGAAGACGTAGCGGGTGCCCCAGAAGATCGAGACTTCGCTGCGGCTCTGATATTCGTCGCCGACCTTCGCCACGGGTGACCAGTTGAGGCTGAAGCTGTTGACGATGCGCTGCGACTTCACATTTCCGTCGATTGTGAGGGCAACGCCGCCAATCGGGCCAGCTTCACCGAACACCGCATTGCGGGCGATGTCGTTGCGGAACTCAAGCTTGTTGAGCAGAGAGAGCCGGCTTTCCTGCGGGCGGTGGGCCCAGCTGAGCGCCAGCGTTGTGGCTTCCGTCTGAACGCCACTTTGGCCCGTCGCCTTGGTCCAGGTGAACTGGCCGCCCATCGCGCGTCCTTCACCAATCTGGCGCAGCACAGCGGTGGTCAGGCCATAACGATTGCCTGTTTCCGCCGTCCGCATCTCCCCACGACCCGTCCAGCTCCAACGCTCTCCGCGATAGGTTGCCCCCGCTGTCACCGCAGTGAAGTCTTCAGTCAGCGTTCCGTCTGCGCCGCCGATGAATCCACCCGATGAGACGGGGTGTGCCTTGTTGAGAACCTTGGTTGCGTCGATGCCGCCAAGCGTCTTGTTGGCATCCAGCGTAAAGTCGAGGGTGAGCGTCTTGCTTACCGGAAGCGACTGGGACAGGCCGAACGCGGCAAAGCTGCGTGCGCCATATTCCGAAATCTGCTGCTGGTTGACGCTCGAGGTAAAGCGCGCGCCCGCCCAAGGCTTGAGATCAAAGCCGATCCGCGCTGTGCGGGCGTCTACAGATTGCCCGTCTGCAATCTCATAGGTGCCCACCAGTGTGATATCGTCATTGAACGCATAGCGTGCGCCAAGTTTGTGACGTGCCGGGAAGTCGATGCTGTCATTCTTGTCAGCGATCGGGAATTCCGTCTGCGCGTCGAGTTCCAGCTTATTGTCGAAGAAGCGCTTGGCCGCTCCGAGCTGGGCGATGGTTGAACTCTGCGTGCGGCCGTCCGCCAGACGGTCAGAAGCGACTGTCAGGCCCGTACGCAGGTCAACCGATTTCGTGCGGTACTCGACCAATGCCTTGGCCGCATCCCGCTTCGAAATGTCGTTCAGATATTCTTCGCGCCAGGCGCTGCCGGTCAATGAGAGCTGCTGGGTCATCCGCATACGGCCGTCGATGCCGAACTTGCGGGTGCCATTTTCGCCGCCATTGATCTGGCCAACGCCAAAGCCTGATTCCTGTTCACGCGCATAAGCCAGCACGTCGAACTTGGATCCGTGATGTTCCGCTTCAACCAACCATGCCGTGCTGGTGCCGGCGGCCTGCATTGTGCCCAAGGCCCTCGCCTGCTGGTCACTCACTGCGACTTCTGCCCGAAGCTCAGTGGTCTCATTGGGCTTGAAGCGGACATCCACGCCACCCACCGACGTGCGGAGGTTGTCATCCTCGTCATGAACGGCCGTGGCCGCCACCTGGAGTGACTTGGACGTGTTGTTCCAGCTGACCCGTCCACCTGCATTCATCACGCGCTGCGCGACGCCGTCTACGTCGTAATCCGCGATGATGAACTGGGGGTCGAGGCCCGAGGACCGGCTGAGGATCGGTTCACGGAAGCGCAGCGTGCCGGCCACATAGTCGATGTCGTAATCGATATGGCGGACGAGCGTGCGGCTTTCGACGATCCGGTCCGAACGCAGGCGATCACGGGTTTCAATCACGATCTTTTCGCTGTTCGGCAGGATATCGCGTGCGGCCAGTGCATATGGCCCCGTCAAGCCATTGCCTTGGATTTCCTCGCGACGGTGACGATAGGGCGTGTCCGCGGCAAAAGCCGTAACGCCCAGATGTTCGTTTTTGAATTCCGCCTTCACGCCGTTGAACGAGCGGACATAGCGGGTCAGCTGAGCTTCCCCCAGACCCGTTTCATAGTCGCCGAACAGCGCGAAGAATTGCGGACGTTCCAGCTTCAGATAGAGGCGACGGACGCTGGCGGCGTCAAAGCGGCGCTGCGTGCGGTCTGCAAAGACGGTGTAATAGGCATCCGGATCGATAATCCCGCCAAAACGCGTGTCGTCTTGGTCTTTGTCGCTGTCATACGACATGGTCATCAGCCATTTGCCCTTCACCCGGCCCTTTGCGTAGAGTGCGAGGCGCGCGTCGGTATACCAGCTCTGGCCATTGGCGCCGAGCTTCTCCGTGCGGGTTTCCAGGGTGTTGAATCCACTGGTGCCGGCGGCAAAGCCGACAATCGTCCAGGGGCGTTTGCCCGGGTCCAGCCAAGCATCAATCCGTGCCAAGCGGACGATGTCACGGTCGCGCAGAGGCAAAGTGATGTTCAACGAGCCTGAGGTCGTGGTCGGTTCGAGTTCGATATAGGCAATACCGTCATCGCCTTCGACGCGCCATACAGGCTTCGCCCGCTCCAGACCCGACAACTGACGCGCAGCCTGCGCATCGGCTTCTACAGCCGGGTAATAGGGGGCAGGCACGACGAAATCGCCTGTCAGACCCTGTGCCACGGGCCGTCCGTCACGGTCCGTTAGCTTGAGGGCGATGACGGGACGGGTCACGCCGTCCGCCACGAGCACCGACTTGGAGCGGTCAAGAACCGCGTTCATCGGGCTTGAGGAGAGGTAAACCGAGCGCGACAGGCGCTCAACAACTGTGCCGTTCGCATCCACGATCTCTGCGGTCAGCTTGGTTTCACGGGTCGCCAGTTCAACACCACGCCACAGGCTGACGGCAATTGTGCCGCTGCCGTCCTTCTTCTCGCCGTCAGAGGCAAGGGCAGGGACTGGCGCGCCATTGGCGAAGAGCTTTACCGACTGACCGGGCAGATGCTTGATCGCCACGCGGACCGCCTTGGTGCGCGGGTTATGATCAACTTCCGGGAACAGCCATGCAATGCCGGGGGTCTGACCGGTGAACCAGTCACGCGTGGCGCCCGCGGCTTCCGCCGCCGTCGGCGCGTCTGCGCGTTGTACGCCGGCTGCCGTCAGGCGCGCGGCGTTTTCACCCGGCTTGGTGCGGAAATCCGCCCGCAGAAGCGCGCCGCCGCGCCCTTCGACAAAGCGGGAGATCGCACTGCCGGCGCTGCGGGCGTTGACCGCACATTGCGCGGGCACTTGCCCTTCAGGAAGCGTTGAGGGGTCGATCTGGACCACGTGGAGGCCGGGAAGGACCCCTTCGAAGTGATAGCGGCCATCGCTGTCCGTCACGGCATAGCTGCCGTCTTCCAGCATGACACGGACGTTTGGCACGCCCTTGGCTTTTGTCGGATCAACCGTGCAGCCACCGTCTGTGATCTGCCCGATGATGGTGATTCGGTCTCCCAACGTGTCGCGCGCGATCCGCACGGTCGCATCGGCAACCGCCGTCTGCGTGCCGCGATTATCGGTTGCGCTGGCAAGGTTGGTCGCGTTTCCGGGCTGAGCATCTGGCCTGATTTCAACAACATAGGTCAGGTAGCCCATCTTGCCGGCGGCAAGCGGGGGCACGGACGCGCTGAGCGTGCGGCCATCTGCGCTGATCGCGTAATCCACCTGCGTTCCATTAAAGCGCACCGTCTTAGGCTTCAGGCGCATGGCGTCGGGCAGGACGTCTGTGATCGTGATCGCACCCGTTGCGCGCACAGCATCGCCGTTGCGCAGCTCGACACGGAACTGGAGCGCGTCTCCGGGCACAGCGACGGGTTGCGACGCGGTCTTCCGGATGGAGAGTGGGATGCCCGGCCTGTCAACCGGGATGTCGATCCGGACGGGAGCCGGATCAATGAGGGTGAACACCTCTCCATATGACGCGCCCGCCAATGTGAAAGGTTGTCCATCCGACCTTCGAAGCGCAGCCAGATCTTGCGGCGCTGACTTCGACGGCGATGAATAGGGCGCTGGTGGTTCAACGAGCAGGCGGTACTGGCCGGGCCGCGCGAACGGGAACCGGTAGTCGCCGGGATCGAAGCGGTACACAGCACCACTGCTGTCGGTGACGGTAGACCCCGTCACCAGGCTCGACGGAAAGCTGGAAACACCATCATCCCCAAACACTTGCGTGGGCTGGCCCGTCGCTGCGTCAACCAATGTGACGCGCGTTCCGGATACCGGCGCGCCATCTCCGCTGTCGAAGACGACGCCATAGGGGTCGATGAGCACTTCCAGTGCGGACTGCGCGATCAACATGCCCGTCGTCGGGTCATGCGATTCAAGCGTCAGTCGTTCCCCCGGGTACAGAGAAAGCCGGCAATCGCCGGAAACGGCCGTCGGGGGGATCGAGGCCGTTGGGATAAATCCTGCAAAGATGCCGCTATTGGGTTCCGTTTCCGTGACGAGGATTGTCTCGGAATCGCCCGATGGGGTCTGGAGACGGACGGAGATCGTCTCTGCAACGTTCGGGTTCCGATTTTCAGACGGATCTGAGATCGCGACGATGAGCGGCTCACCGGCACGGATTTGGTTGGACTGTTCCAGCTGGGCCGGATTGAGGTTTGTGCCTGCCCAAACGCCATCCAACGACAAAGGCTGGAGCCCATTGGAGCCCTGACAGGTCGATGCGGGCACGTTCATCTGCGCGCCCGGCCCCTTTGTGAGCTGATAGGTGGTCAGGGAGACAGGCGGAGGCGTGAGATCGACGACGAGATCGACGCGATTTGACAGTGTTGAGAGCGATTGGCCCTGAGCCTGCCACTCGATCCGCGCAATGTTGGAGATCACGATCGAATCCTGCGCGAACGCGGGTGCGGCGGCAGCCCCCATAAGGGCTACCGCCATCCCGACCATCCAGGCGAAGAGATGAAGGATCGTGTTACGCATCAGCGGTTGGCAGGCCGGGGGCTGTTGCCAGCCCCCAGATCAGCTCAGTCCGATCAGTTGATCGTCGCGCGGAAGTACAGCGTGCGCGTCGTGCCGGGGTTGACCGTGCCCAGCGTGCCCGAAACGGTGCCCGCAGAGAACGTTCCGCCTGCCGTGCCATCCAGGTTGCAGGTGCCGCTCGGCGCCGTACCCGTGTAGGTGCCCGACTGGAAGATCCCGTAGGTGGAATCGTAGGTCGTCTGAGCCGGCAGCGGGTCAGAGATGTTGACGCTGGTTGCAGACGCACCGCCTGAACCGTTGGACACGACGATGCAGTACTCGATCGTCGCACCCGGGATCATCTTCGGGTTTGTGGTCCCGTTGACGGGGTCAGAAATGATACGGCTCTGCTTGAAGACGTTCAAGATCGCAGCAGAGACGGTGAAGTCATCATCATCGCTGGACCGGCCATCATTCGCGACATCGCCGGCAACAACGCCAGCTGTGTCAAACAGCACTGTATCAACGCCGGCGGTGTTGGCGCCAGCTGTTGCCGTGATGACCGTGCCCTGCGTTGCCGCAGCGCCACCTTCACGGGCCTGACCCTGCAGGGTCACACCGGCGACGTCGCCATTCACGCGCGTTCCCGGGACCCCGCCAATGACGAAGACGGTGCGGACGCCGTCCGCCACCACTTCGTCCAAATAGGTGACCGCTGTGTCAGTTCCGGCGTCATAGGTCCCGTTGCCGTTGGAATCGACGAAAACGCCGAGCCCAGTGACGTCGAAATTGTCCGTGCCACCGTGCGCTGCCGTGCCGCCTGCGAGCTGTGCGGCCGTTAGGCCGATGTCGATGGTGGCGTTGGTGTCGTTGGTGATTGTGAAGGTCGTCACAGCAGTTGCCTGACCAGGGACCACCGAAGTGGTTACCGTGCCGGTTTCCTGAACGCGGATGGCCACCCTGCGGTCAACCGTGATCGCGTTCGACCCCGTGCTCGCCGTCTGGGAAACGCCGCCAACCTGGAAGTTGACGGTGACCGTGTTTGTGATTGTGGAACCGGACGCGGTGCCTACAGCCAGCGCAGGGGAGGCCCCAAATACCGCCAGTGCAAGACAACTTCCTGTTGCCAGCAGTTTGATATTCTTCGTCATTTTTGGTCTCTCTTCGCTCTAAGCGACACCGAAGCCCACCCCCCGCCGGTGCCATTGCGGGTATTCAGCGGACGACGCCGCGGAAACTCAGTTTGCCTTGGGCACCTGCTGCGATCGGTTCGCGCAGGACCCAGCGGACATGCGTTACGTCTTCGGGCCGGGCGGCACGTTCTGTGCCGTCCGTCTCTCGGACTTTGAGTGAGGCCAGCGGGGCAAACGTCTTTCCGCCGTCGACAGAAACCTGCGCAACGGTGTCGGATGTGCCCTGATACGCAACGGGTGCTGGCATCGGATTGGTAACGACAAAATCCTTGGCGGATTGCGTGCCGGTGTTCCGGTATTGGAGGATGAAGACCAACCGATCGCCGGGGATGACCACCTTGGGCTCCTCCAGCACGATTTTTGTCTTGCCCCCAGCAGCCGGCACCTCGCGTTCGACAAAGACGGAACTGTCGAGCGCAACAGCGTCTGCCGCATGCCCGGAAACGGGGCTAAGCAATAGGAATAGAAGGATTAAAATACGCATCCTATGTCCTTCCAAAGCCCTAGTTTATTCTGACATTGAAGGTGACGGTGCGGGTTTGGCTGGCCGCAACGGTGCCAAGGGCAACCTCAATGCGGCCGGGCACAGCCCCGGCAGGCGGCACAAACACCCCTGCGTCGGCGTCGGTCGCATCGGTCACGGACGCGCCCTGCAGGGTCATCGTTTCAGCGACATATGTGGTGTTTGCCGGGACATTGTCCGCAATGGCGACGTTCGTCAGAGATCCCGTGCCGCTGACGGTCGCGGTCAAGGTGTAGGTGACGATTGAGCCGGGTACGATTTTGCTCCCGCCGAACGGATCGACGACGCTGGAGGTCTTCGTAAAGCTAATGTTGGCTGCCTGAACGACATAGGCACCATTCGCACTGCCATCGCCGCCAGAGGTGCCGACGACAGCGTCGCCGCCGCCCTGGCCCTGGCCATTTGCCGATGCACCGGGTGCGCCGGTGAGCGTCCGAGACGCTGCGGCAAGCGATAACTGCCCACGGTCGCCGTTAACGGACGTTCCAGGGATGGTCGAAAGCACAAAAACGCGGATCGATGCGTCAGGTGCGAGCACCGGATCGTTTGTGCCGGCGGCATAAACGGTATCGACACCGGCATCGTAGACGCCGTTCCCATTGGTATCGAGCACGATAGACGTTGCGGTTGGATCGAATTGGTCCCCGCCCAGCGCGGTCGTGACGGTCAGACCATAGGCTTCAGAACCGTTGCCGGTGTTGGTGACGGTGAAACTGGCAACTTGATTGACGCCTGACGGAAGCGTCGGAATGTCGCCAGGATCAGCCGATGTGACAGCAACGTCAAGCAGCTCATCGACACGGAGGTTGGCCGTGTTCGATGTGGCGGTCTGCGCATTCCCACCGGCATCCGTATAATTGGCCGTAGCCGTATTCGTGATTGTGGAGCCTGCAACAGTCCCTGCAGCTTCAGCGCGCGGCGCGAAGCTGACAGATGCTGTGGCGACGATGAGCGGTGCAATGAGCGTGAGACGCACATTTTTGATCGCCCAGAAATTGCCTTCCAACATTGGTAGATACCCAACACACAGTTTTTCCTGCGGAGGGAATTAGAACCGAAGTGGAAAATATTTGGTTAAATCCGAAATGGAGGATTTTCGACAAGGCTATGAAATGCGCCACTTGCTTAGCGCTCCATAAACCACCAAATCGGGAGGAAAGTCGCGCTGTTTTCAGAAAAACGCAGAATTTCAGAAGGATACCAAAGTGGTTTGGTGGACGTCGGAACTGACGTCAAAGTGGCCAACACCTAAGGGCGCTTTAAGGAAATAAATTTGGCATCTTGGCCTGAAGGGCAAAATACCGCGTGTCATCGCCTTGACAGCCCCAAGGCCTTCTCTTAGACGCCGCCTCCTCACGCAAGTTCGCGGGTGTAGCTCAGTTGGTTAGAGCGCCGGCCTGTCACGCCGGAGGTCGCGGGTTCGAGCCCCGTCACTCGCGCCACTTCCCTTAACGGGAAGGTGGCGTGTTACCGAAAATGGCCGGTTTCCATCCACTTAAGCACAGGCTTAAGCGGTAGGATCCATATGGTTCCAGCGATGACGTAGAAAACGGCCTGCGCGATGACAGGCCAGAGGCCGACCAGGCCGGACAAGCTGGCGACCGCGACTGCCCAAATCGTCACATAAGCGAGGATACCAAGCATTCCGAAGGGTTTGCGCCAACTCGGTGTGTCCATGAAATCAGGTTCCTTTCAGGCGGCTTGCTGCAGGCACGATCCATTCGGCTTCCGTCAGGATCGCGTCAAGCGGAACATCCCAAGGGTCAGCCGGGATCGCGGAGACTTCCTGAACGGACCAGGCAATGCCGATGCGCATCGCGGATGGTCGAAGCTCCAGCGCGCGGTCATAGTGCCCCGCGCCTTGACCGATGCGGTTTCCCTTTCGATCAAAACCAAGCATTGGCAATAAGATAAGATCAGGTTCTAATATAGTTTGTGAGAATAGGGGCTGCTGGAATCCACCGGGTGCGGTCTCTGTGGGGTCACCTGGGCTCCAGAGGCGGAACACTAAGGGGGCTTCCCTTGCCGTCAGGCAGGGGAGAACCAATGGTTTTCCGTGATTATGGGCTGACGTCATTACGTCATGAGGGTCTGCCTCACTCCCTACCGGCAAGTAGCTGGCGACGACTCGCGCCGCATCAAACGCCCGGTTAAGGGGGTGGCTGACCGTTTCTGCAATAGGAATATTGTTTAAAAATCGTTCTTTTACAAACGCTTGGCGACTTTTTCTAAGTTCTCTTCTGAGCTCTGCCTTTGTCGAGACGCTCATAGGTTGGCGGACCCACCATGGCCGTTGGCCGGAATATCCTCTGACGCCAAGTACGTCAGGTGGGGACCATGTGCATCAGGCCAAGACCTGAACAGGGACAGCCCCCTTGGATGTGGAATCGCCTCAGGGATAATCTGTCTAGCTCGCACCGGGCAGAATCCGCCGTAACCAGATATAGGGTCGTCAGCCGCGCCGCTCAAGGTGCATGGCCAAGTTTTCCAATCGTGCCGCGATGTCGTCGAGCAAGGAGATATGCTCGTCATTCGCGGCGTTGGGCGCGACAGAAGGGGAGGAAGGTGCAGGCACCGCAGGTGCGCCGCCACTCTTACGGGATTCATCAAGTTCGTCAGCAAGCAGGAGCGAGGCGAAAAGCAGTTGTCGGACTTCGCTCACGCTGCCCAAGGCTTTCCGCGCATCATGCGCCTTGCCGTCGACAATCTCAGCGATCTTCGTCAGATGCGCCTCTTCGCCGTCCCGACAGGCGACGGTATAGGCGTTTCCGCCAATTTTGAGCTCGATTTGGGCCATTAGTTGCGCCCTCCGACAGATGCCCGTGCAATCACAGCGTCGAGCGCGGACAGGGCGATGGTGGTTTCTTCCTTCAGCTTGGCGTGCCGTTCGGCGAGCGCGGCAAGGCGTGCCGCATCTTCGCTATCGGCTGGGGCAATAACGGGGGCAGGGGAGAGCGCGACGGCTTCAATCCGTTCCATCGCAGCGGCAATGCGCCTCAGCGCGTTCGACATTCGGGCGTCTGACATACGCACATGATTACCACGCAACCATTCTGCCGCAAGCAAAATGGGGTGCCGTGGTTGACCATCGCGGACCGGCGCGACAAGAGGGCGGCGACCGCGCGCCTGCGAGTCGCAATTGCCTTTCCGGGCCGAGATTAAAGGACCGCCATGACTGTTGATCAGCAGCGCCTCGCCAACGCTATTCGCGCGTTGTCGATGGATGCCGTGCAAGCCGCCAATTCCGGGCATCCCGGCATGCCGATGGGCATGGCAGATGTGGCGACTGTCCTCTTCACACAGTTTCTGAAGTTTGATCCGCAAGTGCCTAAATGGCCTGACAGAGATCGCTTCGTTCTTTCGGCCGGTCACGGCTCGATGCTCATCTACTCGCTTCTCCATCTGACCGGCTACGATCAGCCGACGATGGACGACATCCGCAACTTCCGACAGCTGCATTCGGTTTGTGCGGGGCATCCGGAAAACACCGAACTGCCCGGCGTTGAATGCACGACAGGCCCGTTGGGGCAGGGTTTGGCGATGGCCGTCGGCATGGCGATGGCAGAGCGCCACCTCAACGCCAATTTTGGCGACGACCTTGTTGATCATAAAACCTGGGTGGTCGCGGGCGACGGTTGTTTGATGGAAGGCCTGAACCACGAAGCCATTGGATTGGCTGGCGTGAACAAGCTTGGCCGCCTGAACGTCCTGTGGGACGACAACAACATCACCATTGACGGCGATACGTCGCTTTCGACCTGTGAAGACATTCTTGCACGTTATGCCGCCACCGGCTGGCACACTGTCCGCTGTGATGGTCATGACTTCGCTGACATTGCCCGGGCGTTGGCCGAAGCTGAAGCCGATCCGCGTCCCTCTCTGGTTGCCTGCAAGACGGTGATCGGGAAGGGCGCCCCCAACAAGCAGGGCGGCCACAACGTCCACGGCGCGCCGCTGGGTGGTGACGAGATTGCTGCAGCCCGCGACTATCTGGGTTGGGATGCCGCGCCGTTTGAAGTGCCGGCCGATATCATGTCGGGTTGGCGCACGCTTGGTGCGCGTGGCTCTGAAACGCGTGCGGCTTGGGAGGCTCGTCTCGCCTCGTCGTCTGCGCGCGGTGACTTTGAGCGCCGTTTGGCAGGCGTTGCAGATCTCGCATCCCCCGCACTCGAAGGCTATATCGCCGACCTCGTAGCGTCCCCGCAGAAGGTCGCGACCCGCAAGGCGTCGGAAATGGCGCTTGGTCCGTTGACCGAAAAGCTGCCGCATCTCGTCGGCGGCTCGGCAGACTTGACCGGATCGAACCTGACGAAGACCAAATCGACCGAGCCCTTTGGCGCGGCCAATTATGCGGGTCGCCATGTGTACTATGGCATCCGTGAATTCGGCATGGCCGCAGCTATGAACGGCATGGCGCTGCATGGTGGTGTTGTGCCTTATGGCGGGACGTTCCTCGTCTTTTCGGACTATTGCCGCAACGCCATCCGCATGAGCGCGGTGCAGCATGCGCAGGTCGTCTACGTCATGACGCACGATTCCATCGGGCTGGGCGAAGACGGGCCGACCCATCAGCCGGTGGAGCATGTCATGTCGCTGCGCATGATCCCCAACCTTAACGTCTATCGCCCCGCCGATGTGATCGAGACGGCGGAATGCTGGGCGCTGTCGCTTGAAACAACCGGCACGCCCTCCGTTCTTGCACTCTCACGCCAGAATCTGCCGCAGTTGCGCGGCGCAGGCGATGAAGGCTGGACGCGGGCGTCCAACCGCTCGGCCAAGGGCGCTTATCGCCTGAAGGCTGCCGATGCCGCTCGGAAGGTCGTGCTGGTCGCCACAGGTTCTGAAGTCGAAATCGCCGTCAATGCCGCCAAGCTATTGGAAGGACAGGGGATTGGTGCGGACGTCGTGTCAATGCCGTGCGCGGAGTTGTTCGACGCGCAATCCGCCGCCTATAAGGCCGATATCCTGCCGCGTGATGCTTTGATTGTTTCAATCGAAGCAGGTGTGACGATGGGGTGGGAACGCTATACCGGTCTCGATGGTATCAACATCGGAATTGACCGCTTTGGGGCCTCGGCACCGGCGGACGCTCTTTATGACTATTTCGGGCTGACGGTCGACAAGATCGTTCCCCGCATCCTTGAGAAACTTGCCAACTAAGGGAGAATGGACATGGCGAAGGTTGCCATTAATGGGTTCGGACGCATTGGACGCAACGTGGCACGTGCCATTCTGGAGCGCCCCGATTGCGGCCTTGAGTTGGTTTCGATCAACGACCTTGCTGACGCCAAGTCGAACGCCATGCTGTTCAAGCGGGACTCGGTCCACGGCCCGTTCAGCGGCACGGTTGAAGTTGACGGTAATGACCTGATCATCAACGGCAAGCGCATTCATGTGACGGCTGAGCGCGATCCCGCCAATCTGCCCCATGGCGCAAACGGCATCGACATCGCGCTGGAGTGCACCGGCTTCTTCACGACCCGCGCTGGCGGCCAGAAGCATCTCGATGCAGGCGCAAAGCGCGTCCTGATCTCGGCACCCGGCAAGGAAGTTGATCTCACCGTCGTCTTCGGCGTGAACCATGACAAGCTGACGGGCGATCACAAGATCGTTTCCAACGCGTCGTGCACCACCAACTGCCTCGCGCCCTTCGCCAAGGTTCTGAACGATGCCATCGGCATTGAACGCGGCCTGATGACGACGATCCACGCCTACACCAACGATCAGAAAATCCTCGACCAGATCCATGAAGATCCGCGCCGTGCGCGTGCCGCCGGTATGTCCATGATCCCGACGACAACGGGCGCTGCCCGCGCGGTTGGTGAAGTGCTTCCTGAACTTAAGGGCAAGCTCGACGGCTCGGCCATCCGCGTGCCCACACCGAACGTTTCGGTCGTTGACCTGACCTTCACGCCAAAGCGCGACACTTCCAAGGAAGAAGTCAACGCTCTGCTGAAGGCGGCCGCTGAAGGCCCGCTGAAGGGTGTGCTCGGTTACACCGATGAGCCTTTGGTTTCGATCGATCTCAACCATGATGCGCACAGCTCAACCATCGACAGCCTCGAAACGGCGGTCATCGACGGCAAGCTCGTCCGCGTGCTTTCCTGGTATGATAACGAATGGGGCTTCTCCAACCGCATGGTCGACACGGCTGGCGTGATGGCAAAGCTGATCTAACACTCCGTTTGTCCTGGGCTTGTCGAAGGACTGTCCTTTCGCTTTGATGCAAAGTTGAAGGACAGGGCTTCGACGGGCTCAGCCCAAATGGTTTTGGGGATTATCATGACGTTCAAAACCCTCGACGATATGGGCGATCTGACAAGCAAGCGTGTGCTTGTTCGCGAAGACCTGAATGTGCCGATGGCCGACGGACAGGTGACGGACGACACGCGCCTTCGTGCGGCGGCGCCGACGATCCTTGAATTGGCGGACCGCGGGGCAAGGGTTATGGTTCTCGCGCACTTTGGTCGTCCCAAGGGTCAGCCCTCGGAAGAGTTTTCGCTGAAAAAGGTCGTCGCGCCGTTCTCACACGTGCTTGGCCGTCCCGTCCGTTACATTGACTGGGAGGGGGACAAGGCCGCCGTGGCCACGCTGGCCGATGGCGAGATTGCGGTACTTGAGAACACCCGCTTCTTCGGTGGCGAGGAAAAGAACGATCCAGCCGTTGTCGAACGCTTCGCCAGCCTTGGCGACCTTTACGTGAATGACGCCTTCTCCGCCGCGCACCGCGCCCATGCCTCGACAGAAGGGCTGGCCCACGTCCTGCCGGCTTTTGCCGGGCGGTCGATGGAGGCTGAGCTTGTCGCGCTTGAAAAGGCGCTGGGGTCCCCGGAAAAGCCCGTCGCGGCTGTCGTTGGTGGGGCAAAGGTCTCCTCCAAGCTCGACGTGCTTAAGCACCTTGTCGAGCGCGTTGATCATCTGATCATCGGCGGCGGCATGGCCAATACCTTCCTCGCCGCACGCGGGATCGATGTGGGCAAGTCGTTGTGTGAGCATGACCTGACAGGCACCGCAGATGAAATCCTTGATGCGGCGGATAAGGCCGGATGCACCGTGCATCTGCCCTATGACGTTGTCGTCTCCAAGGAATTCGCCGCCAACCCGCCGTCGCTGCGGACATGCAACGTGCATGAGGTTGCAGCGGACGAGATGATCCTTGATGTTGGCCCGGCGGCTGTTGAGGCGCTGGCGGATGTATTGAAGACCTGCCGCACGCTCGTTTGGAACGGCCCGATGGGCGCGTTTGAGACTGTCCCGTTCGACAAGGCGACAGTGGCGCTTGCCCGGACGGCGGCAGCGCTCACCAAAGAAGGCTCGCTGGTGTCCGTCGCGGGTGGTGGCGATACTGTCGCCGCGCTGAACCATGCAGGCGTCGCCGGTGACTTCAGCTTCGTCTCGACAGCAGGCGGCGCGTTTCTGGAATGGATGGAGGGACGCGTGCTTCCCGGCGTCGCCGCGCTCCAGAAGGACTAATTCGATCATCCCGGAAAGCTCTGTTTTCCGGGATGTTTTTTGCACAACACCGCATTCGAATGCAGCGAAGGACAAGAAGATGACAGACCCGAAAATGATGGAAAAAATTGCCAGCGGCAAAGGCTTTATCGCAGCACTGGACCAGAGCGGCGGCTCCACACCGAAGGCGTTGCTTGGCTACGGCATTGAAGAGAGCGCCTATAACGGCGACGATGAGATGTTCGCGCTGATCCACCAGATGCGCAGCCGCATCATTTCCTCGCCCGCCTTCACCGGTGACAAGGTTGTCGGCGCGATCCTGTTTGAAAAGACGATGGACGGTCAGGTCGGCGGCAAGCCCACGCCTGCCGCGCTTTGGGACAAGGGTGTTGTTCCCTTCATCAAGATCGACAAGGGTCTGGAAGACGAAGCCAATGGCGTCCAACTGATGAAGCCGATGCCGGAGCTCGATGCGCTTCTCGCCAAGTCAAAGGCGCTCGGCGTGTTCGGCACCAAGGAGCGCTCGGTCATCAACCTCGCCAACCGCGAAGGCATCGCCGCCATCGTGAAGCAGCAGGTCGAAATCGGTCTTCAGGTACTTGCAGGCGGTCTCGTCCCGATGCTGGAGCCCGAAATCAACATCAAGAGCCCGGAACGCGCTGACTGCGACGCGATCCTGCTCGATGAGATGGTCAAGGCGCTCGACGCCATGCCGGGCACCGATAAGGTCATGCTGAAGCTCAGCCTGCCGGTCACACCGGGCCATTTCGACGCGCTCGTCGATCATCCGCGCGTCCTGCGCGTGGTTGCGCTCTCGGGTGGCTTCAAGCGCCCCGAAGCGTGCGTTGAGCTCGCCAAGAACCGCGGCATCATCGCCAGCTTCAGCCGCGCGCTTCTGGAAGATCTGCGTCATCAGATGACCGATGCCGAGTTTGATGCGTCGCTGGGGTCTGCCATTGGTGACATCTATACGGCGTCGACCAGCAAGACGGCGTAAGCGGTTGATTCATTCCCGTTTGTCCTGAGCCTGTCGAAGGGCGGTCCTTTTCTGTTCACCTGAACCAAAAAGAATAGAACGATCCTTCGACAAGCTCAGGATGAGCGGAATGAGGGTGGGGCTTACACTCCCGGGCCCACCGCCCTATAGCGCCCGCCATGGACGATCTTGAACTCCCCGAAGTGCCCGAGGGCTTTGCTGAACGCTTTGCGCGCGAAGACCGTGAGCCGGCCGAACTTTACCTCATCTCGCCGCCATCTATCGATGCAGCTTTCACCGACCGTTTGAAAGCGGCGTTAGACGCCGGGCCAATTGCGGCTTTCCAGCTGCGGCTGAAAGACATGGACGAGCATGCCATCGCCCGGGCGGCCGAAACCGTCCAGAAACTGTGTGCCGAACGCGACGTGGCCTTCATCATTAACGACAGCATTGCGCTGGCCAAACGGCTGGGAGCGGATGGTGTCCATCTGGGGCAGGATGATGGCGACCCGCGTGAGGCCCGCGATGTGCTGGGCCGTGACGCGCAGATCGGCGTGACGTGCCACAATAGCCGCCATTTCGCGATGGAAGCGGGGGAGGCGAGCGCAGACTATGTTGCGTTTGGCGCCTTTTACCCAACGACAACCAAAGAGGTTCAGCATCAGGCGGATCCGGCCATTTTGAGCTGGTGGACCGTTGTGTCACCTATTCCGTGCGTCGCCATTGGCGGCATTACGGCTGCCAATGCAGCGCCGCTTGTGGCGGCAGGCGCGGACTTCATCGCGGTTTCTGGCGCGGTTTGGAACGATCCTGCCGGAGAGTCGGCCGCAGTTGCCGCCCTTTTGAAGGCGATAGGGCACTGAGCGCCCCTTGCCGGAACGGGCCGCTTGGGCTAGTGGCGCGTCCGCTCTTTCAAATTCGTACAGGTGACTCATGAAGATCAGCGGCGTGGACATCCGTCCCGGCAACATCCTTGAATTCGAAGGCGGCCTTTGGCGCGCCGTGAAGATCCAGCACACGCAGCCGGGCAAGGGTGGCGCGTATATGCAGGTCGAACTGAAGAACCTGATTGACGGCCGCAAGAGCCAGAACCGCTTCCGCTCCTCTGAAACCGTGGAACGCGTCCGCCTCGACACGAAGGACTTCCAGTTCCTCTATGTCGATGGCGACATGCTCGTCTTCATGGACAAGGACAATTACGACCAGATCACGCTGCCCGCTGATATGCTCGGCGATGCGGCCGCCTTCCTGCAGGACGGGATGGAAGTCGTGCTCGAACTCTATGATGAGCGCCCGATTTCGGTGCAGCTGCCGGATCAGGTCGAAGCCACGGTCGTCGAAGCCGACGCCGTGGTGAAGGGACAGACGGCGTCGTCGTCCTATAAGCCTGCTTTGCTCGACAATGGCGTCCGCGTCATGGTGCCGCCGCACATCACGGCCGGCACGCGCATCGTCGTTGATGTCTATGCGCAGGAATATGTGAAGCGCGCGGATTAAGCCACGATCTTCGCTCACCGTTAGTCCCGAGCGAAGTCGAGGGATGTTGAAGCGGTAGATGTCTCGACTTCGCTCGACACGAACGGAAATAAATAGTGCCAGCCCATTCCGGTATCATGACCGTCATCGAACGCGCCGCGCGCAAGGCGGGGGGCAAGCTGCGCCGCGACTTTAACGAAGTGCAGCATCTGCAGGTCAGCCGCAAAGGCCCGGCGGATTTCGTGTCGAAGGCAGACATTGCGGCCGAACGCACCATCTATGACGAACTGGTCAAGGCGCGGCCGGACTGGAATTTCCTGTTCGAAGAAGCGGGTGAAATCGTCAACAATCCGGATAAGCCACGGTTCATCATTGATCCACTCGATGGCACCACCAATTTTCTTCACGGTATTCCGCACTTTGCAATCTCGATTGCTGTGGAAGAAGAACTGACTGGCGGCCGCCGGGAAGTCACGACCGCGCTCGTTTACAATCCGATGACGGATGAGAGCTTCTGGGCTGAAAAGGGGCGGGGTGCCTGGCTGCAGGACCAGCGCCTGCGCGTCTCCTCGCGTCGGGATATGGCCGATGCACTCATTGCCACGGGTATTCCCTTCATGGGCCATGGCGACATGGGCGAATGGGTCCGTATCTTCGGCGCCGTCGCCCCCAATGTGGCAGGTATCCGCCGTTTTGGCGCGGCCTCGCTCGATCTCGCTTGGGTGGCGGCAGGCCGTTATGACGGCTTTTGGGAAAGCAAGCTCCAGCCTTGGGATGTGGCCGCAGGCATACTCCTCGTCCGGGAAGCAGGCGGCTTTGTGACGGACTTCCGTGGTGGAGAGCGTTGCATGGAACGTCAGGAGTATCTGGCAGCCAATGATGGCCTTCATTCCAAGCTGCATAAGCTCGTCGCGGGCGCGCTCCGCTAAGTTGAATATCGTAAGTAGAGCATACGGAATGGGCCCGATTTCGCGCCCTTCCTGTGTTGCTGTGTAAGTTTATCCCCGACGGGGCTCTAAAATGGCCCTTAGTGTGCTTGCGATAGGCCGTTTGCTGGCCTAAAGCCGCGGCGATTCCGGTTTCCTGCCGGACCATGGGAAAAGTCGATTATGTCTTCGGTCGCTGCCGGATATCTGCCGATTTTGCTGTTTCTGGCAATCGCACTGATCTTGTCGAGCGCGTTTGTGTTTCTGCCGATGGCGATCTCACGCCTGACAGGCACGCACAATCCGACGCCGGAAAAGCTCACCGAGTATGAATGCGGCTTTCCCGCCTTTGAAGGCAGCCGGGCGCAGTTTGACGTGCGCTTCTACCTTGTCGCCATCCTGTTCATCGTTTTCGATCTGGAAGCAGCCTTCCTGTTCCCCTGGGCGGTGAGCCTGGAATGGACGGGCTGGGCCGGTTGGACGGGCATGATGATATTCCTGGGTGAACTGGTTCTCGGCCTTGTCTATGCTTGGAAGAAGGGAGCGCTCGAATGGGAGTAGATCTTACGGTAGCTCCGCCGCCCGGGACACTTCCCGATCTGAGCTTTTTCAACGGTCTGAACGATGAGTTGTCCAATAAGGGCTTCCTCGTCGTGTCGACCGAAGAGCTGTTCCAATGGGCGCGCACGGGTTCGCTCTGGTGGATGACGTTCGGTCTGGCGTGCTGCGCTGTGGAAATGATCCACGTGAACATGCCGCGCTATGACCTTGAGCGTTTTGGCGCTGCCCCACGCGCCTCTCCGCGTCAGTCGGACGTGATGATTGTCGCTGGCACGCTCTGCAACAAGATGGCTCCCGCCCTGCGTCGTGTGTACGATCAGATGTCGGACCCGAAATATGTCATTTCGATGGGCAGCTGCGCCAATGGTGGCGGCTATTACCACTATAGCTATAGCGTCGTGCGCGGATGCGATCGCATCGTGCCGGTGGACATCTACGTTCCTGGTTGCCCGCCGACCGCCGAGGCGTTGCTTTACGGTATCATGCAGTTGCAGCGGAAAATCCGCCGTGAAGGCACGGTGACCCGGTGAGCCATTCCGCCCCCCGTTATGCCAGCAACGACGGCGTTGCTGACGCGATTGCCAAGGCACTTGGCAAGGATGTTGTCAGCATCGATGAAGTGCATGGCGAAATCGCCGTCACGGTCGTCACATCGCGTCTCGTCGAGGCGATGACTGCCTTGCGCGATGAATGTGCCTATCAGCAGCTGATGGAAATCGCTGGCGTCGACTGGCCCGATCAGGACCCGCGCTTTGAGGTGGTCTACTGCCTCCTGTCGCTGACCAAGAACCACCGCATCCGCGTCCATGTCCGCACCAATGAAGACGTACCTGTACCGTCTGTCACGGGCATCTGGCCGGTCGCCGGCTGGCTGGAGCGCGAAGTGTTCGACATGTACGGCGTGCTGTTCGAAGGCAATTCGGACCTGCGTCGCATCCTGACCGACTATGGCTTCCAGGGGCATCCGCAGCGCAAGGACTTCCCGCTGACCGGCTTTGTCGAGCTGCGCTATTCCGAAGAGCATAAGCGGGTGATGTATGAGCCCGTCACGCTCGCCCAGGATTTCCGCTCGTTTGATTTCATGTCGCCCTGGGAAGGGGCTGACTATGTGCTGCCGGGCGATGAAAAGGGAGAAGCCAAGTGAGCCTGTCCCCCGATCTCGCGCCGACCACCACCGGCGAAGACATTCAGAACTACACGATCAACTTCGGCCCGCAGCACCCGGCGGCGCACGGCGTGCTGCGTCTGGTCATGGAACTGGACGGTGAAATCGTCGAGCGGCTCGACCCGCATGTCGGCCTGCTGCACCGCGGCACCGAAAAGCTGATCGAGTATAAGACCTACCTGCAGGCGCTGCCGTACTTCGACCGGCTCGATTATTGCTCGCCGCTCGCGATGGAACACAGCTATGTGCTCGCGATCGAGAAGATGCTCGACTGCGACGTGCCGCTGCGCGCGCAATATCTGCGCGTACTGTTCGCGGAGCTGACGCGCATCTGCAACCACATGCTCAACCTCGGGTCGCACGTCATGGACGTGGGCGCGATGACGCCGAACCTGTGGCTGTTCGAAATCCGCGAGGATTGCCTCAACTTCTTTGAGCGTGCCTCCGGCGCCCGTATGCACGCAGCCTGGTTCCGCCCCGGCGGCGTCCATCAGGATGTGCCGCTCAAGCTGCTCACCGACATCGGCGACTGGCTCGACAAGCGGATGCCAACCCTGTTCGAAGACGCGATCAGCCTCGTGGCCGACAACCGCATCTTCAAGCAGCGCAACGTTGATATCGCTGTCGTGTCGAAGGACGATGCGATCAAGTGGGGCTTTTCCGGCCCGATGATCCGAGGTGCGGGCATTCCCTGGGATATCCGCAAGTCGCAGCCTTATGACGTCTATGACCGCATGGAGTTTGACATTCCGGTCGGCACCAAGGGCGATTGCTATGATCGCTTCATGGTCCGCGTGGAAGAAGTCCGCCAGTCGGTCCGCATCATGAAGCAGTGCCTTCGCGACATGCCCGAAGGTCCGGTTCTGACCGAAGACCGCAAGGTCGCCCCGCCCAAGCGCGGCGAAATGAAGCAGTCGATGGAAGCGCTGATCCACCACTTCAAGCTCTACACAGAGGGCTTCAAGGTGCCGGAAGGCAGCGTCTATGTCGCGACCGAAAGCCCCAAGGGTGAATTCGGCGTCTATCTGGTGTCCGACGGCACCAACAAGCCTTACCGCTGCAAGATCCGCCCGACGGCCTTCTCGCACCTGCAGGCGATGGACTTCATGAGCCGCGGCCACATGCTCGCCGATACGACCGCCATCCTCGGCGCGCTCGACATCGTGTTTGGGGAGTGTGACCGGTGATCGTTCGGGAAGTCTTTATCCTGATTGCCGTGCTGGCTGGCTTCGCATCTGCGGTTGCATCTTATCTCTTTGCCTTCCACGGCGAGGTTCCTGTGAAGGAAGTGGCGTCGACGAGCTTTGCCGGAACCATCGGCGTCTATGTTGGTCGCTGGCTCGAAAGGGGTCTGGCCCGTGGTTGATCGGAGCGCCATCGCGCAGGCCATGATCGCCGCCTATAACGCGCAGGACGTGGACACTTACGTCTCGTACATGACCGACGCGGCTTGCGAAGCCAACTATCGCGGTGACGTGGTGCGTGAGGGCAAGGAAGGCACGCGGTCTGGTCTTGCTGCCGCGTTCGCACGCTGGCCGGAAAATCATGCCGAGATCGTCCATACACAGGCGGTCGGCGATTTTGTGGTGATGCGGGAACATGTCAACCGTGGCCCTGCCACCGACGGTTCTCCGCTGGTCGATCCCTTTGAGGTGGTCGCTGTCTATTCCTTTGAAGGCGACAAAGTGTCGCGCGTGGAGTTCATCCGCTAATGGCTGACGCAGTTCAAATTCCGGACGAAGCCGAAGTCCGCGCGCGCTGGGGCAGCTTTGCCTTCACGCCTGCGGTGATGGAAAAGGCGCAGACGATCATCGCGCGCTATCCCGCTGGCCGTCAGGCATCGGCCGTCATGGGCCTGCTCGATCTGGCGCAACGTCAGGTGGGCGAAGAAACGAACACGCAGGGCTGGCTGCCGGTTCCGGTGATCGAATATGTCGCCGCCCAGCTCGATATGCCGTATATGCGCGTTTATGAAGTCGCGACCTTCTACACCATGTACAACATGGCGCCGGTCGGGAAATTCCACGTGCAGGTCTGCGGCACCACGCCGTGTATGCTGCGCGGGTCGGACGATGTTCTGGCCGCGTGCAAGTCCAAGGGCCTCGTCAAGGGCGGCACGACCGCAGACGGCCTGTTCACCCTGAACGAAGTCGAATGTCTGGGCGCCTGCGCCAATGCGCCGATGGTGCAGATCAACGACGACAATTTCGAAGACCTGACCTTTGACAGCACGGTGGCCCTGCTCGACGCTCTGGCGGCGGGCAAGCCGGTGAAGATCGGCCCGCAGATCGACCGTCAGACGAGCTGCCCCGAAGGCGGCGCGACGTCGCTGAAAGAGATGGCCACAGCAAACCACGATTATCGGGGGGAATGGAAGTGAGCCTCCAAGACAAGGACCGCATCTTCACCAACCTTTACGGTTTTCAGCCGTGGACGCTGGATGCCGCCAAGAAGCGCGGATGCTGGGATAATACGAAGAAGCTGCTCGCCACCGGCCAGGATGAGATCATCGAGATCATCAAGGCATCGGGCCTGCGCGGGCGCGGCGGGGCTGGCTTTCCGACGGGGATGAAGTGGAGCTTCATGCCCAAGGCGCCGACGCCGGAACGCCCGAACTTCCTCGTCATCAACGCCGATGAATCCGAGCCCGGTTCCTGCAAGGACCGTGAGATCATCCGGCATGATCCGCACCGCCTGATCGAAGGCGCGCTGATCGCCGGTTTCGCGATGCGCGCGCGCGCCGCCTACATCTACATTCGCGGTGAGTTCATCTACGAAGCCAAGGTGCTGCAGGCAGCGGTTGAAGAAGCCTATGCCGCAGGGCTGGTGGGCAAGAACGCCTGCAAGTCGGGCTATGACTTTGACGTTTTCGTCCACAGGGGCGCAGGCGCCTATATCTGCGGTGAAGAAACCGCGATGATCGAAAGTCTGGAAGGCAAGAAGGGCCAGCCGCGCCTGAAACCGCCATTCCCGGCGGGTGCAGGCCTTTATGGCTGCCCGACGACGGTCAACAATGTGGAATCCATCGCCGTCACGCCGACGATCCTGCGGCGCGGGGCCGATTGGTTCAAGAGCTTCGGGCGCGAAGGCAATGCCGGCACCAAGCTGTTCCAGATTTCGGGCCACGTAAACACGCCGTGCACCGTTGAAGAGTCGATGAGCATTCCCTTCAAGGAACTCATCGAAAAGCACGCTGGCGGCATCCGTGGCGGGTGGGACAATCTGCTCGCGGTCATCCCCGGTGGCTCGTCTGTGCCGCTGGTGCCTGCCGCACAGATCATGGATGCGCCGATGGACTTTGACGGGCTGAAGGCTTTGGGCTCCGGCCTTGGCACCGCCGCCGTCATCGTCATGGACAAGTCGACCGACATCGTCCGTGCGATTTCGCGGTTGAGCTACTTCTATAAGCATGAAAGCTGCGGCCAGTGCACGCCGTGCCGCGAAGGCACCGGCTGGATGTGGCGCGTCATGGAACGCCTGCGCGAAGGCAAGGCTGATGTGTCGGAGATCGACACACTGTTCGAAGTCACCAAGCAGGTCGAAGGCCACACCATCTGCGCGCTTGGCGACGCGGCGGCCTGGCCGATCCAGGGCCTGATCCGCCATTTCCGCCCCGAAATGGAGCGCCGTATCGCCGAAGCGAATGGCGGCCAAATGCTGGAGGCGGCGGAGTGAAGACTGCGCGTTTCATTCTTACGTGCCTAGCCGTAACTGTCTGTGCGACTGCACAGGCGGCGACGGCGCCGACTGCGCGTAAGATGAAACAGGTTCGGGAGGTCACCGACAACTACGCTGATTGCGTCGTCCGGGAAAACGCGCGGAAAGCCCGGGAGTTCGTCGGTAATAATCTTTCGGAAGACGTTGTTAATCGGCAGTTCCGGTCGTTGAATGATGGCACTTGCCTCAGTTCTTCGTCAAACGGTCGGATTGCACAAGTCACGTTTCCATCGCCCCATTTTAGGTATGCCATTGCACGCGCAATTGTTCGTGCGGACTATGGTTCGAAAGGCATGTCAACCTTCAACGCAGTGCCTGCTCTTGTCTATGATGCGGTGCCTGTGCTGGATGAAACGAAATTGCCTGCAGGGAAGCGCAAGGCCGAAAAGCTTAGGCAGGGTTATAGTCAAGCTGCTGCTGCATTGCTTTTGTCGCAGTTTGGCGAATGCGCCGTCCGTTCCAATCCGGAGGCCGCTCGCGCATTGATTGTTTCCAAGGAAAACTTTCCTGAGCGTCTGGCTGCTATTGCCGGTGTCAAGCCTGTGCTTGGCGGTTGTCTCACGCAGGGAACTTTGAAGCTGAACACCTTTAATCTGATCGGGGCGCTGGCCGTCGGATACGTCCGACTTGCATACCAAGCAGGGCAAGCGACACCCTCCGCATCGCAAAGTGGGACCATCTCCTGATGCCTAAAGTCACCGTAGACGGCACCGAAATCGAAGTCCCCGCAGGGGCCACCGTCCTTCAGGCGTGTGAGCTGGCGGGCAAGGAAATCCCCCGCTTTTGCTATCATGAGCGGCTGTCCATCGCGGGTAATTGCCGCATGTGTCTGGTCGAAGTTGCACCGGGTCCGCCCAAGCCGCAGGCGTCGTGCGCGCTTCCCGCCACCGAAGGTCAGGTCATCAAGACTGACAGCGCGATGGTCAAAAAGGCCCGTGAAGGGGTGATGGAGTTTCTCCTCATCAACCACCCGCTTGATTGCCCGATTTGCGATCAGGGCGGTGAGTGCGACCTGCAGGACCAGTCCGTCGCTTATGGTCGTGGCGGTTCGCGCTATGACGAGAACAAGCGCGCCGTCACCGAAAAATATATGGGTCCGCTCGTCAAGACGGTGATGACACGCTGCATCCAGTGCACGCGCTGCGTCCGCTTTGCCGAAGAAGTGGCGGGGATTGAGGAAATCGGCGCGATTGGTCGCGGTGAGAATATGCAGATCACCAGCTATCTTGAGCGCGCCGTGACGAGTGAGCTTTCGGGCAATGTTGTTGATCTCTGCCCGGTCGGTGCGCTGACCTCCAAGCCCTACGCCTTCATGGCGCGGCCTTGGGAATTGAAGAATACCGCCGCCATTGACGTGATGGATGCCGTGGGCACCAACATCCGCCTCGACAGCCGGGGCCGGCAGGTGCTGCGCGCTGTGCCGCGCATCAACGAAGACGTGAACGAGGAATGGGCGAGCGACAAGACGCGCCACGCGGTCGATGGCCTTGTCCAGCGTCGCCTCGACAAGCCCTATGTCCGCAAGAACGGCAAGCTCGTTGCGGTTGAGTGGGCCGATGCGCTGAAGGCCGCCGCCGCCGCCGCTGAAAAGGCCGGCAAGTCGGTCGCGGCCATCGCGGGCGATCAGGTCGATTGCGAGACGATGTTCGCCGCGCGCCAGTTGGTGAAGTCGCTGGGTGGCACGATGTTCGAAGGCCGCCAGACAGGTCTCGCTTATGACACGTCGAGCCTGTCGGCCGTCAACTTCAACACCGGTATCGCGAATATCGAAAACGCCGATGTGATCCTGCTTGTTGGGTCCGACCTCCGTCGTGAGGCGCCGCTGGTCAACACGCGCATCCAAAAGGCCGTCCGCAAGCGCGGCGCCAAGGTCTTTGCGATTGGGCCGGAGACGGACCTGACGTACAAGGCGGAATTCCTCGGCGCGAACCTTGGCTTGCTCTCCAAGCTGCCCAAGCATGTCGCCGATGCCTTCAAGGCCGCCGAACGTCCCGCGATTATCGTGGGTGGTGGTTCGCTGCGCTATGAAGGCGCACATGGTGCCGCGCTGGCATTTGCCAAGAAGCATAAGCTGGTGCGCGACGGCTGGAACGGCTTCAACGTCCTCCACTTCGCCGCCGCACGCATGGGCGGGCTGATGCTCGGTTATGCGTATGACGGCGGGATCAAGGCGTTGGCCGCTAAGAAGCCGAAGCTGGCCTTCTTCCTCGGCGCTGATGAAGTTGATTATTCGATCTTCGCCGATACGTTCAAAGTCTATGTCGGCCATCACGGCGATGCGGGTGCCCATGCGGCAGACGTCATCCTGCCGGGTGCTGCTTATACCGAGAAATCAGGGACTTACGTGAACCTCGAAGGTCGCGTGCAGCGCGGGGATCGCGCCGTCTTCCCGCCGGGCGATGCGCGTGAGGACTGGTCGATCTTCCGGGCCCTGTCTGATCTGACGGGCAAGGTGCTGCCATTCGATAGCCTTGATGCGCTGCGCGTTGAAATGGCGAAAGCCGTGCCTGCGTTGGGCCATGAGGGTCTCGCCACCTATGGCTGGGGTGTCCCGTCGCTGCCCGACAAGGCAATCGCCGACATTGCCGATTATCCGATCAAGGATTTCTACCTGACCAACGCCATCTGCCGCGCTTCGGAAACGATGCAGCGCTGCTCATCGGAACTGGTCCACGGGGAAGAATGGCTGGAGGCCGCGGAATGACCGAGTGGTTCCAATCAACCTGGATGGGGCCGGCCTTGGGCTGGTTCGTCTCCACGACGATCCTCATCCTCATGATCGCGCTGCCGCTGATGCTGGCCGTGGCCATGATCATCTATGCCGACCGCAAAATCTGGGCGGCGATGGCGCTGCGCCGTGGCCCGAACGTCGTCGGTCCGCTTGGCCTGCTCCAATCCTTTGCAGACGGCCTGAAGGTCATGCTGCAGGAAACAATCATCCCGTCGGCGGCGAACCGGGGCCTGTTCCTCTTGGCGCCGATCATCACCTTCACCGTCGCGCTGATCGTCTGGGCGGTCATCCCATTCGGCGAGGGCATGGTGCTCGCGGACATCAACGTCGGTTTGCTCTACCTGCTCGCGGCGTCCTCGCTCGGCGTGTACGGCGTGATCATTTCAGGTTGGGCCTCCAACTCCAAATATCCCTTCTATTCGGCGCTTCGCGCGGCCGCGCAGATGGTGTCCTATGAAGTCTCGATCGGCTTCGTGCTGATCTCCGTCGTCCTCTGGGCGGACAGCTTCAACCTGTCGACCATTGTGCTGGCGCAGCAGGCGCATGTCTTCGGCTTCCTCAACGGCTTTGGCTTCAACCCGCTGCTCTTCCCGATGGCGGTGGTCTTTCTGATCTCGGCCCTTGCTGAAACAGCCCGCGCGCCGTTCGATTTGACGGAAGCGGAATCGGAACTCGTCGCCGGGTACCAGACCGAATATTCGAGCATGTCCTTCGCGCTCTTCTGGCTCGGCGAATATGCCAACGTGCTGCTGATGTGCGCTTTGAACGCGATCCTCTTCTGGGGCGGCTGGCTGCCGCCGGTGGATTGGGCACCGCTTTATGCCGTTCCCGGCATCATCTGGTTCTTCGCAAAGATCCTGATCTTCTTCTTCGTCTTCTCGTGGATCAAGGCGACGGTGCCGCGCTATCGCTATGACCAGCTGATGCGGCTCGGCTGGAAGATCTTCCTGCCCATCTCGCTGATCTGGGTGTTCCTCGTTTCCGGTTATCTGATGCTGACAAGGTACGGCGCATGAGTGTGATTGCTCACTACATCAAGACGTTCACCCTGTGGGAGTTCGTGAAGGCGCACTGGCTGACCTTGAAGTATTTCTTCAAGCCCAAGGCGACGATCAACTATCCCTATGAGCGCAATCCGCTGTCCCCGCGTTTCCGTGGCGAACATGCGCTGCGTCGTTACCCGAACGGGGAAGAACGCTGCATCGCGTGCAAGCTGTGCGAAGCGGTGTGCCCGGCTCAGGCGATCACCATTGAGGCCGAACCGCGCGAGGACGGCAGCCGCCGCACCACGCGCTACGACATCGACATGACGAAGTGCATCTATTGCGGCTTCTGTCAGGAAGCCTGCCCGGTGGATGCCATCGTGGAAGGTCCGAACCTCGAATTCTCGACCGAAACGCGTGAAGAGCTGCTGTATGACAAGGACAAGCTCCTTTCGAACGGTGACCGCTGGGAACGTGCCATCGCTGCGAACCTCGCAGCTGACGCGCCGTACCGGTAAGGGAAGAGGGGGGAGACCATGATCCAGGCTTTTGCCTTCTACCTGTTCGCCGCTGTCGTCATCCTGTCGGGTGCGCTGACGGTCTTGTCGCGCAATCCCGTGCACAGCGTGCTGTGGTTGATCCTCGCCTTCTTCAACGCGGCGGGCCTGATGGTCCTCGTCGGCGCTGAATTCATCGCGATGCTGCTGGTCATCGTCTATGTCGGTGCGGTCGCGGTGCTGTTCCTGTTCGTCGTCATGATGCTCGACATCGACTTTGCCGAGTTGCGCAGCGGGTTTGTCCGCTACGGGTTCTTCGGTTTGTTGGTGGCGTTGGTTTTGGCCGCAGAGATGATCATCGCGGGTGGTGCCTGGAGCGCGGGGAGCCTTGAGCTGTCGCAGCGCGCGGCGCCAACGTCTGGCGATCTTCCGAACATCGAAGCGATGGGTGCGCTCATCTATTCCAAATATCTCTATATTTTTGAAGCCGCTGGCCTGGTGCTTCTCGTCGCGATGATCGGTGCGATTGTGCTGACCCATCGCGAACGCAAGGACGTCCGCCCGCAAAACATCTCGGATCAGGTCAAGCGCCGTCCTCAGGATGCAGTGCGCAATGTGGACCAGCCGGTCGGGCAGGGGGTAGAACTATGATCGGGATCCAGCATTATCTGGTCGTCTCGGCGATCCTGTTTACGATGGGGGTGCTCGGCATCTTCATCAACCGGAAGAACATCATCATCATCCTGATGGCGATTGAACTCATCCTGCTTTCGGTGAACATCAACCTTGTCGCGTTCAGTGCCTTTTTGGGTGATCTGGTGGGCCAAGTGTTTGCGATGTTCGTGCTGACCGTGGCAGCGGGCGAAGCGGCCATTGGCCTTGCCATCCTCGTCATTTACTTCCGCGGACGCGGATCGATTGCGGTTGATGATGTCAACCGGATGAAGGGCTAACGCGCCGTGGAAACCATCAAGCTTATCGTTTTCCTGCCGCTCTTGGCCGCGCTCATCGCGGGTCTTGGCAACCGGATGATCGGCAATGTCGCGGCGAAGGCTGTGACGACCGCTGCCTTGTTCATCTCCTGCGCGCTGAGCTGGCCGATTTTCCTGTCGTTCCTCGGCGGTCATGCCGAAGCGCAGGTTGTGCCGGTGCTGGATTTCATCCGATCGGGCGATCTGAACGTCCAATGGGCGCTGCGCGTTGATACGCTGACGGCGGTCATGCTGGTCGTCGTGACGAGCGTGTCGAGCCTCGTCCACCTTTACAGCTGGGGCTATATGTCCGAAGACCCCAGCCAGCCGCGCTTCTTTGCGTATCTGTCGCTCTTCACCTTCGCGATGCTTATGCTCGTGACGGCGGATAGCCTGGTGCAGATGTTCTTCGGCTGGGAAGGCGTGGGCCTCGCGTCCTATCTCCTCATCGGTTTCTGGTATCACAAACCCAGCGCGAATGCGGCCGCCATCAAGGCGTTCGTCGTCAACCGCGTGGGCGATTTCGGCTTCTCGCTTGGCATCTTCGGCGTGTTCCTCGTGTTCGGCACCGTGTCGATCCCTGAAATTCTGGAAGCGGCACCGGGCTATGCCGGGTCGACCATCGGCTTCCTCGGCTATCGCATCGATACAATCACCTTGCTCTGCATCCTGCTGTTCATCGGCGCGATGGGCAAATCGGCGCAGCTTGGTCTCCACACATGGCTGCCGGACGCAATGGAAGGGCCAACGCCCGTTTCCGCGCTGATCCATGCAGCCACGATGGTCACCGCAGGCGTGTTCATGGTCTGCCGCCTGTCGCCGCTGTTCGAACTGTCGGAAGTCGCGACGAACCTCGTCACCTATGTGGGTGCGGCAACGGCCCTGTTCGCAGCAACGGTCGGCACGACGCAGACGGACATCAAGCGCGTCATCGCCTATTCGACCTGTTCGCAGCTCGGCTATATGTTCTTCGCAGCAGGCACCGGCGCTTATGGCGCGGCGATGTTCCACCTGTTCACGCACGCCTTCTTCAAGGCGCTGCTGTTCTTGGGCGCTGGCTCGGTCATCCATGCCATGCACCATGAACAGGACATGCGTTACTATGGTGGCCTTCGGAAGCACATCCCGTTCACCTTCTGGGCAATGATGGCAGGTACGCTCGCGATCACCGGCGTCGGTGTGATCGGCGTGTTCGGATTTGCAGGCTTCTACTCCAAGGACGCGATCATCGAAGCCGCGTTTGCCAGCGGCACCGAAGCAGGTGGCGTGGCCTTTGCGGTCGCCGTGTTCGCGGCCCTGCTGACGAGCTTCTATAGCTGGCGTCTCATTTTCCTCACCTTCTACGGCAAGCCCCGCTGGTCGCAGTCGGAGCATATCCAGCATGCGGCACATGATGCCCATGGTCACGATGATCATGCGCGCGGTCATGACGATCATCACGGCCACGCGCAGGATGATGACGGGACGCTTGGCTATCACCCGCATGAAAGCCCACTGCCGATGCTGGTGCCGCTTGCGGTGCTAACCATCGGTGCGATCTTTGCCGGTTACGGCTTCCACCATGCCTTTATCGGCGCGGAGGAAGGTGCCGCGTTCTGGCAGGGCAGCCTGGCCTTTGACGCGCACCTGATGCACGCGATGCATGAAGTGCCGCTGTTGGTGAAGCTGTCAGCCACGATTGTCATGATCCTCGGCCTCGCCATTGCATGGCTGGCCTATATCAAGGACACGACGATCCCCGCGCGCTTCACGGCGACATTCCCCGCTGTGTATCAGTTCCTTCTGAACAAGTGGTATTGGGATGAGCTCTACAACCTCATCTTCGTGAAGCCGTCGCTGTGGCTGGGCCGCATCCTTTGGAAGAAGGGTGACGAAGGCACGATTGACCGCTTTGGCCCGCATGGTGCCGCAGAAGTTGTGCTGCAGGGCAGCCGGTTGGCCGTCCGCTTCCAGTCCGGATATCTTTATTCTTACGCCTTCGTGATGCTCCTCGGGCTCGTCGGCTTTGCAACTTGGGCGATGACACGATGAGCTTCCCCATTCTCTCGACCATGATCCTGCTGCCCGTGCTGGCCGCGTTCCTGACGATCTTCCTGTCGGCCAATGCGGCCCGTTGGGCGGCGCTGGCAACGACGCTTGCGCTGTTCGTTCTGGGCATCGTGCTGTGGCAGGCCTATGATATCGGCGGCCCGCAGTGGCAGTTTGTGGAACAGGCACCGATCTTCGGTCAGCGTTTCTCTTGGGCGCTGGGCATTGACGGCATCGCCCTGATGCTCATCGTGTTGTCGGTTTTCCTGATGCCGATCTGCATCCTCGCCAGCTGGGAATCGATCCAGAAGCGTGTGCCGGAATACATGGCAGCCTTCCTGATGATGGAAGCCTTCATGATCGGCGTGTTTGCAGCGCAGGACATGTTCCTGTTCTACATCTTCTTCGAAGCCGGCCTCATCCCGATGTACCTGATCATCGGCATCTGGGGCGGTGCAGACCGCATCAAGGCAAGCTACAAGTTCTTCCTCTACACGCTCATCGGTTCGCTGGTGATGCTCGTCGCCATGCTGTGGATGGCGCGTGAAGCGGGCACGAGCGACATCCCGACGCTGCTGCAGTACAACTTCCCGGTTGAAGCCCAGACCTGGCTATGGTTCGCGTTCTTCGCGTCCTTTGCGGTCAAGATGCCGATGTGGCCGGTCCACACCTGGCTGCCTGACGCGCACGTGCAGGCGCCGACTGCGGGCTCGGTCATTCTGGCCGGCGTGTTGTTGAAGATGGGGGGCTATGGCTTCATCCGCTTCTCGCTGCCGATGTTCCCGGAAGCCTCCGCAGCGCTCGTCTGGGTGGTGTTCGGCATGTCGATGGTCGCGGTGGTCTACACCTCGCTTGTCGCACTTGTTCAGTCCGACATGAAGAAGCTGATTGCCTATTCCTCGGTCGCGCACATGGCGTTCGTCACGATTGGCCTGTTCGCCTTCAACCGTCAGGGGATTGAAGGTGCGCTGATCGTCATGCTCGCCCACGGCCTTGTGTCCGGTGCGCTCTTCCTGTGCGTTGGCGTGATCTACGACCGTCTCCACACGCGTGAGATCGCGCGTTATGGCGGCCTTGCGAACAACATGCCCTATTACGCGCTGTTCTTCCTGTTCTTCACTATGGCGAGCGTCGGCTTGCCGGGCCTTGCCAACTTCGTCGGGGAATTCCTCGCACTGGTGGGCGCCTATGAAGCGAACAGCTGGGTGGCCGCTGTTGCGACCTTGGGCATCATTCTGGGTGCTGCCTATATGCTGTGGCTCTATCGCCGCGTTGCCTTTGGTGCCGCCGCTGGCGAAGACACGGCATCGATGAAGGACATCACGGCGCGGGAATGGCTGACGCTGGCCCCGATTGCGGCCGCGACCCTGTGGATGGGCGTTTATCCCGAAAGCTTCATGGCGCCGATGCGCAATGACGTGACGGCGATCCTCGCCCGTATTGAACCGGTCGCGCCGCATGGTGATGCCAATTTGAAAATGGGCGATCCCAAGAAACTCGCCAAGGCCCATGAAGCCGCGCACGGGGAGGCGCACTGATGTCCATTGCCGCTTCACTCCTGCTCACGCTGCCTGAGATTATTCTTTCGGTCTCGGCCATAGCCCTGATGCTCGTCGCTGCCTTTGCGGGTGACGGCGCCACGCGCTTCGTCAATGGGGCGGCGGTCGCTGCACTCTTTGCGGCGTTCCTGTCGCTCGGCGGGGAAGGCGTTGCGTTTGACGGCCTATACAGCGCGGATGCCTTCTCGGATTTCGTTAAGCCGTTGATCTATCTGGCGGCGGGCGTCTCAATTCTGCTGTCGACGCGCTTCTTTGCTGCGGAAGACAAGCTGCGGGCGGAATATTCGGTCCTCATCCTGCTGGCCACGGTCGGCATGGGCATGATGGTGTCTGCCACCAACCTGCTGACGCTCTATGTCGGTCTCGAACTGCAGAGCCTTGCCGCCTATGTGCTCGCAAGCTTCATGCGCAAGGATCAGCGCTCGGCAGAAGCTGGCCTGAAGTACTTCGTGCTGGGCGCGCTCGCCTCTGGCATCCTGCTTTACGGTATTTCGCTGCTTTACGGTTTCTCGGGCACGACCGACTATCACGGCGTCGCGACGGCCCTTGCCGATGGTGTCGGCATGGGAGAGTTGTTCGGCATCGTCTTCGTGTTGGCCGGTCTGTCCTTCAAGATTGCCGCCGTGCCGTTCCACATGTGGACGCCGGACGTCTATGAAGGCGCGCCGACACCTGTGACGACCTATTTCGGCAGCGCGCCAAAGGTGGCCGCCGTCGCGCTGCTGGTGCGTGTCAGCATCGAAGCGATGGGCAGTGCGGTCACGAGCTGGCAGCAGATCCTCATCTTCACCTCGCTCGCCTCGATCATCCTCGGCGCTGTTGGCGCCATCGGGCAGACCAACATCAAGCGTCTGCTGGCCTATTCGTCGATCAATAACGTCGGCTTTGTGCTCGTCGGTCTTGCGGCGGGAACCGAAGCCGGTGTGTCGGCGACGATGACCTATATGGTCATCTACGTCCTGATGACGCTGGGCAGCTTTGCCTGCGTGCTGCAGATGCGCGCCGCCGATGGCAGCCATGTGGAAGACATTGCGAGCCTTGCCGGTCTCTCGCGCCGTCAGCCTGCGCTGGCCGCCGCAATCGCGATCTTCATGTTCTCGCTGGCTGGTATTCCGCCGCTGCTGGGCTTCTGGGCCAAGTTCGTCGTGTTCGACGCGGCCGTCGCGGCAGGCCTGATGCCGCTCGCGGTGATCGGTATTGCCGCCTCGACAATTGGCGCCTTCTACTATCTCAAGATCGTCAAGATCATGTATTTTGACGAGCCAGCAGAAGCCTATCACCCGGTTGGCAGCTATGTGGAAAGCGGTGTGATCGCGCTGACTGCGCTTGCGGTGTCACCGCTTGGCTATCTTGCCATTCCGATGCTGAGTGCGGCCTCGGCTGTTGCTGCAAAGGCCCTTTTCTGAGCGATCGGTTCCGCGCGGTCTCAGAGACCGGCTCGACCAATGCTGACCTGCTGGCATTGGCCGAAGCCGGGTCGCCAGATGAAGTCTGGCTAAGGGCAGACCGGCAAACGGCGGGTAAGGGCCGTATGGGGCGGGATTGGCAGTCTCCCCTCGGTAACTTCTACGGCAGCACTTTGGTGGGCCTGCGTGCGGGAGACCCGCAGCCAGCAACGCTCGCTCTGGTCGCAGCAGTCGCCTTGCACGACGCGCTCGCCTTTCTGGCGCCGGACCTTCCTTTCCAGATCAAATGGCCCAACGACATCATGGTCGAAGGCGCAAAGCTATCCGGCATCTTGCTGGAGCGATCAGGAAACGCAGTGGTCATCGGCATCGGCGTCAACCTTGCCTTTCATCCCGGAGGCCTGGACCGCAAAGTGACAAGCCTTGCCGCCCTCGGCGCACCGGTGCCAGATCCCGCCGAATTTCAGCTCATTCTCGCAGACCGAATTGATGACTGGCTGGCGCGTTGGCGCAGCGAAGGGATGATTGCGCTGCGCACGGCTTGGGTTGCACGGGCGCATCCCAAGGGCACTGCGCTCACCGTCAACGTGCCCGACGGATCGGCCACTCAAGGCCTGTTCGATGGCCTAGCAGAGGACGGGGCCTTGATGCTGCGCTTGGCGGATGGCACCATCCGTGCCATTCACGCAGGCGATATATTTCTGATTTGAAGAGAAAAGGGTGGGGCGGATGCTGCTCGCGATTGACGCCGGCAATACCAACATCAAGTTTGCGTTGTTTGACGGGCTGGAGATTGCCGCCCGCTGGCGCATCGCGACGGACGCGCGACGCACTGGCGATGAATATGCTGTGTGGTTGCTGCAGTTGCTGGAACTTGAAGGCTATAAGCGCAGCGACGTGACGGATGTCATTATCTCCACCGTTGTGCCGCGCGCGCTTCACAATCTGCAGGTGCTATCGTCGAAGTACTTCGGGCTGGAAGCTCTGGTCGCCGGGCGGGGTGCCGTGCCCTGGGGGCTGGAGCTTGATGTGGACGAGCCGCAAAATGTGGGGGCTGATCGCGCCTGCAATGCCACCGCTGCCCATGCGGGGCATGAGGGCGAGCTGATCGTCATCAGCTTTGGCACGGCAACGACGGTCGACCATATCGGCGCGACCGGGGCTTATCATGGCGGGATCATCGCGCCGGGCATCAATCTCTCGCTCGATGCCTTGGTGGCCGCTGCCGCAAAGCTCCCCCGTATTGCCATAGAAGCGCCGGCCACCGATAACGTGATCGGCCGTACGACAGAGAGCCAGATGCTCATCGGCATCTATTTTGGCTATGTCGCCATGATGGAAGGGCTGATCGCCCGCATGAAGGCACAAATCGGTAAACCGGTGAAAGTCGTCGCAACTGGCGGCCTTGCGCCGCTTTTCCAGCAACATGCCCATCTGTTTGATGCGATTGATGGTGATTTGACACTTAGGGGCCTTGCCATTCTCTACGCGCGCCGCGAAGGCAGGGCATGACTCACCCAAAAAATGAACTTCTTTTCCTCGCCCTAGGCGGGTCGGACGAGATTGGCATGAACGTCAATCTCTATGGCTGCCAGGGCAAATGGCTGATGGTGGACCTTGGCATCACCTTCGGCGGCAGCGAATATCCCGGCGTTGAGATTATCCTCCCCGATCTGGAATTTATCGAAGAGCGCAAGAAGGACCTGCTCGGCATCGTCCTGACGCACGGCCATGAAGACCATATCGGCGCTGTGCCCTATCTCGCCGCAGAGCTTGGCGTGCCGCTTTATGCGACGCCGTTCACAGCAGGTCTCATCAAGGGCAAGCTGGAAGAAGAAGGCCTCGCCGGCGAGGTTGAAGTCCGTGTTCTGCCGCTTGAAGGCAATTGTGAAATTGGGCCGTTCAAGTGCCAGCTTATGTCGCTCGCCCACTCCATCCCGGAAATGAGCGCGGTTGTGATCGACACGCCTTATGGGCGCATCTTCCACACAGGCGACTGGAAGCTGGATGATGAGCCGGTGCTCGGCAAGGCTTCGACCGCAGAACAACTGACCGCTGTTGGCGATGCGGGCGTGCTCGCCCTCGTGTGCGATTCCACCAACGTTTTCAATTCCCGCGAAAGCGGCAGCGAAGCCAGCGTCTATCCGGATCTGCTCCGCCATGTGAAGGCATCAAGGGGCCGGGTGGTTGTCACCAGCTTTGCCTCCAATGCCGCGCGCTTGCAGACGCTCGCCAATGTGGCGCGGGAAACGAACCGCAAGCTGTGCGTCGCCGGTCGGTCGCTCAACCGCATCCTGCAAGTCGCCCAATCCGTTGGGTATCTTAAGAACTTGCCCGAAATCGTCGATATGGGGTCGCTTGATAACTATCGGCGCAACGAAGTCCTCGTCATCGCAACCGGCGGCCAAGGCGAAGCGCGGGCCGCGCTTGCCCGCATTGCCGAGGGGAACCACCCGATCAAGGTGGAAGAAGGCGACACGATCATCTTCTCCTCAAAGCAGATCCCGGGCAACGAGATCGCCATTGGCAAGATCATGAACCAGCTTGCCCGGCGCAACATTCTGATGATCACGGAAAAGCAGGGTCATGTGCATGTGTCCGGCCATCCGGGTCGGCCTGAGCTTGCCAAGGTCTATGGCTGGCTGCGGCCTGAAATCCTGCTGCCGGTCCATGGGGAACGTCGCCATATGGCAGAACAGGCCCGTTTCGGACTGGAACAGGGCATTCCGCGCGCCATCGTCCAGTCAAATGGCGATGTATTGCGGCTGGCGCCTAACGGGCCAGAGTTGATAGGGCGGGAACGCACGGGTCGCCTCATTCTAGATGGGGATGTGATCCTTCCGGCAGACGGCCTGACCATGTCGGAACGCCGCCGCATGGCGATCCACGGCATTATTTCCGTCGCCGTCGCGCTCGATCCTGCCGGGCATCTCTTTGGTGAGCCATCCGTCCGCCTGCTGGGTGTTCCGGTTGAAGAAGACCGCGAGGATTTTATCGCTGAGGCCTGCGAAGCCGCTGCCAAGGCTGCGACGACGCGCGAGAAGGATGAAACCAAGCTGCGCGAAGCTATCCGCCTTGCCGTTCGCCGCGTCGCGACCGAATGGACCGGCAAAAAGCCCCTTGTTGAAGTGCTGTTGATCAGGGACAAGTAACGCCATGAAGTGGACATCCATTCTCGCCATTTACCTGCTGTTTTGGGTGCTGAGCGCTTTCCTCGTCATGCCATTCCATGTGCGCACCGCGCAGGAAGCCGGGGGCGAGCTCGTCCCCGGACAAGCGGAAAGCGCGCCGCACGAGTTTAAGCCGCTGCGCATCACATTATGGACAACGTTGGTCGCGACCGTCCTGTTCGGTCTCTATTATGCCAACTACGTCAACGAATGGCTTACGCCCGCAATGCTGGACTTTAGCGGCCAATCCTAACGGCGCAGGCGCTCGATCGCCTGTGCCAGCGCGACGTAGAGCTTACCCGCATCCGACGAAAGCAGGGTGACGCTGAGCGGCATGCCATCGCGGGTGGCGAGAACATTGCGCAACATCGCTTCAAAGTCATGGATGTAGCGGTTCACATGATCGCGGAAATCGCTGTCTTCTTCATAGTGGACAAGGATTTCGCGGGCTTCGCCTGCATCCAGCAAGCGCACGGCGCGACGGGTGAAGACACCGCGATCACCGCGTAGATACGACGCCCAAGCAGTGTCGGTCACATCGTTTGACAGGATCTTGTTGACATCAATCGCCGTTGAGTTGAGCGATTCAAGGATCAGCGCCATGCGTCGGGCAAAGAGTGCGCTGTCGCCCCGGACAATGTCGTCCTTGGCATCGTCAACGCGGGCCTCAAGGTTGGCGCTGGTTTCGCTGATGGTCAGCATCTGGCGCATTAAGCGGTCGGTGGCCTTTTGCGCGGCGGCAACGGCGTCTTCCGCCTTGCGGGCGATGTCGGCCATCTGCTCTTCAACCTGCGCCGTCAGCGCGGCTGTCATGGCCTCACGCGCTTGAACGCCCAGCGAGCTGGCCGCTTCGGGCACGACATTCGCCAAGGCATGGCGCGCGTGTTCGGTCGCCTGATTGGCGGCATCCTTGATGCGCATAAGGGCGTCGATTAGCTGCGGTGCTGTGGCACCGGTCAAGGCAAGTGCCTGCGTCTCTGCAGACTCAATTTCGCGGTTCAGCGCCTCAGCCGTGGCGCGGCTGTCATTCAGGGCGGCGCCTGCCGTTTCCACAAAATGACGGACTTCCTCACGCTGTTGGGCAACAAGCGCTTCGGCTTCCTGCAACCTTGCAAGGGCCGCGGTAGAGGCGGTTTCGATTGCTTCGACTTCGGGCATGACGGCGCGGGCAGCCGCTTTGCTGGCCTCCGCCGTATCCTGAAGCCGCTGATAGGCGAGCGGCAGCGTCTCGTCGATTTCTCGCGCCGAAGCATCAAGCGCAACAAGCAGGGCTTCTGCCTGACGGATGAGCCCGGCGGCTGAAGCGCCGCCTGCGTCCAGTGTCTGGCCCAGCTGATCGGCATGATCGCGCAGCCCGAGAATGGCAGCACTCGCCCGCTCGGCATTGGCGACTGTGTCATTGCCAAGATCACCGAAGCGCCCTTCGATCGCAGAAATGTCGGCGTTGATGCGGTCCACCAGCGCCTGGCTGGACGCTTCCTGACTTTCAAAGACGCGCGCAATCTCATCCACGCGTGATCCAATGGCTGCCACGCGCGTGGCAACAGCTTCGGTCGATTGCGCGCCCGCAGCGGCGATCGCGGCATGGCCCTGTTCGATCACAGCCATCATCGCTTCGCCTTGCGCCTGCAGACCCTTTTGGGCGGCGGCGAGGGCTTCTGCCGCACGTTCGAGCGAGACGTCCAGCGTTTGCGTCATATGCGCGGAGGCTTTGTCCATTTGGTCTGCGGCAACGGCACTGACGTCGTGCAGATGGGCGACGCGCTCTGCTAGCTTCTGGGCGGCACCAGTGGCGATATCATCGGCTTCGCGACCGCGGGCGCTGAGCAGGGTAAGCTGCGATTCCAACGCATTGGTCTTCTCAATTGCCGTTTGCCCTGCTGTTTCGAGGGCCTCTGTCATGCGGCGGGCTTCCACCTGCGCACGGGGAAGATCAGACAGGAGGACGGCCATATCGGCGCGCGCGCCGGAGGCGCTGTTCTTCAGTGTGGCTGAATGGCGCGTGATCGTATCGAGTTCACCGCGCATGGCGGCGGTAGCATCGGACAGACGCGTCGCTGTATCTTCGCCCAATGAAACGAGAATGCCGCCCTGTTCCGCAAGGGCAACGCGGTTGGCATCAATGCGGCGGGCCATATCGGCAAGCGACGTCGCAAGGCGGGCCTCTTCATCCCGCAGGCGCTCAATCGTTGCGGCAAAGCGCCGGGCTTCCGACCGGCTGGAGCGCAAAGCGAGGATGACGGCGACACCCAACAATGCCAGCGGAGCGCTAAGTGAAGCGATAAAGCTGGTGATCGCCAAAAGGGTCGGCGCAAGGCCTTCCAGATTATCGATGAAGGCGAAGCTGGCGGCGCCAATCCAGCCGATAGCGGCCAGAATGACGAGACCGAGCACGACGCGCGGCCAGATAGAGGATGCGCTTTCCTCTTCTTCCGCGTCCGCTTCGTAGATCGGGGCGTCAAGCGGAGCGGCTTCGGCGCCCTTTTTAGGCTTGCCATCCACATTATGCTCCGGCCTGATACCGACGATTTTTGATCCCCCGGTCATATGGCAACCCCAATCATTTCTTTAGCTTCACCCAAGGGGTGAGCCCGCGCCCTTCAGGGCACTGTAATCAAACATTTTGCGGTTGCATACACGCATCCGCAACATCTCGTTAACTGGGATGGGGGTAAAAGTGCGCATGGCATATGAACCCGGCGCAATCGAGGCGGCCCTTGCGGCTGTGGTGGGCAATGACCCTGAACTCGCAGAAGAACTGCGCCGCTCCCTGATCGAGAGCGCCGAGCGCTATGCCGATTTGCTCAGTCGGGCGCGGTGCGACGCCAACTGGTATGCTGCCGCCTGGCGCCTGAAAGGCGTGGCCGCCAGCTTTGGCGCGACGATTCTCCTCAAGGCGGCCGACGACGCCATTGATGCGGCGCCCGGTGATCCTGTCGCCCTGCGCAAGGTGAGTCGGGCGATCAGCACCTTGAAGGGCTAAACCTCCAACTGTTTGCAAATCGCTGCAAAAGCCTTATCCGCCGATGCATGCAATCGGGGAATTCCAGCGTGCCGCTTGCGGCGCTTATCCTTGCCCAAGGGGACACTGACGTCGCACCGGCCAGCCAGCCGTTGCTGCTGACGCTCGGTGGCCAGACTCTTTTGGAACGGCTGGCTTATCAGGCGACACGGATGGGTGCTGGGCACATCATCCTCTGCGCGGGCGCCTTGCCCGGCGGAATGGTGGCCGCGCTGGACCGGTTGAAGGCCCGTGGTCTCGACATTGCTCTTGCCCGGTCCCCGCGGGAGGCGGCAGACAAGCTGCATCCGGACGAGAATGTGCTTGTCTATGCCAATGTCGTTTTTGTGCAGGATGATGCTTTGGCGCTTATGGTTGAGGCCAACGCGCCGACGATGCTGACTCTGCCCGAGCCGTGGGGACGGGACCGGTTTGAGCGCATCGATGCGACCGACAATTGGGCGGGTGTCGCGACGCTGTCGGCCAGCCTGATCCGCGAAACCGTGGCCATGCTTGGGGAATGGGCCTTTGCCCCAACGCTCATCCGGCGCGCTGTCCAGCAAGGCGTCACGCGGACACCGCTGGCACTGCGCAATGAGGCAGAGACCGACGAAATCGCACCGATAGTGCAGGATGACCTTTCCGGCACGGCACGGGCCATCGCCCGCCATGCAGATGTGGTGGCCGATGGAGCCTTGGAACGACTGGCGTTCATGCCCGTCCTGCGCCGCTTTGCTGCCTGGGTGTCGCTCAAGCCGGTGTCGTCGACCATGATGGCGGCGCTGGCCCTGCTGCTTATGGCCGCAACCGTTGGTGTGGCGGTGGTCAATCAACCCATCCCCGCCTTTGCCCTGCTGATAGCGGCATCGGCGACCACATTGCTGACCAAGCTGCTGGGGCAGACGGGCGTGCCGGAACCAAAGGCCATGACCCGCCTGCTGGACTGGCGCTGCCTTGTCCTCCCCGCCGTCCTCATGTCTGCGGCCGCTTATGGCTTTGCTGGCTGGAAAGGGCAGTGGGCGACGGCCATTTTCGCGCTTTGGCTGGCAGTCCAGATGCTCATCACCATCCATGCCGCGCGTCGCGGTGCCAGCCTGCCACTGTGGCGCGCCGGGGCGACAGGGGAGGCGCTGGTTCTGCTGGTGGCCTATGTTGCCGGTTGGCCGATGATCGGCTTAGGGCTGCTCCTTCTCCACGCTGTCATCACTCAAGTTTGGGTCCAGCAGAAAAGCCTGAACGCTTAGGCGGGCTTTAACCATGCCGCCCTAAACAGGGCAGCATGACCCAAACGCGTCTTTTCTTCCATGGCCATGACCTCCGCCTTCTGGCGGGGATGGGCGCACGCGCATGAAGGCGCAGGGACGCATTGATCGGCTGGGTTGCCTCATTTCCGCTGATCCGCCGCTGGCGAAGCTTCAGGCAGGGGCAGGCGGTCTGCCGGGCGGGAAAGTCGCCATTCCGCAGATCGCCTCAATTGCGCGGCTGGCCCGTTCTTTATCGGCGCCTGTTTCGCGGCCCGTTATTGTCGCAGATGGACCACATACGATTGAATTGATGGTCGATGCTCACCCGGATGCAGAAGGCGTAGGGCTTGCCATTTCGGGTTGGGACAGCATAGCTCCTGTGCCTGTGGGTGGATCTTTGGCTGACCGTGAACATGATTTTGCGCGCCTTGAAGCTGATGGCGCCTGGGAAGCTGACTCAAATCTCCGCCTAATCCGGGTGAGCGATGCCGTCGACGGGGACCTGGGCATTTCGCCAACAGCTGTGCTTGGCGTGCCGCTGACAAAGATGTTCCGCCTGCTGCCTGATGATCAGGGGGATCTGCCGATCCTTTCGGCCTTGGCCAACCGCGTCTCTTTTACCGATCAGGCCGCAGAATTGATTGAAAGTGACGCTTTGCCGGTACTCCTTTCGGGGGAGCCTGTCTTTGACGATAGCGGCCACTTTGCGGGCCTGCGGGGTCGCATTTCGCTGCCCTTAGACAAACGATCTGCGCCAGAACCTGATATTGGCGGGGCTTATCCAGCGGATGACAATTTTGCCCGACGGCTGGACGCAGCGCTCCGCGGACCCATTGGTCGGATCATTCACAATGCGGACGCCGCGGCTGCACAAGTCGATGGGCCGGTGCGTCGCGGCTATGCAGGCTATGCGAACGATATTGCGTCTGCTGCGCGGCATTTGCTTGGGCTGGTGGATGACCTGTCTAACCTGCAGGCGGTGGAGCGGGCAGATTTCACAATCGAAACGGATGTCGTCGATCTCGCAGATATTGCGCGCAGAGCGGCGGGTCTTCTCGGGGTGCGTGCGGGCGACCGAAAGGTGCGCATTGATCGCCCAGCAGAAGGAGAGCAATTGCCCGCCATCGGTGATTTCGGGCGTGTTCTCCAGATCCTGGTGAACCTGATCGGCAATGCCGTGCGCTATTCGCCGGAAGAAAGCGCTGTCTGGGTCCGGTCAGAAATTGAAGGCGACACCGCGGTCATCATCGTGGCGGACCAAGGCAAGGGCATCGCCCTCGACGATCAACAGCGCATTTTTGAGAAGTTTGAGCGGGTTGACCCGAGTGAGCCGGGCGGCAGCGGGCTTGGCCTTTACATCTCGCGCAGGCTGGCCCGGGCGATGGGCGGCGACATCACGGTCGACAGTGCGCCGGGGCAGGGCGCGCGCTTCATCCTGACCTTGCGCCGTCCGCCGGAGGGCATCGGCGCTTAGCAGGCAAAGAAAAGGGCGGCCTCCCGACCGGGAAACCGCCCTGAATTTTCTGGTTTAGCGAATTAGCGCTTGTCGACCGGCACGTAATCGCGCTGGACCGGCCCGGTGTAGAGCTGGCGAGGACGTCCAATCTTCTGTTCCGGGTCCGAGATCATTTCGTTCCACTGCGCAACCCAGCCGACGGTGCGGGCGAGCGCGAAGAGAACGGTGAACATTTCGGTCGGGAAGCCAATCGCCGACAGGATGACGCCCGAATAGAAGTCGACGTTCGGGAACAGCTTCTTTTCGATGAAATAGGGATCGTTGAGCGCCATTTCTTCAAGCTGGATCGCGACGTCGAACACTGGATCGTTGATCTTCAGCGCCTCGAACACCTCACGCAGCGTCTGCTGCATCACGGTCGCGCGCGGATCGTAGTTCTTGTAGACGCGGTGGCCGAAGCCCATCAGGCGGAACGGATCGTTCTTGTCCTTGGCGCGGGCGATGAATTCCGGAATGCGTTCCGGACGTCCGATTTCGCGCAGCATGTTAAGCGCAGCTTCGTTCGCGCCGCCATGCGCCGGGCCCCAAAGGCAGGCAATGCCGGCAGCGATACAGGCAAACGGGTTGGCACCCGACGAACCGGCCAGACGCACGGTTGAGGTCGATGCGTTCTGTTCATGGTCGGCATGGAGGATGAAGATCCGGTCCATCGCGCGCTCAATGGCGGGATCGACATAATATTCTTCCGCCGGAACACCGAAGGTCATGCGCAGGAAGTTGGCCGTGTAGGACAGGTCGTTGCGCGGATAGAGGAAGGGCTGACCGATCGAATATTTGTACGCCATTGCCGCAATCGTCGGCATCTTGGCGATCAGGCGGTGCGAGGCCACCATGCGCTGATGCGGATCGGCGATGTCGGTTGAGTCGTGATAGAAAGCTGACAGCGCGCCGACGACACCGCACATGATCGCCATCGGGTGCGCGTCACGACGGAAGCCGCGATAGAAGGTCGCGAGCTGTTCGTGCAGCATGGTGTGGCGCGTAATGGTGCGCGAGAAAGCGGCGAGTTCATCCTTGGACGGCAGTTCCCCGTTTAGAAGGAGATAGGAGACTTCCATGAAGCTGGACTGTTCCGCCAACTGGCCGATCGGATAGCCGCGGTGCAGCAACACACCTTCGTCGCCATCAATATAGGTCAGGCCGGATTCGCAGGCTGCCGTCGACATGAAGCCGGGGTCAAAGGTGAAGGCGCCGGTGCTGGCATAAAGCTTACGAATGTCGATGACATCCGGACCGATCGATCCTGACCGGACAGCATAGCTGGTATCTGCGCCACCTAAGGTGAGCTTGGCTGTAGTATCAGACATCGTCTTTTGCCCCTTCTTGTTCTTTTCAGGCGCCACGCGCCAAGCTGTCTTCAATCCGCGCCAGCGACTCCTCACGACCAAGGAGAACCAGCACATCAAATATCCCGGGGGATGTTCCCCGACCGGTCAGCGCCGCGCGGAGCGGCTGTGCAATCTTGCCGAGACCGAGCCCGGCCTCTTCAGCAACAGCCTTCACACCCTCTTCCAGCAGCGCCATGTCCCAAACGGGTTGGCCTTTCAATGCTTCGAGCGCCTTCTCCAGCAGAGACAGCGCATCTCCATCTAGCAAAGAAGCCGCTTTCTCGTCCATCGAAATTGGGCGCATTTCGAACAGGAACTGCGCCCCTTCGGCGACGTCAATCATCGTTTTGGCGCGGACTTTGATGACGGGCATCGCCTTTGCCAGCAGCATCATGTCCGCTTCGGTTAGCGCGCGGCCAAGGGCGGATTCCAGTCGGTGCTGGCACAAATGCGCAAGGCGGGCATCGTCGGCTTCACGGATGTAATGGCCGTTCAGATTTTCGAGCTTCTTGAAATCGAACCGGGCAGCACCGCGGCCCACATCGGCGACGTCGAACCATTCAAGAGCCTGATCGCGGCTGATGATCTCATCATCGCCGTGACCCCAGCCGAGCTTCATCAGGTAATTGTTGATGGCTTCCGGCAGATACCCCATGTCGTCGCGATAGGCATCAACGCCCAGCGCACCGTGACGCTTGGACAGCTTCGCCCCATCTGCGCCGTGGATCAGCGGGACGTGCGCGTAGATCGGCTCGGGCCAGCCCATGCCGCGAATGAGGGCAATTTGGCGGAACGCGTTGTTCAGATGGTCATCGCCGCGAATGACATGGGTAATGCCCATGTCATGATCGTCCACAACGACGCTGAGCATATAGGTCGGCGTGCCATCTGACCGCAGCAGGATCATATCGTCCAGCTCAGCATTGGCGACGGTCACATCACCTTGCACGAGATCGCTGATCGTCACGCTGCCTTCGGCGGGAGCCTTGAGACGAACGACAAAGGGCTTGTCGGTGGGCAGATCAGCGGCGGCTGCATCGCGCCAGGGGCTGCGGATTCGGAACGGGCGCTTTTCCGCCTCTGCTGCTGCGCGCATTGCGGCGAGCTCGTCCTGCGTCAGGAAGCAGCGATACGCATGGCCGCGCGCGACCAGTTCGTGCGCAACCTCGGCATGCCGTGCCGCGCGCGAGAATTGATAGACTTCTTCGCCATCCCAATCGAGATCAAGCCAGCGCAACCCGTCCAGAATCGCTTCGATGGCGCTGTCGGTGGACCGGGCGCGATCCGTATCTTCGATGCGCAGCAGGAACTTACCGCCCATGCGCCGGGCATAGAGCCAGTTGTAAAGCGCCGTGCGCGCGCCGCCAATGTGCAGATACCCCGTGGGAGACGGAGCAAAGCGCGTAACGACGGTCGCATTTTCTTGACTTGCGCCCACGCGCGGTTTCTCCAACAAAAGGACATGGCCAGCACTGCCGGTGAGGCCCGCAGCACGGGGATTGGCGCGCTAAAAGCACGCGGGGACAGCTATGTCCACAGGCTTTTGTGCACTGCCGAAAACTGGCTGGAAATGGAGCGCGAACAACTCCCCCTCTGGCTGCCTATCCTGCTGGGCGCGGGGATCGCGTTCTGGTTCATTTTGCCGCTTCAATCCATGTGGGTCGCTGTCATCCTCGCTGGTGGCGCGTTGGTGACCGCAGGCCTGTGCCTTGGCTGGAAAAGACGCATCGGATTGGCCCTGATATTGGGTGGACTGGCACTGGCGGGCGGGTGCGCCTTGGCCTGGACGCGGAGCCATATGGTGGCAGCGCCAGTCATCGCGCGTCCGGTTGTTGTGGATGTGTCCGGCACCGTCGAGAAGGCGGAAAGGCTCGTTTCGCGCGGAAATTGGCGTCTGACCATCGCCACGCAGCCTTCGGTCGATGTGCCGCCGCGCATCCGGATTTCGGTGCCGCTTGACGATCTGGACGCGATGCCGCCTGAAGGCGCCTCCATCCGGCTGCGCGCGCGGCTAATGCCACCGCCACCACCCGCAGTGCCCGGCGGCTATGATTTCCGGCGGCAGGCATGGTTCCTTGGGCTGGGGGCTGTCGGCAAAGCGATCGGCCCTGTCACGATCGAGGGAGCCGACGACGCGCCGTCGCTGCGGCAGCGCCTGAGCGCACATATTGCAGCGCAACTTCCCGCCCGTGAAAGCGGCATCGCAGCGGCGCTGGCCACTGGGGATCAGGGTGGCATTGGCGAGGAAGATCAGGAGGCGATGCGCGCCAGCGGGCTTGCCCACCTTCTATCGGTATCGGGGCTGCATATCTCCGCTGTGGTGGCGGCGGCCTTTCTTCTGTCGATGCGCTTGCTCGCTTTGAGCCCCCGGCTGGCGCTGGCATGGCCCTTGCTGACCATTTCGGCGGGGATCGCGGCGCTGACAGGCGTGGCCTATACGCTGCTGACCGGTTCAGAAGTGCCGACGATCCGGTCCTGCATCGCAGCTATTCTTGTCCTTATCGGGATGGTGCTGGGGCGGGAGGCGATGACATTGCGGCTGGTGGCCACCGGCGCCTTGGTCGTCCTCCTGCTCTGGCCCGAGTCGCTCGTTGGCGCGAGCTTTCAACTCAGCTTTGCGGCGATCACCGCGATTGTCGCATTGCATGAGAGCCGCTGGGTCCGTCAGTTCCTCGCCCGGCGGGAAGAGGGATGGAGCCGTCGCTTCGCGCGAGGGCTCGCCGGCCTCCTGCTGACAGGCCTTGTGGTTGAGATTGCGCTGGTGCCCATTGCGTTGTTTCATTTTCACAAATCCGGGCTTTACGGCGCGTTGGCCAATCTCGTCGCCATTCCGCTGACGACCTTTGTCATCATGCCCGCCGAAGCGCTGGCGCTGCTGGCCGATGCCATTGGGGCAGGCGCGCCGTTCTGGTGGGTGGTGGATAAGGCGATTGCCGCTTTGTTGTGGCTCGCGCATCTGGTTGCCGCCCAGCCGGGTTCCGTCGCGATGCTCCCGTCGGTTCCGGTCGCCGCTTATGGGTTAATGATCACAGGCGGGCTCTGGGTCATGCTGTGGCGCACACGGCCCCGACTTTTGGGGCTGGTCCCGCTTACGGCCGGTGCGGTCATGGCCCTTACAGCTCCGACGCCGGACCTGATCATCACCGATGATGGCCGCCATCTGGCGGTGCGCGACGATGCCGGGCGTCTGGCCATATTGCGCCCGAAGTCAGGGGATTTCGTGCGCCAAATTCTGGCGGAGCGGTCCGCTTATGCAGGAGAACTCGATGATCTGGATGTCGCGCGCCACGCCGATTGCACGCCTGACGCCTGTGTCATTCCTTTGCAGCGCGGCGGCCGGACATGGACCGTGCTCGCCACGCGCAGCCGCCACATGATCGACTGGCGCGATCTCATGGCGTTGTGCCGCAAGGCCGATATCATTGTGAGTGAACGGTTGCTGCCACGCGCCTGTATCGGCCGGTGGCTGACCATTGATCCGCGCATGTTGCGGCAGACCGGCGGGCTGGCGATTGCGCTCAACCCGCCAAAGATTGAGACGGTGAGGTCTGCGGCGGACGACCACCCATGGATGGCCGTCCGTGCAGATCTTCCTCAATACCGGCGGAGCAACCCTGCCAAACGGCCCTGAATGCGGACCTGCTTGGGTGCATAACGTTGCGGCTCATAAGCGCGGTTGGCCGGGTCCAGCCGGACCATATTGCCTTCGTTGCGGAAATATTTGAGCGTGGCTTCCGCATCGTCGATCAGAGCGACGACAATGTCACCGGGCCGCGCCATGTCGGCCTTGCGGATCAGCGCATAGTCGCCATCCAAGATCCCGGCTTCGACCATGGAGTCACCGGAGACTTCCAGCGCATAATGTTCACCCGGGCCGAGCAGGGCCGCAGGCACCGCGAGCGAACTCTGGCCTTCCAGCGCCTCGATTGGCATCCCGGCGGCAATCCGGCCGTGCAGAGGAATTTCCATAACGTCATTGGCCGGTGATGGGGCAGGCGCCTCCCGCTTGGGCAATTCGACAACGTTGCTCGTGGTGACAGCCTTTGGCGCGTCGCCGCGTTCCGGCATCTTCACGACTTCCAGCGCGCGCGCACGGTTGGCAAGGCGACGGATAAAGCCACGTTCCTCCAGTGCGGAGATCAGCCGGTGAACCCCGGACTTGGACTTGAGGTCCAAGGCTTCCTTCATTTCCTCAAATGAGGGCGACACGCCAGTATCGGCAAGCCGATCATAGATGAAACACACCAGTTCATGCTGTTTACGCGTGAGCATCTCACACCTCCGCTAAGGAACGAACGCGGAACGTGTAGGAAACATTTAGGGTCGCGTCAAGCGATCTTGATGATGTCGACTTCGTCACCGGCTTGCGCTGCCGGACTGTCTGCAGGGCGGACGATCAACGCGTTGGCGCGGGCCAAGGCACGCAGGGCGGCGGAGTCATTGAGGCCGATGGGCGTGGCCCGCCCCTCTGCGAGGATGGCGCGGATATGGTCGGTGCGTTTGGCAACGGGTGGCAGGGCGCTGCCAAGGATCGCCTTGTGTCGCTGCGGCAGGGGTTCGGACGCGCCAGACAGGGCGGCAATCAGCGGTTTTGCGAACAGGATGGCCGTCACAAAGGCCGAGACGGGGTTGCCCGGCAGGCCCAGCACCAGCGCTTGTCCAAGCTGCCCCGCCATTAATGGTTTGCCGGGGCGCATGGCGATCTTCCAGAAATCGATCTGCGCGCCTGCGGCCTCCAGCGCGGGCTTCACATGGTCATGATCGCCGACAGATGCGCCGCCCGTCGACAGGATAATGTCCGCGTCAGCCAAAGACGCAAAAACGGCTGCCAGCGTCGCGAGGTCGTCGCGCACAATGCCATGGTCAGTCGTTGTGCAGGCCGGGGCCGACAGCAGCGCGTGCAACATCACAGAATTGGACGCCGGGATCTGGTCCTCGAGCGCGGGGGTGCCGAGCGGCACCAATTCATCCCCTGTGGAGAGGATCGCAACCCGAATGGGGCGGCGGACAGAGACATTGCCATGGCCACCCATGGCGGCCAGCGCGATGCGGGCCGGTGTCAGCTGTTCTCCGGCGGACACCAGCAGGTCGCCCGCTGCAAAGTCTTCCCCGGCCTTGCGCACATGCCGACCGGCAACCAGGTCCAGCGGGGCGGACAGGTGGATGATGTCACCCTCTGCCCGCATGTCTTCCTGCATGATGACGGTGTCGGCCCCCTGAGGCAGAGCGGCGCCGGTGAAGATGCGGACGGTATCGCCCGGACCCATCGCGCCGGAAAAAGCAGCACCAGCCGCCGACTGCCCGATCAGCCGCCAAGGCCCCGGCCCATCGGCAAAGCGGACGGCATAGCCATCCATCGCGGAGAGATCGCGGACGGGCTGCGTCCGATGGGCGATGATGTCTGCGGCGGCATAGCGGCCCGCGGCGCTGTGCAGGGGGAGGGTTTCGGCGGGGACGGGCTTGGCCAGCGCGAGAAGGCGGCGTTGCGCCTCTTCCAGCGCGATCACGGCTGCGCGCGCCAATCGCCGGAGCGTCCGCCCGATTTGGCGAGCAGCCGGATGCCGGACATGATCATCCCTTTTTCCAGCGCCTTAGCCATGTCGTAGAGAGTCAGCAGCGCGACCGATGCGGCGGTGAGCGCTTCCATCTCCACGCCGGTTTGTCCGCTGGTGCGCGCCGTCGCGGTGACGCGGATTCCTTTGTCTTCAAAGTCGAAATCGACCGTTGCGGAACTCAGCGCGATGGGATGGCAGAGCGGGATGAGATCGCTCGTTTTCTTGGCGGCCATGATGCCTGCGACGCGCGCGACAGCCAGAACATCCCCCTTCTTTGCCGTTCCATCCCGGATCGCGGACAAAGCATCGGCGGTCATGGAAATGCGGCCCTCGGCGACGGCTTCTCGTGACGTTGTCACCTTGGCGCCGACATCAACCATGTGCGCGGCACCCGCGTCGTCGAGATGCGTCAGCTTGCTCATGCGCCGGTCAGCAGGGTGCGGGTCGCGGCGGCGACATCGGCCTGCCGCATTAGGCTTTCCCCGACGAGGAAGCAGCGCACGCCGTGCTCCGACATAGCGAGGAGGTCGTCATGGCTGCCGAGACCGCTCTCGGCGACGAAGGTGCAGCCTTCGGGCGCACGATCGACCAGCTCATATGTCCGGGCGAAATCGACCGTGAAGTCCTTGAGGTTGCGGTTGTTGACCCCGATCAGGCGGGAGCGCAGCTTCAACGCGCGGTCAAATTCTTCGGCGTCATGTGTTTCGACCAAGACATCCATGCCGAGGGAGAGCGCGGTCTCTTCAATTTCTGCGGCCAGCACATCGTCGAGCGCAGACATGATGACGAGGATGGCATCCGCCCCGATGGCGCGCGCCTCCAGCACCTGCCAGGGGTCGACCATGAAGTCCTTGCGCAAGACGGGCAGGGCACAGGCCGCACGCGCGGCGATCAGATAGTCCTCATGCCCCTGAAAATAGGGTGCATCGGTGAGGACGGAGAGGCAAGCCGCGCCGCCGGACTGATAGGCTTGGGCATGGGCCGGCGGATCAAAATCAGCACGGATCAGACCCTTGGAGGGGCTTGCCTTCTTGACCTCAGCGATCAAGCCAAAGCCGGTTGCGGCCCTGGCATCAAGTGCAGCGCGAAAGCCACGCGGCGGCGTCTGGGCGCCGGCCATGGCTTCCAGGTCAGAGAGCGAAACGGCTTTCTTCCGCGCCGCCACTTCGTCGCGCTTGGTGGCGCAGATTTCATCGAGTTTGTTCATTTGTAGGCGATCCAGCAGTCCAGCAGCGCCTTGGCAAGGCCTTTGTCGATGGCTTCGGCGGCCTCTTCCATGCCGGATTGCCAATCCTCAGCATGGCCCGCGACCATCAGTGCGGCGGCGGCGTTGAGCAGCACGGCATCACGATAGGCGCCGGTTTCCCCACCCAGCAGGCGGCGCAGGGCATCGGCATTATAGGCTGCATCGCCGCCGCGCAGGGCGTCGGGCGTGTGGCAGGGGAGGCCAATGTCTTCGGGGGTAATCCTTACAAAGCCCGTTTGTGCTGAGCTTGTCGAAGCACTGTTCTTCCTGTTCTCCAAAGCAAAGGACGGCCCTTCGACAGGCTCAGGGCGAACGGACTTTTGTGACTCAACGTTCAGAACGGTACTCGGGCCGCACACGGAAATCTCGTCAAGCGGTTCGTCACCGGAAACGAGCATCACAGTGTCATAGTCGAGCTGGCCGATGGCTTCCGCATAGACCGGCAGAAAGTCTGGCCGGGCAATGCCAATCAACTGCCGTGTCACGCCCGCGGGATTGGCGAGGGGGCCGGTCAGATTAAACACAGTCCTCCGCCCGAGGGACTTGCGGATGGGCGCGAGCGGCGCGAGCGCGGGGTGATGCTTTTGCGCAAACAAAAAGCACAGGCCGAGATCGCCCAGCGTCGCCTCTGCCTGTTCCGAAGCGCGGTCGAGGTTCAGGCCCAGCGCCTCCAGCGTGTCGGCAGCCCCCGCCTTGGAGGAGGCCGCGCGATTGCCGTGCTTGGCCACAGGCACTTCACAGGCGGCCACAACAATGGCGACGGCGGTGGAGATGTTGAGCGAATGCGCGCCGTCTCCGCCTGTGCCGCACACATCAATGGCCCCTGCGGGCGCTTTAACGGGGATCATCCGCGCGCGCATCGCTTGCACGGCGGCGGCGATTTCCGTCGCGCTCTCATCGCGCGCCGACATGTCGGTCAGGAAGCGGGCAATATCGTCTGCCGCGCACTGACCATCAAGGATGGAATCAAAGGCCGCGCGGGCTTCGTCTGCGGCCAGTGGAGCGGTTGTCTCGGGCAGGCGTGTCACGCCCGTTCCTTCACCTTCATCCCCGCAGCGGACATGAAATTGGCCAGCATGGCGTGACCATGTTCGGTCGCGATGCTTTCAGGGTGGAACTGGACCGAATGGATCGGCAAGTCGCGGTGACGGAAGCCCATGACATGGCCGTCATCGCTGGTCGCGTTGACGATCAGGCAGTCGGGCACATCCTCCACAATCAGCGAGTGATAGCGCGTGGCGGTGAAGGGCGAGGGCAGGCCCGCAAACAAGCCCGTGCCATCATGCGACACAGGCGACGTTTTGCCATGCATCAGGCCGCCGCGCACAACACGTCCGCCGAAATGCTGCCCAATTGACTGGTGGCCGAGGCAAACGCCGAGCAGCGGCTTCTTGGCCTCTGCACAGGCCGCGACCAGATCAAGCGAGATGCCTGCTTCATTGGGCGTGCAAGGGCCAGGTGAAATCAGGAAAGCGCTGGCGCCGCTGGAGATGGCCTGTCCGGCGGACATGGCATCATTGCGCACAACCTCTACTTCGGCCCCTAATTCCATCAGATAATGGACCAGATTCCATGTAAAGCTGTCATAATTGTCGATGACGAGGATCATGCCGCCCCCATAAGCAATCCTGGGGCGTTTTGCCAATCCAGAGTCTTGGTGCGGTTCATCTGGCGGTCAGATGTGTTGGACGAAGGGGAGGATAAGGAGATTACCTTATGCATGTCGTGCCCATTTTCATTGCTGCCGCCATTTTGACGTCTCCTTTGGCGGCGGAAACTTTCACGCCGCCCGCCCGCTACACGACAACCACGGTGTTCGGAAATGATGCCTGCCCGACGCCCAATGGCGATGAAATTGTTGTGTGCGCGCGCATGCCGGAATCCGACCGCTACCGCATCCCAAAGGCTTTGCGGAAGAAGAAGCGGGTGGACAGCGGCCCCAGCGCCTCCTGGGCATCCCGCGTCCGCACGCTGGAGGATGCCCAGCGCTTCACACGGCCGGGAAGCTGCACGGCGATCGGATCGTTCGGTCAGTCCGGCTGCACACAGGCGATGATCAACCAATGGTTTGAGGATCGGCAGCGCGCGCGGGCGGAGAAAGACGAATATTGAGCCAAAACCACCGCTCCGTTTGCCCTGAGCTTGTCGAAGGGCTGTACTTATACTTGTTGCTAAGGTGTCCAGAAGGACAGGGCTTCGACAAGCTCAGCCCAAACGGAGTTGGATTACTGCCCCACCGGTTCGGCCAGCAGTTTTTCCAGATCAGCCTTCCAGAATTTGGCCCAGGTGTGCGTGCCATGGCCCTTGGTCTCAGGCGAGGCGGGGATCAGGATGAAGGTTGCGCGCGGCATCTTCTTCACCGCTTGCTCGGCCATGCCGAGTTCGGGCGGATTGATGAAATCATCGCCTGAGTTGATCCAGAGCGTCGGGACGGTGATCTTTTCCAGCGGCTTGGGATCATAGTTGCGCGAGGATTCGAGCTGATAGATCTGGTCATTGGCATCGCCATCGCCCGCGCGGGCAGTGAAGCCCTTATCCAGTGCCGCTTCCGCCGCTTCGCGCGTCGGGAACTGCGCCTGCAACGCAACGGGGTTCGCGCCTGCGATCATGGAGAGATAATTGGCCGTACGCACACCCTGCGTCGGTTGCGCCGTGTAATTGCCGCCGTTCCAAATCGGGTCTGCTTTGATCGCATCGACGGACATCTTGCGCCACCAGCGGTTGCGCCCGGCAATCGGTGCTGCGTTGCAGGCAAAAGGCGCGAGCCGCTCGGCCACGCCCGGATAGGTCGTGCCCCACACAAAGGCATGCATGCAGCCCATCGACGTGCCGAGGATGAGCTTCAGCTTCTTGATCTTCAGCGTCTCGGTCACGAGCCGGTATTGCGCGCGGACCATGTCGTCATAATCGTATTTCGGGAAGGCCATGCGCATCCCGTCTGACGGCTTGGACGACGCACCGTGGCCGATATTGTCGGGCAGGATGACGAACATCTTGGTGATGTCGAGCGGCTGGCCGGGGCCATAAAGCTCATCGGCGAATTGCGGGCGGAAGAACTGCTTTCCCGAGCCGCCCGTGCCGTGAAGGATCATCACCGCATTGTCGATTTCGCCCTTCGCATTGCGGTGCGGCGTACCGAGCGTGGTGTAATGGATGCGCAGCTCGGGCAGCGTCTCGCCGCTTGTGAAGCTAAAGTTCTTGAAGACCGCGTCGCCTTCCTTCGCTGTGTCGGTTGGGCCTGCGAGGGCGGGCGTGGCGAGGAGAGCGAGAAGGGGCAGAAGCGCGCGGAATTTCATAGATATGTCATGCCAGCGGGCGCCAGCATCTCCCTGAATCAATTGAGGTTGTGGACGACGTTAGCGGGAGCGGGCGAAGATGCCAGCCTGTGCTTTGGAGCAGGGGGAGCCAGATTAGGCAGACTTACTGCCCGAAGCCCACTTCACCCGCAACCCGCACCGCTTCCTTCGCCGCGGCAATCAGTGCGCCGGACTTCGCCTCACACTCCCGCTGTTCGTAAATCGGGTCGCTATCGGCAACAATGCCCGCACCGGCCTGCACGTGCATGACGCCATCTTTCACCACGGCGGTGCGCAGGACGATGCAGCTGTCGAGATTGCCGTCGGGCGAGAAATAGCCGACGCCACCGGCATAGGCGCCGCGCGTTTCGGGTTCCAGCTCGGCGATGATCTCACACGCCCGGACCTTGGGCGCGCCGGACACGGTGCCCGCCGGAAAGCCTGCAAACAGCGCGTCGATGGCGTCCTTGTCATCCGCCAGACGGCCGACGACGTTGGAAACGATGTGCATCACATGGCTGTAAAGCTCGACCATATAGCTGTCGGTGACGGTGACGGTGCCTGCAGCAGCCACACGGCCGACATCATTGCGGCCGAGGTCGAGGAGCATCAGATGCTCGGCACGCTCCTTGGGGTCGGCGAGCAGGCTGTCACGGTTTTCGGCATCCTCGATGGCGGTCTTACCGCGCGGGCGGGTGCCCGCAATCGGCCGGATCGTGACTTCCCCATCGCGGACGCGGACGAGGATCTCGGGGCTCGAGCCGGTAAGCGCGAAGCCCGGAAAATCGAGATGATAGAGGAACGGCGACGGGTTGATCCGCCGCAGCGCGCGATACAGGTCAATCGCAGGCAGCGGGAAGGGCATGGTGAAACGTTGGGCGAGGACGACCTGAAAGATGTCGCCGGCCTCAATATAGTCCTTCGCGCGCAGGACCATTTCCTCATATTTGCCGGGTTCGAGAACCGGCGTCGGGACCATATCCTTCAAATCGGGCAGGGCGCCAATGCGGTCCGCTTCGGGCAATTGGCGGGCGAGCCGCGCGGCCGTCGCGTCGATGCGTTCCACAGCAGCTTCCACCAGCCGGTCGGCCTCACCCTGACCCGGCCAGACAGGCGCCACGATAAACAGACGGTCGGCGAGGCGGTCAAAGGCCAGGATAACGGTCGGTCGCACGAACAGCATGTCGGGCAGGCCAAGGTCATTCGGCGCGGGACGGGGTAGTTTTTCGACAAGACCCACCGTTTCATAACCGAAATAGCCGACGAGGCAGGCGAGCGTCTTGGGCAGTTCAGCGGGGACATCGATATGGCTGGCCGTGGCGAGGGCCCGCAGTGCGGTCAGGCTGTCATCGGCAACAGGGTGGAAGTCATCGCGGTCGGTTGCCCAGTTGCGGTTGACCTCTGCCTTATGACCATCGGCGCGAAAGACGAGATCGGGGGCAAGCCCAATCAGGCTATATCGCCCGCGCACAGCGCCGCCCTCGACCGATTCGAGCAGAAAGTCGCCGCGTTCGGGTTCGTGCAGCTTCAGATAGGCGGAAACCGGCGTTTCGGTGTCCGCAATCAGGCTGCGCCAGACAAGCGCAGGCTTGCCAGAGCGGAGCCGGCTGATGGCAAGTGCATCATCCCCCTGAAGCGTCACCGTGCGGCAGCGCCTGTCAGGCTCTTGCGAAGGTCGCCAATCGCCGGATCATTGCGTTGGATCTTGAGCATCTTCTTCGCGGCGGTGGTGAACTGCGTTGTGTATTCGCGGCCGATCGCGTCAGAAAGCTGGCTCTGCGTTGCCGCAAGCAGGCTTGGTTCCGCGGCGAGATTGCCCGGTTCGATGCGGTCGAGCTGCACGACGATCCAGCCCTGCTTGTTGGCCATCGGCGCGATGCGGGCACGGCCGGTGTTCAATTCAAACAGCTGCACCAGTTCCACCGGTGGCCGGCTATTGCCCTTCACAATGTCCATGCGGCGGGACGCCAAGGGACGGACACTGCCCTGTCCAGCAGCCGCGACGGCCAGAGGCGTGCCCTTGTTCGCTTTGACCAGAATGGCTTCTGCCATCCGACGGGCCGCTTTGCTGGCGCGGTCTGCGATGAAATCACCGGTGACCTGAGCCTTGATCTTGGCCAGCGGCTTAGGCGCTTCGGCAAGAACGCGGTCGATATCGTAAAACACGTCCTTGTCTTCACCCAGCGGGACAAGCGCGGGATCATCATCTGGCTCGGCCTGGAAGGCGTCCTTCACGACGGCGATGAAGTTTTCGGGTGCCACAAAGCCGGCCTGATCAGGCGAGAGGCCGCTGGCCGTCAGTGGCGGCGTGGTCACAACGGTCAAGCCGCGCCCCTTGGTCACATCGTCAAATGTCTGCCCGTCGGAAACGGCGTCTTCAATGTCCGCCAGCAGATTGGCAAAGCCGTCGGCGGTCTTCTGGATCGTCAGGGCCGCCACGATTTCAGGCTTGGCTTCTGCCAAAGTCTTGCCTCCGACGGTCTTGGCGTTGTCGACCTTCACCACATACCAACCGAGCGCTGATTTGAGCGGCCCGACAATGCCACCCTTGGGGGCTGCGAAAACCGCATTGGCGATGGCTTCGGAACTTTGGCCGATATAGGCACCTTTTTCGAGCGCGGTCAGCGGAACCGCATCACCGCCAGCGGACTTGGCTGCGTCGCCGAGCGGCATGCCGCTGCGGGCCTTTGCGGCCAAAGCCTTTGCGGCGGCCTCCGACTGAACGATAACCTGCGTGATATCGAGCAGCTGGCGCGTCGCATATTTGGCGGCATCCTGCTTGTACCGCGCGGCCACTTCGGCATCGGTTGGGGCAGATTGCTTGGCGATCATGGAGCGGTCGACAAGCGCATAGCGGATCACGCGGCGCTCTGGCTCAATATAACGTGTCCGGTTGGCCGCATAAAAGGCGTTGAGTTCAGCGTCTGTTGGCGCGGGGCCGTTGGTGAAAGCAGCGTTAGGAAGCTCGACAAAGCTACCTGCACGGCGTTCCACGAGCAGAGACGCGTAAGGCGCCGCCAGATCGCGCGGTGCGCCGGAGCTTGCGGCGACGGGCACGAGCATGTGGCGCACGGCGATGCCCTGTTCAATGTCGCTGCGAAACTGCTCTTCGGCCAATCCCCGTTGGCTCAAAAGCTGGCGGTAACGCGCTTCATCGAACTTGCCGGTCGCGCCCTGAAAGGCTGGAATGCTGGCAATTTCACCATCGGCGAGGCGATCGCTGACAACCATGCCGAATTTTTCGCCAAAAGCGCGAATTGCGGTGAGATCGGTCAGTTCGGACAGGAGCTTGTCGAGCGTGCCTTCCTGCAACATCTGCTGCATCGTGATGTCCGGCTGTTGCTGGCGCCGCTGATTCAGTTCAATCTTGAGGCGGTCGTTGAGATCGCTGATCGCGATTCCGCGATCACCCACCTGAACGGCATCGCTGCCGCTCACGCCCCCAAGCGCACTCATGCTCGATGGCGTGCCGACACCTGTGACAATGAACGCGACCATGACAAGGCCAAGCAGGCCCAGAACGGCCCAGGACCTCAGTGCGCTGCGGAAAAAAGTCAGCATCGAGCAAACGTCTCCAATAAACCCGGCCACGCCATAGGGGCCAGCGCGCGCGGCTTCAAGCGCGGCGAGGCTGGTATCGCCCAATTCGCTTTGCTAACGCCCCATCAGATTTGCGATCCGGGAGATAAACATGGCCTTGAAGAAGCTCGTAGCTGGCAATTGGAAGATGAATGGCAGTCTGGCCGCGCTGGACGAGATCAAAGCCATTGCCGCTGCCGCCAAGGCCAATCCCGGCGCTGACGTGGCCATTGGAGTCCCGGCGACGCTCATTACGCCCGCTGCCAGCGCAGCCCCCGGCTTTGCCATTGGGGGGCAGGATTGCCACTGGAATGCCAGCGGCGCGCATACCGGCTGCCTGTCTGTTGCCATGCTGAAAGAGGCGGGCGCCAGCTTCGTGATTGTCGGGCATAGCGAGCGGCGCACGGACAATCACGAAAGCAGCGCCGAAGTGGCCAGGAAAGCCGAAGCGGCGACGTCTGGCAGCCTTATGGCGATCATCTGCGTCGGCGAAACAGAAGCGGAGCGCGATGCCGGTCAGGCCGTTGCCGTTGTGACCGGTCAGATTCGGGATTCCGTTCCGGTCGGTTCGACAGGAGCCAACACGGCTGTGGCCTATGAACCCGTCTGGGCGATCGGCACGGGACGCACACCGTCAACCGGGGATGTTGCTGAAATGCATGCTGCCATCCGCGCCCAGCTCATTGATTTGCTTGGGGAAGAAGGGACGGGCGTGCGCATTCTCTATGGTGGTTCGGTCAAGGCGTCGAACGCGGACGAGCTGTTGCATGTGCCGGATGTTGATGGTGCGCTGGTCGGCGGGGCGAGCCTGAAGGCCGCAGATTTCGTGCCGATTATTGAAGCGGGCGCGCGATAGATCAGGCTGTAAGGTTGATCGCAGGCAAGGGCTGGGCTAAGGCGCGGCCCAATTCTCTGCTATTGCCGAAAAGAGCACATTTCCGATGTTTACATTCTTGCTCGTTGTCCACGTCATCATCGCGGTCGCCCTTGTGGGTGTTATCCTCATGCAGCGTTCAGAAGGCGGCGGTCTGACCGGCGGTAGCCCTGCGGGCCTGATGTCGGCACGCGGTGCAGGCGATTTCCTGACGCGGGCAACGACGATTTTGGCGACATTGTTCATTCTGCTCTCGATTGCGCTTGCCGCCGTCGCGACCATCAACCGGAAGCCGGACACCATCGATACAACGTTGGCCCGTCCGGAAGCTGCAGCACCGGCAGATGCCAATTCTGCGGCGCCTGCTGTGCCCGCGGATAACTCCCCGGTTCCGCTGGCGATCCCTGCTGCGGGACAGCCCGCGCCAGCCAAAACCAACTAATCCCCAAATTATTTCCCGGGCAGGGGGTTTGGCGTCTTGCCGAATCCCCTGCACCCGGCTTACGGCTCTTCTCCCATGGCGCGGTTCATTTTCATCACCGGCGGCGTGGTCTCCTCGCTTGGCAAAGGCTTGATGGCAGCATCTCTTGCTGCCCTCCTCCAAGCGCGCGGCTACAAGGTTCGCATTCGTAAGTTCGACCCGTATCTCAACGTAGATCCGGGCACGATGTCCCCCTATCAACATGGCGAAGTCTATGTGACGGACGACGGGGCGGAAACCGACCTCGATTTGGGTCACTATGAACGCTTTACCGGCGTTTCTGCGCGCCAGTCTGACAATGTGACCTCGGGTCGCATCTATCAGCAGATCATCCAGAAGGAACGCCGCGGCGACTATCTGGGCGCGACCGTGCAGGTCATCCCACACGTCACAGACGCCATCAAAGCGTTCGCCATGGCGGACACGGATGGTCTCGATTTTGTTCTGTGCGAAATCGGCGGGACGGTCGGCGATATCGAATCGCTGCCGTTCATCGAAGCCATCCGCCAGATGCGCAACGAACTGGGCCGCGACCAGACTGTGTTCACGCACGTCACGCTGGTCCCCTATGTGGCGGCGGCCGGTGAGTTGAAGACCAAACCGACGCAGCATTCGGTGCGCGAACTCACAAGCTACGGCATCCAGCCAGACGTGCTGATTTGCCGCTGCGAACATCCTCTGCCCGAAACAGAACGTGCGAAGATCGCGCTGTTCTGCAACGTCCGCAAGGAAGCGGTGATCCCTGCGCTTGATGCGAAGTCGATCTACGGCGTGCCGCTGCAATACCATGCCGAAGGGCTTGATTCAGAAGTGCTGCGGGCCTTCGGGATTGAGCCGGGGCCAAACCCTGATCTCAGCCGCTGGGACGATATCATGGACCGGCTGACCAATCCGGAAGGTGAGGTCAACATTGGCGTTGTCGGCAAATATGTCGGCCTGCAGGATGCGTACAAGTCTTTGAATGAAGCCCTCGTCCATGGTGGGATTGCCAACCGTGTGAAGGTCAACATCCAGTGGATCGACGCGGAATTGTTCGAGGCGGAAGACAGCGATGTCGCCGCCCGACTGGAGCCGTTGCACGCCATTCTCGTCCCCGGTGCGTTTGGTGAACGCGGGGCAGAAGGCAAGATTGCCAGCATCCGCTTCGCCCGTGAACGGCAAGTGCCCTATCTCGGCATTTGCTTCGGGATGCAGATGGCCTGTGTGGAAGCCGCGCGGAACCTTGCGGGCATCCCCAATGCCTCCTCCACCGAATTCGGCCCGACAGACGAGCCGGTCGTTGGCATCATCTCTGAATGGATGAGCGAAGAAGGCATCCAAAAGCGCGAAGAAGGCGGCGATCTGGGCGGCACGATGCGGCTAGGCGCTTATGATGCGACGCTGGCCGGCAACAGCCATGTCGCGGCCATTTATGGCGGCACGACCATCTCCGAACGCCACCGCCACCGCTATGAAGTGAACACAGGCTACCGTGACGCTTTGGAAAGCAATGGCCTCGTTTTCTCGGGCATGTCGCCTGATGGGGAACTGCCCGAAATCGTGGAACGGCCGGACCATCCCTGGTTCGTCGGCGTGCAGTTCCATCCGGAGCTGAAGTCAAAGCCGTTCGATCCGCACCCGCTGTTTGCGAGCTTTATCGAGGCGGCGCTGAAGCAGAGTCGTTTGGTTTAGTTATAACGCCAATCGTCATGCTGAACTTGTTTCAGCATAACAGAATTCGGCCGCCTATCCGTTGACGATCCCGCATGCGATTACCCGGTTATCCTGAAACAAGTTCAGGATGACGAGGTGGGTGGGCTCCCAGTGTCATTCCCGCGCAAGCGGGAATCCATGGGCGCCTCAAAGCATCGTCTGGACTCCCGCTTTCGCGGGAATGACACTCTCAGGGGTGTTGGTTCCCCAGCGCGCGGGAATGACATTCAGCCGTTAGAAACTATACTGGTCATACACCTTGGATAGGTCACCTGCCCAAGGTCCGTTGAACTTCTCCAGCAATTCGTCAGCCGATGTCTTGCCGCTGTCGACCATGCGGCGCAGCGGGTTGAGAAAGCCGCTTTCATTGTCGCCCATCGAGTTGACCTGCGCGCGGGCGTTGAGGCCGGCTGTCGCAATGTCGAGCACCTGTTTGGCGAGATCGTTGAGGATGCGGCCATCGGGCAGCGGCGCTTTTAGCCCCAGTTTCGGCACGGCATCGCGGAGTTTTTGATGGTCCTCAATGGTCCAATGCTTGACCAGATCCCAAGCGGCATCGAGCGCGGAGCCGTCATAAAGCAAGCCAACCCAGAACGCAGGCAGGGCGCAGATGCGGTTCCAGGGGCCACCATCTGACCCGCGCATTTCGAGGAAGCTCTTCAGGCGGACTTCGGGGAAGGCCGTCGAAAGATGGTCATTCCAGTCACCGATGGTCGGCTTCTGGCCCGGATAGACGTCCAGATTGCCGTCGAGGAAATCGCGGAAATTCTTGCCGGCCGCGTCGATATATTTGCCGCTCCGGTAGACGAAGTACATCGGCACATCGAGCATGTAATCGGCATAGCGTTCATAGCCGAAACCGTCTTCGAAGACGAAGGGCAGCATGCCCGTGCGCGTCGGATCCGTATCGGTCCAGATATGCGAGCGGTAGGAGAGATAGCCGTTCGGCTTGCCTTCAGTGAACGGCGAATTGGCGAAGAGCGCGGTGCCGAGCGGCTGGAGGGCGAGGCTCACGCGGAACTTCTTCACCATGTCGGCCTCGCTCGAATAATCGAGGTTGGTCTGGATGGTGCAGGTCCGCAGCATCATATCGAGGCCCATCGTGCCGACGCGCGGCATATGCTGCAGCATGATGCCATAGCGGCCCTTGGGCATGATCGGCAGCGCGTCGCGCGTCTTGTCCGGCCACATACCAAGGCCAAGGAAGCCCAGACCGAGTTCGGCGCCAATTTCCTTCACCTGCTTCAAATGGCGGCCGGTTTCGGCGCAGGTCTGGTGCAGGTTTTCCAGCGGCGCGCCGGACAGTTCGAGCTGCCCGGCCGGTTCCAAGCTGACATTGCCATCCGCACCACCGAGCGCGATGACATTGTCGCCCTCCATAATGGGTTCCCAGCCATAGCGGGTCATCGCCATCAAAAGGTCGCGGATACCGCCGGGCTCGTCATAGGAAGGCGCACGATGATCAGCGGTGCGGTACACGAACTTCTCGTGTTCCGTCCCGATCCGCCAGCGCGCCGCTGGCTTTTCTCCCTTGGCGAACACGCTGATCAGATCAGCGCGGTTCTCGATCGGCGGGTCAAAAGCGCCGCTCTCCGTCTTCGTGCTCATGATCGCCCCCTTAGGACGGACCGTTTCAATGTGAAACGAAAAATTACCAGGTGCCGAAGTCGCCGGGCGGCTGGCTGGTTGTCAGTGCCGGTCGGCTGGGGCGCCGCCATCCGTAGCGCCGTCGTTTGACAAGGCGGAGGCAAGGCCATTCTCCCCCTGTTGACGCCACAAGGCGTAGGCCCTGCTGCGCATAAGCGCGCTTCACGGAGTCGACCTGCTTGTCGAGCAGCCCGGCAAGGATCAGCGTCCCGCCTTCTGCCAGAATGTCGGCCAGCGCAGGGGCAAGCTCAATCAGCGGACCGGCGAGGATGTTTGCGATGACAAGATCATAGGGTGCCCTGCGCTGAATCATCTCATGGTCGGTGCCGGACGCGGCGCAGAGTGCCACCTGACCGGGAAACTGGCCAATGGCGATGGCATTGGCGTCTGCATTTTCGATGGAGATTTCGATGCTGACGGGGTCGATGTCAGATGCCGTCACATAAGCGCGCGGCCACAAATGGCCTGCAGCAAAGGCGAGCAGGCCGGTGCCGGTACCAACGTCCATGATGTTCTCAAATCGGGCGCCGGAGCGCCGGAGCGAGTCGAGCGTCTTCAGACAATTGCTCGTTGTTTCATGTCCGCCCGTGCCGAAAGCCCGGCTCGCCTCGATCAGAAAAACAACCGATCCGGCAGGCGCTTTTTCTTTAAAGGCAGAGGTGTGAACGAAGAACCGACCTGCCGAAACGGGTTGGGAGGACTGCTGGCTGAGGGTCACCCAATCTTGTTCCTCCACGCGTTCAAGGATGACCTTGGACAGGGGGGTGCCGGGCGCAAGGGCGCGGATGAGGTCGATCTGGTAATCATCTGGTTTGCCAACAAAAAATGCGGATATTTCCCAGTCATTTGGTCTGGCCGGGTCAGGCTCGCTTGCGACGATGGTGGGCGGTTCATCAAAGGATGCAAAGGCCTCCATTTCGAAGTCGATTTGCTCTGCCTGCAGCCGCGTGCAGGGCAGGGTGATCTTCCAGCTTTCAGGTGTGTCGGTCATCCTCGCGTGATTACGCCCCAAAACGGGGCACGCAAGCGCGGTGATGCAACCGAATTGAATTTGATTGTGGCCAGCGTGATTGAACTTTATGCCATGCTCGGTCGTAGGGAATGGCAGAGCAGATGGCGGGCTGGCCATCTGAGTTGCTGACGACCGACACCGAGTGGGGGGTCGGAGGGAGACATGAAAATGAAACCGGAACTGCAGGAGCTGCTTGCAGCTTCGCGGGCGCAGCCGCATTCCGATGCGCGCTTTGCTTTGCTGCATTCATTGAATGAACAACTGGCTGTTGCCGATGCGTTGGAGCTCGATCTTGTCGCGATCCGCATTTCTGAGGCGATCGATCAGCTGGTTGGGGACCTTGGCCTCGATGGCGTGGACGGCACGGCGCACTAGCAGCAAACTTGTCGGCCCCATCTGCCAAAACAGGCGGCGCCGGCACATGGAGCCGACGCCGTCATGGAGGTGAGACACGTCTTAGCTGATGAAGCAGGACGCAGGTGCGGCTGCCGCAAAGCCAATGGTGGCGTTTGTTGACCCTGCGGTTGCCTTAGGTTCAATCCCAAAGGCTTGGCAGACCAGATGATAACCGTTCTGCGAGAGCGAGACGAACACGCGGCGGCGGTCGGTTGGGTCAATCTTGCGATCAATGAACCCATCTTTTTCCAAGCGGGTCAAATAGCGGAGCACGGTCGTCAGCGGGATGCGCGATTCAACGCCGATATCTGTAATGGCAAGATTGTGCCCCATGCGCTGGGCGCGTTCCAATTCCAGAAGAATGTCCCACGCGGCATCGCCGAAGTAATTAACGCTAAAGGCGCGTTCACGCCGGCGACGCAGGCGGAGTTCAGCGTCGACGGGATGGAGCAACGATTCTGCGGTCGGGGATGCAATCCGCTGTGATAGCGAATTGAGCGCCGACACGGTCTGGATGATAATGTCCTGCATTTCGTCATGTGAGCCCTGGCTCATGGTAAAGTTCCTTCGTCGCCGGAATTGGCCCTGCGGCCGCTTCCAGATTGCTTGTTCAACGCTTTCAACGCATTTTGGGGAGGATCCCCGATTACTCGTGACGGCGACGGTGCGGCTAATGGCGACCTGCCTGTATCCTTCAAGGACATCTGCCCCGCTGTCGAAACATAGTTAGGCTATCGGATGCAATTCTAACCATATCGTAGATATACCCATAAGTGTTTCTACGTATGAACTTTTGCACAGGTTGCCAGTCATTCAAAATGCCCGTCAGCGGACGTAGCTTGCGCCGTTCACATCCAGAACAGCACCCGTCATGGATGGCGGGGCCTTGAGCGCGCAAAACGCGACCATCTCAGCAACTTCTTCAGGCATCGCCACGCGGCCGAGTGGAATGTCGGCCAGCAACTTGTCGCCGCCACGGCTCGCCAGATAATCATCCGCCATGCCTGTCATCGTGAAGCCGGGGCAGATGGCATAGGCCAGGATGTCTTGCGCGGCATAAGCGCGGGCAATGGACTTGGTCATTGCGACCATTCCGGCCTTAGACGCGGCATAATGCCAGTGTTTGGGTGAATCTCCGCGATAGGCAGCGCGGCTTGCGATATTGATGATTCGGCCCTCTGCCTTGCGGTCCTGCCAGTGCAGCACCGCGCGGCGGCAGAGCAGGGCGGAGGATGTCAGATTGATTTGCATCGTCCGTTCCCAGCCGGAGAGCCAATCGGGCTCATCGGAGGTGAGAGGGTTCTCTTCAAAAACGCCCGCATTGTTGACGAGAATGTCGACGCGCCCTTCAAGCGCGGCCAGCCCAGCCTCCCAAAGATCACCGGCGCCATCAGCCGTTGAAAGATCAAAATCTTTGCTGGCAACCGCAAAAATACGGGTGTCCTCATATCCAAAACGGGTGTGAATAGCCGCGCCAATCCCTCGGGACGCGCCGGTGATGATGATGTTCTTGGTCATACTGGCCCCATAACCGATGTGTCCATTGGGGCAAAGGCAGTTGCGCCGACCGTTTGACGCGTTAAGGGGATGGCGACGAACTGACAAAAGACAGGGAATGATCATGGCGCAAAACCGCGCAAGGCCGCTCTCGCCGCACCTGACGATCTGGAAATGGGGCGCCAACATGGCGGCCTCCATTATACACCGTGTGACCGGAACCGGGATGGCGACCGTTGGTGTGCTTGTTTTGACATGGTGGCTTGTGGCCGCCGCAACGGGGCAGGAATCCTATGATTACTTCCTCGGCTGGGCGAAGCATCCGCTGGGCCAATTGGTCCTGATCGGCCTCAGCTGGGCGTTCTTCCAGCATCTCGGCTCCGGCCTCCGCCACTTCGTGCTCGATGTGGGTGCAGGCTATGAACTCAACACCAACCGCTTCTGGGCCCGCGCAACCTTCGTCTTTGGCGTTGTGATGACAGCCGCGCTCTGGGGCTATCTGCTGTTCGTGAAGGGATAAGGCGATGGGAACCGGAACAGGTCTGGGCCGCGTCCGCGGTCTCGGTTCGGCAAGACATGGTGGCGCGCACTGGGTGCTGCACCGCATGACGGCGGTCGGCAATCTGCTGCTGCTGCCTTGGCTGCTCATCTCGCTCGTGCGGCTGCCGACCTATGATTACACCACGGTCACCACTTGGCTAGCGCAGCCAATGGCTGCCGTGCCGATGATGCTGCTTGTCATCTCGGTCTTCTGGCACTTCCGCATCGGCCTTCAGGTCGTGATTGAGGATTATGTCCATGAAGAAGGCGCAAAGTTTGCCAGCCTGACGGCGCTCACCTTCTACACGCTCGGCACCGCTGCATTTGCACTGTTTGCCATCGCCAAGATTGCTCTGACGGGGACACCCAACTGATGTCCGAAGCCTATAAGATCATTGATCACACCTATGACGTTGTCGTTGTCGGCGCGGGCGGCTCCGGCCTGCGTGCGACGATGGGCGCGGCAGAAGCCGGCCTGAAGACGGCCTGCATCACCAAAGTCTTCCCGACGCGCAGCCACACGGTGGCCGCGCAGGGCGGGATTGCAGCATCGCTTGGCAACAACTCGCCCGATCATTGGACCTGGCACATGTACGACACCGTGAAGGGGTCGGACTGGCTGGGCGATCAGGACGCCATCGAGTATATGGTGCGGGAAGCGCCTGCCGCTGTGTACGAGCTGGAGCACGCCGGCGTGCCGTTCAGCCGCAACGACAATGGCACGATCTACCAGCGCCCGTTCGGTGGTCACATGCAGAATATGGGCGAAGGCCCGCCGGTGCAGCGCACCTGTGCGGCTGCTGACCGCACCGGCCACGCCATGCTCCACGCGCTCTACCAGCAGAGCCTGAAGTATGATGCGGACTTCTACATCGAATATTTCGCACTCGACCTCATCATGGAAGATGGCCCCGATGGTCCCGAATGCCGTGGCGTCATCGCCATGTGCATGGAAGACGGGACAATCCACCGCTTCCGCGCCCAATCGGTCGTGCTGGCCACCGGCGGTTATGGCCGTGCCTATTTCTCGGCAACCTCAGCGCACACCTGCACAGGTGACGGCGGCGGCATGGTGCTGCGCGCGGGCCTGCCGTTGCAGGATCTGGAGTTCGTTCAGTTCCACCCGACCGGCATTTACGGCGCAGGCGTGCTCATCACTGAGGGTGCACGCGGCGAAGGCGGCTATCTGACCAACTCCGAAGGTGAGCGTTTCATGGAACGCTATGCCCCCTCGGCTAAGGACCTCGCCTCGCGCGACGTCGTTTCGCGCTCCATGGCGATGGAAATGCGCGAAGGCCGCGGCGTGGGCCCGAACAAGGACCACATCTTCCTGCACCTCGATCATATCGATCCCAAGGTGCTGGCAGAACGCCTTCCCGGCATCACCGAAAGCGGCAAGATCTTTGCAGGCGTTGATCTGACGCGCCAGCCGCTGCCGGTTTGCCCGACCGTCCATTACAACATGGGTGGCATTCCCTGTAATTATCACGGCCAGGTCGTGACCAAGAAGGGCAAGAATGACGATCACGTCGTCCCCGGCCTGTACGCCGTGGGTGAAGCGGCCTGCGTGTCGGTTCATGGTGCCAACCGCCTTGGTTCCAACTCGCTGATCGACCTTGTCGTGTTTGGCCGCGCAACCGGCCTGCATCTGAAGGAAACGCTGAAGGCGGGCGCGGCTCAAAAGCCGCTGCCGGCCAATGCGACGGACCTTCCGCTCGCCCGTGTCGATAAGTTCCGCAATGCAAAGGGCGGTTCGCCCACGGCGGACATTCGCCTCGACATGCAGCGCACCATGCAGAAGCACGCCGCCGTGTTCCGCGACAGCGCGCTGCTCTCTGAAGGTGTTGATCTGATGCGCAAGGTCAACAAGCGTCTGGAAGACGTGGCCGTGAGCGATCGCAGCCTCATCTGGAACACCGATCTTATCGAAACGCTGGAACTCGACAACCTCATGGCGCAGGCTGTCTGCACCATGGAGAGCGCTGAGAACCGCAAGGAATCCCGCGGCGCCCATGCGCATGAAGATTTCCCGGATCGTGATGACAAGAAGTGGATGAACCACACCGTCAGTTGGTTTGAAGGCTGGGGCGGAAATGGTGGTAAGGTCACCCTCGATAGCCGTGGTGTGCACAATTACACGCTCACCGACGAGGTTGAGTACATCAAGCCCAAGGCGCGCGTTTACTAAGGTCCGCCCGAAACGAGGGGAGACATGCCATGTGGTTGGTGCCGGCTGGTCTCCTCTTTCTCTTCATAGTGTGGGCCGCGCAGTTCGTGACGCCCGCACAAAAGGCGGAAAGCCGGAAGAATATACACCGGATCGCCTTCGGGCTCTGGCTCTTGAGCGGGCCGCTTGCGACACGGATAGTATGGGAAGCAGGCGGGTCCGTCTTGGGCATATTCATGCTCGGTCTGACCCTGTTTGCGCTGGTGGATAGTCGCCGAAAGGGATGGCCGTAAGCGCGCCTGTTTGGTTTTAACTTTCCTACAGGCGGTCAAATGTGCAACAAGGACGGCTCTGAATTCACCGGAGTCCTGCCGTGCAATTCGACCTTCCAATCACTCTGCGAACTTTTGCCCGCCCCGCTGCGACTAGGTTCAGCGTCGCTTCGCCACGTCTCGCGCGCCTTCTGCCAGCGGGTGGGTAGGGCCTGATTGAGCCCCCACGCATTTCTGGGGCTTGAGGCCCTCAACTTCCTCCACTTCCGCAACTTTGCGAACTTCCACGCCCCACCATTGTCCGCGCCCTTTTGCCTCGCTAAGGCACCCCAGAAATTCGGGCCAACAGGACACGCATCATGACCGTCACCATCCGCGAATCCGACATTATCGACAGCGTCGCCGACGCGTTGCAGTTCATCAGCTACTTCCACCCGATGGATTACATCCGCGCGCTGGGTGAGGCGTATAAGAAGGAACAGGGCCCGGCCGCCAAAGACGCGATTGCGCAGATCCTGACCAACAGCCGCATGTGCGCCGAAGGCCACCGCCCGATCTGTCAGGATACCGGCATCGTGACCGTCATCGTCAAATGGGGCCAGCAGTGCGTACTGGAATCGGGCCGTTCACTGCAGGAAGTCATTGATGATGGCGTCCGCCGCGCCTATTTGCTGCCGGAAAACAAACTCCGCGCCTCGATCCTTGCCGATCCGGCCTTCACCCGCGTCAACACGCGCGACAACACGCCGTCGGTCGTCCACCTCGAAATGGTGCCCGGTGACAAGGTGACTTTCGATGTCGCGGCCAAGGGTGGCGGGTCTGAAAACAAGACCAAGTTCAAGATGATGAACCCGGGTGACAGCATCGTCGACTGGGTGCTCGACATGGTCCCGCAAATGGGCGCCGGCTGGTGCCCGCCGGGGATGCTCGGCATCGGCATTGGTGGCACGGCCGAAAAGGCGATGGTGCTCGCCAAGGAAAGCCTGATGGGCGCCATCGACATGGCCGAACTCAAGGCGCGCGGGCCGCAGAACGATATTGAACGCCTGCGCATCGAGATTTTCGACAAGGTCAACGCGCTCGGCATCGGCGCGCAGGGGCTGGGCGGGCTCGCCACCATCCTCGACGTGAAGATCATGGATTATCCGACACATGCCGCGTCGAAGCCGGTCGCGATGATCCCCAATTGCGCCGCCACGCGCCACGCGCATTTCACGCTCGATGGTTCGGGCCCCAAATATCTCGAAGCGCCCAACCTTGAAGAATGGCCCAAGGTCGAATGGGCGCCCGACATTGCGGCCAGGCGGGTTGATCTCGACGCACTGACTGCTGCCGATGTGCAGGGCTGGAAGGCCGGCGACCGCCTGCTCCTCAACGGCAAGATGCTCACCGGGCGCGATGCGGCGCACAAGCGCATTAAGGACATGCTCGCCAAGGGCGAAGAACTGCCCGTCAGTTTCAAGGGGCGGATGATCTATTATGTCGGCCCGGTCGATCCGGTGGGTGAAGAAATCGTCGGCCCCGCTGGCCCAACGACCGCGACGCGCATGGACAGCTTCATGGACATGATGCTCGAACAGGGCCTGCTCGGTTGCGTCGGCAAGGCGGAACGTGGGGCTGCGGCCACACAGGCGATTGCCAAACACAAATCGGCCTATCTGATGGCTGTGGGCGGCGCTGCCTATCTCGTCGCCCGCGCGATCAAGGGCAGCAAGGTCGTCGGCTTTGAAGACCTCGGCATGGAAGCGATCTACGAGTTTGAGGTGAAGGACTTCCCCGTGACGGTCGCCGTCGACAGCAGTGGGGAAAATGTCCACACTTCGGCACCGCTAATCTGGAAAAAGAAGATCGCGGAAGAGGGGCTGTTGCAACCGGCAGAGTAAGCTGCGCGGAGACTGAAAGGGAGAGATTATGCCAGAGATCGTCTTGCATCATTACGAAACGTCGCCATTCGCGGAGATGGCGCGCGTGGCCCTCGGGCTGAAAGGCCTGCGCTGGCGGTCTGTCATCATCCCCAACATGATGCCCAAGCCCGATCTGGTCGAACTCACTGGCGGCTATGCGCGTACGCCTGTCCTGCAGATCGACGCGGACATCTATTGCGATACGGCGGCCATTCTCGATGCGCTGGAACGGCACCAGCCGCAGCCAAGCTTCTATCCCGCACCGCTCGGGGACCTTCACCGGATGGTGGCAGGCTGGACGGGTGCGGGGCAATTTGGCGCCCATGTCGGCGCTGCCATGCGCAACATTCCCGCCGATGTGCTCGGACCGGGCTTTGCCGAGGACCGCAAGCGTCGGTTCGTCGGGTTTGATTTTAACAAGATGCCGTTGGTTGCACCGCATTTGGAAACGCAGGTGACTGTTGCTGCCGACTGGCTGGAGTCTGTGCTGAAAGATGGCCGCACGTTCATCGGCGGCGATGCACCGGGGCACGGGGATCTCGGTCTTTACATGAACCTTTGGTTCTTGGTCGTCATGCCTTTTGCCAAACCATTTGCGGATGGCATTTTTGCCCGTCCCGCCTTGATTGCGTGGTTTGAGCGGGTTCGCGCCATCGGCCATGGCGACGCTGTTCCAACCGGCGCACAGGAGGCAATTGAGATCGCGAAAGCTTGCGCGCCAGCCGACATTTCTGGGCCTGTCGAAGCCGGGCAGTCCGTCGGTCAGATGGTGCGCATCCAGACAGAGAATTCAGGCGATGATCCTGTGGAGGGCACGCTGCTAAGCTGCGGCTCGCAAGGGATCGTCATCCGTCGCGAAAGCGCAAAAGCGGGTCCGCTCAATGTCCATTTCCCGCGACTTGGTCAGATCGTCCTTGCTGCCTGACCGGCATGTCTGAGTGATTTGGCTCCCCGCCACATTTCTTGCAGCACTGTTCCAGTCCTGGCGGACGGCAGTGCAGCAGCGGGTGCGGGCGACGCTGTCGCTCAATGCGGCGGGGTTGGTGCGCTATCTTTACGGCTTGCCGGTCGGGATGGCGCTGCTCGGCGGCTATCTGGTGGCAACGGGCAAAGGCCTGCCGGAGATTGGGTTCACATTCTGGACTTACGCGCTGGCGGCGGGTTTCGCGCAGATCATCGGTACAAATCTGTTGCTGATGGCGTTCGGCTTCCGCAACTATGTGGCGGGGACGGCCTTTGCGAAGACAGAGGCCATTCAGGGCGCTGTGCTCGCAATGCTCCTCCTGGGTGAGCATCTCAGCCTGCTGACATGGATCGGTATCGCCATTGGGGTGGTGGGCGTGATGGTGGTGTCTGCGGCGGGCGCACGCTTCCGGATGGCGGACCTTATCCAGCCGGCCGCTCTATGCGGACTTGGCGCGGGGCTCGGCTTCACGATGACGTCGATTTTCGTGAAGTCGGCGACGTTCGATATTGCGACATCAGACAAGCTGTTGGCGGCCTTGCTGACGCTGGTTGCGGTGCAGGCGGGCCAAACCGCTATGCAGGGCAGCTACGTCGTCTGGAAGGAACCTGCCGAACTGAAGAAAGTCGCAGTAACCTGGCGCACATCGGGGCAGGTGGGTCTGCTCGCAGCCTTGGGATCTGCCTGCTGGTTTACGGGCTTTGCCACGGCACCCGTGGCGCTCGTCCGCGCGGTCGGGCAGGTGGAGGTGATCTTCACCCTCGGTTTCAGTAGGCTCTATTTGCGGGAACCCATGCACCGTCATGACGTCATCGGGCTGGTGCTCATCGGCGCAGGTGTCGCCACTGCGCTGGCGGGAGGGTTGTAAAGGCCCCTGAAACCATGCGTCGCAATCCCCGCGCAACACCAATTGTATAAAACCGACATAGTAATGTTGGGGGACGCACGATCATGGAGAGGGAACTGCCGTCAAAGCGCGTGCTGATTAAGGCGCGCATCCTGCATTATGAAAAGGAATTGAAGACGCTCCTGCGCCGACAATTAGACAAGGTTGAACCCGGCTTGGTTGCGGCGGACAATGGGCGGGAGCGGGAAGTCGCCAGCGGGCGGATCGACATCACAGCGCGCGATGCGGACGGCAACTTCGTCGTCATCGAACTGAAGGCGGGGCCATGTCCCGCTGGCGCGCTGGAGCAGGTGTTGGGATACTCCAGTGATCTGGAGGAGGAAACGGGCACACGGTGTCGTGCCGTCATTGTCGCCTCAGAATTCTCGCTAAGGCAGCGGTCAGCCGCAAAACGGGCGCGCGAACTGCACCTTGTCACCTATCAGGTCGAACATATGGACTTTGGAGGATAGCCTCCTCAACCCGGTAAAAGCCCGAGGGCCCTTTGGGCTCCGCATCCGGAACGGCCGTCACGAAGAAGGCGACGCCTTCCTTGCGTTTGCGGTCGATCCATAATCCGGCGCGCAGGCCATAAGCTTCCCCGGCATGGCCGACGCGGGTGTGGCCATCTCCAAAGGCATCGTTGGAGCATCCGGCTTTACCTTTGTGGACGGTCTGCACCGACAGGCCAAAGGCGCAGAAGAAGCCGCCCTCACTATCTCCATTGCCGCCATCATAGCGCCAGACGATCTTTTCCAGCGCGGCGTAAGAGGCGGGTTTCAAGAAGCCAGCGTCGCGGCGCATCAGCACCTGGCCGAATTTAGCCAGATCCGTCATGCTGATCCGCAGGCCACCTTGAGGCGAGAAGATCGCGCCATTGTCGCCGGGCTGATAGGTCGTCAGATCGCAATGGCCGTCTGCCTTGGTGAAGACAGGGCAGGGCGGCATCGCGCCTTTCAGGTCATCGCGGCGGATGCGGCCATCTTCCCCATAGAGGACGACAGCACGCGCAATTTTCTGGGGGCTACACATTGTCCAGTTGAAGCAGGCATCAATAGAAAGTGGCGCGAAGACGAGGCGGTGGATCGCCTGGTCGAACCGCTCACCGGTAACGCGCTCGATGATTGTGGCGATGACAGGGAAGTTGATGTTCGCATAACGGAAATAGCGGCCCGGCGCGTGCGTGCTGTCCCAGACCCGGCTGTCGGAGAGGTTGTTCTGCAGACGGTCCCCAAAGGGAACCAGATAGAGCTCGCCACCGTCCGTCAGGCTCGATCTATGGGACATCAGATGGCGCAGGGTGATCCGTCGGTCTGGGAAGGCTGGATTGCGCAGCGTCCAGCCGAGATAATCCGAAACGTCGGCATCCAGATTGAGTTTCTTCTGCTCCACCAACCGCATCACGCCCAGCGCCACGGCGACCTTGGAGATAGAGGCCACCCGGACAGGATCGTCGGCGGTGGCGACCCGCCCTGTTGCCTCATCGGCCAAGCCGCGTTCTAGGCGGGTCTGGATGGTATCGGGCCCGAAGGTGACGATCACATTTGCCCGGTGGGGGGCATTTGCAAATGGCTGGGCATATCCGGTGGCGGACAGCGGCAGGGCAAAGGTCAGCAGAAGCAGGCAGCGAAGCATTTGGAAAGACATAAGCAGAGCATAAGCGGGATGCACTTTGGTGCAAGTCGGCATGAGCAGATCAGTTTCTGTTGAAATTCAGACCGAATCGCTCTAGTTAGATCAAGCGGGCCGGGCCCCTCTGGCGATCAAATGGTCGCGATGTCGGACCGCATCGGGTTTCCGGTGCGTTTCTGGCAGGTTTTCTCAAACCTCACCTAAAAACTCTGGAACTCCCGATTGAGCAATGTGTTCAATGGAGTGGCGGAATGAATTCGAAGATTTTCAAACTTTTGCTGGCCTATCAGCGGCTTGACGATGCTCTGCGCCTGAAGATGGCTGCCGGTAGCTCGAACGCGCTGGAAATTCTGCGCCTCAAGGCACGCAAGCAGGATCTAAAGCTGCGCCTGCGTTCTGTTTCCTCTAGTCGCCCCCCCCTCCCGGCGGCTTGAGTGGTCGACTGACGGCGCTGCTTCACCCCCTGTTCACCCGAACCACGCCGTCCGTCGCATTTGCGTTCCCCTGCCTACCCTTGGGCAGGCAGGGGACGCATTTTAAGGTTTGAGAAGTTCAATAACCGCGGCGGTCATCGCCTCTGTGCCCAGCCGAACCGAGGGTTCGGGATCAATCTTGAACAATCCGCTGTGATGACCGGAAACTGGTGGTCCGCCCTTATTTGCGGCTTCGATCCATGCAGGGTTGGTGCCGCCCACGGCGAAATAATAGCCGGGGATGTTAAATGACGGATCAACGAAGTAGCTGAAGTCTTCGGCACCCATGCTGCTCTGGCGGAAAGGCACCACGACGCCTTCGCCGAGTTCCTTGGAAAGGACGGTGTTCAGCCGGCGGGCGAGTGCAGCATCATTGATTGTCACCGGGGTTGATTCCGAAACCTTCACTTCTGGCAGTTTATCCTCAGAGACACCGTTGGTCCGGGCGACGTTGATGGCAACCCGCTTGATTGAGTCGATCAGCATATCTCGCGTCTCGCGGCTATTGGCGCGGACGGTGACTTGCAGATTGGCTTGGTCGGATATGATGTTGTGCTTGGTCCCCGCATGGAACGCTCCGACTGTAATCACGCCGGGTTCCAAAGGACCTTTTTCGCGGCTGATGATCCCTTGCAGCGCAACGACGATCTGCGAGGCAATATAGACAGGGTCTTTGCCCAGATGGGGAGCCGCACCGTGGGTGCCGACGCCGTTCACCTTGATGTCGACGCTGTCCGCAGAGGAATACTGAATGCCTTCTGCTGCCGCGATGTGGCCCGTGGCCAGATCTGCTGCCACATGGAATGCCAGTGCGAAATTTGGCTTTGGAAAGCGCGTGTAGAGGCCATCCTTCAGCATCGCCGCCGCGCCACCGACGCGTTCTTCCGCCGGTTGGACGATGAAGAGGACGGTGCCTTTCCACCGATCCTTCATGGCGGCCAACTGCCGTGCGGTGCCGATCATTGACGTGATGTGCACATCATGTCCGCACGCATGCATGACCGGATTTTCGACACCGTCGATGCCGACCTGTCGGGCCTTGGAGGCGTTGGCGAGGCCTGATTTTTCCTCAACGGGAAGGCCATCCATGTCCGCGCGGACAAGGACGACAGGGCCATCCCCATTTTTGAGCACGCCAACGACGCCCGTCTGGCCGACCTTTTCGGTTACGACCATGCCGGGGACAGCGCGAAGCTCCTTTGCCATGCGGGCCGCCGTGTTGAATTCACGGAATGACAGTTCCGGGTTGCGGTGAAAGTGGTCCCACAGGGCGCCGAGCGACTTGTCATAGTCTGCCTTGATGGCTCCGGCATAATCCGGCGCGGCAGCGGCCGGTGCGGTTGCCATCAATCCAGCCGCGGCTGACAGCAAAATTCCCTTGCGCAACATTCACTTCCTCCTGTCTGTGTCTGTCACACACTTTGGCAATTTGTTGCGGCACTTGCCAGCCCCCAATTGCGCCGCTGGACACGCGCGTGTGATCAGCTAGTTTGTGGCTGGTGAGCTTGGTGAAAGAGGCAGGGAACGCATTATGTCAAACGATCTGATTATGATTTTGCTGGCGATCGCCGTCGTCGCGGTTGCTCTTTATTTTGTTTTGAAGCCGGGCAAGGCACCGGCTGCGAAGATCGATGCGCCTGCGGCCACGCCGCCTAAGGTTGAACCGAAGGCAGCAGAGGTGCCGGCGACGCTGGTTGATGCTCCCGTTGTGGCACCTGTCGCGACCAAGGCGGCTCCGGCCCCGAAAGCAAAAGCGTCCGCCAAACCAAAGCCAGCTGCAAAACCCGCAGCCGCGCCTAAGGCGGAGGCTCCGGCGAAGGCTCAACCGAAGCCAAAGTCGGCGCCAAAGGCCGCAGCTCCGGTCTCATCCGTGACCAAGGCGGCAACGCCTTCGGTAAAGGCGCCTTCGGCTCCTAAGCCCAAGGCGGCGAAGGCGGCGCCTGCAGCAAAGGCCGCTGCGAAACCTGCGGCCCCGAAGCCAGCCGTTAAGGCTGTCGCCAAACCTGCCCCAAAGGCGGCCCCCAAAGCCGCAGCAAAGCCCGCAGCGAAGCCGGCCGCAAAGCCGGTGGCAAAGGCAGCGCCCAAGGCCAAGGGCCCCGACAATCTTTTGTGGATCAAGGGTCTTGGCCCGAAACTCAACACGCTGTTCATTGAAAATGGCGTGACGCGTTTTGATCAAATCGCCGGATGGGGTGCCACTGAGATCGCCGCCATGGACGAGAAGCTTGGCACATTCTCTGGCCGGATCGCCCGCGACAATTTTGTTGAGCAGGCAGCTTTGTTAGCCAAGGGCGATGTCGCTGCTTTTGAAGCGAAATATGGGAAGCTGGATTCTGAGAACTGATAAGTCTCTTTCCGGCGTTTTTCGAAGACTGGCCATTGGGGCGGCGCTGGCATTGACCGGCGCCGTTCTGGCAAGTGCGGCGTCGGGGCAATCCGTTCAGGATCGTCAGAGGGAGCTCGCAACCGCCAAAGCCCAGGCCGCGCGTGCGCAGCGCCAAGCGCTGTTGCTGGAGGAACGCGCGGGCACGGAATCGGATGCCGCCACCAAAGTGCAGGCGCAGGCCGCAGCGGTTGCCGCGCGCAGTCAGGCCATTGAGGCGGAGATTGTTGAGGCCCAAGCCCGCGTTTCCTTGATTGAGAAGATGCGGGAACGGCTGCGCGCACGATTGGCCGAAAAGCAACGCCCCGCCATCCGGTTGGCGGCCGCCCTCCAAACGATGTCCAGCCGCCCGCCCGCACTGGCCCTCGTTCAGCCGGGTACAACCTCTGATCTGGTCCATGTGCGGATGCTGCTGGCCAGCCTCGCGCCTGAGATCCGCTCGAGAACCAATGGCATTCGCGCGGATCTAGAAGAAAGCCGTCGCCTGAAGCAGGACGCCGCTAAGGCCGTTGACCTTTTGGCTGCGAGCCGGAAGCGCCTTGATGACAGCCGTGCAGCACTTGTGCGGCTGGAAGTGCAGCATCGCCAGGCTTCGTCGCGCTTTGCGTCGGGTGCCATTGCGGAGCAGGACCGCGCTTTGGCGTTGGGGGAAAAGGCACGCGATATTGTCGACCTGATCGATGAACTTGGCATCCAATCCGCCACACGTGGGTCGCTTGAGACATTGTCCGGTCCGCTGCTGCGTCCGGCGCGCCCCGGCGCTGCGAATGCGTTACCCAGTGAGGTGGCTTCGGCCACACAAGCCCGGCTTGACTATCGTCTGCCAGTGACCGGGCAGGTCGTCACAGGGCTGGGTGAAGTCTCCAAAACAGGTGTGCGTGCCAAGGGGCTGACGCTCCGCACCCAGGCGCAGGCACAGGTTTCCGCGCCACATGCGGGGCGCATCGCCTTTGCTGGGCCTTTTAAGGGCTATGGAAAGATCGTCATCATCGATCATGGGGACGGCTGGACGAGCCTTATTACGGACATGTCGACCTTGTCCGTCCGTATTGGAGAAACAGTCATTCAGGGCAGTCCGATCGGCCGCACAGGCGGTGGGGCGCCCAAGGTGACGATAGAGCTTCGTAGGGGCAGTCAGCCCGTCGATATCACGCCAATGATCAGTTGATCGGGGTTAATCTCCAAGAGACAGTTTGAATCGCGCCTTTTTCGGAGTAGACACCGCTTCGAACCAGTTCAGGACCCAATATGGCCAAGTCACTTCTGCGTGCCGCGTTCATGGTATCGGCCGTGTCGCTTATCCCCGCTGCTACGGCCGGCATTGCCGCTGCCGACATGACGATCAATCGCGATATTGAGCGCTTTGTGAGCGTCTATGAACGCGTAAAGGGCGACTATGTCGACAAGGTTACCGATGAACAGCTGATCAAGGGCGCCATTGACGGCATGCTCGCCAGCCTCGATCCGCACAGCTCCTATCTCGACGCCCGTGATTTCAAGCAGATGCAAATCACGACTGACGGCAACTATGGCGGCCTTGGTCTCGTCGTCTCGATGGAAGACGGTGCCGTAAAGGTCGTCGCGCCGCAGGAAGACAGCCCTGCTGCGAAAATGGGCATCAAATCGGGCGACTTCATCACGCACATCGATGGCAAACTGCTTTATGGCGGCACGCTCGATGAAGCGGTGGACCAGATGCGTGGGAAGCCGGGTACGGATATCCGCCTCACCATCGTGCGGCCGGGCCGTGACAAGCCGTTTGATGTGACGGTGACCCGCCAGATTATTGAAATCAAGCCCGTCAAATGGGAAATCAAGGACGGCGTTGGCATCATCAACATCAACGGTTTTTCAAAGCAGACCGGGCAGATGACCCGCGCGGCGGTCGTTGCCATCGAAAAGGCCTTGGGCCGCAAGCCGACGGGCTATGTGATTGATTTGCGGTCCAACCCCGGTGGCCTGCTTGATCAGGCCGTGGAAGTGTCAGACGTCTTCCTCAACCGCGTTGAGGTCGTGTCCCAGCGTGGCCGCGACAAGCGCGATATTGAACGCTTCTTCGCGCAGCCGGGTGATTTTGCGGCAGGCCTGCCGATTGTGGTTCTGGTCGACTCCGGTTCGGCATCGGCGGCTGAAATTGTGGCAGGCGCTCTGCAGGACCACCATCGCGGGCTCGTGATGGGCGAACGCACCTTCGGCAAGGGTTCGGTCCAGACGCTCATCCAGTTGGATGAAGCGAGTGCCCTTCGTCTCACAACCGCCCGCTATTACACGCCGTCGGGCCGTTCGGTGCAGGAAGGCGGCATTGAGCCGGATATCATCGTGCCGCAGCTGTCTGATCCGGATTACAAGTCGCGCCCGCGCTTCCGTGAGGCCGACCTCAGCCGTCACCTGATCAACGAAGCAAAGGTCGATAACAGCGTGCTCGAAGCGGATGATAAGTCTGATCCCCGCTTTTCGGCCACGGCGGAAGAGTTGAAAGCTAAGGGCATCAGCGACTTCCAGCTTGATTATGCGGTGAAGACGGTGTCCCGCCTGTCGAAGACGCAGGTTGCTGCCACGGGTAGTGGCCGCAAGGGAAGCCGCTGAGTATCCTGATGACGGATTTTGCAAAGGCGCGCCTTTTGGCGCTTGTTGTCCCTTCGGCCCTCATGCTCGGGGCGCTTGGCAGCCAGTACATCGGCGGTCTGCACCCGTGCGAGATGTGCTATTGGCAGCGCTGGCCGCATGATGCGGCGATTGTCCTTGCGCTCTTTGCCTTTGGCACGCGGGTCAACAAGGCATCGCACGTGCTGGTCGCGTTGGCGGCACTTGCGATCATGGTCAGCGGCGGCATCGGCGTTTTCCACGCTGGCGTCGAATATGGCTGGTGGGAAGGCATCACAACCTGTTCCACAACAGCCGCAGGTGTGTCTCTGGAAGACATTATGCGCGCGCCGGTTGTGCGCTGTGATGTGCCGCAATGGACGCTGCTCGGCATTTCTCTGGCGGGTTTTAACGCCATCATTTCGCTCGGCGCCGGGGCGGTCATTCTTGGCCTTTTGCGTCGTGCGGGCCGCACGGCATGACCGACGCCCGCACCAAATCCATCATGTTGCGGGTCGATCAGGCCGGTGAATTCGGCGCTACCCGGATTTATGCGGGGCAGCTCGCTGTGCTGGGGAACCGTCATCCCGCTGCGCGCGAAATCCGCCATATGGCAGCGCAGGAAGATGAACACCTTGCCCGCTTCAATCGGCTGATTGCGGAACGCGGTGTCCGACCGACCATTCTGCAGCCTTTTTGGCATGTGGCAGGGTTTGCCTTGGGCGCAGCGACTGCGCTCATCGGCCCGGAGGCGGCAATGGCCTGCACCGCCGCCATCGAGACCGAGATTGAAAAGCATTACTCCGATCAGCTCGATGAACTGGGGGAGGATGACCTCGAACTGCGCGAAACCATTGCCGAATTTCGCGACGACGAACGCGAACATCATGACACCGCGATCCGCGAAGGGGCGGAGCGGGCACCCGCTTATCCTTTGATGTCGGCAGCGATCCGGCTCGGCTGTCGTGCGGCGATCCGTCTTTCAGAACGGTTCTGACGCAGCTTCGCGGCTTGCCAACGGCATAGAAAAGGCAGAAACTCCTGGGATGCGAGTCCTTCCCCTCTTTGCCGCCATCGCGACCCTCACGCCCATCTCCGCCCTGCCAACGCCGGCTGCGGCGCAAAGGGCGGAGCGTGTGCTGGTGATTTTCGGCAATGATCCATGCCCCACCAACGCGAGTGGCGACGAAATCATCGTCTGTGCGCGCCGCCCGGAAACGGAGCGCTACCGCATTCCGAAGGAAGTCCGCCCACGCTCTCAAGCGCCGCAGAACCAAAGCTGGGCGGCGCGGTCCCAATCCGCCATGTCCGTTGGCCGCACCGGCACGGACAGTTGCTCGGCTGTTGGTGGTGGCGGCTGGACGGGGTGCTGGGCCGAACAAATGCGCGCGGCCAAGGCTGAGGCCAAGCAGAAGGCTGCCGAGGACCGCGACGTTCCCTGACGGGCCTGCGATCCCTAACGGGCCTGTGTCTGCTTCAATGTAAGAAGGAAACTGGTCGGGACGACAGGATTCGAACCTGCGACCCCCACACCCCCAGTGTGATGCGCTACCAGGCTGCGCTACGTCCCGACCGCCAAATCCTGCGCTGCAAGAAATGGAAGCGCGCCTTTACGCCGCGCCTCCGGGGTTTGCAAGGGCGGTCTTGGGGCATCTATCGACGCGGCGCGAACAAATTCGGGGTCGCGCCAGGCGGCGGCTATTCGGAATTTAAGTCCAAAAGCAGTGCTTCCTGACATGACGACATGGCGGACGTTGCACTTTGCGGACCATCGCCTTCACACCATCGTCGCCCCGTGCTTGACACGGGGCTTGGCTAACGTCGTCCGGTTTCAGCCCCGCGCTTGCCGGATACCGCTTGTCCCAGATGTCCGGATTTCGGGCGTCGTGCGGAGCGGGGAAGCGCAGGAATAGCCAAGCCCCGTGTCAAGCACGGGGCGACGGTGAGTTTATTGGGGTCAATCCCCGATTAGGTTGCGGACGCCAGACACATCATAGGCCTTTACGCTGACGCTTTCGATTTTCGCGGTGCCAATTGCCCGGTTGAACACGGCCATATGGGGCGACTTGCTATGGGCCGCCAGAGCGTCCCCATCGCGCCAGCGTTCGGAAATGAGCAGACAGTCCGGATTGGTCACATCGCGCGAAAAAACATAGAGTTCACAACCATCTTCGGCGTGTGTTGCCGCCATTTGCTCGGCCAGTGCGTCGTACAGCCGGTCAATTTCTGAAGCGGCGGCCTTAATGGTTCCCATGACGATGATCATTTTATTTCCTCTCCCGCAGATGTGCAAAGCTAAGCATCAGTTGCGCGCCGGTTGCGGATTTGGTACTCGCGCGGCCACTGAGCGGCCCTAGGGCTGCCGCCTTATCAGACAAGAGTATCTGCATGTTCGCAACCCCCGCATTCGCTCAAGCCGCCGCCGGAACACCAGCAGGCGGCGCCGGCTCGACCATTTTCTTTATCGGCCAGTTCGTTCTGATCGGTTTGATCTTCTGGTTTCTCATCATCCGGCCCCAGCAAAAGCGGGCCAAGGACCATCAGGCCTTGATTGCAGCGGTGAAGCGCGGCGACCAAGTTGTGACGTCTGGTGGCATTGTCGGCAAGGTCACCAAGGTTGAAGATCGCATGGTCGAAGTGGAAATCGCCACGGGCGTGAAAGTTCGTGTCATCAAGTCAACTCTGACGGACGTCGACAACGGCACCGCCAAGCCAGCGAACGACTGATCCCAGCATGCTTGATTTCCCGCGCTGGAAGGTTTGGCTCGTTATCGTGGCGACTGCCATGGGCATCGTCGCTGCGATCCCGAGCATGCTGCCAGAGGCGATGCGCAACCAGCTTCCGGGCTGGCTGAAGAACACGCATATCAACCTCGGGCTTGATCTTTCAGGCGGCAGCCATTTGTTGCTCGAAGCCGACACCGCAGATGTGCGCAAGCAGCAAATCGAGCGGATGGAAGAAACCATCCGCACCGAAATGCGCCGCGCCAGCCCGCGGATCGACATCAGCGATATCTCGACCGCAAACGGTGCGCTTTCCTTTATGCCGCGCAATCCGGCCCAGCTGGACCAGGCAGTTGATGTCGCGCGTCAGCAGACCAACGGCGTCGGCATTGGTGGCCAGCGGGACTGGAACGTGACGGTGCGCGATTCCACGCGAATCGTGATGACGCCGACCGAAGCGGGCGTGAATTATGAAATCGACAGCGCGCTGGAAACGGCACGCAATGTCGTTGCCAAGCGTATCGACCCTGAAGGCACGAAAGAAATCACGGTTGTCCGTCAGGGCGCTGACCGCATCCTTGTGCAGGTTCCGGGTCTTCAAGACCCTGAAGGCCTGAAGCGCCTGCTCGGCAAGACTGCCAAGCTGGAGTTCAAGCTGGTCGACCTGAACGCCGATCCGGCAGAAGTTGCCGCTGGCCGCGCGCCTGCGGGCAGCCAGATCCTTCCGCTTCAGGAAGGTGGCAAGATCGCGGTGAAGCGCCGCGTGATGGTGTCCGGCGATGAACTGAATGACGCGCGGCAGGATTTTGATCCACAATCGGGCAATCCGGTCGTGTCGATCCGCTTCAACAATGCCGGTGGCCGCAAGTTCGGCCGTGTGACGGCGGAAAATGTCGGGAAGCCCTTTGCGATCATCCTCGATAATGTGGTGATTTCGGCACCCAACATCAACGAACCGATCCTTGGTGGAAGCGCCCAGATTTCAGGGAACTTCACTGTGGAATCGGGCAACGAGCTCGCCATCTCGCTGCGGTCGGGCAAATTGCCGGTTGCGCTGAAGGTGATCGAGGAATCGAGCGTCAGCGCGGAACTGGGGCAGGATTCGATTGAGAAGGGCGTGCTGGCGGGTATCCTCGCGACGCTTGCGCTCGTCATCTATATGATTTTGACCTATTTCCGCTTCGGGGTGTACACAACGATCGCCCTGTTCGTGAATGCGCTGCTCGTCCTTGGCCTGATGTCGATCTTCAACGCGACGCTGACCTTGCCGGGTATTGCCGGTTTCGTGCTGACCATCGGTGCCGCCGTGGACGCCAACGTGCTGATCAATGAACGTATCCGTGAAGAGCTCCGCCGCGGCCGCCAAACCATGCAGGCGGTTGAGTTCGGCTATAAGGAAGCCTCCACGGCGATTTTCGACGCCAACATCACGAACGTGATTTCCGCTGTCATCCTGTTCTGGTTCGGCTCCGGCCCAATCAAGGGCTTCGCGGTCGTTCTCGCCCTCGGCATCGCAACCTCGGTCTTCACCGGTGTCACCTTCACGCGTCTTCTGGTTTCGCAGTATCTGCAGCGGAACCGGCCCAAGACGCTCAATCTCTGACGAAAAGCTGGCGACATGCGTCCTCTCAAATTTGTTCCTGACAATACGAACATCGCCTTTCTCAGCTATCGCTGGTGGGCCTTGGGCCTGTCTATTTTGCTACTTACCGGCTCGATTGTGCTGGTCGCGGTCAACGGCTTGAATTGGGGCATCGACTTTGTTGGTGGCCAGTCGATCCGTGTCACGTTCCAAAAGCCTGTGAACATGGGTGAATTGCGGACGCGGCTGGAAGGGATGGAGGTCGGCGATGTCGTCATCCAGCAGATGACAGACCCGAAGGTGGTCAGCATCCGTATTCCGCTGGATGGCGAAGCAACCAACCCTATCGGCAAGTGCATGGGCCAGGGCGTGGGCAAGGATGGCGCGTCCGATGACTCAAACAGCATCGCATCCAAAGTGCGCGGAGAACTGGTCAGCGCCTATCCGGGTGTCGACATTGGTGCCGTGAACTCGGTTTCCGGCAAGGTCGGCTGCGAATTGTTCAGCACGGGCTCGATGGCTTTGGCGCTCGCCATGCTTGGCATCTCGCTGTTCATCTGGTTCCGTTTTGAATGGCAGTTTGGCGTTGGCGCGCTGGTCACGTTGTTCCACGACGTGGTGCTGACCTTCGGCTTCTTTGCCCTGACGCGGCTAACCTTCGACTTGAACGTGATCGCGGCGATCCTGACGATCATTGGCTATTCGTTGAACGATACAATCGTCATCTATGACCGTATCCGCGAAAATCTGCGCAAATACCGCAAGATGGAGATTGAGCCGATCTTGAATCTCTCGGTGAACGAAACGCTCTCACGCACAGTGACAACGTCCATGTCGCTGGTCATCACGCTGGCAATTCTGCTGTTCGTCGGGCCGGATACGATCTTCGGCTTCACCGCCTCCATGCTCCTCGGCATCGTGATCGGGACGTTCTCGTCCTTCTATATTTCGGCGCCGGTGCTTATCTGGCTGAATGTGAAGTCAGACAGCTTTCTTCAGCCGGATGCGAGCAAGGCGGGCGCGGAACGCATTGGTGAGTCATTTCCCGACAAGAAGTGACAAATGGCGGAACAGCGCTTCGGTGTTCCGTTCCCATGTAAACCGTTCGGCAATCTGACGGCAGGCCGCGCGTGACGGTGGGTGGGCGAACACGCTCTGCAGCCCTGCCAGCACGCCGCCCGCTGTTCGATCAACAATGCGACCAGCGTTCGTGTCTGTCAGCACCTCACGCGCACCGCCGGCATTGGTGATGACGATAGGTGTGCCGCACGCCAGTGCCTCCACCCAGGCATTGGCCAGCCCTTCGGAAGCGGACGGCAAGGCCATGACGTCTGCCGCAGACAGCCAGGCGGCAATCTCTTCATGCGGCAAGTTGCCGGTAAAGTTCACGCGGTCTGTAACGCCCATTGCTGCGGCCTGTTGGCTGAGCCGGGACCGATCCTCGCCTTCGCCGATCAGCACCAGATGGGCGTCCGGTAATTGGGGCAGGGCATCGATGACGAGCGATTGGCCCTTGCGGGGGATGAGCGCGCCGACTGAGACGATGAGAGGGCCTGAAACGCCGAGCGCTGATTTAGCCTTTGCGCGGTCCTGCACAGTGAACTTGTCGAGATCAACACCGGTATAGTGGACCGTGATGCGCTCTTCCGGCATGGCGATGCGCACCATATCGGCCTTCAATGCCTCAGAGACGGCCAGCAACCCAGCGGCGGCACGCCCGGCACCGCGCACTTGAGCGGCCGTTGCCTCGTTATGTCCCCAGAAATGGATATCCGCTCCGCGTGCCTTGATGGATACAGGCACCCCAAAGTGCCCGCCCAATGCAATCGCGGCGGGACCATCGGGGAAGAAGAATTCGGCATCGATGATGTCAAAGGGAAAGGTCCGCCGGATATCCGTTAGGAGCGGCATCAGGCGGCGGGTTATCGCACCGGCATCGAAGCGTCCTTTGCTGCCCGGCAGGTGCATAAAGCGGGGGCGCTGCACACGCAGTCCCTTCCAGTCTTCCGCGTCCGGCACCCCGGAAAAGCGGCGATAATGCGGGTGCAGGCTGAGTGGGAATGGCGGCAGGCCAATGGGGGCTACCACCTGAAGCTCAACATCGGGATGTGCGGCAAGGCCAAGCGTCTGCCGTTCTACAAATGGGCCGAGGCGTGGGCGCGTGATGTCTGGAAAGAGGGTCGCTAAAGTGAGGACGCGCAGCATCAAACGGCGCCCCGAATGGCACGCAGTTCCGCCGCGGCAGCGCCGGATAACGATAACGCCGTCTCAACCATCTAAGGCGGAATAGCGGCAAACCGTTAAGCAAGTGCATCTCCGTGCTTGGCGATCAGCAAAGCACGGGCTAAGAACGCCGCCATGTCGAGTTCACGTTTCAAAACCGCCGCTCTCCTCGCTGTCATTGCGCTGGCCATTCCACTCGCTGGTTGCGCTGGCAATCGGGGTCGCACCAAGGCTGACACGTCTTACGTCGCGCGCGATGTGAACACGCTGTATAACGCGGCGAAGGACCGTTTGGACCGGGGGCAGTTTAAGCTTGCTGCGGCCTTGTTTGATGAGGTTGAGCGCCAGCATCCCTATTCGGTGTGGGCCCGCCGTGCCCAGTTGATGAGCGCCTTCAGCTATTATGCGGCACGCGAATATAACGAATCGACCAATTCAGCGCAGCGCTTCCTGTCGATCCATCCGGGTAACCGCGACGCGCCTTATGCCTATTATCTGATCGCGCTGAACTATTATGAGCAGATCTCCGACGTCACGCGTGACCAGAAGATCACCCAGCAGGCGCAGGATGCTCTTGGTGAGCTCATCCGCCGTTATCCCGATAGCCGTTACGCTGCCGATGGCCGCCTGAAGCTTGACCTCATCCGCGATCATTTGGCGGGCAAGGAAATGGAAATTGGTCGCTATTATCAGCGCCGTGGCCTTTGGCTGGCGAGCGTTGTCCGTTTCCGCAAGGTGACGGAAGATTATCAGACCACCAGCCATGCGGCTGAGGCGCTGATGCGCATGACGGAAAGCTATCTCGCCATGGGCGTGCCGGAAGAGGCGAAGAAGACTGCGGCTGTTCTTGGGGCGAATTATCCCGGCTCCGACTGGTATAAGCGCGCCTTTGAGCTCATGCAGAAGCACGCGCCGCAGGCGTGACCCACGCCCGATGCTGACTTCTCTCTCGATCCGTGACGTTGTCCTGATCGAGGCGCTCGACCTTGATTTTGCCAATGGGCTTGGTGTGCTGACCGGGGAGACCGGGGCCGGCAAATCCATTCTGCTTGACGCCCTGGGCCTTGCCTTGGGGGACCGCGCGGACAGCGGCCTTGTCCGCCAAGGCTGCGCACAAGCGAGCGTCACAGCGAGCTTTTCGGCCCCAGAGTCGGCGCTGCAGCTTCTGACATCCAATGATCTCAACATCGGCATGGGCGAGGAACTAATCGTCCGCCGCACGGTGAAGGCCGATGGCGGCAGCCGCGCTTGGATCAATGATCAGCCGGTCTCTGCCGCTCTGTTGCGCGAACTCGGCGGGTCATTGGTGGAAATCCATGGCCAGCATGATGATCGCGGACTGATCAACCCTAAGGGCCACCGTGATCTGCTCGACAGCTTTGCGCGTGCGGATACGGCCGCGGTGCGGCTGTCGCACGCCGCATGGCGCAATGCAGAGGCGACGCTGGCGACCGCACGACAGGCGCTGGAAGATGCGGAGCGGGACCGGGAGTGGCTGGCCCATGCCGTTGCGGAGCTAAAGGCGTTCGCTCCGCAACCGGGCGAAGAAGATGAGTTGGCGGGTCGCCGCGCGCTGATGCAGCGCGGGGAAAAGATCGCAGCCGAACTCGCTGCCATCACTGAACTTGTCGAGGGGAGCGATGGCGCGCTGTCCCAATTACGGCAGGCCGCGCGCATCTTGGATCGTATTTCAGAGGACCATCAGACCCTCGCTGATGCATTGGCCGCGGTTGACCGGGCGATCATCGAAAGCGGAATGGCAGAAGACAAATTGCGCGAAGCGGGTCACGCCTTGTCCTTCGACCCGGCTTCGCTGGAGGCAGATGAGACGCGGCTGTTTGATCTGCGCGCACTCGCCCGCAAGCACCGCGTACAGCCCGAGGCACTGGCCGAATTGACGGCCGAACTGTCGACCAAGCTCGACGCGATCGAAGCAGGCGGGGAAGGTCTGGCAAAGCTGGAGGCGACGCTTGCCGCTGCCCGTACGACCTATGAGGCGGCGGCGCGCGATCTTGCTGCGAAACGTCGGGAGGCGGCAGGGCGTCTCGATGTTGCCGTTGCGACGGAGCTTGTGCCGCTCAAGCTAGATTCGGCGCGGTTCCAGACGCTGGTCGAAGAGTTGCCTGAGGCGCAATGGGGCCCATCGGGCATGGACCGGGTGGAGTTTCTGGTCTCGACCAACCCCGGCGCACCCTTTGCGCCACTAATCAAGATTGCGTCCGGCGGGGAACTCTCCCGCTTCATCCTCGCATTGAAAGTCGCGCTGGCCGAAGTTGGTGCTGCGGGCACGATGATCTTTGATGAGATTGACCGCGGAGTCGGCGGGGCTGTGGCCTCGGCCATTGGGGAGCGGCTGGCGCGTCTCGCGCAGAAAACCCAGCTTCTGGTTGTCACGCACAGCCCGCAGGTCGCCGCACGCGGCGCGGCGCATCTGATGATCGCCAAGGCGTCTGAAGGCACCGTCACGCGCACCAGCGTCCGCCAGCTCGATGACATCGAACGGCGCGAGGAGATTGCCCGCATGCTCTCCGGCGCACAGGTGACGGATGAAGCCCGCGCACAGGCAGAACGGCTGTTGGAGGCAGCGTGAGCGACATGTTTGATATGTCGGAAGCCGACGCCGCCAATCGCCTGATGCGCCTTGCGAAAGAGATCGCGAAGCACAACCGGCTCTATCACACGCAGGACGCGCCCGAGATTTCGGATGCGGACTATGACGCGCTGGTCCGGGAGAACAACGCGTTAGAGGCGCAGTTCCCGCATCTTATCCGTGCCGACAGCCCCAATAAGCTCGTCGGCGCAGCGCCCGCCGGGCATCTGACAAAGATCACGCATGCCAAGCCGATGCTGAGCCTCGACAACGCTTTTGCGGATGAGGATGTCGTGGACTTTGTCGGGCGTGTCAGGCGCTTCCTCAATCTGGCGGACGATGCTGAAGTTGTCCTGACGGCGGAACCCAAGATTGACGGCCTGTCTTGTTCCCTGCGCTATGAAGGCGGCACGCTGGTGATGGCGGCCACGCGCGGTGACGGGCAAGTGGGTGAGGATGTGACCGCCAATGTGCGGACCATCGCCGATATTCCGCAGCAGATCGCCGGTAACATCCCCGATGTCTTTGAGGTGCGCGGCGAAGTCTACATGTCGAAGTCAGATTTTGACGCCATCAATGCGCGGGCCGAGGCAGAAGGTACAAAGCTCTTCGCCAATCCGCGCAATGCAGCGGCGGGTTCGCTGCGGCAGAAGGATGCGAAGATAACCGCCGCACGTCCCTTGCGCTTCTTGGCGCATGGCTGGGGTGAGGCAACGTCGTTGCCGGGCGAGACGCAGTTCGATGTCATCAAGACTATCGAGAGCTGGGGCCTGCCTGTAGATCCGCGCTTTGTACGCTTGAACGCCACCTCACAGGTGCTGGCCCATTATCGATCCATTGAGGCCCTGCGTGCCGACCTACCGTTTGATATTGATGGGGTCGTTTACAAGGTCGACCGGCTCGACTGGCAGGCGCGGCTTGGCTTTGTGGCCAAGGCACCGCGCTGGGCCATCGCCCATAAATTCCCGGCAGAGCGGGCGGAAACGACGCTTGAGTCTATCGACATTCAGGTCGGCCGCACAGGCAAGTTGACGCCGGTCGGGCGTTTGAAGCCGGTGACAGTGGGCGGCGTTGTTGTCTCCAACGTCACGCTCCACAACCGCGACGAGATCGCCCGGCTGGGCGTCCGTCCGGGGGATCGGGTCGTCGTCCAGCGGGCAGGGGATGTCATCCCGCAGATCGTGGAGACGTTGACGCGCGATGCGGAGCGGGATGCCTGGGCGTTCCCTGATCATTGCCCGGAATGTGGGTCCGAAGCGGTGGCAGAGGAAGGCGAGGTGGACGTCCGGTGCACCGGTGGCCTCATCTGTCCGGCCCAGCGCGTGGAACGGCTCAAGCACTTCGTCAGTCGTGCGGCGCTGGACATTGAAGGTTTGGGTGAGAGGACCATCGTTGAGTTCTTCGGCCTTGGTTGGCTGCACAGTCCGGCAGACATCTTCCGCCTGCGTCAGCGCCGTGCCGAGATTGTCGGTCGTGAAGGCTGGCAGGATAAGTCTGTGGATAACCTGTTGGCGGCTATTGAGACCAAGCGCGCGCCAGACCCTGCGCGGCTCGTCTTCGCGCTGGGTATCCGCCATGTCGGCGCGGTGACGGCGAAAGACCTGTTGAAGGCGTTCGGCACGGTTGAGCGCGTCCGTGAGGTGGCGACGGGTGACGGCGCCATGGAAGAGCTGACGCAAGTCGACGGCGTTGGCCCTGTCGTAGCGGAAGCGCTCGTGGAGTTCTTCCATGAGGCGCACAATCAAGAGGTCTGGAACGATCTCTTGAGCGAAGTGACGCCGCCTGCTTTCGTCGCGAACGTCCGCGAGTCTGTCGTCTCCGGCAAGACAGTCGTCTTTACCGGCAGTCTTGAAACGATGAGCCGCGATGAAGCCAAGGCGCAGGCGGAATCACTGGGCGCAAAGACCGCCGGTTCGGTGTCGGCGAAGACTGATCTTCTTGTTGCCGGGCCGGGCGCGGGTTCAAAACTCAAAAAGGCGCAGGAGCTTGGGATTGAGGTGATTGACGAAGCGGCTTGGGCACAAATTGTTGCCAACGCTGGCTAAGCTGCGAATGGGCGGGGCAGCATCCCGCTTGACCCGTGAACCGCCCCCCGTCAAAGCAAGCAAATGACCGAACAGACGGACCTTTCCTTGCTCAGTTTCGAGCAGGCCCTCAAAAAGCTTGAGGAAATTGTGGCGCGGCTTGAATCCGGGGAGGCGGCGCTTGATGAATCGATCACGCTCTATACCCAGGGAGAGGCGCTCCGCGCACAATGCGAAGCGCGGCTGAAGGATGCGCAGGCGCGGATCGAAAAGATCACGCTCGGCGCCAATGGCCAGCCGACGGGTACAACCGCGTTTGACGCCGGCTGATCCTCCCAAAATGTCGAGCGATCTTCTGACATCGGCGCTTGCGGATATTGCCGCAGACGTTGACCGTGGCTTTGATCTCCTACTGCCGGTGCCGGATGATGGCCGGGCGCGTCTTTATGAAGCGATGCGCCATGCAGCCATCGGTGGCGGGAAGCGTTTGCGGCCGCTCCTCGTGGTGGCAGCATCGCGGCTGTTCAACGTTGGTCTCGAATCGGCGCTAAATGTCGGCCTCGCGATTGAATGCATCCACGTCTATTCGCTGGTCCATGATGACCTGCCGTGCATGGATGATGATGACATGCGGCGCGGCAAACCAACGGTGCACAAGGCCTTTGATGAGGCGACGGCCGTGCTTGCCGGGGATTCGCTCCATGCGCTCGCCTTTGAAATTTTGGCGGATGAAGAAACGCATCCAGACCCGTTCGTCCGCGCAGAACTGATTGCGGAACTCGCGCGCGCATCCGGTCCATCGGGGATGGCGGGCGGGCAGATGATGGATCTGGCGGCCAGTGATGCGGACTTTGATCTCCATTCGGTGACACGCCTGCAGCAGTTGAAGACAGGTGCGCTCATTTCCTTCTGCCTTGAGGCAGGCGCGATCCTTGGTCGTGTGCCGCCGGAAGGGCGTCAGGGCCTGCGCGGCTATGCCCGCGATATCGGGCTGGCGTTCCAGATTGCCGATGATGTGATTGATGCAGAAGGGGACGCCGCCGTTGCGGGCAAAGCCGTCAACAAGGATGCGGAAGCTGGCAAGGCGACGTTCCTCTCGCTGCTCGGTATTGATCGGGCCAAGGCGCAGATGCACATGCTCGTTGAACAAGCGATCGCGCATCTCCACACATTTGGGGAAGAGGCGGACCTGCTGCGCGCCATTGCGCGCTATACCGTAGAAAGGGACCGATAATGGGGGAGCGCATCGGGGTTTATCCCGGCACATTCGATCCGATCACCTTGGGGCACATGGACATCATCCGGCGCGGCGCAAAGCTTGTTGACCGCCTGATCGTCGGCGTGACGACCAATGCCAGCAAATCTCCCATGTTCAGCGATGATGAGCGCATCGAGATGGTCAAACGCGAAGTGGCGACCATCGGCGGTGCCATCGACGTCGTCGGCTTTGATTCGCTCCTGATGGACTTTGCCGAGAAGCAGAAGGCGTCAATCATTGTGCGCGGCCTTCGTGCTGTCGCGGACTTTGAATATGAATATCAGATGGCGGGGATGAACCAGCAGTTGAATGACCGCATCGAGACGGTCTTCCTGATGGCCGATGTCTCTCTGCAGCCGATTGCGTCACGCTTGGTGAAGGAAATCGCGATCTATGGCGGCGACATTGCGAAGTTTGTGACACCCGCCATTAAGTCTGAAGTAGTTGCCCGTGTTGAAAAGATAGGAAAGCGCGGAAGCTGATCCGTTCATCGGCAGCTAAGCCAGCCGCAGGTAATTTGCCGCGGCAATCGAGAGGTGTAATGTGAAGAAACTGTTTGTCGCGATCATGATGCTGCTGGGTCTTGCCGGGACAGCCAGCGCAAAGGAAAAGGTTGTGGCCCCGCCACCCGCGCCGGTTTCGACCATTCCCGCCCCAGAGCCCGACAATATTCTGGTGCTCGACCTGTCAACCGGCGGACAAGTGCGCATTCAGTTGCGCCCCGATAAGGCGCCCGGCCATATCGAGCGCATCAAGCTGCTGACGAGAGCGGGCTTCTACGATGGTGTCATTTTTCACCGCGTGATCGATGGCTTCATGGCGCAGACGGGTGATCCGCAAGGGACTGGCGAGGGCGGCTCACCATTGCCTGACCTGAAGGCAGAGTTTAACGATCTGCCGCATCTGCGTGGCGCCCTTTCCATGGCGCGCACCAGTGCGCCGGACAGTGCCAACAGCCAGTTCTTCATCGTCTTTTCGCCCACGCTTCGGCTGGACGGGAAATACACCGTTCTCGGTCGCGTCATGAGTGGCATGCAATATGTCGACGCCATTGAACGGGGCGAACCACCGCTCAACCCTGCAAAGATCGTCCATGCTTGGATCGGGGCCGATGGACCGGACGCGCCGCGTGTGCCGTTGCCGCAGGTGTCAGCCAAGCTTGAGGAACCGGCCACAACGCCGCAGCCCTAATGCGCGTCGATCTCTTCGACTTTGATCTTCCCCAAGACCTGATCGCCCTGCGCCCCGCCCAACCGCGGGACGCAGCGCGCCTCTTGCTGCTGGATGGGGATGCGACAGCCGACCGATCTGTCCGCGATCTGCCGGACATTCTCAGGGCGGGCGATTGTCTGGTGTTCAACGATACGCGCGTCATACCGGCCCAGCTGGAAGGGAGGCGCGGCGAAGCGCGCATCGGGGCGACCCTGCACAAACGCGAAGGCCTGCGCGACTGGCGGGCCTTTGTCCGCAATGCGAAACGGTTGAAGGACGGCGACCGGATCGACTTCGGGCAGGATGTCACGGCGCTGGCGGTGAGCCGCGGCGCGGATGGCAGCGTGCTGCTTCACTTTGAGGGGGACGAGCCGGTCGAGGTTCTTCTGGAACGCGCCGGGACCATGCCTCTGCCGCCCTATATCGCGGCGAAACGCGGTATCGATGAACGCGATGCCGAGGACTATCAGACGATGTTCGCGGCAGAAAAGGGCGCCGTTGCAGCCCCCACCGCCGCGTTGCACTTCACACCTGACCTGATGGCACGTCTGGAGGCGGCCGGCATCTTGCATGAAACGCTGACGCTCCATGTTGGGGCGGGCACATTCCTGCCGATGAAAGTCGATGACACGGACGACCACCAGATGCATGCCGAATGGGGCCGCATTGATGCGGCCTGCGCGGATCGTTTGAATGCACTGCGCGCGAACGGCGGACGCGTGATCGCTGTCGGCACCACGTCGCTGCGCCTGCTCGAAAGCGCGACCGGTGACGATGGCATCATTCGGTCGTTTGAGAATGACACCTCGATTTTCATCACACCGGGATATCGCTTCAAGGCGATTGACGGGCTGATGACCAATTTCCATTTGCCCAAGTCCACCCTGTTCATGCTTGTCAGCGCGATCATGGGGCGGGAACGGATGCAGGGGGCCTATGCCCATGCCATTGCGGGGCGATACCGGTTCTACAGCTATGGCGATTCCAGTCTGCTCCTGCCGGGGTTCTAACGCGAGACGGATGATCGCGGATTGTAACCGATCCAATCTATCTGCCAGAGGCTCACCTTTCTCCTCTGCTAAATTTCTTTAGAAAATCAGTAAGTTAACCCTGCTCATTTGCTCAAAACCAATCGCATGATTTTGGGTTCAGTGGCAATGAACGTCCATGTTCGGCGGCGGCTTCCGCCGCGACGGTCGGGCAGGTCGAGGTGCGTCTTTTTGCGGAGAGGGATGGAGCCATTCCGGTTCAAAAACAACTGTATTTCAGTGACTTAATATTGCTTAACTTAGTGAATGATGTACCAGTTACAAAGCGTCAGAAAAATTAAGCTATATATTATAACTAAAACTGGAGTTCATAAAGATATGTCAAATAACTTGAAGATCGGTCTGCTTGTCGCGACCGCCATCGGGATCGCTTTGGCGCCCGCTCAGGCTTCGGCAAAGTGCTGCTCGGTCAAAATCCCGAGCCCCAAGAGCATTGGGAATACCATTGTAAACGGCGCGACAAACGCTGGTAACGCCGTAGTCAACACCGTAGAAAGTACTGCGAACAACGTTGCCAACAGCACGACCAATGCCGCCGCCCAAGGTGTTGGCTATGCGAACTTTGCTGCGGCACAGGCAAAGGGCTATGCAGATACGGTCGCTTTGCAATCGGCCAATACGTTGGCAACGGCCAACAAATGGGCGAACCTTGCCGCCGCTGATTCGGCCTCGCAGGCAATGGGTTTCACAAACTATGCTGATCGTATGGCCAAGGACAGTGTCGCTGTTGGTCGGAACGAGTATGATGGGCTCCGGAATGACGCTTTGCGGGCGTATACGAACGGTTCAAATCAGGCAAAGAACACCTACGAAAGTGCACGTTCGGCTGTGGCTCCGGTGATCAATACCGCCAACAGTGTGGCAAAGTATGTCGCAGGCATCTGCGTTTCGCAGGCAACGAGCAGCTGGGGCAAGATCACCCCTTACGTCAGCAAGGCCCAGTCACTTGACGATAATGGCAAGAAGGCGCTTTATCGCGTTCTTCGTACGCTTGGTCGTGGTAGCACGCCAGACCAGCAAACCATGGCAGATATGAAGACCGTGGGTGTGGCCCTTGGTATGGTTACCGGCAATGGCCTTGCGCTGGTTGGTAATGGCTATCAGTCGAACTTCGGCGTTTCTCTTGGCGCATCGGGCGGCTGGATTGGCGGCGTGAACAGCTCGGTGAGCTTCTCAATGGACACCTTCCCCACCAACGGGAAGTACAACATGGCCATCGCAGTCAACTCCGGGGTTCAGGTTGCAGCCGGTACCGGCACGCTCGCGCCCGGTGCCTCTATCGGCTTCGGCCTTGGCTGGGGCCCCGGTAGCTCCGTGGATGCATCCGGCGTGACGATGACCGCTGGCGGCGCCGCAGGCGGGATCGACGTGGCCGCACAGTGGACCATTCCTCCCGTGCTGGCGGAAGCGATGGCGGGCGATGCAAGAAGGGGCAGCTTCAGCGTGGAGAGCTTGACGTCTGCCCTGACTGGGCAGCTCATCTCTAACATCCAGGCTGTTTGCCAGGCACCGGGCATTTCGGCAGGCGTGAGCCTCCCGACCCCAGGAAACTTGGGCGATGTGACGTTCAGCCCCGGCTACACCCAGGTTGTCTGGAAGGGTTCTGTGAACTGATTTGATCCCATCATGCATTGCATGACGGGCTGACAATAAGATGGTGGGAGTGGTTGTGGGCACTGCGCTAGCGGAGTGCACCATCGACCACTCCCATTATCTGTTATGGGCGACGTCGCCCCGGCCGCTATTTGCGCGCCATTGCCGGGGTTCTAACGCGAGACGGATGATCGCGGATTGCCCGTCGGTTTAACCTACCGCTATCTGTGTGCCAGAGGTTCGCGCTCTTCCTTCGCCGCCGCATTTCTCTAATATATCAATAAATTAACCCTGCCCCTGAGCCCTAAACCAATCGCATGGTTGTGGGTTTATGGGCAATGAACACCCATGGTCGGCGCCGGCTTCCGCCGCGACGGTCGGGCAGGTCGAGCTGCGTCTGCCTGTGAAGCGGGATAAAGCCATTCTGGCTTAAAAAACCATGTTTTTACAATATGTTAATATTGACTCGCTCGGAGAACGGTGCAATTTTAACAAAACGTCAAAAATGGTTATGCCAATTTTCATAAACAAACTCTGGAGTTTAATATGTTCAAGAATGTGAGAACCGGTCTGTTTGTTGCGACCGCCGTCGTTATCGCCTTGGCCCCCGCTCAGGCTTGGGCAAAATGCAATCCCCTCAAACCTTCTACTTGTATTCCCAAAGTCCCGCCCCCCCCGCCGATCCCCAGCATCCCGATTCCCAGCCTCCCGAGTCCCGCCGATCTTTTTAATACCGCCGCCCAAGGCGTTGGCTATGCGAACGCTGCTGTGGCACAGGCGAATGGCTATGCAGATAAGGCCGCTATGGAGACGGCGAACAACTTAGCAAAGGCCAACACATGGGCGAACTTGGCCGCCGCTGATACGGCCTCGAGAGCAATGGGTTTCAAAAACTATGCTGAGCGTATAGCCCGAGACAGTGAGACGGTTGGTCGGGACCAGTATGAGGGTCTCCGTAATGACGCTCTGCGGAACTATACGAACGGGTCCAATCAGGCAAAAAACATCTACGAAAATGGGCGTAGTATTGTGGCGCCGGTCATAAATAACCCCAACAGTTTGGCAAATTACGTCAAAGGCATTTGCCTTGGGCAGGCAACGAGCAACTGGGGTAAAATCACTCCCTTCGTCAACAAAGCCTTGGCACTTAGCGACGATGGCAAGAAGGCGCTTTATCGCGTTCTTCGCACACTTGGCCGTGGTAGTACGCCAGACCAGCAGACCGCAGCAGATATGAAGGCTGTGGGTCAGGCACTTGGTATGGTTACCGCCAATGGCCTTGCGCTGGTTGGCAATGCGTATCAGTCGAACTGGGGCATTTCTCTTGGCGCTTCGGGCGGCTGGGTTGCCGGTGTGAATAGCTCGGTGAGCTTTTCTATGGACACCTACCCGACCAACGGGAAGTACAAAATGGCAGTCGCAGTCAACTCCGGGGTGCAGGTTGCGGCCGGTGTAGGCATTCTCGCGCCCGGCGCTACTGTCGGCTTCGGCCTTGGCTGGGGCCCCGGTAGCTCCGTGGGTGCATCCGGCGTAACGATGACCGCTGGCGGCGCCGTAGGCGGTGTCGACGTGGGCGCACAATGGACCTTTCCGCAAGTTCTGGCAGAGGCGTTGGTGAGCGATGCAAGAAGGGGTAGTTTCAGCGTGGAGAGTTTGCAGTCTGCCCTGACGGGGCAGATCGTCTCTAACATCCAGGCTGTTTGCCAGGCACCTGGCATTTCCGCAGGGGTGAGCATCCCGACCCCCGGGAACCTGGGCGATGTGACGTTCAGCCCCGGCTACACCCACGTGGTTTGGACGGGCGAGATCTAATTTGATCGCGTCATGCGTTGCATGACGGGCTGTCAATAAGATGGTGGGAGTGGTTGTGGGCACAAAGCTTGCGCAGCGCCGGATCTCGATCCGGCACGGGGCAAGCGGCGTGCACTATCGGCCACTCCCATTATCTGTTTTGGGCGGTGTCGCCCCGGCCGCCATTTGCGCGTCATTGCCGGGCGATACCGCTTCGACAGCTATGGCGATTCCAGCCTGCTCTTGCCCCCTGCTTCCGAATAGGGTCTGATGCCTTCACCCCGCGCTATGACGGGGAGGGAGAGGAACATTATGACTGAAGCACCGCAGGCCGCCGCGCCGCCGTCGCCTATTGCCGGATTGGGCGTTGTCGCCATCATTGTCGCCGCCATTGTTGGCTGGGCCATCCTTGGCAGCTCCATTGTTGATGAATTGTCGCTGTTCGGCGGTTTCCTGATGCTCTGGCATTATGCGAACATGGAACAGCTGGATATCAAACGGCTTCCCGCCGCGCTGCTCGGCGCCATTGTTGGTCTCGTACTGGCCTGGCAGGTCGTCTATCTCACACAGCTTTATGGCAGCACAGGCACGATCATCGGCCTGTTGGTGATGGTTGTTGGCATCTATCTTCAGGTCATCAACATCCTGCCGATGCTGTTCAATGCCTCAGCAATGCTGTTCCTGACGGTCGCTGCCGCACCGCTTGTCCAACTGAAGGTCAACTTCATCAACCTTGGCATTTCAACCATCGTCGGCGGGCTGTTCTTTGCGGTCTTTATCGAAGCCGTGAAGTGGATCGCCACCAAACTGATGACGCCTGCGGCGACGACCGCTCAGTAGATCGTATAGCCACCGTCAATGACCAGCGAGTCTCCCGTGTGGAAGCGGGAGGCTTTGCTGGCGAGGTAGACGGCGATCCCGGCAAAGTCGGCGCCGTCACCCCAGCCGCCCATCGGCACGCGGCCGATGACGCGTTCGTTGAACTTGTCATTGGCCTGCAGCGCGCCGGTCATGTCGGACCGGATCCAGCCGGGCAGGATGGCGTTGACGGTAATGGCATGGCGGGCAAGCTCGACCGCCATGGCGCGGCACATGGAAACGACAGCGCCCTTGGTCGCGCCATAATGTTCATTGCGGGCAGCACCATGGACGGCGGCAGTTGACGCGATGCCGACCAGCGAGCCACCGCGGTCTCCGGCCGCGCCGCGGTCTACCATATGGCGGGCTGCCTCGCGCAGGGTTGCAAAGACGCCGTGGACGTTGATCGATTCCAGCTTTTTGAAATCATCGATGCTAATATCGAACATGTCCCGCTTGGACTGACCGATACCGGCATTGGCAATCGCCTGATCGATCCGGCCAAATTCGGACAGGATGTTGGCCATGCCTTCCTTGACGGCGGCTTCATCAGCAACATCGACAATGGCCGCGCGCACCGTGCCACCATGGGCCGAAAGCTGCGCGACGGCGGCTTCGTTCTTCGAAGCATTGGTGCCCCAGATGACGACCGATGCGCCATGCTTGGCCAAGCCTTCAGCCATGCCAAGGCCAATGCCGCCATTACCGCCCGTTACCAAAGCGACCTTGCCGGTCAGATCGAACAGATTATCCATGGCTGCAACTCTCCTGTGTTTGACGTCCAAACACACGAGGCGAGGGCCGCTGTCAATTGTCAGTCCGCCGTTTCCAGCTGTTCCGAAAGCTCCAGCCAGCGCTGTTCGGCGGCGTCGACCTGCGTGTTCACTTGGCCGCGGAGGCGGGAGAGGTCGCCCATCGTCATCTTGGCATATTTGGGCGCGGCCTTGTCTGGCGCGAACATCGCCTCGTCGATGGCGTTCCGCTCTTTGGTCAGACGTTCCAGCTCAGCCTCAGCGGCGTTGACATCCTTGCGGATTTGCTGCGCCTTTTGCCGATCCTGCGCTTGTGAGGCCCGGTCACCCTTTTTGCCGCCCTTGGCGCCGCCATCGGCTTTGGGCTGGTTTTTGCCGAGGATGAAGTCGGTATAGTCCTCAATGCTTCCGGAAAACTCCTTTGCCGTGCCGCTGTCGACCAGCACCAGTCGATCTGCCGTCAGTTCCAGCATGTGCCGGTCATGGCTGACGAGCACGACAGCGCCGGAATAGCCGTTGAGGGCTTGGACGAGGGCTTCGCGCGCATCGACGTCGAGGTGGTTCGTCGGCTCATCGAGGATGAGCATGTGCGGCGCTTCCCGCGTGATGAGCGCGAGCGCCAGCCGCGCGCGTTCTCCGCCTGACAGCTTCTTGACTTCGGTCGTGGCCTTCTGGCCCGAGAAGCCAAAACGACCCAGCTGCGCGCGGACGGCAGCCGGCGTCGCGCCCTGCATCTGGCGCGTCATGTGCTCGAGCGGCGTGTCGTCGCCATCCAACTCTTCGACCTGATATTGGGTGAAATAGCCGACGCGCATTTTGCCAGCGGCGTTCATCGCGCCGTCCATCGGCGCCAACTGGGCGGCCAGAAGACGCGCGAGCGTCGTCTTGCCATTGCCGTTGCGGCCAAGCAGCGCGATCCGGTCATCGGGGTCAAGCCGCAGGTTCAGCCGCTCAAGGATCGGGGTACCAGCCGCATAGCCCACGCTTGCCATATCAAGCGTGATGAGCGGTGGCCGCAGCGGATCTGGATCTGGAAAGTCGAAAGAAAGGGTCGGGTCTTCCGCCATCGCCGCAATGGGCTGCATGCGGGCGAGAGCCTTGACGCGCGACTGGGCCTGCTTGGCGGTGCTGGCGCGCGCGCTGTTGCGGGCAATAAAGTCCTGCAGCTTGGCGCGCTGCGCATCTTGCGATGCCTTGGCGGCGGCCAACTGCGCCGCGCGTTCGGCACGCTGGCGTTCGAAGGAGTCATAGCCGCCCGTGTAGAGCGTGACCTTGCCGCCTTCGAGATGCAGGATATTGTCGACGACATTGTTCAGCAGATCGCGTTCGTGGCTGATGACGACCATCATGCCCGGATAGGCTTTCAGGAAGCTTTCCAGCCACAATGTCGCTTCAAGGTCCAAGTGGTTCGAAGGCTCGTCGAGCAGCAGAAGGTCGGGCTCGGAAAACAGCAGAGCGGCAAGTGCCACACGCATTTTCCACCCACCCGAATAACTGTCGAGCGGACGCTGCTGCATCTCTTCATCAAAGCCGAGGCCGACGAGAATGCGCGATGCGCGGGCATTGGCGGTATAAGCATCGATGGCGTTCAGGCGCTCATAGATTTCGCCCAGCCGGTCCATGTCCTCACAATTTTCGGACTCGAGCATCAGGGCGGCCCGCTCAACGTCTGCGGCCAGCACCGTGTCGATGGGCGTCGCATCGCCGCTGGGCGCTTCTTGCGCGATATAGCCGATCCGCGTGTTGCGGGGCATTTCCATGCTGCCATCATCGGGGTCTAGCGCGCCGATCATGACTTTCATCAGCGTGGATTTACCCGCGCCATTGCGTCCGATCAGCCCGATACGGCTGCGCGGGGGGAGGGCCGCGGAAGCGCGGTCAATGATGGTGCGCCCGCCAAGGCGCACGGTGATCCCGTTGAGATTGAGCATATCCGGCGGCTGCTACAAGATTTCGCTGCAGATGCGAAGGGATTCGCATCCACCGGACGATTTCTAGCTTAGGCCGGGGCGAGGGCGTGCTCTGTTGTCATCAGTACGGTCGCAGCGGCCGTGTTCGATATCGGGATGTGATAATTGCGGCTCGCCTCTTTCACAGGGTCGCCCATCGCGCCGCGCGCCGCGATCCAGTTGAGGATTTCGATGCCTTGGCTTCCGGACAATTCCACAATGTCGAGCGCGCTGTGTTGGGTCAGTGCATCCGGATTGGAGGGCAGATTGTCGAGGCAGAACTTGTCATAGTCCGGGTTCATGAAGCCGGCGCGTTCTCCGTCCAACTGGTGGGATAGACCGCCCGTGCCGAAGATCAACACCTTGGCATCGGCATCCCAACTCTGGATTGCCTTGTGGACCGCGCGGCCAAGCGCCAGCGCCCGTTTGGGGCTGGGCAGGGGGTGCTGTACGGTGTTGATGCCCACCGGCACCAGCTTGAAATCATAGCTTTTCAAATCGGGCCAGCTGAGCTCCAGCGGGATCGACAGCGCGTGATCGATCAGCATTTCCTGACAGGTCACGATGTCGAATTCTTCTTCGACCAGCGTGTTGATGATGTGCCAGGAGAAATCAGGCGACCCGGGAACCGAGTTGAAGATTGGCAGGCCCCAGCCTTCATCGGCATTGTCATATTGCGCCGCCGCCCCGACGGCGAAGGTCGGCATCTTGTCGAGGAAGAAGTTCAGGCCGTGGTCGTTTGAGAAGGTGACGACATAGTCCGGCTTATTGTGCTTCAGCCATTCATGAACCGGCTTGAAGCCGTCGAAGAAGGGTTTCCAATAGGGGTCATCCTGCAACCCCTTGGCAATAGCGCCGCCAATGGCAGGCACATGGCTGGTGAAAACTCCGCCGATTACCTTGGCCATGTCATATCCCCTTTGCCTGATCGAGCAGCATCTGTTTGAACTCAGCCACGCTCTTACCCGTCTGCTGCGCGCCGAGGTCCTGCACGTTCAGGCCAAAGATCCCGGCCAGCTTTGCGAGGTAGTATACGTTCCCGCCCGCGGCGATCATCGCGAGAACATTGCGCTGGCGCACCGCTTCACGCTGTTCGCAGGTCAGTTTGAATTTCGCGCAATAGGCGTCTTCATCGTCCATGAATGCCTGACGGTTCGATGCATCGTTGAACGAGAAGCACATTGCATTGATCGCGTAGCCTTTCTGGGCGGCATCACCGTCAAACACAGGTGTGCCTGGAATGACTCGTCTTGCGGTTGCCGTTTGCATCGCACTCTCCTCACCGAAATCAATTGGTGAGGCTGGAAATATCGTATGCAAGACATACAATCTTTGATCTAGGACAAACCGCGCGCGCGTCTTATAGGCCGCGCAGCATGACAAAACCGCGCTTCGATTTTCAGATTTCTGCGACCGACGGGAAGGCCCGGACGGGCGTCATTCGTATGATGCGCGGGGATATTCGCACGCCTGCCTTCATGCCTGTTGGCACCGCAGCAACCGTCAAGGCGATGAAGCCCAAGGATGTTCGGGCGCTGGGCGCTGACATCATTCTTGGCAACACCTATCACCTTATGCTCCGCCCCGGTGCGGAACGGATGGACCGATTGGGCGGCCTCCATAAGTTCATGGGATGGGACCGCCCAATCCTGACGGACAGCGGCGGATATCAGGTGATGAGCCTCGCTTCGCTGCGGAAAATCACTGAGGAAGGCGTCAAATTTGCGAGCCATCTCGATGGGTCGCGCCATATGCTCACGCCGGAACGCTCGATGGAAATCCAGCGTCTGCTCGGTTCAGACATCGTGATGGCCTTTGATGAATGCCCTGCACATGGTGTGCCGCTTGAGGTCGCCGAAAAGTCGATGGAAATGTCGATGCGCTGGGCCAAGCGGTCACGCGACGCGTTTGACGCCGGGGGAGAACATGCAGCGCGGTCGGCTCTATTCGGGATCCAGCAGGGGTCTTTGGATGAGGCGCTCCGTAAGCGGTCTGCCGACGCCCTGATCGAGATCGGCTTTGATGGCTATGCCATTGGCGGGCTTGCGGTGGGTGAGGGGCAGGAGGCGATGTTCGCCACACTTGATTTCGCGCCGGACCAATTGCCCGTTGACCGGCCCCGCTATCTGATGGGCGTGGGTAAGCCCGATGATCTGGTGGGGGCCGTTGAACGCGGGGTCGATATGTTTGACTGCGTCTTGCCCACGCGCTCCGGTCGCAACGGACAGGCATTTACATGGGATGGCCCCGTCAACATCCGCAATGCCAAATTTGCCGAAGACCTGTCGCCACTCGACCCCGCCTCACCGGTCGGGGAGTGGAGCAAGGCGTATCTCCACCACCTCGTCCGCTCCGGCGAGATGCTTGGCGCGATGTTGATGACCGAGCACAATTTGTGGTTCTACCAGCAGCTCATGGCGGCGATGCGGGATGCGATTGCACAAGGCACTTTCGCCGCATTCGCCGCCGAATTCAGAGCGCGTTACAAGAAGGCGGCTTAGCGCGGGGTTTTGCCCGTAGCCGTCCAGTCTTGCAGGGCCTTCATCATCTTGGGCACATGTTCCCGATAATCGAGCGACGACCAGACCGAGATGACCTTGCCTGAGGGAGAGATCAGGTAAGATGTCCGGTTGGTCTTGCCTGTGATGCTAAGCTTCACGTCATAGCCGCGGATCACAGCCTTTGAAGCCGACGCAACAGCGAATTTGCTGCGGCATTCCGTCGTTGAAAACTTCGCAAGTGTCTCAACATTGTCTGATGACATACCAACAACAGTTGCGCCGAGTTTGCGAAAATCGTCAGTTGCTTCGGCAAACTGGTTTGCTTCAACCGTGCAACCCGGCGTGAAGGCTGCCGGGAAGAAGTAAAGGACGACGGGGCCCTTCTTAAGTTGATCGGCTAGAGAGAAATCAAAAGCCTTTCCTGCCATCGCTCCCTTGGTGGTGAAAGCGGGGGCTACACTGCCAGCGGGCAGCGCTGCTAGGGCAGGCGTTGACAAGGCTAAGGCTGCTGTGAAAGCGAAAATGCGCATAGGTTGATCTCCTCTATTGCATTCAATCTATGGCCTCGCGGGCGGGAAGGCCAGCGCCCATTGGTGCGCTTGACACCTCATCGCCGACTATATAGAGAGAACCATCCCATATCACCGTGTTCACGGCGACGCTTTCCTGCGCTCGTCGTGTATTTGCGTTGAACTGGGTGTCACAGCGTCGAGATAGGCCGGCCTTGCCCGCTGGCTTGTGGAGCAGGAGAAACTTAAAAATGGCACGTATTGCGGGTGTTAACATCCCGACCAACAAGCGCGTTTTGATCGCGCTTCAGTATATCCATGGTATTGGCCAGGCCAAAGCCAAGGAAATCGTCAAAAAGCTGAATATCGATGAAGCTCGTCGCGTTCAGGATCTGTCGGACACAGAAGTCCTGCACATCCGCGAAACGATCGATGCCGATTACACGGTTGAAGGCGATCTTCGTCGCGAAACCTCGATGAACATCAAGCGCCTGATGGACCTCGCGTCCTATCGTGGCCTTCGTCATCGTAAGGGTCTTCCGGTTCGTGGCCAGCGCACGCACACAAATGCGCGCACCCGCAAGGGCAAGGCCAAGCCGATCGCAGGTAAGAAAAAGTAATTCACGGCCGTCCGAGCGACGGTCGAGCAATTACTTTTCCTCACCGCTGTTTCAGCATTCGAGATAAAGTCAGGATTTCCTTATGGCACGCGAACCACAGCGCCTTCGTCGGCGGGAACGCAAAAATATCACGTCTGGCGTCGCGCACGTCAACGCAAGCTTCAACAACACCATGATCACCATCACCGACGCGCAGGGCAATGCCATTGCGTGGTCGTCAGCTGGGCAGATGGGCTTCAAGGGCAGCCGCAAGTCGACGCCTTATGCCGCTCAGGTTGCCGCTGAAGACGCAGGCAAGAAGGCCGCCGAACATGGCGTCCGTACGCTTGAAGTCGAAGTGAAGGGCCCTGGCTCGGGTCGCGAATCGGCACTGCGCGCGTTGCAGGCTGTTGGCTTCACCATCACGGCCATCCGTGACGTGACGTCGATCCCGCACAACGGCGTTCGTCCGTCGAAGCGTCGCCGCGTCTAATTCGGCTTCCACCGGGTCTGCATGACGTGGGCCCGGTAACAAGTTTCAATCGGTGGCTGGCGGACGCGCTTTCCACCCAACCCCAAGGGGAACACCGTGGCAGTTAATCTCAAGAACTGGCAGGAACTTAAAAAGCCCGACACTCTGGAAAAGAAGACCAGTGGCGATCCGCTGCGCAAGGCGACCTTTGTCGCTGAACCGCTGGAACGCGGCTTTGGTCTGACTTTGGGCAACGCGCTGCGTCGCGTTCTGCTCTCGTCACTTCAGGGTGCGGCCGTAACGTCGATCAAGATCGAAAACGTGCTGCACGAATTCTCGAGCCTTGCGGGCGTCCGTGAAGACGTGACGGACATCGTCCTGAACGTGAAGCAGATCGCGCTGCGCATGCAGGGTGATGGCCCGAAGCGTCTTCAGCTTTCGGCCACTGGCCCAGCTGATGTGAAGGCTGGCGATATTGCGGTTTCTGGTGACATCGAAGTGATGAACCCGGACCTGATCATTTGCCATCTCGATCAGGGCGCGACGCTCAACATGGAACTGACGGCCGACGTCGGTAAGGGCTACGTCCCTGCCGCATCGAACCGTCCGGCAGACGCGCCCATCGGCCTTATCCCAGTCGATGCGCTTTACTCGCCGGTCCGTCAGGTCTCGTACAAGGTGGAAAACACCCGCGTCGGCCAGGAACTGGACTATGACAAGCTGACCCTGACCATCGAAACCGATGGTACGGTTACGCCGGACGATGCCGTTGCTTACGCCGCGCGCATCCTTCAGGACCAGCTCCAGCTCTTCGTCCACTTCGACGAAGCTCTGGCCCAGTCCTCGCAGCTCATCGGCATGGCCGCACCCTCAAGTGCGCCGGAATCGTCGAGCGACTCCAACCAGATCAACCGCTTCCTTCTCAAGAAGGTGGACGAGCTGGAATTGTCGGTCCGTTCGGCCAACTGCCTCAAGAACGACAACATCATCTACATCGGCGATCTGGTCCAGAAGACCGAAGCCGAAATGCTCCGCACGCCGAACTTCGGCCGCAAGTCCTTGAACGAAATCAAGGAAGTGCTGTCGTCCATGGGCCTGCGTCTCGGCATGGACATCCCCGGATGGCCGCCCGAGAACATCGAAGACATGGCCAAGAAGCTTGAACAAGAGCTGCTTGGTTGATCCTTCGCCCGGCGTTCGCGCCGGGCGCATTGGGCAAAGGGCGGTGGCCCGTAACACCGCCTGGCTAGGGGTACCTCACACGGCCCCCTGACGAACGAAAAGGAAGTTAAAATGAGACATCGTAGTGGCGGCCGTAAGCTTCAGCGCACCTCGGCCCACCGTATTGCCCTGTTCCGCAACATGTCGGCAGCGCTCATCAAGCACGAACAGATCACCACGACCCTCGCCAAGGCGAAGGAACTGCGCCCGTACGTTGAAAAGCTGATCACGCTGGCGAAGAAGGGTGGCCTGTCCAACCGTCGTCTGGCGCATGCCCGCCTTTTGAACGATGCGCAGCTCGTGAAGCTGTTCGACGTTCTTGCCGAGCGCTACAAGGATCGCAACGGCGGCTATACCCGCGTCATCAAGGCCGGTATCCGCGCCTCTGACGCTGCTCCTATCGCCATCATCGAATTCGTTGATCGTGACGTGAGCGCCAAGGGTCAGGACTCCGGTCCGGTCTACACGTCGGAAGACATGGACGAAGCTGCTTAATCTTTTTGCCCCAACCGGCGAAACAAGAAGCCCCGCAGAAATGCGGGGCTTTTTTGTTGGGTGTGAGAGGATAGTCCGCCCAAAAAAAACGGGGCCCGAAGGCCCCGCTTGATTATTGGTCGAGGAAGGACCGCATCTTGCGAGACCGGCTCGGGTGCTTGAGCTTCCGCAGCGCCTTCGCTTCGATCTGACGGATGCGTTCGCGCGTGACCGAGAACTGCTGGCCGACTTCTTCCAGCGTGTGATCGGTGTTCATGCCGATGCCGAAGCGCATGCGCAGCACGCGTTCTTCACGCGGCGTGAGGCTGGCCAGCACGCGGGTGACGGTTTCCTTAAGGTTCTGCTGAATGGCGGCATCCACGGGGATGACGGCGTTCTTATCCTCAATGAAGTCGCCCAGGTGCGAATCTTCCTCGTCGCCAATCGGCGTTTCAAGCGAGATCGGCTCCTTGGCGATCTTCATCACCTTGCGGACCTTTTCGAGCGGCATCGACAGACGCTCAGCCATTTCTTCCGGAGTCGGCTCGCGGCCCGTTTCGTGGAGGAACTGGCGGCTGCAACGGACCAGCTTGTTGATCGTTTCGATCATGTGGACCGGAATACGGATCGTGCGCGCCTGATCTGCGATCGAACGTGTGATCGCCTGACGTATCCACCATGTCGCATAGGTCGAGAACTTGTAGCCGCGGCGATATTCGAACTTATCAACCGCCTTCATCAGGCCGATATTGCCTTCCTGAATGAGGTCAAGGAACTGCAGGCCGCGGTTGGTGTACTTCTTCGCGATGGAGATGACGAGGCGCAGGTTCGCCTCCACCATTTCCTTCTTGGCGATGCGCGCTTCGCGCTCCGCCTTCTGCACCATGTTCACGATACGACGGAATTCCGCCAGCGACATGCCGGTCGCTTGCGCGATTTCTGAAATCTCGGTGCGAATACGCTCGACATTGCCGCCTTCGTTCTCGGCGAACGCAGCCCATTTCTTGTCGATGGCGCGGACGCCTTCGAGCCAGTTTTCGTCGAGCTCATGGCCCATATAGCTGTCGAGGAACGACTTGCGCGCTACGCGGTGACGTTCGGCCAGACGGAGCATCTGCCCGCCCAGCGCGGTTAGGCGACGGTTGTAGCTGTACAGCTGGTCAACCAGATACTCGATCTTGGAGTTGTGGAACTGAACGCTTTCAACTTCGGCAGTCAGCTCTTCGCGCAGCTTGTGGTACTTTTTCTCGTCATTGGCCGGGAAACCGTCACCCGCCGAGAGTGCTTCCATCCGCGACAGCTGAAGCTTGCCAAACTTCTTGTAGATGGACGTGATGCGCGCAAAGCGCTCAAGCGCTTCGGGCTTCAGCGTTTCTTCCATCTGGGCAAGGCTAAGGGTGTTGTCTTCCTCTTCCTCTTCAGCCGCCGCCTTCATCCGACGTTCGATCATGCCGTCTTCATCTTCCTCGCCATCGGCGGGGGCTTCTTCGGCGACGTCTTCTTCTTCCTTGTAGGTCGGGCCGGCATTCTTTTCAGAAATCTCGCCGTCGCCGTCTTCTTCCTCATCGGTCAGCGCTTCAGGGGCAGGGCCCTTGGAGAGCATCGCTTCGAGATCAAGGATTTCACGCAGCTGCATCGTGCCTTCATTCAACGCGGTCGACCAGTCGATGATCGCGTTGAAGGTGATCGGGCTTTCGCAAAGGCCGAGGATCATGGTGTCACGGCCAGCTTCGATGCGCTTGGCAATGGCGATTTCGCCTTCGCGGCTCAGCAGTTCAACTGCGCCCATTTCGCGCAGGTACATGCGAACCGGATCGTCGGTGCGGTCGACGACTTCCTTCTTCTTTTCAATTTGGGGTGCGCCCATCGGGTCGGCAGCATCAACGGCTTCGACCTCTTCTTCAGGCTCCGCCTCGTCGCCATCTTCGGCGGCTTCGTCATTTTCGACGATGTTGACGCCCATATCGTTGATCGCAGCCATCACGTCTTCGATCTGCTCGGAAGACATCTGGTCCTGCGGGAGAGCTTCATTCAGCTCGTCATAGGTGATGTAACCACGCTTCTTGGCGCGGGCGATCAGCTTTTTGACTGAAGCTTCGTTCAGGTCGATGAGCGGGGCATCAACGCTGTCCTTGTCCATCATTTCCGCAGTGTCAGTTTTGGCCATGTGACCCGGTGTACCCTTCTTCAATCGCCGTTCTCATCCCGTTCAGCGAGCGATGCCAATTTTGCATCCGCTTCACGGCGCGCCTCCAGCAGGCGCATTTGTTCGGCAAACCCTGTTTCGTCCCAGTTTTCGGCGAGGCGAGTCGTTGCTGCTGCCAGCGCCGCGTCCAGTTCCGGCCGCGCGGCGAGCGCTTCGATCGCCATCCCCAAATCCCTCCGGGCGAGCTCCGGATTTGCCTGCCGCCGTGTGAAGGAAAAGGCAAGCCCATTCGCATCGACCAACTGTGCCGCAAGACCGCCGAAACCGCCACTTTCGCATATGGTGATCAATGCCTGAGAATCAAGCGCGGGATCATCATAGGCGGCCTCGAGAAGAATGTTCCGCAAGCCTTCAAGTTCCCGGTCGGGCAAGGCGAGTGCCGACAGTGCCTCGGCGCAGGCCAGAATGACCGTCGGATGGTGCAGCAGACCCGCCAGAATGGCGCGCGCATAGATCGCATCGATTCCGCCGCCACTGATAGATCGGGTGGCGTTGGTCGGCGGCGCCTCATAGGCTTGGAAGCGCCCGCCACGCTGGCCAGGACGGCGTTGCTCAAAGCGCCGCTGCGCGAAACGGGGCTGGGCAGGGCGCCGGAAGGCCTCATCAAAGCGCTGCCGGAATTCGAGATCATATTGTTCTCGAACGGAACCATTTTCAATAACTTGTGTATGATTTCTGAGGCGCTGTCTTAATCCTGCCCGGGCCTCTGGTGTTGTCAGAGGTTCGGCTTCAAGCTCGTGCCGCCACAACCGGTCGACCAGCGCCTCTGGCTTGTCGAGCAGCGCATCCATTGCCGCGCGACCGCTCGATTTGATGAGATCATCCGGATCTTGACCCTGCGGCAAGGTGACAAAGCTCAACGAACAGGCGGGCGCCAAGCCGGGCAAGGCACGGCCAATTGCCCGCACAGCGGCCTTCTGTCCGGCTGAATCGCCATCAAAACAGAGGATGGGCGCGTCAGATAGGCGCCACAGCCGTGCAATCTGGTGTTCGGTCAGCGCGGTACCGAGCGGCGCGACAGCGTCTTCAATGCCGGCCTGTGCCAGCGCGATGACGTCCATATAGCCCTCGACGACGATGACCCGGTTGGTCTTGCGGTTGGCGGGCCCCGCCCGGTCGATATTGTACAGCGTTCGCCCTTTATCGAAGAGCGGCGTGTCCGGTGAATTGAGATATTTGGGCTCGCCAGCCCCCAAGATACGGCCCCCAAAGGCAATGACGCGTCCCCGCGCATCGCGGATGGGGATCATCAGGCGGCCGCGAAACCGGTCGTAACTGTCTTTGTCATCAACCTTGATGAGGAGGCCTGCCTCAATCAGCATGTCCTCGCCAAAGCGGGCGAGGGCCGTCTTTAGATCGCCCCGGCTATCAGGGGCATATCCCATGCCGAACGTGGAAATCGTCGCGGGCTTGATGCCGCGCTGCTGCAGATACTGCCGCGCTTCGCCGCCCTTAACACCCTGTAATTGCTCAGTGTACCAACTGGCGGCGGCTGCCATGACGTCATGAAGCGAATTGGCCCGCTCCGCCTTTTCGGCAGCACGCGGGTCTGGCGCTGGAACCTCCAGGCCGGCCGCTTCGGCCAGTTCCTTAACCGCGTCCATAAACGGCAGACCGCGCTGGTCGGTCATCCAGCGGATCGCATCGCCATGCGCGCTACAGCCAAAGCAGTGGTAGAAGCCCTTTTCGTCATTGACGTAAAAGCTGGGCGTCTTCTCATTGTGGAACGGGCAGCAGCCCTTAAACTCTCGTCCCGCCTTGGTGATTTTCACCGTGCGCCCGATCAACGCAGAGAGCTGCGTCCGCGCGCGTAATTCATCGAGCCAGGCAGGGGAGAGGGTCACTACTTAGCCCCTCCCTTCCAAGGGAGGGGTTGGGGTGGGTGTATACCGGCGCTCAGGCAAGGTCGCTGCAATTTGAACGATACGCGTCAAAACACCATCCATGTTCCGCATGACATCATCATTTGTGAAGCGGATCACGAGATATCCCATTTTTTGAAGGTCCTGACTGCGCAGCCTATCCCTATCTTCCTCCACATGCGTGTCCCCGTCAATTTCGACGATGAGGCCAATGCGAGGACAACAGAAATCGCAGATGTACGTGCCGACTACAGTCTGGCGGCGGAACTTCAGGCCATTTAACTGGCTGTTAGACAGATGGCGCCAGAGCAGCTTCTCAGGCTCGGTGGGCTCACGCCGCATGGCACTCGCGAAGGCGCCTCTTCTGGCATTTATTCTGAGTGCCATTCACCCACCCCAACCCCTCCCTTCGAAGGGAGGGGCTTTAAAACCTCAGCTCAAAGCTGCCTTCACCAGCGCACTCGCCTTGGACATGTCGAGCGACGACGCATGGCGTTCCTTCAGGACGGCCATGACCTTGCCCATATCCTTTACGCTCTCGGCGCCTATTTCCGCCTTGATGGCTTCGATGGCGGCGGTGGTTTCTTCTTCGCTCAACTGCGTGGGCAAGAAATCTTCGATCACCGTGATCTCAGAGGCTTCGATCTCAGCGAGCTCGGGGCGGCCGCCCTTCACATAGAGATCAATCGATTCGCGGCGCTGCTTGACCATTTTCTGGAGCACTTCGACAACGAGCGTGTCATCATCAGCCGGTGCCTTGCCCGTGCGGGCTTCGATGTCGCGGTTTTTGATGGCCGCAACAATCAGGCGGATGGTGGCGGTACGTGGCTTATCTCCGGCCTTCATGGCGGTGATCTGCGCGGCCTGAATGTCGTCGCGAATCATTTTGTTCTCTCGAAATGATGAAAGAAGGGGCTTTAGCTGGGGAAAACCGGTTTTAATAGATTGACGGTTTCGCCCCCCATCTCTAGCTGCGGTGCCTTAGCGACATCACCAGAATTTACGAAGGAGCGCCCCATCATGGCCGACCCCACCAGCACGCGCGCGCCCAGCGGAGCGACAGGCGTTCTGGTATTGGATTCAGGCGATATCCTGTGGGGCAAGGGCTTTGGGGCCGCAGGCGCTGCCGCGGGTGAAGTCTGCTTCAACACCGCGATGACCGGCTATCAGGAAGTGATGACCGACCCGAGCTACGCCGGGCAGATCATCAATTTCACTTTTCCGCACATCGGCAATGTCGGCACCAATCCAGAAGATATTGAGGCAACCAACCCGCACGCGCTGGGCTGCATCGTCCGGCAGGATGTGACGGACCCCTCCAATTTCCGCAACACGCAGCATTTCGATGCATGGATGAAGGCGAATGGCCGCATCGGCCTGTCGGGCATCGATACGCGGGAGCTGACCCGCATCATCCGCATGAAGGGTGCGCCAAACGGGGTCATCGCCCATGCGCCTGATGGTGTGTTTGATATCGCCGCCTTGCTGTCACAGGCGCGCGGTTGGCCGGGGCTGGAGGGCATGGACCTCGCCAAGGATGTGACGACCCTGCAGAGCTATCAGTGGGACGAAGGGCTTTGGAAGCTGGGTGAGGGGTATCAAAAGCCCCTCCCTTCCAAGGGAGGGGTTGGGGTGGGTCAGACCACCAACACGACCTCACCCACCCCCAGCCCCTCCCTTGGAAGGGAGGGGGGCAAGCATGTCGTCGCCATCGATTATGGCATCAAGCGCAACATCCTGCGCAATCTGGTCGATGCCGGCGCGCAGGTGACGGTCGTGCCTGCGAGCGCCAGCTTCGAAGACATCATGGCGCACGCGCCTGACGGCCTGTTCCTTTCAAACGGCCCCGGTGATCCGGCAGCAACGGGCACCTATGCCGTGCCCGTCATCAAGCAGTGGCTGGCGACGAAGAAACCGCTGTTCGGCATCTGCCTTGGTCACCAGATGCTCGGCCTCGCGGTCGGCGCGAAGACCGAAAAAATGCACCAGGGCCACCGCGGCGCCAACCATCCGGTCAAGCGACTGGACGATGACGCGGTCGAAATCACCAGCATGAACCACGGTTTTGCGGTCGATGCAGACACGCTGCCCGCCAACGCCCGCGCAACGCATGTGTCGCTGTTCGATGGCTCCAACTGCGGCTTCGAACTGACCGACCAGCCCGCCTTCAGCGTCCAATATCACCCCGAAGCGTCCCCCGGCCCGCAGGACAGCCACTATCTGTTCGAAAAGTTCGTGGGGATGATGGGAACCAAAAATGCCTAAAAGAACAGACATCTCCTCCATCCTCATCGTAGGCGCGGGTCCGATCATTATCGGGCAGGCGTGCGAGTTCGATTATTCGGGCACGCAGGCCGTGAAGGCGCTGAAAGAGGAGGGGTATCGCATCATCCTCGTCAATTCGAACCCGGCGACGATCATGACCGATCCCGAGCTGGCAGACGCGACCTATATTGAGCCGATCACGCCCGAAATCGTGGCGAAGATCATCGAGAAGGAGCGGCCTGACGCCATCCTGCCGACCATGGGTGGGCAGACCGCGCTCAATACGGCGCTCGCGCTGTTCAATGATGGCACGCTCGCCAAATATGGCGTGGAGATGATCGGCGCTGATGCCGAAGCCATCGACAAGGCGGAAGACCGCATCAAGTTCCGCGATGCAATGGACAAGATCGGGCTGGAATCAGCGCGGTCGGGCATTGCCCACACCCTTGAGGAAGCGCTGGCGGTGCTGGAACGCACCGGGCTTCCCTCCATCATCCGCCCGAGCTTCACCATGGGCGGCACCGGCGGCGGCGTTGCGTATAACCGCGAAGAATTCATCCAGATCGTGACCGGCGGGCTTGATGCCTCGCCCACCACCGAGGTGCTGATCGAGGAATCGCTGCTCGGCTGGAAAGAATATGAGATGGAGGTCGTCCGCGACCGCAAGGACAATGCCATCATCATCTGTTCCATTGAGAACATTGACCCGATGGGCGTCCATACCGGCGATTCGATCACCGTCGCGCCAGCGCTGACGCTGACCGACAAAGAATATCAGATCATGCGCAACGCGAGCATCGCCTGCTTGCGTGAAATCGGTGTTGAAACAGGTGGTTCCAACGTTCAGTTCGCAGTCAATCCGAAGGATGGCCGCCTGATCGTTATCGAAATGAACCCGCGTGTGTCGCGCTCTTCGGCGCTCGCGTCCAAGGCGACCGGCTTCCCGATTGCCAAGGTCGCGGCCAAGCTGGCGGTCGGCTATACGCTCGACGAGATCGACAACGATATCACTGGCGCAACGCCGGCGTCGTTTGAACCGACCATCGACTATGTCGTCACCAAAATCCCGCGTTTCGCTTTTGAGAAGTTCAAGGGCGCCGAACCGATCCTGTCGACGGCGATGAAATCGGTCGGAGAAGTGATGGCCATTGGCCGCAACATCCACGAATCGATGCAAAAGGCCCTGCGCGGGCTGGAAACCGGCCTTGTCGGCTTCAATTACATCGATGACCTGAAAGGCGCGTCGAAGGATAAGCTGGCATCGGCCCTGTCGCGCGCCACGCCAGACCGACTTCTGGTTGCGGCACAAGCCCTGCGCGAAGGCATGACCGTTGCTGAAATCAACGCAATCGCGTGCTTCGACCCCTGGTTCCTTGAGCGGATTGAGGAAATCGTGGCGGCAGAACGCGACGTCGCGGAGAACGGCATCCCGCAGGATGCAGACGGACTGCGCCGCCTGAAGGCGATGGGCTTCTCTGACAAGCGGCTGGCTTATCTGGCGCTCGAGTCAGCGCATCTCAAGTCCGGCATGGAACGTGCCATCGCGCATGGGTCCGGCCTGATTCACGATGCAGTGCGCGCCATGACCGGCGGCGTGACCGAGAAAGAAGTGCGCGAATTGCGTCACCGTCTTGGCGTCCGCCCCGTTTTCAAGCGGATCGACACGTGCGCGGCCGAGTTTGAGGCGAAGACGCCGTATATGTACTCGACCTATGAGGCCCCGACCTTTGGGGTGCCTGCCTGCGAATCGCAGCCGACAAACCGCGAGAAGATCGTCATTCTCGGTGGCGGCCCGAACCGCATCGGGCAGGGGATTGAGTTCGATTATTGCTGCTGCCACGCCTGCTTTGCGCTGGAAGAAGTCGGCTATGAAACCATCATGGTCAACTGCAACCCGGAAACGGTGTCGACGGACTATGACACCTCCGACCGCCTCTATTTTGAACCGCTGACCGCCGAAGACGTGCTGGAAATCCTGCATGTGGAACAGCAGAACGGCAAGCTGAAGGGTGTGATCGTCCAGTTTGGCGGGCAGACGCCGCTCAATCTGGCCCGCGCGCTCGAAGAAGCGGGTATCCCCATCCTCGGGACCTCGCCGGACGCGATTGATCTGGCGGAAGACCGGGAGCGGTTTGCAGCGCTCGTCAACAAGCTGGGCCTGAAGCAGCCCGCCAATGGCATCGCCCGCAGCCGGGATGAAGCCATCGCCGTGGCGGATCGCATCGGTTATCCCGTGCTCATGCGCCCCAGCTACGTGCTGGGTGGCCGGGCGATGGAGATTGTCGACACGCAGGCGCAGCTGGAAAACTACATTCAGACCGCGGTGATCGTGTCGGGCGACTCGCCGGTGCTGATCGACAGCTATCTGCGCGATGCCATCGAAGTGGACGTCGATGCGATTGGTGACGGCGTTGATGTTGTCGTGGCCGGCATCCTCCAGCACATCGAGGAAGCGGGCGTCCATTCCGGCGACAGCGCGTGCACCTTGCCACCTTACAGCTTGCCCAAGAACATTATCGAAGAAATCCGCCGACAGGCGGATGCGCTGGCCCGTGCGCTCCATGTGCGGGGCCTCATGAACGTCCAGTTCGCAGTGAAGGATGGTGAGGTCTACCTGATCGAAGTCAATCCGCGCGCCAGCCGCACCGTGCCGTTCGTCGCCAAGGCCATTGGCGCCCCCATCGCCAAGATCGCCGCACGCGTGATGGCAGGGGAGATGCTGAAGGATCTTCCGCCGATCAATCTCAACATTGATTATATCGCGGTCAAAGAGGCGGTCTTCCCGTTTGCGCGCTTCCCCGGTGTCGATCCAGTCCTCTCACCGGAAATGAAGTCTACCGGTGAAGTCATGGGAATTGATCAGGATTTTGCCACAGCCTTTGCCAAGGCGCAGCTGGGCGCGGGCGTGCGCCTGCCGGATGGCGGCAAGTTGTTCGTCTCGGTGAAGGACACCGACAAGCCGATCATTCTGCCCGCCGTGAAGCAGGCTCAGGGCCTTGGCTTTACCGTGTGCGCGACAGGCGGCACGGCGGACTATCTGGTTGAGCACGGCATCGAGGTGGAACGCGTCAACAAGGTCGCGCAGGGCCGCCCGCACATTGTCGACAAGATTAAGGACGGTGAAATCGACCTGATCTTCAACACGACCGAAGGGTGGCAGAGCCTGAAAGACTCCGAGGATATCCGCCGTTCTGCGTTGATGGGCAAGGTGCCATACTTCACCACAGCGGCCGCTTCGGTGGCGACTGCACAGGCGATTGCGGCGTTACGTGACCGAAAGCTTGAAGTCAGGCCGTTGCAGGCCTATCATTTAGGCAACGCACGTTAGACTCCCCTTCAGATTAAGAAGTGCGGGTGGCCACCGTAACAGGGGCCGCCGGGGAAAAGTTTTGACGCTGATACGAGAAGGTTAGCCACATGGCTTCGCATGAAAAAGTCCCGATGCTCGACGAGGGCTACCGCAAGCTTGGTGATGAGCTGCAGCGCCTGAAATTGGAGCGTCCCCTCATCGTGGACGCGATTGAAGAAGCGCGTGCGCACGGCGATCTCTCTGAAAACGCGGAATATCACGCGGCGAAGGAGCGGCAGGGACAGGTTGAGGCGACCATTGCCCATATTGAAGACCAGCTGGCCCGCGCCCAGATCATCGACCCCAAGACCCTGTCCGGCAACCGCGTGATGTTCGGCGCAACAGTCACCTTGATGGACGAGGATGACAAGGAAGTTCGCTACCAGATCGTGGGTCAAGTCGAAGCCGACGCGAAGGCGGGCCGGATTTCGTATAACTCCCCCCTCGGCAAGGCGCTCATCGGGCGCACCGTTGAGGATGAAGTGGAAGTGACGGTCCCGTCTGGCGACAAATATTATCAGGTCGCGAAGGTCGAGTTCATCTAACATGCAGGACGGCCCCGCCGGTCCCGCACTTCGCATCATCACCGGGCTGACCATCGTTGCCTGGGGCTTGCAGATGCTGTTTTGGCCGTTGGAATATGCGGCCCTTGTGGCGGGCTTTGTGCCTGCGCGCTTCGTGATGGATGTCCCGGCGCTCGACATCATTCCGCGCTTTCTCACACCCTTGTCCGCAACATTGGTCCATGGCGGATTCCTGCACCTTTTGATGAACCTTTTGACCTTCTGGTATTGCGGCAAGCTGGTTGAACACGTCCTTGGCAGTGGCCGCCTCGTCACGCTTTATGTCGTCGGCGCCTATGGGTCCGCAGGTCTCCAATATCTTGTGGGATCAGACCAGCCGATGATCGGTGCAAGTGGCGCGATCTCGGCTGTCGTCGGCGCTTATGCGATGCTGTTCAGCACCTCTGAGGCAAAGAGCTGGGGCCCGTTCTCGGCAGAATCCATGCGCGCCCTATGGCTGCTTGCCGGCTGGGTTGGTGTGCAGTGGCTGATCGGCATCGCCAGTGCGGGGTCCGGCTACAGCGTTGCTATCGCTGCCCACATTGGCGGCTTTATCGCTGGATTGTTGCTGGCCAAACCGCTGCTTTACCGAGCCTCTTCCTAAACCGTTTGCCCTGAGCCTGTCGAAGGGCCGCTCTTTTGCTGTAGCCGAAAATGGAAGGACAGGGCTTCGACAAGCTCAGCTCCAACGGCTTGCAATGGTCAGCCCGCGATCTTCGCCAGCCCACGTGACAGTTGCAGAATGCCATGCAAGCGCGCTTTCGGGTCTGCCCAGGCGCGAGTGATGCTCAGGCGCATGTCGGGGCGCAACTTGGCCGTATCCCCGAGCCTGGCGACATAAGCGAGCAGGCCGTCGACCTTCGGGAAGGTGTCGTTCCAGAAGGCCACCAACGCCCCGCGTGGGCCAACGTCGATCTTGGCGATATGTGCCGTCTTTGCGTTCAGCTTGATCTGAATGAGGGTTAGCAGATTCTCGGTCGGCTCCGGCAAGTTGCCGAACCGGTCGATCATTTCCGCGCCAAACGCCTCGATCTCCTGCACCGTCTCCAGCTCGTTCAGGCGGCGATACAGGCCCATGCGCAGATCAAGGTCGGGCACATAAGTGTCGGGGATGAGAACCGGCGCATCGACGGTAATCTGCGGCGAGAGGTCGCGCACGCTGACATTGGCAAGCCCACCCGCCTTGGCGTCGAGGATCGCTTCCTCCAGCATCGACTGGTAAAGCTCAAAGCCGACCTCGCGGATATGGCCAGACTGTTCGTCGCCCAAGAGATTGCCCGCACCGCGGATGTCGAGATCGTGGCTCGCCAGCTGGAAGCCTGCCCCGAGACTGTCGAGGTCGGACAAGGCCTTCAGCCGCTTTTCGGCGGTGTCGGTCATCAAACGGCTCGGTGCGGTCGTTAGATAGGCATAGGCACGCGTCTTGGATCGGCCAACCCGCCCGCGCAGCTGGTAAAGCTGGGCCAGGCCGAAGCGGTCAGCACGGTGGATGATCATCGTATTCGCGCTCGGAATGTCGAGCCCGCTTTCGATGATCGTGGTGGAGACAAGCACATCATAGCGCTTGTCATAAAAGGCCGACATGCGTTCCTCGACATCGCCCGGCGCCATTTGGCCATGGGCGACGACATATTTGATCTCCGGCACTTCCGCGCGTAGGAACTCCTCGATGTCCGGCAGGTCCGCAATGCGCGGCGTGACAAAGAAACTCTGTCCGCCGCGATAATGCTCACGCAGCAGCGCCTCGCGCAGCACGATCTTGTCCCACGGCATCACATAGGTGCGCACCGCAAGCCGGTCGACCGGCGGCGTCTGGATGACGGACAGCTCGCGCAGGCCGGACATCGCCATTTGCAGCGTGCGGGGGATGGGGGTCGCGGTCAGCGTCAGGACGTGGACGTCAGCCTTCAGCGCTTTTAGCTTTTCCTTATGGACCACACCGAAGCGCTGCTCTTCGTCCACAATGACGAGGCCAAGCCGCTTGAAGGCAATACCCTTGGACAGCAAGGCGTGCGTGCCGATGACGATATCAATGGTGCCGTCTTCCAAACCTTCCCGCGTCGCCTTGGCTTCGACCGAGCCGACGAGGCGGGACAGACGGCCGATGTTGAGCGGAAAGCCTTGGAAACGCTCAACGAAATTCTGAAAATGCTGCCGGGCAAGGAGGGTGGTTGGGCAGATAAGCGCGACCTGCATCCCAGCCATCGCGGCGATGAAGGCGGCCCGGAGCGCGACTTCGGTCTTGCCGAAGCCGACATCCCCCACGACAAGCCGGTCCATCGGCTTGCCCGCCGCCAGATCCTCGATCACCTCGGCGATCGCGCGCTCCTGATCGTCGGTTTCCTGATAGGGGAAGCGGTTGACGAATTCGGCATAATGCTGCGAATCCGGCTCGGCCACGTCGCCCGCGCGCAAGGCTCGTAGCGCGGCAGTGGCTATGAGTTCGCCCGCAATCTCGCGGATGCGTTCGCGCATCTTCGCCTTGCGGCGCTGCCAGGCCTCGCCGCCCAGACGGTCCAGCGCCACACCGTCGCTGTCGCTGCCATAGCGCGAGAGGACGTCGATGTTCTCGACAGGCACATAGAGCTTGTCACCGCCCGCATAAGACAGGGCCACACAGTCATGCGGCGCCTGCGACACGGGGATCTGGGTCAGACCCTCATAACGGCCAATGCCGTGTTCGGTATGGACGACAAGGTCACCGGGTGAGAGCGTCGCCAGTTCCGCCATGAAGGCATCGGCGGATTTCTTGCGCTTGGCCCGCCGGACAAGCCGGTCGCCCAGCACATCCTGTTCGGACAACACGGCGATGTTGGGCGCGGTAAAGCCGTGATCGAGCGGCACAACGACCAGCGCGACGCGGATTTCGTCCTTGCGCTTGCGCGGGGCGCCGACAAAGCCCTGCGCTTCCTGCCAGCTGTCGAGCAACACGGCGCCGGGCAGCCCATGATCCGCCAGCAAACCTGTCAGACGGTCGCGCGAGCCCTTGGAATAGCAGGCGAGCACCATGCCGCGGTCATTGTGCGCCAGCCCTGCGGCGTGCGCGGTGAGGGCGTCATAGACATTGTCGCCATTGGTCCGCTCCGGCGCGAAATCGCGCGGACCATCAATGCCGAAATCGATGACTGTGTCCGACGGCGGCTCATGGAACGGCGTGGCGAGATGGATCGATTTGCTGACGATCGCGGCGTCCCACTGCTTGTGCGTCAAATAGAGTGCATCAGGGGTGAGCGGACGATAGCTGCCAGGGTCGGCCGATTGCGCCTTTTCGCGATTGGCATAATAGTCGCCAATCGCCTCAAACCTGCCTTCAATTGCGCCATCGACGCCAAGCTCTCGCACGATCAGCGGCGTCTCGCCCAGATGCTCAAACAGCGTGGTCAGCTTGTCTTCAATGAGCGGCAGCCAATGGTCCATGCCCGCGAGCCTTCGCCCTTCGGAGACGGCTTGGTAGAGCGGATCACCCGTGGCGGTCGCACCAAACAGATCGCGATAGCGTGTCCGGAAGCGCTTGATGCCGTCTTCATCGAGCAGGGCTTCAGAGGCGGGGAGGAGGGTGAAGCCTTCATCCGCCCGCCCGGTGGTCCGCTGGTCTGACGGATCAAAGGTGCGGACGGTTTCAATCTCGTCGCCGAAAAAGTCGAGCCGAAGCCCGTGCGGCATTCCGGATGGAAAAAGATCGACGAGCCCGCCACGAACGGCGAATTCGCCTGCGTCCGCAACAGTATCGGTGCGGACATAGCCATTGGCCTGTAACAGCTCGGCCAGCTTGTCGCGGTCGATCCGCGCGCCGGGGGCGAGATGGGCGGTCAGCTGCCGAATGCGGAACGGTGTCAACACGCGCTGCGTGGCGGCGTTGGCCGTCGTGATCAAAAGCTGCGGCTTGTCCGTCTTGCGCTGAAGTGCGGCGAGCGTCGCCAGACGTTCAGAGGTGACCCGCAGCGAGGGGGAGGCGCGGTCATAGGGCAGGCAATCCCAAGACGGGAAAGTGAGCACCTCAACTTCTGGAGCAAACCAGTTGGCAGCATCCGCAAGCGCGCGCATCGACACTTCGTCCGACGCGATAAAGACGGCCCGGCCATCGGCGGCGCGGGCAAGATCCGTCATGAGCCAAGGCAGGAACCCGGCTGGGGCGCCCGCCAGTGTGAGCGGTGTTGCGGACTTGAGAAGCTGGGTGAGCTCGATCACTCGGGAATCCGGATGAAGTCGAGTTTTTGGAATGCGACCATCATCGGGCCCTGCCATTCGGCCGGAACAGGGATGGAGCCCATGGCCCAACCGATGATATCGACGTCTTGCTCGTCCATAAGTTTCTCGAACCAGACGATTTCCGAGTCACTCCAATTGGCAGCATGCGCGTCAAAAAATCCGCCGACCATATAGTCGGCTTCGCGGGTGCCCCGATGCCATGCCCGGAACTTCAGTCGTTTCAGCCGCGTATCGTCTTCCATTTTCCAACGCCAATTGGCCGGCGGGCGTTTTGACGCTTGCGCAGGCTGGGGTAAGGGTGTTGCGGGATAGCCATGCGACCAGAACTTCTCAACCCGATCTTTGCCGAAGTGACTGCCCTTAAGGGCATCGGCCCGCAGCTTGCGCGCCCGCTTGAGCGGTTGGGCCTGCATAAGTTGGTCGATATCCTCTTTCACCTGCCAACGGGCTTTGTAGACCGGCTGCGCGTTGATGGCCTGCGGATGAGCGATGCAGGCCGCGTCATCACGATTGAACTGACGCCCATGGATTACCGTGCCAGTGGGGGCAGGGGGCCGTTCCGCGTCTGGGCGGCGGACCCGAACGGCGACATGATTGCGCTTGTTTACTTTGGCGGAAATCCGGGCTGGGCGAAAAAGCTGTTGCCGCTGGGCGAACCGAGGATCGTTTCCGGCAAGCTGGAGGCTTACGGGCAGGACCTGCAGATGGTCCACCCGGACTATGTGCTGAAACCGGAAGAGGCGGGCAGTCTGCCTGAGCGGGAGCCTGTCTATCCCTTGTCGGATGGCCTGACGGGCCGACGGATGCAACAATTGGCCACACAGGCCGTGGAGCGCGCACCAGACCTTCCGGAATGGATCGACGCCTCGCTCCATGCCCAGCGCGACTGGCCATCCTGGCGAGAGGCGATTGGCGCCATCCATGCGGACCCTGCCGACGCCAAAGCGCGGGAGCGGCTCGCTTATGACGAGATCTTTGCCAACCAGCTCGCACTGATGCTGGTGCGGGCGTCCTCGCGGCGCAGGCGGGGCGTTCCGCTGCAGGGCGACGGGCGGCTGCGGGATATGCTGAAGCTGCCCTATTCGCTCACGGGCGCACAGAAGCGGACGATTTCGGAGATTGAAGGGGACCTTATTCAGTCCATCCCGATGGTCCGCCTGCTTCAAGGTGATGTGGGGGCCGGCAAAACGATGGTCGCGCTCCACGCCATGCTCGCCGCCGTTGAGGCGGGGGCACAAGCGGCGATGCTCGCCCCGACCGAAATCCTCGCCCGCCAGCATTTTGAAACGATCACGCGCCAATTGGCAGGGCTTCCTTTGACGGTTGCCATCCTGACGGGCCGGGACAAGGGCCGCGCGCGCGAATCGACACTGATGGGGCTGGCCGATGGCAGCATCGACATTCTGATCGGTACCCACGCCATTTTCCAGGAGGCGGTGGCGTATAAGCGGCTTGGCCTTGCCGTCATTGACGAGCAGCACCGCTTCGGCGTCGCCCAGCGGCTGTTGCTGACCCAGAAGGCGGAAAAGCCGCCGCATCTGCTGGTGATGACCGCGACACCCATTCCGCGCACGCTGACGCTGTCCAACTATGGTGAGATGGATGTCAGCAGGCTCGACGAGATGCCGCCCGGCCGCCAGCCGATCGACACGCGCGTCATGTCCGGTGACCGGCTGGATGAGGTGGTCGAAGGGCTGTCGCGCCATATCGGGCGCGGCGGGCAGGCCTATTGGGTGTGCCCGCTGGTTGAAGATAATGAGGATAGTGACCGGGCTGCCGCCGAAGCGCGCTATGAAGAGCTGTCGATGCGCTTCCCTGGCAAGGTTGGGCTCGTCCACGGCCGGATGAAGGGGCCGGAGAAGGACGCCGTCATGGCGCGCTTTGCGGCGAATGAGCTTGCGGTGCTCGTGGCGACGACAGTGATCGAAGTCGGCGTCGATGTGCCCAATTCCACGCTGATGATCATCGAGGATGCCGAACGCTTCGGCCTTGCCCAGCTGCACCAGCTGCGCGGACGCGTTGGGCGGGGCAGCGAGAAGTCGGTGTGCCTGCTGCTGCGGGGCGGCGCGCTCAGCGAAACGGCGCGCGCACGACTGGCATTGATGCGGGAGACGAATGACGGGTTTCGGATTGCCGAAGAAGATTTGAAACTGCGTGGCGCCGGGGAAATCCTCGGCACGCGGCAATCCGGCGAAGCGGCGTTCCGCATCGCCTCGCCCGAACAGGTCTCCAGTCTGATCCATGTGGCAACCGACGACGCACGGCTGCTCGTAGACCGGGATGGCGGTTTGGCGAGCGTGCGGGGGGAGGCGGCGCGGCTCGCGCTTTATCTGTTTGAACGCGATGCGGCGGTGGCCCTGATCAAAGCAGGCTGATCCGCCGGTCAATCGGTGGCGTGCATATGCTCCAGCATGTCGACGTAGAGCTGGCTCAACGGCCGGTCGAACTGCACACCATGCTGTTCATTGAAGAACCAGACCACACGTCCGCCCGCCCAGCCAAGACCGGGCATGTCGATCATGATGGCAGTGTTTTCTTCCAAAGTCTTGGCCGCGTGCATCATCACGCCGCCGGTCGACAGGTTGACGAGTTCCACGTCCACCCGTTCCATGCCTCGCAGCCCTGCTGTGGTGCGGATAGAGACAGCCGCGCGCGCCGCGCGACGGCGCTCTGCGGAAAACATCTGCGCGGCAAGTGTGGTCTGCATGTGCGACATGAAACGTCTGCCCCGGTTGAAACCGACCGCACACTGATGCTCACCCTCGCAAGAAAGACCTAAAGCGACTGGGCAACAGTTGGTTAAGCTTAAGCGGCCTTAACCAGAAGGCCGTGGCGTTTTTTGCCGAGACTGAGCTTGATGTCGCCCGAAACGGTAACAACCGCGTCGGCGGCGGACACGACATTGTCGTCCACCTTGACCGCGCCTTCGGCTATCTTGCGCTTGGCTTCGCCGCGCGAGGCGCAAAAGCCAAGGCCGACCAGCGCATCGAGGATTTCGATCGATCCGCCCGGCACCTCAAACCGCGGCAGGTCTGCCCCTGTGCCGCCCTCGGCGAAGGTCTGGCGCGCGGTTTCAGCAGCGGCCTTCGCAGCGTCCTCTCCACGACACAGGCGTGTCGCTTCATTGGCGAGCACGATTTTGGCGTCGTTAATTTCGGCGCCCTGCAGGGCTTCCAGCCGGGCGATCTCGTCCAACGGCAAATCGGTGAACAGGCGCAGGAATTTGCCGACATCGCTGTCGTCCGAATTGCGCCAGAATTGCCAATAGTCATAGGCTGGAAGCTGCGCTTCGTTGAGCCAGATCGCGCCGGAGACCGACTTGCCCATTTTGGTCCCGTCGGATTTAGTGATGAGGGGCGTTGTCAGGCCGAACACTTCGGCGCCGTCCATCCGGCGCGACAGTTCGACACCGTTGACGATATTGCCCCATTGGTCGCTGCCGCCCATTTGCAGCCGGACGTCCATGTTCTGGCAAAGGTGACGGAAATCATAGCCTTGCAGGATCATGTAGTTGAATTCTAGGAAGGTCATAGGCTGTTCGCGCTCCAGCCGCAGCTTGACCGAGTCAAAGCTGAGCATGCGGTTCACCGTGAAATGCGTGCCGACCTTCTGGAGCATTTCGATATAGCCGAGCTTGCCCAACCAATCATGGTTGTTGACCATCACCGCGTCGGTCGGCCCATCGCCGAAGACGAGGAATTTCTCGAACGCCGTGCGGATCGACGCGATGTTGCTCTCGATCGCGTCATCGCTCAGCATCTTGCGGACTTCGTCCTTGCCCGTCGGGTCGCCGATCCGCGTTGTGCCGCCGCCCATCAGAACGACCGGCTTGTGACCCGCCTGTTGAAGCCGGCGCAGTAGCATGATCGAGACCAGATTGCCGACGTGCAGGGAAGGTGCGGTCGCATCAAACCCGACATATCCGGGCACGATCTGTGTCGCGGCCAGCTTATCCAGCGCCTCGCCATCGGTGATCTGGTGGATGTAGCCGCGGTCTGAAAGGATGCGGAGAAGGTCTGATTTAAAGCCGGTCATGATGGCCGCGCGCTTAGCAGGCCTTTGGCGGAAAGGGAACGGGGCGGGGTGGACTTGATAAATCGGACTTCCCCGTCCAATCCGGTGACATGACCCCAGCCCAGATCCTCGCCACGCAGCGCCTCGTTCCACATCCGACGACGCCGTGCCAAGCTCTTGATTTTATTGAGGTGGGAGTGGGCTTTGAAAATCCCCAACTGAAGCTTCAATTTCGGCTGTCCGGACAGATGGTCGGCATCGCCATTCCCGGCCCCGAAGAGCCGGTCCGTTCGGTCGGATTGTGGGAAGAAACCTGCTGTGAGGCGTTTCTGAAACCTTCGGGCAGTGACGCCTATTATGAGTTCAACCTGTCCCCTTCATCGCAATGGGCGGTGTTCGATTTCACCGGATATCGGGAGAATTTCCGTCAACTTGATGTGGGCCGTGCGCCGGTCATCGACTGCGCGGCGACCCCGGATGAGCTGGTTCTGGACGCGGTGATTGACCTGTCGATGCTGCCGCCCGCTGTGCACGCGCAGGATTGGGCGCTCGGCCTGTCCTGTGTTGTGAAGGCAAAGGACGGGACGATGTCTTATTGGGCGCTCGCTCATCCACCGGAAAAGCCGGATTTTCACGATAGCAATTGCTTTGCGTTGACGTTGGAGGCAGCAAGACGCGCATGAAATTCGGTATTGATCGCCTCATTGCGGACCCGGCGCTCCGCCAGCAATTGGCCGGAAAGCGCGTCGCGCTGGTCGCCCATCCCGCCTCGGTCACGGCAGACCTGACGCACAGTCTTGATGCGCTAGCCAAATGCCCGGAAATCACGCTGACGGCGGCCTTTGGTCCGCAACACGGCCTGCGCGGAGATAAGCAGGACAATATGGTGGAGTCGCCCGACTTCACCGATCCGCAGCACGGCATTCCGGTCTTCAGCCTCTATGGCGAAGTGCGCCGCCCGACGGGGCAGGCGATGGGCACGTTTGACGTGGTTCTAATTGATTTGCAGGATCTTGGCTGCCGTATCTACACCTTCATCACAACGCTGCTGTACATCCTTGAGGCCGCGACCGAGCACGGCAAAGAGGTTTGGGTGCTTGATCGCCCCAATCCTGCCGGCCGGCCCATTGAAGGCTTGACGCTGCGGGCCGGCTGGGAAAGCTTTGTGGGGGCAGGGCCCATCCCGATGCGCCACGGCCTGACGATGGGCGAGTTGGGCCAATGGTTTATCGCGCACTTCAATCTCGACGTGAAATACCGCGTGATCGAGATGGAAGGTTACGCGCCGGACACTGGCCCCGGTTTCGGCTGGCCGCAGGACCGCGTGTGGATCAACCCCAGCCCCAATGCGGCCAACGTCAACATGGCGCGCGCTTATGCCGGCACGGTGATGGTTGAAGGTGCGACATTGTCGGAAGGCCGGGGCACAACACGCCCGCTCGAAATCTTCGGGGCGCCCGATATCGACGCCCGCGCGGTGATTGCGAAGATGCACGAACTTGCGCCGCACTGGCTTAGCGGCTGCACGCTGCGTGACATTTGGTTTGAACCAACATTTCATAAGCATGTCGGGATGTTGTGCGCGGGAGTTCATATTCATGCCGAAGGGCCGGGCTATGACAATGCTGCCTTTAAGCCTTGGCGCCTGCAAGCGCTCGCCTTCAAGGCGATCCGCGCGCTCTATCCGGACTATCCCATCTGGCGCGGCAAGGATTTCAAGTACGAATATACCGATGACGTCCTCGCCATCGATGTGATCAACGGCGGCCCGGCCTTGCGCGAATGGGTTGATAATCCTGAGGCGACTGCGGCGGACCTAGACGCAATCACGCTGCCGGACGAACAGGCATGGGCCGAGGAACGGCGTCCGTTCCTGCTCTATTAAAGGAACGGACGATGCTCTCCCGACGTAATGTTTTGAGCTCTGTTGCTGGGCTGGCTCTTGCCCCTGCCATCGCCAGAGCAGTCACGCCTGCAACGCCAGTCAATCTCGCCGCCAATGCCAAACCCATCGGGCCAGAAGAACGGGTCGCCCGCCTCGCCAAGGTGCAGGGCCTGATGCAGGCGGCGGGGATTGGCGCGCTCCTCGTCGAACCCGGCTCCAGCCTTGTCTATTTCACGGGTGTCCAATGGTGGCGCAGTGAGCGGTTGACTGCGGCGCTCATCCCGGCGGAGGGCGAAGTGACGGTGGTCACGCCTTTTTTCGAGGCGCCATCAATTCGGGAATCTCTCGCTATTCCGGCCGGTATCCGCACCTGGAATGAACATGAAAACCCGCTGGCGTTGGTCGCGGACTGGCTGCGGGAGAAGAGTCTTTCCTCAAAGCCCGTCGCCATTGAAGAAACCGTCCGCCACTTCATCACGGATGGCCTTCAAAAGGCACTGCCGGGTGTGACGGTGGTGAGTGGCGCGGGCGTCGTGCGGGGGTGCCGGATGCACAAGACCGCCGCTGAAATCGCGTTGATGAAGACGGCGGCAGATATCACTGTTGACGCTTTCCGTGCCGTGGGCGCGCAGGTGCAAAAGGGTATGACACCTGAGGATATCAACGCGCTGATCATCGCTGAAACCGCCAAGCGCGGCGGGAAGGGAGGCGATGCGTTGGTCCTTCTCGGCGAGGCGAGTGCCTATCCGCATGGCTCGGGCAAACCGCAGGAAGTCCGTGAAGGCGAGGTCATTTTGATTGACGGCGGCTGTTCGGTGCACGGCTATGTGTCGGACATCTCCCGCACTTTTGTTTTCGGAGAACCGACTAAGCGCCAGCGCGATGTTTGGGCGCAGGTCCGACAGGGGCAGCAAATGGCCTTCGAAGCGGCACAGATCGGGAAGAGCTGCGGGTCAGTCGATGATGCGGTGCGCGGCTGGTATGAAAAGATCGGCTATGGCCCCGGCTACGGGTTGCCCGGCCTGTCGCACCGGACAGGTCACGGGATTGGGATGGACGGGCATGAACCGGTCAATCTCGTTCATGGCGAAGCTACGCCGCTGGCCGAAGGGATGTGCTTTTCCAACGAGCCGGGGCTCTACATCCCGGGCAGCTTCGGCATCCGGCTGGAGGATTGTTTTCACATGACCGCCAAGGGCCCCGAGTGGTTTAGCGTGCCTCCCCCCTCGATTGATAAGCCCTTCGGATAGGGCCTCAATGCTTGCGGGTCAGTTCCCGCATGGCATCGTCCAAACCTTCCAGCGTGAGTGGATACATCCGGTCGTTCACCAGATCCTTGATGATCTTGGTGGACTGCGAATAGGTCCAATGCTGCTCCGGCGTGGGGTTGAGCCACACGGTCGCTGGATAGGTGTTGGCCACACGGTGCATCCATACCGCGCCGGATTCCTCGTTGAAATGCTCCACAGACCCGCCGGGGTGGGAGATTTCATAGGGGCTCATCGCGGCGTCGCCGACGAACACGACCTTGTAATCATGCGGGAATTTGTGGAGCACTTCCCATGTCGGCGTCCGTTCGGAATAGCGTCGCTTATTGTCCTTCCACACACCTTCGTACAGGCAGTTGTGGAAGTAGAAGAATTCGAGATTTTTGAACTCGGACGTGGCGGCGCTGAACAGCTCTTCCACCAGCTTGATGAACGGGTCCATTGATCCGCCGACATCTAGGAACAGAAGCACCTTGATGGCGTTCCGCCGTTCCGGGCGCATGTGGATGTCGAGCCAACCCTGACGAGCCGTTCCGTCAATCGTCGCCTTGATGTCCAATTCTTCGGCAGCACCTTGGCGCGCAAACTTGCGCAGACGCCGCAGCGCGATCTTGATGTTGCGGGTGCCGAGTTCGCGCGTGTTGTCGAGGTTCTGAAACTCGCGCTTTTCCCAGACTTTCAGGGCGCGCTTATGCTTGGATTCGCCGCCGATGCGGACACCTTCCGGATTATACCCACCATGTCCAAAGGGAGAGGTGCCGCCCGTGCCGATCCACTTGCTGCCGCCTTCATGGCGTTCTTTCTGCTCCTCAAGACGCTTTTTGAGCGTGTCCATGATGTCATCCCAAGACCCAAGCGACTCGATGGCCGCCATTTCTTCGGGCGTCAGGAATTTTTCAGCGACGGCGCGCAGCCAGTCCGCCGGGATGTCGACAGGGTTGGTGCCATATTCGGTCAGCAGGCCTTTGAAGACCTTGTTGAACACCTGATCGAACCGGTCGAGCAGGCCTTCGTCTTTCACGTACACCGCACGGGACAGAAAATAGAATTGCTCCGGCGTCCGGTCGATCACTTCCTTGTCGAGCGCTTCAAGCAGCATCAGATGCTCCTTCAGAGAGGCTTTGATACCCGCTGCACGGAGTTCGTCGAGGAAATTGAGGAACATGGAGCCTGTGTCCTTGTGTCGGGCTTAACCCTGACGCCGAGACATGAACGCCAGGCGTTCAAACAGCATCACATCCTGCTCATTCTTGAGCAATGCGCCGTGCAGCGGCGGGATGGCTTTGCTCGAATCCTTGTTCTGGAGAACATCGAGCGGCATGTCTTCTGCGAGCAGCAGCTTCAGCCAGTCGAGCAGTTCCGACGTCGAGGGCTTTTTCTTCAGGCCCGGCACTTCGCGGACTTCATAGAAGATATCCATCGCCTTGCCGACGAGGATCTTCTGGATGCCGGGGAAGTGGACGTCCACGATGGCCTGCATCGTGTCGCGGTCCGGGAACTTGATATAGTGGAAGAAGCAACGGCGCAGGAATGCGTCGGGCAGTTCCTTTTCATTGTTCGACGTGATGATGATGATCGGGCGTTCTTTGGCCGAAATCGTCTCATGCGTTTCGTAAACGTCAAAGCTCATCCGATCGAGTTCCTGAAGGAGATCGTTCGGGAATTCGATATCGGCCTTGTCGATTTCGTCGATCAGCAGAACGGGCAAAACGGGGCTTTCAAAAGCCTCCCAGAGCTTGCCCTTCTTGATATAGTTTTTGATGTCGTGAACGCGTTCATCGCCCAACTGGCCATCGCGCAGACGGGCAACGGCGTCATATTCGTACAGGCCCTGATGCGCCTTGGTTGTCGATTTGATGTTCCAGGTGATGAGCGGTGCGCCCAAAGCCTTGGCAACTTCTTCCGCCAGCACGGTCTTACCGGTGCCGGGCTCGCCCTTTACCAGAAGCGGGCGACGGAGGAGGGCGGCAGCATTGACGGCGACCTTCAGGTCGTCAGTGGCAACGTAAGACTTTGTGCCTTCAAAGCGCATGGACATTTCCTTTGACGTAAACGGCAATCTGTCAAAGGCGATAAGCAGGGTGCGCGGCTCGTGCAAGCCGGTAAATCTTAGATCACCCTGTTAGAAGTCTTAGTATTCGCCGCGCGCGACCTGTCGCGATTCGAGCAAATCCCAAAGGCCGCGATGCTGGGCGAGCAGCTGTTGCGCGCCGAAGCTCAAGGCCCGTTCTGCCGCAGGTACTGCGGCGATTGCACGAATTGCGGCGGCTGTCTCATCCTGATCCGGGAGCGCGCAGCGCGGCGGGATGAGACCAAATCGTTCAGCGGCACGGTCCATGACCACGCGAACCGCCGTCCAATCGAGAATGAGTGCGGCTGCCGCGCCAAAGGCGCAGCCAAGTCGATCCGAATGCGAGAGCATTTCCATGGCGTGGTGCTGGCTTGTCAGCGCGGCTTCACACTCTGCTTGACCTGGCGTGCTGGGCGTCGGCCCGACCGCGACGACAAGCTTTGTGAGATAGGAGCGTTCCTGATCAAAGCCGTCAACTGCGGCCTCAAACCAGTCTTTTGTCTCGCTGTTCGGCGTTTTCAAAAAAGCAGAGGCAACGATGCCGGGGTGCCGACCATGGAGATAACCGAAATGATGGATGACGTCGGCAAGATTGCGTGTCGTATGGCGACTCCGCAAAAGTTCCTCTCCGCCCGCATAGCCATGCGTGGCAGATCCGTCCTGTGCGGCAAGCGCGATGATGACTGCGGGCAGCCCTCTCGTCGCCTTATCTTCCATCGCTCTGGATGCCATGTTGACCTCTCACTGCTTTCGACACGACCTGTCGAAAACCCCTGTGGATGGAGGGTTCTATACGAACGGCGTAAAGGTATCGTTTATGCGCGACCATTTTTTAAAGAACGTTGGTCGACGGCTTTGGTTGCATCGGATTGGCAGATGGGCTTGGCCCAAATGCGTTGCGCCCGGGCCGTTTCCGGTCCGGGCGCATTGCGTGACGAATAGAAACTCGTCCGCCCCCATTTTTTGTCGTCTCTGCCGGTCTGCTTTGCGCTGTCCTTGCAGAGTCTCCCCGAACCATTGACCACGGCCATGTTCAGTAAGGGTGGGCTATCGGATCAGAATGCTAATGTCATGGCATTGATGTGTCACCGAAACCGATTTGAAGTGCCCTGTGTTGAATCCGCAACAGGTGCCCAGACCATTGCCAGCGCTGCCTGTGAACTCTAGACCGCGTGACGATGCTTCTGACCCGCTATGAGCGCTTCATCGCCAAACGCTATCTTCTTCCCGGCAAGGGAGATGGGTTCATCTTTCTGGTGGCCTCGATCAGCCTTGTCGCGGTCATGCTCGGCGTGGCCGCACTCATCATCGTCATGAGTGTCATGAATGGTTTTCGGGCAGAGTTGTTTGACAAGATCGTTGGCCTGAACGGTCACGCTGTTGTCCAAGGCTATGATGGAAAGCTCAACGGCTGGCAGGACATTGTCGAGCAGGCGCGGGCGACGCCCGGCGTCAAATCTGCAACACCGTTGATCGAACAGCCGTTAATGGCGAGCTTTAATGGCCGCGTTCAGGGCATCCTTTTGCGCGGAATGCGGGTGTCGGACATTCGGTCCAATCAATTGCTCAAGACAAATGTGCTGGCAGGTTCAATTGATGAACTTTCCCCCGGCAGTGGCAACGTCGCCATCGGCGCACGATTGGCAGAGGCGCTTGGCGCGCAGGTCGGGAGCACGATCAGCCTTGTGTCTCCTGATGGCCAGTCGACCCCATTTGGGTCCGTGCCGCGCATTGTCGCCTATAGGGTGTCCGCCATTTTTGAGGTTGGCATCTATGATTACGACAAGGCTTTCGTGGTCATGCCTATCGAAGATGCGCAATCCTTCCTTCTGCTGGGGGATGCCGTGGGTATGGTGGAAATTGACACGGTCGACGCGGACCGCGTGGGGGACATTCTCGCTCCTCTTATCCCCAAAGTGCGTGACCGAGGGGTCATCAATGACTGGCGCAGCATGAACGCGTCCCTGTTCGAGGCGCTGGCCGTCGACCGTGTGGTGTCGTTCGTGGTGCTGTCGATCATCATTCTGGTCGCTTCATTCAACATCCTATCTTCGCTGATCATGCTCGTTCGGGCTAAGACCCGGGATATTGCGATCCTGCGGACGATGGGTGCCTCCCGCAGCGGCATATTGCGGATCTTCATGACGGTTGGGACGACCATCGGCGCGCTGGGCACAGTGGCGGGTGTCATTCTCGGCTTTATCTTTCTTCTGTTCCGCCAAAGCGTGGTCAACGGCATCCAGTTTCTGACCGGGCAGAATTTGTGGGACCCGCAGATCCGCTATCTGACCGAGTTGCCGTCAAAAGTAGACCCGCTCGAGATTCTGGGCATCACCATCATGGCCTTTATCTTCAGTTTCCTGGCGACGCTTTATCCGGCCTTTAAAGCGGCCAGTACCGATCCTGTGCAGGTGCTGCGCTATGAATAGCATGGTTGCCGTCACCGGACTGAAGCGCACTTTTGTGCAGGGCAGTGCGAGCATTGATGTGCTGCGTGGGGTTGATCTGACCATCGCAGAAGGCGAAATCGTGGCGCTTCTCGGGCCGTCTGGCTCTGGTAAGTCCACAATGCTGCAGGCGATCGGCCTTCTCGAAGGCGGATTTGAAGGCTCTATCCGCATTGCCGGTGAAGAGGTGGCATCGCTCGACAATGACGGACGGACCCGTGTCCGGCGGGATATGCTGGGCTTCGTCTACCAGTTTCACCATTTGCTGCCGGATTTTTCGGCGGTGGAAAACGTCATGCTGCCGCAACTGGTGCGGGATTCGGAAATGGCTTCCGCGCGGGGCCGTGCAGAAAAGTTGCTGTCCGCCTTGGGCCTTGGCCACCGGCTGACGCACCGGCCCAGCCAGTTGTCAGGTGGGGAACAGCAGCGGGTTGCCGTCGCGCGGGCTCTTGCGAACCGGCCCAAGCTGGTTCTGGCGGACGAACCCACCGGAAATCTGGACGAGTCCACAGCGGATATCGTTCTTGCGGAATTTCTCAATCTGGTGCGCGGCGAGGGGGCTTCTGCCCTTGTTGCAACCCATAATGAGCGACTTGCAGGCAAAATGGATCGAGTTGTCCGCCTTCATGAGGGTCGCCTCGTCGGTTAAGCATTGATTAGCACGGATGGGAAACCCATATTTCGGATAACGGGTCGCCTGATGCGCCCGACGGAGTTCGAATGACCATCAATCTTCCCCTTTTGCCGCTTCGCGACATCGTGGTTTTCCCGCACATGATCGTGCCTTTGTTTGTCGGTCGCGACAAATCGGTGGCGGCGCTTGAACATGCCATGTCGGGCGAGAAGGAAATCTTCCTCGTGGCGCAGCTTGACCCCGGTCAGGATGATCCGGGCCGCGACGATCTCTATGACATTGGTGTCACGGCGACTGTCCTCCAGCTGCTGAAACTGCCCGATGGCACTGTCCGCGTCCTTGTTGAAGGCAAGCAGCGTGCGAAGCTGACGAACATCGAATCGTCAGGTCCTCTGGCAATGGCCCAAGTCGAAACGCTGGAACCGGCGGTCGACAACGAGAATGACGAAGTCGAGGCGCTGATGCGCTCCGTGATCGACCGGTTCGAAAATTATTCGAAGCTCAACAAGAAGCTGCCGGCGGAAACCGCCGTCCAATTGAGCGAAATTGAAGATGCGGATCGTTTGGCCGACTCTGTCGCGGCGAATCTCGCGCTCAAGGTGGCGGACAAGCAGACATTGCTCGTTGAAATGGACACGGGCAAGCGTCTGGAAATGGCGCTCGCCTTCATGGAAGGTGAGCTTAGCGTCCTCCAGGTGGAAAAGAAGATCCGCAGCCGCGTGAAGCGGCAGATGGAGAAGACGCAGCGCGAATATTATCTGAATGAACAGCTGAAGGCCATTCAACGCGAACTCGGCAATGAGGGCGAGGAAGGCGACGGCAACGAGATTCAGGAGCTTCAGAACAAGATCGACAGCATGAAGCTGTCCAAGGACGCGCGCACCAAGGCGACGGCCGAAATCAAGAAGCTGAAGACGATGGCGCCAATGTCGGCCGAAGCGACCGTGGTGCGCAACTATCTGGATGTTCTGCTCGGCCTGCCTTGGGGCAAGAAGTCCAAGCTGAAGAAGGATATTGCGGCGGCACAGGCCATTCTTGATGCGGATCATTATGCGCTTGAGAAGGTCAAGGACCGGATCGTCGAATATCTCGCGGTGCAGGCGCGCACCAACAAGCTGAAGGGCCCGATCCTGTGTCTCGTCGGCCCGCCAGGCGTGGGCAAGACCTCGCTTGGCCGCTCAATTGCGAAGGCAACGGGGCGTGAGTTCATCCGCCAGTCGTTGGGCGGTGTGCGGGATGAAGCGGAAATCCGCGGCCATAGGCGGACCTATATCGGCTCGCTGCCAGGCAAGATCGTTACGAACCTGAAGAAGGCCGGGGCCATGAACCCGCTCTTCCTGCTCGATGAAATCGACAAGCTGGGTCAGGATTTCCGGGGCGATCCCGCGTCTGCGCTACTCGAGGTGCTGGACCCGGAACAGAACAGCAAGTTCCAGGACCATTATCTGGAAATGGATATCGATCTGTCCGACGTCATGTTTGTCACGACGGCGAACTCGTTGAACCTGCCGCAGGCGTTGCTCGACCGTATGGAGATCATCCGGTTGGAAGGGTATACCGAGGACGAAAAGGTCGAAATCGCACAGCGCCACCTGATCGCAAAGCAGATCGACGCCCATGGCCTCAAGCCCGGCGAATTCGTTTTGACCGGAGAAGGTCTGCGCGTCCTCATCCGCAATTACACGCGGGAGGCCGGCGTCCGAACGCTGGAGCGCGAAATCGCAAAGCTGGCGCGTAAGTCTCTCCGCCGCATCCTTGAAGGCAAGGCGAAGTCGGTTGAGATCACGGCGGATAACATCTCCGAATTTGCCGGTGTCCTGAAATACCGTCACGGCATTGGCGAAGAGGAAAACCAGATTGGGGCTGTGACTGGCCTTGCCTGGACCGAGGTCGGCGGCGAGCTTCTTACTATCGAAGCAGTGACGGTGCCCGGCAAGGGTGGCGTGCGCACCACCGGCAAGCTCGGTGATGTGATGACCGAGTCCATTCAGGCGGCGATGAGCTTTGTGAAGGCACGTGCGCCATCTTATGGCATCAAGCCGAGCCTCTTCCAGCGCAAGGATATCCACATCCATCTGCCTGAAGGGGCTGTGCCCAAGGACGGTCCGTCGGCCGGTATCGGCATGGTGACGGCCATGGTTTCAACGCTGACCGGCAACGCCGTGCGGCGTGACGTGGCGATGACTGGCGAGGTCACGCTGCGTGGCCGCGTTCTTCCCATTGGTGGCCTGAAGGAAAAGCTTCTCGCGGCGCTCCGCGGCGGGATCACCACGGTGATCATTCCGGATGAAAACGAAAAGGATCTCGCCGAGATTCCCGAAAACGTGAAGCTGGGCCTGAAGATCATTCCGGTGAAGCATGTCGACGAGGTGCTGGAGATCGCGCTCGTTGATCGGCTTGAACCCATCGAGTGGACCGAGGCGGATGAATTGGCCGCCCAGCGGCCTCCGCTGGCAGGTGGTGCCGAGGATGTCGTCCGCCATTGATTGTCGGGCGCGACTCGAACGATCAATATGTCGGAAAAATGACTGATTTGTCTCCGGAGTGCGCCGATTAGGTGCCACTCCGGAGCGTTGCAGCCAGTTTGGTCGCGAAAAACACGTCTTAGGGCTCGTTTTCGGGCGTTTTCCGGCGCTTTTGCTTTGACAGCGCTGCAAGAGGTGGCATTACACGGTCCACGGCTTTCCGCCGAAAATACAAAGTAATCCACACACTCGACGAGGGGGTTCCTAATTATGAACAAGCAAGATTTGATCGCTGCCGTTGCAGACGCTTCTGGCCTCACCAAGGCTGACGCAAGCAAGGCTGTTGAAGGCGTTTTTGACGCGATCACCGGCGCTCTGAAGAAGGGTGACGAAGTTCGCCTCGTCGGCTTCGGCACCTTTGCCGTTTCGAAGCGTAAGGCGTCCACCGGCCGCAACCCACGCACGGGTGCTCCGATGGAAATCAAGGCTTCGTCGCAGCCGAAGTTCAAGGCCGGCAAGGGCCTGAAGGACGCCGTCAACTAAGACGCGCTGTTCCCTTCGGAACAAATATATTGACGGGCGGCCCATGAAAATGGTGCCGCCCGTCTTGTTTTGGGCGGAACCCTCGGTTAGGGGCTTCGCCTTCATGGCGTGGGCGCGTAGCTCAGCGGTAGAGCACACCCTTCACACGGGTGGGGTCACAGGTTCAATCCCTGTCGCGCCCACCACGCCCTTCTTACAGTCGTTTGGATGAACCCAATTTCGGGGCCTTTTCAAGGTCCGCGCGATGCTTGATCGCTGCGCGCAGCTCGTCCCGCTTTTCGTGGATAGAAGCAATCACTGGCCCCATCGGGACGCCCAGATCCACCAGAACCGCTTCTGAAAGCTGCAGGGAGCTCTCCAGCGTCTCTGGCACGGCATCCGAGGCACCGGCGCGGTAAAGTTCTGCTGCATGGTCTGGGTCACGAGCACGCGCCACGATGGTAATCTCTGGATAGCGCTCTCGGATGCGGCGCGTCAGCCGGGCGGCCTGCACATGATCGTCCATTGTCAGCACCAGAGCGGCGCAGTGCGACACGCCAAGGGCCTCCAACGTCTCGATCCGCGTCGCATCGCCATAACGGACGGGGAGGGACTCGCGGCGGGCGCGGTTGACGGTGTCGACATTGTCTTCCAGCGCGACCCACTTCTTGCTGTGGCTCTGCAGCATGTCCGCCACCATGCGGCCGACGCGGCCATAGCCGACGATAATCGTCCGTGGTTCGGTTGTTTCTTCTTCTACGCCATTGTCTTGCCCTGCACCGTGGCGGGTCTCAACCCAGTCCGCTGCGACATGGCCAAGCCGCGCGAGCAGCGGCGTTATGGTGAGGCCAAGGGCGGTCACAACTTGCCAGAAACCTGCAACATCGGCTGATATCAGCCTTGCCTGCAGGGCAGCTGCCAAAACGATCAACGTTGTTTCCGAAGGGCTGGACATGAGCACGCCAACTTCGGCTGCCACACCCCGACGGACGCCATTGAGGCGCAGAAGGCCGCTTGTGACGGCCATCTTGATCGCGAGCACGCCAATCAAGGCCACCGCGATCTCCGCCCATTGATCCACCATCCGGTCAAGGTCGAGCTGCATCCCGACGGTGATGAGGAAAATGCCGAGCGCCAGCCCCTTGAAGGGCAGAACGACGGCTTCCACTTCGCTGCGATAGGCCGTTTCAGCGATGAGCAGCCCCGCGACCAGAGCCCCCAGGATGGGGGAGAGCCCCACGCTAACCGTGAGCATACTTGACGTGATGACCACGAGCAGGCTGGCAGACAGAAAAAGCTCCGGGCTCTTGGTGCGCGCTGCTTGCGCAAAAAGCGGTGGCAACAGGAACCGGCCAAGGACAAACATGGCGAGAAGCGTGAGCACACCCGTGCCGATCAGTCCTGCCATGCCCGCTATATCGGCCAGCGCCGCTCCGCCCAACGACCCGAGTAAAAACACGATGGGGACAAGGGCAAGATCTTCGAACAGCAACATGCCAAAGGCATTCTTGCCGACGGCGCCTGTCGTGCCTGAAATGGGCAGGACGAGCGCTGTCGACGAAAGCGCAAGGGCAATGCCGAGGCCAATGGACGGCTGCAATCCGCCGCCAAAGGTCCATAAGGCCACACCGATCAGCAGGCCGGACGCGAAGAGTTGCGCCGCACCTAGGCCGAATACCAGCCGCCGCATCGCCTTCAATCGCGCAAAAGAAAGCTCCAGCCCGATCGTGAAGAGCAGGAGGATGATACCAAGCTCTGCAAATGGTTCGATAGAGTCCCGATCGGCGATGGAAAATGTCTGGAGCCAGGGCAATTGGTCCGCAAAGCGGGCAAGGCCATAGGGGCCGGTCAATATGCCAATGACGATAAAGCCGATGACGGGCGTGATCCGTACCCGGGCAAAGGCAGGTATAACCACCCCGGCGGCCCCAAGGATCAGCAGGGCATCATGGAGGGCTGTCGCACTGTCATTGCTCGTCATAGGGTCAACCTAAACCCATTTTGACAGCATTGTCAGGCGCAATGGCGTGACGACAAAAAAAGGGGCAGGCAAAGTTTCCTCTGCCCGCCCCGAATTTTGAGAATTGAAGAGGATCAGGCCCAGGCGGCCATTTCCTTTTCAAGGTTGGACCGGACCGCTTCAAAGAACTGTTCCGTGGTCATCCAAGCCTGATCTGGCCCGATGAGGATGGCGAGATCCTTCGTCATCGCGCCGCTTTCAACGGTCTTGATGCAGACCTTTTCGAGCGTTTCAGCAAAGCGCGTCACATCTGGCGTGTTGTCGAACTTGCCACGGTAGATAAGGCCACGCGTCCAAGCGAAGATTGACGCAATCGGGTTGGTCGAGGTTGCCTTGCCCTGTTCGTGCATGCGGAAGTGGCGCGTGACCGTGCCATGTGCGGCTTCGGCTTCGACGGTCTTTCCATCCGGCGTCATCAGAACTGACGTCATGAGGCCAAGCGAGCCAAAGCCCTGTGCGACCTGATCCGACTGAACGTCACCATCATAGTTCTTACAGGCCCAGACGAACTTGCCGCTCCACTTTAGCGCGGAGGCGACCATGTCGTCGATGAGGCGATGTTCATAAACGATGCCAGCTTCCTTGAACTTGTCCTTGAACTCGTTCTCGAAAACTTCGGCGAACAGGTCCTTGAAGCGGCCATCATAGGCCTTCAGGATGGTGTTCTTGGTCGACAGGTACACCGGCCAGCCGAGGCCGAGGCCATAGTTCATCGAGGCGCGCGCAAAGTCACGGATCGAATCGTCGAGATTGTACATCGCAAGGGCGACGCCCGGTGACGGGAACTGGAAGACTTCTTCGTCGATCTTGTCGCCATTATCACCATCCCAGACAAGACGCAGCTTGCCGGGGCCGGGGACGAGGAAATCGGTCGCCTTATACTGGTCACCAAAGGCATGACGGCCAACGACAATCGGGTCCGTCCAGCCTGGGATCAGCCGGGGAACGTTCTTGATGACGATCGGCTCGCGGAACACCACGCCACCCAGAATGTTGCGGATGGTGCCGTTGGGCGACTTCCACATCTTCTTAAGGCCGAATTCTTCCACGCGCGCTTCGTCTGGCGTGATGGTGGCGCACTTCACGCCGACGCCATATTGCTTGATGGCATTGGCAGCGTCGACCGTGATCTGATCGCCTGTCTCGTCACGCTTCTCAACGGAGAGATCGTAATATTTCAGATCGATATCAAGATAAGGCAGGATCAGCTTTTCGCGAATCCACTGCCAGATGATGCGGGTCATTTCGTCGCCGTCGATTTCCACGACAGGCGTGTTCACCTTGATCTTTGCCATGCTTCTCGTCTTTCCCTGGGGATGAGGTCTGGCGAGGCCTTAGGGCGGGATTTCGCTGCGATCAACCGCTCTGATTGTATGATGGCGCCCCTTTGCCTATGAAGGGGTTATGACCGAACATGAAAAAGCCGTCGCTGCGGGCGAAGGCGTCAAATGGGCTTGGCCCGCCGTGCACCCGGAAGGGCGCAAATTCGCACTTATTTCAGCGGCCGTCGTTGCTGCGTTCTGGGTGATTGGCTGGACATTTATATCCTGGCTCTTCGTTGGGCTGACCATTTGGATTCTCGCTTTCTTCCGGGATCCGATCCGCAGTGTGCCGCAAGATCCGAATGCGATCGTGGCACCTGCCGATGGCATGGTCACGCTCATCCAGACGGTGATGCCGCCTAAGGAAATTTCGGGCGGCGACGGCCTCGCCGAGGAACCTGTGGTGCGCGTGTCGATTTTCATGAGCGTGTTTGACGTTCACATCAATCGCTCGCCCATTGCCGGCATCGTTCGCAAGATCGAGTACATCCCCGGAAAATTCCTCAATGCGGACCTCGACAAGGCGAGCGAAGACAATGAACGCCAGCATTTCCTCGTCGAACGTGCGGATGGCGTGAAGATCGGCTTCACGCAGATCGCAGGGCTTGTTGCCCGCCGCATCGTGCCCTTCTCCAAGGTTGGGGACACTGTCACTGCGGGTGAACGCGTTGGCCTGATCCGCTTTGGGAGCCGAGTCGACGTCTATTTCCCCAAGGGGACCGCGCCGAAGGTTGCGCTTGGGCAGCGCTGTGTTGCCGGTGAAACCATCCTTGGCGTGATTGGGGACAGCGCAGCCGCTGTCGCCATCACCCAATAACGATGCCGGATAACCGCCAGGGGATTAGCCTGCGCGCCGTTGTGCCGAATGCGGTCACTGCGCTCGCGCTGTGCTTCGGCTTGACGGGCATTCGCTTTGCTATCTCGGCTGCGGGCTATGATCCGCATCCCGGTGACTGGGAACGCGCGATTGGCGCGATTATCATCGCGGCGATGCTGGATGGCATAGATGGACGGATCGCGCGCCTGCTGAAGGCCGAGAGCCGGTTTGGCGCTGAGCTCGATTCTCTGTCTGATGTCATCGCGTTCGGCGTTTCGCCTGCGATCATCATGTACCTTTGGTCTCTACAGAATTTTCCGAAATTTGGCTGGATTTGCGCGCTGGCAATTGCGGTGTGCTGTGCCTTGCGCCTTGCGCGCTTCAATGCTGCCATTGATGCCGAGGACCAGCCGCACAAATCCGCTGGTTTCTTGACGGGCGTTCCGGCGCCTGCGGGGGCGGGGATCGCTTTCCTGCCGCTCTATCTCTGGCTCGTCACGGAAAACGAACTGTTTCGCAATCCTGCGATAGTCGCGCCTTGGATCGTTTTCGTAGCGATCCTGATGATCTCAAACGTGGCGACCTTTAGCTGGGGCTCGATCCGGCTGCGGCGCCATATTCGGCTTGAGGCTATTCTGCTGCTGGCATTGCTTGGAACAGCGCTGTTTTCAGAGCCGTGGATCACACTGATCGTGATCGCCGTCGGCTATATCGCGATGATCCCCTTCAGCGTCCGCAGCTATGCCAAGGTCAAAGCCGCGCGCAAGGTTCAGCCAAACTAAGTGCCGCCTTAGGCCGCCATGCGGAAGGCCGTTGCAGGAACCGTGGCCGATGCGAGGGCAGGGCGACGACGCATGACGTACACTTTTGCGCACTCCACTTCCGTCGTCATGACCTGACCGGACAATGCAGATTCGATCCGCTCTGCCGCGTCAGACAACATGCCGCGAATCAACAATCCGGCAAAACCCAGAACCGTAGCGAAGAACATGAAAGCGACGATTTGCATAGCGATCTCCTTTTGTTCTCACGGTAATGATCCTGATTTGTTCCATCGTCAAGCAAAAAAAAGAACAAGCCCAGAACGGGCCTGCAGATCTGTAGCGATTTGGGAGAAAAGTGAGAGTGGCTCCCCGGGCCTGATTCGAACAGGCGGCCGTCCGATTAACAGTCGGATGCTCTACCGCTGAGCTACCGGGGAACGCTCTACAGGCGGCGCGTATAGCAGGCCAATTCTGCTTGGCAACCCGTTCAGACTGCAAATTGCTCCATGGCAATCCGATCGTCGAGTGCATGTTCGGGATCGAACATCATTGTGAGCTTTGTGGTGCGGTCTGTGGTGACGCGCACGGATGCAACGTCACGGACCTCCTGTTGGTCGGCCACAGCGCTCACAGGGCGCTTAACGGGGTCGAGAACACGGAACTGCAAGGTCGCATTGTCCGGCAAGATGGCACCGCGCCAGCGGCGGGGTCGGAACGGGCTGATCGGCGTGAGCGCGAGCAATGGAGAATCGAGCGGAAGGATTGGTCCCTGAGCGGAGAGATTATATGCGGTCGACCCGGTTGGGGTGGCTACAAGGACACCGTCGCACACGAGTTCATCCAGAACCACGCGTCCGTTGACTTCCACTTCCAGCTTTGCGGTCTGGCGTGTTTCACGTAGCAGCGACACTTCGTTGATGGCTGGGCTGGAGACCTGTTCTCCATCAATGGTCTCCGCCTCCATGCGCAGCGGGCAGATATGGAAGGATTTCGCCTTGGCGAGGCGTTCGTCGAGCGCTTCGACCCGCCAATCGTTCATGAGGAAGCCAACGGTGCCCAAGTTCATGCCGAAAACAGGTACGATGCGCTTGCGCCCCAGCATGCCGTGGAGCGTTTGCAGCATGAAGCCATCACCGCCGAGCGCGACGATCATGTCCGCTTCCCGCAGGTCCGCCCAATCATAGGCGTTGCGAAGCTGATCCGCGGCTTCTTGAGCAGGTGCGGTCGGCGAGACGAGCAGTGCGCGTTTCATCCGCCGGTGACGCTCATATGGCGCTGCGTGGCAGCAAAGCCGAGATTGAAATCATGGCGTTCCGGTTTCGCACCAATGGCTTGGTCGAGGAGCTTATCAAACAAGGATGGGTCGTCTCCACGTAAGGCGCCCCGCAAATCGACATGATCTTCATGGCCTAGGCACATATAAAGCTTTCCAGACGCCGATACGCGGACGCGATTGCATGACGCGCAGAAATTGGCGGTGAGTGGTGAAATGAACCCGACCCGCGTTTGGCTGCCCTCAACGGAGCAATAGCGTGCAGGCCCGCCGGTGCGGTGGGTGGACGGAAGCAGGTTAAACGACTGTTCCAGCGTCTCGCGGACCGCCGTCAGTGGATAAAAGCGGTCGGTCCGGTCTTCGTCGATATGGCCGAGCGGCATGGTTTCGATAAAGGACAGGTCAAAGCCTTGGGACATGCACCAGGCAAGCATGTCGCTATATTCATCATCATTGAGAGATTTTAGCGCGACCATGTTGATTTTAATTAAAAATCCACGTGCGCGAGCTGCTTCAAGCCCCTCCAGAACAGTGTCCAGTCGGCCGATCCGCGTAATCTTCGCAAACCGGTTTGCATCCAGCGTGTCGAGGCTGACATTGATCCGGCGAATGCCCGCGTCCCAAAGGTCATCGGCATGTTTGGCAAGGCTCGCACCATTTGTGGTGATCGCCAGTTCGTCCAGACCATGTCCGATCAGGCGGCCGATTTGCCGCGCCACATCGGTCGCGCCGCGCCGGACGAGGGGCTCTCCACCCGTCAGGCGGATACGGCGAACACCTCGGGCCACAAAGGCTTCAGCCAGTCGGGCGATTTCTTCGAGCGAAAGAATCTCGCTGCGGGGCAGGAATTCCATCTGCTCTGCCATGCAATAGCGGCAGCGCATGTCGCAGCGGTCTGTCAAAGACAGGCGCACATAGCTGATCTGCCGCCCATAGCGATCTTGCAGTCCTGTGTTTGTTCCGCATCCCATGGAGGCGGTGCTAGTGCGGAGAGCGGCAGGGGACAAGTCCTGTTCAAGTTAGGAAATTCCCAAGGCCTTGGCGCTAAGGCACCTTTGTGAAGCATTCTCTTCCCTCAGACGTCCAGAAAGGCGCGACGGCACCGGTCATGGTGTATTCGCAATCGCGCCGTGATGAGATCCTTGCCGCCGTCATAGGGCTGGGGTGGCGCGCGTCCGCCTCCCGGCGTGTTGCGGGGTTGCAGGGCCGCATCATCAGGTCGGGGGCTGACGTTCTGCTGGTCGACGGTTGCGTTGATCCGGACGCCAGCACGTCAGTTGCGGTCATCGCGCCAAAGCTTGGCCGCAATGGCGTTGCGATTGTGGTTATGTATCCTGCGGGGTCCGATAGCGCCTTGGAACTGGTGAATGCCGGGGCGACGCATCTTCTGTCAGAACCCTATAGTGCCGCAGAACTTCAGGCCGTGCTCATCTCGGCAAAGCGCTATGCCGCCCGCGCCATGGCATCATCGGGTGTTTTGGCACCCGGCGACGCTGACTCGCTGACAGGCCTTGCCGATAGCGCGGAACTCCGCCGCTGGCTGGAACGCAATGGCCAAACCGAAACGGTCTGGCTCCTGATCGTCAACATCGCCCGCTTTGATGCCATCAATGAAGCCTTGGGCGCCAATGCCGCCGATGCCGTGTTGCGCGCCGTGGGGCACCGGCTTGAGCCACTCGTCGCCGAATCGGGGCTCAATTGCATCACCGCCCGCATGGCAGGCGCGGAATTTGGCGTGGCGCTGGTCGGGGATATATCGCCCGACCGGCTTCTTCTTTTGGCCGAAGCGATTGTCGAACGTGTCGGCCAACCCGTGGCGGCTGACGGAAAAACGGTCCGGCTTGGGTGCCATATCGGAATTGCTGTGGCCGAAGCGGGCGCGAAAGATCGTGGGTCGATCGTCCGCCGTGCGGCCAAGGCGGTGGCAGATGCGCGCAAGGAAGATACAGGGCCAATCCGCCTTGTCACGACCGGAGACACAAAGGTTGCGGGTCGTATTTCAGCGCTACAGGCGGATTTGCGCAACGCTTTGGCCAAAGGCGAGATTGAGATTCTGTTCCAGCCGCAATTTGCCATTGCGAGCGGACGTATTGACGGCGTTGAGGCCTTGGCGCGCTGGCAGCATCCGAAATATGGCCTGATCGGCGCAAAAACGCTGTTCACGGTGGCAGAGCAGTCAGACTATCTTGTGGAACTGTCGGCCCATATTCAGCGCCGCGCGCTGGAGCTCGCTGCGGCCTGGCCGACGTCGCTTTCGCGCCTGCGCTTGTCCGTCAATGTCACTGCGCGCGATATCAAGCATCCCGGCTTTGCGCAGCGTTTTCTGGCTCGGGTGGAGTCGTGCGGCTTTGCGCGGACGCGGCTGACGGTGGAGGTCACCGAGACGGGCCTGATGGAGGATCTTGACGCCTCAGCGAAGGTCCTTGCCAAGTTCCGCTCTGCGGGGTGCCGTGTTGCCATTGATGATTTTGGCACGGGCTATTCCAGCCTTGCCTATCTCAAGGCGCTCCCGGCCGATTATCTGAAGCTGGATCATGGACTTTCGGCGGAAATCACCGGAACGGAGCGCGACAGCGTTGTGGTGCGGGGCGCCATAGACATGGCCCATTCCCTAGGTTTGTCGGTCATAGCAGAAGGGGTTGAAAGCGAAGGTCAGCTTGGCCTTCTCGCACGGGCGGGTTGCAGCCACTTTCAGGGATTTCTGAGGGCCGGCCCGCTCAATGTGGCCGCCCTTCAGAAACTTGTTGAAGCCGAAGCCTAGTTGCCTTTGGCTGGCGCCAAAACTTCGGGTTGAAGCAGCCGGTGCATGTGGACCACCACATATTTCATTTCTGCATCATCAACGGTCCGCTGCGCGGCGTTCCGCCAGGCTTCTTCAGCGCTCTTATAATCAGCGAAGAACCCGACGACGTCCATTGACTTCAAGTCGGCGAAATCGAGTGTGCGGGGGTCCTTAACGCGGCCGCCGAACACCAGATGCAGTTTGCTATCGCTCATTCTTTCCCTTTGCGTATTGTCTTGGCTGCGGCTGTACCGGCTGTCGTTGCAGCCTTCCCGATTTTTCCGGCGAGCTCGCGAGCCGTTTGGCGTGCGGCATCCGAGGTCAGCCCTAGCGCAAAAAGTTCCGCCTTGGCAACGTCGCCAGCAACTTTCGCCGCAGCCTTCGCTGTTTTTCTGACGCTACGGCCAACAGGGCCTGCGATCTTTGTTTCGCGCGCCGTGCGGGGCAGGGCGGCTGCAATGATGGCACCGATCGCCAGTCCCCCGGCAATAGCCGTCAGCGGATTGCTGTCGAGTTGCTGAGATGTCGTTTGTGCCGCGACCTTTGCCTTTTCGCGCGTGACGGCTGCAGTTTCTTTTGCGCGGACCTTGCCTGCTTCAAGGGCGTCATGCGCCTTTGTCTTTCCCGTCGCCAGCGCCTGTTCAGCCTTGCCACGAACATCGTTGTAGCGCGCGCTAGCCTTGGAACGGAGGTTGTCAGTCATGGCGCTGTTCCTTTCTGATACGCCGGACAAGACCGGCAAGGGGTTTGCGAAACAAGAAGGCGAGGAGGCCTAAGCCGATAGCTACTGTTGCGACAGGCTGTGCCTGAACGGCGCCGGTGACGCCCCGCTTGGTTTTGGCTGCCGCGCGCTTGCCGAGCTTTACGGGCGTCATGTTGTGACGCGCGAGGGAAAGGCTGTCCTCAAAACGCGCCTTGGCGGCACGCACTTTGGCCAATGCGTCATCGCGCTGTGTCATGGCTTTTCCCACGGCCGGGTCACCTGATTGAAGTGGCTCAGGCCCATACGGACCAGTATATAGGCCAGCAGGCCAAAGCCTGCCGAGACTATCAGAATTGACCACCCCATGCCGATGGCTTGCCCGATCCAGATCATCAGGCCGACCACGATCGCGACAATCAAAGCGAACACCAAAATGCCAGCGACGGCCATGAGGCCGACCGCTGGGCCAAGGTGCGACGTTCTGTCGCCGAGCTCGGCTCGGAGATAACCCATCTCTGCCCGGGCATAGGCTTTCGTATCGGCCACAAGCTGACCAATCAGGTCACGTACGCTTGGGCCATCAACGTCCGTCGGGGGTGGTTCTGCGTCCATCGGCTCGCAATCAGGCGTCTTTATCGTCGCCGGCACGGACGATGCGCGTCAGCACAAAGCCAAGCGCAGCGGCAGCGCCTATGGCAACGGCCGGCCGCGTCCGCACAAAGGTACGTGCTTGATCCAAAAGATCGTCGATATCCTTAGATTTCAGGGAGTCTGCGAGGCCGGACACAGCATCGGCGGCCTTGCGGGCATAGTCGCCATATTGCGGGCCTACCTTATCATCCAGGGCGCCTGCCACGTTGCCGACCATCGCCGAGACTTCTGAAAGAGCCGATGTTGCCCTGTCCTTGCCGGACGCAGCCGCATCGCGCGCACTGGTCTTCACCTTGCCAAACATGTTCTGCGCTTCGCCTTGCAATCCGCGAGCTGGCTTAGCCGCGGCCTTGGTCGTGGGCTTTTTAGCCTTGGCGGCAGTTGCCTTTGCTGCCGTCGCCTTTGTCGCGGTTGCTTTCGTTGCGACTGCCTTGGCGATAGGTGCTTTTGCCGGAGTCGCTTTGCGAACAGCCGGGCGCTTTGCAGCGGGCTTAGCCGCAGGCTTGGCAGCCGACTTTGAAGCGGGCTTTTTCGGGGCGTCGTCTGTCGTGGCCATGTCGATCCGTTTCCTCATGGTTGCGCTGTCGCTGCCTGACAGATAGAGGCCCATGCCCATACCGCCAAGCAGCTTCGGAGACTCATATAATGACGGCCATCCTCGATATCCATGCCCGCCAGATTGTTGATAGCCGGGGTAACCCGACGGTAGAGGTCGATGTCCTTCTGGAAGATGGCAGCTTCGGGCGTGCGGCGGTTCCATCGGGGGCTTCGACAGGCGCCTATGAAGCGGTGGAAAAGCGCGATGGCGATACGTCGAAATGGCTCGGCAAGGGCGTTCAATCCGCCGTGGACAATGTGAACGGCGCTATTGCGGACGCGCTGCTTGGCATGGATGCGGAAGACCAGGGGGAAGTCGATGCCGCGATGATCGTGCTCGACGGTACCGACAATAAGGCCAACCTTGGCGCGAACGCCATCCTCGGCGTCAGCCTTGCGACGGCAAAGGCTGCGGCTGATTCCCGTGGGTTGCCGCTGTATCGCTATGTAGGCGGTGTTTCGGCCCATGTGCTGCCGGTTCCGATGATGAACATCATCAATGGCGGTGCGCATGCCGACAACCCAATCGACTTTCAGGAATTCATGGTCATGCCCGTTGGCGCGGACACGATCTTCGATGCTGTTCGTATGGGGTCAGAAATCTTCCACACGCTGAAAAAGAAGCTGCATGACAAGGGCTTGGCAACGGCCGTTGGCGATGAAGGCGGCTTTGCCCCCAATCTGGCCTCCGCGTCCGAAGCGCTCGACTTCATCATGCAGGCCATCGAAGCGGCCGGTTATCGGCCCGGCGATGATGTTGTCCTTGCGCTCGATTGCGCGTCGACAGAGTATTTCAAGAACGGCAACTATCACCTTGAGGGCGAAGGGCGCGTGCTTTCACCGGAAGAGCATGCCGACTATCTGGCCGACCTTGCCGCCAAATATCCAATCAAGTCGATTGAAGACGGCATGGGCGAAGATGACCGGGCGGGGTGGAAGTATCTGACCGACAAAATTGGCGCGTCCTGTCAGCTCGTGGGCGACGACCTGTTCGTGACCAATCCCAAGCGCTTGCATGACGGCATTAACGAAGGATTGGCGAATTCGATCCTCGTGAAGGTCAACCAGATCGGGACGCTGACCGAAACGCTGGCCGCTGTCGATATGGCGCACCGCGCCCGCTACACGTCGGTCATGTCGCACCGCTCGGGCGAGACCGAAGATGCCACAATTGCTGACCTCGCGGTCGCCACCAATTGCGGGCAGATCAAGACGGGTAGCCTTGCACGTTCAGACCGGTTGGCAAAGTACAACCAGTTGATCCGCATCGAAGAAGAGCTCGGACCGATCGCCCGATACGCCGGACGGTCAATTTTTTGATCAACTGAGTCGTTTTTAAGGCCAGTCGGGGTTGACCGCTTGAATCGCTTGTGATTCAAGGGCCTGCATGAAGAGGGCGAGAAATCTTTGGAACATGCTTCGGTCGGCGGCCACGCCGGCTTTTGCCATGATCATTGTTGCCTTCTTTGGCGGCTATGCCCTGTTTGGAGCAAATGGGGTGCTGGCCGGCTTTGAATACCGGCAGATGCTGGAAAAGCGGCAGGCCGAACTGGCCCTGCTCCAAAAGGAAAAGGCCGAAGTGGCGAACCGCGTTGTGCTGCTCGATCCGAAACGCGCCAATCCTGACCTGGTGGATGAACTTGTGCGCCGCGAACTTGGCCTTGCGCACCCCGATGAGGTCATCATTCCGCTCCACTGAGCGGCTGCATTCGTTTCCGTAGCGTCAAAAAGGTTGCCAGCGGCGTTGCCGCCGGGCCCGAATGCTGTTTATAGGCGTGGTTCCAATTCTCCCCAGGATCGAGGAAGGTTTCCACTTGGCCAAGGCAGCAACAAAGAAAGCGCCGACCGAGCAACTCGCAAAACCGGCAGAGCCAAAGCGGCATGCAGCAACGCGAGAAGAATTGCTGCGTCTCTATCGCGAAATGCTTCTCATTCGGCGTTTCGAGGAAAAGGCAGGCCAATTATACGGCCTCGGTCTTATTGGCGGCTTCTGCCACCTTTATATCGGTCAGGAAGCCGTCGCGGCCGGTATCCAGACAGCGCTGACCGATAAGGACAGCGTCATCACCGGATACCGCGACCATGGCCATATGCTGCTGTGCGGTATCGACCCCAAACTTGTGATGGCCGAATTGACGGGCCGCGAGGCCGGCATTTCGCGCGGCAAGGGCGGATCGATGCATATGTTCTCGGTCGAGCATAAATTCTACGGCGGTCACGGCATCGTCGGCGCGCAGGTGCCGTTGGGTGCGGGCCTGGCTTTTGCGCATAAGTATAACGAAGATGGCGGCATTTGCGTTGCATACTTTGGCGACGGCGCTGCCAATCAGGGCCAGGTGTACGAGGCCTTCAACATGGCGGCGCTTTGGAAATTGCCGATCATCTTCGTGGTTGAAAACAACCGCTATGCCATGGGCACGGCTGTAGACCGGTCGAGCGCGGAGACGCACTTTTGGCGCCGTGGGGAGGCTTTCCGCATTCCGGGCATGGTCTGCAATGGCATGGACGTGCTGGAAGTGCGTGGTGCAGCGCAGGCTGCGGTTGACTTCGTGCGTGCAGGCAATGGTCCGGTCGTGTTTGAAGCACAGACCTACCGCTATCGTGGCCACTCCATGTCTGACCCGGCCAAGTATCGGTCACGTGAGGAAGTGCAGCAGGTCCGCGAAAAATCTGATCCCATCGAAGGTTTGAAGCACGACCTGGAAACCGCGGGCATCACCGAGGAAGAATTGAAGGCCATCGACAAGGAGATCCGCAGCATCGTCAATGAGGCGGCCGATTTCGCCGAAACGTCGCCGGAACCTGATCCTTCCGAACTTTATACTGACGTGTTGGTGGAGCGCTATTGATGGCAACCGAACTGAAAATGCCCGCGCTTTCCCCGACGATGGAAGAAGGCACATTGGCCAAGTGGCTCGTCAAGGCCGGGGATACCGTGCGCTCTGGCGACATTCTTGCGGAAATCGAAACCGACAAGGCGACCATGGAATTTGAGGCTGTGGACGAAGGCACGGTCGGGGAAATCCTGATTGCCGAAGGCACCGACAATGTGAAGGTTGGCACAGTCATCGCGACCATCGTGAGTGAGGGGGAGAGTGCAGCGCCTAAGGCCGCACTTGCGCCTGCTCCTTCGGCTGTTGCGCAACCGGCACCTGTTGCAGCGCCTCAGGCTGCTGCACCTGTGTTGGCCCCAGCTGCGACCTCTGACTTGAGCGAAGAGACCCAGCGCCTGACGGTGCGGGAAGCCCTGCGTGACGCCATGGCGGAAGAAATGCGCGCCGATCCGCGCGTCTTTGTGATGGGGGAAGAAGTCGCCGAATATCAGGGCGCCTATAAGGTGACCCAAGGCCTGCTCGACGAATTTGGTGCCAAGCGCGTCATTGACACGCCTATCACCGAATATGGCTTTGCTGGTATCGGTACGGGCGCCGCGATGGGTGGCCTTCGCCCGATTGTGGAGTTCATGACTTTTAACTTCGCGATGCAGGCCATTGATCACATTATCAATTCTGCCGCGAAGACGAATTATATGTCCGGCGGCCAGATGCGCTGTCCCATCGTGTTCCGCGGCCCCAATGGCGCGGCGTCACGCGTCGGCGCGCAGCATAGCCAGAATTATGCACCCTGGTATGCGAGCGTTCCTGGCCTTGTTGTGATTGCGCCATATGACGCCGCTGACGCCAAGGGGCTGTTGAAGGCGGCGATCCGCAGTCAGGACCCAGTCGTCTTCCTTGAAAACGAACTGGTCTATGGCCGCAGCTTTGACGTTCCGTTGGGCGAACACATCGTCCCCATCGGTAAGGCGCGGACGATGCGTCCCGGCAAGGACGTCACCATCGTCAGCTACTCCATTGGCGTCGGGCTTGCTCTAGAAGCCGCCGAAGCGCTGGCGGGTGAGGGGATTGATGCCGAGGTGATCGACCTGCGCACCCTGCGTCCGCTGGATAAAGGCGCGGTGTTGGAAAGCCTGTCCCGCACCAACCGGCTCGTTATTGTTGAAGAAGGCTGGCCAAGCTGTTCCATTGCAAGCGAAATCATGGCGATCGCGATGGAAGACGGTTTTGACTATCTCGACGCGCCGGTTGCCCGTGTCACGAATGTGGACGTGCCGCTGCCTTATGCCAACAACCTCGAAAAGCTTGCGTTGGTGACAACAGCCAGCGTCATCGAGGCGGTCCGGAAGGTCTGCTACCGCGCCTGACCCAGGGGTCAGGTTGCGGAGCGGACGCTGCAAAGCCGGCGCTGTGGTGCCACAAGGCTTGCGAGGTTCGTCGGATAGGTCGCTATGCCTTCACGTTTGCTATAAGCAGATCTGTAAGTGATTGTTCTGGGAGCAAACAGAAAATCCGGGACGACCGGTTGGTAGTCATATTGAAGTTCCACATAGAGAACGGCAGAATTGGCGGGGGCCACGATTCTTTGACCCGTCGGGCCGATGCCCTGGGCGAGACTGCTGTTGGTTGCCCCCGCGCCTTCAGCGCCAAAAGCCGAGGCGACGTTCTTCATGCCGAAGCAGCGTTGCCAAGTTATCTTTTGGCCTGCATTGCCGCCGCTCTGTCCATTAGGCTCGACACTGGACAGAATGATCCGACCGCGCTCACCAAGCTTTAGCGACGCACCGGCAAGTCTTGCGGCAATCATCACTTCGTCAATGTCGGTTTCGTCAATTGCCCTGCGCACACGCCCGGCGTTGTCGGCGACCATCGAGGAGATCTGGCTCAATCGCATATTGGCCAGCGTATAGTCTGCCGTCTGAATTCCAACGAAACACAGGGGGATGAGCAGCGGCATCGACAGCGCAAATTCGAGCATGGCGAGACCAGATGTGTCGCTGCCCAGCCTGCGGAAATGCGATACAGGGCCGGTGACCGGTGTCTTTACCTTTTTCATTTTCTCTGCACTCTCAGGGGGTTCTACAAAGAATTTTGGGCGCGCTCTGTCCGTCATATGGCTGGTTCCTGATGATGGACTTCACGGTCGCGGTCTGCTGCGTTGGCCAGCCTAACAGTCCGGCAATAGGCAATAGGCGCGGGAACTGGACATCGATTTGGTAAAAGACGATGTCGTCGGCGCCACCAATTCCGGATGCGCCACCGGCAGCATCGTACCGGTTGTTTTCATTCGCATCCTCGTAACAATCCGTTGCTTGATCATAGGTGCCAATCGTCCCTTGATCGGTGGTCAGCTTTTCAGGCTTCCCAACCCGCGAGAAATTATAATAGCTTTTCTTCGTAATGGTGATCGCATCTTTACGCGCGCTTGCCGGAAGAACGGCAGCGACTTTCGTCTTGATAGACGTGTCTATTTGGGCGGACGTCATGCCCGATCCGACCGACGCCTTTCGAGCGACGGATTCAACGCTTCCGCCAATGACTGCGCGCAGATATTGCTGGTAGCCAAGATCGAGCCCGGCCATCACCAACGTGATGACGGCCGGCGCGACAAAGGCAAATTCCACCATTGCCGCGCCCCGCTCATTCTTCAGAAATCGTGACAGCATTTTTGGCCCCTCAATTCTTGGTAAGCCGGAGGCCACCAATGTTTTTGGCGATCTTCTGGAACTCTGTGGCAAGCGCTGACGAACTGCTTGCAACAACGGCGTTTTCCGGCCCGGAGGCACAGTTTTTGAGCTGGTCGGGCAATGTGGTCATGCCGAAGCCGACAACCCATACGGTGAAGCCCTTTTGTCGGGCCGCATTACAGATCATCTCCATCCGGCGATAATGCTTGTCGTTCATGTCCTCGCTACCGTTATTGACATCCTGTTGCGTCGTCGGAACGTCGCGTCCGTCAAGGCGAGAGATACCCCAAGGTCCGTAATAGTGCTTCTGGGAATTCATAAGCCCGTCTGTCATGAAGACGAGGTGGCGCGAGACCTGATAACCCTGCGGCGCGGCGGAATCCCTGTTGGTCGGTCCAAAAATTCCATCCTGAGATAGCAGGCGAGCGCCCCAAACCATACCAATGTCGTGCTGGGTGTTAGATGTGCTAACGGCAACCAGTGTATCGGTGTAAGCTTTAAAGGCTGCTTCATCCGCATAGCGCTGAAGCCCCCTGGCTGCCGTGACACAGACGTCGGAAGAGTTTGAGTGTTGAAAGTAAGACGTTCCGCTGGCGTTAGGTCCCCATACAAAATCCGCCAAATGCGGCTTCCAGAATTCGTTTGCGTTGGTAGGAACCAGATCGACCTTCATGTCATTCGCGCCAGCGGGGATAGAGAGAGGTGAGGTTGCCGTGATCGTATTGTCTGACTGCGCTTCTTCAATGCAGCCGCGCCATTGGAACGTCTGCGGGGCAGGCACAGCAATGGTGCTGGTTGACGACTGGCCGGACAATCGCACCGTGACGTTGGTGGTGGTTGCATCCGGGATCGACAAGGTTGTGTTCCAAGTTGAGCCGCCGGCCTGAAGGGGGGAAACGTCTATCGTCCGGACTCCATAGGTCCATCCCGTCACGCTGTCCTGCTGAAGCCAGCTGATCGACCTCGTGGATGTCGCCGTTTGCGTCCGGTTATAGGATCCGTTGCCGCGTTCCAGCCAGCAGCCGTTGGTTCCGCCAACACTCTGCCAGCGGTAGCGATAGCCGGTCACCGTGCGCGGTTCTTGGCGGTTATAGGTCAAGACTTGCTGACTGGGCGGCGCGACGGCGTTATAAACTGGCGGGTTGTTCGTCGTTGACTGTAAATTGTTCCCCGACAGGGTACCCGCAACATCTGTCCGTGCGATCATCGTCGTGCCGCTGTTGGCGAGGTTGTTTAACCCTGAGCATGTACCGCTGTTGTTCGCCGTCGCATGACGATAGCGATAGCTGACGCTGTTGACGGTAATTGTTGTTGACGCATTGGTACCAAGCAAGCCCCAGCCCGTGAAACCGGTTTGGGTGTTGAATGAGGTTGGCATGGTCGCAGGGGTCCATGCAGACCAAGCGCTAAGCCCGGATTCATTGCCTAAAGTATAGGTCCAGACTTGGCTGATTGTAGCGATGCGGGTGCGGTAAGGCGCGGTATCTGCCATCCAACTATTGTTCAGAAGGCTGCCGACATTGACGTTCGTCCCATAGGGTACGAACCCGTATCGTATCCTTGGCCCCTTGATGGGATCAGCCGAACCCGCCCCGAGCGCCTTGTAGAAACTAATGGCTGCAGCCTTGAGACCATCAAGTTTGCTCACGGTATCTCCTGAGGGAGTGGCGAGCATGGAACCAGACACGTCGAGAACAAACATCACGTCCGCATTTGGGACCGAAAGGACAGCGGTGCACGAAGCTTCGACTGAAAAATCTTCACGTCCGAAGACTTTCATGACAGTTGCAGGCACGACAGCAGTTGCCGTGCCGACGACTTTGTTGTCCGTGCCGCCATAGCTGCGCGTCACGCTCGTTGCGCCAAAAGAACCAGCCGGAAAGTTGGCGTCAAAATACTGGTTGCCCATGGTCTTGTCAGCGTTGGACGGAGACGCGCCGGTCATGCCTCTGCGCGCGGCAATGGCGCCGGCATCGCAGGCGTTTTGAAGGCGCGTCTGCACCATGTAGATACGGCTGAGGTCAACGGCACCGCCCACCATCGCGGCCATCGGAAAGACGAGGAAGCCGAGCAGCGGCATGACGTTGCCGGCCTGATTCTTGGCCAGCCGCGTCAGGAAGCCGGAATAATGTGCCTTTTCCAAAGCCTTGCCCCTGTTGATGTTCATACTTGCCCCACCAGAAACTCTTGTTCACTAGGGGCTATGCGTCAGACAGGGCTAACGTCGGTTGAAAGAGCACGGTTAACGCGTGGTAATGGTTAAAGACCCGGATCGGTTGCTTTCGCTCGCTTATGCGGGGGCAAAGCTGCGCCCGAAGCTGGAACTTGTCTTTGCTTTGGACGAAGCCTTGGCCGATATCTTGCGCACGGTGCGGGAACCCATGATTGCGCAAATCCGCCTTGCCTGGTGGCGTGATCAGCTTGAGGCGCTGGCAGCGGGCAGGGAGGCTGCGCCCGAGCCACTTCTCCTCCGTATTGGTGCGATCCTTGGCCCGTCGGGGGCTGCATGGTTGGCGGAGCTGCCATCCGCTTGGGAGCATCTTCTGGAAGACCCGCTGGAAATTGAGGCAGTTAGGCGCTTTGCGGACCTCCGCAGTGCCGCCTTGGCTCCGGTTTTCAACAGTCCAGCGTTAACCATAGGGTTGCGTTACTGGGCGCTGGTGGACTTTGCCTTCCATTGCTCCGACCCGCAGCTGGCATCTCAGGTCGCGGATGCGGCAAAGCGGCAGGAGCCTGATGTTCTGAAGCCCTTGCCGCGGTCCGCGCGTGTTCTCATCGGGCTGGCGCGGGATGATCTGGCACATCCGGAGGCGCGCCGCCCCGGTTCCCCCCGGCGCCTGCTGCGCGCCTTCCGCCACGCTGTCTTGACGTCATAGCTGGACAGCGCTGTGGCAATCTCTATCATGTCGCATTCATACAAAGAGGTGCGATATGTGGCGGTATCTTGGCGGTGCGGCATCCATGTTGGTGCTGATGGGGATCGGTTTCTTCCTTGTCCGGGAAATGGCGGCAAGCCAGGTGCCGTTGCCGCCCGCGCCGGCTGAGGCGGCGGGCGCAAGCTCTGGAGGGCCGCTGAAAGCACCGGCCGCCGATGAGGCGACCAAAGAGGAAAAGCGCTTCAACCGCACCGATAAGGACAAGAACGGGGCCATCGCAAAGGCGGAGTTCCTGTTCACCCGCCAGCGCGCCTTTGCCCGGCTCGACACCAATGGCGACGGCACCATCTCTTTCGATGAATATGCAGCCAAGACGTCGGAGAAGTTTGCCAAGGCCGATGGCGACAAATCCGGCGTGCTGGACAGGCGGGAGTTCGCAACGACGCGCGTCATCCGCAAGGCGAAGCCGGCGCGGGCGGATTGCCCTCCGCCTGAAAAATCACCTCAACCGGCAACCTCTGAAAGCGAGGATGCCGACGCCTGAGGCGACAGCCACTCGGCGAGGGCGGCACGGCCCCGGTCTGTATAGAGCTGCTTGCGATCAGCCTTGCGGCTTCGCTCCGGCAGCGGCGGGAACAGCCCGAAGTTGACGTTCATCGGCTGGAACGTCTCCGCGTCCGCGCCGCCGGTGATGTGGCTCAGCAATGCGCCCAGCGAGGTTTCCAGCGGGGGCAGGGATGGATCACGCCCGGCCAGCTCATCAATCCAGAAGCGCGCGGCGAGCAGGCCGACGGCTGCGCTTTCGATATAGCCCTCACACCCGGTGATCTGCCCGCCAAAGCGGATATTGGGCCGCGACTTGAGGCGAAGTGATCCATCCAGCAGCTTGGGGGATTTGATGAAGGTGTTGCGGTGCAGCCCTCCCAGACGGGCAAACTGGGCATTTTCTAGCCCAGGAATCATGCGGAACACACGCACCTGCTCTGCATGTTTCAGCTTGGTCTGGAAGCCGACCATATTCCACAGCGTGCCCAACGCATTGTCCTGCCGCAACTGAACGGCGGCATAGGGCCAGCGACCCGTCTTTGGATTGTCGAGGCCAACAGGCTTCATGGGGCCGTGACGCAATGTGTCGACGCCGCGTTCCGCCATGACTTCGATTGGCATGCAGCCATCGAAATAAGGCGTATTCGCCTCCCATTCCTTGAATTCAGACTTTTCGCCGGAGATCAGTGCCTCGTGAAAGGCCAGATACTGGTCCTTATCCATCGGACAGTTGATGTAGTCCTTCGTGTCCCCCTTGTCCCAGCGGGAGGCCATCCAAGCGGTGTCCATATCCACGCTTTCATGGTGGACGATCGGCGCCAGCGCATCGAAGAAGGCGAGGGCATCTTCGCCCGTTTCCGTCGCGATGGCGTCTGCAAGGGCGGAGCCGGTGAGCGGGCCTGTCGCAATGATCGCAGGCCTCTCTGGCAGAGCGTCAATGCGTTCGCGCACCAGCGTGACATTGGGATGGGAGGCCAGAGCTGTGGTGACGGCGTCGGTATAGCCATCGCGGTCCACGGCCAGCGCCGAGCCTGCGGGCACGCGGTGTGCATCCGCCGACTTCATGATGAGCGAACCAAGCGTGCGCAGTTCCTGATGCAGGAGGCCGACGGCGTTGCGATCCGCATCGTCCGACCGGAAGCTGTTTGAGCAAACGAGTTCGGCCAGGTATTCGGTCTGGTGCGCGGCTGTTTTTTCGCCGCTGCCGCGCATTTCGGACAGGCGGACTTTGATGCCCGCTTCCGCCAGTTGCCATGCCGCTTCAGAACCGGCGAGCCCACCGCCTATGATGTGAACCTGATGTGTCATGAAGCGCCTCTAAGCAATCTGCGCGCCGATGGCGAGGGGGGACAAGAGGCAGGGAGGGCGCATGCCCTTGATAAGTCTTAAGAGCTTTTCCGCGAACCACTGGACAGATGCGGTGCAGGCAGTGCAGTCTTGCACCAAGGGGGATTTATGGGGCCGAACACGACGTTGATGAAATTGTGCCTTTGGGGGGCGATCCTTGCCGGCGTCAGCTACCTCTTGGTGGTTGTCGCCGACCTGCAGGGGCCGATGATGATTGTGTGGAAAGGCACTGGGGTCGCGTTGCTCGCTGTTTTTGCGCTGTTGCGGGCCAGATCAAGTGATGGCGTGATGCTTGCCGGCGTGATGGCGTTTGGCGCGCTGGGGGACGTTCTTCTCGACGTTGCGTTCACATTGGGCGCTGCATCGTTTGCGTTGGGCCATATCCTCGCGATTCTCCTCTATCGCCGCAACAGGCGACCTAATCTCGCAGCGTCGCAACGCGCTTTGGGCGTGCTCCTTGCCGTTGCCACACCGGTTATCGCATGGCTTCTTACACATGCCTTAGATGTGACCGGCTATGCTCTTCTGCTCGGGCTTATGGCAGGCAGCGCTTGGACAAGCCGGTTCTCCCGCTACCGCACCGGCATTGGCGCGGTGATGTTTGTGGCCTCGGACCTTTTGATTTTTGCAGAAATGGGGCCGCTGGCGGGCGCCGCGTTCATTGGCGTCGCTATCTGGGCGCTCTATTTTGCTGGACAGTTTCTCATCACATTGGGGGTTGCCCAAGGCTTGGGAGAGCGCCGGAGAAGCCTCTACTGATGATAGGACGAACGCTTAAGCGACGCTCCGCTTTTTAGCCTATGGCCGCCGGGTACTGAGAACAGACGCCAAGGGAAGCTCTGCATAAAGGTGCGGGAACAGCGCCCCGCCGCGCGACACTTCCCAACGCAATGCGTCGTCAAAGGCGGAGAGATCAATCTCTGCGATGACGAGGCCTTCCTGTCCGGCGAAGTGCTTTTCCAGCGTGCCGTTCAACTGGTCCGCTGTCGACATATGGATATAGCCGTCGGCCAGATCGACTGGGGCTCCGGCAAATGTGCCATCCGCCTCAAATTGCTGCCATTGGTCCGCCGTGAAGATTTTGAAGGCGCGAGCGTTGGTCACGGTAGCACCACAGCCCGGCCGATGACGTCTCGGCTTTCCAGTGCTTTCAGGGCGTCCCCCGTCTGATCAAGAGGGAAGCGGTGTGAAATGGCGGGGCGCATGACGCCCGTTGCCGCCAATTCGATTAAAGCGGCCCGCGTTCTTTTCCCCAATTCAGGGTCGCGCCGCGTGGCTTCGCCAGCCCGCAGACCCATGACGGTATAGCCCTTGATTAGGACGTGATTGGCGGGGAATTTGGGGATCTCTCCACTCGCAAAGCCAACGATCAAATAGCGACCACCCCAGCCGAGCGTGCGCGTTGCTGTGATCGCTAGGGGACCGCCGACCGGATCATAAACAACGTCCACACCCTTGCCGCCGGTGGCCGCTTTGACGGCTTCTGGCAGATCAGGCGTGTCGTTCAAAAAAGCAAAGTCGGCGCCTGCGGCAAGAATGGCGTCTAGCTTTGCCTTGGCAGAGGCCAGCCCAATGACGGTCGCGCCCTTATGCTTGCCAAGCTGCACAGCCGCCATGCCGACGCCACCGCTTGCGCCCAACACGAGCACGGTTTCCTCCGGCTGGATATCGGCTTTGTCGTTCAGGGCATGCCAGGCGGTGGTCGCCGCCACATACCAGCCAGCGCCTTCTTCATAAGTTAGCGCGTCGGGCAGGGGGAACATTTGCCCAGCAGGCGCAATGGCCTGTTCTGCAAAGCCCCCCAGCCGGAGCTGTGCCATGACACGGTCCCCGGCTTTGAAGTCCGTCACATCCGCGCCGACCTCAAGGACGTCGCCGGCCACTTCCATGCCGGGCACAAACGGCAAATCAGGGCGGAGTTGGTATCCGCCCCGCGTCATCAAAAGATCAGGGAAGTTCGCGCCCGCTGCCCGAACGGCAATTCGCACGTTCCCCGCCGCCAAAGGCGGGCAGGGAAACGTGCGGATTTGAAGAGAGCCGGGGCCCTCCAGTGCCGCACAAACGGCGGCGCGATAGGTCTGCGTCAAATGCGTTCGATGATGATAGCCGGGGCCATGCCGCCAGCGGCACACATGGTGACGAGGCCATAGCGTCCGCCCGAGCGTTCCAGTTCATCAAGTGCAGTGCCGATCAGCATCGAGCCGGTGGCGCCGATCGGATGGCCGAGCGCCATGGCACCACCATTGATGTTGACCTTGGTGCGGTCGAGATTGAGATCACGGATGAACTTTTCAGCAACGACGGCAAATGCTTCGTTGATTTCCCACACGTCGATGTCCTCTACCTTCAGGCCCGCCTTGGCGAGGGCCTTCTTGGCGGCAGGCACCGGTGCGTTCAGCATCAGCGTGGGATCATCGCCTTGGTTGATGTAGCACACAACGCGAGCCCTTGGCTTAAGGCCATGCTTGTCGGCGTATTCTTTCGACGCGAGAAGCACAGCACCTGCACCATCGACAACGCCAGAGCTGTTGCCGGCATGGTGCACGCCCTTCCAGTTCAGCTCAGGATAGCGGCGCTGGATCTGCTTGCGGAACGTGGTGCCGCCCAGATCAAAGTCGGCAATGCCGTCAAAGCTGGCCTTCAGCGAGGCGAGGCCTTCGGCTGTCGTTTCGGGACGCGGGAACTCTTCATGGTCCAATGCGACGGTACCGTCCGGGTTGTGGACCGTGATCAGTGACTTATCGAAGCGGCCTTCGCGGATGGCGCGGGCGGCGCGTTCCTGGCTGACAAGAGCCAGCGCGTCGAGTGCTTCGCGGGGGATGCCTTCCATCGCGGCAATTGCGTCGCCGCAAACGCCCTGATGCGACTGCGGATGGATAGCGTCGAGTTCAGCATTTCCCGACCCCATGCCGAGCGGCTTTACGCCTGCATTGGCCAGTTCTGCACCATAAGCTGCCGTGAAGCTCATCATTTCGGTGCCGCCTGCAATGACGCAGTCTTCCATGCCCGACATGACGGCAGCCGTGGCGAGGTTCACAGAGGTGATGCCGCCGCCGCAGAAGCGGTCCAGCGTCATGCCGCTGGCGCCGATGTCATAGCCCGCTGCAAGTGCTGCCATGCGGCCCAGATCGCCACCCTGCTTGCCGTTCTGCGAGGAGGTGGACCAGATCACGTCATCGACGGTCGAGGTGTCGAGGTTGTTACGGTCCTTCAGCGCCTTCAGCACGGTTGCAGCGAGATGCTGCGGGTGGAGGTGGGAAAGGGCACCCTTGCCCGGTTTGCCAACGCCGCGCGGGGTGCGGCATGCGTCGATGATATAAGCTTCAGCCATGAGTCTCTCCCAATCTTCAAATGAGTCGTGCTTTCCCTTTACGTAAACAGGGTGTCGTTGCAAGTTCAAGTCAACGCGAGAGGCGCGGCCTGCGTTCCGCACAAGCTGAGGCGAGGCTGCGTTTTTCCAGCCAAGGCCGCAGAGCTATTGTGGCGAACGTGCCGACGGTATAGCCATGCGTTAACGAAATAGGAGAGCAGCATGACCGATACGCCCGAAAAATCCCTTCTGATCCGGACTTTGATCAAGCCTGAAGGGCAGTTGGACATCTATCTTGATGAAACAGCTGTGGATCAGCCGGGCGAAAATCAGGTGCTGGTGAAGGTTCTGGCGGCCCCGATTAATCCGTCTGATCTTGGCCTTCTGGTTGGGGCGGCGGACATGTCGACGGCGCAACAGACAAGCATGAACGGCCATCCTGCTGTGACGGCTGACGTGCCCGCCTCCGGTTTGCGCGCCATGGCCGGTCGGCTGGGGGAAGCGATGCCCGTCGGCAATGAAGGCAGTGGTGTTGTTATCGCGGCCGGCAGCAGTGCGGCTGCCCAAGCCTTGATGGGCAAGACAGTCGCTCTGTTGGGCGGAGCAATGTATTCTCAATATCGCACGCTGCCGGTTCAGATGTGCATGGAATTGCCAGACGGGACGGACCCGAAGGATGGCGCGTCCTGCTTCGTCAATCCGCTGACGGCTCTGGGTTTTGTTGAAACTGTCAAGCGCGAAGGCCATACCGGCATCGTTCATACGGCAGCCGCTTCCAACCTGGGTCAAATGCTCAATCGCATCTGCATCGCCGATGGAATGCCGCTCATCAACGTGGTGCGCAGCCAGGCGCAGATCGATCTGCTCAAGGGGCAGGGTGCGACCTATGTGTTTGATTCGACATCGGACAGCTTCATGGCTGATTTGACGGCGGCGCTCGTTGAAACGGGCATCACCTGCGCCTTTGACGCCATCGGTGGTGGCAAGCAGGGCAGCATGATCATGTCCGCCATGGAAGCAGCGGCGGTCAAGCGCATGAAGGAATATAGCCGCTACGGCTCGGACTCGTTCAAGCAGCTTTACATCTATGGCGGGTTGGACATGTCGCCGACCGTCCTGACACGTAGCTTCGGCTTCAGCTGGTCCGTCTCGGGTTGGCTGCTGACACCTTTCATGCAGAAGGTTGGCCCGGAAGTGGTCGGGCAGATGCGCGCGCGGGTTGTTGCCGAACTGAAGACAACCTTTGCCAGCCATTACAGTCATGAAATCTCGCTTGTCGAGGCGCTGAACCTCGAAACGCTGCAGGCGTATAACGCAAAGCGCACCGGCGAAAAGTACCTGATCCTGCCGCATAAGGACGCCTGATCATGGGCGATCTCGACGGACGCATCGCCCTCGTCACAGGCGCTTCGCGGGGCATTGGCGCAACCACGGCGCGGGCGCTGGCCGCGGCCGGTGCGAAGGTTATTGTCACCGACCTCAAAGAACCTGCCGATCTCGCAGTTGAGATTGGCGGCCTGTCCCGCGCCCAGGATGTCACCAGCGAAACTGACTGGGCCGATACGATGGCTTTCATCCGCAAAGAGGCAGGTGGCCTCGACATTCTGGTCAACAATGCCGGCCTGTTCCTGATGAAGCCGCTTTTGGACATCTCGCTTGAAGATTGGCGCAAGCTGCATGCCGTCAATGTAGAAGGCGTGTTTTTGGGCACTAAGGCTGCCATCCCGCTGTTGGCAGAGCGCGCATCCAAATGGAAAGGCGGCACGGCCATCATCAACTTGTCATCGGTCGCAGGGCTCGTTGGTGCGGCTGGGGCGTCTTGCTATAATGCCTCCAAGGGTGCTGTGCGGCTGTTTACAAAGGGCGTTGCGCTGGAAGTCGCGTCGGCCGGTATTCGCGTGAATTCGGTGCATCCCGGCATTATCGAAACCAAAATGGGTGATGAAGTGGTCTCCGGTTTCTCGGCGCTTGGTGGTATGGGCGAAAATGAGGCGCGGGCGCAGGCAGCGCAGATTCATCCTTTGGGACATATGGGACAGCCGCAGAATATTGCGGATGCCATCGTCTTTCTGGCGTCAGATCGCGCTGCTTTCATGACGGGATCGGAACTGGTCGTGGATGGCGGCCTGACCGCCAGCTGATATGGTACCAAGCCAGTGGAAGGAGAGGAAAGAATCCCTCTTTCGCAGCGTGCGGAGGTCGCCTAAAGCCCCGTTCGCAATGCACGCCTTCGCCAATCCGGCCCGATTCCTGAAAATAGCCCGTCCGCTGACGCCTGTCTGCGTGGGCATCGGCCTATTGATGGTGCTTCTCGGCAGTTATGTTGGGCTTTTCCTAACACCGCCGGATTATCTTCAGGGCGATACTGTCAGGATCATGTACATCCACGTGCCCGCAGCCTGGCTCGGTATGGGCGGATGGACGGGCATTGCGATTGCAAGCATTGTGCAACTTGTGTGGCGTCACCCGCTGGCGGGCGTTGCCGGTCGCGCAATTGCGGCGCCGGGCGCCCTTTTCACGGCCATCTGCCTCATCACCGGCTCGATCTGGGGTCGCCCGACTTGGGGCACTTGGTGGGAATGGGATGGTCGGATGACGTCTATGCTCGTGCTCCTGTTTCTTTATTTTGCCTATATGGCGCTCGCCAATGCGAGTGATGAACGGACGACAGTTAGCCGCGCTACGGCGATCTTCGGAATCGTGGGCGCAGTGAACATCCCAATCATCAACCGCTCTGTCGTTTGGTGGAACTCGCTTCATCAGGGCCCGTCGATCACGCTGCGTGGGTCGAGCATTTCCTCTGAGATATTGTGGCCCTTGCTGCCGACGGTCATTGGCTTTTCGCTGCTCTTCGGGGGCATCGTGCTGATGCGGATGCGGGCCAATCTTGCTGACGCCAAGGTCGAAGCGCGGATGCGGCGCATGGCGGCGTCATGAACCATTGGGCCTTCATCATTGCCGCCTACGGCCTGACAGCGCTCGGCTCGGCGGGCGTTCTCCTCTGGAGCTATTTGGATATGCGTCGGGCTGAAAAGGCTGTGGCTGATCTGGAGAACCGCAAGTGAAGGCGAAGAACCAACGACTGATCCTCGCGCTTCTCGGCCTTGTTGCCGTGGTCGGTGCGGGGTTGCTCGCTGTGTCCGGCCTGAAGGAAGAAGCGTCCTTCTTTTATGCGCCGGGTGACGTCGCGGCAAATGACCTTCCATTGGGCAAGGCGGCCCGATTGGGAGGCATGGTGGCCGACAAGTCGATCCGCCATGATGCGGACGGTGTGACCATCCATTTCGTTGTTGAAGACGGCAAAGCGAAGGTGCCGGTCGTCTTTAAAGGCATCGCCCCTGACCTGTTCAAGGAAAACTCCGGCGTCGTGGCTGAGGGCGAGTTCCGAGCAGACGGGACGTTCATCGCCTCGAATCTGCTGGCCAAGCATGACGAACGCTACATGCCCCCCGAACTTGAGGGCAAGATGCACAAGTCAGGTAGCTTGACGTCATGATCGCAGAACTCGGCCTCGGGTTGCTCTGGCTCGCGGCTGGTCTCGCTATCATCCAATCTGCACTTGGCATGTTGGGGCTGTGGCAGACGAACCGGCCCGATCTTGGCAATGCTGTTCGGCCTGTCGCGGTGGCGCAGGCCCTTTTGATTGGCCTTTCCTTTGCCTGCCTGATCTATCTGTTCATTGTGTCGGACATGTCCGTGAAGCTGGTTGTCGCCAACAGCCATTCAGACAAGCCGATGCTTTACAAAGTGTCGGGCGCATGGGGAAACCATGAAGGCTCGATGCTCCTGTGGGTTGCGGTGTTGGCCATAGCCGGTGCCGGCATTGCACTCGCAGAGCGACGTGTGCGGCGCGAAACTCTGATTGCAACGCTGATGGCCCAAGGTTTGCTGGCGCTTGGCTTTTATGCGTTCCTGCTCTTTTCATCGAACCCGTTTGAGCGTTTGAATCCGGCTCCGCAGGACGGGCAGGGGTTGAACCCGCTGCTTCAGGACCCTGGCCTCGCCTTCCATCCGCCGACACTCTATTTCGGCTATGTCGGCCTGTCGGTGGCCTTCAGCTTTGCGGTCGGCGCCTTGATCACCCGTGATGTCGGCCCGGCCTTTGCCCGCGCGATGCGGCCTTGGGTGCTCGGTGCCTGGGTGATGTTGACGCTGGGCATCACGGCGGGCAGCTATTGGGCCTATTATGAGCTCGGCTGGGGCGGATGGTGGTTCTGGGACCCGGTTGAAAATGCGTCGCTAATGCCTTGGCTGGCGGCGACGGCCTTGCTCCATTCGGTCACAGTGTTGGCGACGCGGGATGCTTTGCGGGCGTGGACGGTCATGCTGGCTGTGGTGGCTTTCTCCATGTCGATCGTGGGCACATTCCTTGTCCGCTCCGGCATTCTGACCAGCGTGCACGCTTTCGCCGTCGATCCGCAGCGTGGCAGCTTCATATTGGCATTGATGCTCATCTACATTGGTGGGGCGCTTGCGTTGTTCGCGCTCCGCGTCGGGACAGTGCGGGAAGGGGCGGTTTTTGAACCCGTGAGCCGTGAAGCTGCACTGGTGCTCAACAATCTGTTCCTGACTGTCATTTTGGGCGTCGTGCTGATTGGTACGCTCTACCCTATCGTTGCCCAAGGCTTTGGCCAGCAGGTTTCTATCGGTCCGCCCTATTTCAACCCGGCTGCTGGTTCGGTTGCCTTGATGTTGATCGTCGTGATGGCCGCTGGCCCGCTGATGCGGTGGCGGTCGGACAGCGCGCCAAAGGTGCTGCGACGCTTGGCCATTCCGTTGGCCATCGGCATCTTGTCGCTTCTCGTGGTGCGGTTACTGGCACCCGATATGGGCGTGCTGCCTTGGCTGGGCCTCTCGACGGCGCTGTTGGCCGGAACCGGCAGCATTGCGCCTTTGTGGAAACGTAACCTCCTGCGGACGCCGCTCTTTACCTGGGGGATGGTCGTCGCGCATTTGGGGGTTGCGGTCGCCTTGGCTGGCATGGCGGTGGACAGCGCCTTTTTCAAAGAACGGCTTGTTGCGGTCAACGAAGGCGAAACGACGGAGGTGGGTCCCTTCTCGGTCAGGCTTCTCTCGGTTGAACCCATCATCGGGCCAAACTGGACCGCGATTGAAGCGACGATGGAAGCGCGGCGTGGCGACGGCCAGCCGTTCACGCTGCACCCGCAAGCCCGCAATTACAGCACACCGCCGACGGATACGAGCGAAGCCGCCATCACCACCCATATCGATGGGCAGCTGTACGCCGTACTTGGCAAGCAGGGGGAGGATGGCCGTTGGCAGCTTCGCCTCTGGTGGAAGCCCTTGGTTACCTTCATCTGGCTGGGTGGCATTATGATCGCGCTCGGCGGGTTGCTCGCCCTTGTGGGTCGCGTCTGGCGGGAACGTCGCGGCGTAAAAAGTGCAGAGACCGACGCATGAGGAAAATCCTGCTCTGGCTGCCTCTGGCGCTGTTTGGCCTCTTGCTGGGCATCATGGGCCACGGCATCCTCAACCCGGAACAGACAACGGTCCCGTCCAAGCTGATCGGTACGCAGGTTCCGCAGTTCGATCTTCCGGCCGCCGTGCCCAGTCATGCGGGTCTTAAGAGCAGCGATCTTGCTTCGGGCAAGCCGGTCTTGTTGAACATCTTCGCCAGCTGGTGCCTGCCCTGCATTGCGGAAGCCCCCATCTTAGAAGAGCTTAAGGCGAAGGGCGTGACGATCCACGCGATCGCCATTCGCGACAAGCCAGAAGATGTGGCGCGCTTCCTCTCAGACCATGGTGATCCCTATGCCAGCATCGGATCCGACGTCTCGAGCCGCGTGCAGATCAGTCTTGGGTCTTCAGGCGTGCCTGAAAGCTTCGTCATCGATGGCAAGGGGATCATCCGTCACCAGCATATTGGGGACATTCAGCCACAGGATGTCCCGAAGATCCTCAAGGCGCTGGAGGAAGCTCGATGAAGCGCTTTGTCCTTCTTCTTCTGCTGCTTGCGTCGCCGGTTCTGGCTGATTCCCGGATGGGGGCAGCGCCACTTGCCAATGTACAACTCACCGACGCCCGACAGGAACAGCAGGCGAGGGCGCTGATGGAGACCATCCGCTGCCTTGTCTGTCAGGGGCAGTCGATTGCGGATTCCGACGCAGAAATGGCGGGGGACATGCGATCCCTGATCCGCGAACGCATTCAAAAGGGGGAACGCCCCGAGGCGATCCGCACGTGGCTGATCCAGCGTTATGGCGATTGGGTGACCTATGAGCCTCCCTTGAGCCTGACGACAGTTTTTCTGTGGGGTCTGCCGTTGCTTTTGCTGATGATGGGTGGGGGGCTGGCCATGGGTCGTATCCGCCGGACGACGAGACGCTGATGTCGCTCTTCCTCATTATCGCCGTGGGACTGGTCGTCCTTTTGGGCCTGTGGAAGGTGGCGCGCCTGTCGACCGGCGCTGCTCTTCTGGTGGGGGCCGCCTTGTCGCTTGGTCTGGTGGGCTATGCCCTTCAGGGCAGCCCCGCTTTGCCGTCTGCCCCTGTGGTACTGAAGCCGCAGGCCGCAGCGCCGATTGACGACGCCCAGCAGGCTTCGGGCGACCTCCTGGGTCGCTTTGGCGGCGAGGCTGAGGCGTTGAAGCAGGCGGAATCTTACTTCAGAATTGGTCGGCCTGACCTAGCCGCGCGCGTTCTTAAGCTGGGCCTGTCCAAAAACCGCAACAGCCCGGCGCTTTGGACGGGGCTGGGCAACGCATTTGTTGCGCATGACCGAGGCTTCCTCTCCCCCTCGGCCGAGTTTGCCTATAACAAGGCGCTGCGCCTCACTCCTGGGTATCCCGGGGCACTTTACTTCTATGCTGTCGCGCTTGCGGAGAATGGTCGGATAGAAGAGGCGCGTCCGCTTTTCGTATCATTGGTGGCTTCCATGCCTCAGGACATGCCAATTCGGGCGCAACTCATGGCAGATCTAGAAAAGATGGGTGTCCTGAAACAAGGCGCCGAGGAACCAGCAGCACCGGTCAAATGATTTGCGGCGCTACCACCCCCGTGCTAGCGCGCCGCTAAATCGCGTGCAGAGAACCGTGCATCCCATGCAAAATCAAGCTGCCTTCGGACGTTCTTGAAAATGTCCAATTCCAACATCCCGAATCACGCTGCTGATCCGGAGGAGGGCGGCCATCAAAGCCACGGCCCTCTGCATAAGTTGATGATCGCGGCCATTGGCATCGTCTATGGCGATATCGGCACCAGCCCGATTTACGCTTTTCGCGAAACCTTCGCCGGCCACCACCCGATCACGCCTGATCAACTGCATATCTATGGCGTGCTGAGCCTCATTTTTTGGTCGATGATGACGGTGGTGACGCTGAAGTACGTCACTGTCATTCTCCGCGCAGACAATAAGGGGGAAGGCGGCAGTCTGGCCCTGCTGGCGCTGATCAACCGGGAATCCTCCGGCAAAAGCTGGTCGGTGCCGATCGTGATGCTCGGGGTGTTTGCAACGGCTCTCTTCTACGGCGATTCTATGATCACACCGGCTATGTCGGTTTTGTCCGCCGCTGAAGGTCTGACGGTCGTCAATCCAGCGATGCAGCCACTGGTTCTGCCGATTTCGGTGGCCATCCTTGTCGGACTATTCGCGATTCAGTCCCGCGGCACAGCGAAGGTTGGTGCGTTGTTTGGGCCGATCATGATCGCCTATTTCACAACGCTTGCCGTTCTGGGCCTAATGAAGATCGCGGAACTGCCGGAAATTTTGTGGTCATTGTCCCCAGTTCACGCCGTCAACTTTTTTGCCGATGACCCTCTGCGCGGATTTCTTGCGCTTGGGTCGGTCGTTCTGGCTGTGACAGGTGCAGAAGCACTTTATGCAGACATGGGCCATTTTGGCCGCCGGCCGATCCGGCTGTCTTGGCTCTGGATCGTGCTGCCCGGCCTGATGCTCAATTATCTGGGTCAGGGCGCCATGATTATGCAGCTTTCCCCAGCCGAAGCAGGGGAGGCAATCAGAAATCCGTTCTTCCTGCTTGCTCCTGAAGACTTCCGCCTCGCACTCGTCCTCCTCGCCATGCTCGCGACGATTATTGCAAGCCAAGCCGTCATTTCCGGGGCATTTTCGCTTACGCAGCAGGCAATCCAGTTGGGCTTTATGCCACGTTTGCGCATCCAGCATACGAGCGAGAGCGCCGCCGGCCAGATCTACATACCCGTCATCAACTGGGCGCTCATGGTGGCGGTCATTGTGCTCGTTCTCCAGTTTGGCAGTTCAAGCAATTTGGCTTCGGCTTATGGTATTGCGGTGACGGGGGCGATGTTCATCGACACCTGCCTTCTGGCCGTGCTGCTGCTCAGCATCTGGAAATGGAACCGCTGGTACATTGTCCCGCTGCTCGCTTTGTTCTTCATTGTAGACACGGCTTACTTCACAGCGAACCTGACGAAGGTGCCGTCGGGCGGCTGGGTGCCGCTAGTCATTGGTCTTATCATTTTCACCTTCCTCACGACATGGTCGCGTGGACGTAAGCTGATGATGGAACGCATGCGTGAAGCCGCGATGCCTGTGAAGGTATTCATTAGCTCCGCCGTCAATTCGGCGACCCGCGTTCCGGGCACCGCTGTGTTCATGACATCAACGCCCGATGGTGTGCCGCACGCTTTGCTGCACAATTTGAAGCACAACAAGATCATTCATGAGCGCGTTATCCTGCTGACGGTCCAGATTCCCGGCGTGCCCTATGTTGATCAGGACAAGCGCTGCAAGATGGAAGATCTGGGGCAGGGCTTCCACCGCCTCATCCTAAAGTTTGGCTTCATGGAAGAGCCGGATGTGCCGGCAGCTCTGGCTGGGATCACGGCCTGCGGCCCGCCCATCAAGATGATGGACACCAGCTTCTTCCTCGCCCGGCAGACGCTGCTGCCGTCGTCACGCCCCGGCATGGCAATCTGGCGGGAAAAGTTGTTTTCATGGATGCTGCGCAACGCGGAAAGTGCGATGGAGTTCTTCCGTCTGCCAACCAACCGCGTGGTGGAGCTTGGCAGTCAGGTCGAAATTTGATCGACGCGCCGGACGCGCCACGGCGGGCGGTTCCGCTGATTGTGACGGCGCTGATGGGGGATGCTGATTTCGCCTATTTTGATGGGCTGAGGCGACATCACTATCCGTCCGACCGCAACGTGTTGCGCGCGCATCTGACGCTGTTTCATCACCTGCCGATGTCTATTGAGCACGAGTTGTCGACCCATATTCGTCAAGTCACGAAAGATGTCGCACCTCAAGCGTCGCTCACAGGTCTCATGTCGCTGGGGCGTGGCGTGGCGTTCCGAGTACGCAGTGATGAGCTAGACGCTATTCGCGCCGAAATAGCAGATCGCTTTGCACCACTCCTCATCCCGCAGGATAAAGCCGGATGGCGCCCGCATGTGACCGTTCAGAACAAAGTCGAGCCGCCTGTTGCGCGCACCCTAATGGCGGAACTTGAACTTGGCTTCCAGCCGCGCACGATGCAGATCGCGGGCCTTGCCATCTGGCACTATTTGGGCGGGCCATGGCAACTGTCCGGGGCATGGCGTTTTGGAAGTGGCCATCCGATGCGCGCACCCGGTTGACCCAAAGCGTAACGCTGCTTATAGGCGCGCTTCCCGACGCGTTTCGGACGTTTGGGGCGGAGTAGCTCAGCTGGTTAGAGCAGCGGAATCATAATCCGCGTGTCGGGGGTTCGAGTCCCTCCTCCGCTACCAAAACCCTAGATCCCAGAAAGCCCGATCGAGTCCCTTGCAGTGGTGTTATGGGCGCTCATCTTCGTATTCTTTAGTTCGCAGCGGATGTATCGGCTGAACGAACATGAATCCCGATTAACCATATACCAAGCTTCTCCCATTATCGTGCACAGGCCACTCAGATTGAAGCCAGCATGAAAACCACTGCACCCGTTGAACAGTCGATCACATCTCCGCCTGCTGTGGCAGGAAGTACGCTTTCGACATTGGTTGCAATGATTCCAGCGTCGGTGATGCTGACTGTGGCTCTGGTCGAATTGGTCTTGGCGAACCGCAAATATGGTCTTTTCACAGGCGGATTCGGGCAGTCGCGCGCCGTTGACAGCTTGCCAGAAATGGCGCTGTTCTTTGCCGGCTACGCAGCTGCAATGGCTTTACTTGGTGTTGCAGGATGGGCATTTGCGTGCCGGCTGGCTCGAGGCAAACCGGGTTGGATCGCGTCCTACTTCTTCATCCTGACGAATGGAATTTTGTTCTGTGGCCTGCTCGCTGCTCAGTACCAATTGCATTCCTATTTCAGCGACGCTGTCAGTTTTGCGCTGGTCAAGCAGCTCGGGGGCGGGAGTCTTGTAGACGCAATCAAGTACGGATTGAGCGAGATTGGAATCGCTGGGCTGGCGGCTGTAGGGGTCACGTTGGCTGCATGGCTGCTTTGGAGGCAGTTGGCGCGGTTCATGCCGGCCAACAGCCCGTCTGCCAGAGGACCGGGATACGGCGTGGCCGCAGCCAGTGTGATACTGTTTCTCGGAACTGCCTATGCAGTTCCGCGCAGCGGATCAGACGCCGCCTTTGGCTTGAATCGCACCATTGCCTGGCAGGGCATGACCCGGTTGCTCAATTTTGCCAGTGATCTGGATGGCGACGGCTACGGTGTTTTCTCGACCCAATATGATGCTGCACCGTTCGATCCAGCCCGCCATCCGCTCGCGCTCGATGTTCCTGGCAATGGAGTCGATGAGGACGGCTTTGGCGGCGATCTTGAATTGGTGCCCGTGCCGGCACCGCTTCCGAAACAGAATTTCACTGGCCACCGGCCAAATGTGGTTGTGGTTGTGCTCGAATCCCTTCGCCAGGACGTGATCGGCAAGCGGATCGGGGGGCGGCCGGTTGCCCCCAATCTTGAACGCTTGGCAGCTCAAGGCAGCATCGCGGCCCCGGCCTACAGTCATGTCGGGTTTACGACTGAGTCTCTGAAATCTCTCTTCTCTGGGCAGCTTGTGCCATCGTCGCGCGCACCGTCACTCTTCCGTGATTTCAAGGCGAGCGGCTATCGCATTGGCGTTTTTTCGGGCCAGCCTGAAGATTTCGGCGACATCTCCGCGACCGTCGGCATGCGTGAGTCCGCCGATGTTCATGTCGATGCATTGACGCTGCAGGAGAAGCGGGCTTTCAGCTTCGCGGCAAAGGGATCGCTTCTCGTGGCGGAACGCTATCTTCTTGATGCGTTCGACCGCACTATGGGCAAGCAGCCCTGGACTGAGCCGCACTTCCTCTATTTCAATTTTCAGTCGGCACACTTTCCATATTACCATGATGGCGTGAAACTGCGGTTCACACAAAGACCGCTTGATCGAGGGGATATGACTCAGGAGCGGGCGAAGGATGTCCAACTGACATACTGGAACGCGGTCGCAGAGGCCGATGCATGGCTGGGTCAGGTCATCTCTCGGCTCAAGGCGCTCGGTGTCTGGGACGATACCGTTCTGCTGGTCACGGGCGACCATGGCGAAGACCTTTTTGAGGACGGTTTTCTCGGGCACGGACACATCATCAATGCCCGCCAGAACGGGACTGTGGTGGTCACAAATCGCCCCGGTCTTCTGCCAAATGCACCCGTGTCGCTGTCTGACTATCGGGCGTTTCTTGTTGCAGCGATCAAACGCGAAGCGGCCGCGCGGCCAGCCGCTGTGCCCTTTATGCACATTGGCCCGCTGGAAAGGCCAACAGCCATCGGCATGGCGGGTGCTGGCAGGACACTGACGAGCCTCCGGCTCGACACGGGAGAGGTCTGCTTTGTTGAGCAAGGCCGCTGCGCTCCGTATGGCGCTTTGAACCTTACAGACCGGTCACGCGTTGATGCCGTTGTTGCTCGATGGGGTAGCGAACGCTGGCGGCAGCACACGATCCAAATGCATCGCTGAGGCTCGCTGCCTGCGGCAACTGGGGTAGAGCTGTGTCGTCGTAGATTGCCATATTGGGGGATACACTAGGCGATGACTCGATTGGGGAGCCTAAAAGCCAAACCGTCGTAACAATGGCGTGGGTCTCATTGTTCGAGTCTCTCCTTCGCGATCTCTCAATTTAGCCATGGCCAGCAGCGGGCCTGCCTGGTCCTATTCATATCCAGTTTCGTTCTAATTCAATTGCACCACTCTGGTTTGGTGTTTTGCCTGATAACTTAGTTTTCCGCCCTAATCTTTGATATTGCGCTGGTTTCTTGCAACCAGTCTGGCCGCGAAAGATCGCGCGTCAGCGCGAATTTGTGCGAGAGGTCTCCTTAGTGCGGGGCGCTCTGGCAATTGGTGAACCCTGTTGATCGGTCTGTTCCCGCTTTTCCGGCATTCTAGCCGAAGTCGGGTTTGAATTTGCGGGTTTGGGGGCAAATGCGGTTGGGCAGCGGGCAAGGTTGGCTTGATTTGAAAGGGATCGGGGCGTTGGCGCTCCGGCGGATCGTCGGCGACGTGGAGCGCTGCCTTTTTGCCAGCGGTCGCATCCGCCTTTTGCGGATGGTCGGCCATGCGCTTCTTGCGCTCATGGCTTTTGGTGGGTCGACCCATGTCCGCGCGGCGACGGACGCAGCGCAGCCATTTTCGGTCAAGACGTTGGTCGGTGAGGATTGCGCGACCCGGGCAAGCGAAACTGCGCCGCTGGCGAGGATACTCCCTTCAGATATTGTCCTTCAATGCGCCGGTATTGAAAGCGGCAGCCTGACCTTCGCGCTCGTCGGCAGCCAAAGCGGAAGTCTGGCCGAGCTGTTCGCTTCGAGCCGCCAGCGTAATCTTATCGATAAGAGACTTGAATGCGAACCAGGTCGGCTGGCGAAAGACGGCGCGTTCGATGTGCTGACGTTCGCCTGTCGGCAGCGCAGCGATGGTTGGCCGATTGTCGTTCTGACACGCGTTGAGGATACGGTTCTTCGTGTAGCCGAAGGTTCGGCCTCCGCTTATCCAGCGTTGCGTCGTCTGCTTGGACTTTCGGACCTGACGGGGTCTGATAGCGAAAAAGCGAACCTCGTTCGGGCACTCTGGGCGCTTCCCATCAAGATTGGCAGTGGGGCCGATCAAACTGCGATCAAGGCTTTGCTCCGGCAGGCGCGGACCGCATCCGGCCAGTCTGACTATGGCGTGGCCGAGGCGGGCTTCAGGCGCGCTCTCGAACTGCAGATCCGTATCTTCGGGGAAGATGACCTCGCGACCAATGATATTCTTATGGATTTGGCGATGTCCGTCAGCGCGCAGGGCCGCCATGACGAGGCAGAGGCGCTGCTCAATCGCGCTGCGCTGATTGTTGAAAAGTCCCCCAAGGCTGCGGATCGCGCACGCTTGACCGCCTATCGAGCCTTTATCGCGGCAAACAAGCGGGACTATGACGCTGCTTTGGTGCAGGCGCGTGCATCAACGGTGCAATGGCGTGACATCGCTGCCAAAGCAGCGTCGACCGGCGCGTTGCCGGGGATGCCATCTGCGGGTGGATCAGCCGAGGCGGAGGCCGAGCTTTCCATGGCATTGAACCTGGAAGCGAGCATGCTGCTCCGCACAGGAGACGTGACGAGCGCCTATGCCAGCGTGGGAGAAGCCATGCTGGGCATTAAAAAGGCAGAGGGTGAACCACGCTGGTGGGAAGCGGACATTCTGGTCACGCTTGGTAATGTCAGTAGCGCTCAGGGGCGCCTTTCTGCGGCGGAAGCTTATCTGAAGCGCGCCCTTGCGATCCGACAGCAGGTTTTTGGGGAGGGTGTGGCCACTCTGCAGGCGCGCATCGCCCTGGCCCGCGCCTATCAGGCGGAGCACATGAGTGTTTCGTCTATCATCGTGTTTCGTGAGGCCATGGCCGTCGCTAAAACGCTTCCGAAGGCCAGCGTTCCGTTTAGCGCTGAGGACATCATTCCCTTTTTCGATGCGGTCGCAGACGAAGCGGCGCGTTATGAAGATCCAATGGCGCGGCTCGGACTATATGCCGAAGTCTTTGACGCTGTGCAGTTGACGCGCTCGCCGCTTTTTGATCGGTCCATGGCGCTTACATCTGCACGGCGATCCGCGGGTGATCCAGAACTGGCGGCGCTCCTGCGTCAGTTGGAAACCGCGACCCAGAAAGAGCGGGAACTGCGCGTTCAACTGGCGACCGAACAATCGCTGCTCGTGCAAGAACGGAGCGCCGCTGCCGAGGATCAGTATTCAGCCGACATTGCCGCTCAAGGGAAGGTGATCTCTGATCTACGTCAAGATCTGGCCAAGCGGTTTCCAAACTTTGCGTCAATGACAGATGTGGTTGTTCCAAAGCTGGACGACGTACGTAGCCGTCTGCGACAGGATGAAGGGCTCCTGTCCTTTGTCATTGGGCGGGACCGGTCCTTCGCCCAGTTGATGACGAAGGATGGCATTTCCCTCGTCGCCATTCCGGCAGGGGAGGCGGCACTGCAAGAGGCGGTCGCGCGGCTGCGGCGTGGGCTGGAAATTCAAGGAAGAAGTGTCAACGACTTTGACCTTGAAGCGGCCCATGATTTGTACACGACCCTGTTTGGCGGGCTTTCCGCGGAACTAGCGCAGATTAAACGGCTTGTTGTGGTTCCATCGGGTCCATTGGCGAACCTGCCTTTTGCGTTGCTCGTCACCCAGCCGCCGCAGGCCAACCAGTATAACAGTGCGCGCTGGCTGGTGAAGGAACTGAACGTTTCCTACAGCCCGACGATCGCCAGCTTCGTTGCGCTCCGCTCCACGCGTCTTACAGGCACCCATGCCCGCACTCTGCTGGCCTTTGGGAACCCTGTTCTGGCCCCACCCAGCGTGGTGCGGCAGTTGGCGCCGGTTGAGGTGAAGCTTGGAAATGATTGCGGCGCGAATGGCATCGTGCCTGCGTCACTCCTTCGCTCCCTTTCGTCTTTGCCAGATACGGAGCGGGAAATTGGAGAAGTCGCCCGGATCCTAAGGGCGGACAAGAAGGACGTTCTGCTGGGCGCGCAAGCGAATGAGGCCGCATTCCGCGACCGCAATTTGGCCGATTATCGAATTCTCTATTTTGCGACGCACGGTTTGTTGCCAAGCGAGCTCAAATGTCAGGCGCAACCCGGTGTTGTGCTGACACCGCCGGCGCAGACACCAAAGTTCGCTGAGCTTGATGGGCTTCTGGATGCCAGTGAGATTTCCAGCCTGTCTATTCCGGCCGACCTTGTTGTGCTGTCGGCGTGCAATACTGCCGCGTCTGGAAAGGCCAATGGCGGTGAATCGCTTTCTGGTCTGGCCTCCGCCTTCTTTCAGGCAGGCGCGCGAAGCTTAGTCGTTTCTCACTGGCAAGTCCCATCAGCTGCAACCAGCGCGCTGATGGCTGCAATGTTCAACGTCATGGGTGAGGCAAAAGCGACTTCGGTCGACGAGGCTTTGCAGGCAGCACAGGCGCGTCTCTTCAACAATCCGGAGACGGCGCATCCCTTCTTCTGGGCCGCGTTCGTCGTCATCGGGGATGGTTTAACGACACCTCTTTCAGAAGAGGCGAAGCAATGACCCTGGTCCGGACTTATTTGTCGCTGGCAGTTGGCAGTCTCCTATCTGCCCAAGCCTGTCTTGCGGCCCCCATGACCGTCGTTGAAGCACGTGGTGGAGGACTTCGTCCCGGCATGCGCGTCGACAGTGCGGCAAAAATCCAGTTGAAGGATGGGGAGCGGGTAACGATCATCGGAGCGGATGGCCGTGCCGTGACGCTCCGCGGGGTCTATGCCGGCGTGATTGCCAAGGGCGGCGGCGGGACGCAGAACCCGCGCGCGGCGCTCGCCGCACTTATTTCCACGCGCAATGACCGGGCAAGCCAAGTCGGGGCTGTGCGCGCAGGTGCCAATGCAGCGCCTCTGCCGGATCCTTGGCTCATTGATATCTCCCGCCCCGGTGCCCGCTGTATTCGGGAGGGGGAGCGCCCCGTCTGGTGGCGTCCTGACGCGACTGAGCAGACCCCGTTCACAGTCTATCCGATTGACCGATCCTGGCGGGCTGACTTCGCTTGGCAGTCCGGGCAGGACCGGATGCTTGCGCCCGACCTTGCCAAACTGGACGGCGTGAAAACCTTCCTGATCGCTGTACCCGGGCAAGACAATGCCATCAGCATCAACATGATCCCCAAGGACGTGACAGACCCCTTGGTGCTTAGTTCGTGGATGCTGGAAAAGGCCTGTGTGCAGCAGGCGGATGCCTATTTTCGCATGATCCAGAAGGATCTCGATCAGCCCCAATCCCCACCGGCGCTTTCTGCAAGGACTTCTGAATGAGCAAGGCGCAAAAGCAGGCGTTATCCGCTGTTCTGATCGCTATTCTGGCGGCGGTGATGGCGGTCTGTGCCGTGCGGTATTTCTCGCCGCTCACCAATCTTGAAAACAAGATGGCCGATATCCGCGTTGCGGCCATGCAGAAGCCGATGGAGGCTTCCAAGGACGTTGTCGTCGTGGCGATCAACGAAGATACGTTGACGGCTTTCCCTTACCGTTCCCCTGTGGATCGCGGCTTTCTGGCGGAGCTGATCACGCAATTGTCTGCCAAGGGCGCAAAGGTCATCGGTGTCGACGTTATTGTCGACCAGCCGACCGAGCCTGAAAAAGACGCGCAGTTGAAAGCGGTGCTCGACACCACATCAACGCCGCTCTTCATGAGCTACACATCGTCGCCAAACATCGTCAATCAGGACCAGCTTGCCTTCCTCAACGCCTTTGTGCGCCCGGACCAGCGCGCTGAAGCTAATCTGCTGTCAGATCCCTTCGATGGCCTTGTCCGCCGCATCAATCCGGGTGGAGAGATGCAAAAGGGCAAGTTGGCGGATACGGGCGCGCATCCCGCTGGCTTTGTGCGAAAGGCAGTGACGCTCTTTGGCGGCAAAGCCCCGCTTACGCCGACTGAGATTGCATGGCGCCCGCGTCCCGACGCTGAAACGCAGCCATTCCCAAGCTTTCCCGCCCAGTTTGTCTCTGTACTTCCGGATGAGTTTTTCCGGGACAAGATCGTCCTCGTTGGCGCAACTTTGTCCATCACCGACCGCCACCGGACGCCGCTGTCGATCATTGATGACGGGGATCAGGGTAACATGCCCGGGGTCTTCATTCAGGCGCATGGCATCAGCCAGATTCTGGAGGGCCGCGCGCCTCCAAAAATGCCATTCAACGGTGTTGTTTCGCTGACCGTGCTGTTTGCGGCTCTTGGGGTCGCTGTCAGCCTGTTCAAGCGCGGTATCGTCTTCAACGTTGGCGTCGGTCTGGTGCTTGTTGGGTCCTATTGGGTCGGCGCTGTCATTGGCTTTGGTTATGGTCTGCCAATGGTTCCTCTGATCGGGCCGTCGATTGCCTTCGCGCTGTCGATCTGGATGATGGACGTGTTCATCGGGCGCGCCGAGCGCAAGCAGCGGGAGTTCGTGCAGGGCACCTTCTCCCGCTATGTGTCACCGGCAGTGGTTGATCAGCTAGTGAAGAACCCAAGCTCGGTCGGCATTTCCGGCGACCGTCAGGAAGCGACCTTCATCTTCACTGACATTGCAGGCTTTACGACCACATCGGAACTGCTGGGCGCGGAAGAGCTTTCCGACGTTCTCAACGAATATCTGGACGGCGCGTGCGAAATCATCCTCAAATATGAAGGTACGATCGACAAGTTCATCGGCGATGCCATCATGGCCATCTTCAATGCGCCCATTCGGCAGGCCGACCATGCAGAGCGCGCTGTGCGCTGCGCGCTGGAACTGGATGCCTATGCAGAAGCGTTCCGTAAGGATCGCAATGCCCGTGACATCCCCATCGGAGTGACGCGGATCGGCATCCACACCGGTCAAGCGGTGATCGGCAATTTCGGATCGCAATCTCGGATGGATTTCACAGCCTTGGGTGACACGGTCAACACGGCCGCGCGCACCGAGGGCGTAAACAAATACTTCGGAACGCGGGTCTGCTGCACCGAAGATGCTGTGGAGCGCTGCCCCAATATGAAGTTCCGACAGATCGGGGACATTGTGTTGAAGGGTAAGACGACGCCGACAGGACTCTACAGTCCTATTGCGGAAACCGATGATCCGGCAATGATCCAAGGCTATGGCGCAGCCTATGCCTTGTTGACGTCAGAAGGCACCGGGGCGGAAGCCGCCTTCCGTGATTTGGCAGTTGCCTTCCCGGAGGACCCCATTGTCCAGTTCCATGTCAAGCGCATGGACAATGGCATTATATCGGCACGGGTGGTGATGGATGACAAATAAGCTGTCATCCAAGACGCGCCGGCGTCGGGCAGGTGGCTGTGCTGTGATGGCAGTCGGGCTGACTGTCTTGCCGGCAACCACGGCTGTCGGTCAGGTTGTCTTGCCACCGCAGAGCGACATTTCTCGCCAACGTGTAGAGCCGTTGCCGCTGCCGCCGAACACGTATGATTTCCGCATCCAAAGCCCGGAAAAATCGGCTGTGCCGCGTGCCATTGACGAGGTGGAGTTTTCTGTCGCTTCGATCAAAGTCACTGGCGCCACCTATTTCCCGGCTGATGAAGTCGATGCCATTTTTGCACCATTGGAAGGCCGCAAGATTGTCCTGCAGGACCTGCGCGATGCTGCGCAGAAGCTTGAAGATAAATATCGTGCAGAAGGCTTTTTCCTGACGCGGGTCTTTGTGGCCCCGCAGAAGGTGCAAAATGGCGAACTGCAGGTTCAGGTTCTCGAAGGCTATATCAATCAGGTTTTCGTAGATGGACCTAACCCGGCCTCTACGCGTCTTGCGGAAGGCGTGGTCGGGCCCATCACAAAAGACCGGCCGACACGGTTTTCCGACCTTGAGCGGCGCATGTTGATCCTCAACGACATGCCCGGTGTAATCGGCTCCACGGTCTTGCAGCAGGGCGGGGTGCCCGGCAGTTCAGAAATGCTCGTGACGGCGGGCCGCACGCCCAACCAATATCGGGCGACGTTTGCAAATACCTCGTCAGACATTCTTGGACCGCTGTCTTATTCTCTTGGCGGAACATTTTTTCAGCCGCTGGGTCGGCCCGGTGCTTTGGATGTCACTTTGTCCGGGGCTGGCGCGCATGTGAAGGAGTTGCGTTCGGCAAATGTCCGCTATGCAATGCCGCTCAATACGCAAGGGCTGATTGGCAGCTTTGGTGGCTTGATCGCCTTTGCGCGCCCGGGCGGCGCCGTCGCCGATCTGGACGTGCGCAGCAATGTTCTCTCGCTCAACGCCCGCCTTCGCACGCCGCTCCTGCGCGGGCGCGCCAATTCCATCTATCTGGACCTGGGTCTTGCCCTCAACCGCAACAAGACGACCATCTTGGGTGAGCTGATTTCCGATGACCGGAGCACTGTCGCGGAAGCAACGCTAAGTTGGCAGCAGGCCAATTGGTTGAGCGGCGATACCAATGTTTCTCTCTCTCTGTTTCAGGGGCTCGGCCTCTTCGGCGCGAATGACGCTTCTGCAGAATTCTCGTCTGTCCAAGGTTTTCAGCCAAATTTCCAGCGGCTGGTCTATAGCCTGCAGCGCACGCAGCGCCTGACGTCGCGTATCTCCCTGCAAGTCAATGTGCAGGGTCAATATACGACCGATCGGCTAACGTCCGGCGAAACGATTTCCTTTGGTGGGACCGCCATTGGTCGTGGTTATGATCCGTCGCTCATAGGTGGAGAACGCGGCATCGGGCTCTCTGGAGAGTTGCGATACGCGCTTCCCTACACCATCCCGACGCTCATCGAAGGCGTGCAGCTCTATACCTTTGGGGATTTCGCCCGCGCGACAACGCTTGCCTATGAAGCTGAACCAAAATCGACAAACAAGATCAGTTCGCTAGGTTTTGGCGTCCGCTTTGTTGTTTTCGGGAGGGTCAATCTTGACCTGCAAGGCGCGCAGGCCCGCAGAAGCGTCACCAGTGGTGAGCGCAACGAACAACGTTTCAATCTTAATGCACTGGTCGCTTTCTGATGTTTTCATCTCGTCGTTTCCGATTGATGCTTTTGGGTGCTGTCAGCAGCACTGCATTTTCTGCCGCGCACGCCAGTGACATTTCAGTTTCGAGCGGTTTTATCACGGGAATTGCCTCCTCCCAGAATGCCAATGGAGGCATCCAAACAACCATCACACAGACAAGTGCGCGCGCAGTTATCAACTGGTCTGATTTGTCTGTACCAGCCGGAGACATTCTGGAATTTGTTCAGCCCAACGCCAATTCCATCACACTCAACCGCGTGGTTGGCCCGACCGGCGGTGGCCCCATTGCTCAATCGCAGATCGACGGGACAGTCAACGCGAATGGACAGGTTTGGATTCTAAATCCGACAGGTGTCCTCGTTGGGGCCAACGGGCAGGTGAATGTCGCCGGGTTCCTCGCAACCTCATTGGGCATTGCCGATGCGGATTTTAATGCCGCCACCGACGCGTTCAATCTGGCGGGCGACAACCCAGCTTTAATTGAGAATAGGGGTATCATCACAGCTTCAGGCTATGCGGTGCTCGCTGGCCATCGTGTAGAAAATTCAGGCACCGTGCAAGCTCAACTTGGCACCGTCGCGATCGGATCGGGCCGCGCCATGTCGCTCACGTTTTCCGCAGATAAGCTCATTTCCTTCGTTGTTTCGGAACCGTCCACAGCGCAGGGTAGCGGCATTACCAACACCTCCAGTGGCGTGTTGAACGCAAATGGCGGGCGCGTTCTTATGACCGCGCGCGCCGCATCTGCATTTGCCGCGAGTGTCATAAACAATGCGGGCTTGGTGCAGGCCAATAGTGTGTCTGTAAAGAATGGTGAAATCACGCTGGATGCAGGCCCGACGGGTGACATTAACGTGTCGGGTACGTTGAAGGCTTCGGGCGCGGCAGCCGCCGATACCGGTGGTCTCATTACCGTTAAAGCAACCAACGTATATGCCACCTCCACCAGCCAGTTTCTGGCAACTGGCAGTGCCGGAGGCGGGTCGATCTTAATTGGACGCGGGCCGGTATCTGGCATGTCGGCGTCACCGACAAAAATCTACGCAAATACGGGCTCAACCTTTGATGCCAGTGCAGGAGAAACGGGCGCCGGCGGTTTCATCACCCTGATGACAGACTATAATGCTGCCGGATCTTTCATCGCTGCAAATGGGCTGTTCTACGCCAATGGCGGCAGCATTTCCGGAGCCGGTGGCACCATTGACGCCTATTTTTCGTCGATAGACCTTACTGGTGCAAACGGCTCGCTAGCAGCAAGACCGGGTGAAGCGGCACAGTTGAAGTTCAATGCAAACGACATTTTAATTTCTAATGGGTCCGGCTCTGTTGGGCTTTTGACCCAAGCGACGGTCCAGGATCTCTTGAATGCGGGTCAGCGGGTGTCGATCAACGCCATTGGCGCCGGTGCAAATTCAGGAAACATTGTGGTTTCTTCGAGCATCCTGAAGACCGCCGGCACGGATGCGTCGCTTACCTTTTCTGCCAATAACAACATAGGTCTGAACACAGGCGCCGACATCACGTCGTCAGAAGGTTCGCTGAATGTTTCGTTCCTGACCGACCAGAACAACGACGGCACCGGTCTTACCTACCTTGCCGCGAACATCTCGCTTCTGTCAGGGTCCGCGATAAGGGATGGCCTGATTGGTATACAATATGGCGGCTATTATGATGACGTTTACTCGTTTTTTGCGGACGCAGTCCCGCTAGATGACCAACGATTCTCATCTCCCTTTACGTCTATAAACAGCGTTACTCCCGGCAGGGACTTTGGCGAACTCTATTCGGTCAAGTTTTCTGGTTATTTCAGTCCCCAAGAAACAGGGGTCTATACATTTGCAACGGCGAGCGATGATGCATCGCATCTGTTCCTCGGAAGTGCCGGCCAGTCGCTCAACCTGTTACAGGGCAATGTTATCACCACCTCTCCTGTCAGCCCCCTCGTTAACAATGGAGGTGGTCACCCGGTTCAATTTCAGTCTGGCATAACGGATCAACCGCTCGTCGCCGGACAATATTATCCCATCCTCGTCCTATTTGGAGAAGGCGGCGGCGGCGATGAGATCACCGTTAGCTTTGGGCTTGATGGACAATCATTGAGCGACAACGGTCTTGGATCTTATTTTCACACGGCCAGCGGCGAATTGGCGGCCAACGGCGGATTAGCGACACAATCCAACATCACCTTCTTTAGTCCGGTCGTTCTGAGCGGCAACGTGAATCTCGCAACGCAAGGCGATGTGCTATTCAGCGGGTCGGTCAACAGCGTATCGGACCCGGCGTCCAGCCTCAATGTTGATGCCGGAACAGGCGATATCTCCTTCAATGGTGACATAGGTACCGGAGGTGGACTTGCAGGACTCAACACGAAGTCTGGAACATTTACCGCGGCAAAGATCACTGCCAATACCAACGCCCTCATAAAGATTAGCACGACGGGAGACGCCTTCATTTCAGGCGCCGTGACGGGTGCGAAGCTGACCAAGGCGGGTGCGGGCGCGCTCTCGTTGTCGGGCGACGCCAATGTGGCGAACATCTCGATTGAATCGGGCCGGCTGAGGACGCTGTCAGCATCAGGCGATGCGCTGCAAAACGCGTCAATCTCTATCAACGCTGGCGGGATACTTGATCTCACCGCAACTCAGACGGCCAATTTAACGTCGATCCAATCGTTGTCGGGTTCTGGCCGTGTCGACCTAGCGGACGGGAAAACGCTGGATATACTCAACGGGCTGGCAACAGGTAGTTTTGCCGGCGTTATTTCAGGTCCGGAGTCGAGCACGGTCAAGATCAGTGGCGGCGCTCTTACCTTGACAGGTGATTTAGGCTTCTCAGGGTTGATCACGGTCGACGGCGCCACCCTCAAACTTGCCGGCAACGGCAGCATCGCGAGCGCAGCCGGGCTGGACGTCGGTGGCAGTGATGGCGCTGTTATCGACTTGGAGGGTATCACATCCTCCTCGACCTCTATCCGCAACTTCGTCACAGATACGTCGACCCGCGCCGGTCAGGTCCTGTTAGGATCGAGAACGCTCGTTCTTGATACTGATTCTGGAACAGTTGGTCGCAATTCACTGATGTTTTTGGGCGATGGCGGATCGCTCGACAAAACGGGTTTTGGGACACTTCGTCTCAGCGGGGCCAACAGCTATTCTGGTGGTACGCGCGTCAGTTCTGGGGAGCTTGAGGTCGCGTCGGAAACGCAATTGGGCGCGGGTAACATCATTCTAGGTGGCGGCACTTTGCGCTTTACCTCAGGCGGACCTGTGTCTTTGACAAAAGCGGTCACCCTAGAAGCAGATAGTACAATCGAATTTGTTACGGGTCTCCCAGTTCAGGCGGGTGGCGGCCCGGTCGCTTCTGGCGGTACAACGCAGGGCCTGTCGCTCCAAGTCACATGGAGCGGTGCGCAGTTCCAAAACAATGCCAGCGCTGTCGGGCTTTTTGAGTTGAACCCCGTCGAGTTCAACAATTCTGGAGGATTTTCAAGCTTCGACGCGCTTGGAAATGGCTTCACGATCAACAGCGTAACGGTGCAGGGATCCTCCGGCGGCAACGGCACATTTGGCCCGGCAGATTTTTCCGGCTTTGTGTTCTCCGCGGGCAGTCCTTTGGATTTCACGCAGGAACTGATCGGCCAGCCACTAGCCAATGGCTCGAATTTCGGAATCTTCAGCGATGGATCAAGCGGCGACTTCAATTTGTTCAGCAATGGCAGTTCAAATGCGCCCACCGGTACGAACTATTTCAGACTGACCACCGCAGGCGGCGACGACATGATGGTCGTCTCGATGCTCCCCGGCGGCTCTGTTGCCGCTCCGATAGCCCCTGATGCAAGCCTTACAGGGGCGATCAACGGTGGTTTTGGGCTCCGGATCGCGTCGGATGGGAATTTGTCCTTCTTAGGAACCATCGGAACGTCGCAAGCACTTGCTTATCTGACGGCGGGTGCGATGGGCACTCTGCGGATTGGCGCAAATGCGCAGATCACGGCAACGGGTGATATCAGCCTTGGCACACTGACCCGGTTTATAAATGAGTCACTTAATCCCGCCGCGCTTGACAGTGGCGACGGCAGTTGGCGTGTCTACAGCGGAAACCAGAGTCCTTTTGAGGGTGCGACTGCTGATGTGGCTGGTGGCCTGAGTTATCAATTCAAGGCATATGGCGTCGGTCCTGAGGATCTGGAGGACAATTTCCATTCGTTCGTGGCGCCGGGCCAAGATGGTTTTGTTTATGCGTTTGCGCCGACGTTGACCGTCACGTCCGCGAGCCCGGTCACGAAGGTTTATGATGGGACAACGGGGTTTAGTGGCCAGCTTCCATCGTTGACGGTGACAAGCTCGGTTTCGGGGGATGTCCTCACTGTATTGGGTGGAGCTACGGGGCAGTTTTCCTCTGCGAACGCATCTGCTGCGGCGTCATTCCTGCTCTCTGGTTTGTCTTTCTCTGCGGTTGACGCCACAAACAAGCAGGTCTTCGGCTATAGCCTTTCGGGCGCCACAACCCTTGCGGCCACAATCACGCCGAAGGCACTGACCGTTGCACTTACGGGTGCGGTGAGCCGCGCGTACGATGGAACGACGGCAGCTTCTCTCTCGGCAAGTAACTTTGCGCTATCCGGCGTTGTGCTTGGGGAAAGCCTTAGCATTGCGCCGAAACTGGGCAGCTATGCGAGCAAGAATGTCGGTTCTCAAATCATCGTCTCAGCCAACGTTGCGCCAGCCGATTTCAGAGCAGGAAGCGGCACGCTGCTGACCAATTACATTCTGCCGTCGATGTCAGTGAGCGGCGCAATTGGAACTATTACGCCAAGAATGCTGACCGTCTCGCTTACCGGTGCGGTCAGCCGGATTTATAACGGGTCGACTTCGGCCACTCTCACTGCGGACAACTTTAACGTTTCAGGTTTGATGGATGGTGAAAGTCTGACCCTGATCAGTGCAACCGGCACCTATGCCAGCAAAAATGTTGGTAGCGGGATTGTCGTCACGACAGATCGTTCCCAGGTATTGTTTGAAGGTGGAAGCGGCACGCTTGTTTCCAATTACGCCTTGCCCATGACCCTGAGCGGCGCAATTGGGGATATCACCCGCAAGACGCTGACGGTGTCGCTCACGGGTGCGACCAGCAAGGTTTATGATAGCACGACGGCGGCGCAGCTTTCTGCGGGCAACTTCGTGTTTGACGGTCTGGTGGACGGCGAAAGCCTGAGCATCAGCCAGCCGGGCGGCACCTATGCCAGCAGCAACGCGGGCTCCCAGATTATCGTCACCGCGGCTCTTTCACCGGCTGACTTTACAGCGGGCAGTGGCACGCTGCTGACCAACTATGTTTTGCCGACGACGACGGTCAGTGGCGCGATCGGGGAGATCACGCCCAAGACGCTGACGGTGAGCTTGGTTGGCGTTGCCCGTCGGGCCTATGATGGCACGTTGGCGGCAACGCTGACGTCGGACAACTATAACCTGTCGGGCTTTGCCGGGGATGATCGCCTAACCGTCACGCAGACGCAGGGTCTTTATGCCAGCAAGGATGTGGGCACGCAGATCAGCGTCTCAGCGGCGCTGAGTGCATCCAACTTTGCGGCCAGTGGCACGACCCTTGCCAGCAACTATGTCTTACCGACCACAGCGAGTGGGGTGATCGGCGATATCACCCGCAAGACGCTGACGGTCGCAATCATCGGATATGTCCGGCGTGTCTATGATGGCGGCGTGGCTGCCACATTGTCCGGCGGAAACTATGCGGTTTCGGGCTTGGTCGAAGGGGAGGGTATTTCGATCAGCCAGGCCCAGGCCATTTATGCAGCCAAAGATGTGGGCCAGAATATCACGGTGACCGTCACGTTGCCGCCAACCGCATTTTCGGCCGCTGGTAGCACGTCCTTGGGAAATTATATCCTCCCCGATATGGCCAGTGGAAGGGTCGGTGAGATCACGCCGAGGGCGCTCACATATGTCGCCAATATAGCTGAACGACCCGCGAAGACAGAAAACCCTGTGTTCACAGGCTCAGTGAATGGTTTTGCAGGGGGTGACACGATTGGCTCCGCAACCACGGGCACTTTGGCCTTCCGGTCAGATGCGACATCCAGCAGCGCCGAAGGTCGCTATGCCATTAACGGAACAGGCTTGTCGGCAACGAATTACACCTTTGAACAAGCGGCTACAAACGCGACTGCTCTCACGGTTAAAGCGGCGCTGCCCAGCATCTCTCAGGTTGTTTCCGCAGTAACTGTGGTCGTGCCGGTGCAAGTACCGGTCGTATCTGTCGCGCCAACGCCAAAGGTGGCGCCGACCCCAACACCAGCACCAACACCGGTAAAGACGGCGGCACCGGCCCCAACCCCGGCGAAGACGGCGGCTCCGGCTCCGGCACCAGCCGCGGCTCCGGCACCAGCCGCAGCTCCAGCTGCAGCTCCGGCACCAACCGCAGCTCCAGCTCCAGCTCCAGCACCAGCCGCGGCTCCGGCACCAGCTGCGGCTCCGGCACCAGCTGCAGCTGAAGCTACTGCTAGCGGGCCAGCGCCGGCCGCCGATGCTCCGGCAGAGGGAGGCAGCAAGCCGGCGGCCGAAGAGCCCGCGGCTCAAGCGCCGGAGGCCGCCCCTGCTGCGCCAAGTGATGCTCCGGCGCCAGCTCCAGCTCCAGCCCCGGCACCAGCGGATGCGCCGGCTCCCGCACCCGCTCCTGCCGCCAGCTCTGCCCCTGCCGATGCAGGTGGCGCCCCTGAGTCCGGCAGCACAGTCGCGGTTGTTGCGGTCGCCGCAGCGCCTGTCGCGCCGCTGCCTCCCTCTCCTGTGCCTTCCACACCACCGCCGACGCCTGCTGATGATGTCGATAGCGCGGACCCCATTCTTCAATCGGTAGTGGAAGCGCCAGCGCCACCTCCACCGGCGCAGCGGACGACTTCGATCGTCAGTCAGCTGAGCCCCTTTGTTGCGGTCAGCGTTCCATTGCCCGTTCGTCCGGCAGGTGTGCCGGGGATCGATACGCGATATTCGCTGACCGGAAACCCGACAGGGATGTGATGTGAACTCTCCTGCCGCAAACTTGGATGAACTCTCTGATCTGCGGGCCGCAAATCTGCATCTTCAGGCAACCATCAATGGCTTGCGAGAGGGGCTAGAAGCTGAAGCCGCCAAAACCGTGTCCGCTGTTCAGGCCGGGAAGGCCGAGATGGCGGAAGAAATCGCGCAGTTGCGCCTGACAATAGGGGCACTGCGTTTGCGCCTTGAAACAGAAGCGAGCGCCCATGAGGCGTCTCTTCAGGCGTTGCGCGCAACGCTTCAGGGCGAAACGGTGCAACTTAAGGCCACGATTAATACACTTCGCGCGGAACTTGAGGCCGCCCGTCATGCGTCGACAGAGGCCCTTGCCAGCCAGCAGGCGGCATCCGCCCGCGAACAGGACGCCCTTAAAAATCAGATTGTAGCGTTGCGGACGCTATTGGAGACCAACGGGTGAATATTCAAACGTCCATAACACCCGCGCGGGCTCGCCGATTGCGCAAAGACGCGGCGCTTCGACGGGCGCATATTCTGCTGGAAGTCACGCAGCGGTGCGCCGCATTAACTGACCTCGACAGCGTTTTGGCGGAGTTGGTTGAACTCACATCGCGCGAGCTGGATTGCGAACGTGGCACGCTCTTTCTGAATGATCCCGCCTCAGGTGAACTCTATTCACGTGTGGCCCAGGGCGACCTTAAACGAGAAATCCGCATTCTCAACAGTAGTGGGATTGCCGGACACGTCTATCAGAGTGGCGAAGCGATTTGCACCGATAGCCCTTATGACGACGAACGTTTCAACCGCTCGGTTGATGAGCGCACCGGCTTCGTAACCCGCAGCATTGTGTGTGTGCCTGTGCGGACGATGGCGGGCGAGTTGATTGGCGTCATGCAGAGCCTGAACAAGCGGGAAGGGGTGTTCACGCAGGACGATCTGGACTTGCTTAGTGATATGACCAATCACGCTGCGACGATCCTTCAAAGCATGCAGTATATCGAAGAGATAGAGCGCATCCGGATCAAGGAAATGGACTTTCTTGAGCTGGTTTCAGACATCAATTCTGAATTCGATCTTGCCAAGTTGCTCCAGCGTGCGGTTGCGGAAACGACGCGGATGTTGGGCGCCGAACGTGCCACTGTGTTTCTTTACGATGCGGCAACAGAAACGTTGTTTTCGCGTGTGGCAACCGGAGCTGAGGTCTCCGAAATTCGGTTTCCTTCCCATCTGGGAATTGCCGGGGCCGTGTTCACGTCCGGTGCAACGATGAACATACCTTATGCGTATGCAGATCTTCGGTTCAATCCGTCTTTCGATAAGCAGACAGGGTTCTTCACCCGCTCCATTCTGTGCGTGCCGATCAGCAACAAGGACAATCGCGTCATTGGTGTAACGCAGGTGCTGAACAAAAAGGGGGGCACATTCTCAGACGAGGATGAGCAGCGGTTGAAAGCGTTTACTGCGCAAATCTCCATCGCTCTCGAAAACTCAAAGCTGTTTGACGACGTTCAACGCGTCAAGAATTACAATGAGAGCATGCTGCAGAGCATGTCGAACGGGGTCATTACCCTCGATCCTGACAATAAGATCGTCACCGGCAATGCGGCCGCACTACGGATATGGGAAACGACTGAAGACGATCTCGTGGGCAAGACGCTCATGGATGTTTTGGGCGAGGGCTGTGGCTGGGTCCTCGATCAACTCGATCGCGCCAAAAGCGGGCATGACAGCTTCTCCTTGCCCGACGCGAGCATGACCATCGGGACGGTCAGCAAGTCTGTGAATATCACCTTCACGCCGTTGCTCGCGGCGGAAGGGGAAAGCGCGCTGGGATCGATGTTGATGTTTGAAGATATCAGCAGCGAAAAGCGCATGAAGTCCACCATGTCGCGCTATATGGATCCGGTCATCGCGGCCCAGATGCTCGACGGGGAGGGGCTTGATTTCCTCGGCGGCAGAACGGCCGAAGCGACCATCATGTTCACCGATGTTCGTGGTTTCACGACCATAACCGAAGAATATGGTGCGCAAGGTACCGTCTCCTTCCTCAACGACTATTTCACGATGATGGTCGATTGCATCTCGCGCGAAGGCGGGATGCTGGACAAGTTTATCGGCGATGCGATCATGGCCTGCTTCGGCCTGCCTGTGGCGCATGATGATGATCCAGACCGCGCCGCCCGCGCCGCGATTTCCATGATCCGCGAGTTGTGGGAATGGAATGAAGAACGCCGCGCGCAGGGCCTGAAAACGGTCGATATGGGCATTGGCCTCAATACCGACATGGTGGTGTCTGGCAATATCGGCTCCCCCAAGCGGATGGACTATACGGTGATCGGCGATGGCGTGAACCTCGCTTCGCGTCTGGAAAGCGCCTGCAAGGCCTATTCCGCGCGCATCCTTGTGAGTGAATCAACTGTTGGTAAGCTTCGCGGAACCTATCGTTTGCGCGACATTGATCTTGTCATCGTCAAAGGGAAAACCCAGCCCGTCCGTGTCTTTGAAATGCTTGATTTTCATGACACGAAAACCTTTCCCAACCTGCTGGACGTCGTCGGCCATTTCAGTGAGGGCGTGTCGGATTATCGCGCAGCCCGATGGGAAAAGGCCATTCAGCGTTTTGAAAAATGCATCGATCTCCATCCAGGCGATGGACTGTCAAAGACCTATATTGATCGCTGCCTGACGCTTCAGGCGTCTCCGCCTGCCGGAGAATGGGATGGCGTGTGGACGATGAAGGATAAGTAGGAATGGACGACACAGGCCAGATTGATAGCGCTACGTCGGGCATTGTTCCGTCTGTTGAAGGCACTTTGAGCTACGTGCCCAATGCCATTCATCTCATGCGCACAACCCAGCAGATGCAGTTGCAGCTTTCTCAAATGGCGGATCAGAAGGCGTCGATCCTGATGGGGGCGACATTTGTTTCGTTCACCATTTCCATCGGCCAGTTGGCGTCCGGAAAAGTGTCTCCCGCGTTGGTTATTCTTGCCACATTTGCACTTCTAGCCGTTGTCCTGTCGATGATGGTCGTCATGCCACAGCTCGGCGTTGCCGGAACGCGCAAACTTGAAGGAAATCTGCTGTTTTTTGGCGAGTTTGCCCGCATGTCCGAAGCGGACTTTAGAGCAACTTTGAAGCAACAACTGGTGTCTGATGATCTGGTCTATTCCGCAATTGCCCGTGATATTTATCAGAATGGGCAAGTGTTGGCCTTCCGGAAATACCGGTACCTCACACTGGCCTACAGGACTTTTCTTGCGGGCCTTATCTTGTCATTTGTGGCCTTTGTAGCCCAGCAATGGTTGCTTGTCTGAGGCTCAGTCCAGCGCAATCCAAAGATCAAACATCGCAGCTTGGCCATGGCATACACCGCCTTCGTCAATCAAAGGCCAGGTGAGGGCATGCTGCACTCGAAAGCGGTTGCCCCGGCAAGATACGAGATTACCTGAATATTTGGCAACGCCGCCGGAACCCTTGACCGCCGCGAACAATCCGTTTGGGCCATCCTGTCCATCCGTCTCGACGTGGGCACGCTGAAACTGAGGGCTGAAGCCGAGATAGTCTGTCTCATAGACCTCCAGCGCGCATCTGTTTGCAAAACATGTCATGCCGTCGGACAATTGATATTGGGCCAGTATCGCGCAAGGCGCCGTCCACAGGGCGGCAATGACGTCATCCGATGTTTTTACCAAGGGGCGGCGCGCCTGCCGGAAGTAGCTGGCAGCGATCAACTCGATTTTTGGGGCCATAACGGCGTCCCGGTAGGGCGGTGGAACGAAGCTGCTCATTCAGTAAGGTAGCCCCAAAAATTGAAGAGATAGCCAAGCTCGCAAGATGATGATCGGACCATAGCGGGAGGGCGTTTCTGCTCAACAGAAGAAGAAGCAGAGTTGGTTGCATTGGCGCTTGCGGGTGTAATCCTTCCAATCAGGCGAGAATGTGGGGAGCCGGCGCGCCCAGAAACGCTGGCCTTAAGCGGTCCTATCCGGTCGGGACTTGTTGTAGTGCATCCTAAATGGCTCATTTCATTTGGATATTTGCGCCAATCCTGATCTCTTCCTCCTCGACATTGCGCCACGGTAAACTATGCCTCAGACCATGTTAGCAGAACTTGGAATGGCGGCGCTTTGGATTGCGGCGTCGCTTGCCTTCCTCCAATTCGCCCTTGGTGTCGTCGTGCTCCGGCAGAATCGCGAGGACCTAGCTAGGACGATTGCGCCGCTTGCCGTCGCGCAGGCTGCCCTTTGCGGTCTGGCATTTTTGGTCCTGATGCTGCTGTTTCTCCGGTCGGACATGTCTGTCCTGCTTGTTGCGACAAACAGCCATTCCGAAAAGCCATGGCTCTACAAATTTGCCGGAACATGGGGCAACCATGAGGGATCCATGCTGCTATGGGTCGCTATTTTGGGTGTTGCTGGGGCGACGGTCGCGCTTTTCGAACGTGCCTTGCGTGCAGATACCAAGATCGCGACGCTGACGGTTCAGGCCGCGATTTCTCTTGGTTTTTATGTTTTCCTGCTGGTTGCGTCTAATCCCTTTGCGCGGATCGCGGGCGTGACCGAGGGACAGGGGTTGAACCCGCTGCTGCAAGATCCTGGCCTCGCCTTTCATCCTCCCACACTTTACATCGGCTATGTCGGGATGTCGGCGGCGTTCAGTTTCGCCATTGGCGCGCTCATCACACGCGACGTAACCCCAAGCTTTGCCCGAGCCATGCGTCCTTGGATTTTGGGGGCATGGATTTTCCTTACGATCGGGATCACGGCAGGCAGCTATTGGGCCTATTATGAACTGGGCTGGGGCGGATGGTGGTTCTGGGATCCTGTCGAGAATGCGTCCCTGATGCCATGGCTCGCAGCGACGGCACTCTTCCATTCCGTCACAGTCCTTGCGACCCGAGACGCTCTGCGGACTTGGACCATCATGCTGTCCTGTGTTGCCTTCTCCATGTCCATGGTCGGCACGTTTCTCGTGCGTTCCGGCATTTTGACGAGCGTGCACAGCTTTGCGGTTGATCCCAAGCGAGGGATCTTCATCCTAGGACTGCTGGCGATCTACATTTGCGGCGCGTTGGCGCTCTTTGCTTTGCGCGTCGGCACAATTTCCGAAGGCAAGCGTTTTGAGCCGGTGAGCCGGGAAGGTCTGCTGGTTATCAACAACCTCTTGCTTTCGGTCATCCTCGTCGTCGTGATGGTTGGCACACTTTATCCTTTGGCGCTGGAAGCCTTTACAGGTCAGAAAATTTCCGTCGGTGCGCCGTTCTTCAATGCGACAACGGGCCCACTCGCCCTTGCTCTGGTAGCATTCATGGCTGTCGGGCCTTTGCTGCGCTGGCGCCATGATGGAGGCAGAGACCTCATTGGCAAGCTTGCCATTCCTCTTCTGGTTTCTGTGATCACCTTGGGCGCCGTCTATTTCTTTGCCGGCAAAGCAGCGCTGCTCCCCGTGATGGGGCTCGTCGTTGCAGCAGGAGTGGCGGTAGGCAGTGTGGCTCCCCTGTGGAAGCGCAACTTGGCGCGGACACCTCTCTTTACCTGGGGCATGGTCATAGCCCATCTTGGTTGCGCGGTGAGCATCGCCGGGATGGCGGCAGACAGCGCCTTTATGAAGGAAGCACTTGTGCCCATGCGTGTCGGCGACACGCGCTCCATCGGCGACTTCCGCGTGACTTTTGAAGATGTGGCGCAGGTCCCTGGTCCCAATTACGATGCCCTTCAGGCAACGCTAAGGGCCGAGCGTTCCAACGGCGATTCGTGGGCATTGAAACCCGCGCTGCATCGCTTTTCCACCCCGGCCATGGTTACCAATGAGGCGGCAATCCGGACGTTTTGGAATGGCCAGCTTTATGTTGTTGTGGGTGATGAGCGGCCCGGAAACGTGTGGGTCATCCGGATGTGGTGGAAGCCATTTGTGACTCTCATTTGGGCAGGCGGCCTTATGATTGCAGGCGGCGGCTTCCTGTCGTTGATTGGTCGTGTTCAGCGCAATGCGGCAGGACGTAAAGCCAAACGGCTCTCTGCTGCATGAAGCGCTCTTGGGTTTTTTGGCTCCCGGTGGCGGCATCGATCGCCATGTTTGCGACCTTCTTCGTCGCTTTGGTGAGGCCGGCAGATAGGACCATCGTGTCGCAATTGGTCGGGCAGCCCTTGCCTGCGTTCGATGCCCCGGCTGCCATGCCTGATCAGGCCGGGACCAGCAGCCGTGATTATGCCGATGGCAAGCCCCGGCTGTTGAATGTCTTTGCCAGCTGGTGCGGCCCCTGTGTGGCTGAAATCCCCGTTCTGCTTCAACTCCAGGCTATGGGTGTTGAGATCAACGGTGTCGCAATTCACGACAAGCCGGAGGATCTCGCCCGGTTTTTTGCCGAAAATGGAAATCCTTATGCGCGGGTGGGGCTGGATCAAGGCGGTCGTGCCCAAATAGCCTTCGGGTCGGCTGGCGTCCCGGAGACCTTCATCATTGATGGCAAAGGACGGGTCGTTGACCAGCATATCGGTGTCATCACCGAGGCCGACATTCCTGACATCCTCGCAAAACTGAAAGGCAGCTGATGCGTCGTTTTCTGATCGCAGCCACCTTATGCTTGGCTCAGCCAGTTTTGGGTCAGGATTATGCCGAGGAATCCCTTCCCGACGTTAATCAGGAAGCGCAGGCCGTCGCGTTGATGGATACGCTGCGTTGCGTGGTGTGTCAGGGTCAGCCTATCTCAGGCAGTAATGCAGATCTTGCGCGCGATATGCGCCGCCTTGTCCGGGAACGTATTGCTGCAGGGGAAAGCCCTGAGACGGTGCGGGCTTGGCTCGTCAGCCGCTATGGCCAGTGGGTTAGCCTGAAGCCGGAGGTCAACGAGTTGACCGCACCTTTGTGGCTGATCCCAATCATCGCCATGGGCGGCGCGGCCTTGCTCTATTCGCGGCGCTTCAAACGAAAGAAAAAGTAATGGCTTGGATCGGCGTCTTAATCCTCTGTGCTGCAACTTTCGGCGCCTTATGGTGGTCCGGCAGATTTTCCCGCACCGCGCTTGAGCTTCTCGGTGCAGCCTTGATGTTGGCCGTTGCGGGCTATGCCTGGCAGGGCACACCCAATCAGCCCGGTTTCCCGGTCAACGCTTCCAAATAATCGTTTCAGTTTAACCAGCGCCGAAATTGGCCGCCCGCATGGCGGACGGCCATCATCGCTTACTTCTTCTTTGGGACCCAATCCGCAAAGGTCGGCTTATCGCTCACGCGGTAAAGGAAGCCGCTGCGGTTGCGATAGAAGCGTTCCATCTCTTCACGGTTGAACGGGCGTGAGCCCAAGCGGCCAAACACAGCCATCTGTCCGCCGGTTTCATCCACACCGCGATCCCGGTCGAGTCCCTTTGACATAGCGAGAGCAGGCGAGGGGGTCTTTGCCCATGCGATCAGCTCCGGCTTGGGGGCCGGGGAGAAGCCATAGTAATTTGGCTGCGACGCCGGCGATGTGAGCTGCAGGACCTTCATGCCGTTGCGACCGTCCGCCACATAGGCAAAGAGCGATGCATTGGTGGAGCCCACGATCACATCCTCAGCATCATTCAGCAGGCCGCCAAACGTCACCTTCTGGTAGATGGTCGGCTTTTCCGGGTTGGTCACGTTTAGAATTACGAGACCGTCCTGCTTGGCCGCAACATAAGCGTATGTCCTGGCAATGTAGATACGACGGGCGTTGCTGAGTGGTACTGTCGCTTCCGGAACAGGAACGATCTTGCGCGCATTGGTGATGTCGAACAGCTTCACACCGTCTTCATCAGTGACCCACAGATAGCGGAATTGGAGGGCAGATGCCCGTGCTCCCTTGGCAGGGAGCACCTGCATGACACGGGGCTTGAGCGGATCGTTGAGATCAAGAACGACGACACCTGCATCCGCTGCGACATAGGCATAATGCCCGCCGAGCGTGATGTGCGTTGCCCCCTTTAGGATGTTACCCTCATTCCATGTCAGCGCGCGACGAAGGAAGTTATTGCGCGGCTCACCATCAGCCAATGTGTTGATGTCGACAAGGATCAGACCTTCGACGCTGTCCGTCACAAATGCATAGTTATAGATCGGATGGAACGGTTGTTCCTGGTTCATGCTCCGCATTTCCGGCGTATTCTTCGCCGGGTTGATCGGCTGGTTGGTTGCCAGCGCCATGCAAGTTGCGTTGGTCGACTTCACCTGCGTGTCGTGGCCAAGCTGGGAGAAGGGGCCGGTCAGAATGCGTTCTGACACGCCCTTGTTTGCGACTGAGGCGATGTCATAGGCGCGGAAGCCCGCACGGCCTTCTGCAACATAGAGATACTCTCCGCGCATCTGCAGACAACGGACGGCATCATCGGTGCCCTTCACCTCGTTACGGATGATTTCCTTGAGGCCGGTTTCACCGCTGAGCCGCTTGTCGAAGGATTTTCCGCGCGTCCAGTTGATGAGCTCGCGCTTATTCCGGTCGACATGGGCCTTGTAGAAGTCCGGATAAGCGTACTTCTGCAAATAGGATCCGAAGACGGCCTGAGGTTCGTCATACTCGGTGACGCGCACCGCTTCGACGCCGTTTTCCAGACCCGTCCATGCATACATGCCGACGAAATTGACGAAGTTTGTTCCCTGCAGGAGCAACTGGGCCATGATCGCGTTGTTGTCGTTATCCACCGACACATGGCAATCGCTACACTTCTTGGTCTCCGTCGTTCGGACGGTATGCGGGAAGTGCGGTGCAAAGGCCTGCGATGAGAAGCCGACCGCAGAAATCGGCGGCTGCTGCACATAGATGCGTTCGCGGTTCACGTTGGTGGAGGACAGGATCAGGGCAGACGTCGATCGCACTGGCGTAATAATGTTGCCCTTAGTGGTCTGGTGGCGGCCAAGCTGGAACATGTCATCACGCGCGACTTGTGGGTTATAGGTCGCAAAGTTGCGTGTCTCTTCACCCTCATATTTGTGGGATGTGGTCTTCCAGTTTGCCTCAATAGGCAGGTGGCAGCCGCCGCAGCTTGTCGTCCAGCTCAGATGGCAAGTGAAACATGCCATTTCGCTTTCCTTGTGCGCCAATTGATCGTCTGGAATGCCGGCGCCGAATTCAAACTTGCCGGTTTCAGAACCGGTTTTGGCCATCAGTTTTGATCGGGCAGCCTTCAGATTGAAATTCGGGCTATCCGGATCGACGCTGTCTTTGACGAGGCTCATGCGCCATTCCAGCTTAGGATCGAGCACGGAGCGCTGAACGAGATAGCGCTTCCCGTTATCGTCTTCCTTCCACTCAAAGCGGCGCTGGCCATCCGGATTGCGGATGAGCGAGAGGTTGTTGCCGCCGGGAGGGGCCGCAGGCCCTGAGGTCAGAAGCGTGGGGTCTGCTTTGCTCGTGCCATGGCAATCCTTGCAGCCAATCTCGATTGCATTGGCGACTTCACCATAGATGAGGCCATTGCCGTGGCTGTCCTGCGAGAAGTGGCAATCCACGCACTGCATGCCCTTTTCGGCATGGATATCCATCAGATGGACAGATTTTCCGGGGTTGGTGCCGATAGGAGGGAACTTGCCTTCACCCTTCCTTCGGAACTTTTCCGGATCGTCATACGCTACGACCTTGTCGTCGGCGTCGAGCAAATTGCCTTCACGGTCGCGCTTGAAAATCGCGCGGAAGTTCCAGCCATGACCATGATAATCCGCAAATTGAGTTTCTTTCGCCTGGGGATTGATATCTTCAGCCACGCGGCGGACGAAATCGACATCGGACCATTTCCCGCGAGGTGCAGCCCCTTCAGGGTTCCGATTTAGGACTTCATGCGTTTCAGCAGCCGTGGGGTATTTCTGCTTTTCCGGCCACATCAGTGGCGCGTCACTTTCATAGTCCCACATGGTGTAGCCAAGGAAAGAATTCAGGAAAATGTTCGGCTGATGCATGTGGCAATTCATGCACTGCGCGGTCGGAATGGCGCGTGTGAAGGCGTGCTCAAGCGGGTGTCCGCTTTCCTTGCGCGGGTCAGGCGCATGGCTCTTTCCGTGCCCGTCGTCATGCCCAGATTTCTTTTCGCCGTGGCCGTGGACATCTCCATGCCCCTTGCCATGGCCCTTACCATGACTGTCGCCCAAGACCGCGCGCTTCTGCCCCTCCATCTTGTCAGCGATGGTTGGATCAAGCGTGAAGGTTTGTCCGTCATTGCCAAATTTGGCATAGGTCAGGCTCTGGGGTGCTTCCCGGCTGTTGGCATATGGCACGTGGCAGCTGGCGCAGCCCGAATGGCGATAATCGCCCGGCTGATCGTTCGTCCCCATGAACCAGGTGAAGGGATCGTTGAGGCGCGTCTTGTGGATGTTGAGCACCGGAATGGCGACGCGCAGGCCCGTACCGGGGCCTCGGTTGGACTGGCGAATGTCAGGACGGCCCGGTTCTTCCAAGCGCTGCAACTGGCCAGTCGAGTTCGGTAGCCCGACTTCAGGGAACTGCGTTCCGTTCGTGCGGCCACCGCGCTCGAACACGCGGAAAATGTCAGCCGGCGGAACGACCTGCCATGTTGGCAGTGGGTAGAGTGCGGCGAGCGCGCCTCGTGCTTCCTGTTCCTTCGTTACGGTTCCGGGCGTGACCCCCGGTGACAGGATTTTCGCAGGCTCGCTTTTCTCGGTGTAAGCTTCGCCAAAAATGTAGTTTTTGAACGGGGCAATTCCGTTGTTGTACGCCGCACCACCCCATAGCATGGCGCCAGTCGACATGATGGAGCGGTCAGTCGCCTCAATCACCGACATGTGGCACGCGCCACACGAGTCCCGCACAACACGATAGTCGGACGGGTTGTTGAACCTTACAAACTCCCGGCTTTCCTTGTTCAGAAGCGTGTAGCTCTGCTTCGGGTTGGCCGAAGACGGCCAGTTCCAAGCTTTGGGAAAGCGGGGCATGACATGCGCTTTGGACAGCGCGATCGTATAGGCTTTGTCGCCTTCTTTAGCGTTCTCGGGCGCAGATACTGTCGCGTTGCCGCCATGGCAGTCAGTGCAGCCCAACACGACCGCTTCCGATCGGTGCATGCTATATGCGTCGGTCTTGGTGTGGCAGGACACGCAACCGATGCTTTTTGCCTTGGCCTGATCCGTCGTCTGTCCGGCGGGCGCCGCAGGAGCGCGGACAAGGGTGTAATCACGCGCCACCGGCTTCTCAGCATCAGAGGCGAGGAGACCGGACGGCACCATGAGCGCGATGACGAGGAGGAGGCGGGAAAGCAGTGACATCAGTATGACAAAACCGTGTTAAAAAGGACGGAATAGTGGCGTTTGTTGCCACTGGTGGTTGTGTAGAGGTCTTTGAATGCCGCTCCCGGTTCCAGCATGGCGCCGGAAAGACGGAACACGACGTTCTGGATCATGGAAGGCCTGTAAATCGCAGCTGCGGAGAGGTCCCAGCCGATGGCACGGGGGATTGATCCTTCGTTGCGGAGTTCCCGGACAGTGGCTGTGTTGGCGAACCAGAGATGGTTGGCATTTGTGGATAGGCGGAATTGAGGCGTGATGTCGAAGTCCGCCCCGGCGCCGAGAAGGATCGTACCGGGATTGTTGAAATTGCTCTGCCCTTCATCCTTGGAGGAGCGAAGCGAATTGAGGACGCCGTTGCGGCCATTAATGCCGATGACACGCCCGCCGCCTGCAAAGGGAAGCGACTGACGGATCCAGTAGCTGGTGTCTGCACCGGCGAAGATCGGGTTTTCGACAATGGCGTCAAATCCCGTTTCGCGATTGTCATATGGGTCATTGTCTCCAGTGGCGAAGAGCCCAGAGACGCGGAAACGCGCCCAATTTCTGTCGTAGCTTGCCTCGACTGCGGCAAAGCCAGCACGGATCTGGGCAGGCTTGCCGGTGAAGAAGCTGTTTCGGTCACTGCCAAGCGCGGCGTAAAGCGAGGTGGTGAGATTAATCCGTCCCGCATGGCCATCTGCATTATAACCAAGATAGACCACGTCGTAATTTCGGCCGCGCAGATTGCCCAAAAGCGCCGGGCGGACCGGGAAGCCGTTATCATCGATGTGGATGTTCTTGGCCTCGCGGTTCATGTTGTAAACCACGGTCAATTGGCTGGTGACGGCTGGGACGGGAAAGTCCTGCCGATACACATTGGCGAACGCGACCCAATCTTTGCGCGGCGTTTTGACCAGGCTGTTCAGGCCTGAGTTCGTGTCCTTTTCCAGCCGCCAGAAAACGCCATAATTATACTGGACGCGGTTATTGTCGCGGTTGCCGAAATAGCGGATGCCAAGCTGCTGATCGTTAAACAGGAAGCCTCGGAAATCGGCCTGAAAAGGCTGAATGCCGATGCGGACGCTGTCAAAATCATATCGGTCAGAGACGTTACGCAAATGCTTGTCGAAAAACAGTTCCTGAACACCCAGGAAATGATCGAAGCGGTGGCTGCGGCGTGTGGGCTGAACGAAGAGCAATCGCCGCTCCGACACGTCGACAAAGGACGTGTTGAAGGCGAGGGCAATTTTATACTCGACATCTGGTGGCTTGAACGCTGTCGACCCCTTGAAGAGGGACGCTGCGGCAATGAAGGTTTGGGACGCGACGACGCTTGATGCCCGCCCGAAAACGTCCACATCGCCGACAGTTTCGTTCACCTGACGCCCGACTGGCTGTGGGAAGCTGCGTGGCTCAACCACAGTATCGGAAATAAACGACGCAGCGAGGAACCAGTCCTCGCTCTTGATCGGCAGCCATTTTGGCTTCTTGTGCAGATCAATCGGGCGGTCACCCTTATAGGTGTTCTGATTATACGGGTCCCACCAACGTTCCTTCACGATGCCAAGCGTCTGGATAAGACGCCAGCGATCAGGGATTGGCACTTGGTCGGTCGGAAAGGCTTCGGGCGGCGGCGCGCGGACAGCGCCGATGTTTTCCTGCGTAACCTTGTCCGGCAACGGCCGTTCCCGACCGGGGATGCGTCGACCGACAATGAGCGCGCCGTCAGCATCGACCTCGAAAAGAGGCGGCAAGGCCTCACCGTCGGTAGCAACATCCGCAGGTGGCGGCGTGTCTAACGCAGGCGCTTCCTGAGCGGCTGCAATCTGCGGGCCGGCAGAGAGCAGAAGGAGTGGAAGCGGAAGGGTGCGTAGCCGCATAGCGATCATTTGCCTTGGCATACGTTTTGCGCCGCGGTGTCGAGGAAGGGCGCAAAGGGACATTGGGCATAGGGTAGGGCCGTGTTTCCAGCCTGCGGGAACAAGATGGCCGATGCGCGCAAGCTGCTCGGTGCATTGCCGATGCCGGAAATCTTCTCCGCAGCATTTGCAAGGCCGAGGAAGCTGATCATGTCATCCTGATCGATGCCATCTCCGGACGTTCCAATCGCTCCAATCAGCGTATTGCCGCGATAGATGGGTACAGCGCCCGGAAAGATTTGAATGCCGTTTTGAAGGCGGTTCTGGCCACCGGTAAAGGCGGGCAAGTTGGTGCACCGCGCCGGCGTATCCGTTTGGCTGGTGCCACCTACAAAAGCGAGATGCGCGGCCAAATCCCGAACAATGAGCGCAGATTGCAGGCCGTTTGAGAAGGGACTGAATTGGCCCATGGGGCGGGACAGCGGGCCGTGCGGACGGTCGATCTGCCCATCTGGAAAATAGGGGCGCGCCAAGAGACCGATCCAACGTGCGCTGATCGCCTTTTCACCCACCAGTTGCGACTGGTTGGAAAGGAAGGCCCGATAGGCTGTCAGATATTGGGAAACGTTGCTGTCGCTCGTCCCTTGAAGGTCGGATGCGGCTCCGGGGTTCGAGAAGAAGGCTGCAGTGCGGGCCTTTTGAAGCGAGACGTCAATCCCAAAGACCGGCGCGTCGGGAGAACGGACTTGCCCAAGCACGACGCCATTGGAATCAACGACAGAAACGGTCACTTCGGCCCTGCTGTCGAGCGGCTTGCGAATTTGTGCCCGCGCCCGCTTCACGATGCGGAAGGCTTCTTCAAGGATTGTCCTGACCTCAATCGGCGTCAACGCCGACAGCGTTTCAGATCCCGCACGAATGGGGAAACGGGCACTGCCTTGCCCGTTGGTGAGGAGGAACGCGTCGCTGTCTGAAAACTCGGCGCTCGTCGCCCGCCGGATGCCGGAGGCTTCGGTACCATAAGGGGTGCCGGCTGTAATGACGGCATTGGCATATCCCGGAACGGCGACGAGCGACCCGGCAGTGCCTGCGAGTGCCGCGAAAGAGCGCGCTGGGCCGCGGGCCACTAGGCCTGTGGATGCCGCGTCCGCAAAGCGCAGGAAAGTCCCGTCGACGGAGATTCGGCCTGCCTGAATAGCTTCTGGCGCGGCAAAGCCCGTTGTTCCGGCGAGGGCGATAAACTCTTCATCGTCCTGATCGATGTCTAGCGTTGAAGGATCAAAACCATAGTCGCCATCGGCCATGATGCCGATCCCACCAACGACCACGCCGTTTTTATAGAGAGGGAGACCGCCTGCATCTGCAGCCATCCCAAGTGGGGAGCGTTTCGGACCAATAGCGGCTTGGCCGAAGCGTGCGCTGAGGTCCGAGCAGGGCAACTGGCTAAACTGCACGCCAAAGAGCGGGCCGCTCTCAAGTCCGACCGTGCTTGGTCCGGGCGGAAAATGCTCCTGAACAATTTGACTGGCGGTCCGCGTGGAAAAGGCATTCCCGCTCGACGATAGATAGGCGGCCGTGACGGCTTTGGCGATGGCGGCAGCTGTCGCTGGAACTGTCAGATTCTGGGCGTCCGCGCTCTGACCATTGGAAGCCGCGCGGGTAACGGTTGTGGACCGCGCGCCGGTCATATTAAAGACGCCAAGGACATTGCCGACGCGATCGACCACGGCAATCGTTGCCGGCAATCTCCGGGCAGACGCTTCTTCAATCGCCTGTGCGAGGATTTGCTCGACTTCCGCCGTTGTTAAAGCCTCGATCGTGCTGGCGGGATAGCTGCTGGTCGAGCCGATTGTCGTCGTCGGCGCAGATGTGGCCGCGGAGGTGCTTTCACCGGATCCGGGTCCGCAACTGGCGAGCAGAAACCCACTCAGAACAAGAGTTGATACTGGCTTAAACTGCCAAGGCCTCATTAGAGGGCCCCAATCGCGTTGCTAGCCCGCGACAACGCAGCCCTGAATGCTGCAGGCTGGTAGCCATATGGATCTTTGACGGCGGCGTAGGCGCGGTTGATCTCAGCGCGGATCGAGGCCGCCTGTCCGGCAGACACAGATCCATTGTTCACCAATGCATTTAGGAGTGTGTCGACAGCCATCACGGCCTGCGCGCTGCCATCATAGTCAGTGTAGCGGGGACGCATGGCTGAATCGCTGATGGTGGCCACAAGCGCCTTGATATCCCCTGATGAGAAGCGCTTGCCCCCGAACGCCGCCAAGAGCGCATTCGTGGTGCTGCGAAGCCGAGCAGCTGCTTTCAGCGCCTTAGGGCGATCGCTGGCAAGGGCCGCGTGGAAGGCTTTGCTGTCCGCATCAAAACGTTGGGCCAGGGCAGGGGATGTCCGTCGCGCAGCAGCGCTGAGCATGATCATGTTGCCATCACTGAAGGGCGCCATACCGCGCGGAATAGGACGACCTGGATTGGCTACAGCTGCAGCCCGGAAGGATGGATCGTCGGAAATACGGCGATGGCAGCTGTGGCAATCGAAGAAGTAGTATTCAGGAAAGATGCCTTCCTGACCAAGCCCGGCATCGGACCAGAGGGAAAGGGCGCGATCAAGCGCAACAGCTTGTCCGACCGCCCAATCCTGAACCGGGTCGCGCTTCCCCTTGCGGCGCACATAGTCCGCATCTTCGTTATGATGGGCCTGAAGGCCTGTGAAAAGGTCCAGTTCAAAGGTCACGCGGGGGTGTCCCGCTGCCATGATCCGGTGGCTGACGAACTGGCCGGGCTTTGCCGAGCCAAAATGACAATCGAGGCAATTTGAGGCGCGGCTTTTCGGGTCGCTCAAAGGGATCATTCCCTGAGCAATGTTCCGCTGAGGACTGGCGCCGACGGCATAGTGGCTGCTGATCCACCCTGACGCTGCACCGTGGCAGGATTCGCAGCCCACACCGTCGGAAAGCTGATGTTTCGGGCCTGTCGCACTTGCATTGTCGCTGTGGCAGCCGAGGCACATTGGGGCTGTTTCAGCTGAGGCGAGGCCGAGGTTGCGGGCAATGGCCGCAGAGCGCGCCGTGCCGAGTGTGCGGAAGGCGCGGCTATGGGCGCCGGATGTGGAGGAGTCCTCCTGCCAGCGCAGCAGTTCATCCTGACGGACGACAGCGCCGTCGGCGACCTGACGTCCGTGGCAGGTTGAGCCAGCGCAGCTTGCGACCCCCAGATGCACGTTTTGAGCGACATCGGTTGCTGTCGCAGGTTGCGCGCCAGCCAGCATGACATAGGCGGCAGCGCCGATCGTCAGGATGGCAAACAGAAAACCAAATAGGCGCGTAAATCCGCCTGATGAAGCGCCACTCTGGACGGGATCCGAACTGCCCATGAAAACGCCCCCAAATTGGCCATTATGAAATTGCCAAGCCCCCCTCGCCAATTTCCCAAACAAAGCGCGAAAACTGAAGAGAATCAGGGCCGCGGCATCATCCGGTCAGCAACTCGCTAGTGGAGAGTTGACTACCCAGAGGGTTGCGGAAAATATCGAGAAAAATCAAGTAAATCGCTGGATTGTTTATGCCGAAATGGAGGGGATAAGCGGCCAAGGTGGGAGGTGCCACTCGAAGGGCATCGCCGAAAAGGATCGGTCTCAATCTGTTTGGGCGATCTCGATTAGGTGTTCGGCACTAAACTTTGGACCAAGGGCTGCAAAGAGGCATCAAAACGAGCCAACGTCGGATAATCGCCGGCCGTCTGGAAAAAGGTGACTAAGGCATCACCTGTCCAGTGATGAAGCGAGTAGCCCGGCTCTTCTGCCACGATCATCGGCCGATTGTCTGGATTGGACGGATCGATTGGCGCGAGTTCCAGCGCCACTTGTGGGGCTGAGGATCCGGTGACGGCCAAAAGGTGCGTTTCAAAAGTCGTGGTGAAGGGGCGGTGGACATGGCCTGCCAACATTGCCCGAATATTGCTGCGGTTCTTCAGAACGCCGGAGAGTGTTTTGATCCATTCCGCATTTGGTTCCACATCCATCCATTCGATACCGTGCCGGACAGGTGGGTGGTGAAGGGCGATGACAACAGGCCGTTCCGAACACGCGTCCAGCGTGGCCGAGAGCCAGGCCGCCCGTCTTTCGCAAAAGGCGCCACCATGTTCGCCGGGCTCAAGAGTATCGAGCACAACAAGCACAAACGAACCCTTTTCGACGGCATAATGGACAAAGCCATCGCTTGTCGGCGTATCAGGAAAAACTTCTCGAAAGTTCTCACGCTCATCGTGATTGCCGATGCAAAGATGTGTTTCACATGGGGCGACCGTCAGCGCCTCTTTCAGCTGCCTATAGCTGCCAACATCGCCTTTGTCGGTAAGGTCGCCTGTGCAGATGAGCATGTCAGGCAGGGGTGTCATGGCGCCCAATTTCAGGAGAATGGCATCAAGTCGCTGGCGATTAAATTCTCTGGGATTATCGGGTTCAAACCCCAGATGAATGTCAGTAATTTGCGCAATCAGCATTTTTTAGCCTCTAGTAGAGCTCATGGCGGCTGCGCGACCCACACCTGACAGCGAAGGTTGCGCCCTATCTTAGTTTGTCATCCCCGCGACGTCTGTCTTTGCCGCTAAGGGAGCCACCTTTCCTATTTCCTAAACTGATGCAAATTAAAATTTACATATTGTAACAATATAAGGAGATTTTTTTTGAGCTGAATTGGCGCCAATGATTTCGCACGTTTCGCGCGCCCTTATCCGGTCGTTGTACCCCGCCACTTTTGAACTGCCGTCGTTTTCGGCCCGGTTGCGGCGGGTTTCGATTTCAAAGGATCTTCGAAGTGATACCCGTGGCACATGGAGCAGGTCGACGGCACCTTATCATGCTCCGGAGTGGCACCCGCATGGCAGCTCTGACAGGATTTAATGCCCGGCATCAAAACGTCAGCCGCGCTCTTCGACTTCGGTGCCGTGTGGCAGCTTTCACATTTCGACGTGTCATGCGCCTTATGATCGAACCAGGCCTTTGGCATATAGTATTTCGGCACGGAGACTGGCTTGATCGTGAAGTTCAGGCTTGCCGGATTGGCAGGGGCTACGACCTGATGGCATTCATAGCACGCGCCACCCTGTGAAAAGACGCGACGGATGGCCGCATCAGGGCTTGAGCTTCCGACATCGAAGCGCGGTGTGGGGCGGCTGCTTCCGGGAACGTGTCTTCCCTGAAGGAACCCGTTGCCCGCCGGATTTTGAGGACCAACGCCGCGATACAGAGCTCTGATCTGAGCGATGGTCTGCGGAACATCGCCATGACGTAGGGTAAGAACCGTACTTCCAACCTTTCCAAATCCGAGGCTGTGGCAAGCGCCGCAGTTCTTTTCCATCTCGACCGGGACAAAGGTTGATTTGTCGGCGGATGCGGTATGACAATCACTGCATTTCAGGCCCGCGCTTCCCGCGCCTTTATAGGCAGGGAGTGTCATCGCCATTTTCGCGACACCGTTTGTGGACGACAAATGCAAAGCATGGGGGAACTTCAGGCCCGTGTTTTCCTTTGGTTTTGAAGCAAGGGAGATACGCTGAATTGTCGGCGGTTCGCCGGGAGATGTCACAATTGATGGGCGGAACTCGGGATGATCCTTCGCGAAATCGCCAACGTCGAGAAGTTTGGTTGTCTTGACCCGTGTGCTCAAACCGACATGGCAATCGGTGCAGAAGCGCTGCGGCGTTGGCGGCGCGGAGACGGCACCTTCATGCTCCATATGGCAGTCGACACAGCTATTTTCAGGCCGATTGAACATGCGGGATGTCGCATTCAACACTTGTCGGAATGGATTGGGCTCACCCTTGGCACCCATCAGGCTTTTGGGGTCGGCGTGGTCGTGCACTTTGGTATGACAGGCAACGCAACTGCTGTCGCGCACCGATTCAAAGGCGTTTACGTGGCAGGCCTGACAATCCTTTGCCAAAGAAGCATGGCCGAGCGAGAGTTTGCCGGACGACCAGCTTTGGTCTGCGTGAAATGTATCCGCGCGGCTTTTGGCCATATGGAAGTTAGACCATGTCCAGATCGGCCAGACCAGCAGGGTCGCGAGAATCGTGACAACCAAGATCCACGCAGGGAGGCGCATTTTGCCGCCGGCCTTGCCGAGGGAAAAGACAAACTTGCTGTCTTTGGCTTCGCTGGAATCGGCCACAGCGCTTTTGCGTTCCACGCGGATGGCCACATCTTCTGCGGTGCGGCTGATGATGAATTCATGGCTACCAAAGTTGATAACGGCACCATCGCCGCGACCAATCTTCAAGGTGGTGACGCTGCGACCGTTGGCCATAAAGGGCGCGCCTGCGATTGCGTCTACCGAGATTGTCCCATCCGCGTTGGCTGTAATGCGGGCATGGTCGAGCGGCACCGACACGTCGGGCAGGGCAATGTCACAGCTGGGGCCGCGGCCAACGGACAGTGTCGGTTGGTCATAGTCCTTCGACCGGATGATTTCGCGGCCGTCATTCGTGAAGCTGACGTGGTGAACGGTAAAAATCATGAGCGGATCACCAATAGAAGAAGACGCTGACAACGTGCGCCGTCAGGGCCGCAATCAGCGCGAACGTCACAGGGACGTGGAAATAGAGCCAAATCTCAAGCTGTGCCTTCAACTGAAGATGCCGCCGAATATTGGAAAGCGCGGTCACCTTGCGCGACAGCAGCTGAGCTGCACGCACGATGTCATCCACATTGTCGGTTGCTCTCGATCGCGACGCCGCACCAACCGTTTCAAAGGCGTATTGCGTCGGGCAGGAGGGGTATTGGTTCTTCAAACGCGCGAGGATGGAACCCGCGAACGGATCGTCGTTGAGCGACGCGCCGATGATATTGGCCAATTCTGTGCTCAATGGCTGCGTTGCGTCGTGCAACTGCCGGTCGATGCTGCGCAGATTGTCGAGCATTTCGACCTGCGTCATGTCGCCCCGGTTGGAACTGAGTTGTTTGGGCAGGATGGTGTAGGCGCAAATGCCATAGATGCCCGAAAGGATGACGATCATCATTAAGACATAGGCGAGCGTGTGGACGTTCCAGCCGAACTGGAATGCACAGTGGAGTGTCGCAACAACAATCAGCGACACGCCGAGCCAGACGTGCGCGGACACCCAAGATTTGAGGGTCCACTGACCGGGCTTGATGGAACGTTTGCGCCAGCCGAGAAGGGCAAGCCAGAGGATGAGAATGGCGCCGATCGTGCCGAGCGTGTAGCCATACCAACTGTTCCCGCTGTGGCGCGGTTCGACGTCGATAAGGGCGTAGATCAGTATCGTGAGCGCAGAAAATCCGGCTGCGATTTTGAGCCAACGGTAATCCGCATATTTCAAAAACGACACGTGGCTCGATGGCCCGGAACGTTTCGCGGCCTTGTTACGGGCGAAAAATGCCATGGCCTAGTCGCCCTTCTGCATGTGAGAAACGCTCAGGAACTGTTCCGGCGAAATGCGGATGGCAGCGCCGGTGGGGCAGGCGCGTACGCAGCTTGGGCCACCTTCTAGGCCCGCGCACATGTCGCACTTAATCGCCTTTTTCGGGGCTTCCGGATTGCCATGTTTCTTGGCCCATTTGGCATTGGGTTCGCCGGGGCCAGGGCCGCTGCCGAACAACAGCCAGTTGAGAAGCGGCGGCTTTTTCGGCGGCACCTTGTCCATGCGGATCACGCCATAAGGGCAGCCACGCTGGCAATTTCCGCAACCGATACAGGTGTCGTCAATGAAGACTTCCCCGTCCATCCCACGGTGGATCGCGTTCGGCGGGCAATCGGCCATGCAATGCGGGTGTTCACAGTGGCGGCAGGAAGTCGGGACATGAAGATGGGCGTAGGTCTTGCCCGCTTCACGGTCCAAACGGGACAACCCATCATGGCTGTCGGCACACGCCTTTTCGCAATTGTCGCAACCGACACAAAGCCGTTCATCGATGAGCAAAACGTCGGTTGCTTCGCCGATACCGTTTTCGACAAGGAAGCTCGCAACCGACGAATACATGTCTGCAACGTCAGAGAAGGTGCTCTTCATCGTTTCGATATGTGCGTTGACGTCCTTGCGCGTCGCCATGTCGATCTTGAGACGCTCGAGGAGCGCCGGATTGCGGTCGAGCAAGCCGCGGAACGCATCGCCGTTGAGCTTGATGACTTCGGATTTCACCGCAGCGCGGACTGACGCTGTTCTGCGTCCGCCCTCAATCAACGCCATTTCGCCGACATATGAGCCGGCGGGCAGGTAAGAAATGAACACCGTTTTCCCGGCGATGGTCCGCTCCACGACCATAGACCCGACGCGAATGACGTAGATGTCGTAACTCTCATCACCTTCGGCAATGATGGACTCACCGGCACGGACGCTGATTGTCTCGGCGCTTTCAACGACCCCTGCGATGTCAGATGGACTCAAGCCGGCCTTGAAAAGCTGAAGCAACTGGCGCTCGATCGAAACGCGCGTCACGGCCCGCTTCACAGCCGGCACGGTCGCAATCAGCTTCAACGCAGCATTGCGGGGGATTTCCATCAGGATGCTGTCTTCAGCCGCGACCACCGTGGCACCGCGTTTGCGGCCGGAAATTAGCCCGACTTCCCCAAACATCGCGCCTGTGCCGATGGGGACAACAATGCTTGGATCGCTAGGGTTCACTTGGACATGGACACTGCCGGAGGCGACATTGAACAGAGAGGAACCGGGGGCCCCGCGTTCAAAGATGACATCTCCCTTGCTGACAAAGCTCACGTCGCTGTCGAGCGTGAATTCACGCATTTGCAGCGGGGTAAGATCGCGCAGGATGTCTATTTCCGTGCGCAGCAGGTCCAGCCATTCATCGACGGATCGCTTGCCGGGTAGCTTGCTGAACTTGGCTTCGAGAATTGGTTCATCGGCGGGCTTGAGATTGGTGTTGCCGTTGATGAATTCGACAACGTCATAGCCCTGGTTCATGCAGTGCTTGATGAGGGGGTAGCCGGCAAGGGCGCCAATCACGAAGATGCCGGGCGCTGTCGATTCAAACACGGGTGAGAGGATAGGGAAGGCTTCCCGATCCTTGCTGCTGAATTCAATGCCGCAGCTTTCCACAAAACCTCGGGGTGGTGCTGAGCCCATGCGCGCAATGATGCGGTTGCACGGGATACGCAATTCACCGTCACGCGTGTCGAGCACGATGTGGTCAGGTTCGATCCGGTTGGTCGACGTTTCCGTCAGGATGGTGATGCGGCCTTCTTCAGCCGCAGACGTCAGGGCTTTGACGTTGGCGTCTTTTGCGCGGCTGAAATCTGCCGAGCGATTGACGATCGTCACGACATTGCGCTGCTCAGGGTCTGCTGCGAGGCCTAAAGCGTTTTCAATCCCGGCGTCGCCCGCGCCAATGACGGTAATGTGTTCGTCTAAGATGGCCGTCGGATCGTCGAGCTGATACTCGACATGCGGAAGATCACCGCCCGGACACCGCATGAGGTTTGGATTTCCCTGGGTCCCGATGGCAAGGATAACAGTCTCGGCGGAGATGGTGTCGCCATCGGCCAGTTTGATAGTGAACGCTCCCGGGGCGCCGGTGATGGCCGTCACTTCCGACCGATAGCGGACCTGCACGTTTTGGCTGGCGGCCTGATCGTTCCAAGTTTGAAGAATTTTCTCGCGCTTGCCGGCGTCAAAATCAAAGTCCGAGCGCAGCACCAACTGGCTCGGCGTCGCCATGACGTGCTTGCCCTTTTGGTACCGGAAAATCGTATCAGAGAGGTGATCCGTCTTTTCCAGAAGGACGTGCGCCATCCCAAGCTGCGCTGCACGTGCAGCTGCACTTAATCCCGCCGGACCTGATCCGACAATTGCCACCTTATAGGTGCTCGTCACGCCTTCGCCCCCCGCTCAGCCGCACGCCCCAAACGTGTCTTACAAAATCAACGAAATCTAAAATCGCTTCTACTTATCGTGTCGCACAGTCTATGAGGTAAGTGCAAGCGACATGACCCGGATATCGGGGGAGTATAAATGCCAAAGAGATTTGAAATTCAGTCTAAATACATTCTATTTGGTTCAATTATATTGGCCATATCGGCTATTTCTTGGTCTGTTTATGGATCTATTGAACAGAAGCCAGCGGTAGGGGCCGATAATTCTCAAACTCCTGCAAAAGGCGTTGAGGATTCTATTGCCAAATTGGAGCAGAAGCTCGCCGAAAATCCCGACGATGCGGAGGGCTGGCGGATGCTCGGCTGGTCTCACTTCAATATGGGTGCGTACGTTAAGGCTGCAGAGGCCTATCGGAAGGCGACCCAACTCGCGCCGAATAATGCTGACTATTGGTCGTCTCTGGGCGAATCGCTTGTGCAGGAGGCCACAGGCCCGTTTGCAGACGAAGCTGTAGCCGCTTTCCGACGGGCAGTGGCAATCGATCCGCAAGACCCGCGGTCCCGGTATTTCTTAGGCGTTCAGAAGGATCTCGTCGGTGATAGCGAGGGCGCGATCAATGATTGGATCGCGCTTTTGAATGATACGCCCAAGGGGGCGCCATGGGAGCAGGGTGTCCGCGACACGATTGAGAAGGTTGCACGCGAGCATAAGATTGATGTGTCTGGCCGAATGGTCGCATCAGCGCCAACGCGGATGCCGAGCACCCCAGCAACAGATGCTATTCCAGGGCCGACCGCGAGCCAGTTGGCACAGGCCTCCTCTCTCCCGCCCAGCCAACAGCAGGCCATGGTCAGTCAAATGGTCGAGGGCTTGGAGCGCAAGCTGGCGGCGGATGGCAAAAACGAAGCCGGATGGCTGCGGCTGATGCGTGCGCGCATGGTGATGGGTCAGACAGACAAGGCACGGCAGGCAAGGGACAAAGCCCTGCAGATTTTCCGCGCAGACAATGCGGCAATCGCACGCATCAACGCGGCGGCGGATACGCTCGCCATTCCACGCTAGTTAATCAACCTGGCTTCGTTCTGAAAAGAGAAGCGAGGGTACATAAAAAGGGAGCCGCCCGAAATGTCGGACGGCTCCCTCTTTTTTGGCACTTGGGGAGTCGGTTTTAGACGACGCCGAAAGCAAGCATCGCATCAGCGACCTTCTTGAAGCCGGCAATGTTCGCGCCGCGAACATAATCGACATGGCCTTTGCCATCGCTGCCATATTGCACGCAGCGGGCATGGATGCCTTCCATGATGTCGAGGAGCATCTGCTGAAGCTCTTCTTCCTTCCAGGACCGGCGTTCGCTGTTCTGGCTCATTTCGAGGCCGGACACAGCGACACCACCGGCATTTGCGGCCTTGCCGGGAGCGAAGAGGATCTTCGCATCGCGGAAGACATGCGCACCTTCCAGATTGGTCGGCATGTTTGCGCCTTCGCTGACCGCGATGCAGCCATTGGCCACAAGAGCGCGGGCATCGTCACCCAACAATTCATTCTGCGTGGCGCAGGGCAGGGCAACGTCGCAAGGGACGTTCCAAGGCGTCTTTCCGGCATGGAAGACGGCCTTTGGATAGGCTGCGACATATTCTTCAATACGGCCGCGGCGCTTGTTCTTCAGTTCCTTGACCCAGTTGATCTTGTCCTGGTCCATCCCGTCGGGATCGTGAACGAAGCCGCTGCTGTCTGACAAAGTCAGCACCTTGCCGCCCAATTGGGTAACCTTTTCAGCAGCGTGTGTAGCGACATTGCCCGAGCCCGAAATGACGGCTGTCTTGCCCTTAAGATCTTGACCCTTGGTGCGCAGCATGGCCGCAAGGAAGTAGACCGCGCCATAGCCGGTCGCTTCAGGACGGATGGCCGAGCCACCATATTCGAGACCCTTGCCGGTGAGCACGCCGTTCCACTGGTTCGTCAGGCGCTTATACTGGCCGAACATGAAGCCGATTTCGCGGCCACCGACACCAATGTCGCCTGCGGGAACGTCGCAATCCGGGCCGATGTGGCGATAGAGTTCATTCATGAAGCTCTGGCAGAAGCGCATGATTTCGCGGTCGCTCTTGCCCTTCGGGTTGAAGTTGGAACCGCCCTTGCCGCCGCCCATAGGCAGGCCGGTCAGCGAGTTCTTGAACGTCTGTTCAAACGCCAGGAACTTCAGGATCGATTCCGTCACGCTCGGGTGGAAGCGAATGCCGCCCTTATATGGCCCGATGGCGTTGTTGTTCTGGACGCGCCAGCCGCGCTGAACGCGGATGTTGCCATTGTCATCTTCCCAGCAGACGCGGAAGCTGACGACGCGATCCGGCTCTGCGATGCGGCGCAGGATCTGCTCGCGGTGATAATCTTCCTTATCTTCCATGAAGTCATAAATATCTTCAGCAACTTCCTGAACTGCCTGAATGAACTCAGTCTGCCCCGGATTGCGGCGGGCGACGCCTGCCATGAAATCAGCTAGATTTACGTGATCGTTATTCGCCATTCTATGTTCCCCCTCTTTAGAAATATGCGGTTTCGTTGTGAGTTTTTCCGGCCCGTCAGGGCTGCTTGCGCCGGATGACGAGGTTCCGGATTTCGGTCATGTCTTCCATGGCAAAGCGGACGCCTTCGCGGCCGATGCCGGAGTCTTTCACGCCGCCATAAGGCATGTTGTCGACGCGGTAGCTCGGCACGTCGTTGACGACGACACCACCGACATCAAGGTCATCCCAAGCGTCGAGAATCTTGAAGATATCACGCGTGAAAATACCGGCCTGGAGCCCGAACTTGGAGTCATTGCAAATGTGCAGCGCTTCTTCCCAAGTGCGAAAACGGATGAGAAAAGCAACAGGCCCAAAAGCCTCTTCGCGATTCAGCTTGGTGCTGGGGTCGACATTCTCAAGCAGCGTTGCTTTGAGCATCGCGCCCTCACGCTTGCCGCCGCACAGAAGTGCCGCGCCTTTCCCGAGCGCTTCCTCGATCCAGTTTTCGAGACGCGCCGCTTCTTTCACATCGATCATCGGACCAACAAAGGTCTTTTCATCGTGCGGGCTGCCCGCGATCAATGTCGAGGTTTTGGCGACAAGCTTTGCCTTGAAGGCGTCGTACACAGCATCATGCACCAAGATACGCTGGACGCCGATGCAGGACTGACCCGATTGGTAGAAGGCACCGAAAACCGTCCGGTCGACCGCGTCGTCCAGGTCCGCATCTGCATCGATGATGACTGCTGCGTTGCCACCCAGTTCCAACACAACCTTCTTCTTGCCGGATTTCGCCTTGAGATCCCAACCCACATCCGGAGAACCGGTGAAGGACAGCAGCTTAAGACGGTCATCGACCGTAAACAGATCTGCCCCGTCACGCGTTGCCGGAAGGATGGAGAAGGCGCCCTTCGGCAAGTTCGTCTCAGCCAGTACCTCGCCCATGATGATCGCGCCCAGCGGTGTGCGGCTTGCAGGTTTCATCACGAAGGGGCAGCCGACAGCGATGGCAGGTGCAATTTTGTGGGCGGCCAAGTTCAGCGGGAAATTGAACGGTGAAATGAAGGAGCAGGGGCCGATGGGAACCCGCTTCCAAATGCCCTGATACCCACGTGCCCGCGGGCTGATGTCGAGCGGCTGGACTTCACCCGTCATCCGCACCGATTCTTCGGCGGCGATACGGAAAGTGTCGATGAGACGCCCCACTTCGCCGCGGGAATCGTTAATGGGCTTTCCGGCTTCAATGCACAGCGCATAGGCCAGTTCGTCCTTGCGCTCGATAAAGCGGTCGACACAGTGCTGGAGCACATCGCGCCGTTCATAGCTGGCCATCCGGGCCATCGGTTGAGCGGCCTTCACCGCCGCGCCGATGGCTTCATCAATCATGGCCGCATCGGCCAGTGCGACGCGCGTGGCCACTTCCCCGGTGAACTTGTCCGTAACAGCCAGATCGGTGTTCGGCTGAAGGGCTTCATTCGCCAGATAGAGTGGATATTGATCGCGAAGTTTCATGACTAAAATCCTTCAATGACTGTCCAAAGTGGACAGGCGCTCAAACCTGCTGGCTGAGCGCCTTGATGTCCTTGTTCAGGATTTGGTCGTTCTCCGTGTAATCCACAGGGCAGTCGATAAGGTGGACGCCGGGCGTGTTCAGCGTGTGCTGAAGCAGTTCCTTCAGGTGCGCCGCGCTTTCGACACGATGGCCAAAGGCGCCATAGCTTTCGGCATATTTGACGAAATCAGGATTGCCATAGGTCAGGCCCCAATCGTCAAAGCCCATGTTCGCCTGCTTCCAGCGGATCATGCCGTAGCTGGAATCATTGAGGATCAGCACAGTCAGGTTGAGCCCCAGACGGACCGCCGTTTCCATTTCCTGGCTGTTCATCATGAAGCCGCCATCGCCGCAGATCGCCATGATCTTGCGGTCCGGATAGACCATTGCAGAGGCCATCGCCGATGGCAGGCCCGCGCCCATGGTTGCCAGAGCGTTGTCGAGCAGAACCGTGTTCTGCTGGCGCGCCTCATAGTTGCGGGCGAACCAGATTTTGTAGACGCCGTTATCAAGGCAGATGATGCCGTTTGCAGGCATTGCCTCGCGAATTTCACGCACCAAGTAAGGCGGGAAGATCGGGAAGCGCGCATCACCGTCAAGCGATTTGGTGTGCGCGACTTCGGCCTGACGGGCCTTGTACATGAAATCAAAGTTCCAAGTGCCGGAAGGAACGACGTCTTCCTTGATCTGCCAGATGGCATTGGCGATGTCGCCAATGACCTCAATCTGCGGGAAGTAGACAGGGTCAACTTCGGCAGACTTGGAACTGATGTGGATCACTTCCGTGCCACCGTCCTTCATGAAGAAGGGCGGCTTTTCAATAACATCATGGCCGATGTTCACGATCAGATCGGCATGCTCGATGGAGCGGTGAACGAAATCACCTGCCGAGAGAGCAGCGCAGCCAAGGAACTTGGGATGCGTTTCGTCGATCGTGCCCTTGCCGAGCTGCGTCGTGACAAAAGGAATGCCTGTCTTTTCAATGAATTGCAGCAGCATGCGACTTGTCATGGTGCGGTTTGCGCCTGCGCCAATCACCAGAACCGGCGCCTTGGCCGCTTCAATCTTCTGGACAGCTGCCCGGATTGATTTAGGGTCTGCATTCGGACGGCGGACATTGCTGCGCTTCATCGGGACAGCGTCGGTATGTTCGTCGGCAATATCTTCCGGGAACTCGATGTGCGTCGCGCCGGGCTTTTCTTCTTCCGCCAGGCGGAACGCTTCGCGGATGCGGCTTGGGATATTGTCAGCAGACGTCAGTTGCTGGGTAAACTTGGTGATTGGACGCATCATGTCGACAACGTCGAGAATCTGGAAGCGACCCTGCTTGGATTTCTTGATCGGCTTTTGGCCTGTGACCATCAGCATTGGCATCCCGCCAAGATAGGCATAGGCCGCCGCTGTCACGAAGTTTGTAGCACCCGGTCCAAGCGTTGCCATGCAGACGCCTGTCTTTCCGGTGTGCCGGCCATAAGTGGCGGCCATAAAGCCTGCGCCCTGCTCATGCCGTGTCAGGATCAATTTGATCTTGTTGGAACGCGAAAGGCTGTCCAGCATGTCCAGGTTTTCTTCTCCCGGAACGCCGAAGATATACTCACAGCCTTCATCCTCAAGGCATTGTACAAACAGATCTGAAGCTTTCGTGGCCACCATGTAATCTCCCCACCCAAAAATATGACGCCGCAATTCGGTGCCCGTTCACACCGCGCGACGAAGAGCCATGCAGACTCTAAAATTCTCTCGGGGGGAGACATCACTGCATTTGACGAAAATAGCACGTTAATCTGGGACCATATTGGCACATCTCACTGGTTAAAGTGGATTGAATAATGCTGTCATATTAAGGGTTTAAAAGATGGTCCTTTTGGGAACTCCCGTCCGCGGCGGCGTCCTTTTTACCAGTTTTTCTGTGTTCAGACCCGGCAGAGGCATAGGCCGTCATGGAGGTCTTTGTGTCGCAGTTTATCGCATGGCGAGGGTGCATCCGTATGCACCATTCTTGTCTCTTGCGGCAATTTCCCTAGGACGAACCAGACATCTTTAACAGGGCAGGTAACCAATGCGATTTGTAGCCGACAAGCTTATTTTATTTGGTGCATCAGGCGATCTATCGCAGCGCATGTTGTTGCCATCGCTGTGTGCGCTGCATGCCGATGGGCTGGTTCGTGAAGACCTCCAGATTTTCGGCACCGCGCGTTCGGAGATGACGGACGAGAGCTTTCGGGCCTTCGCGGCAGCGGCGCTGGAGCGTTATCTGCCGGAGGACCGCAAAGCGGCGATCCCGTCCTTCCTCAACTGCCTTTTCTACCAGAAGGTAGATGCCTCGATCCCTGAGGAGTTTCCTGCACTGGCCCAAAAGGTAGGGCCCGCGCGCGACGGGCTGGCCATTTTCCTGTCGACCGCGCCCTCGCTTTTTGAGCGTACGATTGCCGGACTGTCCGCGACCGGTCTTGCAGAAGGCAATAGCCGCATCGGTCTTGAAAAGCCGCTAGGCACGGACTTGGCAACCAGCAAGCAGATCAATGATGCGGTGGCGGCCGCCTTTTCGGAGGATCGGATTTTCCGCATCGACCATTATCTGGGCAAGGAAACGGTCCAGAATCTTCTCGCGCTGCGCTTTGCCAACATCCTCTTTGAGCCGCTGTGGAACGCCAGTCATATCGATCATGTCCAGATTACAGTGTCCGAAACTGTGGGTCTTGAAGGACGTGTCGGATTTTATGACGGGGCCGGCGCGCTTCGGGATATGGTGCAGAACCATATGCTCCAGCTTCTTGCCCTTGTGGCCATGGAACCGCCGTCGAGTTTTGATGCGACTGCCGTCCGTGATGAGAAGGTCAAAGTTTTGCGTTCGCTTCGGAAGGTGGAGGCGTCAGAGAGCGTCACTGGTCAGTACCGGGCAGGGGCCATCGCGGGCCAAGCCGTGCCCGGTTATGATGAGGAACTTGGCGCCGCGTCCATCACCGAGACCTTTGTCGCGCTGAAGGCCCATGTCGACAATTGGCGCTGGAAAGGTGTGCCCTTCTATCTGCGGACCGGCAAACGCCTGCCCGAACGCAAGACGGAGATTGCCATCCAGTTCAAGCCGGTGCCGCATTCGATCTTTGCAGGGCATGGCGCAAATTCAGAGCCCAACCGGCTGATCATCGGCATTCAGCCGCAGGAAAATGTCCGGATGTCCGTGATGGCAAAGGTACCAGGGCTGGACAGGGGCGGGCTGCGTCTGCGGGAAGTTCCGTTGGATATTTCCATGCCCAATGCCTTTGCCGGCGCGCGTCGACGCATCGCTTATGAGCGGCTGCTGCTCGATCTGATCGAGGGTGATCAGACCTTGTTCGTCCGACGCGACGAGGTGGAAGCGCAGTGGCAGTGGATTGATGCCATTCGCCAGTCTTGGACAGACAATCAGCTGGAGCCCAAGACCTATACGGCAGGTAGCTGGGGACCATCGGCTGCGATTGCCCTCGCTGAAAGGGATGGAGTGACCTGGCATGAGTAACCTGCACCCAGTCATTGAGGCCGTGACGGCGCGGATCATCGAAAAGAGCAAGCCGGGGCGGCAGCGCTATCTCGATCTGATCGCGCGACAGGGCGAAGCCGGGGTGAACCGGGAGCGGATGTCCTGTGGCAACCTCGCCCACGCCTTTGCCGCATCGGGGGATGACAAGGGCGCCATCCGCGCGGGCGGCGCGATGAATATGGGCATTGTGACAGCCTATAACGATATGCTCTCTGCGCATCAGCCCTATGGCCGCTATCCCGAAGCCATCAAGATGTTCGCGCGCGAAGTGGGGGCGACAGCTCAGGTTGCCGGTGGCGTCCCGGCCATGTGTGATGGTGTGACGCAAGGCCAATCCGGCATGGAACTATCCCTGTTCAGCCGCGATACGATCGCACTCGGCACGGCAGTCGCGCTCAGCCATGCGATGTTTGAAGGCGTGTTGCTGCTCGGCATTTGCGACAAGATTGTGCCCGGCCTGCTGATGGGTGCCCTGCGCTTTGGCCATTTGCCGACTATCCTTGTGCCTGCAGGGCCGATGCCGACGGGGCTTGCCAATAAGGAAAAGCAGCGTGTTCGCCAGCTTTATGCCGAAGGCAAGGCGACGCGCACGGAGCTGCTCGATGCAGAAGCGGCGTCCTATCATGGAGCGGGCACCTGCACCTTTTACGGCACCGCCAATTCCAACCAGATGATGATGGAGGTTATGGGGCTCCACATGCCCGGCGCGGCCTTCATCAATCCGGGCACCAAGCTGCGGACGGAATTGACGCGTGCGGCCGTGCACCGTCTGGCGGAGATTGGTGCGGAAGGGGACTATCGTCCGCTTGGCCATTGTGTGGACGAAAAGGCGATTGTGAACGCCTGTGTCGGGCTGCTCGCCACAGGCGGGTCGACCAATCACGCCATCCACATTCCGGCGATCGCCCGCGCTGCCGGCATCAAAATTGACTGGCAAGACCTTGATGAGCTCTCAGCGGCGGTCCCGCTCATCGCGAGGGTTTATCCCAATGGCGCGGGCGATGTGAACCATTTTCATGCCGCGGGTGGCATCGGCTTTGTCATCCGAACGCTGCTCGACGCTGGGCTCCTCCATCGCGACATTATGACTGTCGCTGGCACTAATTTGGGTGATTACGGGCGTGAGCCTGTTCTCAATGAGGACAAGCTGATGTGGCGTGACGGTCCTGCCGAGAGTGCGGACGACACGATGCTCCGTCGGCCCGAAATGCCGTTTCAGCCGGATGGCGGCATGCGGCTGGTGCAGGGCAATCTCGGTCGTGCAACGTTCAAGACCAGCGCTGTTGATAAGGAACGCTGGACCATCGAAGCCCCATGCCGTGTTTTTGAAACGCAGGAAGCCGTGATCGCCGCGTTCAAGGCGGGCGAGCTGGAAAAGGATGTGGTTGTCGTTGTCCGCTTTCAGGGGCCGCGCGCCAATGGAATGCCCGAATTGCACAAGCTGACGCCGCCCTTGGGCGTCTTGCAGGATCGGGGATTCAAGGTCGCCCTCGTCACCGATGGCCGGATGTCGGGCGCGAGTGGCAAAGTGCCTGCGGCCATCCACCTAACGCCTGAGGCACTTGGCGGCGGTCCGATTGCGTATTTGCGTGACGGCGATGTCGTCCGTTTGTGTGGGCATGATGGGTCGCTCCAAGTGTTGACTGATATTTCTGGAAGAGATCCTGCGCCGCAGCCCCAAAGCGAGGATGGGCTTGGCCGGGAATTGTTCGCCATGATGCGCCACGCAGCGGACGGTGCGGAGATGGGTGCTTCCGCCATGCTGTCGGCGGCTGGCCTATGACGCAAATCGTTGCCGTCGACATCGGAGGCACGCATGCCCGCTTTGCGCTGGCTGAGGTGGCGGACGGACAGGTCCTTGCCCTAGGCCAGGCCTTCACGCTCCAGACAGCCGACCACGCATCCTTCCAGACGGCCTGGGAGGCCTTTGCCGAACAGATCGGGCAAAGCCTGCCAAAGGCGGTCGGCGTCGCTGTTGCAGGGCCGGTGGACGGCGATGTGATCAAGTTCACTAACAATCCATGGGTGCTTCAGCCGACGCAGTTACCGGCCCAATTGCAGGTTGATGCGCTGTCGCTTGTCAATGACTTCGGGGCGGTCGGCCACGCCGTCGCACAGGCTGGCCCAGAACATTTTCTGCAGTTGTGCGGACCGGAAACTGACTTGTCGCCCGACGGCACGATCAGTGTCGTTGGACCGGGCACGGGGCTTGGTGTGTCGCAAGTCTGGCGCGCAGGTGCAGACTACCATGTCGTCGCGACTGAAGGTGGCCATGCCGATTTCGCCCCGCTTGATGCCATCGAGGATGAAATTCTAAGCCAGCTGCGCAAGCGTTATCGCCGGGTGTCGGTGGAGCGGATTGTTGCTGGACCCGGCTTGGTCGACATTTATCAAACGCTCGCGCGGATCGAAGGGCGGGCTATCCAGCAATTTGACGACAAAGCTCTTTGGGCGCTGGGTATGTCTGGTGAAGATAGTCTGGCAACTGCCGCGATTGATCGCTTCTGCCTGTCGCTCGGGAGTGTGGCGGGGGATATCGCACTGACACAGGGCGCATCTGCGGTGGTTATCGCCGGTGGTCTGGGTCTGCGGATCAAGGACGTTCTTCTCACTTCTGGCTTTGCCGAACGATTCCGCGCCAAAGGGCGTTTTGAGGCCATGATGGCGCGGATGCCCGTTAAACTTATCACCCATCCCCAGCCGGGCCTGTTTGGCGCTGCGGCAGCCTTTTGCAAGGAGCACGGAATTTGACACCCATTGAAACCATCATGCGCACATCACCCGTCATTCCTGTGCTGGTCATTGAGGATGTGGCGCATGCCCGCCCGATTGCCGAAGCGCTGGTCGAGGGCGGCCTGCGGGTGCTGGAGGTTACGCTGCGCACGGCGGCGGCGCTTGAGGTGATCCGGGAGATGAAGAAGGTCGATGGCACTATTGTTGGGGCAGGGACGGTCCTCAACGAAGCGGACTTGCGGGCATCGCTCAACGCCGGAGCTGAGTTCATTGTGTCGCCCGGTCTGACAGAACCGCTGGGCAAGGCTGCCATCGCCTCTGGGGTGCCGTTTCTGCCCGGCATCGCCAATGCGGGTGACATTATGCGCGGGCTTGATCTGGGCCTGTCGCACTTCAAATTCTTTCCTGCAGAAGCGTCCGGCGGATTGCCAGCGCTCAAGGCTTTGTCGGCACCGTTCTCGCAGGCCAGCTTCTGCCCGACGGGCGGGATTTCGCTGGAGACGGCGCCGCTTTGGCTGGCGCATGCGCCTGTGCTTTGTGTCGGGGGCAGCTGGGTCGTCGGGCGCGGCGCGCCGGATCGTGCGGCGATTACGGACTCAGCGAAGCGGAGCGCTGCCCTAGGACACGCTTAAAGCGCCCGTCGCTGCAGTTCCTTTTCCCAAGCCAGCGCATGGGTGACGATGGTGTCGAGATCCTCATAGGCCGGTGTCCAAGGCAGTCGCGCGCGGATGCGGCGGTTGTCCGCGGTCAAGGCATCGGGATCACCCGCTCTACGCCCTTCGAACTTGCGGTTGATTTTGACATCGGCCACGCGGTCAACGGCATCGAGCACTTCGGTCACGGAAAAGCCGCGCCCGTAGCCGCAATTCATGGTCAGGCACTCTGTAGGGGCCTCGACAAGGGCCTTGAGTGCCAGGACGTGCGCGTTGGCGAGGTCGGAGACGTGGATATAGTCTCGAACGCCAGTGCCGTCCGGTGTGTCATAATCGGTGCCAAAAACGCTGACATGGTCTCGCTTGCCTAACGCTGCTTCAACCGCAACTTTAATGAGGTGCGTGGCACCCGCCGTTGATTGGCCGGTGCGCCCCTTGGGGTCGGCGCCGGCCACATTGAAATAGCGCAGCGCGCAGTAGTTTATGGGATGTGCCTTGGCGACGTCTGCCAGCATGTGCTCGGTCATTAACTTTGACATGCCATAGGGGTTGATCGGTTGTTTCGGCGCGTCTTCCGTGACGGGCACTTGGTCTGGAATGCCATAGGTCGCGGCAGTCGAGGAAAAGATGAAGTGGCGCACGCCGCTGGTCACCGCAGCTTCAATAAGCGCGCGCGAGTTAGACGTATTATTTTCATAATATTTGAGAGGATTAGATACAGATTCTGGTACGACGACTGAACCTGCGAAATGCAGAATGGCACCAATATCATGGTCCTGAATCTGACTGGACACCCACGCCAAATCGCCGACATCTCCTTCGATAAGTGGAACATCTTCCGGAACGGCCCAGCGAAATCCCGTCGTCAGATTATCGATGACAATTGTCTTGATGCCATGATCCCGAAGCGCAAGCACAGCGTGACTTCCAATATAGCCGGCGCCGCCCGAAACGAGAACCGTCAAGCTATCCAGCGATTTTGTCATGGAGATTGTCTTTCACCCGATTGCGACCCTGAGAAGGGCAGAGAACCGGTCACAACCGTCCGGCGACTATCTCAGTTCCGAGACCTTCGCGCCTTCGATAGCGGCAATTAGTTCATGTTCGCTAAACGGCTTGTGCAAAATTGCAGACAGGCCGAGCGCAATCGCTTCGGCCTCCAAATCGCTATCGCCGTGGCCAGTCATAAGGACGACCGCATTCTGATAACGGGCGGCGCGTAACTTACGGAAGACCGCAAAGCCGTCATGCTCGGGCATGCGGAGGTCGAGCAGAACGATATGTCCTTCTGCGAGCGATAGTTGTTCAAGGAAGCAAAAGGCAGAGTTCCACGTTCGGACGCGATGACCCAAGAGCTTCAATAGCATTGCCGTTGATTCAAGTACGTTCACATCGTCATCGACGATGTGAACCACAGCTTCGCAGGTCATTTTATCGTATCCCTCCGAACTCCATGCCATGCTTAACGACACTTCCAACCCGGAATTGCGTTACGCCCCCTCGGCAAAACAGCTCTTGTCTTACGCATTACCCTTTTGTCATTTTATGGGCCCTCACCCATATCTGCTTGGCCGTTACGTCTCGCCAGATATCTTTCCTCGGACGAACCCTGCGACGAAACTGCCAATTTGCATGATACCATGTAACCCGCACCGATTATATCCAAAAGCGATCAATTCAGGGTAAATACGGAAGCGCACAGGCAGGCATTGCATTGATCTGCTTTGTGGCCCTATGGCCTTCGCCAATTTCAAGCAAAGTTCGGGTTCAAAATATGCCAAAGACAATCACCACGCGCATGATCATCATGGGGTCCGGTCCCGCCGGATTGTCCGCTGCAATTTATGCGGCGCGCGCCGGAATGAAGCCGATTGTCGTGCAGGGTTTGCAGCCGGGCGGGCAATTGACGATTACGACGGACGTCGAAAACTATCCCGGATTTCGCAGTGTCATCCAGGGCCCATGGCTGATGGAAGAAATGCAGGCGCAGGCCGAACATGTCGGGACGCAAATGGTGTGGGACATCATCACAGATGTCGACTTTTCGCAGCGGCCCTTCCGCCTGACCGGCGATAGTGGAGATGTTTATGTGGCGGACACCGTTGTCATTGCGACAGGCGCTCAGGCCAAGTGGCTTGGCCTGGAAAGCGAAATGACGCTGCAGGGCAAGGGCATTTCCGCCTGCGCGACATGCGACGGGTTCTTCTATCGCGGCAAGAAGGTCGCCGTCATCGGTGGCGGCAATACAGCGGTTGAAGAAGCGCTCTATCTCACCAATCATAGCCCCGATGTGACGTTGATCCATCGTCGGGACAGTCTGCGTGCAGAAAAGATCCTTCAAGATCGACTCTTCGCCCATCCGGGTATCAAAGTGCTTTGGAACAAGGCGGTGGATCGCTTCGTTGGCTCCGGCACGCCAGAAGTCGTCACCGGGCTTGACCTGCGCGACACCGTGACGGGCGAAGTCTCGCATCTGGAAACAGACGGCGCATTCGTGGCCATTGGGCACAAGCCAGCGACAGAAGTCTTCGCGGGACATCTGCCGATGGACGGAGAGGGCTATCTTCTCGTTGAAACGGGCAGCACGCGGACGTCCATCCCCGGTGTGTTTGCAGCGGGCGACGTGACCGACAAGATTTATCGTCAGGCTGTAACGGCGGCCGGCATGGGCTGCATGGCGGCGTTGGACGCGGAGAAGTTCCTCGCCCATGCGGACTTTGAAGCCCGCGCCTCAGTTCCCGCTTAAACTCTCGAGAAGGGCGCTCCTCAGCGCCGCATAGTCAGCAGCGCGCGCAAAGCTGTGTGCGCTGCTGTCGAGCGTTGTGATGCGGTAGAGGCCTGATTTTCGGGCCGCACCAAATGCAGGCGATTGCCATGCTTCAGTGAAGGCGAGGGCTGTCCCGTCTCTGCGCGCCAGAAGGATGCATGCCGGGATCGTGCCACTGGCCATGGCATTGGCCACCCGATCAGAAAGCGCAGACGGCGCCTTTGGAGTAGCCAGTCGGGCAAGACCGGAGAAGAGTTTGCGGAAATTGATCGCCCCGGTCGCAAGCGCGAGCCACGCTTTTGGGTCCTTCAGGCGTTGCAGATAGTGGGATTTGATGGCGGCAGTCGGCGGCAGATCATCCGTCGGCTCCACAACCCAGATATTGGACAGGACAAGCGCAGCGAGTCCTTCCGGCTGGTGTAAAAGCAGCGCGCTGGCCGCATCACAATTACCGAAAGCGACGATGCGTTTCAGGGAAGGGCAGGCGGCTTTAAACGCGTGGATGGCGGCCTGAATGTCCGGCCCGCTCGCTTCAAATCCGCCATTTGCGCCTTCGCTATCGCCGATGCCGCGCCGGTCAAATCGGAAGACGGGATGGCCAAGGGCTGCAAGATCAGCCGACACTTTCTCCAGGCCGCGATGCGCGCCAATGCGGATCTCGTTGCCGCCTGACACAATCAAGAGGCCGCTTTCACCCGGAGCGTCATCCAATGTGGCGGCGAGCGTTGCACCTTCGCAGGCAAAGTTCAGGAAATGCCGCATGTCACCGCCCATTGCAGTATGTCTTCGGCAAGCAACTCGGCAAGCGCCGGGTCTTCGCCCGGCTCAGCATGGCGCCACAAGGGGCTCGCCTCCACGTGGCGGTCTGCATCAGTCCGGTCGGTGGCAAGGCGCAACGTCCGTAGCCTTGACGGATCAGGGAGCGGCAAGCGCGACAATTCATCAAGAAAGTCGCGGCAGACCCACTGGCCATTGACGAAAATGAGAGTTTCGTTGGACTCTTCTGGTGTTTCCGTCCGCATCAGGGTCCGCACGAGGCGGTCGCCCGGTTCAGGGGCAAAGCGCCAGTTCGCCGATGCTCGGGGGAGGGCGTCAAAAAGGCAGGCTGCTCGGAAGCTTGCGACAAGGATAGGTCGACCATGGTTGGCCAAGGCGTCGCATAGTGCCTTTGAAGCTGTTTCGATGTCGCGGACAGCAACTTTAACGGCACCCATGGGATGTTCGCCCATGCCGGGGAGATCAGGGATCGCGACACCGACGCCTCTGTCGTCCAGCGCGCGCGCCATGAGCGCCAATGTCCGGCGCATACGGTTGGCTTCTTCAAAAAAAGGCTGCAAGATCAGAACGATAAGGCGTTGATCTGCAAGATTGTTTAATGTCGGTAGTCCCGCCAACCAGCGGGTCTCAAAGGTCACCTGGACAATTTTCCGCTAACGAAATCGACCAGTCCGCCAAATGTCCCAAGCATGTCGCCATCGACTTCATCTGCGTCGACGATGATGCCCAATCGATCTTCGAGTTCTGCGAGAAGATTGGCTACCGCCATCGAATCCAGTTCCGGCAATGATCCGAACAATTCCGTGGAATCCGTGAAGGTTGCGGCACGATCTTCGGCAATTCCTAGAACATCGGATAGCAGGCTGCGGATATCGTCGGAAATGGCGTTACGGTCGATTGGCACGTCAGGTCTTCTTTCGAGGTTTGAGGGCGTTCCAGGCGCGGCTGGCGGCTGATTTTGCCAGTCCAAGCAGGCCCGTTACGCTCAAAGGGTTGAAGAATTCCAAAATGTACAATTGGTCGCGTTGGTCCATCCAATCGCGCTTATAGCCGTCATCGCCGGTGCCGTAGCTGATCGACTTTGCTTTGTCGGTGTCGATGGCGTGGCGGAACATGGCGGCGGACAATAGGGTTCCCGGCGACATTTGGCCGCTGTCGTCTCGATAGGCGAGTTTGTGGATGATCGCATGGCCATGGTCTACGGTCCATAATTGGGCGGCGATCGGTCGTCCTTCATAGGACGCAAAGCCAAGGCGGAGGGAGCCCTTTTTGCTTTGGTGCGCGGCCAAAGCACGCAGAAACTCTGGAGCGCCCTCATCACCTTTCCAACTGTCCGCAAAAATCGCTTCGTACTGCGCCCAAAGGTTTGTCGTCACTTCAGAATGAACATGAAGATTCATCGGAAACTTTTTGGCACGCCGGTCATGCGTGCTTCGGACTTGCCCCGGCCGCTGTGACCAGAATTCGTCAAAACTTATACCATCAACGCTGGTGAACCAATTGCCGGTCTTGGGAGAAGACGCAACGGACCAGCCCGCCTTACGGAACGCGCGGACGAGCATATCCTTCGTCCCATCAGCATCGGGCACGGGTTCAAGACGGAAAGCCCCCAGCGTCTTGCGCAGGCGACGCCCCATGGCAACCAGCAGTGCGTATCTGATGTTGGTCGGTACATCGGCGGAAAAGACGGGCCGAAAGGCTAGCGTATACCAACTGCCGAGCCCCTGAGCGGCCTTAGGGGCTGAGCGGTCCAGAAACAGCCAGGCGTCATGGCCCTGCGCATGGGCATAGGCGATCAGCGGGCGGGCATCTGATCGAGCGTAAGTCTTTGTTAATTCATACCAAGTTAGTCGATCAAAGAGGTGTGGCTGTACATCATCGCTCAGCCGATCAGCAAATCGGGCCGCGACAGATTGCAGGTCATCGAACAACTCCCCCTTAACCCACATTGTGCTAACCCCACATTTCCTTGATAATTCTGGGCCTGAAGGAAGTAGAGTGCAATCCCCTGACCCGACGCCATATCCTTTGGACCACCTGCTATTGCGCGGAGGGCCGGATAGCCCTGCTCTTATCATGCGCGATGAAACAATTTCTTACGCCGCGGTGGAAAAGATTGTGGCTGGTCTGTCTGCGGCCCTGCGCGACATGGGTCTAAACGACGGGGACCGCGTTGCGACTTGGCTGCCCAAGACGCGGCTCGCCTGCCTGATGTCGTTGGCGGCGGCGCGGGCAGGGCTTGTCCATGTGCCGATTAATCCGGCGCTCAAACGCGCGCAGGTGGGGCATATCCTCGCCGATAGTGGGGCAAGGCTGCTTGTGACGCCTCCTGCGCGGGCTGTGCTTCTGGCTGAGGGCGATGTGCCGGAGGCGTGTCGGGTGTGTGTACCGGACGATCTTGAGGAACAGGCGCGCTCTGCCTCCCCGCTGCCGCCGTCGGCCCATGATCCTGACACGCTTGCTGCTATTCTGTATACGTCTGGCTCCACCGGGCGGCCCAAGGGCGTTATGCTTAGTCATGCCAATATGTGGCTTGGGGCGATCAGCGTTGCGCATTATCTGAAGGTTGGGGCTACGGACCGGGTGCTTGCCGTCCTTCCGCTCAGCTTCGATTATGGCCAGAACCAATTGCTCTCGACATGGGCTGCGGGTGGGGCAGTCATACCGCTCGACTATCTGACCGCGCGGGACGTCATCAAGGCTGTTGAACGTCATGACGTCACGACGATAGCAGGGGTGCCGCCGCTTTGGATCCAGCTGTGTGAGGCCGTCTGGCCGTCGGAAATCGCCACGAAAGTAAGACGGGTCACCAATTCGGGCGGCGCGCTGACCGCTACACTGGTGCGGCAGATGCGAAGTCTCTTCCGCAATGCAGACCTCTATCCGATGTACGGTTTGACCGAGGCTTTCCGGTCGACCTATCTCGATCCTGCGCTGGTCGACACGCACCCGACATCGATGGGGAAGGCCATTCCCTTTGCTGAAATCATGGTCGTGCGGCCGGATGGGCAGGAGGCGGGTATCGATGAACCCGGTGAGCTCGTTCATGCAGGGCCATTGGTGGCGCACGGATACTGGCAGGATGCCGAACGCACGGCGCTCCGCTACAAGCCCGCGCCGTCATGGTCGCTTCATGGCGGCACCGCTGTCTGGTCCGGGGATACCGTGCGTCGGGATGCAGAGGGCTTGCTCTATTTTGTCGGGCGGGATGACGAAATGATCAAGAGCTCCGGCAACCGCATAAGCCCGGCTGAACTGGAGGAAGCCGCCACCGCGAGCGGCATCGCCGCGGAGGCCGTTGCCTTGGGCGTTCCGGATCCGCGGCTGGGTCAAGCGATCGTCATGATTGTTCGGGGGGATCAGACCCGTTCCGAAGCGCTCGAGCAGTATCTCAAACAGGAGCTTCCGTCCTTCATGCAGCCCAACCGCGTGGAATGGTGGCCAGAAATGCCCCGAAACCCGAACGGAAAACTGGACCGCGCGGCCATTCGTGGACGTCTGATGCAGGAGTTGGCCGTATGAAGCCGATGGGTCCCATACCGCAGGCTTTCGGCTGTACCGACGGCGTGATGACGATCGGCGGAAAGCGCATTGATGAGATTGTGAGTGCGGCAGGCTCTACGCCGCTTTTTGTCTATGATTTTCAGTTAATTAAGAGAAATATCACACAACTAAAGGCTGCAATGCCGCCGCAATTGGCAGTGCATTTTGCGATCAAGGCCAACCCTCTGCCTGCGTTGGTCAATTTGATCGCGCCGTTGGTCGATGGCCTTGACGTGGCATCCGGTGGTGAACTGGGTGTGGCACTGGCAACGGGGACAAAGCACATTTCCTTCGCAGGGCCCGGCAAGACGGCTGCCGAACTGACGGCGGCGCTCGAGGCGGGAGTCATCCTCAATCTGGAATCAGAAGGCGAAATGCGGCGCGCATTGGCAATTGCCGATAAGCTCGGAAAACGGCCAAAATTCGCTGTGCGGGTCAATCCCGACTTTGACCTGAAGGGCTCTGGCATGCGCATGGGCGGAGGTGCAAAGCCGTTCGGTGTTGATGCTGCACGCGTTCCGGGGATGGTCCGGGATATCATTGCGAACGGGGCGGATTGGCGCGGTTTCCATATCTTCGCAGGCTCCCAAGCATTGGATGCAGCCGCCATTGCCGAGACCCAGCGGCAGACGATTGCCCTGGCTGCGCAGCTTTCAGACGAAGCCGGCGCTGCGGCGCCTTTCGTCAATCTCGGCGGTGGCTTCGGCGTGCCCTATTTTCCCAATGACGTTGCCCTGGACGTCGAAAAGGTCGGTCAGAAGCTCGCTAAGTATCTGGAACAACGCGCTGATATTCTTGAGGAAACGAAGTTCGCAATAGAATTGGGTCGTTACCTCGTCGCGGAAGCCGGGGTTTATCTCACGCGGGTGGTCGACCGTAAGGAAAGCCATGGCGAGGTTTTCCTGGTGACAGACGGTGGCATGCACCACCAATTGGCGGCGAGCGGCAATTTTGGGACTGTCGTCCGGCGGAATTACCCCATCGCTGTCGCGTCCAAATTTGATACGCCGCCGAGCGAAGTTGCCTCGGTCGTCGGGTGCCTGTGCACGCCGCTTGATCGACTGGGGGATCAGGTGCTTCTGCCACAGGCTGGGGAGGATGACGTCATCGCGGTCTTTCTGGCGGGTGCCTATGGTGCAACGGCCAGTCCTTCGGCCTTTCTGGGTCATCCGGCGGCCCGTGAAATGATCGTCGGTATCGACGACTGACGTCATCTTTGATGGCCAGAAGAGCCGCAGAATGATGCCAAAAACAATTCGTTCCTAACGGTATCTTCACCTCTTTGGCGCACAACGCAGTCCTGAATGGATGGGTTGTGCGCGGAGCTTCCGGGTGCGGCCTCGGCAGTTACAAGGGACGCAAAAATGCGAATGGGGCGAAATTCCAAGGTGTTGATGGGCGTTAGCCTTGTCGCGCTGGCCTTGTCGGGATGTGCTGGTGGACGCAGTGGGCCGGAACTTCCGCCCGCGTCGTTTGTCGCGATGCAGGAAGGGCCGGGCGAAGAATATGTCATCGGCCCGCTCGATCAGCTGAACATCTTTGTCTGGCGCAATCCGGAACTGTCAGCAAAGGTGCAGGTGCGCCCAGATGGCCGCATCACGACGCCGCTGATTACAGACATGCCTGCCGTCGGCAAATCACCGACGATGCTCGCGCAGGACATTAAGCTCGCTTTGTCCGAATATATCCGTGACCCGCTGGTTTCGGTGATCGTTGACAATTTCGCCGGCACCTATTCGCAGCAGGTGCGTGTGGTGGGGGCGACGGAAAAGCCAGCCTCTATCCCGTTCCGGGCGAACATGACGCTGTTGGACGCTATGATCTCGGTTGGCGGTCTTTCCGAATTCGCATCGGGCAACCGGGCAAGGCTCATCCGTTTTGATCGGGTGTCGGGCCGACAGCGTGAATATTCGTTGCGGATTGGAAACCTGCTGAAGCGGGGCGATACGACCGCCAATGTGCGTCTCCAGCCAGGCGACGTCATCATCATCCCAGAATCTGCCTTCTGATCCGCGCATCATGGGTAACATCTATCAAGAAATTCAGCTGATACTGCACGGCATCTGGCGCCGTCGGTGGATCGCGCTTGGCGTGGCCTGGGGCGTGTGTCTGATCGGCTGGATCGTCGTCAGCATGGTGCCGAACCGGTATGAATCGCAGGCGCGGGTGTTTGTGCAGATGCAAAGCCTGTTGAGTGACAAGATCGGCGTCACGCCGCTGGAACAGCAGCGCGACATTGACCGCGTTAAACGCACGCTGACGTCTACAGTGAACCTCGAAAAGGTTGTCCGTGGGACGGACCTTGCGAACACTGTGTCGACTGACAAGGAAGTGACGGGCGCAGCGTCCGGCCTGCGCGATGCCATCAAGGTGACCGAGCAGCAGGAAAACCTGTTCGAGATCAAAGCGAAAATCGGCTTGCCCGGCCTGTCCGACCCGGAAAATGCGAAGCTTTCCCGCGCGGTCGTGCAGAAGATGATCGACATCTTTGTTGAGGAAAATCTGAGCGGAGACCGCCGTGAAACGTCGCAGTCGCTCAAGTTTCTCGACCAGCAGATTGTCCAGAAGGAAGAGCAGCTTCGGACTGCGGAAACACGCCGCGTTGAGTTTGAGCGCAATTCGCTTGGCCTGCTCCCCGGCGTTGGATCGGTGCAGTCGCGAATGGAATCCGCGCGCGCTGAGCTGAACCAGATCGATTCCAACCTGATGGCGGCGCAGGGCTCATTGGCCGCAGTGAACGGACAACTGGCCGCCACTCCGCCGACGATTTCCATGCCGGGCTTGGGCGGCGGCGGCGATAGCCGCGTGGCCATTCTTGAAGGTCAGCTCTCCGAAGCACAATCGCGCGGCTGGACCGATAGCCATCCCGATATGCAGGCCCTGCGCAGTCAGCTTGCCCGGGCCCGGGCTTCTGGTTCACGGGGCGGCGGGGGAGGCTATTCGACGCCCAATCCGGCCTATTCCTCGCTCCGCGCGATACAGGCGGAAAAGCAGGCTGCTGTTGGCGCTATGTCTGCCCGCAAAGCCCAGCTTCAGGCGGAATTATCGCAATTTGCGGCTCGTCAGGTGGAACAGCCCGGTGCCGAGGCGGAACAGGACCGCCTGTCGCGCGACTATGAGGCCATCAAGCTTCAGTATGACAAGCTGCTCGCCGACCGCGAAGCGATCCGTATGCGTGGTCAGGTCGCGTCCTCGACGGACTCAGTCGCGTTTCGTGTCATTGATCCGCCGTCCAGCCCGCGCCAGCCGGTCGCGCCAGATCGTCCATTGTTGATGGCGGGCGTGTTGATCGCTGGGCTGTTGGCCGGTCTCGGAACAGCCTTTGCGCTCAGCCAGCTCAACAGCGGCTTTGCGACCCCGCAAAAGTTGGCCGCCGTAACTGGCATGTCCGTTGTCGGTGCTGTCGGTGAGGTTGAAACACCTGCGCGCCAAGCGGTGACGGCAAAGCGGAAGAAGATGTTTCTGGGCGGTGTCGCCGGGTTGGGTGGCGTGTTCGCGCTGCTCGTCGTGGTGGACATGATCCAGCGGAGCGGAGTGGCGTAATGGGAATCCCGGATATGAAACCCGAAAAGCCGTCGCACGATACGATGTCGCTCATCGAGCGCGCGTCTTCGCGTTACGGTCTGTCCGCCTCAAGCGAGCCCCGCGCCCGCAAGCGGCTTGATGTTCCGTTGATCCCGGAACCTGTTGTCGCAGGGGTGGACGCTGTTTCAGTGGCTCCAGTTGAACCGGTTCTTCCTGAAGTGCTGTCGGAAGCGGTGCCGGAACCCGCGCCAGTCCCAGCGCCAATCACGGCAGCGCCACGTTTGGCGAAAGCTGCGGGCACAGCAGAGATCAATCTTCAGCGCTTGGCAGATCTTGGCTTCATCGTGCCGGGCCACCCGCCGACAGCCTTGTCGGAGGAATTTCGCATCGTGAAGCGGCCGCTGCTGCTCAATGCATTTGGGGGACGTTCAACCCCGTCAGTCGACCGTGGGCGCGCCATCCTCGTCTGTTCTGCGCATCCCAATGAGGGCAAGACTTTCTGCTCGATCAATCTCGCCATGTCGCTCGTTAACGAACGTAATGTGGAGGTGGTGCTCGTCGACGCTGACGTGGCGAAGCCAGAGATTCTCTCAACGCTGGGCGTGACAGGCGCTGCCGGATTGTTGGATGCCATCGTGCAGGATGTTGATCCGGAAACGCTGATCATTCCAACGAGCATCCCGGGGCTGTCTGTGCTTCCGGCAGGTCATCAAACGACGAATGATACCGAGTTGCTGTCTTCGGCCGAGGCCTTTGCACTGGTCGAGGCGCTGCTTGCGAAAAACCCGGCGCGGATCGTCATCTTTGATTGCGCACCGGCGCTTGCGGCGTCGCCCGCATCCGCGCTGGCGCATCACATTGGGCAAATTCTGTTGGTCGTCCGTGCGGACCGCACCAGCGAGAATGACCTGTCCGAAGCAGTTAAACTGCTCGCCGGTCAGGCCCCGATACAGCTGCTTTTGAACGGGATGACTTTCCCGGGAAGCAGCCAGAAATACGGTTCTTACTATGGGTATGGAGGCTGAGTATGGCCAAGTATAACACCCTGACACGGCACGGTTCGATGATCGCGCTGGTCGCAACGTCCGTTTTTGCATCACCGGCACAGGCGCGGACGGATGTGTCGCCCTATTTGGAAGTCGGCCAGATCGCGACGGCGGACCTCAAGAACGGCGGAGACGTGCTGACCTACAGCACGGTTGCGGCGGGCGTTGATGCCTCGATCAGTGGCCCTCGGGCTGAAGTGCAGGCGAATTACCGCTATGAGCGGCGTTTTGCTTGGCAGAAGGATGTCGCGGACGAGACGGTTCATACCGGTATCCTCCGTGCACGGATGGACGTGGCGCCAGAATTGCTAAGCATTGAGGCTGGCGCCTTGGCGACACGTGTCCGCACGGACATTCGTGGGGAAGCCGCACCTCTGCTCGTCGGCAATGTGTCGAACACGTCTCAACTCTATTCGGTCTATGCCGGTCCGTCACTGGCGACGTCTGTCGGTGCGCTTGATGTGGCCGCCGCTTATCGCGTCGGCTATACCAAGGTGGAGGCCAATGACGGCCTGATCCTGCCGGTGGGGCAGCCTGAGCTCGACCAGTTTGACGACTCGGTGTCGCACTTTGCCACGGCAAGTATCGGCATGCAGCCAGGCACTCTGCCCTTCGGCTGGTCGGTGTCTGGCGCCTATGAACGCGAGGATGCGAGCCAACTGGATCAACGCTTTGAAGGCAAGAATGTTCGTGGCGACGTAACATTCCCCATCACCCCGACGGTCGCTCTTGTCGGTGGCGTCGGCTATGAGGATATCCAGATCAGTCAGCGTCCAGTCCTGCTGGATCCGACCGGCGGACCCGTTGTGGATGGCAATGGTCGCTTCGTCACGGACGCCGCTGCGGGACGCCAACTCGCTTATGAATTTGACGGGCTCTATTGGGATGCCGGTGTTCTCTGGCAACCGAGCAGCCGCACGTCTCTCGAAGCGCGCGCCGGGCGCCGTTATGGCTCGATGACGTATTTCGGGACGTTCAGCTGGCAGGCAACGCAGAATAGCGGGCTGCAGCTGGCCGTTTATGATGAGTTGCAGACCTTCGGCCAGCAGTTGAGCGATAATCTGTCGCGCCTGCCGACATCCTTCAATGTGCCGCGTAATGCCTTGGCCAATAACTTGAATGGTTGTGTGTTCGGTGGGGCTGGATCGGGTGGCTGCCTGAATGATGCGCTGGGCGCGATCAACACCTCCGCCTATCGCAGCCGTGGCCTTGCGCTCTTGTGGTCAACCACGCGCGGTCGTTTCAACGCTGGCGTTGGCGGTGGGTACACCCAACGCAAATTTGTCGCGCCGACGCAGGCCGGGGTCTTCTCGACCAACGGTGTGAAGGATGAGATGTGGTATGCGCAGGGTAATGTTGGTTACGCGCTGTCGCCGCGGACGGACTTCACCGGCGATGTTTATGTGACCTTGTTTGATCCGGGCATCGTCGGCGCGGGGAACGTGACTTCGCTGGGCGGCACCGGGGCACTGACCCACCGCTTTACCCGCAACCTCGACGCCAATGCCACGCTCGGTCTTTATTCGACCCGTGTGGAGGGCTTCACCAGCGATCTGGTCGCCTCGGCCTTTGCCGGTCTGCGGTACTCATTCTAATGGGAAGTGAAAGTCCAGTGTCTATGGATACCGAACATTATGGCCTCACGGGCCGGCCCTTCCAGCTCACGCCTGATGCAAGCTTCTGGTACGAAAGTGCCACGCACCGAAAGGCGATGGCCTATCTCGGCTATGGCCTTGCGCTGGGCGAAGGTTTCATCGTCATCACCGGCGAGATCGGCGCGGGTAAGACGACGCTTTTGTCGCACCTTCTGGAGACGATCGATCCCAACCGGGTAGAGGCCATCCAATTGGCTTCGACGCTGGTGCGCGGGGACGATGTGCTGAAGCTTGTCGCCCATGCGATGGGGGAAGATTGCAGCGGTTCTGATCGGGCAAAGGTACTGACCGTCATTGAGGCGCAGCTGAAGGAGCGCGCGCGCGCAGGGAAGCGCGTGTTGATTGTCGTCGACGAAGTGCAGAACATGACGATCGGCGCGCTGGAAGAGCTGCGCATGGTCTCCAACTTCTCAACCGGCAGCCAGCCGGTGGTGCAGTTACTTCTGCTGGGGCAGCCCGAGTTTAAGGACACGATTGCCTCAGCACCGCTTGAACAGTTGAAGCAGCGGGTCATCGCGACGCATCACCTTGGCCCGATGGAGGCTGAGGAAGTTCAGCCCTATATCGAACACCGGCTCCGCAATGTCGGCTGGCAGGGGCGTCCTCGCATCTCCGAAGAGTCCGTTGAACAGGTCTTTGAACGCAGTGGCGGTATTCCCCGGCGCATCAATCAGATGATGACGCGGGCGATGCTGATGGCGGCGCTGGAAGACAGCGATGTCGTATCGGACAGCCTGATGGTATCGGTCATCGCAGACCTCTCCCGCGAGGAAGAAGCGGGCCGCCCTGTTGCAGATGCGCTTGGATCCGATACATCATCGGGCACGGCGTCGGCACTGATCACAGATGATGTCGCGCTCGACATCGTGGCGCGTATCACGATACTTGAAGCCCAAGTCGCGGAACAGGAAGCCACACTTCGCCGTGTGCTGAACCTGCTGATCGATTGGGTCGAACGCGAAAATGTGGGACGTCGTGTTCCCGTCGCTGCCGTCTGACCAAGGTGTGCGATGATCCGAAATGCCTTGTCTGTCGATGTGGAAGACTGGTTCCAGGTCGGTGCCTTTGAAACCGTCATCCGCAAGGAGGACTGGCCCCATTATCCTGTGCGCGTTGAGGCAAACACCGACGCTGTTCTTCAGCTCTTTGCCGATTCAGACGTAAAGGCGACGTTCTTCACGCTGGGCTGGGTCGCTGAGCGCTTTCCCGCCCTGATCCGCCGGATCGCCGAGCAGGGGCATGAAGTGGCGAGCCACGGATGCGACCATAAGCGCGTGTTCCAGATGTCGCCGGATGAATTCGCAGCAGACATCGCGACATCAAAGGCGCAGTTGGAGGATGCAGGCGGGGTTGCTGTTGCGGGATATCGCGCGCCCAATTTCTCCATTGATCAGCGCACGCCATGGGCACATGGCCTCCTTGCGGAAGCGGGTTATCTGTATTCGTCAAGTGTCGCGCCGCTGGCCCATGATCATTATGGCTGGCCGCAGTCGCCTCGCTTCTTATGGAAGCCGTTGTCAGATGCGGACCTGCTCGAACTGCCGGTATCGACGGTGCGGGTGGGTGGACGGAACTTTGCGGCCGGTGGTGGTGGGTTCTTCCGCCTGCTGCCTTATCCCGTGTCCCGCGCGACGATTGGCCGCGTGAACGGGGAGGGGCGGCCCGCCGTCTTCTATTTTCATCCATGGGATATGGATCCCGGCCAGCCCTTCATGGCGAATGCGCCGTTGAAGTCGCGCCTGCGGCACTACACCAATCTGTCCAAGATGGCGGGCAAGCTGCGCCGGGTGACACGCGACTTTGGCTGGGGACGGGTAGATGAGGTTGTGGCGGACGAGCGCGGGCGCCTGTCATGAACGTGCCTGCGACCTTCGCGCCCATCGTGACCCGTCTCGCCATTCTTGCTGATGTGGCCGAGGTGTCCCGCATTGAGAGCTTCGTAGCGGCCCATCCGAGCTCGACGCCCTTCCACCGTCCGGCGTGGAGCATCGCCATTGAGCGGGGATGTGGCGCGAAATCGCATTATCTTTTGGCAGAGCGTGACGGCGATTTGATCGCTGTGCTGCCGCTGCATGAGATCCGTTCTCCGCTCTTTGGCAATGCGCTGGTCTCCTCGGGCTTTGCTGTCGGCGGGGGGATTCTTGGTGAGGCGCCGGTCTTGGCCGAAGAGGCGCTGCAGTTGGCAATGCGCCTCGGATGCCAGACGATTGAGTTGCGTGGAGGAACGCTCCCTGTCTCCGGCTGGAAGATCGACACGGAAACCTATCTTGGCTTTCGGCAAGAGCTGAAGGCTGATGACGAAGCTCAATTGCTCGCCATTCCGCGCAAGCAGCGCGCCGAAGTTCGGCGGGCCTTGGGCCTCGAACTTGATGTCAGTGTGGGCAAAAGCGCGCAGCTGATCGAAGGCCATTATCAGGTCTATTCCGAGAGCGTCCGCAATCTGGGAACGCCCGTTTTCCCGCGCAGCCTGTTCAAAGAGGTTCTCACGGCTTTTGGCGAAGATGCGGACATTCTCACTGTCAGCCATAAGGGAAGGGCGCTTTCGTCTGTCCTCTCGCTCTACCATCAGGGCATAGTCATGCCCTATTGGGGCGGCGGCGTTGCCGATGCGCGGACCTGGCGCGCGAACGAGTTGATGTATTACGCCCTGATGCTTCATGCACGGGCGAAGAAGGGCTGCCACAGCTTCGATTTCGGTCGGTCCAAAGCGGGCACTGGTCCTGCATCGTTCAAGAAGAATTTCGGCTTCGAGCCCAAGGTGCTGCACTATGCCAAGCGGGCGCTGGACGGGGGCGAGATCCGCGATATCAATCCGCTCAGCCCCAAATACCGGATGCAGATTGCCTTGTGGCAGAAGCTTCCGCTCCCCGTCGCGAACATGATAGGTCCATGGATATCCCGGGGGCTGGGATGAATGGCGATATTCTGTTTCTGGCGCATAGGCAGCCTTTCCCGCCCAATCGCGGGGATAGCATCCGCAGCTGGAGCATCCTGAAGGCACTGGCCAAGCTTGGGCCTGTTCATCTGGTTTCCTTTGGCGATGACGATCCTGAGACACGTCATGCGCTTGAGCGGGTGTGCGCGTCAGTTCACCTGATCCGGAACCAACGCAGCAAGACGTCGGCCATGGCGGCAGCGTTGGTGTCTGGTCGTCCGGCATCAGTTGAGATGTTCCGGTCGACCGCCTTTGCAAATGCGGTGGATGATCTGATTGGCTCGCGCGATATTGCTGCCGTCTATGCCTTTTCAGGCCAAATGGGCCAGTATGTGAGCGCCCTGCCGCAATCTGTGCGCTTCATCATGGACTTTACAGACGTCGACTCCGAAAAATTCGCGTCCTATGGTCGTACGGCCGGTGGCGTGGCGGGTTTTGCCAACCGCTTTGAGGCGCGTCGGTTGCGGGCGTTTGAATTGCAGATCGCCAGACGCGCAGACATAAACTTGTTCGTCAGTGGAGCCGAAGAGCAGCTGTTTCGTCGTGTGGTAGGAAAGGGCAACGTCCCGCTCGGGACCCTCGAAAACGGAGTGGATCTTGATCGGTTTTCGCCCGGTCACGCTCTTTGCGACAATATTGAGCCTGGCGCGCCGCTGATCGTGTTTACCGGGCAGATGGATTATCCCCCCAATGTGGATGCGGCGTCCTTCTTTGCGCGGGAGGTTTTGCCGATTGTGCGAGACCGGCAGGCTGACGCCCGCTTCGCGATCGTCGGTCGTGCGCCAACAGAGGATGTGCGCCAGCTTGCAGATTTGCCCGGTGTCATGGTGACAGGCGAGGTACCGGACACCCGGCCTTGGCTTGCCTCGGCGCGTGTCGTGGTCGCTCCCTTGCGGATTGCGCGTGGCATTCAGAATAAGGTTCTGGAGGCCATGGCGTCGGGTAAGGCTGTCGTCGCTTCCCCGGAAGCCGCGGAAGGCATTGATGCCTGCAATGGCCAAGAGATTCTGATCGCCGGGAGTGCGGCTGCGCAGGCAGATGCGATCATCTCGCTCTTGCACGATCCTGTCAGACGGGAGCGGATGGAACTGGCTGCCCGAGCCGCCATGGAGGCGCGGTATAGCTGGGATGCCAAGATGGCCCCGCTTGCCGCGTTTGTATTCCCGTCCAACGAACGGGTGGCTGCGTGAGCCGGGCGACGAGCAACGCGGCGTTAGGTTCGCCCGCAAAGGGCATCCCATCCGCATGGCGGCTCCCACTGTTTCAGATGGCTGCGGCGGCACTGGGCCTATGCCTGTTGTTTGCGTCTGACCTGCGCGACATGGTGGCGATCTGGCTCACGGCCTCAACTTATAATCACTGTGCCCTTATTCCCTTTCTGAGCGGCTGGCTTGCCTGGCAGCGCCGGGATGAACTGGCCCATCTCACGCCGCAGCCGTCTTTGGCGGGCCTGCTGCTGCTTGGCTCTGGGGCCGCGCTCTGGCTGTTGGGGGATGCAGGAGAGGTGGCGGTGGCGCGGCAAACCGCATTGGTGCTGATGCTGCAATCGCTCGTGCCACTCTTCCTTGGGCTGACGCTGTCCCGGGCGCTTCTGTTTCCAGTCGCTTATTTGTTGTTTTGTGTGCCCATCGGTGAGGAGCTGCTTCCGGTCCTCCAGACCCTGACCGCGAAAATGTCGATGGCGATGCTCGATTGGGTTGGCATACCGGCGCATATCGAAGGGATCTTCATCACCACCCCCAATGGTTATTACAAAGTGGCCGAAGCCTGTGCCGGCGTGAAGTTTCTGGTCGCGATGGTCGCGTATGGAGCGCTGGTCGCGAATATGTGCTTCCGGGCATGGTCACGCCGCATTGCCTTCATGGCGGCGTGCATCATCATCCCGATTCTTGCTAACGGGGTCCGCGCCTTTGCGACCATGTATGTGGGCTATCTGACGACCGCTGATACGGCATCCAGCTTTGACCATGTCTTTTATGGCTGGTTCTTCTTCGCCATGGTCATGGCGCTGGTCATGGCGATGGCCTGGCCTTTTTTTGACCGCAAGCTGACAGACCCCTGGCTTGCGCAGCAGGTCATCAGCGATGGTCGGCCGGCGAGAACGTCGTCACGCATCCTTGTTCCGGCGATTCTGATCGCGCTGGCGCCGATTGGCTGGTCGCATGTGAGTGCGGCCATTGGCCGTGTGCCGATGCCTGCGCCTATTGGATTGCCCACTATTTCCGGTTGGTCGCGTGTCGAGCCGAAAGGCCTTGTCCCATGGGCGCCACGATATGCGGGCGCAGATCATCTCGTCATCGGGCATTATGCGGACGGCAAAGGGCGTATCGTTGATCTCGCCATTGTTCTTTACGCCTCGCAGGCGGAAGGACGGGAGATCATCGGCTATGGCCAAGGTGCGGCAGGGCTTGACGCCGACCGCTGGGTCTGGTCCTCGGCAGGTCCGATGATCGACACTGCCCGAACCGAATATCTGACGGCACCCGGAGCCATCCGACGTCTGGCCGCGACATGGTATGTGGCGGGCGGGCGCGTGACGGGATCACCAATTCGGGTGAAGCTCGACACCATGGTGTCGCGCCTTGTCGGGCGGGATCAAGCTGTTGCGGCCGTCATCGTGTCTGCGCAGGACCGGGAAGGTTTCCCGGCAGATGCGGCAGTGCGCGCCTTTACGCAGGGCCTCGGTAGCCCTGAGAAGATTGCAGCCCAAGCCATCACAGAGGCGCGGCGATAATCCATGTGCGGCATCGCAGGCCTTTTTCATCTGGAGACGGCAAAGCCGGTTGCCGAAGCGCGTGTGCGGGCGATGGCGGATGCACAGGCACATCGCGGCCCGGATGGTTCGGGTGTCTGGACCGCACCCGGCGTGGGTTTGGGTCATCGGCGTCTGTCCATCATTGACGTTGCGGGAAGCCCGCAGCCCATGCACGCCGCAGACGGGCAGCTTACAATCATCTTCAATGGCGAGATCTATAACTTTCAGGAGTTGCGGGAAGAGCTGAAGCGCCTCGGCCATATCTTTACAACATCAGGCGACACAGAGGTCATCCTCCACGGCTATCGGCAATGGGGCCCGCAGGTGCTGCCCCGGCTGAACGGCATGTTCGCCTTTGCCATCCATGATGCGCGCACGCAGCAACTCTTCCTTGCCCGTGACCGCTTTGGCGTAAAGCCGCTTCATTACATGATGTTGGCAGATGGCAGTGTTGCGTTCTCCTCAGAACTCAAAGGACTGCTCGCCAATCCGGCAGTCCGGCGGGAGCCCGATGTCCGGGCGGTCGAGGATTATATGGCGTTCGGCTATGTGCCTGATGACGCGTGCATCGTCGCCGGCGTGCGGAAGCTTCCCGCTGGCAGCTTTCTAATGCTGTCCCGCGGCAAGCCGCTGCCGCAGCCGTCCATCTGGTGGGATTTGGATTTCAGTCAACGGACCAGCGCATCCATCGGGTCGTTGCAAGAAGAACTGCGCCACTTGCTTCATGACGCCGTGGCATCGCGCATGGTGGCGGACGTGCCGTTGGGCGCGTTTCTTTCTGGCGGTGTCGACAGCTCGACTGTCGTTGCCTTCATGGCGGAGATCAGCGCAAAGCCAGTTGAAACCTGCTCCATTGGCTTTGACGTCGGGGCACTGGACGAAACCCAGTTTGCGGACCGTGTGGCCGCCAGATTTGGCACACATCATCGTAAGCGGACAGTCGCCTCTGATGATTTTGCGGCGATGAACATTCTAGCTGACGCCTTTGACGAACCTTTTGCCGATGCGTCGGCCCTGCCGACCTGGCGGGTCTGCCAACTTGCTCGGGAAACGGTGACAGTTGCTCTGTCGGGCGATGGGGCGGACGAAGCCTTTGCCGGGTATCGCCGCCACAAATTCCAACATGCCGAAGAGCGGATACGTGGCCTCCTTCCGGCGGGGTTGCGTCATGGCGTCTTCGGTGCGCTTGGCCGTCATTATCCCAAGGCAGATTGGGCGCCGCGTTTTCTACGCGCAAAGACGACCTTCCAGTCGCTCGCGCGTGGCGGAGGAGAGGCTTATGCGCGGTCGGTGGGTGTTACGTTGCCGGAACAGCGCTCCAGTTTGTTCACCGGTGCATTTCAAAGAAGCCTTTCCGGCCACCGCGCTGAAGACCGCTACATCACGGCCATGGCCAATGCTCCGGCCCGTGAAGCCTTGGATCGGGCGCAATATGCCGACATGAAGATCTGGCTACCGGGAGACATTCTGACCAAGGTGGATCGCACCAGCATGAATGTGAGCCTCGAGGCGCGGGAGCCGCTGCTCGACTATAAGCTTGTCGAATTCGCGGCGCGTCTGCCGGTCTCGCTACGTTTGAGCGGTGGGGAAGGGAAGTGGCTCCTCAAAAAGACGATGGAAGGTCATCTGCCCGATGACATTCTCTATCGGCAGAAAATGGGCTTTGTGACGCCAATCTCGGCGTGGTTTAAAGGTCCGCTGGCAGAAGAGGCGGCTGATCTAGCGACCAGCTCTACATTGGCAGAAACTGGCTGGTTTGATGCCGCCATCATCGCCAAGGCGGCACGTGACCATAAGTCCGGGCTGGCCGACAATGGCCGGCTGCTGTGGCAGTTGGTTATGCTCGAAAAGTCGGTGAAGCGCGTGTTTGGCTAAGGGCGACGGGTGGTAGGATCGCTGCAGCGCCTCCGACCCCAATACTGGACCAAGGATTAGGCTGGGTAGTTTGCCTCAATGAAATAGAGGCCGTCCGGCGGAGCGTTGAAGCCGAGGGCGGTCCTGTCTTTGGCGTCGAGTGCTGCTTTCAAATCGTCCGCAGACCATTTGCCTTCTCCAACAAGGACCAGGCAGCCGACCATGGAGCGGACCTGATGGTGCAGGAAAGAGCGCGCGGCGACCTCCACTTCCAGTTCCTCGCCAAAGCGGCGCACGACCATCCGGTCGATGGACTTGATCGGGCTGGCGGATTGGCAGTGGACAGACCGGAAGGTCGTGAAGTCATGCGTACCGACAAAGATTTGCGCGGCATCGTGCATGGCTTCATGGTCTAGTGACGGCACAACCCGCCATGCCCGTCCATGATCCAGTGCCAGTGGCGCCCGACGGTTCACGATCCGGTAAATGTAACGGCGCCCCGTGCAGGAAAATCGGGCATGCCAATCATCCGAAACGACGGTGCAATCCAAAATGGCGATCGGCTGTGGGCGCATGACCGCATTCAGGGCTTCCATGAGGCGGAAAGGCGTCATCTCTTTGGTGATGTTGAGATGCGCGACCATCGCTTCGGCATGAACGCCGGCATCGGTCCGGCCCGCGGCGTAAACAACAACATCTTCCCCGGTGACCTTCTTCGCCGCGTCTTCAATAGCGGCCTGCACACTGGAGCCGTGCGCCTGCCGCTGCCAGCCCATGAAGGGCCGCCCATCAAATTCCACCGACAGCCGAAAGCGTGTCATGACAGGATGGAGCCCTGCGGAATCGCAAAACCGCGCAGCAGTTCGGCTGGCGTCATGGCGGATTTTCCTGCCCGCTGGATAAGCGTTGGCCGAATGGCACCTGTGCCGCAGGCGAGTGTCAGCTGGTCGTCCAGCACTGTGCCCACAGTGCCAGTCTCTGTGCGTATTTGCGCCGAGAGAATGCGGAACCGTTCCCCCGCAAATTCGAAAAAGGCGCCTGGGGCTGGGGTAAAGGCGCGGATTTGGCGCTCCACCGCTTCGGCTGTCTGCTGGAAATTGATCCGGCTTTCCGCTTTGTCGATTTTCGCGGCATAGGTGACGCCGTCCTCTGGTTGCGTGACGGGAGGATGGGCTGACAAATAACCCAGAACCGTGACAAGCAGATCCGCCCCCAAATGTGCGAGTTCATCCGTCAGTTCGCCCGCTGTTTTCGCATCAACATCAATATGAACCTTGGCCAGCATGGGGCCGGTATCCAGCCCTGCCTCCATCTGCATGATTGTGACGCCGGTTTCCGTGTCTCCCGCAAGGATCGCGCGCTGGATGGGGGCTGCTCCACGCCAGCGGGGGAGGAGCGAGGCGTGGACGTTTACGCAGCCCAGCTTTGGTGCGTCGAGAATGACTTGGGGCAGAATCAGCCCATAGGCCGCGACCACGGCAATGTCGGCGTCCAGTTCGGCAAAGGCCGTCTGTTCTTCCGACAATTTGAGGGAGACGGGGTTGCGCACCGGCAGCCCCAGCTCTTCCGCGCGCTTATGCACCGGTGTCGGGGAGAGCGATTTTCCGCGTCCGGCCCGCCGTGGTGGCTGGGAATAAACGGCGCAGATATCGTGCCGTGCCGCCGCCAAGGCGTCCAGCGTTGGAACCGCAAAATCGGGGGTGCCCATGAAGATGATCCGCATGATCTTCTCCAAGCCCTTGGCAAGGCACATTGCAAGCCCCTATCAGCATCATCATGGCATCGCCCGAGATAGATCGACTGACACAGGCGCTGGCGCGCTTACCCGGCCTTGGCCCGCGTTCGGCGCGGCGTGCGGTGCTTTACCTGCTTAAAAAGCGCGAAGGGGCCATGGTCCCTCTGCTGGAAGCGCTCGCGCTGGTGAACGAGAATCTCTCGACCTGCGGAGTGTGCGGTAATGTCGACACCACTGATCCGTGTGGCATTTGCCGTGACGTGCGACGGGACAGCCGAATGCTCTGCGTGGTGGAAGACGTGCCGGACCTTTGGGCGCTGGAACGCTCCCGCCTGTTTCCCGGTAAATTCCACGTGCTGGGTGGCCGACTGTCTGCGCTGGAGGGCGTTCGGCCGGAAGATTTGAACATCGCGCCTCTGCTCGCCCGAATTTCCGAGGGGGGCATTGATGAGGTTGTGTTGGCGATGAATGCCACGCTCGAAGGGCAGACAACCGCGCACTATATCGCGGAAAAGCTGGAAACATCTCCAGTCCGGATCACACAATTGGCGCATGGCCTTCCCGTTGGCGGGGAACTCGACTATCTTGATGACGGCACATTGGCGCAGGCGCTTCGGGCCCGTCGGCCTGTGGCTTGACCATCAGCAACCCCATACCTAACTGAGCGACATGGCACTTCTTCCGATTATCGAAACACCCGATCCGCGCCTCAAGGCGATTTCTGCGCCCGTCGAAAAGGTGGATGATGACCTGCGCGTGTTCATCGCCGACATGTTCGAGACGATGTACGACGCGCCGGGCATCGGCCTTGCTGCCATTCAGGTGGGCCTCGCCAAGCGCGTTCTTGTCATCGATCTTCAGGATAAAGATGAGGAAACGGGCAAAACTATCAAAGATCCAAGGGTTTTCATCAATCCGGAGATCCTCGAAGAATCGGAAGAGCTGAGCGTTTACAGCGAAGGCTGCCTGTCGGTGCCGGAGCAATATGCTGATGTCGCCCGCCCGGCGGTGATCAAAGCCAAATGGCTTGATGCCGATGGAAAAGAGCATGTCGAGCAGATTGACGGGCTCCTGGCCACCTGTCTCCAGCATGAGATGGACCATCTGAACGGCATCCTCTTCATCGATCACTTATCGAAGCTGAAGCGTGACATCGTGCTCAAGAAGCTCGCAAAGGCGCGCAAAATGGCGGCCTGACCGCCAAATTGAGGCGCTCTGCTGCACGATTTTAAAACGGCTTCCAATGTAGGATTGTTCGTTCTATGTTCCGCGCATGATGGCGGGAACTTCGATGCAATATTTGGGAATTCTGCTGCTCGGCCTGGTGCTGGGTGGCGTCGTTGGCTGGCTGTTTGCGGGCCGCGCAACTGCGGCACTGCAGGCCGAGCGCGATGCCGCGCGGACTGATCGGGACCGGGTCGAGGCCGACTTTAAGGCGGCCATTGTTGATCTCGAAGCTGCTCTGGCCGAACGCAATTCCCTTAACGCCCAACTCGCAGGGGCAACGGCCGAGCACAAGGCGCGCGAAGAAGCGCATGAGGCGCAACTCCGCTCGTTGCAGGACGCCAAAGAGGCACTGTCGGCGCAGTTCAGCGAAGTGGGGGGCAAACTCCTCGAATCAGCGCAAAAGCAGTTCTTGGAACGCGCGGAGGCGCGGTTCCGCCAATCCGAGGAAACGTCCGGTCAGGGTCTGAAAGCGCTGCTACAACCGGTCCATGAGCGTCTTCAGAAATATGAAGAGCAAGTGACAAAGGTTGAGGCCGAACGGCGCGACGCCTTCGGGCTTCTGCATGGCCAGATCGCCTCCATGCGTGAAGGCACTGAACGGGTGTCGAGTGAGGCGGCAAAGCTGGTCAATGCGCTGCGCAATGCACCCAAAGCGCGCGGTCGCTGGGGTGAACAGCAGTTGCGTAACGTGCTCGAAAGCTGCGGTTTATCTGACCATGTCGACTTTGCGACCGAAGTCAGCGTGTCAGATGGAGAGGGCGGTCGCCTGCGCCCTGATGTGATTGTGCGGGTGCCGGGTGGGAATTCGCTGGTGATCGATGCCAAAGTGTCGCTCAACGCCTATCAGGACGCTTTTGGTGCTGTTGATGAGCGGGAGCGGGAAATCCATTTGGCCGCTCACGCCGCTGCCATGAAGGCGCACGTTAACACGCTTGGTGCCAAGGCTTATTGGAGCCAGTTTGACGACGCACCCGATTACGTGATCATGTTTGTGCCCGGTGAGCATTTCCTGACCGCAGCGCTAGAACAGGACAATCAGCTTTGGGATTATGCGTTTGATCGTAAGGTCTTATTGGCTACACCTACGAACTTGATCGCAATTGCCCGGACCGTGTCCGCTGTGTGGAAACAGGAAAAAATGGCGGGCCAAGCGCGCGAAATCGCCGAACTTGGTCGTGAACTCTATTCGCGTCTGGCGACGATGGGTGGCCATGTCAGTCGTGTTGGCAAGAACCTCGACACGGCCGTCAACGCCTATAACCAGATGGTCGGCAGCCTTGAAAGTCAGGTGATGAGCTCGGCCCACAAGTTTGAGAAACTCGGCATCGATACCGGCGCCAAATCCATCGAAGCGCTGCCGATTGTGGAGGGCCATTCTCGGCCGCTGGTGAAGCTAGTGGCCAATTCCGGCGAGAATGATCCGGCTTAACGCCGCCGCAACTGGTTCAACACTTCATAGGCCATCACAGACGTCGCGACGGCGGCGTTGAGGCTATCAGCCTTGCCCATCATCGGCATTTTAACGAGCAGGTCGCAGTCCGCCTCATAGGCCTCTGGTAGGCCCTGCGACTCATTGCCGACGAGGAGGAACACTGGCGGCGCATATGCCGGGTCTTGATAGTCATTGTCGGTATTTAGGCTGGTGCCAACCAGCTGGCCCGGCCCCTGACGCAGCCATGCGATGAATTCCGGCCAGCTTGCCTTGCTGATGGACTGTGTAAACAGGGCGCCCATGCTTGCGCGCACCGCTTCAACCGAGAAGGGGTCGGTGCAGTCGTCAATCAGGATCAGCCCGCCTGCACCCACGGCATCACCCGTGCGCAGGATGGTGCCCAGATTGCCGGGGTCGCGCAGACGTTCCGCAACCATCCAGATGGGGGCGGTCGACCGGTCAATATCTGCAAGCGGCGTCCAGTGTTCGGGATAGATACCGATGACAGCCCCCGGATTGTCCTTGCCGGAAATCTTCGAAAGAATGTCCCGCGGGGTAACGAACACTTCGCCGCCATGGGCTTCTGTTGCGGCAACCAATGTCTCAACGAGCGGATGCCGGGCGCTTTCGGATGAAAACCAGAGCATGTCGGGCGCCCTGCCTGCGTCGAGTGCCTCGGTGAGGATGCGCAGACCTTCAGCAAGGAACAGGCCCTCTTCGCGGCGACCCTTTTTGTCCCGCAGCGATCGGACCCGCTTGACGAGAGGGTTGGAAAATCCGGTAATTTCGCGGAACATTGCGGCTTATTCAGCCTCGTGAAAACGGGCTTCGACAAGCTCTGCGAGTGCCTGAACGGCCTGTTCTGCGCCGTCGCCCGACGCGCTAATGACAATCTCATCGCCGAGCGCCGCGCCCAACATCATCAGTCCCATGATCGATGTTCCGACAACACTCGATCCGTCCTTTTCGACGTGAACCTGCGCGGCCAGCCCGGATGCCATCGTCACAAATTTCGCACTGGCCCGGGCATGTAGACCCCGCACATTACAGATTTGAACGGTGCGGCTGACGCTCATGCCGCTTGTTCGCCAAGCACTTCCGAAGCGACGGAGATGTATTTGCGGCCTGCTTCGCGCGCGGCGGCGACCGCTTCGACCACTTTCATGCGGCGGCGTGCGCTTTCGAGGCGGATCAGCATGGGAAGATTGATGCCGGCGATGACTTCAACCCGGCCGACATCCATCAGCGAGATGGCGAGGTTGGAAGGGGTGCCACCGAACAGATCGGTCAGGACGATGACGCCGCTGCCGCTCTCCACTTTGGCGATGGCGGCGGCGATGTCGGCGCGGCGCGCCTCCATGTCATCTTCTGGGCCGATGCAGATCGCCTCAATGGCTGTTTGCGGACCCACCACATGTTCCATGGCCGTCACGAACTCGGTGGCGAGCCGCCCATGCGTTACAAGCACAAGACCAATCATCAACTACCCCGTCTTCAACATCGACTACGCGTTTACAACTTTACATCCGTGGGACCGGTTCTTCCGTTCCGTCCCCCACGTCGCGGTGGGAAAGCGTAGGAGTAAAGCCTGCGCTCGCCAAGTGGGCCGCGACTCGTTCCGCGACATGCACGGACCGGTGGCGGCCGCCCGTACACCCAAAAGCAATTGTGACATAGGCCTTTCCTTCGGCCTTGTATCGAGGAAGGAGGGTTAAAAGCAGGCCTTCAATACGCGACACCGCATCCTCATATGCAGGGTCTGACCGCACATAGTCGCTAACCTGCGCATTACGCCCGGTCAGTTGGCGCAGCTCTTCCACCCAATAGGGGTTTTGCAGAAACCGCATGTCAAAAACGAGGTCCGCATTGCGCGGTAATCCGCGGGAAAAGCCGAAGGACAAAATGGCAAGGCTCATTCCCGCATTGCCCCAGTCGCTGAACCGTGTGCGGATTTCCTGCTTCAGGTCGTTGGTCGTGCTGGATGTCGTGTCGACGACATGAGCGGCCCATTGCCGCAAAGGGGCCACCAATTCGCGTTCCCGCGCAATGCCGTCGGCAGCAGGGCGATCAAGTGCGAGCGGATGGCGCCTGCGCGTTTCGGAATAACGGCGTTCGAGTTCGGCTCCGGAGCAGTCCATGAAAAGCACGGAAATGTTGTTTTCGCGGCGCTCATTCATGGATTTGACGCGGTCAATGATGGCTTGTGCGCCAAATCCGCGAGTGCGGCTGTCAATGCCAAGGGCGAGCGGGCGTTCATCGGAGATGCCGGCGGGGGCCTCTGTGGCGAGCAAGCGGTCGAGAAGCTGAAACGGCAGGTTGTCCACGACTTCCCAGCCCATATCCTCAAGCGTGTTCAGCACAGTCGATTTGCCCGCGCCGGACATACCCGTCACCAGAAGAATACGGTCCGGCCGTCTCTGCTTCATGTCGTGCCAACTCCCTGTGAAAGCGCGAGCTCAATCTTGATCGGCGCGGAAGCTCTATGAGGTGCAAGCCTCAGAAGCGGAAGAGAAATTCCTTCCAAGGTGTAGATTTGCTCTTCCGGTAGACGCTCCTCGTCATCGCCCAAATGAACGATTAAGGTGACGACAGTTTCCTGCTGGGCCGGGACGTCGCAAATGCCGACACCGCGGACTTCCAGCTTGCCGAACAGGGGGCCGGGTGTCGCGGCGATCAGCGTTCCGTCTTGGCAGCGCACGGCCACCTGATCATCGCTGACCAGCTTGGCACCCCGGTCGATCAGGCGCAGTGCAAGGTCGGACTTGCCGCTGCCCGATGGGCCGAGGAGGAGGACACCCCCTGCATCTGTTGCGACGCAAGTCGCATGGATGTGGCGGGTGCCGCTCATTGTGTTGCAGCCGTAAGCGTCACGACGAAGACGGCGCCCTGCTGCGCATCCGCCCGATCGCGCAAGATGAGGCTGCCGTCATGACCGGAGATGATGGTGCGTGCGATGGCCAGACCTAGGCCGGAATGCTTGCCAAAGGCTTCTCCTTCGGGACGCAGACTGTGAAAACGCTCAAAAATTTGGTCGCGCGCATGTTCCGGCACGCCTGGGCCTTCATCCTCGACCGTGGCAATGACCGCGTCACCTGATCGCGTGGCAGAGATCCGCACGACGCCGGCCGAGGGAGAAAATGACACCGCGTTGTCGATGAGATTGTCAAACACGCGCATCAACCCGCCCTTGTCTCCCATGACACGGGTGGATCCCCGCTGCGGGCGGGCAAAGGCAATGCGAACGTCGCGGTTGGCAGATCTCGACTCCCGCTCCTTAAGGATGGTTTCAAGGATGGCGCCAATATCAACGACATCAAACCGCGTGCGCGTCAGTTGAGCGTCCAAACGCGACGCTTCGGAAATATCCGAGATGAGACGATCAAGACGACGGACATCGTCGGTGGCGACCTGCATCAACTGGGCCCGAAGGGCTTCGTCGGTGACACGTTGAAGGCCTTGAACGGCGGACGCCAAAGAGGCGAGGGGGTTCTTCAGTTCGTGCGACACATCAGCGGCAAAAGCTTCGGTCGCGTCAATTCGCTCTCGCAGGGTCTCCGTCATGTCGGAGAGCGAACGGGCCAGATGGCCGATTTCATCGCTGCGGAACGGCAGGCGGGGGATTACGACCTCGCGTGCGCGGCCAAGCCGCACGCGCTCTGCAGCGATCGCCAGGAAGCGGAGTGGGCGCACGATGGTCCGCGCGAGAAACAATGACAAAAGAATGGAGGCAAGGGCCGCGGTGCCAACGATCAGGGCTAATTGCCCACGATCCGCGCGCGCGAGCCTTCGGATGTCGCGCACATTCCTGTCGATGACGATGCGCGTGCCCTCACGTTCCGGCAGAGCAGCTGCAGTCGAGACGATGTGTGTCCGATCCTCAGTTAGCCATATTTTCTGACCGCGGTCCAGCGGCGGCCCAAAGCCTGGGAAGCGGGGAATAGGTCGGGCACGGACAATCGCATCGATGCCATCATCCAGCAAGGCTGCAGCCCGGCGTTCAAGGCCTTCCTGTGCTGGGTTGCCGATGGTGATGTTGGGCGGCTGGCCGACCCAACTGTCGGCTATGATCTTTCCATTGGGTCCGACAACACGGATTCGCGCGCCAATGGCCCGCCCAATGCGCCGTGCTTCCAAGGGCAGCCGGTTTGATGGAACCTGCGCAAAAACAGTCGCGAGCAACCTCACCTGTTCAACTGATTGTGTCAGGCGCTCCTCAATCAGCCGTTCCCGGATGACATCGAGATACAGGAGGCTGCCCGCCAGCAGGATGATGGGCAGAAAATTAACAGCAAGAATCCGCCGCGTGAGCGACATCCGCCCCGACCAACGCAGCGTCATGCCGGTTGGGTCAATTTTCGGAGAATCTGTATCCGGCGCCATATAGGGTATCTATGGCATCAAATTCGGCGTCGGCCTGACGGAATTTGCGACGCAGACGTTTGATGTGACTGTCTATGGTCCGATCATCGACGTAAACGTCATCTTGATAAGCGGCATCCATCAGCTGATTTCGCGATTTGACGACATCGGGGCGCTGGGCGAGGGCCTCTAAGATCATAAATTCTGTGACGGTGAGCGCCACGTCCTTGCCGGCCCAGCGGACGCGGTGGCGGGACGGGTCCATTTGCAGGCGCCCGCGAACCATGATTTCGGCATCGGTCTCCCCGGTGCCATCGTCTGGTGATGCTTTGGCATATGCGACGCGGCGCAGAATTGCTCGGATACGAGCAATCAGAAGCCGCTGGGAAAACGGCTTTGAGATATAATCATCCGCGCCAAGAGCGAGGCCCATGGCTTCGTCAATTTCATCATCCTTGGACGTCAGGAAGATAACCGGAAGGTTGGATTTTGCGCGCAGCTGGCGGAGCAATTCCAGGCCGTCCATGCGCGGCATCTTGATATCGAAGACGCCAAGATCAGGCGGATTTTCGATGAGGGCCTTCAGTGCAGTTTCCCCATCAGTGTAAAGACGCGTCCTAAATCCTTCAGACTGAAGGGCAATTGAGACGGACGTCAAAATGTTCCGATCGTCGTCGACGAGCGCGATGGTTGCGTCCATTAAAGCTTACCTGAATCGCGCAGCATGAAATCTTCTCTAGAAACAATCGATGTTAACGGCAATCTCAGGCGATAAACGCGTTTGCTCTGCTTGACGCTGCGGACTGCCGCGTTTAGGCGCCCTGCGAGCTTTCTACACAATTCGGAGATAAAATCCGTGGCTGACCGCGTCCCCGCTTTCACCCTTGTCGATCAGGGCCTGCATACGAATGCGGCACTTCACTGGAATCTCCTGACCCCGTCGTTGGTGGAAGAAGCCATTCGCCGCAATGAAGGCGTGCTCGCAGCAGACGGCCCGCTGGTTGTTGAAACCGGCAAGCACACCGGGCGCTCTGCCAAGGACAAGTATATCGTCAAGGATGCCGAAACCGCCGATACGGTCTGGTGGGGCAAGACGAACGTCCCGATGGACCCCGCGCACTTCGCGGCCCTAAAGGAAGACTTCCTCGCTGAAATCGCCGGTCGCGGCGATCTGTTTGTGGCCGATTTGTTTGGTGGATCGCAGCCGGAACATCGCGTTAATGTGCGCGTGATCAATGAACTCGCCTGGCATAATTTGTTCATCCGCACGCTGCTGGTTCGGCCGTCGGACGCGGAACTGGCCAGCTTCGTTCCCGAATATACGATCATTGACTTGCCAAGCTTCCGTGCTGATCCTGCGCGTCATGGCTGCCGCAGTGAGACGGTCGTTGCCGTTAATTTCACTGAAAAGCTGATTCTCATCGGCGGCACGGCCTATGCCGGTGAAATGAAGAAGTCGGTCTTCGGCATCCTCAACTATCTCCTGCCGACTCGCGGCGTTATGCCGATGCACTGTTCTGCCAATATTGGCGCGAATGGCGACACGGCGGTTTTCTTCGGCCTGTCGGGCACGGGCAAAACAACCCTTTCTGCAGATGCAAGCCGCACGCTGATCGGCGATGACGAGCATGGCTGGTCAGATACGGCAGTCTTCAACTTTGAAGGCGGCTGCTACGCCAAGATGATCCGCCTGTCGGCCGAAGCCGAGCCGGAAATCTTCGCGACCACCAAGCGCTTCGGCACGGTGCTCGAGAATGTTGTGATCGATCCGGTCACGCGTCAGCTCGACTTTGACGATAACAGCCTCGCTGAAAACAGCCGTGGGTCGTATCCGATTGATTTCATTCCGAATGCGTCGGCCGAAAACATGGGTCCAGTGCCCAAGAACATCATCATGCTGACAGCGGACGCCTATGGCGTTCTGCCTCCGATTGCGAAGTTGACGCCGGATCAGGCCATGTATCACTTCCTCTCGGGCTACACGGCCCGCGTGGCCGGGACAGAAATCGGCGTGACCGAGCCGGAAGCGACCTTCTCCACCTGCTTTGGCGCGCCCTTCATGCCGCGCCACCCGAGCATCTACGGCAACCTGCTGAAGGAGCGCATTGCAAAGGGCAATGTGACCTGCTGGCTGGTCAATACCGGCTGGACCGGCGGCAAGGCAACGATGCCGGGCATCAGCCGCATGCCGATCAAGGCAACACGCGCGCTGCTCAATGCCGCACTCGATGGCAGCCTGAACGCGGTTGAGTTCGCCAAAGACCCGAACTTTGGCTTCGACGTGCCGGTTGCTGTGCCGGGCGTGGACACCAAGCTGCTCAATCCGCGTGATGCCTGGGAAGACAAGTCCCAGTATGACGCAACCGCGCGGACGCTCGTCCAGCAATTCGTCGATAACTTCGCTCAGTTTGAAGACCATGTCGACGAAGGTGTGAAGCAGGCGGCGCCGAAAGCGGCCTAATGTTTGGCTGAACCGGGTTGCCTGATATAGGGCGCCCGGTCTCCAAACGGCACGAAGACTAACTGCAGCTGGACGATCCCAGAAAGCGTCGCTGGCCGAGTCGCAGCGGCCGTCTCATTTTTGAGGTAGCGGGCGTCATTTTTTCGGCATCCACGAAGATACTCATCACAAAGACTTTTCTTCAAGGTTGCGCAACGGCGCTTTGGTGAGCCAGACATTTGACTTTGGATTGCCGCAAAACTGCGGTTAGCCTCATGACGTCACGCGTAGCTGGAGAATGATCATGGGTCTTCTGGATGGAATTCTGGGCCAATTGGGTGGTGCGGATCAGATTGGCAAACTCGCCAGTCAGTTTGGTATCAGTGAAGAGCAGGTTCAGACGGCAATGGCCGCGCTTGGCCAGGCCCACGCCGAGCCTGGAGACACGGTCGCGAGTGCCGCAGCGGCAACCGGGCTATCGGCAGATACGCTGCAGGGTCTGTTGGGCCAGATTGGCGGCGAAGGTGCGCTCGATAAGATTTCAGGAATGATCGACCGCGACGGTGACGGTAATCCTGTGAATGACATCATGGGTATGGCTGGAAAACTTTTCGGTAGATGAAGTGAATAGTCAGGCGCGGTCCAGTTGAAGGGCCGAGCGGCGACTGGATTGATGACTGAACCATGCGCCGATCGGTGTGTCGGGCCCGTTTGTTTTCAGGATACGCGCGTCACTTGCAGGTTGTTGCCGTCGCCGGAATTATCCGCCAAGTCGTCTCTATGGATATAACCAACTCTCTGCCGCCGCGTTCCGCGCTTTACATGCCTGCTTCCAATGCCCGCGCGATTGAAAAAGCGCGGAGTTTGCCGGCTGATATGATCATCCTTGATCTTGAGGATGCGGTGCCACCCGGCATGAAGGATGAAGCGCGTATGGCGGCCCGAGCGGCAGCAGAGACGGGCTTTGGGAGCAGATTGCTCGCCATCCGCATTAACGGCGTCGGAAGTGCGCCGCACATGAACGATGTTGTGGTTGTGAAACAGTCGGCGTGCGATATCGTGGTCGTTCCAAAGGTGGAATCGGCAGAGGTCGCGGCAGATTTGGTCGAGCGACTGCGTAAGCCCATCATCGTCATGATCGAAACACCGCGTGGTGTTCTGCATGCGCCTGATATTTGTGCGGTGGACGGCGTGGTCGGCGTGTTCGTTGGGGCGAATGATCTGGCGAATGAACTGCGGTTGCCACCCAATGCGCCGCGCGCCGCGCTGACCATGGCGTTGCAGTCGATCCTGCTGTCGGCCCGCGCGGCAGGGATTTGGGTGTTCGACTCGGTCTATAATGACCTCAATAACCCTGAAGGCCTTGTTGCGGAATGCACCGAGGGGCGGATGATGGGGTTTGACGGGAAGACGCTGATCCATCCGAACCAGATCCTCGCTGCCAACGCCGCTTTTTCGCCGTCGGAGTCTGAAATCGAAGATGCGCGTGCGCTTGTGGCAGCGGCCTCAGGCGGAGCAGAACGCTTCCGAGATCGCATGATCGAGACCATGCATGTCGATGCCGCCAGACGGATTTTGGCCCGACTGGCGGCCGACTAAACTTACTTCTGCGCCATCAGCCAGGTGATGAGTTCTTTTCGCTTTGCGGCATCGGCGATGCCGGCAAATGACATCTTGGTTCCGGGAACGGCTGCACGCGGGTTGGTCAGATATTTGTCGAGGGTGGCTTCATCCCAGACGAGGCCGGATGCCTTCATCGCAGGTGAGAATGCATAGTCCTTAATGTCGCCCGCTTTGGTTCCGGCCACACCCCAAAGATTCGGTCCCAGACCATGCGGGGCACCCTTCACGACGGTGTGGCATGCCGCGCACTGACCCCACGCGGCAGGACGTGCATCGGCTGATGCGGTTTCTGTGCCGGTCACGCTGCTTTCGGTAGCGGGCTCATCGGCGGGCTTTGATCCGCAGGCCGATAACAGGGCCAAAGCGGCAATTACTGCGTAAGTCTTCATGCGTCGATCACCTCTTCATCTACCCGTGCCGCGTTTTCCTGAATGAACTGGAAACGGTGTTCGGGATTTTTCCCCATCAACCGGTCGACCAGATCACGGACACCGGCACGCTCTTCATATTCCTGCGGCAACGTTACGCGAATAAGTGAACGTGTCGCAGGGTCCATCGTCGTCTCTTTCAACTGGTTGGGGTTCATTTCCCCAAGGCCTTTGAAGCGACCAACATCGACCTTTTTACCCTTGAATTCATTGGCTTCAATCTCGGCCCGATGCGCATCATCCCGCGCATAAATCGATTTCGCGCCAACAGTCAGGCGATAAAGGGGCGGCTGGGCAATGTACAAATGTCCCTGTCGAACCACCTCTGCCATTTCTTGGAAAAAGAACGTCATCAGCAATGTCGCGATATGCGCGCCATCGACGTCGGCGTCGGTCATGATGATGATGCGTTCGTAACGCAGCAAATCCGGGTTGCACTCTTTGCGCATCCCGCAGCCCATGGCCTGCGCGAGATCCGCAATTTCGCTGTTCGCGCGGATTTTATCCGATGAGGCGGACGCAACGTTGAGGATTTTGCCGCGGATCGGAAGGATGGCCTGCGTTTTGCGGTTGCGCGCCTGCTTGGCAGAGCCGCCGGCGCTGTCGCCTTCAACGATAAAGAGCTCGGTGTTTTCCGGACCGTCTTCTGAACAGTCTGTCAGCTTACCGGGAAGTCTAAGCTTTCTCGCGGAAGTTGCTGTTTTTCTTTTAATTTCTTTCTCAGCTTTGCGCCGCAGGCGATCGTCCATGCGATCGAGCACAAAGCCGAGCAGCGCTTTTCCGCGCTCCATATTGTCGGCGAGGAAATGGTCTAAGTGATCACGCACAGCGTTCTCAACCAGCCGGGCGGCTTCCGGTGAAGTGAGCCGGTCCTTGGTTTGGCTTTGGAACTGGGGTTCCCGGATGAACACCGAAAGCATGACTTCCGATCCGGTGATGATGTCCTCAGCCTGAAGCCCTTCGGCCTTTTTCTGGCCGACAAGTGCGCCAAACGCGCGGATTCCCTTCACGATGGCCGCGCGAAGCCCTGCTTCATGCGTGCCGCCATCGGGTGTCGGGATGGTGTTGCAATAGTAGCTGTAGCTGCCTTCAGACCAAAGCGGCCAAGACACCGCCCATTCAACCCGTCCCTGTTCTTCCGGAAAGTCCTGATTACCCGCGAAGAAGTCTGCCGTGACGCATTCGCGGTCGCCCACTTGCTCGCGCAGATGGTCGGCAAGGCCGCCGGGGAATTGGAATACGGCCTCGGTTGGTGTGTCATCGGAGATGAGTTCGGCTGCGCATTTCCAGCGGATTTCGACGCCGGCGAAAAGATAGGCCTTGGAACGGGCGAGCCGGAACAGACGCGCCGGCTTAAAATTCATCTCTCCGAAGATATCGGTGTCGGGGGTGAAGGCAACGCTCGTGCCCCGCCGATTGTTGACAGGACCAAGCTTTTCAATCGGCCCAAGTGTCACGCCTCGGGAAAAGCGCTGCCGGAACAATTCCTTATTCCGTGCAACTTCGACGACCGTATCGCTCGACAGCGCATTGACGACGGAAACGCCAACGCCGTGTAGACCACCGGACGTGGCATAGGCTTTGCCGTTGAACTTGCCGCCCGAATGGAGCGTGGAAAGAATGACTTCCAGCGCCGATTTGTCTGGAAATTTGGGGTGCGGATCAACAGGAATGCCGCGGCCATTGTCTGTAATGGTCAGGCGGTTGCCTGGTTCCAGCAGGATTTCGATGCGGTTTGCGTGCTCGGCAACCGCTTCATCCATCGCGTTGTCGAGCACTTCGGCGGCAAGGTGATGGAAGGCGCGTTCATCGGTCCCGCCGATGTACATGCCCGGACGACGCCGGACCGGTTCAAGGCCTTCAAGGACCTCGATCGACGATGCGTCGTAATTCCCAGGGACAGCGGACGTGGACGCAAACAGATCGTCGGACATAACGACGCTATAGTGTGCCGTGAGTCACCCGCGCAAGAGCATCGTGTGACTTATCCCCCGCTGGGTTTTGCACCCGGAACGGCAAAGGGCAGGGGCTTCCGGTCGCGACGCGGCATTTGCGCCTGATAGGCCAAGCCGCAATGGTCGACGCAATACGGAAAACCGGGGTTCACCTTTGTACCGCAGAAATGGAAATCGGGCTCACCGGGATGGCCCAGCGGCCATTTGCAAATACGGTCATTGAGATCGAGCAGCGACGTCTTGTCGGCAATTTCGGGGCTTGGGCGTGCAGGCACCAAGCGACGCGGCGGCGCAGGCGGCGGCGGAGAGCTTTGCTCGCCCGGGTTTTGACGCACAAATCCGCCCGGGCCGATCGACCGGATCGTCGGCGGCATCTGGTCTGGATTCGTTGACCGCGGCGCAGATGGCATGGCCGGCGCGGCGGCTGGACGGACCGGAGCGGGCTGTGCCTTAGCTACAGGTGCCGCGGGCGCTGCGGCAGGTGCCGGTTTCGCCCTTGGTGTCGAAGGCTTCCGCGCGGGGGCATCTTCGCCGTCATTGGCCTTTACAGGCGATGGACGCGACTGAAGGCCAAGGCGGTGCGCCTTGCCGATCACGGCATTGCGGCTCACGCCACCCAGCTCTTCGGCAATTTGGGATGCGGTCATCCCTTTGGTCCACATCGTTCTCAGTTGTTCGATGCGTTCGTCGGTCCAGGACATTCTTTTACCACTTCAACCAAATAGGACGGAGCGCCACCCTTGCGGCAATCGGCTGCAGCCGATAGGCGATTGCGCAATGAACAGCGAGTCCGAAATTTTCATCCGCAGTGAACCCGGCGTTCCGTCGATCCGATCGGTCAACTGGGGAGGCCTGCAAGCTCTCTATGTGAAGGAGGTGCGCCGATTTTTCAAGGTGCAGCTCCAAACCATCTGGGCGCCTGCGCTTACGACCATGCTTTATCTGGTCATCTTCACCGTTGCCCTTGGTGGCGTGAAGCGTGAGGTGTTGGGCGCACCATTCGCGGATTTCCTAGCGCCGGGCCTCATCATCATGGGGATGATGCAGAATGCTTTTGCCAATTCCAGCTTTTCATTGCTGGTCGGTAAAATTCAGGGAACGATTGTCGATTATCTGATGCCACCGCTCTCGACAGCGGAAGTTCTCTTCGGTTTGGCAGGCGCTGCGGTCACGCGCGCCGTGTTTGTCGGTTTTGCGATCTGGCTTGCCATGCTGGTTTGGCCGGGTGTCCACGTTGGGCCAAAGCACATCTGGGCCATCGCATTGTTTGGCCTGCTCGGATCATCAATGCTGGCGTTCTTGGGTGTTCTGACGTCGATATGGGCAGAAAAGTTTGATCATGCCGCAGCCGTCACCAACTTTGTTGTGGCGCCGCTCGCGCTGCTTTCAGGCACTTTCTATTCGGTGGACAAGCTGGCGCCCACCTTCGCGGCGATCAGCCATGCCAATCCCTTCCACTATGCGATTTCCGGGTTCCGCTACGGATTCATCGGTCAGGCGGACATACCTCTCGGGTTTGGGGTTGTTCTCCTGCTCGCGATCAACGTCGCCTTGGCAGTTCTTTGCTACGTGCTCCTCAAAACCGGCTGGAAAATCAAAAGCTGAGCGGTGACGGCGGGGGTTGTCCACGCATTTCTCCGTCTATATAAGCCTGTTTCGCTTGAAGGCGGCCCCAATTGGCCGCCTTTTTGTATTGCGGTTGAACAGGAGGCAGCAGCCATGACGATCACGCCCTTGATGCCGGTCTATCCCCGGTGCGGTTTCCGCCCTGTGAAAGGGGAAGGGGCCTATCTCATCAGTGAGGATGGTCGTCGCGCGCTTGATTTCGCCAGCGGCATCGCCGTCAACCTGCTCGGCCACGGCCACCCGCATTTGACCAAAGCCATTGCGGATCAGGCGGCGACCCTGATGCATGTGTCAAACCTGTATGGCAGCCCCCAGGGCGAAGCCTTTGCGCAGCGTTTGGTCGACAACACATTCGCCGATACGCTGTTCATGACCAATTCCGGCGCGGAAGCGGTCGAGTGCGCCATCAAAACCGCGCGCCGTTATCACCATGCCAAGGGCAATCCGCATAAGAACGTGCTCATCACCTTCAAGAACGCGTTCCACGGCCGCACCATGGCGACGATTTCCGCGACGGATCAGGAAAAGCTGCGCGATGGTTTTGCGCCGCTGCTGGACGGCTTTGTCGTCGTGCCGTTCGATGATCTGGAGGCCGCTCTGGCCGCTATCGACGAGAATACCGCAGGTTTCCTCGTTGAGCCGATCCAGGGCGAGGGCGGTATCCGCCCTGCAAGCCCAGCGTTTCTTCAGGGCCTTCGCGATGTTTGCGATGAGAAGGATCTGATGCTGGTGTTCGACGAAGTCCAGTGCGGCGTTGCGCGGACCGGAACGCTTTATGCGTACGAGCAATATGGCATCATCCCGGACATCATGGCGTCGGCCAAGGGTATTGGCGGCGGCTTCCCGATGGGAGCATGTCTCGCAACGGAAAAGGCCGCTGCCGGCATGGTCGCGGGAACACATGGCAGCACTTATGGTGGCAACCCGCTGGCCTGCGCCGCCGGCATGGCGGTGCTCGATGTCATTTTGGAACCGGGCTTTCTGGAACAGGTGCGCGCAACGGGTGACCGCCTGCGAGCCAGCCTTGAACAGTTGATCCCCAACCATGACCAACTGTTTGACAGTGTTCGGGGCATGGGCTTGATGCTTGGCCTGAAGCTCAAACATGATAGCCGCGCTTTTGTGGCGCACCTGCGCGACAATCACGGTCTTCTGGCTGTGGCTGCCGGCGACAATGTCGTCCGCATCCTGCCACCACTCAATATTGATGAAAGCCATATTGCGGAGTGCATCGAAAAGCTCTCTGCCGGGGCGGTCAGCTTTGCGCTGCCGAATGCGGCGTGACGCGTCACTTCCTCAACCTGTCTGACGCAGGCGGGGATGCCATTGCGGCGATCTTGAACGACGCGCTGGACCGGAAGGCCGCGCGCAAAGGCTGGCCGAAAGGGCGCCCGGATGCGGATGCGCCGCTCAAAGATCATACTTTGGGCATGATCTTTGAGAAAAATTCGACCCGCACCCGGGTGAGCTTTGAAATGGCGATGCGGCAACTGGGTGGCGATGCCATGTTCATGGCGGCGGGCCAGATGCAGCTTGGGCGCGGAGAAACGGTTGCGGATACCTCACGCGTCCTTTCCCGCATGGTCGACGCCATCGTCATCCGCACGGACGACCACGCCAAGATCGAAGACCTTGCCGCGCATGCCGACGTGCCTGTGATTAACGGGCTGACGGATCTTTCGCACCCCTGCCAGATCGTGGCCGATTTGCTGACCCTGTTGGAACACGGAAAGGCACTTCCCGGTTTGGAAGTGGCTTGGCTGGGGGACGGAAACAACGTCCTTGCCTCCATCATTGAAGCGGCAGGCTTGCTGAAGTTCAATGTCCGGATCGGATGCCCCAAGGGCTATGAGCCCGACGCGGCGTTTGTGGAGCAGGCCCGTGCGGCTGGGGCGCGGATCGATATCGTTCATGATGCGGCAGAGGCTGTGGCCGGCGCAGACGTCGTGATCACCGACACATGGGTGTCGATGGGACAGGACCATGCGCACAACAAGATCGCGGCCATGTTCCCGTTCCAAGTCAATGATGCGTTGATGGGGAAAGCGAAGGCCGATGCGAAGTTCCTCCACTGCCTTCCCGCCCATCGCGGGGAGGAAGCGACGGATAGCGTGCTGGACGGCCCGCAGTCTGTGATCTGGGATGAGGCGGAAAATCGCATCCATGCCCAAAAGTCGATCCTGCTGTGGTCGTTCGGGCTTTTGGCATGAGCAATATCGACGCGGTTCTTGGATTTACAATTCCCGGACGTAATGCGCGCGGTCGTGTTGTGCGTTTGGGGCCAGTGCTCGAGTCCATTCTCGCAGCACACGGCTATCCTCCCGCGATTGAGCGACTGCTCTCCGATGCGCTGGTTTTGACAGCATTGCTTGGCACCACCCTGCATGAAGGGGATGGGCAGATGACGATGCAGGCGCAAACTAAGGGCGGCGCTGTCGATCTGCTTGTGTGTGATTACCGCAATGGGGAATTGCGGGGCTATGTGAAGCATGACCCGGCGAAAATTCCTGATCTGCCGCACGAACCAGATATGCAGACGTTGTTTGGCGAAGGTTATCTTGCTGTGACGTTTGATCAGGCGGTGACGGGTGAGCGTTATCAGGGGATCGTTCCCATTGAGGGGAAGTCTCTTTCGGATTCGATTGAGACCTATTTCGCCCAGTCCGAACAAATCCCCAGCCTTGTCCGAACCGCGCTTTCGGGGGAAATTGCGGGCGGGTTGATTGTGCAGCATTTGCCGGAAGGAGAAGTCGGGCGCGAACGGCTCCACGTCCGGACAGACCACCCCGAATGGGAACATGTTCTGGCACTGGCCCATACCATTACCGGTGAAGAGCTGACGGACTTGGACCTGCCTTTTGAAGACATTGTCTGGCGGCTGTTCAACGAAGAGCCGGAAATCCGCATCCTCCCGTCCACGCCGCTGACCAAGGGGTGCCGTTGCGATGGTGAGCATGTCCGTTCTGTGATCATGCAGTTTCCCGAAGACCAGCGGGCAGAGATGGCGGACGCCGCTGGTCTGGTGAATGTTGATTGCGCCTTTTGCTCCAAGATATTTGCTGTCAGCATCTAGGCGGCATGGCGAGGCCGGTTGCTTGAGCTTGGCCACACTCTTGTAGTATTTTTCCAATACAGGGCCATATTTGTGGCGCAATCCTCGTCCAGAGACATGTTTTTAGGCAGGGGGCACGGAATTGAAGGCGAAGTACGTATTCGCAGTTCTCTTCACTGCGGGAGCATTTGTCGGCTCGACACCCAATGTCGGCGTGGCAGCGCCGGGAGCACCCAATGTGCCTATCAAGGCGCTGTCGACCATTCAGCCAGGCCTTTGGGACATCCGTTCCCGCGATAATCCGGATGCCAACCGCAGCTTCTGCATATCGGACCCCAAAATTCTGCTTCAGCTAAGGCACCCTAACAACGTTTGCACTCGCTTTGTCATCGCGGATGACGCGGATGAGGCGACTGTCCAATATTCCTGCGCTGCTAGCGGTAACGGGCGGACGACAGTTCGCGTCGAAACGCCGCGTCTGGTTCAAATTGATACGCAGGGGATCGCGGATCAATCGCCCTTTGCCTTTTCCGCCGAGGCCCGACGTGTTGGGAACTGTGCTGCCAGTTCGCCGGGTGTGGCGTCGCGAAAGCCTCCTAAGCCGCGGTTAGGCATCCGTTAACCTTAATCGGTTAGTCCGGTTCTCGAAGTTCTCATGGTGAACTTCCTCTCCCTAATGTGAAGTGAAACTCACAGGGCCACCCTCGGGTGGCCCTCTTCTTTTGTGCGGCTGGATTAGGCTTGCGCTTGAAAGACGGGTCGGGTCGGCCTAGCTGCGCGGAATGACGTTTCCCAAGGCACCTGAAGGCGGCGCGCTGGTCGCGCTGATATCCGGCGGACTCGATTCGCTTGTCGTCGCGGCCATGGCGAAGGCCGCCGGTTGGCGCCTGTTCGCACTGACAATCGACTATAACCAGCGCCACCGGATTGAGCTTCAGGCAGCCGCGCGCGTCGCCGAAGCCTTGGGTGCCGAACGGCATGTGGTGTTGCCGCTTGATCTGACGCAGTTCGGCGGCTCGGCGTTGACCGATGGCGGCATCTCTGTGCCAAAGGGTGGAGTGGAGCCCGGCATCCCAATTACCTATGTGCCCGCGCGCAATACGATCTTCCTCTCCCTTTGCCTTGGCTGGGCGGAAGCGGTCGGCGCGCGCGACATCGCGATTGGGGTCAATGCCCTCGATTATTCGGGCTATCCGGACTGTCGGGCGGAATTCATTGAAGCCTTTCAGGCGATGGCCAATTTGGCGACCAAGGCCGGCGTCGAAGGCGATCCATTCCGCGTTCATACCCCGCTTGTGCACATGACGAAGGCCGATATCGTGACTGCGGGAACAGACCTTGGCATCAACCTTGGGATGAGCTGGTCTTGCTACGATCCGACGGATGATTTTCGGCATTGTGGCCAGTGCGACAGCTGCCGCCTGCGCCAAAAGGGGTTTGACGACGCAGGCGTCGCGGACCCAACGGATTATGCGGCGCGCCCATGACCTATTCGGTCAAAGAAATTTTCCTGACATTGCAGGGGGAGGGCGCACAAGCGGGCCGTAGAGCGGTGTTCATGCGCTTTTCCGGCTGCAATTTGTGGTCCGGGCGGGAACAGGACCGGGCAACGGCAATCTGCCAGTTCTGTGACACCGACTTTGTTGGCACCGACGGAGAGGGCGGCGGCAAGTTTGCAACGCCAGAGGCGCTTGCTGATGCTGTGGCGGCCACTTGGGGTGCGGGTGTCAGCGGCACGCCTTATGTCGTCATCACCGGCGGGGAGCCGATGCTCCAGTTGGACGAAGCATTAGTCCACGCGCTGCATGACCGGCATTTTGAGATTGGCGTGGAAAGCAATGGCACGCTCCCGGCAACGCCCGGCATCGATTGGCTGTGCATCAGCCCTAAGGCCGGCAGTGAGGTTGTTCAGCGGCAAGGCAATGAGCTGAAGCTGGTCTGGCCACAACCGGGCAGCGACTGGGCCGCTATGGAAGGCTGGGCGTTCGACCATTTCCTTATTCAGCCGATGGATAGCGCGTCGCGTGACGCAAACCTGAAGGCGTCCATCGATTTCGTGATGGATCATCCGCGCTGGCGGCTTTCGCTTCAGACACACAAGGCACTTGGACTGCCCTAAATTGGCCGAAAGGCTTGCATTGTAGGGAAAGTCGAGTTAAGCGCGCCGCCTCAATCCCGCATGGGAGGCACATAAACCGGTGCGGAGCGATGCTCCGTTCTCGCCTCTCAGTGGACCAACCGGAAGGATATATCCCTATGGCAGCTCCTACTGTCACTATGCACCAATTGCTTGAAGCAGGCGCACATTTTGGCCACCAGACACACCGCTGGAACCCGAAGATGAAGCCTTACATCTTTGGCGATCGCAATGGCGTGCACATTCTAGATCTCTCGCAGTCCGTTCCGCTGTTCGCGCGCGCCCTCGACTTCGTGTCGCAGACGGCAGCTCGTGGCGGCAAGGTTCTGTTCGTCGGCACCAAGCGCCAGGCGCAGGGTCCGATTGCTGATGCGGCCCGCGCTTCGGGTCAACACTTCGTGAACCACCGCTGGCTCGGTGGCATGCTGACCAACTGGAAGACCATTTCCGGTTCGATCAAGCGCCTCAAGACCATGGAAGAAACGCTTTCGGGTGACACCTCTGGTTTCACCAAGAAGGAAGTTCTTCAGATGACGCGTGAGCGCGACAAGCTTGAGCTTTCGCTCGGCGGTATCCGCGACATGGGCGGCGTTCCCGACGTTATGTTCGTGATCGACGCCAACAAGGAAGAGCTGGCGATCAAGGAAGCCAACGTTCTTGGTATTCCGGTTGTTGCCATTCTCGATTCTAACGTGTCGCCTGACGGCATCGCTTTCCCGGTTCCGGGCAATGACGACGCCAGCCGCGCCATCCGTCTTTACTGCGATGCCATTGCAACGGCTGCGACCCGTGGTGGTCAGCAGGGTGCTGCATCGCGTGGTGTCGATCTTGGCGCGATGGATGAGCCACCGGCCGAAGCCGTCCTCGCCGACGCCTGATCTGTTTTGTCATTCCCGTGAAAGCGGGAATCCGTAACGCGCCCATTGTGGCGCTTGAAGGGCCCCCGCTACGGCGGGGGTGACGCCATCTAAAACCGAAAGGATAAAAGACATGGCAGAAATTACTGCTTCGATGGTCAAGGACCTGCGCGATAAATCCGGCGCAGGCATGATGGACTGCAAAAAGGCGCTTTCTGAAGCCAATGGCGACATGGAAGCCGCTGTTGACTGGCTGCGTGCCAAGGGTCTTGCCACCGCCTCTAAGAAGTCGAGCCGCACGGCCGCCGAAGGTCTTGTTGGCGTTGCAGTCAACGGCACGGTTGGTGCGGCAGTTGAAGTGAACTCCGAAACCGACTTCGTCGCGAAGAACGATCAGTTCCAGGATTTCGTCCGCAACGTGACCGAAATTGCACTTGCGAACGGCGATGATGTCGAAGCGCTTGCCGGTGCGGCTTACCCCGCTGGCGGCACTGTCGCTGAAAAGCTGACGAGCAACATCGCGACGATTGGTGAAAACCAGACGCTGCGCCGTGCCAAGGTGCTTAAGGTCGAACAGGGTGCGATCGTTGCCTATGTTCACAACGCTGTGGCGACAGGCCTTGGCAAGATCGGCGTTCTCGTGGCGCTCGAAAGTGCGGCACCTGCTGACAAGCTCGAAGCCCTTGGTAAGCAGCTCGCCATGCATGTGGCAGCGGCTTTCCCGCTCGCGCTCGACGAAAGTGGCATTCCTGCTGATGTCATCGACCGTGAACGCAAGATTGCTCAGGAAAAGGCAGCCGAAAGCGGCAAGCCGGCTGACGTGATCGCCAAGATGGTCGACGGCGGCGTTGCGAAGTTCGTTAAGGAAAACGCACTGCTGAACCAGCTGTTCGTGATGGACGGCAAGACCAAGATTTCGGACGTCGTTGCCGCTGCAGGCAAGGACGCCGGTTCGCCGATCACGCTGACGGATTATGTCCGCTTCCAGCTCGGCGAAGGCATTGAGAAGGTTGAAAGCGATTTCGCAGCAGAAGTTGCTGCGGCTGCGGGCCTTTAAGTCCAACGCTTGGCAAGGGCGCGCACCCGCATTAGGGTGCGCGCCACGCTATTTGTCCGCTTGGTTTTAGAAAGATTTATCCGCCCATGACGCGCCCCGGCTTCAAACGCATTCTCCTGAAGCTGTCCGGTGAAGTGTTGATGGGGGATCAGGGCTTTGGCATCCAGCCAGAGACCGTTGCCCGCATGGCGCAGGAAGTGAAGGCGGCCAAGGACGCCGGCTTTGAAATCTGCCTCGTTATTGGTGGCGGCAATATTTTCCGCGGTATGGCAGGCGCTGCCAAGGGCATGGACCGAGCGCAGGCCGACTATATGGGCATGCTGGCGACGATCATGAACGCGCTGGCGATGCAGAATGCGCTGGAACAAATCGGTGTTGACACCCGCGTCCAATCCGCGATCCAGATGGATCAGGTCTGTGAGCCGGTTATCCGCCGCCGTGCAGAGCGCCACATTGAAAAAGGCCGCGTCGTCATCTTCGCAGCTGGTGTTGGCAGCCCCTATTTCACCACCGACTCCGGCGCTGCATTGCGCGCTGCCGAGATGAAGTGCGATGCCTTGTTTAAGGGCACAAGCGTCGACGGTGTTTATGATGCAGACCCCAAGCTGGTCCCGACGGCGACGCGCTACGAAAGCCTGAGTTTCGACACCGTGTTGTCGGACAATCTGAAGGTCATGGACGCGAGCGCGGTCGCACTGTGCCGCGATAACAATATTCCGATCGTTGTGTTTTCGATCCGCGAGGACGGCAATCTTGCCCGCGTCCTTGCCGGAGAGGGAACGGCGACAATCGTCACAAACAAAAATTGAGGGAGCAGGACTATGCCATCCTATGACAAGGCCGATATTGAACGTCGCATGCACGGGGCTCTGGAGTCGCTGAAGAGCGATCTCGGCGGTCTCCGCACGGGCCGCGCCAACACAACGCTGCTCGACCCCATTCAGGTTGAAGTTTATGGCGCCAATATGCCGCTCAATCAGGTTGCCACGGTGTCTGCGCCCGAGCCCCGCATGTTGTCGGTTCAGGTCTGGGATAAGTCGAACGTCACGCCCGTTGAAAAGGCGATCCGGAATGCCGGGCTCGGTATCAACCCGATTACAGACGGCCAGAACATCCGCCTGCCGATCCCGGACATGACCGAGGACCGCCGCAAGGAACTGGCCAAGCTTGCGCACCAATATGCGGAAAAGGCGAAGATTGCTGTCCGCAACGTGCGTCGCGACGGTAACGACGCGCTGAAGGCGGACGAGAAGAAGAAAGAAATCAGTGAAGACGATCGCAAGCGTCTGGAAACGGAAGTCCAGAAGCTGACGGATGCGACCATTTCTGAAATTGATGCGGCACTCGGTTCGAAGGAAAAGGAAATCCTCACCAAGTGAGTGGTGCCTCGGCTCCTGCGGCTGCGGCAGGGCAGGGTGGCAGCGTCCCCCGGCATGTCGCGATCATTATGGACGGCAATGGTCGATGGGCCAAGCGTCGGCTTTTGCCGCGCATTGCCGGCCACCGTAAGGGCATTGAGGCTGCAAAGGCCGTTGTTCGGGCGGCAGGGGACCTCGGCATCGAGGTTCTCACACTCTACGCCTTTTCGACTGAGAATTGGCGTCGCCCGGCCGATGAAGTCAGCGATCTCATGGGCCTGCTTCGGAAGTTCATCGTCGATGATATTGATGAACTGGCCGCGAATGGCGTGCGTCTGCGGATCATCGGGGATTATCAGGCGCTGAAGCCCGATCTTGTGAAGCTGATCGACGACGCGATGGCGCGGACGGCGTCGAATAGCCGGACAACGCTTGTTATCGCGCTCAACTATGGCTCACAGGCCGAAATTGCCCGGGCCGCCCGTCAGCTGGCCGCTAAAGTGGCCGGAGCTGGAATGTCCCTTGACGCGATAACGCCGGAAGCTCTTGAGGCAGAACTCTATACTGCAGATGTTCCCGCGCCTGATCTTGTGATCCGGACCTCAGGGGAGCAGCGGCTGTCCAACTTTCTTCTTTGGCAGGCGGCTTATGCCGAACTTATGTTCGTAGACACATTGTGGCCCGACTTCGGAAAGGCCGAACTTGCCGCCGCCATTGCCGGATTTGGGGAGCGCGAACGGCGCTTTGGTGGTCTGTGACGCCAGAACTCGTCCAACGTGTCACGGTTGGTATCTTCCTCATCATTGTGGCCGTGCTGGAGCTCTGGCTCGGCGGAAGCGCGCTTTGGGTGCTGGCCACGGTTGCTGCACTGATCATGGGTGGCGAGTGGGCCGGCCTCACACGCGCTGACGATAAGCGTCGATTTATACAATATGCCCTGTGTATTCCCCTCGCGCTCATGTCTCCGCTGGCAGCCGGTCCCAGCTTATTGGCGATGGCCGCCATTGCAGGTGCGACAGTTTTCACCCTGATTGTTACGCGCAATCGCTGGCTGGCGGCGGGGATCCCCTATGTGGCCCTGCCCATCATGGCGCTGCTCTGGATCCGCATGCAGGACAATGGATTGCTGCTGGCCTTTTGGGCGCTCTCGCTCGTTTGGGCGACTGATATTGGGGCGTTCTTTGCGGGCCGGAACTTCGGTGGTCCAAAAGTGGCTCCGGCCATAAGCCCGAATAAAACTTGGTCAGGCCTCATTGGCGGCATGATCGCGGCCTTGCTGCTCGGCTGGGGGCTGACAAGCTATTATGATCTACCGTTCCAGCTGGCGATGGCCAGCCCCGGCCTCGCTCTGTTGGCTCAAGTCGGCGATTTCTTTGAAAGCTGGATGAAGCGCAGGGCAGGGGTTAAGGACAGCGGCACGATCCTTCCCGGTCATGGTGGTGTGCTTGATCGGCTGGATGGCGTCGTGACGTCATTGCCAGTGGCTGCTCTCCTCATTTGGCACCTTGGTTAGGGTGCTGCCGTGAAGACGGTCTCCATCCTTGGTGCGACAGGCTCTATTGGCCAGTCCACGCTGGACCTCGTACAACGCGCGCCTGAGGCTTATCAGGTGCTCGCGCTGACGGCGGCGAAGGATGTCGAAGGGTTGGCGGCCGCCGCTAGGGCGACCAATGCCAAGCTTGCAGTTATTGCTGACGAAACGCTCTATGATGCTCTGAAGACCGCACTTTCCGGAACCAACATCGGCGTTGCTGCGGGACCTCAGGCGCTGGTTGAGGCCGCCAAGCTTGAGGCGGATTGGACAATGGCCGCAATCGTCGGCTGTGCGGGCCTCGCGCCGACGCTGGCCGCGCTGGAGACCGGCAAAACGGTCGCTCTGGCCAACAAGGAGGCGCTCGTTTCCGCAGGTGATCTGATGCTCGCGGTCGCGCGGCGCACAGGCGCAACGCTCTTGCCGACCGACAGTGAGCATAATGCGGTCTTTCAATGCCTCGATCAGTCAGCGCCAAAAGGTGTTGCCAAGATCATCCTGACAGCCAGTGGCGGGCCGTTCCGCACCTGGACGAAGGCACAGATGCAGGCCGCACAGCCGGAACAGGCGTTAAAGCATCCCAATTGGGCCATGGGCGCCAAGATAACGATCGACAGCGCTACCATGTTCAACAAGGGGCTTGAACTGATCGAGGCGCATTATCTGTTCGATATGCCCGCGGACCGGCTGGAAGTGATCTTCCATCCTCAATCGGTGATCCATTCCATGGTCGAATATGTTGATGGGTCCGTGCTCGCACAGATGGGCGCACCGGACATGCGTATTCCCATCGCGCATTGCCTCGCCTGGCCGGAACGGATTGATACGCCGGTGGCGCGCCTGAACCTTGCAGAGGTCGCGAAGCTCGAATTTGAGGCCCCCGATGAAGTCCGTTTTCCAGCCCTGCGTCTGGCCCGCGAGGCCATGGTTGAAGGGGGTGCAAAGCCTGCCATTCTCAATGCGGCAAATGAGATGGCCGTCGCAGCCTTTCTGGAACGGCGGATCGCATTTACGGACATCGCAGTGATTGTGGAATCTGTCCTGCACGCCTATGACGCTGCGGCGCCGTCAACCATCTCCGATGTTCTGGAGATCGACGGTGAGGCTCGGCGCTTGGCCGCGCGTAGCATGGAGGCCTTACCCGCATGATGGAATCGCCCGGACTTCTCTGGACGATTGCGTGCTTCATTCTCGTCATCGGGCCGCTCGTCTTCATTCATGAAATGGGGCATTTCCTTGCGGCGCGTTGGTGTGGCGTGCAGGTCGAAGTCTTCTCTATTGGCTTTGGACGTGAGGTGGTCGGCTGGACAGACCGCCATGGCACACGCTGGAAAATCGCTTGGATGCCTCTTGGTGGCTATGTCCGCTTTGCCGGTGACATGAATGGCGCGAGCATGGAAGACAGCCGTTGGCGGCAGCTTCCGCCGGACGAGCGGGAGCGCGTATTCCATGCCAAGCCGCTGTGGCAGCGGGCCTTTATCGTTTTTGCCGGACCCCTTGCGAATTTTGTGGCGGCCATTGCCATTTTGGGGACCTTTGCTGTCGCTTATGGTGAGGGCAAAACGCCGCCGGTTATCGAAATTCTGCAGCCCGGATCACCCGCGGACAAGGCTGGCCTTCGCGTCGGAGACCGCATCGTCCAGATCAACAACCGGTCGGTGGAGAGCTTTGACGAGATTTACCCGATCATTCAGGATCGTCCCGGCGAGAAGCTCGCCCTGACACTGGAACGCGCCGGAAGCACGTTAGATCTCGCGGTCACGCCCAGCACTGTTGTTGAGCGGGATCGGTTTGGTAATGTGTATCGGATCGGACGCATCGGTATTGGATCGACATCGACACGCGTGATTGAGCCTGTCCCGCTGTACAAGGCGCCGATCGTCGCGGTGCAACAGACCGCGTCGATTTTGGAACGCATGGTCAACGGCATTTGGCAGCTTATCACAGGGCGGCGGTCCGTTGAGGAACTTGGTGGGCCCATTAAGATTGCTCAAATTTCAGGACAAGCCGCAACATTAGGCTGGCAGGAGTTTGTTTATCTGGTCGCTTTGATCTCGATTAATTTAGGGTTCATCAACCTGTTGCCAGTGCCAATGCTTGATGGCGGACATCTCAGCTTCTATGCGGTTGAAGCCATTCAGCGGCGGCCTGTCAGTCCGAAAACGATGGAACTCGCTTTCCGGTCGGGTATGTACGTTCTGCTGGCGTTGATGGTTTTTGTGACGCTGAACGATCTTGGGTCGCTTGGGCTCTGGCGACTGGCCGGTTTGGACGGATGAAATTGCAGGTTTCCTGCTTCGAATTTTTGGTGAGAGAGAGCGCGTGGTAGCAATTGAAAAGACCGTTTTTCGCAATCGTTGCCTGACAGCCCTGCTGTTGGGGACGGCGCTCCCCGCGCTTGTGACGCCTGCGCTCGCGCAGAACCGTCGGGCAGCAGTGCCTGCGGCGCGACCTGCGCCCGTTGAGCCACCAGCCGTCGCGCCTGTGGTGGCTGCGAAGGTCATCAAGACGATCAACGTTTTGGGGTCACAGCGCATTGAGCCGGATACCGTCCGGTCTTACATCCGGTTGCGTCCCGGCCAGAACTACACGGTCGAAGCGCTTGATGACGCGTTGCGTGAATTGCTGGATACCGAACTGTTCTCCGACGTTCAGATCCGCGACAATGCGGGCGACCTGACCATCGAAATTCAGGAAAACCCGGTCATCAACCGCATCATTCTTGAAGGCAATAAGCGCCTGAAGGAAGAGAAGATCCGCCCCGAGATTAAGGCGGCACCGCGCCAGATTTTCACGCGATCCAAGGTTCGTGCGGACGTTGCGCGCATCATTGATCTTTACCAGCGGCAGGGCCGCTATGCCGCGACCGTTGAACCGAAGATGGTCACGCTTGATCAGAACCGCGTCGATATCATCTTCGAAATCAGCGAAGGACCGAAATCCAAGGTCCGTCAGATCAATATTCTCGGCAATGAGAAGTTCTCTGACAAGAAGATCATCAGCGAAATGGCCACACGGCCCTCAAGCACGTTCGGTATCTTCTCTTCGAAGGACAGCTACGATCCCGATAAGCTGGCTTATGACCAGTCGAAGATGCGCCAGTTCTACCTGACGCAAGGCTATGCCGATTTCCGCGTGACGTCCGCGACGGCGGAGCTCACGCCGGACAAGCGTGATTTTATCGTCACGTATGTTGTGGAGGAAGGGCAGCGCTACAAATTTGGCGACGTGACCGTTGAAAGCGAACTGCGCGATTACAAGCCCAAGGCAGAAGGGCTCATCACCAAAAAGGGTGCATGGTATAACGCCAAACAGGTTGAAGACACCGTTGAAGGCCTCAACGAGGCTGCCGGTTTGTTCGGCTATGCCTTTGCCGAAGTGAACCCGGAGTTCCAGCGTGACAAGGACACGCTGACCATGTCGATTGCCTACAAAATTGGCGATGCACCGCGTGTTTATGTTGAGCGTATCGACATCAACGGCAACACCGTGACGCAGGACAAGGTCGTCCGCCGCGAATTCCGATTGGCTGAGGGTGATCCCTTCAACAGCTTCCAGGTCAAGCGTTCGTCGGATCGTATCCAGAGCCTTGGCTATTTCCAGGAAAAGCTTGAGATTGAGCAGAAGCCTGGCTCGGCTCCGGACCGCATCGTCCTTGAAGCGAATGTGGAAGAAAAGGCGACCGGCGAACTTCAGCTGTCTGCCGGTTTCTCGTCGCTGGAACGTTTCATCATCAACTTCTCGATCCGTCAGCGCAATTTCCGCGGCAAGGGTCAGGAACTGCGCGCGAGCGTCAACTACTCGCAATATTCCAAGTCGATCGAACTGGGCTTTACCGAGCCTTACTTCATGGACCGCAACATTGCGGTGGGTGGCGACATCTTCCGCCGTGATTTGAACTCGTTCAACTTCATCAATCAGGCCCGACAGACGACCTACCAACAGGTCACGACCGGGATGCAGCTGCGCATGGGGGTTCCGATCACGGAATTCATGTCGTTCGCGGCGCGATATGGCCTGAATTACGATGACGTCTCGCTCGATACGGGAACCTATTATTTCAATGGGCAGTGCGATCCGTTCCTTGCGGGCCGTTACCTGTGCGACGCAATCGGTAAGCGGACGACATCGTCGCTTGGCTACAGCCTTGTTTACGACAATCTGGACAACCGTATCCGCCCGACAAGGGGCAACCGGCTGCTGTTCAGCCAGGATTTTGCAGGCATTGGCGGCAGTGTGAAATATCTGCGCACGACGGTTGATGCGCGCAAATACTGGAAGCCATTCAGCAACTTCGTTTTCTCGCTGCAGGCGGAAGGCGGCTATGTCCATTCGTTTGAAAAGAGCCGTGGGGCGGGGCTGGACAAGGTTCGCCTGACCGACCGCTTCTATCTTGGCGAGCCGCAATTCCCGGGCTTTGACATCCGCGGTATTGGCCCGCGCGTGCAGCGCCTTTTCTATGATAGCAATGGCCAGCTCATTACGGCACGAGATCAGATCGTCGACGACTCACTCGGCGGTCGCGCCTACTATCTTGGCCGCATGGAGCTTGAAATTCCGCTGGGTTCAGGTGCGCGGGAAATGGGTCTGCGTCCCTCCATCTTTGCGGTGGCTGGTTCCGTGTTTGGCATCACGACGCCTGTCCTCAACAGCCTCCGTAATGGTTTGACGCGTTGCCGCAACGATACGTCGGGCGTGGTCACCGAGTTTGCGAACTCGGCTGCCTGTGCCTCAGGTTCGACAGCAATCTTCTCCGTCCCGGCGTTCGAAGAGCGCTTTTTGGGGGACACATGGAAGCCGCGCCTTTCGGTGGGCTTCGGCGTAAATTGGCGCTCTCCGTTCGGTCCGTTCAGGATTGATATAGCCAAGGCGCTTATCAAGCATGACGGGGATGATCCAAAACTGTTTACATTCAACGTAGGAACTCAATTCTAATGAAGACAATGACCAAACTTATCGTTGCGGCCTCCGCGCTCGCACTTGCTCCGGCAGCGCCAGCTATGGCGCAGTCGGTTGCCTATACAGACGTGCAGCAGGTGCTTGGCTCGTCGGCTGCGGCTAAGCTCGCTGATGAGCAGATGCGCGTGACGTACAAGGCGACCTATGACCAAGTGGAATCGCGCTCGCGCGTTCTTCAGGCAGAACTCAACGCCATGATCGTCAAGTTCCAGGCTGACCAGAAGACCAACCCGAACAACCCGTCGTTGCAGACACAGGCGAAGGCCATTCAGGACAAGCAGCGTGCGGCTCAGGAAGAACTCGGCCGTCTGAGCGATCCGATCGAGCGCGTGAACGCTTATGTTCTTGAACAGATCGATACGAAGCTGGATGCGGCCGTGACTGCTGCTATGGCGAAGAAGAAGGTCGCCCTGCTGTTGCAGCGTGGCGCCGTCATCAAGAACACGCCCGGCACCGATCTGACACAGGACATTGTGAACGAACTTAACGTTCTCGTTCCTAACGTGTCGATCACACCGCCGGCCAATTGGCAGCCCGGTCAGAACCGTCCGGGTGCGCAGGCAGCTCCTGCCGCACCGCAGCCTCAGGGCCGCTAAGCGAACGATAGGGATAAGGTGATGGCAGGGTCGCTCGACATTCGCGCAGTATTGGCGGCGCTGCCGCACCGTTATCCTATGTTGCTTGTTGATCGTGTGGAGGAGATTGTTCCGGATCAGTCGATCCGCGCGATCAAGGCCGTCACGATCAACGAGCCGTTCTTTCAGGGGCATTTCCCCGGTCGGCCAATCATGCCGGGCGTCTTGATTATCGAGGCGTTGGCGCAGGCCGCAGGCGTTCTCGCGATTGAGTCGCTTGGTCTCGCTGGCTCCGGCAAGCTCGTTTATTTCATGGCTATTGATGGGGCGAAGTTCCGCACGCCGGTGGAACCGGGCTGTCTCCTGACCCTGGAAGCTGAGTTCATTCAGAAGCGGGCGAGCGTCTGCAAATTTGCCGGACGGGCTTTGCTCGAGGGCAAGCTTGCTGCGGAAGCCAACTTCACTGCCATGATCGCTGATCCACCGGCCTGACACGCTGATCCTTGCCAAGAGCATGATCAGCGGTTAAAGGCCGCGCTTTCCCGCATTCCGGACTGGTCGGAACCAGTCACATTTGGAGCAAGACAATGAAAAAAGAAGGCCATCCCGATTACCACATGATCAAGGTCCAGATGACCGACGGCACTGTGTTCGAAACACGCTCCACCTGGGGCAAGGAAGGCGACACGATGGTCCTCGACATTGATCCGCTCGCCCACCCGGCATGGACCGGTGGTTCGGCGCGTTTGATGGACTCGGCGGGTCAGGTTGCGAAGTTCAACAAGCGGTTCGGCGGTCTCTCGCTCAAGCGCTAATCCGCTTCCGGTCTATACCGATACGAAAAAGCCCCGACCTTTTGGCCGGGGCTTTTTTGTGTCACTCCGATGCGTCTGAGGCGGTGTCGGTCGCTTCAATGGCTGGATCGATATCCGCCTCATCGCCGGTATCGCCGATCAGCGCCGCGCTGACGACATGTTCAGCATTGGCAACATCGAACAGGCGGACACCCGCTGTGTTGCGGCCGATGACGCGCATTCCGGAAACTTCCATGCGGATCATCTTGGCCTGATCGGTGACGAGCATGATCTGTTCGCCATCGCGGGCAGGGAAGCTGGCAACAACGGGGCCGTTGCGGGCAATGTTGTCGATATTGGTGATGCCCTGACCGCCACGGTTCGTCCGGCGATATTCGTAGGAGCTGGAGCGCTTACCATAGCCATTGGCGCAGACGGTGAGGATGAACTGCTCCCGCTCCGCCATTTCGGCCATGCGCTCAGCTGACAATGTCGGTTCATTGTCATTATCCTTCCAAGCGGCAGCACGCATATAGGCTTCGCGCTCTTCCGGTGTCGCGCCCGAGCGCCGGAGGATGGTCAGCGACATCACTTCGTCGCCGTCCTTCAGCGTCATACCGCGTACGCCCGTCGAGTTGCGGCTTTGGAATTCGCGGATGTCGGTGCCCATGAAGCGGATGGCGCGACCGTTGCGTGACGCGAGCAGGACATCGTCCTCTTCGGTCAGCAGGGCGACACCGATCAGCCGGTCATCGGCATCTTCACCTTCAAACTTCATTGCGATTTTGCCGTTGGACGGCACGTTGGTGAAGGCATCCATGCTGTTGCGGCGGACTGATCCCTTGGCCGTTGCGAACATGACGTGGAGCTTGCCCCATTCATTTTCGTCTTCTGGCAGCGGCAGGACAGTCGAGATCGTCTCATCCTTGGCCAGTGGCAACAGGTTGATCATCGGGCGACCGCGCGTGTTTGGTCCACCTTCCGGCAGACGCCACACTTTCATGCGGTAGACTTTGCCCAGCGTTGAGAAGAACAGCACCGGCGTGTGCGTGCTCGTCACGAACAGTTCGGTAACGACGTCCTCATCCTTGGTCGACATGGCGGAACGGCCCTTGCCGCCGCGCTTCTGTGCGCGGAAGGTGTCGAGCGTGGTGCGCTTGATATAGCCATCGACCGTGACAGTAACGACCATGTCTTCACGTTCGATGAGGTCTTCATCGTCAATACTGTCGCCTGCCGGTGCAATTTCCGAGCGGCGCGGCGTTGCGAATTCATCGCGCACGGCGACCAACTCGTCCCGCATGACCGCGTAGAGCTTCACACGGTCGGCCAGGATTGCCAGCAACTCTTCAATCGAAGCCGCGAGCCCCTTCAGTTCGGAGCCGATTTCATCGCGACCAAGGGCGGTCAGCCGGTGCAGGCGGAGCTCAAGGATCGCGCGAATCTGTGTTTCTGAAAGCCGATACGTGTCACCGCTAATCTCGGTTTCGACAGCCTCCACCAGCTTGATGTAGCTGGCGATTTCGACCACGGGCCAATCGCGCGCGCCCAGTTTCTCCCGCGCTTCTGCCGGGCTGGAAGAGCCACGGATAATCCGCACGACTTCATCCAGATTTGTGACGGCAATGACGAGGCCGAGCAAGATGTGCGCACGTTCCCGCGCCTTGTTGAGCTCAAACTTGGAACGACGCGTGATGACCTCTTCACGGAACTTCACAAAGGCGTCGATAATGTCGCGCAGCGTTAGCGTTTCCGGGCGCCCACCACGGATGGCGAGCATATTCGCCGGGAAGCTCGACTGGGCAGGGGTGTGACGCCACAGCTGGTTGAGCACGACTTCTGCCGTCGCATCCCGCTTGAGTTCCACAACGACGCGCACGCCTTCACGGTTGGACTCGTCACGGATGTCTGAGATGCCCTCAATCCGCTTGTCCTTGGCCGCTTCGGCGATCTTCTCGACGAGCGCGTTCTTGCCCTGCTGATAGGGGATTTCGGTCAGCACGATCGATTGGCGGTCGCCGCGACCTTCTTCAATAATGTGCCGTGACCGGACGATGATGGAGCCCTTGCCGGTGGTGTAGGCAGAGCGTGCGCCGGATAGGCCAAGGATGAGGCCACCTGTCGGGAAATCGGGCGCAGGCACGATGTCCATCAGCTCTTCATTGGTGATGGCGCCGTTTTCCATCAGCGCAAGGCAGGCGTTGATGACCTCGCCCAGATTGTGCGGCGGAATGTTCGTTGCCATGCCGACCGCGATGCCGCCGGCACCGTTGACGAGCAGGTTCGGGAAACGTGCCGGAAGAACGCGTGGCTCCTCCCGCGAACCATCATAGTTCGGCTGGAAGTCGACAGTATCCTTGTCGAGATCTTCGAGCAGCGCCATGGCGGGCTTGGCAAGGCGCGCTTCGGTGTAACGCATGGAGGCTGGCGGATCGGGGTCCATCGAGCCAAAGTTGCCCTGACCATCCATCAGCATCAGCCGCATCGACCAATCCTGCGCCAGACGCGCCAATGCGTCATAGATGGAGGAGTCACCATGCGGGTGATAGTTACCCATCACGTCGCCGACGATCTTGGCCGATTTGCGGTATGGACGGCCCGGAACGAAGCCACCTTCCTGCGCGGCAAATAGGATGCGACGATGCACTGGCTTCAGACCATCACGCACGTCAGGCAGCGCGCGCGACACGATAACGGACATGGCATAGTCGAGATAACTCGACTTCATCTCGTCAACGATGCTGACGGGGGAGATGTCGGACGGGTCTGTGATAATCGGTTCGTCGGTGCTCAAAAAACTGACTTTCGAGATGTGTAATTATGCTGCAATTTGCCTAGTCTGCCGCGTCACAAAAGGCCAGCAACAACGGCTTAAGTGGGACAGTATCTGTGGACTGGTTCAAACGCCGTTCAGCCGAAGGCCGTCAGACCATTGCGTATGGTTCCGCTTGTGCACAGGGATCGAAACCATTAGCGGGGACGCCGCATCATTAAGCGCCTGTTTTGTCGCAGGCGCGCAGGAGGATAAGGGATATGAAGACCGTTTCTCGCGCCGCAATCGGGCTCGCATTGGCAATGGGTGTGGCCGTTCCACTGGCAGTATCACCTGCCATGGCAGCGAAGGAAAAGAAGGAAAAGCCAGCGCCGGCGAAAGTCTGGCAGCTGAGCAAGGAATTCCGCGCAGCTTATGTTCCCGCTGACGCTGCGGTAAAGGCAAACGCGCCCGACGCTATTGCAAAGATTGAAGCCGCTGAAGCTGTCGTCAAGAATGGCGATGAAAAGTATATCGCTGGCACATTGCGCCTCACACTGGGTCAGGCGACGAAGAACCCAAAGCTGCAACTGGATGGCATTATTGCCATGATCGCGAGCGGCAGCGCCGCCCCGGTTGATGCGCCCAAGCTGAATATGGCAGCGGGCCAGCTGGCTTATCAGGCGGGCAATTATACGGACGCGAAGAAGTATCTGGCAGAAGCCATTCGCCTCGGAAATCCGGGGGTGGATGCAAACCTTCTGCTGGCGGAAGCCAATTTCAAGATGGGCACGACGCTTGAAGGCCTGACGGCGCTTGATGGGGCTGTGAAGGCGGAGCAGGCCGCAGGCCGCAAGGCACCGGCGGAATGGTATGGTCGCGCAGCCGCCATGGCCTATAAAGCGAAGATGACAGGCGAAACGGCTAAGTGGACCCGTGAGCAGGTTCGCGCTTATCCGACACCGGAAAACTGGCGCAGTGCGCTCGTCATCTATCGTGACAGCGCCAACCTCGACAATCAGACACTGATCGATCTGTTCCGTCTGATGCACGACACCAAGGCCTTGGCGGGTGAACGTGACTTCTTCGAATATGCATCGCTTGCCATCACCGGCGCGCTGCCAGGGGAAGCCAAGACCGTCATTGAAGAAGGCTTTGCGTCCGGCGCCGTCAGCAAATCAAGCCGCGCTGTTGCTGAACGTCTGACCGATGCGAACGCAAAGATTCCTTCGGATAAGGCTTCTGTGGTCAACGATGAAAAGCGTGCTCCGTCGGCTGCTGATGGCCGTCTCGCCGCCAATACCGGCAGCGCCTATCTCGCTTATGGCGACTATGCGAAGGCCATCGATCTTTTCCGTCTTGCGCAGAAGAAGGGTGGCATTGATGCTGACGTCGTGAATACGCGTCTTGGCATCGCTCTCGCCCGTGCCGGTCAGAAAGATGCAGCACGTGCAGCTTTTCAGGCCGTCAACGGCGCAGCCCGCAAGGAAGTCGCGCAGTTCTGGCTCCTCTGGCTAGACCAGACGCCAGCAGCCTAAAGTCTCCGACTTTATTGGGTTATGGGAACGGGGCTCCAGCAATGCTGGGGCCCCTTTCTTATTCACCGCCGACAGGGACGCCGGGTTTGTTCTTTGAAGTGCGGATGGTCAGTGATGTTTTCACGCCGGCCACATGCGGCGCCGTCGTCAGCGATGTTGTCAGGAATTCCTGAAATTCCTGCAGGTCTCGCGCGACGATCTTCAAAATGAAGTCGATCTCTCCGTTGAGCATATGGCATTCCCGTACGGGTGCCAGCTTGGCGACATGCTCTTCAAATTCGCGAAGGTCGGATTCGGCCTGGCTTTTCAAGCTGACCATGGCGAAGACCGTGATTGTATAGCCCATGCGCATAGAGTTGAGTTGCGCGTGATAGCCTTCGATAACGCCATCTTCCTCAAGCGTGCGGACGCGTCGCAGGCAGGGAGGTGCAGTCAGGCCGACGCGGCTCGCCAATTCAACATTGGTAATGCGGCCATCCTTTTGCAGTTCGGATAGAATTTTCTGGTCAATCAGATCGAACGCATTGTGCGGCATATGCATATTATCCGTTCAGGAATTTACCCTTCTGTATAATAAAGTTTCAGTCGATTGCAATTGTGCCAGATTGCGACGGTTGAGATTCATGGGTAGCCGAGACCATGCAGGAGGGCTATTCCGCAAGGCCGACAGGGCAAACCCGTTTGGCCAGAAGAGAGTATAAGTTGCGCTTTGACGACACCCTGACAACGGTTTTTGCACAGCCAGTGAGTGATCCTGGTGCGAAGGCCGCTGTGTGGATGCAAATCGTTGATATTCTTGCGCAGGACAGAGGCACCATCAGCCCTGACATGCGAGACAAGGCACTTGCGCGCGTGGTTGAATTGCGGGTCGCCGTTGCGCCGGAGCATCGCCGCTGTGCCGCAGCAGCCGTGGCCTTTCAGTGCGAGTCGAAAGAGTTGGTCTCGCTCTTTGGCTGTGATCGCCCCTCCATCGCTGCGCCCATCATGTCTTCGGCGAGACTAAGTGATGCGGAATGGGAAGAGGTTCTGCCGGGCCTGCCTTCGCCATCACGTGCTTTATTGCGGGAGCGGAAGGACTTGTCGCCGGATGTTCAGCGGATGCTTGCGGCTTATGGCGCGAGCGATTTTGCCTTGCCCAGCGGCGAACGGGTCAGCGACGATCTTTTGGGCGCCGATCAGCAAAGCACCGCGTTTCCAGCGCACACAGATACGGTCGCCCAGATCAAGGATCTTGTGGCGCGGATTGAGGCCTATCGCAAAGACCGTGTCGATGACGGCGAGGAGTTTTTCCTGCCCGGTGGGGATGAGGCACCCGTCGACACGTTTCGGTTTGAGGCAGGTGTAGACGGTCTGATCAACTGGGTCGAAGGCGCACCGCGCGGCCCGGTGATTGGTATCGAAATGGGCGCGATGGCCGAGATTGGGGAACATGGTGTCGATGGCCATGCCGCCGGGGCTTTCCGCCGCCGGACGCCGTTCCGCAATGCCCGCATGCGCGTTCCGGGGCAGGGGCTTGCTGCGGGAGACTGGCTGATCTCCGGCTTGCCTCTGTTTGACGCTGCTTCGGGTCGTTTTGAAGGTTATCGCTGCACCGCCCGCCGTCCACTGCGGGATGAGCAGCCGTTTCCGCGCGCCCATGCTTTGGTGTCACAAGGGTTGCCACCAGATTCGCTGCGGCAACTCGTTCATGAGCTTCGCACCCCGCTCAATGCTATTCGCGGCTTTGCAGAGATGATTTCCGCGCAGTTGCTCGGGCCTGTTTCGTCTCCCTATCGCGACCGTGCGGAAGCCATCATTGCCGATGCGCGCAAGCTGCTGGCGATGTTTGACGATCTGGACGTGGCCGCGAAGATTGAGCGGGGCGCTTTCGAAGGGCGCAGCGTTGCAGGCGTGGAGCCTATTTCAACTCTGCAGGCCGTTGTGCAGGACCTTGCGCCTTCAGGCAGCGCCTATCGCACACGTTTGCGCTTTGATCTGGAACCTGACGTGCCACACGTTCTTCTGGATATGGTCACGCTTGATAGGCTGTTTTCGCGGATTGTCTCGGTGGTTCTGTCCGCGTCGCAGGAGGGGGACACGATGGCTTTGGCCCTGCATCGGACCGGTTCCGCCCTCCAATTTCGCGTTGACCGTCCCGCAAGGCTTGCAGGACTGTCGGTCGGGCAATTGTTTGATACGTCATTGGACAATGGTGCGGATGATAGCGAGGGACCGCCACTCGGCCTCGGCTTTGCCCTGCGGTTGGTCGACAGCATGGCGACGGCAGTTGGTGCGACATTTGAGATTCTGGAAGACGCGTTCCTGCTGCGTCTTCCGACCGGCGCCACCAATGGAGCGGCCGAACGCGGCGCTTGATTGGCTGACCGCTGAAGCATGGCGGGCAATTACTGGGACCTGTAACTACTTGCGTGGCGGGCCGCGGGTCCGCTATCGGACGGAGGCGTGGCGCGTGGGCCTGTAGCTCAATGGTAGAGCCGGCCGCTCATAACGGCTAGGTTGCGGGTTCGAATCCTGCCGGGCCCACCAAAACGTATTTGCCGTTCGGGAAGGACCCGTCTATGGCACCCGGGTCGGGGAGTGGCGCAGGCTGGTAGCGCACCTGGTTTGGGACCAGGGGGTCGCAGGTTCGAATCCTGTCTCCCCGACCATTTCATAGCAGTTTTAGGCCGCAAGTGCCTCAATTAGCGCGAGTTTTCGGACTCGCTCGAGTGGTGAATTGAGGCACGCTGCGTAAGGGTCTTCGGCCGTAATGATGGTCGAGATCGCAAATTGCATCTGTGCGATTCGGTCAATTTCCTGCAACGCGCCAATGTGCGAACTGATGACGGCAGGATCTGCGCACAACGTCTCGCCGAGCCGTTCAAGGCTCTTACCAAGTTCATTCAACTGATCGGCAAGTTGCTGGTTGATAGGCATCAGGCGTCGTCCTGGCATGCCTTCAAAATGGCGCCTGCGATCGTCGGCAGCGGCAGCACTTGGTCTACGCTGCCTGTCTCAATTGCGCTGGCGGGCGCTTCGGAGACGATCGACGTTTCCTTGTCCTGTGCGAAGGTTTTACCGCCCGCGGCCTTCAGCGCCTTCATGCCCTGTGAGCCATCATTGCCCATACCGGTCAGCACGGCGCCGAGCATTTTGCCGCCCGCCTTTGCCATTGAGGCATAGAGAAGGCTGGCGGAGGGCTTAAAGCCTTGGACCGGTTCACGATCCAAAAAGCGGATGCGTCCATTAGGCCATTGATCGACAACAACGTGCGCCACGGGGTCCGCCGCCAGATAAACGGTACCCTGTTCCAACGGCATGCCTTCAGCGGCAATCTTGACCTGAGGCTTGATCGCTTCGGCGAGTTTGGCGGCAAAGGGGGCGACAAATCCGCCGTCAATCCGCAGCAGGGCAATTGTTGGGGGGCAGTTTTCAGGAAAACCGCGCAGCACTTCAGTAATAGCCTCAATGCCACCTGTGGATGCGCTCAGGGCAACAAGGGTCCCATCCCAGACAAATGTTCCGGCAAAGCCTGCAACTGCGCCGCTTCCCGGTGCTGTGACTTTGTGGTTTGCGACCGACAGGACGAGCTTGCCCAATGTGTTTGCGATCTTGTCAAATTCATCCGGCGTTGCCTGTTGTGGCTTCGGGAAACACTCAACAGCGCCTAGTTCAAAGGCGCGCAGGGAGGTTTCTGCACCCTTTCCTGTGCGGGTCGACAGCATCACAACGGGCAGGGGGTTGGTGCTCATGATTTCGGCAAGGAAATCGAGACCATTCATGCCGGGCATTTCCACGTCGAGAGTGACGACGTTGGGGCTCAAGTCCTCGATCATGTCGCGGGCTTCATTGGCATCACGCGCAGCGCCCACAACCTCGATCCCCTTGGTCCGTTCCAGCACATCGCTGAACAGCGCCCTCATGGTGATCGAGTCATCAACGACCAGAACTTTTGCGACCGGCATTTTTTATCCCCACAACGAAACGGATGGATGAGATCAGGCTGCTTCGGCAACGCTGATTTCGGGTTCGATGGCCAACGCGTCGAGGGCCAAAATCATGACCATGCGGTCCTCAATCGAGGCGAGGCCGCGGATGATTTCGCCCAAGCGATTGCCGGACACGTCCGGCGGCGCTTGAAGGTTCTCTTCATCGATCGTGACGATGTCGTTGACGGCATCCACGATCAGGCCCTGCAACTGTTCATTCACGCGGACCACCATGATGACATGGCGGGCAGAGGGGTCTGTTTCCCCCCAACCAAGACGCGCGCGCAGATCCATGACAGGCAACACGGTACCGCGCAGGTTGACGACGCCGCGCACATGGTTGGCGACATGTGGCAAGGCTGTGGTTGGGGACCATGCACGGATCTCACGCACAGCCATGATGTCGATGCCGAGAACTTGCTCGCCAATTTGGAAGGTGATGAACTGCTGCATGTCGAAATCCTTCAAACTCAATGCGTGACGCGGCGGACAGCGGCGGCCAGCTTGTCCGGGTCAAAGGGCTTCACAATCCAGCCCGTCGCGCCTGCATCGCGGGCGCGGACCTTCTTTTCGTCGGAACTTTCGGTGCTCAGGACGAGGATGGGCATGTCGCGATAGCGGTCTTGCTTGCGCAGGGCCTCAATGAGCCCAAACCCGTCCATGTTCGGCATATTGATGTCCGTTATGACGAGATCTGGAATATGCCGGTTGAGCCAGTCGAGCGCGATCAGCCCGTCCTCAGCGTCGTGAACGACATGACCTTGGCCAACAAGCGCGTGCTTCAACAATGCCCGCATGCTTGGGCTGTCGTCGACTGTGAGGATCGTAATGGGACCCATGAAGGGTTGTCCTTTCCAGTTAAAAAAGTTCGACATCACCCACGCGGGCGGGCGCTGCGGGCCGCAAGGGCGGCATCGCACTACTTGGAACGTCCTCGGTGGGAATATGTTTACAACGGATCTGCCCAGTCGCCGGTTTAAGGTCTAATCTTCGGGCAGAAGAGCCGCCCGTATCTTCCAGGCTGATGGGAATGCCGTCTTGACGGAGAAAATCCCGCGCAAAATTTGCGTTCGATGTCCCGATATGCGCCATGGCCCGGTGGATGTTGGAACCTCCATAGATATGCGCTTTCATCGTGGACCGGTTGGCGCCCCGCTTGATCATTTCGTTGATCAGCTGTTCCATCGCAAAGGCGCCATAAAGCCTTTGCTTTAGCGGGTCTTTTTCACTGCCGGCGCCCGGTTCGGCGAGCAGAAAGTGGTTCATGCCACCCGCTTCGATAGCTGGATCGAAAAGGCAGATCGCAATGCAACTGCCCAAAACCGTTGAGAGCACAAGTTGCGGATCATCGCTGACATAGAAGTCGCCCTGGATGACGTTGATGCGGTTCTTGGCCGAAAGAATGGCATTTGTGTTCATGCGAAAACGGCCTCAGCGACGCGGTTGATTGGCAAAATTCTGTTGGCCGCCCCCAGTTCGCTGGCAGCGCGCGGCATGCCGTAGACGATGGATGTGGCTTCATCCTGGGCGATGGTTTCTGCGCCTGCCTTCCGCATCGCCAGAAGGCCGCGGGCGCCGTCTTCGCCCATGCCTGTCAGCAGGATGCCGGTTGCGTGGGCTTGGACGACAGACGCGACCGATTCAAAAAGCACATCAACGCTGGGGCGATGTCCAGAGACTGGGTCGGCCACAGTCAACTGCGATATCAATCGGGAGCGACCTCGGACCACCAGATGGCGTTCATTGCCCGGCGCGATGTACACATGGCCGGGCTTGAGGAAGCAATCGCTCTCTGCCAGCGCGACATTGGCCGGGGAGATCGTGTTCAACCGGCGGGCCAAGGCTTTGGCCAACGCGCCGGAGATGTGTTGCACGATCAGCGTCGGCGGACAATTGGCCGGCCACTGCGCCAGCAATTTGGTCAGCGCCTCGACGCCGCCGGTGGAAGCACCAATAGCAATTAGCCGCTTCGCATTTTCCTGACCGGTGCCAGGAGATGCTGCGGTGGCACCCAGCTGAGCACGCTGCACGGTTTTGCTTGTCTGGCGGGCACCATGGCGTGCGGCCAGCCTTATGCTGTGGGCTAGGACACCTCCGTCTCCCGCGAGCAGATTGCCATCATGCCCGGAGGGTTTTTCGTAACAGTCAAACGCGCCGATCTGGAGCGCCTCCATGGTCACTTCGGCACCCCGCCCGGTATGTCCGGAAACAATGATGACCGGTGTCGGGCGCAGCGCCATGATTTTGGCGAGAAATTCCAAACCGTTCATGCCGGGCATTTCGATGTCGAGGGTGATGACATCGGGGTTGAGTTCTTTGATCCGCTCACGGGCTTCCGCGGCGTTTGCGGCCGTGCCGACGACTTGTATATCGCCTTCCTTGCCGAGCATGGTCTTCAGGATGGCCCGCATCGTGGCGGAATCATCGACGATCAGGACGCGGGTGCTCATGCGTGTCGCTTTCTGTAAATTGTCTTCCCGACCATTTCGAAATGTCGTCCGCTTGCGCCCGGAAGGCGTTCGCTGTGCCCGATGTAAAGATAGCCCCCTGGCTCCAGACAGTCGGCCAGACGCTCGACCAGCTGTTCCTTTGTTGGCTCGTCAAAATAGATCATGACGTTGCGGCAAAAGATGACATTGAAGGCTTTGGTGAAAGGCCAGTCTCCAAGGAGATTGAGCCTGCGGAACCGGACGAGTTTGCGGACCGGATCGGCGATCTGCAGCGTGTCGCCGGCATCTTTGGTCCAGTTGTTGCGAAGTGGTGCCGGCACAGGGGCAAGCGCGACTTTTGGATAAATTGCAGCCCGCCCCGTTTCGAGGACGCTGTCGGTCAAGTCACTGGCTAGAAACGCAAAGGGCTGCTGAGCAAGCTGCAGCCCGGTGCTGCGTTCCGGTCCGAGCAGGGTAAATGCGAGGGAATAGACCTCTTCTCCGCTGGAGCATCCAGCTGACCAGAAACGGATGGTTTCCCGGCCTTTCGCCCGTAGGATCAAATCATCGCGCAAATGGTCGCGGAAGTGATCAAAATGGTGATCTTCGCGGTAGAAGTAGGTGTGATTGGTGGTGAGCAGCGCCACAGCAGTGCGGCGTTCCAGATCATCCTTCTGGATGAGTGAAATATAGTCGGAGAAGGTCTCCACATTCCGATCGCGAAGGCGGCGGGCGAGCCGGGAGTAAACCAGCATGGCTTTGCCCAGTGGAAGGACGTTGCCGGACTCGCGATAGATGAGCTTCGATATTGTATCGAAGTCTCTTCGGGAGAAGATACGGGCATTCTCGCCCTCAAAAGGGCTGCCAATGTTCAAAGTCGGCATGTTCACGCGGCAAGATCCAACTCGCGTGGGCTATGCGCGGCGGACGCCAAAGCTTCGACATCAACGATCAAAGCGATCCGACCGTCGCCCAGAATGGTGGCGCCGCCAATACCGGTGATGGGGCGGAAGTTGGTCTCCAGGCTCTTGATCACAACCTGACGCTGATCCTGAATCGCATCAACTTGAATGGCGATTTGCCCGAAGGACTCTGTCTCTACGACGATGAGGACGCTCTGTTCCGATACGGTCTCCGTCTCTCCGATACCCAGACTTGTGATCAGCGGGATAACAGGCAAGAAACTGCCGCGGACGTTGATGACGTGCTGGGTTGGAGAAAGTCGCTTCAATTCCCCGGGCTTGGCTTGCAGGCTTTCCACCACATTGTTGAGGGGAAGGATCAATGTCTCTCCGCCGCAACTCACAATCATCCCGTCTGCAATCGCCAGGGTGAGAGGAAGCGACAGGGAGAAGGATGTGCCTTTGCCGGGTTCTGACGAAATGCTCACGCGGCCGCCAAGGCCCTGAATGGCCTGCTTGACGACATCGAGGCCGACGCCACGGCCAGAAATGTTCGACACTTGCTCAGCAGTTGAAAAGCCCGGCGCAAAGATCAGGTTGTCGATCTCATCATCCGTTAAGCGCGCATCTGCGGCGACGATCTTGCGATCAACGGCCTTTTGGAAAACGCGAGCCCGGTCAATTCCGCGACCGTCATCCGAAACGCTGATGAGGATGTGGCCACCGCGCTGTTCAGCGGCCAGCCGGACATTGCCTTCGGCGGCTTTGCCAGCGGCGATGCGGTCCTCGATCTTCTCAAGGCCGTGGTCGATTGCGTTGCGGATAAGGTGGGTCAGCGGTTCGCCGATCCGCTCAATCACCGTCTTGTCGAGTTCGGTTGCTTCGCCTTCGACTGTCAGCGTGACCCGCTTGCCGGTCTCGGCTTCAAGTTCACGGACAATGCGGGGGACGCGGCTGAACACGGACCGGATGGGCTGCGCGCGCAGCGCCATGGCGCAATCCTGCAACTCACGCGTCAGATATTCGAGCTGCGAGAGCTCATCTTCAGCGGCCACACCTGCGCCGCTCAAGCGTTGGGCCAGCATCGACTGGGTGATGACCAATTCCCCGACCGTGTCGACGAGCCGGTCCAGTCGATCCAGATCGACACGGATGGTTGGAACTGGCCCGGCATTTACTTGCGCGTTGGGGGTCGGTCCAGCGGCGGGCGCTTCGGTCGGCACGGGAGCAGGCGACCCTGCCTCCGTTTTGGGGGGCGTCACTGATTGGCCAGTTGACGCAACTGTGGCCGCGGGAGCGGATACTTCCGCCTTGTTCGGAACCGCTGTCGCTGCCGTCTCAGCTTCTGGTGCCACTGGCATCACTGGTCTTTGAGGGAAATCAGTGAAGCGAGGTTCTTCTCCATATTCATGAATGGAAAGGCCGCACGCTTCCCCGACGAAGTCGAATATCTCTTCAATCGTCGTCCGAGGCACAGAGGCGGGAACGTCAATCTCCCAACCAATGTAAGCGCCTTCAGGTTCGAAATTGTCGAGGTCCGGCAGGGCGGTCAAATCGACCGTACGGACAATCGCCCCCTGGCCACATAATTCGCGGATGAGGAGTAGCGGATCACTGCCATTGTCCAGCGCGCGCATTGTCGGGCGCAGATGGATTACGTGGCCGCCGGCCGCGGGTTCGGGCGCGTTGAGATCAGCCAGAAGATCATCGAAATCGATTTCGAGGTCATCATTGGCGGCATCATCTGCGACGGATGGTGAAGGAGTTTCATTGATCACTGGGTCGGGGCGAGCGGGTTCGGGTTCTTCTGCCCCATCGCTGTCAGCAATGGCTTCCAATTCTGCAGAAATGGGTCCGTCAGCTGGCGCTTCTGCCTGGCCTTTGATGGCCGACACATGATCCGTCAGCACGTCGAAGGCGCGAATGAGTGTGGTGAGCAAGGCCGGCGTCAGTGGCTTGTCACCGTCGCGGACCTGTTGCAGCACCGTTTCAAACTTATGGGTGAAGGACTGGAGCGGCGTGAAGCCAAACGCGCCAGCCCCACCTTTGATGGAATGGACAGCGCGGAAGATCGAGTTGATCGCCTCCGCATCTTGGTTTCCGTCCTTGCAGGCCAGCAGCGCACGCTCGGCTAAATCCAGCCCTTCGTCACATTCAAGCAGGAATATCTGCTGGATTTCGTCATGCTGCATGTGCGGGTTCCAATCCCAGGAGATCGAGCGTTCCAGAAATTTTGGCCGCGTTCATGATGGCGGCACTGGGCTGCGTGATTGAGATGCGCGCATCGCGGCTGGTGGCCGTCTTGAACGCACTCAACAACAGTTGCAGGCCAATCTGGCCAACTTGCTGGACGGCACTGCCGTCCAGCTGGAGGTGACTGCCTTTGGCCAAGGCGTCGGATATCTCCACGGCAAGGCCGGAGACTGCACGGCGATCAATCACCGTGGGCAGGCTGATGGTCATGTGGACGGTCCCTCGGTTCAGCGGGCTTAGAATTCAGACCAGTCTTCTTCGGAAAGATCCTGCTTCACCGCGAGGTTGCCCAAAACTTTTGCGGGCTTGCGCACGGCAGGCTTCAGGCGGGTGACCGGGGCTGACGCAACAGATCGTGCTGCCGGCCGCGCGGCTTCATTCGTCATCGACGTACGAAAGCGGGCTACCAGCTCCGCAAGCTCTGATGCCTCGCTTGCAAGGCTCCGCGATGCCGCCGTGCTTTCTTCAACCATGGCCGCGTTCTGCTGCGTCATTCGGTCCATGTCGCCAACGGCGGTGTTGATCTGCTGTAGGCTGGCCGCCTGGCTTTCGGCAGCGGCCGAAATGCCGGACACAAGGCTGCTGATCTGTTCCACTTGCTCCCCGATACGGCCAAGCATCTCGCCCGTTTTTCCGACGAGCGACACGCCCTTGTCGACTTGAACATTAGACTGCGTGATCAGTTGTTTGATGTCCTTGGCCGCATCGGCAGAGCGCTGGGCAAGCGCGCGGACTTCATTGGCAACAACCGCAAATCCCTTGCCTGCATCGCCGGCTCGGGCTGCTTCAACGCCGGCGTTAAGGGCGAGCAGGTTTGTTTGGAAGGCGATGCCGTCGATCACGTTGATGATCTGGGAAATTTCCTGGGCAGACTTTTCGATGTCGCCCATCGCTGTCACGGCTTCGCCGACAACTTTACCGCCATTTGTGGCTTCGTTCATCGCTTCTCCGACAGCCTGATTGGCGGTGCGCGCGCTTTCAGATGCACTGCGAACAGATTGTGTCACTTCGTTCATCGCGGCAGCCGTTTCCTCTAGCGACGCGGCCTGCTGCTCTGTGCGGCGGGCAAGGTCTTCGGCTGCGGTGCTTATTTCGGTTGAACCGGTGTTGACGCTGGTGGCGGTGTTGGCAACGCGGCTGACAACGCCGTTCAACTCTTCAAGCGCTTCGTTAAAGTCAACGCGCAGCGCTTCATACTTCTCGGTGAAGGGGGCAGTAATACGATGTGTGAGGTTACCCTCCGCAATAGCCTTTAGGCCGGTTCCCAATTCAGAAACAACGATCTGCTGAGCGGCGGTGTCCGCCACTCGTTCGACGGCCCTGACGCGAAACACTTCAAGTGCCCGGGCCATGTCGCCAATTTCGTCTTCGCGCTCTTTCCCATGAATAACGATGTCGTAATTGGCGCGGGTCATGGCATCCATGTGACCAATCATTTCGTTGGTTGGTTGCAGGATCTTGCGCATGAGAAACCAAATGGCGGCTCCAAGCGCGCTAATGAGAAGAAGCGCGATCAAGCCCAATTGGATGGACGCGCTGACAACGCCTGAGGATGCCTCGGCCTCCACTTTCTGGTCAGCCTTCACAAGCATTTCGACGCCGCGATCAACAAGCGTCTGATTTTCCTTTTCCAACCGCGTTAACCGGTTGAAACTTGCGCTCGTGGCTTCCGCATTTCCTGATTTAATGGCGGGGAGGAAATTGTTTTCAACTTCGTCCCAGAAGCGGTCGCCAGATGGCATGATCTCGCGCTCGTAAAGGTCATGGATGTCCTGAGGGAGGAGATCTTCCTTTTGGAGTTCGCTCTGTCGCTCTTCAAAGGCGCGGCGGTTCTCCGAAAAGTACCTTTCCGCCTCGCTTGCGGACATGTTGCCTTGGACCACGCGTGTTGCAACGAGATAAGGAGCTGCCGCGGTTGCTGAAGGTGGTGTGGAGTCAGCCAAAAGTCCAGCAGCAGCCTGTTCTTGGGCATGGAGGGTTCCGCCGATACGGATATGGTTGACGTCATATATACCGATGCCAATGGCCAACACGAAAAGTGCGCCCATGCCGGCAGCGCCCAACTGGCTGATCCGCTGAATCTTCATTTCTGGTTTGCTCCTTAACCCGAACATAAACTTGCAACGCCGCAATGCATGCGGACGTTCTCAAGCTTGAAACGGCCAGAAGGAGGAAAGATTTAGGGTTTGGGAGAACTCGCCGCTGTACGGGGCGCTATGGGTTGGCAGCGCTATTAGATGGTGTCATCGGCTGTTCGGCATTGGCTGCGGCGTCAATTTCGGAAATCTGGCGCGTAATGTCCGCCTCTGCGGCGTTACGGATGTCCTCAGCGCGCTCTGTGATGGCGGTCTCCGATCCAGTATCACCCGGCGTGTTTTCCTTTGCAGATCCGCAGGCCGATAGCGCCAACAACAGCGCGCATCCGGCAGACCCCCTCATTTGCCACCGCGAGAAAGAAGGTCTTCAGGCGCATTGGCAACCAGATCGAGCATGGTGGTCCATGCCGCGACGTTTTGGCGCAATGCGGCGGGGTCAATCTTGTCGAGCGTATCGTCGGCCGTGTGATGCAGGTCAAAATATCGTGTGCCATCCTGATTGAGGTCGATGGCGGGGGTTCCAGCGCCAATCATCTGGCCGACATCTGCGCCGCCTGACGCAACGCCCCGTCCGCTTCCTATGCCCTGTGCAGCCAGCGCATCTGATATGCGGGCACGAAGCGGTGCGGCCGCCTCCGGCAAACGGAAATTGACCTGCCATATCCGGTCGGCGCCAAAATCTGATTCCGCAGCCAGCGCATGGGGTTCATCCTTATGCGCTTTGAAATAGGCATCGCCGCCAAAAACGCCGACCTCTTCTGACCCAGCCCAGAGGACCCGGATCGTGCGGCGGTGCTTGCCCTTTGTTGCGACAGAGAATGCGGCATCCGTCACGATCCCGCAGCCGGCAGCATCATCGATTGCGCCGGTTCCAAGGTCCCAGCTGTCTAAGTGGCAGGCGACCAAGACGATGCCTGCCGCTGGATCCGTCCCCGGCAGTTCGGCAAGGACATTGCCTGATTGTTGGGGGCCGGTGAACTTCGGGGTCAGGGTCAGCGACATTTTGATCGGGCTGCTGCTGGTGCGCGCAATCCGCTCCAGATTGTCAGCATCGGGGTTGGATAGGGCCGCTGCTGCGAGGGGTGTCACGCCGTCCGGCCAGGATGTGACGCCGGTATGAGGCGTGCGATGGTCATCTGTCCCGATGGAGCGGATCAGGAAGGCTGCCGCACCGCGCTTTGCGGCAACGGCAGGTCCTTCACGGCGCACGCGCCCGAAGACGCCGTAAGAAGACCCGTCCTGCGTGCGGCCCATGGCATGGCCGACATAAACAATCTTGCCCTTGATGGCCGCATCCGGCGCGGCGAGAAATTCCGCATAAGTGGAGTAGACGACCACCGTTCCCGTCAGGCCGTTGGCCGGAGTCGTTCCGCTATGGCCAAGCGCTGTGATGGCGAGTTTGTGCGGGTAGGGGGCCGTAATCTCTGCCTTTTCCTCTCCGCGAACCCAGCCCTTCATCTCAAAGGGTTCGATACGGATATTCTGGAATCCCAATGCCTTGAGCTTTAGCGTCGCCCAGGTCCGTGCCTTGGCTTCCTGTTCGGTCCCGGCGAGCCGCTGCCCAACCTCGGTCGTGAGTCCGGCAGTAATCTCAAAAGCGAGGTTCCTGTCTTGGGCAGAAGTGGCAGCCGGGAGGAGGGCGGCGAGGATAAGGAGCTTTTTCATTCGCCATGGCTAACCTGTCGATGCGGGTTTGCCAATGCGGATTTGCTGGGCTAGTGCCGCGTCAAATCCGCCAGCTTACAGATGAGAGAAACGACCCATGGCCGCGCAATATGCCTATGTCATGAAAGACATGACCAAGTCTTTCCCCGGTGCCCAAAAGCCGGTGCTGAGCAACATCAATCTGCAGTTTTATCAGGGTGCGAAGATCGGCATCGTCGGTCCGAACGGCGCCGGTAAATCGACGCTGATCAAGATCATGGCCGGCATTGACACCGAGTTTTCGGGCGAAGCCTGGCCGGGTGAGAACATCACCATCGGCTATTTGGAGCAGGAGCCTCAGCTCGACCCGACCAAGAGCGTCCTTGAAAACGTCAAGGACGGCGCGCGCGAAACCGCGGACATGGTCGATCGCTATAACGAGATTTCGGCCCTGATGGGGGAACCTGATGCGGACTTTGATACGCTGATGGAAGAAATGGGCACGCTGCAGGAGCGCATCGACGCCGTCGACGGCTGGACGCTCGACAACCAGCTTGAAATCGCGATGGAAGCTTTGCGCTGCCCGCCGTCCGACTGGTCGGTTGAAAATCTGTCCGGTGGTGAAAAGCGCCGCGTGGCGCTCACCCGTCTGCTTTTGCAGAAGCCGTCGATCCTGCTGCTTGATGAACCGACCAACCACTTGGATGCCGAAAGCGTCGAATGGCTGGAAAACCATCTGAAGGAATATGCGGGCGCGGTGCTGATGATCACCCACGATCGCTATTTCCTCGATACGGTTGTGGACTGGATCCTTGAGCTCGATCGCGGGAAGTACTTCCCCTACGAAGGCAATTATTCGACCTATCTCGAAAAGAAGGCCAAGCGCCTTGAGCAGGAAGATCGCGAAGATTCCGGTCGCCAAAAGGCGATCAAGGAAGAATTGGAATGGATCCGGCAGGGCCCCAAGGGCCGCCAGACCAAGTCCAAGGCGCGTATCTCCAAGTTTGAACAGCTCGTTTCCGCGCAGGAAAACCGGTCACCCGGCAAGGCGCAGATCGTCATTCAGGTGCCGGAGCGTCTGGGTGGTAAGGTCATCGAAGCCAAGGGCATTTCCAAGGCCTATGGTGACAAGCTGCTGTTTGAAGACCTGTCCTTCATGCTGCCGCCGGGCGGCATTGTCGGCGTCATCGGCCCGAATGGTGCGGGTAAGTCGACATTGTTCAAGCTGATCACTGGTCAGGAAACGCCCGATACGGGGTCCATCGACATGGGCGAAACCGTTCGTCTGGGTTACGTGGACCAGAGCCGCGACCACCTCGATGCCTCCAAGAATGTCTGGGAAGAAGTCTCGGATGGCCTCGATTATGTGAAGGTCAACGGCCACGACATGTCGACGCGGGCCTATGTCGGCGCGTTCAACTTCAAGGGGCAGGACCAGCAGAAGAACGTCGGCAAGCTCTCCGGCGGTGAACGCAACCGTGTTCATATGGCCAAGATGCTGAAGCGCGGCGGCAACGTGCTGCTGCTCGACGAACCGACCAACGATCTCGACGTCGAAACGCTTGGCGCTCTGGAAGACGCAATCGAAAACTTCGCCGGTTGCGCCGTGGTCATCAGCCATGACCGTTTCTTCCTCGATCGTCTGGCCACGCACATCCTCGCGTTCGAAGGCAACAGCCACGTCGAATGGTTCGAAGGAAACTTCGCGGCCTATGAAGAAGACAAGCGTCGCCGTCTGGGTGATGCGGCGGACCGCCCGACGCGCCTCGCCTACAAGAAGCTGACGCGCTAACGCACCAATCGCTGGAGCAGGGGCCGCACTTTCAGAAAGAGGGTGTAGGTCTGCTCCAGCAAGGCAAGCACGACACGGTTTTGGGCCATAAGTCCAAGAGGGCGTAGCGGCGGAATTTCGCGCCACATGGCCGCAAAGGCCGCGGCACCGGAGAGCGTTTCACCTTGAGCGGTGGTCGCGTGGAAGCGCGCAAGCATCAGGCTGCGGTCGAGCGGGCAGACGGTGGAGGGCTCCGTTACATCTGCGAAGGCAATGCGTTGCCGTTTGTCCAGACGGCGCATCAGTGCAATTTCCCGGATGCAAAGGGGGCAGGCGCCGTCATACCAGACCGTCAGCCGCCTGTTCACGGTGTGATCCAGTTGCCGGTCCAACCGTTCTCGGATCTCTGGAACAAGGCCCGCTGGTTGCCGCAGCTTGTGAGTTTCAGCCACTCAAGTTCAATCGCATCCACCAAAAGGACGCAGAAGTTTTCGCGGCCTGCTTCGCTCTCTGGTGCTGTTGGAGAACGGATCAACAGCGCTTCGGGCAAACCGCTTGTCGCCTCGGGTGTTGGCGTACCCGGCGGATGGGCCGCGAGATAGCAGCGCCTGCTGGACAGGGCAGAGGTCTCCCAAGCGTGATCAACCGTTTCCCCTGACCGCTCAATCCGGCCCACGCCCCGCACGATCAATTGAACGCGGGCTTCTGGGTCGTAGCCAAGGATGGCAACGGGTCCTGCAGCGTCAATCTGTAATGCTTTGGATGAACGTACATCAGTGTGGAACCGAAAGGTCGCGCATGGACCTGATACCGCGCGCAAAACCATGATCCGGGGGGCGGGGGCGTTGCCTGATACCGAGCAGACTGTCGGCGTATGAAGCGGGCTATGGCGGTTGCGGACCGCACCGGCCCACATGCCGATGATTTGGTCTAGGACGCCGTCTAAATGATCTGTGGAGCTTTCTGTCATTGGGGAAGGGTGAACTCACCGCTGTCTTCATCAAGGACGTACAGGCTGCCTTCGGCAATGGCGAACCAAGCGCCGTGCAGCTTTAGCTCGCCCGATGCCTCCCGCGCCGCAATGAAGGGAAATGTCCGAAGATTGTGCAGGCTGACTTTCACAGCCTCCATCTCCAAAGCGCGCTGGGGATCAGCCGGCGCGCGCGCCAAAACAGCATCGCGGGCGTCGCTGACAATTCTCATCCAGTCATCGATGAAGATGTTTTGGCCGGATGCCGGGTTCGATTGCTCCAAGGCCGCTTTGATGCCGCCGCACTGGCCGTGCCCAACCACGACAATGTGCTTTACTTCCAAGCCCAGAACACCAAATTCAATGGCGGCCGACGCGCCGTGAAGACCGCCCCCCGTTTCAAATGGCGGCACAAGATTGGCGACATTGCGCAGCGCAAAGACCTGCCCCGGAACCGTGTCAAAGATCGTCGCCGGGTCGACCCGGCTGTCACAGCAGGAAATGACCATGACGGGCGGGGACTGGCCCTGCTCTAAGGCGTCATATCGCGCCTTTTGCTGCCGATAAGCGTCGGCGCGGAAGCGGTGATAGCCCTCTAACAGAGCTTTAAATTCGGGCATCGGTGTCTCCTGAAGCAGAAAATTGCTTAGCAAGCCCGGCATGGTTGGCAAGCCTTGAGCGGGCGGGTAAAGACCAGCGCATGAATGCTCCGACAAATCTGCAGAAGGTCCGCAAGCCGGACTGGATCCGTGTGAAGGCGCCGACATCGGTTGGATATGCCGAAACAAAGGCGCTGATGCGCGCCAAATCTCTTAACACTGTGTGTGAAGAAGCGGCCTGCCCCAATATTGGCGAATGCTGGACCAAGAAGCACGCCACGGTGATGATCTTGGGAGACGTCTGCACGCGCGCCTGTGCATTCTGCAATGTCAAAACCGGCATGCCGCGCGCGGTCGACAAAAATGAGCCGCAGAACCTGGCCGATGCCGCCGCGGAAATGGGGTTGAAGCACATCGTCATCACGTCGGTGGATCGCGATGACCTGCCCGATGGCGGCGCATCCCAGTTTGTGAAGGTGATCGAAGCGCTTCGTCGCACGACGCCGGAGACCACCATCGAGATTCTCACGCCGGATTTCCGCAACAAGATGCGGGCTGCGGTGGAGTCGATCGTCGCGGCGCGCCCGGACGTGTACAATCACAATCTTGAAACGGTCCCCCGGCTGTATCCAACCATCCGGCCAGGTGCGCGCTATTATGCGTCGCTGCGCTTGCTGGAGACGGTTAAGCAGCATGATCCTTCTATCTTCACAAAGTCAGGCATCATGGTCGGGCTGGGGGAAGAGCGGCTGGAGGTGCATCAGGTGATGGACGATATGCGTTCAGCCGACATCGATTTCCTGACGATTGGCCAATATCTGCAACCCACGCCGAAGCACGCTACGGTGATGGAATATGTAACGCCTAAGACATTTGAGGCGTATGCCGCCATCGCGCGGGCGAAAGGGTTTCTGCTGGTCGCCTCATCCCCGCTGACACGGTCCAGCTACCATGCAGATCGCGACTTCTCGTTGATGCGTGATGCACGGGCTGCGCAATTGGCCAATGCCAAAGCATAGCGAAACGCGGACGCTCCCCTGGAGCGCAGAGCAGATGTTCATGCTGGTGGCAGATGTTGGCCGCTACAGTGAATTTCTGCCTTGGGTCAGTGGTGTACGGATTAAATCTAACACTGAATCTGAAATGATCGCAGATCTTTTGGTCGGGTTTAAAGCGCTGAAAGAGACGTTTACCTCACGCGTGCGCAAGGTTCGGCCTATGTCGATTACGGTCGACTATCTCGATGGGCCGATGAAATATCTGCACAATGAATGGACGTTTCGCGACCTGCCCGAAGGCGGGTGTGCGGTCGACTTCATGGTCGACTTTCAGTTCAAATCCAAGATTTTTGAAGCACTTGCGGGCCAAGTGTTCGAACGCGCCTTGCACAAAATGACAGACGCGTTCGAAACGCGGGCGGCCGTTCTCTACAGTTCGGCGCCCGGCAGCAGCAGTTCGAGAGCGACAAGCGCCGCCTGAACGCGGATCGGGCCGCGGCCGAGATCTCCGAAATATTTGATGTCCGCAATAATGTCGTCGGGATCAGATCCGCGGCGCGCGCGGGCAAAGACGACTGTGCCGACAGGCTTCTTTTCTGAGCCGCCATCGGGGCCAGCAATGCCCGTGATAGAAACGGACACATCGGCTGTCGAATGATCGAGCGTGCCCTGCGCCATGGCCCAAGCCGTCGCAATTGAAACGGCACCGAAAGTTTCAAGAATATTCGAATCAACGCCGAGCGCGCTCATCTTTGCTTCGTTTGAGTAGGTGATGAAGCCAACTTCAAAGACGTCAGATGATCCGGAGATGGACGTGAGGGCGGCGGACACAAGGCCGCCCGTGCAGCTTTCAGCCACCGCCACGCGGCGCCCTTTTGCGCGGTTTTCGTAAATGACGCGCCGTGCCGCGTCGACCAATTCTACCGGGAGTGCATCGTCCATCAGATACTACTTTGTTGTGACTGGCTTCCCGGCCCCGCCTGCCGGTGGGCAGATGGAAAACGGTGGCTTTGTCTTTGCGACGGCGGCCTGTGCCGGAGGACGGGATGAGAGTTCAAGGACTATTCCAACCAACTGCGACATATTCTCGGCTGGAAGTGGGGCCAGAACCTGTACGATGCGGTTGATATCCCCGCATTGTGTCGTCTTGACGTCCTTCACGATTGCCGTCGAAATGCCCGCGGTGAGGATGCCCTTCAGGGCATCATCCGGCAGGTTGTTCAAAAAGGTGACATCGGTATCCATAAATTTGCGCACTGCGAGTTTGGCCGACGGCCAGCTTGTTTCCGCGATCACGCGATATCGGCCCGCCAGTTCTGTACCCGATCGGCTGAGATAGCTGTCTGGCCCCAGCGTCGGGGCACATTTGGTGCTGATAGACGTGATGACGTCCGGGAGCGCAAAGGACACGAGGCCCTGTGCTTCCTTAGGCGTCAGGCACTGCTTGGCCGTCTGGGCTGTGGCCAAGGTCGGAAGTGCGACCGATAGGACGCAACCGACAATGCAATGGATCAGTCTTGAAGCCATGTTCACTCCTCCTCTGGTAGGCGGATGGTGGCGGCGGCTTGAGCCGCTATGCCTTCTCCGCGACCTGTAAAACCCAGTCGTTCGGTCGTCGTTGCCTTAACGCTGACTTTCTTAATGGGGACGGCTAGCATTCCCGCGATGGCCATCCGCATGGCATCCCGATGCGGGCCGATTTTGGGCGCTTCGCAGATGATGGTGACATCCACATGATCAATCACGCCACCTGCTTGTCTGATGAGCGTTGCGGCGTGTTCAACAAAGCGGTGAGACGCCGCACCACGCCACTGCGGGTCGCTGGGCGGAAAATGCGCGCCAATGTCTCCGTCACCCAACGCGCCGAGCAGAGCATCGGTTAAGGCATGCAGGGCGACATCGGCGTCACTATGTCCGGCAAGTCCCTTTTCATGATCAACCTTTACCCCGCAGAGCCAAAGGTCTTCACCCTCTGACAGCCTATGCACATCATAGCCCAGGCCGATCCGGCTGATGAGTCGTTGGGCCCATTTGCGCTCGGCCTCCGCAAAATCGGCTGGCTGCGTGATTTTATCCAGCATGGCATGACCCTCTACCACAGCGATCTTGTATCCGGCAGCACGCGCCATTTGGGCGTCATCGGTGGCGGCGGTTCCCGTCCATCGGTTGTGCGCGTCTCGGATAGCGTCGGTCCGGAAGGCTTGCGGGGTCTGGACACGGATGAGGCCGTTGCGATCCACGACATCGCCAAGCTCTTCCGCAGCCTTTGCCAAGGTATCGACAACGGACAGGCCAGGGATGGCGCCGTCGGCCGTGTCGAGCGCCGCAATCAGTCGATCAATAACCGAGGATGGCAGAAAGGGCCGAGCGGCATCATGAATGAGAACAATCCGGGCGTCGCCAATGGCCGCCATGCCAGCCGCGACGGAATGCTGACGTTCTGCGCCGCCAATCACGATTGCATCAACCTGAATATCGCCAAGTGCCTGGGCAGCCAGCTCTGTTTGGCCTTCGGCCACCACGACCACGGTCCGTTCAATGCGTGGATGCCGCGCTAGTGCGGTGACGGCATGCGCCAACAGGGCTTTTCCGCCGATCGTAACGAACTGCTTCGGCAGGCTGGTGCCTGCGCGCTCACCCTTTCCGGCGGCGACAATGATGGCAGCAATTGTCATGGCGCTGGGCTTAGACACTCAAGACTGTTGCGCCGCAACACAAAAATGCGTAGAGCTTTTGCTGAAAATTTAGGCAAATCCATGCAGCAGTTGAACCCTATCTCTGTCGGCGGTGTCCGCATCGACGTTCCTGTCATTCTCGCGCCGATGACCGGCGTGACCGACATGCCGTTCCGCAAGGTCGTTCGGCAATATGGCTGTGGCCTCAATGTAACAGAGATGATCGCCAGTCAGGCAATGATCCGGGAAACGCGTCAAAGCCAGCAAAAGGCGGCGTGGGACCCGATTGAAGAGCCGGTTTCCATGCAGCTGGCCGGCTGCACGCCCAAGGAAATGGCTGAAGCGGCCAAGCTGAATGAAGACCGCGGCGCGTCTATCATCGACATCAACATGGGCTGCCCCGTCAAAAAGGTCGTGAATGGTGACGCCGGCTCTGCGCTGATGAAGGATTTGCCGCTGGCCGCCAGCCTGATTGAGGCGACGGTCAAGGCCGTGAAGGTGCCGGTTACCGTCAAGATGCGCATGGGTTGGGATGAGACCCGCCTCAACGCGCCGGAACTCGCAAAGATTGCCGAAGACCTTGGCGCGCAGATGATCACCGTCCACGGGCGGACGCGCAACCAGATGTATAAGGGGTCGGCGGACTGGGCCTTTGTTCGGCGCGTCAAGGATGCAGTAAAGGTTCCCGTCATCGTCAATGGCGACATCTGTTCAATCGACGACGCCAAAACGGCGCTCGATTTGTCCGGTGCTGATGGCTTGATGATTGGGCGCGGCGCCTATGGGCGGCCTTGGTTGATCTCTCAAGTTATGGCGGCGCTGACCGATAGTGCCGCCATCCCCGATCCGACGATTGAGGAGCAGTATCATCTCATCGTCCGGCATTATGAAGACATGCTGGCGCATTATGGCGAGACAACCGGTGTGAACATGGCACGTAAGCATATTGGCTGGTATACCAAAGGCTTGCATGGCTCTGCTGACTTCCGCAACGCCGTCAATCAGATCAATGATCCCCGCACGGTGCTGGCCATGCTCGAACGTTTTTATGAACCATGGCTCAGCCGCGCGGCCGCCTAAAGGCGATTGAGACGCCGGCGGGGCCTCTGACTGCGGAAGACGTGGTTGCGGCCTCTCCGATCTCCATGTTGGTCATCGATGACGGGGCCGTGGTGCAGCACGCCAACGCGGCGGCCGAAATGCTCCTCAACCTTAGCGCGCAAAATATCGTCGGACGGGCTCTGCAGGACGTGCTGGCGATGCCCGACGGCTATGTGGGCGATGACGCTCCTTTTGCCGCCTATGATGCGAGCTTGCGCCTGCGGAAAGGCGCGGTGTTGCGCGCGGACGTCTTCGTGACACCCTTTGCCGAATATGCGGGATGGAAACTCGTTTCCATGTATTCCGGGGCCGCGAGCCATCGCGTCGGCAACCGGGCGCATGGCGGCGGCACACGTGCGGCCGTCCGCATTGCGGCTATGCTGGCACATGAGATTAAAAATCCACTCGCGGGGATTAAGGGCGCGGCGCAACTCCTCGGTCGCAGTGTCGATGCGGGCGCGCAGCGGTTGACCAAACTGATCCAAGATGAGGTTGATCGGGTGGCCAGTCTGATCGACCGGATGGAAGGCTTTACGGATACCCGCACGCTGGAACGGCAGGCTGAGAATATCCACGCCATTGTTGATCATGCGCGCGAAGTGGCGGTGTCTGGCTTTGGGGACAGGCTGATCATCCGCGAACTCTACGATCCTTCGCTTCCAGAGGTGTTGGTTCATCGCGACACCATGGTTCAGGTGGTCCTCAATCTGTTGAAGAACGCCGCTGAAACCGCCGAGCACGGCTCCAAGCGGAAGGTGACGATTACGACATCGTTCCGCCATGGTGTTTCGGTCGCCGTTGATCCGGGCGGGCGGCGTGTTTCGCTTCCCATCGAATTGTGCATCATCGACGACGGACCGGGCGCCCCCCCGGAAATTGTCGATAACCTTTTCGACCCCTTTGTGAGCAGTAAGCCGAAAGGGCAGGGGCTAGGCCTCGCGCTGGTTGATAAATTGACGCGGGATATGGGCGGGATCGTCCAATATGCACGCGAAGGCATGCCGGAGCATACGGTTTTCCGTTTGCTTCTGCCGAGAGCGGATGGGCGGAGTTAATGGGTCAAGGCAAGGTTCTGGTCGTCGACGATGACGACGCCATCCGATTGGTGATCAGCGAAGCGCTGACCCGTGAAGGTCATGACGTCATGTGTGCGGCCAGTGTCGCGGATCAAGCACGCGTGCTCGAGGATTTTGATCCAGATGTGCTGGTGACCGACGTCATTTTACCGGACGGGAACGGGCTGGACGTGCTCCCCGCTATATTGGCCAAACGACCGGGTCTGCCTGTCATTGTTCTTTCGGCGCAAAACACGCTGGCGACAGCTGTCCGTGCGACAGAGCAGGGGGCGTTTGAGTATCTGCCCAAGCCCTTTGATCTGGATGAGCTTTGCCAAGCCGTGCGCGATGGCATGGGACGGCGGGGCATTGTTGTGGCCGGTCCTGCGCTCACGGAGGCAGACGCCGCCTTGCCGCTCATTGGTCGGTCGCCAGCGATGCAGGAAGTCTATCGGACGATTGCCCGAGTGGTTCCCAATGATTTGACTGTGTTGATCCTGGGTGAGAGCGGGACGGGCAAGGAACTGGTTGCCCGCGCAATACACGATCTGGGCGCGCGCAAAACCGCACCCTTCATTGCGATCAACATGGCCGCCATTCCCCGCGAATTGATCGAGGCCGAATTGTTCGGGCACGAACGGGGCGCCTTTACCGGGGCACAGCAACGCACCGCCGGACGGTTTGAGCAGGCAGCGGGCGGCACGTTGTTCCTTGATGAGATTGGCGACATGCCAATGGATGCCCAGACACGTCTGTTGCGCGTACTCCAGTCCGGTGAGTTCACGACCGTTGGTGGTAGCCGATCCATACAAGCGGATGTCCGTATCATCGCTGCAACGCATAAAGATCTCACCGCGTTGATTGCGGCAGGGCAGTTCCGCGAAGATCTCTATTTCCGCTTGAATGTGGTGCCGATGTCTCTGCCGGCGCTGCGTCAGCGTGCGGCGGATATCGGTCTATTGTCGCAGCACTTTCTTGATCGGGCAGCCGCTGAAGGATTGCCCCGTAAAGGCATCTCGGTGGAAGCCATTACGCGGCTGGGGCAGCATGATTGGCCCGGCAATGTCCGTGAGCTTGAAAACCTGATGCGCCGTTTGGCGGTGCTGGCCCGCGATGATCTGATCGGCGCCGAGATGGTTGAACAGCAACTCGTTGGGCGGCCCGCTAAGGCCGAGGCGCCGGTTATGGTCGCGCGGTCGGGGCTCGCAAATGCGGTGGAGCATCATCTCGCGGCCTATTTTGCAGAGTTTGGAACCCATCTGCCACCCGACGGGCTGTATGACCGCATTTTGGAAGAAGTCGAACGACCCCTGCTTGTGGCAACAATGTCGGCCGTTCGTGGCAACCAGCTTCGGGCGGCCAAATTGCTGGGCATAAACCGCAACACGTTGCGCAAGAAATTGACCGATCTGGGCATTGATCTAGCGGTTGGTCGCAGATAGCGGCTCGCTTCGTCGGCTTGCCGCTAACTGTGCTTGATCTGCAACGCCGGTGTTGTAGTATTGCCACGAATGGTCAATTTGAACACGTCTTTCCTGCTCGCTTGGCAGCGCAAACTCGTCGTCTTTGCGCGCCGGCAGGAATGGATCACGGTGTTGACTTGGGGCGCTGGGATCGGTGCCTTGGTCATGGCGTTGGCCACTTGGCAAATCCTAAGCACTGAAGGGGTCCTGAGCGCTTTATCGGGCGTGGTTCTGCTCTTTGCCAATCTCGTACCGGCCGTCATGCTTCTTGTCCTTGGCGGGCGTCGCCTTGCGATGCGTCGCGCGGAAAACTCGCTGGTCGGCGCCAATGGTCGGTTGCACGTCCGATTGGTGGCTCTGTTTTCTCTCATCGCCACGGTTCCGGTTGTCCTGATGGTCCTCGTCGCCTCGTTGTTGTTCCAATATGGCGTCGACATCTGGTATTCAAAACGCGCCCAAGGGATGTTTGAGAACACCACTGCGCTTGCCCAGCAGCTTTACGCCGAGAAGCAAAAGCGCGTGATGGATGAGACAGCGGTGATGGCGGGAGACCTTGTTCAGGCCCTGCAGGTCGCCCCGATTGATAGCCAGCCCTTCGCCAATCAGTTTGCCTTTCAGGTATATCAGCGTGAGCTTTCTGAGGCGGCAGTTTTGGCCATCTCGACGAGGAATGGCGTACAGACGCTGGCGATTGTGAACCCCTATGAACGCGCAACCCAGAATTGGGTTCCGCCTGAGGTGGCGCGCGAACTTTTGGCCAAGCGTGAGGCCGTATTTCGCGATACCGGAAGCCGGATGGAATCGGTGACGCCGATGCCTGGTACGCCGGACCTGTTCCTCTATGCCTCTCGCGTGGCCGACACCGAAACGCTTGCGCAGGCCAAGCGCGCGTCCTTGGTTTTGAAGGACTATAACGCTCTCTTGAAACGATCGGGGACGCTCCAGTTTCGCCTGAATGCGGCTCTATACCTCTTGTCTCTGCTGATTATCGGGATGGCCGTGTGGATCGCGCTTCGCGTTGCGGACAGGCTGGTGCGCCCTGTTGGGGAATTGGTGGATGCCGCGCGTAAGGTTGCGGCGGGTGACTTGTCCGTGCGCGTCTCGACGTCGCGCAGCCGCGATGAAGTTGGGGTCTTGTCGCGCGCGTTCAATCGCATGACCGAAAGGTTAGGCGAACAGAATATGGACCTGATTGCCTCAAACGATCTGCTCGACCGGCGTCGTGTTTTGATCGAAGCCGTCCTGTCTGGCGTGACAGCAGGTGTCATTTCAGCAACGCCAGATGGGTATGTCCGCGTCATCAACCGGTCTGCCCGTGAGATTTTGAAGATAGCTCCGGGCGATGTGGTGGGTTCGTCCTTGAAAGAGCTTGTGCCTGATTTCGCAGCGCTGCTGGAAGAAGGCCGGACGGAAACTGTGCTTCAGCTTGGTGGGGCCGGAGAAACCCGGACGCTTGCCGTCAAGGTTGTGGAAAGTGAATTTGGCCATATCTTGACGTTCGACGATATCACCCAGCAACTGATTGATCAGCGTCGTGCCGCTTGGTCAGACGTTGCGCGGCGGGTCGCGCACGAGATTAAGAACCCTTTGACGCCCATCCAGTTGGCGGCGGAGCGATTGAAGCGCCGGTTCTCCAAGGAAATCGTGACGGATCAGGCCGCGTTTGACCGTCTTACCGAAACCATCGTGCGTCAGGTGGGTGATCTGCGGCGGATGGTTGATGAATTCTCCTCCTTTGCGCGGATGCCAAAGCCTGAGTTTGCCGAAGAGCCAATTGTCGATCTCGCGCGCGAGGCCATGTTCCTGCACGAAGTTGCAAACCCGGGGATCCGCTTCTCGATCACAGCGCCGTCTCCGTCGCCAATGCTGATCTGCGACCGCCGACAATTGGCCCAAGCCCTGTCCAACATCGTCAAAAATGGCGTAGAGGCGATCGCCCAACGCGTGGATGCCGTTGATCCGGATATTGCGATGACCCTGGCGGCCGAGGCCGATGGCACTGTGACCATCAGTGTGGCGGATGCGGGCATTGGTCTGCCGCTGGAGCGGGACCGGATTATTGAGCCCTATATGACGACCCGACCGGGCGGCACGGGCCTTGGCCTCGCGATCGTCAAAAAGATCATTGAAGAGCATATGGGCATCATCAGTTTCGCCGACCGCGAAGGTGGGGGGACTGTCGTGACCATTCGGATTGATCCTGCAATTTTAGCTGCGGCCATTGCCCGGCAAGCACATGCCGCATCACCTGCGGCGGACCAGCTTCCCTCTGCTCTGACGCGTCACAAGGAGAACTAGGCCATGGCACTCGACATTTTGGTCGTCGATGATGAGGCAGATATCCGTGATCTCGTCGCCGGTGTTCTGGAGGATGAAGGGTATACCGCACGGACCGCAGCCGACAGTGATGCGGCGCTTGCGGCCATTGCCGATCGTCGACCGTCCCTCGTGCTTCTTGACGTATTTCTGAAAGGATCGCGTCTCGACGGGCTGGATCTGCTTGATGAAATTAAGCGCCGCGATCCAAGCCAGCCGGTTCTGGTCATATCCGGCCATGGGAATCTGGATACCGCCGTCACGGCCATCCGGCGGGGGGCCTCTGATTTCATCGAAAAACCCTTTGAGGCACAGCGTCTGCTCCTGCTGGTGACGCGCGCGACCGAGACGGAATTGCTGCGGGCCGAGAATGAGACGCTGAAGGCGCAATATGGCCTTGATGAGCAGCTCAGCGGCACATCGAGCGCGATCAACCATGTGCGGGCTACCTTAAAGCGGGTGGCACCGACGGGCAGCCGCGTGCTCATTAGTGGACCCGCTGGCGTCGGCAAAGAGGTTGCCGCGCGTATGCTCCACAGCTGGAGCCCACGGGTCAATGCGCCGTTCGTTGTCGTCAGCGCCGCGCGCATGACGCCGGAGCGGGTGGAAGAAGAGCTCTTCGGGTCTGAACGTCCGGACGGCTCAAGCACACCCGGTCTGCTGGAACGCGCGCATGGCGGGACGCTTTTTCTTGATGAGATCGCCGACATGCCGATGACGACGCAGGGTAAAATCCTGCGCGTCCTGACTGATCAGAGCTTCACGCGGGTCGGTGGCCAGCGGTTGGTAAAGGTTGACGTACGCGTTCTTTCTTCCAGCGCGCGGACGTTGACCGATGAAATTGATGCCGGGCGCTTCCGGGAGGATTTCTATTATCGCCTGAATGTTGTGCCTGTCTTCATCCCTTCGCTGTCGGAGCGGCGGGAAGACATTCCTTCGCTGGTGGAGCATTTCATCGCGCGCTATTCTGCGGACCGGCGAGTTCCAACGCCCGATGTGGCGGCAGATGCGATGGCGGCGCTCCAGACCTATGACTGGCCGGGCAATGTCCGCCAGTTGCGCAACATCATGGAACGGACGATCATTCTCGCGCCCGGCGACCGTATGTCGCGCATTGATGTGGATATGCTGCCGTCTGAGATTATCAACGACCCTGCGAGCCCCCAAGGGAGTGGGCCGACATCGGCGATTATGGGGGCGCCTTTGCGTGAAGCACGTGAAGCCTTTGAACGGGAATATCTGCGGGTGCAGATAAGACGTTTTTCAGGGAACATTTCCCGCACTGCCCATTTTATCGGCATGGAGCGGTCTGCCTTGCACCGCAAATTGAAGATACTGGGCATGGTGGATGATCGGGAATCTTCCGAAGACTAAACAGTGCGGTGGACCCTAGGGCCTGCTGACTGTATAAAGACGGTGTTCCCGGATTTTTTAGGGAGCAGCGACAGACGCCTGATACAGGCGCAATCGCGGGAATAATGACCCGCCAAATATAGAAAAGGAATGAACAGTGGCTGACAAGACCAACAACCTCCAAGATATTTTCCTGAATACCGTGCGAAAGGCCAAGGTGCCCGTGACGATGTTTCTCGTCAAAGGCGTCAAGCTTCAGGGCATCATCACCTGGTTCGACAATTTTTCGGTCCTTTTGCGGCGCGATGGTCAATCACAGCTGATCTACAAGCACGCGATCTCCACAATCATGCCCGGCCAACCCATCGACATTCCAGCGATGCGTGAAGCCATTGGCGATGGAAAGCGTCAGAAGTCCTTGCAGGATGTGTTCCTTGGTGCGACCGAGCGGACGCAGACGCCCGTCACCATGTTCCTCGTAAACGGGGTCATGTTGCAGGGTGAAGTCGCGACGTTCGACCTTTTCTGCCTTTTGCTGCAGCGCGATTCCATGGCGCAGCTGGTTTATAAGCACGCGATCTCGACGGTGCAGCCAGCGCATCCGCTGAACCTCGCCGAGGAAGAAGAAGCCGGCGATTGAGCGTTTTTAATCGACAGGAAGACGATGGCTTTGCGCGCGGTGCCAAGGCCATCGTCGTCTACCCCGAAATAGGCCTGAGCAGCCGCGATCCGGAATCGCGGTTGGATGAGGCGTCTGGTCTGGCCGAGGCGATTGGTCTCAACATTGCTGGCCGGGCGAGTTTCAAAATCCGCGCGGCGCGGCCTGCGACACTCTTTGGGGCTGGGCAGGTTCAGGACATTGCCGCCCGTGCAGCGGCGGTGGAGGCGGACCTTGTCATCATCGACGGCGCGCTGACACCGGTCCAACAGCGCAATCTTGAACGCGAACTCAAGGCCAAGGTCATCGACCGCACCGGCTTGATCCTCGAGATCTTCGGGGAACGGGCGGCAACCGCTGAAGGCCGTTTGCAGGTGGAACTGGCGCATCTTGATTATCAGGCCGGGCGTCTGGTCCGCAGTTGGACGCACTTGGAACGCCAGCGCGGTGGCTTTGGCTTTTTGGGTGGCCCGGGTGAAACCCAGATCGAAGCCGACCGCCGTCTCATCCGGGACAGGATGGCCAAGCTGCGTCGTGAATTGGAGCAAGTCCGCCGAACACGCGGACTGCACCGTGATCGCCGCAAAAAGGCCCCTTGGCCTGTCATCGCGTTGGTGGGTTACACCAATGCCGGGAAATCGACGCTGTTCAACCGGATGACCGGCGCGACTGTTATGGCGGAAGACCTGCTGTTCGCAACGCTGGACCCGACGATGCGCCAGATATCCTTGCCCGGCGTCGACAAGGCGATCCTATCGGACACGGTGGGTTTTGTTTCGGATCTGCCGACCCAGTTGGTGGCAGCGTTCCGGGCGACACTGGAAGAGGTCAATGCCGCCGACCTGATTGTCCATGTTCGCGACATTTCGCATCCAGATAGCGATGCGCAATCGGCGGACGTTGAAGCTGTTCTGACTGATCTTGGTGTGCTCGGGGAAGGGGCTTCCCCCATGATTGAGGTCTGGAACAAGATTGACCGGTTGGACGTAGAGGCGCTCGCTTTCCATCATCAAGAGGCGCTCCGGCGCGAAAATGTGGTTCTCGCCTCGGCGCTCACTGGGGCTGGCCTCTCCGAAATTGAGGAATTGTGCGCGCGGCATCTCACAACCTCTCACCGTCTTCGCACCATCATTTTGGGGACAAGTGATGGCGCCCGGCTTGCCTGGGTGCATGCGCATGGTCGGGTTCTCGACCAACAGGTGAATGACGATCAGGTCACGCTCAGCGTGCGGATGTCTGACGAGGATTTTGGGCGGTTTGAATCGCGCATGGCTTAAGCGCTGCGTTTGACCTTCTGCCAAAGCGCTTCCATCGCATCGAGGTCTAGGTCGGAAAAAGCATCACCCGCCATGGATTCCATTGCGCGAAAACGGCCTTCAAACTTTGAATTGGCCCTTCGCAGGGCCGCTTCGGGGTCGACGTCAATTTTGCGTGCCCAGTTTACGACAGCAAAGAGAAGATCGCCAATTTCATCTTCGCGGGCATCCTGATCAACCGCATCCTCAACCTCGGCAATTTCTTCGAAAACCTTTGCCTTGGCGCCATTGGCATCGGGCCAGTCAAAACCAGTCCGAGCGGCCCGCTTTTGGATTTTTTCGGCACGCAGCAAGGCGGGTAGGCCAAGGGCGACACCGCCAAGCGCACTGGCATCGGCATTACCTTCGCGTTCCAGCGCCTTGATGCCTTCCCAGTCGGGTTTCTCCGCATCTCCAAAGACGTGAGGGTGACGTCGCAGCATCTTTTCGGAAATGGCAGCGGCGACGTCGTCGAAGCTGAAACGCCCAGCTTCCTCGGCCATTCGGGCATGAAACACGACCTGAAATAGAAGATCGCCCAACTCATCCTTCAGCGCGGGCAGATCATTACGCTCAATTGCGTCCGCAACCTCATAGGCCTCTTCAATGGTGTAGGGGGCAATGGTCGCAAAACTCTGTTCTACATCCCACGGGCAGCCCTTCTCGGGATGCCGCAGCTGCTCCATGATCGCGAGAAGCTGGTCAATGGATCTTGGACTTGATGCGGACACTTAGGCGGCCTCCAAATGCGGATGCCTGTCGGGTGACGGATTGGGCCCTTGGGGTCAATCCCGTTGGGCGTTGATGGCGTCGAAGATTTTGGCGCCCGCCATCAGGACGGCCAGAAGGCACGCCCCAAACATGATCCAGCCGAGCCGGCCCGGGTATTGATGGACATATTCTTTGCCCCGTTCTGCAGCGCCTAATGCGAGGGCGTAGATGATGAACAACGCCTCGAACCGAGTGCGGATAATGAACGGACGTTTGATCAGGCTCAACATGAGGATAGCTGTGCAAGTGCCGGGCCAACCCTAGATTTGCGTCTTTCCACCTTAACAGACGTGGTGAAGTGTAAGTTAATTCGACAGAAGCGCATCAAGCGAGAGGGTGGAGAGCAGCGCAGCACGCGCGCGCCGGATGTCTGCCCATAAGGTTGGCGAGCGAAGTTCAGTTGGATCAATCGCTTCGGGCCAATATTTGGTTATGACGGCAGCGACGGCATCGAGTTTAGCCTCGTCTGCCAGAAAGCGTGGATCAACATCCGCCGCATTGCACACAACCCGCAAACGCAGGCAGGCGGGTCCGCCACCATTCGCCATGGATTGGCGGACGTCGACGGGCACCAGTTGGCGGATGGGGCCGTTGCCGGCCACCATCTCCTGCAGCCAACTCCATACCGGTACATTGTCGCGCGCTTCGGTGGGTAGGATCAGCGCCATACCACTATCCGGCAGGGTTACGAGTTGCGCATTGAACAGATAGCTCTGAATCGCATCGGCCAGTGACACGCGGTTGGCGGGGACCTCGACAATCTCAACCTCAGGCAAGGCAGTCCGAAGGTCAGCGTAGAAGGTGTCTTTTTCAGCAAAGGCGCGTTCATGCGTGAACAGGACCCGCTCATTCGCGACGGCCACCACGTCATTGTGGAACGCGCCGGCTGCAATGGCGTCTTCGGACTGCTGGACGAACAACGCCCGGTTCACGCCATGGGTGCGGGCGACGGCACGGGACGCCTCAACATGCTGCCGCGCGGGGAAGGGGCCTCCGGTAATGCCGTAAACAAAGACTTCCACACCCGCCGTGCCGTGTGTCGCACATAGGCGCATATGGCTGGCGGCACCTTCATCTCCGAACGGCGGCGGAACGGGCCCGTGCACGGCAAAGGCGGGATGCGCGAAGGCGAGCTTAAACTGGGCAAGGGTGCCGGGCCATTCATGGCTGCGGTGCGGCATCGTCACGAGATTGGCGACGCTCAAATGGCATTTGCCGTCCCGAGTGTCGGGCGCTGGGGAAACGGTCGCAGCGTTGGCTGCCCACATTGAAGAAGCGGAAAGGGCATTGGCGAGGAGGCGATCATCCGCTTCCTCTGCAGTTGTCCCAAGTTCCGCGAGCCAAGCCGTATCCGGGCGCTCCAGCGGCATGAAAAAGCCCTGGTGGAGGCCAAGCCGCAGGTTAGCGCACATCTTTTCAACACCCTGAAGGGCGGCTGCACGCGGCTGAGATATACCGCCGGCATTTTTGGCTGACGCCAAATTGCCGAGGCTTAGGCCCGCATAATTGTGGCTCGGGCCGATAATGCCGTCAAAATTGATCTCCGACAGCATAGGTTAGAACCGCGAGATATGGGTAATGAGATCGCCTTCACCGACGCCCAGAAGATCGGCTGCCTCTGGGTCTATGGCGACACCTCCGTCACGGGGCTCCAGCCATCCATAAGCCGCGCGAAACGCGCCAAGCTTGCCAAAGGCGACCAAGTCCTTTTCGCCTGCCTTATGTTCGCCCAAGGTGGCGTCGATCGCCACGATTTTCGTATCCGCCGCTTCCTTGATGCTGCGGATCTGATCGGTCCGCACGGTCATGGTCGGGCCGCCATCGAAAATGTCGATATAATTTTCCCAATGAAACCCTTCATTCTCCAGCATCCGCATCGCGGCGCGACCGGAGGGGTGGGGTAGGCCGATGACGGCGCGGGCGCTTTCGGGGAGCATCGCTGTGTAGACGGGGTGCTTGGGCATCAGATCGGCAATGAACTGGTTGCCGTGCACCGCGTTGAACTGATCAGCCTGCTGGAAATTCATGCCGAAGAAACGGCCCGCCACGCCATCCCAAAAGGGTGATCCGCCGGCTTCATCGATGACGCCGCGCAGTTCGGCCAGTGTCTTGTCGCCAAAGCGGGCGCGGTGATTGCGGATGAAGAGGTAACGGCTGCGCGCGATCAACATGCCGAGGCCGCCTGACCGTTCGCCGGGATGGAGGAACAGGCCGCCGACTTCGGTGCAGCCTTCCAGATCGGTCGACAGCGTCAGCATTTCTGCGCGGAAGGTTTTATCCAGCTCAACGCTATGCTGGGTCAGCATGCCAAGGCGGTAGGAGTAGAATGGCCATTTCTGCCCAACCCGGGAGAATATCTGGCAGGTGCCGCGCACTTCGCCGGTGGCTGTGTTCTCCATGACGAACACGAACAGGTCATCATCAATGACGTCTTCGGTCCGCGCAAAGGCGGCAGCTGCGCGTTCGAGCTTGGTGCTCAGTGCTTTGCGGTCTGGCGGCAGGTTAGTGAAGCCACCGCCCGTGCGCTTGGCCATTTCATAGAGGTGCTGGACGTCGTCGGTCTGCGCGGCCCGAATGACGATGCTCACAAGCCACCCCTTTGCGCGATCCGCATCAAGGTGAGGGCAGAAAGGCGGGCACGTTCGGACAGGCTGTCCACGATCAGAAACTCCTCATCGGAATGGATGGCACCGCCGCGCGGCCCCATAGTGTCGACAACAGGGATGCCACATGCGGCGATATTGTTGCCGTCACACACGCCCCCCGTCGGACGCCAGTTGATTGCCAGACCCAGCTCGCTCCCGCAATCGCGAACGAGGTTAAAGAGCTTTTCGGCGGCCGCGTCGAGTGGTTTGGGCGGTCGGTTGAAGCCGCCATGGACGTGGCAGCAGACGTCATGGTCCCGCTTGATCGCAGCAACGGCGTTACGGATGATATCCGTTGCCAATGTCATGTCGTCGCGCGTCATTGGCCGAAGATTGACCCGCAGGATTGCAAGGTCAGGCACAACATTGTTCGGACCGCCACCATCGATGCGCGCCGGGTTGACCTTCAGGCCCGGCGCTTTGGCGGCGGCGAGACGGACGGCCAGATCGGCTGCCGCAACCAGCGCATTGCGGCCGTCTTCAGGATTTCGGCCTGCATGGGCAGCCTTGCCGTGAATGATGATCGAGAAATTCCCACTGCCCGGTCGGGCGCCTGCGAGCGTGCCATCGGGCAAAGCGGGTTCATACGTCAGGGCGGCAACCTTGCCTTGCGCCAATTCGGCAATCAGGCGCGCGGAGGCGTGGCTTCCCGTTTCCTCATCTGAATTGATTAAAACGTCATAGCCGATGGCCGCCGCTTGCGGCGTGGTTTCCAAAGCAGACAATGCTGCAAGGATGACGGCGATGCCGCCCTTCATGTCGGCGGTGCCGGGTCCATTCAGAACGCCATCCTCCCGCCAGCGTAAGGACTGGAACGGATGGTCGGCTGCAAACACGGTATCCATATGACCTGTAAGCAGAACCCGGGCAGGCGCGTCTGGGCGAACGGACACCCTTAGGTGATCTCCCCGTTGAACCTCAGTGACGGTGCCCTTGGCGTCGACGCTTTCGAAAGGGTCTGGCGCGATTAATGCGACGTCACCGGGGAGGCCGGAGAACGCGTCCGCCAGCAGCCCGGCCATGTATTTCAGGCCAGCAAGATTGGTCGTGCCACTATTGACGGCGGCCCAACGTTCTACCTGCGCCAACATGGGGGCATGTCCTGCATGCTCCAGCGCGTTCAGTTCTTCACCCGTCAGTCCGGTCATATCGCTTCATAGCGGGCGGTAGACCGGATGGCGAGGGGAGAGGTTGGCCAGACTTAGGCTTTGGCAGCGTCCGCCTGAGGCCGGGCAAATTCAGATGGCACCTCGGCATACATTTTGCGGGCCGCGGGACGGGCTGCGATCTTTTCAATCCATGCGAGCAAATGCGGGGTGTCCTTCGCGTTCACAAATTCCGGGAACCCGAATTGCATGCCGCCTGCGATCGCATAGTTGCACACATCCGCCAGCGTGTATTGATCGCCGATAAGCCATTCCGTCTTAGAGAGTTGATCTTCAAGCCGTTTTACCGAAACGCCGATCTTACGCAACTCCTCTTCCAGAAGTTCCTTGGGGAAACCCTTGCGGGCATTGCGCCACTTGGTCTGTTGTTCTGGCACTGGAATACGCGCGACATATGCCTCGAACTCTTCGTCAGAATAGGCGCGCGCCATCGGTCCGATATGCCGTTCCCAGCCGATGGTAGAGACGCACCAGCAGAAATACTCATCGACCCATTTCGTCCAGACACGCATTTGCGCAACGTCAAACGGATCCTTTGGGCGTAACGGATTTGCGTCCGGGAACACATCTTCAAGATACTCGCAGATCACGGTCGATTCGGTGATGATCTTGCCGTCATGCTCTAGTGCCGGAACCTGCCCGCGCGGATTAATGGCCTTGAACCAGTCTTCATGATGCTCAAACTTGGTCGGGTCGAGCCGGTGGATCGTGAAGTCGACGCCCTTCTCGTACAGAGCCAGCATGGGCTTTAGCGAATTGGCACCGGGGCCGAAGCTGTAGAGTTTGAGCATGGGTCTCTCCGACAACGTTATCATGTCTAACAAATATGGCGCAGCGTGAACTGATATGCAACACATACAATTTTGATTACGTTTGTCTCCTCAGCCAGCCTCCAGTCTCTTGCCAAATTGCGCCTGTTATCGCAAAGAGGTTTGGCCCTTTTCCTCCCCGGGACTATTCTGTTCGCAACCGTTCCAACAAAGGGTTTTTCATGACTGCCTATGTCTCGCGCGCCGGCCTTCAGGTTTCGCCGGTCCTTGCCGAATTTGTAGAAAATCGTGCCATCGCCGGGACGGGCGTGGGTGCGGATCGGCTTTGGCAGGGGCTTGCTGATATCCTCGCCCAGTTTGGGCCCCGCAATCAGGCGCTGCTCGCCAAGCGTGACGACATTCAGGCAAAGCTTGATGATTGGCACACGGCCAATCCGGGCCCAATTTCGGATATGGCGGCCTATCAGGCATTCCTGACGGATATTGGCTATCTTGCACCAGAACCGGCGCCGTTCAGCATCGGCACCCGCAACGTTGATGATGAGATTGCGGTGATGGCCGGCTCGCAGCTTGTTGTGCCCTCGCTCAATGACCGTTTCGTCCTCAATGCCGCCAATGCGCGCTGGGGCAGCTTGTACGATGCCTTTTACGGCACGGATGCTCTTGAGGCTGATCCGGCCAAGCCCGGAGGCTATGATCCCGTGCGCGGAGCCGCCGTTGTTGCAGCGGCCAAAGCATTTCTTGATGACGTGGTTCCGCTTGCCGATGGCAAATGGGCGGACTGGACCGGCGGCGGTCTAAATCTGTCAGACAGCTCCGTTCCAATCGTCCGGCGCGGCGATGACATTCTCCTGCGCCACAACGGTCTTGGCATTGAGATATTGATTGACCGTAATCACCCTATCGGTCGGGATGATCCGGCAGGCATCAAGGATGTTGTTCTGGAATCCGCGCTGACGGCGATTGTCGATCTTGAGGATTCCGTCGCGGCCGTGGATGCCGATGACAAGGTGGCGGCCTATTCCAATTGGCTTGGCTTGATGCGCGGAGATCTTGTCGCCAGCTTTGAAAAGGGTGGCAAAACACTCACCCGTCGGATGGAAGAGGACCGCGCGTGGGGCGACGACGTGCTGCACGGCCGCAGCCTCCTTTTCGTACGTAATGTCGGGCATCTGATGACCAACCCTGCCGTACTCCTGCCCGACGGCAGTGAGGCGCCGGAAGGCATTCTCGATGCCGTATTCACCTCGCTCTGTGCAATGCATGATGTGTTGGGATTGGGATCGCTGCGTAACAGCCGCTCCGGCAGCGTTTACATCGTTAAGCCTAAGCAGCATGGGCCAGAAGAATGCGCCTTCACCAACGATCTGTTCGATGCCGTGGAAGACCTGCTTGGTCTTGCGCGCCATACGGTCAAGGTTGGCGTCATGGATGAGGAACGCCGGACGTCGGCCAACCTCGCGGCCTGCATTTATGCCGTGAAAGACCGGATTGTGTTCATCAACACGGGCTTCCTCGACCGGACGGGCGATGAGATGCACACCGCGATGCGCGCGGGGCCGATGATCCGCAAAGCCGCCATGAAGTCGAGCGCATGGATTCAGGCCTATGAGGCCCGCAATGTGCAGATCGGTCTGGCCTGTGGCTTGTCTGGTAAGGCGCAGATCGGCAAGGGTATGTGGGCCGCGCCGGACATGATGCGCGATATGCTCGACCAGAAGATTGGCCACCCGAAGTCGGGCGCAAACACCGCCTGGGTGCCGTCGCCGACGGCGGCGACGTTGCACGCCACCCATTATCACCGGGTCGATGTCTTCGCACGCCAGCGTGAACTGGCGAACGAAGTGACACCGGGGCTTGAGCCTCTGCTCACCATTCCCGTGGCACCCGTCGGCCACAACTGGTCGGACGAAGAGGTCCGCGAGGAACTGGAGAACAACGCGCAGGGAATTCTGGGCTATGTGGTGCGCTGGATTGACCAAGGAATTGGTTGTTCGAAGGTGCCTGACATCAATGATGTTGGCCTGATGGAAGACCGGGCGACGCTGCGCATCTCTTCGCAGCACATCGCCAACTGGTTGCTGCACGGCGTGTGCACGGCGGATCAAGTGGACGCCGCCTTTGCCAAGATGGCTGCTAAGGTTGATGCCCAAAATGCGTCTGATCCGCTCTATGAGAAACTGACGCCGGACAGCATCGCCTTCAAGGCGGCGCGGGCGCTCGTGTTCGAAGGTATCAGCCAGCCAAACGGCTATACCGAGCCCTTGCTTCACAAGTTCCGGCAGGCCAAGAAGGCAGCAGAATAGAGAAAGATATTCGGGGGAGAGGGTTACGTGACCTATATTTTATGGGGTTCTCCCCATTCACTCTACACGGGCAAACTGCGGTCTTACCTCATAAAAAAGGGGCTGCCCTTTCAGGAGCGCGTACCTGCCCACCCGGACTTTGGGACGCGCGTTCTGCCGGCAGTTGGGCATATGGTCATCCCGGTTCTTGAAACCCCTTCATGTGACATCCTTCAAGACACCGGGGACATCATCGATCATTTGGAAGATCTGCATGCAGAGCCAGTTTTAGACCCCTCCACGCCTGTCCAACGCTTGGTATCGACCCTTTTTGATGCGGTTGGCTCTGAATATCTGCTGCCGCTCGCGATGCATTATCGCTGGACCTATCGTGCGGATCAGGACGCATTTCTTCAAGCTGAGTTCGGGCGGACGATGGTCGCCGGCAACAGCCGGGAAGAGCGCCGGACCATGGCAGCCGGGATGATGGATTTCTTTGCAGGGTTCCTGCCCAATCTGGGCGTCTTTCCAGAGACAGTCGATGCCCTGGAAGGGGCCTATGCCGATTGGCTCGATGCGCTTGACGAGCATTTCCAATATCACCCCTATCTGTTGGGCGGCAGGCCGTGTCGCGGCGATTTTGGGATGATGGCATCGCTATATGCGCATCTCGGCCGCGATCCGGTTCCTGCCGGACTGATGAAGCGTAAAGCGCCGAACCTGTTCCGTTGGACCGAGCGGATGAATTTGGCGGGCATCAGCGATGGGGAGTTTGCGGGCTATGGCGAAGATTATGCGCCGGACGACTCTATTCCAGAAACACTGATTGCTGTTCTGGCGTTGGTGTTCCGCGACTGGACGCCGGGGCTGATCGCTGATGTGAATTGCTTCAATGCTTGGGCTGCGGACAAGTCCACAGGCGACATCGTTTCGCGGGAAGGGCAGCGTCAGGTGCATCCAAATATCGGGCCGGTATCTTACCCCTTTCATGGCATTGAAATGAAACGTGGCAGTGCGCCACACGCGGTATGGATGTTCAGCGCGGCACTGGATCAGGCAAGCGGGCTGGAGACGGCTGCAGCTGAACGCTTTGCGAAATTGCTGAAGGCAGTCGGGGGCGAAACCGCCTTCAACCTTGCTCCCGTCCGGCGGATGGCGCGGAAGAATAACGTCCTCATCCTCTCCTGACTGTCAGTTGACATGCTGGCGTTTTTCCCAAGGATGGGGAGATATAGGAGAGATATATGGCTGCAGCACTGATCACGTCGTTCGATCCGAGCGATACGACGATCTACACCGATGATAACTGGCAGGAGCCTTTTGCAAGGCAACGGCGGGAAGCGCCGGTCAGCTATCTGCCAGACAGTGCCTATGGCCCTTATTGGTCGGTCTGCACGCTTGATCTGATCCAGCAGGTCGAAGCAAATCCGACCGTCTTTTCGTCGTCCCATAAATACGGCGGCATAACGATTACGGCGCCTCGTGATTTTGATGATCGGGATTTCCCCAACTTCATTGCCATGGATGGGGAGCGCCATGCCGCACAGCGCAAGGTCGTCCAGCCGTCGTTCAATCCGAGTGAGATGACGCGGCGCGACGTTGAAATCCGGGAACGGACCAAGGCGCTTTTCGATGCCCTGCCGGTTGGTGAGGAGTTTGACTGGGTCGAGCGCGTCTCCATTCCGCTGACCATGGGCATGCTGTGCATCCTGTTCGACTTCCCATTTGAGGAACGTCATGACCTGAAGCGCTGGTCAGACTGGGCGAGCGAAGTAACGCCCGATAACAGCCCGGAACGCTATGCCCAGTTTCTGGAGCAAATGGGCCAGATGCTGGCGCGCTTTGACCGGCTTTTGGAAGAAAAGCGTCAGCTTCCGCCGTCGGATAATCTGATGTCGCGTATCATCCATAGCGAAGCGATGGGCAGTTTGGACCCGATGGAGCGGATTGCGAATATCGCGCTGCTGATTGTGGGCGGCAATGACACCACCCGCAATTCGATGAGTGGGCTGATCGACGCGTTTCGGCTCTACCCGGACACGCTAGATCGTCTGCGGGCGGACCCATCGCTTATCCCGACCGCCGTTCAGGAAATCATCCGGTGGCAGTCTCCAGTCACGCATATGCGGCGGACCTGCACAGAAGATACAGAGCTCAATGGCCAGAAGCTGTCCAAGGGCGACATGGTCGTCATGTGGTATATCTCAGCGAACCGGGATGAGGCTGTGTTTCCCAATGCAGACGTCTTTGACGTCACCCGCGAAAATGCGCGGCGCCATGTCGCCTTTGGATATGGTGTTCACCGGTGTGTCGGTGCGCGGCTCGCAGAGCTGCAATTGAGCAGCCTGCTGAACGAGATCATCTCCCGCAACGTGACGATAGAGATGCAAGGCACGCCGGACCGTCTGCCCAGTTGCTTCCTCCACGGCTTTACAAAGATGCCGGTGGTGATGCGACCGAACTAGGTCAGATGCGAGCTTCACCCCATTCCACCCAGCCAAAGGGCTTGGGTGTCTTGGGCATATAGCCTTTTTCCGAATGGGCGATGTTGAAGCCGGCGGCCGCATAGGCACCGGTGATTGGCCGCGTCAGGTGGCAATTGCCGCCAATCCGTTTCCAGACGGGCTCAATCCGCCGCTGCCACTTAGCGGGACCCGCATCGGGGGCTGCGCCATGTTCCAAGAACAGCGCCTTGCCGCCCGGCCGCAACACACGGCGCATTTCGGAAAGGACTTGCTGCTGGTTGTGCACCGAGCAGAGCGTAAACGTGACGAGAACGGTGTCGAAGCTCGCATCCGCAAAGGGCATGGCTTCTCCGATGCCCGCGCGGATGTCGGCAGCCATGCCTTTGGCTTGTGCGGCTTCCCGTGACCGGTCGAGGAGAGCTGGGGAGGGGTCCAGCCCTGCAAAGCTCTTGATCCGGGTGGGATCATAAAATTCCATGTTAATGCCACCGCCGCATCCCAGTTCCAGCACGTCGCCTTCGCTTTGCGGAACGATGCGGCTGCGTGCCTTCATGATCTGCGGCTGTGCGCAGCAGCAGCCAATGATCTTTGGCACCATGTTGCGATCCCACCATCCAGCGGGCGCGGCCTCATAAATGGGCTGAGAATTCTTTGAGGACATTTTCGTAAAGCTCCCGTTTGAACGGCACGATCAGATCAACCAACTCATCGGGCCGCGCCCAGCGCCATGCCCGAAATTCCTGATGCTCGGTGGTGATGTCAATATCGGTATCGGCGCCCAGAAAATGGAATAGGAACCAGTGTTGGCTCTGCCCCCGATATTTCCCGCGCCAGATCTTTCCGATCATTTCCGCCGGAAGATCGTAGAGGTGCTGCTTTTCCGATTGGGCGACCATCTCAACCAAATGTGGCGCGATGCCGGCCTCTTCGCCAAGCTCCCGCAAGGCTGCCGTCAGCGGGTCTTCTCCGGGGTCGATGCCGCCCTGCGGCATTTGCCAGGCTTCGCTCGTGCTATCGAGCCTTTGGCCGACAAAGATGTACCCCTCGGCATTGCGCAGCATGATGCCGGCACAGGGTCGGTAGGGCAGGTCGGCAAAAGGATCGCTCACGCCGAGAGCTCTCCAAGCAATGTCTTCAGGGCGTTCAGGCCATTGGTGATGTCCTGATGGGAAGACGGGATGCCTTTGCGCAGGCAGATGAAACCGTGGATATTGCCCGAGGCTTCGAGATAGGTTGTGCGAATGCCTGTCTCGATCAGCTTGGCGGCATAAGCGCGTCCCTGATCCCGCAGCGGGTCGAGGCCTGCGGTGATGATGACCGTTGGCGGCATGCCCTTCTGATCGTGCTTCAAAGGCTCGATCCGCCAGCTCCCATCGCCCGCGTAGGAGGACATAAAAAACTCCATGCTCTCTTCGGTCAGCAGATATCCCTTTTTAAAGGCATCATAGCTTGGCCAACGCGCATGGTCGTCGACGGTGGGATAGATGGGATATTGCGCGATGACCGGCTTGGATGCCGCTTTGTCGCGCAGGGCCATGGCGGTGACAATGGCGAGATTGCCGCCCGCACTGTCACCAGACAAGATAAGCCCTGTGCAGGGGATGTTGTCTGCAATCCAGCGTGTGGCCGCTTCGCAGTCATCGGGTGCCGCGGGGAAGGGGTGCTCCGGCGCGAGACGATAGTCGATGGATATGACCGGCATATCAAGCTGCCGTGCGGCTTCGGCGCAATAGGGTTCATGCGTGTCGATATCGCCGATCACGAACCCGCCGCCGTGATAGAAAACCATCACTGGGCCAGCTTCGCGGTCGGCGCGTGTGTCATAAAGCCGGGCTGGAATCGTGCCTGCTGGACCGGGTATGGCCAGGTCGCGCTTCACAGCGATTTCCCCCACATCGGCATCTGCAACATGGCGCATAGCCTGCATCATGTTCCGCGCATCGGCGATCGGCAGTTCATGCATCGCAGGGCCGTCTTGGCTGTTTAAGAATGTCAGAAAGGCCGCCGTGTCGGGGCGCACGAAAGGATCAGACATATTCTCTCCAACGTAGGTTGCTTTTTACGATGCTTATCGGTCGATCTTCGCTGCGTCTATCCGCAAAGCACAACTGCCCGTCGTGACAGTTTTCCTATTTTGGTTTCTGCGGAATAGCTGCATAGAGGCAACCAAACAGAACCTTGCAGGATCCTGAGTACATGGCCATCGCCGCGCGCATTGACGCACCTGATAACGCATCTCCCCTTCAGAGCTCTGAAGCCGTTGTTGTCCGCTTTGCGGGCGACTCTGGTGACGGGATGCAGCTGACCGGTGGGCAATTCACATTGTCGTCCGCGCTGGCTGGCAATGATTTTGCGACGTTCCCTGATTTTCCGGCTGAAATCCGTGCGCCTTTGGGCACGTTGTTCGGGGTTTCCGCATTTCAGATCAACTTCGGTTCCAGCGAAATCGAGACCGCAGGCGATGCACCCGATGTGCTCGTCGCGATGAACCCCGCGGCGCTGAAGACGAACGTCAAGGATTTGAAGCCCGGCGGGCTCATCATCGCGGATAGCGGTGAATTCACGGCGCGTAACCTTGCCAAGGCGGAGTATGACGCCAATCCGCTTGAGGATGACAGCCTCGGCAAGTGGCAGCTCATTCAGTTCAACATCTCTCAGCTGACGCTGGATGCCGTAAAGCCGTTCGGGCTTGGCAATAAAGAGGCGCTGCGCTGCAAGAATATGTGGACGCTTGGCCTGTCGCTCTGGATGTTTGACCGTGACCGCCAGCCGATAATCGACTGGTTGAAGGATAAGTTCGCCAAGAACCCGGTTTTGGCGGATGCGAACATTGCCGCGCTCAACGCGGGCCATGCTTATGGCGAAACTGCGGAAATCGGTCAGCCGGGTATGGTCGCTATTCCGCAGCGCCATGTGAGTGCAGCGCCGGTGGAGCCAGGCCTTTATCGTACCATCACCGGTGCGGATGCTGTCGCTTATGGCCTCGTCGCGGGTTGCCAGCTGGCGGACGTGAAGATGTTCTTCGGTGGCTATCCGATCACGCCGGCGTCCTCCATTCTCCACGCCTTGTCGCGCCTCAAAGAATATGGCGTGATGACCTTTCAGGCGGAAGATGAGATTGCGGCCATCGCCTCGGCTATTGGCGCCTCTTATGCTGGCCAGCTCGGTGTCACGTCGTCGTCTGGCCCGGGGATCGCGCTCAAGACCGAAGCCATTGGCCTTGCTGTGATGACCGAACTTCCGCTCGTAATCGTCAATTCGCAGCGCGGTGGTCCGTCAACGGGTCTCCCGACCAAGACCGAACAGTCCGATCTTTATCAGGCCGTTTATGGTCGCAATGGTGATACGCCGCTGCCCGTGATCGCGGCGCGATCCCCGAGCGACGCGTTTGATTGTGCGATTGAAGCTGTCCGCATTGCAACCCAGTTCATGACGCCCGTCATTCTGTTGACCGACGGCTATATCGCGAACGCGGCAGAGCCTTGGAAGGTGCCGGACATGAGCACCTACCAGCCTTTCCCGGTAACGTTCCTTGATCATGTGCCCGAAGGCGGCTTCAAGCCCTACGGCCGTGACAACAAGCTCGCGCGCCCATGGGTTAAGCCCGGCACACCCGGCCTGCGTCACCGCATCGGCGGCATCGAAAAGCAGGTTGATACCGGCCACATCAATTACTCGCCGGAAAACCATCAGGCGATGACCGACCTTCGTAAGAACAAGGTTGATGGCGTTGCCGACCACATCCCCGATCAGGACGTTTGCTTGGGGACCACGTCTGGCAAGCTGGCAATGGTTGGCTGGGGATCAACCTTTGGCCCGATCCATCAGGCTGTGCGCCGCGCGCGTGCCAAGGGGATGGATGTCAGCCACATCCATCTCCGCCATATTTGGCCGATGCCGAAGAATCTGGGTGAGTTGCTCAAGAGCTATGACACGGTCATCGTGCCGGAAATGAACACGGGCCAGCTGAAGACAGTACTGCGCGATCAATATCTCGTTGACGCCAAGCCACTGAACAAGGTGTCGGGACAGCCGTTCCGCATCGCCGAAATTGAAGCCGCCATTGAGGAGGCACTCGCATGAACGATATGACCCCAATCAAGACGACCCCCAAGGACTGGGAAACCGACCAAGAGGTCCGCTGGTGCCCCGGTTGCGGAGACTATGCGATCCTGAAGGCGGTGCAGCGCACTATGCCAGAAATTGGCGGGACGCCTGAAAACACGGTTTTCGTCTCCGGCATCGGTTGCTCCTCGCGCTTCCCATATTACATGGAAACCTATGGCTTCCACACGATCCACGGCCGTGCGCCGGCGGTGGCGACGGGCGTGAAGCTCGCCAATCCGGACCTCGACGTCTGGGTGATCAGCGGCGACGGTGATGCACTTTCCATCGGTGGCAACCACACGATGCACATGCTGCGTCGCAATCTCGATTGCCAGTTCCTGCTGTTCAACAATGAGATTTATGGCCTGACCAAAGGTCAATACTCACCGACCAGCCGTGAAGGCACGCGCTCGCCCTCGACGCCCTTTGGCTCGGTCGACCACCCCACCAAGCCTTGCGCATTTGCGCTGGGGGCCGGTGCCCGCTTTGTCGCCCGCGCGATCGACGTGTCGAAGCAGCTGGTGGATGTTCTGAAGTCAGCCCATGCCCATAAGGGCACAGCTTTTGTTGAAATTTTCCAGAACTGCATTGTCTACAATGCGGATGTTTTCGCAGGCTTCACCGAAAAGGCGAACAGGGACCATCAGCTGTGGCTTGAAAATGGCAAGCCGATGCTGTTCGCAGGGGACACGAAGGGCATTGCCCTTGATGTTGCATCTCTCAGCTTGAAGGTTGTTGAGGTGGTCGACGGCAATTGGGAAGCGGCAGGCGTGCTCGTTCACGACGTGACCAACCGGACGGTGGCCCATATGCTCGTCGAAATGCCATTCGGTGAGTTCCCGATGGCGCTGGGTGTTCTTTATGATGATCCGCGTCCGACGTTCGATTCTGCCGTTTTTGAGCAGAATGCAGCGGTGACGAAGGGCAAGTTGCCCAACCTTCAGAAACTAATCTCGACGGGCCAGACCTGGACAGTGGACGCCTGATTGAGACGAGAGGACGGGATTTTGCGTGGATAATCTGACGCATAGTCTCGTCGGTGCTGTCCTTGGGCAGGCTGGGTTGAAGCGCTTGTCAGGCCTTGGTCTGCCGACGCTCATCATTGCGGCGAACATTCCGGATATTGATGCCGGTTGCACGGTCTACGGGATTGAATCGCTCGCAATGCGGCGCGGTCTGACCCATGGGCCTATTGCTATGCTCGTCCTGCCGATCTTGCTGACCGGCGCGATGGTCGCATGGGATCGCTGGCAGGCGAAGCGTGGCACGCGTCCCGTCGACCGGTCCGAGGTTAAACCCCTAGCCCTCTTCCTTCTCGCGTTGATTGGTACGCTCAGCCATCCGGCGTTTGACTGGCTCAACAACTATGGCATCCGACTGCTCGAACCCTTCTCGCACCAATGGTTCTATGGCGACAGTATCTTCATCATCGATCTGTGGATGTGGATTGGCCTTGGCACGGCTGTCTGGCTTTCAAGAAAGCGGGAGAAGGCGAAGCAGCCCTCATGGAGGCGACCGGCAAGGGCGGCGATTGCAGCTGTGGCCGTCTATCTGGCCTTCAACATCGGGCTGACCTGGCAGATTGAAAGCAAGGCATCCCAAGAACTGGCCGACGCGGGTATGACGAATACCCTCGTCGTCGCCAGCCCGCCGCCGGTGATGTTCTGGAAGCGGGATGTTTTCTGGCGTGATGCGCAGGTGATGGGCGGCGGACATTATGACCTCTTCAGCGGGCTGACGATGGATCCCAAGCGAACCAAGCTCGGTATGGATGATCCGCGCATCGCGAAGGCCGAAGCCGAACGTGCTGACGTCGCTGCCTTCCTGTTTTGGTCCCGGATGCCCTTTTTGGTCAAAGAAGATGGCGTTTGGCGCATCAGTGATCAGCGCTTCGACAATCCGGTCACAAGGGACAGGTTCACCGTCGAGATCGATTGATCTAGGGGACTTTTCTTATGAGCAGTCCCTCTATTCTCTGGTTCCGTCAGGACCTTCGTTTGCATGATCAGGCGGCCCTTGTCGCAGCTGCAGGTGAGGGGGCTTTTGTCCCCATCTATATCCTCGACGATGACACGCCCGGTGATCGCCTTATGGGTGGCGCACAACGCTGGTGGCTGCATCATTCGCTGGAACGGCTAAAGGCGGCTCTGCCAAATCTCGTCCTACGGCGCGGAAACAGCATGGCTGAGCTTGCCAAGCTAGCGGCAGAGCTGGGCACAACCCGCATTCATGCCATTCGCCATTATGAACCTTGGTGGCGCGAGGCAGAGAGCGAATTGGCGACAGAGTTTGACCTTGTTCTGCACGGTGGCAATCACCTTGCTCTGCCCGAGACGATCCTGACCGGAGGTGGAACGCGCTACAAGGTGTTCACACCCTGGTGGCGGGCTCTGTTGGAAAAGATGCCGCCAGCAAAGCCACTGCCCACACCCGATCTATCGGGGGCTGTTACGGGGATTGCGTCGGACACGCTCGAGGACTGGCAGTTGCTTCCAACCAAGCCGGACTGGTCAACTGGCTTCAGCGATTGGACGCCGGGAGAAGAGGGCGCACGCCTGGCCCTTAAGGCCTTCCTCCCTAAACTGCGCGGTTATGATACCGACCGAAATCTTCCATCGGCACAAGGCGTGTCACGCCTTTCCCCACATCTGCATTTCGGGGAGATCAGCCCCGCGACCGTTTGGCACTTTGCCGCTCGGGAGGCAGGCAAAGAGGCGGAGCCCTTCCTCCGCGAAATTGGTTGGCGGGATTACGCGACCAACTTGATCGACCAGTTCCCTGATTATCCGCAGCGCAATGGCAAGGTGGCATATGACAGCTTTCCTTGGCGCAGTGGGCCTGACGCCGACCGGGATTTTGTGGCCTGGACAAAGGGACGGACCGGCTACCCCATTGTCGATGCGGGTATGCGGGAACTTTGGGCGTCGGGCTTCATGCACAACCGCGTGCGGATGATCGCAGCGTCCTTCCTCATCAAGCATCTGCTCATCGATTGGCGGCGGGGGGAGCGCTGGTTCTGGGACACGCTGCTCGATGCGGACTACGGCGCCAACGGCTCCAACTGGCAGTGGGTGGCTGGAACGGGCGTTGATGCGCCGATGTTCTCTAGGATTATGGCGCCATTATCTCAGTCCGAAAAATTCGATGCGGGGGCGTATGTTCGCAAATGGGTGCCGGAACTCGCTGATCTGCGCGATCCCTACATTCATGATCCAGATGAATTTGGTGTGAGGCCGCGGGTCTATCCGGCGAAGATCATCGGCCACCGCGCTGCACGGGAGCGCGCTTTGGAGGCGATGCAGTTAACGCGGGCAGAGGGGTCTCGTTCCAACGACGAAGGATAAAATTTGGCTTGGCGATGGCGCACTTTGTCGTAACATCGGCATCTAAGGCGTCTCAAAGCCAGAAAATGAAGCAGGGGAGAGTGGACATGCGGAAATTGGTCTTGGGCGGCGTTGCCGCGCTCGTGGTGGCAGGAGGAGCCCTTTGGGCCACAGCAGACCGCGACACGCGCAACTTGATTGCCCATTTGCCCACCAACCGCGACGTGCTTTTCTGGTCAGAGCCGCAACGCGATGCTGCTTTCCGCGCACTAGATGCACTCCCCATATTGGCCAAGGCATCAACGGTGTCCGCAGGCGGTCCGGTCAAAGCCCTGCCACAGGGGAAAGAGCTCAACATCAATTTTGATCTGGCGCGCTACATGAAGGATCAGCGCACGGCCGCTCTGGTGATCATCCAAGACGGAAAACTTCGCGGCGAATATTATGGCCTCGATTTCACCAAAGAGGGTAAGTGGACGAGCTTTTCCGTCGCTAAATCGCTGACATCCACTCTGGTCGGTGCTGCGCTTAAGGATGGCGCCATAAAGAGCCTCGAAGACATGGTGACCGTCTATATCCCGGATCTGAAGGGGTCTGCTTATGAGGATGTGACGGTACGCCAGCTCCTTACGATGACGTCCGGCGTCCGCTGGAATGAGGATTATCAGGATCCAAAGTCAGACGTTGCGCTGTTCAATGAACACACACCAACGCCGGGTATGGATGCGACCGTTAGCTATATGCGCACCTTGCCGCGCGAAGCACCTGCCGGCAGCAAATGGGTTTACAAAACGGGCGAAACCAATCTGATCGGCGTGCTGGTCTCCAGTGCGACCAAGAAGCCCTTGGCCCAGTATCTCAGTGAGAAAGTCTGGAAGCCTTATGGCATGGAACGCGACGCAACTTGGTTGTTGGGCTCGACGGGACATGAAATCTCAGGCTGCTGCTTCCAGGCAGCCACGCGGGACATGGCCCGGTTCGGCATGTTCATTCTGGATAATGGGCGTGTCGGTGGAAAGCCCGTTTTGCCAGAGGGTTGGCTGGCTCAGGCAGCCGTCAAGCAGGCGGACATTGGCGCGCCGGGTCGAGGCTATGGGTTCCAATGGTGGACCTATGACGATGGCAGCTTTGCGGCGCAGGGCATCTTTGGGCAGGGGATCTTTATAGACCCCAAGCGTCGTCTTGTGATCGCCAGCAATGGCAATTGGCCCAAGGCGACGGACGACGCACTAGAGGCGGAACGCGACAAGCTTTATCGTGCAGCTCAGGCGGCTGTGGATGCAGAGGCTCAGCCGTAACGGGTAAAGAGGTTGTCGAGCACGGCTTGGCTCAGGAGGTTTGCAAAGGCGCAGCCAACGCGAGCACCGTCGTTCCAAGCCACTTCTGCCTGAAGACCTGATAGGCCAGGCAGGGTGATCCAGCACAACGCCCCCGGACGCATGCCCGTGACGGCTTCGCAGGAAAAGCCGGCAATTGACAGGTCCGTTACGATTACCTGAAAACCTTGCGCGCCGGAAGGACGCAGCGTTGCTGGCAGTTTCAGCGTAACGCGAGGGGCGCAGCGGTCTTCCTGCGCCGCGCGTGCATAGGGATCATGAAGGGCACCGGAATACGTCGTAGTCATCGCCCAAGTCCTTTCTTGAACGTTTCAAAACGACGGTAACTTGCGCTATTTTGGTTTTTATAAGGTTAAGCTGATTGGTTAACGCGTTCGCGATGGACCGAGTCAAAGCCGCTGGCGACAAGACGCGCTATTGCCTGCCCGACAGCAGCCGGTGGCTGTATCGTGGCGGGGTCCTCACCCGGATAGGCTTTCTCCCGCATCTTCGTAGCGGTGGCACCGGGATCAATGATGGCGACCTTGATGCGCCCGACATTACGGTTCTCTTCGGCATAGGCCGACAGCATCACTTCAAACGCTGCCTTTGACGCGCCATAGACGCCCCAAAATGCGCGGGGACGGGCGGCAACGCTGGATGTGACGCCAATCAACTGAGGCGCCTCGCTCTTGCGTAACAGGGCATCGAACGCAGCGAGCATCGCCTGCTGCGCGCTGACGTTCAACGTGAAGACCTCCGCAAACTCTCGGGCATCCGCATGCTGAAGCGGGGTGAGGGTGCCGAGCATTGCGGCATTGAGGACAAGCGTATCGAGCTTGCCCCAGCGCGTCTTCACGGCTTCTGCCAGCCGCCCGATGGCGTCCGCATCCTTGAGGTCCAGCGGGGCGATGGTCGCGCTGCCACCGGCATTGTGGATGCGATCTTCGACCGCTTCCAGGCTATCGACCGTCCGTGCGGTCAGGATGACGTGTGCGCCTGCGTCTGCCAGTGCTTCGGCAGTTGCGGCCCCAATGCCCCGACTTGCTCCAGTAACAAGGGCGATCCGGCCCTGAAGCGGCTTTTTTGTCATACCACCCGCTCGGCAAGCAGGCTGAGTTGGTTGAGCGGCTCCATCTCATCCTGATCCGTCAGGCGGGTCGGATAATGGCCCGTGAAGCACGCGTCACAATATTGCGGACGGATATCGTTGCGACGCACCTCGCCGACGGCCTTGTAAAGCCCGTCGATGGAGATGAAGGACAGGCTGTCTGCCTGAATGAAGTTCCGCATGCCTTCCACGTCATGGTTTGCCGCAAGCAGCTTGGCCCGTTCCGGTGTGTCGACCCCATAAAAGCAGCTGTGGCGCGTGGGTGGGCTGGCGATGCGCATATGCACTTCCTTTGCCCCCGCGTCGCGCATCATCTGAACGATTTTGAGGCTGGTTGTACCGCGCACAATGCTGTCGTCGATCAAGACGATCCGCTTGCCTTCGATGAGGGCACGGTTGGCATTGTGCTTCAGCTTCACGCCCAGATGGCGGATGTTGTCCGACGGCTGAATGAACGTGCGGCCGACATAATGGGAACGGATGATGCCGAGCTCAAATGGAATACCCGATTGCTGGGCATAGCCGATGGCCGCAGGGGTGCCACTGTCTGGCACGGGAACGACCAGATCAACATCCACAGGGTCTTCCTCGGCCAATTGAGCGCCAATCGCTTTGCGGACCGAATAGATGCTGGACCCACCGGTGATCGAGTCCGGGCGCGCAAAATAGATGTGCTCAAAAATGCACGGGCGCGGATAAGTGGCGGGGAAGGGGCTTATCGAGCGGAGGCCATCTTCGGTGACGATGACGATTTCGCCCGGCTCCACATCACGCACATAGTCTGCGCCAACGATGTCGAGGGCGACGGTTTCCGACGCGAAGACATAGCCATCAGCCAGCTTGCCCATAACGAGCGGGCGGATGCCAAGGGGGTCGCGGCAGGCAATCATGCCTTCGGGGGTCATGCAGATCAAGGCATAGGCGCCTTCGACCTGCTGGAGCGCGTCGATGAACTTGTCCAGCAGGGTGCGGAATGTGCTCGTTGCGACGAGGTGGATGATGACTTCTGTGTCGCTTGTGGACTGGAATATGGCGCCTTTGCGGACCAATTCCTTCTTCACCGTCATCGCATTGGAGATATTGCCATTGTGCGCCACGGCAAAGCCGCCCGATGCCAGATCGGCAAAAAGGGGCTGCACATTGCGCATCGAGGTTTCGCCGGTGGTCGAATAGCGGACATGGCCGCAGGCGACATGGCCGGGCAAGCCACGGATGATTTCATCACGGTCAAAATTGCCGGCAACATGGCCCATGGCACGATGCGAATGGAAATGCGTTCCATCCCAACTCGTGATTCCCGCCGCTTCCTGGCCACGGTGCTGCAGCGCATGGAGCCCTAGGGCGACGATGGCAGAGGCCGGATCTGCGCCCCACACCCCGAAAATACCGCACTCTTCGCGCAGCTTGTCATCATCAAATGGATTGGTGGAGAGCATTATGAATCGCCCGAAATTGCGCCCGACAAGGGCGGCATATAGGCTTCGCTCTTAGAAATGGAAGGCGCAATGGGAGGCAATCCACAAGACAAGCGCACAGACATCCGCTATGGCGCAAGATTATGACGGATGAGAGAAACTTTGGCCCCCGCTTTGATGAGAAGGGCCTTTTGACCGCGGTCTGCACCGACGCAACAACCGGCGAGCTCCTGATGCTTGCCCATATGAATGCGGAAGCGCTTGACCTGACCCTTGCGACGAAGAAGGCAACCTTCTGGTCACGCAGCCGGCAGGCGCTTTGGGTGAAGGGGGAGATCAGCGGAAATATGCTTCATCTGGTAGAAGCCCGGGTTGACTGCGACCAGGATGCCGTTTGGCTCAAATGTCGTGCAGAGGGTCCTGCCTGCCACACGGGTGCGCGGAGCTGCTTTTATCGGGTGATCGAAGATGGACATCTCAGTCCTGTCGACTGACTTTGTGGCTTGGAAAGTGCTGTCACAGCGTTGAAACAGCCCTGTTGACCTTTACGTATACGTAAAGTAGAAATCCTTTATGTCGAGTGCCACCGTTGATATCGCCGATCCGCGCGACCGTCATCAATATTCTATCTCAGACCTGTCTGATGAGTTTGACGTGACGCCACGGGCGTTGCGCTTCTACGAAGATGAAGGGCTGATTTCTCCGATCCGTCGGGGCCTGACCCGGGTGTACACGAAGCGGGATCGGGCGCGCTTGGCCTGGATTTTGCGCGCGAAGCGGGTTGGCTTTAGCCTCTCTGAAATCCGCGAGATGATCGACCTTTACGACATTGGAGATGGCCGCCATCAACAGCGTCAGGTGACGTTGGAGAAGTGCCAATCGCGGATCGATCTGCTAAAGCGGCAGCGCTTGGATATTGACGCGCACATCGATGAGCTCTCGCGCTTTATCGACGTCGTGAAAAAGGCCGATCCCGCGCTCGGCTGATAGAACTATGTTCGTTGACTGTAGTCCGTTTTCGGAGACCCGATAATGCCCCAATATACCGCGCCCGTCCGCGATGTTCGTTTCGTGCTGGATCACGTGATCGGACTGGACCGATACTCCAACCTGCCCGGGTTTGAGAATGCGACGCCTGACCTGGTGGATGCCATCCTTGAAGAGGGTGGCAAGTTCATGGCTGAAGTACTGTTTCCCCTGAACAAATCAGGCGATGAGCAGGGCTGCACCCGTCATCCTGACGGCACCGTGACGACACCGGATGGCTTTAAAGAAGCCTATAAGGCCTATGCCGAAGCAGGGTGGACAACGCTTGGCGCACCCGTGGAATTCGGCGGGCAGGGGCTTCCCCATGTTATCAACATTGCCATGGAAGAATTTCAGGCGACGGCCAATCAGGCGTTTGCCATGTATCCGGGGCTTGCAGGGGCCGCCGTGTCCGCCATCCTTGTCGCGGGTTCGGAAGAGCAGAAGCAGACCTATGTTCCCAACATCGTTTCCGGCAAATGGGCGGGTACCATGAACCTGACGGAGCCGCATTGCGGGACCGACCTTGGCATGATCCGCACGCGCGCTGAGCCACAGGCGGACGGAAGCTATAAGATCTCTGGCACGAAGATTTTTATTTCCGGCGGAGATCAAGATCTTACGGAGAACATTGTTCATCTCGTGCTCGCCAAGACGCCGGGTGCGCCCGACAGCACCAAGGGCATTTCGCTCTTCATCGTGCCGAAGTTCCTCGTGAACAAAGACGGCTCTTTGGGGGACAAGAACGCCGTCAGCTGCGGCTCAATCGAGCACAAAATGGGCATCCGGGGGAGCGCGACGTGTGTCATGAACTATGACGGCGCGACCGGATATCTGGTTGGCGAAGAGAATAAGGGCCTGGCAGGCATGTTCGTCATGATGAACATCGCCCGTCTGGGCGTCGGCGTTCAGGGCCTCGCACAGGCCGAGGGTGCGTATCAAAATGCGGTCCAGTACGCGAAGGACCGCCGTCAGGGCCGGTCACTGACGGGTGTTAAGGATCCGAGTGAAAAGGCGGACACCTTGTTCGTGCATCCCGACATCCGCCGCATGTTGATGGAGGCGAAGGCCTTTACCGAAGGTATGCGTGCTTTCGCCCTTTGGGGCGGTTTCCAGTCCGATCTGGCACACAATGCGCCGACAGAGGAGGAGCGCCAGACCGCTGACGATCTGCTCTCACTGCTGATGCCCGTGATCAAGGGTTATGGCACGGACAAGGGCTATGAGGTCTGCACCAACATGCAGCAGGTCTTTGGTGGCCATGGCTATGTCGAAGAATGGGGCATGAGCCAGCGCGTCCGCGATGCCCGCATTGCCCAGATTTACGAAGGCGCCAACGGCATTCAGGCGCTTGATCTGGTCGGCCGCAAGCTACCGGCCCATGGCGGGCGTGCCATTCAGACTTTCTTTGCACTGGTCGCCAGCGAATGCGCGTCGGCAAAGGGTAAGCCGGAACTGGAAAAGATCGCAACAGCGCTCGAGAGTGCCTTGGGTGATCTTCAGGCGTCCACAATGTGGCTGATGGCCAATGCGATGGCCAATCCAGACAATGCAGGTGCGGGATCCGTTGCGTACATGCATCTGACAGGTGTCGTCGCGATTGGCCTGATGTGGCTGCGCATGGCGACAGCGGCGCAGGCGGCGCTTGATGCAGGCACGAAAGACAGCGCCTTTATGAACGCCAAGGTGATTACCGCGCGCTTTTATGCGGAGCGCAGCCTGCCGGAAACAATCTCGTTGCGTCGGAAACTGGAAGCCGGCGCCGAGAGCGTCATGGCATTGCCCGTTGAAGCGTTTGCGGCATGATTTTGAGCGAGGGGTTGTCTGAAGGGCGCCCCTCATTTCTCAAACCCATTAGATTGATAATATATATTATGTAAAATAAAGATCTGTCCAGAAAGCCCCCTCAAACGGTTTTACGGCATTTCCGGTCGTTATGGGTTGAGCACGAGCGTGTCGCCTTCGACACGCCAAACCTTAAGTGTATTGAGGAAATTCATTCCCAGTAGGTTCGTGTCCCCCAGCGTGTCGGACACCAGCACAGGAAAATCCTGCCGCTTGATCGGGCCTATACTCAGACGCTGCAGTCGCGCCCGCTGCATCTCTGTGGTGCCATTCGCTGTTTCGACAATGACCGGAAAGCCGGATGTGGAGACATCCACATTTGCGGCCTTGGCAGCGTCCAACGACATCGACGTTGTGGTTGCACCACTATCGACCATGAAGCGCACTTCATGACCATTGACGGTTGCGGTGACGCTGAAATGGCCGCTCGGATCTTTTGGAATCCGCAGAGTACCATCTTCTTGAAGCCCGTCGCGAAGACCCATCTCTGTTGCAACGCGATCCCATACGATCTTGAGATCAGATCTGAAGGTAAACACGACAAACAGTGCTGCGAAGATCAGCGCCCAAGTTAGCGCCATTTTCAACGTTTCTCCCAAGGGGAGACGCCGGGCAAACAAGCTGGATGCAACCAGAACGAGCAACAACACCGCATAGATGAGGCTGCCCGTATCGTCGGTCATCAGGCGTTAGCCTTTGAAAAGAGAGTGTAGAAGTTATCGGCGGTTGTCTGGGCCAGATGCTCCACGCTCACGCCGCGCAAATCCGCCAAAAACCGGCCTGTATCCGCCACAAAAGCCGGCTCGCAGCTTTTTCCGCGATGCGGCACGGGGGCCAGAAACGGGGAATCAGTCTCGATTAACAGGCGGTCTTCCGGAATGCGGGCGGCGGTATCCCGCAGGTCTTGCGCATTCTTGAAAGTCACAATGCCTGAAATTGATATAAAAAGTCCTAATTCCAATGCGATATCGGCGAACTCTCCACTCGCAGTGAAGCAATGGATCACGCCGGGAAAGGGCCCCTTCCCCATTTCCTCGCGCAAGATACGGGCCGTGTCTTCCTCAGCATCGCGGGTGTGGATGATGACAGGTAGGCCAGTTTCACGCGACGCCACCAGATGCGCGCGAAAGCTTGCCTGTTGCTGTTCACGGTCGCTGTGATCGTAGAAATAGTCGAGACCCGTCTCACCGATCGCGATGACCTTGGGATGGTCGGCCGCTGCCAACAACTGGGCCGTATCAACATCGGCGTGACTGTCCGCCTCATGCGGGTGAATGCCCACGGAAGCCCAGATATTCGGCGCTTTCTCAGCCGTGGCGATGATGTCTGCCCATTCACGCTTGCGCGTTGAGATGTTGAGCATGGCTGACACGCCGGCATCTGCCGCGCGCGCCAAAACGGCGTCCTGATCTTCGACCAGACCCTTATAGTTCAGGTGGCAGTGGCTATCGACGAACATCAGACGTCTTCTGCAGGCAGTTCCAGCCGCGGGAAAAGCGGCGCAGGGGCTGGCAGGGTAAAGCCAGATGCACACAGACGGTCATACCAGTCTGTATCGGCAAAGGCCGCGTATTCGCGGTCACCGGCTGGTATCCCCAACTGATCGAGCATCTTGCCCGTGGACGACGGGATGATTGGCTGAACGGCCAGTGTCAGGTCGCGAATGGCCTTCACGAGGGTGCGAAGGACAACGCCCATCCGCGCTGGATCGGTCTTGCGCAGCGCCCAGGGTGCCTGCGCATCAATATATTGGTTGCAGGCAAAGACAGCGCGCATCCAGGCGTCGAGCCCCTGCGAGAAAGCAAGGGCTGCGAATTCACGCGGCACATCATTGGCGCACGCTTCATTCACCAATGAAAGGAGGGCTGTGTCCTCAGCGGAATCTTCACCTTCATTTGGCAAGATGCCATCAAGGTTTTTGAAAATAAACGATAATGTCCGCTGCGCGAGGTTGCCATAGCTGTTCGCCAATTCGGCATTGACCCGTGTGACAATGGCATCAGCGCTGTAGCTGCCGTCCTGCCCGAAGCTCACTTCACGCATCAGGAAATAGCGCAGCGCATCCACGCCGAACAGCTTGGCGAGATCCATCGGATCGACAACATTGCCAAGCGACTTGGACATTTTCTCCCCGCGGCTCAGCAAAAAGCCATGGCCGAACACCTGCTTGGGCAAAGGCAGCTTGGCGGACATGAGGAAGGCTGGCCAGTAAACGGTATGAAAGCGGACGATATCCTTGCCGATGATGTGGATATCCGCAGGCCAGAAGCGCGCGAAATCGCCGTCCTTGTCCGGATAGCCGACGCCAGTCATATAAGTCGTCAGTGCATCGACCCACACATACATGACATGGCCGGGGGAGCCCGGAACCTGCACGCCCCAATCAAAGCTGGTGCGCGATACGCTGAGATCTTTCAGGCCACCTTCAACGAAGCGCAGCACCTCATTCCGGCGGCTGTCCGGGCGGATAAAGTCCGGATTGTCGCGGTAGAGCGCGAGCAAATCGTCCTGATATTTGGACAGGCGGAAGAACCAAGTCTCCTCCTTGGTCCATTCAACAGGCGTGCCCTGCGGCGAGAGCTTTTCGCCCCCTTCCCCCTCGATCAACTCACTTTCATCGTAAAAGGCTTCATCGCGGACGGAATACCAGCCTTCATACCGGTCAAGGTAGAGATCATCATTGGCCGCCATTGCTTCCCACAGGGCTTGGCTGGCGCGCTTATGATCGGGCTCGGTCGTCCGGCAAAAACGATCATAGGAAATATGCAGAGTGTTGCACATTTCTCTGAAATACAACGACATTTCGTCTGCAAACTCGAGCGTATCACGCCCGAGAGCGCGCGCGGTCTGCACCATTTTCAGGCCATGTTCGTCGGTGCCGGTGATGAGCCGAACGTCCCGGCCCATCAGCCGCTGGAAACGGGCAATCGCATCGGTGGCGATGGCTTCATAGGCATGGCCGATGTGTGGACGGCCATTGGGGTAAGCAATGGCGGTGGTGATATAAAAGGGTGTGCCTGACATGCCTCAGGCTTTAGCGGATGATCCCGCCGGGGCAAGCGCTGCGACGTGCCCAGCCATCGAGAAAACAACCTGCTGCACGTCCAGCGACCCTGCAACCGCATGCGCGGCAAGGCTGCGGGTTGCTTCCCACTGCTTTAGCGCGAGGCCTAAGGCGTCGCCTGAGCGCTGGCGGGCGGCAGCGGCCAAAAAGGCCGGTGCCCTCTGAAGGAAGACTTCGTAGCGGGCCTGCGCGGCCTTCCCCGACAATTGCTGGCTGAGCGTGAGACGTCGTGCATTGTCGGGATCACCAAAGGTGATGAGGTCTCTCAGCGCTGCGTCGATGCCGGCGATATCGAGGCCAGCATAGTGCATTGCCCGGCCCGGAGAGCCGTCTCCTGCCTCAACAAGCGCCGCGATTTCGGTTGGATCTGCGTCTGGCAGTTGGGCACGCAAGACTGACGTCATGGCGGCACTGTCGAGCGGAGCAAAGCGCAGCACCCGACAGCGGGAGCGGATGGTGGGCAGCAAACGCCCGGGACTGTGAGAGACGAGAAGGAAGATGGTGCCCTGTGGTGGTTCTTCCAGCCGCTTCAGCAAGGCATTTGCGGAAGAGACTTCAAAGGTTTCGGCTTCATCGATCACGATCACGCGGCGCGATGACATGGACGGAACGGTTGCAAACAACGGATTAAGCGCGCGGACCTGCGCCACCTTGATGCTCCGTGCCCGCTCTTCCCCCTCGGGCCAGTCGAGCCGGGGTTTGGCCGCAACCTTGTCGTCCTTGGGCAGCCGGTCGATCAGGGCAAAATCCGGATGGCTCCAGGCGTCGAGCAGCTTTGCCGCGGGGTGCTGAAACGGCACATCAATGCCGGGTGTGGCCGGATCGAGGCCCATGCCTTCAGCGAGCATCCGCCTTGCGAATTGCATGGCGGTCGAAAACTTGCCGACACCTTGAGGCCCAGTCAGAAGCCAAGCGTGATGGAGGCGATCTCCATGGAGCGCGGCGCGAAAGGCCGCGATGGTGGCGTCATGGCCAAGGATGCTGCTCAAAACAGGTCCGCCAATGCGCCAAGGATACGTGCCGTTACAGCCTCGGGGCTCCCATTGGCGTCAATCAGACGAAAGCGCTCTGGCTCCAATGCGGCCAGATCGCGAAAGCGGGCGGCGACACGGTTGTAATAGTCTGCGCCCTTTGCGCCCATCCGGTCGGTTTCAGCAGAGCGGGCCGCGGCGCGACGGGCACCTTCTTCCACTGGCAGATCAAGAACGATGGTCCGGTCCGGCAAGAGGCCGCCGGAACCAACGCGGTGCAGATCGAGAATGTCGGCGTCGGATATGCCGCCGGCGCCGCCCTGATAGGCCCGCGTGGAATCAACAAATCGGTCACAGAGGACCCACTTGCCTGCGGTGACCGACGGGCGGATCAACTTTGCAACATGGTCGGCGCGCGCGGCGGCAAAGAGCAGCGCCTCTGTGGCGTCATTCCATCTGTCTTGCCCACCGGACATCAACAGGCCGCGAATGGCCTCTGCGCCCTCAGTCCCGCCCGGCTCGCGCGTCGTGACAACCTCGATACCACGCTCGCTCAGCGCTTCGGCCAGACGGCGGATCTGGGTGGATTTACCCACCCCTTCCCCGCCTTCCAGCGTGATGAAGCGCCCTGCCAAGATCAGAGACCGAAGAAGGACAGGATGCCGAGCCAGATGCGGCGGAAGAACCCAGCCTCTTCCACGTCCGCTCCGGCGACGAGCGGCACGATGGCCGGCGGTGTGTTGGCGGTGGTGACGACGAGGTCGGCGATATGGTCCCCGGCCTTGATCGGGGCCGGGATTGGCCCTGCATAGCGCACCTTCATCGTCATTGCCGGCTTGCCGCTGCCGGCAGGCACAGAGATCGTGATATTCTGAGGGGCGACGAGAGTGACTTCGGACTCGCTGCCGTTGGCAACTTCAGCCTTGTCGACCGTGGCGCCTTTGGCGAAGAGTGGCTGCGTCGACCACGCCTTATAGCCCCAATCCATGAGCTTCACGGATTCCGCGATGCGTCCGTTAAAGCTGTCCAGACCGGCCACAACCATCACAAGACGGCGCCCATTTTGTTCCGCTGAACCCGTAAAGCCATAGCCTGCTTCTGCGGTGTGGCCTGTCTTCAGTCCATCCGCACCGGGGACGCGCCCAAGAATGGGGTTTCGGTTGGCCTGAACGATGTTCTCACCCTTGCCCATTGTTTTGCCCCAGCTGAATTCCTTCTGCTGGTAGAACTTGCGGTAAAGGTCCGGATAATCGCGGATTGTCGAGACAGCGAGCTTGGCAAGATCCTTGGCTGTCACCTGCGTCCGGCCTTCATCCGGCCAACCATTTGAGGTCCCGAAGGTGCTGTTCGTCATGCCCAGCTTCTTGGCTTCGGCGTTCATGCGCGCAACAAAGGCTTCTTCGGTGCCTGATATGCCCTCGGCCAGAACAACGCAGGCGTCATTGCCCGACAGTGTTACGATCCCGTGGAGGAGGTTCTCAACACTCACCTGTTCACCCGGCGAGAGGAACATAGTGGAGCCAGCCGCTGGCCCGTGCCATTTGGCCCAGGTCTCGGGCTTCACAGTGATCATTTGGTCGAGCTTGAGCTCACCTTTTTTGATCATGTCGAACACGACGTGCGTCGTCATCATCTTTGCCATGGAGGCAGGCGGCATCTTCCGGTCTGCGTCCTTGGCATAAAGAACGGCGCCCGATGAGAGATCGATCAGATAGGCAACAGGTGCAGTCGTCTCAAAAGGCGGTGCGGCCGCAAAGACCGGCAACGCCGTCGCCGACAGGAGGGCAACGGCGTAAATGGCTGGTTTCATGAACTAATCCCGAAATTGCGACTCAGCGCGTGATTCGAGCGTCTCGATACCCTTTTGCAGCCAGAGGTCCAAGCGCGGCGCGCGCAGCGGCTTCGCTTGGATAGGGGCCCTTACGGACGCGGAACAGATTTCCAGCCGGTTGGACGCCGCCGCCAATCTGTTTGGCCACCTGCTGCGCCTTCCAGCGGGAGGAGAGCGCCGCCACCTGCACATAATAGCCTCCAGCGACATATGCGGGCTGTGGCGCGGCTAGAGGACGCTGCCATCGCGGTGCGGGTGGTGTTGCGGCGCGACGCTGCCCGGCCTGCTCCACCACAAATCCATCATCGGCAGGCTCGGCTTGTGGTCCACTTGCATCTTGATCATCGGTAACAACCCAATGTGTTCCTGTATCCGTGCGCGGCCCTGCGCCGATGGGGGCTTTAGCTACCGGAGGTTTTGGACGCGGCTTTGGCGCGGGCTGCACTTCAGTTGCAGCGCGGCTGGCCGTTTTAACTGCCGCCTGCGCGCCTGCCTTTTTGCGCAAAACAACCAGCAGCGCTTCCGGCGTGTCCATCCGGTCCCCTGCCACCTGTCCCATGCGGAGCGCCGCCTTTTCCTGATCCGTCGGATTGGCCGCCCGCACACGCAGCGGCGCTTGCCCAACGGGATCAAGCAGAAGCTGGCGCGCAGCCCCTGCCGACAATTCAGCCAGCGCGCCCGCCCGGCCAAGTGCGGGTCGTGCCGAGACGCGGGCCACGATGGTGCGGCCCGTATCTAGCCGTGTGATTTCGACATAGCTGGGCACAGGAAGGGAAGGATGGGCGATCCAGACGCCAGACGGGCCAAGCGTTGCCCCCTCCCCGACGGCGCTATCCGCGCCCGGCCAGATAACCGGTCCGACCTCATCATACATTTTGGCTTCTTGGGAGAGGACTTCGGGGTCTTTTGCGATGGGCTGTTGCGGCAAAGCGCGTTCACCGCTGACATCTGGCCATTCCGGCCGAGCTTGCGCGACACCCCATAGGGCACAGCCCGCCAACAGCGATGCCGCTGCCTTAAATGATTTAGTCCGGAACCCCAGTCGCAACCGCATCGGCCAACAACCCCACAGAAAGAGCGTAAAAGTTTGAGCAGTTATAATCGAGGATGACCCGGTAATTTCCGGTTAACAGCCAAGCAGGCGTGTTTGGTCCATCTGGCTGGAACAGGGTGACCATCTCTGTATCCCGCAAGGTTCCGCGCTGCGGCTGCACGCCAAGCGCCCGCCATTCGGCCACCGTCCGCCACTGGCTATGACGCGCAAATACCCTTTCACACCGGGGTGAAACGGTGCGCGCGGCAAAGCGGGGTGTCTCGATGCTACCCGATATCGACGCGGGCACACCCCAAGGGACACCGCGCCGCCAGCCGGCATTGACGAAATAATTGGCAATGGAGGCGAGCGCATCTGGCTCACTCGACCAGATATCCGCGCGGCCATCCCCATCACCGTCGCGGGCGACACGCAGATACATGGACGGCAAAAACTGCGGATAGCCCGTGGCACCGGCCCAGCTGCCCTTCAGCTTGGACCGCGGATAGCCCCGATCCATCATCTTGAGCGTGGCGATAAACTCTGCGGTAAAGAGCTCCCGACGGCGCCCTTCATAGGCCAATGTGGCAAGGGAATTGAGGAGGTCAAAGTTCCCGGTGAAAGATCCGTAGTTCGTTTCATGGCCGTAAATGGCCATCATGATCTCTTCAGGGACGCCGGTTTCCGTCTCCACTCGTGCCAGCAGCGGTCGGAGTGCAAGATAACGGGAACGACCCCGCTCAATCCGCGATGTGTCGACATGGCGCGCGCGATAGGGCGCAAAGCGGGGAATGGCCGTCCCCGGTGCGCCGCCCGGTTGGGCGCGGTCCAGTTCCACAACACGTGGCAGGAACGTCAAATCGGGGATGACCTGATCCAGTGTCCGTGCAGACACCCCCTCGCCCGCAGCCCGCGCGCGCAACTGGTCGGTAAAAGCACGAAAGCCAGATTGCGCGGTTGCAGCGCCCGTTGAGGGCATCTGGGCGAAGGACAGACTGTCCGCACCGGTATCCGGCACCGAGGCCGATACCGCCAGCACAGCGGCAAATCCAAACACTCGAGAAGTCGCGCCCCACATCGCGTCAAATTGGCAGAATTGAACGCTCCTGCCAACCCGCCCCGTCGTGCCTCTTGCACGTCAGGCCGACCTGACGCTAAAGGCCCCTCCAGCGCGGACAGGTGGCCGAGTGGTTTAAGGCAGCGGTCTTGAAAACCGCCGTAGGTGGAAGCCTACCGTGGGTTCGAATCCCACCCTGTCCGCCAATTTTGGCTCTCAGATTGTCCAGACAGCTCCAGATAATCCCAGAAACATCAGCATTATGAGTACCTTGACCTAGTATTGTCGTCCAAGGTTGTCCATTGTCATCCCACCAAATCTATGTGTAGGGTGGTGGGATAAGTGGTGGGATACGCGGAGATGGCTCAGAATGACGCTGACAGCTTTGGAGATCAAGAACGCTAAGCCGGGGATGCATTCGGACGGAAAAGGACTGTATCTCCACGTGGGAGCAGCAGGCACAGCTAGCTGGATATTCCGTTACCAACTCCACCGCCGCCGCCGCGAAATGGGCATCGGGTCTCTATCAACCACACCGGCCGTGGAAGCTCGGGCAAAAGCCGCAGCCCTAAAGGCAAAAATTGCGCTCGGTACCGACCCGCTTGAAGATAAGCGGGCGGCCCAGCAGGCTGCCGCTGAGGGGGTCAAGGCGTCGGCCGCCGATAAGGCGCTGAAGCTCGCAACCTTCCGCACCGCAGCGGAACGACACATTGCTGGTAAGGAGAGCGGCTGGTCAAACCCGAAGCACCGGCAACAGTGGGTCAATACTCTTGAGAAGTACGCGCACCCGGTCATCGGCGACATGCCAGTGCGGGACATTCGCCCAGATCACGTCCTTGATGTCCTGATGCCGATATGGGCGGCAAAGCCGGAGACAGCTAGTAGGGTCCGTATGAGGATTGAGGCAGTTCTCAACAGCGCGAAGTTGTTTGGCTGGCGTGAGGGAGAGAACCCCGCGCTCTGGCGTGGCGGCCTTGAAGCGGCCCTACCCCCAAAAGCAAAAGTGAAAAAGGTTCGTCATCACCCGGCACTGCCATGGCGCGATGCAGCCGCGTTTATGGATAAGTTACGCAGGCGAGAAGGCATAGCGGCACGGGCATTGGAGTTTGCGATTTTGACAGCGGCGCGTTCCGGCGAAGTTCGGCACGCGCAGTGGGCGGATCTCAAGGACGATGTTTGGATTGTCCCCGCCGAGCGGATGAAAGCACGAAGGGAACATCGGGTTGCACTATCTGATGCTGCACAGAGCCTACTTCATCAGATGCCTCGGATTTCAGGTTGCCCCTACATTTTCCCGGGCATGCGCGGTCAGCCGCTTTCTGACATGTCACTTGGCGCAGTGCTGAAGCGAATGGAGGTCGCAAATGTTACAGTACATGGCTTTCGATCAACATTCCGCGACTGGGCGGCTGAGCACACGGACCATGATCGCGACCTCGTTGAAATGGCTCTGGCCCACTCAGTGGGAAGTAAGGTGGAGGCGGCTTACCGCCGAGGCGACATGTTACCCAAACGTTTCAAACTCATGGCTGACTGGGCGGCATGGTGCGGACTATGATGGAAGACAGCATCGGTCCTGATGGTCTGCAACATGAGCCGGAGCCGCGTGACTGTGGCGACCCTGACGGCCTAGCCTATGCGCTGGAGGTAGCTCGTGGGCAGAAGTCGGATCGCCTTTCCAAACGCTCAGCAGCTGAGACTATTTGGAGGGCCATAGCTGACGGACAAGCTGCTGACAGCACAAAGATCACGTGGGTCGAGTATGTGGCTGGCCGCCTCGTCAAGGACCTCATCAACAATCATGACCTAGACGAACGGTTCCGTGGGACAACCGCGCTGTCAGCCTCCAGCCTGTGGGGCGTCGGCGATGAATACGCGGAGCTGGTTTCTTGGATCGAGATGTTGGCGGATATGAGGGAACTTGCAAATCTTAACCCAAAACCCACTCCAAAGCATGTACTTCCACATATGAAAAAGCTGGGTTTCAACTGGGAAGAGGGCGAAAAACGAAAAGCTGAAAAGGTCGCGGCACGGCAAATCAATAAAGCCATGGCTATCCGCGAGGGTCGGCGGAAAAAGCCAGCTCGTTAAAGTGGGAATGCACCGATCCCCCCGTTGGCAACGGGGCAAATAAAGTGATTATAGACGTCGCTGCACAAGAAAAAGGAGTTGCAGCATGTCGAGTTACACCTACCCGTCTGACGGGTTTCTCCGTCTAAAAACTATCGTCGGCGACAAGGGGCGCGGCAAACCCGGCCTTCTTCCGATTGGCACGTCCACATGGTGGGCTGGCGTCAAGGCTGGCCGTTACCCGAAGCCAGTCAAATTCGGTCCCCGCATCACGGCGTGGCGCGTTGAAGACATTCGCGCACTTTCCGGCACTGCTGATATTGGCTCAGTGTCATGATGCGCCCGAAACACGTTTTTCAGAGCCAAAAAGTGGCGAAGAACAGCCGCGTCATCGCACGGAGTTCAGGCCCAGTTGCCAAGGGCTTCAGCGTTGAAGTCACGCTGCACGACCTTGGAAACGGGGTCACGTACATGAGCTTCAACTGGCACCCGTTCCAGCCGACAGATGCAGAAATTGACAGTTTCGGGAAGGAATATGACGCAATCCTTGCGCCTGTCTTCGCCGTTGCGCTCGGGAAAAAGCTCCCCCTTCAACCGCACCAATAAAACCCAATCGCGCGGCGGTAGCCGCGCCCCACCAAGGATCAAATAATGAACACATTTAAGAATGGGCCAAGCGCGAAGGCGCTTGCGCCCCACCGCGCAGCCACGTCTGAATTCGCACCGTTTGTTGTGAATTGCGAGCTTTTCACCACCGCAGAAGCTGCAACCTACGTCCGCCTCGCCAAATCGACATTGGAGCGCTTTCGGACGTGGGGCGATGGCCCGCTCTACTGCTAGCTGGGCGGGGCTGTACGCTACCGCCGTGTCGACCTCGACGCGTGGGTGGAAAGCTGCCTCCAATCGTCAACCAGCGCCAACAAGTAGCCGCGCTGGCAGCACCCGACGCACCCAGAATTCAACCCCGCACACGAACATCGTCGCAGCTTCTGCGGACGAAACCCGCTGGCGGGATTTTTACGGAACTAAGACCAATGACAACAAAGCACACGCGCGGCGTCCTCCTTGGACACGGCATCATCGACACCCGCAAACTCGCCCATGCGGCCTACGACACCATCACCATCAACGAGATCTTCGAGCGCGTCAAAGCGCCAACGGCGGTTCTAAAGGACGCGGCGGACTTCATCATCCCCTCCTCGTACACAACGGCTAACGCCGCAGATGATGCACGCAGTCACGCCGCACAGCGCGAACACGGACGGTTCCCCTTGCTGATGTCTGACATCGACAAGGGCAACCACGACGCTTCAGAACTTGCTGCGGCGGTGACTTCCTTCTTCGGTGACGTCCGCCATGCCGTGTACAGCACGGCGTCTGCCAAACCCAACGACCGGAAGTGGCGACTTGTGACCGAGCTTGCGCCGGAATTGGCCTTCAACGAATGGTCGGAACTGGGTGAAGCGTTTTCCGAACATTTGCACACGTTGGGTGTTGTTGCCGACCAGAAGCTTCTTGGTCCTGCACAGCCTGTTTACTTGCCAAACGTGCCGCCAGAGAGGCGTCAGGACGACGGAACCCCCATCTTCTACCAACATATTATCCACGAAGGACCGCCAGCGAGTTTGAACGCTCCAGAGGCCAGTCGCCTCATCGACGCAGTTCGACGGCGGCGTAAGGAGGAAAATGAACTGCGCGATGCTGCCGCGACGAAGGCGGCGCAGCGCCGGAAGAAGCGGCAGACATCAGGATCGCCGGACGTCATCGAAGAATTCAACCTCAGCAACGAAATCGAGACCCTCCTGATCGAATACGGGTACGAGCAGTCTCCTCGGAACGACAAGGATTGGCGTTCACCCCACCAGACCAGTGGAAGCTTTGCCACGCGGGTCATCGAGGCTGACGACGGGTCGCAGCATTTTGTGTCTCTCTCTGGCAGCGACGCAGACGCGAAGATTGGCGCCGAAGGGGCCAGTGGGTGCCGCTTTGGAGATGCGTTCGACCTGCACGTGCACTACGAGCACGGGGGCGACTTTACTGCCGCCCTTAAGAGCGTTGAGGCACGGGCCGCCGTCAAGGCCGCGTCCAAGCAAGCCAGCGAGATCAAGGCCACGCCCTACGACTGGCGCGACCCGACGAAGATCCCTCGGCGGGATTGGGTGTTCGGGCATTGGCTCCTTAGCGGAACAGTTGCGGTAGTGGTGGCCCCAGGTGGCATGGGTAAGTCGACGTTCATCTCTGGACTTGCCCTCTCTCTTGCCTCGGGGCGGGCATTCCTCGGGAAGAACGTCTGGGGCGGCCAACAACGGGTTTGGGTGTGGAACCAAGAGGATGACCTCGACGAACTGTCGCGGTCCGTTCAAGCGGCAGCAAAGCTGCATGGGCTTGAACCGGCAGACATTGCGGGGAACCTGTTTGTCGACAGCGCGATGAACGGCGCGGCACTGTGCACGGCCACAGAGGACCGCAACGGCGTGCAGCTCCTCGAACCCGTATACGAGGCGATCAAGGAGGAGCTGATGCGGCGGGGTATCAAGGTTCTCATCATTGACCCGTTCGTCTCAAGCCATGAAGTGGATGAGAATTCAAACATTAAGATTGATAAGATTGTGAAGGCTTGGGCGCGTGTCGCCAAGGCTGCCGATTGTGTCATTGTCTTGGTTCATCACACGTCGAAGGAGGGATCGGCTGAGGTAAAAACCAACTCGGCTCGGGGAGCCTCCGCTTTGTCCAACGCTGCGCGGTCTCTGTTGACGCTAAACCGTATGACGACAGACGATGCAAAAAAGTACGGGATCGAAGAAGATGAACGTTGGCGGTATGTCGTTGTCAGCGACGACAAACACAACCGCACGCCCGCAGAAAAAGGGACTTGGTTCCACCGGAACTCAGTGGAACTTGGTAATGGCTCTTTCGAACATCGCGGAGACAGCGTTGCGGCGCTTGAGCCATGGACGCCGCCAGTAATTGTGGACTACACCACGCCTGCTGAGGTTCAGGATATACAGCGTTTGGTTGGCATGGGAGCATACCGTGCCAGCGAACAGGCCCACGATTGGGTGGGTTACGCCATCGCTCGGGCGCTGCACCTTGATATTCAAAGCCCAGCCGACAAGCGTCGCGTCAAACTGACCCAGAAGGACTTGGTGAAGTCAGGTCATCTGCGGTCCGTGGAACGGAAAGATTTTACCGGAAAGCCCCGGCCTTTCATCGTGTCTGGGGTCCCGATGGTTGTTGATTACGACAATGGCGAAGACTTGGTCTGAGCAGGCCGACGAAGTGGCCCGCCACCTCGCCACCATCGATTTAGGGGTGGTGGAGAGGGTGGCGAAGGTGACGCTGACGCCTCTACCACCACCCTCTAATCTTGTTAGAGGGTGGTGGTGGTGGTGGTCACCAAATGTGGAGGGGCTGCACCCCCGGCGGAATGAATGCCGCGACGGTTGTAATTAATTACGCCAGCATGTGTTTCACTCGAAAAAAACTGCAAACTGTGATAGTTACGCAAAATATTTCGAAGAACTTGGGAGCAGAGAGATGGGCGGCTACGGGTCTGGGCGACGGAGCAACCGACCGACCACAGACGACTGCATCACCCTCGACCTGTCGCACCTGAAACAACTCGGCTTGCCCAAGCGCGACTGCCTCAGCAGGCGGGTTGTGACGTGGAGCTGCCGTGGGCAGAAGACCGCCGAAATGACCGTCGTTGCGGACGCCTTCTACCAAGAGCCGCAGCCCTTTCTCAAGTTCACCGGATACGCCCACGGGCAGCGCGTGGACTGCACGGTCGCGTTGACGAGTGTGCCGATGCGCTTCGGCGGCGAACGTTGGTACGCCCTATGCCCGATGACGGGCCGGAAGTGCACCACGCTGGTCATGCCGCCCGGCCGGTCGCGCTTTGGTTCAGTGAAGGGCTGGAACGTGGCCTACGGCTCTCAGCGTGAATGCGACATCCACCGCGCCCACCGGGCCATCTACAACGGCCAGACGCGCCTCAAGGCGCTGTCCAAGTACACGCGCAATCCGACACGGCAGCGGCTGAAGGATCAGATCATGTCACGTCAGCTGTTCGTGTGGGAGCAGACGGACCGGATTGCGAGCATGTTCACTTGACCATGCTGACGGGCGTCGCGGTCAGGCCCGCTCGGAGGACACGTTCGGAAACTCGTCGCCGATTGCCTTTAAAATCTGGGCTGGGTCAGCGTTAAGTGCGCGACACACCATCAGGAACTCGACCACATCGAGGCGGCGTTCAGCGTGCTCGTACTTGGAAATAAAGGATTGGGGCTTTCCCAATAGTCTGGCCAATTCGACCTGCGTCAGTCCCGCAGCCGTCCTCGCGGCAATCAGTTGCTGCGTCAGGACCGTGTACGGTTTGAGGAAGATCGACTTCGTCACACCGCATATTTAAATCCCATTGTAGAATATCCCGTTTCAGGATATCGGCCAGTCAGTTAGGTTCTTTTTCTAGCCTAACTCTATGATCTGGAGAGAAAATATGCGGATTTTGTTTGCAGCAGCGGCGACCGTCGCTTTGGCGTCGCCAGCCTATGCGGCTCCTGTGGAAATTTATGGCGGCCTTCGCGGTGGCTTAGATTTGAACGATGGTTTTGCGGTTGGGGGCGTCGTTGGTCTGGATGTCCCGGTATCGGACAAGGCGTTTATCGGCGTTGCGCTTGGCCTAGACGACAGCCCTGTCAAAGATTGCGCGACCGACGTTTACGTTGCCGGTGACACCGTCTGCGTTGCCGCAGGCCGCGACATCAACGCTGAAGCCCGCATCGGCTTCCGCACGGGGAGCAGCAAGCTTTATCTGCTCGGCGGATATTCCAACCTTGCTTTGAAGCCGTCAGCCTCCGTCGGGGACGTCAATGTAACGGTACCGTCGATCAAGGTGAACGGCATGAAGGTTGGTGCCGGACTGGAATATCCGATCTCGTCGAGCATCTTTGCCCGCATTGAGTACCGTTATGGGAACTACTCAAGCGGCGTCTCGACGCATTCATTCGCGCCCACAATCGGCTTCCGTTTCTAAATTTTGAAAACAGGGGAAATCAACATGTGGGCCAAGCTCATTGGTGTCGTGATCATCGCTGGCGTCCTGCCGGGATGCGCTACGATCACGCGCGGAACGAAACAGTCGTTTACGGTGCTTAGCGAACCGCCAAGCGCCGACGTAGAGTTTTCGAACGGCTTGCGTTGCAAGACGCCGTGTTCGCTCAAGCTGAAGCGGAAAGACGGCTTCGTCGTCAAAATCAACAAGGAGGGTTATGAACCTGTTGAAGCCACCATTACCAGTCAAAAGGCTGGCGGCGGTGGATTAGCACTCGCAGGTAACATCTTGTTGGGCGGGCTGATCGGTGGCGGCGTTGATGCTTCCAACGGTTCTACCAAAGAACTGAAGCCCAACCCCCTAAGCGTGAAGCTACTCCCCCTCGCGGCTCCGGCACCAACAGCGCCCTGAATTCCCGCCGCGAGACGAAGGGCACCTCCGCGTTTGGTTTGGGGTGCCCTTCGAACATTTTATGGAACTGACTTGCCGCCGAGACGGGCAGCATTGAAGAAAGTTCAAATGACAGACCTTCAGGGCGATCAACCAAGGCAGGCGGCCCTAGAGGGCTTCACGTTCTGCTTCAGCCGTGGACAGCGTCCCAGCGTCATACATCCCCTTAGGATGCTTCCAGATACGCACGGCGACCTGATTGGGGCGCAGGCAGCCAAGATCGTCAGCATCGCGCCGTGGACGTCCCAGAAGGCCCTTATGCGGGAGCATCTGGAGCGGCTTGCCATAGCGCACGGTTATGTCGGCGAGTGGCTCGACTATCGCGACTACCAACTGACCCGCGTGGGGCAGTCTTACCAGTATGACGTGCCGGTCGGGAAACGCGGCATCCTCGCCCAGTTCGCTGGGAAGCGTGTGCGGCTGGTCTGCGTCTACAGTGGTCCGTTCAGGCGATGGGTGCGCATTGGTGTCTGCGATCCCTACAGCCTAGCGTAGCCGTAGTCAGATGTTGTCCAGAAAAGACCCGGAGAGCGTCGCCTGATGCCGATCAAGCCAAGCCTTTGCGGCATCGTGTTCGGACTGAAGTTGACTAACAAATCTCCAGAATTTTGGGCCGTGGGTGCGGTGACGGAGATGGGCGAGTTCGTGTGCGACCACGTATTCCATGATCTTCTTCGGCGCGAAGATCAGTTGCCAGTTGATGAGCACGTTGCCTTCGGGGCCGCATGACCCCCAACCGTTAGCAAAGTCCGCAGTGCGGATTGATCTCGGCACAAGACCGAAACGCTTGCCATAGTCCGATGCGATGTCCTTCACGTCGCGCCGTGCGCGCTGTTTGAGCCAGTGCTTCAGCTCGCTCGCGACAAGCTTGTCCGCGTCCTCCCCAACCCAATGCGGCAGATCGACGACGAACCCGTTGCGGTAATGGACCGCTGCCCGCTCAGCATCCGTGCGGCGGACGGTCAACGACGTCTTCCGACCACGATATGGGATCTTGGACCCGGTGATGAAGCGCGGGACAGCGTGGCGATCTGCCGTGACGCGCTCCATCTCGCGCACCGTGTTGAAGACCCACTGGCGCTTGCGCTTAAGGAACCCGGCGATGTCGTCGTCGCCGTCACAGGCGAGCACCAGCACCTCAACACGGTCCGGCGTCACCGTGATACGCCGCTCTGATGCCGCAGCCGAACGGCAAAGCTCGTAGGGGATCTCCCTCTGACCGATCTGCAGTGAGGCCATCACGCCCCGGCCCCATAAGCGTGAATGGCGAACTCTTCGACCTTTTCGCGGATGGCCTTGGTTTCGCCGATGCCGTGGTCGGTAAGGATGCGGCGGACCTGTTGGCGCAGGGACCGGAGGTAGGCTTCCATGTGCGCAAAGGCGGGCTGGGTCGCGGCTGCCTCAGCATAGACCCCGCCAATGGAGATGGCTGCGGCTTGCAAGGTGCCGTGGTCCGTGTCCGGCGCTAGGGCCTCCATGATGCGCAGGATCGAAAAGGCGTTCTCGTCCATGCCAAGCTCGGCGTGCGCGCCCTGCTCCGCCTGAATGTCGCCGGTCAGCCCTTCGAAGTCCGCCAAGCCATCAGCCGCAGCGACCTGCCCTTGTTCGAAGCGGCGGATGATCTCCAGCACTCGCTCGGAGAAGCGGCCATACTGCGCCGGGTTCTTGTCCACCAGTTCGCGGGTGACGCGGCGAAGCTCGGCGGACTTGCGCACGAACGCCTCCTGCAACTCGGCCTCGGATTTGTCGTCCGTTGCGAAGTCGTCGGCGAAGTTCGGGTCGGTGATGTTGCGCAGCCGGATGGTCGTGGACAGGCCGGTGACGTGGACGTGCTCTTCGAGCATGTCCCTGATCTTGCCGCTGTAGCTGCGGTGGTCGAGGCTTTCATCCTTGGCGATGGCCTGCGTGGCCAGCCGCAGGAACGCCGCCGCCCATTTCACCTCGGCGATGAAGTCGAGGATGGCCGGATCAGGCGACAAATCGCCGTAAACCTTGATGAAGGTGCGGGTCAGCCTTTGGAGGTCGAACCACTCATCCTCGCGCCCGTCTGCGGCGATGGCAGCCGCTTTGTAGGCGGCTGCCTTCTCGTCCATGCCCACCAGCCCCATGGCGCGCTTCTGCGCCCGGTAGCGGGCATGGGCTTCCTTCAGGTCGTTGCGCAGCACGGCGATGTCGCGCAGCGCGTTCTCGACATCATCGGCGCGGTAGGACTTGAGCGCCTCGTCCAGATGGTTGGTGACGCCAATGTAATCGACGATCCGGCCATTGGGCTTGGCGACCTCGCCCCCGTTCGGCAGCTTGATCGAACACGTGCGGTTGGTCCGGGCGATGGCTTGGAGCAGGTTGTGCTCCTTGAGCGGCTTGTCGAGATACATGACGTGCTCGATGGGCGCGTCAAATCCGGTCAGCAGCTTGTCGCACACGATCAGGAAGCTGGGCTCCTGCCCATACGCCTTGAACCGCTTCTTAGCGTCCTTCTCACCTTCGGCATCGAGGTAGAACGCTTCCAGCCCGTCGCGCAGCGCCTGCACCTCGGCGTTCTCGCTGGGCTTGTTGTCTTCTTGGCTCTTGGAGAACACGCAGGCGATCATGGCGTCGGCTTGGCGCTCCGCCGCCTCGGCCTCCATGCCGCCCGTGAGCAGATCGGCGGCGATCACGCCGGACAGGGCGGCACGGTAAAGAACGATGGCCTCGCGATCCACGACCACGATCTGCGCCTTAAAGCCATCCGGCTGGCACACCTGCTTGAAGTGTTCCCAAATATCATAGGCGATCAGCCGGATGCGTTCGGGGTGCTTGGCGATGGTGGCCAGCGTCAGGCCCTTGCGCTTCAGTTCCTCGCGCTTGTCGTCCGGCAGATCGACAAACCAGCGGTCGAACAGGATGTCGATCTCGGCCTCGTTGATCGACCAGTCGGCCTTGCGGCCCTCGTAGAGGATCGGCACGGTCGCGCCGTCGCGCACCGCGTCGTCGATGCCGTACTTGTCGAGATAGCCTTCGCCCGCGACGCTGAACCGGGCGTAGGTGTCCTTGTCGGTCGATTTGATCGGGGTGCCGGTGAAGCCATAGAAGTGGGCGTCGGGCAGCGTCGCTTGCAGGAACGCGCCCAAGTCCTTTTCCTGTGTGCGGTGGCACTCGTCCACCAGCACGATCCAGTTGGCCGAGTTGGGGATCGCTTCCTTCGATCCGGCGAACTTGAAGATGGTGGATAGCAGGATTTGACCATTACCGCCCCGGTTCACCGCCTCGCGCAATGCCGCCACCGAACCGCATTGCGCCGGGTTGGGCAGGCCGCAGGCGACGAAGGTCTTGCTGATTTGGTCGTCGAGGTCGATCCGGTCGGTCAGCACAAGGATGTTGGGGTTCGCCAGCGTCGGCGCGTCGAGCGTCAGGTGGGTTTTCAGCTTGAGCGCGAGGAAAACCATCGTCAGGCTCTTGCCGGAACCCTGCGTGTGCCAGATCAGGCCCTTGCGGTGCTCGCCCGTTGCAACCCGTCGCACCGCCTTGTTGACCGCGCGGAACTGCTGATAGCGGCAGACCTTCTTGACCTTCCGCCCCGTTTCCGGGTCGATCTCGAACACGATGAAATGCGCCAGCAGGTCCAGCAAGCGCGATGGCTCGCACAGGCACCACAGGTCTTTCGCCAGATCATCCGGGAAGCCAGCGCGGTCGCGTGGCCAAGCGTCAGGCCATGGGGCGTAGAACTGCGAAGGCGAGCCTGTCGCGCCATACTCGGTTTTCATCCCATCGGTCAGGATATTGAACATGTTGGGGTAGAACAGGCGCGGGATGTCGCGCTCATACTGCTTGATCTGCTCGAACGCTTCGTCACCGGTCGCGGTGCCCTTGAGTGGCGACTTGGCCTCGATCACCACCAGCGGGATGCCGTTCACAAATAGCACGATGTCGGGGATGCGCGGGCGCTGGGCGGCGACGCGCAACTGACGCACGACGTGGAACGTGTTGTTGCCGGGCGTCTTGAAGTCGATCAGCGCAATGGGCCGGTCGCGGTTCTCGCCGGTCAGGCGGCGCGAATAGCCACCGCGCAGCTTGCGCTGCCATTCCTCATTGTCAGACAGGGTGGCAAGGTCGCTATAGACCGCTTCGGCATCACCCGCGCCAATACCATTGAGAGCCTGCAACGCCGCGATCAGCACCGGCTTGAGGATGACCCGGTTTTCTTCCACCCGCATCGCCAGCGCCGTTTCGGGCGCAAGCGGCTGGTAGCCCAGCGCCGTAAGCACTTCCATCGCGGGCTTCTCGGCGAGGCGATACTCGCTCACGCGGGCACCCGGACATGCCCGGACAGGAGCGCCGACATCAACGCGGCTTTCGTTGATTGCAGGGTCGCAAGTTGGGCTTCCTCAATCCGCACAGACTGCCACGCAGCGTCCAGAACTTCGATGATCCGATCCTGTCGGGCAAGGCTCGGCAGCGGCATCCTCAACTTCTTCATCTCGCCAACATTGAAATGCTGTTGGGCCAAACCGCCCTGCATGGCGGCGATCTGCAAGCGAGCGGTATTGGAGTTGATGAAGTAGGCGGCAAAATAGGGCCGCAACACCGGCTTGGGCCGGGAAAAAATGATGTCGATGCAGTTGAGTGGTGATGGAGCGTCATCAGCAATGACAGCCGTCTTTCCCGGCTCGCCGGTCCGGATCGTCACCACGTCGCCCGCCCGCAATGCTGACTTCCGATTGATCTCATGGCCGACCTGCGAAAGTTGTACGAGTGCCGAATAGTCAATGGCGTTCCGTTTGATGTTAGTGGAACGCAGCGCGGGCACGCCGCCGTCGTCAACGTAATAGGACGCGGGCTTGACGACGATGCCGACCTGCACTGTCTCGCAAGCCTCGCCAAAGGCGACTAGGTCGCCGTCGCAATCGGCGATCTCTCGGGCGTATAGTTCATCGGCCAGATCATCTGCGACCTGTCGCAGGTGCGAACATAAAGCCGATTGGGTCGCAACCGCATCATCCACCGACCGCAGCGCCTCGGCGATCCGCCGCTGCTCGTCGAGGGGCGGAAGAAGTATGGGCAACAGCTTGGCAGTTCCCCGGCTAAGCTCCTTGAAGGTGCTGCCGCCCGCCGCCGCTACAAGGTCAGACCGTGACGCCGTGAGCCAGTGAAGCAGAAACGCCGGATCGAGACATTCCCCGGCCTTGAAGGTTATGAACCCTTGATTTGTAGTCATAGGAACGGCGTTGATTGCGGCAAACCCAATCGTAGCCCGCGACGTCATCAGCACCGTGCCGGGAGGGTTGAGTGGCAAGGAACACTCGGCCATCGCCCTATCCGAAACCCGGCTTTCCGTTTCAGAAATGCTCGAAACGCCGATTGGTAGTGAGGTGATGTCCGAAGGCGTCGCCCACGGGATAGCCGCATCAAGCCAATACGTTTCCTCTGCCCGCGATGGCGTCGTTCCGCCACCAAGCACGGCGACCTCACCGAGTTTACAGGATCGCCACCCGTCCGGCACGGCGGTTACTGTCCGCGTCAGTTCAGCCACGTCACTCGACATAGCCAAGCCTCTGGAGGTGGGCGAACATCACCGCCTCGGCATCGTTGCGCCGGGCGATCAGGTCTTGCAGCTTGGCCACCTCCGCCGCGACATCGACCGCCTCGGCATCCGCGCCGGTCTGCACATAGCGGCTGATGTTCAGGTTGTGGCCGTTGGCGGCGATCTCGGCCACCGGCACCACGCGGGCCAGCTTGTCGATGTCGGCAAAGCCGTGAACGGCATCGGCGAGCGTGCGGATATGATCGTCAGTCAGGAAGTTCTGCGCTTTGCCGGGCTGATAGGTGGCGTCGCCATTGACGATCAGCACCTTGCCGCGCCGGTCGGCTGGCTTCTTCTTGCGGCAGATCAGCAGGGCGGCAGGGATGCCCGCTCCGTAGAACAGATTGGTGGCAAGCCCGACAACCGCCTCGATCACGTCTGCGGCCAGCATGGCCTCCCGGATGCGGCCCTCGGCCCCGCTACGGAACAACACGCCATGCGGCACCACCACCGCCAGCATCCCGTCATCCTTGAGGCTGGCGAGCATGTGCTGGACAAAAGCAAGATCGCCGTAGCCCTTGGGCGGGCAGCCATAGTCATCACGCCCAAACGGGTCGCCGTTCTGCCAAACCTCGTAGCCCCACACTTTCTCCGAGAACGGCGGGTTGGCGAGCACCCGGTCATAGGCCCCGATGCCCTCGACAAACTCGCGGGCCTTGGGATCATACCGCTTGGGTGAAAGGATCGTGTCGCCCTTGGCGATAAAGGCGTCGTCCACGTCGTGAAGGAACAGGTTGATCTCGGCGATGCCCCACGTGGCGAAGTTCTTCTCCTGCCCATAGAGCGACAGGCTGCGGGCATCCTCACCCCGGTCTTTCAGATATTGTACCGCCTCCAGCAACATGCCCGCCGATCCACATGTGGGATCGTAAACCGACATGCCCGGGCGCGGGTCGATGATCTCGACCATGAGCCTGACGATTGACCGGGGAGTGTAGAACTCCCCGCCCCTCTTGCCCGCACCTTCCGCGAACATCTTGATGAGGTAGAGGTAGGCGTCGCCCAGCATGTCGGCAGGCGCATCGGCATTGCGCAGGCGGTGCTTCTCGAAATGGGCCAGCAGCTTTTCGAGCAAGGCATCGGAGAAGCGATCCTGATTGGCAAAGTCCACCGAGTTGAACACGCCGCGCAGCCGCAAGTTGGCATCTTCGATGGCGGCCAGCGCGTTGTTCAGCCGCTGCCCGATCTGCGTGGACTGCTGACGTACCGCATCCCAGCGATGCTCTGGCGGGATGTGGAACCGGTGCTCGTCCGGGTCAGCGGCTTCAGCGGCGTCGCCGGTTTCGGCCAGAAGGGTCTCATACTCCTCGTCCCAGACGTCACAGAGGCGTTTGAAGAACAGCAGGCCGAAGATGTACTGCTTATAGTCCCCGGCATCGACGGTGCCCCGGAGGATGTCTGCCGCGCCCCACAGATGGCGCTCCAGTTCTTGTTGTGATAATATGGACACTCTTCCCCCGTGCTCATGATACCCGACTGGCCGGACCGGGCCGACGGCAAGCCTGAAATTACGTAGAGCCAATAAGTTTGCAATAGAAGCGCGTTGTTGCATGTGGCCGAAATGAATTGCTTGTTGGAGCATGGCCCAGCTGAAGACCGCCCCGCTCAGCTTCTAGCAAGTTGGCTGACGACTTCTGTAAGACGCCTTGCTGCAACACGACGGCTCCCTGCCCACTGTTTCTCCAAACAGAATAAAAGTGGTGGGATAGATGGTGGGAAAATAACCCTTTGGTCCGTTTAGCTATGGAATTGCGTGATCCCATGGGGACACCCTGTCCGCCAACAGTTTCCGATACTGATGGGCTTTGAGCCGCCACCACAATCGTTGAAGCCGCAACTCAAGTTACAACACCATACCCTTGCCATCAAATCCAATGGCGGTTTGTGATCCTGTGCCCTGTTGATGGCGGCGTCAGGATCGGTTCTTGAATTTGGCCAACCAACATAGCCTCTCCGCCTAGTCGTGTGGCTATAGCAGCCTGTTCCGCGGGAGATAACAAAGCATATTGGCGACGAAGCTCCAGCCAGCAGGCCGCTCGATAAGGGGACGCAGGAATTTCAAACTGGCCGCCGAAACTTTGAAAACGCACCTTGGGGAGGTTGCACGACACCGCCTTCAGATTGGCTTCCAGATACGGCAAATAGTCCGCGCCAATGCAGCGAAGGAGCGGGTTGAGATCGTCTGGTGGATCTCCCACACGGTCGCAGCTGGAAAGGTTGTCCGGTGTTGCTGCCCACACTCTCATGGTCCATGCTAGGACATTCGGCGCCCGCTCCCGCAGGATTGCTGATGGTGTCGGATCGTTGGAAAAGTGACGGAACATGGGACCGAAAAGTCCGAAATCCGCCTCGCACGGCCGATCACCAAACAAATAGGGTCGTTTGGCCAGAACCGGCTCCAGCATATCCAGCACTGCTAAATAGTGGCGTTCAATTGCCGGTCCGTTCTCGCGTGTCACGCCGTCGGCGCGAAGATATTCCGACTTCTGACGTCTTGTGATCAAAAGGCTCCGGAGCCAAAGTGGCGCCGGTACGTCGCGCAGCAGCGTTCGTGCAATTTGTCGGCCCATCAAACGCGAATCCTCCTCGAACGCCCAGCGATAATAGAGCGCCGGGCGCCAGAGCCACTCGTCGAAGGCGTCTTCGAGCAGGCGGCTCAGAAATTCGCCGGTGGTGGTCTTGGGACGAAGCTTCGGTTCGACGCCCTCATCCTCGAACTTTGCCAGGATCGCGGTGGTGTCGGTGAGCCAGGTCCCTTGCGGGGAGCGGAGTTGTGGCATCTGTGCGACCCCGGTCTCTTTGGCGCATTGCCTGAAGTCGGCAGTATCCATCTCTACGAACTGGACCGCCACTCCCTTAGCCCTCAGGTAAGCTTCAAGTTTGCCGGTGAAGTAGGAGAGCTTCAGGCCGTAAAGTGTGTAACGCTGGGCGGTCACGCTGACGGTTTCCCCGTCTTCGTTGCATCTCCGGCAGCCTTTTGGCTGTCCTTCGTCTTCTGCGGCAGAAAAATTCCCGATGGCATCAATACGAGCCCTAATACTGAGAAAAGAAAATTTTATGACATTAGCAATGTCATAAGGTCAACACCCCCCGGTTCAGAGAGATTGGAAAACCCTCGCCGCGACGATTTCCATGACGCATGTTTTGATCTTGATCATGGGAACCGCGACGGCCCTCTGATACTTCAAGCGTTATGATTGGCTCGCGCATATCCCGGAACGGTTTCCGGCCAGTTCCAAGATGAGGATCAGCCTCGTCCTCCGCGAAATTTTGCCCTTTTATGTCCGGTTGATCGTGCTCGCAGCGGTGACGCTCTTTGTTGATCTTGTCTTACACCTGACGGACACAGTTTGGGTTGGGCGCTATTTAGGGATTGTCGGAGTCTTCCTCATCCTGCTCTCCTTTGGACATTCGCTGCGCAAACGGGGCTACATCAAAAGTTCAAACCCGATGCGCCTGTTGCGGGTGCATGAAGGCCTGGCATGGGCGGGATCAACATTCATTCTCATCCATGCGGGCGTTCATTTTAATGCCGTCCTCGCTTGGTTGGCCGTGCTGGCCATGGGCGTGAACATCATCAGTGGCTTGACGGGAAAATATCTCGTTCAGCGGGCGCAGCACTGGATGAAGAAAACAAGGGCGAACCTTCGGGAAGATGGGTTCGATGAAGCGGCCATAGAACATCAGCTCTTTTGGGATAGCCTTGCTGCCGGCTGGGTTAAAAAGTGGCGGACGATCCATCTGCCAATCGCCGCAGCTTTTGGCGTTCTAGCCACGGCGCACATCCTCTCAACCTTCTTGTTCTGGGGGTGGAAATGAAGCACCCCATTTGGATTGGCTTGGCGTTGGTGCTGGCAGTGATCATTTATCTGAGCTTCGTGCGCCCGCACGAGATGTTGAGCCCCGGTAATCTCATCCCCGCCCATTCGGCGCTGCAAACGGACTGTTTTGCCTGCCACGCGCCGCTGCGAGGTGTCGCAGCCGACCGGTGCATCACTTGCCACGCTGTCACAGATATCGGTCTGCGGACGACGAAAGGGATCAAGGTCACATCAAGCAAAGGCCGTCCTCCATTCCATCAGGCTCTGCTGGAGCCGAACTGCATGGCCTGCCATAGCGACCACACAAAACCGAAGTTTGTTCGCGCGCGTGCCCTTCGGTTTGACCACAGCCTTTTGAAGGCAGAGGTACGCGCAAACTGTCAATCCTGTCACGTTCCGCCGCGCGATGCCGTGCACAAGGCATCAAAACTGGCGTGCTCAACCTGTCACCAGCCTGCGGGATGGAAGCCTGCAACGTTTGATCACAACCGCTTCTTCGCGCTTGATAAAGATCACAATACTGCTTGCACTACCTGCCATCTGGGCGGTGATTACAAACGCTACACCTGTTACGGTTGCCATGAACATCAACAGGCCAACATCGTTGCCGCACACCGTGAAGAAGGCATGATCAACATCGAGAAGTGCGCGCGTTGCCATCGCCGCGCCGAGGGTGAGGGCGAGCGAGAAGGCGAAGGCCGTAAGGATTAGTCCACTTCTCTGCCTACATTTATGCAGATTGGCCCCGGGCGTCCTTCCAACATACTCCTCAGCCTGCGCGGTTAGCCGCGTTTCATTGACAGCCCTAGCGGTCACAATCTTGGTAAGACGCCGTCCAAACTCCGGCTAGCCCGTGCCATCCGAACCGCCGCCTCCTTGAAGTTTTCCGCAGACTTGGTTGGCTTAGTTCGCTCCTGAATGGGATCTTAAACACGCACATAGTCAAATGCACATTGGCTTCATTATCAAGCCGAACCGGGATCGCCTAGGATAGACTCTGTGCATGCGGCTGGTTAACCGATTAAAAGTTGGGGCAATACAACCTATAAAAAATCCGATCTTTAGTAATAATGATCATAATTTATTTATAAATTATGTCCTCAAATTTGGCTAATTTATCAAAAATTGGAATTTCACGTTATGATTAAGAAACTCTCTGCCGCACTAATTGTGATGTCCCTCGCTGTTATAGACCAGTCCGCTTCTGCACAGAAAGTCGTACCGACTACAACACAGGACGTCACCCTTGCCACAGTGTACCCTATAATGATGTCTACTGGCACACCTGCAGTGAAGTTAACGGACGGGAAGATTTGGATTTTCAAACAAATGATCGGTATAAAATTGGATGGTAAGGACGTTCTCCCCACTGCCCTGAAGCCGGGTATGAAATGCGTTCTGACCGGTATGCCAGGGATCTTTAAGTATCCAACCATCTTGTCGCTGGATTGCAAAACGAGCTAATCTAAATATTCGGCTAGGAGATGCATCGTGCGGTCCTAGCCCCTTTTTTGTTATTGAGCTCTCGGCCAACTTGCGTCGACTGTAACGACTACCTGTCCATCCCGAGCCTTGCACTTGGCAGTTCGGTGAAGTGTCTTGGGTGATGAGATGTTCGGAAGCGGCATTGGCCTCATCCCTTAAAACGGAATGTGTTGTCCATCCCATGCGAACAGACCTCCGGTTTGGGATGCCTCTAACTGATCCAGCACCGCCAAGAGCGCCGATGCACTAAGGTCCGGAGTGAACAGCTTCGCCTCTGGTACTTTGCCCTGAAAAGGTTGCGAGAGCGGCGTATCTACGGTGCCTGGATGCAATGTCACACACACCGCCATCTTGTGCGACCATGCGAGTTCCACGGAGCAGGTTTTGACCAGCATATTCAGGGCAGATTTGGAGGCACGATAAGCATGCCATCCGCCCAGCCGGTTGTCAGAAATAGACCCGACGCGGGCAGAGAGCGCCGCAAAGATGGCTTTATCATTCTTGCGGAGTTTGGGCAGCGCGTGCTTGGCGATCAAAGCCGGACCGATGGTGTTGATCTGAAATGCGCGGGCCATCGCGTCTGCATCAAGCGCGCGCAGGCTCTTTTCTGGCCGGATATCCGCATCGTGGAGGAGTCCAGTGGCTACGAAGACCAGATCGAGCGGACCATCGGCCGATGCCTCAGCGACGCACTCTGCGATGGACGCTTCATCCGTGAGGTCGAACCGAAGGCCCCTCACCTTTCCCGCTGCCGGACTTGCGGTGCGTGCGGCGGCATAGATCGCGCTGCAATTGGGGTCGCCCACCAAAGCCCGTACAAACGCCGCACCGATCCCGCCGCTGCTTCCAAAGATGAGCGCGCGGTAGCCGGGCCTGAGGCTGGAAAGCTGACGATCTGCCACTGCTCAGGCCCGTTCCCTTGTCTTAAATGTCGACGACGATCTTGCCGAAGTGCGCGTTTGCCGCCTGATGGCGGAACGCATCCCCCAGTTGGGCCAACGGGAAGTGCTTGTCGAGTACAGGCTTGATGCCGGTCGCATCAATGGCGGCGATCATGTCGAGCTGTTGCTGACGGCTGCCGACCGTTAGGCCGATGACGCGTAATTGCTTTGCCATGAGTGTGGCTGTCATGACAGGGCCTGCAAAGCCCGCGAGCACACCGATGAGGGCGACATGACCCATGGGCTTGGCCGCGATCATCGACTGGTCAAGCGTACCGGAACCGCCGACTTCGACAACATGGTCCACGCCGCGACCGCCCGTTAGGCCGAGAACCACAGCGCCCCATTCCGGTGTTTCTTTATAATTGATGAGATGATCAGCACCCAACGCCTTCATTCGTTCCAGTTTTTCATTGGAAGAGGATGTTGCAATCACAGTCGCGCCCATGGCTTTGGCAAATTGAAGAGCGAAGACTGAAACCCCGCCCGTCCCCTGCACAAGCACAGTCGCGCCTGCCTTGATTTGTCCGTCCACGACCAGCGCCCGCCATGCTGTCAGTCCTGCACAGGTGAGCGTCGCGGCTTCCGCTGCGGAATATCCTTTGGGTACATGGGTGAACCAACTGGTCGGCGCGGTCATGTATTCACGCGCATAGCCGTCAATCCCGTCCCCAGGGACGCGCGTGAAGGCCGTGGCAGGCGGCGTGCCGTCGAGCCAATCCGGAAAGAAGGTGGAGACGACCATGTCGCCCACGGCATAGTCCGTCACGCCATCACCGATGGCGACAATCTCGCCCGCGCCGTCGGACATCGGAATACGACCGTCTGCCGTGGGCAGCATGCCGACAACAACAGCAAAATCATGATAATTCAGCGAGCTTGCCCGGATACGAACCTTGATTTCCCCGGGCCCCGGCGCAGGCGCATCCGGCATGTCGACCAAAGCCAAAGAGTCGAGCGACGTGGGCTGTTTGATTTGAATGGCTTTCACTTGTGTCTCTCCTGAAGAATCATGGCCGTTTCGGCTTGACGTGAACGTCACCCGGGTCAAAGTGCAAGGATAAAGCGCAGATGCAAACGCACGCACAATGAAACTGGAGTGGATATGGCGGCCGAATTTGATCTTGTTATCCGCGGTGGGACTGTCGTCGACGGGACGGGCGGCGCCCTGCAGGAGGCAGACATCGCCATCTCCGGTGGCAAAATTGCCGCCATTGGCCAATTTGCGGGATCTGGCGCGGAAGAAATCGACGCGCGCGGCCGCATCGTCACCCCCGGTTTTGTGGATGTGCACACCCATTATGACGGTCAGGCGATTTGGGCGGAAGAAATGTCCCCATCGTCCTCGCATGGCGTGACGACCGCTGTGATGGGGAATTGCGGCGTCGGCTTTGCCCCCTGTCGCCAAGAAGACCACGACATGTTGATCAACGTGATGGAAGGCGTCGAAGACATTCCCGGCGTCGTCATGGCTGAGGGTCTGCCTTGGAATTGGGAGACATTCCCCGAATATCTGGATGTTGTAGCGGCGGGGAAGCGCGACATTGATGTGGCAGCTTATCTCCCCCACTCCCCATTGCGGGTTTATGCCATGGGCGAACGCGGCGCGCGGCGGGAGCCTGCGACCAGTGAAGATCTTGCGCGGATGCGGCAGTTGTCGCGCGAAGCGATGCAGGCTGGAGCACTCGGTTTTGCCACATCGCGCCTGTCGATCCACAAGACCGCCGATGGCGGCAGCATTCCGACATTTCAGGCGGATGTTGATGAACTGCGTGAAATCTGCGCCGGCATGGCCGATGCGGGCACCGGGACACTCCAGATCGTGCTCGACGCCTTTGTCGGGTGGGATAAGGAATATCCCATCATTGATGATCTGATGCGCTCTTCAGGACGTCCGGCAACCTTCACGCTCGCTTCGGGAAATGAAGGGCCACCGCGTTGGCGGGGCGTGCTTGATATGATGGCGCAATCAAAGGCGCATGGCGGCCAGGTGACAGCGCAGATCATGCCGCGCCCCATTGGCCTGATCGGCGGGTTGGAGCTTTCGGTTCATCCATTCATCATGTGCCCGAGCTGGCAGAAGATCGCCGCTCTCCCGCTCGACCAGAAGGTGGCCGCGATGCGGGACCCTGAACTTCGCCGCGCGCTCCTGTCCGAGACGCCGGAGCCGGGCCATCCCTTCAATGCGCTCGCCCGCAATTGGAAGTGGATGTACGCCCTCGACAATCCGCCCAACTATGCGCCGCCACCAGAAGCAAGCTTTGCGGCGATTGCGGAGGCCCGCGGCGTTTCCCCTGAAGAAGTCATTTATGACCGCTTTCTGGACACAGACGGCAAGGGCTTTTTCCTGGCCGCGCTTGGCAATTATGAGAACGGAAAGCTGGATTCCGCGCATGAAATGCTCGTCCATCCTGATTGCGTTCCGGCACTGGGAGATGGCGGTGCGCATTACGGCGCAATTTGCGATGCCAGCTATTCGACCTTCCTCCTGACCCATTGGGTTCGCGACGGTGTGGACAACAAGATCGGCCTTGCCGATGCGGTGCACATGCTCTCCGCAAAGGCGGCGCGCGCGGTTGGCCTCAATGACCGGGGTGTACTCCGGGTTGGGGCCAAGGCGGACGTGAACGTCATCAATCTTGATGCCCTCACCCTGCATCTGCCGGAGATTGTCCATGATCTGCCCGCCGGTGGACGGCGATTGGACCAAAAGGCCACAGGCTATGAGGCGACGATCGTTTCCGGGGCTATCATCCGGCGGCATGACCAGTCGACGGGGGCCCGCCCCGGCGCGCTCGTTCGCGGCGCACAAGCAGCATAAACTAAGTTCAATAAGACAACGGGACGGCTAACTTCATGAAGATGCTTGAAGGCATTCGCATCATTGATCTGACCACGGTCATCTTCGGCCCTTACGCCACGCAGATGCTCGCGGACCTTGGGGCTGAGGTCATCAAGATTGAAAGCCCGACCGGCGATACGCCGCGCTATATGGGCGGGTTCAAGAAAACGCCCTATATGGGCGGCACGCATATGACGGTGAACCGGGGCAAGAAGTCCGTCGTGCTCGATCTCAAGAGGCCCGAAGATGCAGAGGTTTTGCGTAAGCTGATCTCCACCGCGGACGTCTTCGTCCATAATGTGCGGGCAAAAGCAATTGGGCGGCTTGGCTTTGGCTATGCGGATGTGAAGGCGATGAAGCCTGATATCATCTACGCCCATTTCGCTGGCTTCAGTCAGGATGGGCCTTGGGCCGATTGGCCAGCCTATGACGATGTTATTCAGGCGGCGACGGGCACAGCGTCGCTTTTGCCCAAGGTCGATGGAAATCCCTCGCCCCGCTATTTCCCCTCGCTCATCGCTGACAAGGTTTCCGGCACATATGGTGCGCAGGCCTTGCTCGTCGCGCTCGTCCACAAATTGCGGACCGGCGAAGGCCAGCATGTCGAAGTGCCGATGCTTGATTGCTTCGCCAACTTCATGCTGACGGAGCATTTGCAGGATCAGGTCTTTGAGCCGCCGCTCGGCCCACCCGGTTATCCGCGCCAGCTTGATCCCAACCGGCAACCCTTCCCCACCAAGGACGGGCATCTCGTCATCGTGCCTTACACTGATGCGAAGATTATCAAGCTGTTTGAGTTGATGGGTGATTCCGATTTCCTCGCGAACGAACCGTTCAACACACCCATGGGCCGGTTCCAGAATATGACGCCCATCTATGGGCGCATTGGTGAACTGACCCCGCAGAAAACGACTGCCGAATGGCTGGAGATCCTGACGGCGAACGATTTCCCCGTCATGCCCGTCGCAGATCTGGGCGATGTCATTCACAATGAACATCTCGTGGCCACAGGCTTCTTCCAGATGGCCGAACACCCGACCGAAGGCACGATCCGCCAGATGTCGCCCCCCGTTCGTTATTCAGCCGACAAAGATCGGCCCATCGGCTTTGCGCCAACGCTTGGCCAACACACAGATGAGATCAAGAGAGAGGTTCAAGGCTGATGCTGACCAAGGGCGACGAATATCCGATTCACCAGACCCCGGAACCCATCGCTTATTCGGGCACGGACAGGAATTTTTACGACCGTTATTTCTTCAACGGTTACAAGGACGATGGCAGCGATTTCTTCGCGATTGCCTTTGGGGTCTATCCGCATCTGAACGTTGCGGACGCGCACTTTTCCTGCATCCGGGGGGATACGCAGCACTGTATCCACGCATCCCGGCTTCTCAACATGGAGCGGATGGATCTGACCGTCGGTCCGATCACGATTGAGATTGTCGAGCCGCTCAAATCGCTGCGCGTCATCGTCGATAATCATGAGGGGATTTCAGCGGACCTGACCTTCACAGGACGCGCCTTCCCGCTTGAGGAACCACGTTTCATCCGTCGCATCGGGCCGCGCACCTTCATGGACTATACCCGCCTCACCCAGAACGGGCATTGGCAGGGCTGGATCGAAGTTGATGGCGTCCGTCATGACGTCAGTGGTGCCGTCGGCACGCGAGACCGCAGCTGGGGCATCCGCCCCGTCGGCGCCAGCGATCCGCAACCGACCGTGCCGCAGGTCATCCCCCAATTCTATTGGCTGTGGAGCCCGGTAAATTTTGACGACGGTGCGCTCTATTTCCACGTGAATGATGACGCGCACGGCCGCCCCTGGAACACGCGGGCGGTCTGGTGCCCCGATGGCGCCAGCGCGCATGAGATGGTTGAGAGCGAAGCCTGCAAGATGACGACCGTGCTCAAGCCCGGTTGGCGACATGCAGCGTCGGCCGAGATGACGGCAGAACTGCCCGATGGCCGGACGATCTCGGCATCCTTTGAACCCGGAACCCCCTTCCTCATGCGCGGCATCGGATATGGCCACCCTGAATGGACACATGGCGGCTGGAAGGGTGAACTCGCCGTTGCCCGCGAAGATATCGACCTGTCAGCGATTGAGGCAGGCCGCGCCGATCATCTCCACATTCAGGCGATCTCACGCGTCACAATGACGATTGGTAATGAGGAACGTCGCGGCACCGGCATCCTCGAACAGCTCATCCTCGGCGCTTATGAGCCGCTCGGACTGAAGAGCATCTTCAATGACTGAGGCGGTCCCGACCCTCGCCGAAATGACGCCCGAATGGCTGACGCAGCGGCTGCAAGAGAACGGCTTTGACGCGACTGTTTCTGCGGTGGAGACTGGGCCTATCGGCACCGGTCAGGTCGGTGCGACATATCGACTGAAGCTCACTTATGCGGGCGACCCGAAAGGTGCGCCGCCAACGTTGGTGGCCAAGCTGCCGTCCAACGACCCCTTGAGCAAAGCGACCGGCAAGTCGCACATGACCTATATCCGCGAGAGCCGCTTCTACCAGCTGTTCGCGGGCAAACGACCGATGGCAGTGCCCAATCATCTGTTCATCGCCTTTGATGACGAGAGCCATGATTTCGCTTTGCTGATGCATGATCTGCCGCACCATGTGCAGGGCAATCAGTTGCTCGTGCCGACACGATCTGAAGCGGAACTGGCGATGGATGCCGCCGCCAGCATCCATGCGGGTTGGTGGGGTGACCCGATGCTCGACACACATGACTGGTTGAACGGGACCAAGGCTGTGCCACCGCAGATCGACGGCGAGGCGCTTTATACAGCGTTCTGGCCCGCATTCTGCGATCGTTATGGCGACCGCGTCACAGACGCGATGAAGACGGTGGGTGAGGCCTATTACGGCAATATCCAGCGCTGGTCAGACAGCCGAGATGGGCCGCGCTGCCTCACGCACAATGATTTCCGGCCTGATAACATGCTCTACTGTCCTGACGATGCAATCAAGCCGATCATCATTGTCGATTGGCAGACTGTGGGCGTCGGTAGCGGCGCTGGCGACATTGCCTATTACCTCGGCACAGCCATGGATCCAGCGACGCGTAAGATTGAGGAGCGCGGCCTTCTCGACCGCTACAGCGAAGGGTTAGATCGGTTCGGCGTGCCAGCCTCAGATTTGGCGGATCAGTGGCACGCCTATCGCGCTGCATCCTTCGCGGGAATGATGATGGGCGTCACCGCGTCGATGGTGGTTGTGCAGACGGATCGTGGAGACTCCATGTTCCTCGCCATGGCCGAACGCTCGGCCCACATGGTGCTCGACCATGCAGAGGTGGCGCTCAGCTTTTAGCCAAGGGACCTAGTGGATCCCCGCTTTCGCGGGGATGACAAACCCCGCCCTTGTCATTCCCGCGAAAGCGGGAATCCATACGCCGTTGACGCCCCTACCCATTGATCGTCTCAAACAAGTCCCGCCACTCAGAATTGTCGCGTTCAATCAGTTCAATCTTCCAAGCGCGCCGCCACTTCTTCATGGCTTTTTCTCGGGCGATAGCTTCTGTGATGTCGGAGAACATCTCAATGTAGACGAGTGTCGTCACGGAATAGCGTTTGGTAAACCCGTCAGCGGTTCCGTTCCGATGTTCCCAGACGCGCCGAGCAAGGTCGTTGGTAACGCCAATATACAGCGTGCCGTTTTTTCTAGTGGCCAGAATGTAGACGAAATACTGACGTTCCATGCGCGCCCCTCGGCGGATCCCCGCTTTCGCGGGGATGACACACTCAAAGGCATCACTCAAACGATCGTGTCATTACCGCAAACGCAGGGATACAAACTCCCCAGCCTATTCCATCTCCAAAATGACAGCGTCCACCGCAAGGCTCTCCCCAGCTGCAGCGTTCACTGACTTGACCACACCCGCCTTTTCGGCGCGGAGGATGTTTTCCATCTTCATCGCCTCGACAACCGCGAGCGGCTGCCCCGCTTCGACCTTGTCACCAGCCGCCACATGAATGGCTGTCACAAGACCCGGCATGGGGCAGAGCAGGAAACGGGAGAGATCCGGCGGGACCTTCTCGATCATATACGCGGCGAGCGGCGCGACATGTGCTGGCAGGCAGATGGCTGTGTGCGAGGCGCCGCGTGTCGTCAGCTTAAAGCCTGTGCGGGTCTTGGAGACCTTCACAGCAAGTTCCTTGCCGTCGATATCGGCCACGACCAATCGGTCACCCGGTGTGTACTCCAGCCCGATGTTCAGATGTTCGCCATCGACAAGCAGGTCTTCTTCGCTCACATCCACCAGATGCGTGGCGCCGCCGATACGGACGTGCCATTCGGCGGGCGGATCAAGGTCATCACCAAGCTGTCCATCAACCTGACGTGCGCGGTCGGCCTGTGCACAGGCCATGAAGCCCGCAATGCCCGCCAGTGTCCGGAGCAGGTCGTCAGACGTTGCCGCGCCTGAGAAACCGTCAGGATATTCCTCGGCGATAAAGCCCGTCGTCAGTTCGCCCGAGCGGAAGCGCGGGTGCTGCATGATGGCAGAGACGAAATCGATATTGTGGCCAAGGCCTTCCAGCTCAAACTTATCAAGCGCTGCGATTTGCTTGTCCGCCGCTTCGTCCCGCGTTTTGCCCCAGGTGATCAGCTTGGCGATCATGGGGTCATAGAACATGGAAACTTCGCCGCCATCGGCGACGCCATCATCGACGCGCACACCGTCAACACCGCGAATGTCGCCCGCCCAACCGGGCACTGGAGGCTTGTAGCGGGAGATGCGGCCTGTCGACGGCAGGAAGCCGCGATACGGGTCTTCGGCATAGACACGGTTTTCGATCGACCAGCCGTCAATCTTGATATCATCCTGCGTCATGGCGAGCTTTTCGCCATAAGCCACGCGGATCATCTGTTCGACGAGATCGATGCCCGTGATGGCTTCGGTGACAGGGTGTTCCACCTGCAGACGCGTGTTCATTTCGAGGAAGTAGAAGCTCTCCCCGCTCGGGTCCGCGCCCGAGACGATCAGCTCCACCGTGCCCGCCGAATAATAGCCGACCGCACGGGCAAGCGCGACGCACTGTTCGCCCATCGCCTTGCGCATCTTGGGCGTGACGAAAGGCGACGGCGCTTCTTCGACCACCTTCTGATGGCGACGCTGGATCGAGCATTCACGCTCGTTCAGATAAAGGATGTTGCCGTGCTGATCGCCGAGGATCTGGATCTCGATGTGGCGCGGGTTGAGGATGAACTTCTCGATGAAGACGCGGTCATCGCCAAAGCTGTTGAGCCCTTCGCGCTTGGTCGCTTCAAAGCCTTCGCGCACGTCCTGTTCGGAATAGGCAAGGCGCATGCCCTTCCCGCCGCCGCCCGCCGACGCCTTCATCATCACTGGATAGCCGATCTCTTCCGAGATGCGCACGGCATGTTCGGTATCGTCAATCTCACCGACAAAGCCGGGCACGACGTTGACGCCCGCCGCCATGGCGAGCTTCTTGGACTCGATCTTGTCGCCCATCGCCGCAATCGCGTTTACCGGCGGGCCGATAAAGGCGATGCCTTCGGCCTTGAGCTGCTCGGCAAAGCTGGTGCGTTCGGACAGGAAGCCATAGCCCGGATGGACAGCCTCCGCGCCGGTCGCCTTGCACGCCGCGATGATCTTGTCCGCGATCAGATAAGACTGCGCCGCAGGTGACGGACCGATATGCACCGCCTCATCCGCATCCAACACGAACGGCGCGCGCGCATCGGCATCCGAATAGACGGCGACCGTCTTGATGCCCATGCGACGGGCGGTCTTGATGACACGACGGGCAATCTCGCCCCGGTTTGCGATCAGGATTTTTTTGAACATGCTTTCAACTTCCCAAATCCGTTTGGGCTGAGCCTGTCGAAGCCCTGCCCTTCTTTAATAGCTTAGTGTCCAACAAAGGACGGCCCTTCGACAAGCTCAGGGCAAACGGCATCTCATTCCCCCACCGGCGGCATGTTGTGACCCAACAGCCGCAGCACATCCGCCGCGCACTCGACGACATTGCTGCCCGGCCCGTAAATGCCCTGCACGCCTGCATCGCGGAGGAAGTCGTAATCCTGCGGCGGGATGACGCCGCCGGCGATGACCTTGATGTCCGGGCGCCCTTCCTTCTTCAGCAGGCTGATGAGTTCGGGGATTAGCGTCTTGTGCCCTGCGGCCAGGCTTGACGCGCCGACTACGTCCACATCACTTTGCAGCGCGAGGACAACGGTTTCGTCCGGTGTCTGGAACAGCGGGCCACTCACCACGTCAAAGCCCATATCGGCAAAGGCCGAGGCGATGACATTGGCGCCGCGATCATGCCCGTCCTGCCCCATCTTCGCGACGAGCAGCTTCGGTTTTCGCCCGAGGCGGCGGGTGACGGCGTCCACACCGTCCACCACCTGCGCCCAGCGCGGGTCACCGGCGTAAGGTGCCGAATAGACACCCTTCACCGGCGTCGGCGTGGTGCCATAGCGGCCAAACACCGCTTCCATCGCGGACGAGATTTCGCCGAGCGTGGCGCGCGCGCGGGCGGCGACGACGGCGAGCTCAAGCAGATTGCCACCCGCCTTCGCGCCTTCGGTCAACGCCTTCAACGCGGCCTGACAGGCGACCTCATCGCGCGTGGCCTTCATCGCCTTGATGCGGGCGATCTGGCCTTCACGGACCTTGGCATTGTCCACGTCGAGCGTGTCGAGATGATCTTCGCTGGGCAGGCGGTATTTGTTGACGCCGACCACCACGTCCTCGGCACGGTCGACGCGTGCCTGACGGCCAGCGGCGGCTTCCTCGATCATCGCCTTGGGCCAGCCTGCTGCCACAGCTTTCGCCATGCCACCTTCGGCCTCCACGCGCTCGATGATCTCCCACGCCTTGTCGACCAGTTCCTGCGTCAGGCTTTCGATGTAATAGCTGCCCCCCAGTGGATCGACGACATTGCACATGCCGGTCTCTTCCTGAATAACGATCTGCGTGTTGCGGGCGATGCGCGCGGAGAAATCCGTCGGCAGCGCAATGGCTTCGTCGAGCGCATTGGTGTGGAGCGACTGGGTGCCGCCCAACATTGCCGCCATGGCTTCAATCGTGGTGCGGATCACGTTGTTATAGGGGTCCTGCTCGGTCAGCGAGACACCCGACGTCTGGCAGTGGGTGCGCAGCATCTTGGAGCGTTCATCCTGCGCGCCAAGGTTGGTCATCACGCGGTGCCACAGCACGCGGGCCGCGCGCAGCTTCGCCACTTCCATGAAGAAGTTCATGCCGATGGCGAAGAAGAAGCTCAGACGGCCTGCGAACTTATCGATGTCGAGGCCTGATGCGACGCCATATTTTACATATTCCATGCCGTCGGCGATAGTGAAGGCAAGCTCCTGCACCTGCGTCGCGCCGGCTTCCTGCATGTGATAGCCGGAGATGGAAATGCTGTTGAACTTCGGCATCTTCTGGCTGGTGAAGGCGAAGATGTCTGAGATGATGCGCATCGAGGGTTCGGGCGGATAGATATAGGTGTTCCGCACCATGAACTCTTTAAGGATGTCGTTCTGGATCGTGCCGTCGAGTTGTTCAACCGGCACGCCCTGCTCTTCGCCCGCGACGATGAAGAAGGCGAGGATCGGGATGACCGCGCCGTTCATCGTCATGGAGACCGACATCTGGTCGAGCGGAATGCCGTCGAACAGGATCTTCATGTCCTCGACGCTATCGATGGCGACGCCCGCCTTGCCCACATCACCCACGACGCGGGGATGGTCACTGTCATAGCCACGGTGCGTGGCGAGATCGAAGGCCACGGAAAGCCCCTTCTGCCCCGCCGCGAGATTGCGCCGGTAGAAGGCGTTCGACTCTTCCGCCGTCGAAAAGCCCGCATATTGACGGATCGTCCAGGGACGACCGGCATACATGGACGCGCGCACCCCGCGCGTGAACGGCGCGAAGCCCGGCAGGCCCGGATCAGCGGTCACATCGTCCGCTGTATAAAGCGGCTTCACGGCAATCCCTTCCGGCGTTTGCCAGGTGAGGTCTTTACCCTTCACTTCCTTGGCCGCTGCGGCCTGCCAGTCTTCGATCTTTGCCATTCTTTCCTCTTTTTCCCCTCTCCCTTGAAGGGAGAGGGTTGCGCAGACTTGGTCGCGTCGCGGCCTAGTCGTAGCTGGGTGAGGGTGTGGCCGCCGGGGATAATCGCGGCCTTCCCTGCCCCCTCATCCAACTTCGCCTAGCCGCGTGGCGGCAAGGCTTCGTATCCTTCTCCCTCAAGGGGAGAAGGACGGATCAACGCCCCTTAAATTCCGGCTTGCGCTTCTGAAGGAAGGCCATGCCGCCTTCCATTGCATCTTCGGAAGAACCAGCGATCCGCTGGCCTTCGGCTTCGGCGAGGAGCTGTTCGGAATAGCTGTTTTCCATGGCGACGAGGATGTTCTTCCGCATCGTGGCATAAGCAAGCGTTGGGCCATTGGCGAGGCGGGTGGCGAGCGCGCGGGCTTCGGCCATCAGGTCGGCATCTTCGACGACCTTGTAGATCATGCCCCAGTCGAGCGCCTTTTCCGGGCTGATCTTTTCGCCAAGCATCATCATTTCGGTCGCACGTGCCTTGCCGACCATGCGCGGCAGCATCCAGCTCGCGCCGCCATCGGGCACAAGGCCGATGTTGACGAAGGCCTGCAGAAAATAGCCGCTCTTGCCCGCGATCACGAAGTCACCCGCAAGGCCGATCGAGCAGCCGACACCGGCGGCCGCGCCATTCACGGCGGTGATGACGGGGATGTTGAGCCTTGCGAGGTTCATCATCATCGGATTGTAATGCCGGGTCAGCGCGATGTAGCTGCCCTCCCCGCCAGAGATCGACTTGCCTCCACGCGCCTGAAGATCCGCGCCCGAGCAGAAACCGCGACCCGCGCCTGTAATGATCAGGCAGCGTGCGTCCCCCAAGGTTGACAGCGCGTCGTTGATCTCACCGGCCATGTCGAGGCTGCACGCATTCATCCGATCCGGGCGGTTCAGCGTGATGGTGGCAATCTTGTCGGTGACATCCACCGTGATCGTTTCATAGGTCATGTTGTTCTCCTGTCCTCTCCAAATCTGTAAGTCCCTCCCTTCCAAGGGAGGGGTTTGGGGTGGGTAAGTGCGACGTTTGCTCGCTTGCGCTCGCACCTACCCCCGTCCCCCTCCCTTGGAAGGGAGGGGTGAAGGATCAATGCCCCTTCGGCGTCTCCATAATCTCGGTCAAAACCCCGCCCATATCCTTTGGATGGACGAAGAAAATCAGCGTGCCGTGCGCGCCAATGCGGGGTTCCCCCAGCACGCGCTTGCCCAGCGCTTCGAACTCCGCCTTGGCGGCGTGAATGTCGGGCACTTCGTAGCACATGTGGTGCTGCCCCCCTTGCGGGTTCTTCTCAAGGAAGGACGCGATGGAGGTGTTGCCCGGCAGCGGCTCGATCAACTCGATCTGCGTGCCGTTGAGCGCGCCATCCGCGCCCGGCGTGTCGACGAAGCATACCTTGACGCCCTGCGACGGCAGGTCGAACGGATCATGAATCTTCGTCGCGCCCATCACATCGCGGTAAAAGACGATGCTGTCCGCGATGGAGGGCGTCGCGACGCCGATATGGTTGAGACGGCCAAGTTTCATTGTGATGTCCTCACAGCGGAATGTTATCGTGCTTCTTCCAAGGGTTCTCCAACTGCTTGTTCCGCAGCTTTCTCAACCCCAGTGCAATCCGCTTGCGCGTCGAATGCGGGTAGATCACCTCGTCGATGAACCCCTTGCTCGCGGCCACGAACGGGTTGGCGAAGCGGTCTTCATATTCCTTGGTGCGCTCGGCGATCTTTTCGGGGTCTCCGATGTCGGAGCGGAAGATGATTTCCACCGCGCCCTTGGCGCCCATCACCGCGATTTCGGCGGTTGGCCAGGCGTAGTTGAGGTCGCCGCGCAGATGCTTTGAGGCCATGACGTCATAGGCGCCGCCATAGGCCTTGCGCGTGATGACGGTGATTTTCGGCACGGTTGCTTCGGCATAGGCGAACAGCAGCTTGGCACCATGCTTGATGATGCCGTTATGCTCTTGGCTGACACCGGGAAGGAAGCCCGGCACGTCGACAAAGGTGATGATCGGGATTTCAAACGCATCGCAGAAGCGGACGAAGCGGCCTGCTTTCTTAGAGGCGTTGATGTCGAGGCAACCCGCGAGCACCGTTGGCTGGTTGGCGACCACTCCAATCGTGCGGCCTTCAATGCGGCCAAAGCCCACGATGATGTTGCCTGCATGGGTCGGCTGCACTTCAAAGAAGTCACCCTCATCGACTGTCTTCCGGATCACCTCATGCATGTCATACGGCATCGTCGCACTTGCCGGGATGACGGTGTCGAGGCTCGGCTCCAACCGGTCATAGGGATCAGATGTTGGCCGTTCCGGCACGCCCATCCGGTTGTTTTCCGGCAGGTAATCGAAGAAGTCCCGCGCGGCGAGCAGCGCTTCGATATCATTTTCAAAGGCGTTATCCGCGACACCGGATTTGCTGGTGTGCGTCACCGCCCCGCCCAGTTCTTCCTGCGTCACGAATTCGTTGGTGACGGTCTTTACAACGTCCGGGCCAGTGACGAACATGTAGCTGCTGTCCTTCACCATAAAGATAAAGTCCGTCATGGCGGGCGAATAGACCGCCCCGCCCGCGCACGGCCCCATGATGAGGCTCAACTGCGGGACGACGCCTGAGGCCAGCGTATTGCGCTGAAACACCTCGGCATAGCCGCCAAGGCTCGCCACGCCTTCCTGAATGCGCGCGCCACCGCTGTCATTGATGCCGATGACAGGTGCGCCCACCTTCATTGCATTGTCCATGACCTTGCAGATCTTCTGCGCATGCCGTTCGGACAGAGACCCACCGAACACGGTGAAGTCTTGGCTGAACACATAGACCAACCGCCCATTGATCGTGCCGGAGCCCGTGACCACGCCGTCACCGGGGATCTTAGTCGCTTCCATACCGAAATCGGTGCAATTGTGTTCGACATACATGTCGAGCTCTTCGAACGAGCCTTCATCCAGAAGGACATCGAGCCGTTCCCGCGCGGTCAGGCGGCCCTTGGAATGTTGCGCATCGATGCGCTTCTGTCCGCCACCCATACGGGCGGCTTCACGGCGCTTTTCGAGTTCTGCGATGTTCGATGACATGGCGATCCCTTATTTGGAATTTGAAGCGGGCTGTTTGGAAGGGGAATGGCGCAAAGTCCAATGTGAATTTGCGAAGTTGCGAAGTGCGGGTTTGCAAAGTATGTAATGCGCCATTCTATCCCCTCGAGGGAGAGAAAGACTTGGCTTGGCAGCGTGCTGCTTAGCAAGTCTTGTGAGGGGGAGCCCCCTCTCCAACTTCGCCTGGCTGCACGGCAGCAAGGCTACGTATCCTCTCCCTCAAGGGGAGAGGAGGAGGTTAGAGAATGTCCAAACGCCGCATCTTCGCCGGACAGCGCCTGCGCGACCTCCGCTCTGGACGCAGCCTGAAGCAGGCGGACATGGCGCAGCGGCTCGGCATTTCGGTCTCCTACCTCTCGCAGCTTGAAAGCGATGACCGGCCCCTCACCCCGGCGCTGCTGGAAACACTGGCGCGTGACTTTCCACTCGATTGGCAGGAGTTCGAAGAAGATGCGACAACCCGCCGTTTCGCCGCACTCCGCGAGGCGGCCGCCGATCCGCTCTTTCCGAACCCGCTGACGCCTGAACAGGTCGCACGCATTGCCGAGCAGCAGCCAGCCCTCTCGGATCAGTTCGTCACGTTGCACGCCGCCTATCGGAACGCTGGACAGCGGCTCCAGATTGTCGATGAGGCATTGGGCGCCGATCAGGCGGATGGCAGCCGTCTCCCCTGGGAAGAGGTGCGCGACTGGTTCCACAATGCGGGCAATTATGTCGATGTGCTTGACCGGGCCGCAGAACTTTTGGGCGATAAATTGCGCGGCACACAGGCGACACCCGCGCTTGAGGGGCTAGAGCTTTACCTGCGCAACGCCTTATCCGTGTCGCTGGTCTATGCCGGAAGCACGGGTTTACGCGATTATGATGCGCAGATGGGGCATCTCATCATCGATCAGGGGCAGCCGGTGGAAAGCCAGCGGTTCCAATTGGCGCATCAACTGTCTGCGCTGGCCTTGCACGATGAGATTAGCCTGGTGGTCGAACAAGCCGGACTCCGCACGGCAGCTGCACGCCAGCTCCTGTCCGTTGGCCTTGCTAATTATGCGGCGGGGGCTTTGCTGATGCCCTATACGCGGTTTCGGGAAGACGCCCGAACGGTGCGCCACGACATAGACCGATTGCGCCAGCAGTTCGGCGTCAGCTTCGAACAGGCCTGTCACCGCCTTTCCACGCTCCAACGCCCCTCCGCGCGCGGCATTCCCTTCTTCTTCTGCCGTGTCGACATGGCTGGGAATATCACCAAGCGGCACTCCGCCACGCGCCTGCAATTTGCGCGCTTCGGCGGCGCGTGTCCCTTGTGGATCGTGCACGAGGCAGTGGCGATTCCGGACCGCATTCTCGTCCAGCTTGCCGAAACCCCTGATGGCGTGCGCTATGTCTCGATGGCGAAGGGTCTGGTGAAGCCCTCGGGCAGCTATGACCGCGCGCCGCGCCGTTATGCGGTCGCGCTGGGATGCGAGGCGGACCATGCGCGCGAGTTCGTCTATGCCGACGGGTTGGATCTCACCTCCCCACGCGCCGCGACCAAAATCGGCGTGTCGTGTCGACTCTGCCCGCGCATGGATTGTGACCAGCGCGCCTTCCCGCCGTCCGACCGCGATATCATCGTGGATCCGGACCGGCGGGATGTGGTGCCCTATAGGCTCGCTTAGACCTTCACCACGCCGAGCCGGATCATGTCGCGCGCGGTATCGAGGATGCTTTCCTTCGGATCGCGCGTCTGCCAGCCAAGGACATCCTTGGCGTGTTGCGACGAGGCATCCCGGACGTTGTCGAGTTCGCCGACGACCTGCTTCACGATAGGGTCGAAATAGGACAGCAGCTTCAGGACAAAATTGGGCAGCCGTCGTGTCGGCACCTTGCGAGCTTGAGTGCCCAGCCCTTCCTTCAGCACGGCTGCAACATCTCCCATCCACATGAATGGCCCGGCGGAGATGAACCGCTCGCCGGCCATATTCGGCGCCGTCAGGCAGCGGACATGCAAGTCGGCCACGTCACGGACGTCCACAATGGAGAAACCGAAGCTGGGAATGCCGGGAAGCGATCCTTCCAGCAACTTCTTGATCGCCTCCAGTGAGGTCGAGAAATCAGGTGCCATCAACGGACCAAGCACGAGCGACGGGTTGACTGTGACGAACTCCATATCGCCGCCATTGGCCGCCACCCAATCCCGCGCCGCACGTTCGGCAATCGTCTTCGACTTCACATATGGATAGGCGTCCGGGCTCTCCACATTGGTCCAGTCCGCTTCTGTGAAGTGATGCTTTGTGCCGCCATGCCCGTAAGCCACGGCCGCGACTGATGACGTCATGACGAACCGCTTAATTCCTGCCGCTTTAGCAAAGCGCAGCGCGCGCAACGCGCCTTCGCGTGCCGGGACGATCAGTTCATCCTCATGCTTGGGCGCGTTCGCCGGAATGGGCGATGCGACGTGCGCCACATGGGTGCAGCCGGCCATGGCCTCTGCCCATCCCTCATCGCTCATCAAATCTGCCGCGAAGAATGTCAGCTTGCTGTTATCAACATTCAGCCAGGCCCGCACGTCCGCCTCACGGGCAAGGTTGCGGATGGTCGTATTGACCTGCCAGCCTTCGGCAATCAGCTGGCGGATGAGGAAGCCCGCAATATAGCCGCTTCCCCCAGATACAAAGACGTGTCCTGCCATGTGTCTGCTCCTCATTTTGTCTGTGGCCAGACTAGTGGCAAATTGAAACCATCACAATCACCATGGAGGGGCTTGCCACCATGGCGGGTTTTTCCCATTAGCCGTACATCTAAGGGGAGTGTGCGATGTCGGATCAAGACCTGTTTCCTGTTCCAGCCGAATGGGCGAAGAAGGCCCGCGTCAACGCGGCGAAATACACGGAAATCTATGGTCGCTCGCTCGCTGATCCCGGCACATTCTGGCTGGAGCAGGCAAAACGGCTGGACTGGATCAAGCGCCCTGAAATCGCAGGCGATTGGTCGTTCGATGCGACAACCTTCCACATCAACTGGTTCGCCGATGGCAAGCTGAATGTCGCGGCCAATTGTATCGACCGCCATTTGAAAGAGCGCGGCGATCAGGTCGCGATCATTTGGGAACCCGACGTTCCCACAGAAGGCGCTCGCCACATCACCTATCGTGAACTGCATGAACAGGTCTGTCGCATGGCCAATGTGCTCAAGGCGCAGGGCGTTCAAAAGGGAGACCGCGTCACCGTCTATCTGCCGATGATCCCGGAAGCGGCGATGGCTCTGCTCGCCTGTGCACGGATTGGAGCCATTCATTCTGTCGTATTCGGCGGTTTTTCGCCCGATGCGCTTATTGGCCGCATTCAGGATTGTGATTCCAACGTGGTCATCACCGCAGATGAAGGCCGCCGTGGAGGCAAAGCCGTGCCGTTAAAGGCCAACGTCGACGTCGCTGCCCCCCAATGCCCCAGCCTGAAAAAGGTCATCACAATCAAGGCCACTGGCGCGGACATTACGATGACCGATGGCCGCGACGTCTGGTATCATGAGGAAGCCGCCAAGGTCGAAGCAATTTGCCCCGCCGAAGTGATGGGCGCGGAAGACCCGCTCTTTATCCTTTACACGTCCGGTTCGACGGGGAAGCCCAAGGGCGTTCTGCACACCACTGGCGGATATCTGCTTTGGGCGAGCCTGACGCATGAACTGGTGTTCGATTATCGGCCCGGCGACGTTTATTGGTGCGCGGCCGATATCGGCTGGGTCACGGGGCATACTTATATCGTTTATGGCCCGCTTGCGAATGGCGCGACGACGCTGATGTATGAAGGCGTGCCCAACTGGCCCGACGCCAGCCGGATCTGGCAGGTGTGTGACCGGCACAATGTCCACACGGTCTTTACGGCCCCCACAGCATTGCGTGCCCTGATGCGTGACGGTGACGATTTTGTGAAAGCAACGTCGCGTAAGTCACTGCGTTTACTTGGAACTGTTGGAGAACCCATCAACCCCGAGGCATGGCGCTGGTATCACAGTGTCGTTGGTGACGGGCGTTGTCCGATTGTCGACACTTGGTGGCAGACGGAAACCGGCGGCGCGATGATTGCCCCCCTGCCCGGCGCGACGGATTTGAAACCCGGCAGCGCCACCAAGCCGATGCCGGGCGTGGAGCCGCAGTTGGTGGATGCCGACGGACAGGTGCTCTACGGCGCGGCGTCCGGCAATCTTTGCATTGTCCGCAGCTGGCCGGGCCAGATGCGTACCGTTTGGGGGGATCATCAGCGCTTTTTTGAAACCTATTTCACCACCTATCCGGGCAAATACTTCACCGGTGACGGATGCCGCCGTGATGATGACGGCTATTACTGGATCACGGGCCGTGTCGATGACGTCATCAACGTCTCCGGCCACCGTATGGGCACCGCAGAAGTTGAAAGTGCGCTCGTGCTTCATGCCCGCGTAGCTGAGGCTGCGGTCGTCGGCTTCCCGCACGACATCAAGGGTCAGGGCATTTATGCCTATGTGACGCTGAACGCCAACGACGCGCCGAGCGATGACCTCCGGAAGGAACTCGTTGCTTGGGTCCGCAAGGAAATTGGCCCGATTGCGACACCGGATGCTATCCAGTTTGCCCCGGGCCTCCCGAAAACGCGTTCCGGCAAAATCATGCGTCGCATTCTTCGCAAGATCGCGGAAGGGGATGTTGGCAGTCTCGGAGACACGTCGACACTCGCAGACCCGTCTGTCGTCGATGATCTGGTCGCGAACCGGCTCTCATAAAGGAACGGATATGTTTGGCGCAGATGGATCTTCAATCGCCCAGACAATCCAACTGGCGCTGACACCTGTCTTCGTTCTGGTCGCCATCGGCAACTTCATGAACGTTTTGACGGCGCGGCTGGCGCGGATTGTGGACCGGTCACGCCATCTTCAGGGCGAACATGTGGTCACCCAAGGGCCAGATCATGACAGGCTGGTCGATGAGCTTCGGCTGCTCGACACCCGGATCAAGCTCATCAACCGGGCCATTCTCTTTCTTGTTCTCGCCGCGATGACAATTGGGATAACGATTGGCCTGCTGTTTCTTGAGCGCCAGCTGCACTTTGATTTGGAAGCGATCACGGCCTTGACGTTTTTCGGTGCTATCGTCCTCTTAATGATGGCCCTGGTCACGTTCCTACGTGAAACGCGGATTGCAACAGCACTGCTGCGCATACCTGAGAGTTATCTGACGCATTAGGTTATCGCGGGGAAGGCACAAAGGCTTTGGGACGACCTTTTACTTCAGCAATACCAGCTCTTCCGCCATGCTCGGGTGTAGCGCGACGGTATCGTCAAACGCCTGCTTGTTGAGGCCCGCTTTCACCGCGACAGCAGCCGCCTGAAGGATCTCAGCGCTATCAGGTCCAATAAGGTGGAGGCCCACAACCGTTTCCTCCGCCCCTGCTGTCACCATCTTGTAGAGGCTGCGTTCCATGCGCCCGGAAACGACGTTCTTCATCGGGCGGAAATCGCTGCGGAACACCTTCACGCTCTCACCAAATTTGGCGCGGGCTTCATCTTCGGTCAGGCCGACACCTGCGATTGGCGGGCTCGAGAAAACGGCGGTCGGGATGCAGTTATAGTCGATGGTGCGCGGATTATTGCCGAATACGGTATCGGCAAAGGCATGGCCCTCCCGAATGGCAACTGGCGTGAGCTGAACGCGGTTGGTCACGTCCCCAACGGCATAGATGCTCGGCACGTTGGTCTGGTTATAATCATTGACGATGATCGCCGCGTCCGCATCCAGTTCGACGCCAGCTGCCTCAAGGCCAAGCCCTTCCGTTTTTGGCGTGCGCCCGATGGCAAAAACGAGCATGTCTGTCTCGATGCTGCCTTGCGCGCCGCCATCCAGCAGCAGGCTGCCATCCGCCAGTTTCGTGATGGCGGCGCACGGGAAGTTGAAATGGACGTCGATGCCCTTGGCTTCCGTCATCGCGACGAGCCGGTCCACGATTTCGCTATCGTAGCTGCGCAACATCCGGTTTCCGCGTGTGATGAGCGATACTTTTGATCCAAAGGCATGAAAGACGCCGGCAAACTCATTGGCAATATAGCCCGCGCCCGCAATCACGACCCGCTTGGGCAGCGCGTCGAGATGGAAGATTTCGTTCGAGGTGATGCCATGTTCGGCACCCGGAATGTTCGGGATGCCTGGCCATGCTCCGACGGCGATGAGGATGATCTTGGCTGTCACCTCTTTCCCACTCGCCAGACGAACGGAGTTCGGTCCGGAAGCCGTTGCGCGTTCAGGAAAGATGGTGGCGTGGTTGGAATTGAGGGTCTGGGTATAGAGCCCCTCCAACCGTGTCACATCCTCCTGCACAATATCGCGCAGGCGCTGCCAATTGAACGACGCGCCTTTGATGTCCCAGCCAAAGCGTTCCGCCTCATGCAGGTCTTCCGCAAAATGGGCGCCATAGACGAGCATTTTCTTCGGCACGCAGCCGCGAATGACACAAGTGCCGCCGACGCGGTACTCCTCCGCAACGGCGACTTTGGCCCCATGCTGCGCCGCAATCCGAGCCGCGCGGACCCCGCCTGATCCGGCACCGATAATGAAGAGGTCGAAATCGAAGGTCATTTGGGATCCCGTTATTTAACTATGCGGCGGTGCTAATCAGGACGCGCGCTCAACGCCAACGCAATTTGTGCATCACACTGATCGAATGGGCTGAATTTCAACCAAACGCCTTATCCAAGAGCGCCTGAGTGGATGCATCGAAGATCATGTTGCCGCCTTCAATACCCTTGGCCATTTCCTTGCCGAGTTCGACGCCGAACTGATCGAACGGGTTAATGCCGAGCAGGACTGCGTTGGCGAAGGTGCGGTGCTCGTAAAAGGCCAGCAGTGCACCAAGGCTGCGTGGATCGATATCGGGCAACAAGATCGTCGTCGATGGGCGGTCGCCAGCATAGGCGCGTGCCGGATCTTCACTGGCTTTGCCTGCCATCAGCGCCGCGCCTTGAGCAAAGCAGTTGCCGAGCAACTGACGGTGGTGAGCGTCGTCAAATTCATGGCCGGGATCGATCGAGGCAATGAACTCAACCGGGACCAAACGTGTGCCCTGATGCAGCAATTGGAACACTGCATGCTGCGCGTCTGTGCCGACGCCACCCCATGTGATCGCGCCTGTATTGGCATCCAATGGCTTTCCGTCGAAGGTCACGCTCTTCCCGTTCGATTCCATCTCCAGCTGCTGGAGGTAGGACGGAAGCAGACGCAGCCGTTCATCATAAGCGAACACGCCGCGCGTTTCGGCATCACGGCCGAGCGAATAATATTGGTCAACGAAGGCCGCCAGTAGCGGTGCATTCCGTTCCGGCGGGGCCAAACGGAAATGCCGGTCCATGGCGGCCGCACCCTCCAGCATCTCCTCAAAGGCCGTCCAGCCGAGCGCGAGCGCCGCAGGGAAGCCAATGCTGGACCATAGCGAATAACGACCACCGACGGTTTCTGAGAACGGCAGGATGCGGGTTTCATCAACGCCCCAATCAAAGGCGCCTTGCGGATTGGCCGTCAGCGCAATCACCCGACCATTGGCATCCTCCACGCCGGCCTCGACCATCCAGCCCAATGCGCTTTCGGCATTGAGCATGGTTTCGGTGGTGGTGAAGGTTTTCGATGCGATGACGATCAGTGTCTTGTGCGGATCAAATCCAGAAATCGCTTCTTTAAGGGCCGCGCCATCCACGTTTGAGACGACAGCGACGTCATAGCGGCCTATGTCCCGCCCCAAGGCGTCCACGAGCAAGTCCGGCCCCAAGGCGGAGCCGCCAATGCCGATGTGCAGCACATGGCGGATATCCCCCAATGCGCCTGCCTCAATCGCTTCAATCAGTGCGCGCATGCGGCCATGGAGTTGCTTGGCGAGGGCCACGGAGTCGGGCGCACCCTCCCCGCGTTCAGCTGTATGTTCGGCTGCCCGGTTCTCGGTCGGGTTGGCGATCCGCCCGCCAAACAAATCATCCCGCCGGGCATCGAGCCCCATCGCCTTGGCGATGCCGACAAAGTTGGCGATCAGCTCCGGCGTCAGGTGAGTCTTTGAAAAGTCGAAATAAATGTCCTGCTCGGTCAACGAAAGGTTGGCCAAACGATCAGGGTCAACCGCAAACAATTCGGACAAGCGGGGCGTGCTGCCAGACTTCAAAAACCCGAAACGTTCGCGCAAACCGGACATGACTTCTCCTGATCGATATACCGCCTGACTTGACGGCTCGCCGCTGCCCCATCACAGCGTGCGCATGAGCGATACACAGATCGATGCAACCCCGAAAGGTGACGCCAGCGTCAAAGCTGACAAACCATCCGAGACGCGCGAATTCATGGTCTTTCTGGCCAAGCTCGCGATCTTCGTGTTCATCCTGCGCAGCTTCATCATGGCGCCGTTCAGCATCCCTTCGGAATCCATGCTGCCGCGCCTGATGATCGGCGACTATCTGATCGTGTCGAAATGGAATTATGGCTATTCACGCTATTCGCTTCCCTTTGGCCTACCGCTGTTTGAAGGCCGCATTCTTGGCAGCTTGCCAGAACGCGGCGATGTCGCGGTGTTTAAAGCGCCGCCGGGCAATCAAGTGGACTATATCAAACGCGTCATCGGGCTGCCCGGGGATATGATCCAGATGCGTCAGGGGCAGCTGTTCATCAACGACAAGCCGGTTCCCAAGGTCCGCGTGGCCGATATGGTGGAACGTCAGACACCCTATATGCAGTGCTTCGCGCCGGAATATTCCAAGGTCGCCGCAGACGGCACGCCGGTCTGTTCCTATCCACGATATCGCGAAACGCTCCCCAATGGGCGCAGCTACTATGTCCTTGACCTCATCCCCAATGGACCGGCGGATTCGACGGAGATTTACACGGTACCCGAAGACCATCTGTTCATGATGGGCGACAATCGCGATAACAGCCTCGACAGCCGCTTTCCTGCGCAAGATGGTGGCGGCATCGGCATTGTGCCGGCTGAAAATCTGGTTGGCCGCGCGATGATTGGGGTATTCTCGACTGATGGGTCTGCCAACTGGTTCCTGCCTTGGACGTGGTTCACCGCTGCCCGATGGAACCGGATAGGCGAGACGTTTTGAGCAATCTCTCAGCGTGGGTGAAAGACGTCTTCGGCGTCACGCCCAAGGATATATCCCTCTACGAACGCGCGCTGACTCATGGCAGCCATGGCAGCGAAACCTATGAACGGCTGGAGTTCCTGGGGGATCGTGTGCTCGGCCTTGTTGTCGCCCAGTGGATATACGGCCGCTTTCCCCATGATGCCGAGGGCCAACTCTCTCAGCGCTTCAACAGTCTTGTTTCTGGCGAGACCTGTGCAGAGGTGGGCCGGACGATCAACCTGTCGTCGCGTATGCGGCTCGGTAAGCAGGCGTTGGATGATGGCGCTTATGACAGTGACAATGTCCTGGGCGATGTCGTTGAAGCGCTGATTGGCGCGGTGTTCCTGGAACATGGGCTTGAGGCTGCGGGCGTATTCATTCGCACGCAGTGGGAGCCGCTGCTTAATGTTCAGCGTTCTGCTCCACGCCATCCTAAGTCGGAATTGCAGGAATGGGCAGCCGCCCACAACCGGCGGACACCCGTCTATGAAATCGTTGAGCGTTCTGGGCCGCATCATGCCCCGCGCTTCAAGGTAAAAGTCTCGCTCGGGTCGGCTGGCGAAGCCGCGGCTGAGGGCAAATCGAAACAAGATGCGGAAACGCAGGCGGCAGCAGCGCTGCTCGAAAGGTTGAAAAAATGACGCAGAAATGCGGACTCGTCGCGATTGTCGGCGCACCAAATGCAGGCAAGTCGACACTCGTGAACGCGTTGGTCGGCCAGAAAGTCGCCATCGTAAGCCCCAAGGCACAGACAACGCGTGTGCGTCTGATGGGCATCGCCATGCACGGCGAAACCCAGATGATGCTCGTCGACACGCCGGGTATATTTGAACCGCACCGCCGGCTGGACCGGGCCATGGTGCAGGCCGCTTGGGGCGGCACGCAGGATGCAGATGTCATCTTGTTTGTTGTTGATGCCAAGGGCGGCCTCGGCCCGAAGGTCGCGCGCATTGTCGAAGGGCTGCAATCGCGTCCCGAACCAAAGATCCTCGTCCTCAACAAGGTTGACATCGCGGTGAAGGAAAAGCTGCTCGTTCATGTCGAACGGCTGACCGCGCAAATCGAATTCACCGATGTGCTCATGGTGAGCGCGGAGACGGGCGACGGGCTCGATGTTCTGAAAGACCTTGTCGCATCCAAATTGCCCGAAGGGACCTGGCACTTCCCCGAAGATCAGGTGAGTGATGCCTCTGACCGGATGACCGCCGCCGAAATCACGCGCGAGCAACTGTATCTCCAGCTTCACGCTGAACTGCCTTATGCGTCTGTCGTTGAGACCGAGAAGTATACCGAGAATCAGGATGGCTCGGTCGATATTTACCAGCAGATCAAGGTGGAGCGCCCGTCTCAGCGTGCGATTATCCTCGGCAAGGGCGGCGTGCGCCTGAAGGAAATCGGGTCAAAGGCCCGCGCCGAAATCGCCAAGTCGCTCGGCTGCCACGTCCGACTGTTTCTGCACGTGAAGGTTGATCCCAAATGGGATGAAGACCGCGGCGTCTATCGTGATCTCGGGCTGGATTGGGTAGAGTAATCAACCCGCGAGGTGCACCAAGAGGATCCGCACCCCAATTCCGATCAGCACCAACCCGCCAATCACTTCGGCCCGTGATCCGAATCTCATTCCAAGCCGTCCACCAAAAGCAGCCCCTGCCCCGCTGGTGACCGCTGTAACAACGGCAATGACGGTGCAGCTCATCCAGATGGGCTTGGTGAGCAGCGGGAGGGTCAAACCGGCGGCGGCTGCATCAATGCTGGTCGCAATGGCGGCAACAAGTAGGCCAATAAAGCTGCGCGTTTCGAACGCGGTTTCAGCCTCGTCTCCATCCAGCCCGGCACGCACCATTTGTGCGCCCAGAAAGCCGAGAAGCCCGAACGCAACCCAATGGTCCACCAATGTAAACCAGCTCCCCGCGATGAGGCTTGCCGCATAGCCGAGCAAAGGCATCGCCCCTTGCGCAATCCCGAAGGCCGCCGCGATCCGCACTACAGGCGGGCGTTCATCCCGCGCAGCGACACCAGCAGCAATCGCAACGGCAAAGGCATCGGCAGACAGGCCGAGTGCCAACAGCAAAAGCTCAATCATGACAACAGGCTATCCACCCAAGCGGGGACAAGTTCCGTCGCGGGGCCAAGGCGACATTCATGGAACATGATGCTGCCCTGTGACGGATCGAGATTAAGTTCCAGCGTATGAGCCCCCACGTGACGCGCTGTGCGAACAAAGCCCGCCGCTGGATAAACCGCCCCCGATGTGCCGATGGAGACAAATAGGTCGCAATCGCGCACCGCCGCGTCAATTTCGTCCATCTGATAGGGCATTTCTCCGAACCAGACGACATCAGGCCGCAGCGCGGGGGTGGCGCAAGCAGGGCAAGGCGGACGGTGCGCCAGCGGATCACGCCACACAGTGCGTGCGTCACACGCCGAACACCAGGCCGATAGATGTTCACCATGCATATGGATCAGTCGCTTGGCCCCGGCCCGCTCATGCAAATCGTCCACATTCTGGGTGACAATCAGTAAGTTCCCCTCCCACGCGGCATCCAGCCGTGCGAGTGCGTCGTGCGCGGCATTGGGTTGCGCCTTCTGGATGTTTTCCCGCCGCATATCGTAAAAGCGCAGCACCAGATCCGGGTCGCGCGCGAAGCCTTCCGGCGTCGCCACATCTTCGATCCGGTGGCGCTCCCAAAGCCCGCCTGCGCTGCGGAACGTATCAATGCCGCTTTCGGCAGACACGCCTGCGCCGGTCAGGATGACGATATTGCGGATTGAGTTCATGATCTTGCCTTATGGCCAAGGCGCCCTCGCCTCAAGCGGCAGCTTTTCTTTTGGAGGACTTTGGGCCAAGGCTAAGTGCAATCGGAACGAAGGAATGACGGGCATGACCTCCATTGGCATTATTGGCAGCAAGGGGCGCATGGGGCAGGCTTTGGTGGTTGCTGCGGAAGAAGCCGGATTGTCTGTCGCCGGAGGCATTGATGCAGGGGGTGATCCGATTGCGCTCGCGAAGTTGGCGGATGTCCTCATCGATTTTTCCTCGCCCGCAGCGCTCGTGGCCAATCTTGGCGCAGCGGTTGCGGCCAACACGCCAATCCTTATCGGGACGACTGGCCTGAATGAAGACCATCACCGTGCAATCGACGATGCGTCCGCGCATGTCGCCGTGCTACAGACGGGCAATACTTCGCTCGGTGTCACGCTGCTTGCCCGGCTCGTTCAGGAAACCGCGGCCAAGCTGGGGCCGGATTGGGACATTGAGATTGTCGAAATGCACCACCGGATGAAGGTCGATGCGCCATCTGGAACCGCCCTCTTGCTTGGTGAAGCTGCGGCCAAGGGCCGTCACATTGATCTTGCCAAGCACAGCGAACGCGGACGTGATGGGCATACAGGCGCCCGCGAGGTCGGCGCGATCGGCTTTGCAGCCTTACGCGGCGGGACCGTCGCAGGCGACCACAGCGTTATCTTTGCCGCAGACAATGAACGCATCGAGCTTGTCCACCGCGCTGAAAACCGGGCCATCTTTGCCAAGGGTGCCGTGAAGGCCGCGCAGTGGCTGATCCGTCAACCGGCGGGTCGTTACACGATGGATCAGGTTCTGGGCGTTTAGGCCGGGCATGAAGAAGGCTGATCTTTTTGAGTTCTACCGGCGGCTGGCAGAGGACAACCCCTCGCCCGAAACCGAGTTGGCCTATGGGAACAACTACCAGCTTCTGGTCGCGGTTGTGATGTCGGCACAGTCCACGGATGTCGGCGTGAACAAGGCAACACGGCTTTTGTTTGAGGATGTGAAGACGCCTGCGCAGATGGTGGCGCTCGGTGAGGATGGCTTGAAAGCCCACATCAAGACCATCGGCCTGTTCAATGCGAAAGCGAAGAACGTCATTGCGCTCTCAGAAATCCTTGTGCGTGATTTTGATGGCGAGGTGCCGGCGGACCGCGATGTGCTGGAAACGCTGCCAGGTGTCGGGCGCAAAACCGCCAATGTCGTCATGAACACGGCCTTCGGCGCGGAAACCTTCGCTGTGGACACCCACATCTTTCGCGTCGGCAACCGGACGGGATTGGCAAAGGGCAAAACGCCGCTGGCCGTTGAAAAACAGCTGGACAAGCACACACCCGCGCCCTTCCGGCTCGGCGCGCATCACTGGCTCATCCTGCACGGCCGCTATGTCTGCAAGGCGCGGACACCGGAATGCTGGCGCTGCATCGTGTCTGATCTCTGCACGTTCAGGTCCAAGACAGAATTGCCGGCTAAACTGTCAAAGATAAAAGGATAGAGGAGTCACGCCATGAAGAACCTGATCCTGTTCGCCGTCATTGGGGCGACACTTGCCGCCAGCCCCGCTATCGCCAAAAAACGTGAGGTGCCTGCGGCCACCACAACAGGCGCTGCCGTCGATTGCATTCCCATTTCTCAAATCCGCGAGAGCCGGGTGCGCAGTGATTCCGTCATTGATTTCCGCACCGCTGGAAACAAATGGTACCGTAACACCCTGCCAAATAGTTGCCCCGCTTTGGGGTTTGAAGAGCGCTTCAGCTACCGGACGTCGCTCAACCAACTATGCGCCGTTGATACCATTGCCGTACTACAAACCTTTGGCGGCCATTTGCAGGAAGGCCCGCGTTGCGGCCTCGGGAAGTTCCAGCCCGTTGAACTCGCCAAGCTATCCCGCAAGTAAGGCGGGGCAAATAAACAGCCATTAGGGGTGGCAGCGTCCGCCCGGCTTTGCTAACGGCCTTCTCAAGCACCCGTAGCTCAGCTGGATAGAGCGCTGCCCTCCGAAGGCAGAGGTCACAGGTTCGAATCCTGTCGGGTGCGCCAGCAACTCAGATACTTAGGAAAAAGCGCGCTAGCCCAGTAAGGCTTTGATCGCCGCAATCGCTTCACCGGCCTTAGATCCATCCGGGCCGCCGCCCTGCGCCATTTCGGGCTTCCCGCCGCCACCCTGACCGCCCAGCGTTTCAACGCCGGTGCGGACAAGATCAACCGCGCTGAAGCGGGCGGTGAGATCATCGGTCACTGTGACGAGCACAGATGCGCGCCCATCATTGACGGTCACGAAGGCTGCAATGCCGGAGCCAAGCTGCTGCTTGGCATCATTGGCGAGGCCGCGCAGTTCCTTAGGGTCAAGGCCGTCGAAGGTCTGCCCGAGGAACTTGATGCCGCCGACGTCCTCGGGTTCTGCCGAACCGCCAGCGCCGCCGCCCAAGGCCAAGGCCTTCTTGGTTTCGGCCAGTTCCTTTTCCAGCTTGCGGACCGAGTCCGCCATTGCAGCCACCCGGGCGGGCACTTCATCAGGATTGGCGCGCAGCTGTGCGGCCACATCCTTCAGCTTGTCTTCCCGATCCGTTAGCCAGAGGCGCGCGGCTTCACCCGTCATCGCCTCTAAGCGACGAATGCCAGAGGCAACTGCACCTTCCGAGACGATCTTGAACAGGGCAATGTCGCCCAACGCATCAACATGCGTGCCGCCGCATAATTCGACCGAATAGGCGTTGCCCTGCGCGCGCGGGCCCATTGTCAGAACGCGGACTTCGTCGCCATATTTCTCACCAAAAAGGGCCAGGGCCCCCGCGGCAATGGCGTCATCCGGCGTCATGAGGCGCGTCGTCACGGACTGGTTGCCGCGAATTTCCGCGTTCACTTCTGCTTCGACAACGGCAATGTCCTCAGCAGACAATGCGGCATTATGCGAAAAATCAAAGCGCAGGCGGTCGGCTGCGACCATGCTGCCCTTTTGGGTTACATGCCCGCCGAGACGGTTGCGAAGGGCTGCATGCAGCAGGTGCGTGGCGGAATGGTTCGCGCGGGTGCGATTGCGCCGGTCGACATCCACGGTCAGCTGGACGGACTGGCCATTCGAAATGGTGCCGCCGTTTACGGTCACATGATGGGCATGAAGGCGGCCGAGCGGCTTGCCTGTGTCTGCAACGGCAGCCGAAAAACCGTTCTCGCCCGAAATCGTGCCAGCATCGCCGGATTGCCCGCCGCTTTCAGCGTAGAAAGGCGTCTGATTGGTCAGGATGATTCCGACATCGCCGGAGGCCAATGTGTCGACACGCTTGCCGTCCTTGATAAGGGCAATGACCTGCCCTTCACCTTGAGTGCTTACATAGCCTGTGAATTCGGTGCTGCCGAGTTCATCTGCAATATCAAACCAGATGTCGTCAGATGCGGTCTCGCCCGATCCCTTCCAGGCGGCGCGGGCCATGGCTTTCTGCTTCGCCATACCCTCATCAAAACCGGCGCGGTCAACGCCCAAGCCCTGAGCGCGCAGGGCGTCTTCAGTCAGATCATAAGGGAAGCCGTAAGTGTCGTAGAGCTTGAACGCGACATCGCCGCCAAGCACATCGCCCTGCCCCATATTGGCCGTGGCTTCATCAAGCAGCTTGAGCCCCTTATCGAGCGTCTGACGGAATCGCGTTTCCTCCTGAAGGAGAGTTGCTTCGACCAATGGCTGTGCGCGGACGAGTTCCGGATAAGCCACACCCATTTCCCCAACGAGCGAGGGCACCAGACGGTGCATCAGCGGGTCCTTGGCGCCGAGCAGGTGCGCGTGGCGCATGGCGCGACGCATGATGCGACGCAGCACATAGCCGCGGCCTTCGTTGGACGGGAGCACACCATCGGCAATGAGGAAGCCCGAGGCACGCAGATGGTCTGCAATGACGCGGTGCGACGCCTTCATGTCGCCATTGGGGTCGCTCTTGGTCAAGTCACAAGACGCGCCGATCAACGCTTTGAATGTGTCGGTATCGTAATTGTCATGGACGCCCTGCAGCACGGCCGCGATGCGTTCCAAGCCCATACCTGTGTCGATCGATGGCTTAGGCAGGTTCGTGCGCGTACCGTCCGCCGCTTGGTCGAACTGCATGAACACAAGGTTCCAGATTTCGACAAAGCGGTCGCCATCTTCATCCGGGCTACCCGGAGGGCCACCGAAGATGTGATCGCCATGATCGTAGAAGATCTCGCTGCACGGGCCGCACGGGCCGGTATCGCCCATCGACCAGAAATTGTCGCTGGTCGGGATTCGGATGATGCGGCTTTCCGGCATGCCTGCAATTTTGCGCCAGAGATCAAAGGCTTCGTCGTCTGTGTGATAGACGGTGACGGTCAGCCGATCTGGGTTGAGACCCCATTCTTTAGTCAGCAGCGTCCAAGCCAGCGTGATCGCCTGTTCCTTGAAGTAATCGCCAAAGGAGAAGTTGCCGAGCATTTCAAAGAAGGTGTGATGCCGCGCTGTATAGCCGACATTATCGAGATCATTGTGCTTCCCGCCGGCACGCACGCATTTCTGCGATGAGGCCGCCGTCGTGAAAGGGCGCGATTCCAAACCGGTAAAGACGTTCTTGAACGGAACCATGCCCGCATTGGTGAACATCAAAGTCGGATCATTATGCGGAACGAGCGGCGCGGAGGTCACACGCTCATGTCCGGCAGAGCCGAAATATTCGAGGAAGGAACGGCGGATGTCGTTTGTCGAAGTCATAGCCCAAAGCGCTTAGGCGAGGCTCCGCTTCTACTCAAGCATAACAAGGACATCGCCGCATAAGACCCGCCTCTGCACACAAAAAAGGCCCGCCGGGGCGGGCGGGCCTTTCGTTGCTTGAGACGTAATGGGTATCCTGACGGGGGTCGTGCTGGGGAAAACGACCGCCTTAATATATCAGAGATCGCCATCCGCCTCGGGTTCAGGCTCGCCCAGAAGACCTTCGGCAACCTTTTCGGTCTTGGAGCGAATAAGCTTTTCGATCTTGTCGGCCATGTCTGGATTTTCCTTGAGCCAGATCTTGGCATTCTCACGGCCCTGACCCAGTCGAACCGAGTCATAGCTGAACCATGCGCCGGACTTCTCCACGATCCCAGCCTTCACGCCGAGATCAAGAATTTCGCCAGTTTTGGAGATGCCTTCGCCATACATGATGTCGAATTCGACTTGCTTGAAGGGCGGCGCGACCTTGTTCTTCACAACCTTCACGCGGGTCGTGTTGCCAACAATATCCTCACGGTCCTTGATCTGGCCGGTACGGCGGATGTCGAGGCGGACAGAGGCGTAGAACTTCAACGCATTGCCACCCGTCGTCGTTTCCGGAGACCCGTACATCACGCCGATCTTCATCCGAATCTGGTTGATGCAGATGACGGTGCAGCGTGACCGGCTGATCGAACCGGTGATCTTGCGCAGCGCCTGGCTCATCAAACGGGCCTGAAGACCGACATGGCTGTCACCCATTTCGCCTTCAATTTCAGCCCGCGGAACGAGGGCCGCCACCGAGTCGATGACAAGAACATCGATCGCGTTCGACCGCACGAGCGTGTCTGCAATTTCGAGCGCCTGTTCACCTGTGTCAGGTTGCGAGACGATCAATTCATCGATGTTGCAGCCCAGCTTACGGGCGTAGACTGGGTCCAGCGCGTGCTCTGCGTCGATAAACGCAGCCGTTCCACCGCCGCGCTGCGCTTCGGCAATGGCGTGAAGCGCCAGCGTCGTCTTACCGGAGCTTTCCGGTCCAAAAATTTCGATAACGCGGCCACGCGGCAAGCCGCCGATGCCGAGCGCGATGTCCAGCCCAAGTGAGCCTGTGGATACCGCTTCAATTTCCATGGTTTGGCGTGCGCCAAGCTTCATGGCTGAGCCTTTGCCGAATGCGCGGTCAATTTGCGCAAGCGCCGCTTCGAGTGCCTTTTCCCTGTCCATCATGGCTGCTGAACGATCCGTTTCGATGACTTTGAGTTGAGCCGACATGGCCATTCCCCTCGTAGCTGTTGCGCCTCCGACGTCAATCGGATGCACAACATGTATGCGATTTGTTCTTTTTGAACAAGAGGGGAACGAAAATTTATTTCATGTTTTGTTCTCCAACAACCACTAGGGGGCCATAGCGTTCCGAACGGCCTCTGCAAGTTGTTGAACAGAGAAGGGTTTTGGCAGAAAATCAACATTCTCTAGCGCAATGGAGCGGCGCAATTGCTCCTCAGCATAGCCGGACATGAACAGCAACGGCATCTTTGGATAGAGTTCCCGGGCATGCCGCCCCAGCGTCGGCCCATCCATCATCGGCATGACAACGTCGGACACCAACATGTCGATATCACTGCGGCCTTTGAGTATCTCGAGTCCCTCTTCCCCATTTGTCGCGGTGATCACCTCATAACCATGCCGCGTGAGTGCGCGCTCAGCGACCGCGCGAACCATGTCTTCGTCTTCTACGAGGAGAATGGTGCCGCTGCCCCAAAGTTCCTCCGCCTTTTCCTTCACCTTCACCGGCTCAGCGATCTGTCCGGCCTCCACGATGTGAACGGGCAAGTAGATGACAAAGCTTGTCCCCTCGCCCACCTTCGAATCGGCAAAGATGAAGCCGCCGGATTGTTTGACGATCCCGTAGACGGTTGAGAGGCCAAGGCCGGTCCCCTTCCCCACCTCCTTGGTGGTGAAGAACGGCTCAAAAATCTTGGTCAGCAGCTCCTGCTGGATGCCGGTCCCTGTGTCGGTGACGCTGAGAGCGGTGTAATCCGCCACCGGTAGAATATCGCTGCCGATTTTGCGGACCTCTGCCGACGTCACCGCATAGGTCTGGATCGTCAGCTTGCCTCCACGCGGCATGGCATCACGCGCATTGACCGATAGGTTGACGATCACCTGCTCCAATTGCCCGGGATCAGCTCGCACCGGCCCAAGGTTGCGGCCGTGCTTGACGATGAGTTCCACCGTCTCACCCATCAGCCGTTTGAGGAGATTGGAGATTTCAGCGACGACGTCAGGAAGCTGGAGGACTTGCGGGCGCAACGTCTGCTGCCGGGAAAAGGCGAGCAGCTGCCGTGTCAGTCCGGCAGCGCGGTTCGCATTGTTCCGGATCTGCTGGATGTCGTCATAATTGCTGTCGCCCGGCGAATGACGCATCAGCATCAGGTCACAATGCCCCAAAATGCCGGTCAAGATGTTGTTGAAGTCATGCGCGACGCCACCGGCAAGTTGCCCGACAGCCTGCATCTTGGTTGCCTGCGCGACCTGTTTCTTGAGGCGCGATTCCTCGCTCGAATCCTTGATAGACATCAGCACAGCCGCCTCGCCCAGCCCTTTGGCGCTGGCGATGGTCAGCGCGACCGGCTCTTCGGGCAGGCTGACAAGGCGGACTGCGATATCGCCGCTGATCGGTTGCCCCATAGCATAGCGGCGCACCGCATCCGCCACAGCCGCCTTGTCTTCCCGGATAACAAGATCGCCCGGATAGATCGGCTTTGAGCCGACAGGCAGCCCAACAGCCCTGCAAAAGGCATCGTTCAAAAAGAGGAAACGCCCGTCCCGATCAGCCAGCGCCAAACCGAGGGGCAGCTTGGCCATCATCGCCTGCATGCTGAGCGCGACGTTTTGATCGCCGCCCCCGGACTGGCTGGACTCGTCATCGAGCAGAATGACCAAAGTCGCGCTCTTGGGATCACCGGGATCAGTCGGGATTTGCAGCAGGCGCAACGGAAGGCCCGCCCGCCCGTCTATCACAAAGCGGAGAGCGCCATTCTTGTCGGTTTCAAAAAGGGAAACAAACTCACGACCTTCAACCAATGCTTCGGGACGTCCGCCTGCCCGCATCGCAAACACCCGGCTCGCCGCGCGGATATTGCCTTCAGGGCCGATCAGCACCGTCATGATCCCGGCTTCGCTCAACCGCTCTCCGGCGGGGCCAGAGATGAGCCGTTTGGCCTCTGCCATCAAATCAAACTCGGAGGAAGGGAGGCACCGCCAGACGAGATGCGTCTCCTTCAGGCCGCTGCGCTGGATGTAGACATCAAGCAGCATGGTATCGCGACGAATACCAAAAACTTCGGCGCGCCCATCCCGCCAGGCATTCTTGGCGCCGTTTGTCAGCAAGGCAACTTGGGATGCATCGCTTGTGATGGCTGGAGGGGCCACCGCGCCGCCGAACCAGGCCTCATGCAAGGCGTTGGCGCAAACCAGTCGACCGGTCCGGTCTGTAATGGCGACGGCCGTATTGTCCCCATCGACTGCATCTCGAATGAGCGACCAGTCCATATCTTGTTCGATGCCGGCTGCAGTCGGAAAGAGTTTGCGCGCAAAGATGACCAGCGCTGCTAAGGCGAGGACCGTTGCTGAAAACCCAGCAGCCAAAGGCGCACTATTGGAAAACCAGAAGATCAAAATAGCCGATGCAACAGCGGCAACACCCACAAGGATCAGGAGGTTACGCTCTTCCTCCGCAGGCAGGTTCAAGACGGACGGTGATTTGACAACCGTCGACAAGGCTTTTTGATCACGCACGCCGAAGTCTGTGCCCTTTTCGGGAGCAGAGCGTCAAGCGGCCCGTCTCCGATGGGCCCGAGCTTTCCACTTTCGTGAAAGCCAAATCCGCCAGCAGATCGCAGCGATGACATAGCCAATGACTGCTGAAAGCAGCGCGATGAGGAAGAGCCCGGTCAGCATTGCGGGCGCTGCACTGGACACCAGCCATTCGGCCCATGAGGATAAGGGTGCATTGCGTTCAATAAGCGCTTCAAACTGCGTAACATCTGCCCCCATGTTGAGCGCGGAATTGCCAACATAAATTGAGGCGACGAGAATGAACGGCGTTGTTGCCGGATTGCTCAAAAAAGTCATCGCGGCAGCCACCGGGATGTTGGCGCGAAAGGGTAAGGCGAGCAGTGCTGCGCCCGCAATCTGAATACCGGGGATGAGCAGAAAAATACCGACGAGCAAGCCCAGGGCCACGCCACGCGGCACGGAACGCCGGGTGAACCGCCACAAAGCGGGATGAAAAACCCGCTGCGCAAAGGGCCGCAGGAAGCGGCTGCGTTCAAAGCTCTCGCGGCTTGGCGCTTGCGATCGGATCCATGCGTTGAGGCGGCTCACCCGCGGTCCCTCATGATGCGGCCCGCTTCCCGCTTCCAGTCGCGCTGCTTGATCGTTTCGCGCTTGTCATGGGCCTTTTTGCCCTTTGCGAGGGCCAGTTCCACCTTCGCACGACCACGAGAGTTGAAGTAGATGGACAACGGCACCAGCGTCATACCATCTCGCGCAACCGCGCCATGCAGCTTGTTGATTTCCCGCTCATGCAGCAGCAATTTACGCGGGCGCTTGGGTTCATGATTGAACCGGTTGCCGTGGCTGAATTCAGGGATGTTCGCATTGACGAGCCAGACTTCGCCGTTGGTCACTTCGGCATAGCTTTCCGCGATGGAGCCCTCTCCGCCACGCAAAGCCTTCACTTCAGTCCCGGTCAGGGCAAGGCCTGCCTCATAGGTCGTGTCGATGAAATAGTCATACCGCGCCCGCCGGTTCTCAGCGACCGTCTTCAACTTATCAAATGTGGCGGGGCGTGGGCGTGCCATTAGATGAGACCAGCATGCTCCAACCCGGCATCCACGATGGAACGCGATCCGGCTGACGCAGGCGTCATCGGCAAGCGCACGTCTTCCGGGAAGTTGTCTAGAACCTTGGTCAGTGCATATTTCGTTGGCCCGGGGGAGACGTCGGAGAAGAGCGCGCCATGCAACGGATGCAAGCGGTCATTTAGGGTGCGGGCAAGACCATAATCGCCAGCCTGACATGCCGCCTGAAACTCTGCACACAGGCGTGGTGCCACGTTCGCCGTCACTGAAATGCAGCCGACACCGCCTGCCGCATTAAAGGCCAGCGCCATATCGTCATTCCCCGAAAGCTGAACAAAATCAGTGCCGCAGGAAATGCGATGAGAGGTGACGCGGGCAAGATTGCCGCTCGCATCCTTAATGCCGATAATGCTCGGAATTTCCGCAAGACGCGCCACCGTTTCCGGCAGAATGTCCGTAATGGTGCGCCCGGGCACATTGTAGAGGATGATTGGAAGGTCGCTCTTTTCCGCCAGATGGGCGAAATGCGCGTACATGCCCTCCTGATTGGGGCGATTATAATAAGGGGCAACGACCAAAGCTGCGGCTGCGCCTTCTGACTTTGCAAAGGCCATGTGTCGCACGGCCGTCGCCGTATCGTTCGATCCGCACCCGGCTATTACGGGAACGCGTCCGTCGGCAACTTCAAGGCACAGAGAAATAACGCGATAATGCTCGTCAAATGACAGCGTCGCACTTTCACCGGTTGTGCCACAGGGCACAAGCGCGTTTGATCCTTCGCGGATTTGCCAGTCCACAAGGCGCCGAAAAGCATCCTCATCGACCTGTCCATTACGAAATGGCGTCACGAGCGCCGGAATTGAGCCCGAAAACATGCAGGGCAGCCCTTCACCTAATTACCGCATTACGTCATAAGGAGACGTGAGTGGCGGCTTGTCGTTCAGTGTCAAATAAGGATGCGTACCCCATAATGTCCAGCATGTTGTCTCGCAGCTTGAAGGCTTTTCTTTTCACGCCGGCTCTCTTCATGGCCGAAGGCACGCGGGCCAACACATCTGCAGGAGCAGGATCATCGTCCGCGATGCCGATCCCCGCCCCGCCTTTAGCCCCGACGGTCGCGCTGACAGACCCGACATCCATTGCTCTAAGCCAGTGGAACACGCTTCGACGCAGCGACACTTTGCCCTTTTCAGCCTATGCCAATTTTCTGGCGGTTAACCAGGGCTGGCCGGGCGAAGCGACCTTCCGGAAGAATGCGGAACGGATGATCCGTCCCGGTGTGGACAGCGCCAGTGCGATTATCGCCTATTTTCGAAAGTTCCCGCCCCAATCTCCCACAGCGTTCCTTCGCTATGCCGAAGCGCTGGATGAACAGGATCGTCGCGAAGAAGCTGCCGATGCGGCCCGCAGCGCCTGGACCGGCGGTGCTCTGTCCAGTGATGATGAATCACGTTTGCTTGCCCGCTTTGGATCTGTTCTGACAACGGCAGAACATGACCGGCGCATGGACAAATTGCTGTGGACCCGGTCAACCGCAGCTGCCGCAAGGCAAATCGGTTTAACCAGCTCTGCCCGCCGTCCTCTTTTCGACGTGCGGCTATCATTGTTGACCAAGGCTGCGGATGCCCCAGACCGGCTTGCCTACGCCACGGCAGCCCTTCGCGCTGATCCCGGCTTTTTTGTCGATTACATGTGGTGGCTGCGCAATACCGGCCAATCCGCGATCGCGCGCCAGATGCTGCGCAACAACGCGTCGCTGTCAGCGTATCCGGCAGCCCCCGAAGTCTGGCTTCAGATGCTCCTGCTTTCAGCTCAGGAAGCCGCTAAGGCCGGTGACTGGCAGGTGGCCTATGACATTGCGAGCCGTGCTGACACGGCCTATGCGCCGGGAACAGTCGTCCGCGACCGTTCCTTTGCTGAGCGTGATGCCTATACAGACCTGGTCTGGCTGGCCGCCACAACGGCGCTCAACAAACTCAATGTTCCGGCGAATGCTGCGAAGATGTTCCAACGTTATGCTGCCGCTGCCAAATCCCCGCAGACGCAGGCACGTGGTCTATATTGGGCCGGTCGGGCACTTGACGCTGCCGGTCAACGCGATGAAGCGATCCCGGTCTACGAGAATGCGGCCCGCTTTTTTGACCAGTTTCACGGGCAGCTCGCGGCAGAACGGCTTGGCCGCAAGCCGACACTTGCGGCCGACGACCGCACATTGGATGTCTCCGCAACCCAACGCGAGAAATTCAACCAGCGTTCTGTGGTGAAGGCGCTTGTTGCCCTTGGTAAATCGGGCAATTGGGTCGATCAAAGTCTGTTTGTTCGCAGCCTTGCCAATGGCATCGACAATGATGTCGACCATGTTCTTGCGACCGAACTCGCGGCCCGAGTGGCGCGACCTGATCTAAACGTCATGATCGGACGCAATGCACGAAATACCGGTCTTTCAAACTATGTGACCGCAGCTTTCCCGCAAATCACCGTGCCGCCCGAATTGAGCGCCAGTTGGACGATGATCCATGCGATTTCGCGGCAGGAAAGCCAGTTCGACAAGGAAGCCACGAGCCGTGTTGGGGCACGCGGGCTGATGCAGTTGATGCCGGGCACCGCGCGCGAAACCGCCCCGCGCGCCGGCCTAACATACAATTACGCGAGCCTTGGCAACATCCAATACAACATGTCGCTTGGCTCGACCTATTTTGGGCAATTGATGGACATGTATGGCGGGTCCTACGTGCTGTCTGTCGCCGCCTATAACGCCGGACCGGGCAACGTGAACAAATGGCTGCGCGCTAACGGAGATCCCCACACGGATGTTGACGTCCTCACTTGGATTGAGAATATTCCACTTTCCGAGACGCGCAACTACGTCCAGCGCGTGTTGGAAAATGCGGTCGTTTACGACATGCTCAATCCTGCGCGGGCGACGGTTCGGACAAACACGCCCTTATCGACATATCTTGGCAAGCGCACTCCGGGTTGATGGACCAGCCCAATTACATCACGCCTGACGGCTTCGCGGCTTTGCGCGCCCGCTATGAAGAACTGTTTGCAGGTGAGCGACCGAAGCTGGTTGAAACCGTATCATGGGCGGCCGGCAATGGGGATCGTTCCGAGAATGGAGACTATATCTACGGCAAGCGCCGCCTGCGAGAGATTGACCGCGAATTGGGATGGCTTTCCCGCCGGATAAAGGCCGCCCGCGTTGTTGACCCAAGGTCCCAACAGGACGTTTCAACCGTGCTGTTTGGGGCCACGGTGACGCTAGCGGATGAGCATGATGCACGGCGGGTTGTCACCATTGTGGGCGATGATGAAGCCGAGGCGAGCGAGGGTCGCATTGGTTGGAACTCCCCAATTGCGCGTGCCGTCCGCGGCGCCAGCTTGGGCGACTTGCGCAGGGTCAGCCTGCCATCCGGCGAGATTGAGTATGAAATCCTGGAAATTAGCTACCCGCCTGCTGCGTGAGGCATGAGGCTTAACTGATTTCTTCAAGGTCCGGAAACGTTTGGCGCGCCAGCGCTTCGACCTCGGCGTCCATTGGCGGCGGGGTCATGTTTGCGTGCTTTTCCAACTGGTCAGCGACCGTATTGAGAAATGCGATACGCGCCGCCTTTTTGTTGTTGGCGTCGATGATGGTCCATGGCGCCCAGCGGGTGTCGCAGCGTTTGAACATATCCTGATAGGCTTCAAGATAGGCATCGCGTTTACCGCGGTTGCGATAGTCCTCTTTGCCCGTTTTCCAGCGTTTCCATGGATCGGCCAACCTCTTGAGGAAGCGCTTGTCCTGTTCGTCCTGCGTGACGTGCATAAAGATCTTGATGAGGACGACGCCATTGTCGCGCTGCTGCGCCTCAAATTCATTGATCTCATCATAAGCCCGCTGCCACTGCGCATCTGTGCAAAAGCCTTCAATGCGTTCAACAAGGACACGGCCATACCAGGTTCGGTCGAAGATGTTGATTTCGCCTTTACCGGGCAATCGGTTCCAGAAGCGCCACAGGAAATGACGGACCCGTTCCTCCTCCGTCGGTGCGCCGATGGGCCAAACTTCAAACCAACGTGGGTCCCAGACCGCGGTCAGCCGACCAATTGCGCCGCCTTTGCCCGATGCGTCCCAGCCCTCAACGGCGATGATCGCGCTATTGCCATAGCTGATATAGGAGGCTTGGATCTTTGATAGGCGCTCCTGAAGCGCAGCAAGATCGGCGTCATAATCGCCGTCATAGCCGTGCCCGCGTTCGAAATCTGAGAGGTCTGCGCCCATAGCGGAAAACCTAGAAACAGATTTCCTGTGACGACAAGCACCAATATGGCGGCGTTTTAAACCGCCCGATTTTGGGACATTTTTTCGATGGGCCATGAAACACCTTTCCGACCGCCCCTCAATTTGAAGGATGGTCGGTCAGGCTCCTGTTTCAAAGTCGAATTTCAGGTCATGACCGACAAGCGGACATGCCTGTAGCAAACTCAACCCTTGGTTTGTTCCACAATGCGGATGTTGAGTTCACGCAATTGCTTGGCAGTCACCGGCCCAGGGGCACCCATCATCAGGTCTTCCGCCTTCTGGTTCATCGGGAAAACGATGACTTCGCGGATATTCGGCTCATCCGCCAGCAACATGACGATGCGGTCGATGCCCGGTGCGGATCCACCATGTGGCGGCGCGCCAAATTTGAAGGCATTGATCATGCCGGCAAAATTGGTGTCGACATCTTCCTGCGAATAACCGGCGATTTCAAACGCCTTGTACATGATCTCAGGCAAGTGGTTCCGGATCGCACCTGACGACAGCTCCACACCGTTGCAGACGATGTCATACTGATAGGCAAGGATGTCCAACGGATCCATGGTCTCCAGGGCATGGAGCTCACCCTGAGGCATCGAGAACGGGTTGTGCGAGAAATCGACTTTCTTCGAGTCTTCGTCATATTCAAACATCGGGAAATCGACGATCCAGCAGAACTCGAACTTGTTGCCGTCAATGAGATTAAGCTGCTCGCCCACACGCGTGCGTGCCGCGCCAGCCAGCTTCGCCGCCTGCGCTTCGTTGCCGGCTGCAAAGAACAAACCATCATCGGGGCCAAGTCCCAACGCAGCGTAAATGGCCGCCATGCCTTCTTCGCCGTGGTTCTTAGCGATAGGACCGCCAAATTCACCGCCCTTACGCGTGACATAGCCAAGACCCGCATGGCCTTCGCTGCGGGCCCATTCGTTCATATCGTCAAAGAACTTGCGGCTCTTGTCGGCTGTGCCCGGTGCCGGGATCGCACGGACAACACCACCACCGCCGACAATCCGTTCAAACAGGCCAAAGCCTGACGTGGTGAAGTGCGCCGACACATCCGTGATAACGATGGGATTGCGCAGGTCCGGCTTATCCGAGCCATATTTCAGCATGGATTCGCGATACGGGATGCGCGGGAAAGGTGCAGCGCTGACCTGACGGCCATTGGCGAATTCTTCGAACAGGCCGTGCAATACCGGTTCAATTGCGTTGAACACGTCGTCCTGGGTGACAAAGCTCATTTCGAAATCGAGCTGATAAAACTCACCCGGCGAACGGTCGGCGCGCGCATCTTCGTCGCGGAAGCAGGGCGCGATCTGGAAGTAACGATCGAAACCCGCCACCATCAGCAGCTGCTTGAACATCTGCGGCGCCTGAGGGAGCGCATAGAACTTGCCGGGGTGCACGCGGCTCGGCACCAGATAATCGCGCGCGCCCTCGGGCGATGAAGCCGTCAGGATGGGCGTCTGGAACTCGGTAAAGCCCTGATCGATCATGCGTCGACGCACACTCGAAATCACATTGGAGCGCAGCACGATGTTGTTGTGCAGACGCTCACGACGCAAATCGAGGAAGCGATAGCGCAGGCGGATGTCTTCCGGATATTCCGCATCGCCGAACACCGGCATCGGAAGCTCCTGCGCGGCGGACTGAAGCGTCACTTCACGTGCGCGGATTTCAATCTCACCCGTCGGCAGATTTGCATTCACGGTTTCAGCGGCACGCGCCACGACTTCGCCGGTCACCGTGACAACAGATTCGGCGCGGGCCTTTTCAAGAACTTTGAAGGCTTCGGAGTCGACGTCCGTGACGATTTGGGTCAGGCCATAATGGTCTCGCAAATCCACGAAAAGCAGATTGCCATGATCCCGCTTGCGGTGAATCCAGCCGGAAAGGCGGATGGTTGAACCGACATCGGATTTGCGAAGCTGGGCGCAGGTATGTGAACGATAAATATGCATGGCGCGCCTAGACGTGGACAGCGCCGAAATGTCAAGAAGAAGGGCATTTAAAGCCCCTTCCCTGTCACCTTGCTGCCGCTTTGCCTCTTGGAAAGACGTGCTTTTCCTCAAAGGCCCGCAAGAGCGTATTTTAGTGGGTAACTTTAACGGAATGTGCGCCAAGGGTGGAATGCGGCCGCGAAGGTCGCTAGGCGGATTAAATGAAGATACATCCTCTTGTGACGACAACAGAAGCGCTGGCAGAATTGTGTGCGCGTTGGGCAAAATCGACCTTCATTGCTGTCGATACCGAATTCATGCGCGAAAACACCTATTGGCCGGACCTCTGCCTCATTCAGGTTGCTGATGAGCATGAGGCGGCGGCTATTGATCCAAAGGCCGATGGCCTTAGTCTTGCGCCGCTGCTGGACCTCATGACGAACAATGAGGATGTCTTGAAGGTCGTCCATGCCGGCGGGCAGGATATTGAAATCATCTGTAATCTCACCGGCAAGACACCGCACCCGATGTTCGACACCCAGATCGCGGCGATGGCGCTCGGTCAGGGAGAACAAGTCGGTTATTCGAACCTTGTCGATTCTTGGCTTGGCATTCAGTTGGACAAAGGGGCACGCTTTACCGATTGGGCGCGTCGCCCGCTCGACAAGCGGCAAATCGACTATGCCATTGGCGATGTCACGCATCTGGCAGTGATTTTCCCGCAAATGTTGGAAAAGTTGCGCACTACGGGTCGCGGTGTCTGGTTGAATGACGAGATGGAGCGGATTGCCGATCCCTCCAACTATGTCGCCGACCCACAAACCATGTGGAAACGCGTGAAGATTGCGACCCGCAAGGCTGAGCCGCTTGGGCGTTTGAAGGCGCTCGCCGCTTGGCGTGAGACCGAAGCCCGCAACAAGAACATCCCGCGCGGCCGCATCATGAAGGATGAAACACTTGCGGATTTGGCGATGCACCCGCCCCGCAGTCAGCAAGATCTGGCCAAGGTCCGTGGGCTGTCCACATCATGGGCCGGGAATGAAATTGGCGGCCGACTTATGGACACATTGGCCGATGCAGCGCCACTCGCTGCTGCAGAAATGCCGGCACGCGATGATCGCCGACCGGGTCTGGGTCGTGAAGGTGCGCTTGTTTCAGATTTGTTGAAGCTCCTGCTCAAAATCCGCGCGCGAGATATCGATGTCGCCCCGCGGCTCCTTGCGCGAACAGATGAGCTTGATCTGCTGGCAGCAGGCCATCGTCAGGATCTTGCCATTCTAGATGGCTGGCGCTTCGAGCAATTTGGCCGCGATGCGCTTGATCTGGTCGAAGGACGGCTGGCGTTTGGCGTGGTTGGCGGAAAGCTCAAAATCACAAAGATTGAAGATGAGCTTGAACCCTCTGCCGAACCGGCTTGATCATCCGCGCGGCTTCTTTGGGTAAAGATGTAAATCAGTCGATGAGACCGCGGGCGACCAATGCTTCGCGGGCCAGGGGAATAGTGAGCCCCCGCTTCTGAGAGAGGGATGCCGCGTCCAGCGCATCGGCGACCAAGAGTAGTGTGAGATAGCTCCGCTCCAGCCGGGACGAGATGTAAGACCCGACCTCTGGCGGCAAAACAAGACCGCGCTTGGCCAGCATTTTGTCCAGCAGAGCCTCAATCAGCGCGGCATCCGGAGCCTCAATGGTGACCGTCGGGGTCGCTGCAAGGCGCGACCGCAAATCAGGCAGCTTTATGGACCATGCAGGCGGCGCCTGACTTGCCACGAGTAGAAGCGGAACCCGCGTTTCTTGGGCCAGATTCCATGCGTGAAACAGGTCTGCCTCTGGCTTGTTCTCGGCATCGTCCAATATTGTCCCGCCAGAACGCGCGGCAAAGATGCGTGCGAGCAAACTGCGCCCGCTTTTCCTTGGCCCCACCAGCAACCCCGCGCGCACTGGCCATCCACCCCATCGGTCAAGATGGCGGACCGCCGCTTCATTGGCAGGCGTCACGATAAAATCGCTTTGGTCCTCGTGTGCGGGCCAATCGAATGGCAGGCCAATCTGGGTCATCTGAATGGGCTGCGTGACTATCGCCGTATCCGGATCGTATCCCCGGAAACCGAGACCCGGTAACCGCGCGCGGCAAGGCCGAGGCGCAGCATGTCTACATCGCCGTCAAACGCGACGCGCATCACAGAAACGCCACCCAAGGCTAGGCTCGACGTCGATGCCGACCGCACGCCCGGCACAGCTTTCACGGCCGACTCAGTTGCTGTGACAGAGGCGACATCCGGGGTTTCAAACTGGATGGAGAAGGTCTTCGCGGCAGTCGCGACCGCACGTTCCTCCTCAGGGGTTGTCACAGACTGTTCCCCAGCGTCGGCCGTGTCATCAACAACGTCCGCCGCTTCGAGTTCTTCCTCCTCAACAGGCTGCTCGATCACAAGCGACGTATCAGGTGCAAGCCGACCCGAAGCGAGCGCTTGCGCAAATAGGCCGTCCAGTCGCCTTACCCCCGCATCCATCAATTTTGGGATGCCAGTGCTTGATTCGACACGCAGCGTGAAATTGCCCAGCGGCTTGGCGTCCGGACCGTAAAAGGCTGAGAAATGGCCCAGCACAGGGCCGCCGGGGTAGAAACGTTCCAACCGGACCTGCGGAATGATGAGGTCTGCAGCCCCATATTGGTCCAGCAACATCCGCCACCAGCGTCGCCCGGGCCGTTTCGTCTGAGAAGCCGTCAGCAAGAGCGGATCGGCGCCTCCGCCCGTGGGGCGAACATAGTCGATCACGCTGTCCGCAGTCCTAAAGCGCGCCCAAGCCTTTTGCCATTCCGTGCGCGTCTCAAAACTTTGCGGCAGGCCGCCGCTATACTGGATGGGGATGACAAGAAGCGGTGCGGACCGGCGCATGTTTCCGGAAACGCCAAGAATTTCGGACGTGCGGACGCGATCAAACAAGATGCCGAGACGGGCAATATACCGGTTGGGACCAATTTGTTCGTCTTCCACGACAATGCCCGACACAATCGAATCAAGGGCGCCATCGCTCAGGCCCGGAGCGCCCGGCCCGTGCGTTTCTTCCCACAATTTTTTCCAGCCGAGCCGCTGCGCCTCGCGCCAGCCGCGGAGGCGGGCGGCCTCTGCAGTTCTGGCTGCAACATCAACGACAACGCCGTTCACCTCAAAATTGCTTGCGCTGTCGATGGGCGGAACGCCGCGTTCTCCGCCCTCAAGCTGCGCGTAGACAGCCATACCCATGACGCCCGCAACAAGGGCGGCGGCAAAAGGAAGCAGTCGGAAATGGCGGATCTGGAACGTCACGCGCGCCTTTTGGCGAGTTGGACGTGGAATTCCAAGAGCGATATCGCTAGCAGCCAACAAATGGACTCTAAGAACGCATCACCCGAACCCTATACTTATGCGAAAGCGGGCGTCTCGATCGCCGCTGGAAACGCGCTTGTGCGGGCCATTGCGCCGCTCGCCAAGTCCACGCGCAGGCCCGGTGCCGATGCGGATTTGGGCGGTTTTGGCGGCTTCTTTGATTTGAAAGCTGCAGGTTTTACCGACCCATTGCTGGTTGCAGCCAATGACGGTGTCGGAACGAAGCTGAAACTTGCCATCGATTCGGGCAAACATGATGGCGTTGGCATCGATCTCGTCGCCATGTGCGCAAATGATCTGATCGTGCAGGGTGCAGAGCCGCTCTTTTTCCTCGATTATTATGCGAGCGGTAAGCTCGATAATTCTGTCGCCGAGCGCGTGGTGGCCAGCATTGCGGAAGGCTGCAAGCAGGCTGGTTGTGCGCTCATCGGCGGTGAGACGGCAGAAATGCCAGGCATGTATGCCGAAGGTGACTATGACCTGGCCGGGTTTTGTGTCGGCGCTGTTGAGCGGTCACAGGTTCTGACGGCTGATAAGGTTGCGGCGGGCGATGTCATCCTCGGCCTCGCGTCCTCGGGTGTGCATTCCAATGGATTTTCACTGGTGCGTCGTCTGGCGGCGGACAAGGGATGGAAACTGGACCGCCCGGCCCTGTTTGATCAGGATGTGCTTCTCATCGATGCACTGATGGCGCCAACGCGGATTTACGTAAAGCAACTCCTGCCACTGGTGCGCGCAGGCACCGTTCATGCAATGGCCCACATCACTGGCGGCGGCTTGCTGGAGAATATCCCTCGCGTCTTGCCGGATGGCCTCCACGCACATGTTGATGCAGACCTTTGGCCCCAGCCGCGCCTGATGGCGTTCTTGCAGGCGCAAGGAAACATCGAACCCGAAGAGATGGCCCGCACCTTCAACTGCGGCATTGGTATGGCCGTCGTCGTTGCAGAAGCAGACGCCGAAGCCGCCATTCAGGCGCTTGAGGCGACTGGTGAGGCGGTCTTCCGCATCGGGCATATCGAAGCTGGCGAAAAGGGATGCACCGTCCGCGGCTCTTTGGAGACGTGGAGCGCAAAGGCAGATTGGTCTGCCACGCACAATGGCTAAGGCGCGTATTGCCGTCCTGATTTCGGGTCGCGGCTCGAACATGGCGGCGCTTGTTTATGCGGCCAAGCAGCCAGACTGCCCTTTCGAAATCATTCTTGTTGCAGCCAACGACCCTGACGCGGCGGGCCTCGCCTTTGCCGCGGCTGAGAACATTCCAACGTTCGCGCAGAGCCACAAGGGCATGAAGCGGGCGGAGTTTGACGCCATCCTCGATACTGAAATCCGAAAAGCCAAGGCCGATTATGTTGTGCTCGCTGGATATATGCGCCTCCTCTCCCCTGAATTTGTCGGGAAATGGGAGGGTCGTATGCTCAACATTCACCCATCTCTCCTCCCCAAGTATAAGGGCCTCGACACGCATGAGCGTGCACTAGAGGCTGGAGATGTGGTTGCAGGGTGCAGTGTGCACCTTGTGACGGCGGAACTGGATGACGGTCCTGTGCTTGCCCAGACAGAGGTCGCCGTGATGGCAGGCGACACCCCCGACAGCCTTGCCGCCCGCGTGCTGATTGCAGAACACCAGACCTATTCCCGCGCGCTTGCGGCCTATGTCACGCGCGAGCTTGATCCGGCATGGATGCTTGAACAGGTGCGGCAGCGGGCCATGGCCCTTCCCGGCGTGGAAGAGCGGACCTCCCATGGGTCACCGGGGTTTTCCATTATCGGTAGCAAGTTCTTCGCGCTCTTCTCGCAGTACCATCACGGCAGTGAGCGTATCGCGCTATTGGTGAAAACCAGCGGGCCTGAAGAGCAATCCATGCTGATTGAGCAGGATGATGACCTCTATTATCTGCCGCCTTATTATGGGCCATCGGGTTGGATCGGGATTAGGCTGGATTTGGGCCAAACCGATTGGGAACATATCGCTGGTTGGCTGCAAAAGAGCTGGTTGATCTGTGCACCGGCCAAACTGGGCAAATCCTTCGACATTGCGGCAGATTTTTAAGCAGAAAGCCCTTCGGACAAAGCTTCGACCAAGGCTTTGACCTTCTTCTGCCGCCACTGCGGTAATGGAGCGACCAGCCAATAAGCGAGATCGCCCGGTGCGGCATTGTCCAAGGCGCGCACCCGTCCGGCATCAATGTCCGATTGTGCAAGCAGCATCGGCACGCGCGCGCGGCCAAAACCGTTTGCGGCTGCGTCAATAGCCAGCCCCGCGTCCGACACGCGCAAGGTTGACGCATCGTCCGATGCAATTCCCGGCCAACCGATGAGCGTATCACCACCCCCCTCTGCCGCCGCGACGGTCACCATGGCGCCGTCTGACAGCCGGAGACCCTCATGATTGCCCGGTCCTTCGGCGAGGATCACAGCAAGGTCGAGATTGGCTTCAGTGAACTCTGGCAGCACATCAGTCGATACAATGGAGAAGCGCGTTTCAGGGTCACTCCGTCCATAAGCCGCGAGGCGTGGGGCAAGCCACTTGGCCGTAAAGTCACGCGGTGCAGCAATCGTCAGCGCCTTGGACGACTGGCCCGCCTGCATGGCGCGGACCGACTCTTCAAACTGCAGAAAACCGGCCCGCAGTGCATCGAGCCCATTTTCGGCTTCAGGTGTCAGTTCCAGCCCCTTGGGGGTACGACGGAACAACACGACGCCCATTACGTCTTCCAGCGCCCGGATTTGCTGACCGACAGCGGCCGGGGTGACGGCAAGCTCATCGGCCGCACGCGTAAAACTTAAGTGCCGGGCCGCTGCATCAAAAACGCGCAGGCCATTCAAGGGCAGAAGTGTCCGCTTCATCCGCTCACCACTGGCGCACGAAGTTCAAACCGGGGAATCGCGATGTCAAAGTGCGCGCCGTCCTCGTCGATCATCTGGTAAGAACCCACCATCGATCCGGAAGATGTGTTCAGGGGGCATCCGGAGACATAGTCATAAGATCCACCCGGCTTGACGACCGGCTGTTCGCCAACAACGCCTTCGCCTTCCACCAGATGGACGCTGTTGCGCGCATCGCGGATTTCCCACTTACGGGTGAGCAGTTGGACCGCGACATCGCCATGATTTTCAATGCGAATGTGATAGGCCCAAAACCAGCGCCCGCCCTGTGGCTGGGACTGTTCCTGCAAATAGTTCACCGACACGCGCACGATGACCGAACGTGTCTCTTCAACATAAGGGAAAAGCGCGGCGATCATAGCCCGACGGCGCGTAGCGCCTGATCAATGTCTTCGATCAGGTCCTGCGGGTCTTCCAAGCCAACATTTAGACGCAACATGCCGTCTTCCACACCCATGGCGACTCGTGCGTCGGGCCCTACGCTGTGGTGCGTTGTGGTCGCCGGGTGCGTCATCAGGGAGCGGGAGTCCCCGATATTGTTCGAAATGTCGATCAACTGCAGAGCATTGAGAAGCGCCATCGCCTGCTTGCGATCGTCGACGATGAACGAGAAAATCGGCCCGCAGGCCGACATTTGCGACATCGCAAGATTGTGCTGCGGATGACTGGCAAGTCCCGGATGGAGAATCGTCTTCACCCGCCCTTCCATGAAAGAGCCGACGAGCATCGCGTTTTCGGACTGACGACGGATCCGCAGATCAAGCGTCTCCAATCCTTTCAACACCACCCAAGCGTTGAAGGGCGACAGGTTCGGCCCTGTATTGCGCTGAAAAGGCAGCAGCTTTTCATTGATGAAGTCATGACTGCCCGCGACGGCACCAGCGAGCACACGCCCCTGCCCGTCCATCATCTTGGTCGCAGAGTAAGCGACGACATCTGCTCCGAATTCCAGCGGCCGCTGCAATGCTGATGTCGCAAAGGCATTGTCGACGACAGTCGTGATCCCATGTTCGCGCGCAAGGCCGCAGACATAGGTCATATCCACGATATCCATCGTCGGATTGGCTGGCGTCTCGAAGAAGAAAACCTTGGTGTTTGGCTGGATTGCAGCCTTCCACTGGTCGTTATCGCGACTGTCGATGGTGGTCGTGGTGATACCAAACTTGGGCAGCAGGCTGTCGGTCAGCCAACGGCAGGAGCCAAACGCCGCTCGGGCCGCAACAACATGGTCGCCCTGTTCCAACTGGCACAAAAGAGCAGCCGTCATGGCGGCCATGCCTGTCGTCTGACACCGCACCGCGTCTGCACCTTCCAGAAGCGCAATCCGCTCTTCCAGCATTTGAACAGTCGGGTTTTGCAGGCGGGAATAGGTCATCCCCGGCTCCCCTGCGAAGCGCGCGGCGACCGTTTCGGCATCGTCATAGGTATAGCCGGACGTGAGGAACAAAGCCTCAGACGTCTCACCATGTTCCGATCGCCAAGTGCCTCCGCGAACGGCCTGCGTTGCGGTGCGCCACTTGGACGTAATAGCGCGATTCTGTCCGGTATCCTTCTTCATGCCAGCCTCTTCCTAGCGTCTGGCGTTCAGGTCAATGGGGTTTGACCCGACAGGACGACGGCGACTTGGCTTTGGTCCATGTTTCCGCCGGAAAGAATGACGGCAACGCGCTTGCCCTTCATCGAGTCTTTTTCTTGCATCAGGGCCGCCAGTGCGACGGCTCCTGCGCCTTCGGCAAGATTATGGGTGTCTTGCCAATAGGCACGAATGGCCTCTGCAACCTCATCATCGGTTACGCCAACAAATCGGTCCGCACCTTTACCAAAATAGTCGAGGGCGGCCTGAACCGGGGTGCAGACGGCCACACCATCGGCAAAGGTATGGGCCGTCGGGCTCGCAATCAGACGTCCTGCTTCAAAGGACAATTTGGCCGCATCGACATGCGCCGAAACAACGCCGACAATTTTGGTCTTCAATCCCAACGCATCGCGCGCGGCAATCGTCCCGCAAAGCCCCGATCCGCAGCCGACGGGAACATAGACCGTGTCGAGGTCAGGCACCGCATCAAACAGCTCAAGTCCATAAGACGCAACACCCCGCACCAGCTCTTCATGGTAAGATGGCACCATGAACAGGCTATATTGCGCCGCGCGGGCAACGGCTTCGGCCTTTGCGCTGTCGAAATCATCGCCATGTTCGATCAGGTCGGCGCCAAAAGCGCGCATGGCCGCGTTCTTTTCGCGCGCATTCCCAAGCGGGACGATGATTGTCGCCGTCAAACCAGCTTTTACCGCAGCCCGAACCTGCGCCTGTCCGTGATTGCCCCGCGTCGCAGTGATGATGCCTTTGACATCTGGATGCTCGGCCCGAAGCCAGTCAATGAACGTGATCGCCCCACGCACCTTGAAGGCGCCTGTTGGCGTGTGGTTTTCATGCTTGACCCAAACCTCGCATCCCGTCCGCTCAGCCAACAGAGGCCAAGCATATTGCGGGGACGGCGGCATGTCCTGATAGATACGCGCGGCGGCCGTTCGAAGGTCGTCAAGCGTGAACATCGGTTTTCAGAGTTTCCCGAGAACAGCATCGCCCATTTGTGCTGTCGTCATGTTACCGCCAAGATCCGGGGATCGGGCGCCATCAGCAAGGGCGGCGGCGACGGCAGCTTCAATTTTGTCAGCATGTTCTGGGAGATCCAGCGAATAACGCAGCATCATGGCAGCCGACAGCATGGTCGCAAGGGGGTTCGCCTTGCCCTGCCCTGCGATGTCAGGCGCCGACCCATGGATAGGCTCATACAACCCTTTCTTGCCGTCATCGAGTGACGCTGAAGGCAGCATGCCAATGGAACCCGCACACATGCTCGCCTGGTCCGACAGGATATCGCCAAACAAATTGCCCGTCACAATGACATCAAACTGTCCAGGATTGCGGACAAGCTGCATGGCTGCATTGTCGACGTACATGTGGCTCAACTCAATGTCCGGATATTCGGCTGATGTTTCGATGATCACATCCCGCCACAATTGCGATGTTTCGAGCACATTTGCTTTATCAACAGAGCATAAGCGGCCGTTGCGGGCACGGGCCGTTTCAAACCCGACCTTGGCAATTCGGCGGACCTCGGCTTCATTATATGACATGACGTCATAGCCTTCGCGCAGCCCGGACACTGTTGTGCGGTGGCCTTTTTCGCCAAAATAGACGTCACCGTTCAATTCCCGGATAATGACCATATCGATTTGTCGCGCAACCTCTGGACGCAGCGCAGAGGCATCGGCGAGTTCTGGAAAAAGTTTGGCAGGACGGAGGTTGGCAAAAAGCCCCAGTTCCTTGCGGAGGCCCAGGATCGCCTGTTCTGGACGGAGATGCCGCTCCAGAGCGTCACAATCCGGATCGCCGACCGCGCCGAACAGAATGGCATCGGCGCGTTTCGCGACATCGAGCGTGGACGGCGGCAAGGGATGGCCGAGGGCCTTAAATGCTGCACCACCGACCGGTGCTTCCTCGTAGGTTAAGCCGGCAATATTCAGGGCATCCAACACGCGCTTGGCTTCGGTGACGACTTCCGGTCCGATTCCGTCTCCGGGCAATAGGGCGATGAGCATGTTGTTTTCCTCCGTTTGGCCGCGCAAATGGCGGGAAGTGCGCCATTACGCAACTGCCCTTTTCATCCTTTCCATCAAACGGTCGCGGGCGCTGAGGACATCAGTTCCCCGTCCCTGAAAGATGTGACGCCCCAATTGCGCGCCATTGGCATTCAACAGTGTGAGTGTTTCGTTCCAATCCTTGGGGATATCCGTTGATCCGGTCCCATAGCCTAGTGCCCTGAGCAACAGCAGCTCATAGGCGGCCAAGGCACCTGCCCAATCCCGCACCAAATTAGCGTATTCAATAGCTGAAATAACAGCAGCAAGTGATTGATATATTTCGGGATATGGTTGTTCGTCCGGTAGAGTGGACGCGGTCACCGCGCAGCACCACTCCAAGGCTGCAGAGGCCAGTGGTTCTGTCATCAATGGTGCACGGGAAATGAGGAGCTCAACAGTGAGGCCAGCCAACTGGCCAGTGGTTCGTTCCCGAAATTCAGCGGTGACGGCATTTGCGGCCATCAAAATGGGGCGCATCGTGCGGGAGCGTCCGCCCCGAACATAGCCGGCGATCAGACCATGATCCGGCGTCATAAGGCGCGCAATGACCCCATGTTCACCATGAGGCCGTAGCGCACAGACAATCGCGTTGGTCCGAATAATCACGGGTGAAGCATTGGTGTGGATTGCCAGATTTAGCAAATCCTTAGGATGGCGTCGCTATTCGGGCCATTGTCATGACCTATATGGACTCCAATCTGCTGCCTGCACGGCACGCACGCAGCCGCAACGCCCAGTGCCCTATCGAGCCGGGACGACGCCTGCGACCGGGCAAGGACTTTGGTCGGCGGTTCATCCTCTTCGTGGATACGGAAGAGGAATTTGATTGGAAGGCGGATTTTTCGCGAGCGGCCAACAGCACCGTCGCCATATCCGCACTGAGAAAGGCCACGGCACGTTTCAACGGCCACGGCGTTCACCCTGTCTATCTGTGTGATTACCCTGTGATCACGAGGCCCGACAGCAGGCTCATCATCCAAGAACTGGCACAATCCGGGGCCTGCGACATTGGGGCGCATCTCCACCCTTGGGTTAACCCCCCGCACGACGAAGCCATGGTCCAACGCAATAGCTTCACCGGGAACTTGCCGGCTGCTTTGCAGCGGGAAAAGCTAAGGCGCCTCACTGCGACGATGACCGAGTTAACAGGCAAATCGCCGACGGTGTTCCGCGCCGGGCGCTATGGCTTGGGGCCTGAAACGATGACCCACCTGAACGAGCTTGGTTACCGCATGGATGTGTCGGTCCGTTCCCTTTTCGATTATTCGGGCGAGGACGGGCCAAGCTATGCGAACTGCCCGGTCTGGCCCTGGCGGACGCCGGAGGGGATCGTTGAGTTGCCGCTAACGAGCGGTTGGACGGGGCGCCTGCGCAAGTTTCCAGCCCTCTACCGCAGCCGCAAATTGCACGGCGCCTTGGCAAAGACGGCCTTGCTCACGCGTGTTCCACTTACGCCGGAAGGGACCCCGGCCAAGCAGGCCATAGAAGTCATTGAGGCCCTTCTCGAAGATGGCCTCGATATCTTCAGCCTCTCATTCCACTCGCCGACATTGGCCGTGGGGCACACGCCCTATGCGAAAAATGGCATGGAATTAGAACGTTTTTGGAATTGGTGGGATGCCATCTTCAAGGCTTTTGATCGGCTCGGTGTAAAGCCCGTGCGCTATGATGCCTTGGCCGACGCGCTTTGCGGGACGGAATGATGTCCTCCTTACCCATCTTGCAGGACGCGCAAACAAGGGTTGTGTCTGCGTCCGACATCTCCGCGCAATTGGCAGCGGAGTGGGATGACCTTACCCGATGCGCGAGCGAGCCCAACAGCTTCTATGAACGTTGGTTTGTCGAGGCGAGCCTGCGCCATCTGACAATCCCCGACAGTGTGCAATTCCTGTTCGTCCGCGATGCCAACGGCACGCTGGTGGGGATGCTCCCCTTGCGTACCGGCCAGAATTATGGACGGATGCCCATGGCTGCCGTTCAGAACTGGCTGCATTACAATCAGTTTTTGGGCGTGCCGCTGGTGCGTAAGGGATCGGAAGACCTCTTTTGGCGCGAAGTCATCGCAGAATTTGATGAAAACCGTCTGCGTTCCGACATCCTTTATCTTTCTGAAATGCTGGCGGAAGGGCCCGTTACGGAGGCGCTTTTTGCTGTGTGCAGAGATTTGGGAAGATCTGCAGCTGTCGTCCATCGTTATCAGCGGGCCCTGCTCGTCGCCGGTTCAACGCCGGACGAGTATTGGTGCGAAGCCGTCCGCAAAAAGAAGCGTAAGGAAATTGCGCGGCTGGAAAACCGTCTGTCTGAGATTGGCGAGATACGTGCTGATCGCCTTCGTGATGAAGGAGAAACAGAGGCGTGGATCTCGGCATTCCTCTCGCTAGAGGCGGCGGGTTGGAAGGCACTGGATGGGGGTGCTCTCGCCAAGGAGGATGGCACCCGCAACTTCTTTGCTGCAGCCATTGCTGAGGGGTTGAAGCAAGGGCGCGTTGAAATCCTTCGCCTGCGCGTTGGCACAGAGACGATCGCCATGCTGGTCAACTTCCTCACAGGGTCCGGCTCATTCTCCTTCAAAATTGCCTATGATGAAGATTATGCGCGGTTTTCCCCGGGCATCCTGATTGAAAAGGCAAATCTCCAACGTCTGGCTGATCCGTCCTTCGGCTGGATGGACAGTTGTGCCGTTGAAGATCATCCGATGATCAACAGTTTGTGGCGTGGGCGGCGTGAGATCGTCCGCATCGCTTTGCCGCGAAAGGGCCTGCGGGCAGCCGTCATGTTTCGCGCTGCGCGCCTTGTTGAGACGGGCTGGTCGGCCATCAAACAATTCCGCAAGCGCAGCCAGAATGACAATGGGGCTATAAATGATGACCACGAGCTTTGACGCCGCCGCGCTGGCGACGTTCAACAACCTCTATCCCGAAACAAGCGGCACCCTGAGGCATCAGCTGGTCAATCACCCGCTGCTTCAACTGGACCGCCTCGCTGAATTTGCCGCGCGAATTGATCCGGCAAACGTGGAATATAATATCGGCCATCTGCCGGTTGGCATCGACCCTACGGCCGTACCCGGCAACGGGCTAAGCATTGAAGAAACCGTCCGTTCTATCGAACAGAATGGGTCTTGGATGGTTCTCAAATGGATTGAGAATGATCCCGAATATCGGGAGCTCCTCCACGACTCTCTTGCGCCGTTGCAGCCTTATGTCGCGCCAAAAACAGGCGAAATGTTGACGTTACAGGGCTTCATCTTCGTCTCATCGCCGGAGGCGGTAACGCCCTATCATATGGACCCGGAGCACAATATTCTGCTCCAAATCCGAGGCGATAAAATCATGACCGTTTTCCCGCAGGTTGACGATCAGCTGCTCTCGGATCAGGACCATGAACGCTATCACTCAGGTGGCCATCGCAATCTGGTGTGGCAGGACGCGTTCGCCGCTAAGGGCAAGCCAGTCCCGCTTGCGCCCGGTGACGCCGTCTATGTTCCGGTAAAGGCACCGCATTGGGTGAAGGTTGGCAAGGAGCTGTCCATCTCCCTATCGATCACTTGGCGGTCAAACTGGAGCTATCGGGAGGCCGATGCCCGGGGCTTTAACTCTGTGCTGCGGGAAATGGGCCTGACACCCACCGCACCCGGACGGTTTCCAAACCAGAACCATGCAAAGTCTCTCGCTTTCCGTGCGATCCGACGGGTCAGAAGCCTTGTCGGAAAGAGCGACTAAAAAGCGCGCGACAATTGGTCGATTAGTGCCCGGGCCGGACTTTCGGGCTGATCTTCATTTCCCAACTCTGCATCAAGCCGCGCAATGCGGGCATAGAGATCGAGGCTCGCTTCAATGCGTGTGCGAGCGCCTTCTGGTAAACCCGCCACTAGCGCGAGGTCCGTCACTGTGGGCCCACCTAGTTTGCTGGGAGGTGTTGTATTCATCCCCGATGGGGGAGACGAAAGAGACCTCTGCCCGAGCAGCCAAGCAATGATATACATCAGTCGTGTCGTCACTTTCAGCGACTCACAAGAGAACGCGACCCGGAGCACCGGGCCAAGCGCATCCCGATCTTCGCGACTAAATGTGTCGAAATAGGCGCGCGCATCATCCGCCAGCACCATGGCTTCGACATAAAGTGCATCAATGACCTTTGCCGTCACTTTTGATTGGGGTGCTGCAACCGCGTCCATTGGGCGGATATGACAAGCGCCTTGCTGGGCGACCAGTTAGAAACGGCGTTAACGGGGTGTCAGGCGATGATATCCGGAATGAGATGCGACTCAATCGTCGCAATCTCATCACGCAGCGCCAATTTCCGCTTTTTGAGACGCGCTAAGCGCACCTGATCATGCACGACCGTTTCCCGCAACGCGTCAATGGCAGCGTCCAAATCCCGATGCTCTTCGCGGAGTGATTCGAGCCGCGCGCGCATGAATTGCTGTTCCATCTCGCTCCTCAACAACATTTATGCGCAGTCGCCAGACATGTCTGCAAACTGTCACGAAACTTTCTTTTAGGGTCATTCGGTCTGTCGCGGGAAAATGCTCCATTGTCGAGATAACTGCAATATGGACGCGACAGAACCGGCGGATGGTGATCTACTCGGCACCTCAGAAATAAATGGAGTGTCGCTTATGGAACATAATCATGTTTTCGCACTCGAAGCCAAGCACGCCTTGCTTGACCAGAAGATCCATCAGGAAGCGCAACGGCCCTACCCTGATCAGATCACGCTGAGCCGGCTCAAAAAAGAAAAGCTGAGAATTAAAGAGGTTTTGGCAACCGGCTAACGGTGCCGATCGGTGTGCTGCCCTGAGGCGATCTGCCTCAGGTCGGCATCCGAAATCAGGTCATCTTCAAACCGGGACGCCGTGTTGGCGAAAATTTCAGAAAATCTGGCCTTGGGTCTTCGCCTTTGCCAACAGGCTGACGTGCTTTGGCGGGATCGATTTCAGCATTAAAGGCAATGCCCATCCGGCCATCGGTTGCCCAAACCACCTTGCCCTTGGTGGGCGGCAGGTTCTTCATGTCAACAACAACCGCTGTTCCAACAGCCAGAATAGTTGGCGCTTCGGCCATCAATCCCGTCGGAGAGAGATTGCGGATGCGGATCGGTTCGCTGGCAACGCCGCCATCGACGCCCATTTTCCCGAGAAGAAACAGGCTGGACCGGTTGGTCGAGCGCTGCCCTCGCGCATTCAACGCTTCATCGTCGCTCGGATTGGGTACAGTTGCCATAACGTCGCGATAGTCCAAATAGATTTTCAATCGGTAAACGACGTAAACTTCAATCACTCATCGCGCGAAATTTTCTCATGCCGTTCATGCGCTTCCTGTGCCTCAACCGTCATTGTCGCAATCGGCCGAGCCTCGAGCCGCCCAAGCGAAATAGGCTCACCAGTGACTTCGCAATAGCCATATTCCCCTTCGTCAATGCGGCGAAGCGCTGAATCGATTTTGGAGATGAGCTTGCGCTGGCGGTCGCGCGTCCGCAGTTCGATGGACCAATCCGTTTCACTGGACGCGCGGTCGGTGAGATCAGGTTCACGCAACGGCTCATTTTGAAGCGTATTCAGCGTATCCTGAGATTCCTTCAGGATCGACTCTTTCCAGTCGAGCAACTTTTTCCGGAAATACGCCAATTGGCGGGCATTCATGAACTCTTCGGCTTCACTGGGGCGATAGTCGATATCGACTGCGCCAGCCGAACCTCCCTGACCGCTGATCGCATTCGCCATAACTCGCAACTCCCTGGCTTTCAGCCTTGGAACCGGCTTTCGCCGACGCCTGTCGTGAGCCGCGCTATAATGACCCCATTTCGGAGGCACAAGCGGGCGAATCACCGCAAATTTATCGAAATCGGCGGTCGAGACGATCAGGAAGATTTGCTTCGGTGGTTTGACAGACGCCCCATAAACAGCCCCTATTTGGCACATTAACCATAACCGTTGTTCCGCTGCGGCAGATGGAACCGTCAAAATGGCATGAAAGACGGTTAATCCGGTTGCGGCGTCGTAACGTCTTAAGCAATCCAGCCCCATTGTTTCTGTCGACGCGGCAACGAGCTTGTTAGCCGGGTGACGAGTAAAAGGGGTTAAACGCCATGTCTGTTCGTATGGCACTAACAAAACTTTGCGCTTGCGCATGCGGTGGAGCTGTCATTGGCGGTGGCGCCATGCATGCGACCCAGGCCCAGCCCCTGCGGTCGTCCTATTCCGCTCCTGCTCCTAAGGTCAAAAAAGTCGTCCGGCAGCGGCTCGCAGCAGCCCCGCGGTCAAACGGTCGGGTCGTCAAGCGCATTAAGCGCGTAACCACGACGACGACCAGTATGTCTTGCGCCCCGCAGACAATCCGCCTCGCATCTGCAGGACAAGAACCTCTTCGCTCTCGCCTTTCTGAGGCGCAGCCGATCATTTCGGGAGGTGGCGGCGTCCCCGTCGTTATTGGTGGCGGCCCAATCGGTGGTTTCGGCGGCGGCTTCGGTGGCGGTGGCTTTATTGGCGGGGGTTTCTTCGGCGGCGGCGGTGGCGGTGGCAGCATTGTTGTCTCATCGACCAGCAGCGGCGGATCAACATCGACATCGTCGGGTGGATCATCAACGTCGACCGGTGGCCTTTCCACATCGACCGGTGGTGTATCCAGCACATCTTCTACCGGCGGATCTTCGACGTCTTCGGGCACGGTATCGAGCACGTCGTCAACCGGCGGTTCGTCGACCTCTTCGGGCAGCGTGTCGAGCACGTCGTCCACGGGCGGATCGTCCAGCTCAACGTCTTCGGGCGCCGTTTCCAGCACCTCTTCAACCGGTGGATCATCATCGTCCACCTCGAGCGGGACAGTTTCAAGCACGTCGAGCTCGTCGGGTAACGTCTCCAGCTCTTCCAGCTCTTCGGGCAACGTGTCCAGTACCTCGAGCTCATCCGGCAACGTATCGAGCAGCACGAGCACGTCTTCGAGCTTTGGCGGATCGACCACATCCACGTCGACCTCAACCTCGACGTCGTCCTCTTCAAATGGCTCCAGCAGCCATGGCGGTTCCAGCAGCAATGGCGGCTCAAGCGGAAATGACGTGCCAGCCCCACCAATGCTCCTTCTTTTCGGTGGTGCAGCAGCCGGGCTTATTGCGCGGGCACGGGCCGCCAAAAAGGCGACATCAACTTCAGTGTAGTATCTGCGTAGCGTAAAGCCGTAGTCTGGCACCCTAAAGGACGCTGTCTCGCGACCAGACAGCGTCCTTTTTCTTTGCCCTTGGCAAGCCAGAGGACGCACGCCATAGCGCAAATATGCATGATATTCGATTGATCCGCGAAAACCCCGAAGGCTTTGATGCGGGCCTCGCCCGTCGTGGCTTGCCCCCCCAAGCCGCAACTTTGCTGGCCATTGACGAACAATCCCGCGCCGCAATCCGCATTTCTGAAGACCTCCAATCCACCGCAAATGCGGCGGCAAAGGCCATTGGCGCTGCGATGGGCAAGGGCGACAAAACGGAAGCAGAGCGCCTGAAGGCCGAAGTTGCCGACATCAAGGGTACCCTGCCCGCCTTGGAAGCCAAGGCCAAAGAACTGGGCGCAGACCTGCGCAACGCCCTTGCCGCCATCCCCAACATTCCTGCCGATGATGTGCCGATGGGCTCAGATGAGGCAGGCAACGTCTACGTCTCCGAAAGCGGAAAGAAGCCCGAACTGGACTTTGAAGCGTTGGAGCATGACCGGCTCGATGCTGGCCTGGGACTTGATTTTGAGACAGCTGCTGCTGTGGCAGGTGCCCGCTTCGCCTATCTGCGTGGGGGCGTGGCACGATTGAACCGCGCCATCGGCCAGTTCATGCTTGATCTGCACACGCGCGAATTTGGCTATGAAGAGATCGCACCACCCGTTTTGGTGCGCGACGATGCCCTGTTCGGCACTGGACAGCTTCCGAAGTTTGCAGAAGATCTGTTCCATACCACAGACGGCCGCTGGCTTATTCCAACCGCCGAAGTGTCATTGACCAACATGGTCCGCGAGAAAATCCTGTCGGATACGGAGCTGCCTTTGCGACTAACGGCGCTGACTCAGTGCTTCCGTTCCGAAGCTGGCTCGGCGGGCCGCGATACGCGCGGCTTCATCCGCCAGCATCAATTTGAAAAAGTTGAACTCGTCTCCATCACGACGCCGGAGGCGTCAGATGCCGAACATGAGCGGATGACCGAGGCCGCCGAAACGGTCCTCATTCGCCTTGGCCTGCATTTCCGGCGCATGTTGCTCTGTTCGGGCGACATGGGCTTTACGGCCCGCAAAACCTATGATCTTGAGGTCTGGTTGCCGGGCCAGAAGGCCTATCGTGAAATCTCCAGTTGCTCCAACTGTGGGGACTTTCAGGCCCGCCGCATGAACGCCCGCTTCCGTCCGCAAGGCGAAAAGGGCACGCGCTTTGTCCACACGCTCAACGGGTCTGGCCTTGCAGTCGGTCGCACGCTCGTTGCGGTGCTGGAAAACTATCAGAACGCTGATGGCAGCATCACCGTGCCAGACGTGCTTCGGCCCTATCTCGGTGGGACGGACCGGATTGGCGGCTAAAGCCCCAGTTTGTCGTGACTTCCACCGGGAGTTCCTCTAATGGCGCGTCGATCATGAAAACGACTAAACTTCCTACCCAGCCCAAGGTCGGCATGGTGTCACTCGGCTGCCCCAAGGCACTTGTGGACAGCGAGCGGATCCTCACCAAATTGCGCGCTGACGGCTATGGCCTGTCACCCGATTATGAGGGCGCGGACGTCGTTCTCGTGAACACCTGCGGGTTTCTCGACAGCGCCAAGGAAGAGAGCCTTGAAGCCATCGGGGAGGCCATTGCCGAAAATGGGCGGGTCATCGTGACCGGCTGCATGGGGAATGAAGCCGACGTTATTCGAGCGCGTTTCCCGGAAGTGCTCGCCATCTCCGGGCCACACCAGTACGAGGCCGTGGTGAGTGCCGTCCATGACGCCGCACCGCCGGTTCCGCATGCTTTCGTGGATCTCGTGCCTGAAGCTGGCCTGAAGCTGACACCGAAGCACTATAGCTATCTCAAAATTTCCGAAGGCTGCAACCACCGCTGCGCCTTCTGCATCATCCCGTCGATCCGTGGCGACCTCGTCTCGCGGCGTCCGGATGCCATTTTGCGAGAGGCGGAAAAGCTGATCGAAGCCGGCACACGCGAATTGCTGGTCATCAGCCAGGACACGTCGGCTTACGGTGTGGATATCCGTCATGAACCGCGTCAGTGGAAGGGCAATGATGTGCGCGCCCACATGACTGACCTCGCGCGCGAACTCGGCAAGCTCGGCGCTTGGGTGCGGTTGCATTATGTCTATCCCTACCCTCATGTCGATCAGGTCATTCCGCTGATGGCAGAGGGGCTTGTGCTTCCCTATCTGGACATTCCTTTCCAGCACGCAGCCCCCTCCGTCCTCAAAGCGATGAAGCGCCCGGCGAATGAAGCCAAGGTGCTGGAACGCATTCGTAACTGGCGCGACATCGCCCCCGATATCACCATCCGGTCAAGCTTTGTTGTTGGTTTCCCGGGCGAGACAGAGGCGGATTTCCAGTATCTGCTCGACTGGCTTGATGAGGCACAATTGGATCGCGTCGGTGCTTTCCGATTTGAACCCGTTGAAGGCGCAGCGGCCAACGCCCTTCCAAATCCTGTGCCGGAAGAGGTCAAGGAGGAGCGCTACGCCCGCCTGATGGAGCGGACAGCGGCGATCTCGGCAGCCAAGCTTGCGGCGAAGATTGACCGCAAAATGGACGTCATCATTGATATCGTTGATGAAGATGGCGGCGCCAATGCGCGGTCAAAGGCCGATGCGCCTGACATTGACGGTCACGTCTTTCTGCGGGATGCAGGGCATCTTTCCCCCGGTGATATCGTGCCTGTCCTGATCGAAGATGCGGACGACCATGATCTTTACGGGGTGCCGCTGCAACGGTGACCGCCATCAGCAACCTTTCAATACACCCCAAGTCTGACGGAGCCCGGACATGAGCCGCTTTGCCCATCTCATCCAACCTGACCAAGGCCAGGAAGCACGGACGATCACGTTGGTCACCAAAACGGGCTTTGAGGAGTGGATGAAGGTACTGACAGAGCGGGAGCAAACCGCAGCCCTGCTGTCCGGATTTTCAGGCAACTCCGGTGACATAGCGATCCTACCCGGAGACAAGCCGGGTGAATGGAGCGCCGCGGTCGGCATTGATGAAAAGCGATCCGTTTGGGACCTTGCACCCGCCGCCCAAAAGCTTCCTGCGGCAACCTACCGTCTTGCGGGTGATACAGCAGGTCCAGCCGGGCTTGGATGGTTGCTCGCACAGTATAAATTTGATCGCTTCCTCTCCAAAGCAGACACTGCAGGTGACCGCATTCTGCTGGTCAGCGAACCCGGAATCATTGTCGATCAGGTCCGTCAGGCGGAAGCGACGGCGATGGTACGGGACCTCGTCAATACACCTGCAGCGGATCTTGGGCCAGCAGGCCTTCAAGCCGCAGCGGAGGCGCTAGGGACAGAGTTTGAAGCCACAGTGCACGTCACCAAGGGCCATGAGCTTGAAGTGGGCTATCCTATGATCCACGCCGTCGGTCAGGCGGCGGAAAAGCATCGGGCGCCGCGTCTCATCGAACTTGTCTGGGGGAACCCCAAACATCCTCGTGTTGCCGTCATTGGCAAAGGCGTTGCCTTTGACACCGGCGGTCTCAACATCAAAACCGGCCCGTATATGCGGCTGATGAAGAAGGATATGGGTGGCGCAGCCCATGCCTTGGGGCTTGCTCGACTGGTGATGGAAGCCCGCTTGCCTGTCCATCTCCATCTGCTGATCCCAGCCGTTGAAAACGCTGTTGCTGGCAACGCCATGCGCCCGGGGGACGTGCTGAAAAGCCGCAAGGGGTTGACGGTTGAGATCGACAATACGGACGCAGAAGGCCGTCTCATCCTAGGCGATGCACTTGCGAAGGCTGGAGAAGACAAGCCGGAGATGATGGTCGACTTTGCGACGCTTACGGGCGCTGCGCGCGTTGCGTTGGGGCCGGACCTCCCTGCCCTGTTTGCCAATGACGAACAACTGGCCGCAGACGTCGCCGCAACCTCTGCCGATGTGCAGGACCCGACTTGGCGGATGCCGCTTTGGGATCGCTATGACGATATGCTGAAGTCGGACATCGCGGACATGGTCAATTCTGCCGAGGGTGGCATGGCAGGCGCCGTGACGGCGGCATTGTTCTTGCGCCGGTTCGTGCCTGAAGGAACGCCTTGGGTTCATCTGGATACATTTGCCTGGCGCCCCTCGACGACGCCGGGCCGCCCAAAAGGTGGCGATGCCATGGGAATGCGCGCGGTGTTTGAACTCCTTCGGCGTCGCTATCCGGTTGCTTGAATACTGCCTTTGCGCAGTGCCATTGCGTAAGGGCCGCTTGCTCGGCTATTGCGCCGCGCAATGACTAACAAAACCAGAACCAGCTTCACCCTCAGCGGACCCTCTATCGAGCTTGATGCACGGACCCTCGCGGTTCGGGGTGATCTTGCCGATATCGCCTTAGCCGGAAAGCTCTTCGTGCCGCATTACGCGCAGCCTATGGCAATGACCTGCACAGACGAAGCGACCACGATCTTCGCCACGCCGGATCGCGAGAGCGAAACGGTCGGTGGTCTAGAGCGCGACACAACCTTCATGGTCGTGGATATGGCAGGCGGCTGGGCTTGGGGATTTCGGGCATCTGATCACATTGTCGGCTATGTCGACATGACCAGCTTGGCGCAGGCCAAATGACACGCGTTTTCATTGATGGCGCGCATGGGACCACGGGACTTGAGATTGCGGAGCGGCTCTCCGGTCGCCCGGAACTTGATCTGATCTCCCTCGACGATGATCGCCGCAAAGACACCGAAGCCCGTCGTGATGCCATTAATGCCGCCGATGTGGTCATCCTCTGCCTACCAGACGATGCCGCGCGCGACTCTGTTGCTTTGATTGATAATGATCGGACGCGCGTGATTGATGCATCGACCGCGCATCGCACCGATCTGGCCTGGACTTTTGGGTTGCCTGAATTGGTTGGCCGGGATGTCGTTGCCGCCTCAAAGCGGGTGTCCAATCCCGGCTGCTATTCGACCGGATTTATTGCCCTTGTGGCCCCGCTGGTAAAGGCAGGCCTTTTGCCATCTGATTGGCCTTATGTCTGCAATGCGGTGTCCGGATATTCGGGCGGTGGCAAGGCGATGATCGCTGAGTTTGAAGGCGGCACCGCTGCGACGGCTTGGCGCACCTACGCCCTGTCGCTTTCACACAAGCATGTGCCCGAAATGCAGGTGCGTTGCGGACTGCACTATCCGCCCCTCTTTTCGCCATCTGTAGCGGCAACGCACAGGGGCATGATTGTCGAAGTGCCTCTGATGACGTCGGCCATGCCCGGCAAACCCTCAGCCGACGCTCTACGCGCCGCCTTGGCGGTGGCCTATGAAGCCTCTCCGGTGGTTCACGTCATCGATGGCCTTGAAGAGGCCAATTTGATGATTGAGCGTTGCGCGGGCACGGATCGTTTGGAACTGTTTGTTTTTGGTCGCGCTGACGATGCGCAAGTCCGGCTGGTGGCCGCGCTCGATAATTTGGGCAAAGGCGCCGGTGGCGCTGCTGTGCAATCGCTCAACCTGATGGCGGGTCTTCCGGAAACGTCGGGATTGCGCCTTTAAGTTTTGGTGCACCCGACTGGATTCGAACCAGTGGCCCCCAGATTAGGAATCTGATGCTCTATCCTGCTGAGCTACGGGTGCGCCAAGGCCGCTGACTAGGGCCGGCAAAACCCTAGGTCAATTCTGCTTCTCTGGCGGCACCACGGGGATCAGAAGCGGCATCACCGAAATGCCATCTTCCAAAAGTTCGCGCGCTTCATCGGCAGATGTTTGGCCATGGATCAAAGCGTGATCCATTTCGCCCGCATCCATTGCTCTTGCCTTTTGCGCAAAATCACGGCCAACCCATTGTGACTTTTTAATAATTTCTGCCTGCGCTGCTGCAATTTTTGTCATCATGGCCTTCATCTCGGCAGATGCCGCCGCTGCATCGCTGACCATGTTCATTCCTGCCTCTGGCCGCTGGTTGCCCTTTGTCGGGACATTGGGCGCCATCACAGCCTTGTCGATGTCAGAGGCTCCGCACATTGGGCAGGACAGCAGACTCCGCGCCTTCTGGTCCTGAAATGCCTCTGAACTGGCGAACCACGCTTCAAACACATGGCCCGTTGTGCATTTAAGATCAAAGACGATCATCTTACGATCTCAACTGCTGGAATGGCACGACGGTGCGTTATCACAGGCACGCGGCCGCGGACGTCGTCGACAAGGCCCAGATCAATCTCTGCAAAAGCCAGACCGGACTGTTCCTTCATGTCCAAAGCGATCGTACCCCAAGGGTCAATTACAAGCGAATGGCCGAAGGTTTTGCGCCCATCCTCGTGCGCCCCATATTGAGCGGCAGCAACGACCCAGCAGGCATTTTCAATGGCGCGTGCCCGCAAAAGGGTGTGCCAATGCGCCTCACCTGTCGGGACAGTGAAGGCTGCAGGGACAGACAAGACGCGCGCGCCGGCTTGCGACAGCGCCTGAAACAGGGCGGGAAAGCGGATGTCATAGCAGATGGATAGGCCGAGCGGGCCAACGGGCGTATCGGCGACCACACTGCCTTCCCCGGGCACATAGGCATTGGATTCGCGCCAAGATTCACCGGTCGGCAAGTCAACATCAAACAGGTGTAACTTGTCGTAGCGCGCCCGAACCTTGCCCTCGCTGTCAATCAGGAAGCCGCGATTGGCCCAACGCGAACCGGCATCAACGGCGAGTGAGCCAAGATGCACCCAAATACCGGCGGCTTTGGCCGCGGCGCACACATCTGACAGAACTGGATTTGTCTCTTCCGAAACAACATGAGGCCGCGCGCGGTCCCGATTGGAATCGAGCAGACCTGACATTTCCGGTGTGAAGAGGATTTGCGCCCCACCCAATGCAGCATCCTTCACCGCCGCACATAATAGGGCACTATTCTCGACAGGATCGATCCCTGCCGTCATTTGAAAAAGGGCAATGCGCACCGTTTAGGCCGCCAACATCGGGTCCAGTCCGCCCCGCGCGTCCAACGCGGCCAGATCATCCGATCCACCGACATGCTGCCCATTGATGAAGACTTGCGGCACGGTCGTCCGTCCATCGGCACGGCCGATCATTTCCTGACGAAGATCCCGATCCATCGTGATGTCGATATCCTCTGGCTCAACGCCTTTTGAGCGGAGCAGCGCCAATGCGCGGGAGCAGTAGGGGCAGAAAGCTTTGGTGTAGATTTCAACTTTGGCCATGCACAGTTCCTTTGACCATGGAATTGGTGTGCGATGAGGTGAATGTCAACGCCAGCCCCGATGCTTAGGCCCCTTCTTTTAGAACACGTGCCCAGCACAGGACGTGAACCTTCTGTGCCCCTGCCCGCTTAAGGACGCCTGCACAGGCATTTGTCGTCGCACCGGTGGTATAAACATCATCCACCAACAGCACGTGCCTGCCTTTGATGGCGCCAAGTTGCGCGGGGTCCATGATAAAAGCCCCGCGGACTTCGCGGCCGCGCGCGGTGCGGCTGAGACCACCGAGCGGTGAGGTTCGCTTAGTCCGCAAGATAGGCGAAGCCAGCACCTCTTGTCCGGTCAACCGGGCGACGCTGCGCGCGATGAGCAGAGACTGGTTGAAGCCCCGCTGCCAGATTCGCCAGCGGTGTAACGGAATGGGCACCAGCACAGCGTCGGGATGCTTTCGCGCATGTCGAACCATTAGCGCCGCCATTACGTCCGCGACGCCCGGCTTGCGCCCGTATTTTAGCTTTAAAGCGAGGTCGCGGGCCGTGTCGCAATAATCAACCGCAGCCAGCACACCATCGTGCTTGGGTGGGACATCCAGGCATGGCCCACAAATCGACCCCGCAAGCGCAACGGGTTGGTTACAGAGCTGGCAGCCGTCATCGGGAAGGATGTCCAGCTGGCTCCAACAACGGGTGCAGAAATTGCCATCTGCCCCGGAAATATGCCCGCAGCCTGCGCAACGTTTTGGCAGGGCAAAGTTGACCGGGGCCATCAACATTGAACGTATTCCGACCATAGGCCCTTGTCCGCAATTCCGCGGGGCGTCACAAGGCCCCAATGTCCGATGAAATTTTTTGCCGAAAACGCAGACAGTTGAACCGAAGGCGCGCGCTCAGTTCGCCCGGTGATTCGCGGTGGTTGATTGATCGCATGGAAGATGACCTTGCGGATCGGCTCTCTTACATGTCGGTCGAGGTTCAGACGGCGCTTGTCATTTGCGATGGAGCCAGCCGCGTTCAGCAGCAATTGCCACCCCATGTCCGCATCCTGACGACGGATGTTACGGCGTCGCCCCAGACCCAGATTGTGGCAGATGAGGACAGGCTTCCCATAGCGGATGCCAGTTGCGATCTGGTTTTTGCAGTCGGATCGCTTGACAGCGTCCATGATCTGCCCGGCGCCCTTCTCCTCATCCGCCGCTGCCTGAGACCCGGTGGACTGTTTCTAGGGGCAATGATGGGCGCGGGCTCACTCCCCACCTTCCGATCAATGGTGCAGAGCCACGAGGCGGAAGCGACCGGCAGTGCTGGGGCGAGGTTCCACCCTCAGGTGGATGTCAGGGCGGCAGGCGACCTCCTGTTCCGCGCGGGTTTCTCAACGCCAGTGGCGGACCTCGACACGGTGCACGTGTCTTACTCCAATGCCCGGCGACTATTGGGCGACGTCCGTGCGACATCGGGGAATGCCCTGCCGCACATTCGCCCCTTCCCCTTTGTAGCTGGGCGGAAGCTCTTGACGGCGTCGCCTTTTCAGGAACAGTTCGGGTTGCTCTACTTGACAGGCTGGGCGCCAGAAAAAGGCGTCCAGCGCCCATCAGGGCCCGTTAAAGGACGTACCTCAGCTGGTTAAGGAGTGGCACATCCGCAGGCGGCATCGCAAGCTGTGTCAACTCGTCAAAGCAACACCATTTCAATTCCGATGCGGCCAATGGCTGCGGCACGCCAGACCATTTACGGCACATATATAGCAGCAAGAGAAGTTGACGGCCTGCCAGTGGTTCAAACGCAAAAGTGAGCGGAACCAAATCACTTTTCTTCACGTCGATGGAAAGTTCTTCCTGCAACTCCCGCACGAGTGCAGCATCGGCATATTCGCCCTCTTCCACCTTTCCTCCGGGAAATTCCCATAAGCCCGCCAATGGCTTACCCTCAGGTCGCAACTGCACCAACACGCGATCCTCAGCATCTACCAAGGCCACCGCCGTGATTAGTAACAAGGGGTTAGCGGTTGGGTAACGGTCCATCATAGACGTTTCCTTAACCCCAAATCGGCTAAACCGGCGATGGGGAACACTTGAGACTGGAACACAAACATGTGGAGCAAATTTGCAAGCCGGTTGTGGCGGAGTGAGCGGGGAGCGACAGCAATCGAATATGGCCTGATTGCTGCGCTTATCGTTGTCGCAATTATGACGTCGATCGGATCAATTGGCGAAACGGTTAGCGCCATGTGGAACGATGTCGCCGATAACTACATGTCGGTGGCTTAAAGAGGCCCCCCTCTTCCCTTGAAACGGTCAGGGTCCTCTTTTCACGTTAGGAGCCCTGCACCACAATTTTGACCTTCTGACCGGGCTTCAGCGCTTCTTCAGCGCCAAGCCCGTTCAGAACGCGGAAGCGTTCCAGCTTGTAATCCGGATAGGCCATGCGTTCCGCGAGTGAGCGGACACTATCGGACGACTTTACCGTCACCACATCAATCCGCCGTGGCTTGATAGCGGCAACTTCTGAGGGGCTAAGCCGCCTTACGCTTTGAAAGAGTGTGCTGAACGGCGCCGCGCCGACCGGATTGATCGCAACGATATGAAATGCCGTCGTCGGCCCGAAGACATAGGCATAGACAGTCACATCGACTGGACCTGATTGGGTGTTGGCCCGTGTCGTAGCATAAGCCACATCGAGGCCGTTGACCGTTGTCCGGTTGACAGATCCATAGTCCAGCTGGCCCTGACTGCCACCAACAGCCTTGAGCACGTTCGCAACATAAGTGTTGAGATTGCCATCAAATGGCCCGCCGGAAAACTGTGCCTTCCCCCCTGTTCCTGTGATGGAAACGGCCTGCGTCCCATTGACCATCACAAAGCCCGAAGGGGCATTAAAGCCCAACTTCAGGTCAGGATGACGGAAACTGCTCCCTTCGATGACGCCTTGTTTCGGATCGTCATCATAAATCATGCCGTCCAACATCTGGAGAAATCCGTCGCGGTTGTTCACCTTGGATGTCGTTGGAATTGCGAGAGCTTTCTGGCGCGCGCGCGTGACGCGGCTGGCAGGATCAGGATGGGTGCTGGCCCATTCCGGCAATGCGTTGTCAGACTTACCCGCCCGCCGGGAATCCAGAGACGTTTGTGCAGCGAGGGAGGCCAACATCGTAGAGGATGCCACAGGATCATACCCACTCTTTGCAAGATAGGTCACTCCAAGGTCATCCGCCTCATATTCCTGCGCACGAGAGTAGCTAAGCACATATCGTTGCGCGATCGCGCCTCCAAGTTGCTGACCAAGCTTCGCGCCGTCACCACCCAGAAGGACGCCGCCCAAGACGGTCGCTAAGGCCGCCCCAAGGCCTGCACGCGTGGCCCGATTGCTGCGTTTTTGGGAATGGCGGGCCGCCACATGGCCGACTTCATGGCCGAGAACTGAGGCAAGCTCTGCCTCGTTGTTCATCAACGCCATCAACTGACGCGTGACGTAGACATACCCTCCGGGGATCGCGAATGCGTTGTTGACGGGTGAGTTGAGTAAGGTGATCGTGAATTCGGTCGGCTGGTTTGCCAATCCCGATTGAGCCGCAACTTTACGCCCAACCGTTGTAACATAGGCCGCCTGAGGCCCTTCATAGAGTCCCCCAAATTCGGCCAGCAATTCAGGGTGTGCCTTGGCGCCGGTCGCCTTGTCTTTCGCCGACATGGACTGAGGAACGGCAACAGCAGCAGGCTTCGTGACGCTTTGCGCCGACAGTCCCTGCGCCATCAGAACAGCAAAGGCGGACCCCGCCAACACCCACTTCTTCATTTACGCCCTCCCATCGTCCAGCATTGGGACGAGGGAGAAAGTGGGATTACAGACCGCCCATCGCAAGAAATTTCTGTCGGCGTTCCTGCTTTACCTGATCACGGGTCAAACGAGACAATGAATCCAATGACTTGCCGATCGCGGCGCCCAACGCATCGATGGCTGTCGACGGGGAGCGGTGTGCCCCACCCACCGGTTCAGCAACAATTTCATCGATGACGCCAAGACGTTTCAAGTCTTGCGCCGTGATTCGCATGGCTTCAGCGGCATCTGCCGCCTTCTCGGCTGTCCGCCATAGAATAGAGGCGCAGCCTTCAGGCGAGATGACGGAATAAACGGCATGTTCAAACATCAAAACGCGGTTTGCAGCGGCCAATGCAACAGCGCCGCCCGAGCCACCTTCTCCAACGACGGCCGCAATGTTCGGCACGCCCAGTTCCAGACATTTTTCAGTCGAACGGGCAATTGCCTCCGCCTGCCCGCGCTCCTCCGCCTGAACGCCCGGGAAAGCCCCAGATGTGTCGACGAGTGTAACGACAGGGACGTTGAACCGATCCGCCAGCTCCATCAGGCGAATGGCTTTGCGATATCCCTCAGGCTTGCCCATCCCAAAATTGTGGCGGATGCGCGTCGCGGTATCGTCGCCCTTTTCATGGCCAATGACCATGACACGACGTCCGCCCAGACGGCCAAGACCGCCAAGAATGGCCTGATCATCCCCAAATGCACGATCACCCGCCAAAGGCATATAATCGTCGATCAACTGGGCGACATAGTTTTTGAAGTGGGGCCGGTCCGGATGCCGCGCCACCTGCGTCTTTTGCCAAGGCGACAGCTTCGCGTACGTGTCATGCAAAAGGCGGTCCGCCTTTGCCTCTAGCTTCGCAATTTCAGGCTCAATGTCCGTGGCGTCAGAGCTTTCCCGCAATTCCGCAATGCGTGCGAGAAGTTCAGCAACCGGTTTTTCAAATTCTAGCAAGGCAACCATGAGTGCAGCGGTTACGAGCCACGACGCCGGACGTCAACGAGAGGATGGCGTGCATTGACCAGTTCCACCAGCCGCTTGCTGTCCACATGGGTATAGATCTCGGTCGTTGATATGTCGGCATGACCGAGGAGCATTTGAAGCGCGCGGAGATCTGCCCCGCCTTCCAACAAATGCGTCGCAAAGGCATGACGCAGCACGTGAGGGCTAATTCTGTCCGGAGAAAGTCCTGCTTGTGCCGCCAGTTCCTTGATCATTTGAAAAAGGCGAACGCGGCTCAAATGCGATTTGCCCGATGGGAAGAGCCATTGCGAACCGGCAGGACGGACGACCAACCAATCAGCCACCGCTTGCCTTGCGCGGTCTGACACAGGCACCAGACGCTCTTTATCGCCCTTCCCCTTCAGTATGGCGAAAGGCCGGTCCGGAACGATGGCTCGAACAGTAAGCGAAACCGCCTCCGTCGCCCGCAATCCAGACCCGTAAAGAATTTCGAGAAGCGCGTGGAGGCGAATGTCGGCTGCCTTTGGATGCTCCAATGACTTACGACGTTCAACCTCGACGAACAGCGCCTGAATGTCAGCATGGCTCAGCGTCTTTGGCAAATGTCTGCCCCGGCTGGGCTTTGGCAGGGCGTGAGACGGATCATCCTCGCGATGCCCTTCATCCACCAAGAAGCCATAGAAACGCCGAAGAGCAGATGACTTACGGGCAACTGACGAAGCGGCCAGATCAGACCAATGATCCGCCAATCGGTTGATCGCGGCGTCATCCGCCGTTGCAAGCCCTCCGCTGAGCTGCGTTGAGGCGGCCCGCAGATCGGATTCATAGGCCATCAGGCTGTTGCGCGCGGCGCCCGCCTCAGCCGACATCATCTCCAGGAATCGTGCAATCAACCCATGGTCCGACGACATGGACATTCTCAGACGCGAGAGACGGCCTCAACCGCAATCATGCGCGCTTCCGCGTCGAGACCGACCCGGCGCAAGGCAGAGACAACGTGATAAAGATGGGCCGGAGGAATGTCCTCCCAGTGCGTCGATTGCAGACCAACCGCGCACAGAATGGCAACTGCCCCAACGGATTTGCGTTGAACGGCCTGCTCCAATGCGTCGGACCATGCCGATCTGCGCCCAATCGGAACCTCAAACTGCTCGGCCATCGACGTCATCGACGAGCCCGGGATTCGCCCAAGTCCGGCCAGTCCTGCAAAGAGGAACCGGGACCGTAGAGGACCATTTTCCTCACCGGCGCTGCCAAAATTCTCAATGTCGCCCTCAGTCAGGGTTCCGACGCTGCGGGGCGCACCAACCGCGAGATAGCCCCAGGCCAGTGGAATATCACTTGTCTGAACCACCGGTATCCAAGCGGCCGCCTGCTTGTCGAGACCCGCAGAAAACATCGACGAGATCAGCAGGGGCGCTTCATCAGCAAAGGAATCGGTCGGGCGGATCTGTGATGCCAGCCGAGCCGTGGTGATCTGCCGGGCATAGTCCTGCCATTCGCCCATCGTCTCCATGGACCAATACTGCGTCATCATCTGGACACGGTCTGCTTCGCTTTCGGCAATGAACGCCTGCCGCAAAACATCAAAGGGTTTCCCGCCCCGTTCAGCCGGGTCAGTCTCATCGAAGGCGGCGCCGAAAAAATCTACCAGCGCGCGGCTGGAAAGAATCCCGGCAGCCCCTGCACGCTCTGCATCATTCAAACGCGTGGTGAAGCTCAGCAAAGGCGCCTGCGCGCGCCAGAGACGCGTCCGCGGATTTTGGCTCTGCATTAATCGTTCGGGGATATCGAGGCCGGTGGCCGTCGCCATTCCGAAACGCCAAGGGTCGATCGACTCGATCTCATCCCAATTTACAGTCACCGCACGCCGCGTATTTGAAGCGGCGCCAACAACTTTCTCAGCGAAGATCACATCGGGGTTGTTGTCCCCCTTGCGGCTCCGCGCACGATCAAGCTGAGCAGACGAAAGCGACGACTCCCCCGAAAATGCGGAGCAAATGGCCCGCGCCAAAGTCCAGCTGGTATCCTTGTTCGAAATGTCCACGCCCTCTGTCATCGGACAAAGAGCTGCTGGATCAGCAGAGGCGAGCGCGGCCTGCATCCCTGCGGAGTATAGAGCCGGTGTATACTGATCCACATCCACGGCTTGAACCAGGGCACGGGCGCTGTTTGCTTCCCCCATGCGCACCAAAAGTCCAGCGCGCGCGGCCGCCCAATCTGCGCCATTCACACCAGAGGGCGTCTGTGCCTTGCTGAGCAATGCCCGCCTGAGAACAATAGAGGCCCAGCGCGACGCAATAGGTGCTTCAATTTTGTGGAGGACGGACTGGAGGTAGCGTCCATTTATCCCTGCAAAGGCCCCAACACCCATATCCCCATCGGTCGCCCCCAAAAGCCCAACAACATCGGTGGACCGACGAACTTGTGCCGGAATATCGACAAGCAAAACGGGGGTGTCTGTCGCTTCCTCGTCTTTGCTCTCCTCCGGCAAGGCTAACGCGGTTGTAGATGCCGGGTTTGCTGTCGTCGCTGATGACGGTGTATTTGCCGAAGAAGGCGTGACGACAGAACGCGCATCCGCATCCGAACGTGGGCGCGGTGCTTCCTGTTCCTGCCTGCGGGGCGCCGGCGCCTCGGGTGCGTCGCCAAAGCCGGGGGGAAGGATCGATTCGGGTCGGTCCTGGCTCAATGCCGGGATCGCAGCGAGGACGATGCCGGCTGCGGCAACCAAAGCCAATCGAGAGACACGTGTGTCAGGACGCATGAACATTCACCCGCATTTCCATATCCTTGGCGGACGTTGCCAAAACAAGGCTCGCAAAAATCATCAGATATCCGATGCGTGCCGGAAGCGACACATCGAACTTTACTGTTCTGCCCATAAACGTCCAACCGCTCTCTTCAAGACGGTTTCTTCGCCGTTTTGCCCGACAGGCCTTGCCTGTGTATAGACCCCGCCGATGAATCCGTTCACCGCATCCTCGCCAGACAAAAAGTCAAAGCCGATTGCCCTTGTCGGGATGATGGGCGTGGGGAAGACGAGTATTGGCCGTAGGCTGGCACAACGACTGCACATTCCGTTCGTTGATGCAGATCAGGAAATCGTTGATGCAGCAGGTCTATCCATCCCAGAGATCTTCGAGCGGTTCGGAGAAGCACATTTCCGGGATGGAGAACGGCGTGTCATTGCACGGCTCTTTGATGGAAAGCGAAAGATCATCGCCACAGGCGGCGGCGCGTTTGTTAACGAAGAAACCCGCCAACTCATGCTGGAGCGCGCCATCGTGATCTGGCTCGATGCCGATATCGACACCCTGGTGGAACGCACCGCGAGAAAGGGCGACCGTCCGTTGCTCGCAAATGGCGATGCCCGAGAAATACTTACCAAACTCGCGCAGGAGCGGAACCCGCTCTACGCGCAGGCGCACGTCCATGTGAAAAGCCAATCCACACCCCATGAGGCGACGTTGGACGCCATTATGAAGGCGCTATCATGAAAGCCACCGTCAACGTCGGGCTTGGTGTCCGCAGCTATGACATCCTCATCGGCAACGGTCTGCTCGACCGGGCGGATCATTGCATCGCACCGGTGCTGGCGGGACGTCCGCCGATCATCATCACCGACGAGACTGTGGCAAAAACCCAGCTCCCGCGTCTCCAATCGGCGTTTGGCAACGAGGCAAGGACAATCATTCTCCCCGCCGGGGAAGGCACGAAAAGCTGGCTGCAGCTGGAACGACTGATTGACGCGTTGCTGGACCTAGGTGTCGAACGCAAAGATAAAATCATAGCATTGGGCGGCGGCGTCATTGGCGACCTTGTCGGCTTCGCGGCCTCCATCCTGAAGCGTGGCTGCGGCTTCATACAGGTCCCGACGACGCTGTTGGCGCAAGTCGACTCATCGGTTGGCGGCAAGACCGCCATCAATGTCCGGGCTGGCAAAAACCTGGTCGGCAGTTTCCACCAGCCGGCGCTTGTCGTCATCGACCCGACTGTCCTTGAGACCTTGCCGGATCGACAGATGCGCGCAGGTTATGCCGAGGTTGTGAAATACGGCTTGATCAACGACGCGGACTTCTTCGCCTGGTGTGAAACGCACGCGGCCAAGATCCTCGCGCGGGAACCGCACGCACTTGTGAAGGCCATTGAGCATTCCGTGCGCGCCAAGGCTAAGATCGTCGCGGCAGATGAGCGCGAAACGGAAGACCACCGCGCCCTGCTCAATCTTGGCCATACATTCGGCCATGCGCTTGAGGCGGAGACCGGCTTTTCCGATGTTCTGCTTCATGGCGAAGGTGTGGCGGCAGGTATGGCCCTCGCCCATGCCTATTCCGCCCGTATCGGCCACCTGACGGCAGAAGATGCCCAACGCGTCACCAACCATCTCGCCAGCGTTGGCCTGCCCGTGTCCGCACAGGATGCCCATGTGCAGGCCAGCGGACAACGACTTGTCGAGCATATGTTGCATGACAAGAAGATGTCCGGTGGGAAGCTACCCTATATTCTCAGCAAAGGCATCGGCCGCGCTTATGTTGATCACAACGTTATGATCGACGATGTGGCGGCGTTTCTGGATGGTATCGCGCGCTAGCGCCGGGCGAATTGCCAGGCGAGCCAAAGCCAGCCTGCAATCATCAACAAACCGCCAATCGGCGTGATCGCACCCAGCCAGCGCGGGGCGCCTATCGCCATCAGATATAGCGTGGCAGCAAAAACCACTGAGCCAGCCAGCAGCATGGCAGACGGACCGGACGCCTGCTTGGCAAGCAGGACCACGGCCACGGCGTGGATCAACTGATAGAAGCCCCCAGTCCTCAGCCATTCTGCCGCCTGACCTGAGGCCCCATGGGCCCCAAAGGCACCGGCTCCAATCGCAATGGCAGCTGACACAGCGCCAATAACTTCAAGCATCAGCCTTTACTCCGAAAATAGATTTCCTTGAGCGCGTGAAGATCACCTGAGGCAATTTGGGCCTCGAGCCGCGCGCGATCACGGCTCCGATAGTCCTTCTCCGCCTCAATGATCTCATCATCGCTGAAACCGATGTGGGACAAGGCTTCCCCACCCATGCGAATGGCGGACTCCTGAACTTCGCGGATAACACCTGCCAGATCGAATTCGCTCAGCGATATGACCTGCCTGCGATCATAGGCCCGAACCATGACGGCCGCTTGCGGGAAGGCCTCCAGCACAGGACCGATCTGTGCCGGACCAATTTCAGCGTCATCCGTGCAGAATAGGATAAGCTGGGTGTCCTCTGCTCCTGCCTTGCGCAAAATGTCGATGCGCCGCCCATCGCCATAATAGACCTTGGAACCGTAGGTGCCGCTCCGTTCAATCTGCGCTGGCTTCACATCAATGAGCGTGACGGACAGGCCGCGGCCCATGAGGATTTGGGCCACAGTCTGCCCAAACCGGCCAAACCCAACGATGATCGCCTTGGCCTGCGAGGCGTGTTCCGGCCCCTCATGCAAATCACCCGGTGCATCCTGCGAGAATTCAAAGCGACGGGCGATCATCAGCAGGAAGGGTGTCGTTGCCATCGACAACGTCACGATGGCGCTGAACAAGCTGGCGGCTTCCGGCTCGATCAGCATCGCGCCTTGTGCCTGTGCAAAGAGGACAAAGCCGAATTCCCCGCCCTGACTTAGCAGCAGGCCGAGCCCCAAAGCCTGTCGACCGCCGACACCAAAGGCACGGGCAATGGCCCAGATGATACCTGTCTTAATGCCAATCAACAGGGCTGCCATGCCGAATACAAAACCGGGATTTTGGAGAATGGCGGGAATATCGAGCACCATGCCGACGGCAAGAAAGAAAAGTCCGAGCAAGATCGAGCGAAACGGCTCCACATCGCTTTCAATCTCATGGCGATAGGGAGAGTCGGCGAGCATCACGCCGGCTACAAAAGCCCCCAAAGCCGTCGACAGATGCAGCGCCTCCATGAGAGCGGCCGCTCCAAGGACGGTGAACAGACCGACGACGACGAAGAGTTCGCGTTCTCCCATCCGTCCGGCGACGCGCAAGATGGGGGCAATCAAGAACCGACCGGCAGCGACCAATCCACCGATCGCCAGCACGGTGTAGAGCGCGAGTACAAAGCCCGGTGGCGTTGCAGGATCAGCAGGCGCCCGAGACAGCGCAGCGATGATGGTAATGAGGGGAACAATGGCCAGATCCTGAAACAACAGGATGGAAAAGGCACGTTCCCCAAAGGGCGTGTTGATCCGTCCCGAAGATTTGAGGCTCGGAAGCACCTGCGCTGTGGATGACAGCGCCAACGGCAGGCCCAATGCGAAGGCCGCCCCCCAGGTGAAGCCTGCAACGAGGGCCACCGCCGCGGATAAAACCAGACCACAAATCAGCACCTGAACCAGGCCGAGCCCGAATATGTCGCGCTTAAGGTGCCAGAGCCGCGCCGGATTAAGCTCAAGCCCGACAAGGAAAAGGAGCAGAGCAATGCCAATTTCCGCAATGGCAAGCTTGGATTCTCCACCGCCTGCAAGGCCGAGGCCATGAGGCCCAATGATTGCTCCTGCGACAAGATAGCCAAGAACCGCGCCTAGGCCGAACCGGCGAAACAGCATAACCATGAGAAGCCCCGCACCAAGCAGGACCACCGCCTCACTCAGAAGCGACTCATGCATCGGCTAAGGCGTTGGTTGCGGCTTCTGCGACAGCTTCAAACGGAAGCTTTATCGCCGCATGACGCGCGACATGCCCCAGAGCGGGTTCAAAGACGTCTAGGCCCGGCCAACCTTCCGGCCGCGCCCCCTCACCTGCCAACCAAGCGGTGAGCGCGTCGCGCGCGGCATTAAGGTCCGTCGCTGAACGGCCAACCGCGCCTTGCCCCATGATCGCAGCAGAGGCCTGACCCAGCGCACAGGCACTCACAATTTGTCCGATTTCCAGAATGTGGCCCTCTGCGTCCATGATAACGTCGACAGTTATGCGACTACCACAGATCGGCGACCGCCGCTCAGACGTCCCTTGCGGCTCTGCCAAGCGCCCAAGATGCGGGATCGACGTCGCCAATCGCAATATATCTTTGGAATAGAGCGCGCTTGCCACCTCAATCCGCCTTGCTGCGGTGTTCGTTCACAAAACCGATGAGCGCATCACCACTCGCCCGCAGCAATGGATAGGTGCGAGACTGCGTCATCCATTCGGGTCGATTTTCACTGCCCCTTATGAGATCAAAAATCAGCGCAAAGAAGAGAAACACGACGGTTGCCAGAATGAGACCCTTCACAACGCCAAAGCCAAGCCCGAGCACGCGATCAAACGACCCAATGAACGAACTCTTGGTCTCAGCGCCAATTTTGCGGGCGATCATTCTACCAACGAACATAGCCACACCAAATATCAAAGCGAAGGCCAGCGCAGAGCCGCCAGATTCGGTCCCGACGATCCCGGCAAGTCGAGATGAGACCGGCCCGTGCAAAACCTTCACGGCTGCAATGGCCAACACCCATGCGCCTAAGGACAGCGATTCAGTGACAAAACCCCGCTTGAAGCCAAGCAAGCCTGCCCCGCCCATCAGGAGCAGAACGAAGATATCGAGAGCGGTCATGCACTATCGCTATCCTCGGGCGAGGAGATGGTCAACGAATTGGCCGAGTGTTCGGAAAGATTGAACTCTGATGTCACCGCCAATGGCATCCAAGCCCACTGGCCCAAACGCCCTTTCAAACCCGAGTTTAGACGCTTCCTTCAAACGCAGGGAAGAATGCGCAACAGGCCGGATCTCACCCGACAAAGCGACTTCTCCAAACGCAATCGTATCGATGGGCACGGGTCGTTCTGTCCAAGACGAGATCAGGGCCGCCGCCACGGCCAAGTCCGCAGCCGGGTCTGACAGGCGATAACCGCCGGCGATGTTAAGATAGACTTCTGCTGACGACAAAGAGAGGCCGCAACGCGCCTCAAGAACAGCTAAGATCATGGCAAGACGCCCATTGTCCCAACCCACCACCGCGCGACGCGGCGTTGCCCCACTGGCCAGCCGCACCGTCAGCGCCTGCACCTCAACCAACACAGGGCGTGTGCCTTCCAAGGCCGGGAATACTGTTGTCCCCGTTACCGTCTCATCGCGTGCGGTGAGAAAGAGCGAGGACGGGTTGCCGACTTCGGACAGACCCGCCGTCTCCATTGCGAAAACGCCAATTTCATCCGTTCCGCCGAAGCGGTTCTTGATGGCCCGCAAAATGCGATATTGATGGCTGCGTTCCCCCTCAAAGCTCAGGACAGTATCAACCATATGTTCAAGGACACGGGGGCCCGCAATAGAGCCGTCTTTCGTCACATGGCCGACGAGAACAAGTGCCGTGCCGCGTTCCTTGGCAAAGCGGATGAGTTCCTGCGCAGATGCCCGCACCTGACTGACAGTGCCCGGCGCGCCTTCGATGAGATCACTGTGCATCGTCTGAATGGAATCGATGATCGCCAAAGCCGGTGGCGACGAAGAGCTCAACGTGGTCAGAATATCCCGCACCGATGTTGCAGCGCCAAGCATCACTGGGGCATCTGCCAAACCGAGGCGCCGCGCGCGCAACCTGACCTGATCCGTCGCCTCTTCGCCCGAGATATAGGCGACCGACTTGCCTTCTTTGGCGAGCCGCGCGGACGCCTGCAGCAACAGTGTTGATTTCCCGATACCCGGATCACCGCCGATGAGCGTGGCAGAGCCTGCGACAAATCCGCCGCCCAGGGCGCGGTCCAACTCCTTGATGCCGCTTGAAAGGCGGTCCGGAAGGGAAATCTTGGTGTCGAGCCCGACCAGTTCGATCCATTGACCGCCGCCCTGCAAGTCATGCTTGGCACGAAACGGCGTCACGACAGCGCCTGCGTCTTCAACGATGCAGTTCCATTCATTGCAGTCCACGCATTGGCCTGCCCATTTGGAGCTAACGCTGCCGCAATTCTGGCAAACAAAGCGCTTTTGGACGCGCGCCATCAAGATTCTCCAAACGTGAACGAAATGGGAACATATGGCCGTTGGTGGACGACGTCAATCGCGATCGCGGGCCATTGCATCCGCAGGATGCGCTTCGTTGCGGCAGGAAAGCCAGACCTGCAGCGCCGCCGGCTCTGGAATATCAACGCGGCCATAGCCGGACTTTACAAATCCAAGCGCCGCCAACTGGGCTAAAGCATTGCTCACAGCGACACGGGATGCGCCAAGCCGTTCGGCTAAGTCATTTTTGGCGACAGGAACAACACCGGCATTTCCGCTCAACCGATCAAGATCGAGCAACAACCTGCCAAGCCGGTCGATCAAGGGAAGTCGCAGAATTTCATCAATCGCAATGATGGCGCGCGCCTGACGCAGCGCCATTAACTCTAAAACAAGATCCACGACATCCGGAAACTCCTCAAGAAAGAGACGAAAACGGGCAGCCGAAAGATGGTCGATGACGGTCTGGCCATAGGCATGGGCATCCTGCATCCGGGAGAGTCGCCCAAAGACAGTCACTTCCCCGAACATGTCCCCAGCGGACAGCATGAATGCAGAGATTACTTGTCCGGAGCGCCCAACTGCTCCGAGCCGAACCATGCCGGAAATGATGAAATCAACACCGGCGCGCTTGTCGCCTCTTTGGTGGATCAATTGACCGGAACCGTATGTTTTACGGGTGCAAACAACCTGCAGCCTCGCCCTTGCCGCAGGGCTAAGTCGGGAAATAATCCCCCGCTTAGGCATGCCGTCTGCGTCCACAGCCACCACCCGCCAAAAAGGAAAGCAAAGTGTACACTTTTTTACAGTCCTCGAAAGACAGTATCGTTACAGAGTTGCCCGTGAGGCCGTTCGGCCTTTTGAAGTGTCCTGGGTCGCAATCAGGAAATGGGGGCGTCGGGCGTTAATTCGCTCGACCATTGGTGCCAGCCGCGATACCTTTTCGCCATGCGTGAAAAGGAATTGCGGCTGGCACTCGTTTGTTATGGCGGCATCAGCCTCGCCGTTTACATGCATGGCATCACCAAAGAGATTTGGAAGCTCACCCGCGCAAGTCGATCTTTTCATGCGGGAGACGGCGGCCTTTCCGCCACTGAAACCATCTATAGCGACATTTTGGCGCAAATTGCGGATGAGCAACACCTCAAGCTTCGCGTCCTGACAGACATTATCGCAGGGGCCAGCGCGGGCGGTATCAATGGCATCTTCTTAGCCAAGGCCATCGCCACCGGACAGTCGATTGAGCCGCTCACCAAACTTTGGCTAGAAGAAGCCGATGTCGACAAGCTTCTCGATCCAGATGCCCGCCCCATGTCACGCTTCACCAAGTTTTGGGCCATGCCTTTTGCTTGGTATTTGGCCAACCGATCGGGTGGGGCGATTGAGAAGACCGTGGCCAGCGAGGCGCGACAAGAGGTGCGCAGCAAGTTAACCCGCTTTGTCCGCGCCCGATGGTTTGAACCACCCTTTGGCGGCCCGGTGTTAAGCGGTATGATCCTCGATGCCTTTGCCGCCATGGACAAAACCGAAACGGGCACCCCTCTCCTTCCCGTCGGTCAACCGCTTGATCTCGCAGTGACAGTCACCGATTTTCGGGGGCATCCAGAGCAGTTACGCCTTAACTCTCCCCAACATGTTGTCGAAAGTGAGCATCGTCTTGTGCTGTCCTTCAGGCATGATCCTGATCAGAACCAGTTGCTTGGCAGTTCGGCATCTCTCGCTTTTGCTGCACGCGCCACGTCCAGCTTCCCCGGCGCTTTTCCACCCCTAAAACTTGCAGAGATGGACCAGTTAATCACCGCGCGGGCGGATACATGGCCGGACCGTGCCGCATTTATCAATGCAACTTTCCCTAAGACCATTCCGAACATCAACGATCTTACCCTGATCGACGGATCAGTGCTGGCCAACGCCCCTTTCCGGGCAGCTGTCGACAAATTGAAGGACCGTCCGGCCCGTCGCGAGGTAGATCGGCGGTTTGTCTATATTGATCCCAAACCCGGGATCCGCGCGATCTCCCTTAAGCGCGCGGGCCAGTCTGACCGCCCCGGCTTTTTCACGACCATCATCGGGGCGATGTCAGAACTTCCCCGCGAACAACCTATCCGGGACAATCTGGAAGCCATCGACGCCCGATCGACACGCATCCGACGCATGCAGCATATCGTGGATGCCCTGACGCCCGAGGTGGAAGAGACAATACAATCGCTGTTCGGCCGCACCTTCTTTTTGGACCGTCCGACGGCTAAGCGGGTCGCGAACTGGCGCGTCAAAGCGCATGATCGCTCCGCATCAGACGCCGGTTTCGCTTACGCGGCCTATGCCCATATGAAACTCTCCGGCGTCGTTGAGGAGTTGGCAGACCTTGCAGCCCGCATTGGCACGGGTCAGGCCGATTTTGCAGCCGATCAGTTTCGGCGGGGCCTGTGGGATGAGGTTCGGGCCCGCGGAGTCGACCGTATCAACTGCAACAGTCACAGCGAGCGTGACCCTTCGATTCTCTTTTTCCGGCAGCTTGACCTTGGCTTCCGCATTCGACGCCTTCGATTTCTAGCCAGAAATGTCACGGAGATGGTCGATACGGGCGAAGCTGCAGATGCCGATCTCGTCCATTTGCGCGGCACGATCTACGACAGGCTGGCGCCGTTGATCGATTTGCAAAATGCCGGGACCTACAAAGACATTTGCATGGACAGCCCTGGCGCCTTCCTCGACGCAGTGGCCGCCCAGCAGGACCTTGTCCGGCTGGATGCGGAGACAGACGAGGCCTTGGCCGCAGCGCTGACCGCTTGTCCAAAGGCATTATGTCGTCGTCCGCTCCTGACTTATCTCGGCTTTCCTTTTTACGACATCAGCACGCTGCCGATGTTGCAAGGCGAGGGATTGGACGAGTTTAACCCGATCAAGGTCGACCGGATCGCCCCGGACGACGCACAATCCATTCGTTCCGGCGGTGCGGCGGCGAGCCTGAAGGGAATCGAGTTCAACAGCTTCGGTGCATTCTTCAGCCGCAAATATCGCGAAAACGACTATCTTTGGGGTCGGCTGCATGGCGCCGAGAGACTGATCGACATCATCTTTTCGACCGCACCGCCCCAAGCGCCAGACGTCATAGACCGCTTCAAATTCCGCATGCTTTCGGCGATTTTGGCGGAAGAGGAAGCGCAACTGACTGCCGTATCCGATCTCTTCCCCATGTTACGGGCAGAGCTTGCACAGGGTCCACTGGCCAAAATGGCCACTGTGTCCTAAGCTACTGAACTCGGTTGGAGTTGATGTCGCATGCAGTTTCTCAAAACCATCTTCTGGGTCGTGATTGCGGTGGTCCTTGTTGCGTTTTCGATCAGCAACTGGACCAGCATTACCATTACGCTTTGGAGCGGATTGCTGCTGCAAACTTATCTGCCCCTGGTCATTGGCGCCGCCTTTCTCCTTGGATTTCTTCCCTATTATCTCCTTCACCAGGCGACCCGCTGGTCGCTGCACCGCAAATTGATGCAGGTAGAACGCCAATTGGCCGAGACACGCGCTATGCTTGAGCCCAAGTCCGTCGAAACACCCGCGCCGGGAGCGATTCCCCCTTCCGCTGCACCAATTGCCGTGCCACCGGGGGTGTCATGACCAGTCCTATCTATGTCGCCATCGACACCCCTGAACTCGAAAAGGCCCGCGACATCGTCGCGAAGGTCAAACACCATGTCGGCGGGATCAAGCTTGGCCTTGAATTCTTCTCCGCCAACGGCCGCGCCGGTGTTCGGGAAATGGCACAGCTTGGCCTGCCGATTTTCCTCGATCTGAAACTGCATGACATTCCCAATACCGTCGGCAAGGCGGTGCAGGCCCTCGCTCCTTTGAAACCAGCCATACTTACGGTGCATGCCGCCGGTGGCCGCGCCATGATGGAAGACGCGAAGGCAGCAGCTCCGACCGGCACAAAGGTCGTCGCCGTAACAGTGTTGACCAGCCTTGATGGCACCGATCTGCAGTCAATAGGCGTCAATGCCAGCCCGCATGACCAGGTGGAGCGCCTGACGCTGCTGGCCAAGGAATCTGGCCTCGACGGCGTCGTTTGTTCGGGCAATGAAGTCGCCGCCGCCCGCAAACTATGGCCCGGCGGTTTCTTCGTCGTGCCCGGCGTCCGACCCAATGATGGCAAGATCGGCGATCAGAAGCGTGTCGTGACACCGCGACAGGCGTTGGATAACGGGGCGTCAATTTTGGTCATTGGACGACCAATCACGCAGGCCGATGATCCGGACGCGGCAGCACGGGCCATCGACGCGACAATTTGATCATGGCTGATCAAGCGACCCCCAATCTTCCTTCGCGCAGTTTTGACGCGACAGAAGCCTTTTATCTCCTACTCGGATTTGAACGGAGCTGGCGCGATGACGGCTGGATGATCCTTGGAAAGGGAAAGCTTTGCTTAGAATTCTTTCTGCTTCCTGATCTTCAGCCCGAAAATAGTACCTTTAGTTGCTGCCTACGCCTCGACGATCTTCCGAGCTTTGTGGCACAATGCCTTCAGGCGGGCATTCCCGACACGCGGAAAGGCTGGCCGCGCCTGCACCCAACCAAGCGTGATGCCAACGGACTGGACATCGCTTATCTAATCGATCCAGACGGCACGCTTCTGCGCCTGATACAGAACGACTAAGCAATGGCCATTCAAGTTAAAATCTGCGGCATCTCAACCGAAGAGACGCTTGATGCAGCGATCAGTGGCGGGGCGTCGCATATCGGCTTCAACTTCTTCGCCAAAAGCCCGCGCAGCGTGGCGCTGGAGCGGGCATCGGCACTTGTACAGCGGCTGCCAGATCATGTGACCGCTGTTGGTCTGGTTGTGGATGAGGAGCGGGACCGCATTGACGCGATCCGCGCGCAGACCGGCATTCAAACCATTCAGCTTCACGGCGAAGAGAGCCCTGAATTCGCGGCGTCGCTCGGTGGTGACGTCTGGAAGGCCATTCCCGTTAAGACTCGGGATGATTTGGCTGCAGCGCACACCTTTGCAGGTGCCGTTAGCCACCTTCTCTATGATGCAAAGCCGCCCAAGGGCGCCGACCTTCCAGGTGGAACGGGCATGCGTTTTGATTGGTCGCTCCTCGATGGCTTTGCACATCCTTTGCCCTGGCTGCTGGCCGGGGGTCTTGATGCGGGCAATGTCGCAGAAGCGGCGGCCAGAACAGGTGCCCGTTTCATTGACGTTGCTTCGGGTGTTGAATCCGCACCGGGCATCAAGGATGTGGACAAGATCGCCGCATTCCTTAAAGCGACAGCCGACTTATGACACTTATCAACTCCCTCCGTACGCAGCCCGACGACCGCGGGCATTTTGGCCAGTTTGGCGGACGTTATGTCGCCGAAACGCTGATGCCGCTCGTCCTCGATCTGGAAACGGAATATCGCAAGGCAAAGGCGGACCCCGCCTTTCACGCCGAGTTTGACGATCTGCTCGAACATTATGTCGGCAGGCCAAGCCCGCTTTATTTCGCCCCACGACTGACCGAAGAGCTGGGCGGTGCCCAAATCTGGTTCAAACGCGACGAGCTGAATCATACCGGTGCACACAAGATCAACAACTGCATCGGCCAGATCCTCCTCGCCATTCGCATGGGGAAGACGCGGATCATCGCGGAAACCGGAGCCGGCCAGCACGGCGTGGCGACGGCAACCGTCTGCGCCCGCTTTGGCCTGCCCTGCGTCGTCTATATGGGTGCGACCGACGTTGCCCGTCAGGCGCCCAATGTGTTCCGCATGAAGCTGCTCGGCGCGGAAGTCGTGCCGGTCACCTCGGGTGCTGCAACACTCAAGGACGCCATGAACGAGGCGCTGCGCGATTGGGTCGCGAATGTGGACGACACCTTTTACATCATCGGCACCGCCGCCGGTCCACACCCCTACCCCGAACTGGTCCGCGATTTTCAGAGCGTGATCGGCAAGGAAGCCCGTGCCCAGATGTTGTCGCGTGTCGGTCGCCTGCCAGACGTTCTCGTCGCGTCCATTGGTGGCGGTTCCAATTCGATCGGACTGTTCCATCCCTTCCTTGATGATCCGTCGGTCAAGATGCTCGGTGTCGAAGCCGCAGGCCATGGGCTGGATAAGGAACATGCCGCCTCACTGGCGGGCGGTCGCCCCGGCATTCTGCACGGCAACAAGACATATTTGCTGCAGGATGAAGACGGCCAGATCATCGAAGGCCATTCGATATCCGCCGGCCTCGATTATCCGGGCATTGGGCCGGAACATAGCTGGCTGAAGGAAATCGGCCGCGTCGATTATACCTCCGTCACCGATACCGAAGCGCTGGAAGGCTTCCAGCTGCTCTGCCGCACCGAAGGCATCATCCCCGCGCTTGAACCCGCGCACGCGATTGCAGCTGTCCGCAAACTCGCGCCGACGATGGACAAGGACCAGATCATCCTCGTCAACCTGTGCGGTCGCGGCGATAAGGACATCTTCTCCGTGGCGGAGCATCTTGGGGTGTCGCTTTAATGTCGCGCTTCGCTTCCGCCTTTCGGCCCGATCATTCCGCCCTCGTCTGCTTTGTCACGGGTGGCGATCCGACGCCGGATGCAACACCCGCCATCCTCGACGCCCTCGTTGAAGGCGGTGCAGATGTCGTCGAACTCGGCATGCCGTTCACGGACCCGATGGCGGATGGCCCGGCCATCCAGCGGGCCAACCTCCGCAGTCTTGGCGCGGGCACCAAGACAGCGGACATCTTCGCCATCGCCACCGGCTTTCGCGCTCGTCATCCCAACGTGCCGCTCGTCCTTATGGGCTATGCCAATCCGATGACGATCCGCGGCGCCGACTGGTTTGCCGCAGAATGCACCAAGGCCGGTGTGGACGGCGTCATCTGCGTCGACATTCCGCCGGAAGAAGACCCTGAACTTGGCCCCGCACTGCGAGCCGAAGGCATCTCGCTGATCCGCCTCGCCACGCCGACCACAGACGCAGCGCGGCTTCCGGCAGTTCTCGATGGCTCCTCGGGCTTTCTCTATTACGTCTCGGTCGCCGGGATCACCGGATTGCAGCAGGCAGCACAGGCTTCCATCGAAGACGCCGTCGCCCGCCTGAAGGCCGCCACCAACATTCCCGTCGCGGTCGGATTTGGCGTCCGTACGCCGGAACAGGCCGCCGAAATCGCCAAGGTTGCCGATGGCGTGGTTGTTGGTTCCGCCATCATTGATATTGTCGCGACCGAAGGCGCTAATGCGCCCGCCAAAGTCCGCGACTTCGTCCGCTCGCTTCGTACAGCGATGGACCATGCCCGGGAGAAAACCGCATGAACTGGCTGACCCGCGTCCGCAATGCGATGCCCTTCATCGCCAAGCGCGAAACCGAGGGCAATCTTTGGAACAAGTGCCCGTCCTGCTCGCAGATGATCTTCATCAAGGAATATGAAGAGAATTTGTCGGTTTGCACCGTCTGCGGGCACCATGGCCGGATTGGGCCGCATGCGCGCTTCAGCCAGATTTTCGATGCGAACAGCTGGTCCATGTTGCCGAGCCCGCGGGCGCCCGAAGACCCGCTGAAGTTCCGCGATTCCAAAAAATATGTGGACCGCATCAAGGCTGCCCGTGCCGCCACTGGCGAGCATGACGCGCTGCTCAACGCCAAAGGCCGGATCGAAGGCCAGGGTGTTGTCGTTGGCGTGCAGGACTTTGCCTTCATGGGCGGCTCAATGGGCGTCGGCGTGGGTGAAGCGTTCATCGCAGGCGCCAAGGCCGCACTGGCTGACAAGGTGCCGTACATCATCTTCACCGCCGCCGGCGGCGCGCGGATGCAGGAAGGCATTTTGTCGCTGATGCAGATGCCCCGCACCACCGTTGCCATTGCGCAGCTGCGGGAAGCCGGCCTGCCCTATATCGTCGTCATGACGGACCCGACCACGGGCGGCGTCACGGCCAGCTATGCTATGCTCGGCGATGTGCAGATGGCAGAACCAAATGCGCTGATCGGCTTTGCGGGACAGCGCGTCATTCAGGATACGATCCGGGAGAAACTCCCGGAAGGTTTCCAGCGCGCCGAGTATCTGCTTGATCACGGCATGCTCGATATGGTCGTCGAACGGAAAGACCTGCGCGAAACGCTCGCTCGTCTGATCAGCTATCTGATGCCGGAAAAGGCCGCGGCCTAACCTTAAGTGGCAGATCACGCGCATTCCGATGACCCTGCGGTTCAGGCGCAGCTAGACCGTTTCGCCCAATTGTCACCCGGTCGTGACATTCTGGGGCTGGAGCGGATTGAGCGTCTGCTCGCCCTACTCGACAATCCACATCTCGACCTGCCGCCCGTCTTTCATGTCGCGGGCACCAACGGCAAAGGCTCGACCTGCGCCTTCCTGCGCACTGCTCTTGAAGCCGGAGGCCGCCGGGTCCACGCTTATACCAGCCCACATCTTGTGCGCTTCAATGAACGCATAAGAGTTGCCGGCAATCTGATTACAGATGAGGCTTTGGCGCCGCTCCTTGCCGAAGTGCTGGATGCCGCCGAAGCTGACGGAATGGCTCCGAGCTTCTTTGAAGCGACGACGGCGGCAGCGTTCCTGGCCTTTTCCCGCACAAAGGCGGATGTCGCGATCATTGAGGTTGGGCTTGGCGGACGGCTGGATGCGACCAACATTATCCCAAAGCCATTGATCTGCGGGATTGCACAGCTTGGCATCGACCACGAAGCATTTCTTCTGGACCCAGAGAATGGCCCAGACTTTGCGCCACTGGAGCGGATTGGTTTTGAAAAAGCGGGCATCGCCAAGGCAAACGCACCGCTGGTGACGATGGCCTATCCGGAGACTGTCGCCGTTCGGATTGCAGATGTGGCAGCATCCATCGGCACCACAACGCTTGTCCAAGGGCAGGACTGGCATTGTCAACTGAAGGGCGACGCTCTCATTTACCGCGACGCCAAGGGTCCCTTGCGGCTTCCGCTGCCACACATGGCGGGGGATCATCAAGTCGCGAACGCTGGCCTTGCGATCGCCATGCTGCGGCATCAGGACCGAATTACCTTGCGTGACCACGCCTTTACTGTTGCGATGGAGAAGACACAGTGGCCCGCGCGAATGCAACGTCTCACGTCAGGGCCATTTGTTGATCTCGTCAAGCCGGCCCAGTTGTGGCTCGACGGGGGTCATAATCCCAATGCAGCCGAAGCCATTGCCGCAACCTTCCTGCGCGGTCCTGCGCTAGACGTCATCATCGGCATGCTCGCCAACAAGGATGCAGCGGAGTTCCTCCGGATCATCGCCCCAGTGACCCGCAGCGTGACGGCGGTTCCAACCCCCGGGCATGACTGCCATGCGCCCGACGATTTGGCCGCGATGGCACAATCAGCGGGCATTGGAACGACTGCAACCGCGCCTGATGTTGAGAGCGCACTGCGACAGCTTAGCGCCCGAGGCGACGTGCGCCGTGTGGCCATCCTCGGCTCGCTCTATCTGGCGGGCGTCGTCCTGAAGGAAAACGGCCCGCTGCCGGACTAGATCTTTTCGCCTGCCGTTCCCATCGCCGCATCGACCAGACCCGTGCGCATCATGATCCAGAAGATCAAAATGCCCGGCAAAGCCGCAAGCGTCGTCAGCAGGTAGAAGTTCACATAACCGAGCGTTTCAATAAGCCCGCCTGCCGTGGTTCCGGTCAGGAAGCGCCCAACGACACTCGCGCCTGCTGAAATCAGCGCATATTGCGCTCCGGTAAAGCGCAGATCGCACAGTGCGGAGAAGTAGGCAACGACGACAACGCCGCCGAACCCACTCGCCATGTTTTCAAATCCAATGGCTCCGGCCATGGCGAGGTTGCTGTGGCCTGTCGCGGCCAATCCGGCGAAGCTCAGATTGGAGAAGGCCATCAACACCAGCGCGATCAGGACAGAGCGTTTTAAGCCAAGCTTCGTGAAGGCAACGCCGCCAATGAAGATTCCGATCAAATATGCCCAGAAACCGACGCCCACATCCCAAATTGCGATCTCATCATTGGTGTAGCCAAGATCATCAAAAAGCAGGCGGAACGTTAGGTTTGCCAGCGTATCACCGATCTTGTGGACGAGAATAAACAGCAGCACGAGCAGAGCACCCGACCTTTGAAAAAACTCTGTGAACGGGCCAATGATCGAAGAAAGCACATCGTTTACTGAGCGCTTTTCGTTCGTCACGACATGCCGCTTCGGTTCACCCATGAAGAGCCCTGTCAGCATCGCCGGAAGCGCAAAGAGGGCACACGCCATATAGGCTGCCGACCAACCAATCCGGTCTGCCAGCACCAGCGCCAATGCCCCTGCCCCTGCCGATCCGATCCGCCAGCCATATTGCGACATGCCGGATCCGACGCCGAGCTGGTAAGGCTTCAGCGTCTCAATCCGGTAGGCGTCGATCACGATATCGAACGTGGCGCCTGCTGCACCGACGAGAATAGCTGCGAGAACCGTCACGCCAATGTCCGCCGATGGATCCACCAGCGCAAGGTTGATAACGGCAGCCATCACGGCAAGACCGGACACTAGGAGCCATGAAACACGTTGGCCCAAATGACCGATCAAAGGCAGACGAATGCCATCAACAATCCAGGCCCAAAACACCTTGAGATTGTAGACGAGAAAGGCGAGCGTGAAGGCGGTGACGGTCTTTTTGTCGATGCCATCCTGCGCCAAGCGCGTCGTCAGCGTGGCCCCGATCATCGCATAGGGAAAGCCAGAGGACACGCCGACGAAGAAGGCTGCGAGCGATTCCTTTTCCAGATAAGGCTTTACCGCGCCCCAGACGCCCGGTTCAGCTGCCGCTACGGCTTGGCTGGCTTCACTCATGCAACTTGCTCCCCGCTCGAATTCGGGCAAACTAGCGCGATAAACGGAGAAGGATAGCCCCGTCATGAACATGATGACGCCCACTGCTGGTCAAGTCGCGCTTGCCCAACGCATTGCGGACGACAGTGTTCAGACGCCTGTGGCCATCACCACGGTGCCCGCCAGCCGCTATACAGACCCAGACTGGTTTGCGCAGGAAAAGGCCACTTTGTTCGACCGGTTGCCGCAGGTGATCGCACCGTCAGCACTGGTGCCGGAACCCAACATGGCGGTGCCGCATGAAGGCTTTGGGCGTCCCCTGCTCATTACGCGGGACAAAGATGGCAAGGCGCACGTCTTCCTCAACGTCTGTCGCCACCGGGGCACCCGACTTGTTGAGGGTCAGGAGACCGTGTGCGCGGCCCGCATGGTTTGCCCCTATCACGCATGGACCTATGCCATGGACGGCGCGCTTGTCGGCTTGCCGCGCCCTGAAACCTTCCCCGGTTTTGATAAAACGACCCACGGCCTGAAAGAACTGCCGAGCAGGGAAGCCGGTGGCCTCATCTGGTTCGCCCCCGGCGAAGACGCCGACTTTGGTGAAGCTGATGCCCTTGGCGCAGACTTTGACGCCTTCGGCATGCGAGACCTGCACCTTTTTAAACGTCGGACGCATGAGGTCACCTCTAACTGGAAGCTCATCATGGATGCGTTTCTGGAAAGCTATCACGTCTCACGGCTGCATGCGTCGACGATAGGCCCCTTCTTCAAAGATGGCGTGACGTCGGGCGACTGCATCGGCCCGCATCAGCGCTCGGCCGTGGGTCGCGCGGCTGATCTGGCGACGATGGACCTGGGGGACTGGCCACAACTGCGTGCCGCCGTGACTTTCGCCTACCAGCTCTTCCCCGCCACCATCATGATCGTCAGCCCTGATTATGTGAACCTGATGGTGCTGATGCCACAGACAGTTGGGCGCACTTTGGTGGAAGACTTCATGCTGATCCCTGAGGAACCCAAGACTGAGAAAGCGATGTCGCACTGGCAGCGCAGTTGGGAACTGCTCGACGGCGGCGTGTTTGCAGCAGAAGATTTCCGCGCTGCAGCTTTGGGTCAGGAAGGCCTGTCTTCCGGCGCTATCGATCATCTCACGCTCGGCACGCTGGAGACCGGCATCCGCCGTTTCCATGACGAGATTGAGGCGCGTCTTCTCCGCTAAAGACATTGCTCGCCAATTCCGCTACTGGCCCCGCCATGAGTATGAACGAACCGCAGCGCATCGCCAAGCTTTTGGCCCGTGCCGGCATTGCCTCGCGCCGCGAAATTGAACGCATGATCGAAGATCGCCGCATTGCAATTGACGGCGTGCCGATTGAAACGCCCGCCACCATCCTGACCAGCCTGACAGGGGTAACCGTCGATGGAAAGCCGGTTGCGCCGCCCAAGGCCGCCAAGCTGTTCTGCTTCCACAAGCCGTCTGGTGTTCTGACCGCAGAACGTGATCCGCAGGGTCGCCGTACAATTTATGACGTCCTGCCAAAGGGCCTGCCGCGCGTGGTGCCTGTCGGGCGGCTCGATCTGAATACCGAAGGCCTGCTGCTGCTCACCACCGATGGGGAGTTGAAGCGGCAGTTGGAATTGCCATCGACCGGCGTCGTCCGTTCTTACCGAGCCCGCGCGTATGGCAATGTCAGCCAAGCACAATTGGAAGAGCTGATTCATGGCATCGAGATTGACGGCGTCCGCTACGGCTCCATCGACGCCAATCTTGAGCGCCGGACCGGCGCAAATACTTGGGTTGAAATGCGCCTGACCGAAGGCAAGAACCGCGAAGTCCGCCGCGTGCTGGAACATCTGGGCCTACGCGTCTCCCGCCTGATCCGCACCAGCTATGGCCCCTTTGGTCTGGGTGATCTGGAACGTGGTGAAGTCGCCGAAATTGATCGCAACCAGTTGTTCATGTTCCGCCAGTCGCTCACTAAACAGGGCGGACCGAAAGAAAAATCGCCTGAGAGAGGGCCGTCAGCTGCGCCGTCGTCCCCGCGCCGCACGCCATCCTCTCCTGCCGCTGCCAAACGGCAACATTCTCGGCCACCGCGTCGTCCATGAGAATCATTGCTGGAAATTGGCGCGGCCGTCCTCTGGTTGCGCCCAAGGGAGACGCGACCCGCCCGACCGCAGACCGGACGCGGGAGGCCTTGTTCTCCATGCTCGTCAGCCGCCTTGGCAGCTTTGAAGGTTTGAGCGTGGCCGATCTGTTCGCAGGCTCCGGCGCGCTCGGCCTTGAGGCCCTGTCCCGTGGAGCAGGCAGTTGCATCTTTGTGGAGCAGGACCGCGCCGCTGTGGACGCCCTCAAGACCAACATCGCAAAGCTTGGGGCGAATGGCGCGGAGATCCGTCAGGGCTCTGTCCTCGCATTGCCCCCTGCCCGCGCGCCATTGGACTTGGTGATGATGGACCCACCCTATGAAAGCGGCGCCGGGTCCGTCGCGCTCGACAAACTGGGCCGCTTGGGCTGGATTGGCCCCGCCACCCTTGTCAGCATTGAAACCTCTCGCAAGGAGACTGTTGACGTCGCCGGGTTCGAGTTGGACGTCCAGCGCGATTATGGAAAAGCGCGCATCACCCTTTTGCGCGCAGTGCCAGCAGACCCACAAGGCTGAGGCCTGAGCATAGCGCAAGATAGGCGCCAACCGCGCCGAGCCCTGCACTGTCCGAAAGGCGCTGCGCGATCAGCGGCGCCAATCCGCCGCCCAAAATCCCCGCCATGTTAAACGCCACCGATGCACCCGAATAACGCACGCGTGCCGGGAACAGGCTGGGCAGCCAGGCGCCAAGCGGGCCATAGGTCAGCCCCATCGCGAACAATGCCATGGAAAGGAACAGCGCAACCATCGGCGGCTCTCCACTGCCCAAGGTTGGCACGATGGTGAGCGCCACCAACATCGTCAGGCCACAGCCCGCCATCAGGACATTGCCTGCGCCATATCGGTCCGCCGCGAAGCCCGACACGATAATGCCAGCCGCCAGAAACAGAATGGCGAAGAGCTGCAGTCCGAGGAATGCCTCACGCGCCATACCGAGCTTGGTCGTGCCGTAGCCAAGGGCAAAGGCCGTTGCGAGGTAGAAGATCGCGAAACAGGCAACGGCCGCAAAGGTGCCCCCCAGCACTTCGCGCCAATGCCCGCGCATCAATTCACCAAAGGGCACCTTGGGTGGCGGCGCTTCCGCCAAGGCAGCGGCAAAGGCGGGCGTTTCCGTCAGCTTCAACCGCACCCAAAGGCCGATACCGACCAAAAGCGCGCTGCCGAGAAAAGGTATCCGCCAGCCCCATTCCTTGAAGTCGTCTCCGGACAGATACAATCCGAGAAGCAGGAACAAGCCGTTCGACGCGATGAACCCGACGGGCGCCCCCAATTGCGGGAACATGCCGTAACGCGCGGCCTTGCCCGGTGGCGCATTCTCCACCGCCAACAGCGCCGCCCCGCCCCATTCCCCGCCAAGGCCAAAACCTTGTCCGAAGCGCAACAAGCAGAGCAGTACAGGTGCCCACCACCCGATCACTGCATGCGTGGGCAGAAACGCAATGAGGAAGGTCGATAGCCCCATGATGAGGAGAGAGGTGACGAGCGTCGATTTACGCCCGATCCGGTCCCCGAAATGGCCAAACGCAATTGCGCCTAGGGGTCGGGCAAAAAAGGCAACGGAAAAGCTGGCATAGCTGGCGAGCAGCTGCAGACCGGGTTCTTCCGACGGGAAGAACAGCGGTCCGAACACGAGCGCGGCGGCGGTCGCGTAGATATAGAAATCGTAGAACTCGACCGCCGTCCCGACCAGCGACGCGGCCAGAACGCGTTTGTGCGATGTTGGTGTGGACATGGTCAGTTCGCTCCCCCGCTTCTTTTCCCATCGCCATTGTCAATTTGCGCGGTGTGTGTCGAGCCTTTCAAGCCGGTGTGACGCTGTTTCACAAAGAAAAGCGGCCCCGGGTTTCCCCGAGGCCGCTGCCAATCTAAAACGCGAAAGCGAAGATCAGGCGAAGGTAATGGCGGTCTTCTGACGACGACGCATCGCCGAACCCACAAGACCAAAGCCAGCGAGCATCATAGCCCAAGCAGCCGGCTCCGGCACCGCAGCCTTGTCAATGGACAGCGCCACCTTGTCGAGAAGCGGGCCAACGTTGTCGGCGCTGTCTGTGCCGATGTTGAAGGTGAGCGCACCAGCCGACCCAGCCGTGAAGAAGATCGAATAGGTGCTGAATGGCTTGTTTGCGGCGATTCCGGAAGACGTTGTGATTCCAGACCAAGTATAGGTTGGAAGGACGATCACATCGCCACTACCGAAGTTGAAGCCATAATTCAGCAAGGTTTCAGTGCTGCCAAAATCAAATCCGGCAAAGAAACCGTCAAAATCGCTATTACGCTGGTTTCCACCGAGGTCGAATGACAGGCGAACCTTGTCACCGGCGTTGAAGGCGAAAGACGCGAGCGAAGAAATCTGGCCTGGGCCGGTTGATCCATCAAGATCGACGCACGAGCCGCTGCAGGTAATCCCATAGTCACCGCTCTTCACGACATCGACGTTGCCGACGACCGAGAAGTTTGCGAAACTTGCATAGTTGAGCGCAGAATTTCCGCCAGCTTCGGCGTCAAACGTATCCGAGAAAACCACTGCAGCAGATGCCGGTGCTGCAAGGCTAAGCGCACCAAGCGCCAGAACAGAAGAAACGAGTCGCATTAAAAAACCCCTTTATTTCCAATGCGGCAAAGGACGCAGCCATATTGGTTACATTTCTTTAATCAAACATAGATCGACCCGTCAAATAGAGATTTGTGAAGGCGCTGTCCCAATCTGGGACCCCTTGCCCAGCGGAACAATGTTCCCTAATCGTTCACGCGATGACGTTACCCGTAAATCCCGATGAACCCGCCTATATCCAAGGCTTGAACGCCCCGCAGCGTGAGGCTGTCCTCACAAGTGAGGGTCCTGTCCTGATGCTGGCAGGCGCCGGCACAGGGAAGACGGCGGCTCTGACCGCACGGCTGGCGCATCTCATCGCGACGCGCCGCGCATGGCCTTCGGAAATCCTCGCCGTCACCTTCACCAACAAGGCCGCGCGTGAGATGAAGGAGCGCGTGGGTCGCATCATCGGCGACGCGGTGGAGGGGATGCCCTGGCTGGGCACCTTCCATTCTATCTGCGCAAAAATGCTCAGAAGACACGCCGAACTCGTTGGTTTACAATCAAATTTTACAATTCTTGATACCGATGATCAACTGCGGTTGCTCAAGCAGATCGTTACAGCGGCCGAATTGGACGAGAAGCGCTGGCCAGCCCGACAGTTGGCGGGGTTGATCGACCAGTGGAAGAATAAGGGCTTAACGCCAGCGGATGTCGATACGGCAGAAAGCCAGCGCTTTGCCGACGGTCAGGGCGCCAAGCTCTACACAATCTATCAGGACCGACTGAAAGCGTTGAATGCCTGCGATTTTGGCGATCTCCTTTTGCATATGCTGACGATCCTGAAGACCCATCGGGACGTGCTGCAAAGCTATCAGCAGAGGTTCAAATACATCCTTGTCGACGAATATCAGGACACAAATGCCAGCCAATATCTGTGGCTGCGGCTATTGGCCCAATCGAGCAAGAACATCTGCGTCGTGGGAGATGATGACCAGTCCATCTATTCATGGCGCGGCGCGGAAGTGGCGAATATCCTTCGGTTTGAGAAGGACTTTCCGGGTGCGGCCGTCATCAAGCTTGAACAGAATTACCGCTCCACCCCGCACATCCTTGGCGCGGCGTCGGGACTGATCGCGAAGAATGGCGGGCGGCTCGGCAAGACGTTGTGGACGGAAGTCGACGCCGGCGACAAGGTTGAGATCATCGGCGTGTGGGACGGGCCGGAAGAAGCCCGCCGCGTCGGCGAAATGGCGGAAGACCATCAGCGCGCCGGAGGCTCGCTTGACGATTTGGCCATCCTCGTGCGCGCCCAGTTCCAGACGCGGGAATTTGAAGACCGCTTTATCTCCATCGGCCTGCCCTATCGCATTATTGGGGGTTTCCGCTTTTATGAACGCGCCGAAATCCGTGATGCACTCGCCTATCTCCGGCTGGTGAACCAACCTGCAGATGATCTTGCCTTTGAACGGATCGTCAACCAGCCCAAGCGCGGCTTGGGGGACAAAGCCCTTGCCCGCATCCAGACGTTTGCGCGCGGCATGAGCGGTCCCCTCTCCCACGCTGCCGTCTCGATCCTCGACAGTGATGAACTGACCCCGCAGGCCCGCCGTGCGCTGGGCGGGTTCATCGGCGATATCGCCCGCTGGCGGGATCTTTCGGCCAGCCTGCCGCACTATGAGTTGGCCCGGCAAATCCTTGATGAAAGCGGCTATACCGCGATGCTGCAGGCAGACAAATCGGCCGAAAGCGCTGGGCGGCTCGAAAACCTCAACGAACTTGTCCGCGCGATGGAGGAATATGAAACGCTCGGCGCGTTTCTGGAGCATGTCAGCCTCGTCATGGACAATGACGCACAGGGTGATGGCGAGAAGATCACCATGATGACGATCCACGCCGCCAAGGGGCTGGAGTTTGACCGCACCTTCCTCGTGGGATGGGAAGAAGGCGTGTTCCCTTCGCAACGGGCGCTGGATGAAGGCGGCATGGCGAGCCTGGAGGAGGAACGCCGCCTTGCTTATGTCGCGATCACGCGGGCGCGACGGAAGTGTACCATCCTCCACGCCGCCAACCGCCGTATCTATGGCCAGTGGACATCCAGCATCCCCAGCCGCTTTATCGCAGAACTGCCTGCCGATCATATCGAGCAGGAAAACTCCATGTCCGGCGGGGAAAGCATGTGGAGGGCCAATTGGTCCCAAAATGCGGACCCATTCGCGCACGTCAACCGAGGCACAGGACGCGGACCGGGCTGGCAGCGGGCTTCAACAAGCTATTCCACGGCACCCACCCGCATTGTCGAGGCCCGCGCCAGCGCGGTCAGCCTTGGCAATAAGGGCCGGTCGGATCTCTCCATCGGCAAACGCGTGTTCCACGAAAAGTTTGGCTACGGCCTTATCGCCGAGATAGAAGGCAACAAGCTGGAGATCGACTTTGAACAAGCGGGCCGCAAACGCGTGCTCGACACCTTTGTCACTCTCGACTGACGAAGCGGCCACGCGTACCGAAAAGCATCAAAGTTAGCCGCGTCTTTCATGGCTGCGGCCTCTTAAACTTTACGACGCTAAACCGTTAACGGGTTGGGCCGACGCCCCCCCATTATCGTCTGTCGGCCCCATGCACGCAGCAACAGGGAAAACATCATGACATTTCGAAAATTCGGCGCAGCACTGCTTCTCGCCACGGCGCCTGCTTTTGCATCGGGCGATGCGCATTGGACATATAGCGGCCCAAGTGGACCCGAGCATTGGGGCGATTTGAAGCCAGAATTTGCCACTTGCCGCACCGGTAAGATGCAGTCCCCGATTGATCTGGCGCAGGCGAACACGGCCGGTCAGATTCCCGTGCGCGCGGACTATAAGGCTGCGCCGCTCACCATTTTGAACAATGGCCACACGGTGCAGGTCAACTTTCCCGCCGGGTCTTCAATGACGAGTGCGGGCCGTGAGTTTTACCTTGTGCAGGTTCATTTCCACACGCCATCAGAAGAAGCCATTAACGGCAAGCGCTTTCCCATGGTCGCGCATTTCGTCCACAAGGACGCCACAGGGGCGCTCGGCGTTCTCGGCGTTTTGTTCGAAGAAGGCGCTGCCAACAGTGAGCTCGCAAAAATCATCGCTGCTGCACCAAAGCATGAAAAGGCGGCAACAGCTGTCGCTGGCGTGACGATCAACCCGGCGGATCTCATTCCCTCAACATTGAACGTCTATCGCTTCCAGGGGTCGCTCACCACTCCGCCCTGCAGCGAGGGCGTGAATTGGCACGTTGCACAGTCGACGGTCACAGCAAGCCCAGACCAGCTGCGCGCCATGGCCACCATCATGGGCAACAACGCCCGACCGCTTCAGGCACTTAACGGTCGTCTGGTCGTCGCTCCGGCGAACTGATTGGGTTCAAGCTGTGCTCCGGGCCAAGCTCGGAGCACAGCCATTCCCGAGAACCTCTAAAAAACCGCCTTCGCCTCTGTGCCCATCATGGCGCCGCGCACCATCGGGATCGGCGGACCACCATAGCCCAAGAAGGTGTCATGGAACGCCTTCCACTTGGATCGGTCGCCTCCTGTCCAATCCTCACGCAGCTTTCGGATCATCAGCTTGCCCATCGTGTAATTGAGGTAGGCCGGATCATAGGTGCCGCGTGCCGATTGCTGGCGGGCATTGCCTTCGTCCTGATAGCATTCCTTGATGAACATCTTGCGGGACTGATCCTGCGTCATGCCGCGTGCATGCATGCCGATGGCGGATAGATAGCGGCAGTCGCGCAGCAAGGCGTTCGACAGCTGACCGATGTGTGTTTCCGGATCACCTTTATTCAGGCCGGCGTCCCACATCATTTCCTCCGTATAGTGGGCCCAGCCCTCAGCAAAGGCATAGCCGACAAAGACACGCCCAAAGAGTGACTTCGCCCGATTGGCATGGAGGAAGTTGAGGAAGTGGCCAGGCCAGACCTCATGCACCGACGTGAACAGCAAATCCTTCGTCCCCGGCACATAGGCGTTACGCGTTTTGGCGTCCCAAGAAGGGTCTGGCGGGGAGATATAATAAACTGACGGCAAACCTTTCTCATAAGGTCCGGGAATGTCGATGTAAGCGCTATTCTGGCGGTTGTACGGCGGCGATTCCTCGACTTGGGCCTGTTCCGTTCCGGGGATGGACACGATAGTGTTGTCGATGAGGAACTGACGGAGAACCGGCAGTTGCTCCCGTGCCTCTGCCACGGGACCGGCATCGGACTTTTTGGAATTCATCTTGTCCATACACGCCGCAATGCTCTTGCCCGGCGCGAACTTGGCGCATTCAACCTTCAAAGCATCCTGATTGCGCTTGAGGTCAGCACGACCCACAGCCTCAAGCTCATCAAGCGACACATCGACGCCTTCCGTTGCGGACAACATGCGGGAGAACCGTTCTGCTCCCAAGGCGAAGTCAGTCGTCGCCGTCTTCTTCTGCCCTTCTAGCCATGTCGCCATGCCGTTCATCGCCGTCGCCGCATCCTTGGCGGCGGCATCAAATTCGGCCTGAAGGGCTGGATCCTTCACGCTGGCAAAGGCAGCCTTGGCATCGCCTGTGTAATAGTCTGCAAATCCTTTGAAACCGGGGATCGCATAATTGACAAAGCTGATCGGCATTGGCGTTTTCAGATTTTGTCGGATCTGCTGGACTGCACCTGGAATGGCGCGCGCATATTTGATGAAGGCCTTCATCCGCGTTTCAGCATCAGCATAGGGACGCGCGATGTAGACATTGGGGTCTAGACCGTTGTCGAAATACCAAGTGACGTCGGTGTGCGGTGAGTCCGCGTCTTCAATCCAGAACAATTCACCCTGCGCAACATGGACCAGATAGTCCCGTTCAAACTTTTCCTCGGCCGTCATCCCATCGCTGTTGAGAGCCTTGGCAGTGGCGATGGCATTTTTGAGGAAGGCGATGCGGGCCGCGATCCCATCTTCGCTCCAGTCCGCCAACACGCCATCATATTCATGGCGCCCCTGATAGACGGCAAAGCTGGGGTTAAGCCGGAAATAGTCTTCCAGAAAGCGATCCGTAAAGGCCTGCCAGGGCCGAACGGCGGGCGCAGCGGGCGGCGGGGTGGTGACCACAGGTGGTGCCGCTGCCACATCGGGCTTCGTCGCGCATCCGCTAAGCGACAAGGCACCGATAGCAACGGACAGAACGAGCGTAAGACGCTGCGATTTCATGAAACAAACTCCAGACCTGATTTCTATTCGACTCGTAGATGCCACAAAGGTTGCACCAGACCATCTGCCACGCCAAGAACAATCCCGTGACTGAGACCATCCCCGCCCCCACCCATCCGCTCGCCTATCGCGATTACCGCTTTTTCTGGATTGCCCGATTTTCTGCGGTTGTGGCGACCATGGGGATCGTCGTTGTCCTCGGCTACCAGTTCTATGATGTCGCCCGCACCGATTATGGCATGTCGATCAAGGAAGCCTCGTTTCAACTTGGGTTGCTCGGTCTCGCTCAATTTGTCCCGCTGGCGGTACTCACGCCGGTGGCCGGGTGGGTCGCGGACCGGTTTGACCGGCGCTATGTGGCGATGCTCGCCAATATGATTGACGCGTCTGTGGCGCTCACATTGGGATTGATGACCGCCAATGACGGGCTGACCCTGCCGCTGCTCTATGTGATGGCGGCGTTGCACGGTGTGGCGCGTGTGTTTGTGGGCCCGTCCATGTCATCCATCGTGCCCAATATCGTGCCGCCGCAGATTTTGCCGCGGGCCATCGCGTTCAATTCCATGGCCTGGCAGACAGGCACCGTGATCGGGCCGGGCATCGGCGGTATCTTGTTTGGAGTTATTCCTGCCCTCCCTTATTTCTTGGCGGCAACCCTCCTTATCCTGGCATCGCTCGCTGTCGCGCAGATCAAGCCGCTGCCCAAGGTTGAAATCAAGGGCACCGCTCACCCCTTCCGGCAGATGATCGACGGGCTGCATTACACATGGAATGAGCGCTTCCTCCTTGGCGCCATCACGCTCGATCTGTTCGCGGTGCTGCTGGCGGGGGCAACGGCGCTGCTACCCGTCTATGCGCGCGACATTCTTATGGTTGGGTCGGAGGGGCTTGGTTGGCTGCGCGGTGCGCCGGCTGCCGGTGCCACGCTAATGGCGCTCTGGTTCTCTTTCCGCCCTCTCCAGCACAATGTTGGGGTGAAGATGCTTTGGGCTGTTGTCGTGTTTGGCCTCGCGACCATCGTGTTCGGCCTCTCCAAAAACTATTGGCTTTCGCTCGGCGCAATGTCTGTGCTGGGTGCAGCCGACATGCTCTCCGTCTATGTTCGCTCGTCGCTTGTGCAACTCAATACGCCCGATGACATGCGTGGACGGGTCGGCGCCGTCTCGTCCCTCGCCATTTCCGGTTCCAATGAACTGGGGGAGTTGCAGTCTGGCTTTGCAGCAGCACTGCTCGGCCCGGTTGGGGCGGTTGTTTTTGGCGGCGTTGGGGCTATCTTTGTTACAGCACTCTGGGCCAAGCTGTTCCCGGAACTTAAAAACGCAAAAACGTTCGAGCCGCAATTCAGGAAGACATCACAATGAAGTTCGATTCGATCCTCTCGACCATTGGCCAAACCCCGCACGTCCGCGTGTCCCGCCTGTTTCCAGACCATGATGTCTGGATCAAGTCAGAACGCGCCAACCCCGGCGGGTCGATCAAAGATCGTATCGGCCTTGCGATGATCGAAGATGCCGAACGCTCCGGCGCGCTCTCGCCCGGTGGCACGATTGTCGAGCCGACGTCGGGCAACACCGGCATCGGCCTTGCCATGGTCGCGGCGGTCAAGGGGTATAAACTAATCCTTGTTATGCCGGAGAGCATGTCAGTCGAACGCCGCCGGCTGATGCTGGCTTATGGCGCCAGCTTTGACCTGACCCCCCGCGAAAAGGGCATGAAGGGTGCCATTGAGCGCGCATTGGAAATCGTCGCCTCTACGCCCGGTGCATGGATGCCGCAGCAGTTTGAAAACCCCGCCAATATCGACGTGCATGTCCGCACAACTGGGCCAGAAATCCTTGCGGACTTTGCGGACAAGCCGATCGATGCTATCATCACCGGCGTCGGTACCGGCGGCCACATTACGGGTGTCGCCCAGTTCCTCAAGCCGCATTGGCCCAACCTCAAAGTTTACGCGGTGGAACCGACGCTCTCCCCCGTCATCTCCGGCGGCGCGCCGTCGCCCCACCCCATTCAGGGGATTGGCGCGGGCTTCATCCCGAAGAACCTCCATACCGATCTGCTTGACGGTGTCATTCAGGTGGACCCTGCCGATGCCAAAGAGATGGCTCGCAAGTCCGCCACTATGGAAGGCATGCTGGTCGGCATCTCATCGGGTGCCACACTCGCCGCAATCAAGCAGAAGTTGCCAGACCTGCCCGCCGATGCCCGCGTGCTCGGCTTCAACTATGACACCGGTGAGCGCTATCTCTCCGTTCCGGACTTCCTGCCGGAGGCGTAAGCCCCCGGCTTCCTTTTCGTGGCAGATCGTGACCTTTATCATTTAACGCACGACGCCATTGTCGGTGCGATCAAACAAGCGGACACCAAAGGCGTCCGTGCGGGGCCGATCATTGCCTTGTGCCTGATTGCCGCGCTCGCGCTCGGCGTCTGGGCATGGTCCGCCGGATGGCTCAGTCAGGCCTTTGATGGCGTGAGACAGAGTGCCGTCGATGACTATTCAATCAGCGTGCCTACCAATGTCCCGACGGTCGAACCGCTGGAACTAAAGGAAGTCCCGGTCGAGATCGCCAAGAAGATCAACGACGCAACGCCGTTCACTAAGGAACCCGTTCCGCCGGCAGCACCTTTCCGCATTGCAGGAAGTGCCACGGACATTGCCCGCGCAACTGACTGTCTGGCCGCCGCCATCTGGTATGAGGCTGGGGCAGAAACACTCGCCGGCAAGAAAGCAGTGGCGCAGGTTGTGCTCAACCGGGTGCGTCACCCGGCTTATCCAAAATCCGTTTGCGGCGTCGTCTTTCAGGGGCAGGAACGCGCAACGGGATGCCAGTTTACCTTCACCTGCGATGGCGCGATGGCCCGCGTGCCGGGCGTTGAGGCTTGGGCGCAGGCCCGTGGCCTTGCCCGCATCATGTTGAATGGTGAAGTTTTCAAACCCGTCGGTGTTGCCACACATTATCATACAGACTGGGTGCTTCCGGCCTGGAGCGCAAAGCTCGATAAGGTCCATAAAGAAGCGACGCACCTCTTCTTCCGCTGGACCGGCTTCTGGGGCACGCCTGCGGCTTTCCGAGGCCGCTATGCCGGGGTCGAGCCTGCCGTTCAGAAGCTTATCATGCTCTCCCCCGCACATGCGCAGGTTGACGCCGATGATGCTGTTATCGGAGATGTACCGCCGCTTGATCCGACGCTCGGGGTTCCAGGTGCTGATGGACAAATGCCGCCCGGCACGCCGCCTGTCGGCAATGGCGTGCCAGCCAACGCCTATGGTTTCAAGCCCCGCCTCCAAAGCCCATCGGGTGACTTCATCGCCTTTGTTGTTCCCAAGACGACGGACCCCAGCCAGCTGCTGGGCCTTGTCCTCGCATCCTGTTCGGTAAAACCGTATTGCAAGGTGCTCGTCTGGACGGACAATCGCCGCGCACCCACCAAGATGCCTGTCACCGATGATCAATTGGCAGCGATGGCCTTTAGCTATCTGCGCAACCGCTCCAACGGGCTCGACAAAGTGCTTTGGAATTGTGACGTCTTTCCGCGGCCCGATCCGACCCAATGTATGAAGCAGCGGGTTGTGCCAACGCCTGTGGCGCCGGCGGCGAAGCCTGCGGTCGCGCCGCCAGTTCCAGCAGCGGGGACGTTATAACTTCTATTCCGCCGGAACAGCGACCCGAGGCCCCTTCCCCGTCACCCATCGCACGACGCGCGGGATCGGGGCATAGGCCTCCATCCAATTTGCATAAGCGACATAGTCTGGGTCTGTCAGGAGATGTTTCTCCTCGGTCCGCGCGCGCCAGTAATAGACGGCACTGACCAAAGCCAGCATCACGGTGTTCCGCACAGCATCGACCATGTTGTCTGTCGTCACAAGGAACGGCAAAGTGGACAGCCACCAGAACGCATTCTTCGACACATAGGCCGGATGCTTCGTGAAGGCATAGGGCCCGTTGGTGATGATCCCGCGATGCGTCAGGTTGGAAAAGCGTAACCCAAAAGCCACGGTGGCCCAGGCGTAGATCGCCGTGAGGAGCACAAGCAGCGCGCCCCAGATCGCGAGCACAACTGGCGATCCGTCAAACCAGTGCATCCAGCTGGCATCCCCCCAAGTCCCCATCTGGTAGTAGAGGACGCCGCCTTCAACCATCAGGACAAAGGGCGGATAGCACATCAACGCTGCAACCCAGCCCTGCATGTGCGGGTTCGCCGTGCGGATGTGCGCATCCAGCGGCTTCATGGTCAGCAGATAGCCAACTGTCGCGAAGGCAACATCCACCAGGAACATCAGGCTGATCAGCCAATTGGCCATCGACACCGGGCTAGCAAGGATGTCTGCCGTTGCCCAACCGACCACATGAGCAAAACCACCGGGCACAATCGAAAACATGAAGGCGAGGAAGAAGCCTTTGACCGCCCATGCCCGGGCATGATGGCGGATATCTTCCCCATTCCAGCCCGACTGTCCGATGAGCCATGTGCCAAAATGCCACGCTCCATCCCGTGGTTCCTTCAAATACCGGTCAAGCCAGAGAACATAGGGCACTGAAAACGCCAACAGAAACGGGATAGCAGAGCTAAACACCTCCATCGAAAACAGATAATTGCCGCGCCAATACCAACGGCCAATGCAGTAAACGGCGGCAATGACACCCCAAGTGGCCCATAGTCCCGCAATCTTGACCAGCGAGATATCCACCACCTCCCGCAATGGACGTGGATGCGCCCAGTCGATCCCGGTTGAAGCGCGCAGATGTACCTTATCGATCAGCAGCGACCAGAGAACCATCGGAATGCCGCAAGCCAACAAATTGGTGAGCGCCGACCAGCTGCCGTCCATGCCATATTGCCGTGATACCGTGACCCAGAAGGACAGACCGGCAAGCCCTGCAAGGCCAACGCCTGCAGAAACAGCGGACACTGGCCGTGCTGGCCGCGTCTGGCGGGTGGGTTCATCCATATGAGCCGTTTAGCGACGAGCAGTTAAGGTTGATTTACCGTTCCCCGAAGGCCGATTTACAGGCCACGTCCAAACCGCTAGCTCCGTAAAGACAAATCAAATTGGCGGGTATTCAATGGCGTTTCTAGGCAAGGCATGGCGATTTCTGGTTGGAGTGAAGGACGCCCTAGTCCTTCTCCTCCTCCTTGTGTTCTTTGGAGCGCTCTATGCCCTCCTTTCCGGCACGCCTAACGCGGGTCAGATTGAAGACGGCGCACTGATTGTGACGCTGGACGGCTCTGTTGTGGAGCAACCTGAAAGTGCAAGCCCAGCGGAACTGCTGTCCGGTGCCGCCAGCAACGCTGGCCAAATCCGACTGCGCGATGTCGTCTATGGCATTGAGACAGCCGCCAAGGATGAACGAGTGAAAGTGATCGCACTTGATCTCGATAGCTTCTGGGGTGGTGGTCAGGTCGCCCTGCAAGACGTTGGAAACGCACTCGAAAAATTTCGCAAGACCGGAAAGCCGGTCATCGCCTTCGCCACCGCCTACACCGATGACAGCTATTTGCTCGCCGCGCACGCAAGCGAAGTTTGGCTCGACCCTATGGGCATGACGTTTATCGCCGGTCCGGGCGGGACCCAGCCTTACTTTAAAGGTCTAATCGATAAGCTGGGCGTCAACGTCCATGTCTATCGCGTCGGCAAGTTCAAGTCGTTCATCGAACCCTATACCCGCAGCGAACAGTCACCTGAGGCCAAGGCCGCAGGACAGGGGCTGGCCGATGCGCTGTTTTCCGCATGGAAAGCCGATGTGAAGGCCGCACGCCCTAAGGCGAAGCTGGACAGCTACATCGCCAACCCCGCCACCTCCGTCGCCGGTGGCAGCTTTAGCAAGGCCGCACTCAACGCCGGTATGGTCGACAAATTGGGCGATCGGATCGCATGGTCGCGTCGGATCAGCGAAATTGCCGGGAAGGACAGCGACGCTGCTGCGGACACCTTCCGGGGGACTGAGTTCGCCGATTATATGGCCGCCCACCCCTTTACCCCTCATGGGGGCAAGGTTGGCGTTGTTACGGTTGCCGGGAGCATCGTTGATGGTGAGGCGGCCGCGGGAACGGCGGGTGGCGACACCATCTCTCGCCTCATTCTCGACGCGGTTGCATCGGCGGACCTTGACGCCCTCGTGGTACGGATCGACTCACCGGGTGGTTCCGCTCTGGCGTCAGAGCGCATCCGCTTAGCCATCATGGAGGCAAAGAAGGCCAAGTTGCCCGTCATCGTTTCCATGGGCAATGTCGCGGCATCCGGCGGCTATTGGATTGCGACCGCAGGCGATAAGGTGTTTGCCGAGCCCGCGACAATCACCGGTTCCATCGGGGTCTTCGGCATCCTCCCGACCTTTGAGAAAACGTCCGCAAAAATCGGCGTCTCTGGAGATGGGATCGCCACCACGCCCCTCTCTGGCCAACCCGATATCCTGCGTGGGACAAATGCTATAACCGATCAGTTGATGCAGGGCGGCGTGGAAGACATCTACCGACGCTTTACAGGGCTTGTTGCCGCAGAACGCAAGCTGCCGCTGTCCCGCGTTGAAGAGATAGCACAGGGTCGAGTCTGGGATGGCGGATCAGCGCGTCAGCTCGGCTTGGTCGACGCCTTCGGTTCCCTTGACGCGGCCGTTGCGGAAGCGGCCAAGCGGGCCAAGCTGGACCCAAGCAAGGTCCGCCCGCTTTATCTCGACCGCATCCCATCATGGATGGAACTGCTCGCCCAGGACTGGTTTGCCGAAGAGCCCGCAACACCCGCCCGCGATGCATGGTCAAAGGCCATTCTGCGGCAGCAGGCGTCTATGGCAACAGGCCTGGAAGATGGTCTCCATGTCCTCTCCGGCCCCGCCGTTCAGGTCCGCTGCCTGTCTTGCCCCTCTGTGCCCCGCCAGAAAGCGCGGGACAGCTTCTTTAAAACCCTGTTGAGTAAGGTAGTTTCATGATCGAACTTCGCGCCGCCACCCCCGACGACGCTTCAGCCATTGCCGCGATTTATGCGCCCTATGTCGCCACGAACGCAGTTTCGTTTGAGACGTCGGCTCCCAATGCGCGCCAGATGCGCACGCGCATTGAGAACGGCAACCATCTCTTTCCCTGGATCGTCGCGGCCGAAGGCGATGTCGTGCTTGGCTATGCCTATGCCAAGCCGTTCCGCCCGGGTGAAACACATCGCTTCGGCGTCGAAGTCGCGGTCTATGCGGCCGGTGAACTCGAAGGCAAAGGCATCCGCCGCACGCTATTGCAGGCGTTGGTCGCAACGCTGACCGAACAGAACTTCACCCAAGCCATCTGCACGCTGATCACGCCCAATGACAAGCTGATCCAACTCTATGAGTCAGTCGGTTTCCGCCGCGCTGGAGCCTATCGTGAGGTCTGCTTCAAGAACGGCCAATGGAGCGACATCGGCCTGTGGCAGCGCGAACTCTCCGAGCCCGCCAATCCGCCTGCGGACTTGAAACCGTTTAGCGAAACGGGCGTGGTACGGGGGTAACGGCCTCCGTAGATTAAGGCATAGAAGAGGATAGAACATGACCAACCATGTCGAAGGTAAAAGCATCATCATCACCGGCGCAGGCGGCGGGTTTGGTCGGCTCGTATCTGAAAAGGCTGCCGCCCTTGGCGCGAAGATCATGTGTGCCGACATCGACGCTGCCGCTGCAGAAGCCGTGGCGTCGGCCATCCGTGCCGATGGTGGCATTGCGCGCGCCGCGGGCGTGGACGTGCGCGACATCGGCCAAATGAAAGGCCTTGCGACCGCGACAGTGGCCGAATTCGGCGCGATCGACGTGATGGTCAACAATGCTGGCATCATGCCGCTGGCCTTCTGGGCCGACCATGAGGCCGCACTGGACGCTTGGAACCGCTGCATCGACATCAACCTGAAGGGCATCATGCACGGCATCATCGCGGTGCACGACCAGATGATCAGCCAGGGCCGTGGTCAGGTCGTCAATGTCGCAAGCATTTACGGCAACTTCCCCGTGGCGGGCGCTGGCATCTATGGCGCTACCAAGGCCGCCGTCAGCTTCCTGTCCGAAAGCCTGCGCGTAGAATCGCGCGGCAAGATCAAGGTGACGACGGTCAAGCCGACGGGGGTACCCTCAACCGGCCTCTCCGGCACGATAATCAATCAGGCCGCAAGTGTCGGCATCCTTGGGCAGAACACGCCCGCCTTTTTAGAGATGGTGGAGCAGATGGGCGCAGGCACCTTCCCCGCCGAACGGCTCGACCCCGAGAATATCGACTATGCCAGCCTCGCGCCCGAACACATTGCCGATGCCATCTTGCACGTGATCAACCAGCCTTGGGGCGTTTCGATAGGCGACATCACCGTCCGCGGCGCAGGGGATCACTTCATTCTATAGTGCCGAGCGCTGTCCGGCACACATCGCCCATCCCAATGGCACGGAGGAAGACGGTGCCTTCCAGTGTCACCATCAGGCGTGCGGCATCGATATCGGGCGTATCGCTTTGAAGCTGGGCCTTGCCCCAGTCGAGAAAGCCGCGCCCAATGGCCTCGCCGATCTGCGAGAGAGTGGCGTCGCCATTGGCAGCGCCACTCGCCACCTCAAGAAAGACGCGCATATAGGGCGCAAATCCGGGGTCGGAGAGGGCCGCCGACAGCCGAGCCAGCAGCACATCATAGGGTAATGGTTGGGGCGCAGTTGCACCCTCCATCGCAATAACCATCCGCGCTGCAATGTGCTGCAGCACCTCGGCGATCAGCGCGCTTTTGTCTGTGAAGTAATAGAGCAACATACGGTCGCTCGTCCCAGCAGCCTTGGCAAGCGGACGCAGACTTGAGGCGGACAGGCCATGGGCGAGTACATGATCGGCCAACTTGTCGAGGATCAGGGCGCGCTTTTCATCGGATGTCATTCGGCGCTTGTAGCAAGTGCTACAATAATGTGGCAATCTCTACAGGCCGCGATAATCAGGTCGCCGCCGTCGCAGGTTTATACTTCGCCGCATCCGAAGTGAACTCGGCATGGCCGTATCCCGCCAACTGACGCCGCAGCTTTGAAATCAGGTGCTGGTCAGCAAGATCGCTGATCACCGGCAACTTGCCTGCGAGACGGTAGGCCGCCATGCGGAACAGGATGACGGCGATGGTCGCTGCGTAGAGGAATTTGTCCATACCTGTGATGCGAACGCCAACGCGTTCGGCGGCGGCATAATCGCCGTTTAGAAACGCCTTGGCGAAGAACACCCGCGCAAAGGAGCGTTCCAGCTTCCGGAAGGCGCGGCCCTGCAACGATCGATCGGTCGATAGCTCTGCCTCCATGGTCGCTCGTAACAGGCCGCCGCAGATCTTATCGTCATATTCGTGGCGCAATGTCGCACTGCGTGTCAGCCAAATGCGGACAATCTCTTCGGGCGTGTCGGCGAGCAGATCTTCCGGCAGGCCGAGCAAAAAGCAGCGGTAACGCGCCAGCTCCACCCGCGCCCGCTCAGCAGGCGTGAACGCCTTACGCCCCGCCTTCAGCACGTCGTTCGACAGAAAATAGATGGGGATGAGGCCAGCAGGCATCTGGTCCAGCTGCGGGATCGGCACGCCATAGGTCTTTTCATCCCACATGCCGGGCCGAGAAAGGACATTCACCCGCACCATCGAGTGCATCAACCGCACCATGGCGGCCGCATGAAATCCCGGGCCAAACCGCTGCAGCGCGCCGGGAAGGATCGTCGTGGTGAAGAAGGTCGCGGTTTCCTTCACCCGCCGTGCCGCCGTCGCATGGCTCAATGTTCCCGTTAGCGCCATGGGGAGTGCCGAATACTTGTTGAGGAAAGTGGCGATGAAGGCGCCACGGATCGCGAAAGGCGACAGGTTGGCCGCGCTATTGCGCTCTTCCTTGGCGCCCGCTTCGACCATGCGCATATCGAGCCAGTCGGGCACGCGCTCCATCTCTGTGATCAGCGCGACGAGTTCCGGCGGCGCGTTGGGCACGGCGTCCAGCCCCTTGTCACACGCCGTCCGCAGCATATCGACGAGCGGACGGAAGCCGTATTGCGGCATCAGCGCTGCATAGGCATCGCCGGTGATGTCGCCGAGATTGGTATATTCACGAAAGCGCCCGACGAGATCGCTGTCCTTGAGCATTTCTTCGCGCGGAAAGGCAGAGCCTGCTCGGAATTCGGTTACATCTTCCGGCTTAGCCGCAAAGCGCTCCGGCATCTGATCGAAATCAAAGCGGTCATACAAGGCGGGCAGAAGTTCCTTTTGGGAACGAACGCGGGCGGCGATCTGGTCAACGGTGCTCATGAACCCATGCTGCGTCAGGATTGACGGACACGTCAACCCTCACATGCAACAGCCCAACCCGTCAGCCCTTATAGGAGGGGATCGCCCAACCTTTCACAATGGCCATCGCCCGCAACGCAAAGCCCGCCAGAGCGCCGATAATGGCTGCGATGAGCAATGGCACGCCTGCCCATCCCATCAACACAAACAACCCAGCTGCAAGCGCCGCCGCGGTCACATAGATTTCAGGGCGCAGCAGGATCGAGGGCTCACCTGCCAGAACATCACGGATGATCCCACCGACGCAGGCCGTGATGACGCCCATCAGCACTGCGGTGATCGGCGCAATGCCCATGGCAAGCGTTTTGGACGCGCCCAAGACCGCGTAGACCGACAGCCCAACCGCATCGAACCAGTCGAGCGCCCTGCCCTGCCACCAGCGCACCGGTGTGATCCAGATCAGCCCTACCACCGCCAGGCAGATGGCTGGCACGCGCCAATCTTGCACCCAGAAAACCGGCGCACCGATCAGCAAATCGCGCACTGTCCCTCCACCCACACCCGTCACAAGCGCGAAGAAGGAGAAGGTGACCAGTGTTTGCCCACGATACGCCGCCGCTAGCGCGCCCGACGCCGCAAAAACCGCGATACCAAACAGATCGAGCCAGACGGGCAACGGGATCACGGCGTTTTGCCTTTCTGCGTTCGCCGCGACGCGAGCGGCAGGAGCACCAGCCCAAGGATGGTGCCAATACCGGCAAACGCCGCCATCACAATCAGGATCGGATGATGCGTATCCTCGCGTGTCTGAAGGTCCATGATGTGCAGCCCCCACATGAAATCAAACCAACGCCACTGATCTGTCCGCACAGCCAGAAGTGCGCCGCTATCGGCGTCGATAAAAACATGGGTCCCGTCATCAAAATCAGCTTCCCATGCCGGACGCCCTCTTCGAAGCTCCAGCGGGTTCTTGTCTGCTGCCACAAACCTTAGCGCCTCAAGCTTGGCCGTGCCCGCATAACTCGCAAGAGCCGCCTGACGCGCCTCTAGGAGCGAAAGACGCTTGAGATATCGCCCCGTCGCCGGGTCCGACCGCCCGACGCCGCCATCGGCATAGTCGATGGTCCATTGCGCGCCCCAAGGGCGCTGTTCCAGCTTGGCGGACAGGATCGGGCGGCCATCCGTCTTCGGCGCTATCACCTGAGCCGGCAGAACAAGCCGGGCGGGTTCCGCCTTGAGGTGCGTGCCGCGCACTTCCTCAATGGGCCGCGCGACCATCCAGAGACCGCTCACGGTCCAAAGCAGAAGCGGAATGCCGATCAGCCAGCCGGTCCACAGATGGAGCCGGTAAAAAGCGCGCCGTGGCCGCATTGATTACATGTGGATCGGTTTGCCGGTCACAGCCATCGCCGCTTCCTTCAGCGCCTCCGCATGTGTCGGGTGCGCGTGACAGGTGTAAGCGATGTCTTCGCTCGTCGCACCAAACTCCATGGCGAGCGCGGCTTCGGCGATCATCGTGCCCGCAAGCGAGGCGACAATGTGCACGCCGAGCACACGGTCGGTCTTGGCATCGGCGATGACCTTCACAAAGCCGTCGGTATCGCGGTTGGTCTTGGCGCGGCTGTTCGCCATCATCGGGAACTTGCCGACCTTGATCTCGCCCTTTTCCTTCGCCTGCTCTTCGGTCAGGCCGACGCTGGCGAACTCGGGCATGGTGTAGACCACGCCGGGGATGACGTCATGGTTCACAATGCCGGTCAGGCCTGCACAGAATTCGGCAGCGGCAATGCCCTCATCCTCAGCCTTGTGCGCGAGCATGGGTCCGGGCGTGACATCACCAACCGCATAGATGCCGGGCACTTTGGTCTGGAAATCATGGCCGACCTCGATCTGCCCGCGCGCGTTGAGCGCGACGCCCGCCTTGTCGAGCGCCAAGCCTTCGGTGTTCGGACGACGACCAATGGCCACGAGCACGCAATCGGCCTCCAGCGTTTCGGCAGCGCCGCCAGCAGCGGGCTCGACCGTCACAGTCGCCTTGCCGCCCTTGACCGCAACACCGGTCACCTTGGTCGACAGCTTGAGCGCCATGCCCTGTTTCTTGAAGATCTTGGCCGCTTCCTTGCGGACTTCACCGTCCATGCCGGGCAGCAGCTGATCGAGATATTCGACCACCGTAACCTCGGCGCCAAGACGCTTCCACACGCTGCCCAGTTCCAGCCCGATGACCCCGCCACCGATAACAATGAGATGCTTGGGCACCTTGGGCAGGGAAAGCGCGCCGGTGGAATCGACGACAACCTTCTGGTCAACCTCGACACCCGGCAATGGCGTGACCGAAGACCCTGTCGCGATCATGATCTTCTTCGCGGTATAGGCGGTGCCACCGACATCAATGCTGTTGGGCGAGGTGAACGCCGCGCGACCCTTGATCCAGGTGACCTTGTTCTTCTTGAACAGAAACTCGATCCCGCCGGTCAGCTCGCCCACGGCCTTGGCCTTTTCGGCCTGCATCGCGGGGATATCGACCTTCACATCCTTGAAAGTGATACCGAACTTGGTCAGCGACCCGGAATGGGCTTCCTCATAAAGTTCGGACGCGTGCAACAACGCTTTGGAGGGGATGCAGCCGACATTCAGGCATGTGCCACCCAACGTCTCGCGGCTTTCGACACACGCCGTCTTCAGGCCGAGCTGCGCCGCACGGATCGCCGCCACATAACCACCCGGGCCTGCGCCGATGACGATAAGGTCGAAATTGGTGTCGCTCATCTCTATCTCCAATTGTGCTCCGGCGAAGGCCGGAGCCCAGGGCCGTTAGCGCATCAGTTCGTCGAACAGATCCCGCCACTGCGGGTTGCGTTCTTCGACAAGGCGTAGTTTCCACGCCCGCTTCCAACTCTTCATCTGACATTCCCGGACGCGCGCATCCTGAATATCGTCATGCTGCTCATACCATACAAGAAGCGTGCACCCATGCTTCTTGCTGAACCCTTCAATCAGACCGCGCCGATGCTGATATGCGCGTTGGGCAATGTTACTCGTCACACCCAGATATATCGTTCCATTCGGCTGGCTGGCCATCAGGTAGACATAACCGGGTTGCATGTCCTCTCACCCCTAGGCTCCGGCCTTCGCCGGAGCACATGAGATGAAACGGCTCACCATCACAGATCAATCAACAGACGCGTGGGATCTTCAATCGCATTCTTCACAGCCACCAGGAACGTCACCGCTTCACGACCATCAATCAGGCGGTGGTCATAGCTGAGCGCGAGATACATCATCGGGCGGATGACGATCTGGCCGTCACGAACGACCGGGCGGTCTTCGATGCGGTGGAGGCCGAGAACAGCGCTTTGCGGCGGGTTGATGATCGGGGTCGACATCAGCGAGCCGAACACGCCGCCATTGGAAATGGTGAAGGTGCCCCCCTTCATGTCGTCCATTGTCAGCGTGCCATCCTTGGCGCGCTTGCCGAAATCACCGATGGTGCGTTCGATATTGGCAACCGACAAGTCCTGTGCATCGCGGATGACGGGGACGACGAGGCCGTTTGGTGCGGAGACCGCGACCGAGATGTCGGCATAGTTGCGATAGACGATTTCATCGCCTTCGATGCTGGCATTGACGGACGGAATGTCCCTCAGCGCCATGCACACAGCTTTAGTGAAGAAGCCCATGAAGCCCAGACGGACGCCATGCTTCTTTTCGAACAGATCTTTATACTTGGTCCGCGCGGCCATCACCTCGGTCATATCGACGTCGTTGAACGTCGTGAGCATGGCAGCGGTGTTCTGGGCTTCCTTCAGGCGCTTGGCGACCGTCTGACGCAGGCGCGTCATTCGGACCCGTTCCTCGCCGCGTGCTGCAGCGGGTGCTGCAACCGGGGTGGTGGCGGTTGGTGCAGCTTCGGCCTTGGCCGAAACAGGACCAGCAGCGACAGCGGCCATGACGTCGTCCTTGGTCAGGCGGCCATCCTTGCCCGTGCCCTTAATCTTGGTTGGATCGAGACCATGTTCCAAAACAACGCGGCGAACCGACGGCGAAAGCGTCAAATCTCCAGACTCGTCGGCCACAGCCTCGATAGCCGGGGTGGCCGCCACTGGCGCAGCCGCTGCGGGCTTTGGCGCGGACGCCGCACCCGAACCCGCTTCAATCGAGCCAATGACAGCGCCAACATTGACGGTTGTCCCTTCGGTAACGACATGCGCGCCCATAACACCCGCCACAGGTGCGGTCACTTCAACCGCAACCTTGTCGGTTTCAAGGCTGGCAATGGCTTCATCTGCAGCCACGGCCTCACCCGGCTGCTTGAGCCACTGGCCCAGTGTTGCTTCCGCGATCGATTCACCCAGAGTGGGAACTACAACTTCAGTCGACATGATCAGCCTTTCCGCTGGCGTCTGATTTCCGCACGGACACTATGGCCCAGCGCGTGGGAGATAAGAGCGGCCTGTTCGGCCTGATGGCGCTTCATAAGACCTGTTGCGGTCGAGGCGCTCGCCTTCCGACCCGCATAGCGGGCACGGTCCGGCTTCACTCCAGCGTCCGCAAGGCACTCCTCAATGTAAGGCTCTACAAAGAACCAGGAGCCGTTGTTCTTCGGCTCTTCCTGTGCCCAAACGACCTCTTCAAGGTTCGTCATCCGCTTCAGGCGGGCCACAAGCGGCTCCGACGGGAACGGATAGAGCTGCTCAATGCGCACAATCGCTGTGTTCTTGTCACCGGCGGAATTGCGCGCCTCCATGAGGTCATAGGCAACCTTACCCGAGCAAAGCACGAGACGCTTCACATCGGAATCCGCAGGCGCCCAAGGGTCAGACAGGATCCGCATGAAGTGGCTCTGGTCGAGGAACTCCTCCACCTTCGACACCGCCATCTTGTGCCGCAGCAAAGACTTCGGCGTCATGACGATCAGTGGCTTGCGGAACTGCCGGTGCATCTGGCGGCGCAACATGTGGAAATAGTTGGCCGGCGTCGTGCAGTTGGCAACCTGAATATTGTCCTCAGCGCAGAGCTGCAGATAGCGCTCCAAACGCGCGGAGCTGTGTTCCGGCCCCTGCCCTTCATAGCCGTGCGGCAACAGCATCACGAGGCCGTTGGCACGCAGCCACTTTGACTCGCCCGCCGCAATGAACTGGTCAATCATGACCTGCGCACCATTGGCGAAGTCGCCAAACTGGCCTTCCCAAAGGACGAGCGCCTTGGGGTCAGCCCCAGCATAGCCATATTCAAAACCGAGCACGCCAAATTCCGAGAGCGGGCTATCCAGAACTTCAAAACGACCATGAGGAACGGTCGCTAACGGTATATATTTACTCTCATTTGTCTGATCGACCCAAACCGCATGTCGGTGGCTGAAGGTGCCGCGACCGGAGTCCTGGCCTGAAAGCCGAACGCCATAACCTTCCGACAGAAGCGAGCCGAATGCCAGCGCTTCGGCGGTTGCCCAGTCAAAGCCTTCACCGTTGGTGAACATATCCTTCTTCGCGGACAGCACACGGGCCAGCGTCGGGTGGACATTATGGCCATCCGGCACCGTCGTCAGCGTGCGACCGAGGCTTTCCAGAAGCTTCCGCGACATCCCGGTTTCAACATTGCGGCGCGCCGTTTCCGGATCAGCCGGTTTGTTGAGCCCTGCCCAGCGACCGCCAAACCAGTCAGCGTCATTCGGCTTGTACTCGGCTGCCGCTTTGAACTCCTGTTCCAGCACCTGCGTGAAGCGCATCGCGTGCTCGGCGGACCAGTTTTCGTCAATAACGCCCTGATCAACCAGCCGCTTGGAGTAGATCTCGCTCACACCCGGATGCGTCTTGATGTTCTTATACATCAGCGGCTGGGTGAAGCTCGGTTCATCACCTTCGTTATGGCCGAAGCGACGATAGCACCACATATCGATCACGATATCGCGGTGGAACGTCTGCCGGAACTCAATCGCCATCTTGCAGGCAAAGGTGACGGCTTCGGGATCATCCCCGTTGACGTGGAGGATTGGCGCCTGAACGCCCTTGGCAACGTCTGACGGATAAGGTGAGGAGCGCGCGAATTGCGGGCTTGTCGTGAAACCGACCTGATTGTTGACGATGAAGTGGATGCAACCACCGGTATTATAGCCGCGGATGCCAGAAAAACCGAGGCATTCCCAAACGATACCCTGCCCCGCAAAAGCAGCGTCCCCATGCAACAGGACGGGAAGAACCTGCGTGTGCTTGCCCGGCCCAAGGTCATCACGAAACGTCTGGTTCGCACGGACCTTCCCAAGAACGACGGGGTCAACCGCCTCAAGGTGCGAGGGGTTGGGGACAAGGCTCATATGCACATTGATGCCGTCAAATTCACGGTCAGTGGACGTACCGAGATGGTATTTCACATCGCCGGAACCGCCGACATCTTCAGGGTTGGCAGAGCCGCCCGAAAACTCGTGGAAGATGATACGATATGGCTTGCCCATGACGTTGGCGAGCACGTTCAGGCGCCCACGATGCGGCATACCGATAACGATTTCGCGCACCCCTTGTGCGCCGCCCTGCTTGATGAAGCTTTCCAGCGCTGGGATCATCGCTTCGCCGCCATCAAGGCCGAAGCGCTTCGTACCGACATATTTCCGGCCAAGGAACTTTTCGTACTGCTCAGCCTCGATCACCTTGGCAAGGATCGCCTTCTTGCCTTCATTGGTGAAGCCGATCGACTTGTCGGCGCCTTCCATACGCTCCTGGAAGAAGCGCCGCTCCTCCACGTCGGAAATATGCATATATTCAAGGCCGACATTGCCGCAGTAATTGGCGCGCAGGATGCCCACGAGTTCCCGAATGGTCGTCCATTCCAGGCCCATGGCCCCGCCAACATAGATCTTGCGATCAACGTCCGCCTCGGAAAAACCATGATATTCCGGCGTAAGGTCAGGCGGCAGATCTTGCTTTGTAAGACCAAGGGGATCGAGATTTGCAGCCAAATGCCCGCGCACCCGATAAGTACGGATAAGCATCATCGCACGGATCGAATCCGCAGCCGCACTGGCCACGTCAGCATCGGCAATCGGCTTGCCAGCAGCCTTTGCCGCCGCCTTCACTGCCACTTGCATCTGCGTCGGGTCCATGGCCGCCGTCAGATCATCCGTGTCAGCCAAGGGCCAGTTTGGCCGGGCCCAGCTGGGGCCCTGCTCGCTTTCGAATTCGTGGTTCTCAAAACCCATGATCTACGCCTTCCTGGGGAGAGGAAACTGGCGGGGGCGCCAAGGGGTTCAGCCCTTGAGCACCTCTACCAATGTGCGGCCAAGTTCCGAAGGCGACGGCGACACGCGGATACCCGCGGCCTCCATCGCTGCGATCTTCGAATCTGCGTCGCCTTTGCCGCCCGAAACGATGGCACCGGCATGGCCCATGCGGCGCCCCGGAGGCGCCGTCCGGCCAGCAATGAAGCCAACCATCGGCTTCTTGCGGCCACGCTTGGCTTCGTCGATCAGGAACTGGGCAGCCTGCTCTTCCGCATCGCCACCGATTTCACCGATCATGACAATCGACTTGGTCTCATCATCAGCGAGGAACGCTTCCAGGCAATCGATGAAGTTGGTGCCGTTGACCGGATCGCCGCCAATGCCGACAGCCGTGGTCTGGCCAAGGCCTTCAGCCGTGGTCTGGAACACCGCTTCATAGGTGAGCGTGCCGGAACGCGAGACAACGCCGACCGAACCCTTAGAGAAGATCGAACCGGGCATGATGCCGATCTTGCACTCATTGGGCGTCAGGATGCCGGGGCAGTTCGGGCCGATCAGGCGCGACTTGGAGCCTGAAAGCGCACGCTTCACCTTCACCATATCGAGCACAGGAATGCCTTCCGTGATGCAAACGATAAGCGGCACTTCTGCATCAATCGCTTCAAGGATCGAGTCAGCCGCGAAGGGCGGCGGGACGTAAATGACAGAGGCATCCGCACCCGTCTTTGTAACGGCTTCGGCCACCGTATCGAATACCGGCAAGCCAATATGCGTCGTGCCGCCCTTACCGGGGGTCACGCCACCAACCATCAGCGTGCCGTAATCCAGCGCCTGCTGTGTGTGGAAGGTGCCGGTATCGCCGGTCATCCCTTGCGTGATGACCTTGGTATTCTTGTTGATGAAAATGCTCATGTCAGATCAGTTCCCTCGAGGGCTTTTAAGGTGTGGCTCAAACGAGCGACGGATCAATGGCTTTGCAGGCGACCAGCAATTCCTTCACGGCGTCGACAGACACCTGGAAGTTAGCCTTCGTTTCACCTTCAAGAGCAATTTCGATGACTTCTTCAACGCCATTGGCGCCGAGGACCGCGGGCACGCCCACATACAGGCCATCAAGCCCGTACTTGCCGTCGACATAGACGGCGCTTGGCAGGATGCGCTTCTGGTCAAACAGATAGGCTTCGGCCATCGCGATTGCCGACGTAGCCGGCGCATAATAGGCCGAACCCGTCTTCAGCAGTGCAACGATCTCACCACCACCGGAACGGGTGCGGGCAACAATCTCATCGATCTTCGCCTTGGACGACTTGCCCATCTTCACGAGGTCATCAACGGGAATGCCCGAGACCGTCGTGTAGCTGGTGACAGGCACCATCGTATCACCATGGCCGCCGAGCACGAACGCGTTCACATCCTTGACCGAAACGCCGAATTCCCAAGCGAGGAACGTCGCGAAACGCGCCGAGTCCAGAACGCCCGCCATGCCGACGACCTTCTGGTGCGGCAGACCCGAAAATTCACGCAGCGCCCAGACCATCGCGTCGAGCGGGTTGGTGATGCAGATGACGAAAGCGTCAGGGGCAAACTTCTTAATGCCTTCGCCAACGGACTTCATCACACCTAGGTTGATGCCCAGCAGGTCATCACGGCTCATGCCCGGCTTGCGGGCCACACCGGCGGTGACGATGATGACGTCTGCGCCTGCAATGTCGGCGTAGTCGTTCGTGCCCTTGATGTTGGTGTCAAAGCCTTCGACCGGGCCGCACTGGGCGAGGTCAAGCGCTTTACCCTGCGGCATGCCTTCTGCGATGTCGAAAAGGACGATGTCGCCCAGTTCCTTCTTTGCGGCGAGGTGGGCAAGTGTACCACCGATCATGCCTGCACCGATGAGCGCGATCTTCTTACGAGCCATTGTCGTGTCCTTCCCGATTGGCCAAGTTTGGAATTGACGCCGCGCTTAAGCGGGTTTGATGCCTCATGCAAACGCATAATGCCCTAGAGTTAAGACTTTTTCTGCAACTCATTCGCAATAGCTTTAAACTTTGTCCGAGAGCTGACGATTCTCGATTTCCGTTCCGTCAATTCTGGTTTAACCTCAACGTATAACGGCCTCACGACAGGAAGTTGAAGGGAAACAGAAATATGAACGCCCCGACCCAATTACAGATCGATATTGTGTCAGACGTTGTATGCCCTTGGTGCGCCATCGGCTATGCCCAATTGGAGCGCGCGATCGGAAAACTGGGAGACCGCGTGGAGGTTGGCGTCCGCTGGCATCCCTTTCAGCTTGCGCCCTATCTCCCGCCGGAAGGTCAGAATGTCGCGGACTATACCAAGGAACGTTACGGCGCGACGCCGGAGCAATCATCCTCCAGCCGTACCCGCATTACCGATGCCGGCAAGGAATTGGGCCTCGAGTTCAATTTCTCGGCCAACAGCCGAATCTACAACACCCGCCGCGCGCACAAACTACTGACTTGGGCGGGCGAGACAGGCGGCCAGACCGCACTCAAAAAGGCGTTCTTCCAAGCTTATTTCACCGAACAGAAGAATGTGAGCGACGACGAGGTTCTGCTCGATGCGGTCGAAACCGCCGGGCTGGACCGCGCCGCCGCCGCCGCCGCGCTCGACGATCCCCGCTATGACGCCGTCGTAGATGCTGAACTTGCCCATTGGCTCGACCAGAACATCAGTGGCGTCCCGGCCTTCATCGTCAACGGCAAGTATATGATTCCCGGCGCGCAGGACGCAGATACGTTCGTGCGCGTGTTGGAAAAGGTGATGGAGAAGGAGGCGGCTTAGCCCCTAACCCGCCAACGCCTTCACAATGTCGTGCCAATGGTCGAGCTCCCCATTGAAGCTTTTGACTGGGATGCGTTCATCCTTGCCGTGCGCGCGCTCATCATCGGGTGAGATGATCCAAGCACCAGACACGCCGTAGACGGGAATCCCGACCGAGCGGAAGAACAGGCCGTCGGTAGCGCCTGTCGACATTTGCGGTGTCAGTTCCACGCCCGGGTGGCGCTTGCGGATCGAGTCCGTCACAGCCTTGATAACGTCGGGACGCAGGGGAGATGGCGGAGAGGGACGCGCTTCAGCAACAGGTTCAACGCTCACGTCGCCGCCGACCGTCTTCTGAAGTTCATCCTGCACCGCCTTTGCCTCCACGCCGGGGAAGATGCGGCAATTGACCATCGCCTTGGCCATCTGCGGCAAGGCGTTGTCGGCATGGCCGCCTTCCAGCCGCGTGGCGACGCAGCGGGTGCGGGTCTGCGCCACTTCCAGCGGACTGGCTTCAATGATGTCGGCGGCCTCGCCGTCCTTTTCATTGGCGAGCCAGCGGCGCATCGCGTCGCCCAGAGGCCCCTTTTCTTGCTTCTGCCGATATTGGAAATAGGCGCGCGTTGTTTCATTCAGGATTGGCGTGAAACGGTGCGATTCCACCTTCTTCAACGCCGTCGCCAGATCATAGATCGCATTATCAGGACGCGGGCGGGAACTGTGGCCGCCGGGGTTCCGCGCGGTCAGCCAAAAGCTCTGATACATTTTTTCCGACGTCTGGATGCCAAAGCCAAGCGGCTTCATGTCCTTCGTAAAGGCCCCGCCCCCGGCATCAGCATTCAGCGCATATTCCGCATCCACCAGATCGCGCCATTCGGTTGCTGCACGCAGCGCGCCATTACCCGTCGTTTCCTCGTCACCCGTAAACAGAATGATGATATCCCGCTTGGGCTTGAAGCCTTCGGCCTTCAACCAAAGCAGCGAGTTCGCGATGGCAGCAATGCCCGATTTCATGTCGATCGCGCCGCGGCCGTAAAGATAGCCGCCCTCTTCTACCATCTTGAACGGATCACGCGGCCAATCTTCACGCTTGGCTTCGACCACATCCATATGGCCGAGCAACAGGATGGGCTTTTTGCTCGGCTTGCCCTCGGCCTTCCAGCGGACGATCATCGACTGGGTGCCGTCATGGTCCTTCACCACGACATCCTTGATGCCCGCCGCCTCAAACTGGCTCTTCAGATAGCTCACAAGCTTCTTCATTTCTTCCGGGCGGGATTCCGTCGTCGGAATGTTGATCGCCGTTTCAAAAATTTCGCGGCCCTTGGCGTGCCAATCCGGCGCTGCGAGTGCCGGCGTAGCCATGGCGATGGCGGAAACAGCGAGAAGAAGACGGCGCATCAGAAACCCCTTTTGTTGTTCTGCTTCAACGATAACCGGTCTGACAGCGCTTGTCGAAGGGTGGATTGGTAACAAAATGGGAAGCTGTTGACGCTATCACACCCTCATGGCGACGCAGGTCTTCATCAGTTGTGATACCGAATTGTCGGCCCTGCTCTATCAGCACGGGGCAAGCGCACGTGCGAACTTCGACGCCTCGATCACTGGGCGCACGACGGCGGGCGACTATGGCATCGGCTGGCAGATGGACCGGCTGGAGGAACATGGCCTGAAAGGCGTGTTCTTCGTCGATCCCATGCCCGCGCTGGTCCACGGTCGACAGATCGTGACGGACATTGTCGGCCCAATCCTGTCCCGGGGCCATGAAGTGCAATTGCACGTCCATACTGAATGGCTCGATTTTGCGCCAACCAACCCGTTTGCCCCCTTAAGTGGACATTCCATTGCCGACTTTCCGGCAGATGCTCAAAAAGGCATTCTTGCCCTTGCGCGTGATCTGCTGGTTGATGGCGGTGCGCCGACGCCCAGGGCCTTCCGCGCGGGCAATTATGGCGCCGATGACAACACCCTTCATGCACTCGCGGGACTGGGGATCATTTGGGATACCAGCCTCAACCCCGCCTACCTTGGTCAGGAATGCCGCATCTCTCTCCCGCGTGAAACCATCAACGCCACTCCGCATTGCGGCGTGACGGAGCTTCCGGTCAGCACGCTCTATGATCGACCCGGCCATTTGCGGCCGGCGCAAGTTTGCGCCTTATCTTCGCGGGAGATGTTCGCGCTCCTCGATCATGCGGCGCGCACAAAACAGGCGCACGTCATGATCGTCTGTCACAGCTTTGAGATGCTGTCCCGTGACCGGCAACGGCCCAACCGCTTAGTGATGGACCGGTATGAGGCGCTGTGCGCCCATGTCAGCCAACACGCGGCGCTGGAAAGTGGCGTGTTCTCAGATGTGAAACCGGGGGAGACCGGCCCAGCCGCGCATCTGCCGCCTAATCTGCTGCGCACCGGATGGCGCTATGTCGAGCAGGCATGGGCACAGGCGAGGTACGAACGGGCGTGACCGGTCTGCCGCCTGTTCTCCTCCTCGGCATCGACACGCCCATTGGGCTGTGCGTCATGCGGGAATTGGGCCGCCACGGTGTTCCCGTCTTCGGCATTGGCAAAACCGCGCGGTCGATTGGCGCTGCCAGCCGGTATTGCACGCAGTTCCACGTGCGCGGGAAAGGCCCGTTAAAGGACTGGCTACCCGCGCTTGTGGAAAAGACCGGCGCCGCAGCCCTCATGGCAATCTCAGAAGGTGATCTTATCCAACTGGCCGACATGCCGGAGCAGATCGGCCCCTGCCGCGTACTGACACCGCGAAAGGCCGCGCTTGACCTTGTGCTCGACAAAGAGCGTACGCTTGCTCTGGCGCGGGAATGGGGCATCGAAACACCCGTCAACTACACCGGCATACCCGACCGATGGCCCGTTGTCCTCAAATGGGCAGACCCCATGCAGGTCCAGCCTAAACTAGAAGCAGCCGGCATTTCCTTCCTGAAGGCAGAGATTGTGCACTCGGCGGCGCAGCTTGAAAAGTCGCTCGCCCGCTATGCCTCCCTTGGCATCAAGCCGTTGGTGCAAAGTTATGCCTCAGGACGCGGGCTTGGCCGGATGTTCTACCGCCATAAGGGGGAAACAACCCTCTTCTTCCAGCACGAACGCTTGCACGAATGGCCGCCTGAAGGCGGCGTCTCCACGATGTGCCAGTCCCTCCCGGCCAGCCTTCATCAGCAGCGCAAGGCGCGGTCTGAAGCGTTCCTAAACGAGATCGGCTGGGAAGGCCCGGCAATGATCGAATATCGCTATGATCCTGTCACAAAGCAGTTCGTTCTCATGGAGATCAACGGACGCTTTTGGGGCAGCTTGCCACTTGCCAGTGCAGCCGGAGCAGAATTCGGATGGGAGCATTACCGCCGTCACATTCTTGGTGAGACGAAAGACGCCCCTGCATGGAAAGCGGGCATCCGCGCACGATTCATGATCCCCGAAACACGCCGTCTCATCAAGCTGTTTGCCGCGCGATCCGCCCATGTTGATCCGCATGCACGCTTGCGCCGCTGGCAAAGTCTCTGGCGCTGGCTATCAGGGTTCTTAGATCCCAAAATGCATTATTATGTGTTTGCGACAGATGATCCCGGCCCGTTCTTCCGCGACATGGCAAACATCATCCGTTCAATCGTGCCGCTGGACAAAGTGTTTCCAGCCGATCGAGTGCGGCATCAATCCTCTGAAAGCAGGCCGCATAATAAGCTAGGCTGAGACCATAGGGGTCGTGCAGATGCGGCGTGCCAGCAAAACTGCCGAGCAGAAGGCGCGGCGTTTGAGCCAAATGTGGCAACGCTCTCAGCGCGGCCAGTTGCCGGACTTCCATGGCAAGCAGCAGGTCTCCGGGTTCCGCTTTGAACCGGCCCGCCTCCGTCGCCAGGTGGCCGGAAAGATCCAGTCCTCCTTGGGATGCAATCTGGATCGCAGCCGGATCAGCCTCACGACCCTGATCGGCTGAAACCCCGCAAGATGCCGCCGCCAATCCTCGCCGGCGTGCTGCAGCGTCTGCATAAGCGCTGCGGCTGATATTACCACGACAGACAAAGACAAATCTGCGGACACTGCCCATGTCCACCGGCGGAAGCGCATCAATACCCGCCCAATGCTGAGGATAGGACAGCAACAGGCGCAGAAGACCACGTGTTGTCCCGAAGCGGCTGTCAATCAGTTGCGGCATGTCGCCTCTGAGCCTTTCGAATGCTCTTTGTGACCACAATTCAGGACCCGACCACAAGGGATAGGGCGAGTCATGGCCGCAACAGTTTTCTGAGCATAGGTTTGATCCCCATTCGTTGCGCCAGAGAGCTGGCCTGTCCGACCGCTGCGTTGAACAGCTTATGCTGTCTGAGAAGGATATGGTTCCGGAGTTCAGAACGAAGAACGAAGACTGTCGCACATGCGGCCTGATGCGTGCCGAACAACGCTTTGTGGGGGCCATCCCCTTCCGTAAAATCGAAATAGCGAAAGCGCCGCTCCGCGAACAAGGCCTCAAGAGCCTGCATCTGCAGAACCGTCCCCGGTGAGAGATGCGCATGTGTTTGATCATAGCCGAGGTACGCATAGACAAGAACATCGCCGTCCACCGGAAGGTAGAGATAGGCGATCGCACGACCGGACAGATACAGGATATAGGCCCGCAAATCGTCGGATTTGGCAAGTTGCCCAGCTTTGCACCTGAACAATTCATCGTCCGGCAGGCACGCGTTTGGCAATCTGGCTTGATATGTCTCGCGCGCGAGGGGTAGCGCATCTGCAAAGAAGGCCGGAAGGTCCTCCGGCCTATGAAAGGTCCGGATATCCAACGTACCCCCACTCGCTTCCGCCAGCTTGCGGGCCTTGCGCGCAAGAGTCGCCCGCGTCTTAGAAGAAAACTGGGCGAGATAGCCGTCATACCCTGAAGACATGTCGATGTAATGGCGAGGATAAAACTGCGGCGTCGAAGCGATCAGGCCCGGATTGCTGACCACAGACGGTAACCTATCAGCGGGAATGGACTGAAACCGATATCCATCCGCTGTCGCCGGAAGGTCAGACCGCTGAACATGGCTGCCGGCCAGTATGTCAGACAATGACCAGCCAACAGACACCAGATCGCGTTTCGCCGACCAAAGGCAGCGCGCCCCCAGCACAAAACGTATCTCGGCCTCGGCCAGGTCCACTTCGTTCCTCCAACAAAACTGCCGGAGAACCCTAGCTGAAGCCGGTTAAAATCAGTTGAAAGTGCCCTTAGGCGGCGGGCTCCTGCTCTCCATGACCCAGCGCCAGATAATCAAGTGACTGCATTTCCATCAGGCGGGAAACCGTGCGTTCAAATTCGAACCGACCGTCTCCCTTCTCATAAAGTTCCCCCGGCTCAGCATCAGCTGCCGCGATGAGCTTGACCTTGTTCTCATAGAGCGCGTCAATGAGCGTCACAAAGCGTGCGGCCTCGTTGCGGTTTTCAGGGCCAAGTTTGGGAATTCCAACGATGATGACGCTGTGAAAACGGCGGGCAACGGTCAGGTAATCGGTCGCGCCACGTGCTTCGGCACAGAGACGCTTGAAGGAAAAGACGGCCACGCCCTTTAGACTTTTGGGCACGTGCAATAGGCGACCGCCACCCACATCCAGCTCTTCTGAAGGCACGTTCGCCGCATCTTCGGGAGGATAGTCCGTCAGGCGAAAAAACGCCTCGCGACAGGCCTCGGTCGCCTTGATGCCAAGCGGGCTGTGCCAGGTATCGAGCCCGGCCAGTCGTTCCATCCGGTAATCGGTTGGTCCGTTCAACGTCAGCACATCCAGCCGCTCTTCGATCAGCGCGATAAAAGGAAGGAAGTGCTCGCGGTTGAGGCCGTCTTTATACAGGTCTTTGGGCGCGCGATTGGATGTAGTGACAATGACAACACCCGCCTCGATCAGGCCGGTGAACAGGCGTGACATGATCATCGCATCCGCAGAGTTGTTGACCACCATTTCGTCAAAACACAGGCATTTGGTTTCTGATGCGATGGCTGCGACAACGGGCTGGATTGGATCACCAATTTCCTTTGCACGTTCGACACGGAGCCGCGCGTGGACTTCGATCATGAATTCATGAAAATGCGCGCGGCGTTTCGCCGGGATGGTCAGGCTGGCGTGAAACAGGTCCATCAGCATGGATTTGCCGCGCCCCACGCTGCCCCAGATGTAAAGGCCGCGTGGCAATTCTTCAGATACCTTGCCAAAAAGGCGCCCCACAAGCCCAATTTTGGGTGGATTTTCCAGTTCATGCTGAAGCTGGTTCAGCCGCGCGGCTGCGGCTTCTTGCTCCGCGTCAGGCTTCAACTCTCCCGCGGCGACAAGCTGCCGATAGCGGTCGAGCACACTGGTCACTGGCGGCGGCCTTTCCGGATGGTCGCGGCAAAAGCGCCGACCTTTTCCTCGCCCTGCACAACCAAACCCCGCAAGAAAACGAGCCGCTTTGTTTCACGCAAGACTTCAACAACCGAATCCAACGGTTGGTTCGGAACGGCCCCGCCAATGAACTGGGCGGACAAATCAAGCGTGACCGACCCCGCCATCCCTTCAATCCCGCGCATATGCCCGCAAGAAAAAATAGAGATATCCATCAACGCCAAGGTCGTGGCCCCGTGAACAATGTCGAGCAGATTTGTGTGGCGATGTTCTGGGAACATCCGGGTCCGGACCAGATCACCTTCCAAGCGAACGAGCATTTTACCCATGACTTGGCCGTTGAAGCGACTGACATCATGGAGTTCCCAGCGGTGCCAACCGGGGTAATCCGGATCAGGCCCGTTATCGAAGGCGGCGTCTTCCACCACCTTGAGCGGACGATCTGTCACAGATATGCTTTCCAGTTGGCCGCGTCAGCTTAGATGGCGCGTTCGGCAACCATCTTTTTGGTTTCCGCAATTGCCTTTGCAGGGTTGAGACCCTTGGGGCAGACATTGGCGCAGTTCATGATCGTGTGGCAGCGATAGAGGCGGAAAGGATCTTCCAGCTCATCAAGGCGCTCACCCGTCAATTCATCACGGCTGTCGGCCAACCAGCGATAGGCCTGCAGCAGAATCGCCGGTCCGAGGAATTTGTCAGAATTCCACCAATAGCTCGGGCAGCTCGTCGAGCAGCAGGCGCACAGAATGCACTCATAGAGGCCATCCAGCTTCGCGCGGTCTTCCGGTGATTGAAGGCGCTCCTTGCCTGAAGGCGTGGTCGTCTTGGTTTTCAACCAAGGCTCAATGGAAGCGTACTGCGCGTAGAAGTGCTTAAAGTCAGGCACGAGGTCCTTAATGACCTCCATGTGCGGCAGCGGCGTGATCTGAACGTCGCCCTTGCAGTCTTCAATCGCCTTTGTGCAGGCTAAGGTGTTGGTGCCGTCAATGTTCATCGAGCACGATCCGCAAATGCCTTCACGGCAGGAACGGCGGAACGTCAAAGACGAATCTTGCTCCGACTTAATCTTGATCAGCGCATCGAGGACCATCGGACCGCAGGTATCGAGATCGACCTCAAAATTGTCGTAGCGCGGGTTTTCCCCACTATCAGGATCATAACGATAGACCTTGAACGATTTCGGACGCGTCGCGCCCTCGGCCTTATGGACCTTTCCGTTCTTGTTGATCCTGCTGTTTGCCGGAAGGCGAAACTCAGCCATTGTCAAAACCCCTGAATCAAGTTGAGTTTGCGATTAGCGGGATGAACCCACGCGTCAACCTCTTGTGTTTGATTTGTCACTGCAATGCGTCCTTGCATGGGTACACACCAGATGTCACTTGGGGAAGGAGATGTCGCCCGACCGCCACCAATCGCTCGACGCACTCCGCGGATTTGCGGTGATGGGCATATTGCTGATGAACATCATCGGCTTTTCCATGCCCATGGCCGCTTATGTGAACCCCGCGGCATGGGGCGGTTCGGATGGTGCGGATTTCTGGGTCTGGGCCATCGCCTTCACCTTCATTGATGGCAAGATGCGGGGCCTCTTCTCGCTGCTGTTCGGCGCGTCGATGCTCCTCGTTGTCGAACGCGCCGAAGCCAAAGGGGAAGACCCGACACGCGTCCATATGCGGCGCATGTTCTGGCTTTTCCTATTCGGCCTCATCCATTTCTGTTTAATCTGGGCAGGCGACATTCTGGCGCTCTATGCTCTGTGCGGGGCCTTTGCGCTGAGCCTTCGTTGGCTGTCGGTGCGGGGCCTGTTCTGGATGGGATCGGCCTTCATGTTGCTCAACATGCTCTTTTGGAGCGTAACGCTCTTGACTGTTCATGACGCCCGTTTCGCCGCAACCGCTATCGGGGCGTCTGCCGAAGCGCGGGCAGATTTTGCCGCCATCCTTGCCGAACTTGGCGCCTCAGGCGGAGAAGGCGTTCGCCAAGACATCGCCTTGCACCTCGGGAGCTATGCCGAGATCGTCGAGAGCCGGCTTACCGACGTTCTTGGCGGGCTTGTGGGCCAGCTCTTCGCTTATGGCCCTGAAACTGTGGGACTGATGGCATGGGGAATGGCGCTCCTTAAATCGGGCGCCCTGACCGGAGCGTGGGAGCAAGCACGGTACTTAAAGGTGGCTGCCATTGCCTATGCCCTTGGGTTGCCAATATCGCTGATGCTGGTCTGGGCCGCCACGACCAGCGGCTTTGACCCCCTCGTCATGGCCGACATCTTCTACGCTGGCAGCTTACCACCGCGCATGGCGATGATGTTGGGGCACACGATGTTGCTGCTGTGGTTGATTGGCCGGATGAAAGGTATCCTTCTGGACCGCGTTGATGCTGCTGGCCGCGCGGCCTTTTCCAATTACATTGCCACCTCAATCGTGATGACGACGATCTTCTATGGCTATGGTTTGGGCCTTTATGGAGGCCTGCCTCGCGCGGCCGTCTATCTGGTCGTGCCACTCATGTGGCTCATCATGCTGCTCTGGTCCAAGCCCTGGCTAGACCGCTTCCAATATGGCCCCCTCGAATGGCTTTGGCGGTCACTGGCGCGCGGCCAACGCCAAGCGTTCAGCAAAGGCTGACGCGGCCACCTGCATGACGTTCGAGACGACCGGCGAGTTCTAGTTCCAAAAGAATGAGTTGGACGAGCGCGGGCGGACAGTCCGCCTGCCGTACGATCTCATCAACCGCGACAGGCACCGGCGACAACAGGCTGGTAATCTCCGCGCGTTCGGCATCTGACGCATCCCCGCCAACAGGCTCAGCATTATAGTCGAAGGCCCGCTGCGCCACATGTCCGGCGATGGGACGGATTGTCTCCATCACGTCAGCCGCATTCTGGATGAGCGTCGCCCCGTCCCGGATCAACTGGTTGCAACCTTGCGCACGCGGATCAAGCGGGGATCCAGGCACCGCCATCACCTCCCTGCCCGCCTCATTGGCCAAACGCGCCGTGATGAGCGACCCAGACTTGGGAGCTGCCTCCACAACCACCGTACCGACCGACATTCCGGCGATAATGCGGTTGCGATAAGGGAAATGCCGGGCGAGTGGTTCCCGCCCCGGTGGCTGTTCCGCAATGAGGAAGCCGCGTTGGGCCACGTCTTCCTGAAGGGCCGCATTTTCCGGAGGATAGGCAATGTCGATGCCACTCGCGATCACCCCAACCGTGCCGCCGTCCAGCGACCCGACATGGGCGTTTGTATCGATGCCGCGCGCCAGCCCGGAAACAACGACAACGCCCTCACGGGCCAAACCAGTCGCTAATTCGCGGGCCAACCGGCAGGCCGCCGCAGAGGCATTGCGCGCGCCCACGATGGCCACGCAGCTGCGATTGGCGAGGGCTGCGTCCCCGCGGACGGTCAGAACGGGCGGCGCCGTGTCAATCTCTGCCAACAGTCGGGGATAGTCCGGTTCCCCAAGAAAAAGATGCCGCGCGCCCGCACGGACCACATCGTCTATCTCACGACGGACATCTTCCAACGAAGCAAGTCGCGGTGCCTTACCGCCTGCCCGTGCTGCCAAATGGGGTATTGCGTCCAGTGCGGCGGCCGCGCTGCCGAACCGACGCAGAAGTTGTACGTACGTCACCGGCCCAATATTGGCGGAGCGGATCAACCGCAGCCGGTCAATGCGCTCGGCGGACGACAGGTTCACTCGCTTTTCTGGCCAATACGCGGTTCGGTCCCTGCGGCCAAGCGGCTGATATTGTCCGAATGTTTCCACAATACCGATATGGCGAGCGCTGTTAACATCACCGCCATCGCGACATTGTCGAACAAGATCGCCGCCACCGGCGCCGAAACAGCCGCGACAAGCCCACCGACCGAGGAAATCCGGGTCAAGGCCATGCCCCCAAGCCAGCACACCACGTAAATCGCTCCGATCCGCCAATCGAGTGCAAAGCAAATGCCGAGCAGGGTTGCGACCCCCTTCCCACCTTGAAAGCGCAGCCACACGGGAAACAGATGGCCGTAAAAGGCGCCTACAGCCCCCAGCAACTCACCACCCGGCACAAGCGCACCGCCTATCAAAACAGCGGCGACCCCTTTCAGCGCATCAAGAATGAGCGTTGCAGCGGCGAGGCCCTTGCGACCTGTGCGCAACACATTGGTCGCGCCGATATTGCCGGAGCCGATCTGCCGAAGATCCCCTGCGCCGAACCAGCGGGTCAACAAAACGCCAAAAGGGATGGACCCCAACAGATAGCCAATGAGCAGCGAGAGCGCAGGTGCGATCCAGATTGGCATTGGCGTTGTCTCCCGTTGGCCCCGACTTTTCCAGTTTGATAGAGGCTCCAATTGTGCAAGGGCAAGTCCCGATGTCCGATGAACGTCCCATACTCGTTTTCGATTCCGGCGTCGGGGGGCTTTCTGTCCTCCAGCATATCCGGCGCGCGCTCCCTAAAGCGTCCATTGTCTATGCCGCTGACAATGCCGGCTATCCCTATGGAACCAAGAGCGAAGCCGAGATTGCCGCGCGCGTGCCAGCACTGCTGGGGCGGCTTGTGGAGCGCTATCACCCCCGCGTCATCGTTATCGCCTGTAATACGGCCTCCACCATCGCGCTGGCGCATGTCCGGTCTGCGTTGGACCTGCCGGTGGTCGGCACCGTGCCCGCGGTTAAACCGGCGGCGCTTCTTTCAAAGGCTCGCGTCATTGGCGTGCTTGGAACCGAAGCAACGGTCCGTCAGCCCTATGTTGATAATCTGGTCGCCGAATTTGCCAGTGATTGCCGCGTATTGAGGCATGGATCGGCAGATTTGGTTGATATGGCCGAAGCCAAATTGCGCGGAGAGCCTCCCTCGCCCGACGCCATGCGCCGTGTGTTGGACGGATTGTATAGTCAGCCGGGTGGCGACCAGATTGACGCCGTCGTGCTCGCCTGCACGCATTTCCCCCTTCTCGCGCGGGAAATCAGCACGGCGAGCCAACCGAACGTTGCCCTTGTTGATTCCGGAGAAGGCATTGCGCGGCGCACAGCCCATCTGACCAAGGGACAAGACTGGCCGACCCTGCCCACTGGACGCGCCGTCTTCTCAAAACAGGATGATTGGGCAAAGGCACTGAAGCCTGCGCTCGACGCCTATGGCCTAACAAAAATCGATTATCTTTAGGGGGATACCATGCCGTTGACCGAGGCCCAGTTGATCGAGCGCTTTAACGCCAAACAGCCGCCCACCGGCCCCCTGTTCGGCATGAAAGTCCTTGGCGTTGATCAGGAAAAGGGCATCGTTCGGATGTCTTTTCAGCCTGATGAACGCCTGACCAATCCGCGCGGAACAATTCAGGGCGGGATTGTCTCGGCCATGCTGGATGATTGCGCGGCTTATGCGGGCATTGTGTCCCTTGGTGAACCGGGGTTCATCGCCTCTCTGGAACTCAAGACGAGTTTCCTCAACCCGGCCTATCCCGGTCTGCTCCTTGCCGAAGGCCGCTGCCTCAAGATGGGCCGATCCAGCTGCTTTCTGGAAGCTGAACTCCGCGACGAAACCGGAAAACTGCTTGCTACGATGACCTCAACCGCTGTGCCCATCCGAAGCACGGAGAAGCCGCGGCTTGTAGAGACAAGCAGCACGTAAGTTTTGCGCTTTTGGCCTTGTATACTGGAAGGCCGATGCTAGCCTTATCTCAGCTTCCGTGCGTTGCTTTTCGCGGGACGCTCCTCAAAACAAACCGTCGGGTCGCAAGGATATTCTTGATGAAGGGCAGACACACCGTCTGTCTCCCTCAAAAGGGTTATTTTATGCGACTTCGATCTTTGTTGATTCCACTGGCTACCGCGGTTGCGACGGCGGCACCCGCCTCAGCGACCTTTATCCGAACGAGTGGCGTTATCGTCGACAACGGCGGCTTGGGTGACTTCTCTACAGACGCCTTCGCCAATCCCCCCGCCACATTACTCAATTCCGGTGAACGGCTCTATTTCAGACTCGAGTTCCAGAACGCACAGTTTGCAACGGCGGACTATTTTCAGGCATTTTCGACCTTTTCCCAATTCTGGGTCGAATCATTGCCCGGCGTGTTTGATCTCGGATTTGGCCCAGACGATGGCACGGCAACCTGCTCCATCAACCCAAACGGCAACTGCACAATTTCGAATTTCACTATCGCCCAAGGAACCATCTCACTGAGCCATACGGGCAACGTAGTTTCCGGTTATCTGGGGTATAACAATCTGAATTTCGATGATTGTCTTGGCGCTCTCTTCCAAGTCGTTGGGCCAATCTGTTCAGAAGAAAGCGGCGTCATAGGCCCTGTCTCGCAATCCGGACTTGGTGATCTATTTGTCGGGTTCAATACGCCAAATGGCGATGGGCGCTACACCTTCACCATCTCATCCAGCGGCGTGCCGGAACCCGCCGCTTGGGCGTTTATGATTGCGGGCTTTGGGCTTGCAGGCGGCGCGCTTCGTTTTCGGCGACCGCGCAGCATCTTAATCACTTGATGAAGCCAGCAGATGCAGCGGGACCTCCGCCAAAAACAGGCTGGCCCTGCTGCATCGAGCAAAACGTTCTAAACCAGTGCCTTGCAGACACTGAATGAGAGAACGCTCAGGTCGATAAAGTTTCTAACCACCACATGTCCAAAGGTGAGTTGAGAATCGTTCTCACTGGCCTTGAGTGACCCAACGAGATAATGGCAAAAAAAATTGGCTCGCAGGATTAATCCGTGGATTACAGCAAGGTATTCAACGCCGCGATCGACCGCCTCCATGAGGAAGGTCGCTACCGGGTGTTTATTGACATCCTGCGCAATAAAGGCGCCTTTCCGAATGCTCGCTGCTTTGCGGGGCATAACGGGCCAAAGCCGATCACTGTTTGGTGCTCCAATGATTATCTGGGCATGGGCCAGCATCCCAAGGTCATTTCGGCCATGGAAGCAGCGTTGCACGACGTTGGAGCTGGATCCGGCGGAACGCGGAATATCGGCGGCAACACCCACTATCATGTCGATCTGGAAGGCGAGCTGGCCGACCTGCACGGCAAGGAATCGGCGCTCCTCTTCACTTCGGGCTATGTGTCGAACGAAGCAACGCTTGCAACGCTTGCGAAAATCCTTCCTGGCTGCATCATCTATTCGGATGAGTTGAACCACGCCTCGATGATTGCGGGCATCCGCAATTCCGGCTGCGAAAAACAGGTTTGGCGTCACAATGACCTCGCCCATCTGGAAGAACTGCTCGCAGCATCAGACCCGGATGCGCCCAAGCTGATCGCTTTTGAAAGCGTCTATTCGATGGACGCCGACATCGCGCCGATCGCCGAGATCTGTGATCTCGCCGACAAGTATAACGCCATCACCTATTGCGATGAAGTTCATGCCGTCGGCATGTACGGCGCACGTGGCGGCGGCATCTCCGAACGCGATGAGGTCTCTGACCGCATTACCATTATCGAAGGTACGCTGGGCAAGGCCTTCGGCGTAATGGGCGGCTATATCGCGGCCGACCGCGTGATCGTGGACGTCATCCGCTCCTACGCGCCGGGCTTCATCTTCACGACCTCGCTCTCCCCTGTGCTCGTCGCGGGCGTGCTGGCGAGCGTGCGTCACCTCAAGGCCTCCTCAGAGGAGCGTGAGGCGCAGCAGGCGTCTGCCGCATTCCTCAAAAAGAGCTTCGCCGACGCCGGACTGCCCGTGATGGACAGCGTGACGCACATCGTGCCCCTGATGATCGGTGATCCGGTCAAGGCCAAGCGCATCAGCGACATCCTGCTCGCCGAATATGGCGTCTATGTGCAGCCGATCAATTTCCCAACAGTCCCCCGCGGCACGGAGCGACTGCGCTTCACGCCGGGGCCGACGCATACCGAAGCGATGATGACCGAGCTCACATCTGCTTTGTGTGAGATCTGGGAACGCATGGAACTGCGCAAGGCGGCCTAACGCCGCCCGAACAGCTTTTCGATGTCTCCATGTGCGAGCTTAATCCAAGTCGGGCGACCATGGTTGCACTGGCCAGAGTGCGGCGTGACTTCCATCTCACGCAACAGGGCATTCATTTCCGCAACGGAAAGCACGCGCCCTGCACGAACAGAGCCATGGCACGCCATGGTTCCTGCGACTGCCTCCAACTTTTCCTTGAGCAACAAGGCCTGATCGAAGGCCGCAAGTTCATCCGCGAGATCAGTAACAAGCGACTTCACATCTCCGTTGCCCAACAGCGCGGGCGTGGCTCGGACAAGGACGGCATTTGGACCAAAGCGTTCCAGATCGAGCCCGAACTCCGCCAGCTCGGTCAGTCGCTCTTCCAGCCGGTCACAAGCCGGTTCTTCGAGTTCGACCACTTCTGGCAAAAGCAGCGCCTGTGACGCGACCGTGCCGCCATCCAGCGCGCGGCGCATCCGTTCCAGAACCAGCCGTTCGTGCGCGGCATGCTGATCAACGATGACGAGCCCGTCCTCTGCCTCGGCAACGATATAGGTCTTGTTGACCTGCCCCCGCGCGACCCCAAGGGGATGGCTCGTGCTTTCAGGCAGCGGCGCATAAGCGGGCTCGGCGCGGGCCATTGGTGGCGGAGAAAAGGAAGGGCGCCGGTCATTGAACTGCGCAAAGCCGTGATCTCGAGGGCCGGAGTCATGAGACCAAAGCGGCATTGATCCTCCGGAAACGGGCGGCGCCAACGGTTCAGCCTGCCAAAGTCCAAGCGCATCCGTCGCCGCGGGTTGTGCGCTCCGATGACCCGCCTCATCTAATGCGCGCCTCAAACCGGAAACGATCATGCCGCGCACCAAGGCGGGGTCACGGAAGCGCACCTCTGTTTTTGCCGGATGCACGTTTACGTCGACCTCAGTCGGCGGCAGATCAAGAAACAGCGCAACAACTGGGTGCCGGTCGCGCGCAAGGAAGTCCGCATAGGCGCCCCGCACCGCGCCGATCAGCAGACGGTCCTTCACCGGACGCCCGTTCACAAACAGATATTGGTGGTCCGCTGCGCCGCGATTGAACGTCGGAATGCCGGCGACGCCGCCCAATACATAGTCGCCCCGTGCTAAATCCACCCCGATGCTGTTCTCGGCAAGATCGCGGTCGGTCAGCGCCGCCACACGTTCGGGGCGAGACTGGCCGGGCGGCACCGAGATTGTCCGTCGCCCATCATGCTCCAATGAAAAGCCGATATCGGGCCGCGCCATTGCAAGCCGTTTCACGACATCCAGCGCAGCCGCATATTCTGAGCGCGGCGTCCGCAAAAATTTTCGGCGGGCTGGCACTTTCTCAAACAGTGCCTCAACCCGAAGCCGGGTGCCGGGTGGGAGGGCCGCAGGTCCCTCATCCACCAACTCGCCGTTATCAACCGCGCGCCGCCAGCCATCTGCCCCCCGCACCCGACTCTCGAGCGACAAGCGGGCGACGCTCGCGATACTCGGCAGCGCTTCACCCCGGAAACCCATCGTTGCGACGTTCTCAATATCATCGCCTGGTAACTTGGAGGTGGCATGCCGCTCCAGCGCGAGTGACATTTCCACCGGATCCATGCCGCAACCGTCATCGCTCACGTCGATCAGGTCGATCCCACCACCCGATAGCCGGATGTCGATTCGCGTTGATCTGGCATCAATTGCATTTTCCACGAGTTCCTTCAGGGCACTCGCAGGTCTTTCAACGACTTCGCCCGCAGCAATGCGATTGACGAGATGCTCTGGCAGGCGGCGTATTGACATGAACCGCGCACTACCCCATCGGACGCCATTCCGCGACCCGTCGGGTGGAGGATCATCGACTTTTGTTGTGGGTTGTCGGAACCGCCCCCAATTGTTGGTCAATCGCCCGCCGAATCAGCTATCAGGATGACAACACCCATGTTCTTTTCCCGCCTGTTCAAGATGATGTCTCAGGATATGGCAATTGACCTCGGCACCGCGAACACGATTGTCTATGTCCGCGGACGCGGCATCGTCCTCAACGAGCCCTCCGTGGTCGCCATTGAGACCATCAACGGGATCAAGAAGGTGAAAGCCGTTGGCGACGACGCCAAGTTAATGATGGGGAAGACACCCGGCAATATCGAAGCCATCCGCCCGCTGCGCGACGGCGTGATCGCGGACATTGAAGTCGCTGAAGCGATGATCAAGCACTTCATCCATAAGGTGCATGGTCAGCGCAATTTCATGCGCTTCCCGGAAATCATTATCTGCGTGCCGTCAGGCTCCACCTCGGTTGAACGCCGCGCCATCCGTGACGCCGCCTCCAACGCCGGTGCAAGCCAGGTTCACCTGATCTTGGAACCGATGGCTGCGGCCATTGGCGCGGACATGCCCGTGACGGAGCCCGTTGGATCCATGGTTGTCGATATCGGCGGCGGAACGACGGAGGTCGCGGTGCTTTCGCTGCGCGGTCTGGCCTACACCACCTCCGTGCGCGTCGGCGGGGACAAGATGGACGAAGCCATCGTCTCTTATGTGCGCCGTAACCACAATCTGCTGATCGGTGAATCGACGGCGGAACGTATCAAAAAGGAAGTCGGCGTCGCCCGCCCGCCTGCTGATGGCATCGGCAAGACGATCCACATCAAGGGCCGTGACCTTGTGAACGGCGTGCCGAAGGAAATCACGATCAACCAAGGACAGATCGCCGAGGCGCTCTCAGAGCCTGTTGGCACCATCGTGGAAGGCGTGCGCATCGCGCTTGAGAATACAGCGCCTGAACTCGCGGCAGACATTGTCGATCAGGGCATCGTTCTGACGGGCGGTGGCGCCTTGCTGCAGGGACTGGATGAAGTCCTGCGCGATGAAACCGGCTTGCCTGTCACTGTTGCGGATGACCCATTGACCTGCGTCGCGCTGGGCACGGGCCGTGCGCTGGAAGACCCCGCTTTCCGCGGCGTCTTGCTCACCGCCTGATCGGGGACTGCCAGATATGGCGCCGCCCTCTCCCCGGCGCCCCGGATTTTCCCGCCGGGCCCAATATGGCATTTTTGCCTCTTATGTGATTGCGGTCGCAGGGGCGGGCTTTGCGCTTTTGCTTGTACTGACGTCGCGGTTTGACCCGAATGGTCATTCTGCGCTTCAAAGCATTTTGGCCGATATGACCTCCCCCGTTTCTTCGGCAGCGCGCAGCGCGCTGGCATCGACCGGGGACGTTGGGGAAAGCATTGGTGCCTATTTCGATGCGGCGTCGAAAAACAAAGCGATGGCAAAGGAACTTGCGGCATCCAAACGCCAGCTCATCGAAGCCGACGTTTTGCGGCAGGAAAACCGCCGGTTGAATCAGTTGCTGGGGCTAAAGAACGACGCGATCCAACCCATCACGCGGGCGGTTCTCGTGAGTTCCACAGGTGCGAGTAGTCGGCGCTATGCGACGTTATCAGCAGGGGCTTCGGATGGTGTGACCAACGGGCAACCCGTTGTCGGACCTGATGGCCTTGTCGGCCGCGTCGTCAGCGTGGGCCGCGTCAGTGCCCGGGTGCTTCTCATCGTGGATGGCGGCAACGTGACGCCTGTCAAGCGCTCCGTTGACGGCGCACCGGCCCTCGCCATTGGGACGGGCGATGGACGGCTGATTTTGCGCCCGTTGACCAGCGGAGTCCAGTTCAAGCCGGGCGACATCTTCGTCACGTCCGGCTCAGGCGGAATCTATCGGCCGGGCATTGCTGTGGCGCGCGCCATCGACCGTGGCCGCGAGGGAACGAAAGCCCGACCGTTGGCAGATCCGGCACGTCTCGATTATGCGGAGGTGGAGCCCATTTATCAGGCGCCCCCACCCCCGGCGCCATCGCAAATCGGCGAGGCAAAGGAAAACTAATGGCGCGCGGCTATGAGCCCCGTCTCAACCGCGTTGCCTCCCGCTGGGCGCTCATTGGCGTCCCCGCCATCTCGGTCATGCTCGGGTCAATGACGGTCCTTATCCCCCAGGTCTCTGTGCTGCCGCTCCTGCCGCCTTTCGGCCTCCTCATCCTGCTCGCTTGGCGAATGATCGTGCGCGATCTTTGGCCAGTCTGGGCCGCCTTGCCATTGGGCTTTTTCGACGACATCTTCAGCGGGCAGCCGCTCGGTTCTGCAATGCTGCTTTGGACACTGGTGTTTCTCGTGCTCGATATCTTTGACCGTTGGATGATGTGGCGTGATTACCGGCAGGATTGGGCAATTGCCGGAACGCTGGTTGCGGTCGTCCAATTGGTCGGACTTGCCATTGCCAACGGCAGCGGCGGAAACACAAATGCGGTTGTCCTTTTGCCGCAAATCATTGTGTCCATCCTCATATTCCCGCTTATGGTGCGCTTATGCGCGCGGTTGGACGTTCTTCGATGGACCCTCTGAAGCTTCTGTTCGGGGCCAATCGGCAAGTCACCGAAGCGCAACAGCAGTTTACATTTTCAAGACGCGCCTTCTTCCTTGGGGGCACGCAGGTGGGGATTGGCGTATTGCTGGCCGGACGCATGGCTTGGCTCGCCGTGGCAGAGAACGAGAAGTACGCACTTCTCGCAGAAAGTAACCGGGTTAACCTTCAGATCATTCCACCCCGACGTGGATGGATCGTCGACCGAAATGGCCGTCCAATCGCGCTCAACCGCACCGCGTTCCGTGTAGACCTTATCCCGGATCGACTGGCTGACAAGGACGCGGTCCTGACAGAGCTCGCTCAAGTTATGCGGCTGACGCCTGTCGACGTTGAACGGGTGCGGGCAGATCTTAAAAAAGCGGCTGGGTTCCAGCCCGTTCCAGTCGCCGAAAATATTGATTGGGAAACGTTCGCCGCAGTCAGCCTTCGGACCACCGAAATGCCGGGCGTTGCCCCCAGCGAGTTCTTCACCCGTCACTACCCAGAAGGCGCAAGCGTGGGCCATTTGATCGGGTATGTTGGTGCGGCCTCCGCCAAGGATTATGAAGAAAAGCGGGATCCGCTGCTCATTACCCCCGGCTTCAAGATCGGCAAGGACGGCTTGGAGAAGACCCAGGAAGTGACCCTGCGCGGTTTACCGGGGGCCAAGCGAACCGAAGTTACCGCACGTGGCAAGCTGGTCCGCGATCTCGCCACACGTCCTGATGTGCCGGGCAAGACCGTTAAGCTGACCGTCGACGCCGGGCTGCAGGCTTATACCGGGCGGCGTCTTGGCCTTGAATCTGGCTCGGCCGTTGTGATCGATTGCGAAACGGGTGGCATATTGACCCTCAGTTCGATGCCATCCTTTGACCCTAACAGCTTTTCCGACGGGATCGGGCGGATTGAGTGGCGGATGTTGCAGGAGGATGACCACATCCCGATGCTTAACAAGGCCATGCAAGGCCTTTACCCGCCGGGGTCAACCGTCAAGCCTGCCGCCGCTCTTGCTTTGCTGCAGAATGGCGTCGACCCAGAGGAAACCGTTTTTTGCAATGGTGGGTATACGCTCGGGTCCCGCACCTTCCGGTGCCTTGGCCGTCACGGCCCCATGAATATGCGTCACGCGCTCATGAAAAGCTGCAACACCTATTTCTATGCCATGGGTCGTCGCATTGGCTATGATCGCATTGCTCCTGTTGCGAAAATGCTTGGTCTGGGCAAAGAGTTTGACCTTCCCATGCCGTCGCAGCGCTACGGAACCGTCCCGGACAGCGCCTGGAAGCGCAAGAAGTTTGATCAGGATTGGTCTCAGTCAGACACGTTGAACGCGACCATCGGCCAAGGCTATGTTTTGAGCAGTCCGCTCCAGTTGGCGGTCATGTCCGCGCGGATTGCATCGGGCAAGATGCTCGACCCCTATCTCATTCATGGCCAGCGAAAGCCGGCTGCACGTCTGCCCTTTTCAGAGGAGCAATTGCAGGTTGTGCGGGACGGAATGGATCTGGTGGTCAACGGTGCCGGCACCGCTGTACGAAGCCGTTTGCCGTTGGAAGGTATCCGGATGGCCGGCAAAACCGGCACGGCGCAGGTGCGCGCAATTAAAGGTGGCCAACGGGGCCAATCCGGCAATTGGAAGTATCGGGACCACGGCCTGTTCGTCTTCTTCGCGCCTGTTGAAAAGCCGCGTTATGCGGGTGCCGTCGTGATCGAACACGGTATGGGTGGGGCCCGCGCAGCAGCACCTGTCGCCAAGAGCATGATGACATACCTCTATGATCCCGCAAAGGCGATGGAGGAACTCACGGCCCTCGAAGCCGGTTGGGGTGGCGACGTGAATACGCGCATGGCCCGAAAGGCAGCCGCGTGGAAAGCGGCCAGCGACCCCAAAGCCGCCGTACAAGCCGCAGCCGAAGGCAGCGTCGAAGATTCTGAGATCAAGAAAACGACGGAGATTGAAGAGCGGTTGGACGCAGGCGCCCCTGTCAACCGTGATGCAGCCGCTTCGCCCGAGCCGGAGACCGCAGCCGCCCCTGTTACGGCGGACGTGCCTCCGCGGCCAGCAGAGGGATCGCCACAATGACCGATGGCTTCGTCCCAGCCCCTTTGAAGCAACTCCCATGGCGGCTTCTCTTCCTTTTGCTCGCGATCGGCGGGTTTGGGACAATTGTTCTTTTTTCGGCGGCAGGCGGCAGCCTAACACCTTGGGCCGCCAGCCATGCTGTCCGCTTTTGCATCTTCCTTGTGATGGCTATCATCATGTCCCGCATACCGGAAGAGTTCTACGCCCGCATGGCGATGCCCGGCTATGCAGCCGTTCTCATTCTCCTGATCGCGGTTGAACTGATCGGCGGCATCAGCGGCGGCAGCCAGCGCTGGCTTGATCTGGGGTTCATCCGCCTGCAACCGTCCGAGCTCATGAAGCTGGCCGTCGTTCTAGCGACAGCACGCTATTACTCCATGTTACCCGCCGGACAGGTCCGGACCTGGACCGCAGTCTGGCCACCAGTCTTGCTATTTGGAATTCCGTTTGTGCTTGTGTTGCTGCAGCCAGATCTCGGCACAGGCCTGATGATCGCTGCTGGCGGGGTCACGGTCATGTTTCTTGCCGGAATACCTCTGCGGTTGTTCGTTGGCACGGCGGTCATAGGCGCCGCCGCCCTACCCGTGGTCTTCAGCTTCCTCCATGACTATCAGCAGAAACGCGTGCTCATTTTTCTCAACCCTGAGGAAGACGCGCTGGGCGCAGGCTACCACATCACCCAGTCAAAGATCGCGATCGGGTCCGGCGGAATTTTCGGCAAGGGCTATCTCAACGGGACACAAAGCCATCTCGATTACCTGCCAGAAGGTCACACGGATTTCGTTTTCGCTACCATGGCGGAAGAATGGGGGCTGCTCGGTGGTCTCGCTATCATAGTCGCCTTCGTGATGGTCGGGCGCTGGGGGCTGCAAGTCGCAAGCCGCGCTACCACGCGCTTCGGCCGGATGACAGCAGCCGCACTGTCGATGACAATCTTCTACTATGTCACCATCAACCTGTTGATGGTGATGGGTATGGCTCCGGTGGTCGGCATCCCGCTCCCTATGGTTTCCCATGGCGGCACCGCCATGTTGACCGTCATGCTCTGCCTCGGCGTGCTGATGTCCATCGAACGCCACAGCCGCCGCCGCACCGGCCTTTAGAAAGAAGTTCCGACATGGGCATTGCAAAGCGGGAATCGCGCTGCTATCGGCCCCTCTTCTCGCAGACAAAGCCAGCGGTTCATTCCTCTGATTTTACCGGCGATGTGGACGCATAGCTCAGTTGGTAGAGCAGCTGACTCTTAATCAGCGGGTCCTTGGTTCGAGCCCAAGTGCGTCCACCACCGCCTCTTTACAGATTTCTTATACCGGAACCGGTCGAACCCTAAACGGTTGATCGATTGGGCCTACCTCTGACGCAAAGCTCGGATTTCCTCTACTAACTCAGCATTGCGGGCCGCGATCTCATCGACCTTTGCATGAAGACGTCGGATATCGAGCTCCGCGCGCAGATTCACTTCGAAGTCATGCGCGGCGGCAAGCCTGTCCTTTGCGGCCTGTCGGTTCTGGCTCATCATGATGACAGGCGCTTGAACGGCCGCCAGTGTTGAGAGCATCAAGTTGAGGAAGATGTAGGGATAGGGATCAAAAGCCATCCCAAAGCGCGATAAAACGTCAGTGTTGAGCAGCATCCAAGCCAGCAGCACAAGCGAGAAGATGATGATGAAGGTCCAAGAACCGCCGACCGCCGCAACCTTGTCCGACAGCCTCTCTCCAAAGGTTGAGACATCATCCGATAAGTCTGCGGCATCCCGCGCCAAGGGTGTCTGGCTATGCAGGCTGTTTAGAACGCGCAGCTCTTCTGGCTCAAGTTCGCTGCTATTCTTGCCTAAATAGGTTGTCGACAATTGTTCAATGGGATGAGAGGCCATGCATAACTCCGCAGTGCACCAGACGCCCGAACATTCCATCCAATATGGCGCGGGCATCGTGCAAGCGTGGCATAATTTGAACCGCGGGAAAAGTCGTCCGCAGCCGTTTAGAAAAATCGGACGTCAGCAGGATCAGCTTAGGAGATCAGAAAGCCTTGCATAATCGTCGATCAAAAGGTGCGGCTTTTGATTGTCCGGCAACCCGGCCACGACATCCCGCTTCATGAGGCCGGTTGTCAGGCCGACGCCCACAGCCCCTGCCCCGCGCGCCATGCGCATTTCCAGTGCGGGATCATCGCCGAAGACGACAATGTCACGCGCGGCGCTCTTTGGCAGGCCCATGGCCGCCACAGCGGCGTCAAACGCGATGCGAGAGGGTTTACCCAAAACCTTGGCTTGTTTGCCGGTCATGGCCGAAAGCATCTTGTTGATCGCGAAGCTGGAGCCAATACCGCGCCCGGTTGCCGTGGCGAAGAAAGGCACGTGGCTTGCCGTGGCGAGCATTGCACCATCCCAAAGGGACTGACAGGCCGCCTCCAGATCCGGGAAAGTGAATTCTCGGAACCAACCGGTGTAAACAGCGTCGCATTCAGCGCCTTCCGATGCGCCAATCACCTCGATGCCGCGCTCGATCAACGGAGCTGCGACGCCCGCATTACCAAGCACACGGACGCGACGGATGCCCTGTCGCTCAAACCAGATCGCTGCGGATGAGGATGGTGTCATCATCTCATGATCCGCCAGATCAAAGCCTGCATTCCGCAAGCTAGCCGCATAAGCCGCTGGTGGCTTCGCTGTGCCGTTGGTGAACACGCGGAACGGTGTTCCACGCGCCCGAAGGAGAGACAAGAACGCGACAGCGCCCGGCAACGCCTTGTGCCCTCCCGACGCCGCATCCCCCAGGGCGATCGTCCCATCCATATCAAAGATGAAGCCGCGTGCAGATTTGATCCGCGCATCAATTTCAGACGACATGCGCGCCTCCATTTAAGGCGATCCGCAGGCCGGGACGCTCAACAACGATATTCCGAGCCGCAGGCTTGGCGGCCAGTTGCCGCAGCAGCTGCAGCAGCGGGGCAGCTTCGGGTGAATAGGTTGCGCGAGACCTGCCCGCAGACAGCATCGCATCAACCTGATCGACGGGCATCACGGCACGCAGCAGGAATTCTTCATCTGGCATCGACGCCCCAAACTTTCGGCGAAGATCCCCATATTCAGGGAACATCGGCTCCACCTCAATCTCCCGCGCCCGGGGGCGATCAAGGATGGCGGCTTCAACTGCGGGATTGATCGGGCTTGTCGGATGTCCGAATTTGCCCATCACATAACGCAAGACCTGATCAGAGACCTGGGCATAGCGACGTTCCCCGATAACGTTGAAGAGCGCTTGGCTCATGACCATTTGCGGGAACGGCGTCACCATGATGGGATAGCCCAGTTCCGCGCGCACGCGCTCCGTCTCGGCCACGACCGCGTCAAAGCGATCGCCCATTTTGAGCTCTTCAAGCTGGCGTCGGGTGGTCGTCATCACGCCGCCCGCAATTTGATGCCGAAGGAAACTGGAATCGAACGGCTGTGGTGTCCCGGCTGGGAGGCTTTCCGCCCGCGCCAGCCGCCACCAATAGTCCGAGACCTTGGACAACGCCTCCTCGTCCACATTGACGGAGTGGCCCGCGTTACGAAGGTTCGCGACCATACGGCCAGCTTCAGGGAGCGAACTCCCCTCCCCCAGTGGCCCAATGCCTACGTGTATTGCATCTACAAACCCAAGATCAGCCGCAGCGAGGCTCGACAAGGGGCCATAACCGATGGTGCAATGGGCATGGATTTCCAGCTGACGATTGCCGATGGCTGCTTTGACCGCGGGCGCCAACGTACGCACCCGTTCAGGCGACATGAGTCCGCCGGGATCCTTGATGTAGACAAGATCGATGTTGCCACCCGAACATATCTTGCGCGCAAAATCCGCATAAAACTGGTCCGTGTGAACCTCGGACAGCGTGAAGGTGAGCGCACCCATGATCTCGGCGTCGCCCTCTTCCCGCACGATCCGCGCCGCCTCAATAACGGCATCGGCATCATGCATCGGGTCCAGCATGACAAAGCGACGGATGCCGTTCAGCTGCAGACGCCGGTACACAAGCCGCATAAATTCGGGATCGGCCTGCTGCCAGGCAATGAACCTTAGGCCGGTCGTGATGAACTGCAGCGGCGTACGCGGCATAGCTGACGCCACGCGGCGGATGCGTTCCCAAGGATTGTTCTGAAAATAGCGGACGGCGACCGCCATGTGGCTCGACGAGGTGAAATCAATCGCGCGGAAACCGACGCGGTCGGTCTGACCTGCAATCTGCAACATTTGAGCTGTGTTGAGCCCCGTCGCCCCCCAAAGGCTTTGATTGCCGTCGCGCATCGACACATCGACAAGAGAAATCTCAGCCATGGGTCAGCCCTTCAAAGAAGCGAGTATCAACACCACCCGCCTGAAAACGTGGGTCGCGAACGATGGCACGGTGCAGGTCCGCAGTGGTCGAAATGCCGTCAATGCTCAGCACATCGAGGGCCGCCGTCAGACGTGCCACGGCCTCTTCTCGCGTCGCGCCGCGTACAATCAGTTTGCCCAACAGAGAGTCATAAAATGGCGGAACCACGCCACCGCGCGGCATATGGGTGTCGACCCGAACACCGGCACCTGTGGGCCAAGCCGCGTGCGTGGCTGTTCCCGGAGACGGACGGAAATCATTCGCCCAACTTTCCGCATTGATGCGCACCTCAATGGCGTGACCGTCCGCCTGCACCATGTCCTGCGTGAGCGTGAGCCGGTTTCCATCGGCAATAAGCAGTTGCTGCTCCACCAGATCGACCCCGGTAATTTCTTCGGTCACCGGATGCTCGACCTGAATGCGCGCATTCATTTCTAGGAAGAAGAAATCAAAGGTCTCGGCATCAACGAGGAACTCTACGGTCCCTGCCCCGCGATAATTGAGATGGCGTGCTAGATTGACCGCCGCCGTCTCAATCGCCGTGCGCTTGTCATCGGGGATCATCGGCGCCGGGGCTTCCTCCACCAGCTTTTGAAAGCGGCGCTGGATGGAGCAGTCGCGCGTCCCGAGATGAATAGCCGTTTCGCCATCCCCCAGCACCTGAACCTCAACGTGGCGTCCTGAAGCGATAAACCGTTCCACATAGATGCGCGGATCCCCAAAGGAGGCCTGCGCCTCTGCCATTGCCATATCGATGGAGGCTTCCAGATCTTCCACGCGATCAACGCGCTTCATGCCCTTACCGCCGCCGCCAGAAACGGCCTTCAGCAGAACGGGAAAGCCTGTCGCGTTGGCGCGCTCCAGCGCCTGTGCCTTGTCTGCCGCTTCACCTCCGGGAACGACCGGCAAACCGGCCTCAATCCCAACCTTGCGGGCCATCAGCTTGTCACCCATGGCCTCAAGGCTCGAAACCTCAGGCCCGACGAAGATGATACCAGCCGCCGCCGCTGCCCGCGCAAAAGCAGCATTTTCGGAGAGGAACCCATAGCCGGGATGGATGGCGTCAGCACGTGCCGCCTTCGCTGCCGCTATCACAGCATCGACCGAAAGATAGGATTGCGGGGACGGGCTTGGCCCAACACACACAACCTCATCCGCGTCGCGTGCGGGCCAGCTAGAAAAGTCTGCCTCAGACGCGCCCAAAATGCTCGTCATGCCAAGCCGACGCGCGGTCCGGATGACGCGGAAGGCAATCTCTCCGCGATTGGCGATGAACAGTCTGCGGATCATGATCAGGCCGGCTGGATATGCATCAGGATAGCGCCACTATCGACCATCGTCGCATTATCCACACGGACATCGACGACGCGACCCGCGCAACCTGCATGAACGGGGTTCATCAGCTTCATTGTTTCAATGATGCCTATAACACTATCGGGACCGACAACATCCCCAACCGCGACAAAGGGCGGTGCTCCCGGTTGCGGCGCGTGATAGAATGTGCCCGGCAAAGGCGCTGCAACGCCTTCCAGTCCTTCGGGGACAACAGCCACAGTGCTGACACTGACAGTAGCCGCGACAGCAACTTCCGCCCCTTCGTCCAACGACCATTCCTGCGACCAGCCTTCGCCTGACCGTTCAAAACGCAACCGGAAGCGGCTTGTCCGGATATCAAGCCGGTCATAGCTGGACCCATCAAGGATGGTCGCGATCTCGTTCACATCTTCTGAGGAAAGCGGCAGTTCAACGCTCATTTTGCCAGAAGCTCCCGCGCCTTGGCGATGATGACATCGGCAAAGGCATCGTCATTGAAATGCGCGTCAATCGTGCGGAATTCGACATTGCCTGGCATCACGGACTTTGCATAATCGGCAAATGGTCCAGGAATGCTCGGATCATGAATGTGGCCGTAGGGGCTATCGTGGTTGGAGAATCCCTTCAGCGGGACGAAGAAGCTGACTGGCCCTTTGGCATCTGCAAACATAGCCGCCAGATGGTCGGCCATAGGCTTCAAATCTTCGAGGTCTGTGCGGACAGCCGTCAATGCCGGGTTGTGAATATGATATTTCTTGCCCGGAAACTGGACCTCGGCAACCTCAATCGGGCCGGAGATGATGAAGTCCGAGTTGCCTGGCGCGAAAACGACTGGAATACCTCGACCAATCGCCGCCTTGCCGCGATCAGGCCCAGAATCCGCAAGCCCGCCATGGATGTGGTCGAGGATTTCCGTCAGCGAAAGATCGAGAACAAGCGCCACGTCACGCTCTGCAGCAATCCCGTCCAATGTTGGGCCGCCAGCGCCTGAGGAGTGGAACACCATGACTTCACAGCCATCCGATTCCAGAGCCTCGCGGATCGGCTTCACGCTCTTTTCCGTCGTGCCTAGCGTCGTAATGAGGACCAGCGGGCGCGTCGAAGCGGCAACGGGCGTATAACCCTTTGCCATACCGGCCACTGCCAGAGCCGCATTCCGATAAACCTCACCGCTAATCGAGTTAATGCCGGACACATCGGTGACAGCGTTCATGATCGCGATGTCTTTCACCCCAAGATACGGCTTGGTGAAGCCGGAGGCCATGGTGGAGACGATCAATTTGGGGAGGCCATAAGGCAGCGCTTGCATGACGGAACCCGCGAGCCCTGTGCCCATGGAGCCGCCGATTGACAAAACGCCCGACAATCCCTGCGCCTCATGCGCCGCAAGCGCACATTTAACGGCGCCTTCGGTCATCACAGCCTGACACTTGCCCTCATGACCGAGTGCGCGGACATCTTCAATGGTATGGCCAGCAGCACCCGCCACGTCTTCAGGTGAAATCTCAGCCCCGCCAACGGTGCGCCGGATGCTCGGGTCAAGGTGGATGACCGAGCAGCCTGCCCCTTCCAGAATCTGACGCACATAATGCGCCTCCTGCTCCTTCGTATCCTGCGTGATGATCAACAAGACATTAGGACCTGACATGGTTCCGCTTTCCTCTCCGTTATGGGCCGCGATGTTTCACATTCGTGCACGATTGCCTAATCAAATTCGAGCGGCTAATTGCACCGCGTGAAACAGGTTTTGCCATGATCGATCGGAAGGTCAAATCAATCCGCGCCTTGGAACGCGGGATCGACGTCTTGCTTGAAGTGCAAAAGAGCGGCGGCATCAGCCTGCACGAGCTCCATTTGCGCCTTGGGTTGGCGAAGGCCACGCTTTTGCGTTTGCTTGTCACGCTCTCATCGCGCGGTCTCGTCTGGCAGCGCCTTGCCGATGGCGCCTATCTGTCGACGGCGCTGGCTGCACCGAGTTCCCGATCAGATGTGACCGATCGGCTGGCTGAGATCGCCTCACCCTTTATGGTCGAGTTGAGTGAGCGTGTCGTTTGGCCGTCTATCCTTGCTGTCCCCCGTATGGACCATGTCGAAATCATTGAAACAAATAGCCCACTTGCCCGCTTTGATGCCGCTATTCTGGGGCCTGTCGGGGTCAAACTAAGTTATTTGCACACCGCAACGGGACGGGCATATCTGTCCGCCTGCGACGCCCGGGAGCGCGAGGCGATCATCGTTCGCCTGCAGCCGGAAACGGCGACGCCAGACGAGCGCGAGTTGCTCGACAACATCATCGCAGAGACCCGCACGCGCGGCTATTCGATGCGGGAACCACATCATCCCTGGCAGGATCGCGGCAAACAAATGGTGCTACGCGATGGCAAGACGTCCATTGCCGTCGCCATTATGGCCAACGGCCACGCAATAGCCGCGCTCAATGTCACTTGGCCGAGCAAACGCGTCCGTGTCGAAGACGTGGTCTCCCGTCATCTGGAAACGCTTAAGGGGATCGCTGATCGCATTGGCCAAGCCGTAGAGGCCAACTAGCCAGATTTCATCAAACGAAATCAAATTCTCTTGCTTTGAACGGAGCGAACTCGCACCGATTGCGCCGAGCAACTTTTGTCGAATGAGGAGATCGAAATGAAGGCGTGGGTTTTGAGTGCGGGCGCATCCTCACTGGATGATTTGCATTTGGTTGAGCGGGAGACGCCGACGCCCGACGCAGGCCAAGTCCTCATTCGCGTCCGTGCCTGCTCCATCAATTTCCGGGATCAATTGATCCCACAGGGCCTTTATGCGGGGGGCAAGGCCTCTAAGGATGTCATTTTGCTGTCCGACGGTGCCGGCGAAGTTGTAAGCGTAGGCGCTGGCGTAACCCGCTTTAAAGCTGGCGACCGTGTCGCCGGAACATTCTTTCAGAATTGGGATGATGGCCCGCCAACCGCGGCGGTCGGTCAGGCCTTAGGCGCGGCGCCCATTGACGGGATGCTGGCGGAATATGTCGTGCTTCCAGAGGTCGGCGTGGTGCATATCGCAAAGACGCTAAGCTTTGAGGAAGCCGCCACCCTTCCCTGTGCGGGTGTCACCGCTTGGAACGCGCTGATGGAAGGCCCCCAGCCAACCAAGGCTGGCGATAGCGTTCTTGTTCTTGGGACGGGCGGCGTCTCTCTACTCGCGCTTCAAATTGCAAAGGCGGCTGGGGCGACAGTTGTCGCAACGTCATCGTCTGATGACAAAATGGCCCGCGCATCGGCGCTCGGCGCAGATCACACCATCAACTACCGCACCACAGCCAATTGGGGTGCGGAGGCAGTTCGGCTCAACGGCGGCAAGGGCATCAGCCATGTCGTCGAAGTCGGTGGCGCGGGTACGCTCGCGCAATCAATACAGGCGGTTGCCGTTGGTGGCGAAGTGTCTCTCATCGGCGTTCTGACGCGTGAGGGAGACACCTCCCCTCGTGGCCTCATGTTCAAATGGGCCAGCATGCGCGGGATTTTCGTGGGCTCGCGTGGCATGGCCGATCGGCTGAATGCGTTCATTGATGCGCACAAAATCAAGCCGGTGGTGGATCGGACGTTTGCTATGGAAGATGCCAAGGCCGCCTTCTCCTATCAGTCTTCACCCGAACTGTTTGGAAAGACGGTGATCACGCTCTGATGGCGACGTTCATTCTTATCCACGGAGCTTGGCATGGCGGTTGGAGCTTTGAGCTGATCCAGCCCATGCTTGAGGCTGAAGGCCACACTGTCATCGCACCGGACCTGCCGGGTATGGGCGGGACCGACGAGGAACTCGCCGCGGCCACCCTCGCCAACTGGGCGGATTATGTGTCGGAACTTTGCATTTCGGCCGCGAAGCCCGTCATCCTATGCGGACATAGCCGCGGCGGACTGGTGCTGAGCGAAACGGCGGAGCGCATCCCCAAAGACATCGCCGCTCTCGTCTATATTTGCGCCATGATGCTGCCATCCGGTATGTCGCGGGAGCAATGGCGGGACCGCGCAGAACCCAATCCCGCCTTTCGGGCACTCGTCCAACCCCATCCATCAGGCATTGCCACAATCATTGATCGCAGCCACGCGGCACCTGTGTTCGCGCAGCTTTCTCCGCCCGATCTGGTTGAGAAGGCTTTTGACCGCCTCATGGCCGAGCCAGACCAACCCCGGTTGACAGAGCTAAACTTGTCTCAGGCGCGCTATGGCTCTGTTCCGCGGCATTACATTGAGTGCGTGCACGACAAGACCATTCCCATCAGCGATCAACGCATGATGCAGGACCTACAGCCCTGCCTCTCCGTCACATCGCTTGATGCGGACCATAGCCCTTTCCTGTCCCGTCCGCGTGAATTGGCGGACGCCCTCCTTAAGATCGCAGCGGAGATCGATGCATGATTAAATTCGGTTTCGGACAGGATATCGGCCGCATCATTCAAACCGCTTATGTGGTGAAGGATATTCACGCAGCTATCGACTGGTGGGTATCGTCGGCGCAGACGGGCCCATGGTTCCTCCTCGATCATTTTCTGGCCGAAGACCATGTCTACCGCGGCCAGAAGTCGACGGCCGACGTCGCAATAGCCATGGGCTTTGCAGGCTCCATGTGTATCGAACTGATCCAGCCGCTCGATGACCACCCATCGGTGTACAAGGAAACAATTGATCAGCGCGGCTACGGATTTCACCATGTTGGACTCGCCGTCACCGACGTTGACGCGGAGATCGCCGCCTATCGGGCCAAGGGCTATGAGGTTGCCTTCCGCGCCGGCGTGCCGACGGGCGGCGCCGTTGCCTATCTCGACAATGGCGTGAATGATCCCGGTTTTCTGGAACTTATTCCCGCAACACAAGGCATGGACGAAGTCTTCACACGCTTTTGGGCCGCATCGCAAAACTGGGACGGCCGCGATCCCGTTCGTCCGTTCGGCTAAAAGCCATTGCAATTCTTGAAATAATCTGTTTGCTTTACATACAAATGACCTCCGCCCAAAAACAGGAGGCATGACAGGAGAGACCCGAATGACACGAACCCGCCGGTCCGGCGCCTATCAGGCCTTCTTGGTTGGCATTCTAAGTCTCAATTTCGGCATCCTGTTTTTTGATAGGAACGCGCTCAACTTCCTGATGCCTTTCGTCCAGCCGGACCTGCAACTCAGTGACACGCAGGTGGGCATGTTGTCGTCCGGACTTTCTTTGACATGGGCCATCGCCGGATTTCTGGTCGGCCGCATTTCCGATAAGCTTGGATCGCGCAAACCAGTCATCGTTGTCGCAACGATCGCATTTTGCCTTTGCTCCTTCGTTTCCGGGCTCGCGACGTCCTTCTTCATGCTGCTTGGTGCGCGCCTCCTGATGGGCGCTGCTGAAGGCGGCGTGATGCCCGTCAGCCATTCAATCATTGCGGCCGAAGTGGACGAAGACAAACGTGGACTTGCGATGGGTGTCGGCCAGAACCTTGGATCAAATGTTCTTGGCTCTGCAGCCGCGCCCCTCATCCTTATTCCGGTCGCCCTGGCTTATGGCTGGCGCGATGCATTCTTTCTGGCAGCAGCGCCTGGCCTGATCAGCGCCGCCATTATCTGGTTCTTCGTTAAAGAGCCGGCGCGGGAAACCTTTCAGGCAGGCGACGCTCCCAAAGCAACGATGAAGGAAGCCTTTGCAGATCGAAACGTGCAGCTCTGCTCGGTCATCTCCGTGCTGCTGGTGTCTTATCTGGTCTGCTGCTGGGCGTTCATGCCGCTCTACCTGACCAATGACCGCGGCTTTGATCCAGACACGACGAAGTGGCTAATGGCCACGCTCGGCATTTCAGCGGGTATCGGAAGCTTTGCGGTGGCGGCACTCTCCGATCATATCGGGCGCAAAGCGTCGATTGTCGGCTTCTCATTGCTGGGTGTCATTCTCCCGCTCGGCGCGATGTTCTTCACAGGGAGCACATGGGTGCTGGCCGCGATCTTCTTCTTTGGCTGGGCGCTCAATGGCGTGTTCCCTATCTTTATGGCGACCATCCCGTCCGAGTCGGTCGATCCGCGCCTTACGGCATCTCTGACCGGCATCGTCATGGGCATTGGCGAGGTTTTGGGAGGCGTGCTGAGCCCCTTCGCAGCAGGCATGTTGTCCGACGTGTATGGCCGATCCGCCGTCATGTGGTTGATGCTTGGCCTAACAATCCTTGCCGCCATCGTTGGCCTTGGCCTTCGGGAAACAGCGCCCCGGGTGCTTGCGCGCCGGAAACAGGCTGGGTCGCCCGCAATTGCATGATCTCCGCAAAGTCTTGAACCCTTCTAGGAGGATCACATGAGCCTGATTGAGCGATTTGCCACAGACAGCGTTTCTCCTCCCGAAAGACTGGATTTCTGGAATCGCGTAACAAGCGAAACCTTTTCCGGCCTTGCCATTGATTCAACCTCAGATAACTTTTCCGCCAATATGTCGCGTTGGCAATTGGGTGATCTCACCATGATCCGCCCTGTTTCTCAGCAGGCCCGGGTTCAACGCTGGAAAGACGGCGTGATCGAACGCCCAGATCGGATCATCTTCCACCTGCAGCACAGGGGCCATTCACTCAACGGCCAGTGGCAGCGTGAGGCGGAACTGGCGTCAGGTGATCTCACATTGTGCTATGCGGCAGACGCCTATTACACCGACCTGTCGGATCGCAATGAAATGCTGGTTGTGGAGATGTCGCGCGCGGCCCTTTCTTCGCGGCTCCCCAGCATTGAAGATCATCTGTGTCGAACGATCGCAGGCTCGGCACCGGGAACGCGGCTCGTCCATGATTTTCTCCTGTCGTTGTGGGAACAAGGGGACCAGAGCAACGCCGACCCGGATTGGCAGGAGGGCATCGCCAACGTCTTCCTCGATCTTCTCGCAATTGCGGTGAAAGGCTCAGGCTCATCCTTGGTCACCCCGAAAGGAACGCGCGATAGGGTGATGTCCCTGATCGAGGCGTCATTGAGCGACCCGGAACTCAAAACGGGTATGATCGCTTCAGAACTGGGCGTTTCATTGCGCACCGTGCAAAATGTTTTTGCGGCAATGGGCACAACCCCAAGCGCCTATATTCTCGACCGCAGGCTTCAAAAAGCTGCGGAAAAACTGGGATTGGACCGAAGCCACAGCATCACTGATGTCGCCTATGCCACTGGTTTCAATGACAGTGCATATTTCACTAGGTGTTTTCGCCAAAGATTCGGCACGACACCGCGGCATTGGAGAGACCATAACTGATTTGCTTCGCGTGAGTCCTAACTGGATGCGCGTGAGTGCAAGACCGGTTTAGGCAATCGTCGCATACTCCGGTCTTCGAAACTGTCGGAATTATATCGGCAGGTTATTCAGGAAGGGGATTTGCCATGAAGCTTAAGTTCACAGCCCTCGCCGCCACTGCTCTGTGCTCTACAGTTGCGTTGCCGGCTTTTGCGCAAGAAGCTCAGTCAGACGAGGGCGGTATCGCCGAAATCGTTGTCACCGCTCAGAAGCGCGCTGAAAACGTTCAGGATGTTCCAATCGCCATTTCGGCCTTCACTGCCGAAGCCCTGTCGGAGCGTGCTGTCACCAGCGTTGCTTCGCTGTCTAACATCTCTCCAAACGTGACACTCGACGCTGGTACGCCGTTCTCTGGATCGTCCGCCGTTCTTTCCGCCTATATCCGCGGCATCGGCGCCAATGACTTTGCGTTCAACATCGATCCCGGCGTCGGCATCTATCTTGATGGCGTTTACCTTGCCCGTTCCGTCGGCGCGAACCAGGATTTGCCAGACGTAGAGCGCATCGAAGTCTTGAAGGGTCCGCAAGGCACTCTCTTTGGCCGCAACACCATTGGTGGCGCCATCTCGATCGTCACGCACGATCCCGGCAAAGAGTTCCGCTTCAAGGGGGATCTGACTGTCGGCAAGTTCGGCCTGATCCAGACGCGTGGGACAGTTGACCTGCCCCTTGGTGAGTCGTTGAGTTCCTCAATCGCGTTCTCCACGAAGAACCGGAACGGCTATCTCAAGCGCATTGCCTTCCCAGGCGCTTCGAACTTCGATTCCACGCCGATCACAAACTACAAAGCCGCTGGCTACGACAATATCGGCCTTGGCAGCGAAGGCGGCGACAACAGCTGGAACCTGCGTGGCAAGGTGAAGTACGACAACGGCGGCTCCATCCGTGTGACGTTGTCCGGCGACTATTCCAACATTGACCAGTCCCAGCTCGCCAACCGCTTGATTGCGACGACCCCGGCGGTCTTTGCCGGCACCTATAACTGCGCCATTCAGGGCACGATTGCAGCTCCGGGTGACACCACAACCTGCGGTGGCGGCCCACCTTCCTTCGCATATCTTGGCGGTATCGGCGGTCTGAACACCATTTTCGACAATCCGACGGTGTTTGGCGTCAATGCCGATGCAAATCCTTCCAACAATCGGCTGCCTTATGACAATCGTTTTGTCACGAGCGACATCGACACCAGCTATGCCAATGGAAACAACTATTCCAAGCTGAAGTCTTATGGCGGTGCTGGCACCATCGAAGTCGACCTGAGCGACGACGTACTCCTCAAGTCGATTACGGCCTATCGGGAACTCCACTGGAACGTCGGCATGGATATTGACGGCTCGCCGCTCAACTTCCTGCACACCAGCTTTACGATGAACCAGTACCAGTTCAGCCAGGAACTTCAGCTGAACGGGTCCGCGATGGACAAGAAGCTGAACTATGTCCTTGGTGCCTATTACTTCAAGGAAGCAGGCGACCTTCATGATTATGTGACGTTCGCCGAAGGTCTGTTGCAGGTGGATGGTCCGAATGACCTTTCGACCAAAAACTACGCCTTCTTTGGTCAGGTCGACTATCGGCCGACCGAACAGATCGGCATCTCGATCGGCGGTCGCTACACGCATGAAAACAAGCTCTTTGAAGGCTTTCAGTCCGACGCAAACGGCCTGACATACAAGATCCTCAATCAGGTTGGTGTGCCGCCTTGCGCGTCCATCAACCCGACGATCTCGGACGCGTGCCGCATCGCCGCAGGCTTCCCAAATGCTGGCCAGCCACTTCGCTATTACATCGCCGGCACTCAGAAGAAGTCGTTCAACAACTTCTCGCCAAAGGTTGGTCTGCAATACCACCCAAGCGACGACGTGATGACCTATGCCAGCTGGTCAAAGGGCTATAAGACGGGTGGCTGGACCACACGCCTTTCCAACCCTCTGCAAACGGCACCTGATTTTGACGAAGAAAAGGCAACCACGTGGGAAGTGGGCGTCAAATCGACCCTCATCGACCGCAAGCTGCAATTGAATGCCGCCGTTTTCACAACGAAATATGCCGGCATTCAGTTGAACTTCCAGCAGGGCGTATCACCGACCATTCAAAATGCCGGTGACGCTCGGATCAAGGGCTTTGAAGTGGAACTGACAGCGGCTCCTGCCGATGGCTTCCTCATTAATGCCTCCGTCGGGTTCACGGACTCCAAGTATACCTCCGTCCTTCCGGGTGCGCAGGTCGCTGCCAACCCCTTCCAGGCCGGTGTGTTCCCGGGCGCCGATCTGCCCAAGACACCTAAGTGGAAGTTCAACATCAGCCCCCGTTACGAACTGGCTGTTGGTGAAGGTAAGGTTGTTCTGCTTGCAGACTACACCCGTACGTCCAGCCTCTGGAACGACACCGAACGCGCCTATCTGCTTCAGCGCCCATCCACGGACATGCTCAATGGTTCCATCACCTACAAGTCGGGTAACAATTGGGACATCACAGCGGGCATGACCAACATCACGGATGAGCGTTATCTTGTGACGGGTCAGGCACAGATTGCCGGTGGCCAGTTCTACGGTACGTACAGCCGTCCACGTGAATGGTACCTCAAGCTCGGCTTGGACTTCTAAGAAGCCGCAAACAATGGGCGGGGTCGCAAACGCGGCTCCGCCCATTTTCATTTTAGCATTGCTGACTTTCTGGAGAGTATCATGCCCGAGACTGCCCATTCCGAATTTTGGAAGGACATCAAGCCGGTCGACAAGGTCTTCCGCGAGGGCGGCCTGCCCGAAGTCTATTTATCGAAAATTGCTGAAGGCGATGAACGCTATTGGGTTCCCATCAGCGAAACCGTCTCTTCAAAGCCGGTCTGGATCAGCCCGTCAAAGAACATGTGGGCCGATGTCCTCATGTCCAAGTCGGCAGGTCTCGTGAACCGTCATTACCACCCCCACCCCATCTGGGCCTACACGATCAGCGGCAAATGGGCGTATCTTGAGCATGATTGGACCGCCACAGCGGGTGATTTCGTCTACGAAACGCCAGGCGAGAGCCACACGCTCGTTTGCTACGAGCATCAGGACCCAATGAAGGTCTTCTTCGTCGTCTCCGGCCCTCTGATGTGGCTGGACGATGAGGGCAACACCGTCGGTCACTATGATGTCTTCGATTACATGAAGGCCGCCCGCGAACATTATGACGCAGTTGGCATTGGCGCCGACTATGTCGACACCCTCATTCGTTAAAAGGCACAAGTCCATGTCCGTGATGACCGCACCGCCATCAAACAAAGCCGAGATCGTCGACGTCAAGTTCCCGCACAAGGCACTTGTCGACCGTCTCAGCCCAGGCGGCCGCTATATTGATGCGCAGTCCGATGTGGACTCTCCCTGGGTTCCTTTCGGCGACAACGCGGCGATCAAGCATCTTGCTTTTGATGTCCGCCAGAACCTGTTTTCCAACATTCTATGGGTCAAAAGCCCCGGCGTGATTGGGACCCATCTGCATCGCGGCACGATCACCATGGTCTGCCTTGAAGGCAGCGTACGCTATCTGGAATATGATTGGGTCGCCTCACCGGGCGGGCTCATCCTCGAAACACCGGGTGAGAGCCACACCCTCGTCACCGACCATCCCGAAGGCTGCAAGCTCTTCGGCTGGATGCAGGGCCCGATTGAGTTTTACGACGACACAGGCACCTTGGTCGACACGTCTGACGTGTGGTGGTTCATCCACCATTATGAGACCTATTGCCGTGAAAATAACATCCCCATCAATCCTAAGCTCTACCTCTAGGAACCCCCTTCCATGTCCATGAAAGCCCCCCCTTCCGGCGCCTATAAAATCGTCAATGTGCCTGAGCTTTACGGCGATATCATCAAGGCGCGTGGCTCCGAAGGCACCTATGTCGGCAGTTCGGAAGAAGAGAGCCCATGGGTTCCCTTTGGCGACAATGCGGCGATCCGTCACGTCGCGTTCGACACCAAAGAAAACATCTACGCCAACATCCTCTGGATCAAAGGACCGGGGGTTATCGGCACGCACAAGCATCGCGGTAAAGTTTGGGCGATCGGTCTCGAAGGCTCCTTCCGCTATCTGGAATATGATTGGGTCTGCAAAGCTGGGGATTTCATCACCGAAACGCCCGGCACTGCCCACACGCTCGTCACCGATGACCCCAACGGGATGAAGGCTCTGTTCCATATGCAGGGTGCCAACGAGTTTTACGACGAAAACGGCAACCACGTTGAAACGCTCGACGTGTGGTGGTTCATCAACCACTATGAAAGCTACTGCAAAGAGCACGGGATTAAGATCAACCCCGCTCTCTATCTCTAGGCGCACCGATGGGCGTTAACGGGGCCATTCCAAAGCTCCCGTCCAAGCGGGGCACATATCTGCGCAACTGCTGGTATGTGGCTGGGTGGTCGGATGACCTGACCGACACACCCCAAGCCAAAGTCTTTCTTGAAGAACCCGTGGCCCTGTTCCGCGATGGGGACGGCGTCGCAATGGCCATTGGCGGGAGATGCCCGCACCGCTTCGCAGCACTTGGCGACGGGTCGGTCATTGATGGCGCCCTCGCCTGCCCTTATCACGGACTCCGCTTTGACGGATCGGGCGTATGCATCCACAACCCACATCTGGGCGATCCGCCACCGAAGGCCTCGGTGCCTGCCTATCCGTTAGTCGAGCGGTATCGCCTGCTGTGGATCTGGATGGGGGATGCCGACAAGGCGGACACCGCACTCATCCCCAACTTTGCCTGGCTGGATGACCCCGCTTGGGAAGCCGTGCGCGGTGTGACCCTCGCTGAAGGGCATTATGAACTCTATAGCGACAACATTCTCGACCTGAGCCACGCCAACTTCGTGCACCCTGCCCTCGTTGCCAGTGCCTTCACGCAAGGAGAGCGCAAATTCTGGCAGGATGAGACACATGCTTATTCGCGCTACACCCAAAAGAACGATTACATCTCGCCTGCACTCGCCGGCGTGCTTGGCGTTGAGGGGCGCAAGCAGGACTTTTTCGGGGAAGTGACTTGGCATGCGCCCGCCACCCTCTTCTTCGATTATCGCGCCGGAGAACCGGGGACATTTGTCGAGGATATGAAAGCGCTTCTATCGCTCCACGCCTTCACGCCCGAAACGCCCGACACCACCCATTACGTCTGGGCCACCTCCCGCGATTACAAGCTGGGCGACACAGAGTTCAGCGAAGGCCTTCATGCTGCCCTGTCCTTCGCTTTTGAACATGAAGACCTACCCGTCATCCGCGATGCCCATCGTCTGATGGCGGGGCAGGATTTCTGGGACTTGGAGCCGCTCGTTCTGAACGGTGACGGCGGCGGCGTCCGCGCCCGTCGGCTCCTCAATAAGATGATAAAGTTTGAGGCAAGTAACGCATGAAGACACTCGACCAGTTCAATATCACAGGCCGCAGTGCATTGGTGACAGGCGGTGCATCGGGCATCGGGCTGGCCTATGCAGAGGCCATGGCCGAAGCAGGCGCCAAGGTAACCATTGCGGACTTGGATAGCGACGGCGCAGAACGGGAAGCCGCCCGCCTGCGCGGCGAAGGGGCTGAAGTTCAGGCTGTTGCCTGCGACATCTCCGACCTTGCCCAAGTGACGGCGGCGTTCGACGCCCATGTGGCAGCCTATGGCGGGCTAGACATCTGCTTTGCCAATGCGGGTTGGGATGCAGGCGACGGCTTCTGGGCGCCTTCTGGCGAGCGCAACCCATTGGGCCGCATCGATCAATATGATCCCGAAAAGTGGAAACGCTCAATCGATATCAATCTGAGCGGTGCCTATTACACCATCCGCGAGGCCGTCCGTTGCATGCGCGCCGGCAATCGTAAGGGCTCCATCATCGCGACAGCCTCCAACGCCGGGATCATCAATGAACCCATCGTTGGTATACCCTATATGCCGGCCAAGGCGGGTGTTCTCCACCTCGTTCGCCACGCCGCGCTTGAGCTTGCCGAATTCGGCATCCGCGTGAATGCCATCGCACCTGGCCCGTTCGTCACAAATATCGGCGATGGCTGGGTAAAGAAAAACCCGGATGCCCGGACATCCTTTGAAAAAACCATTCCGATTGGCCGGATGGCGGATACGCAGGAAATGAAGCCCCTTGCGCTTCTTCTCGCATCCGACGCTTCCAGCTTCATGACAGGCGCTCATGTCGTCATTGATGGCGGCGTTCAACTGGGGAACTTCAAATGAAAGTGATGATCAGCATCGCGGCAGGACTTGGCCTCGCCTCAGCAGCATATGCCGCCCAAAAGCTGGGCGAATATCAACCCGAACGACCACCTGAAGTCACGTACGCAAAGGTGTGCGGATATTGCCACGGCAAGAATGTCGGCCCGATCATTCTTGGCAGAAAACTGGACACCGATATGATCAAGGCGGTGACCCGGCATGGTCGCAACGGCATGCCAGCCTTCCGCCCAACAGAAGTGACCAATGCAGAGCTCGATGCGCTCGCTGTCTGGATTTCCAAAAGCCCCGCCCGCACTGAGGAGCACGGCAAATGAGCGAATTTGAATTAAACCGTCGCGGCCTGATCGGCGCGAGCGTTCTTGGCGCCGCCATGGTCGGCCTCGCCTCCTGCGACAATAAGGGCACCCTTGCCCCCGGCGTTTCCAAGGCGGACTTCGCTGGCGCCATTAAGGCGATGCGCAGTGTCGTTGGGGATGAATGGGTCTTCGGCGATCCCGAAGCCGTGATGCCTTGGGGAAAGGTCTACGTTCCTGATCCAAATGGCCGGCACGTTCCGCTCGGCGCCGTCTGCCCGCGCACGGTGGAAGAGGTGCAGGAAATTGTCCGTATCGCCAACAAGTATAAGCAGCCCATCTGGCCGATCTCTACCGGCAAGAACATGGGCTATGGCATGGCCGCCCCCGCGACGCCGGGGCAGATCGTCCTCGACCTCAAGCGTATGAACCGCATCCTTGAAGTGGACGCTGATCTGGGCACCTGTCTCATTGAGCCAGGCGTGACCTACCAGCAGCTCAAGGACTATCTGGACGACAATAACATCCCGCTGTGGATTGACGTTCCGACCGTGGGCCCGATTGCCTCGCCCGTCGGCAACACACTCGACCGCGGTGTCGGCTACACGCCTTATGGCGAGCACTTCACCTTCCAGTGCGGCATGGAAGTTGTCCTGCCCAACGCGGAAATCCTTCGCACCGGCATGGGCAGCATTGAAGGCTCAACAGCTTGGCAGGCATTCAAATGGGGTTACGGCCCCTATGTCGACGGCCTGTTCACCCAATCGAACTTCGGCATCGTGACGAAAATGGGCATGTGGCTGATGCCGCGCCCGCCCGTCTACAAGCCATTCATGATCCGCCATGACAATATGGCCGACGTGCCCAAGATCATCGAAGCCATGCGGCCGCTGCGCGTCTCCAGCCTCGTGGCCAACTGCAACCTGATGATGAGTGCATCCTATCAGCTCGCCATGTTCAAGCGCCGCAATGAGATTGTGCCCGATGGCCAGCCATTGGATGATGCGTCAGTCAAGAAAGCGGCCAAGGCGAACGGGCTTGGTATGTGGAATACCTATTTCGCACTCTATGGCACGGAACAGACTGTGGCTGCCATTGAACCCATCATCCGCGCGCAGTTGACCGCCAGCGGCGGCGAAGTGCTGACGGCGGCGGAAATGGGCGACAACCCATGGTTCCACCATCATGCCACACTGATGGAAGGCGGCCTCAACCTCGATGAGATCGGCCTGCTGCGCTGGCGCGGAGCTGGTGGTGGTCTGGCCTGGTTCGCACCGGTTGCGGCCGCGAAGGGCGCTGAGGCAGAGGGCCAAACAAAGCTTGCCCGCGAAATCCTCGACAAGCATGGCTTCGACTATACCGCAGCCTATGCCATTGGCTGGCGTGACCTGCACCACATCATCGCCCTCCTCTATGACAAGAGCGATCCGGAACAGGAAAAGAAGGCCGACGCGTGCTATCAGGACCTCGTCACGACATTCGGCAAAAAGGGCTGGGCCAGTTATCGGACGGGCGTGAACTCGATGGAGCTGGTTGCCCAGCAATATGGCCAGACCAACCGTGACTTCAACAAGCTGCTAAAGAACGCGATTGATCCCAATGGCGTCATCGCGCCGGGCAAGTCCGGTATCGCCTGATGCGCGCCGTGGTCATGCAGGGGCTTCATCAGCCTCTCGCGGTTGAAACCGTTGATGACCCGACGCCTCAGGCAGGCGAAGTCGTCGTCAAGGTCGGGCGTTGCGGCATTTGCGGGTCTGACCTGCACATGACCGAAGACCCGGCCTACGGCATCAATAAGGGCGACGTTCTCGGCCATGAATTTGCGGGCGAAGTCGTGGCCCTTGGCATGGGTGCAGAAGGGCTGAAGCTTGGCGATCTTGTTTCCGTCATCCCTCTAAAAAGCTGCGGACACTGTGCGTCCTGCATGTCCGGCGAAGTGGCCTGGTGCGATCATTTTGGCCTGCAGGGCGGCGGCTATGCCGAATATGCAGTCACCAAACCCAATCAGTGCATCCGCCTGCCCCAATCGGCCAGCCTTGCGGATGGAGCCATCATTGAACCGTTGGCTGTCGCCCTCCATGGCGTCAACATGTCGGGAATGAAACCGGGCGATAGGGTGCTGATCCTCGGCGCTGGTCCCATTGGCCTGGCCGTTGCCTTCTGGGCACGGCGCAAGGGCGCAAGCGACGTCATCATCCAAGATCTTGGAACCTTTCAGGAAGCGCGTGCAATGGAGATGGGGGCGACTGGCTTCTGCGTCAGCCCCGATGATCCGGTCGGCAGCATTGAACAGATGCTGGGCACAAAGCCCGACATCGTGTTCGAATGCGTCGGCATCCCGGGCCTCATCGCCCAAGCCGTAGAGCAAGTCCGTAAGCGCGGCACGATCTGCCTGCTCGGCCTGTGCACCCGGCCAGACACATTCAACAGCTTTGCCATGTTGTCCAAGGAGGTGCGTCTCATCACCTCCGCCTTCTTCACACGGCAGGAATATGAAGAAGCGCTCGACGCGCTCGATGCCGGTGCTGCCGAACCCCGCGCGCTGGTAACCGACACCATTTCACTTGCTGACACGCCAGCGCGATTTGAGGCGCTGCGCAAGCGCACACATGAGTGCAAAGTGCTGATCGCACCCGGGCAGTAAGGGTTTTTGGGAGAGATCAGATGTCAGCGGTTTTTTCAGGCAAGACAGTTTTGGTTACGGGGGGGGCGACCGGCATTGGCAGGGCAACGTGCATCGCATTTGCCAATGCCGGCGCAGCCGTCCTGATTGGCGATGTCGATGACCGAGCCGCTGAAACAGTTGCCGCCATCACGGCAGCGGGCGGCAGGGCCGCTTACGTCAAAGCCGATGTGACCAGCGCAGCGGCCATGACGGCATTGGTCGAAGAGTGTGTCAGTCGCTTTGGTTCCATGGACTTTGCGTTCAACAATGCGGGTGTCCTGCCGCCGCAGCGTCCGCTCCATGAAGTCACCGAAGCCGAACTCGACCTCGCCATTGATGTCGATCTGAAGGGCGTCTTTTTCGCCATGCAGGCAGAGATCCGCCACTTCCTGAAGGTCGGTGGTGGCGCCATCGTCAACACGGCGTCAGTCGGCGGTGTCATCGCAGACCCCAATATGTCAGCCTATGTTGCCTGCAAGCATGCTGTCGTCGGCCTGACCAAGGCCGCTGCAATTGAGTACGCGCAATTGGGCATCCGCGTGAATGCTATTGCGCCCGGCTTTGTCGTCACACCTATGACCCAGCATTGGGCCGATAGCGCAGATTTCCGTGCGGCCTTCTTTGCCCAGAACATCAGCGGTCGTGCCGCACAGCCGGAAGAGATCGCAGGCACTGTTCTGCACCTCTGCTCGCCTTCGGCCAGCTTCATCAACGGAGCGCTATTCACCATAGACGGCGGACAAACCGCCCATTGAGTGGAAGCGTCACGCAAAATGAGGGTTGGCGTATGACGTGTCGGGCCTCAACTTTGGCCAAAGCTACATTTCCGAATGGGAAGAATAGGATTTAATCATGGCGACGTTCGTTCTCGTTCACGGCGCATGGGGCGGCGGGCAAGGTTGGCGTGCCACGGCGAAGCTTCTTAGCGCCAAGGGGCACGACGTCCATATCGCGACCCTGACCGGGCTAGGCGAGAAGAAGCACCTGATCTCGCCCGCCATCACGCTCGAAACGCACGTCACCGATGTTACGAATATGATTGCGGCCGAAGGGCTGACCGATTTCGTTCTGGCGGGCCACAGCTATGGCGGGATGATCATCACCGAAGTCGCCAACCGCCTCGGCAAGGCGATCCGCTCGCTGGTCTATGTCGACGCGTTCCTGCCGCGCGATGGCGAAGCGCTGTGGGACATCGCCGACGAGCCCTCGCGCAAACACTATATCGATGCACAGCGGGATATGCCGGGGCTTGTCGCCCCCTTCCCCGGTTCTCCGTCGTTCCTGACGCGCCACCCGCTACTGACGCTGATTGAGCCGGTGAAGATGACGGGCGCCGAACAGGCCATCACGCGGCGCACCTATATCTATGCAACAAAAGATGCGCCCACAGTGTTCACGAAATTTCATGAGCGTGTGAAGGTTGACCCAGACTGGAAGGTCTATTCGCTTCCCACTGGCCACGGTGTCATGGTTGAAAAGCCCGAAGAGACCGCCGCCATCCTGCTGGAGGCAGCGGCCTAACCTCGGCTAGTTCACCATGCGGGCGTTCTCACCCCAATAGGGAATGCGCAGCGCCTTCTTGTCCATCTTACCGGCGGCAGTCCGCGGGATAGCGTCGACAAAGGCGACCGACTTCGGTGCCTTCACGCCACCCAGACGGGCTTTGCAATGGGCAATGACGGTCGCTTCGTCGATGCCATCGGCAACGACAATCGCGTGGACCTGTTCGCCCCACTTCTCATGCGGAATGCCGATGACAGCACATTCGCGCACTTCGGCGATTTCGGTGACAGCCGCTTCGACTTCCGACGTAAAGACGTTGAAGCCGCCGGAGACGACCATGTCCTTCTTGCGGTCGACGATGTAGAGGTAGCCATCTTCATCAAGCTTGCCGACGTCACCCGTGTGGTGCCAGCCGAACTTGCGGACTTCAGCGGTTTCCTCGGGCTTTTCGAAATAGCTGTGCGACACAAGTAAGCCGCGCGCGCAGATTTCGCCAGCCTCGCCCAGCGGGACCTGCTTGCCATCGTCATCAAGCAACGCGACCTTGATGGAACGCGTGACCTTGCCACAAGACGCCAGCTTTTCAGGCGCTTCCTTGGCGAAACGCGCCACGTCTTCCGGCGGGAACCAGGCGACGATCATCGGGCATTCGACCTGACCGTAGGATTGGCACATGCACGGACCGAAGACTTCGACCGCCTGACGCAGCTTTTCCGGGCTGCACGGTGATCCGACGAGGATGAAAATACGCAGCGACGTATAGTCGTGATTTCCGATCTCCGGCGAGGCGAGCAGCTGGTAAAGCGCCGTCGGCGGCAGATACATGTGGCTGATCTTGTAGTGGTCGATCGCCTGCAGCACCTTTTCCGCGTCAAAGCCGGGAAGGATTACCTGCGTCGCTCCAAGGCTCATCGTCGATAGCGCAATCGGTCCAGCAGCGTGGGTGATCGGTGCGGACACAAGCGCGACTGGATTGTCAGTGCGCCCGCCCATGCCATCAGCTGCCGTCTCGATCATCGTGCCCCAACCGAGGTTGGTCACGTTGGCGCCCTTTGACGGGCCGGTGGTGCCGCCAGTCGGGAAGATGCCGACGAGTTCGTGCATGTTGCCGAACGCGTCGATTTCAGGTTCGACAAAGTCAGCCGCAGTCACGCCGCCGATGAACTGGTCGAGCGAAGGATCTCCGCCCCATTCATTGTCCATCGGCTTGTCGATGCAGACGAACGTGTTGAGTGTCGGGCAGAGACGGCGCAGCTGCGTCACTTCGTCGACAAGGCTGGAGTGATAGAACATCCAGTTGCAACGCACATAGTTGATATAGCCCGCATTCGCGTCAATCGCGTTGCGCGTGTTCACCGGAATCCATTTTCCATTTGCACGCCACATGGCGAGCAGCGCCACGAGCAGCATGCCGCTGTTCGGCCCATAAAGTGCGAGTAGATCCTGGCTCTTGAAGCCATGCTTCTGCATCGCAGCTGCGATTTGCTCAGAAAGCGCTTTGACTTCGGCAAAGGTCCATTGCTGGCCCGTGACCGTGTCAACAATCGCCGTCCGGCTCGGCTTGCGGTCATGCCCGCGGTCAAAATAGTCAATAGCGCGCATTGTCGGCACCCTGCTCCTGATGATTTGTATGCAACACTTACGGCTGAGGAGCGCCAAACGTCAACGGGGCGGCAGTGAAACGCTGTTGGATTTTAGCCGTCAGTTGAAGGCCATAATGCCAGCAAGGCCGGCATCAGATGGTCCCGATGTTCGGGGGGGATTCGGTTGGTCAATTCCGTTTCAAATGCGTCGACGACAGCCTGCGCCTTCTCTGCAAGCTGTTGACCTTCCGGCGTCAACTCCAACCCCAGAGAGCGACCATCACTGGGCAACCGGCGCATGAGCCCGCGCGCTTCAAGCCGTGCCGCGATCGGCGTCATATTGGCGCGCTGAATATCCAACATCCGCCCAAGTGCACTTTGCGAAATACCTGGATTTTCTGCCACAATTTGCAGGATCGTGGCTTCTGTCGTGCGCAAGCCGAGCACCACAATCCGCGTCGCAAGCTCCGCCATCGCCGCAGTTGAAGCGCGGCGCAAAACATAGCCGGGATAATGAAGAAGCGGATCTCGCATGATGACCCGTTATCAATGGCGCTTGTCCTCTGCAATGTCGACTGTTATGGGCCATAACATAATTTGCAAAGAGGTGAGCTATGTCAGATCGTGCCGAAGAAGATACCGTTGCCTATACCGTTGAGAACGACATCGCCTGGTTGAAGTTCAACCGCCCCGAAAAGCGCAACTGCATGAGCCCCAAGCTCAACCGGCAGATGAAGAAGGTTCTGGAAGAGCTGGAATTCCGCGACGACGTGAAGGTTCTGGTGCTTACAGGCGAAGGCGAAGCCTGGACCGCCGGCATGGATCTTCAGGAGTATTTCCGCGAAAATGAGGCACTGGGCCTTGGTGCCGTCCGCAAGGCGCAGCGCGAAAGCTATGGTTGGTTTGAACGCCTGCGCTGGTATGAAAAGCCCACGATCGCTATGATCAACGGCTGGTGCTTCGGCGGCGGCTATGGCCCGCTCTTCGGCTGCGACATCGCCATTGCCACCGAAGACGCCCAATTTGGCCTGTCAGAAATCAACTGGGGCATTCTGCCCGGTGGTGGCGCCTCCAAGGTCGCGCAGGAACTGATGCCGTTTCGTAAGGCCATGTACCATGCAATGATGGGCGAAAACCTCACCGGCAAGCAGGCCGAGGAGCAGGGCCTCATCACCGAAGCCGTTCCTGCGGACAAGCTCAAGGAGCGCGTCCTTCAAATTGCCGATGTTCTGAAGAAGAAGGACGGCCACGCGCTGCGCGCCACCAAATGGACGATGCGCCGTATGGTCGACATGACTTACGACAATGGTCTGGATTATCAGATCCGTGCGCAGGAAGCGCTGCACAGCTTTGGCGGTGCGGCAGCCCGTAAGGAAGCAACACGTCAGTTCCTTGACGAAAAGAGCTTCAAGCCGGGTCTCGGTACGTTCGACGTGAATAAGGTGAAGTCATAAGATGAACTTGGGGTTTCGTCTTTGGCGGAACCCCATCTATCTCTTCTCCTCCCCAACTTGCAAAGCGCGATCCTGCCATGACCTTTTGCGACCCCATTCACTCCTACGCCCGCGCAAACCCTAAAGCGCTGGCGATTGTAGATCTTGAGAGCGATCGACGCTGGACATATGGGACGCTCAACCAAGCGGTTGATCGCTTGGCCGCTTGGATTGAAGGCGAGTTTGGTCCGAACAGCGGCGTTCGCCTTGCGACCCTCTCCAAAAATTGCGCGGAAATGGTGATCCTCCAGCACGCAGGCGCACGGGCGGGCTCCATCTTCGTGCCGTTCAACTGGCGCCTCGCCAGTGCAGAAATTGATGCGCTGGCAGCAGATGCTGAGCCGGAAATCGTGTTTCATGATCCCGAGTTCGCTCCGCCGTCAGCCGCGCGTCGTGCCATGGCGGTCGCCGACATGTTGTCGCTTGGACAAGATGGGGACAAGCCCTCCGCCGATGCACGCCGCCCTTTTGGCGACGTCGCGACTTTCCTCTACACCTCCGGCACCAGCGGACGGCCCAAGGGCGTCATGCTCTCCGAAGAGAATGCCTTTTGGGGCTGCGCCAACTTCATCTATGGCAATGACGTCACGATGCGCAGCGTGTTTCTGTGCGACATGCCTTTATTCCACACAGCTGGCCTTTATGCGGCCGCCCGCTCCCCCATTCAGGCCGGGGCTACGCTGCTCATCTCCAAAGGCTTTGACCCCGTGCACACGCTGGAGCGGATGACTGACCCTGCGCTTGGCGTGACTCATTATTTCTCGGTACCGCAGATGGCTGCCACCCTTTGGAACCAGCCAACATTTGCGCCGGAGAAGCTGAAGAATATCGTCAGCTGGGCGATTGGCGGCGCGCCCAATCCAAAGGCGCAATCCGAGCGCTTCGTGAATGCGGGTGTCCGCATTTCGGAAGGCTTCGGCATGTCGGAAACCGGCTCCAACTTTGCGATGCCGGCGCATGATCTGCCGACACTGCTTCGCAAGGCCGGGAGTTGCGGCCTGCCGCTGATGACCGTTGAAACGAAGATCGTCGATGATGATGGCAATGAAGTCCCAACCGGCGAACGCGGTGAGCTCTGGGTGCGCGGTCCTTGCGTGGCGCACGGCTATTGGAAGCAGCCGGACCTGACGGCCAAGGCCTTTGTCGATGGCTGGTTCGTGACCGGTGACGCCGCGATGCGCGATGAGGATGGGTTCTTCTACATCGTCGACCGCAAGAAGGATATGTACATCTCCGGCGGCGAAAACGTCTATCCGGCAGAAGTTGAGGCGGTCCTCGCCGAGCTGACGGCCATCGGCGAATGGGCCGTGGTCGGTGTGCCGGACGAACGCTGGGGCGAAGTCGGCCGCGCCTACGTGATCCCCGTGCCCGGATATACCATCACCCCTGATGAGGTGATTGCCCATTGCGCGGAACGGCTTGCCAAATTCAAGGTGCCAAAGACCGCCATCGTCACAGATGGCATCCCCCGCACGGCATCGGGCAAGGTGCAGAAGCACCTGTTGCGCGCCCGCGCCTTGGAGGAACTGGGTCTGGCGTAATCCTTAGGCTTTGTCAGACTCAGCCAAAATGTCATCACCGTCCTTTTCGGGCAACATCAGGAACAGGACCAACGCCAATACAGAGCCCGAAGCCATGATCGCTGAGACGGTCAGCAGCTGATCATTGCCGAGCCAGGTAAACAGTGCCCCGGCGAGCAAGGGGCTTCCGGCCGCGCCCAGACGACCAACGCCCAGTGCAAAGCCGGTACCGGTGCCGCGCGCATGGGTGGGGAAACCTCTGGCAAAAGCGGCATAGAAACCGCTGATCGCGGCGTTGGTGAAGAACCCGGTGATGATTGTCGCCCATTGCCAAGCGGACAGGCTTTCGCGACCCAACCCGAATGAAGCCACGGCGACTGATCCGATCAGCAACGTGAACGCCGTCGGCCAGCGGATGCCCAGCTTTGCCATAACAAAGCCGAAGGACAGGCTGCCCATAAAGCCGCCGACATTGGCCCATGTCAGCACCGTGGCAGCTTCTGATGCCGGATAGCCGGGCGGATAATCAGCCACGATTTGGACCGCAAACTTCAGGATGTAATAGAAAGTGATGCTGTGGAACGTGTAGGCGAACGCCAGCAACAAGGTGATCGGACGCAGCTTCGGGTTGGACAGAATATCCGTCAGGCGCGGCTTGGGCGCTGCCTCATCCAGAATTGGCAAGGTTTCGATAGGTGCCTTACCAAAGGCAGAGAGCGTCTGATTAACGCCTTTCAGGTTACGCGTCGTCGCATGATAGGCCGCGGTCTCAGGCACAAGCCAGGCAATGACGGGAATAACCACCGCCGTGACCACCGCGCCAAACAGAAAGATCGCGCGCCAGCCATGATCCGGCAACAGCCACTGCGACGCCGCGATACCACCGATGATCGCGCCCAAGGGATACCCCGCCACATAAGCTGCAATCGCGGCGCGGCGGAAGATTGAGTTGCTGCTCTCCGCTGTCACGGCGTTCGTGGCGGCGAGCATACCGCCAATGCCGATGCCGGTGATGAAGCGGAAAACCACCATGGACGTCACGCCGCCCGCTGTGCTGGCCATATACATTCCGCCCGCCATGAAGAAGAGACAGGTCAGCATTGCGCCTTTGCGCCCATAACGATCTGCCATGCCGCCCAGCAAGATGGAGCCGAACCCCATGCCGACCAATTCCGCCGAAAGGACAACACCCAGCGCAGAACGTTCAATACCCCATTCCTTGGTAATCCCCGGCGCTGCAAAGGCGCTGGAGAGAACGTCAAAGCCATCCAGCGCATTGAGGATTACCATGAGAGCGACCACGATCCATTGGCGGGCGCTCATAGCTGTGGTGTCTATGATCGTTCTGGGGTCGTTCACGGTCTCTCTCCCAATTGGAATTTCTGATCTGCTCATGGTGACGGGTTGGTAGCTTCTTATTCGTGGATGCGCGTCAGAAGCTCAATAAGCTTCGTCACTTCCTTGTCCGAAAAGCGCGACTTCAACCAGTTTTCATGATCCAAAATGGCCTGCTTGGCCACACGCAACATTTCCCGCCCGGCATCCGTCAGGTTGAGCGTCTGTTTGCGGCCGTCCGTTTCAGACTTCCCCCGGATCAGCAGGTCGCGCGCTTCAAGCCGGTTGATAATCGCCATGGTGGTCGCGCGGTCCATGCGCATGCGGTGGGCCAGATCGGTTTGGGCGATGTCTGGGTGGTCATCCACGAGCCAGAGAACGGAGACCTGCTTTTGTGTCAGATCAAGATCAGTGAAGGTTTCTGTGAAATGCCGGTACACAGCGCCATGCGCCAGCCGGATATGAAAGCCGACAATGTTGCGGATTTCGCCGATATCGTCATCGCCCTCAATTGGCGGCGTTGTCATCACCAACGTTTCTTTTGTTCTTGCCATCAACATCCCTCGAGGCGATTGTTAGTGTAACTTACAAACAGAGTCGAGAGGTTGCCCATGGCACAGTTCCCACAGACCCCGTCCTTCACGGGCTTCAATGCGCCATCACGCATCGAAGCCGATATTGCGGACTTGGCCTATGAAGGCACTATCCCCCCCGAACTCAATGGAGCCTTCTACCGCGTTCAGCCTGATCCGCAATTCCCACCACGCTCCGACGATGACATCTCTTTCAATGGCGATGGCATGATCACGCGGTTTCACATCCACGATGGGCAATGCGACTTCCGTCAGCGTTGGGCAAAGACCGATAAGTGGAAGCTGGAAAATGAAGCGGGCAAAGCCCTTTTTGGATCTTACCGAAACCCTTTGACCGATGATGAGAGCGTGAAGGGTAAAATCCGGGGCACGGCCAATACCAATGCCTGGATTCACGGCGGCAAGCTTTACGCTTTGAAGGAAGATAGTCCCGCGCTGGTGATGGACCCGGCCACCATGGAGACCGAAGGCTTTACCCATTTCTTCAACGACAAAACCGGCCAGAAGATGACGGGTCAAACCTTTACCGCCCACCCGAAGATCGACCCAAAAACCGGCAATATGATCGCCTTTGGTTATGCCGCATCCGGGCTATGTACCGATGACTGCACCTTTTACGAAGTGACGCCCGAGGGCGAACTGGTTCACGAAATCTGGTTCAAGGCGCCCTATTACTGCATGATGCACGACTTCGGGATTACAGAGGATTACGCCGTGTTCAACGTGATGCCGAGCATCGGCAGTTGGGAGCGGCTGGAAAAGGGCATGCCCCATTTCGGCTTTGACACGTCACTGCCGGTCTATCTGGGCGTCCTCCCCCGCAAGGCAGGCGCGACGGGCGATGACATCCGCTGGTTTAAAACCGGCAACAGCTTCAACAGCCATGTTATGAATGCGTTTCAGGAAGGGACGAAGGTCCACTTCGACATCCCGGTCGCAAAAAACAACATGTTCCCCTTCTTCCCCGATGTGAACGGCGCGCCGTTCAATGGGCAGGAAGCCATGAGCTATCTCACCCGCTGGACCGTTGACATGGCAAGCAACAGCGACGCCTTTGAAAGCGAAATCCAGCTCACGCAGACAGCGGGCGAGTTCCCCCGCATGGATGACCGCTTTGCCGGCCTACCCTATCGCTATGGTTGGATGCTGGAGATGGACTACCGCCGTCCTGTCGAACTCAAGGGAGGCAGCGCCGGCGGTTTGCTGATGAACTGCCTGTGCCTGATCGACCATCAGACCAAGCAAGAGCAGCATTGGTGGTGCGGCCCTGTCTCCTCATTACAGGAACCCTGCTTCATTCCGCGCAGCAAGGATGCCCCGGAGGGCGATGGTTGGATCGTCCAGATTTGCAACCGCTTGGAAGAGCACCGGAGCGACCTCCTGCTGTTCGACGCGCTGGACATTGAAAAGGGCCCCATTGCGACAATCAACATCCCCATCCGGATGCGCTTTGGCCTTCATGGTAATTGGGCCGATGCCGATGAGATCGGGTTGGCTGCTTAGTGAAAATCGACAGAAGGACGGCGGTCATCGGGCTCGGCGCCACCGCCCTGCCCTCGGCCGCGTTCGCCATTCCCAAGCTGGCAAAAGGACCTTCCAGCATGATCAAACCTGAACTCGAATTCGTCTACGAAGCCAGCGGTGATCTTGGCGCACCAATCCCCATCGGCGACGTCGCCGACGGGACGCGACGCATCATCCCGATTTTCGAAGGCGGCCGCGTCGAAGGGCCGCTGATCAAAGGCCAGTTGATGGGCAATGCGGCCGACTGGCAGCTCACGCGTCCCGATGGCGTGACCGTTGCGGATGCCATCTACGCTTTGAAGACCGATGATGGCGTCGTCATCCAAATCCGCAACAAGGGGCTCCGCCACGGCCCGCCAGACGTCATGAAACGTCTCGCCGCCGGTGAAGAGGTTGATCCGGCGGAATATTATTTCCGCACAGTGCCGGAGTTCATTGCGCCCAAGGGCAAATATGAATGGATGAATAAGAGCATCTTCATCTGTTCCGGCGCGCGCTATCCGGCGGGCATAAAGCTTTGGGTCTGGCGGGTTCTCTAGTCCGCCGGGCCTTCGGTGATGCTCAAATTATTGCCATCAGGGTCTAAGAACCAGGCAATTTTTGCGTGACCATCCGGGGCGGTCCAGATGCCATGCGCATCCTGACCGAAGCCCTCATACATCTCAAAGGTGACGCCTTTGGCCCGCAACGCGGCACAGGTTGCGGCGATATCGGGGACATCCCACCCCAGCACGGTGTGCGGGCTTGGACTGTGGTCCGGTATCGGCACAATGCGCAGGCTGACACCATTTAGGTCGAAGCGGTCAGCGAATTGATCAGACCCCACAAAAGTCAGGCCCAGAACATCACGGTAAAAAGGCAGCGCCTTTTCCCGTGCGCGTGTGAACAGGAATGTGACTGGCGTTCGGTTTGCAAGAGGCATGTCGGTGCTCCCATCTTCCTTCCACAATGCTCTCACGCGCTGCCACAGGGATCAAGAGAAACGTCTCGCGACTAGATTGGCTCGCCGGCGGCCCGCGCATTCTCAACGAGCCTATCTTCATCCCGCTGCGCGCGCGTCGCAATGATCAGCAGCAAGACGATGATCACCGGCGAAACCAGATTAATCGACAGGATCGCGGTCCCAAGATCACCCGTCGCATCGGAAATGAGACCGACCAGATAGGGCCCAATACCAAGGCCGAGGATCGTCAAAACGAGCAGATATACGCTCGTGGTCACGCCCCGCATGCGCGGCAACACCTGATCATACATGATGGCATAAAGCGGCGGCAGCCATCCCGTTAGGATGATGCTGTATACAGAGAAGCGAAGGAAAAAATCGCCCGAAGTCGGCGCGGTGTAGACCCACATCGCAAGGAAGGGCGAAACGCCGAGCGCAAAGAGCGTTACGTAAGACCGCCCACGCCCCGGAAAGCGCTTATTCAGCATGTCCGAAACCGGGCCGGAGATCATCGGCCCCACAATGCCCAGCGCTGCCGACAGCAGCCCGAAAGCAAGCGCGGTATCCTTCATCGACAGATCATAGGTCTTCATCAGGAAGCTCGGCGTGAAGCCCATAATGCCATAGTTGATAATCGATTGGAGCGCGCCGACAGCCATCACCATGATGAGCGTGGGCGACTTGCCGATGACCGCAAAAGTCGGCTTGTCAGAGAGCGAGAGCCCCTGAAGCAAGTTGATAATCACGAACGCGCCAAAGCCGATCACGCTCCACTGGAGGGTGTGCGGACTGATGCTGAACGACCCGAAAACAAGGTCTGGACGCGGCGAAAGATGGGCGCAAACCTTAGCCAAGATGACCATCAGAACGATGATGCCCGCAAGCACGCTCAAATTGAGCACCCACTGGCCGCGCGACGCGCCGCGCTGCTTCAGGCTCAACCAGTTGAAACCCGGTGTTACCGAGCCAAGGACGGCAGCAGATGCAGCAAATGGTGCCGGATCAGCGGGGCTGACGATGCCGTCCATTGCGCCGCGTTCGGGCTCCCGCATGCGCCAGAGGAAAAACGAAAGCACGAAACCGGGGGCTGCGGCGGCAAGAAAGGCAAACTGCCATCCGGACAATCCAAGTGGCGCTGCACCATTGCTATAGGCGTGGTCCCACCAGTCGGACGCCACGCCACCCAGAACCAGCGATCCACCAAGACCGATGGCAATGGACGATGCCAACACCGCCATGACGAAGCCGCGACGCTCCTTCGGCCAATAGTCATAGATCAGCGATGTGCCAGCGGGTTGGGTCGCCCCCTCCCCGATGCCAACGCCGAGACGTGATAGGGCAAGGACGCCGAAGCTGCTAGCGAAGGCCGCCAGTGCCGTCGCCGACGACCAGAAAGCGATGCACAAAGACAGCAGCCGTGTGCGCACCCATCCATCGGCCAATCGACCGAGCGGGAGGGAAAACAGGGCATAAAACAGCGCAAAGACCGTGCCATAGAGCAGCCCCATCTCCGCATCGCCGACGCCAAGGTCCGCCTTGATGCGCGGGGCGAGGATGGCAAGGATATTGCGATCAAGCAGGCTCATCGCGTTGGTCAGCGCAATGATCAGCAGCGCGTACCAGGCCCCTTTGGCCGGAGCCGACATCCCCTTCCCCATCCTCTTGTCCTTATCTTAAAGTTTGAACCAGCGTTCCGCGTTAGTCTGGAAAAACTTCTTCTTCTGGTCTGCCGAAATATCGAGGTTGTCCATCGCCCGCACTTCATCGGCGACATATTCATAGGGGTAATCCATCGCATACATCACGCGATCTTCCCCCATCACCTCAATCATCAGCTTGACCGCAGGCTCAAACGGCAGGCCCGAACAGGTGCCGAGGAAGTTGTTCCGCATATAATGGAACAGGTCGTGCTTGAGCGGCTTCAATCGTTCGTAGCGGTTCGACCGCACACCGGCCTGATGCATATAGTTGGTCCGGAACAGCCAGTAAGGCAGCGCCTCACAGCCATGGCCCGCAATGATCTGGAGATCGGGGTATCGATCAAAAAGACCCGTCGTGACAAGGCGAAGCAGGTGGTAACTCGTCTCCACCGCAAAACCGAACACGGCGCCATCCAAACCGGCATCTATCATGCCGCCCATCATTGAGTCGGGCAGCGTCGCCGGATGGATGTAAAGTGGCTGGCCGGTGTCCGCGAGCGCACGGAAGATCGGATCAAAATGCGCCTCATCCAGATAATGGCCTTGAGTGTGGCTGTTGATCTGGACGCCCTTGAACCCCAGCTCATTAGCACCGCGCCGGATTTCCGCGGCGGACCATTCCGGGTCCTGCGGGGCGACTGCTGTCATGCCGATATAGCGATCCGGATAAGATTGCACGGCATCGGCCAGATAGTCATTTGCGCGGGAAGCAATCCCTTTGGCTTCTTCCACGTCGAGCATCGGCTGAACCCCGGGCGACGTCAGCGCGAGGATGGCTTTGTCGATGCCGGTTTCATCCATATGCGCAATGCGCTGCTCCCCAAGATTGAGCAGCCGGTCAATAATCTGGGTCGCGCGCTCTGACGGACTTTGGGCGTAAAAGCCCCAGAGCGAGACCATGCCCTTGTCCGCTGTTCCGTCCTTCACCATCCGCAGAAAGACGTCAATCTGCTCTCGCGTGGCAAAGGCCTCCTCCGTCGCGATCCGCAAATAGCCGCGGTCGCCGCCGGTTTTAAGTTCATGGGTCATTTGCGCATTTCCTTTGGCCAGATGCCTTGCTTGCCCGGTGAGAGGATGCCCGCAGGATCAACGGCATCCTTGATCAGCTCGGCAAAGCGGCGCTGGGCGTGGTTGTTAAAATCATATTGGTCGGCAACCAGATCCATGAAATCGATGTGGCTGCGATATTCGCCATAGCCTTGGGCCGCAGCAACAGGAATCATGTCTTTCACGGACTGATAGGCTCCTCGTGCCTGCGCTTCATCCTCGGTGTCGAAGACGACAAGCGCAACGTGGATCATTGCGCGCTTGGTCACGATGATGGCGGCCGAATAGTCCAATCCATCCTTGCTCAGCTGCGCGCGCGACAGATCCCGAATGGCGGTCCCATCTTTCGCTGAAATCGGCACAGCGCAGGAAAAGCCGATATGCCCGCCCTTCTCTCCGCCATACCAGCACGTCATCTGGTCAAGTGCCATGGACGGAATGCCTGCCTGCACCACGTGGTGGGGGTTTTCCATCACCGGCAGGTTACGGCCATCATATTTTTCGTAGCTGATCGCGCATCCCGGTATGTGCGCGAAGGCGGCGTCGACCTTCTTGCGGTTATGCTCGACCACCGGGTCGTCGCCATAAAGGGCAAAGCGCATCACCCAACGGCCGAAGCCGGGCGTCGCAGCGATCTTATCAATGACGGTATCGGGAATGGCGTCGGTCCCCGTATACCAATGATCGCGCTGCCAAAACGCACTCGCCGCGCATACAGCATTGATGATCATGGGTTGGTTTGAAATCGTCCCATCAATCATCAATGGGCGCAGCGCATCCAAAAACGATCCAAACTGATCTTCGCTGTCGAGCGTCAACCAGCCCGGCATATAGACTTCCGGCGCAGGCATGAGAGAGACGCCCATCTTGGTCACAATGCCATAATTGGACTGGCTGAACAGTCCGTCAAAGGTCGGTCCACAGCCATGCGGATAGACATGCCACGCACGCGTGTTGGTCATGCCGCCCATGCCTGTGCGCAGGATATCCCCATTTGCGAGCACGATCTCCAAGCCGCAATGATTGCCGAAATGATCCCCCAGCGGCGTATATCCTGCGCCGTGATCTAATGCGTTACCAATGACGCTACCGCCGCCCAAATCCGGCACGGACATCCAGAGGTTCGATCCCGTCGCCCGAAGGTGATCGTAAAGATCGAAGAAGCGCACACCGGGCTCAACCACGGCAAGGCAGTTGTCTTCATCAACTTCGAGAACGCGGTTCATTCGCCGGAGCGAAAGGGCAAAACTTCCCGACACACGCGGCGCTCCGCCGCCATATCCCTTGTTCCGGCCTTGGCTGCTCGTCCAAACGGGCGTGCGGTGTTCGTTCGCCACACGAAGGACGGCCTGCACTTCCTCTACGGTCGACGGCAAAAGGACAGCCCCTGGCTGATACCAGTCGCCGGGAGGTGCATAGGGATCTCCGTAATCCGCCATTGCAGCCGGATCTGTAAGAACGTTGTCTTCGCCAAGAACGGACCGCATGGCCCTGATAGCAACGTCCATTCCACCGATGATCGTCATAGTCGCTCCGTCCTTTCTCGCTCTGTCGTGAACGTCCTCAGGCTTCGTGAACCGCCTTGGTCACAAGGCACGCATGCAGGCCTTCCGGGCCATCCTCATGGCCATGGCCGGACCATTTAACCCCGCCAAAGGGCGCATCCGCGCCGCCGATCATGTTCGTATTGATGCCCAACATCCCGGTCTCAATGTCCCGCGCCAGACGCATCCGGCGTTTAGGGTCGTTGGTCCAGGCATACGCCGCCAGCCCATAAGGCAGGCGGTTGGCTTCGGCGATCATATCATCATCGCTGCCAAAGGGATTGAGAATGGCGACCGGGCCGAACGGCTCCTCGTTCATGATGTCGGCGTCCAGCGGCACTTCCGACAGCACCGTCGGCGCATAGAAGAAGCCCTGATTACCGATGCGCTCCCCGCCGGTGCCGAGCTTGCCGCCACGCGACACAACATCCCCGATCAAGCGCTCCATCGCATCCGGACGGCGCGGGTTGGCCATCGGTCCCATCTGGCTTTCAGGATCAAGCCCGTTGCCAACCTTGATCGTCTTTGCACGTTCAATGAAACCATCGCGGAACCGGTCGAAAACATCTTCCTTCACAATGAAGCGCGTCGGCGAAACACAGACTTGACCCGCGTTTCGATACTTGCCGGGGGCCATGGTGTTGAGAACCGTGTCCACATCGACGTCATCAAACACCAGCACAGGCCCATGACCGCCCAGCTCCATCGTCGTCCTTTTCATGTCTTCGGCCGCCAGCTTTGCCAGATGCTTGCCGACAACAGTCGAACCAGTGAAGCTCAGCTTACGGATGATGGGCGATGCCAGCAAATGACGCGACACCTGATCCGGCACGCCGAACACGGCCTGCGCCACTTCCTTCGGCAGCCCTGCGTCCAGCAAGCACTGCAAGACGCCGAGCGCGGATGCAGGCGTCTCTTCTGCCGACTTCATGATGACCGAACAGCCCGCCGCAATTGGCGCGCCAAGCTTGCGGCCCGGATTGCCGAGCGGGAAGTTCCAGGGACTGAAGGCTGCGACCGGACCGACCGGTTCATAGATCACAGTCGAGCGCATCCCCGCCGGGCGGACGAGCTGCCGCCCGTAGATGCGCTGCGCTTCACCCGCGTAGAAGTTGAACAGGCCGACGTTCATCATCACTTCGATGCGCGCCTCGCCAAGGGTCTTGCCTTCTTCCAGCGTAGCAACGCGCGCCAAGTCTTCCTGACGCTCCAGCATCAAGCGCGCGGCCCCCTGCAGGACGGCGGCACGCTGCTGCGGTGATGACTCCCGCCAGATGAGGAAGCCGCGCTGCGCCGCTTCCAGCGCCCGGTCGAGGTCTGCCGCATCGGCCAAAGGCAATTCACCCAGTGTCTCGCCGGTTGCCGGATTGACGACCTTGTGTGTTGCCCGATGACCAGCGGACACCCGCTCGCCATCAATGATCATATAAAGTTCGGGATAGCTGCTCACTTTGCGGCCTTTTCGCGGTCAATGTCACCCTGCCAGCGTTCCGGCACGATTGGCGCGCCGGTCACGGGATGCGCATTGTGGAATGGCACGACCTTGTGCGTCGGCCACAGCCAGACGCCGTCCTTCAGCACATCGGGGCCGGTCGGATCTTCCGGGATGGTCTTGTCGAGGAACGGCACATAGTTGGGACGCGTGTGCGCCCAGCCGGTTTCATAATCGGCATGCCATTGCGGGGCGTAATCGAGAATGTGGATGCGCCACACGCCGTCCACCTTCTTGTAGGTGTTCTCGTAGATACCGCCTTCCCACCACTGGCGGACGCCCTGCATCGGGTTGTCGCCGGTGTAATCCTTGTGGCGGCCCGCCTGCATCGTGCAGCGGAAACGCGCGAGTGCTGTCACGCCGTCGGGCTGGATATCCACCACATCCTGATGCTGCGGATGATCAAGCAGGAAGCCGTCGATTGGACCGTTGTTGCCGTGGGTAAAGTTCTTCTGGAACCGCTCGATATAAAGGCGCGCAGCGCCTGCCTTGCCCTTATAGATTCCGCCGAAAAAGTGGACTTCGCAATCCTCCGTGAACAGGTCGACAACCTCGCGGTATAGGCATTTGTCGATCAGATAGCCGTAGAGGTGATGCAGTTTGCGCACGGACTGTTCGTCCTCGCAAATGGTCACGCGCTTGGTGAGCGCAGCCAGTTGCGCTTCGAGCGCTGCAATACGATCTTCAGTCACAGGTTTCTCCTTGGAATACGTCTCAGGCCGCAGCCTGCTTTTCAAGTGCTTCGAGGCGTTCGACTTCCTCGCGATAGGGTTTGATGGCGCGGAACATCAGATAGGCGCCTAACGGCATGAGTGTGATCGCGGTCAGCAAGATGGCCTGCCCAAGATCCTGCGTCACAAAATCAGAAACGATACCGATGAACCAGCTGCCCATCGCGCCGAAGAAGGTGAACATAAACAGATAGAAGGCCGTCACTTGCCCACGCATATCATTGGGCGCCACCCGCTGAATGGCGGCATTTTGCGGCACGGCCCCGGCAATCGCAAAGAACGCGCCGCAGCCGAACGCAATCGTCGACCAATAGGGATCGGGGATGAGCAATGCCGTGATGATAACGACTGTCGATCCGCAGTAACAGACGAACGCCGCGCGGACATTCGCGTCGCGATGTCGCTTCGCAAGCCATTCTACAAATATCCCGCCAACCAGCATGCCCGCCAGCGATGCCACGAGGGCCACACTGCCGATGAGATTCCCGATCTGGCTGGCGTCCCACCCAAATTCGCGCATCAGATAAGGCGTTCGCCAGAACATGATCCCGAAGGACTCAATGGCGCTGAGAGCGAGCGCACCGAACATGGGATAATAGACACGGCCACCGGCATGGATCGCCTTTGCCGCGTCGAAACCCATGAAGGTGATCATCTTGCGGCCCAAGCCAACGTCCGTTGGAATCTGGACAGCAGATTGGTTCGGCGCAAGCCGCAGCGGTTCCTTCACGGTCAGGAACAGGAGCGACGCGATCAGCGTTGGCACCGACAGATAAATGAGCGCCAGCTGCCAGTTATAGATGGACAGACCCATGAAGGTCACCCCGTCCCAACCCGCCGAAGCCGTCACCAGCTGCCCGCCGATGATCGGCCCGAGCGTCGTCCCGCCGATGAAGCCCAATTGCAGCAGGGCAAATGCACGCGTTAGAATGCGCGGCGGAAAAGCATCCGTCAGCAGCGAGTAGGAGGACGGCGCATGGGCTGATCCGCCCGCAGCCAGAAACACCCGCGACCCAACGAACTGCGTGAAATTCTGCGCAATCCCGCTGAGAGCAACGAGCACGCCCACAAATGCGGCGCTCGCGGAAAGGACCAATTTGCGCGGATAAATATCGGCAAGCCGACCAAGCGGAATGCCAACGAAAAAATAGCAGATGATCGTCGCCGGCCCGGCCAGAAAGCCCAATTGCGTATCCGTCAGCTGAAAGTCGCGCTTGATGCTTTCCGCGAGCATCCCGAACACGACCTGATCGAGAAACGACATGAAAGTGGCCAGAATGATGACGGCCAGCGCCCAATAGGCGGCACCGGCGGATGGCCAGACGCGCGCCTCAACAACCGTATCAGTCTTCAGGTCGCCCGTCGCGCCGATCGGTCCCGCCATACACGCTCTCCTCTGCAACCACTATCGGCGAGCGACGATTGACGTTCGCGCTTCCCTACCGCAAGATTGTATGTATTAGATACAATATTGTTTAGTCGGTGCTGTCCAGCCCTTTTGTGGCGCAACCGCATCTGGCGCAAGAAAAACACCGGTCCGATACATGGACCCAGACGCGGAAGAGGATAGTCACGTGCAGAACCTACCTGGCAAAACAGCGTTCATCACAGGCGGTGCCTCCGGCATTGGCCTCGGCATCGCAAAGGCGCTCCTCGGCGCGGGCATGAACGTCGTCGTTGCGGACATCCGCGACGACCATCTGGAGGAAGCGCAGGCCGAACTTGGCACGCCGGAGCGGGTGCTTGCCCTGAAACTCGACGTCACCAACCGCGCCGATTTCGCCGCGGCGGCCGACGCAACCGAAGACCGTTTCGGCAAGATCCATATCCTGTGCAACAACGCGGGGGTTGCGGTGGTTGGCCCGACCGAGCTGGCAAGCTTTGCCGATTGGGACTGGGTGATGGGCGTCAACGTCGGTGGCACCATCAACGGCGTCACGACCATGCTGCCGCGCATCCTTTCACACGGCGAAGGCGGGCACATCGTCAACACGGCGTCCATGTCGGGTATCGTCCCAGTGGGTGGCACGACAATCTATTCCACCGGCAAAGCCGCTGTTGTCACGATGATGGAATGCATGCGCCCGGAACTCGAAGCGAAGGGCGTCATCTGCTCCGCCTTTTGCCCGGGGGCCGTGCAATCGAACATTGCCGAAGCGAGCAAGACCCGCCCTGCTGAACTCGCCGAAACCGGCTATGCCGAAGCCGACAAGCGTCGGCAGAATGGCGGCAACTTCTTCCACCTGTATCACACCAAGGAACAGGTCGGCGAACGCGTGCTGGAGGGTATCCTCAACGATGAACTCTATATCCTGACCCATGCCGAATTTCTTGACGGCGTGACGGATCGGGCGAACGCAATGATCGCTTCGGTTCCAGCCAAGCTGCCGCAGAATGAAGAGTATAAGCAGACTTTCGCGATGCTGTTCAACAGCCCCATCTGGGCCGACGAAATCAAGCGGCAGAAGGCGTTGAAGGCATGATCGACTTCGCAGGACGCACCGCCTTCGTCACCGGGGGCGCCAACGGGATCGGCATTGGCCTTGTTCGTGCATTACTCGCGGAGGGCTGCAAGGTCGCCATTGCCGACATCCGGCAAGATGCCATCGAAAAAGCCCTGAAAACGCTCGACAACCAGAGCGTCATGGGTGTGCAGGTCGATGTGTCTTCCCGCGACGCGATGGAGAAGGCCGCAGATGAGGTGGAATCCAAGTTCGGCCCGGTCAGCCTGTTGTTCAATAACGCTGGCATCAATCTTTTCCAAACCATTGAAGAGTCTAGTTATTCAGATTGGGACTGGGTGATGGGCGTTAACCTGCACGGCCCGATCAATGGCGTGATGACCTTCGTCCCGCGCATGATTGCGGCGGGCAATGGCGGGTATATCGTCAACACAGCGTCGATGGCCGGATGGCTCGCATCGGGTGCGCCGGGCATTTATAACACGACCAAGTTCGCCGTGCGTGGCATGTCCGAATCTCTGCGCTACAGCCTCGCGCCGCATGGCATCGGCGTGTCGATCCTCTGCCCCGGCCTTGTCAAATCGTATATCTACGCCAGCGACGATGTCCGCCCCAAGGAATTGCTCGACGGCGCAAAGCCCGTCGATACCGCCAACGTACAACGCCTTGCTGAATTCCATGAATTCGGCATGGAGCCAGACGTCATTGCGGCCCGCGTTCTTGACGGCATGCGCGAAAACCGGACCTATATCTTCTCGCACCCCGAGTTCAAGGATGAGGTCGCGGAGCTGTTTCAGGAATATCTTGCAGATTTCCGAGACTTGCCTGAAGATCCGGGCTTCGAAAAGCGGACCGGCTTCGAAAAATTCCGTCGGGATCGCTATTCGGAAGCCCGCGCTGCGGCGCGCAAGGCGACTTAGAAGGAACAGACGCATGAAGGTCAATGCACTCGACCACGTCAACATCATCACGGCCGATCTGGACGGGACATGTGACTTTTATGCGGAACTATTGGACCTTAAACGCCGCGACGCCCCTCCTCCACTGACGCCGCAGACGGCGCAATGGATGTATGATGGCGCGGGCCGCCCGATCCTGCACATCAACAGCCTGGATTGCATCCGCACTTATGAGCGCGACGTCGCCACGGGGCCAACCGGTTCCATCCACCATGTCGCGCTCAACTGTTCGGGCTATGATGACGTCATGGCGCGGCTCAACGCCCGCGACATGGACCATCAGGTCAACCTCATTGAGGCGATTGGCCTGCGTCAGGTCTTCACCCAGGACCCCAATGGGGTTCTGCTGGAACTGAACTTCTTCGGGGATTGAAACTGCCCGTTAAATCCCGTGGCGGCGGTTATACTCGTTGATCCATTCCAGCGTCTTGGTCAGCCCGCCAAAGGGGTAGAAATGCAACCGCACGCGGCCATGTTCCTCGCCCAAACCATTGGCGAAGGCATCCACCAGCTTATCGGGTCCAGCCGTGCCCAACAGATTGGTGATGCTGACGCCATATTTCTTCATGACCGAGGCAGAGGCCCCAACGCCACAGCGCGCAGCAAAGGCGAGCAAGCGCTTGATACCGGCAGGCCCTGGAATGCCAATGCGGACTGGGCATATGATGCCCCGCGCGCGGAGCTCCTTCAGCCAGACCAGAAACGCATCAGGATCAAATCCGAATTGCGTCACCACGAGCGGCGCCATGCCGCGGCTTTCGATCTCACGCACCTTAGTTTGAAGGACGGCCCAACATTCCGCCTCTGACATGTTTGGATGGCCTTCGGGATGCCCGCCAATGCCGATGGCTTGAATGCCAGCGCGCTCGAACGCGCCTGTCGCGATCAACGCCATGGTGTCAAAATACGGCCCCTGCGGCTCCGGCGGGTCACCCGCCACGATAAAGCAGCGGCGCACACCAGCCTTTTCAACGACGGCCTTCAAATAAGCTTCGAAATCATCTTCCGAGGTGATCCGGCGCGCGGAGAAGTGCGGCATCGGTTCAAAGCCCAATTCCCGCACAGCGATGGTCGCAGCCACACGGGCATCCACCTCTTCACCGGGAAGATAGGTCACCGCAATGGGTGTTTCAGCAGGAATAAGCCGCGCTGCGTCCCGCAACGACGCCTCATCCTTGGCCGTCATTTCTAGAGAGAAGCCGTCCGTTACGCCCGCCGGCGGCAGGTCCCAATTGGGATGGAGCAATGCGGAACTGGCCATGGGACGCCTCTCAAGAAGAAAATACGTGTCACCCGCGCGTCAGTTTTGACGTCGCGGGTGCACGTCAACAATTGGCTTAGCGCGCGGTGCGCCAGCCTTCGGCATAGGTTTCACGTGCCACACGGCTGTAGGGCACCGGCGAGACGATCACGCGAACGTTCAGCTGCTTGTGCGGCTCAACAGTGGTCTTGCGCGTGCCACCATTTTCTTCACCCCAAACCACGTTCAGCTCAGTGCCGAACGGAATTTCGGGGTCAACCGTGGCAAGGCTCAGCGCCTGCTTTTCATTGTACGAGAAGCCGGTGAACATCGACAGACCGACGGTCTTGCCGCCTGCATCCACGACGCGGTCGTAGTTGGACGAGGCATAGTTGGCGAGCGGGACGTCGAAGAACTTATACGCTTCACCATCCGGGTTGAACATCGACGCCATGATCTTGGCCATGTCTTCCGGATGCCAGGCGAGCGTCACCTTCTTGCGCTGTTCCGCAGGGTTCAGGGCTTCCAGTGCTTCACGGCCGTGGAAATCATGATCGAACTTGACGAAGTTGCCATAGCCCAGCTCCCATGGGTTTAGATAATAGTCTTCGATGTTCTCGGAAACGAACGAGCCACCGATGGAGCCGGTCGCCTCATAGCTGTCAGCACCGAGCCACTCGCGGAAGCCCTTCAGCTTTTCACCCGTGTAGATGGCGGGAAGCGGCGACGGGATCCAGCCGGATTCCAGCGTGTTCGACGGATAAGCACGGCTGCCGCAGGCAATCAGGCCGAATTCCTTACCAGCTTCCAAAATAGCAGCGCGGATTTCTTCCTGCTCGGCATAGGGACCCCAGATTTCAAGGCCCGGTGCGCCGGACATGCCGTGACGCAGCGTGCGGACGGTTTTGCCCGCAATGTTCATTGTCGCCATGTTGAAGAACTTGAGCTGCTCGAGCGGGCCGCCATGCAGCTTTTCAATCACAGCCCATGCGTTCGGGCCCTGAATCTGGAAGCGCCATTCCTTGCGCGTGACGGGCTTACCCATCGGACGCATGGGCGAACGGTCATCCAGTTCGATTTCAACGTCATAGCCGCCGGTTGCAGCATGATAGCGCAGCCAGTTGGACGCCGGTGCACGGCCAACATAAGTGAAGCTCTGTTCTTCTTCCCAGAAGATGATGCCATCACCGATGACATGGCCATAAGGCGTCGTCGGGACGTACTGCTTGGCCTTGTTGACCGACCAGCCTTTGGAGCTGTTGATCATGGTGTCAGACAGCAGCTTGGCCGCATCCTTGCCGCGAATATAGAGATTGACCATGTGGTGCGACTGATCAAACAGGACGGCGCTATGCTGCCAAGCCCACTGCTCCGAACGCCAGTTCGAAAACTCAGGTGCGACCACAGGGTAAACGTAAGCGCCAAGCTGCGAATTGCGGAGCATTTCCACAATGTTGCCAGACGACTGCAATACCTGATCCAGGTTCTTTGCGGACATCAATGCCTCTCCCATTCAAAAAAACGATAGGCAGGGCATATCATTTTTTGTATGCAACACAAACAATAAATTCCCGGAGAGAAACAAATGCTCGACCATCGCCATGTTCTGACACTTTCCTGCCCGGACCGCCCAGGCCTGGTCGCCGGGATGGCCCGTTTGCTCGCCGACAATGGCGGCAACATCATGGAATCTCAGCAATTTAATGACAAAGAGAGCGACCGATTTTTCATGCGCGTCGTCTTTGAAATGGGCGAAGGAACGAGCATCGATGGTTTCCGCTCGGCCATTTCAGTCTATGCCTCAGACTGTGAAATGGACTGGCGGCTCCGCCCCGTGGGAGAATCACGCAAGGTTCTTTTGATGGTCTCCAAATTCGACCATTGCCTTGGCGATCTGCTCTACCGCGTGCGCATTGGCGAAATTCCGATGGAGGTGGTCGGCATCATCTGCAACCACCCGCGCGATGCACTCAAGATCTCACTGCTCGGCGACATCCCCTTCCATCATTTGCCAGTGACCAAGGACACCAAGCCGCAGCAGGAAGCGCAGATCAAGGAGATCGTGACGGCCACAGGTGCCGAGCTTGTCGTACTGGCCCGCTACATGCAGATTCTGTCGGATGATCTATCCGCTTTCCTCAGCGGCCGTTGCATCAACATCCACCACAGCTTCCTGCCCGGATTCAAAGGCGCCAAACCTTATCATCAGGCCCATGCCCGCGGCGTGAAGATGATTGGGGCGACCGCGCATTATGTGACGGAAGATCTCGATGAAGGCCCAATCATTCATCAGGATGTGGAAGCCATCAGTCACGCAGATACGCCCGAAGACCTCGTCCGCAAGGGCCGCGACATCGAACGTCGCGTGCTGGCACAGGCCGTGCACTGGCATTTGCAAGACCGCGTCTTCGTGAACGGCACGAAGACAGTGGTGTTCAAGGACTAAGCGGAGTTGGGAGGGGATAAAGCCCCTCCCCGCTTTTTCAGCGTACGTGCCCGGACCAAGTCCGCAGACCCGGCATTGTGCGGTCTTCGCTCTTCAAAGCTTCCGCTACCGCAGGACGCGCGGAGACCCGATCCCGCCACTCGACGAGCTTGGGGCAACGGGATGCGACCTCAAGATCCGGGAACATACGCTCCACCATCGCCCCACAGTGGGAATAGAAATTGATATCAGCGAGCGTGTAGGTTTCGCCCGCTAGCCAGGCCGTTTCGCCCAGCTGCTTTTCAATCTTGTCGAGCGCATATTCGATCTTGCTCGTCGCATTCGCCAGATCGGCCTCCGAGAAGCCAGACCGCGCCGTCATCCACTTCTTGCGCTGATCCGGCAGCGGAATGCGCGCCATCAGCTCATCGAACGTCCCGTCTTCAATATTCTGGGTCACGATCCGGATCATCCGGTGCCAACCATGCATCGACACATGGTTCATCACGTGTTCGTCAACGAACTTGTTCCAATAACGCATCCGCGCAGCTCCCACCGGATCCCGGGGGCGCAGCGGCGCATCTTCTGGCTGGTCGTCCGGAAAGGCATCTTCCAGATATTCATTGATGACGGTCGTGTGGGTGATGATGACGCCGTCATGGTCGAGAACAGGCACCTGCCCTTCCGGATTGATGGCGGTGAACCATTCTGAATGTTGTTCAAACTTATGAAGGTCCACGTAGACGCTCTCATAAGCGAGCCCCTTTTCCTTCAAAGGGATCATCGATTTGAGCGAATTGGCCAACGGCTCTGCATGGTAGTATTTCAGGCCCATATGCTTCCTCCCATCGCCAACCATTCGGTTGGTCACGCTTATCGTACGGACAATGTGCCGAGAATGCCGCCGTCGACGGCCCAACCCTGACCTGTCACATGGCTGGCTGCATCAGAGAGAAGGAACGTCGCGACTTCCGCCGTTTCATCTGCGGTGCCAACCCGACCTTGCGGAACATTCCGTCCCATAAACGCCATGGCCGCAGGAATGTCATCGCCGCCGATATTGTGCAGCAAAGGTGTCTCAATGAGGCCGGGCAAGATGCAATTCACCCGCACATTGGACGGAGCGACTTCAAGCGCCGCCGCCCGCGCCAAACCGAGCGCTGCATGCTTTGATGCGACATAACCGGGGTTGTTCGCCATGCCGCGTTCGCTCGCAAGGCTGCCCGTAATGACAATGGACCCACGCTTACGCGCGACCATGCCGGGCAAAACACGCTTCATCGCCCAGAACACGCTTGTCATGTTCGTGCGGATCACCGTGTCGAACATATCATCATCATAGTCAGAAAAGGGCGCAAAGCTGCCGCCCATACCGGCATTGGCAAACAAGCCTTCAATTGGCCCAAATGCGCCTTCTGCTGTATCAAACACAGACAAGAGAGCGAACTTGTCACCCACATCTGCCACGCCATAGGCCGCCGCACCGCCTTCAGACCGGATCTCGGCCACCGCCTCCTGAAGCGTGGCTTCGCTCCGCGCGATGAGCGAGACGCGCGCGCCGCGTCGGGCGAGCATCCGTGCGGTTGCCCGACCAATCCCCGTTGACGCGCCGGTCACAAGAATGTGGCGGCCCTTAAACTCGGTCATGAAAGACCGAGAAGCTTTGCCGCATTGTCCTTCATGATGCCCGGCAGAACTTCTTCCTTGAAGCCAACTTCGCGTGCGGCATCCAGCCACTTTTGCGGGTGGATCAGCGGGAAGTCAGACCCGAACAGCATCTTCTTGCGCAGCTGGGTGTTGGCGTATTGGATGATCTGCGGTTGGAAGTATTTGGGGCTCCAGCCGCTGAGATCGATGAACACATTATCCTTGTGCAGCGCCATCGACAGGCTCTCATCCACCCACGGCCATGACGGGTGAGCAAGGATGATCTTCATGTCGGGGAAGTCGACCGCGACATCATCCACCAGCATGGGCTGACCATATTTCAGATGCACGCCGCCGCCGCCGCGCATGCCCGTCCCCATGCCGGAATGGCCGGTGTGGAAGATGGCAGGCAGCTTATACTCGTTGATGACTTCGTAGATCGGGTAACCGACCTGCGCTGCCGGATCGAGGTTCTGCATGATGTGGTGGAACTTGAAACCCTTCACACCGTGGTTTTCGATCAGATCGCGCGCCTCGCGTGCGCCCATCTTGCCCTTGTGCGGATCGATGGAGGCGAACGGAATGCAGATGTCGTCATTCTTGTTGGCGATCTCGGCAATCTCGTAATTGCTGACCCGCTTGGCCCCGATGCCGCTTTCACAATCGACCGTAAACATGCAGAAAGCGATCTGCTGTTCACGATAGATCTCAATGATTTCTGGCATTTTAGGTCGTTCGCGTGGTGCCTTAAAATAGGCGCTCGCGGCGTCGAAAAACTTGCCCATGACCGGATCTTCAGGATCATGACAGGACACCTCGGCATGGACGTGAACGTCAATGGCTTTGATCTTAGACAGGTCGATGGGCATGCTTTTGCTTCCTTTTTTCACGCCCCTTGAGGGAGAGAATAAAATTGGCTTTGCGGCGTTGCCGCGCAGCAAGTCTTAGAGAGGGAGAGAGTGCGGATTTGCCCCCTCTCCCGCTGTGACTTGGCAACAGGTCGCCAAGTCGCGCGCCCTCCCCCTCACAGGGGGGAGGGAAACAATGAAATTACAGCTGGATGATGACCGTCTTGGTTTCAAGATAGGCGTCAATACCCGCCTTACCCTGTTCGCGGCCGATGCCCGATTCCTTGTAGCCGCCGAAGGGCAGCGCGGTGTCGATCATCGCGTGGCAGTTGCCCCAGACAGTGCCGGATTTAATCTTGGCAGCCAGCTTGTGCATCGTGGCCACATCCTTGGTCCAGATGCCTGCACCCAAACCGAAGGCCGTATCATTGGCCGACTTGGCGACTTCATCCAGATCATCGAAGCGCTGGGCGACAACGACGGGACCGAAGATTTCTTCACGAACAACGCTCATCTGCGGGTTCACATCAACGAGGATGGTCGGGTTCACGAAATAGCCGTTGCCCGAGGGCGCATCGCCACCCATCGCAACCGAAGCGCCATCGCGCTTGCCAGCTTCGATGTAACCCATGACCTTGTCATGCTGTTCCTTGCTGATGATCGCGCCCATGTGCGCTTCCGGATCGAGAGAGGCACGCGGCGCCCAAAAAGGTGCGGTTTCCGCCATGCCTTCGACGACCTTGTCGAACACAGAACGGTGCGCATAGAGGCGTGAACCGGCGACGCAGACCTGACCTGCGTTGAAGAAGATGGCACCTGCAACACCCGGCGCAGTCGCGGCGACATCAACGTCTGGCATCACGACGACCGGCGACTTGCCGCCCAGTTCGAGCGTGACGCGCTTCATTGTGTCGGTGGCGTTCTTATTGATGAGCTTGCCGATTTCGGTCGACCCGGTGAAGGCCACCTTGTCGACATCAGGATGCTTCACCATGCGGTCACCCGCCGTGTGGCCATTACCGGTGATGATGTTGAGCACGCCCGCCGGGAAGCCAGCTTCAGCGACCAGATCAGCCAGACGCAGCGCCGTCAGCGACGTTTGCTCGGCCGGCTTCAGCACAATCGTGCAGCCCGCAGCCAGAGCAGGCGCAATCTTCAGGCAGGCCATCAAGAGCGGGAAGTTCCAGGGAACGATCTGCGCGCAAACGCCCACCGGTTCCTTGACTGTGTAGCTGAACACGGTGCCTGCGGGCATCGTATATGGCGCGGTCGTTTCACCCCCAACCTTAGAGGCCCAGCCTGCCATGAAGCGGATCTGGCTGATCGCACCGGGGATGTCGACTGCACCGGCCATACCCTTGGGCTTGCCGTTGTCGATCGCTTCAAGTTCGGCGAACTCGTCCGCATGGGCCTCCAGAAGATCGGCCAAGCGGTGCATCGTGCGGTCACGAACCATCGGCGGGAGATTCGACCAGCGACCGTCATCAAACGCTGCACGGGCAGCAGCAACAGCGCGATCCACATCCTTGTCCGACGCATCGACGATGCGGCTGACTTCCTTCCCGCAGGACGGATCCTCAACAGGGATTGTTGCGTCGTGAGAAGATGCGACCCATTCATTATTAATGAAAAGGGCAGGCTTGCGGGAAAGCGCTTTCTTGGCGGCTTCGGAATAAGGGCGCTGCTCGCGCGAAATTGTGGTCATCTCGTTCATCGAAACTCTCCTCGTCCTGCGAGCCGTCAGAGGCCCTTCATGAATCCAAACTTACGTCAGTTAGTGTGTGTTGCATACTAAAAAGAAACAATCACTCTTCCAAGTCCTTATCCTCATGCGCACGCTTTATGACATAGTGACGGATTGCATCGATCTCACTTGCCGACATCACATTGCTCCATCCGACCATGCCGTTGGCCTTCAATGCTCCATCGTGCACAATCTTCTGCCACCCATCAGCAGACGCCAACATGCCACTATGCCGAAGGTCAGGAATGATCGCCCCGCCAATGGCCGCATCACCGTGACAAACGCCACAATATCTGCCGTAGAGATAACCGCCACGGGCAATCACATCAGCCTTGGCCGTCTGCGGCGGCGGATCAAGCGGCATCTTGTTGAGCGGAGGTGGGGCCGGCAGCTTTGCTTTTCCTCCCAGTTTGAAGACGAGCAAACGACTAATGTTTCGCACTGGCCCAGACACGTCCGAAAGCGCACCCGGCGCGAGCGCCCAAATGCCGCCCCACCCCGCGAGCACAGCGACATACTGATCGTTGCCGATCTTGTACGTGATGGGCGCCGCGACGATGCCCGTCTGCGCGGGGAAGGACCAGAGCTGTTTACCACTGTCCGACGCAAAGGCGGCAAAACTGCCGGTCGCATTCCCTTGGAACACAAGATTGCCGCCCGTTGCCAACACGCCGCCATTCCAGGGTCCGTTATAGGGAACCCGCCAGCGTTCCGTCTGCGTGATCGGATCCCAAGCGATGAGCGCACCCTTGGTCGCGGCCTTGGCAGCATCGCGCGCCGCCTTGATGGCAGGCATGGCGCCTGCGCCTTGATCAAGCCCGATGTTGAAACCCTGCGCCTTCGGCTTCCAGTCTTTTTCCGGGAAATAAGGGAAAGCTGCAATCTGCGCAGGGATGAACACCAACTTCTGCTTGGGATCAAACGCCATGGGATGCCAGCTGTGCGCGCCAACTGCACCCGGCATCCCGATGAACGGCTTGCCCGTCTTGTCGTACCGCGCTTCCGGGTTCTCGATGGGGCGGCCTGTCTTCGGATCAAGGCCCTTCGCCCAGTTCACCGGCACATAGTTTTTGCCAGAGATGAACGCGCCGCTGGTGCGGTCGATAACGTAGAAATAGCCATTCTTCGGCGCATGCATAAGAACTTTGCGCGTTTTTCCGCCAATTTCCAGATCCGCCAACATGATGTGCTGCGTCGCCGTGAAGTCCCAAGTTTCGCCCGGCGTTTCCTGGAAATGCCAGCGATACTCGCCCGTCTTCACATCGATCGCAACGATCGACGACAGGTACAGATTGTCGCCACCACCCGGAGAGCGATAGGCCTGATTCCAGGGCGACCCATTGCCGACGCCGATGTACAGAAGCCCCAGATCAGGATCATAGGCCATCGCATCCCACACGGTGCCGCCACCGCCGATCTTCCAATACTCACCTTTCCAGGTGGCTTCGGCCTTTTTCAGGTGCGGCTGATCTTCATTTTCACCGGGCTTTCCGGGAACCGTGTAGAAACGCCAGACCTCATCGCCTGAGGCCGCGTCATAGGCCGTTACATAGCCACGCACGCCCATTTCCGCGCCGCCATTGCCGATGATGACTTTGCCATCAACGACACGCGGAGCGCCCGTAATGGTATACGGCTTCGACTGATCGACGGTGACCTTGGACCAGATTTCCTTGCCTGTCGCCCGGTCGAGTGCGACGAGGCGACCATCCAGCGTCCCCAGATAGAGCCGATCACCCCAAGCAGCAACACCGCGGTTCACGACATCGCAGCACGCCTTGACCGCTGTTTCGCCGGGAACCTTGGGATCGTACTCCCAAAGCAGCTTGCCTGAAACGGCGTCATAGGCTTTCACCTTGGACCATGCTGTTGAGATGTAGATCTTGCCATCGATGACCAGCGGCGTGGCTTCCTGCCCGCGCGACGTATCCAGATCGGCAAACCAGGCGAGGTTCAGGCCGGAGACGTTTTCAGCATTGATGGCATTCAAAGGGCTGAAGCGTTGTTCGTCATAGGTGCGGCCATAGGACAACCATTCCGCGTCGTTCGACGCTGCGCTGACCAGCTTTTCAGCGTTGACGGCCCCCGGTTTGTCGAGGTCCATCGCAGGCTTGCACCCGACAACCAAAGCACCAATGGCAACAGCACAAATGAACTTCTTTTTCATCCACGCCCTCCTGATACGTTCCGCTTAACCCCAGCGATTGATTTCTGGCCCCGGCGCCCAGCACTCCTCCGGGTTCGTTACAGTCGCTCGTTTTAGCGCCGCTGTCATTCCCGGTCTAGCTGCCATGCGGGCCATCCAGCCTTGCAACGCCAGTTTCCCGGTGAACGCTTCCGGCACGAGTTCTGAACACAGCCACGGGTAAGTGACCAGATCAGCGATAGAGAAATCGCCCATCAGCCAATCTCGCCCATCCGCCAAGGCTGTGTCCGTCATTTCCGCAAGAGCGATGATTTTTGAACGGCTGTCTGCGACCTGTTCGTCAGGGAACTTGCCTTGGCGAACGTCTGCCCAACGCGTGCGCAAATCATCACTCTTGATCGCGGCAGTGAGGGAAGCAAAATTCGCTTCATCCATCGCGGCAAGCTTTGGATGCGCATAGCTTTGGCAATTCAGAAACGCCGCAGCAGGCGCACCGCGCTCCGTCACCCTCCGGCACCACATCAGCATTTCCCAATGCTTATACGCGTCTTTGGGTTGCAGGGTCCCCTGCCCCAGTTCATCAAAATATTGCGCGATGAAAACAGACTCGGTCATTGCCTCGCCATCGACGACAAGCACGGGGCCTTCACCCTCCACGCCCATGTCGAGCGCGACACTGTCTGTGATGTCAGGCAGCGTGTGGCGTTCTCCGGCAAGCAGATTGATCGGCCGACATTCGACCTCGACACCGCTTTCAGCAAGCGCAGCGAGGACAGTCAGCGACGGACCTGCGGGTTCGCCATGATAAAGAATGGTGCTCATCTCAACGCACCCCGCTCGAAATGCCTTCGGACTCATCCCGGGGCGGAATGTAATCCTGCTCCAGAATTTCAACGCGGCTTGCCATCGGTGTGCGACCCAGTTTCCAACACTCACGCGTTGCCGGGCGGCGATAAATTGCCCGCAGCCACCGCATGATATTGGGCGTGAGATCATCATTGGCGAGATGGGGCTGCGACAACGGCATGGCGTATGCGAGGTTGAAGCCATTCACATCAGCCAAGCTGTACGTGTCGCTCGCGAGCCATTCCCGCTTGCCGAGTTCTGCCTCAAGCATCCGAATGCCGACCGAAATACGGCGTCCGCTTTCCGCCATTTCCGCTTCGCTGAACAAGCCGAACACCGCCTTGCGCCAGGCCGTCTGGCGTTCGGGCAGCGGAATGCGGCTGATCTGTTCCTCAATCTTTTCCTGCCCGTGCGCCTTCAGGGCGTTGGGGCCGACGAAGAACTTCCACCCGAACATTGAAAAGCTTGGCGCCAGCCACTGGTCCATGAACTTCATCCACCAGCGGATGCGCAGACGATCACGGGCACTTTCTGGCATCAAACTGGGGCCATCAAAGGCATCGTTCACATACTCCATAATCGCCGTGCTCTCGACGAGAACAAGGCTCCCATGGGTCATTGCCGGGATCGTCCCTTGCGGGTTGATTGCAAGATATTCAGGCTTGTGCTGATCGAAATTCAGCATGTCGATGTAGTGGCTATCAAAAGCGACACCCTTTTCCATCAATGCAAGCATGGGTTTGCCCGAATTTGCATTCGGTTCCCAATGATAAAGGGTCACTTCTGCCATGTGGACATACCTTTGAAAGTGGTCAGGCCATTTCCCAATGGAAGGGCGCGTGCGGATCTCTCTGACGTTCGGCCTTAAGCCGCTTGCCCTGCGCTTCCAATTCGCCGCGGACGACGACGAGGTCGCTCCAGCGGGTCAAACCGACAACACGGCCCTTTGGTGCCCCAGCGCGCAGCGTCGCCCAAAAGGTCCGGTCTTCATGTGCCACATCGAGCTTGGCGCCACTCAAGCCCTGCGCAAAGGCAACGCTTTCTGGCAGACGACTGTCAAATACCACGAGCGCAGGGCCCTGCGCGGCCGCGGACGTCAACGTTGCAGCAGAGGCCGCGGTGATCACGCCCGTCTTGATCAAGGTTCGGCGATTGAGGTTCATTTGTCTGCCTTTGTGAGATAGGCGGCGACGGCATCCAGCTCCGCATCGGTGATGTCGACGCGGGTCTGGCGCGGCATGGCCACCTTCCCCATCCGCACCACGGACTTGATGTAATCCGCCGTCAGGTCTTTGCGATTGGTCAACAGCCCATTTTCCGGGGGCTCTCCCATCATCATACGCTGTTTGGTGAGCAGGTTTGTCCCCATGCCGGCGGGCAAATGGCAATAGCCGCAGTGATTGGAATAGAGCTTCGCTCCATCTCCACCGGCTGCCAGCCTGTCTCCCGTCGGCGCTTCGGCACGCATCTGATAGGGCGGCAGTGGCGGTGGACCGCCCTTCGCAGCCTCAGGTGCCGGAGCGGATGTCTTGTTGCAGGCGGCGAGGAGCAGCGCGCCCAAAAGAACGAAGCGCTTCATGCCCGGCCCTCCTTTGACTGATCCCGGTAGACGCTGGGCCAAACGCCCTGTTTACCCGGCGCAATGATGCCATTGGGGTCGAGCGCGTCCTTTACCTTTTCATTCATGCGGCGCTGCGCGTGATTGTTGAAATCAAACGTGTCAGCCACAGCATCCATCCAACCGAGGTGCGTGCGATATTCCGCATAACCCGCCTTGGCGCTTTCCGTGACGAGCGCGCTGAACAGTTTCTTCATGCCTTCAACCTGCTCTGGCTTGTCACGATCATACATCAACATGTTGATATTATTCGCAAATCGTCCACCGATCGTGAAGCTTGCATAGAAATCAACATCATGTTCGGCGATGATTTTGCGGCTGCGCTTCAGCTGATCCATAACATGCTTCGAATTTGCCGGAACGACGGGTGAGAAGCCAAGGTGTGCGCTGCGCCCTCCGACCCAATCCCCCATCTGCAATGGCACCGCAGTCGGAACGCCGACCGTAAGATCATAAATGTTGCGTTCTTCGCCCTGCCGCCACCACACTTCCTGTGGTGGCGTATCGAGATGCTTTTTGAAGGCCGCCTTCACGACTTCGGCCTTGGCCTTGTTGACGTTCTCATCGCCGTAAAAGCGGATCTGGACCTTCCAATAACCAAGCTTGTGCTCCTTAAGGAGCTCCTTCACCCGCCATTCTGGAATGGCGGACGGCTTATCCCAGAAATCCTTGCGCTGCCCGAGCAGCACGATCTTGCCCAGCCACGAGGGAATAAACACGTTTTGGTCGATCAAGCCCGCGATCTTCATCGGCGCGATGATGTCCACAACCCATCCGATATCCTCCTCATTGGGAATGTCGAACGACAGTTCGAGCGAGGTTTCCGGCTCTGGCTGCAAGAATACGCCGGCCTTCGTCACGACGCCCATATTGGACTGGGTAAACATGTGCGTCCAATCCGGGCCGTAGCTCATCGGGAAAAGGTGTGACGCCTTGTTGTTCGCCATTCCTGCCATCCCGGTGCGCATCATGTCGCCATCAGGCATGACCACCTCAAGCCCGCAAAGGTTGCGCGCATGCAGGCCGTAGGGCGTGTAGCCAATACCGTGGTCGAGCGCATTGCCGAGCACCGAGCCCCAGCCATTGCCGGGAACCGACATCCACAAGGGCGCCTTTTCGCGGGCCAAATGCTCATAAAGGTCGAAAAAGCCGACGCCGGGCTCAATCACACAATAGCCAAGCTCCGGATCAACCTCGAGAACCTTGTTCATGCGCCCAAGATCAAGCACGATTGAGCCTGCCATGCGGGGAGCAGCCTGCCCATAGCCCAAGTTCTTGCCACGGCTGACGGGCCAAAGCGGTGTCTTAAACTGGTTGGCGAGCCGGACGATGGCCTGCACCTCTTCGGCTGACCCCGGCGCGACGGCAGCGGAGGCTGGCCACAATGTTTCCGGGCCGGGCGCATAGATGTCTGCATAGGCGTCGCGGTCTTCGTCTGAGGAAAGAACCCATCCCTTGCCGACAACGCCTGCAAACGCCTTTAGTGCGGCATCAAACTGCATCGGCGATACGCGTGGGGGTAGCGTGAGTTTCAACGCCGGGCTCCTCTCATTTTATAACAATTGTTAGCTATGCTTCTGACGGGTCAGACCCCTTCGGTCAAGGCTATCAGAGGCTGGAAAAGAAAAAAGGGGGCAGTCTTTCGACCACCCCCCATTTCCAATTTTTTGGTCGCCTAGAAGCTTAGAAGTTCTTCTTGAGCGTGACCGCCCATTCACGCGGACGACCTGGGTTACCCAACACGCTGCCAGCCAGCGTGGAAAGGTCGAACTTCGACGGGAAGTAGTATTTGTCGAACAGGTTGGTGACTTCCAACGACACATTCAGATCGCTCGCTGCATTCTTCCATGTCAGACGGGCGTTGGCGATTGTATAGCCTGGCACCTGTCCGAAGATTTCCGATGCGCTTCCAGCGGCCGGACGCAACACGTTGCCCGGCAGACGGTTCTGGCGGTTGACGTCGATGCGCGGCGTCAGCGTTCCAGTATCTCCAAGATCGGCTTCATACTGGGCGCCAACGTTCCACTGCCAACCCTGAGCAGGGTCGTTCAGAGCCGCGATCACTGTCGGATCGCTGGAGCAAACGCCCGCAGGGAGCGCAGAGCCAACCACCTGTGGGTCAACGCACTTGTAGGTGTACTTCAGATAAGAAGCCGAAGCATCAAGAGTGAAGCCCGCTGTTGGCTTAAAGAAGGCTTCAATTTCGATACCCTTTTGGGTTGCGTCACCGGCATTTTGCGGCAGAGCACAAGGGCCAGGGCCACCGAACTGCGGGCAGCTCAGCAAGGTGAGCTGAGCATCTTTCAGCTCGTTATAGAAACCCGTCACATTGAGGCGCAATTTGCGGTCAAACAGATCCGTCTTGATGCCCAATTCGTAGGTGGTCACCGTTTCCGGGTCGAAGGAGCGCGCCTGATCAGCGTTGAACGGACGCGGATTGGCACCACCTGCCTTATAACCGGTCGACGTTGTGGCGTAGACCAGAACTTCTGGCGAAATGCGGTAGTCAGCGGTCAAACGATAGTCCCAACGGCTACCGCGGAAGCTGGCGGTCCGTCCGGTAAGCGCTGTGACAATGTCCGCCGTCCCGGGCGCACCAAAGCGGTTCAACGTGTCCGGACCGCTATAGCCGGCACCATAAGCTCCACCGACACCATCGACGAACGGGTTCACCGTCCGGCCGTCAAGGTTGTAGCGGAAGTAGGTGTAGTCCTTAGAGTCCTTCGTGTAGCGGAAGCCACCCGTGAAGGTGAGCGCATCCGTCGCTTCAAAGATTGCGGTACCAAAGACCGCTTTGGACTTGGTGCGGACAGGATCGTTACCGATGAACTGCAGCGGGAAGATCGGGCAGGTTGGCGTGTTCAGGCCACCGATTGCCGCACAAACGGCACCCGGCAGACCAGCCGAGACATAGCGGATATCCTGCAGCGTGTAGTACGTGGTCTTTTCATCCGAGTAATAGCCGCCAAGCGTAACCTGCAGCTGATCTGTGACCTGCGCGTTCAGGCGGACTTCCTGGCTCCAGAACCAGTGATCCAGCTTGTTGATGCCGATCTGCGTCCGGGCAGGCGACAAATCACCATCGGCTGTGAAGCTGTTCTTCCAGGCACGATAGGCTGTGATCGACTGAACATTAATGTCGTCACTGATCTTGTAGTTGACGTTGCCCGACAGGCCCCACCCTTCATATTCATTCTTCTGGTCACCGGTCACAGTTCCGAGCGGCAGACCGTTCAGGGGCGGAATAAGGCCAGCGACAAAACCGCCACCAGACTGAGTTAGCGATGCGTAGTTACAGAAACGGCCGCACAGGAAACGGTTGTCAAACGGGGTTCCGTTGGTCGTGAACGTGTTCGGGTTTGCGTTGCCGCCATTCAGAAGGACTTCAGCACCGTTGTTCCGGCTGTCCTTGCTGTAATCAGCCGCAACGTTGATATCGAGCGCGTCATTCGGGTTGAACCGGAAGTTCGCTTTCAGCGCCTTATAACCGACATCGCCCTGCTTATAGAGGTTGCAGTTCGCCGCTCCGGCAACTGCAGGCACGCCGCTGGTCGGCACGGCGCAGCCATAATCAATGACATCAACATATCCGCCCTGATCAGAAAACGTTCCGGACAGACGACCGAGTAGCGTGTCGGTCAGTTTAAAGTCGGCACTCGCACGCAGGTTGATTCGGTTGCGGCTGCCATAAGTCGCCGACACATATCCGCCCTCACCCGTCAGTGGACGAGAGATGAACTTGATGGCGCCACCTTCAGAGTTACGCCCAGTCAGCGTCCCCTGCGGGCCACGCAGCACTTCGACGCGCTCAACATCGAGAAGGTCAAAGTTAGCACCCGTCAGACGGGGATAGTAGACATCGTCAATGTACAGGCCGACACCGGGCTCAAGCGCCGGGTTGAAGTCGCCTTGGCCAAGGCCACGGATGCTTGCCGAAATGGAGTTACCGAAAGCCACCGCGGCAGGACGCAACACGACACTCGGTGCGGCCTTCGTCACATCGGCAAGGTTGTTGGCACTGCGCGATTCAATCAACTTGGCATCAATCGCGGTGATTGCGAGCGGCGTATCCTGCAGTTTCTGTTCGCGGAACTGGGCTGTGACGACAATCTCGCCATCATCTGTCGCCGTTTCAGCAGCTTGCTGGGCGAACGCTGGGGTTGCCAGAAGCGCAGCAACCGACGTCGATAACGTCAGAAATGTGCGCAGCGCGGAATCGTTACGGGAAGTCATAGCCATTCTCAGTCCTCTCCTGCTTGGGGCGCCGAACTGGATCCGGTCACCGTAACTATTGTTAGTGATACATACAGTTTCGCAATGCAAGGGGTAAAATGGGTCCAACCTAGTGCAGAAAATTTTATTGCTAACCGTGGCAAATTGGCATCAAGGCCGCTAGGCGCCCGACAACGGAGGGGTCATGGCCACACAACAACCCGAAAACAGTGATGTCGCGCTGCTCATATCAATGCTGCGTTTTGCGACGCTAATTAACAGCCCGATGCGCGACGGAGTGGCTTTGCCGGTTGGGGTCTCCCCCAATGAACTGAAGATCATCATCGCCCTTGGCGGCGAAGGGGAACGTGCCGGCCACGAGCTTGCTGAACTCATGGGCATGATCCCCATGAACGTCAGCCGAGCCCTTGCGTCTCTTTCTGAACGTGGTTGGGTCGAAGAAGTAATCGACAGTTCCAACAGGCGACGCAAACCTCATCGGCTCAGCGCAGAAGGCTGGCGCGCCTATCGCGAGATGGGTCCGCGCATGGAAGATGTCGCAACCTTCCTGTTCAGCACGCTGGAACCCAATGAACGCGCGGGTATGTCTGCGGTTCTCGACAAACTCTATGATCAGGTGATGGGCTGGCACCACCGCGCTGGCCACTAAGCCAACGCGCAGCGCCTTCTGCGACTTCTTAGCCCTGCTGCCCAGCGATCACGGCACCAAAGCGTGGATGGGCAAAGTGCATCGGCACATCATGGCGGTGCGGCCAGGTCTGCCGAATTTCATCGCTGCGGATGGTGTCCGGGCCAATCGGGTTGGCGGGGAAACACTCGGTGAGCGGCTGAAGGTGGGCAGTCGTCTTTGACCAACCGGCTTCGTAATCACCCTGCCACTGCATCATGTAATCCAGCCGCTTGATCTTCCACACGCCATCTTCCCGTACATAGTCATTTTCATAGATGCCTGCTTCCATGAACTGGAGTGGCAGGCCTTCAGGCTTGAACTCGCGGCTCTCATGGCTCCCGCCAAACAACATGCCCCGGAAGCGCCCCTTGGCGGTCTGCCGGTCTGGCGCGACGGTGATGATGTCCTGCATCTGGAAATGGTCGAGCAGAAAACCATAGGCCGGGCCTTCCTCGCCGGGTGCGAGGAACAGGCTCTTGAACCAAGTACCATAAAGGCGGCGGGCGCCTTCGCGGCCCTTATAGACCCCAGAGAGGAAGATGACCTCACCGTCCTCTGCAAAAAGCTCCGCCACGTCATCCGCGCGATTGAAATCGATATAATAGCCATAGGCCCAGTGGAGGCGGCGGATCGCGTTGATATCTTCCAGTTCGCCCACGCGGTTTTCCAACGCGGCCAGTCTCGAATTGACGTCGGACATCCTGATCTCTCCTCTTTTGATTTGTATGCTTTGCTAACGAATGTTACAAAGCAAGGCGAGAGGATTTTGCATGAACTGGCAGGGCAAGACCGCCTTCATCACCGGCGGCGTATCAGGGATCGGCTTTGGCATCGCCCGCGCGTTTGCCGAAGCGGGCATGGACCTGATCCTGAGTTACCGGAATGAAGCCTACCGCGCCGATGCCGAAGCATGGTTTGTTCAAAATGAGCGCCCCCTCCCCCGTTTCGTGAAGCTCGATGTAACCGACCGTGCAGGCTTTGCAGCCGCCGCCGCAGAAGCAGGCAAGGTCCATGTGCTCGTCAACAATGCCGGTGTGAGCGTCTTTGGACCGACCGATGAAGCAAGTTACGCGGACCATGACTGGATCATGGGCGTCAATTATGGCGGCGTGGTCAACGGCCTTGTGTCCTTCCTGCCCGGCATGAAGGCGCATGGTGACGGCGGCCATGTCGTCAATGTCGCTTCGATGGCGGCCTATCTCTCCGGCCCGCAGGCGGGCATCTACACAGCGAGCAAGTTTGCTGTGCGTGGCCTAACGGAGTCGCTGCGTTACAACCTCGCGCCTCATGGCATTGGCGTGTCCCTCATGTGCCCCGGCCTCACCAAAACTAATGCTTGGGACTCGGCCCTGAAGCGTCCCGATGACTTTGCCGACACTGGCTTCAAACCAGCCGACAAGGAAGAGCTGGAGCAATTCGGCACGGCGTTCGATCTGGGGATGGACCCGCTGGAAGTGGGCCGCAAAACACTTGCCGGGATGACCGAGAACCGGGGGCTCATCCTGACGCACCCTGAGTTCGCAGAGGACTTTGAAGAGATTTACCGCACGTCGCTTGAGGCCCTTCCCAAGGAGCCTGTGCCGGAGGGACGTCTTCATATCGAAAAGCTGCGCCGTGACGCCAACCGCGCCGCAGCAGAAGGCAAAATGATCAACCTTGGCGACCTGACCTGAGGAGAATGAAACTATGACCCCGACCGGCGTAAATGTGGCCCATCCTGACAAGGTGTATATTGGCGGACAATGGCGCGAGGCCCATTCCGGCCGTTCCATCGAGATTGTCTCGCCCAATACCGAGCAGGTCGTGGCTGTCGTCGCGGAAGCCGATGAGGCAGATATGGACGCCGCCGTTGCCGCTGCACGCGATGCCTTTGACCATGGCCCATGGGTCGCACTCAGACCTGCCGAGCGCATCAGCTATCTCAAGCGGATGGCAGACCATCTGCGCGCGCGGGAAAGCGAAATCGCCAAGGCATGGACGGCCCAGATGGGTGGTCTCGCCAGCTTTGCCGGTCCGATGACGGGCGGATCGACGATGACGTTCGACAACATCATCGCGATGGCCGAAAAATTCTCGTTCGTTGAACAACGCCCGACCATCGGTGCCGCTGTGGGCCTCGTCGCCTATGAACCCGTCGGCGTGGTTGCTGCCATTGCCCCTTGGAACGGACCTTATGGCATCATGCTCAACAAGGTCGCCTATGCGCTCGCATCGGGCTGCACCGTCATCATGAAGCCCTCCCCTGAAACGCCGCTGGAAGCTTATATCATCGCCGAAGCTGCCGAGGCAGCTGGTGTGCCCGCCGGCGTCGTCAACCTTGTCTGCGGCCACCGCGAGGCGAGCGACCATCTCGTCTGCAATCACGGCGTTGATAAAGTCAGCTTCACGGGTTCAACGGTCGCCGGCAAACGCATCGCCAGCGTCTGTGGAGAACGGATCGCCCGCTGCACGCTCGAACTGGGCGGCAAGTCTGCGGCCATCATCGCTGATGACTTCCCGATCGAGGCAGCCGCTGGCCTGCTGACCGGCACGATCACGATGATGAGTGGACAGGTTTGCGCCATGCTCTCGCGCGTCATCGTCCCACGTAAACGGCATGATGAACTCGCCAGTGCCATTTCTGCGGAAATGAAAAAGGTCGTTGTCGGCTATTCGGACGATCCGACAACGCAACTTGGCCCGGTCGCCATGAAGCGCCAGTTGGAGCGCATCGAAATGTACATTGAAGAAGGCAAGAAGACCGCCGACCTCATCACCGGTGGCGGTCGCCCGGCGCATCTCAATCGCGGCTACTTCATTGAACCGACCCTCTTCGCCAATGTGAAGAATGACAGCCGCATCGCGCAGGAAGAGATCTTTGGCCCAGTGCTCAGCCTCATCCCTTGTGACGACGAGGAGGACGCCATCCGGATCGCCAACGACTCCAACTACGGCCTCAATGGCTCGGTCCTCACCAATGACCATGAGCGGGCCTATCGTATCGCCCGCCGCGTCCGCACCGGCGGCTTTGGTCAGAACGGCCTGCGCATGGACTTTGGCCTGCCTTTTGGCGGGTTCAAGCAATCCGGCGTCGGTCGCGAGGGCGGGCTGGAAGGCATGATGAGTTATCTGGAGCTCAAAACCATCCTGCTCGACGGCCAGCCCGCCGCGCTATAGCTCGATACAACCGCCATCGACGTAAAGGTCGACGCCGTTAATGAAGCTCGCTTCATCACTGGCGAGGAACAGGGCCGCGCGGGCAATCTCTTCGGAGGTGCCCATGCGGCCCATAGGCACCACGCCGGAAAGCAAATCGCGCATCGCCTGAATTTCTTCTGCCGACGCATCGCGCTTGAAGATTTCAGTATCCGTCGGGCCGGGACTGACCATGTTGACGCGAATGCGACGGGGCAAAAGCTCCTTGCCGACAATCCGTGCAACGGCCCGCAGGCCTGCCTTGGCCGCGGCATAAGCGACGTTGCCGGGGACGGCTGCGACTGACCCAATAGAGCCGGTCACCACCATGCTGCCCCCATCGCGCATCAGCGGAGCGGCCGCCTGAATCGCGAAAAAGGCGCCCTTTAGATTGACAGCATGGATGCCATCCCAAAAGTCTTCGGTGACATCAGGCACCATGGCAAAGCCGCCTATTCCTGCATTGACGAACAGCACGTCGATGCCGCCGAGATGATCTGCCGCCGCGGCAATGGCGTCACGGCTTTCGGTCAGCACACCCATGTCCGCGCGAATTGCATGCGCCCCTGTTTGGGCCGCGATGTCGCCGAGTGTCGCCTCGTTCCGACCGGTGATCACGAGCCGCGCGCCTTCATTGGCAAAAAGCTGCGCGGCGGCCGCACCAATCCCGGCGTTGCCGCCAAGGATCAGCACGGCTTTGCCCTCAAAACGACGCATCAGAACATGCCGTTTTCATTGGCCGATTTTTCAGGGACGGGCTGGACAACATCCCAATGCTCGACAACCTTGCAGCCTTCGACGCGCACGATATCGACAACGGCGATACCCCGGTCGTCTGGCGCAAATTTGCCATGTGAATGCACCGCAACCAGATCACCGTCCGCGATGATCCGCTTGATGGCGTAGCTGATATGCGGATTGGATTTCATAAAAGGCTCTAGAAATGCAATCGCCGCATCCCGCCCGGTCGCTGCCATCGGATTGTGCTGAATGTAGCCGGGAACAACCCATTTTTCGAACGCAGCGCGCGGTTCCTTATCGATATAAAGCTGGGTCATGAACTTCGTCACGACCTCTTTGGGCTTCAGTCGGCATTTCGCTGCTTCTGCAGGCATAGAGGACAGCGCAAAAAGGCTGGCGGCAATCAACGCATAACGACGCATAACTGTCTCCTTTAGAACATGCTGTTGGGGTTGACGGGGTTTTCCTGGATCTCCTGAATGACATCCCAATGCTCGACGACCTTGCCGCCTGCGCAGCGGAAGATGTCGCAGACTGCAAGGCCGGGATCGCCAGGCCAACGGACGACGTGGACATGGGTTGTTACGTGGTCGCCATCGGCAAAAAGGCGGTGGATTGTCTGTTGGGCATCGGGCGATTCCACCCTCACCATATCAAGCCAGGCCTTCAACGCATCTACGCCCGGTTCGGCAAGCGAGCTGTGCTGGATGTAGCCCGGCGAAATAAAGTCATCGACGCGCGCGCTGTCCATCGGGATCAGGACCTTCTCATACACATCGCGTACCAATTTGAGGTTCGCGGATTCTTCATCCGTATGGGCCATCTCCACCCTTCCCCTATTGTAACAATTGTTATTACGTGTAACGATCAGGACAGAACATACAAGGCAGAGGATAGAATGAATCGCGACGCACTTTATGCCGTGCTGGCCAATTATCTTGAGGCGCTAAATGCCGGAGATGCCTCGCGGGTCAATTGGGCCGCTTCCCCTCTGAATTCTGAGAATAATGTGATGTTGGAGGTCGGTGACGGGCTCTGGGGCACGATTCTTCGCGTCGGCGACTATCAGCTGAAATTCGCCGATACGGCGACCAATCAGGTCGGCTATTTCGGCACCGTTCATGAGGCTATTGAGGAATCAGCGTTCACGTTGCGGCTCAAGGTCAATGATCAAGGACAAGTCTGCGAATCTGAGATGGTTGTCGTCCGCCAGTCTGACTCAGGCATCAAATTTGAGAATTGCCGCTATTGGGACAAACCGATCCTGAATGCGGACGTGGAGGCCCCCGTCTCCCGCGCGGAAATGGTCAAGCTGTCTGACGGCTATTTCGATACGCTTCAACTGAACGACGGGACAATCCACACCAAGTTCCACCCGGACTGCAACCGCGTTGAAAACGGCGTCCAGACAACGCGCAATCCCGAATTTGCCAAGATCGTACCTGTCTCTGCCTTGGGCTGCGAAGAGCAGTTCCGCATGGGCAATTACCGCTATGATGACCGGCTCCGCGCGCGGCGCTTCCCTATGGTGGATGAGGAACGCGGCCTCGTGCTCGCTTTTGGCTTTATCGACCATAGCGGACGGCTGGATGAGTATCAGTTGACCGACGGGCGCACCGTCAAATCCCCGGTCCGCCGCCCGCACAGTTTCTACATTTCAGAACTGTTCAAGATCGACCATGGCATGATCTGTCAGATCGAAGCGAACTTCATTACCGTGCCGTACAACATGCCAAGCCCGTGGGATGCCCTGTGAGAAACTTTGCTGCTGCCTTTGCCCTGATCCTGTCCGCCTGCGCGTCTGACCGCACACCTGATGCCCCTGCCCAGCAATCTTCAGCGGGGGATAACTGGACCAACCCCGGCGGGGACGCGGGCAAAACCCATTATTCCACGCTGACGGACATGAACCCGACCAATGTCGGCAAGCTCGGTCTGGCGTGGGAGGTGAACCTTGGCACCAACCGCGTGCTGGAGGCGACCCCAGTCGTGATCGACGGCGTAATGTACACATCGGGCGTGGCAGGGCGCGCCTATGCCTTTGACGCCGCGACCGGAAAGGAAATCTGGCGGTTCGAGCCCGAGGTCGACATGCAAGTGAACCGCACCGTCTGCTGCGACATGGCCAATCGCGGCGTCGCCGTTGCGCGCGGCAAGGTCTATGTCGCTACGCTCGATGCTCAGCTTTATGCGCTCGATGCAAAGACCGGCAAAGTCCTGTGGAAGGCCGATACCGTCGATGACAAGACGCGCGGCGTGAACTCCACCGGTGCGCCGGAAGTCGCGGGCAATGTCGTCGTCATCGGCAATGGCGGGGCGGAATATGATACGCGCGGCTATGTCAGCGCGTTCGATCTCGACAGCGGCAAGCTGGTCTGGCGCTTCCATACCGTCCCCCGTGATCCGGCTCTTGGAGCGCAGGACCACCCCGATCTTGAAGAGGCTGTCAAAACCTGGGACCCCAAAAGCCGCTGGGATATTGGCGGTGGCGGCACCCCCTGGGATGCGATCAACTATGACCCCGAAACCGGCAATGTCATTATCGGGACCGGCAATGGTGGCCCCTATCATACCATCAAGCGCAGCCCGAAAGGCGGCGACCAGCTCTATCTCGCAAGCCTCGTTGCGCTCGATGCAAAGACGGGCCGCAAGAAGTGGCATTACCAACAGACACCCGGCGATAACTGGGACTTCACCTCCACCCAGCCGATAATCCTGACGAACATGAAGATCGACGGCGCAGACCGTCCGGTCCTCATCCATGCGCCGAAAAATGGGTATCTCTACATTTTGGACCGGCGGGATGGAAAACTGCTTCGCGCCAACCCCATCGTGCGGGTCAATTGGGCGGATGGCATTGATGCGAAGACCGGGCGGCCACTTTTGCGGCCCGACCGCGCCGACTATGCGACATCGCCCAAGATCGTCTTCCCCGGCACCACGGGGGCACGCAACTGGCATCCCGCGACCTATGATCCTCAAACGGGGCTCTATTACGCCTCGGTGCTCGATATGGGGAACCTCATCTATCAAACGCCCGGTGCCAAACCGATGCGCAAGAAGATGCTCAATGTGGATGCTGCCCTCGTCTTCACATCTGTTCTGAAAGATGCCCTGCCCGCTATGCCCCCGCCGGTTCAGGCGGCCGTGACATCGCTGCCCGAATGGCCCGAAGTGTTGAAGAACCCCGGCAAGGGCGAACTCCGCGCCATTGACCCGCTGACCGGCAAGACGAAATGGGCGGTCCCCGCCGATGGCTGGCAGGACCGCGCGGGCACGCTCACAACCGCGGGTGGCCTTCTGTTCCACGGCAATATCGCAGGCCAGCTGCGTGTGTTCGACAAGGCGACCGGCAAGCTTTTGAAGAGTATCGACACCGGCTCTTCCATCCTTGCAGCCCCCATGACCTACCGGGTCAAAGGCGTGCAATATGTGGCGGTGATGGCGGCATGGGGCGGTGGCGGCTATGCCTATGTCCCGCCCTATTCCGCGGCCTATAAGCGCGGCAATCAGGGTCGGCTGCTTGTCTTCAAATTGGGTGGCAGCACCGTGCCTCTTCCGCCAGAGCTTCCCAAATTGGATGTCGCACCGGAACCTCCGGCCCAAGCCGCGGGCGTAACACCGGCCACCATTGCGCAGGGGCAGCAGCTGTTCTTTGCCAATTGTGTGATGTGCCATGCCAACCAGCACCGTTCCATTACACCTGATCTGCGGCGGATGCAGCCGGGAACGCATCAGGCGTTCAGCAAGATCGTGCTGGAAGGACTACTCCTCCAAAACGGCATGCCCCGCTGGGACGACGTTCTAAAGCCGCAAGAGGTGGCTGCCATCCATGCATGGCTGATCGACGAACAGCGCAAAACAAGAGCGGATGAATTGGAAAAGCAAAAGCGCGGCATCCCACTGGACGCGCCGAGCCTCGCCATTTTGTCGAACTACTGAGAACCCTAAGGGAGAGAGCACATGACCGATATTGCGACCCTCGCCGCCCGCCTTGACAAGGTCGAGCATGAACTGGGCATCCAGCAGGACATTCATCAGATCCGTCGCATCCAGTACACCTATGGCTATCTGATCGACAAATCGCAGTATAACGAAGTCGCCGACCTGTTCTCCGATGAAGGCGAAGTCTGGTTCCTCGGCGGCATCTACAAGAAAAAGGCCGGCGTCCGTCGTCTGTATATTGAGCGGTTCCAGACCAACTTCACCCAAGGTCATAATGGCCCGCGCTATGGCTGGCTGCTCGATCACCCGCAGATGCAGATGGTGATCGACGTCGCGCCAGACCGCAGCCATGCCAAGGTCCGCGGCCGCTCTATGATGCAAGCAGGTCTCCATGAAACCGCCGAAGGTGCGCAGCGCGCCTGGTGGGAAGGCGGCATTTACGAAAACGAATATGTCCGCGAAGACGGCATCTGGAAGATCAAGGCGCTGCGCTACTTCCCCTTCTGGCACGGCAGCTTTGAAGACGGATGGGCCAAAACACCGATCGATTACATCCCCATGTCCAAGACGTGCTTCCCGGAAGATCCGCTTGGCCCCGATGAATTGATTTCCCCCGCCCCGCGCCTGTGGCCCGCCACAGACACAATCGAATTCCACTATCCGCACCCGGTGACCGGCAAGCCCATCGTCGTGGACAATAGCCGCGCCCGGGAGGGGTTTCGTGACTGATCTGCAGACACTCGACCGCGTGCCCGGTGTGGATGCAAAGATGGATTATCTCTTGCCCACATCCACAATCAACCGTCGGTTCTGGGCGCCGGGTAAAGAGTATAATACCGGCGTCTATGAGACCTATGGCGTCCATATCCGCAATGCGCGGTTGGCACCGGAGCCGTTCACGCTCGACACGCATGGCTTTGCGATTGCCAGTTTTCCGACTGCCATCACTGACTGGGATACTGCTGCCGCCGGAGATTCGGACTATGCCGCCGAGGTCATCGAAATCGTCAAGCGGCTGACCGGTGCGGACACCGTGCTCACCATGTCGGGCCAGCTCCGGACGTCGGGAGCGACTGGCGAAAAGCTCCAGCCGCCCGCCGCCGAAGCGCATGTCGATTTCACGCCCGATTGCGCGGACCGCGTTGCGGCGCGCGTTTACGAAGGCAAGATGCCGGGTGGCCCTGGCTATGACCGCTACATCTGCTTCAGCCTCTGGCGTCCGCTGTCTCCACCACCACAGGATTGGCCGCTGGCGCTGTGCGATTTCCGCAGCGTGTCCGAACAGGAAGGCACGCCCAACACCAAGGTCGATGTCGACGAAATCCCCGAAGGTGATGCGCTGTTCGCCGAAATCCCCGGCGAAGACCAAATGGCGGCGGCCAGCATCTTCACCTTCAATCCCGATCACCGCTGGTGGTATTTCCCGGACATGACCGATGATGAGGTCATCCTGATCAAGTTCCATGACAGCGACCACAGCCGCGCCTGGCGCGCGCTCCACACCGCCTTCCACGACACCAGCCGCCCGGACGCCAATGAACGCCATTCAATGGAGTTTCGCGGCGTCGCCTATTTCAGCAAGAAAGACGCCTGATGTATTCGACACTCGAAACACCGCATCTCGAATTCGCGTTCGAGTGTCGGCTGCAATTCACACGGGTCTATTCCATTCCCGATGTCCACAATGGCGGCTTCCGATCCGCCGTTCTCGTCGATCAGGGGACGTTTGAAGGCCCGCGCCTCGGGGGCAAGGCCGTCCCCAACTCAGGCGGGGACTATGCCCATTTCCGCGACGACGACACGGCGGTGTTCGATGCGCGCTATCTGCTCGAGGTCGATGACGGCACGATCATCTACATGCAGAACAAGGGCTATCTGTGGGGCCGCAAGCCCGACGCGATGCAGCGGCTGCGCGCCTGGGCCTTCGAGGACGGACCTCCCGTCGCCCATGAAGACTATTATCTGCGTGCCCAACCGACCTTCGAAACGCCCAAGGGCAAGCATGACTGGATGACACGGCACGTCTTCATCGGTGTCGGGGAACGCCGCCCCGATGGGAATTTCGTCCGCTATTTCGCGCTGACTTAGGTGCCCGACGGCTCGGGGGGCATCAGCGCGCATTCCGTCTGCACGATTTTGCCGGCCTTGGTTGTGTAAAAGATGAACTGCCGCATTTCGATGATCTGGCCTGCTTCCATGGGGTGGAAGGCACTGGCGCCGTTGGTATCGAGCGCGTCCTGCGTAAGATCTCGGATGGCCTCGATGCGGACGATAGCATCCACAGCCGTCAGCGTGTCACTCGCAGCAAAATTGAGGACCCGCACGCTCTCCTTCACATAGCTGTGCAGGAAGGTGTAAAAGCGGGTGAGGTCTTCGCGGCTCCGAATGGAGACGCCGAAGAAATCCATCTTCATCGGTTCGGCATAGAAATCGGCGACGCCGTCATAATCCTTGCTGTTGAAGCAAGCGAGATACCGTTCATAGGCATCCCGGTTCATTGGGCAGCGCTCCGGAGAAATTCCACATTCTCCTCAATCATCTGCCGCACAGAACGCGCCGGGCGTCCGGTTAGGCGCTCCACATCCTTCGTGCAGACCTCCAGAAACCCTTCCCGGATGGCCTGCCCAAACGTCACCATGTCATCGCTGTTCCAAGGGAGACCGCCCACCGTCTGGTCATCTACCGGACGGCGTGGAATGCCCATGGCGTCGAACATTGCATATTGCTGGTCATCATCGACGGAGACATAGCTGATCGGCTTGCCTGTCACCTCGGAGAGGATAACTGTCACCTCTTCAAAGGTCTGCAATTCAGGACCTGTGATGTTGTAGGTCTGACCCTCATGGCCATCACTCGTCATGACAGCGACGGCGGCAGCAACACAGTCATCGCGCCATACCATTGCCTCAAGGCCTGAGCCTGCGTTGCTAATCCATTGGCCGGACTGCATGACGCCGGGGCCAGCCATCAGGATCATCGCATCGGCATAATGCGCATCGCGTAGCATCGTCCAGGCCATGCCAGAGGCGCGGATGAGCTGCTCTGTCTCAATGTGGTCATGCCGCACTTCTGCCGGGTTTGCGGGATCATCAATGCCGATGAAGCTGGTATAAGCGATGTGCTTCACACCCGCTTTTGCCGCCGCATCAATCGCCGCCTTGTGCTGAACAACGCGTGCACCCACCCGGGTGCCGGAAATGAGCAGCATCTTATCTGCCCCCGTTACCGCAGCGGCCAGCGTCTCTGGCTTGTCGAAGTCGCCGTAACGGACCTCGCACCCCTGCGCGACGCGATCTGTCAGCTTAGCCGGCGTGCGCGTGATCAGGATCAAATCCTGTGCACGTCCCTTGGCGATCAGCGCGTCTGTAAAGGCGCGTCCATAGTTGCCCGACGCACCTGTGACGACAATCCGGGTCATGCGACGGCCTTTGCGAGTTGATCGCTGCTCACCCACCAGCCATGCACTTGTGGTCGCAGGCGCGTAGGGATCGCAATCTTGGCGACAGGCCCGGCGCCTACATTCCCCGCGTCGACAATCCAGCAAGCATGGGTGAAGTCATCTGGCCCCGTCTGTGTATCGACGATCATCACCAGCCAGCCTTCATGGTCTTCGGTCTTGGACGGCACATGGACCGGCTCATTGAAGCTCATGCCCGGATCAAGCGCGAGGGCCTGAATGGAGGCACCGGTGAAGTCGAGCCGCATCAGCAAGTTGAACATCGCGCCGACAGGGCCACCCGCCACCGGAGGCCCACGCATTTCAGGGTTCATCGTCAGCATCCAGCCACGCGCATAGGGCCGCCCCTGCTCCGCTGCCGGAATGACCGGGAAGTCACCCGGCGGGCCGACAATATTCTCTACCACGTCACCGGAGGGGGCCTTGGGATTAACCGTCCAGCGCGTCAGGGCACCTTTCACATCCCAAGGCGCGATGTGAATTCCAGAGGCTTCGCGGATGAAGGGAAAGGCGTTCACGTTCGACAGGCACTGGTCAAAGTGGATGTTGCCCTCCGCATCCTCAAACGCACCCATCATGTGGTAGCAGGACACACCCTTCCCGCCCTTGAACCACTTGATCTCTGACACATCGCCATAGCGCGGCATGACGCCGAGCCAACTGTCGAGATCCATTTCATGGATCCAATGGTCGCCGCCTTCTTTCAGACGATCCAGACTGCAGGTCGTCGGGTAGACCGGGAACAGCGCGTAATTCTCAGTGATGGTGAAGTCATGCATCATGGAGCAATAGGGCACGTCAAACCATTGTTCCGACGTCAGATTGCCGTCCTTATCCGCGATCATGTACGCAACCTTGGTCGAGGCCGGTCCATCCGCCTCATAGCCATAGAAGAACATTTCGCCCGTCACTGGATCGATGCGGACGTGCGCCGTCACCGTTTCGGATTTCAGCTTTCCGCCAAAATCATAGGAACCAATTGTTTTCAGCGTTTGCGGATCAATCTGGTAAGGACGTCCATCCTCCTTCGTCATCAAAAGGCGGCCGGCGTGCCAAACGGGGGTCGTGTTGGCGACGGTGCGATCCACACCTGCCATATCCGCATCATCCGTGAAGGGATTGCGATACCGCCCAAAGCGCGTGCGATCCACCTCAACTTCTGCCTTGTGGCGCGCCGTCTGCACATAGCGGATCGACGTGCTGGCCTTCCCCCCTTGAAGGCGGACGGCGGAAATCATCCCATCGCCGGACAAAACGTTGTCATCATCAAATTTGGGCGGAAAAGCAGGATCCGGAACCGCGCGGAAGAACACGCCGTCGACATCTGCGGGGATTTCACCCTCGACCACCAAATTATCGAGGTCATATTCCGCGCCAATTGGGCGATTGAGACCCATGAAATGGGGTGATTGGGGAAATGCGGCCACGGTACTCTCCTAAATCTTATCAGAGCACCTTCGATAACATTTGTTAGAAAATCAAGTCTTCTCAATCGAACCAGAAGGCGATCGCCCGCATTTCGATGCTAGACCGCGGCGCGACGTCTGCCGGGACATCGGGATTGTCAAAGGCAACGTGCGGAATAGGGTTGCCAAACTGGCTGTCGCTTGTCTTAAAAATAAGCGCTTCATCGCGCGTCATGTTGGGGAACCAGTGCCAACGGTGTGCCGGATTATGCGCAACGATGTAGCTTTCAAACGACCATTCGGGCTTTTCCGGATCATCAAAAATCGCATCAGCAATGATCAGATCCTCGGCAGCCACGCTGCGCGCATCACAGACGGCCAGCGGCACATCCTGCGGCGGGGCGGAAAAGGCGCGCCAGACGTTGTAATGGGCAAAGCGCCGCACCGATTTGCCCTCGGGCGCCCCGCCTTTGGCAAAGCCCGCTGCCGTTCCAGCGGTGATGTCGATATGCGCAAAGCGGGCCGGCATGGAATTGTTGAGCTGCCCCGCCAGCTTTGACTTCTCCCCAAAGCGCAAAATGCCGGGGCCGGTGCAGAACGCCGCGTCGGCGCCGGTATGCGCGAGTAGAAGGTCAACGATCTCCTGCCCGTGCACCGCGGCCACATCTGCGCGATCCTGAAAGTCCGCAACCTTGCTGACATGGGGTACGAGCTTGAACCCGGCCGCATCAAGATCAGTCGAGACCGCGCGCCCGTCGGTAATCTCCATCGGATGCCCATCAATGATGACCGTGTCGCGGCTGTGATCGTTCGCATAGTAACGCTGCCGGAAATCGGTGCGCGCTGCGTAGTTGATTACCGCTGTCGTCATCGTCGCGCCTCCTAAGCTCAGGCAAATTCCTCGGTATCGATCGTCCGCTGCATGGCCTCGGGATAGCGCGGCCCCGCAACTGTCTGTTGGTTGATCAACGCGTCCAGCGTTTCCAGCACCGTGCTGTCGGGCTGCCAGTCCCACCGCGCGATATTCTCTTCGAGATGCGGGATGGAAGCAGTGCCGGGGATCGTCACAACGTGATCGCCACGTGACAGCACCCAAGCAAGCGAGAGCTGTGCGGGCGTTACCCCCTGCGCTGCCGCAATGGATTTAAACGCCTCAATCAGCTTCAGATTGTGCGGCCAGTTGTCGGCGTTGAAGCGGGGTTGTCCGCGACGCAGATCATTGTCGACAAGGTCCGCTGGATTTTCGACCGCTGCGGCCAGCGCGCCACGGCCAACCGGCGAAAACGCCACAAAGGTCGTCCCGACATCCTTGCAGGCTTCCAGCACGGCGATTTCGGGATTGCGCGTCCATAGCGAGTATTCCGTCTGCATCGCGGCAATGGGGTGAACCGCCGATGCTTTGCGGAGCGTCTCTGCCGACATTTCAGACAGACCAATGCTGCCGATCTTCCCTTCCTTGATCAGTTCAGCAAGCGTGCCGACCGAGTCTTCAATCGGCGTCTCGAAATCCCGGCGGTGCAGGTAGTAGAGATCGATATGGTCGGTCTGGAGCAGGCGCAGGCTCTCGTCGCAGGCCTTGCGGATCGTCTCGGGCTTGCAGTCGATCCGGCGCTTCTCGCCATCGACGATGATCCCTGTCTTGGACGCGAGGAAGAACTTGTCGCGATTGTCCTTGAGCGTCTTGCCGATCAGCGTCTCGTTATGGCCAAGGCCATAGATACGCGCGGTATCGAGATGGTCATAACCAAGGTCCAGCGCGCGGTGGAGCAGCTTGGCCCCATCCTCGTCGGTCGGTGGCACGCCATAGGCCCAGGAGAGCGACATGCAGCCAAGGCCGACAGGATTGGTGGGCCGACCATTGATCGCGCGCTTTGTAATCGTCATGAAAAGTCCTTCAGCTGCGCGGCCGGGCCGCATTCAACAAGTCGAGGTGGTCTTGTGACAGAACCAGCGTGGCGCCTGCAACCAGATCCGCCACCTGCTCCACCCGCGAAGCGCTGGCGATAGGGGCCGCAATCCCCGGCTGCGCGTTGATCCACGCCAAGGCAATATGCGCGTGCTTGGCGCCAGTGTCGGCTGCCACCTTGTCCATTGCTGCGAGGATCGGCTGACCCTTGTCGAAATAGTCGCGGACACGATAGCCGCGCGGCCCCTGCTCAAGGTCCGCTGCAACGCGGTACTTGCCCGTCAGAAAGCCCGACGCGAGCCCGAAATAGGGGAAGGACGCGATACCGTCGGCCACGCACATGTCTTGCACCGCCCCTTCAAACTGGTCGCGGACGACAAGGTTATATTCGTTCTGGATCGCGACATAGGCCGCAACGCCCTGCGCCTTGGCCGCTGCCCGGGCCGATGCGAGCCGGTCCGCCGTGAAATTGGATGCACCAAGCGTGCGCACCTTGCCTGCCGTCACCAGCGCGCCAAAGCCTTGCGCGGCTTCGGCCTGATCCGTCGCGGTTTCGTCGCGGTGGGCGTAATAGAGATCGATATAGTCGGTCTGCAGACGCTTGAGCGAGCCCTCAACTGCTGCGGCCAGTTTCGCCGCCGCGAGATCGCCCGGCTTGCCGTACATGCCGGTCTTTGTGGCGATGTGCATGTCGGCCCGGTTGCCCCGCGCCGCCATCCATTTCCCGAGCACGGTTTCAGAATCGCCACCGACATGGCCGGGGATCCAATCCGAATAGCCTTCGGCGGTGTCGATCATCCGCCCGCCGGCCTCGTAAAAGGCGTCGAGGATCGCAAAGCTGGCATCAAGATCAGCGGTCCAGCCAAAGACGTTGCCGCCCAGAACGATGCGAAGGCCAACGGGCTCAATCAACGGCGGCATAGCGATTCCTCTCTCCAATTCACGGCCCCTCCCGCCTGCGGGAGGGGAGCGAGACTTGGCTGATCTTGTGTCAGCCTAGTCGCAGCGGGGTGGGCTTGTCAGTCTTAGAACTGCAATTCCAGATCGTGCAGCACCTTGTAGCAGGGAAGAACCTGCGCGACCGAGCTATTCGGCTCACGCCCCTCACGGATGGCCGCGATGAACTCTCGGTCCTGCAGTTCGATGCCATTCATGCTGACATCAACCTTGGACACGTCGATCGGCTCTTCCTTGCCATTCACCAGATCGTCGTAGCGGGCAATATAGGTGCCTGTGTCGCCAATGTAACGGAAGAACGTGCCGAGCGGCCCGTCATTGTTGAACGACAGCGACAGCGTGCAGATGGCGCCACTGGCGGCCTTGAGTTGGATCGACATGTCCATCGCAATGCCGAGTTCGGGATGGTGCGGGCCTTCAATCGCATTGGCCTTCACAATGGGTCCGGCCTGATAGGCGAACAGGTCGACCGTGTGCGCAGCATGATGCCAAAGCAGGTGATCCGTCCAGGACCGGGCTTCGCCCTTGGCGTTCATGTTCTTCCGGCGGAAGAAATAGGTCTGCACATCCATCTGTTGGATGTTGAATTCGCCCGCGACGATCTTGTTATGCACATACTGATGCGACGGATTGAATCGTCGCGTGTGCCCGACCATGCAGACAAGACCGGTTTCCTGCTGCTTCTTGAGCACGGCTTCCGCATCGGCCCAGCTGTCCGCCAGCGGGATTTCGACCTGCACATGCTTGCCCGCATTCATGCAGGCGATGGCCTGCTCTGCGTGCATCTGGGTGGGGGTGCAGAGGATAACGGCATCGACATCGTCTCGTGCCAGTGCATCTTCCAGCTCGGTCGAAAAGTGCGTCGCGCCATACTTCTTGGCGACTTCTTCGGCCTGCTCCAACCGGCGGCTGATGATCGACGTAATCTCCACGCCGTCGATCAGCTTCAATCCGTCCAGATGCTTTTCGCCGAACGCGCCGGCGCCTGCGAGGGCTATTCTCATTCCGTGGGCTCCAAAACCAAATGGCCAATGGCCGTGTTGCTGCAAGGGATGTGATAATGGCGGTGGAGGCACTTGGTCTTCTTGCCAAGCGCGCCGCGCATAACGAGCCACATCACCATTTCAATGCCTTCGCTGCCTGTTTCGCGCAGATATTCCAGATGCGGAATGAAGCGCGCGGCGTCGCTGTCGCCGATCAGCATGTCGAGGAACTTATTGTCCCACTCCCGGTTCAGCAGGCCCGCGCGCGGTCCCTGCAGCTGGTGGCTCATGCCGCCGGTGCCCCAGATCTGGACGTTCAAATCTTCGGGGAAGCTCTCTACCGCGCGGGCAATCGCCTCACCCAGCGCCCAGCAGCGGTTGCCCGAAGGCACCGGATAGGTGACGACATTGACTGCCAGCGGCACGACCTTGACGGGCCATTTTTCCGGCTGCCCGAACATCATGGACAAAGGCACGGTCATGCCGTGGTCGACGTCCATCTCATTGATGATCGTCATGTCGAATTCATCGAGGATCAGGCTCTGCGCGATGTGCCAGCCGAGATCGGCGTGCCCTTCGACATCGGGCACCGGACGCGGCCCCCAACCTTCGTCCGCTGACTTGTAGCGTTCGCCACAGCCGATCGCGAAGGTCGGGATAATCTTCATGTCGAACGCCGACGCATGGTCATTGTAGACGAGGATGACGACGTCGGGCTTTTCTTCCTTCTCCCAAGCCTTCGTCCATTCATAACCGGCAAAGATCGGGCCGAAATACTCGTCGCCCGTCTTCCCCTGATCAACAGCGACGCCAAGCAACGGCACATGGCTCGATGCGACGCCTGCGGTAATGCGGGCCATCAGTAACCTCCCTTGATCGAGCGGTTGCCCTGTGGCGAGCGCCCGCCCTTGTTCATCATCTCCCGATATTCGGGGAACGTCATATCCGTCATCGACGACACAGCTTCGGCAAAGCTCAGCCCGTCGGTCGAGAACACCTTGGCGAGGAAATAGACGTTACCGCCCAGATCCAGACAACGGTTGTAATCGCGCGCGAGGATTGCTTCCCGCTGCTCGTCCGACATCGGCCAGTTTTCGAGATATTTGCGCTCGTCCGCCTTCCAGGCTTCTCGGTTTTCGGGGGTCATCAGGCTCATGGCGAACTGGTTCAGCCAATAGCCCTTCCGCGCGCGGGCCGCCGTGAAAACGCGGGTACCCGGTATGTCATCAAACTCGGCCAGATAGTCGTGGATGTTCTGCTTTTCGGTCGGCGCGGTCATAGACCCTTCTCCTTCAGCATTTTGTCGAGACGCGGGAACACGCGTCGGGCGTTGCCCTCAAAGATGGCGTGGCGTTCGGTGTCGGAAATGTCGAGCGCATCGACATAACGCTTGGTGTCATCGAAATAATGGCCCGTCGTCGGGTCGATCCCGCGCACGGCGCCGACCATCTCAGAGCCGAACAGGATGTTCTTATTGTCGATCACGTCGGCCAGCAGGTTGATGCCCGGCTGGTGATAGACGCAGGTATCGAAGAACACGTTGTTCATCACGTGCGTCGAGAGGTCGGGCTGCTTGAGCATGTCCGCCAGCCCGCGATACCGGCCCCAATGATAGGGCACAGCGCCGCCGCCATGCGGGATGATGAAGCGAAGGCTCGGGAAGTCCTTGAACAAATCGCCTTCGATCAATTGCATGAAGGCAATGGTGTCCGCCGCAATGTAATAAGCCCCCGTCGCGTGGAGGCCCGGATTGCAGCTGCCAGACACGTGGATCATGGCCGGCACGTCCAGCTCGACCATCTTTTCGTAAAACGGATACCAGAACCGATCTGTCAGCGGCGGGTGCTTGAAGTGGCCGCCGCCCGGATCGGGGTTAAGGTTGCAGCCGACAAAGCCCATGTCGACACAGCGCTCAAGCTCCACAATCGAGCCCTGCATGTCAGCGGCAGGGGACTGCGGCAACATGCACACCGGCACGAAGATGTCGGGATAGAGTTCGGCGCATCGCGCGATCAGATCGTTATTCACCTGCGCCCATTGCTTGGCGACGGTCTCATCCCCGACATGCGGCGCCATGGCGGAGGCACGAGGGGAAAAGATCGTGATGTCGGCACCCCGCTCCTTCAACAGGCGGATCTGGTTCTTCTCCAGCGTCTCGCGGATCTCGTCGTCGGAGATGGCGGGATAGGCCGGTGCGGCCTCCCCAGCCTTGAACGCGGCCTTTTGCAGATCGCGCCAGTCATTATGCGCGGCAGGTGCCGTCGTATAATGGCCGTGACAGTCGATGATGAGTGTCATGTAACTTTCCCCTCGATGTCATTCCCGCGAAAGCGGGAATCCATTGCATCCGTTCTCGAAGCGGCCCCATGGACCCCCGCTTTCGCGGGGGTGACAACGAGGGCCGATAACTTCGCCTGAAGCCCCTCTGGCGGCACAATGCCCTGCGACCCGATCTGCCGCTGCCGCGTGATCGTCCCGCGTGTCATAAGCGGCTCGATGCCGAGCGCCTCGAGTGTCTTGGCGGACTCTTCCATCTCAGCTGCGCGGCGCACGCCGTGCACCATCATGCGGTCGAGCCGGTAGTCGGCGAGCGTTGGCCATTCCGCACCGAGCGAGCCGAGCACTTCATCCAGCACGCCCGCCCGGTCACAGGCAAGCACGCATTCGGCGGTCAGCGCTTCCATGCCCTTGAAGATCACGGAGCGGAGCATCTTGATCGTGGAGGCGCGGCCAACTTCGGTGCCAACGACGCGGACCTTGGTGAACCCGACGTCGGACAGGAGCATGGCCCCCTGTTCGGCATAAGGCCCTGAAACAAGCAATGGCACGGCCATCCGCGCGGGATCGACCGGGGCCATCACCGCGACATCGACATATCGCCCGCCTGCTGCATCAATCACCGCAGCCGCCGCCCGCTTCGTGTCCGGCGCAACCGAATTCATGTCGAAGAAGAAGGCGTCCTGCGCATAGGCCTCAGCCGCCGCCCGCGCCGCTGCCAGCGCCTGATCGGCAGTCACCACGCTGAACACGGCGTCAGCGCCCTGCACAGCGCTTGCCGAAGTTTCAGCCGCCGTCACCCCGGCTTCGTCATAACGCGCCAGCATCTCCGCGCGTGCCGCGCCATTGGTCTTCACGTCATAGGCGCGCGCCGACCAGTCCCCCGCACGGGCAAAGGTGCTTCCGGCCTCTCCAAAGCCGATCAGGGACAGGGTGGACGTCATGGACCAATCCATAGAACAGGCGCCCGCCTCCCCGCTCATCGGAAGCACGGAAAGGGTATAAGGAAAAGCGAATTATGATGCCTGAGCGTGGAGCTCGTTGACGAAGGCCTGTTGCAGCAAAGTGGGCCGCCAATTGGCCCGCGTCGTCACGCCAATGTTGCGCACAAGGCTGGCCGGCGCCGCATGCAGCTGCTCAAGCCAGCCCGCCTCCAGTTCCACCGAAACCTGATCGGGCGAGAGCAAGGTCAGGAAGTCGGACTTAGTCAATATCTCCCGGATGGTAATCACCGAGCCGCACTCAATGGGCACAACAGGCGGCTCTATGCCGCCGCTCCGGAACATGATTTCCCATTGCGCACGCAATGGCGTGCCCGGCCCGGCCACGATCCAGGGATAATCGGCAAGATAAGGCAGAATCTGCCCATCCCGACTGTCTGCAATCTTGCGCACCAGCGGATGCCCTTTGCGGCCGATGATGACCGGGCGGTCGCGAAACAGCTGCACTTGGGCCAAATCCGGCCCCGAAACCGTATCCCGCAACGCCCCGATCATCAGATCAATTTCGCCATCACGCAGCGGCTCGACCAGTTCAAGATAAGAGCCTTCCACGATCGAGAGCGCCACCTCCGGATGTTTGGCGTAAAAGGCTGCCGCCGCCGCAGGAAGCAGGCGCGCGCGTGACAACGGCATGGCGCCTACGATGATCCGGCCGGTTTCCCGACCCTTCAGTCCTTCCAGTTCGGCGAGCCCGGCCTCCAGCTCGGCGCGGGCCAGACGGAAAGCACGCGTTGTCCGTCGCCCCGCATCGGTCAGGGCAACGCCCTTGCCCCGCCGTTCCAGCAAGGTCCGCTTGAGCGCCACCGACAGATCGTTGATCGCGCGGTGCAGCGACGGCTGCGACAGGCCGGACACCGCACTTGCCCCGGCATAGCTGCCGGCATCGGCAAAGGCGATCAGCGCGCGGAGCTGCGCCATGGTGACACGCGGGCTGGCGATGTGCGCCAGCGCCCCTTCGATCCGTTCTGCCAGCGTACGGGCGGCGGGCAGCGGGTCCATCCCCTCCGGCGTGCGCTCAAACAACGGTTGGGCCAGCAACTGTTCCAGCCGCGCAATGCCCTGCGTGACGGCCGGTTGTGTCAGACTGACGGCGGCGGCGGCCCGGCTGACGCTACCGCGCGCGCAGATTTCTGCCGCGGCGCGCAGATGACGGAGGTTGAGTTGCCACAAGACCATGATTGCCGTCTTAGCAAATTCTTATACCAGCTTGCCAGTTCCGATTATGGTTTAGATGGGCATCCGCTAGCACGGTGAGAAACCAAACCAAGGAGTCCGTCATGACCGGCATCGTCGTCCAGAATATCGAACGCGCAGACCCGGCGGTCATCGCCGATCTGGAAAGCTGTGGCGTCTCCACCGTCCATGAAGCGCAGGGCCGCACCGGCCTGCTCGCAAGCTATATGCGCCCGATCTATGCCGGTGCGCGGATCGCCGGTTCCGCCGTCACCATCTCCGCCCCTCCCGGTGACAACTGGATGGTCCACGTGGCCATCGAGCAGCTGAAGGCAGGCGACATCCTCGTCATCGCGCCGACAAGCCCGTGCGAAGACGGTTATTTCGGCGATCTGCTCGCCACCTCGGCGCAGGCGCGCGGGTGCAAGGGGCTGATCATCAACGCCGGTATCCGCGATGTGCGCGACCTGACAGAGATGAACTTCCCCGTCTGGTCCAAGGCGGTGTTCGCGCAAGGGACGATCAAGGCGTCGCTCGGCTCGGTCAACGTGCCCGTGATCTGCGCGGCGGCGGCCATCAACCCCGGCGATGTGATTGTGGCCGATGATGACGGCGTTGTCGTCGTCCCGCGTGAAAAGGCCGCCGAAGTGGCCAAGGCCGCCAAGGCCCGAGAAGCAAATGAAGCCGACAAGCGCGCACGTCTGGGCGCGGGTGAGCTTGGCCTCGACATGTACAAGATGCGCGAAAAGCTCGCCGAAATGGGCCTGAAATATGTCTGATCATGCTGCGCCGTGCATGTGGATGCGCGGTGGCACGTCCAAGGGCGGCTATTTCCTCAAGAGCGACCTGCCCGCCGACACGGCCGCGCGTGACGCGTTCCTGCTCGGCGTCATGGGCTCGCCCGACCCACGTCAGATCGACGGCATGGGCGGCGCCGATCCGTTGACGAGCAAGGTCGCGGTCGTTTCCAAATCTGAACGTGATGGCATCGACGTCGATTATCTGTTCCTGCAGGTCTTCGTCGATCAGGCGATTGTCACTGAAGCGCAGAATTGCGGCAACATTCTTGCCGGCATTGGCCCGTTTGCCATTGAGCGCGGCCTTGTCGCGGCGACGGGTGAAGAGACGCGCGTCGCCATCTTCATGGAGAATACAGGCCAAGTCGCCGTCGCGGCAGTGCAGACGCCCAGCGGGACGGTCACCTATGCCGGAGACGCCAAGATCGACGGCGTGCCGGGCAGCCATGCACCCATCCCGCTCGAGTTTCGCGATACCGCCGGGTCCAGTTGCGGTGCGCTACTGCCCAGCGGCAATGCGGTGGATATCGTCAATGGCGTGTCGGTGACGCTGATCGACAATGGCATGCCCTGCGTCGTGATGAAGGCCGCGGACGTCGGCATCACCGGCTATGAAGACCGTGACAGTCTGGATGCCAACACTGAGCTCAAGGCGAAGATTGAGGCGATCCGGCTGGCCGTGGGCGAACGGATGAACCTCGGCGACGTGACGGAGAAGTCGGTCCCCAAGATGATGCTTGTCGCCCCGCCCAGAAATGGCGGCGCCGTGACGGTCCGCAGTTTCATTCCGCATCGCGCTCATGCGACCATCGGCGTACTGGGCGCGGTGAGCGTCGCCACAGCCTGCCTCATCCCCGGCTCGCCCGCAGCAGAGGTGGCCGACATTCCGGAGGGCAGTCGCAAGACCCTGTCGGTCGAGCATCCGACCGGCGAGATGAGCTGCGTGCTCGAACTCGATGACACGGGCGCGGTCAGGACTGCTGCCCTGCTGCGCACGGCGCGCAAATTGATGGATGGAGTTGTTTTCGGATGAGCGATCGTATTGTCAGCTGGCACGCCAACCCGTCCAAGCCGCTCTATACGCCGCCCGCAGGCGCCATCGACGCCCATTGCCATGTCTTTGGGCCGATGGCCAAATTCCCGTTCAGCGCAAAGGCGAAGTATCTCCCGGAAGATGCCGGCCCCGACATGCTGTTTGCGCTGCGCGACCATCTCGGCTTTGCGCGCAACGTCATCGTGCAGGCCAGCTGCCATGGCACCGACAATGCCGCGACACTCGACGCCATTGCCAAGTCAGACGGCAAGGCGCGCGGCGTGGCGGTCGTTGATCCGGCGATTTCAGAAGCCGATCTTCAGACGCTGCATGACGGCGGAATCCGAGGCATCCGCTTCAACTTCCTCAAGCGCCTCGTTGACGATGCGCCCAAGGACAAGTTCCTTGAGGTCGCCCAGCGCCTGCCCAAGGGCTGGCATGTCGTGATCTATTTCGAGGCTGACATTCTCGAGGAACTCCGCCCCTTCATGGACGCCATTCCCGTCCCCCTGGTGATCGACCATATGGGTCGCCCCGATGTGCGGCAGGGACCGGACGGAGCCGATATGAAGGCCTTCCGCGCCTTTCTGGACGGCCGTGACGATATCTGGTTCAAGGCCACCTGCCCTGACCGGCTCGATGCCATCAAGGAAGGCGGCGCAGGCGACCCCTGGAACGCCTTTGCCCATGCCGTCGCGCCGCTGGTGGCGGACTATCAGGATCGCGTCCTGTGGGGCACCGATTGGCCGCACCCCAATATGGATACTGAAATCCCCAATGACGGGCATCTGGTCGACATGATCCCAAGGATCGCGCCGACGGAGGCCCTTCAGAAGAAGCTGCTGATCGACAACCCCATGCGGCTCTATTGGCCGGAGGAATTGGGCTAGGCGCTCGGTGTTCAAATCCCTCTCGCCCTGAGCTTGTCGAAGGGCTGTCCTTGCTTTGGTCCGTCGGTGAACAGTGAAAATCAGTCCTTCGACAAGCTCAGGACCAACGGAACTTTGCGTCTACCCCACTTCTCCCAGCACCTGCGTCTCAATCCAGGAAATAATCTCCCCGCGCCGGGTGCGATCATCCAGTACGTCGGCATCGATGCCAAGCTGCCAAGCCGCGCCCGCATCTCCGGGATGCGCGATCAACGTCCGCAGCTTTTCGCAATAGGCGTCAAGCTCGGCGCGATCCGCGAAGAAGTCGGGCCCAACCATGTCATCGGCATAGAGCGAATAGACCGCAAGTACCTGCTGCAGATCATATTCCGGGTGATATTGCACGGCCCAGACCTGCGTCTTGCCGAGCGGAATTACAGCGGCCTGAATCTCGCTGTGCGCGTTGGACGCCAGCAAGGTTGATCCTTCGGGCAGGCGCAGCACTTCGTCATAATGGATGCAGGGCGCATCAAAGACCGGCGGCTTGTGCACAAACATCGGGTGGCCCCTGCCAGCGTCTGTCGGCATGATCTTGCGCGCGAAACCGACTTCCTTGCCTTTGGGGTGGTATCGCACTTCGCCACCGCCGGCCATCGCCGCGATCTGGAGCCCCCAGCAGCTACCGAACACGGGCAAGCCGGCCTCTGCGGCCTGTTTCAGCACCTCGATCTGGTTGGTGACGGCAAAGTCGGTGTCATAGGCATGGAGCGCGGAGCCCGACACGACGAAGCCGTCGTAATCGCTGAAATCACGCCCATCCGGGATCGCCCAATCGGGGTCGGCGGCGTTGACGACATCAATCGCGATCTCGGGGAAATGCCCCTTGATCGACAGCGCGTAAATTTCGCTGGAGGTGCGGATGCCAAGCGACTTCGCCCGGGCGCGACGCTCGGCAACATTGCCTTCCATGAGGAGCAGTCTGGTCATGCTGAAAGGCTTATCGCCCTCCGGCCTCAAGCGAAAGCCCTAGAAGCTGGTGCCGATCGTCACGCCATAGGTGCGCGGTGTGCCCCATTGCTTGTAATCGAAGCCAAAGCCCGACAGGTCGATACCTGCCGTCGTGTAGAACTTCTGGCCCAGATTGCGGCCCCAGAGGGAGACATTCCAGCGCCCGTCCGCCGACGTCCAGTCGAGGTGCGCGTTGAACAAGGCGTAGCCGCCCTGCTTCAGCCGCTCGACATTCATGATCTCAAAAAACTGGCTTGAGGCATAGCTGCCGCTGCCCGACAGGACGAGCTTGCCGCCGCCATTGTCCATAAGCTTCAGATCAATGCCGCCGGTCATGCTGAACGAGGGTGCTGTCGGCAGTTTTTTACCAGCAATGTTAATGCCGCTGATCACGCCGCGCTCAACCTTGGAATTGAGAAAGCCAAGGCCCGTTCGCAAAGTGAGCGCACTATTGGCTTCCCAGCTCAATTCCGCCTCTGCGCCGTAAATGCGGGATTCGGGAATGTTGATCAGGTTGGCTGCAGCCGTTGCCGGGTCAACGCTGATGAACTGCTGATTGTGATAATCATAATAAAAGCCCGCGAGGTTGAGCGTCGCCGACTTATCTGCAAACTGGCTCTTCAGGCCGATTTCATAGGCATTGATCGTTTCGGACCCCGCAGACCCTGCTTCAGCAGGTGCAAAAAACGCCTGCGCGTTGAACGAGGGAGAGCGGTAGCCGCGGCTGAACGTGGCATAGGCCAGCACATCATCCGACAGGCGATAGTCGAGACCTGCCTTACCGGAGAGGTTGCTGGTCGCGTAAGACAGGTTCGTCAGCGGAATGGGCGTGTCGACGACATCACCATTCAGCGCCGTCGCGACGGACGTCAGATCCGACTGACGCCCCGTGTCGCGCGTCCAGCGAAGCCCGGCACGCAGCGTCAGCGCATCGCCCGCCTCAAAGCTTGCGTCGCCATAGACTGCAAAGCTCTTTTTCTTCTGGTCGAAGCGGTTGGTGAAAACACAGCTTAAAGGAAGGGCGGCCGCGCAGTCTGCGCCGGTAATGCCCGGCACGCCATCACTGTCCGTGTCCGCGAAGATGTAGGTCGCGTTGGAATTGAACACCTTTTCATGGCTGAAATAACCACCGAGGATGAAATTGGCCGGGCCGTCTAGATCTGACGTCAGGCGCAAATCCTGCGTCCATTGCGTCGCCTTGGCGTCATAGGACACTTCAAACACGCGCAGGTCCTGCCCGTCAGTGTCCTCAAACAGGAAAAGCTTACCCTTGTCGAAAGACGTGATGCTGGTCAGCGTCAGCGCGTCCGACAGGTCGATATTGCCGGTCAGCGACACCGCCGTCGTCCGCGCGGTGCGGCGCACATCGGCAAGGTTGGAGCGGATCTGATAGGTCGACAACCCGGCGCGATTTGCCGCAAGGGGTTCTGCATAAATGCCGTAGTTGCGCGGGTTCTGATAACTGTGGGCCACGCGCAGCACGAAACTGGCGCCATCCGTCGGTTCGACCAGAAGGCTGCCCCGCACTGCGAATTCGCGAACAGAATTGAGATCGGGCTTACCGGGCGTCTGGTTGTCCAGCCAACCGTCGGCGCGCGTGAATGTGCCAGCGACCCGAACAGCAGCCTTGTCACCCAGCGGCGCGTTGACGGCGCCGTTCAGGTCGATGCGGTCATAATTGCCATAACCGACCGCAGCCGAACCGCTGAACTCGCCCAGCTTGGCGGTCTTGGTGATGATGTTGATCGCGCCGCCGGTTGTGTTCTTGCCATAGAGCGTCCCCTGCGGGCCGCGCAGAACCTCGATGCGATCAATGTCGAACATCGTCGCGCCGAGCAGCGCGAAGCTGCCCTTGTAAACCTCGTCATAATAGGTCGCGACGGGGCTCGACTGGTTGAGGCTGTAATCATACATCGACACGCCGCGCAGCGAGAAGATCGGCGTGTTATCCCCCACCGTCGTGTTCATCTGAAGGTTCGGCACGGTCTGTGCGATGTCTTCAGCTTGCGTCACATGGCTGGCCGCCAGACTTTCACCTGAAACGGTAGAAACGGCGATCGGCACATCTTGCAGGCGTTCCACGCGTTTGTTGGCGGTGACAACGATGTCGGTGGCCTCACCCCCATCTTCGGCTAAGCTCGCGGACGGAAAGGCCGCACAAGCTGCGGCGACAGCGAAGACCGATGAACCGGCGAAACGAGTGATCAAGAACGTCCTCCAAATGTCGACGGTTGGCGCCGTCAAAGAGGCGCGCAACGGGAGCTTGCATGTGTCCTATCGCTGAAGAAAGGTTAACAAATCTTAACTGAAAGGACGAACATACCCTCTTGAACGGCCAGAACGTGCCAAAATGTAGAACTATCTACACCAGAGCGGTCAATCTTCACGTCAATTCGGAGACAATCAAGGATCGAGGCCGAGAAGCGCCCGGTCCATAGCCCCTGCCCAACCGGCAAGTCGCGACGCCCGTACGGGCTCTGCGAGCGCGGGATCAAACCGTTCAACAGTGCCACGCATGACAGCAGCCTCCTCCAGCCCGCGATGCAAGCCTGACCCGACGGCTGCGAGCATCGCGGCACCCAATGCCGTCGTTTCGACAAAGGCCGGACGTTCCACAGGGAGATCAAGCACATTGGCAAGATCCTGCACCATCCAGTTGTTTGCGGCCATCCCGCCATCCACGCGCAGTTCGGACCAATGGGCCCCATCCGCCGCAAAAGCGGTCAAAAGATCGTGCGTCTGATAGGCCATAGCCTCCAGCGCCGCACGGGCGACATGGGCCTTTTCGGTCGCAAAGCTCAAACCGTCGATCAGGCCACGCGCAGCCGGGGACCAATGGGGTGCGCCCAAGCCAGATAAGGCGGGCACGACGTATACACCCCCCGTATCGGAGACACTGCGGGCAAGGGCTTCTGTTTCCTCCGCAGAGGACAGCAGGCCCAAACCGTCGCGCAGCCATTTGACGAGGCTTCCCGCGACAAAGACAGAGCCTTCGAGGGCATAGGTGCGTTGCCCGCCCAGCTGCCACAAGACGGTCGACAGCAACCGGTTACGCGACGTGGGAACGACGTTGCCCGTATTCGTCAACACAAAGGCGCCTGTACCGTATGTCGCCTTTGTCTGGCCCACCGCAAAACAGCCCTGCCCGATGGTAGCGGCCTGTTGGTCCCCTGCGACCCCAGTAATCGCAATGGCACCACCGAAATGCTCCGGCAGGCAGGAAGCAATGGGGCCGGCGCAATCGACGATTTCTGCAAGGAGTGATTTCGGTACGCCGAAAATGTCGAGCAACCCGTCATCCCAAGCGCCGCTCCCCAAAGACATAAGCGAGGTGCGCGCCGCATTGGTCGCATCACTGACATGCAAGCCGCCGCTCAGGCGGAAGATGAGGTAGCTTTCGATAGTTCCGACCGCGAGATTGGTGCCCGCGTCCGCCAATTGCGGCCAGTTTTTCAAAGCCCAGTTGATTTTGCTGGCCGAAAAATAGGGATCGAGCAGCAGGCCCGCTTTGGCCTGCACTTGGGGCTCCAGCCCATCTTCCTTCAGCGCGGCACACATATCGGCCGTGCGGCGGTCCTGCCAGACGATGGCCGGGGCGAGCGGCTCCCCCGTGCGCTTGTCCCAGAACACGATGGTTTCGCGCTGGTTGGTAATGCCGATGGCCGCGATGGCCTCCGCGCCACCCGCGCTGGCCACCATTTCCTGCGCGCAGGCCAGCGTCTTGGTCCAGATTTCCGCGGCATCATGTTCGACAAGGCCGGGCGCCGGGTAGTGCTGCGTGAGCGGCGCCTGTGCCGACCCAAGGCACGTTCCGTCCGGCGCAAATAGCATGGCGCGCGTCGATGTTGTGCCTTCGTCGATAACCAGAATCCGGTCGCCCATGTCATCCCATCCCCAATGTTTTTCTAGCGAGCATGGCTAATGGATCGTCTGCTCCAGTGCAATTCCGGACGTCCAACGAAAAAGGGCGCGCCAACGGCACGCCCCTTCGTTCACTCAGGAGAGCGAAATTAGCCGACGATTTCTTCAGGCTTGAAGAAGTAAGCGATTTCAATCGCTGCGTTCTCGTCCGAATCTGACCCATGCACCGAGTTCGCTTCGATGGACTCGGCCAGTTCCTTGCGGATCGTGCCGGCATCGGCGTTCTCAGGGTTGGTGGCGCCCATGATGTCACGGTTACGCTGCACGGCGTTTTCGCCTTCCAGAACCTGCACGACGACAGGACCAGAGATCATGAATGAAACCAAGTCATTGAAAAACGGGCGTTCGCTGTGAACAGCATAAAAGCCCTCAGCCTGAGCCTTAGTCATCTGGATACGCTTTGAAGCCACGACGCGAAGGCCTGCGTCTTCCAGCATCTTAGTGACAGCGCCGGTCAGGTTGCGGCGGGTGGCATCGGGCTTGATGATCGAAAAGGTGCGATTGGCGGCCATGGCTGGTCGTCTCCATTTAAAAGAAAGGGATAGCTGAATGGCGGCGCCTCTAGCTGTTGCGCCTGCCCGCTGCAAGGGCGTTTCGGCTTAAGGACCTTCGATCCAACGCCCTTCGTCAGTCTGTTTCCAATATCGCCGCTCAAAAGCTTCGGTGTTGATGGCCCGCCAGGCAGAGCGGGCATTGTCCAGCGTGTCCGCATCGAAGAAATAGAAAATGCGTGCGGTGTCGGCCGCCGGTTCCCGCCAGACGCCATCGACATAGGCCAGATTGGCATAGGTGGCGGGCCGCTCTTTCGGGCAGGTGAGCAGCACCGGTTGCGCCCCTTCCCGCCCATGCGGCAGGAAGCTGTCCGGCCGATACGCCCACAGGGCACGGTCCAGCCGATCCAGAAATTCAGGATCATCCGCCAGAATCTCTAGCCTATGCCCGCCCGCCAGAACGCGCTCTGCAATTGCGGGCAGCGCGCGGTCCAGAGGAGTGCGGGTCAAATAGTAGAAATCAGCCTTCAAAATTGTCCGCCACGAACCGGTCGAGCAGACGCACACCAAAGCCGGTTGCGCCCTTATCCCAAACGGCGCCGGGCTTGGAGGCCCAGACCATGCCGGCAATATCAAGATGCGCCCATTTCACGCCGTCATTGACGAAACGCTGCAGGAACTGTGCCGCCGTGATTGATCCGCCTTCGCGTGGCCCTACATTCTTGATGTCGGCAATCGGGCTGTCGATCAGCTTGTCATAGGCTGCACTCAGCGGGAAGCGCCACAAGGGGTCACTCGCTGCCTTACCGGCCGATGTCAGCTTTTCTGCAAGGCCATCATCGTTGGTGAAAAGCCCGGCATATTCGTGACCAAGCGAGATGATGATCGCGCCCGTCAGCGTGGCAAGATCAACCATATAGTCCGGGCTATATTTCTTTTGGACCCAGGTCATTGCGTCACACAGAACGAGGCGGCCTTCGGCGTCGGTGTTGATGACCTCAATGGTCTGGCCCGACATCGACGTCACGACATCGCCCGGCCGCTGCGCATTGCCATCGGGCATATTTTCAACCAGCCCGCATATCCCGACGACGTGCGCCTTTGACTTGCGGGATGCGAGCGTGAGCATAGCACCCGCCACCGCACCAGCGCCGCCCATATCCCACTTCATGTCTTCCATACCGCCCGGCGGCTTCAGGGAGATACCACCCGTGTCAAACGTCACGCCCTTGCCGACGAGCACAACCGGCTTGGCCTGCGCGCCCGCAGACCCATCCCACTTCATGACAAGCAGCTTGGGTTCACGAACCGAGCCCTGCGCCACACCAAGCAACGCACCCATGCCGGCCGCCGCCATTTCGTCACGGCCCAGCACTTCAATCTCAATGCCGAAGTCCTTGAGGCGCGCGCAGCGCTCTACGAAGGTTGCCGGATAGATGATGTTGGCAGGCTCGGTCACGAGTTCACGGGTCAGGGAAACCCCCTCGACGATGGCTGACTGATGCGCCCATGCGCCTTCAATGCCCTCGGGCGCGCCGACGATGATGACTTCGGCCAAGGTGGGCTTCTGCTTTTCAGGCAGCTTGGTGCGGTAGGTGTCATAGCGCCAGCCGCGCAGCACAGCCCCGGCCGCAAGGCGCGCTACAGCCTTCGCCGAAGGCTTGATCGCAAGACCTGCCAGATCAACGGCAACCTGCGTTTCACCCGACGTCAGCAGGCGCGCTGAAATGGCGGCGCCTGCCTTTTCAAAATCCTCTTCACTGGACTGGCCGACACCGACAAGAAGAAGGCGCTGTGCGCCGCTTGCATGCGCGACATGATGCTCCGACACCGCACCCGCTTCCCCTTCAAAGCGGCTCGCCGCAGCGGCAGCACGGATGAGCGTGGCATCGCCGGGGACGGCTGTTTCAGCGAGCGCATCCTTGGGCACAAGCACCACAACACAGTGCGAACCTTCTGGAAGGGCCGCGGCGAAACGAACTTTGATCATATCGGGTCCTGACAATTTTTAGTCGTTTGAATCGATTCGGGATGTCGTTTGTTAGCGACACGGAAAGGGGCCGCATAGCGGCACACCTGCGAGGTGATTGCAGGATGTTAAGGACAATGCGATAGGCGCGATTGGAATCGGAAGACAGCCACACGTGAAATTTGCCCGAAAACTGTTGCTTGCCGTCGCTGCTGCGAAGCTGACCGCTGTGGTGCCCGCCGTCGCGCAGACCGCTGTTGCAGATCCTGCTGACCAAGTTGAAATCAACTTCGCGGCCGATCAACTCGATTATGATGAGAATGCAGACATCGTAACGGCCAATGGCGATGTTCGCATGACCCGCGATGGCAACCGCGTGCGGGCCGACCGGATTATCTGGAACCGGAAAACCGGCGCCGTCCGGGCGGAGGGCAACGTGATTGTGCGCGGGGCCGAGGGTGATCTGGCCTATGGTGACAGTGTTGAACTCAAAGATACGCTGCGCGATGGCGTTGTTGAAAACCTGCTGATCGTCCTAAATGACGGCGGCCGCCTCGCCGCAAATAGCGGGGCCCGCAAAGATGGTGTGTCGACACTGGAGCGCGCCGTTTACTCGCCTTGCCGCGTGGTGAACGATGAAGGCTGTCCCAAAGAGCCGATCTGGAAAATCACAGCGCTGCGCGTGACCCATGACCCGGTAAAAAATCGCATCAGCTACAAAAATGCGCGTCTGGAACTCCTTGGCGTCCCGATGCTCGCCTTACCCGCTTTGTCCCATCCGGCAGATGACCGCGGCGGGACGGGCTTCCTGATCCCCAATATCCAATATACCAAAAATAACGGGCTGGAAGTCGCAACACCGTTCTACATCCTGTTCGGTTCCAACCGGGATTTGACGCTGACGCCGCACATCTTTTCTGATGTCGCGCCTCTCTTGCAGGCCGATTACCGGCATTTGACAAGCAAGGGCGCCTACCAGATCAGCGGCTATGGAACCTATGGGAGACGCCTCAGCACGAGCAACCCGGCGCTCCCTGCCTTTCAGGACTTTCGCGGCTATCTGGAAGGCAGCGGACGATTTCAGCTGAACCACCGTTGGAGCCTGAGCGGGTCGGCCCGCGTTGCAAGCGACAGGACGTTCCTGCGCCGCTACGACATTTCCCGAGATGACCGGCTGCGCTCTACCGTTGATCTGGAGCGGATGACCCGCTCAAGCTATTTGTCCATCCAGGGTTGGGCTTTCCAAACGCTGCGCACAGGTGAGCTCCAAGGGCAGTTTCCAGTGGCGTTGCCGGTGATTGACTGGCGCAAACGCCTGACCGATCCGTTGGCGGGCGGGCAGGTAGAACTGCAATTGAACAGCCTGTCGCTGGTCCGGTCTGCCGGGCAAGACACCCAGCGCGCCTTTGCCGGGGCCCGGTGGGATCTTCGCCGCATCGTTTCCGGCGGGCAGGAAGTGAAACTGACGGCCTATGGCCGCGCCGATGCCTATCACACCGACGACATATTGAGCACTGTAACCCCAGATTATCGCGGCCAGCAGGGATGGACGGGCCGCGCCATTGGCGCCGTTGCCGCCGAAGTTCGCTGGCCGCTTGTCGGTGCCCTGTTTGGCGGGCAGCAAAGGCTTACGCCGCGCTTTCAAGTCGTCGGCACACCTCGCACGGCAAATCTCAAGGTTCCCAATGAAGACGCACGGGCCGTTGATCTGGAAGACAGCAACCTGTTCGCGCTGAACCGGTTCGCTGGCTATGATCGCTGGGAAGACAGTTCCCGCGTGACCTATGGTGTGGACTGGGCATGGGACGCACCTGGCCTGAGGGTCGATGCCAATGTCGGCCAAAGCTATCGCCTGACATCCAGGCTGACGCCCTTCCCTGACGGCACCGGTCTATATGGACGCACGTCGGACATTGTTGGGCGAACCAATGTCCGCTTTAAAAATTACATCAGTTTCACGCACCGCTATCGGCTCGACAAAGACAGCCTCGCCATCCGTCGCAACGAGATCGACGCAACCGTGGGCAACACAAAGACCTATGCCTCGATCGGTTATCTCCGCCTGAACCGGAACATTGGGCCGCAGCTTGAAGATTTGAGAGATCGTGAAGAAGTTCGCCTTGGCGGCCGCCTGCAGTTTGCGCGCTATTGGTCCCTCTTTGGATCCACCATCATCGATATGACCGGCCGACGTGAAGATCCCGCGTCGCTGGCGGACGGCTATGAACCGGTCCGTCATCGAATTGGCCTGACATATGAAGATGATTGCCTGACATTCGGCTTCACTTGGCGGCGTGATTACGACGCCCAGGGGGATGCTTTGCGGGGCAACACCTTCCAATTGCGGCTATCCTTCCGCAATCTTGGCCGCTAGAGAAACCAACACTTGCTAAGGTTGCGTTCAGCACCCGATAGGCATTGGGGCCACGCCAAGTTTGGCGTGTGAGGGATTAGGACGAGAATGACGTACACGTATCGCAAGATTTTGGCCGCCACTCTTCTGGCGGGTTCGGCGAGTGCAGCGTTGCTGGCGCAAACCGTTTCGGATGAAGCCACCGCCCCCAGTGTCAGCCTCAATCTGCCCGCGACGATCAACACGATCGGCAAGTTCGACCCGCAGGTCCGCAAGGCGACAGCCATCGTCAATGGCGATGTCATTACCGGTACCGATGTCGACCAGCGGCTTGCCCTCGTCATTCTCGCAAACAGCGGTCGCGTTTCAGATGAAGAGCGGGAACGCCTCCGGGTGCAGGTCCTCCGCAATCTGATCGATGAATCACTGCAGATTCAGGAAGCCAAGGCCAACGAAATCTCGATCAGCCGAGAAGAAGTGAACCAGAGCTTTGCCCGTGTTGCCGCCAACTTCAAACGCTCGGTTGACGGCTTCAATCAGTATCTGCGTGAGCAGGGATCGTCTGACCGCACCATGAAGCGCCAGATTGAAGGCGAACTCGCCTGGAGCCGCCTGCTGCGCCGCAAGGTTGAGCCATTCGTCAACGTCAGCGACGAAGAGGTGAAGCAGATTGCCGACCGCCTGACCGCTTCCAAGGGCACATCCGAATATCGCGTGGGGGAAATCTACCTGTCTGCCACGCCGGAAAATGCGCAGGAAGTTTTCAACAACGGACGTCGCATCATTGAACAGATCCGTCAGGGCGGATCGTTCCAAGCCTATGCCCGCCAGTTTTCAGAAGCCTCAACGGCGGCCGTGGGCGGCGACCTTGGCTGGATCCGTCCCGCTCAATTGCCCGACTCGCTGGCGCAGGCTGTGCAGGAAATCCAGATCGGCCAGATTGCTGGACCCATTGAAGTGCCCGGCGGCTTTTCAATCCTCTATTTGACCGACAGCCGAAAGGTCCTCGTCGCCAACCCGCGCGATGCTGTCCTGAGCCTGCGTCAGATCACCATCAATTTCCCGGCGACGGACACGGACGCACAGATCAAGACCAAGGCTGAAGCCTTTGGCAAGGCGGCACAAGCCATGCAGGGCTGCGGTGGTGCCGATGTGTTGGCAAAGACATTCAACGCCGATATCGTCGACAATGACCAGATCCGCGTGCGGGACCTCCCACCAGCCCTACAGGACATTCTGCTCGGACTTCAGGTCGGCCAAGTAACGCCGCCCTTCGGATCGCGCGCCGATGGCGTGCGCGTTTTGGCCTTGTGTGGTCGGGATGACCCGCAAACGACAGATGGTCCCTCACCGGACGCGATTGAAAACCAGTTGCGCGATGAACGCATCAACCGTCGTGCGCAAATCTATCTGCGCGATCTGCGCCGCGATGCCATCATCGATTATCGCTGATTATCCGCATTATGGAGCCACTGGCCGTCACATTGGGGGACCCGGCCGGGATCGGGCCTGAGATTGTCGGCAAGGCTTGGGCTGGACGCAAGGCCCACGATTTACCCTGCTTTTTCGCGGTGGGTGATGAACGTGCGCTCCGCAATGTCTGGTCCGGCCCGATCAAGCTGATCTCCACCCCATCAGAGGCGCGCGCCGCCTTTGACGATGCCCTGCCGCTCATCAACGTGCATGACGGCGGCGATACTGTGCCGGGATCCCCGACACTGGAAGGAGCGCGCTGTGCACTCGACACATTGGGGCTGGCCATCGGCATTGCGCAATCCGGACAGGCCGCAGCGCTCGTCACAGGCCCCGTCTCCAAAAAGAAATTGCAGGAAGTGGGCTTCACCCATCCGGGGCAAACCGAATTTATTGCCGAGCGTTGCGGCGTCTCCGCTTCGAACGCCGCGATGATGCTTGCCGGGCCCGGCTTGCGGGTCATCCCTATCACCATCCACATCGCGCTGGCCGAAGTGCCAACTGCTTTAACGACGGAGCTGATTGTCAGCCGTGGACGTGTTGCCGCCAAAGGCCTCACCAAGGATTTTGGTATTGAAGCGCCGCGCATCGCCGTGGCGGGGCTAAATCCCCATGCCGGCGAACAAGGCTCTATGGGCGATGAGGAAGCGACCATCATCATGCCTGCCATAGAACAACTGCGCGCAGATGGGCTTGATGTTGTGGGCCCCATCGCCCCAGACGCGCTCTTCACGCCCCATATGCGTGAGAGATATGATCTGGCGCTCTGCATGTACCATGATCAGGCGTTGATCCCTTTAAAGGCTCTGTGCTTCGATGAGGGTGTCAACATGACGTTGGGCCTGCCCATTATCCGCACCTCACCCGATCACGGCACCGCCTATGACATTGCAGGCAAGGACATGGCCCATCCCGGCGCGATGATCGCCGCCATCCGCATGGCAGCGCTGGCCGCATCCCATCGCCCCAGCAAGGTCGCGTGACTCCCAAGCTTCCGCCTCTACGTGACGTCATCGCACGCCACGGCCTCGCGGCGAGCAAAGCGCTCGGCCAAAACTTCCTGCTCGATGGCCAGTTGCTGGATCGGATCGCCGCTGTCCCCGGTGATCTGACGGGAGAGACCGTCTATGAAGTCGGCCCCGGCCCCGGCGGCCTGACACGTGCGCTACTCAAGGCTGGCGCGAAAGTCGTCGCGGTGGAGCGGGATCGCCGTTGCCTTCCGGCACTGGAGGAACTCTCGCAGGCCTTTCCGGGCATGCTGACGGTGCGGGAAGACGATGCGCTTGCCATTGCCCTGCCTGATGTCCTGCCAGATGGCGGCCATATCGCCTCAAACCTCCCCTATAATGTCGGCACAGCTTTGCTCGTGCAGTGGCTTACAGGCGAGGATTGGCCACCGCGTTGGAAGAGCCTGACGCTGATGTTTCAGCGGGAAGTAGCGGATCGGATCGTGGCGGAGCCCGGCAGTTCTGCTTATGGCCGTCTGTCGATCCTCACCCAGTGGCGGACGACGGCACGCATGGCGATGCCCGTGCACAGATCCGCCTTTACGCCGCCACCCAAGGTGATGTCGGCCGTGGTGCATATCACCCCTAAGGAGGCGCCAGAGGGCGTTTCCCCCAAGGCCATGGAGCAACTGACTGCAGCGGCCTTTGGGCAACGCCGCAAAATGCTGCGACAAAGCCTTAAGGGCCTGCCGGGCGCACTTGATTGTCTGGAGATGTGCGGCATTGCGAGTGACCGCCGCGCTGAAACGGTATCCGTCGATGAATTCGTCGAACTGGGCCGCGCGTTTAGTCTGCTTTCTTCTCGTCCGCAGCGCTAACCGACGGCGTGGGCGCAACCGCCTGCGCCGACACGATGGCTTGGGTTGACCCCTTTTCAATCGCACTGGCAAGACGTGTCTGTTCCGGGCACGCATTCATGCAGATCTTCTGGATACGCGCTAGATTTTCCTTCGCGCGCGTCACGGCGCCCTTTTGGACGAGCGCTTCACCCTGACCGGCAAGCGCGATAATGTCGTTGGGCTCGATCAACAGCGCTTCCCGATAGAGACGGATGGCCTTACCCGGCAGACCCTGCTTGCGCGCAACAGAAGCGAGTTCAACATAGGCCGCCCGGTTGCGCGGATCGACAGCGAGTGCTGTTTCCAGCGAGTCATTCGCCTGTTCCAAACGACCCGCCGCTGCATCGGTTATGGCCGCCTTCGTGAGCGACATCGACAATGGATTGATCTGGTCATCCGCAATGCGTTTACCAAAGCTCACGGAGGAGACAGTCGCGAGCGCGAGGGACAATGCTACAGCCGGTGCGACAAAACGCATAATCTTCTCCAAGGCGTCAGTTGCTCTCATGGCTAGCAACTTCTTGCCAGCCGTGCGACAAAAAATCCATCGGTCGCATCGTGGAACGGCGTTAACAGGCGGCCTGCACCAGATGGTCGCCCCGTATCTGGCAAAATGCCTTCGGCGCGGAAGCAGGTATGGCGCTGCATAAACGCTTCAATCTGTTCTGCCCCTTCGCGCTCAAAGAGCGAGCAGACGGCGTAGACGATCACCCCGCCCGGCTTCACAAGATGCGCCGCAATATCCAGAACCTGCCGTTGCAATGCCTCCGTCCGCGCAAGGCGTTCGGGCGTCAACCGCCAGCGCAGTTCGGGATTGCGACGCCAGGTCCCGCTGCCAGAACAAGGCGCATCGACCAGCACAATATCGGCCTGCGACCGAAGGTCTTCGAGCGCCTCCATTTCGCGCGCCGGATTGAGCAAGCGGAGTTCGACCTCAGCCCCGGCGCGTTCTGCACGCTTTGGCAATTGCTGGAGGCGTGTCCGATCCGTATCACAGGCAATGAGCCGCCCTGCCCCCGCCATATCCGCGGCGAGGGCCAGCGTTTTCCCTCCAGCACCGGCGCACAAGTCGACCACGATTGCGGCGCCTGCCGCTTGGGCCGCCAGAGAGATCAACTGGCTGCCCGCATCCTGCACTTCAATTAGACCAGACTGATAGGCGTCATCCGCCTCCACATCGACCGGTGAAGCAAGACGGAAGCCTTGTGATGTGTGCGCAATGGGCACAGCATCAGGATAGAGCTTCAGAACATCGTCGCGCGTCGTCTTCAGCGCATTGGCCCGCAAATCCAGCGGCGCGCGCTCCAGCAACGCATTGAGTTCTGCACCGTCGATCAACGGCACAAACGCATCCCGCATCCAGGGGGCAACAGCTGTGGGGGCGTCGGCGGCCTCACCGTCGCTGGCAGCCTGTGGGCCATAGTTGCTCGCGCCGAACTGTGCGGTCAGATCAGGATCACTGAGGCCAAGCACTCCTGCCCGACCCGAGGCTGGCCGCTGCCCATGCGCGCGGATGACACGGTAGACGAGATCACGGATCGCGCGCCGGTCTTTTGACCCAGCATAGCGCCGTTCCCGAAAACCCTTGGCCAAGATGACGTCCGCTGACGGGCCGTTGTCCCGCGCCGATGTGAGGATGGCATCCAGCAGCTCAATGGCCGTCTGGACGCGCGCTGCGGGGTTCATAAGCTGGCAAAGGCTCCCGCGTCAGCCACGCGTGGGGTAGTTCGGGGCTTCGCGGGTGATCGTCACGTCATGCACATGGCTTTCGCGCAAGCCTGCATTGGTGATGCGGACAAAACGCGCGCGCTCCTGCAAATCAGGGATGGTGCGCGACCCAGTATAGCCCATGGCGGCCTTCACGCCGCCAACGAGCTGGTGGATCACGTCGCGTGCCGGGCCCTTGAATGCCACTTGTCCTTCAATGCCTTCCGGCACGAGCTTCAGCTGATCCTTAATGTCCTGCTGGAAGTAACGGTCTGCCGAGCCACGCGCCATGGCGCCTACCGAACCCATGCCACGATAAGATTTATAGGCACGGCCCTGATAAAGGAAGGTTTCACCCGGAGCCTCTTCGGTGCCCGCCAGCAGCGATCCGACCATGACGCTGGAAGCACCTGCGGCCAAAGCCTTGGCCACGTCGCCAGATGTGCGCAGGCCACCATCCGCAATCACGGGCACGCGAGACTTTGCCGCTTCTGCAGCCGATTCCAGGATCGCGGTCAGTTGCGGCACACCGACGCCTGCCACCACGCGGGTGGTGCAAATAGACCCCGGTCCAATGCCCACCTTCACGCCGTCAGCCCCGGCATCAATCAACGCGCGTGTCGCTTCTGCTGTGGCGACGTTTCCGGCAATGATTTGGACCGTGCTGGACAATTTCTTCACGCGTTCCACCGCCAGCGAAACCATCTTGGAATGGCCGTGCGCGGTATCGATCACAATCAGATCGCATTCGGCATCAATCAGCGCCTGCGTGCGTTCAAAGCCCGCATCACCCACCGTTGTCGCCGCTGCAACGCGGAGCCGGCCCGCGGCGTCCTTCGTGGCGTTAGGATAGGTCACGGCCTTATCCATATCCTTGACCGTGATGAGGCCCACGCAGTGGAAAGCCTTGTCGACGACCAGCAGCTTTTCGATACGGTGTGTATGCAGCAAACGGCGGGCTTCATCCTGACCGACGCCTGTGCTTACGGTCACAAGGTTCTCATGCGTCATCAGTTCCGCAACCGGCTGGCTGGGATTTTCAGCAAAACGCACGTCGCGGTTGGTGAGAATACCCACCAGGCGCCCGCCTGCTTCGACGACCGGAATACCAGAGATGTGGTGCGCGGCCATCAACGCCTTGGCCTGCGCCAAAGTCGCGGTCGGCTCAATCGTGATCGGGTTGACCACCATCCCTGATTCAAAGCGCTTCACCTGACGGACGGCGTTGCACTGCTCCTCGATGGACAGGTTCCTGTGCAAAACGCCCAAGCCGCCCAGCTGCGCCATGACGATCGCCATGTCAGCTTCGGTCACAGTATCCATGGCGGAAGACAGGATCGGGATATTGAGTGTGATATCGCGCGAAATCTGGGTCCGAGTATCCGCCTGGCTCGGTAAGACGTCTGAATCGCGCGGCTGCAGCAGCACGTCGTCGAATGTCAGGCCAAGAGGAATTTCAATTGCCACAGTCATGTTCCCGTTTGAGTCGTGGCGGCCCATGTAACCAAGCAGGGCGAAGCGCGCTAGGGCCGAATGCACAGCCCCAAGCGCACCTGTAAAGTTAGGCTGCCAGTTCTTCCGACGTCAGATCATAAAGATATTCCGCCCCCGATGTCACCGATGAGGCAAGCCCCATCGCTTCACCCACCATGTGCGCCAGATAATAGCGCGCCGTCACCACCTTTGCCCGGAGGAAAGCAGGGTCGCCTTCGCCGCGCTCCAGCAAGTCGGCAGCAATGCCCGCCTGCCGCTCCATCAACCAGCCACAGGTCATGACCGATACCATCGTCAGATAAGGGTAGCTCGCGGCCAGCCGATCATCGACATCCGCATCCAGCAAGATAGCCGTCAGCTGCTCAACCAAACTGGTCAGGGCGATCAACCGTTCATCTTCTGCCTCAGCGCGGACATCTGCAATGAGCGCCGCCATGCCGGTGCCGCCGTCGCCTGTCAGCTTGCGCCCGACAAGGTCGGCGGCCTGAATGCCGTTTGTGCCTTCATAGATGGGCGCAATGCGCGCATCCCGGTAATGCTGGGCGGCACCCGTTTCCTCAATGAAGCCCATACCGCCATGCACCTGAATGCCAAGGCTGGCGACTTCGCAGCCAATGTCGGTCCCATAAGCCTTGGCGAGCGGCGTCAACAGGTCCACCCGCGTGCGGGCACCCTCCATGCCGAGGCGCGACCGGTCCACATTGCTGGCGGCCAGATAAAGCAACGCGCGCGCCGCCTCTGTCAGCGCCTTCATGCGCAGCAACATGCGGCGCACATCGGGATGTTCGATGATGGCCACTGGCTTTCCACCGGAATCGGGGCGCGCCGACTGGATACGATCCTTGGCGTAACCGATCGCCTGTTGAGTTGCGCGCTCGGCAATCTGGACACCCTGCAGGCCGACGTTGAGGCGCGCATTGTTCATCATCGTGAACATTGCGCGCATCCCGCCCATCTCCGGGCCGATCAACCAGCCATGGCAATCGTCATTGTCGCCGTACGACATCACGCACGTCGGAGAGCTGTGGATGCCGAGCTTATGCTCAATCGAAACACAACGGACGTCATTCCGGCTGCCGTCAGGACGGACCTTCGGAACGAGGAACAACGAAATACCCTTGGTGCCCGGAGGGGCCCCCGGCGTTCTAGCGAGGACCAGATGGACAATATTGTCCACCAGATCATGTTCGCCGAAGGTGATATAAATCTTGGTGCCCTTGATCCGATAGCTACCATCGGCAGCGGGCTCTGCCGTGGACCGTAGTGCACCGACATCTGACCCAGCCTGCGGCTCCGTCAGGTTCATCGTGCCCGACCAATGGCCGGACACCAGATTTGGCAGGTACATCTCTTGCTGTTCCGGGCTGCCATGGGAGGCAATCGCCTCAATCGCGCCGGAGGTCAGGATCGGGCAAAGGCCAAAGCCCATATTGGCCGTACCGAGATTTTCCAGCACCACGAAGCCAAGCGCAAAGGGAAGTCCCTGCCCGCCAAAGGCCGGGTCACTGTCAATCGTGCCCCACCCGCCATCGACATAGGCGCGATACGCTTCCTTAAAGCCGGGCGGCATCGTGACCGTGCCGTCATTCCATTTCGGCGTGTTGGTGTCCCCCACCCGATTTGTCGGCGCCCATTCGCCAGCGGCAAGTGCTGCCGCACCTTCAAGGATCGCGTCCACCATATCCGGCGTCGCCGCTTCAAAGCGCGGAGCAGCGGCGAGTTCATCCATCCGGGTGACATGATCCAGAACGAAGCGCTGTTCAGCAGTGGGCGGCGAATAGGTCATGCGGAAATCCCCGATGTTGCAAGCGGCTGCCAAGGGCTATAGCGCTGCGCACGATGGAGACAATCTCCCCTTTGGACACCGAAGTGCGCCCCTACGGCACCGCCGAGATTGCGGAGGCCGCTCGGCGCATTTTGGCCGGTCAATGCGTCGCTGTGGCGACGGAAACAGTTTATGGACTCGCCGCCGACGCCACAAACGGCGCGGCGGTTGCAGGCATCTACGCCGCTAAAGGCCGTCCTTCCTTCAATCCCCTAATCGTGCACGTGCCTGATCTGGAAGCAGCAGAATGTCTGGCGCATTTTGATGATGCCGCGCGTGCGCTGGCCGCACAGCATTGGCCGGGGCCGTTGACGCTCGTCCTGCCCGCCCGCGCTGAGAATGGCATTGCCGCACTTGCAACCGCAGGCCTCGCCTCCATAGCCATCCGCGTGCCTGCCCATCCGGCCATGCAGGAGCTTCTTCGGGTCTCAGGAAAGCCGCTTGCCGCCCCCAGCGCCAATGCCAGCGGCACAATCAGCCCGACGCGGGCCTCGCATGTTCTAAAGAGCCTTGCTGGACGTATTCCCCTTATCATCGATGCGGGGGCAACACAGGCGGGTCTGGAATCCACGATCATCGCGCTCACTGATGGTGTGCCTCGGCTGCTCCGGCCTGGGCCAATCGACCTTGGGCTCATCCTGTCGTCAGGCAGCGATATTGAGGCCCCAGGCCAACTCGCCAGCCACTATGCGCCGACGAAGCCGTTGCGGCTTGCCGCCACATCCGCCGTCGAAGGGGAATGGCTGATCGGCTTCGGAGCCATGGCCTGTCACGCGAACCTGAGTGCGGATGCCGACCTAAAGGAAGCCGCCGCCAACCTGTTCGATTTGCTCCATCAGGCCGATGCCTCCAGTGCCCCCAAGATCGCCGTTGCACCGATCCCCGCAGAGGGTCTTGGCGCGGCAATAAATGACCGGCTGGCCCGCGCAGCCGCATAGCCCCAACGCAATTGCTTGCATTTTCGGGAAAATGGGCCTAACGAATGTTGCAGCGCAGCAAGGCAAAGAGCTTTGCCGGATCCAATGGCCAGCGTGATTGACTGCGAAAGACGCAGTGCAGGCCGGTTTCGAAAGTGCTTTCCCAAGGCTTCCCTTGTCACGCGGGTTGTCAGTTTTGACCCCGCACGTGCGCGCCCATTTTCGGCGCGTCCGCGCACGTATTGAAAGAGTTTTATGACCCAGTTTTCCGAACTTGGCCTTGCCAAGCCGCTTCTCGCTGCTTTGCATGCAAAAGGTTATACGTCGGCCACGCCCATTCAGGCACAGGCCATCCCCCCATTGCTTCAAGGCCGCGACCTTTGCGGTATTGCGCAGACCGGCACGGGCAAGACCGCAGCTTTCGCGCTGCCATCAATTCAGTTCCTGATGGAAAATCCAAAGGCGCGCACGCCGCTCACCTGCCGCATGCTCGTTCTTTCGCCAACGCGCGAATTGGCAGCGCAAATTGCCCAGTCCTTCCGGGACTATGGCAAGCAGACGCAAATCCGCATCGAAACCGTCTTTGGCGGCGTGCCCATCGGAAAGCAGATCAAGGCCTTGAGCCCAGGCATCGATGTCCTCGTTGCAACGCCGGGCCGCTTGCTCGACCTCATTGACCAGCGCGCTTTGTCACTCCGCAATGTCGAAATCTTTGTCCTCGACGAAGCCGACCAAATGCTTGACCTTGGCTTCATCCATGCCCTGAAGCGTATCGATACGCTGCTTCCGAAGCAGCGCCAGTCGCTGTTCTTCTCGGCGACGATGCCAAAGACGATTGCAGACCTTGGCAGCCGGTTCTTGAAGGATCCTGTCCGCGTCTCCGTCGCCCCGCAAGCGACGACAGCTGAGCGCATCCGCCAGTTCGTCACCTTCTGCACGCAGCGTGAGAAACAGGCCTTGCTGACGATCCGTCTGAAGGAAGAGGAAATTGACCGCGCCCTCGTCTTCACGCGGACCAAGCATGGTGCGGATCGCGTCGTGAAGAACCTGATTGCAGCCGGTATTCCGTGCGCTGCTATCCACGGCAATAAGAGCCAGGCGCAGCGCACCGCCGCGTTGCAGGCCTTCCGCAAGGGCGATGTACGCATCCTCGTTGCAACCGATATTGCTGCACGCGGCATCGACGTCTCGGGCGTCAGCCACGTGTTCAACTTCGAACTTCCCAACGTGCCGGAACAATATGTCCACCGCATCGGTCGCACAGCGCGCGCCGGCGCGGAAGGCATCGCCATCAGCTTTGTTGATGGGGAAGAACGCGGTTGGCTGAAGCAGATTGAGCGCCTGACCCGCGTTCAGCTGGAGCAGGTTCCCCTGCCCGCTAACTTTGAAGAAGCAGCGGCCAAGCTGCCCAAGCCTGCGGCAACGCCCGCTGGCGAAGGCCGTGACCGCAATGACGGCTTCCGATCGCGCAACAATGGCGCTGGCGATGGTCGCCGCCGCGACGGCAATGGTGGCGGTGCCCGCGCAGATGGCGATCAGCCGCGCCGCCGGTTCAATACGCGCAAGCCTTCCGGTGTCGGCGCCCATAAGGGTGCTGTCCGCAAGGCGCGTTAATCAACCTGCTTTGATCCGTCCCGCGTAGCTCTTGCGCAGTTTTGCAAGCTTGGGGGGGATCACAGCGAGGCAATAGGGGTTTCTCTGCCCCTCGCCATTCCAATATTCTTGATGATAATCTTCTGCCGGATACCAGGTCGTCGCCGCCTCTAAGGTGGTGACGATCGGGGCCGGCCAATTTGGCTGCGCCCGCACGATGGCCGCTTCAGCCTCTGACCGTTGCTCTTCATTCAACGGGAAAATGGCAGACCGATATTGGGTCCCGATATCGTTGCCCTGCCGGTTCAGCTGCGTGGGATCGTGCGTCGCAAAGAAGATATCGAGCAGATCGCCATAGGTCAGCAGCGTCGGATCGAAGGTGACACGCAGACCTTCCGCATGGCCGGTATCACCGCCGCAGACCTGCTTGTAGGTAGGATCCGGCACGTGACCGCCGATATAGCCGCTTTCCAGCTTTTCAACGCCGATCAAATCCTGAAACACCGCCTCAACACACCAGAAGCAGCCTCCGGCAAAAATCGCGGTCTCGGTCATGCTCAATCTCCTCTGGGCTTCAGATAGGCATCGAAAGCCAAAGGGGAAAGGGTCGGCAGGATTTTCCTTTAGCACAAAGAAAAAGGGCGGCCCGAGGACCGCCCTTCTCTATAGCTTGACCGTAGTCTTGGAAGACTAGGGGCTCTTCGGCTTGTTGCTGCCATCCGACGCAACAATGATGCCGGCAATGACAGCCGCAGCTGCGACGAGAGCAATCACGATGCTACCGCCAAGCTTGCTCTCGTCCTTCTGGACCGAAGCAGCACGGACTGGAGCGGACGCACGGACCGACAAAGCCTGGGCAGCCGGAGCGGCCGAAGCGATGGTCGGAACAGCGACCATGGCGATTGCAGCTGCAACCGTAGTGATCTTGTTACGCAGGTTCATAGGGGGCTCCCTTTCTTTCATTACACCGTAGTCGGCTTCCCTTTCGCACCACCTTGGCTGTTAATCAAGACAAAAAGTGCGAAATCGAAGGATAGCCAACAGATCTCCTATAGGCTTGAAATTCTCAAAAAATGCCTAAAATCCGTTGGTTATTTGCCATTTTGATGAATTTCATCGTCGGGAGGCGCATAGAAAAGCGTTAACGAAACCTTGCCAAAATGATGGTTAATTTTCATTTCCTGTGCTGCATGCCACCACTCGGTGACGTGATGCGATCAAGATAAGCCTATGAAACAACGGGACTTTACGAAGATTACGATCCCAACCCGAATCACCTGACCGATTTTGTGCGTTCAAGACTGCGAGGCCGTCGCGAAGTATAGATGTAAGGATAGTCCGCTTTTTCGGAAACAAACGGCTCCAAGCGGTTCTCTTAAGGTGCGCCGAGACTATTCAGGGTGCCGCACCGCGCCGGATCGCTGCGAGTTGGGCTGTCATTATGAAAGCTGGCTGGGGCGGCAGGATTCGAACCTGCGAATGCCGATACCAAAAACCGGTGCCTTACCACTTGGCGACGCCCCAGCAGAGAGCGGACGGTCCCTATAGCGGGCGCGCGTCTGAATTCAATGCGTCAATCGAGGCGCATCACCCAATCATGTGGATCAGGCAAAACGCCGCGCTGAATGCCGACCAAACGGTCTTTCAACCGCTGTGTCGCCTGCCCGGGGCCACCCGCGCCGACGGTGAACGAACCTGACGGGCTGGAGACGCGGCCAATGGGCGTCACAACCGCGGCTGTCCCGCAGGCGAAAGCTTCAACGAGTCGCCCGCTTTTCGCGTCAGCTTCCCACTGATCAATCGCGTAAGGCTCTTCCCGAACCGTCAGACCTGCCTCTCGCGCCAAGGTGAGCAGCGAATTGCGCGTGATGCCTGGAAGGATCGTCCCGGAAAGCGGCGGCGTCTGCAGTGAGCCATCTTCAAAGACGAAGAAGATGTTCATGCCACCAAGCTCTTCGATCCAGCGATTTTCTGCCGCATCGAGGAAGACAACCTGATCATGCCCCTGCTTGATCGCTTCCGCTTGCGCCACAAGGCTAGACGCGTAATTGCCTCCGCACTTGGCCGCACCCGTTCCACCCGGCGCCGCACGGCTATAGTCTTGCGACACCCAAAGCGACACAGCGGGCGCCCCGCTCTTGAAATATCCGCCCGCTGATGAGGCGATGACCATGTAGATGTATTCGGACGACGGCTTCACGCCGAGGAAGACTTCGCTCGCGATCATGAAGGGACGCAGATAGATCGACCCGCCTTCCACATCGGGGAACCAGGCCCGGTCTATGTCCGCCAACAGGCGGCAGGATTCAATAAACAGCTCCTCAGGCAGTTCCGCCATCGCCATTCGCCTTGCCGACGCATTAAAGCGCTGCGCATTGGCATCCGGGCGGAATAGCGCCATGGAACCATCTTCAAGGCGATAGGCCTTCAGCCCTTCGAAGATTTCTTGCGCATAATGGAGCACCGCTGTCGCCGGATCGAGCGTCAAAGGCTGACGCGCCGTCACCTTTGCATCATACCAGCCCTTCCCTTCCGCATAGCGGATGGTGACCATGTGGTCGGTAAAGACTTTGCCGAACCCCGGCGCCGCGATGCGGGCAAGCCGTTCGGCCTCCGGGACCGGTGACTGGCTGGGTTCAATGGTGAAAGCGGGTACAGCGCCCATCGGTCTTGAAACTTTCTTGCTGCGCGGGGATGAAAACCCGCAACTTATTGTCTGCGCTATGCGAGGATTTGCGCCTCGTCAACCTGCGGAATGGCTCAATTTCAGCCTTTTTGTGCGGCTGCCGCCAGTTCGCGGCTTCGTGTTGCAGCCGCCCCGATCGTCTGCCGCACAATTTCCGCAAAGTCAGAGCCGTCGATGACGACAAGACCGGCATGCGTCGTCCCGTTTGGGCTGCGAACAGTTTCCGCAAGATCGCTCGGGCTCATATCGGACTGTAAGGCCAATCGCGCTGTGCCAGCCAATGTCTCGAGCGCAAGTCGCTGCGCAAGATCAGGTGACAAGCCTTCCGCCACACCGGCCGCCGCCAACGCTTCGGCAAAGCGCAACACAAAGGCAGGGCCAGATCCAGACACGCCTGTGACAGCATGGAACAGGCTTTCGTCCTCCACCCATTCAACCCGCCCCAAAGGCGCCACCAGTGCATCTATCCTCTGGCGGCGCTCCCCATCCAAAGACGGCCCAAACACCGCGCTAACGCCTTCACCAATGGCTGCAGGCATATTGGGCATCACCCGAACAAAGGCCCCCGCCCCCGGCAAAGCAGCGGACAGCGAGGCGATTTCAACGCCGGCAAGGATGGAGATGACTATCGTCGCCGATGAAACCGGCAGCGTCGGGCCAACGTCGCCCAACATCTGCGGCTTAATCGCCAGCACAAGAATATCTGGCGCACCGTCTGTGGGAGGAGCGGCGCTCAACGCGACGCCTGAAGGAACGGACTTGGCCATCGGATCGATGACGTGAATGCTGTTCGCTGGGACGCCGCTGGTCAGCCAGCCCTGAAGCATCGCGCCGCCCATATTGCCAAATCCAACCAGCCAGATGGATGGGGCCCGCATCAGGCCTCGCCCTGCGTTTCAACCATGGCTGATGTGATGGCTTCGCGCGGAGATTTTCCGCCCCAGAGCACAAATTGGAAGACGGGATAAAACCGGTCCAGTTCATCGATGGCCGCTTCAACCATGACTTCGGCTTGCTCAATCGAGAAGGTTGCCTCGCCATTGCCCGAATCCAACAGGACGGCGTGGCGATAGATGATGATGCCGGTTGCCGGCCAATATTCAAAATGGCCGAGCCATAATTGCTCGTTGATCAGGCCAATCGTCTCATAGATCGAAGAGGCCTGCGCATCCGTGACCTTAACGTCGGGAAACGCCAGAAACTGCAGAACGCAGTCGTCTTCCCGCCACAGCCCGCGCAGCTCATATTGGCACCAAGCCCCTTTTGCGGAGGAGACAATTTCCTCGTCTCCCAAACGCTCACAAAGCCAACCATGCGCCGAGAACCAGCTCTCCAGCGTATCGATTGGCGCGCCGGCGGCCTGCGCCATGTCGAGGGGTTCGATGCTCATCACAGGCTGATTGCCTTCACGCGCAGCCTAGGGGCAAGGCTGCGCACTCGTTCCTCTGACAAAATTGTGGAGAAGATGCGGGGGGCCTCAGCCCTTCTTCTTGCCCGCTTCAAGCGCGTCCAGGCGGACCTTGAGCACGTCTGCCTCTTCACGGGCCGCGATGGCGATGGCTTTTACAGCTTCAAACTCATCCCGGCTTACAAAGTCCAGCCCACCGATCCATTCCTTCGCCTTTTCGCGCGTGGCGGCTTCTGCCTCACGGCCAACGCCCGCAATTGTGCCGGCAGCGCCGTTCAATAACTTGGCGAAATCTTCAAAAAGGCGGTTTTCGGACTGCATATCAAATTCCTTGGCAATTTGGCCGGTCGGTTAAAGCGCTATTTGGGTGCGCGGTGCCTCTGGCACAAGGGTTTCTGCATCTGGATTGAGCACATTGATCTGATAGTTGAAGACGGTCGCGATGCTGAGCCACACCATATAAGGTACGAGCAGCCATGCCGCCGCCTTGCGGATGCGGGCAAAGGAAAAGGTCGTCGCAACCGTCAAGACTAAGATCGCCAAGATCAGAAAGAGCGCCAGCGTCACCTGATGCGCTGCGAAGAAGAGCGGCGTCCATGCAAGGTTCAGTACCAATTGCGCGCCAAAGAGCGACAGTGCCAGGGGGCGACCCGGTGCGCCACGCGCGAACAGGATCATCGCGAGTGACACGCCCATCATAATGTAGAGCGTCGTCCACACAGCCCCGAACACCCAGCCCGGCGGGACGCTATCCGGACGAGACAATGCCGCAAACCAACGGTTCTCATAACCCGAGTTGGCCAGCTTGCCGGATAGGAAACCGAGAAAAAGAATGGTCGGCACCGTCACAAGGGCATAGCGGATGAAAGACATGCGCAATTGCTGTTTGGACGCGATCTGACTCATCTATTATCTCCGGTTTGGACTGAACCGGTGTTTAGGCATGGTCAGAGGTCTGCGGCAAGGCTTAGCGAATAGCGGCGGTTGCCATTCGGCACGAAAAAGCCACTGCCGCCAACGGCCCAGCCGAACGTATTCGTCACATTTTGGACCTGAGCCCGCAAAAGTAAGGGCTTATCAGCGAGCTTGAACTTATACCTTGCCCCCAAGTGCACCACCGCACGTGTGGGGATGCGCAGCGTATCAAGCGCATTGGCCGTCCGCGCGCTCGTTCCTTCAAAATAGGCGTTAAGGGAGAGCGGCGGCACCCCAGGGACTTGATAGTCCATACTGATGATCGTGTGACGGCGGAACGTGCCAATCGGACGTCGCCCTATCACCCCGCGATCAACTTCCTCACCGGAGACCGTCGCATCAAGCCAAACATTGCCCGCGACCACGTAAAGCCCCTCTGCGACGGGCCCTGCCAGCGAGAATTCAAATCCACGATTGCGGACCTGGCCCAGTTCCCGGAAGCGCTGTGTCGGGTCGAGATTGAAATAGGGTTTGTCGATATCGAAATAGCCAAGAACCGCGCTGACGCCGTTGCTGACCTTCCAGCGGATACCCGCTTCCTTTTGGGTCGTCAGGATGGCCGGCGGGGCTTCGTTGCGGTTGACGGCCTCAACCGGGGCAACCGGGCTCTCCTCTAACCCACGCGCATAGCCGCCATAGAGCGCCACGCGATCTGTGACATAGGCAGCGGCATTCGCACTGAACAGCCATGGGTTGGACACTGTGCGCGGGAAGATCACAGCTGGATCGGGGTCGATGATGTCCTTGGCATAATCGGTCTTCTGTAGGCCAAAGCTGAGTTCACCGACCTTCGCCCAACGTCCCTGATAACCAAGGCCAACGGTCTTCTGGGTCACGGTGTCGCGTGTCTTTGGACCAATCGATGGCGTCTGCTCCGGGCGGAAATCCTCAACGCCGATCACACTCGCACCAAGGCTAGCCAACGCCGCCCCGCCATAGCGGCGCGACTGGTCCCTCCCGCGCAGCGACGCCACGAAATTGTGCCAGCGCGGCCCATCGGCAAATGCCTTTGCGACGCGAATTTCGCCCGACGTCGAGGCAAACCGGTTGCCGCCGTCGACCACAACAACCCGGTTCGCGACACTACCGTCCCGCTGCGTGCCGAACAGCAAATCGATATGCTCTTCGTCTGAATGGGCATATGATCGGAAAATCCCGGCGCTGATATCGAGCCCCGCAGGTTTTGCCTTGGCGATGGCTCCGTAATTACCAAGACTTCCCCCGAAGTCCGACCATTTTTGACCGAGAAAGCGATCCCGCCGAATACGGGGAGGCAGAAAGCTGCCATCAGTGAAAATCAGCGACTCGCTCTCTTCATCGCTGACTTTGATACGGCTCCAGAAGGGCATGATTTCAACGGCTGGCGCAGGCGCATAACGCCCGATAACCGCCAATGTGTTCAGCTTCGACACACCGTGATGGGGCTGCGCCTCCGCATAGATGCCGGCCCCGAATGCGATGCCCAGTTTATCGCCGTTGATCGGCACTTGGGCGTCAAATTCCGCTCCCTTTTGCTCCCAAGGCCCGAGGCTGAGGTCAACCGACGCCATCGCCTCCGCCCCCGGACGACGGAGCTCATAATCCGCTATCCCCGTGGGCGCCGGAAACGGATAGCCTTGCGCTGAGATGCCCACATGGATGGTCGTTCCACCGACCAGCCGCTGCGTCGGGTTGGATTGCTGATCGAAGTATAGGCCTTCAAGTCGGACATTGCCTGCATCGACCGGCGAAAAGCCGCGGACCATGCCCGCATTGTATATCCCGATCTGTTCATCGCCGACCGATTTGCCAAAGGCGTCATCCGCTTCTTTTACGGCATTATCATCCGTACGCTGGGCGAAGGCGGACCAAGAAGAGCACAGCGCTGCAGCGGTCCAAAGGAGCGAGAGTTTCATCATTCTCGTATCATCGCGACTGTTGATGACAGATGTAATCGTTATTCGACAAACGGCAATTGCCGTCGACGAATGGATCAGATGTCCATCACGAGTTGAGCAACATAAGAGCGGCTGCCGGAATAAGTAAAGCCGCCGCTGGATGAAACCTGCCAGCGATAGTCATTCAACACATTCTGGGCCTGTACCCTGATGAGGGCCGAATGACGTGCCAAGTCAAAACGATATCGAAAACCAAAATTGACCGTCTCGCCTGGAGGGACATAAAGCGTATTGGCGGCGTTACCGACCCGTGAAGAGAGGCTTTCCAGCGCGACATCAATTGACCAAGGGCTGTGCCCCTGTTCCAGCCGCCAGTCGATATTCGCGATCGACCGACGCCTGAGGGAGCCAACCGGTCGATTGCCGATCAGCGCGGAATTTACGGCCTCACCTGAAATTTTAGGGCTCAGGAACAAAGAACCCGCGACCACCGTCAATCCGGGTGATACCTGCCCAGCCAGAGAGACTTCCAAACCGCGGTTATCCACGTCGCCCAGCTGGCGATAACGCAAGGCGGGATCAAGATTGAAATAGGGCTTCTTCACGCTGAAGAGACCGGCAACGAGTGTCAGCTTCGGGGTCACGGCATAGCGCATCCCGAAATCAAATTGGCTGGTTCGGATCGCAGGCGGTGCCTCAGACCTGTTGGTGGCGATGTCAGGCGCGATCAGCGCTTCCTCCAGACCACGCACGTAGCCGCCGTAGAGCGAAAGCCGCTTGGAAAGCATAAGCGACCCGGAAGCCGTAACAAGGATCGGCGTATCTCTCGTCTCTAGAACGGGCAGAAGCGGGTTCGCGAAATCAATCGTCTTTGTGTATTTTGCCCGCGAGACCGACAGATCGAACGAGCCACGCCCGCGCCACTGCAGGGCATAGGCCAGACCAAAGGTCATCTGTTTGACGCGATCTTCATCCTTGATCTGCGGCAGAAGCGTCGGAACGGGTCGAAAATCCGGGGCAATCGCGGAACTTGGCCCCAGATCGATGCGCTGGATTCCGCCGAACAGCCGGTCCTTAATGCGGCCCCGGGCACTGAGAATGACCTTCTGGGCAATGACCCCTGTTCGAAACTGCCGCGTCACGCGCCCTTCACCGGAAAGGCTATGTGTCCGGCTGCCGGGGTCTGCAATGATCACACGGTTGGCAACAGTGCCATCGCCCCGCACGCCGCGCAGGAGATCTGCAAAGTTCGTGTCGTTCTGCACGGTAAAGTCAAACAGACCAGCTTCGAACAGCCAAGGGCCCGAAGGCAGCTTGGCGAGCCCGCCATACATGGTGACATTCGAGTTACGATCGGTCCAGTTTTGACCGAGAAAGACTTCTCTCGGAACCTTCGGCAGATCTTCACCTGCAGCCGGAAAGAGGGTCACGTGAGCTTCATCATCGCGCCCCGTAAACCGTCCTGCCATCACCGTCACAAACGATCCGGAATATGGAAGCCAGGAGAGGTTGAGCCCGATGCTGCGATAGCTGGAGTTGCCACCTTCCGGCCGCGCCATTTCCCGAAAGCCGACGCCGCCGGACACACCGAACTTTTCTCCGATGAGAGGCACCTTCAGCTCAATGTTCCCGGCGACCCCGCCGTACGCACCCCGTTCAATCTGCCCGCTGGCTTCCGTCTTTCCAGTGAACATGTTCAGACTGTAATCAACAATCCCTGTCGGTGCCGGAAATGGATAGCCTTGTGCCGCAATCCCGACGCGGACGGTAGAGCCATCAACAAGTCGTGAAGGCACGCGCTCGACGTGATCGAAGTAAAGACCCTCGACGCGAACATTGCCCGCATCAATCGGGTTGAACCCGCGGATATCATCCGAGCTGTAAAGCCCAATTCTCTCGCTGCCGATCGCCTTGCCGAACGCATCGGCAGACTGGGTCACAATGTTTTCGGCGGTCCGCTGTGCCTGTGCCACCCCCGGCAGACAGAACGCGGCGCCCGCCATCAAGACGATGCGTATTCTCACGTTTTCCCCCGGATAGTCCGTTAAGCAGGTTTTCGAGCCGCTATAAGAAACTCGATATTGCCTTCAGGTCCCTTAATGGGACTCTCAATTACTCCCTCTACGGCCCAACCCATCGCGGTCAACCATGAGTGCACGTTCGTACATACGCGCTGGTGGACTTCGGGCTCTCGGACGACGCCGCCCTTCCCCACTTCATCACGCCCCGCCTCAAACTGAGGTTTGATCAGGGCGATGAGGCCAGCGCCGCCTTTGGTGAAGGTCATTGGCCGCTCAAGCACCTTTGACAGGCCAATAAAGCTTGCATCGCAGACAATGAGGTCAACGGCCTCGGTGATTTCTGCATCTGTCAGGATACGGGCGCTGGTCTGTTCATGCACCACAACCCTCGGGTGATTACGCAGCTTCCAGGCAAGCTGGTTGGTCCCGCTGTCGACCGCGAAAACCTTTTCAGCGCCATTGGTGAGCAGAACATCGGTAAAGCCACCCGTTGAGCTGCCCACATCGATGGCAACCGCGCCCGTAACATCCCAGCCGAAATGTTCGAGCGCATGGGCGAGCTTAATGCCGCCGCGCGAGACCCAGGGATGGTCCCTTCCCCGCACGTCGAGAACGGCGTCTTCGGCGACTTGCTGGCCAGCCTTTTCGATCTTCCGATCTCCAAGGAAGACAATACCTGCTAAGATCAGTGCCTGCGCCCGCGTCCGGCTCTCGGCGAGCCCGCGGTCCACGAGCAGTTGGTCAGCGCGGACCTTTGCCATTTGAAGTGTTAAGCGCGCTGGCCAGCTTCGGCCACCGCTGAATTGATCCGCAACGCCTTCAGCACCGTCTCAACGATCTGTGGCGCGTTCAAGCCCGCCTCGTCATATTGCTTCTGGGGACTATCGTGATCCTGGAACACATCTGGCAGACGAAGTGTGCGCAGCTTCAACCCGGCGTCGATCAGTCCTTCATCGCTCGCCATGGTCAGCACATGCGCACCAAAGCCGCCAATGCTCGCCTCTTCAACGGTGACGGCGACTTCATGGCTGGTCAGCAGCTTGCGGATCAGCTCCACGTCGAGCGGCTTGGCAAAGCGCAAATCAGCGACGGTTGTTGAAAGCCCTTTGGCTTCCAGCATGTCCGCTGCCTTCATGGCTTCTTCCAGTCGCGTGCCGAGCGAGAGGATGGCCACCTTCTTGCCCTGCTTCACGATCCGGCCCTTGCCGATCTCCAGCGCCTGAGGCGCGTCGGGCAGCGCAATTCCGGTACCATTGCCGCGTGGGTAACGCAGGGCAATCGGGCCGCTGTCGTGCAGCGCTGCGGTGTAGGTCATGTGGACCAGCTCCGCCTCATCCGAGGGCGCCATGACGACCATATTGGGGAGCGACGCGAGATAGGTCACATCGAATGACCCGGCGTGCGTGGCGCCATCGGCACCGACAAGGCCCGCGCGGTCAATGGCGAAGCGCACGGGCAGGTTCTGGATCGCCACATCATGGACAACCTGATCGTAAGCACGCTGTAGGAAGGTCGAATAAATCGCGCAGAACGGGCGCATGCCTTCTGCGGCCAGACCGGCGGCAAAGGTCACGGCATGTTGCTCAGCAATGCCAACGTCAAATGCCCGATCCGGATGTGCCTTGGCAAAGCGGTCCACACCCGTCCCGCTCGGCATGGCCGCTGTAATCGCGCAAATGCGGGGGTCTGTATCGGCCAGCTTGGCGAGCGTATCGCCAAAGACGTTCTGATAAGAGGGCGGCCCTGGAGGCGCCTTGACCTGCGTTCCCGTCACGACGTCGAACTTCTGAACGCCATGATACTTGTCTGCCGCGGCCTCGGCGGGGGCATAGCCATGCCCCTTCTTGGTCACGACGTGGATCAGGCATGGGCCTTCCGCCGCATCGCGGACGTTTTCGAGGACGGGGATCAGGTGCTCGAGATTGTGCCCATCAATCGGCCCAACATAGTAGAAACCAAGTTCTTCAAACAGCGTGCCACCCATCGCCATACCACGGGCAAATTCGTCCGTCTTCTTGGCCGCGAGGTGCAGCGGCTCTGGGAGGCGACGGGAGATGCGCTTCGCCAATTCACGAAGGCTGAGGAACGGCTGCGACGATACCAATCGTGCGAGATAGGCAGAAAGCCCACCCACTGGCGGCGCGATCGACATGTCATTGTCGTTGAGAATGACGATCAACCGGTTACCGGCCTGTGCCGCGTTGTTCATCGCCTCATAGGCCATGCCCGCCGACATCGCGCCATCGCCGATGACAGCAATACCCCTTCCCGGCTTGCCCGCCATCTTATTGGCCACTGCAAAGCCGAGCGCGGCAGAAATCGACGTCGAGCTGTGCGCCGCGCCAAAAGGATCATATTCGCTCTCAGAGCGCTTTGTGAAGCCAGACAGCCCCCCGCCAGTGCGCAAGGAGCGAATGCGATCCCGCCTACCGGTGATGATCTTATGAGGATAGCATTGGTGCCCCACGTCCCAGACAAGTTTGTCCACCGGCGTATCGAAGACATAATGGATCGCAGTCGTCAGTTCGACCACGCCAAGCCCGGCGCCAAGATGGCCACCGGTGACGGATACGGCAGAAATGGTCTCGGCACGCAGTTCGTCCGCAAATTGGCGGAGCTGTTCGGGACGGAGCTTCCTGAGGTCCGCCGGAAAGGCGACCTTATCGAGGAGCGGCGTATCTGGGCGATCACTCATGGCGGCGCTTCTAGACCACCAATTCGGTCATGTCGAATAGATGTCTTGGCAAAATGACCTGAAATCAAATGCGCTAGTGGACAAATCTCGCCACAACGTCCCGATAGCTGCGGCTGACCTTGATCTGGGCGCCTGACTCCAGAACGAGGAAGCACTCCCCGTTGGTGTGCGGCTTCACCTGCTTGACCAGATCAAGATTGACAATGGACGACCGGTGGACGCGCTGGAACTTTCGTGGGTCGAGCCGTTTTTCCATGTCCTTCATCGTTTGGCGCAGGATGAGCGTCTCCCCACCGGTGTAGATGCACATATAGTCACCCGCCGCGTCGATGCGCTCGATGGTGTCCACGTCGACACGGAAGATCTGGCCCTGATCCTTGATGTTGATCAGGCGTTCGAAACGGTTCGCGGATGGCCCTTCGTCGCCGGCGTCCACCATTTCTTCATGCACGTCAGGCGCATGTTCGGCGAGCGCCTCTTTCAACCGCTCCGCCTCTTCTGACCCCTTCTTCTCTGACAAGCGCTGACGCACACGGTCCAGCGTTGCGGCCAGACGGTCTTCATCAACCGGCTTCATCAGATAATCGGTCGCCTGCGCCTCAAAAGCGCGGATGGCGTGGTCCGAATAGGCCGTCACAAAGACGAACAGCGGCGGCTCAATCTCAGCCAGGCCGGAAACGACCGAAAACCCGTCAAAACCGGGCATCTGGATGTCGAGAAAGACAAGGTCCGGCTTGTGCGTCTTGATCGCACGGATGGCCTCGCGGCCATTGTTGCAGGTCTCGATGATCTCGACATCGGGATGCGCTTCAAGACGGAGCGCAAGCCCCTGAATCGCAAGGGCTTCGTCATCGACGAGAATGGTACGGATGGTCATGCGGCCTCCAACCTTGGGGTTTCTGTTTGGAACGGGATGTCGATCAACACCTGAAAACCCTTGCCCGTCATGGCCTTGGTTTCGAAGCGATGATCATCGCCAAAGGCCTGTTGCAGCCTTTCGCGGATGTTTGCGAGCCCCACACCGGTGGACCCGCTTGCCCCTATTCCCTGTTCCCCACATCCAGCCCCGGTATCAGCGACAGTGATTTGCACCCTGTCCCCGGCCAGACGCGCTGCGACAGCAATTTCCGCCCCTTCTTCCTGCGGTGTCACAGCATATTTAATGGCATTTTCCACGAGCGGCTGAAGCAACATCGACGGCAGCCGTGCCCCTTCCACGGCAGAATCGATCTCGAACGTCGGCCGCAGCCTGTCTTCAAAGCGCATTTTTTCGATATCGAGGTACAGCTTCAGCGTTTCAACCTCCTGCTCGATGGTTACGCGCGCGGTTGCCTCGTTCGCCAGCGTGTAGCGCAAGAACGACGACAGGCGCGACAACATCGCATTCGCCCGCTCCGTCTGCTTCAAAAGAACCAGTGTGGAAATGGAGTTGAGCGTGTTGAACAAGAAATGCGGGTTCAACTGGTAGCGCAGCATGGCGAGTTGAGCAGAGGTCGCCTGATTTTCTAGCTTCAGCAGCTGATCGGCCTGTTCTTCGATGATCAGATAGAAATTGATGCCGTAATAGAGCGCGGACCATGCCCCGAGCAGCAGCGCGTTGAGCGAGATGGCACTGAGGAAGAGCGCGCCGTTAAACGCACCGCCTTCGCGGTCCAGCAGGTTGAACACCCAAGCGTCGACCATGGAATGGATGAGAACTGCGATCACAAAAGTGATCACCGAGACCCCCCAAGTCACCACCGGCCGCCGCCCGATGATCCAGCGGAAGATTCCGCCCATCATGAGGGTGAGCGAATATCCGGTCGCGGTCGACACCAAAAGCGGCACCACCCAAGACAGGCTCATCCCCGCGCCGACGCCGCTCGCAACGCGGAGCATCAGGTAAAACGACCAGCCAATGGTCTGGAGGACCCAGAAAGCGCGGCTTTTGTCCGCAAAAAAGGGTCGGTTGCCGAAGCCCGGAATAGCCATGACGTGTTGTCTAGCCCAACCGTCTCAGCAATTGAAGCCTTTGAACGACCTCGCTATGTTCATCATCAAATAGAGGAGAGACGCCCGATGACAGATGAAGCGCTGATGGAACAGTCCGCAAAGTTCCACACCATGACCGAAGGCACCCAAGAAGACTGGGACATCATCATGTCGCACAACGTGCCCTTTGCCCGTAGCGGCGGCGCGCGCGTGCTTGATCACCTGAGACTGCTTGACGGCGATTTTGGTGGCTTTGCGGTCGACCGCCTCACCCATAGCCTGCAAACCGCAACCCGCGCCCACCGCGATGGACGCAGCGAGGAATATGTCGTGATGGCGCTGCTCCACGACATTGGCGATACGCTGGGTGCCTATAACCACCCTGATGTGGCCGCTGCGATCCTGAAGCCGTTCGTCTCTGAAGAGAACCTCTGGATCACCCAGCATCATGGGATTTTTCAGGGGTATAACTTCTTCCATTACATCGGCCTAAACCGCGATATGCGCGAGCAGTTTAAGGGCCATGAGCATTATCAGGCCACGGCAGATTTCATCGAAAAATATGACTGCCCGGCGTTCGACCCGAACTATGACACAGCCCCATTGAGCTTCTTCGAGCCGATGGTGATGAAGCTGTTCGAAAAGCCTAAGGCCAGCATCTACAAAAAGGCGTTCGACTAAGGGTTCGCCGCCGCCCACTATCGGTGTCATTCCCGCGAAAGCGGGAAACCAAGGATGCGCCTCCCCAGCCAGATTCCCGCTTTCGCGGGAGTGACACCAACAAATTGAGAGGCCTGCCCGCCCAAAAGAAAACCGCCGCCCCTTTCGGGACGGCGGCTTCTTTTTGTCAGGTGACTGGGCTTAGAAGCCGATCTGCAACGTCCCCATGATCGTGCGCGGCGCACCGACTGAGAAGTTCGGGTTCGAACCCGAAATTCCGCCGATCGTGCCGTGATTGATCTGCGTGCTGATGTTGCCGAAGTAGAACTTGTTGAACAGGTTCGACGCGTTCAGCTGGAAGAAGGTATCTTTCAAGCCCAAATCAGCAAAGCTGAAGCGCGCATTGGCATCAACCAATGTGTAGCTCGGCGTCACAACGTCGTTCACATCCGTCGCAAAGCGGCTGCTGACGTACTTCACCTGAGCGCCCAAGCTAACCGGGCCAACATCGACTGACGCTCGACCACCCACGGTCCACTTCGGCGTTTCGGTGACATATTTGCCAGCCGTCGGCGCGAAGACGGTGACACCACCGACCTGACCAAGTTCAATATCCTGCTGCAGCTTTGAGTTATTGTATGACGCAAAGGTGTACAGCGTAATTTCACGGGTCGGGCTGTACGCGAAATTAGCATCGACGCCGTAGCTCTTCACCTTACCCACGTTGCGGTCGACCGAGATGCCCAGCGCCTGATCAAACGACGTCACGATACGGTTCTGATACTGGATGTACCAAACTGTCGCCTGCGCCTGCACCTTATTTGTCGTGTAACGCATACCAAGGTCGAACGCGTCGGTTGTTTCTGGGGTCACCGTCACAATCGGCTGGCGATAGAGATTATCAGTACGCGGCGCAGAGAAACCCTTGGCGTAGCTGGCAAAGGTGCTGATATCGTCCGTCACTTTGAAGGTCAGGCCACCATTTGGCAGGATCTTGTTGTACTTATATTGGGCCGTGAAGGGCGCATAAAGCGAGTTTGCCGGGAAAGGACCGGTCAATTGCGTCGGCGGCACGATCACGAGGCCGTTGGGCAATTGGCTGGTGCATGTCGCAAAACCAGCACCACCCGTCTGGGTGTAGCAATATTGGTTCAGGTCACGCTGGAAGAACGGCGCACGCAGGCCGAGTTCCACACGCAGCTTTTCGTCAAGGAACTTGCCGACATACTGGCCGGCCACCTGATTCAGGAGCGCGATCGACAGGCGATCACGCTGCTGCAGCGCGAAGCCATCGGCATTGACAACATCTGGGCCATTCCGGCCACCAAAGGGGCTCTGCGGGAAGCCAGCGGCATTCAGGAAGCCCCATTCCCCCGTCTGACGGTGACGGGCACGATCAAAGGTATAGGCGATACGGACGCGGTGATTGTCGTTGATGTCATAAATCAACGACATGATCGCGGTGTAACGACGGGTGTTGGTGTTGTTGGGGGTATAGAAGCCCACGGTGTCAGCGAAATCGCCATCGGCGTTGAAGTCGACACCCGGAGCTGCGAGCCCACGTGAGCCTCGGGCAATAGCGCTGGTTTCCGACAGCGTCGTGTAACCACCGCCATTGGCCAGCACATATTGGAACGACGCGTCAGCCGTGAAGATCAGATTATCAGCGAGCGTGAAACGAGAATTGAAACGGCCATTACCGGTGTTCGACGGGTTGATGCGCAAGCCATAGAAGTTGGTGCAGGTGAAGCCGGTGGCACCATAGTTCTGGGCGCCTGGGCCCTTCACCGGCTGGTTGCAGGTCGCGTCATTTTCAAAGTTGAACAGCGCGTCCTGCTGCGTCGCTGTAAGGACGCCGAGGTTCAGCGGATTGGCCGCAGAGATGTTGGCTGCCAACGGGATCGTTGCCGCGGTAAAGAGCGTGCGGAGATCGTTCACGCTCGGGTTGCGGTAAAAATTGTTGCGGTTCTGGTTATAGTGACCGGCGAGCGAGATGAAATCGCCATTGTCGAGCGGCTGATAGAAACGCGCATTATACTGCTGCTTCTCGATACGGCCCGGACCCTTGAACTTGTCGTTCTTGGCGGTGCTTGCCGACACCCAGATGCGTGAGCCGCTTTCGGTGAAGGCGCCTGAGCTCAGCCAGCCAAAGGCGCGGGTGTAGTTGAAATCACCAACAGATGCGCTGACCTTTGCGGCAATGTCTTCGCCGCCTGTGATCGTGCGGTAGTTGACGGTGCCGCCAGCCGCCGATGCCGTCGGGCTGTCGACATCGGTCGTGCCGAGGTTGACGTTGACCTGCTCGATCAGTTCAGGATCCAGTTGCTGGTTGGAGAAGATGGCGTAGTTGCCGGAGTCATTGAGCGGAAAACCGTCAAACGTGAGCGAGATACGATTGCCGTCAAAACCGCGGATACGGATGTTACCGCCCGACGAACCATAAGCGTCCGACTGCGTAAAGTTCACACCCGGGATCAGGTTGATCGTGTTGAGAATGGTTTGACCGGCGGCCTGCGTCTGGATCAGTTCCTGCGTAATCACGCCGCGCGCCTTGGTCGCATCGGGAACGACGATGCCGGCTACGCCATCTTCGCTCTTCTGCGCGGTCACGACGATTTCATCGTCGACTTCAATCGAGCCGGTCGACTGCGCGAAAGCTGGCGTGGACGCGACGAGAGCAACGGTCGCAACGCCGTAAAAAAGATTTTTCTTCATGAAGCACCCCTAAATGGACTTAGCTCGTCTTAACGTGCCAAATTGGCCGCGAAACAAAGCTGATTTGGTGCCTTTATGTTTCGACCCTGTGACAGGCGAGTCGAAAAGAGTGTGTCCGCAAAGAGTCTTTTGCTGCGTTGCAAAAAAGCCACGCCTTGGCGCGATGGGCCACCTCGCCCTGCGTAGGCCACAGCGCGGACAAACGAAAACCGCCGCCCCTTTCGGGACGGCGGCGTTCGTTCGCGTTTCTGTGGGATCAGAAGGCGAAGACAAGCGATGCCATGACAGTGCGCGGCGGACCCATCTGCACAAAGATCGGCGATGAGTAGCCGGTGATGGCGCCGGTACCTGCGTTGTACGACGGGGACTGATTTCCGCCATCGAAGCTGCCGACATAAAGCTTGTCGAGCACGTTCGTCACGTTGACCTGGAAATAGGTCTTCTTGTTGAGGCCCAGGAAGTCCAGATTTACGCGGGCGTCAAAGTCAACCAGCGTATAGGCAGGAGCTGCCGCGTCGTAGACAACCGTTCCGGCAGCGCCAGTCAGGATCGGCAGGTTGGAATCGTTGACGAAACGCTTGCCAGTCCGCTTGGCTTGAACACCGATTTCAACCGGGCCCAAGTCACCCTGCACACGTCCGCCCAAGGTGAACACCGGAGCACCCGATTCACGCTTGCCAGCCGTCGGCGAAAAGATCTTCGTGCCGTTGGTCAGTTCCGTGAGAAGCAGGTCGTCCTTGATCTTCGACTTCAGGTACGAACCGAAAGCATAAACGCTGAGCTGCGGCATGACCGAATAAGACACGCTACCATCAACGCCATACTTATCCACAACGCCAAGGTTGCGGTAAACGCTGCGGTCCAGTTCAGGATCATAGGCTGACGCCAAACGGTTGGCATAACGCGTGTACCAGCCCGAGAACTGCGCCATCAGCTTGCCCGAACGATAGCGGAGACCAAGGTCAAAGTTGTCCGTGGTTTCCGGCTTCGGCTTCGCCTGTGCCGCTGTCGGGGCGAAGTAGAAGCTGTTGTACAGGCTGTCCGTACCCGGAACCTGAACGCCCTTGGAATAGTTCACGAACACCGTCGCGCTCCGGTCCAGATCATAGGTCAGGCCGAGGTTTGGCAGGATCTTGTTGAACTTGAAGACGCGCTGCTGCGGGCCCTGAACCGGCGATGTGGCAGCGGATGCGCCGGAGCCGATCGTGACCGTCGGGTTATTGGCGAGCCACGCTGTCTGCGCGCCCGTGTTGGTGCCGAAGCATTCCACAAAGCCTGCCGCGCTCGAAGTTGCGCAGTTGTTCGTCAGATCACGCTTGAAGAATGGCGCTCGAACACCAAGGTTCACCGTCAGCTTTTCGTCGAAAAACTCACCGCGATACTCACCGGAAATCTGGTTCAGAATGGCCAGTGACAAACGGTCGCGCTTCTGGAGAACATTGCCAGCTGCGTCCTTGAGCGGGGCGTTCACCGCAAACACGTCGAGCGGCTCACCATTGAGTTCAAGGCCGATGACTTCGCCGGTCTGACGGTGGCGGGCACGATCCAGCGAGTAAGCGACACGCACCGTATTGTGATCATCAAGATCGTAACGCAGCGAGGCGATGACACCGTAGCGACGCGTCTGCGTCTGGCTTGGCGTCAGGAAGCGAACCGTGTCCCGCAGATCTCCGTCGCCATTCAAGTCCCGACCGAAATAAGGCGCGCCACTGATGTAACCTGTCTGACAGCTATAACCAGCGGTGCTTGGTGCGGTGACGCACTGGAGCGGCGTTGCGGTGCCGCCTGTCGGGTTCACATCGCGCAGGCCTTCTTGGCCAACAGCAGTCCCGCCGCCATTTGCCTTCACATATTGGAAGCTCGGATCAACCGTCAAAACCAGACCGTCCGAGATCGTGAATTTCGAGGCCATGCGAATGTTGCCCGTGTTCGACGGGTTGTAACGTTCGTCGAAGGTCGAACCGCAGCTATTTGCTGCGTCGGCGACGTCGGCACGCGCAACCGTATTCACGGTGCAAGGCGCGACCTTATAAAAGCGCTCATCCTTGGTCAGCGGGAAGCGGTTGGGAACGACTGTCGTCAGGGGATTGTCAACGCGTAGGGGCACCGAACCGAAGAAATTGTTGCGGTTCTGGTTGTAGTGACCGGAGACAGAAATGAAGTCGCCATTGTCACCAATGGGCTGATAAATGCGCCCGTTATACTGCTGCTTGTGGATGTGACCGCGATCGTTGAACACAACGTCGTTTTCCGCGTTGCTCGCCGAAAAGAAGGCGCGCGTGCCAGAAGACGTCAGATCACCCGTGTCGAGCATGCCGAAAACACGGAAGAAGCCATATTCGCCAACTGAGGTCACAAACTTGGCGCCAAAATCCTTGCCCGGCGTGCGCGTGCGATAGTTAACGGTCGAACCAGAAGCAGCGGCCGTCGGGCTGTCCACGTCTGTTGAACCGAGGTTCACATTGACCTGTTCGATCAGTTCCGGGTCAAGCTGCTGGTTGGAATAGAGCGCGTAGTTGCCGGAATCGTTCAGCGGCACGCCATCGAAAGTCTGCGAGATACGTGTGTTGTCGAAGCCACGGATGTACATCTTACCACCGGCCGAACCGAACGGGTCATTGTTCTGGAAGCTGACACCAGGAAGCTGGTTGATGATGTCGTTGACCGTCTGGCCCGGCGCCTGCCGCTGGATGAATTCCTGCGTGAGAACGGCTTTTGCCTTTGTCGTGTCTGGCGCGACGATCCCGGCCACACCGTCTTCAAGGCTGGTGGCGGTCACGATGATTTCATTGTCGAAATCAATCGAGCCTGTGGACTGTGCGAAGGCGGGCGTTGCCGCAACAATCGCAATGGCGGCTGCGCCAAAATAGAATTGGTTCTTCATAGGGACCCCCTGATGTGGCTTTCGTCGGTTCCGCGCGTCTCAAACAACGCGAATGCCGCTCCGATGGTCGCCATATGTTTCGGGAGTGTGACTAGAAAGATGAATTGTGACAGTGACTTAAGAGTCTTTTGCTGCGTTGCAAAAAAGCCACCCTTGCAACCAAAATGGCCTTAAATTATCCCTTGGCGCGGCGCACCGGAACAGGGACGTTGCAGATGTCTGCCCCACCTGCGGGGACATTGAAAAAAGCATCCCGCCGATTGGCGCGCGCATCGGCATAACGCAAGAAACTGCCACTCTCGGTCGAAAGAAATTCAAATGAAGGCAGGCCTTTAACCTCATCGCCCATGCGCATAGAAAGGATCGGCGTCCGCTCCTCGGGCGTCGCGTAGAACCCCAAGGCCTCGGTCCCGCGGGGCAGAGAGGACAAATGCTCAATCCCCTCAATCACCCGACCGACCAGCGCGATATTCCGGTCAAGATGGCGTGGTGCATGGCCAATAACGGTGTAGAGCTCGACACCTGTCCCTGTGTCCGGAGAAAGACCGCGCCCGACGCCGACCATGCCGTAGCAATGGACAGGCCAAAGCAAATTAGGGCGATCCTTAGGGAGTTCCGTTTCACCCAGCGTTCCATCGCCGCGCATACCCGCCACGGGCCAACCTTTCCAAAATGCATTGGCCGCCGCGTAGTTATCGCGCGGCATAACAGGCCAAGGGTTTGGCCAGTTAAGGTGCGCTGTGCCTTGGCTTGAAGGCAGCATCAAATAGCGAACCGGTGTTAAATATTCAGGTTCAGGCACCTGTATCAGCCCCTCCGGCAGCTTCTTCGCCTTCTTCGGATCTTCCCCCTCCGCATCGCCCCATTGCGTGACATAATTGTCCTGCACCCGATTGACGCTGACCCCGTCATACCAGCTCGCCGCAACAAGCTTTCGGATATTGCCAACCCACCCTTGCGAGAAAGGCGGCGGCATCAACTGAATGACCACGCGGCGGCCCCTACCCTTCAAATCCGGCGCAAGTTCCATCACCATCAGGTCAGACGGGGCAATCCGCACCCAATCTGCAGCGGGCGCAGCCGCGACAATTTCCGAAGGCGCAAGCGCCGACTTTTCAGGAGCAGGAGCAGCCGCCAGCAAGGGCAGCGCCGCGAAGGCAAGGAAGAGTCTTTTCATAGCATCTCAAGATTGCACAGCATACGCCCTTGCGAAACCCCTCCACCCGCGATAGGGCGCCCATCTTCCAGTGCATGCGGAGCGGTGGCCGAGTGGTCGAAGGCGCTCGCCTGGAAAGTGAGTATACGTCAAAAGCGTATCGAGGGTTCGAATCCCTCCCGCTCCGCCATTTAACCCATTGGAATCGTTCTATTCTGTGGGTCGGGCGACAAAAATCCCGTGCATTTCAAGGGTTATAGGCAACAGCCTCTCCACCGCTCATCAGCGGCATCAGGCCAATTATGCTCTCTTCCGGCCGATATTCTCTGAAGCTCTCGACCGCATGGGTTCTGGTGTAGAGATCTAGTTCACTGATTTTTATGCGTTTTATGAACCATAATTCTCTTCATTGGATGCCGGTGGAGCCACGGAATTCCACTCGTATCGAACTTTGAAGCTCAATTTCAGACCTAGCTACCCACTCATCCCATGGCTTGCCGAATATCCTGTGGGTTCAGCCAAAATTTAGATTGGAACAAACAGGGAATCATATTAGCGTGTCAGGAAGCGGATGCTGCGCGGGATTGAGGCTTCATAATCTCCGTGGAACCGATAAGACTGAAGGCGAAGGGGAAGGCGGAGTCGTGGACCAGCAGCTTACGTATTACGAATTTTTTGCTGGTGGAGGCATGGCTCGCGCGGGGCTCGGTGCCGGTTGGAAATGTACGTTCGCGAACGATTTCGATAGCAAAAAGGGCCTCACCTACCAGGCAAACTGGGGAACCGGGGGAGAGCTCAAAGTTGGAGACGTGAAGGCGGTCTCGATTGAAGAGCTCCCCGGATCCCCCGACTTGGTATGGGGGTCCTTCCCATGCCAAGACCTCTCACTTGCTGGATCCGGCGCGGGCCTGAAGGGCGAACGCTCCGGCACGTTCTATCCTTTCTGGGATGTCATAAAGTCTCTGGCGGTAGATGGCCGCGCGCCGAAGATCGTTGCGATCGAAAATGTCTGCGGTGCCCTCACTTCGCACGGTGGCGAGGACTTCGAAGCGATCTGCAGGACATTCGCCGAAGCCGGCTATCGATATGGGGCCATGGTGATCGACGCCGTACTTTTCGTCCCCCAATCGCGGCCGCGCCTTTTTGTCATCGGGGTTCGCAAGGACATGGAGGTTGATCCAGCGCTTCTGGCCCCAGGGCCCATCGCGCCTTTCCACACGCACCGTCTCGTAAGCTCGGCCGCGTTGGTGGACGGGGCTGCTAAAGACGATTGGCTTTGGTGGAACATACCGACGCCGCCTCATAGAAACACCACCTTCGCGGACATCATCGAAGAAAATCCGACAAGCGTTACTTGGCATACAGTGGCTGAAACTAAGCGCCTGTTGAGTCTCATGTCTCCCATCAACCTTGCCAAGGTCACCGCAGCCAAACGAGCGAACAGGCGCATGGTAGGAGGCGTCTATCGGCGCACTCGCTTGGATGAGCGAGGTGTGAAGGTCCAGCGGGCTGAAGTTCGTTTCGACGATGTCGCGGGATGTTTGCGGACACCTGCTGGTGGTTCTAGCCGTCAAACCATCTTGGTGGTTGATGGTAAATCCGTGCGCTCTCGGCTCCTATCTGCGCGTGAAACCGCCCGCCTGATGGGCCTACCTGATGAATACAAGCTGCCCAAAAACTACAACGAAGCGTACCACCTCACCGGCGATGGTGTCGCGGTGCCGGTTGTAAGGCACCTAGCCGCCCACCTGTTTGAGCCGCTGCTGGGACTCGCTGAAGTCAGCGAAGTGGATGTAGCCGAGAGGCTTCGCGCCTGATACCCTCAGGCCATGCTGGAGCGAAATCCTGATTCTGTTAATTTTCCGCCGTTTGAAACGGAAGATTTGCGTGAAAATCTTACGGTTTTCCTCAATAGCCCGTTCCAAGAACCATCGGGCAATGTCCGCAAAGTAGGCAACTACAAGTGGGGCGTGTATGCCTTTTTCGATTATGATGGTGAGCCTATCTATGTCGGTCAGACCAATGAGAAATTGCGGACCCGTATTGGCCGGCATCTGACCAACCAACGAACTGACGCAGTTGCAATGTCTGTGTTGGATCCGTTCGAGGTTTTCGAGATCGAGGTATGGCCGCTTCCCGATTTCCAAGAGGTCAGTGGTAAGGATGGCGAGGCACGGCGACATCTCGACGCGCTAGAGCGCCTCATCACCGCCAACGCTGTTGCTGGTTCAAAGTTTAAGGCGATCCTAAACGAGAAAGACCCTCCTCCAGGGGATCTACAAGTCGAAGCCCCCAAGTCATTTCGGGCACGCATTGTGTCGGACCGCGTTTATGCGATCCGGTCGCATCCAGATTTCAGGATAGCGCGGCGGGCACTTATCATCTCCCGTCTCGCGCAAGTGATATCGGAACGTAAAGTTCAAGGAGGTCTTCGCCGGGTAATGCTGGCGCAGGCCAAGCGGCTCCAGTGGCTTGCCGACCGTCGATACGAAGCGCTCGGGGGGGCTTCATCTGTTGAGCAGGAAGACGATGACTGAGGTTGACCCTGCGCGCTCAAAAACGATGCGCGCGGTTCGTTCCAAGGATACCGGCCCCGAAGTGACGGTGAGGCGTCTTGCCCACGAGCTGGGGTTCAGGTTCAGACTGCATCGAAAAGACCTGCCCGGCACGCCGGACATTGTGTTCCCTCGGCGCAGAAAGGTGATCTTGGTGCACGGCTGCTTCTGGCACGGACACAATTGTCCTCGAGGGGCCCGCTCACCCAAAACCAACTCGGAATACTGGCACCGCAAAGTGGAGCGCAACAAGGCGCGTGACGAAAAGACGGAGGCTGATCTGCGGTCGATGGGATGGCAGGTTCATACATTCTGGGAGTGCGAGATCAGGCATCGCGAACGGCTAAAGGCCGAACTCCTCTTATTCATGGACAGCTAACGTGCCGCGCTCCCCTGCGCTTTAGGCGCTTATATAGAATCTGCCGATTAGAGATCGGCAGGAGGTCGTTGCGTTTCATAGGGGTTTTGGGTCAGAAGATCTTCAGACTCAGAGATATCGATTCAATTTTCAGGGGGGATTCCGTGCCAGCCGAAGAAGCGGCGCCTTGTCGACATCCAGGCGCACCACCTGACGAAGTAATTGACAGGGTCGTAGCCATATTCGGCAAGATCTCTGCGGATCCGAAATTTCTGGCTTCGCACGGAGTATCGGCGGAGGAGTACGAATTCGCCCTGCCTGCGGCGATTGAAAGGTTTCGAGGCAGTCGAGCCGCAGGAAACGCTTCTCGTCGGAGATTTCTTGCCGATCTTCTTGAGGCGCTTCGACAAGCTGGTGCTTGCAATGATATCCAAAGCCCGCGCTACGGCGATGATACGGTTTACCGACTTGCTGTCCCGGGCTTGGGCGATGTTGCGATCATTCAGAAGGGGTGCCCTGACGGAGCGCATAGCAGCACACGTTGGACTAGGCCTGATTGGGCGAAAGAAGCCTACATTTGGTGGCTTTGCTCGAGTACTACTCATGAGCCCGGTGAGCATATCGGGAAAGGCGTGAACCGGCTGAAACAGCGGTTTTTCTCAGAACTGCCAGATACCATCGATGGAGTGATTTTCCACAACGACTTATGCGGCTCACCAGAGCGTCCCTGCCCGAAGATGGGATTTGCTCTATCTGTGGGTGATGCCAAAGTCCCTCCACCGTGCGTCTATGTGATGCCTGATCGAGCGCCTGACGTCACAGAATGGAATTGGTCCGGTACCAAGGAGCTGGCATTTCCAGCCCGCCTACTGGCTGCTTTCGGAATTCCGGAAACCCAAATCCCTATGTTTACGAGCCACGTTGGCTTCCAGCAGCGCGGTGGTGTTCAACGCGTCAACATCACATCTCGGTTCGGTCCGGGCCGTTCCACAACCTTCAGGAGCTAACAGGATCTTTATGGCCACCCCAATTCTCGACCAAGAGCGCGCGGACCTCATCCGAGGCAGGAAGTCCGGTAAAATGGTGACCCTGCCCGCGTGGCCGCGGAAGGAAAAGGAACTTCACCTCGTCGAATTGGAGGCGACGTGGGTTCGATTTTCGGTCCTGAACCACCGCACAAAAGCTGAGCAGCTGCGTGAGATTAAGAATTCGGGAAACCCAGATCTGTTCTCGAGCGATCCTTTGGGAACCTTCGCGCAAAACGCTCAATATAACATCCTGCGATCACAAGGCGGATTTGAAGACTTAAAGAGCGACCTCAAGGAGCGAGGCCAACGCGAGCCGGCGATTGTTACCGCTGAGGGTGTTCTGATCAATGGGAACCGTCGTTCCGCAGCGCTTAGAAGCCTCTTTGTCGACGACAATCATATGGCGGCGAGATACGTCCAGTGCCTGGTGCTTCCCGAGGACGCCACAACTGAAGAGCTCGTTGACTTGGAAACCGAGCTCCAGATCGCACGGGATTTCAAGGAAGACTACTCTTGGGTCAACGAGGCTCTCCTGATCGAAGAGCTGTACGACCGATGCAACAAGAACTTTCAAGCCGTAGCCACTCGAATGCACCGGGAGGTGTCCGACATTCAGAGCCGTTATGAGCGACTTCAGCAGTTGAACCAGCTCATTGAACTTTCCAATGGCGCTTACCTTCATGTCGATTTCGGCGAGAAGGAAACGCCCTTCGAAGAACTGGCTAAACACGTTCGGAACAAGCGGCCTGACGAGGCCGAGGGGGTACGAGCAGCATATTTTCTCGGCACTCTAGCCGACGTAAATTACCGAGATCTGCGGCATCTGCGTCGCCCTGACGCAGCCCAGCTGGTACGGGCTGAATTGGAGACGGATCCGGGTTTGCGGCCTCTGCTAAAGCACGCCGACGGCTTGGAAACCACTCAGGAATCCGATCCGCTTGATGCCCTCCTGGGCGATCGCGACACTGCTACCGGCATCACTTCTGTGCTGTCCCTATTGGCGCAAAAGCGCAGGGATGAGACAATCGCGATACCGGATGGTCCTGAGCTCCAAGTGGATGAGCTATTCAGCACCATCAAAAGCGCAATCACGACCGCTGCGCTCGAGGCGAAAGCTGAGCAGAGCGATCAAGAAGCGGTGGATGAGCCGCTGAATCGAATCAAGAAGGCCCTGCGCGAAATCCAACTTGCGACGGCAGCGCTTCCCAAAGCGAAAAGTTACGAGGAGTTCGACCAATCCGAAGTCACTTCGCAGGTCGAAGCATTGCAAGCTGCGCTCACTCAATTGGAGGCAGCCCTTGCTGAAGGCTGAACTCTACCCCTCTGGGAGGCCATTTGTGCAGATCCAGAGGGACCCGGGGGAGAGCCCTGGCGCTTGGGCTAGACTTCAAGAGGCATGTGGTCGAGGTATCATCGGAGGCTCGCAAACCGAAGCTCGGATCAGAGCAGATGTCTTCATGGCTGAGCTTGAGGCTGTGCGAGATGTGCGGCGGATTTTTGGCACCACAATTGAACTCGGACCGACGCTAACATCCCAGATTCAGGAGTTGATTGGAGACCGAAAGGCAAGAGAGGCTGCAGTAGATCAAGCCTCTAGCGTAAACGTAGAAGAATTGGAGGCAGAGCTTAAAGCCGCAGGGTTCCGGCGGGATCTGAAGCCCTTTCAGCTGAAAAACTTGGCTAGGATTATGGCGCTCCCTCACGCCGCGGATTTTTCAGTGCCAGGTGCCGGAAAGACTACAGTCGCATTGGCCAACTTTGCGTTGAACCGTGCGCGCGGGCGCGTCAGCCGGATGCTGGTGGTCGCTCCAATCGCAGCCTTCGATGCTTGGAAAGACGACTCCAAAGAGTGCCTCGACCCTGCTCCAGCAATCGTGGTCCACGGCGGCAAGGACACGGTCATTCCGAAGGGCACCGATATCCTGCTGACCAACTACAACCGCCTTTCGACGGACTACGATAGGATCCGTGAGTTTGTCGGCTCGGTTCCCACTCAACTCGTGTTGGACGAAGCACATCGGATCAAGCGAGGTGCGCGAGGTGTCCATGGTCAAGCTTCACTGGATCTTGCCTATGCGGCACGCCGACGCGATATCCTGACAGGCACCCCCGCACCCCAAGGGGCATACGACCTTATCGCATTACTCAGCTTTCTCTACCCAGCGCAGGACCGCCAAATTCTGCCGCCTTCTGTGTACGATGAGCGGGCAGGCAGAGAAGACGCTGTGTTAACCGCCACGAGCGAAGCCATCGGCCGATATTTCGTTCGCACTGCTAAGTCTGGGCTGGATCTGCCCGACACCGAACATCTCATTGTCCGCCGACCCATGGGCCAAATCCAGCAGGCCATCTACGATGCGCTTCTTGGACGGTATCGTGGCAGCTTTTCGTTGGAAACTCGTGGTAGGCATGAAATGGACCGTTTAGGTCGCATCACGATGTATCTTCTCGAGGCCGCTTCAAACCCGATGCTCCTTGTTGCTGGTTCCGACAAGGAGGACGACCCGACTTTCGAGCACCCGCCTTTGCCTGTGCGGTCTGATGAGCCGCTGATGGAACTGCTCTCATCATACAATCGATACGAGACACCTTGGAAATATGCTGAGGTGCAGAGAATTGTCTCTGAGGCAGCTCAACGCGGCGAAAAAGTGCTGGTCTGGTCTAGTTTTGTTAGAAACCTAAAGGCGCTTCAGAAACTGCTCGCGCCCTATAATCCGTCGGTCATTCACGGTGGCATACCGGCCATTGAAGAAGACGTCGGTGACGATGTGATCTGCAGAAAAAACGAGTTAGCTCGCTTCAAGTTCGGCTCCAGTTCCGTGCTGCTGGCCAATCCGGCTGCTTGTGGCGAAGGGGTCAGTCTGCACCACTGGTGCCATCACGCCATTTACCTCGACCGGAGCTTTAATGCCGGGCAATTTCTTCAAAGCCAGGATCGCATCCACAGGCTTGGCTTGGAGCCGGGGACGATCACGAAATTTACTTCGCTCGTAAGCGAAGGGACTATTGATGAAAGCGTTAATGACCGGCTTCGCGACAAGGTCACGGCTTTGTCGCGTTTGATGAATGACCCAGGCCTAGTTAAGGTCGCTCTGCCTGAGCCTGATGAGAATGCAGACGACTCCAAGCCCTTGTTTGATGACGATGTATCGGCCGTCATGTCGCACCTGCTGGGGCCGAAATAAATGCTGCCGAGCCGGGGGTGCTGTCACGCAGTTTTCCTCCTCGTCTTCAGTGCCCGACTGAAGCAATATTCTGGGCTAGAGGACTGGGTCGAGGCCGCGAAAGGTCGAGCCACGATTATGGCCGCCACTTTGAATCTGTCGGCAGTAGCAACCTCGCTTGTGGCGCTGAACCTTGCCAGCCTTAACCCGGTCCTACCGGCAAAATCTCTGCAGTCGGCGGGGGAGGACGCAAGCAACCAGACCTTCGAAAAGATTGCGCGCATCCTGCTGGAGAGAAGCCCTCCTCTTTGGCTCAAGGTCGCTGTCAGCAATACGGGGGTGAGCCGTGAGTACATCCCGGCGGCAGACCTCGACGCCTTAGCCTGGCTCGGAGACGCGTTGGATTCGATCTTGCTTGATGTGTTTCGCAGCTCAATCTTGGAGGAGGATTTTACCTCGAAAGCGATTGGCGATGCAGCTGAGCTCATCGTTGTAGCTGCGCTGAAGCGGATGGGTGGAACCGTCTTGCACGTAGCGCAGATTTCCGACGCTTTTGGATATGATATCGAGCATCGCCATAGCTCCGGGACGTCGCGTATCGAAGTGAAAGCCTGCAGTGCTCAGACCTCGAACAGTTTCATCTTGTCGAGAAACGAGTTCGACAAGAGCCAGCTGTTGAAGTCCGAATGGCGCCTGATTCAGGTCATTTTCAAGGTCGGAGCAGTGTTTGGAACCACCATAGGGCCAGAAGATATCGTTGCGATACGAGAGGTCACACCCGACATCTTATTGGAACTCACCCCACCGGACAGCGACAGCTTCCGATGGAGGGAAAGTGCGGAGTACCGCCCCAATACCGAACACTGGACCCCCTGCCGACTGGATCTCGATCTGACTTTTAGAGCCCCTATGCGTCCGTCAAACTGATGCAATCCAACCGCAACTGATCAGACGTTCACCGAAAAATGCCGCCGCTGGGCCTCCCACTCCGTCGGGAATGGGTTGGCCAGCGTGGTAAGATCGATCCCGTCGCCTTGACGGCCATCGAGGATAGCCTCGATGATATCGGGGGCTAGCAGCGTCATGCGCAGGACGCGGGTCAGGTAGCTCATGCCGATCCCTTCCTTCTCCGCCAGTTCGGTCACGCTTGAGTAGGATCCGGCTTCAAGCATACGCTTCCAGCGAAATGCGCGGCCCAGAGCCTTGACCACCGTATTGTCGGTGCGTGGACGCTGGGGATGCGAGCCCGCCGGCAGGACCATTTCCTTGCGACCGCCGCGCTTCGTGATCTGAAAGGGAACATGGATCGATATGGTCTGGGACCCCGAGGCCAGCGCGCTCATGCGGCTGCCTCCAGTTCCGGCGCCTGCAGTTCACGGACCAGCGCCCCCAGTCCATCGACCCGCAGCCTGACATCCAGACCGGCGCTGCCGACGATGATGCGATCGACCAGCAACTGGACGATCCTCGCCTGTTCGGCTGGGAACAGCTCATCCCACATGGGGTCGAGGCTGGTCAGTGCATCGCGGGCCTGCGCCTCGGTCATCCCCCGTGCATGCTTCACGCCGCTCTTCCATGCGCCAACAATGATCTCCGGCTGCCGGAAGACCGCCCGAAGCTGATCTACGACCGTCCCTTCGATCTCTGCCGCCGACACACGCCCGACCGTGCAGGATCCTGCTCCGTGGCGGAGCAGCGTCTGGCTCACATAGTAACGATAGAGCTTGCCGTTCTTGCGCGTGTGGGTCGGTGAGAATGCCGCCCCGTCCGCCCCCCACAGCAGGCCCTTCAACAAGGCCGGCGTGTTGGCGCGCGAGCGATTGGCGCGAACGCGCGGGCTTTCCTTGAGGATGGTCCGCACGGCATCCCACACGTCCCGATCGATGATCGCGTCATGCTCGCCCGGGTAGCTCTTGCCCTTGTGGACCGCTTCGCCAAGGTAAGCCCTGTTGTTCAGGAGGCGGTAGAGGAACCCCTTGGTGATGGGCTTGCCCTGACGGGTCGTGATCCCGCGCTGGGCGAGCTCGCGCAAGATGGTCGTGCCGGAACCGACCTCTGAAAACCGTTGGAAGATATACCTGACGTTGGCGGCGGCCGCATCGTTGACGATGAGCTTGCGGGACTGGACATCATAGCCGAGCGGCGGCACCCCGCCCATGAAGATGCCCTTGGCGCGGCTGGCCGCGAACTTGTCGCGGATGCGCTCTGCGGTCACCTCACGCTCGAACTGGGCGAAGCTGAGCAGAATGTTCAGGGTCAGGCGGCCCATGGAGGTCGTGGTGTTGAACGACTGCGTGATGGACACGAAGGTCACATCGTTCCGGTCAAAAACCTCGACCAGCTTGGAAAAATCCATCAGCGATCGCGAAAGACGGTCGATCTTGTAGACCACCACCACGTCGATCAGGCCCTCCTCGATATCGGCCAGCAGGCGCTGCAGCGCGGGGCGTTCCAGCGTGCCGCCGGAAATCCCGCCGTCGTCGTAATGATCGCGGACCGGCACCCAGCCTTCAGAACGCTGACTGGCGATGTATGCTTCGCAGGCCTCGCGCTGGGCATCGAGCGAGTTGAACTCCTGCTCTAGCCCTTCTTCCGATGACTTGCGGGTATAGACCGCGCAGCGCAGCTTGCGGACGAGCGGTTTGTTCATGCTGCCCTCCGATGATCCTTGAGGCCGAAGAAGACCCAGCCGTTCCAGCGTGAGCCGGTGATGGCGCGGGCAATTGCGGACAGCGACTGGTAGGGACGCCCCTGCCATTCGAAGCCGTCGAGGGTGACGGTCACGGTGTGCTCCACCCCCTGCCACTCGCGGATCAGGCGGGTGCCGGTGATGGGCTTCAGGTCGGCACGGACCCGGCGGGTAGTGATGTTCCCCCCGTCGAGCTGTTCGCCGAGCTGCTGGAGCCGCTTGACCGTTTCCACCTTCAGCCCGCCGTAGGCGAGTTCCTGGATGCGGTAGGCCAGTCGGCTTTCGAGGTAGCGCCGGTTGAAGGCCGGCGGCTCCTCGTTGAACAGTTCACGCCACTGCTTCTTCAGTTCGGCGATGGGCGCTGCCTTCATGGCCGCCAGCCGTGCGAGTACGGGATCAGGTTTCATTGTGCTTTGCTCCGGTGAGTTGCACCGGCACTACCGCTCTGTTCGAGCGAGTTGTGTAGCGGAAAGTCTCCATCTCTTTCAGATAGTTGACCCGTATTACGCAGGTGAAGGCGAGCAAGTCCCGCACCAAGCAGATCACACAGTTCAGCCCGCCGCGCGGCTGGCGACATCTTGTCCGGATGAAGCGGGTTCGGGCGTTTCACTTGGGGGCCTCCGTCTCGTGCCCGATAGTGTCGAGCGATGGTACTGAGACGGAAAAGCCAGCTGCCTGAACTCAATGGGACACTGGGCGGTAAAACTGCTCACAGGGTGTGAACAAGTGCGGAACATCCCCCTTGCGAACTGCCATTGCGGCAGCGATCATCCCCCTCGAATCACAGTATAGGCATCACCAATGCTCAGGGGGGGCGCATGTCACGAAAACCAAATTCCATCGGACCGTTCGCCCTTGGTATTATCGAAGATGCCAGGATCGACCTTCTTGCGTCGCTTCTCGCAGTTCGTGAAAACGACACGGAGCCCGATTTCGGGTTGCCGGATGAAGTGCCTGATCCCGGTAATTTTGATGCTACCAGCGTTTTTCGGAAACAGTTGATCGATACGCTGTCACAATTTGATACTGATGATTTGCGTCCGATTGAGCAGCGCTGCCGAAGGGTGAGGTCACTTGCTGACGGGAAAGGCATTTCCTCACTCGACACAATTGCGGAAAAGCAGTTCGAAGAGGATGTGCTGCGGGAATTCACGAACCAGCCTGATCCACTCTGCCGCAGCATATGGTCATACATGAATGCGAGACGGGGCTTCGAGGACGCAGAGAGCTTCTATTTCGCACGCCAGTTCCGAGACTATGGCAAGATGTACGACGCCTTCGAGGTCGAGCTCGAGAAGGCAGTCGCCGTCGACGCTTCCTCAATCGACGAAGCGGCGCTGGCGAAGCAAATCACAAAGGTTCTTGATCTCAAGACTGCCTGCACAGTCAAAGCTCTGGATCTCCCCGCGACAACCACGCATCTGGCATCAATTATGCTGATTGTGCGGCACGGAGGGCCATTGTCGAGCGTCTACGACCATAAAGCCGATGGACGCAGAGGGACGATCTATTTCCGTCCGCCGAACGAAGCGACGCTGATCTACACGCCATCGAGCCGACAGATCGAAGTGTGCGCCGACAGCGCCAACGTCCGACAACAAATCAGCAGTGCGTTCGCCGAGGTTGCGCTTGGACACGATGTTTCGCGCAAGCCGCTGACATGGAAGCGTTACAACCTCTCGCGATTCCGGACAGGGTTCAGCCTACCGTTTCCTTCCATTCCCGGCTTTGATATCCGCCTTGCCCGTGTCCTCGAAGCCGAGGTCCGGCTCGGATCCTGGAGTCGAAAGCTGTCGCTCAAGGTTTCGATCGAAGATGATATCGAGGAAGTCGCAAACCAGTACCTCAGGCCGAATAACGTTTTCAGCCGAGCCGAGGGTTTCAGCAAGATCGGCATTGCTGTTGCCTACAGCAAGGAAGGTGATGCGCGCGAGCGCACGCTGAACATTACGATCGCTGGCAGCAAGAGTTGCAACCTTCAAAGCAACAAGGATCCGGAAGAGCGTAGCTTCGGATATGCATTGCTGGACTCCTGGGGGATCATGACCGCATTCAGGCAGATCGAAAACGGCGACTTGCGGTCGATATTCTCGCAGCTGGTGGAATTGTACGATCGCGTTGACGAGCAAGTGAGCGGTTCGCGCCTTCAGGAAATGGGGCTGGATCCAGGTCGTCTGATCGAGGGCGGATTGCTGGAGCGTCGTGAAAGACAGGACGTCATCCTCGGCGATGACCATGGGATCGATGGCGAGTTCCGCGTCCAGCCATCAGCAACCCTTGCGATGGTACAAACAGTCGGCCCATTCGGGGAAGCTGGGGGCACACGCCCGACTGCTGATCTGCAGATGTATGTAATCAACAAGGATTGGCTGCACGAAACGATTTTGCGTTTGCTGAAGCCGTTGCTGAACAAGCGCGCGTCGGAAGCCTTTGATGATGATCTGACTTTGCTCGGCTCGATGCAGATCGATGCGGCTGAAGTGCCATTGTATTTTGCGCGCCGCCTTGATGACCTGAAAACCATCAGCCGGCTGGATGTCCTCCTCCGTGCGCGGAACAGTGCGGGCGTGGGAATCGTCCTGTGCGCAAGCTCCGAAATGCCGGCCTACCTCGGCCCCAATGTTGTCGTGCCCATACTCTCCAACCTGTCGCCGGTGGGCGAAGACCTGGTGATTGCACGCGACGGCCTGGAGCTTGCCTACCGAAACAACCTGACGCTCGCACGCGGGGGCGCGATACCGCAAGTTCTGCGGTCAGGGACGCAGTCAGCCAACCTGCATATTCCCGGCAAGGCTCCGCTCACCCTCACCGGGGCCGAGCAGATCAAGATTTTCGAACGACTGGTATCGGCGCATAATGCCGGCAGCCCTGATGTGCAGGTGAAAGTGCTTATGGAAGGACCCGGCACTCGCAGCCCGCAAAACGCCTTCCGGAAGGAAGCTTGGAACAGCATTCGTGATGTCTACATCTCCCAAGGCGCCAAGCGGGGCTATTGGCGGTTGGCGGTCGGCGCCACGCCGACTGCATAGGCCCGTCTAACAAGCGTCGAACATGTGATGCGGGACGGTCGAACAAAGAGGTGATTATTGGGTGTGCTCCCTGAAACGAGGAGCACCCCGATGACGACTCCCTACCACTCCCGCAGCGTGGCCAATCAGAGCCACAACGCCGGCACGCCCACTTCCACCACTGAACGCGAATGGCGCTGCAGCAGCTGCGCCAAGCTGCTCGGCGTTTGCCGTGACGGCCAGATGCACCTGCGCTTCGCGCGGGGGCACGAATATCTCGTGGGCTTCCCCGTGGTGGCCACCTGCCGCGGTTGCGGTTCGCTGAACACAGTGACCAGTCCCGCACAGCGCTGAGGCGCGAACACTCTCCAAAACCCCAAAAACGCAGAGGCGCTCGACGCCCTGACCTGGCCGGAAGGAGGCGCTGGACGCCCGGCCGCAAGGCAGGCGTCCAATGTCCTTCACGTGGCACGATTTCCACGGGAATCTCATGCATTCTTCTTCCACCCTCAACTTCCAGCGCGGCTTCGCCACGGTGCGGACCAGCCACCGCGCATTGACCCGTTTTGCGGATTCGGCGGCGTTGCTGGACCATCTGCATCGCGGTGATGCGCCCGCGGACACCAAGAACACCATCCTGGCGGCGTTGATCGAGAGCGCCAAATCGGACGATCGCGCCGGGGACTGTGCTCTTACCCTTGTGCTGCTTGCGCTGTGGCCCGGACTGGATGGCGTCTTTCGGCGTTCCCGCGCCCGACGCCTCGGCCAGATTGACGAACTTGCCTCCGAGATTCTTGGGCGCGCCACGGCAGCGATCAGGGATCTTGATCTGACCAGGGTCAACTGGATCGCCGCCACCATTCTCAAGAACGTCGAACGCGATGTGCTTCGTGCGCACAATCGCGAAACCAGTCGCCAGAGCGTTCAGGACGAATTCGATACCGACCTGCATGGCGGCATTTTCGAGTTCTCCGATCCTGAGCTGGACCCCGAGCAACTGCTTGCCGAACTGACCCGCCTGATTGGTGTGGACGCAGACCTCGTTCTGCGCGTCGTCATTGACGGCTACACCCAGGCCGAAGCTGGCCAGCAACTGGGCCTGTCGGAACCAGCCGCACGCAAGCGGTTCCAGCGCGCCCTGAAGCGCCTGCGCGACCATGCCGAACAAAAATCCTGACCCCGCTGTCCCGCTCGGTGCGTGCCGATGGCTTTTCAAATTCGGACGCACCGAACGTCCATCCAAACACAGGAAGTCCCAGTTGATGAGCGATACGACTGCCATCCCGACTGAGCCTCTGAAGCGGATCCCCGGCCTCTATCGTCGCTGGGAGTTGCCGGAAATCTTCGAGGTTCAGCGCCGGTATCACATCGAAGAAGCCGGCACCCACGTCGACGGCACCCCGCTGTTGGCCGTCTATTCCAGCGAGCCTGAGGTCGATGACCAGGCCAGCGATTTCCCCAAATGAGAGGTCTCGCCATGTTGTTCCCGAACCCGATCGCGCTTCTGCGCAAAGCCCATTACGCCCTCGAAGACCTGCCTGATGTGGTCACGTTTCCGAAGCACCCGACCCGCGAAGGCGAGGCACCGCTGCCGCTCGAGGATGCGACCGTCGACGACATCGCCTTTGCCATCGTGGCGGCCGACCAGGAAAGCATCGCTGCTTCCAACCGCGCCTCGGCCCTGAAGCGCCTTTACAAGATGGCCCGCGAGGCCGGCGCCATCGGCATCGACCCGGCCGTGAAGTCGGCCCTCAAGGGGAGTGCGAGCTGATGGCTATCTCGCTTGCCTCCCTGCAGACGTCGAGCACTCTGCGCCCGCCCCGTATCCTCATGCACGGCGTGCATGGGGTCGGAAAGACCACCTTCGCGGCCGGGGCGGACGCACCTGTCGTGATCATGACCGAGGATGGTCTCGGCATGTTGAAGGTCCCGCACTTCCCGCTCGCCACCAGCTACGCCGATGTTGTTGAGGCGCTCGACGCCCTGCTCAACGAAGAGCACGCCTACAGCACTGTCGTCATCGACAGCGTGGACTGGCTTGAACCGTTGGTCTGGGCCGAGACCTGCCGCCGCAATGGCTGGGCTTCGATCGAAGCGCCCGGCTTCGGCAAGGGTTATGCTGAGGCGCTCACGGTCTGGCGCGAATATCTCGATCGCCTGAACACCCTGCGTGATCGCCGCGGCATGGCTGTCGTCCAGATCGCGCATACCGACATCAAGCGCTTCGATAGCCCTGAGCACGAGCCCTACGACCGCTACGTCATCAAGCTCCAGGCCCGTGCCGCAGCCCTGCTGCAGGAGCACTGCGATGTCGTGCTTTTTGCCAACTACCGCATGTCCATCGCGAAGGCGGATGTTGGCTTTAACAAGAAGGTAGCCCGGGCACTCGGCTCCGGTGAGCGCGTCCTGCACACCGCCGAGCGTCCGGCCTTCCTCGCCAAAAACCGCTACGGCCTGCCCGACACGCTTCCGCTCGATTGGAAAGCCTTCGTCGCGGCCATGCCCCAGCCCGAACAGTCCTGATCCGACGGAGTTTCCCCGATGGCACGTTTTGACACCGCCTTCGATGCGACCGGCATCGAACCCACGACCGGCTATGATGTTCTTCCCGCCGGCAAATACCGCGCCCAGATCGTCGAGAGCGAGATGCGCGTCACCCGCAACGGCATGGGCCAGTTTCTCTGGCTGATGCTGGATATCATCGAGGGGCCGTATCAGGGCCGTAAGCTGTTCGACCAGCTGAACCTTGTGAACTCGAACCCGCAGACGGTCGAGATCGCGCAGCGCACGTTGTCGGCCATCTGCCACGCAACCGGCAAGCTGCAGGTCAACGACAGCGTCGATCTGCACCTGGTGCCGATGTCGATCCAGGTCGGCGTGAAGCCGCCCAAGGACGGGTATTCGGAGAAGAACACCATCCGCTACCTTGTCCCGGACAAGACCGCGCCGGCTGTCCAGCAGCCTGCACCCGCGACCCCGCAGTCGGCCGCTCCGGCTGCTGCTCCGTGGAACCGTAACACCTGATCCTGCGGGCTGCCGCGGGACGTCGCGGCAGCCTCCGCCAGACAAGAGACTGACCATGACTGAACCGCTCAACGCGGCCCCTGTGGCCGCGAACGCCCCCGGCTTGCCTGAAAAACAGCGCCGTCTGATCGAACTCGACGACGCAATCGCCAAGATCCGCACCCAGATCGCGACCGCCGATCTGACCCGCCAGACGCAGGGTAAACCGATCGACCCGGTGTGGTTCAACCGCGCCCGCACCGCGCAGCGCCACCTTTACCGCGAGCGTGCCGAACTGCTCGCCGATGGCAGCGGCTGGCATCGCCGCAATAAGATGAAGGACGCGCTGATCGAGATCCTGCGCGAACGCCAGGATCCCGAAGTCTGGGCTGACCTGATCGCCGCAGCGCGCGCCCGCAGCGAAGCGGAGGATCTGTGATGGCAGAACTTCCCACCTCGCCAACGCCCACTCTGACGGCGATCTATGCCGCATACGAAAACCGCCAGGGTGACGGCTTTCGCGAACATCTCGGCGCATCGCTGATCGGCAAGCCGTGCTCCCGGGCCCTGTGGTTCGATTTCCGCTGGGTCACGCCTTCGCGCTTTTCCGGCCGCATGCTTCGCCTGTTCGAGACCGGGCAGCGCGAGGAAGACCGGATCGTCGCCAACCTGCGCTCGACCGGCGCCACCGTGCTGGAGGTCGATCCCGAGACCGGCCGCCAGTTCAGGGTTGAAGCTCATGGTGGCCATTTCGGCGGTTCGCTCGATGGTGCTGCCTTGGGGCTGCTTGAAGCACCGAAGACCTGGCACGTGGTCGAGTTCAAGACGCACTCGGTCAAGAGCTTCGCGGACCTCGTTGCCAAGGGCGTGGTCAAATCGAAGCCCCAGCACGCGGCGCAGATGCAGATCTACATGCACCTGACCGGGCTGACCCGCGCCATGTACGTCGCGGTCTGCAAGGATACAGATGCGCTGCATATCGAACGGATCGAGGCCGATCCTGCCGAGGCGACCCGGCTGCTCGACAAGGCCGAGCGCATCATCGGCGCGCAGCATCCGCCTGCCAGGATCAGCGAAGATCCGACCTGGTTCGAGTGCCGCATGTGCTCGCACCATGCGGCCTGCCACGCTGGCGAAGCAGCTGCGTTGAACTGCCGGACCTGCCTGCATTCCACGCCGGTGGACGGGGGTTGGCACTGCGCCCGCCACGATCGCAGGCTTGAGCCCCAGGACCAGCGCCGCGCCTGCGCCCGCCATCTCTTCATCCCCGATCTCGTGCCCGGAACCGTCACCGACGCCGGCGAGGACTTCGTCGCCTACCGCATGGCCGACGGCTCCGACTGGCTGAACGACGCCCGCCAGAAGGAGAGCGCACATGCTTAAGCTCCGTCCCTACCAGCAGTCGGCAATCGCCGCGATCTACAGCTACTTCGAAGACAAGAACGGCAATCCTCTGGTCGTCATCCCGACTGCGGGCGGCAAAAGTCTGGTCATGGCCTCGTTCATTGACGGGGTACTCAAGGCCTGGCCGGACCAGCGCATTCTGATCATCACCCATGTCCGCGAGCTGATCGCCCAGAACCATGCTGAGATGCTGGGGCTTTGGCCTGAAGCACCCGCCGGGATCTACTCGGCAGGGCTCGGCCGCCGGGATGCCGATGCGCGCATCCTGTTTGCCGGCATCCAGTCGATCCACCGCCGCCCCGCGGAAATCGGCCACTGCGATCTGATCCTGATCGACGAGGCCCATCTCATCCCGGGCAATGCCAGCACAATGTACCGGCGCTTCCTCGACGCGATGAAGCGGATCAACCCGAAGCTGAAGGTAATCGGGCTGACGGCAACACCCTATCGCCTGGACTCCGGGATGCTCCACGAAGGGGAGAACGCGCTGTTCTCCGACATCGCCTACGAGGTGTCGGTCAGGGACCTCATCATGGCAGGCTACCTCAGCCCACTCATGTCCAAGCAGCCGCAGACCAAGTTTGATGTGACCGGGGTCGGCTCGCGCGGGGGCGAGTTCATCGCCCGTGATCTCGAGAAGGCGGTCGACCAGGACGCAATCACCCGGGCCGCCGTTGGGGAAATCATCGCCTACGGCAAGGACCGGAAGTCGTGGCTCGCCTTCTGCTCGGGCGTCAGTCACGCAACCCATGTCGCAGAGGAGTTCCGCCGCTGCGGGATCAGCTGCGCGACCATCTTCGGCGACACCCCCAAGGACGAGCGCGACCGCATCATTGCGGAGTTCAAGGCCGGCAAGATCCGCGCGCTGGCTTCAATGGGGGTGCTGACCACCGGCTTCAACGCCCCGGCCGTGGACCTGATCGCCATGCTTCGCCCGACCAAGTCGGCCGGGCTTTACGTCCAGATGGCAGGGCGCGGTACGCGGCTTGCGCAAGGCAAGGACAACTGTCTCGTCCTGGACTTCGCCGGAAACGTGAAACGTCACGGTCCGATCGATCTCGTGAAGCCGAAGCGGCCGGGTTCGGGCGATGGTGATGCGCCGGTCAAGGTCTGCCCCGAGTGCGAGAGCATCGTGGCCGCTGCCGCGCTGGAATGCCCTGATTGCGGTTACATCTTCCCGGCCCGCAAGGTGAAACTGGCGCCCACCGCATCGACACTGGCCGTGCTTTCGTCTGGCAAGCCCAAGCGTCCGGAATGGTTGCAGGTCTCCAACGTCACCTACCAGCGCCATGAAAAGCCGGGTGGCCGCCCTTCGCTCAAGGTCACTTATCAGTGCGGCCTTGGCTGGCACCACGAGTGGATCTGTCTCGAGCACACTGGCTACCCCCGCACCAAGGCCGAAGCATGGTGGCGTGAACGGGCGCCGGGCATTCCTGTGCCGCGCTCGGTCTATGCGGCTCTGCAGCTGGTTCACCGTCTGCGCCGCCCCAGCCACATCGCTGTGCGTCCGTCCGGCAACTACACCGAAATCACCAAGGCAAGGTTCGACACATGCCATACGCCAACCCCGGGCTCTGCTCCGTCTGCCATCGCGAACCCCGCGGCTTCGGCTGGTTCGTCCCGCACTACCGGGTCTCCGATCCCCGCCGGGACGAAAGCCGCAAATATCTTTGCAGCCGCGTCTGCCAGGACCTCTGTCACCGGAGGCAGGGCATGATCAACACCAGCCGCAACGAACAGGCAGCTATGGTCAAAGGCGGACAGGCTGGCGGCCGGTTCCTCGAACAGATCGGCAAGACCGACCTTGCAACCCTCAGCGATGCTGAGTGGGCAGGCTTCGTGGAGCACCTGGTCACGGGCTACTGTGACCACCTGCGCGAGCTCGCCGCCGACATGTCGGAGTGCCCGTTCTGATGAGCACGTCCTTCATGGCGCGCCATGGCTCGCGCCTTCTGGCCAACGGCTATACCATCCTGCCCATCGCGCCCGGCGGCAAGAAGCCGGGCCGGTACCAGCGCGGCGCATGGGTCGATTACCCCGAATGGAACCGTCATGCCGAGCGGCCGACCACCGAGGTCGAGGTTTCCACATGGTCTGCATGGCCGGACTGCGGCATTGGTATTGTCGGCGGCGGCGTGGCTGCCGTCGACATCGACATCCTGACCGACCCGGACCTGGCGCTCCGAATTGAGCAGCTCGCCCGCACCAAGCTGGGCGACACCCCGGCGCTGCGCATCGGCAGGGCTCCAAAACGCCTGCTGGTCTATCGCACCCGTGAGCCCTTCAGGGGTATCCGGCGCGCGCCGATCGAGGTGCTGTGTCTGGGCCAGCAGTTCGTGGCTTACGCGGTTCACCCGGATACCGGACAACCCTATGCATGGCCTGAGGACGGGTTGTCCGAGCTTGACCTCGAAAGCCTGCCGGTCATCGATGCAGAGATGGCCGCAGCGTTTATGGAGGAGGCACTGGCGCTGGTCCCGCCTGAACTGCGGCCAACCAGTCTGTCGTCGGTCACTGCCAGCACCCCGGCAGTTCCGGCGCACGCCCAGGTCGGAACGCGGGACGCGATCGCTGCCGCGCTCGAGCATCTGCCCAACAGCGACCTCGATTACGATAGCTGGGTGCGAATTGGCATGGCTATCAAGGGTGCCCTTGGAGATGACGGCAAGGAAATGTTCACGGGCTGGTCGGCTCAGGCTGCCAAGAACGTCGAGGCGGCGACCGAAAAGGCCTGGGGCAGCTTTCGTCCTGACCGGATCGGCGCCGGCACCATCTACCACCTCGCCATGGAGCGCGGCTGGAAGCCGGATCCCGGCATGGTTCTCGACGGCAGCCACACCCCTGATGAAAACCACCCGGCGTCCGGCCTGCTGGCCCGTCTCGATACGACGCTCTCGGTAGATTGTGATGTGCCGCAGCCGAAGTTTGCGCTGACGATCCCAGGCGGGCTGGTCGGCAAGCTGACCGATTACATGCTGTCAACCGCTCGCCGGCCTCAGCCGCTGCTGTCGCTTGGCGCCAGTCTCTGCGCAATCGGCGCGCTCATGGGGCGGCTTTACCGCACGGAGAGCAACCTGCGCTCCAACCTCTATGTGGTCGGCATCGCGGACAGCGGATCGGGCAAGAACCATTCGCGCGAGATCATCAACGAGGTGCTGTTCGAGGCCGGGCTTGCGAACCACCTAGGCGGCAACAAGATCGCGTCCGGCGCGGGGCTGCTGACCGCCTTGCATCGCCAGCCCGCGATCCTGTTCCAGATCGACGAGTTCGGCATGTTTCTCTCGGCAGCGGCAGACCGCAAACGCAGCCCGCGCCATATCACCGAGATCCTCGACAATATGACCGAGCTATACACCTCGGCCGGCGGGATCTTCCTGGGCGCGGAATACGCCAATCGCGACGGCACCAATGAGCGGCGCGACATCGTCCAGCCTTGCCTGAGTGTATATGGCACGACGACCCCCATGCACTTCTGGGGCGCGCTGCAAGGGGCGAACGTGGTGGATGGCTCGCTCGCCCGCTTCCTGATCCTGCCCAGTGACGAGGACTATCCGGACGAAAACGTCGCCGTCGGGCTTCGCACCCCGCCACCGGACCTGATCGCCGGCTTGCAACTGCTGGCGTCTGGTCCCGGGCAGCAGCGCGGTAATCTCACCGGCACGACCTCGGGGCCGCAGACCGCTGTGGTGCTGACCACGGTGCCGATGACCGATGAGGCGCGTGCCCGTTTCAAGGCGCTGAGCGGGGAGCTGACCGGCGAATTGCGGGCGGCTGCGGGCACGGCCTTTACAGCTATCCTTGCGCGCATCGGTGAGATCGCCCTGAAGCTCGCGCTTATCGTGGCGGTAGGTAATGATCCGGTGGCACCCGTCATCACGATCGATGATGCGGACTGGGCTATCGCTTTCGTGCGTCATTACGCGCAGCGGGCAATGGAGGCGGTGGACCGCCATGTCGCTGATACCGAGACCGAGGCTCACCTGAAACGGCTGCGTGAACTGATCCGGGCAGCCGGTGCCAAGGGCATCACCAAGTCTGAACTGACCCGCGGCTCCCAGTGGCTCAAATCCCGGGACCGCGACGATATCGTCCAGACCCTGATCGAGAGCGGTGACGTGACGACGGGCATGCGCAGCTCGGCCACGCGTCAGGCCATGGTTTACAGACTGGCGCCTAGGCGGAGTTCGGCCGCTTAGCCCGAGGTAGCATATGCCACGCCTAATGTTTCAGGAGCCCAGAATAGCTCAAATGCAAGATTCACCCCTTCAACCCTATGGATATGCTGGAGAAAATCGAGATCCGGAGATGTTTCAATCTTTCAAGGGGTGCCCTGTATTTACCCTCGCGTACGCGCGCGCTTAAAAGTTAGAGAGGTAACCCCTAGAAAGATTGAATAATTGAAAGATTATATATTACCTAGGAATCACAAGGGCTTGAGCGGCCAAATGTTTCAATCGGCCTGCTTGAAGAAATAGAAAGATCTCGGACGGCGCCCCCCGTCCAGATGACGACCTGACCAGACCCGCTTCGGGTTCGGGCGAGCTGCCAGCCTTCACCGGCCCAAGCCTCGCCCCGACCGCCCCACACGAAGAGGAGGTCGTCATGACCCTGCCTGAAATGCAGGCTGTTGCCTGCCCCAATCCGGCTCAAGCCAACGTCGGCGGAACGATCCGTCGCGGAGCCGTTCTTTCCCTAGATCTCGGCACCAGCGCCGGCTGGGCCCTCCAGTCTCCCGATGGTCACATCAGCACCGGGACGGTGACGCTGAAGCACACCCGCTACGACGGCGGCGGCATGCGCTACCTGCGTTTCCGACGCTGGCTCGAGCAGCTTGATCTCGATGCGGGGCCAATCGAGGCGATCTACTTCGAGGAAGTCCGCCGCCACGCAGGGACCGACGCGGCCCATGTCTACGGCGGTCTGCTGAGCATGCTGACCGCGTGGTGCGAAGAGCATCTGGTAGCCTATCAGGGCGTGCCGGTCGGCACGATCAAGCGGTTCATCACTGGCAAAGGCAATGCCGACAAGGCAGCTGTCATCGCGGCAGTCCAGGCAAAGGGCTTCGCGCCTGCCGACGACAACGAGGCTGACGCCATCGCGATCCTGCTCTGGGCCATCGAGACCCGTGGAGGTGTCCGGTGAGCGCGGCCGGTTTCCTGAAGCGCGTGGCGCAGGTGATCGAAGATCGCGGTGCTGCCTATGGCGATCCCAAGACCCAGATGGAGGCGATCGCCCGGCGCTGGTCGATCACCCTCGGCACGCCCGTCACCGCCCAGCAGGTGGCGCTGTGCATGATCGACCTGAAACTGGCGCGGCTCGCCCATGACCCCCACTATGCCGACGGTCCGATCGATGTGGTCGGCTATGCGGCGCTCATTCCGGAGATCATCCGTGGCTCGCGGTCGTAAGCGCAAGGCGGGCCGCCGCCACCCCTGCGGTAAGCTGGTGCAGCCGGGCAAAACTGAGACTCTCCGGGAAGTCACGGCCACGGTTCTGGATGCCCGCCAGCGTCAGTACGGCGTCACCGCGAGGCAGGCCAAGGACGAACGGCTGGGTTCCGCGATCGGACGGCTGGCATTCGCCGGCAAGATCACGGCTGAGCAATTGGCTGCAGCCGAGCTCTTCGGTGATCTGATGGCCCGCAACCGTGCGGTCATGGGGCTGCCGCCCATCCACCCGCATTCAGCAAGCGGCTTGCTACTCGACGAGGGGATCTTCGGTCGCAGCACCGCCGAGCTCGATCCGGACTACGTCGAGAAGATCCGCAAGAGGGCAGCAGCGGCGCTCCTGATGCTGCAGACTGCTGACCACGATGCCTCCGGGACGACAGGACGCCGACCAAGCGTGCTCGTCCATGCGGTGGTCTGCTATGAAGTTGATGCGGCAAACTGGGGCACGGCGGATCTCCGCAACCTGGAGCATGGTCTGGAAGCGCTCATCACTCTGTTCGGCATCGATCGGGGCCGTTCGACGCCAGTATCGTCCGCCTAGCGGTTGACATAACAAACTGTGATTAAACGATAAAAATGAATTTCAGCATTGACGAGAGCATTGCGCTCATGTAAATGTTTCCGAAATATAGAGATGCGAGTTGCGCCCGGGGCTTACCAGCTTCCGGGCGTTTCTCGTTGCAGGCGTTGCGCGATGGCTGAACGACTTCGGGGACGCCAAGCAGTTGCGCAGCGCCTGCGTCGATTAAGGGCGGAGCCGTTCTGCCGTGATTGCGCCTCTGCCGGGATTGTCCGCGAGGCGACCGTACCTGACCACATCGTGCCGCTAGCCCGTGGCGGATCGGACGAGGACAGCAACATCCGCTGCCTCTGCGCCGAGTGCCACGCCAAGCGGACTGCCGAACAATTCGGCCAGCGCAGGACGGTCGCCGTGGGCCCCGACGGGTGGCCGATTGGTTGACCAGGCCGGGGGGCGGTTCGAAAGTCTGGGCCCTCGCCGGGGGAAACCGCGCTTGGCCCAAACTTTACGCAACCGCGAAACTCGGACCGGGGGTCAGATCCCATAAAGTCGATGTTTTCCATCGAATTGACTGGATAGTCGCCGCGATAAGAGCGGTAGTCGCTTCACGAACACGGAGCGATGCAGATGACCAACTCGACCCTGCCAACTGCCAACGAAGCCTGGGGCTTCTTCGGCACCAGCAGCGCATTCGCCGATGCCGATGCAGCCTGGGCCATTGCCTTCCCGGCGATTACCAAGGTCACGGTGGGCAGCGCGGAAGGGGTGCGGGATTTCCTCGACAGCCGCCACGGCCGACACTTCGCCGACGATGTGCACAACGGCATTCACACCGGGCTTGGCCTTGAAAGGGCCATCGACGCCACCATCACCCGCTGGATGGGCTGGAAGATCGACCGCAACACTGCGCGGGAACATGGCATTCCAAAGGGCCTGCCTTACCTGACCGGCTTTGTCGGCCTTTACGAGATCATGGCAGACGCACAATGAGCGCGGGCATCACCAGCACCATCCGCCTTGCGATCCGCACGCTGCCCGAGAACTTCGACCGCAGCCGGATCATCGCGGTGATCGAGACGATCGAACAGGAACTCTACGAGGGCGGCGTTTACGCCAGCGCGACCGCAGACAGCATGACGATCGAGATCACGGTCCAGACCGACCAGTTGCTCGACGCAGCGAAGGTGCTGAGCGAGCTCGAACTTATTTGATTGGTGGGCCCGGCAGGACTTGAACCCGCGACCTAGCCGTTATGAGCGGCCAGCTCTAACCAACTGAGCTACAGGCCCCACCTCCAACGCCCATAGCGGCTTTCCAACATCGCAAACAAGTGCCGCAAGCCCTTCCGGGCTCCTGCGGCCGAACCCGTTTCAAGGACATCTATGGATCAGAACTGGCCGGCCCAGAGCAGCGAGCTCTGGCCGATAGAGAAGATCACGCCCTATGCGCGCAACTCCCGCACGCACTCGGACGAACAGGTCGCGCAGATCGCAGCCTCGATCCGCGAGTGGGGCTGGACCAACCCGATCCTCGTTGATGAGGACGGTGGACTTCTCGCGGGGCACGGACGCTTGGCGGCTGCCCGCAAGCTGGGCCTGACCCAGATCCCGACCATGGTCGCCAAGGGCTGGAGCGAGGCCCAAAAGAAGGCCTATGTCATCGCCGATAACAAGCTGGCGCTGAACGCCGGCTGGGACCTCGAACTGCTGGCCGTTGAACTCGGCGATCTGCAGGGCTTCGACTTCGACCTGATGCTGACCGGGTTCTCGGATGAGGAGCTCTCGAAGCTGCTGGCCGAAAAGACCGAAGGTAACACCGACCCGGACGAAATCCCGGAAGCGCCGATTGATCCGATCGCCAAGCCCGGCGACGTTTGGCTGCTGGGGAAGCACCGGCTGGTCTGCGGCGACAGCACCGATGCCAACACCGTCGCCAAGGCGCTGAACGGGGTCTCACCCCACCTGATGGTCACCGATCCGCCCTACGGCGTGGAATATGATCCGGCCTGGCGCGAAAAGGCCGGCGTTGCCGCTTCAGGCACTGCCAAGGGCAAGGTGCTGAACGACGACAAGGCCGACTGGCGAGAAGCCTGGGCGCTGTTTCCGGGAGACGTCGCCTATGTCTGGCATGCTGGACTCTATGCCGGTGTAGTGGGCGACAGCCTGGCTGCCTGCGATCTGATGCTTCGCTCCCAGATCATCTGGGACAAGGGTCAGCTCGTGCTCTCGCGCGGCGACTACCATTGGGAGCATGAGCCCTGCTGGTATGCCGTCAAGAAGGGCGCGAAGGGTCACTGGGCCGGTGACCGCAAGCAGACCACCGTCTGGCATATCGCCAAGCCCAAGAAGAACGAGACGGGTCACGGAACGCAAAAGCCAGTCGAGTGCATGAAGCGCCCGATCGAGAATAATTCCAGCCCGGGACAAGCGGTCTATGAGCCGTTTTCTGGTTCGGGCACTACCATCATTGCTGGTGAGATGACCGGCCGCGTTGTCCACGCCATCGAGCTGAATCCCGCTTACATCGATGTTGCCGTGAAGCGCTGGCAGGATTTTACGGGCAAAGCTGCGACCCTCGAGGGTGACGGCCGGACCTTTGACGAGATTGCAGGCGGGAGAATAGCTGAGGCTGCATGATTACCGGCAGAAAGCCGAAGCCCACGCAGCTGAAGCTTGTGACCTCCAACCCCGGCAAACGGCAGGTCAACCGCAAGGAGGCAAAGGCCAAAGCAGCCATCCCGGCACCGCCAGCCCATCTCAATACAGACGCGGTTGAGGAATGGAACCGGGTGGCGACCGAGCTCTACAACCTCGGGATCCTCTCCGAGATCGATCGGGCAGCGCTCGCCGCTTACGCCATGGCCTATGGCCGCTGGGTCCAGGCCGAACGCGCGATCGCGAAGATGGCCGAGAAGGACCAGCTGACTGGCGGCCTCATGATCAAGACATCGAACGGCAACGCGATCCAGAACCCGCTGGTGGGCACCGCCAACAAGGCGGCGGCGGACATGATGCGTTACGCCGCAGAATTCGGGATGACGCCGAGTGCCAGGAGCAGGATCGCGGCCCAGCCGCCAGAAGAAGGCGCGGACCCCGCCGACCGCTTCTTCGCCTGACCGGACATTGGCCTATGCCAAGGCCGTGGTCTCGGGCGAGATCATTGCCGGGCCGCATGTCCGCAATGCCTGCAAACGGCATATCGCTGACCTGAAGCGCAAGGACGGAATCTGGTTCGACCACGATGCGGCCAATCATGCCTTCGCTTTCTTCGAGGAGGTGCTGAAGCTTTCTGAAGGCCAGTTCGAGGGGCAGCCATTCGAACTGCAGCCGAGCCAGGCGTTTATCGTCGGCTCGCTGTTCGGCTGGAAGCGCAAAGACGGTCGCCGCCGGTTCCGCCGCGCCTACATCGAACAGGGCAAAGGCAACGGAAAGTCACCGGTCGCGGGCGGCATCGGCATTTACGGGATGACCGCCTGCAAGGAAGCTGGCGCCCAGATCTATGCGGCCGCAGCCAAGAAGGAGCAGGCGAACATCCTGTTCCGCGATGCGGTGCGCATGGTCCGGCAATCACCGGCATTGGCACGGCGGCTGGAGTTCTCGGGCGGCCCGGGGCGCGAGTTCAATATCGCGCATCTGTCCTCGGGAAGTTTCTTTCGCCCGGTGTCGCGCGATACCGGCAAGACCGGCTCTGGCCCGCGGCCATACTTTGTGCTGGCGGATGAGGTCCACGAGCTTCCCGATCGCTCGATCATCGAGATGCTGGAGCGCGGCTTCAAGTTCCGCCGCGACCCACTGCTGTTCATGATTACGAACTCGGGCTCGGACCGCAATTCGGTCGCATGGGAGGAACACGAACACGCGATCCGGGTAGCGGCCGGTAATCCCGATGCCGTGACTGACCCGACCTTTTTGGGACAGGTCATCGACGACACGACGTTCAGCTACGTCTGCGCACTCGACGAAGGCGACGATCCGCTGACCGATCCCAGTTGCTGGATCAAGGCGAACCCGCTGCTGGGCATCACGATCACCGAGCAATACCTCTCGGAGGTGGTGGCGCAGGCCAAAGCCATCCCGGGGCAATTGAACGGCATACTGCGGCTGCACTTCTGCGTTTGGACGGATGCCGAGACCGCCTGGATGGCCCGAGCCACGCTGGAACCTCTGCTTGCAGAGTTCAACCCTAAGGCCGGACAATCCGTCTGGCTCGGGCTCGACCTCAGCCAGAACCGGGATTTGACTGCGCTGGCCGCTGTTCAGCGCAATGGCGAGAAGGATGGCAAACCCTGCTTTGACGCATGGGTCGAGGTCTGGACGCCGGGCGACACGCTGAGCGCACGCGTGCTGCGCGACAAGCAGCCCTACGACCTGTGGGTCGCAGACGGATTTCTGAATGCGCCGGCCGGCGAGAACATCAGCTTTCGCCATGTGGCGCAGGCACTGGCTGAGATGGCCTCGGACTACCGGGTCGAGGCGGTCGCCTATGACCGTTACGCCTTCCGGCGCTTCGAGGAGGAGGTCGCCGAACTCGGGCTCGACCTTACCTTTGTCGAACATCCGCAGGGCGGCACCAAGCGTGCGCGGCCTGTGGATGGATCTGTGGAAGGTCTGTGGATGCCGGGCTCGCTTCGGCACCTGGAAGAACTGATCCTCGAGGGCCGCATCCGGCTCAAACGCAATCCGGTCCTCATCTCGGCAATGATGTCGGCGGTTACCGAGACCGACCGCTGGGACAACAAGTGGCTCTCCAAACAGCGGGCCATCAACAAAATCGACGCAGCGGTCGCGCTGTGCATGGCAGTGGGGGCAGCGATGGCAGGCGACACCTCCGGTTCCATTGATGATTGGCTGAAGAGCCTCGCATGAACCTCTTTCAGAAGGCGCTCGGCTACATCGCGCGCTCCATCGGCCTTACTGACCCACGGCTGGTACAGGCAGTGGGCGGCCGAACGACCACGACCGGTGAGGTGGTTTCGACCAGTTCCGTGTTGGGACTCGCCTCGGCCTGGGCATGTGTCAATCTGCTCGCCGGCACGATCGCCTCGCTGCCGCTCATGGTTTACCGGACCAAAGGCGGCGCAAGGACCGTTGCCACTGACCATCCGCTGTACCGGATTCTGCATGACAGCCCGAACGCCGACCAGACAGCGGTCGACTTCTGGGAGTTCATCTGCGCCTCGATTGAACTGAACGGTAATGCCTATGCCGAGATCATCCGGGGCAGCAATGGCCGGGTGGTGGCGCTCAGCGTTCCGATCGCGCCCGAGCTGATGACGGTCCGCCGTCTGCGCGATGGAAGCCTCGAATATGAGTGGTCCGACAATGGCGTCCGTTCCATCGTCGGCCAGGACAACATGCTCCATATCCGGGGCTTCGGCGGCAATCCGCTGGGCGGCCTTTCGACCCTCAGCTTCGGACGTCAGACATTCGGACTGGCGCAGGCTATCGAACGGGCCTCCGGCGACACGTTCCGCAACGGGGTGCGGCCTTCGGGGCTGCTGAAAACCGCCGACAGCCTGACCCTCGACCAGCGCAAACAGGCCGAGGAATTGCTGCAGGAGAAGTTTGCCGGCGCGATCAACGCCGGGCGACCCATGTTGCTCGACCGGGGCATGGACTGGGTCCAGCTGTCGATCAGTCCGGAAGACGCGCAGATGCTGCAGAGCCGGGCCTTCTCAGTCGAGGAGGTCTGCCGGTTCTTTGGCGTGCCACCGTTCATGGTCGGCCACACCGAGAAGACCACCAGCTGGGGCACCGGGCTCGAACAGCAGACGCTGGGGTTCCAGAAGTTCACGTTGCGGCGGCGCTTGAAGCGCATCGAACAGGCGCTGGCCAAGCAGCTGCTCTCGCCGGCCGACCGGCAAGCGGGGCTTGTCATCGAGTTCAACCTCGAAGGCCTGCTGCGCGGTGACAGCGCGGCGCGTGCCTCCTTCTACCAGCAGATGCTGACCAATGGCGTGATGACCATCAACGAGGTCCGCGCGCTCGAAAACCTGCCGCCCGTCGAAGGCGGCGATGTCCCCCGCATGCAGATGCAGAACGTGCCCATCAGCCGGGCAGGATTGCTGCCGCCAACCGGAGCGAATGCCCCATCGGAGCCCCCTAAATGAAACATCTCACCCTGACCCTCAAATCCAGTGATCTTCAGGATACTGGACAGTTCGAGGGCTACGCCTCGACCTTCGGCAATGTCGACCAGGGCGGCGATCTCATCGAACCGGGCGCTTTCCGGGAGAGCGTCGCCAAGGCCCGCGCCGAAGGCTGGGGCATCCCGATGCTCTGGCAGCACGACCAGCGCGAGCCCATCGGCGTCTGGCGCGACATCTTCGAGGATGACCGCGGCCTGTTCGTGCGTGGCCAGCTGATACTCGACGGCGATCCCGTCGCGCAGCGCGCCTATGGCAAGCTGAAGCATGGCGCGCTCGGCGGCCTCTCGATCGGCTACACCATCCCCAAGGGCGGCGCCGCACCCGACCCCTACAAGGCTGGCGTCCTGCGCCTCAAGAAGATCGATCTTCGCGAAATCAGCCTCGTCACCATGCCCATGAATACCGAGGCCAAGGTGACGGCGGTCAAGACAGTCACCGACGGGCAGACGATGCCGTCGCTCTCCGATTTTGAGAATTTCCTGCGCGAGGCAGGGTTCTCGAAAAGCCAGGCCACCGCAATTGCGGGGAAAGGCCTCAAATCGCTGCTCCGGAGTGAGTCCGGCAGTGAGTCCAACACCGACTTTCTGTCGGCTCTTGCCGCGCAAATCCGCGGCTGATCCCACCTCCTACGGAGCAATCCCATGACCGAGACCAAGAGCGCCGATCAGTTGGCGCAAGAAGTGAAGGCTGCGTTCGACACGCGCCATGACCAGGTAAAAGCCATCGCCGAAGAGGCGCTGGGCAAGGCTGCCAAGGGTGAAGAGCTCTCGGCCGCAACCAAGCAGCTGGCCGACGAGGCGCTGACCGCGCTCAATGAAGCCAAGGCCCGCCTTGACGAGGTCGAACAGAAGCTCGCCCGCAAGAAGCAGGATGACGAACGCTCCGATTATCGGACGATCGGTGAACGCGTCGTTTCGTCCGACACCATCAAGCCGTTCCTGAACAGCAAGACCGCCCGCGGCCGCGCCAGTGTCGAGGTCAAGGCGATCGTCTCTGCCCTCACGACCGATGCCAATGGCTCGGCCGGCGACCTCATCGTACCCGATCGTCAGCCGGGGATTATCACCCCTGGCCAGCGCCGCCTGACGGTCCGCGACCTGCTGACCCCAGGCCGCACCAACAGCAATGCCGTCCAGTATGTGAAGGAAACCGGCTTCACGAATGCAGCGGCCACCGTTTCGGAAACGGCCGGCGCCACCAAGCCGCAGACCGACATCAAGTTCGATGTCGTGACCAGCAGCGTTACCACGATCGCCCACTGGGTCCTGGCCACCCGCCAGATCCTCGACGACGTGCCAATGCTGCAATCCTACATCGACGGCCGCCTGACCTATGGCCTGGCGCTCGTTGAAGAGAACCAACTGCTGAACGGCGGGGGTACCGGCACCGACCTGCATGGCGTTTACACCCAGGCGACCGCCTTTGCGCCGCCGATCACGATCCCGGCGCCTGTCACCCGCATCGATGTCCTGCGCCTCGCCATGTTGCAGACGGCGCTTTCCGAGCTGATGTCGACGGGCGTCGTGCTGCACCCGTCGGACTGGGCGGCGATCGAACTGCTCAAGGACACCACCGGCCAGTTCATCATCGGCAATCCGCAGGGCAACCTGTCGCCGACGCTGTGGGGGCAGCCAGTGGTGGCAACGCAGTCGATGGCGACGGGCAAGTTCCTGACCGGCGCCTTCCAGCTCGGTGCGCAGATCTTCGACCGCATGGACGCCATGGTCGAGATCTCGACAGAGGACGACCAGAACTTCCGCAAGAACCTGGTGACGGTGCTCGCCGAAGAGCGCCTCGCGCTCGCGGTCTACCGCCCAGAAGCCTTCGTGAAGGGCGACTTCGCTGCTGCTGCCACCGCGGCAACGGCTGCGTGATGATGCAGGGGCCGGCTCCTTCCGGCCCCTCTCATCCAACGGAAGGGATAACCCATGATCCTCAAAGCCCTTGATACCCTGCACATCAGCTCGGTCAGTTCCAACAACATCCTTGCCGGCCAGAGCTTCGAGCTCGACGATCATTTTGGCCGACAGCTGATCGAACGCGGGCTCGCGGTCGAGGTCGGCGGGAGTGAACCGGCCCCTGCTGTCACGCGCAAATCTGGCTCCACGCACCGCACCAAGGCGGAATAATGTCTGAGATCGTCACGATCGAGCCGCCCCAGGACCGTGCCGTGACGCTCGAGGAAGCACGCCAGCAATTGCGCCTCGACGGCCATGACGAGGACCTGCTGCTCGGCGCTAAACTGGATGCAGCCCAAGCTGAACTGGAGCAGCAGACTGGCCTGAAGCTGTGCGAACAGACCATCGAATTGCAGCTGGAAAGCTGGGAAGACGAAATCATCGTGCCCATCCGGCCCTGCTCGGTGGCCGAGATCCGTTACACTGCCACCAGCGGGGCAACGGTCACCCTGCCAGAGGCAGACTTTGTCGCCCGCAAGCGCCACGGGTTCACCCGCATCCGCCCGGCATCCGGGAAATCTTGGCCCGAGCTGGGTGAAGACGGCATGATCCGGATCACACTGTCGGCCGGATTTGATGAGAACGACCCTGATCTGGCGATCGCCCGCGCTGCAATCCTGGTCAAAACCGCATCCCTGTTCGAAAACCGCGAAGGTGCAGCCTGTCTCGCCTTCGACACGTTGGTGGGTCAGCTCAAATGTCGCTGGATCTAGCCTCGAAGCTCGACACAAGGATCCGGATTCAGTGCAAGGTCGTCACGCACGACCCGCAATATGGCACCGAACAGGTCAATTGGACCGAGTTCGCCTGCGTTTGGGCCGAGGTGAAGGACATTCTGCCGTCCAAGGCCGAGCGCCTGGCCGACAGCATCCAAATCGGTCGCCGTCCTGCCCGGATCCGCATTCGGTATCTGGCGGGGCTCGCCGCAGATATGCGGATCATCATCGATTCATGCGTCCACCAGATCATTTCCGGCCCTGCAACGCTGGGGCGGCGGGAGGCCATGGAGTTTATGGTCGAGGAACATTCGAGCGAAGGAGCTGCACCATGACGATACGGCTCAAGGGCGGCCCTGAACTGCTGCGTTTGCTCGATGAACTGCCCAAGAACCTGGAGCGCAACGTGATCCGTGGCGGACTTCGGGCCGGTGCCAAGGTGATCCAGCAGCAGGCCAAGGCCAATGTGCCGGTGAGGACCGGGCAATTGAAGCGCGCAATCGGGATTGGCACCCGGACCGAGGGCGCCAAGCTTTCGTCTTACGTCAAACTGCGTGGGAAAGGCTCCTATCTTGGCCTGTTCATTGAATATGGCGTCGCACCTCACCTGATCTCGGTGTCAGACGCCGACAAGCCGGTGCGTGAAACCCGGCACGGCCCGCGCAAAGTCGGTATCGGCACAATCAACAAGATGGTGAAGCGCGGCAGCCTCAAAATTGGCGAGAACTTCGTCGGGCCCACGGTCATGCACCCGGGTCACGCCGCAAAACCCTTCCTGCGCCCAGCGCTTGACCAGAAAGCCGAGGAAGCGGTGAATGCCATGGGCTCCTACATCGCCCACCGCGTCCAGATCGGGAACCTGAGGGCACCGACCCTCGAGGTCGATGACGAATGAACGGTGTTATTGCGGTCCGCTCGCTCCTGGTGGCTGACACCGGGGTGACGTCGCTTGTCCCCGTTGCGCGGATCGCCGCTGGGATGCTGGCGCAGGGCACGGACTTGCCGGCGATATCGCTGATCTCGGTCAGCAGTGTCGACCGCAACGTTCCGGCTCCGGGCGCGAAACGCCGCGTCACCGAGCGCGTGCAGGTCACCGTTCTGGCCCGGACCTACCCCGAAGTGAAAGCCATTATCGCAGCCGTCCGCCAGGCGGCGGCCGACCAGATGCCTAACATCGACGGGCTCTTTGACGTGACCGTCCACACAGATTCCGCCGGACCAGACTTCCTCGACGAGGAGACCGGCATCCACATGCAGACGCAGGATTTTCGCGTCTCATTCAACGAGGCGCGCTGAGCCTCACCTTCATAAGGACCCATTGCCATGACCGTTCGGACTTCCGCCGGCACCACTTTGAAGGTGTCGGCCTCTACCCCTGCGACTTTTGACGCCACCGGCTACAATGCGCTCACCATGACCGTGGTCGGCGAAGTCTCCGATCTTGGCGAGTTCGGCCGCGAGTTCAACCTCGTTACCTTCAATCCCGTAGGCAGCCGCGGCGTCGTTAAAAAGAAGGGCAGCTTCAACCAGGGCACGATGCAGATCCAACTCGGCCTCGACACTGATGATGCCGGCCAGATCCTGCTGAAATCCGCCTCGCTCTCGGACGCTGATCACAGCTTCCTGGTCACAACCCAGAACGGCGACAAGTACTATTTCCAGGCGCAAGTCATGAGCTTCAAGGTCAACGTGGGCTCGGTCGATCAGATCACCACCGCCACCGTGACCCTCGAACTCACCACCAATTCCGCCGGTGTGGGCATTGTCGAAGTCCTCGCGCCCTGATCCCTAACACCCTGACGGAGATACTCCATGTTTGACATCACAACGCTCGCCGCCACCGACACCTCGACCCTCGAACTGGTCGGCGGCGACGACGCCCCGCTGTTCGACGAAAAGGGCAAACGCCTCTCGATCACAGTCTACGGCCCAGGCTCCAAGGTCTATCAGCGCGCCCAAGCTCGCCAGCAGAACCAGCTGATGGACAAGATCAAGAAGCGCGGGAAGATGGACCAGTCGGCCGAGGAGAAGCTCGCCGAACAGGCTGATTTTCTGGCTGCCTGCACGGTCAGCTTCAACGGCTTCACCTATCCGCCCGCCGACGGGCTCGAAGGCCAGGAACTGTTTCGCAAGGCCTATGCCGATCCATCGATCGGGTTCATCGCCACGCAGGTCGCCGCTCACATCAATGACTGGGCAAATTTTACGAAGAGCTCGGCCGAGAGCTGAACCTTTACGTCCGGCAACTGGCGTGGCTGGGCACGGCACCCAAGCCGCGCACTACCAAACAAATCAAACCCGACACCGATGCTGACCCGCTGACCCGCCTGCAGCGAATGGCCATCGACGACCTTGCTCCGGACTTTCCACCCATCCGCACCCCTTGGGTGATCGACTGGCTCATGGAAGTCGGCCCCACCGATCCCGGCGCGATGGGTGCAGTGCCCATCTCCTGGGCCACGATTGGCGAGTGGCAACACTGCATGGGGCTCGATCTGCCTCCGTGGCTGGTCCGCCTCTTGCGAGGGCTTTCTGTCGAATTCGTCGCTGAAACCGTCCGCGCCCGCGAGCCTGATTGCCCGCCTCCATGGACTGCCACGTCCGTCCTCAACCGAGATGAAGTCTCTCGGAAAGTGACCAACGCCTTCCGGGCGCTGATGATGTCGAAGGAGCGCAGCACGTGAAAGCAGGCACCCTCGAAATTGAAATGATCACCAACGTCGCCCGGCTCCAAAAGGAGATGGCCGACATGAAGCGCACGGTGGCAGGCGCGATGGGCGATATGGCGGACAGCGCCTCGCGTGCTGACCGGGCGCTCAATGCAATCGGTGGCGGCAGTGTCACGCGCATGGGTGGCTCGGCCAAGCTTGCCGGGCACCACGTCCAGAACCTCGTCTTTCAGCTCAACGACATGGTGGTTGGCCTGTTCTCCGGTCAGAAACCCATGACCGTGTTCATGCAGCAGGGCACGCAGATCGGGCAGATCGCAATGCAGGCTGGTGTCGGCATCGGCGGCATGGCCCGGGCATTGCTGGGGCTTGCCGCCAGTGCTGCCGCTGCCGCACTGACCAACCCTTATCTTCTCGCAGCCGCTGCCGCCGCTGGCATCGCGTTCGGCGCATTCAAGCTGTTCCAGTCGAGCGTCAAACAGACGGGCGAGCTCGACCGCTATGCGCAAAGCCTCGGCCTCACCAAAAAGGAAATGGAAAAGCTGGGCCCCGTCGGGATCACCGTCGGCGATACCATGAAGGGGCTGTGGAAGACCGTCTCGGATGGGCTCAACCTGGGCTCTGTATTCTCGACACTCAAGGACTGGGCGGTCACGGCCTTTGAGGCGGTGCTGACTGCTGGCAAATACGCAGTCGCCATTCTCTATGCTGGCTGGGTTGGCGGTTTTAACGCGATCCGGATCACCTGGACCGCATTGCCCGGCGTTGTTGGGGAAGCAGCCGTCGGAGCCGCCAATCTCGCGATAAGCGGAATCGAATACCTCGCCAACAAAGCGATCGCTGCCCTCAACTGGCTCGCCGAATGGGTGAACCCGGTGCTTGACCGAGTGGGCCTTGCCACCATCACCCGGATCGAGAGCGTGGCTCTACCGCGGATGGAAAACAGCTTTGCCGGTTCGACCGCGCGTATGGGCGACCAGGTCCGCGACGAGTTTGCATCTGCCTTTGGTGATGCGATGAGCATGATGGAAGCCTTTTCAGCGCGCTGGCGGGAAAACAGCATCGCTGCTGCCAAGGCCCGGCTTGCCGCCAAGGCGGAAGAGATCCGCGGCGACAGCACCGACCGTGCCAGCAGCGCAAAAGGCCCCAAGGAAACGGAAGCCGAACGCGCGCTCCAGGCCGCCCGGGACTTTGCCGCCAATCTCGCGCTTGAGACTGCCAAGATCGGCAAGACACCGATCGAGATCAAGCGGATGGAAGTCGCTTTGGCCGCACTCAAGGCACCGACCGACGAAGCGCGCATTGCCATTCTCGAAGCTGGTCAAGCCTGGGAGCAGGCGACGCGCGCTTTTGCAACCTCGGAGTTTCTGCGCCAAACGGTCGGCCCGCTTGAACAGCAGGTCGCTTTGCTCGGCCAATCGGCTCGCGCTCAGGCACTCGCCAATCTTGAGGCCGAGCGCGAACAGATCGTGCTTGAGCGCGGGGTTGAAGCCTGGGAGCGGTATCGGGCCGCACGGATCCGGCTGATGGAAGCAGACTTTGCGCAAAGCGGTCAGGAACAGTTCCTCCAAAGCCTGGAAGACATGGTCTCGGCCACGGAAGCAGCGGCCCAGAACATGGCTGATGCCTTCGGCTCGGTCGGCGGGGCAATTGGCGCGATCACGGTCGAGATCACCCGTTTTGCCTCGGCGCAGGTGGCTGCAGCCCAGCGCGTGGCTGAAGCCGAGCGCGAATATGGACGCACCTCGTTTCAGTATGCCGACGCGCGTGCCGCGCAGGCCTCGGCCGAGATCAATCACTATGGCAATCTCGCCTCGGCCGCGAAGGGCTTCTTCAAGGAAGGCTCGGACGGCTACAAGGCGCTGCTGGCGGCCGAGAAGGTGTTCCGCGCCTTTGAACTGGCGATCGCCATCAAGAATGCGGCGGTGAAGATTGGACTGATCGGTGCGCAGACGGCCGCCAAGGTCACCAGCGATACTGCCATGGCAGCTTCAGACACTGCACGCGCAGGGGTCGAACAGGGCAACTCGATCATTACGACCGGCATCAAGGCGGTGGAGGCCGTGGTGAACGCCATCCGCTCACTGCCGTTCCCGCTCAACATTGCGGCCGGCGCCATCACGGCCGGTGTCATTGCCTCGCTCGGTGTTGCGATCAGCGGCGCCTTTGGTGGGTCTCCAAAACTGCCCGCCGCCAATGATGGCACAGGCACAGTATTCGGGGACAGCACGGCCAAGTCGGAGAGCATTGCCAAAGCCATCGATCATCTGCGCGAGGTGGACACGCTGACCATGCGCTACTCCGCCGCCATGCTCGCTTCCTTGCGCAACATCGAGGCCAACATCGGCGGGCTAACCAATCTCATTATCCGCACCAATGGCGCTGAAGCTTCCGCTGCAGGTGTAAACACCGGCTATCAGTCCACGGGCGTGACCGGCCTCATCGGCAGGGGACTGGAAGGCGTCGGGGCCGTTCTCAACAAGATCCCCATCATCGGCGGCATTCTGGGAGGTCTGGTCGGGCTCGTCGGCAAGGCGTTCGGCGCACTGTTCGGCACCAAAACTACGATCACCGGCCAGGGCATCTTCGGTCGCGGCCAGTCGCTGGCAGACATCCTCTCCGGCGGGTTTGACGCGAGCTATTACAGCGACGTCAAGAAGACCAAGAAGTTCCTCGGGATCAGCATGGGCTCGAGTTACTCGACCCAATATTCTGCCGCTGATGCTGAGCTAGAGCGCCAGTTCGCGCTGATCTTTTCCGGTTTCTATGATGCGATCTCGGCCGCAGCCGGGCCGCTGGGCTTGTCGCTGAGCGAGGTCCAATCCCGCTTGCAGGGTTTCGTCATCAACATCGGCAAGATCGATCTGAAGGGTCTGACCGGCGCTGAAATCCAGGAAAAGCTCACCGCTGTCTTTGGCGCAGCGGCCGACAATCTGGCCCGCTATGCCGTGCCAGGGCTCGAGCAATTCCAGAAAGTTGGCGAAGGCTATTTCGAGACGTTGATCCGGGTTGCATCGAGCGTCGAGGCGGTGAGTTCCTCGCTCAGCCTGCTCGGCACCTCGGTCGAGGATCTGAGCCTTGCGGCGAAGATGAACATGTTCGACCTGTTCGGTTCGGCCAGCGATATGACTTCGGCGACGGGCGAGTATTTTGCGCTCTATTACAGCAAGGCCGAACAGGCGACGGCCCAGACCGCGCAGATGGCCCGGGTGTTCGAAAGCCTTGGGCTTGGGCTGCCGCAAAGCATCGCAGGCTTCCGGGCGCTCGTCGAAGCGCAGGACCTGACCACCGAGGCTGGCCGCGCGGCCTATGTCACCCTGATCCAGCTGGCCCCGGCCTTTGCCGAGCTCATTGGCGCGGCCCAGGACGCCGCCAGTGCAGCCGCCATTGCCGACGAGCGTCTGTCGCTCGAGCGCCAACTGCTGGAGGTTCAGGGCAATACCGCAGCACTGCGGGCGCTTGATCTGGCCCAGCTCGATGAAAGCAACCGCGCGCTACAGCAGCAGATCTGGGCGCTGCAGGACCAGCAAAAAGCAGCTGATGAGGCTGCCGCGGCAGCCGAAAAGCTACGCTCGGCCTGGCAGACCATTACCGATAGCCTGCTGTCCGAGGTTGCCCGCATCCGTGGGAGCATGGGCAGCGGCACCAAAACCTATGCTCAGGTTCTGTCCGACTTCAACGCCGCCACTCTTGCTGCCCGGGCGGGTGATCAGGAGGCGGCGAAGTCGCTGCCTGGGCTCAGCCAAAGCCTGCTGACCGTGGCGGCCGATGCTGCCACCTCGGCACAGGAACTGGCGCGCATTCAGGGCCAGACCGCTGCCAGCCTCGAGCAGACCGTCGCGATCATCAACGGGATGGCCGGGTTGCCCAGTGACACGGCAACGGCTGCCACGTCGAGCACACCGACTTGGTGGGAGCAGTTCGCCTCCAATCAATCTGCGACAGCGTCGTTGCCAGCAAATGACAGCGCCACAGTACTGATCGATGGGCTGGCATCTCTGAAACAGGAATTGTCTGACCTGCGCGATGAGCAGCGGATTGCTTCAGCTACGATAGCATCAGGCACCAGCAAGACGGCCCGCATCCTCGAACGCGTGACGCCAGATGGCGATGCCCTAGCCGTGAGAACGGCGGCATGAAGCTAATCCGGCCAACCACGTTGACCGATGCCATGCTGACGAGCAGCACGGCTCCGGAGAACGACCACCCGGTCTGGGCCTCCGGGACAGCCTATGCGGTAGGTGCCAAGGTGATCCTGACCGCAACCCATCGGCGCTACGAAGCACTGGTCGCATCCACGGGGGTCAACCCGGCGAGCGATCCGACCAAGTGGCTCGACCTTGGCCCCACCAACCGCTGGGCCATGTTCGATGACCGTGTGGGCACGGCCACGACCCGGGCCGGAAGCCTGCAGGTTGTCCTGACGCCAGGCGCAACTGACGGCGTCGCGCTCATCGATACCGATGCGGAGAGCGCGACGGTTTCGCTCACGGTTTCGGGCACGCAGCTCTATTCGAAGACCCAGAGCTTCAATGTCGGCGGCACCGCGATCGACAACTGGTTCTCCTGGTTCTTCGAACCTGTCGGGCGCAAATCCAGCCTGCTGTTCCTCGATGTGCCGGTCTACGAGGCCGGCATCATCACCGTCACCATGACGCGCGACAATCCGGCTGACCTCGTTTCCTGCGGCGCGCTCTTGTTCGGCCGGCAATTTACGATCGGCGAGACCGAGCACGGCGCCGACATCGGCATCATCGACTATTCGAGGAAAGAGACCGACCAGTTCGGTGTCACCTCGGTGGTCGAGCGCGCCTTTGCCAAGCGGATGACCGCGCGGGTGGTCATGCCGACCAGCGCCATCGACGATGTGGCCCGCAATCTTGCAGCGCTCCGCGCCTCGCCGGTCCTCTGGATTGGCTCCGAAAGCTTCGAGAGCCTTACCGTCTACGGCTTCTACAAAGAGTTCTCGATCGACCTTGCCTACCCGACCGTCAGCTACTGCAGCCTGACCATCGAAGGGCTCACCTGAGTTCTCTGGCCTGATCCACCCTGAAGGGTAATTCCATGCCTATCACAGCACTGCCCACGCCGCCGTCCCGGACGGACGCGGCGAACTTCTCTGCGCGTGCGGATGCCTTCCTTGGCGCGCTGCCAACCTTCGGCACGGAGGCCAACGCCCTGGCGGTCGAGGTCAATGGCTACGCGACCAACGCGGCAGCCAGCGCCTCAACGGCGGTCAACGCGCCGGGCACCAGCGCCACCAGCACCACCTCGCTTGCCATCGGCACCGGCTCCAAATCGCTGACAGTCCAGACCGGAAAGGCCTTCGTCGTGGGTCAGTGGGTGACCATCACCAGCACGGCCACACCCACCAACTGGATGCATGGGCAGATTACGGCCTACACCAGCGGCACCGGTGCGCTCGTCGTCAATGTCGCCATGGTGGGTGGCAGCGGCACGATTGCCTCCTGGACCGTAGCGCTCTCCGCGCCATCGGTTTCTGGCAATGCCGTGCTGACCACCAGTACCTATGCTGATCCCGCCTGGCTGACCTCTCTGGCCGGCTCCAAGATTACGGGCACTCTCGCCGTTGCCAATGGCGGGACCGGTGCCGCCGATGCCGCCACCGCCCGCAGCAATCTCGGCCTCGCCATCGGCAGCGATGTACAAGGCTACAGCGCCAATCTCGCTTCCTGGTCAGGCAGGTCAGTCCCCTCCGGCGCAGTCGTTGGGACGACAGATAGCCAGACGCTTTCCAACAAGACGATCTCGGGTGCGGCCACTGGCTCCACTGTGAATGACGCCGGCGGCTCGGCATGGTCGATCGGTTTTCGGGAAGTCCCGCAGAACGCCCAGAGTGCGTCCTACCAGCTGGTCGCGGCCGACAACGGCAAGCACATCTACTCGCTGAATTCTGCTGCGCAGACCATCACTGTGCCGCCCAATGGCACGGTCGGCTTCCCGCTCGGAACGACCATCACCATCATCAACAATGGCGGTTCAGCCATCACCATCGCCCAGGGTTCCGGCGTCACGCTCTGCCAGGCCGGCACCACAAGTACCGGCAACCGGACGCTCGCCGTGCGCGGGCTCGCCACGCTGATCAAGGTCGAGACCAACGTCTGGTTCGTCTCGGGCACCGGAATCAGCTGATGTCGGGCGTGCTTGGAGTACTGCTCGGATCGGGCAGCGACGAGCGGCAGATCGATCTGCCCGTCAGCTATTACTCGTGGGGTGACAAATACAGCGCTGGCGAGCAGTTCGGCGCTGATGGCGGCTATTTCACATCGCTTGTGGGTGGCGCCTTCACGCCGGCAAACTGGCAGGGTCGCAACATCCGCGCGATTGCCCATGAGTATGATTTCTACGCTGCGGCGTCGCGCACGTTGATCGGTCTCGACGGATACGGTGTGACGCCCGAGCCCAGCCGTTTGCGGATCAACGGTACGGTCTATCCATTAAGCGCGGGCTCGGTTTCCTGGGCGACTTACGTCACCGGGATTACCTTCAGTCCATCGCCAACCAACACCATCAACTGGACTTCGCATGGGCTTGCCGTTGGCGATCCGGTCCAGTTCTATTGCAGCGGCGGTATGCCCAGCGGGCTGACGGCGTTCACCATCTACTATGTCCAATCGGTGGTCAGTGCGAGCGCATTCAAGATCGCGGCCACACCGGGCGGCGCGGCGCTCAGCTTCACCGGCTCCGGCTCTGGTACACGCTACGGCTACAAGGACCCGATCACGGCTTATCAGGCCAACGGCACGCTAAGCGGCAATGTCTTTGCCAGCATGCTGCCGCGCGCCGCTACCATTACGATCGCTACTCCGGCGACCGTCACTTCTGCAGGCCACGGCCTGACAAACGGAAAGCGTGTCCAGTTCACGACCTCCGGGGTCCTTCCGACCGGGATCTTCGCCAACACAACCTACTTCGTCGTCAACGCCGCGACCGACACGTTCAACCTTTCCGCCACTCTGGGTGGCGCCGCAATCAGCACGTCGGGCGGTCAGTCCGGCAGCCATATTGTGCGCGAGGTCGTCTCGGTCACGGTCAGCTAGAGGAAAACGGAACATGCAGGCAGATCGCCGGCCGACGGTCACCGACGAGGTGATTGCGATCAACGACGACCTCGAGATCAACTACGGGGTGTTCAAGAACGACTTCACCTTTCGTCGGCCAGCGAACTCGTGGCGGCTCTGGCCGATGCTTGACTTCGTGCCGCCCCGGCTCAATGCCACCATCGCTGAGATGTACCAGGCAGGCGTTGCCTGGACCCTTTGCGAGCATGTCTCCATCTGCATCAACGGATCGGCAGATTACGTGTTCGAGGGCCCTGGCGGTCCGATCATCCAGACCTGGACTCCTGGCTGCCACAATGTCGAGAATGGCGGTGGCTATCTCCCGGCCGGTGAATTCACTCGGCACTTCCAAGACGACTTCACGCTGTGTTGCGTGGTGCAGAAGTTGAAGCGGACGCCGGGTGTTCAGTACCGGTTCGAGATTCTGACCGAGCCTAGCGTGCTGAGCGAAGCCGCGCTCTTCATCCACTACGCCGCCGGTCCGCGCCAGCGCCAGACCGACTTCAATCCAACGCCGGGCTACGCTGTCGATCTTGCGCCCGGTGACATCGCCATCATCTGCTCGATCCGCTGAGACCTGCCATGCCCGAACAAGACCCCGCCGTGGAAATGGCGCTCATCCGTGCTGACCTCGAAGCCATGCAGACCGAACTCAAGGCCGTGCGCAAGGAACTCAAAGACCTGCTCGACGCCTGGAATACGGCAACCGGCGTCGTCCGCTTCGTCAAATGGCTCTCGACCCTGGTTGCCGCGATCGCGGTAATCACCGCTGCCTTCAAGGGCTTTTCCGGCCGCTAACCTCCCACAGGAGAAACTCCCATGAACCCTTTGCCGCCGGCCTATGGCTGGCTCGATGACCTGCGCCCGTTGCCGCGAATGCTGGAAGAAGCGCGCAAGCTTTACGGCACCTTTGAAGTAGCAGGGCCAGCCAGCAATCCCCTGATCCTCGAATGGGCCAAGGAGGTCGGGCTTGCCCGGACCTATCTTGAGGATGGCATTCCCTGGTGTGGTCTTTTCATGGCCGTGGTCGCCAAACGGGGCGGCAAGCCGATCGTGGAAGGTCCACTCTGGGCACGTAACTGGGCAAAGTTCGGCAAGGCCGCTGAAAAGGCCCAGCTAGGCGATGTGCTGGTGTTCCGCCGCGGCCAGGGGTCTGGCCATGTCGGGCTCTATGTCGGCGAAGATTACGGCGCCTACCATGTGCTCGGCGGCAATCAATCCGACGGCGTGACCATCACCCGGGTTGCCAAGGACCGCTGCATTGCCGTGCGCCGGCCGGCCTATCGCAAGGCGCCAGCGACCGCGAAGCCGGTCCAACTGGCCGCCACCGGTACTCTGTCCACCAACGAGGCCTGATCAGGCCACGACCAATCCGCTGCCCCTTTGCGCAGCCGGACAACCGCCCGCCTTCTGGCGGGTTTTCTTTTGGAGAACTGACATGGAAGACTTGAAGCCCTGGTGGACCTCGAAGGCCATCTGGACCGGGATCATCGGCAGCATCTGGGGTGTTGCTGGCGCAATCGGCATCTTGCCGGAAGGCCTCAGCCAGACGGACGTCCTGACCGTCGTCCTGGCGCTGACCGGCATTGGCGGGGTCCTGTTCCGCAAGACGGCGACCACCCGGATCGGCTGAGATCAAATGGCGGGGGCTGCGGCACCCGCCACCCTCCTTTCCCACAGGTGAATGCATGACCAGGCTGACCATCCGTCGGGGCGGCACAAAGCGCGTGCGCGCCACCTTTTTTGCCGACCAGGGCGCCGGGATCGCTCGAGATCTCTCCGGTCTCGCGCTCATGGTCATTGACCAGAGCCCGAACATTGCACCGCCTACGCTTGCCATTCTGCTGCCGGCAACGGGCGGCCAGATCGAGGTGCTGTGGACCGACGAGCAGACTGCGCCGCTGAAGTCGGGCGCTGGGCGGGTCTGGCTGACGCTTGGTTTCGAGAATGACAGCGGGGAGCGTGAGGTCCTGCCGACCCTTACGTTTGATGTCGAATGACGGCCGCGCTGCAGATCATCGAGGCGGTTCAGACCATCCTCGTCGAGAGCGACGGCACCAGCATAACCCTCGAGGTCTCAAACGCCGGGATCTCAGGTCCACGCGGGTTTACCGGACCTCAGGGCCCACCAGGTCCGCCCGGGCCGCTCAGCGCGCTGACGGACTTGTCCGACGTGGCCTTGGCCGCACCCGAGGGCGGCGACGTCCTCACCTACTCATCCCCCACCAACACATGGATCAACGAGAAAGCGGCCAGACTGGTCGACGGAGGTAATTTCTGATGGCCAATACCCTGCGTATCAAGCGCCGGGCCGCAGGCGGTGCGGCCGGGGCTCCGGCATCGCTCGCCAATGCCGAGCTCGCATTCAACGAGCAGGACAACACACTCTACTACGGCACCGGCACCGGGGGTGCTGGCGGAACAGCAACCTCGGTCATCGCCATCGGCGGCCCGGGCGCCTTCGTCGGGCTCTCGGGCGACCAGACCGTCGCCGGGATCAAGACCTTCTCGAGCACGATTGTGGGTTCGATCTCGGGCAATGCTGGCACTGCAACCGCGCTGGCAACGGCGCGCTCGCTCGGTCTGTCCGGCGATGTGACCGGCACAGCCTCGTTCAATGGCACCGCCAATGCGACCATTACCGCAACCTTGGCGAACAGCGGCGTCACCGCTGGCTCCTATGGTTCTGCCACGCAAGTCGGTCAGGTCACGGTCGATGCGAAAGGTCGGGTGACAGCCGCCAGCAATGTCGCGATCACGTTCCCGGTGACTTCGGTGGCAGGGCGTACTGGTGCCATCACGCTCTCCACCAGCGACGTCTCTGAAGGCACCAATCTCTACTTCACCGATGCCCGGGTGCGCGCCAACCGGCTCGACCAGCTGGCAGCACCTACCGCTGCGGTTGACTTCAACAGCCAGCGCATCACAGGCCTTTCTGAGCCGACAGCTGCGCAAGACGCAGCCACCAAGAACTACGTCGATCTGACTGTTCAGGGGCTCGATCCCAAGGCTTCGGTAAAAGCTGCATCGACTGCCAATATTGCCTCGCTATCCGGCACCATGACGATTGACGGCGTGGCGCTTGCCGCGGGCGACCGCGTGCTGGTGAAGGACCAGACTACGCCGTCACAGAACGGCGTCTATGTGGTTGCCTCTGGCGCCTGGGCTCGGGCGATCGATCTCTCGACCTGGGACGAGCATGTCTCGGCTTACCTGTTTGTCGAACAGGGCACAGTGAACGCCGACGTCGGCTACCTCTGCACGGTTGATGCGGGCGGCACGCTGGGCACCACTGCTGTCACCTTCGTTCAGTTCAACGGCGCCGGACAGATCGTTGCCGGCAATGGCCTCACCAAGACCGGCAACACGATCGACGTGGGGGCCGGCACAGGCATTGCTGTGGCCGCTGACGCTGTCGCACTGACCGGTCAGGCGCTGGCGCTCCACAACCTTGGCACCAATGGGATTATCGCCCGCACGGCCGCTGGGACTGTGGCAGCGCGCACGCTGACTGCCGGTTCGACCAAGATCGCAGTCACCAATGGCGATGGTGTGGCGGGCAACCCTACCGTCGATGTCAACGAAGCCAACCTGACGCTGGGCAATATCGGCGGCACGCTCGGCGTGGCCAAGGGCGGCTCGGGTGCAACCACGCTCACCGGCTACCTCAAGGGGAACGGCTCGGCGGCGTTCACGGCGTCCGCGACCATTCCCAATACTGACATTTCTGGCCTTGGCACCATGTCGACGCAGGCCGCGAGCAACGTCGCCATCACCGGTGGCTCGATTGATGGCGTGACGCTGGACGGTGGAACCTTCTGATGCCGAGCACCATCCTGCTCAAACGATCCTCGACAGCCGCCAGCGTGCCTGCGGCGGCATCGCTGCAGTCGGGCGAACTCGCCGTCAATCTGGCTGACCAGAAGCTCTATTCGAAGACTGCGGGCGGGACCGTCGTTCAGGTGGGCTTTGGCAATCTGACTTCGGCGATGGTGACTACCGCGCTCGGCTTCACGCCCTACAATTCGACAAACCCCAGCGGCTACATCACGGCCAGTGGGTCGATCACCGGTTCGTCAGGATCCTGCACCGGCAATGCCGCGACAGCGACCAGGTGGGCGACTGGACGCACCATTGCGCTGACCGGCGATGTGACCGGCACCAGCGCGGCATTCGATGGATCCGCTGCCCTGTCGTTTGCGGCAACGCTGGCCAACAGCGGCGTAACGGCAGGCACCTATGCCAAAGTCACAGTTGATGCGAAAGGTCGGGTCACGACTGGCGCGTCGCTTGCCTCGGCGGATGTAACCGGAGCCCTGGGCTATACCCCTGCCAACAAGGCAGGTGACAGCTTTACCGGAAGCATCTCTGTGTCTGGCTCGATTACCGCGAGTGGCGACATTACCGCCTATTCCGACGCCCGCCTGAAGACTCACATTGAGACGATCACTGGCGCGCTGGACCGGGTCCGGAAACTCCGTGGGGTGACCTTTAGTCGGCGCGAGACAGGCAATCGCGGCGTTGGTCTCATCGCCCAGGAGCTGGCGTCCATTGTGCCCGAAGCGGTGATGACCCATGAGGATGGCCTGCTGTCTGTGGCCTATGGGAATCTCGTCGGCGTACTGATCGAGGCCGTGAAGGACCTGGCCGACAAGGTCGAGCGCCTCGAGGCCCGGGCATGACGCTGCAGAGTTCGGGGCCGATCTCGCTTGGCAATGTCGCGGTGGAACTCGGCCGCACATCGACTACCACGACTTCACTCGGCGAGGCGGCAGTCCGTACGCTGGCTAGTGTCGCCTCTGGGCCGGTCTCGCTGTCCAACCTCTATGGCAAGTCGAACGAGAGCTTCTGGTATGCGACCTCTGGCTCGACCGTGGTCAATTTCTTGATTCTGGGCACGGACAGCAGCGGCAACATCTACGCCAGCGCCTCCAGCGCGGTCTTCAAATGGGACCGGGACGGCGCGCTCATCTGGGCCCGAAATGTCTCCGGGCCTTTCATCAACGGCGGCTGGATCGATGCTAGCGGCAATGTCTACCTTGCCGGGGCCTACTACTCGAGCAACTACTATGGCTGGCTGGCCAAGGTCGACACCTCTGGCACCCTGCAATGGCAGCGCAGCCTCAACGGATCAGGTCAGGAACTCTGGTACAATGCGGCGGTGGATGCGTCCGGCAGCGTCTATGTGGCCGGCTATTCAACATCAAGCGGTGGCTCCGGAAATGCCGACGCGCTGATCGCCAAGTACAACAGCGCCGGCACCCTGCTGTGGCAGCGGTCGATTGGCGGCTCAGGCAACGAATATGCCAGCCAGATGGCCCTCAGCCCGGACGGCAGCCTACTGGTCCTTTCGGGCAACACCTCGACGTCGACTGCAGGAAATATCGACGCCCTGATCACCGTCATCAGCACCGCCACCCCCTCGGTGAGCTGGCAGCGCTCAATCGGGAGTACGGGTTATGATTACGGCTATGGCGTTGCGGTAGACAGCAGCAACAACATCTACTGGCTCGCAGGCATCAACGGCACGCTGAGCCTGCTCAAGATCAGTTCTGGCGCTGTGATCCAGTGGCAGCTGTCCCTGCCTTCCAGCTACGGTAGTGGTTCGGTGAACCTCGGGCCCGACGGCAGCCTCCGGGTTTTTGCGCCGGTCTATGCCGGGGCGGACATCTATCAGCTTTCAACCGACGGCACCTTGCTGCTGTCCCGCTCGATCAGCCTCGACACGAGCAATGGCGCGAATTCTTTCAGCCTCACGGGTCTGGCGGTTAGCTCAACGGCAATGGCGTTTTCCATCTACACCATGATGGATTTCTCACCCTACGGTTACATGGATCTGTGCAGCGCCGTCTTCAAAGTGCCAGTCGATGGTTCGAAGACCGGGACATGGTCGGTGGCGGGAGCGTCGACCCAGGGCGTGACCTACAGCGCCTCATCCCCCAGCATCGGCAACACCTTCTGGTCGCTGACCTTCCGCAGCTTCTCATTGCTGAGCCGCACTCTGACCTTGGGCACACCGTCTTACAGCTTAGCGGCCGGGTCTTACACCAACACCACGACCGGGATTTGACCAATGATCATTTCGCATGACCGCCAGACGCTGTTCATTGGCGTGCCAAAGAACGGATCGCAGACTGCGCGGGCTGTGCTGGGACAGGTCGGGGTTGATTTGGTTGGCGAGTTGGGGCGGCATCCGATCGCGCGGGAGGCGATCCGGCTGGCCGAGGCTCGGTTCCCAGACGAGGCGATTGCGCCAACGACGATCTATGCTTTCAGGCGGGATCCGATCGAGCGATTCTGCTCAGCGGTCGAGTTCCACAAACGCTGCCTGCCGAACTCGTTCATTCAGCTATTCCCCGATCGGTTCGTTGGCATCGAGCGGCATCCGCGATGGTTTGAACCCGATCCTAACGCTATTAATCTGGATATGCGCGCGGTCATCGATAGCGTCCCGCCACTAGACATCCTGGCCGCATTGCCGCCGCCTCTTGTTCCAGGTGTTCTGCGCCAGCCCCGGAGCGGCAATCTCAGTTTTTATCGGCTGCAGTCGGAGTGGCTGGATGATCCTCGAGTTACCGTGCTGCCCTTTGCAGACTATGAGGCCGGGCTGCGGGAAATTGTCGATTGGTTTGGCGGGGATGATGTCTCCTTAGAGATACCCCAGATCAATGCCGCGGCAGGCCCGTTGTACGAGCTGAGCATGTACGAAGCAGAAGCGGTTCGGGCCTACTATGCGGCAGATTTGCAGCTATAGTGGGCTGATGAACCAGGACGACGAAAGGCGCATTGCTGCCAGGATGGCGAAAACGCTGGCGATGATGTGCGTCCGCAATACGGGCCTCGAAACCCTTCATGCTGGCGTAGTCCCGGTCACCTATACCGGTGATTATTCGGACGTCCGCGTCATCGATGCTGATGGGCGAGAGATAGCGTGGAATGATGCCTCCCACCTCGACGATGACCAGATGCGCGCGCTGATGAAAGAGATCGTGAACCGGGTCTACACGTTCTACATTTCTATCGATGACGAGGAATTCAGGGATCGGGTCGATCGCTGGGCACGGCTTGCCGACCGTTGGGACGAACCTGACAGTGATATCGAATTCTTGAAGTTATTGGCTGATAAATAATCAACTGCACGGCCAAGGCAGGCCTTTGTAGGCCGGGTAGCGTTCGCTGATCAGTTCGAAGAAGCGCTTCAGCGCTGGGTTATCGTTATCCTCGCGCCAGTAGAAAGCATAATCGAGGCGCGCAGCACCGCCTTGATCGATAATTTCCGCGAAGGTCAGTTCTGGCCAATGCACGCCGATCGACGCTTCAGTGGCCAGCGTGATGTATCGCCCGAACGGGACCGTGCTCAAAACACTTTCGAGGCTAGTGTCTTGCATGATCAGGTGCGCACGATAGCCCTGATCCGATAAGCGACGCTGCAGAATTCGGGCCATCGCAGAGCCCACACCTTGGCTGGGCAATACAAAGACCTGTCGGCGAAAATCACTCCAGTGAAGCCGGTCTGACTTAGCCAATTGATGGTCTTTCGGCAAAGCGACAAGCAATCGCTCCGACCATGCCGAGCGCCGCGAGATGCCGGCGTCGTGCGCATCCGACGGCATCAGCGCGACGTCAATGATACGTGCCTTCAGGTCATTGAGCATCCGCTCGGGATCGGCTTCGATCCCGTCAAACTGAATGTCGGGGTGACGCCCCATGTACTCGCCAATGGTCGCGCGCATGTTGCCGGCCATCAAGGACGCAGAAAAGCCGACAGCGATCCTGCCCTCCTCACCATAGCTGACGGCGCGGGCTGTAGTCTGAAGATTGTCGATATCGGTGAGAATGCGCCGAGCAACGCTCAGGAATGCCTTGCCCTGTTCGGTCGGTATTGCGCCCCGCGTGCTGCGTTCAAAGAGCTTGATCCCGAGGCGGGCTTCCAAGGCGGCGATCCGTCTGCTCAAGGTCGATTGCTTGATGCGCATTGCTTCGGCGGCGCGTGAGAAATTCTGGGCATCGGCTGTGGCAACAGCAAACCTGAGCTGACGCACTTCGATCATAGGCTACGCGACCTTTATCATCTTCTCCCCGGTCGCATTATCACCAATAATCAGGATCACCCAGATTTTTCC
>JAIXWO010000015.1 GCA_027491235.1 Sphingomonadales bacterium
CAACCATGATCACCCTCTACGGCATCCCCAACTGCGGCAGCGTGAAAAAAGCGCGTGACTGGCTAGAGAGCCAAAACATCGCCTACGAATTCCACGACTTCAAAAAAGCTGGTATCGACAAGAACACCATCACAAGCTGGATGCAACAAGTCTCCTGGGAAGTACTTGTCAATAAAAAAGGCACGACTTGGCGCGGGCTACCAGAAGCGACCAAAGACGGCGTCACCAGCGCGACCAGCGCCACGAAACTGATGATTGAAAACTCCAGCGTGATCAAGCGCCCTGTGCTCTGCAAGGGCAAGACCGTGCTGGTTGGCTTTGATGCCGACACCTACGAAGAACATCTACTTTGATGAGCCAAATTCGCCAATGAGCAAAACCCTCGCCCTCACCGAAGAACTGATCTCGCTGCACTCCGTTACGCCCGCAGACGGCGGATGCCAGCTGAAAATGGCCGAGCGACTCAAGCCATTAGGCTTTGCTTGCGAAACCATCGCTTCGGGTGATGTCACCAACCTTTGGGCACGTCGCGGCACAGCGCAGCCGCTGCTGGTGTTTGCCGGTCACACAGATGTGGTACCCACCGGCCCGCTGCAGCAATGGACATCTGATCCGTTCACACCCACCCATCGCGACGGCAAGCTCTACGGTCGTGGCGCGGCTGACATGAAAACCTCGCTGGCTGCCATGATTGTCGCAGTCGAAGAATTCGTCGCTGCCCACCCCAACCACAAAGGCTCGATCGGATTTCTGATCACCAGTGACGAAGAAGGCCCCGCCATTGATGGCACTGTCATCGTGTGTAATCAGCTCAAAGCGCGTGGCGAACAGCTGGACTATTGCATCGTCGGCGAGCCCACCTCAGTAAAACAAGTGGGCGACATGATCAAAAACGGTCGCCGCGGCACGATGTCCGGCAAACTGATCATCAAAGGCATGCAAGGTCACATCGCCTATCCGCATATGGCGAAAAATCCGATTCATCTGGCCATGCCTGCACTGGCTGAACTTGCCACGATCGAGTGGGACAAAGGCAATGAGTACTACCTGCCGACCTCTTGGCAGATGTCGAACATCCACGCTGGCACAGGCGCATCGAATGTTATACCCGGTGAGTGCGTGGTGGATTTCAACTTCCGCTTTTCTACCGCTAGTACAGTCGATGGCCTGCAACAACGCTTGCACGCCACGCTCGACAAGTATGGCTTCGACTACGATCTGAAATGGATTGTCGGCGGCCTGCCCTTTCTCACACCGCGCGGTGCACTCAGCGACGCGCTGAGTTCAGCTATCAAAGCAGAAACGGGGCTGGATACCGAACTTTCAACGACCGGTGGCACGTCGGATGGCCGTTTCATCGCACAGATCTGCCCGCAAGTTGTCGAATGTGGCCCCACGAACGCGAGCATTCACAAGATCGATGAGCACATCGCCGTGACTGAGATCGAACCACTGAAAAACATTTACCGACGTACGCTGGAAAATCTGCTGGGCTGAGTCTTCGTCCACTGGTTTGTGTGCTAGCCATACACAGCATTGGTGGCAATGCTGCTTGACCTGATTCAACATGACACTCACCCGCTTCACCCCCAAAGATCGCTCATCTATCCACGGTAGCCGATATCAACTGCCCGCCCCATAAGGCGCACCAAGTTTTAATCCTCGCTCACCAATTGCCGGCTTGAAGTCGCCAGATCACTTTATTCCAGAGAAGTTTTTTGATGATCTGATTCGCACACCTTTTGTGCGATAAACGAACATTTGGTAATTATATTTACTTTTAGTTAACAAATTTCGTTGACATAAAGTTGCATCTTTGTTAATTTTTGTCCAGAACACCGAACTTTGTATTCCATGATGAACACGTGTTTTTCTGCAGATCAACTTTTGTGCTGCAGACGGGGGAAATTAACATGCAAACCAAAGACTTTCGTTCCGACAAGGATGCCTTGAGAATCTCAAGGGCGGCGTGGGCATTCGCCACCCGGAGAGTGCCAGTCGATGCCGCAGGTCTGCTACTGCCACTGGTCGGGAAACCCGAAACCGGCGATCTGATTCTCGCCGCGGTGGACTTCATAGGACAGCACGCGGGTCTGCAATTGCCTAGCGGGCGACGCATGCAAATGTTCCCGGGCGACGAAATAGTGGTGGCCTACGGCAACCGTTACGCCTCGAATCAATTCGAGTCCGAGGTACCGAGCACCTTTGGACCTTGCCACCTGTCGGCGGGTGGCGGGATCGCCTCACGTGTCACCTCTTGGCATACGAGGATGAGAAGTCCAACGCAAATTACCCCGATCGGCCTGCTTGGAAACGATCAGGGACAACGCATCAACTTGCGCGACTATGCCCTTCCAACGCTCACCCGTACTGGATCGCCCCCTCCCACAACGATTGCCGTGGTCGGAACCGGCATGGATTCGGGCAAGACGCACAGTTGCGCCCATCTTGTCCGGGGCTTGATCACTGCGGGGCTGCGGGTGGCTTACATCAAAATCACTGGTACTGGCGCAGGCGGAGACACCTGGTTACTCAGAGATGCGGGTGCCTCGCCCGTGTTGGACTTCACTGACGCCGGCATGTCCACAACCTACCTCGCACACATGTCGCAGATCGAATCGGCGCTGGTATCGCTGTTGGCGCACGTTGCCAATGAGGGCGTCGATGCAGCGATCGTGGAAATCGCCGATGGTGTTTTACAGATAGAAACCTCCGCGCTGCTCAAGTCCAATGTGTTTGCTTCTCTCGTGGGCGGTTTGATGATGGCATCACAGGATTCGATGGGCGCGAGCGCCGGCGTTCATTGGTTGAAGGAAAACGCGAGCCCGCCTGTGCTAGGTCTCTGCGGCCTCATTTCTGCCTCGCCACTGCAGGCACGTGAAGCGACGCGAGCTCTCAGCATTCCCGTTTACGACCGCCTCGGCCTTGCCAGTGCGAGCAATGCTCTGGAGATCCTCGCGGGAGCGCAACGACACACGGAAACGCTGCGTGCATCAGAAGCGACTACAGCAAGCCGCATTGCAGACATCAATGGAGAAGCCTATGGAAAAAAACACGATGGCTCCACACCAATCGGGCGCCGCTGGGTGGCACCTGCCACAGGGAATGCTCCTTCGCCGGGCGCTACGCAGTGATCCGACCAACGAATACCTACTGTATCGGCCGACCGGTGCCTCCATCGATAGTCCGCTATTGGTGGTGGTCTTGGGCGCTAGCCGCCATTGGCAGCAGCAGGTCGCCACATTCATTCCCGCCTGCGAACGACTGGGCGTGACCCTGCTGTCGCCCGGCATGGGCGGATCGGCACACGCTGGTTATCGCAGCATCGGCCGAGAAGAAAACCGCGCTGATGTATTTCTGCACGATTGCCTGCGTGAGGTGAGTCTGCTCGCTGGAATGGATGCCACGCGCTTTCGCCTTTTTGGGCACTCATCTGGCGCTCAATTTGCCCACCGCTATTTAATGGCGCATCCCCATCGTGTTGAGTCTGCCGTCATTGCAGGCGCGCGCTGGTACACCTTTCCGGATACCACGCGCAAGTTCCCCTTCGGTATTCGTTCGACGAAGCGTTTGCCAGACATAGCCTTCAATCCAGAACAATATCTCCGCGTGCGAATCACCGTCTTGGAAGGGGCTTTGGACACTGAAGTGGAAGTGTTCCGCCACAGTGAACAGATCAGTGCCCAGCAAGGTAAACATCGTTTGGAACGCGCGCGGCGCTGGGTGGCTGCGATGAAGGCCCAAGCGCAGGCGCATGCGATGCCGTCCATGATTGATCTGATCGAAATCGACGGGGTTGACCATCATTTCGGGCCGTTGTGTCGCGAAGGCCGTCTCATTCAACGCATATTTTGGTCACTCTTCGGTGCGACCGTCGATGAGCAAAGTGCAATCACCAGCTGCCAGTAGCAAGCCTACGTTGTAGTTAGTCACCGCATTCGATCAATCTTTATTCAATATCGGCAAGGACAGACGCATGAAGCAAAACTCTGAATACGACGATTGGGGACTTCCCGAAGACGAAGCAGAAGCGAGATCGATTGCAAACGCAGGTTCGGGGCCAGGTGTACGCACTGCCAGCGTGAGCCGCCGCCTGATTCGATGGCTGATTGTCTCGATCACCGTCGCGATGCTGGGTGTTGCGCTCTGGGTTTTCAGCCATCACCGTACGCAGAACATCATCTCGCGCAACGCTTTTGTGAAGATGGAGCTGACGGAGGTGGGTGCCCGTTTTGACGGTCGTATTGCCGCCGTTGAAGCATCACCGGGCACGCGCGTCAATGCGGGACAAGTTATTGCCCGTCTCGATGACGGTCATTTGCGTGCCCAGGAGACTGAGGCAAAAGCACATATCGCCTCACTGGAGCGTTCACTTGTGCAAGAGACGGCAGCCATCGAACTAGAACGTCAAACGCTGACGGTGGCGCAACGGGAAACCAGAGCACGTGCAGACGCCACGCGTTCCGAGGTGCAGGCCGCGAAAATTCGCATCGCAGAAACGCAAGAGTACTGGCGCATTCGGAATGAGTTATTCAAGAGCGGCATGATTTCATCAGAGGCATTACGCGAAGCAAATTTGAGAAAGCAACTCGCCCAAGAACAACTGATTGGCGCGCAAGGTAACGCCAACGCCGCTGAAGCCGCCGTACGAAATGCAGAACTCAATATCACGGGTATTGCGATACGCAAGCAGAGGCTGGGGATCCTGGCATCGGACATCAATGCGGCACAAGCCAAGTTGGCGCGCGTGCAGGCGGATCTGGACGCGGCCGTGATCAAGGCGCCGACCGACGGCGTCATCGTTCGCTGGCTGATCAACAAGGGCGGGTCTGTCAGAGTCGGGCTTCCCATGGTGCAAATGGTGATCGGCGAGGAAAGCTGGATCGAAGCTTGGATCGATGAAGATGAACTCGATCATGTCCACGTCGGTGGCCCCGCGATGGTCACCTTGTCTTCATTCCCAGGAAAAAAGTTCGAGGGCGTGATTGAGCGAATTGGCGCCACCACTGACGTCGAGGAAGTGGTGACGGCAGTACCCGAACCACGTAACACTCGGCTGCACGGCGCGCCGATTATCGCGGTGATCATCAAGATGTCGAATCCACCCAAATTAATTCTACCGGGCTTGTCGGCGATCGTCGACATCAACCGCAATGGCGGGTAATCCCATGCCGGGCAACACAGCGACGGCCAATACATCGCCCGACTTAAGCGCGCAGGCAGCTCAGACACAGACAGACACCGGTTCGAGCGACGAATCTTGGTATGCCAGACATATCCGTAGTCTGGGTGGCAAGGGTTACCTGTCAACCTCGGATCTGGCGGTCTTGGGGTTGGTGGCCATATTGTCACTGCTGGCATTCACCGCCCGTCTCTTGCCAACACCTACTTTGAATGGAGCGGATGGATTCATCCTTGGTCCGCTGCTCGCTTCGCTGCTTGGTCCGCTGAGCAGCCTTGGACATTTTCTTGACACAGTCATCACGCTCGAATGGGTGCCCATCACACAACGGCACAGCGTGATCTATCTGATGCTACTGCCAACGGCGGCACTCCTGATTACCCTCGCGCGTCTTACCTTCGGCCTGCGTGTGCTGGGCTTGCGCTCAGTGCTGATTGCCGTCGGATTTCAAGAAATTGGCGTAGGTCCCAGCCTGGTGCTGATTGCCGTAGTGTTGGGTGGCATTGCCGGCGTTCGTCCATGGATGCGACGCATACGTTTGCCGCTGTACGCGCGCCTCTCGCTCATCCTTGCGCTGACTGCCTGCATGCAGATTTTTTTCCTGCTACTGGGTTCGTGGCAGCGATCGCCGATGATTTTCAACTTGGCGTTTTTCCCTGTGATCATTTTGGCTCTGATGGCCGAGGGTATTGCCGGAACACTGGACCAGAAGCGACCGGCCACTGCGGCATGGCGGCTGGGTTGGACGCTCGCGCTCGCGCTGCTTCTTTACGCGCTGATGAATTTTGTACCTTTCATGAAGCTGCTGCTCCGCGCCCCTGAGCTGATGCTATTGCAGATCGTGGCCATCGTGCTGGTTTCCGAGTATCTGGATTTCCGCCTGCTACAGGATTGGCAGAGCCACACATGGCGACTGATCTCAAAGTACGCGTCGGGGATGTTTCCGATGAAAATAGAAGAACGAAAAAAACGGGTAGCGATCGTTCGTAACAAGACCTCGCACGGTACCATCGGGCGACTGGGACCGCAGGCGAACGAGGCCGAGCGAAACGCCTCGCTGCAACACCTGATCGATGCGCTTCGCGAGCAATATTACACGGTCAAGATTTTCGAGGGCGATATGACGCTGCTGCGTGAATTGCGTAAATTTCTGCCACCCCATCCTCGTACCGGCGCGCCCGGCGGCGTCGTGCTGAACATGAGCACCGGCATCCAAGGCGTCGGCCGTCGGGTACATGTGCCATCACTGCTCGAGATGGCGGGTGTCGCCTACACTGGCGCCGATCCCCTGACCCAAGCCTGCTTGTGCGACCGCTTTGCCTTGCTGACGCGATTGAGTGCGCACGGCCTACCCGTACCAGATTTTCGGTTGCTGAACTTTTGGCGTACCGAGCTACCGGATCTGCCATTTCCGATGGCACTGCGCGGTCGCGACGATACCGATGACACACGACTGATCGTCCGAACGCGCTATGAGTTTTCCGGCGCACTGTCTCGGCTAATGGCGGATCGCTCCCGCGGCGTACTATGCGAAGCATGGCTAGAAGGGACGATGATCAGTATTGGCGTGCTAGGCAATAAGCGCCTGCGTTGCCTTCCTATCGCATCATCGACCCGTCAGGGGCAGGGTACAGAATGCCCGGCGACAATCGACGAGCAGCTCGCGTATCGCTGCCGATCACTGGCACTACGCACCTTCAGGGCCATGGGATGTCGCGACTTTGCAAGGGTCGATCTGATGCTCGATGCTCATGGCGAGCCTCATGTGACGGGTGTGCACACGAACACTATTCTGGAAAAGCATGGCGCGATGGACATCATGGCGCGCGCGGCAGGATTAAGCTGGGTGCAGCTGATCGGCACGATTGTTGAGCTCGCTGCTACACGCTGCGGGGTCGATCGCCTCAACCCAAATGATGCGACTGCCATCGCACCCGCTATCTCGCCTACCGCCACGCCCCCGAAGGCCACGTCGATTAGGGCGCGCGCGTGAGGCAGTCAAGTCGGTGCCCTAACCAGCAAGGCGGCCGAGTCGCATCCTGGCTGCAGTTACTGGTCGTCCTTCTGACACTGGCATCAGCCCTTGCATCAAGTGTAGAAGCCAGAGCGCACGCAAGGACAACAGCCAATGAGGCAAGCCATTTTGCGTGGCACTCCCCAAAGTGCCGCACTGGAAATGCACTTGTTAACACCCGCGATGCAATGCCGAGCGAAGCGGTCTTCGTCGATGCGGTGCAAGCACACAAAGTGCTAAGCACAAACGGTACCGGTCGCCTGGAAATCAATAGCCTGCAAGGCAAACCTCTGACCGTCCACGTGTTTCGTCCTATTCAATTCAATTCGACAACAGGTCGGCTATGGTTCGTAATGCACGGCACCGGCCGCGACGCCGAGCGTTATCTGCAAACGGCAGCACCGGTGGCAGAGCGACATCAAGTGCTGCTTCTTGTCTTGGAATTCTCGCGCAATGACTATCCGACCGGTGACGCCTACACCTTGGGCGTAGTAACTCACGGCCGCGTCGATGCGCATGCCGCCGACGAGGGCCGATGGCGCAGTCCGCTAGAGACACCCTACATGGAGATTGAGCGAACCTTCAGTGCGGTGAGAGAGGCGCTGCAGAACCAACAGCCTGGGTATTTCCTATTCGGGCACAGCGCCGGGGCTCAGTTCGTCCACCGGCTATTGACCTTTGTACGCTGCCCGCGAGTTCTGAGCGCTGTGGCGGCCAATGCGGGTTGGTACACCCTACCGACCCTCGCCAAAAGTTGGCCACCCTTCCCCTATAGCTTACGTGGCGCTGCGCGTGAATTTCAGGATCCTCGGCAGTTGCTTGCTGCGCCGCTGACGGTCATGTTGGGTACCAAAGACACCCGAAGCACCAAGGAAGACAGCCACCTGCGTGCGAGCGCCAGCGCGATGGCGCAAGGCAGCCATCGTCTTCAGCGAGGGATTACTTACTACGAAGTGGGACTTCAGGCAGCTCGACACCAGAACATGCCGCTCGCCTGGAAGCTTCAATGGGTGTCAGGTGCGGAACATGAGGCAGCCGAGGTCATCGCGCCGGCGGGTGAACGCCTATTTGCGCCCCAGCCCGATGTGAAATAAGAGGCAGAAACCTACCCCTGCCATTGGCGAAACACTGACTCAGCGCCATGGACCTCTGCGGGCAAAACGGCACCCTGATTAATTTCCTTTTTTAGCGACGAAGTTTCCCCGCGCAATCCGGTATCCTTGCGGCTTCCGAAGCCAAATGCCCCTTTAAACTGGGGATCAGTCGCAATGACCTTGCCCTTTCATACCTTACGCGACTTGCTGCGCCACGCTGTCACTCGCTTTAATACCGAAGGCTTGTTCTTTGGCCATGGCAGCAGCAATGCCTATGATGAAGCTGCCTATCTGTTGCTGCATGCACTGAAACTCCCGCTGGAAAAACTCGATCCTTTTCTCGACGCACGTCTGCTGCCTGAGGAAATCGAGATCTTGCTGGCACTGATCGAGCGTCGCTGCTCCGAGCGCCTGCCCGCCGCCTACCTGACCCATGAAGCATTTCTCGGCGACTATCGCTTCTATGTCGACGAACGCGTTATCGTGCCGCGCTCGTTTATTGCCGAGCTGATTCCTGATCAATTCCAGCCTTGGATCACCGATCCCTGGGCAGTCACAAATGTGCTTGAGCTGTGCACCGGTTCTGGCTGTCTGGCCATCATGCTGGCAGATGCCTTTCCGCATGCGCACATTGATGCGGTTGACTTATCATCCGATGCGCTGGCCGTTGCTCGCCGCAATGTCGAAGACTATCAACTGGAAGAGCGCGTGAGCTTGCACGAGTCTGACTTGTACGTAAAGCTTCCCGCAAAAAAATATGACCTGATCGTCACCAACCCGCCTTATGTGAACAGCCAATCCATGAAATCGCTGCCCGCAGAGTATCGTGCCGAACCTGCGATGGCATTGGCTGGTGGCGAAGATGGTATGGACATCGTGAGACGCATTGTGGCGGGAGCTAAGGAGAGGCTGAGCCACCATGGTGTTCTCGTTGTTGAGATCGGTAATGAATTTCCGAATGCGGAGGCTGCGTTCCCTAAGCTAGAGCTGACCTGGCTATCGACCAGTGCGGGTGACGGGTCGGTGTTTCTGCTGACGGCTGATCAGCTGTAACCAAAGAAGACATTTCTGTGAGCGTACAAAGACACTGGATCCCGGCTTTCGCCGGGATGACAGTTTTATAGCTAGCCACCTTTCAATCGTCATCCCGGCGGAGGCTTAGAAAACGTCTTTAGAGCTACTGCACTCAAAACGTCATCCCGGCGAACGGTGTAGCGGGGATTTCACGCAGCATGCTGCGTGCACGCGGATCGGCACTGGCTTGCAAGCCAGTGCGCGCCCTGCAAGGGGGGATCCAGTGTCTTTCGTTGCAAACGATCAGCTTTAACCCTGAACTGACTGCCATTGAGTAAAAGCCAGATTCCAGTGTCCTTTGAATTTTTTTAGTTATCGATTTCACCTTCCATGATTCGCCTCCAACAACTCAGCCTGATGCGCGGTACCAAGCCGCTGTTTGAAAACACCGACCTGACACTGAACCCCGGTGACAAGATCGGTCTGATCGGTGCCAATGGCGCAGGCAAGTCCACCCTGTTTGGCATGCTGCGTGATGAACTACACCCCGACCAGGGCAGCATTGATTTTCCGCGCAACTGGCGTGTCGCGTATGTCGCGCAAGAGACGCCGGCACTGGAACGCCCTGCGGTTGAATATGCCATCGATGGCGACACTACCCTTCGCAAACTGGAAAAAGAACTGGCTGAGGTCGAAGCCATGGAGGACCAGGAAGCAGCAGGTCACCGAATGGGCGAGTTGTATGGACTGCTAGCCGATGCAGATGCGTACACAGTGCGCTCACGCGGCGAGCAATTGCTAGTGGGCCTGGGGTTTTCGCAAGACCAAATGACGCAACCCGTCTCCAGCTTCTCCGGTGGCTGGCGCATGCGCCTCAATCTCGCGCAAGCACTGATGTGCCCTTCGGATTTACTGCTACTGGATGAACCGACCAACCACCTCGATCTGGATGCGATCATTTGGCTGGAAGACTGGTTGAAGCGTTATACCGGTACGTTGATCGTGATTTCGCACGACCGGGATTTTCTGGATGGTGTCGTGAATGTGATTGTGCATATCGATGAGCGCAAACTGAAACGCTACTCGGGTAACTATTCATCATTCGAACGTCAGCGCGCGGCGCAAATCGTTCTGGCGCAAGGCATGCTGGAAAAGCAGCAGCGCAAGCAAGCGCATCTGCAAAGTTACATTGATCGCTTCAAGGCCCAGGCCACCAAAGCACGTCAGGCGCAGAGCCGTATCAAGGCACTGGCGCGCATGGAAGAAATTGCCCCCTTGCGGGCTGCGGCTGAATTTTCTTTTGAATTCCGTGAACCTTTACGTGCGCCGAATCCTTTACTCACCCTCGAGAATGTCGCGATGGGTTACCGCGGCACGGAAGGCACTGAAAAACAAATTATTTCCGGCGTGAATTTTTCACTGCAGACCGGACAGCGCATCGGCTTGTTGGGCGTCAATGGTGCGGGTAAATCCACCTTCATCAAAACGGTGGCGGACGATTTGTCCTCGCTGAGCGGTGTGGTCAATGTCGGCAAGGGACTGGCGATTGGTTATTTCGCGCAGCATCAGCTGGAAATGCTGCGTGACGATGAATCACCGCTCTGGCATCTGGTGCGGATCGCGCCTGACGTTCGAGAACAAGAGCTGCGCAATTTCCTGGGCAGCTTCAACTTTCCCGGCACGATGGTCACCAGCCCTATCCGCCCGTTTTCCGGTGGTGAAAAAGCCCGACTCGCGCTGGCGCTGATCGTCTGGCAGCGACCGAATCTCTTGCTGCTCGATGAACCGACCAACCATCTCGACCTCGAAACTCGCGAGGCGCTGACGGATGCGCTGGCGCAGTTCGAAGGCACGCTGATGCTGGTATCGCATGACCGGCATTTGCTGCGCGCGACGACCGATCAGTTTCTGATCGTTGCCGACGGCAAGCTGACCGATTTCGATGGCGATCTGGATGATTACAAAGACTGGCTCTTCAAGACCAAGCTGGCGGCCAAAACGGCCGCTGCGAACGAGTCCCCTGCTGCCCGGCCCGCGGCTGCACCGTCGATTGCGGAAGCAGTGACCACGAAAGCGATCACATCAAACAACAAGGCAGCAAAGTCTGCGCTGTCATCGGCACAGCGCAAGCCGATCGAAGCGCGTATCAAACGTCTTGAAGAGCAAATGAGCCGACTGACCGAGCAAAAGTCGACGCTTGATGCCCGACTGGCCGATTCCGCGGTCTATGAACCTGATCAGAAAAACGAACTGAGGACACTGCAAGAGGAGCACGCCAGTTGCAGCAAAGCGCTGGAAACACTGGAAGCAGAATGGCTTGAGCAACAGGAAGCGCTGGAGAAACTGGCGGCGTGACTGAACACGTATACAAATTTGATTGTGAACCGTGTGAGGAAGCCTTGCAGTAATTCAATCGCTTCATGCAAAGCAAAGATGCTGGATTTGAAAATAAAAAATATGAAGCTACTTAGCGGATCTGAATGTCGGCTCTGAACATCGATTCTGTAATTGGATTAATAAAATCATCATCAAACTCGAGACCACAATGACAACGACAACGCCTGATGCAGCCCTGCCCCTGGCTGGCATCACCGTACTCGACCTGACCCGTCTGCTGCCCGGCCCCATGGCGACCATGCATCTTGCGGACATGGGTGCGAAAGTCATCAAGATTGAGGACAAAGGCGCAGGCGACTATGCACGCACGATGAGCCACGTACGCCATGAGCTGTCGCAGCTGTTCATCGCCGTCAATCGCGGTAAGCAATGCATTCGGCTCGATTTGAAAGACGATGCTGATCGCGCGGACTTCCTCGCGCGTGTCCAACACGCTGATGTGCTGGTCGAGAGCTTCCGACCCGGCGTGATGCAAAAACTGGGACTGGGCTGGGGTCTGCTGCATTCATTGAATCCCAAGCTAGTAATGTGTTCGATCAGCGGTTATGGCCAGACAGGGCCGCTGTCGCAAGCTGCGGGCCACGATATCAATTACCTGGCTTATGCCGGTGTGCTGGCACAAAATACGGATGTCGAGGGTCGGCCCGTGCTACCCAATTTGCAGATTGCCGATTTGCTGGGCGGCGCCCAAAGCGCCTTGCAAGGTCTGCTTGCAGCACTGGTCGCCGTAAAAATGGGCGGCATGGGGCGTTGGGTCGATGTGTCGATGACCGACGCTGCGTTCGCTCATCATCTAATGCCCTTGTTGGCCATCAATTGCTTTGGTCATAGCGCGCCACCCGCTCGCGATTTTCTGACGGGTGGCCTTCCTTGTTACAACATTTACCAAACACAAGATCAGCGTTACATGGCCGTCGGTGCGCTCGAACTGAAATTCTGGGAAAGCTGCTGTGATGTCCTGCAGCGCCCAGATCTGAAAAATCGTCACTGGTCACTGGGCCAGACCATAGGCGGCGAGGACGCAATGGCAGTGAAAGCGGAACTCGATGCTATTTTTCTGCAAGACACTCAGTCTGAATGGATACAGCGATTTGCGACCGTGGACTGCTGCGTGTCACCGATTCTGATGCCTGAAGAGACCCTGCAGCATCCGCATTTTATTGCCCGCGAACTGTGTAAGCGCGAGCAACATTCGACGGAAGGCGAATACTGGAAGACCCAAGTCTCCGTAAAATTCAGGTAATAAGAAAAACGAAGGAACACGGCGCGCCGAATGGCTACTGATTGCCAGCCTGTGATGCGTGATGGACTGATTTCCGTCACAGGCACATCAGTTTCTCATTTTCTAGGATATTGCCATGACACCTTCAACGTCTTCCTCACCGCTCCGTACGCCACCGCAGCAAAATCGCCAGGAAAATGAACCCGTTTTTTATCAACCCGCTATACGCGCACAAGAAAATCTAATTTTTGCGATAACAAATATCCACGAGGACGAATTCGATCGCTATCTTGATCAGGCGCTTCAAGACGGAGCCTCTCTGAATAGCGTCGACGAAGATGGCCTGTATCCTCTGGAGCTTGCGGTGATTGAACAGCGACCGCGTATCGTACAGTCGCTTCTGACACGCGATGTGCTATTACCTATCGTTGCTACCGATGGTTTCGATTTGGTCATGCTGGCAGCCAATCAGGGAAATGCAGCAATGCTGACCGTACTGATTGATATCGGGTCCATGATGAGCGATGCTCAGGACAGCCAAGGGCTCACGGCGCTTCATTACGCCGTGATGGGCGGTCACCTGCAAGCCGCCATAGCACTGCTTGATCGGGAGGCCGATATCAATCGTGTCTCGACCCATGCGGTCGACAGCGATACTTGCGAGCTCAATGGCATGAATCCATCACTTGCGGCAAGCGGAAGCACACCGCTGATGCTCGCAGTCAGCAAAAGAGACCTCGTACTGGCTGATCTGCTGCTGTCGCGGCAGGCTGATCCGACAGCGGGTACCCGACATCCATTGGAGATAGCGATCATTAATCATGATGTTGCAATGATCGACTTGTTCATACAAAAGGGCATTGATCCGGCGGCGATCATGATACGCAATCGACAATCGCTGTTGAGTTTGGCCATTGAAAATCAGTGCGGTCTGCCGTGCATCCAAAAACTGCTGCCTCCGGGCACACGCCTCGATGATCGCAGCACCACCCCGCACTCCCCTTTGCGGGGTGCAATCAGAACCGGGCAACATGACATTGCCGCCTACTTGCTGTGCCAAGGAGCCCAAGTCGAATCAATCGATGATCATCACCAGGCAACTTGGGAACTCGCCAGCAATCTGCCGGACCAGGGCAAGATGACTCAAATTCTCGTGGCCACGCGCTGTGCACACGCTGTGCAATTTTTTGCCTTATCCAACGAAGGTTTCATTGGTCTTTACCAGATAGCGCACCACCCTGCGGCACTGGCCGTACGGGGATTTTTCCCGGAACTGCTGACACCGCTCATGTATAGACTCCAGACACAAGAAAGTGCCCTGCATCAGCTCACACCAGCACAACAGGAACTTGAAATTGCCTACCGGTTGATGTTGAAGAATGAGCCGACCGACGAGGTCGAATCTTTATCGCAAGCGAATGCAATGAGCATCATTCCTGTGCCACCGGAACAGAAACTGATCCAAAGTATTCCTGAAAAAATAAAACTACAGACAAAAGAACTCCATCAATGGGCAAAGGCTACCGTTGATAAAAAAATGAATCGGGTTTCCGATTGTTTTTCGAAAGACTTTCTTTTTTCTATGCGCCAGACATGTCCGCAGGGTGTTGAACTATCGGTTCACATGATGCGCGAACTCAAAGAGAAAAACGGATTTCCGGATAATTTTTCGCAACTTATCGTATCTACCTGGTGCGAGGTTGACAAGAAAGTGAGTCAATGGCCATTCAATGGTGCCAACCCGGAGAGTATTAGCCTTTGCAAGGAATACTATGCAATAAATCGCATAGAACAACTGCTGTCCGAACATACCCGGGAGCGGAAAAGTAAAAATAAACCGGTTTCCTTCATCACGACATTTTCTTATCGAGCTATAGTCCAGCGCAACTTGCCTCTCAATAAATTCGCTGAGAATCCTGTCATTTTTCTGGAATCGCTTGAGCACCCGGCGGGGCAGCATGCCGTTCATGAGTCACAACTCGCGACAACACTTTGTCTGGCAACAGGATTAACCCCGCCGCAGTGTCAGAAAATTGTCGAATTATGGAAAGAGGCAAACAACGCAGCGGCGCTGACGATCCCGGCCAACGAAGCCGACAATCGTCATCGTTTTTCGTGCAATGCCATGGCGGTCGCGATCAGGCCACTGTTGCCGGCACAGCGCTCTCAAGCTAATGGCACCCCTTTTCCTACGATTTTACGATGGCAGATGCAGCTACAGCAGTGGTGTGACAACACGCTGGCCGGGGAAAACAGTCAGGCAGCTAACGATAGCGGCAACGACGACACCGAAGAAAGCAGGCCGCTGAAGCGCGCACGCTATCAGTAAACCAGAATTTTTCGGTGATGTAGCCTCTAGGCTGTCGTTTCTGTGCTTCAGCAGTTAATCGTTTTTCACGACAATGGTAGGGAATTTGCCCGACAAGTCTTTGGCTTTGTCGGCAACAGCCACCGCGAGCTTGCGTGCAATCTGCTGGTAAATCTGCGACACAGGTCCCTCAGGGTCGGCCACCACGGTCGGTCGACCCGAGTCTGCCTGCTCGCGTATCGACATCGTCAGCGGCAAGGCGCCGAGAAACGGCACACCGAAATCAGCACACATTTTTGCGCCGCCGCCCTCACCAAAAATCGCTTCCGCATGACCGCACTGGCTGCATATGTGCACGCTCATGTTTTCGATGATGCCCAGAATAGGAATACCCACCTTCTCGAACATTTTCAGTCCCTTGCGTGCATCGAGCAGCGCAATATCCTGAGGCGTGGTCACAATCACTGCGCCCGTGACGGGCACTTTTTGCGAAAGCGTCAGCTGAATATCGCCAGTCCCCGGCGGCATATCCACCACCAGATAATCCAGATCGCGCCAGTTGGTGAGCTCTAGCAGTTGCTGCAATGCTTGCGTGACCATGGGACCGCGCCAGACCATGGGCTGATCCGGATCGATCATGAAACCAATCGATGCAATCTGAAGGCCATGCGCCTCCAGCGGCTCCATGGTTTTACCATCCTTGCTGTCAGGCTTGCCTGAGACGCCCATCATCAACGGCTGCGAGGGGCCATAAATATCGGCATCGAGCAAACCGACATTCGCGCCTTCGGCGGCGAGCGCCAGTGCTAGATTGGCCGCCGTCGTCGACTTGCCCACGCCGCCCTTGCCCGAGGCTACGGCGATGATGTTGCGAACATTGGGCAGCAGCTTCACACCACCCTGCGCGGCATGCGCAACGATCTTTACATAAACGTTGGCACTCACCTGCCCTACACCCGGCAGCGCATTCAGCGCGGCCGTTACAGCCGCGTGCAGAGGCTCAATCTGACTTTTTGCTGGATAACCCAGCTCGATATCGAGCGACACGTTCGTGCCGTCGATTTTTATATTCTTTGCAGATTTCGTCGC
>JAIXWO010000016.1 GCA_027491235.1 Sphingomonadales bacterium
GACAGGTCGGTCATGGGAATTCTCCGGAAGTAGCGGCCGTGTGATTACGGGGCCGGTTGCGGGTCAGGTCAGGGCCCGCCGTACGGGCTAGCCTAGTTGACGCTTACGTCAACGTCAATTGACGCAAGTATAGCGTGAAAAGCTGCCGAGTTGACCGCACTACGCGGTGAGCCAGCGCGATAAAAGCAGTAACTCCCAATCGTCTGAGGCCTGATTGCAGATCGGACATTTGTTACCTAGTCGGACCAATGCCTAAACCTGGTGTTGTGCATTTTTGACATGTAATTTCCTGTTCCTTGAAAACTTAAGTCCCAAAAGGGAGGCGTCGTTTTTGCCAATTCCTTCTTTCAATCAACGACTTGTCAATTTAAAAACCAAACAACACGAAAAATCAAAAAAGCGCAATCCCATAAACAGGGGATATCACCAAAGTTAAAAAATTTGTATCGTCACGCGCTGTCAGCTTTCAGATCTCAGATGGGATGTTTCATGTCACTGATGTCACCGCGCGTTACTCATTTTTTTCAAAAACCATCCCCCAGTCGCGTTCACTGGATCACACCTCTGTCGGCCCTACTTTCTTGCATGGTGAATTTCGCTTCCCTGCAATTGGCCCTTGCAGAGGAGATCCGCGAGCCTGAGCAGATCATCGGAGATTTAGGCGGTATGCCGATATCGATTTCATCGAGCATCGTTAACGAGAGCGATGTCAAGTACTCAGATTTTTGGATGGCGGGACACAAAAAACCAATACCGAAACGCACATACCAATCAAAACTGGAGGCGCTGAGTTTTCATATGCGATTCGAGGACAAGACGCTCCTTACGAACGCAGAGGCTGAATCATTGAAATTGAGCGCGCATATCACGGAAACGCCGTTGCTTGAGGTCGCAATTCTTGCCGGTAACGCTAACCAAATTGGCGACCTGGCGCATCTTCTTTATGTCTTTAATGAACACTTTAAAAATAAGGAATTATGGTTCGCGTCTAAAAAATTGAAAGAGAAAAAATATGGATTAAACGCCTACCAATTGTCTGCAGAGCTACTGAGCACCGGTGTGCCAGTCAGTGGATACAAAACAACCAAGACCGGTTATTTTGATCGCGATAAAAATAACAATATAGAGACCAGTATTTTTTGCGCCAATCCTCAGAATGAAACGACTAAGTGTCTTCAGGGCTGGAGTATGGAAAACCAAGGGGTGCAAGTCTTTGCCCGGGTCGAATATCGGACCGGGCTAATGGAGCACTGGCGGGTCATTCGGGAGGTTGTGAGTCAAGCTATTTTGAAATTCCGTGTCGATCCGGGGATGCTGGAGAAATCACCGAACGATAGTTCATATTCATCGAGCAATTTAAATGCTGAATAGCCCAGTTTCTCAAGGTCCTGATCGAACAATGATTTTTCTTGATCGACGGTTTTCCTCATTACTGGTTGTTTCCGCAAATTCGATCGCAGCTTGCCTGAAACGATTAATGGTCGTAGTGGGATTGTCAATTTGGATAAACCCATTGCCTGTAAAAGCTGAGGTGCCAAATAGCGCAAATTATTTCATTGGTGATTTGGGCGGCATTCCGGTCAAGATTTATGGGCAAGGGTCTTCAATCGCTACATATGACAGCAGCCCGAAAAAGATGGGGCCGTTGAGTGAGGAATTAGATTCATCACGCGATTACAGTTCAAAAATAAATACTTATGTGTTTTTAGCAGAATACCCCGAAATGAAAATGAGGCTGTCTCAAAATGTGTCAACAGATGCATCAGATTTTGACATGTTTGAAACAAAATGGATGGCTGTAAAAATTTTGAGCGGTAGTAAATTTCCTGGTTTGGGTTTTATGGAAAATGATTTTTTGTCGAATGGAGAAACCAAGAGTCGTGACTGGTGGAATAACTATAAAAAAATCACAAATAAAAAACTTAAATTAGACGAATATCACTTGATTGGGGTTAACCCTAAAACAGGGCGGCAAGTGCGTGAGGGAAAGGAAAATGATGTCGTCTATATCTTCCGTGATTCAAATGAAAAAGTGCGCGCTCGTATCGACTGCCATGAAAATCTCTTGGGACCCATCAAATGTATGCATAAATGGAGCATGGAATACGAGGGGATGGCTGCGCAAGTCCTCGTTTTTTACAGACTTGAATTTCTTCGCGAATGGTCGCAAATCCAGAGGCGTCTAACAAAACTCATTTTGGACTTTCGCGCTGAGTCGCCTGAATCGGCAGAGACGCCGATGCCTGCCAGCAAAACATCAGAAGCTACCAAACCGTAATAAAGAGCTATTGATGCCGACTTATTCTATCCGACGCAATCGCTTAATCCCGTTAAGCCATAGCAGCTTTGGAGCCGTGGTTTTGAAAACCGTAGCTACCTTGGTAAGTGCGAGCTGTTCATTGAGTCTTGCGCCTTGCTTTGCTGCCGCCTTTGCCGGCGTCAGTGCGCCCCAAATGGCTGTAATCGCCCACTCCTACGGTGAAACAATCGGTAGGCTAGGCGGTATGCCCGTAAAAATACCGCGGCAAATCGCAGACCGTATCGAGTATGACAGCGATTCCAAATGGACTTATGTGCTTGGCATTAGATTTCCGGCTGTACCCACCTACAGATCAAACCTCTTGACGTTTGAATTTCAGATTCGATTGCCAGATATGGCACTGCTTACAACACCGGAAATGTTGGAGGACAAAGCGGGGCACAACGTTTACAACACGCCTTGGGCCAAGGTCATCGTATTAAGTGGGAATGGCTATCCCGGTGTGGGTTTTATGAATGCGCCGCATGTCTCAAATGGGCAGACTCGAAGCAAGTACTGGTGGAATGACTACAGAAAAAGCCAAAAATCAAATTTTGGTTTAACCAGCTATCGATTGCGGGGGCGGGATCCGAGGACGGGCAGATCCGCATCGAAGGACAAAGATGCCGACATCGTTTATCTCAACCGCGATGAATATGGAGATGTCTCAACACGTATCGATTGCAGCAATGCGCCACATGACGCCGCAATCTGCAATCAGGTCTGGGATATGGCGGAGCACGGGGTTGCCGCGCAAATAACAGTTTTATATCGACGTGGTCATCTTCAGCACTGGCGGGATATTCAGAAAGGGGTAAATCAGGTCATTTTGAAATTCCGAGGTGACCCGCCTATGTTGGATGAACTGCCAGCGACGCCCATTTGGTTATTGGAAGTGCGATATGCCGACACCCTCAATCCGTATCAATAAACAATCATCGTCAACTCATCGCGGTCGATGGGTGGTGATTGTGCTGGTGGTGGTCATTTGGTGTATGGACTATGTCTAATTACAAGAAGTGCATTTCTTAAATAATTTTTTGACATTTAAAGTGCCGATATTTAACGCTGAAACAATCAATCCTTACACAAAATAATCAAGAAATTTTTAAGCAAAATTGCATGATCTATCACGACCGTCAAACCCTTTTTCGCAACCGTAATCGTGATTTTGATGCCTTGATTTTCCAGTTCATGGTTTTTTGTGTCATGACGCTTTGCTCATGGAAGGTGGTGCTAGCAGAAGGCGTTCTAGTGTGGGGCTTTGAGACACCAGAGATGGTTGTCGCACAGCGAAGTCCGAAGGATGTAATCGGTGATTTGGGTGGTATGCCGGTAAAGATTTCGAGGCATGTCGCGGAGTATGTCGAATACGAAGGTGGTCCAGTCCGGAGTGTTCTACCGCGCAAGGGGCAGGCACCTGAAAGAACCTATGAATCGAAGCTGGTGGGTTTTGGATTCTATGTTCGGGTGCCGGATATGGCCATGCTGACGACGAAAGAGATGTTGGCAGATAAGGCGAGTGCCAATGTTTACAACACCGATTGGATCAGGGTCGAAATAACCACTGGCGAGCGTTTTCCTGGGAATGGATTTATGAATAGTCGTCAAGTATCAAATGACCAAAGGCATCGTAACTACGGGTGGGCTACCTATGAAGAACTCCCGGACCAAAAATTTGGCTTACTCGAATATCGCCTAAACGGCACCCATTCAATAACCAAGCGCCCGATACGTGAGCGCAGTGACGCGGAAGTTATTTACATTCACCGCGATCCAAAAGGGAATGTGTTGACGCGAATTGACTGCAGCAATGTAGACCTCCAGTCAGCACCCTGTAGCCAAGAATGGAGCCTGGAAGATCAAGGTATCAGTGCGCGAATTCGTATTCTATACCGCCGCAATTTTTTGCAATATTGGTCAGAAATTCAAAAAAGTGTGAGTCAAGTAATTTTAAATTTCAGTGCTGAAAAAAATCAAAAAGAGGCACAAGAACTGCCCAAAAAATCGATCTATAACGAGATGGAAACGCAATGAGGTGTCTGCTTAAATCTCATTTTATTTAATCTAAATAATCGACAAAACTATGCCCCAAACACTCACTTTGCAGCAGTTAACTGAATATAAGACATTGATTGCAACCGGAGATTTCGATCAGCAAAGTAAGGTATATGCAGATCTTTACTCCAAAGGTTATAACTATGCTGGCTGGGGCCTTGGTGTTCTAACAGGAAAAACACTGACGGGTACAGCGGCAGTAGATTTTTTGAAAGATACAAGTTTGATGGGGCTTGATGCGGTGACCTGTAGGAACCTTTCTGATGAGGTCATCAACTCTATTCGCTCCGATATGTTGAAAGCTTACGTTAATACTTTGATGGATGGTGCGCGTAGAAATAATAATTTAGCAGTCCAAGATCTGGGTTTTGAACAAACAAAAAATTTTCATGAAAAAGTCTTTACAACATACGGCCTAAGCTTATCGAATTGGACCTTGAATGCTCCGATGAAATTAATTGAGAGAGCCTATGGTTCTGCCGCAGTTGAGGCTTTTTATGCTGTGGTTCGTGATACCGGAGGCGATGGATTTGATGGTTCGACGGTAGGTTTTGTTTTGGTAGAAATCATGAGCCAATTCGCTAAATCCTCCGATCCAAGTGTTAGTAAAGAAGCTGTGCAATGGCTGGAAAATGTCCCTGGATACAGGAATCCAGCCCAGAGAAACAAAGCAATTGACATTTTCATGAAATGGATGAGATCAAGTAATGATTCCGAAATGACGGATGACGGGTCTATACAGCCAAAGATGGTGAAAGCGATCTTCGATGTCACCGATGGCAAGACCAAATTGGTATTTAATTCTCAGCCAGATTTTATCGATGAAGATGTTGATGAGGGTCCTAATACGTATGTATTCAAGGAAGGTGACTCATTATGGAAAGTTGCTCTTCAAAACGGCTGGGATTTCGATGAACTGGTGGAAGCAAATGCCCATCTGACGGACCCCAATTTCATCCGCGTCGGCCAGCGCATCAACGGCCTCGCGCCTGCGCAAGCGGGCAGCGCTGTATTGGGAGCCAACATGCTGGAGCTGATGAATGCGGATTACAGCATTCGGGCGGCGATGCGGGCGGGTCAGCTGGACAGCGGGACTTACACAGATTTCAGCGACTGGGCGGTCAAGCAGCTGGGCGGTGGCATAGGCTTGCGGTATTACGAAGGTCTGGGCTCGCCATTCGGTGGCGGCACCGGCATTGGTCTGAGGCTGCCGTATGACCCTTGGCCACAACTTAATCCGATTGGCGCATTTTACGAATCCACCAGCGCGGCGCTGGATAGAGCCGAGTCCATCGCCGCTCAAACGCCGGTGCTGCTGGATGCCGAGCGGCGCGGACTGAGTCTGGCTGCGTTGCAGGCGCGTGACACCAATGGGGACAACAAGCTCACCGACAAAGAGTTGGAAGGCCTGAATGTTTGGGTCGATACCAATGAAGACGGCATGCTGGACAACGGTGAACTGCTCACCTTGAGCCAGCGTGGAGTGACTTCTTTGCGCACCAGCGATTTTGATTTTCATGCGCGTGGTAACAGCGTTCAGGGGAAAGCGCCAGTGACTGCGCCGACGAATCTCAGCGAGTCCAGCAGCCTGCTAGCGCGTATGGATCGTTTTAGTGTGGTTCCAAATTCTGGCTACCGGACCTTGCGAGATACGGACAATATCTATTTCCCCTCCAGCGGTTACATCACCTGGCAGCCGAATCAAATCAAGATCAATTACAACAACCGCAGTTACCTGATAGGTACGGATGGTAATGATTCTTTTGACGCACGCTATTACGCGCGCTATACGCAATACTTCAATAGCAATTTACTGGTGAATTTTCTGGCGGGCGGTGGTGATGATGTCATGGGCGGCAGCAGTCGCGACGACCGGCTGTGGGGCGGTACGGGCAACGATGTGTTGTTTGGCTACGAGGGTAATGATCAGTTGTTCGGTGAAGAAGGTAACGATGAAATGAGTGGTGATGCCGGTAATGACACCCTTGACGGCGGTATCGGCAATGATCGTTTGTTTGGTCAGGTAGGTAACGACATTTTGTTTGGCAGTGACGGCAACGATATCCTGTCGGGCTTCACCGCATCCAATGATTTTAAGCAGACGCTGGCACTGGGTGAGACCGATAACGATGCGCTTTACGGTGGCAATGGCAATGATCAGTTGATGGGTGGTTGGGGTAATGACTATCTCGATGGCGGTAACGATGTTGATCTGCTGTTTGGTGACGCCGGTGACGACACGCTGTTGGGCGGCTGGGGTGATGATGAACTTCACGGTAATGAAGGTCATGACCGACTGCTGGGCGAGGACGGGAATGACAAGCTCTTCGGCGAGGCGGGCGACGATCAGCTTTGGGGTGGCAACGGTAACGATATGCTGGTTGGATTCAATGCCGCCAATGATCTGAAGCAGACGCTGGCGATCGGCGAAACGGATAACGATCGACTGTTTGGCGGACTCGGTGGCGACCAGATTTACGGTGGTCTGGGCAATGATTATCTGGATGGTGGTGCCGGCAATGATTTGCTCTTGGCGGGAGACGGGCAGGACACGCTGCACGGCGGTGAGGGTGATGATGAGCTCTCGGGTGATCGTGGTGATGACGTACTCGTGGGCGGAAGCGGTGCTGACAAGCTGTGGGGTGGTGTGGGCAATGACCAGCTGTGGGGCGGCGAGGGAGACGATATCCTGACTGGCTTTACACCTGCCAATGACGCCAAACAAACACTGGGCATTGATGAGACCGATAACGATGTCATTTATGGCGGCGCGGGGAATGACCTGATCCTAGGCGGATTGGGTCAGGACGTCTTGCATGGTGAAGCAGGTAATGACGAGTTGCAGGGGGGTGATGGCGATGACGCGCTCTACGGCGGTGCGGGTGACGATCGCTTTTTTGGTCAGGCCGGTAACGATATTGTTTACGGCGGCGAGGGTAATGACTTGCTGGTCGGTTTTACCGGCAACAACGAGTCGCGCCAGAGTCTGAACATTGGCGAGACCGATGATGACTGGCTGTATGGCGGCGCGGGTGCCGATACCTTGCTCGGTGGGCTGGGTAATGACTACCTCGATGGCGGTGCTGGCGCGGACACGATGGAGGGTGGTAAAGGCGATGACACCTATATCGTCAACAGTGTGAATGATGTGATTCTTGAGTTTGCTGATGAAGGCCACGATACCGTGATCAGCGGCGTTAATTACATTCTCAATTCGGACATTGAAGACTTGCGTCTGCTCGAAGGTTTCAATATCAACGGTACCGGCAATGGCCGCAATAACCAGATCACGGGCAACAGCTGTGACAATATTCTCGATGGCGTGACCGGTGCGGACATCATGCTGGGCGGCCTCGGTAATGACACTTATTACGTGGATGATGCAGGCGACAGCGTGGTTGAGTATGCCGCTGAAGGTATCGATGCGGTACAGAGCAAAATCAGTCACACCTTGGGTGATCATGTCGAGAACCTGAATCTGCTGGACTTCAGCAAACCCGAAAAAGGTTTGGTCGATGGCCGCGCGGTGCTGGTGTATGGCTACCCGAAAGCCAACGAGCTCGACTACATGCAGGGCAATGCGATTCCCGAGTATCAGGGTACCTGTGCACTCACCTCAATTGCGAACCTGCTGGTTCAGGCGCAAACACCCACAACAGAAGCCGAGGTGGTGCAACTGGCGATCGACAATCGCTGGGCTGTCACGGACGCTGAGGTCAGCGCCTACCAGCGGGGTGGTTCGAACTATCAGCAGCAACAGCAAATCTTGGAAAGCTATGGCCTGCGCAATGGTCTGCTGGCTGGTTATAACGAGTACGTGGTGGCGAACATGCTGCGAAGCGGACGCGGTGTGCTGATTGGGTTGAACGCTGGCAAGCTCTGGGGTGACGATAGTTATCTGGATGAGGGTGGCGTTAATCATGTGGTCACGGTGACGGGCGTGGCCTTTGGTGAAGAAGATGGCACGCTCGAAGGGTTTTATGTTGCCGACTCGGGTCGTCAGCGCGTGAGTGATATGACGCGGTTTGTGAGTCTGGCGGATTTCCAGGCGGCCGCTGCGGTGGCTGGGGCTTATTCGATCTACACGATAGAAGCGATCAAGTACTGGAACGAAGACATCAATGGGACGGGCAATGCACTCGACAACGTGATCGTTGGTAACCGCAGCAATAACATGCTTGATGGTGGCGCTGGCAACGACAGTCTGTATGGCGGTGGCGGCACCGATCTGCTGATGGGCGGGGAGGGCAGTGATACCTATGGATTCAATCGCCATGATGGCGCAGATCGCATCCGGGAATCTGCTGATTTGCCAGGACATGCGGACGTACTTCGTTTTGGTGCTGATATCGCGCATGACCAGATCTGGTTCCGCCGTATCGACAGCGATCTTGAGGTCAGTGTGACGGGTAGCACTGACAGCATGACTATTGAGGGTTGGTATGACGATGCCGCCCGGCGTGTCGAGCGTTTCCAGGCGGGCGATGGCAAGGTGCTGCTTGATAGTCAGGTCGATAATCTGGTGGCTGCGATGGCCGCCTTCGCACCGCCGCCAGCAGGCGAGACTGTCTTGCAAGCGGCATATCAGGATGCGCTGGCGCCGAAACTCGCGGCGAACTGGCAATAGCAATGCATCCGAGGTGCGTCTCTGGATGGTGAGTCTACGAGGCGCATCCAAGAGGCGCACTTAAGAATCGCATCTCCTCAAACTCGATCTGTCATTCCGTTCTGCGGGGTGGCAGATCACCTAAGTCTCTGACATCTCTTTTCTCATGAGTACCTCTGCTTCCTTCGCGGCGCTGCCGTCGTCAGCGACAGACGATGATCTGTCCTCAATAAACGTATTGCCGGACACAGGCATCATCTGTTTGATCATGATGGCCCGACTGCACGGCGTGGCCGCCGATCCCGACCAACTCGCGCATGAATTCAAATTTGATCGCAAACCATTTTCGGCGGTTGATATTTTGCATGCGGCCAAAAAGCTGGGTTTGATTGCCCGTCGTGTTAGGCCAGCGCCGGATCGTTTGTCCACCACACCGTTACCGGCAATCGCCTGTGATCATGAGGGTGGCTTTTTTATCGTTGCTCAGTACGACAAGGACAAGGTGCTGATTCACGATCCACGGCGCGAACGTCCCGAGCTGCTGAACCATGCCTCCTGGCAGGCTCGCTGGTCGGGTGAGCTGATCCTGTTTACGTCGCGGGCTTCGCTGGCGGGTGAGCTGGATCGGTTTGATTTCACATGGTTTATTCCGGCGCTCGTTAAATATCGCAAGCTGTTGGGTGAGGTGCTGTTGGTCTCGTTTGTGCTGCAGCTCTTTGCATTGGTCACGCCCTTGTTTTTTCAAGTGGTGATGGACAAGGTGCTGGTGCATCGGGGGATGACCACACTGGATGTCATTGCGGTAGGTCTGCTGGCAGTGGTGATTTTCGAAGTGGTGCTGTCGGTATTGCGCAGTTATGTTTTTTCGCACACCACGAGCCGTATTGATGTTGAACTGGGTGCGAAACTGTTTCGGCATTTATTGAATTTGCCTTTAACGTATTTTCAGGCACGGCGAGTGGGTGACTCGGTTGCCCGTATCCGGGAGCTTGAAAACATTCGTGCATTTTTGACGGGTAATGCGGTCACGCTAGTGTTGGACTTGTTGTTCTCGGTCGTGTTCATCGCGGTCATGCTGTACTACAGCGGCTGGCTGACGCTGATCGTGCTGGTGTCTTTGCCTTGCTATGTGATGCTGTCGGTGATGCTCACGCCGATGATACGTGCGCGATTGAATGAAAAATTCAATCGGGGTGCAGAAAACCAATCCTTCCTGGTTGAAACCATAAGTGGCATTGCCACCGTCAAGGCAATGGCGCTGGAGCCGCAGTGGACGCGCAAGTGGGACAGCCAGCTGGCCGCTTATGTGGCCGCGAGTTTTCGCACAGCCACGATGGGGACGCTTGCCAATGGTGGTGTAACCCTGATCAGCAAGCTGGTGACGGTGGCGACGATGTGGCTGGGTGCTCGTCTGGTGATCGAGGGTGAACTGACGGTAGGCCAGCTGATCGCGTTCAATATGCTGGCGGGTTATGTTGCAACACCGGTGATGCGACTCGCGCAGTTGTGGACTGACTTTCAGCAGACCGGCATTTCGGTGCAGCGGCTGGGTGACATACTGAACAGTCGTACTGAGCTGACGGGTAACAAGAACGCATTGCCACCGGTGCATGGCCGCATCGAGCTCGATGCGATTACGTTTCGCTACCAACCGGATGCGCCCGAGGTGCTGCGCGGAGTGAGTCTGGTGGTGCAACCGGGTGAAGTCATTGGCATTGTGGGTCGTTCCGGTTCAGGCAAGAGCACCCTGACCAAGCTGGTACAGCGGCTGTATGTGCCGGAGCGTGGTCGTGTGCTGGTGGATGGCATGGATCTGGCGATGGCGGATGCATCTTCGTTGCGGCGACAGATCGGCGTGGTGCTGCAGGAGAACGTGTTGTTCAATCGGACGCTGCGCGAAAACATTGCGCTGGCCGATCCCGGCGCACCGATGGCGGCGGTGATAGAGGCAGCGACATTGGCCGGTGCGCATGATTTCATCATGCAACTGCCCGAGGCCTACGACACTATGGTCGGCGAGCATGGCGCAACGCTGTCGGGTGGTCAGCGACAGCGCATCGCGATTGCGCGCGCGCTGATGACACAACCCCGCATTCTGATTTTTGACGAGGCAAGCAGCGCGCTCGACTATGAATCCGAGCAGATCGTTCAGCGCAACATGAAATCCATATCCAAGGGAAGAACAGTACTCATCATTGCGCACCGTCTCAGCGCAGTGCGAGACGCACATCGGATCATCGTGATGGACGCGGGTCAGATTGTCGAATGTGGCACGCATGCTGAATTACTGGCCCGTCCTGAGGGGCATTTCGCTCGTCTTTATCATATGCAGCAGGGGTAAATGATGAGGACGCTACGAGTATCAATACTGGCATTGGCCAGCTTGGCCAGTCGCTACCGCCGAGTATTTGCGCACGCATGGCAGCACCGTCGTGATCGGGATCCACGCCCTTATCTGGCCTACGAGGCGCAGTTCCTGTCGGCCGCGTTGTCGCTGCAAGAATCCCCGGTGTCCCCCGCACCACGCAGGGTGATGTGGGTGTTGATTCTGATCGCCGTACTGGCGGTAGTCTGGGCTGTCTTCGGCAAGATTGATGTGGTCGCGACAGCGCACGGAAAGATTGTGCCCAATGCACGGACTAAGGTAATTCAGCCTCTTGAGGCGGGCAGCATCGCATCAATTCAGGTTCGCGATGGTCAGACCGTCAAGCAAGGAGATGTGCTGATTGTGCTGGATGCGACCGTAGCGGATGCTGAGCATACGCGGATTTTCCATGAGCTGATAGCCGCACAACTACAGGCAGCGCGTTCGCGTGCACTACTCGCTTCGATTGAAACGGGTAGACCGCCGAAGCTCATCGCCTTGCCTGACGTGGAGGCAGCTGCGCTGAATGAAGCGCAGCGCTTGCTTGAAGGACAATTCGCCGAGTTTCAAAGCAAGTCAGCTCGCCTGAGTGCTGATGTGACCAAGCGAGAAGCCGAGTTGCAGTCCGTGCGCGAATCCTTGCATAAGGTTGAACGTACTCTGCCCATAGCGCGCCAGCGCGCAGCGGATTTCAAGGCGCTGCTCGACAAGCAATTCATTTCTACCCACCTCTATCTCGAACGTGAACAGGCGGTGATTGAGCAGGAGGCTGATCAGTCGATTTTGCGCAGTCGTCAGCAGGAAGCGCACGCCTCGCTCAAAGAGGTTCGTCAACAGCAGCAAGCGCTGGCTGCCGAAGTGCGTCGGGCAGCACTTGATAGTCTGAATGAAGCGACGCAAAAAGCAGCCTCGTTTGATCAGGAGCGCGTGAAAGCGCAAAGCCGAGCGGGATTGATGACGCTGACGGCACCCGTCGATGGCACGGTACAGCAATTAGCCGTTCACACCATCGGCGGGGTGGTGACATCAGCGCAGCCGCTGATGGTGATTGTGCCGCATGACGATGCAATGGAAATCGAGGCTTTCCTGGAAAATAAGGACGTGGGTTTTGTCAGTCCGGATCAGGAGGCAGAGGTAAAGGTAGAGACTTTCCCGTATACCAAGTACGGCACGATACCCGCTCGAATCGCTCATGTGTCTGGCGACGCGATCAGCGACGACAAGCGTGGACTGATTTATGCCGTGCGCGCAAAGCTTGCGAAGACGAGTATTCAACTCGAAAACAGGGCGGTTAGTTTAACAGCAGGCATGGCCGTGACGGTCGAAATAAAAACCGGCAAGCGTCGCGTGATTGAGTATTTTCTGAGTCCGCTCGTGCAATATGGTACCGAGAGTTTGCGTGAGCGCTAATTAGGGTCGCTTTCACAAAGGGCATTCGACCCGCGCTATGGAAGTCAGCGAGAATCCCGTGACAACCTCGCGGTTGACTGGCGGCGTCAGCCAGTGCGCTACACTCCGCAGAATCCACTAACGAGGCTTCGACCATGGCTGATCTGATCCTGCATCACTACCCGCTATCCCCCTTTGCTGAAAAAATCCGCTTGATTTTGGGTATGAAGGGCTTGGCTTGGCGCTCGGTACATATGCCCATGATCATGCCCAAGCCAGATTTGGTCGCGCTGACCGGCGGCTATCGTCGTGCGCCTGTGCTGCAAATCGGCGCCGATGTTTACTGCGACACCGCCCTGATGGCCGATGTGCTCGAGCATCTGGCGCCCGAACCGGCGCTTTTCCCGCCCGCGCATAAAGGTCTCGCGCGTGTACTGGCGCAATGGGCCGACACGACGCTGTTTCAAGTGGCGATGGCGTACAACTTCCAACCCGCCGGTGCAACGCACATGTTTCCTGACGCCGAGCGCTTAAAAATCTTCGCAGCCGATCGCGCGGC
>JAIXWO010000005.1 GCA_027491235.1 Sphingomonadales bacterium
TATGGCTGGATCACCGCTTGGTTCAATCTTTTGGGCCTGATTTTTGTCGTAGCCTCTGTGAATATGGGCGTTTACGATGTTTTTTTTAAAACATCGATTGCGCCAATGCTGGGAATCGATCCGGCGTCGCTTGGTTACGCCGATCAGGTCATCTTTCTGGCGCTGATGACGGCAGTTCAGGCGGTTCTGATCTTCCGGTTCGCAAAGCTAACCACCTTGCTAACCGATTTTTCAGGATATCTGATACTGGTGCTCTCCCTCGTCCTAACCGTGTCACTTCTGATTTATTCGCCGGTTCCGCTGGATCTAAACAAGCTCTTCACTTTTACCAATTTCACAGGTAAAGAAGGCAGCCCATGGCCTGAGCATAGCGGATTCCTAATGCCGTTTTTATCTGGCTTGCTGCTGACCGTCTATACAATTACAGGCTTTGATGCATCAGCACATACTGCTGAGGAAACGCGCAATGCTTCTGCTGTTGTGCCGCGCGGCATCATCACCTCAGTACTGTACTCAGGCATCTTTGGATTTATCATGATCTGCACGTTTGTCCTGGTGATGCCCGATCTAGAAGCTGGCATCAAAATGGGCATGGGGTACTTCGAAGCTTTGCTCTCTTCGTTGCCGGCAGGTTTGCGATCAGGATTATCAATCGGAATTTTTGTTGCAAACTTCCTTTGCGGACTCGCTTGCCTAACCTCTTGCTCAAGGATGATGTACGCATTCGCCCGTGACGGTGGCCTACCCGGCTCTGACACCTTGCGCAAGGTTCACCCTACACTGGGCACACCGATCGCGGCCACATTGGTATCTGCCGTGCTTGCCGTCGTTGTCACTTTGTATGGTGATGGCTTTGTCGTGTTGTCCACCGGTTGTGCTGTCTTCCTTTACATCTCCTATGTCATGCCAACGGCTGCTGGCCTTCTGGCAGAGGGTAAGACCTGGACCCAAAAAGGTCCTTTTGACCTAGGACGACTATCCAAACCGATGGCATTGCTGGCGGTACTGGGTGGAGCGCTTCTGGTGTTTGTAGGAATGCAGCCTCCCAATGAGAAAGTTTTGTACCTGACCATTGCTATGATTGTCGGGATGATCGCGTTCTGGTTTTTGTTTGGTGAGTCAAAACGTTTTAAAGGCCCGCCAAACATCCAGTAGAGCCATCATTCCATCCAATGGAGAAAACTGCTCGCCTGCCGGCGCTTAACTAGAGCGCTGGCAGGGGTACTGGCTTGCATGCCATACCTTTCGAATCCCACACATGATGTGCGCAGGCGCATTGCTCGCTTCAAAAACAAAAGTCCCCGTGTGGGGACTTTATAATTTGGCGGAAGCGGTGTCCCCATTACATCAAGTATTTATGAGGGACTTGATGAGATTAATTGAAAATACCATCAAACATACCCACATAAATTAAAATGAACCTATACCCTTCACCCTCTCAGAGCATCAGCGCATATCGCAAGATACCAACCTTCTAAACCTAGGCCAAAAACTTACAATAATCCATCGCCCGCTGGGCAGCGCCCCCCCGGGGGGGTAGGTCCCGAGCTGATCGGCAATGTGCGCCGAGGTGTCGCAAACAAATTTTTTTGCATTTTAAAATCATTCAGCAGCCTTTCAGGGCCAAGGGTTAAGCGCCCCTCCGATCCGACCATCATGAAAACCAAGAGCTTGCCGCTCCTCAAATACGCCAACCGAAAATCGGGGGCAACAGGGCTTGAATGTCCGAGCTGAGCACAGAAAATGCGTCAGCCAACCATGACAATCCCCAACCTCTGGTTGTGACAGCAAGCCAATCAATGGGCAAAGTAAAACTGAAGAACCTGCCGTTGTAGACGTAGCCATGCTTGCGGCTGGTACATCCGCCGTAGGATGCCAATCCATTGCTGGGACGATCATTTTCCCAGCGTGTGGTCATGCCCATGGAGATCCAGTTAGTCAGGGTACCTTCGCCGTCACGCTTGCCATTTTTCCAGGTACCTGTGTAGTGACCCAAGTCGTTGGTAAATCCATTCTCCAATGTTATTGGGAATCTTCTAGTACGGCAGTTATGAAGCTTTTGGATATGAGCTGAACTAATCACCTCATCTTCCCTGAAATGCACCGCGCACAAAGGCAATTCGTCAGCCCGAAGCAGAGGCGAACTAGCAAAAAGCATCAACACAGCAAACATATGAACAATGTTTCGCGCCATAACTTTATCGAGCCCGATAAATGGGTGTTTCTAGCGCCCGACTAGGACGCGATTGGCATCACCAACTAACTGCGGCTCTTGCTTTCGGTTCATGGACATGGCCTGACGAGGTACGTTGTCCATCAAGAATCTATGCATTTCGCCTACGGTTATCTTGCCGTCCTTATCAAGGTCAGCACCGCCCTCCATGCCCTTCATTAAGTAAAAACTAAATACCCCGTGCTGCAAATCATTACTGGCCGAAGATATCTGGTCAGGTGACGAGGCAGTCATCACCGTAAATTCAGACGGGTAGCCGATATCGGTGCTTTTCAACACGACAGGTTTGGCACCAGCGAGCAGCGTGTCACCAGTTTTTGATAGCCCTGAATAGCAACTGTCTATAAACATGGTCACAGATCTGGGCTTGGCAGCCTGAATTGCTGCGACAATCTTGCGTTGATCCACAGCGGTCTCGTCCAGCAAGTCATGGTCCACGCCGTAGGGCAACAAGTACAACGACTTACCGTCTGCGGACGGCAATCCGTGCCCGCTGTAGAACACAAACACATCGGTCTTATCTTTGGTGACCTGCAGTGGTAGCCAATTTCGGACAGTCTTGAGCAACGCAGCTTGATCAGCATCAGCATCGGTCAGAGTTCTAATACGGCTCTTGGGAATGCCAAGGGCGCGGTGGGCATATTCGGCAAATTTCTCTGCATCTAAATTGGCGAAATCGGCTTTACCCAAACGCTTGTAATTTTGTATGCCAATAATGATCGCAACAGAATCTCTGTCAGATTTTTTCTCAATCCCTGAAGGATTTAACTTCAACGTTCCTGAATCATTTATGGCAATCAAATTCTTGTCTTTGTTTTCAGATATCAGTGACCTACTGTTTTCACCACATCGAAAGGTAATAGTTGAGACTTGCGGCGACCAACCCAAAACCCCATCTCTTTGCTCACCAAGAAATACAAAATTTTCGCCTTTTACGTCGCAAAAAAATTGTGCTCTTTGCATAGCTTCTTGCGATGCGCGGCCCCAACTACCGTTGAGAGAGCCGTATTGAGCGGAGACTGTATAAGTGGAATTTGGTCCTTTCACGACCTCCGAAGTTCCGCAGCCCACTAAAAATACAACTAAAGTTAAAAATGCATGCGCTCTATTAAAATACATTTAAATTCCTGAAGTCATTGACCTACCAATACCCGATTTGCATCGCCGACTAGTTGTGGATCCTGCCGTCTATTCAGCATGCCAGCTTGTCTGGTCACCCGTTCAGCCAGATAACCATGCATCTCACCCGCAGTGATTTTTCCATCCCGATTTATGTCAGCTTCGCCTTCCATGCCCCGCATAAGGTAATAACTGAAGATGCCGTGCTTTAAATCAGGGCTGCTGCTAGAAATTTGATCTGCTTGACTTGCGGTGATGACCGTAAACTCGTCAGGAAATACTCTCTTGTCAGCCTTGAGTACAACAGGGCGAGCACTGGCTAAGAGAGTTTCCCCTGTACGCGCTAGTCCGCTGTAACAGCTATCCAGAAAAACCGTAACAGATTGGGGTTTGGCGGCTTGAATAGCTGCACCTATCTTGCTCATGGAAATTGCCGTTTCCTCCACCAGATCGCGATGCGCTCTTTGTGGCAGCAGATACAACTCTTGTCCATTGGCTGCAGGTAGGCCATGCCCACTGTAGAAGACGTAAACATCGGTGGTGGAGCGCACACGACTTGGCAGCCATGTCTTGAATGCTTGATAAATATCGGCCTGATCAGCGTCGCCATCGATCAATAACTTTATATTCTCAGGTTTGATACCCAAGGCCCGAATTGCGTAATCATAGAAAATACGAGCGTCTTCGTTTGCATAATCGGCCTTGGGTAAATTTCTATACTCCGCAATACCGATGACAATGGCAACCGCATCACGCTCAGGCTGCTTCTTCACTTGCGTTGGATTGAGTGCAGCTGTCTTGGCCGAACCCTCCGATAAAGATCGCTGAACAGTGATTGTTTTACTATCCTTATTGCCATTGACATCTTTTGCCACAACATTGAATTCTGTGGTCGCCCCTGCTCGAGCGAGTTTTTTAATGATGTAATTACCGTCAGCTCTGCCACCGTGTTCTTCGGCATTAATTTTAAGTGAAGCGGTATCGGCATTGGTTTTGATTGTTATTACCACCATGCCATTTGCATCAGGCTCTGTGTAAATAACATCGAGAGAAATACTCCCCCTGCCCGGCTCATCTAAATTACCTTTTTTATTTGAAGAAATCTGATCGCCAAATTTTTCAGACTCCATAAATTTTTTTGAAATAAAGCCACATTTTCTTACTTCATTTTGGATAATACAGCTAGCAGCCAATCCCTCTGAGAGACCTGCATCAAGGATAAAGGAATACACAAAATAATCAGAATTATTATCTAGCTGGGGGGGTATAACTACATTTCCTTGTCTATCAACGTAACCCCATTTTGCGTTTTTTTCATCGCCAAATCGAACTGAAGCAAACCCTTCCTGAAAAGGCCCCACTTCCCTAAACTGTGGATTGATCACGAAATTCCCTTTGGTATTTATATACCCCCACTTCCCCGTTTTATGATCTCCAACAAGAACTGCAGCGAGGCCATCAGAGAAATCCCTTACCCAATCAAACTGGGGCTTGATGATGAAATCTCCTTGTGTATTGACATATCCCCACTTTCCATCTTTTCGATCACCGACCATTACTGCCTTAAGTCCATCCGCAAATCTTCCACCTCCTAAAGAATCGAATTGACTTTTAGAGGTTGCCATACCTTGCTTGTTTATATGCACAAGTTTTCCGTTACGACTTACTTCCGCTACACCATCGCTAAAATCGCCAGCCCAGTCATACTCAAGATTAATTACAACTCTGCCATGTCTATCAATGTATCCCCATTTTTGAGCTTCGCCAGAGCGGATGGCCACTCTTACAAGTCCCTCAGAGAAGCCCGAAACTGCGGTATCGAAAATTGGATTAATGACATAGATACCGTTTTTGTCTATGAATCCATATTTGCCTGACCGGAAATCTCCGGTACGAACTATTGCAAGACCTTCGCTAAAATTTTCAGCGTGATCAAATTGTGGGGCAATAACAAACTCGCCCTGCCGATCAATAAAACCCCATTTCCCGCGAGAAGAATCACCGATCCTGACTCTAGCGAGCCCCTCAGAAAAATCTTTTGCATCATCGAAACGGGGTTTTATTACAATTTGTCCTTGTTTATCAATAAACCCGTATTTCCCTCCATATTTTATGGCGGCAAACCCGCCTTTAAATTTACCGACCCAGTCAAACAAAGGTTTAATTGCAAACATTGCAGTTGGCGCAGGGGTGGCCTGTCCATGGGCAGACGGCATACCAAATGAGACACATATAGTTAATAGTGCCGATAGGAGGCAAATCTCGTTTGTAAATTTTTTCATGTGACCTGCTAATTCCAGACTATGAAGGTCGCCCTCGGTGGCTACATTCCGGCACACAACAAAAAACATTGTGGTTTGATTCAAGCAATGTCTCATTGTCCAGCAAAAAGACCCACCGACAAAGCACGAGAGTGGGATCGTTATCTTTTTGAAAATTTTTAATAGGGACGCATCTGCGTGTTGTGCTCCCAGAGACACTGGCACGCCTTCATGCCGAGTGTTGAAGCATCAAATGCAGTGAGTTATAAAATTAAAAATTAAATAACGCTGCGATAGAGCGAATCGTAATGCCTGAGCATGGGATTGTGTCTAAAGGCGTACCCTACCCACGTACGCGCGCGACTATTGCGCCTCAACCGTTCTTCGATCATCTATTACTCTGCGCTGAGCAGATTCCAGCGCGGCATTGATGCTGATTGGCTCATGGTTAACGGACAGGTCAAGACGCTCTCCATAAAGCTTCGGTTTCAACTTTGATGCGGCCCACTTGCGAACATCAACCCGCAAACGCATCTGCTGTACCCATGCAGATCTGCCAGGGCCGTCCAGCCCATCTGGCATGGGTGTGTCGGCCAACTCTATCAACTCTTCCGCAAGACGATCTGCGCGATCTTCTACAGCCTGCTGGTAAGCGACTTTTAGTTCATGATTATTCCGTAACTGCATCTTTGCCCAAGCATAGCTAGGCGATGGATTTATGCGGGTAAGTGCGGTGGTCAAAGAGTTTCCATTGGCGATAGCCTCTAGGACTTTAGGCCAAACAGTATCAAATTCGTACTTTACAACCGTCATGATTAATCCTTGGCAAATGGACCTTTGAACCCTAGATTCATCAGCCGGTTAACCATCCAACTAGCTCTAATGTCCTCTCCTTTCCTCGGGCAGGAGATCATGCGCGGATAGCGGTTCTCATACAGACTGCACGCGCGATTGAGGTCAATGATGTGGGCATTGATAGCGAACTCACTCTGACCACTTCGAACGGGATGGTCAAGCACAAGCAATCCGCCACCCACAATGTAAAGCACAGGATCAGTCAAAAGTGCTGTTTGAAATGGCAGGCTGAGATAAAGACCTCCCTCTTCTTGGTGATGTCCAAAAATGCATGAACCAAAAATCTTGAAATATTCAGCTCTCGCAGCCTCACCCTTGGGGTTAGACAATCGGTCAGGTATACGTATGAACGAGGCGTTGATACGCTCAAGGGTGAGGGAAAACTCACTCGTCATAAATATCTTTCATTAAAAATGTAAAGTGCTGTGATTTACAAAGTTCAGGGTTGTGCACGGTTGTCCAATAGATTGCCCTAAAGAACGATTTATTTGAATCTATTGGACAACCCTGCACATCCCACCACTACCTCTTTTTAAAAATTCCGATTGAGTGGCATAGATATTGCCCTTGCCCGCTCGAGTTCGATGCCAACATATACGCGCCCCCGGTTGCATTTGACTTTTTCAAAAGTCCGCGCCATGAACTCTCCAAAACGTGTTTGTGATACCGGAACCTCCCCCCGTGCTCGCTTCCAATCCTGATAATCTTCGTAAAGTTCAGATGCAGAGTGCCATCCACCTGCGGGTCTGTCGGGATCGTCGACTTTGCGGCAGCGCTCGTCGATCCACATCTCAATGGTCGACTGTGCTGAAAAGTAGCCCTTGGTCGCTCTCTCGACTGCATCGCATTTAGGAAGACACTTGCCGTTATCTAACCAGGCCGCATGCCCTTCGATCAACCAGTGCAGCACATAGCCCGCTTCTTCTCGGATTTTCTGAGGCAGGTCTTTATCCTCACGACCTGCAAAGGAGACATCAAAAGGGACTAGGAATACGCGGCTTTTGATTGCCTCGTCCACCGTCTTGATCTGTGGTCGGTGGTTTCCCAGAATCAAGTGTTTGTGTGTCTTGGTGAAGGTGAATGCGTCCCTACCCATATATCGGGCTGTGATGAATTCATCCCCTGTCAGTTCTTTGAGCCGTGCCTCGTTCCAAAAAGAGCCTTCTTCAATTTCCGAGGACAGCGCCAGCCTGACACCCCTTAGTCCAGTTAGCTCGGAGGGATGCGACTCGTGTTTTTTGGACATTAAGGCCGATGACGGCAACTTGTGCGCATACTCGCCAAGGATTGAGAAAACCAAATCTGCCAGCAAGTTCTTGCCGTTCCGTCCAGTGCCAAACCAATAGACCAGCCAATGTTCCTCTCGAGCGCCCGAGAGCATTGCCCCTAGGCTCACTTGATGAAAGCGAACAAGATTTTCATCACCGCCAGAAATCTCTCGGATTGCCTTTAGGAACACCCCACTATGGTTCCCTGTTGGCGCTACTGCTGTGATCTTGGTCAGCCGCTGCTTAGGGTGATGTGGCTTAAGCTCACCCGTGCGCAGATCGTATACGCCGGATGGAGTGTTAAGTTCATAGCTATCAATATCGAATTCACTGCTTGAACACGAAAGCCGAGGATCACACTTTGCGATCTGTTCCACACCACCAAAAAACGCAGCACGTGTTGCTTGCTTTCCATCTCCAAGCTCTCGGCACAACTGGCGTGCGTACTCAAAGGCCTTACGTGTCGGGTCTTTACGCCACTGATAGCCATTGAACTCCAACCATACACCTCCGTCATGCGCATAAACAAGGGAGCCCTGATACCGCTGGGCGAATGTTTCAGCCAGCATGTCTTGGTTGTTAGAGCCACGAGCTATCAACTCAAAGCCAGAAGCAGGGTTGATCCAACCAAACCCCTGCGCCTTCTTAAATATCGCCTTGTAGGACGTTTGTGTTGGATTTAAGGACGCCCATTTGGCATGGCACTCTGCCAGATCGTACTTATCCGACTTCGCGGACCACCAGTGATAGAGCTCCTCTTTTGACTGTGGCTCTAGGGGGGCTGTTTTTAGTGCCATACCCGTCGACATCCATTCGTCGTAGTTGCTCGGGTCTATGAACTCAAGCGCTGCTCGAAGGTCCTCCATCAATTGCCCATTTTCATTTGAATTTACCGATGCAGTAGTGGGCTTAGCCACAATGGGTTGTGAAAACATCTCGTCCAGCAAAGACTGGACATCCTTCAGATCTCGTATTGTTCGTGTTTCGTCTAGCGCGTTGCCAGTTACCGTCACAAATTGAGTGGCAGAGTAAATTTCTCGGCTTCCTTTTCGCACAGTTTTGTGCGCGCCCTTAAAAAATGCTCGGATGCCCTTTCCGGAGGGTGACACTTCCGTATAAGTGCCCTGAGTCAAATCGTCTACATCTGCATCAATCTCCCCCTGCTCGTTCAAGCACCCATCGCCATCAAAAGCGACAAGGCTCCAATCAGGCAGCATTGCCAGGCCTAAGCCTGCATATCGCGGGTTTTCTTTGAACGCTTCGTACGCCTGCTCGAATGTACCTAGTCTATTTTTGTCAACTTCGCTTCCTTGTGAACCTTTTCGCTGCTGCCCTGCTGGGTAAAAGGGCACTTTGTCAAATTTTCCCGGCTTGGGATTGGCTTTTTCCCTCGCCTCCCAAACAAGCCATCCCTTAATGGCTTTGAGATCGGCGGGTATATTTTTTGGATTGAAGTTGTTACGGCAAAGGTCAGTGATAGTGCTCATTTACCCACCGCCTCATGACGTGAGGTAAGCCAGTCTTGAATGTCGTCCATACGCCAAGCCGTGATTCGTTCTGCTAGCTTGACTGGACGTGGGAATGTGCCGTCCTTGACTTTGCGCCAGATGGTTGCAGGGCTTGCAGGCAGCAGTCCCACTTTGTTTGGCGTGCTCGCTAATTCGCCGATTCGAATGTAATTTTGTGCCATATGGTGACCCTCAATGCATCGCAAAAATACGATGTGAGAAGAATCACCTACAATTTAGCGAAGAAAATTAGTTCACTTTTCTTCTCGCCTGTTTTTTTGACTTATCTGAATTTCCCGATTTAGCGCATCGGTCATTTTCTTTAACTTAGCTTCAGTCAGCGGTTCTTTGCTTATTGAAGGTGACTGCTCTAATACTACCTTTATAGCAGGCTTATTTTTGATTGGTATGTGGCGCATTTGTACTGTCCCGACATCACCATCAAATTTTGATTTCGTAGCGATATGTTGGTCACGCCAAAACTCTGCAGCCCTAAGCCTTTGTTCTTTTTCATATTTTTCCTCCTCAGTCAAAGTTTTTCGGCCTCGCGTTTCTGGAATGACGATACCGGCAAGTTGATAGGCAACCTTACGCCATTCTGCCTTGCTCCACTTAGTGCGCAATTTCCCAAGCTGTTTTTCATACTTAGACAATTTGTCATTCATGCCGCACCTCTGATTTGTCGCACGCTAACTTGTGCTGGCGGAGTGTGTACAAATACAGCCCAGTCGTTCATCAGAGCTCGGCGGCGCTCGAACATATCACCTCGTTGGTAGGCTGCTTGGGTCTGGTTGGCAATCTTGTGGGCCAGTGCCATCTCGCGCAGTTCCGGCGGGTAGTTAGTGCGCTCAGCGGCCCAATCAACGAAGGTCGATCTAAATCCGTGCGGCACAGCATCCACCTCCATACGACGCATATGCAGGGTCAGGCTCATGTCTGACAGGGGCTTGTTTGCACGGCCTTGGAATACGTTGTCATTGCCTTCAAACCTTGGCAAAGAGGCTAGAAGGGCCACCGCTGGCGCTGATAACGGGATCCGATGACTAATACCCGCTTTCATGCGTTCAGCAGGTATGGTCCAAGTCTGACCCTGCATATCTATCTCACTCCACTGCGCACCTCTGGCCTCGTTGGAACGGGTAGCGGTCAGAATAAGGAAGTGAAGACATTTAGCGCTCATGCCATCAGACAGTGTGAGCCTGGATACAAATCTATTGATGTCAGTGTAGGCAAGCGCCTTGTGCGCCTTGCGCTTGTTGACCTTACTCGGCTTTGGTAGGACGCTGTCGAGGTTGCCACGCCATGCGGCTGGGTTTTCTTTGGCCCTGAATCCCTTGACGGCAGCCCATGAAAGAACCAGCTCGATGCGGTTGCGAAGCCGCACCATCGTCTCGTTCTTGGTCAACCAGTGAGGCTGGATGGCTGACAGCACTTCAGAAATACCAATTTCTCGCACGTGCTTAGATCCAAACTCAGGCGAAGCGTAGGTAGCTAGAGTGTTTTCCCACTGCTGCGCGTGCTTGGCGTTTTTCCATCCCGCCCGGTGGAGGGCGATGTATTCTGCAGCGCATCGATCAAACGTCCATTCAATAACTGAGCGTCTGGCTCTTTTGTCGGCGATTGGGTCTATACCCTGCCGAATTTTCTCTTTGGCTTCTAGCGCCCTTTCGCGGGCCACAGAAAGAGCAATTGCGGGGTAACTTCCTAGGCCAATATCAGTGCGCCTATTTCCGACCTTAGTGCGAAGGATCCATGACCGAGCGCCGTTTTTGTTTATCGCCAAGTACAACCCAGCGATAGTGCCAACAGCGTGCAACCCAGCACCACTAAGGCGACTGACCTCAAGTGCTCCTAAGGGCTTGGCAATTTTTGGCATTTAGGCTTCCCATCATCTATAACCACAAAAGATTCTAAGACCTAGTGAGATGACCTGCAAGCCCGCAACTCAACATTTACCAATGAATTCAAAGGTTTTTCGCTGTTTTGAGACGAAAAAAAAGACCGTTATACGGTCTTCTGGCGGAAGCGGTGAGATTCGAACTCACGGAGGGCGCAAACCCTCGCCGGTTTTCAAGACCGGTGCCTTAAACCGCTCGGCCACGCTTCCTTTTCTTGAATCGGGCGAGATTATAACCCGCCCCGCCCCGACTCAGCCCTCTTCGGGCAAGAACATCTGTTGCAAGTCGTTGAGAAACCGCCGTCCCAGTACGGTGGGCTGGATCATCCTGTGGTCGCAGGTCAGGAGACCACGCGCTTCA
>JAIXWO010000023.1 GCA_027491235.1 Sphingomonadales bacterium
ACCGTGATCGCCATCGGCGCGAACATCTTGCCTTCCACCCCGTCGAACGCGAGCAGCGGCAGATACACCAAGATAATGATGGCCTGACCAAACACCGACGGGCGGATCATCTCGCGCGCAGCAACCATCACTTCGTGAAGCCGCTCCTGCAGACTGAGCAACCTGTTTTCATGATGCTGACGCTCGGCCAGACGGCGCAGGCAATTTTCAACGATGATGACCGCGCCATCGACAATCAGCCCGAAATCGAGTGCGCCGAGGCTCATCAAATTGCCTGAAACACCCCCTTTGACCATCCCGATTGCCGCCAGCAGCATCGACAGCGGGATCACCAGTGCCGTGATGATGGCAGCGCGGAAATTGCCGAGCAGCAGAAACAGGATGACAATGACGAGGAGCGCGCCCTCGGTCAGGTTCTTGGCCACCGTGCTGATCGTCGCATCAACCAGCACCGAACGATCAAGCACCGGCGTCACGACAATACCGGGCGGGAGGGCCGCGCCGATCTCTTCGAGCTTTTCGGCGGATTCGGCCGCCACCGTGCGGCTGTTGCCACCTGCAAGCATCAGGGCGGTGCCAACCACAGCGCCATGACCATTGACGCTGGCTGCACCCGTGCGGACCTCGCGGCCCGACGAAATGGTCGCCACATCAACGACCCGCACCGGCGCCCCGCCACGCTGGGCAATCACGATATTGGCAATTTCAGACCCGCGTGACACCCGGGCATCGGCGCGAACCACAAGTCCTTCCCCGCTGCGCTCGACCACGCCCGCACCGCTCGATACATTGCCCCGTTCGAGCGCGTCGACGAGATCGGTCATCGAAAGACCGGCGGCGGCCAGACGCACCGTATCGGGTGCGACTTCATACTGCTTCACGAAACCGCCGATGGCGTCGACACCCGCCACATTGGCAACCTGACGCATCTGTGGCCGAATGATCCAGTCCTGGACCGTGCGCAGGTAGGTCAGCCGCTCTTCCGGCGTCGTCAGCCGCTGTCCCTCAGGCGTAAGATAGCTGCCGTCATTTTGCCAGCCCGGCTGCCCGGTCCGCGCGCGCGGAGCCCCGCGCCCGTCGGGATGCGCGAAGTCGACTGTCCACATCAGCACTTCGCCAAGGCCGGTCGACACCGGTCCGATTTGTGGATCCACCCCGGGCGGCAATGTGCCCGCCGCCTGCGTCAAGCGCTCACCCACTTGCTGGCGGGCGAAATAGAGATCGGTATCGTCGGTAAAGATCACCGTGACCTGCGCAAACCCGTTGCGCGAAATCGAGCGGGTTTCAACGAGGCCGGGCATGCCCGCCATGGCGGTCTCGATGGGATAGCTGACCTGGCGTTCCATTTCCGTTGGCCCGAGCGAGGGCGCAACGGCGTTGATCTGCACCTGCCGGTTGGTGATGTCGGGCACCGCATCGACAGGCAGCTGTGCAAGCTGGGTGGCACCATAAATGGCGGCAAACGCGGTCAAGAGGACCACCAGCACCCTTCGCTCGACGGCGAAGGCGAGGATTTTTTCAATCATGGTTCATCCTCTCAGTGATCATGTTCGGCCTCGGCCTTGCCGAGTTCCGCTTTGAGGACGAAGGCGTTGACGGTCGCGACGCGTTCGCCGACGCGCAGACCCGAGATGATGGGCACGGCGGCATCGCTGCCAGTGCCCACCGTCACCGGCCGCATGACAAAGCCGCGCGGCGTGCGCACGAAAACAACACTCCGCCCCTCGACCTCCTGGATCGCGCTGCGCGGCACCACTGGCACCCGCTGGCCATCGCTCCCGGGCGTCGTGACCCGCGCACTTACGTTCTGGCCGACACGAAGGTCGCCATCGCGATTGTCGATGGTGGCGATGGCTTTGGCCGCGCCAGTGGCCGGATCAACGGCGGGTGAGAGAAAGCGGATGCTGCCCGTGTGCGGATGATCGCTGCCCTGGACAGAAAGCATGATCGTCTGGCCGACCCGAACGCGCTGGATATCGCGCGCAGGGATCATCAACTCCGCCCAGACCGTGCGCGGATCGGCGACCTGAAACAGCTCGCGCTCGGGCGGAACATATTCGCCAGGCGTTACGGTCACCGACGTTACTTCGCCGGCGAGCGGCGAACGCAGCGTCATCAGCCGGGTGGTGCCTCCGCCTGTTCCTGCACCCAGCGCACGCAAGGCTTGCTCGGCTTGCTGTGCTTCAATTCGCGCCGCATCATAGGCGGCTTGCGCTGCTTCATAATCCTGACGTGCCGTGACACGTTGGCGGAACAAACTTTCCTCTCGCGCAAGAACAGTGCGTGCGGCTTCGGCTGCGCGCCGTGCGCGTGCCGACGCGCCCTGCGCCTCGGCAACCTCGCGGCTGTCGATGACAGCGAGCGCATCGCCTACCGCAACCCGGTCGCCAAGCTGGCGCAGGATCCGCACGACAACGCCCGATGTGCGTGCGGTGACGTGACCGACCGACTGTGTCGGCGGCACGAGCACGCCTGCCGTGGTCACTTCGCCCCCGGCAAAGCCTTCTCCGACCGCCGCAACCACGATCCCTGCTGTGCGCAGCTGCGCTTCGGTCACGATGATGGTGCCTTCCCCCGGCGCCGCCTCGGCCTCGGCATCGCCGCCAGGCTCAGCGCTTTGGGCAGCTTCATCACTATGTGCTGCGTCGCCGCGCAGCACATAGCCCGCGCCGCCACCCACAAGGGCAATGATCGCGGCCCCGCCGATCAGAGCCAGCATTTTCCGGTCAATCGTCATGATCAGTTCTCCTCGCGCGCATAGGCGCGATTGAGCGCGGCAATCGCGCGGGCCCGGTCGAGCCGGGCTTCGATGATGGAACGTCGCGCCGTGGTCAGCGCGCCTTGGGCGTCGAGCAATTCGAGTAGCGAGAAGCGCCCTGCATTGTAGCCAATCTGCGCCAGCCTCACCGCCTCCTCGGCTTGGGCAAGGCCGGGCCCTTCAAGCGCGGCCAACCGCGTCTCGGCAGCTTCGACCAGCATTTGTGCCTGCGCCCTGTCGCGCCGCGCCTCGGCCCGGACCCGCTCTGCCTGAAATTCGGCTGCGGTCTGTTCCGCCCGCGCCGCTTCGACCCCGCCGCGATTGCGGTCACGGATCGGGATCGGCAGCGACACGCCTGCAACGAGGGCAGTATCGCGCCCGTCATTGAAACGCCGCAGCCCGCCGCTTACCGTAACATCAGGAACAGCAGCCGACTGCGCCAGCGCCACCCGCGTCGCAGCAACGCGGCGTTCCGCCTCGGCAAGCCGCTCGTCGATGCCGATAAAGGCAGGATCGTTCGTTGGTCGAGGTTGCTGCGGCGTGCCCACTGCGGCCGTCAGTTCCGGATCATCTGACCCAACCAGCACTGCAAGGTTTCGACGCGCGGCAAGCATGAGACTGAATGTTTCAACCTCGGCGGCGCGCGCTTCGGCGAGTGCCGCTTCGGCGCGCAATTGCCGGAGCGGCGGATCGCGGCCCGCTTCGACCAGAATGCGCGCCGTGTTGGCAAGCGATGCCGCCTGCGCGGCATTGTCGCGCGCCAGCGTTGCCTGATCCGTCGCCGCTGCCAGCTCGGCAAAGGCCAGTTCAACGTCACGGACCAGATCAATGCGCTCGCGAAGCAGGGCAAGGGCCGCCACCTCACGCTCGCTTGCCGCAACGGACCGCCTGGCGCTTCGCTGACCCCCGATCTCGAGCTGTTGGCTAAGCGCCAGCGTGGTTTGTGTGCTGTCCAAGCCGCGGAACGGATCGCTTCCGGCGAAATCCTCGACCTCGAGGCTGACTTGCGGATTGGGACCGACATTCGCCTGACGCGTGCGCGCTTCGGCAGCGTCGACACGCGCCTCAGCGGCTGCCAGGCGCGGTTGGCTTGCAATGGCGCGCTCGATTGCAGTCTCGAGCGTTATGGGTTCGGCCAAGGCCGGAAAGGCAGTGACGAGCGCCGCAGCCATAAGGGCGGCGCGCAAGGATATGGGCATGAAAAACTCCTGAACTTGGCATGCGTTCAGTGCGCGAACCCACAGGTCCGTGCGCCGTTACGGTGCAAGTTCAGGCAGAAGGCGGCTGAAGCGGCGGGGCTTGCGCCAAAGAGCTCAGGATGGCGCTGTCTTGTGGCCGCATCGCGACACGGGCCAGCGACAGGCTCTCGACCATGACCGGCGCGCCGGCATTAAGACCCACGCTGCAATGGTGATGAACCATGGCATGGCAGGGGGAATTTTCATCATCGGGAGCATGGTCGCGATGCGCTGCTTCGGCATGACCGCTTACGTCGGACGCAGCAAGGACAGCACTGTAGGGCAGAGCGTCGTGCGCCATCGACGGCGATTCTACGCCGCCAAATGCCAGTCCAACCGCCAGCCAAAACAGAAGAAGCACACGCACCATCACCGCCGCAATACTGAAAAGGGGTTAATCAAGCAATCTCGCAGCTGCGATGTCACGAACTTAGTTCCTGCTGGCGCAACGCTTCCGCCAGATCCGCAGGTATCGGCATCGGCGCAAACGCGCTTACATTGGATCGCCCGGCACTGTCAAAGCAAATGCACCTGCTGGTAGCGAGGGCGTTTGAAGGCTAAGCGGCGTCATGTCTCGACGCCGCAAATCCGCCAGTCCCTTCCGCTATTTCAACTCGTCACCGGAGATCATCCGTCTCGCGGTGATGCTGTATGTCCGCTTTCCGTTGTCGCTGCGAAACGTTGAAGACCTACTATTCGAGCGCGGCATCGACGTGTGTCACGAGACGGTGAGGCTGTGGTGGAACAGGTTTGGTCCACTGTTTGCTGCAGACATCCGGCGCCAGCGGGTAAACCGGATGCGCGGCTTCAAACACTGGCGTTGGCACCTTGATGAGATGTACGTCAAACTCAACGGCGAGATGGTTTATTTATGGCGTGCTGTAGACCACGAGGGTGAGGTTCTGGAAAGCTACGTCACTCGGAAACGCGACAAATCCGCAGCTTTACGCTTTCTGAAGAAAGCCATGAAACGCCATGGACAGGCAGAAGAAATCGTTACTGATGGACTACGCTCCTACCCTGCCGCCATGAAGGAACTGGGCAATGTAGAGCGGCGGGAGATGGGACGCTGGCTAAACAACCGAGCTGAAAACAGCCACCTCCCCTTTCGACGACGAGAACGGGCGATGCTGCGATTTCGGCAAATGAAGTCCCTACAGAAATTTGCTTCAGTCCATGCTTCCTTCCACAACCACTTTTCCCAGGAACGCCACCTCGTCGACCGAACCACATTCAAGCTTCGACGCTCGGCCGCACTGGTCGAGTGGCAAAACCTTGTGAACTAAAGAATTGCAAAGTTGAGGATCATTGCATCCAGTGGAGAGCGGTTCGCATTAGACTGACAGCACCCGGTCTGGTCCTGGGGCAGCAACCAACGGTGCGCGATGCGCTAGCCATGACGCAAAAGTATCGCCACCTTATGAGCGATGCATTGAGCATCCACATCGACCAGGATGACGATGTGGCGACTTTGATCGTCGGCGTATCCATTGGGTCATCTGCGCCCGCTCGGCAATCGCGCGAGCTGGCCCTGTCGACCTACATTCACCTTTTCCGCTTACTGCTGGGGGAGCATTGGTCGCCGGTGGGGGTCCATTTTTCGCATGAGGCACCCAAAGTCGCGACATTCCATAGCAGGTTCTTTGGTTGCCCGGTGCACTTCAGCAGTCCATTCGATGGCTTCGAATGCCCGAGCGCTGATCTTGATCGTGTCAACACCAACGCAGATGTGGCGATCGCAGGGTATGCTGGAACTTTGCTCGACACCCTTCCGACGCAAGATGGCAACGAGACAACCAGCCTGGTCGTTCGCCTCATTCATGCCCTGCTACCCATGGGCCGCGCATCCATTGACCACGTTGCACGCGCCATGTCGCGTCGTACGCGTACGTTGCAGCGGGAGCTTTACAGAGAAGGAACCGAGTTCAGCGAACTTGTTGCAAGCACACGCGCCGAGCTTGCAGTGGAAATGCTCCGGAACAAAAAACAGTCAGTGAAGGAAATCGCTGAACGCCTCGGCTATTCCCACCCAGCCGCATTCATCCGCTTTTTCCGTGGGCGTTTTGGCGTAGCTCCTGGAGAATGGAGGCAAGCAAATTTCCACGATGCTGGTTAATCAAAAGAGCAGCATTGCTGGGGCGCCAAGCAATCCCCGGATGTTCGGCGTAACGCTCGGGGGGAAAACTAGCGTCGATCAAGCGATCGGAGAGCTCGCGAAGTCGGGATCCACCAACTATTTTCAACCGATAAATATGGGATTCGAACTCAAACGAATAACATTATAATCAATGCCTTATGCCCCAGAGAAGGTTCGACGCCGGTCGACTACCCCCCGCCACGCAGTCCAGCGAAATGGTCTCCACACAATCTAGCCGCCCAAAACCCCAAGGTTTCTGGGCGTTATCTGGTTTCTATCCGGAGTATTCTGGCGTGAAATTCGACCGATTTTGAGACGAAATCGGGCGTTTTGACCGCGAGTCTCCGGCGTGCAGCAATCGACTCCGGTTTCCCTGTTAAACAGGGAATAACAGGGAAATAAATTGGGGCCTCGGAGAGCGTCGCCGATCAGGCCGCGGAGATCCGCCGTTTACGGCTGTCGGTCGGGCGATCGGTCGAAATTAACAGGGAATTTCGGTCGCCAAAACACGGAAATCATCAACCGGCAAAGCCGAGCATCGTTCGTTGTGCTGCCCAGTCAATCGGGAGCTTGCAGGCGAGCAGACGCTTGATGGTCAAACCTGCCGGCTGATGTCCATCCAAAATGGCTTTCTGGATGTCTGGCGCCAGGAAGGCGAGATGGCCAAGCAGGCGGATATAGGAATCCGGATGGACCTGCGCCGAGGCAAGATCGGCCGGCGCGCTGAGCGGCGAGGCACTGAGCTTGAGCTGCCACGCGTGCGCTGCCTTGAGGGCCTTGACCAGCTTGGCGTCCACGCGCGCTGCTTTCAATGGATGCTGCCCGCCACCGCCGACAATCCACGTCCGTCCACCTCTAAATATCGCGCGACCTGAAACACTTATCCTGATGTGATGACTATCCTGGCCAAGGTGCGCTTTAGCCCAGCCGAGGCTTCTCGCTATGAGGTGATCAATGGCCAAGCCGCGATCGACGTCGATGAGCAGGTCCACCGATTGCGCCTTGAGTTCGACGCGGACCAAAGGCGCCTTTAGCGTGACCCAATCCGCCGCATCGTCAGCGCCAAGCACCTTGCGCAGCGCGTCGATCACCACCCCCTCGATTTGAGCGGCAGCCACGCGGCGGATATGATCTGATGAATGGTCGTTCTCCTTGCCGCATTGAAGTGGGGAAGAGACATAATAGCGGTATGCGCGCTTGAGCTTGCCATAGGAGATGGTCGGGCTCATCGGCGCGCCGCTCTCGTCATAAAGCAAACCTTTGAGCAACGACGTGCCGGGGCCTGTCGGTCCCTGTTTGCGGCGCTGGGCGTTGCCTGCCAGCATGTTCTGGACATCGTCAAACAGGTCCTGATCGATGATCGCCTCATGCAGTCCGGGATAGGTCTTGCCCTTATGGGGTATCAGCCCTCGATAAAGGGGGCTTTTGAGAAGATGGAACAGCGCGCCGCGGCTGAAAATCTGCCCGCCAATTGGCTGCCCCGACCGAGTGATACGCGCTTTAGAGCGGATGCCTTGGGCTTCCAGCTCATCGCAAAGCGCATGAACGGAGCCCAGAGCGAGATAGCGGGCATAGATATGCCGGACGGTTTCAGCCTCTTGTCGATTGATGGTCAGGCTTCGCGGTGCACCTTCGGCAGGCGGGTCGTAGCCCAGCGGGACAACACCCCCCATCCACATTCCCTTGGCTTTGGAGGCTGCAATCTTGTCGCGGATCCGTTCACCGGTCACTTCGCGTTCAAACTGGGCGAACGACAACAGCACGTTGAGCGTCAAACGCCCCATGCTGCTGGTCGTATTAAACGCCTGCGTCACCGAGACGAACGAAGCGCCCTTCCCGTCAAGCAACTCCACAATCTTTGAAAAGTCGGTGAGCGAGCGGGTTAGACGGTCAACCTTGTAAACCACCACCACATCGACCCGTCCGGCATCAATGTCGGCAAGCAAACGCTTCAGCGCAGGCCGCTCAAGCGTTCCGCCAGAAAACCCGCCATCGTCATACTCTGCGGTAAGCGGCACCCACCCCTCAGCCTTCTGGCTGGCAACATAGGCAAGACAGGCTTCACGCTGCGCTGTCAGCGAGTTGAAGTCCTGCTCAAGCCCATCTTCGTGGCTCTTGCGCGTATAAACCGCGCACCTAATCCGGGGTTTGGTCGTCATGCGGCGACCTTCGCGTCGCGCAGCCCAAAGAAGCGGGGGCCGTTCCAGCGTGTGCCGGTGATGGCTCGTGCGATCTCGGACAGGCTGCGATAGCGCCGTCCCTCAAAAAGTGGGCCTTGGTGGTCGACAAGCACCTCATAGCGCCGTCCCTGCCATTCTTTGACGATGCGGGTGCCGGCATGAAGATCGGTCGGCGCGGCATTGCCCTTTTGAACGAGCCTACGGCGCATGGCGCCTTCAAAGCCTCCGTGAAAGTCCGCCTGAATATGCCAGGCCAAAAGCCGGCGGAGGAGGTCTGCCGAGCGCAGCGGCGGTGGCGGGCCGAACCGCTGCTCCCAAAGCTTGCGCAAGTCCGGAAGGCCAAGGCCTTCAAGGTTTACGACCTCTTGCTCGATCATCAATGCCGTCATCTGTGTCTCGTCTCAAAGTGCAGTCCGTTGCACTGAAACGAGCCCGAAAACCGGGCTGACACCCAGTCAGTTCACTCGAATACGGCCTGAAGTCCAGTCCAAAAAGTCATTCGAGATCAGATTTTTGAACATTTTTTTGCCACCTACGAAGTTGGTTCAACGCATAATTATCAAAAGCCTCCGTGGTTTGCACTAAAGCGTTCCGGCGGGCTTCTTTATAGTCTGCTATAGTCCGGATCTGGGAGCCTATAAGGTCACTATGAAGGCGCATCAGTGGCGCTCCAATATCTGAAGGCACCAACCCGTATTCCTCGTCTACATCAAACATGCCGCAGCCAGCGGTGACGCGAAGCATTCGCGACAGGTTGACGGTTAAACGCTGCTCCCTTGCGTCCGCTTCTGGGTCTGGCAACGCCTGCTCAGGCTCGGTTGGGCGGCGGCCGGCGTCACCCTTTTCTAGAGCCAGCAACATCCGTTGCGAATTCACGTCTCCAGATGCCGCCTGCCCCACGACCTTTTTACCAATGGCTTTGGCAGCAGGCATGGTGTGCTTTGTTCCGTCCTTTGCGGTCACCGACACGTCTTCTCCAAGGCATTCCCTGATTGCCGAAGATATAGACGCTTCCTTCTTGGGCCGACCATTGGGGTTTGGTGAACGTTCGCCCTTCTTGAACCGCGTCTCTTTCGGCGGTTTCCCGTAACCGACGTCATAGCTGTCTTTTGGCTTCTTGCTCATGCGTCAGCCTTTTGGCGCTCGCGCTTCTGACTCAGCGTCTCGCCTGTTGCCTCGAGCACCGGCTCCTGCCCCGTCAACGCCGCCCAGCGGTCCAGGGCGACCTCGACATAATGGGGGTCGAGTTCCAGCCCGTAGCAAACCCGTCCGGTCCGCTCTGCCGCAATCAAGGTGGTGCCTGACCCCATGAAGGTATCAAGCAAGAGGTCCCCGGGCTTGGTTACATCCTGAATGGCGTCCGCCACCATCGCCACCGGTTTGACCGTCGGGTGCAAAGCGAGATCATGTTTGCGGGTGCCGCTGAAGCCGTTGACCGAAGGGTATTCCCAAATGTTGGTGCGGTAGCGGCCGTGCTTGCCAAGTTGCACATTGTTGCGATGTTGGGCCTCCCCCACCCGGCACACAAAGATGAGCTCGTGCTGGGAGCGGTACAACTTCCCAAGCCCCGCGTTGTTTTTTGACCAGACGCAGATGTTGAGCCGCAGCGTGTAAGCCTCATCTGAAGCTGCGATCAGTTCGCCTGCGTGATGGTGATCCATGCAGATGAAGTGGATCGCGCCGTTGCGCGACACAGAGGCGCAGCGGCCAAGGCAATCCGTCAAGAATGCCTGAAACTCAGCCTTGCTCATTTCACCGGCGGCAACTTCGAACTCACGGTGTCGGAACTGGCCGCGTCCGGTCGCATAGCCGTCAATCGGTACATTATAGGGGGGATCCAGAAAGGCGGCATCTGCCTCAGCCCCTGCCATCAGTGCGTCGAGCGCGTCCTGCTGCCGGATATCGCCACAACCGAGCCGGTGCTTGCCAAGCAGCCAGATATCGCCGGGTTGCGTGACAGAGTCCTCAACGGTTGGCGGGACCACGTCTTCTGCAGGATCCTCTTGTTCCGCCAGAAAGACGTCGACTTCGCCAATCTCAAAGCCGGTGATTTCGATGTCGAGGCCGGAGATGATGATCTCCTGAAGCTCAACCTTCAGCAGATCAACATCCCAACTCGAATTCAGCGCAATCTTGTTGTCGGCAACACGCAACAGACGCTTTTGCGCCTCAGTCAGCCCGGGCAGGATGACAACAGGTGCCTCCGTTAGTTTGAGCTTTTTGGCAGCCAGAAGCCGCCCGTGTCCGGCAATGATAACGCCTTCCTCATCGATCAGGATGGGATTTGCAAAGGCGGTCGCCTCAATACTCTTGGCGATCTGCGCCACCTGCCGCGCGCTGTGCATCCGCGCATTGGTCGGACAAGGGGTCAGCTTGTCGAGAGAACGATATTGTAAAGTAAGTTCGTGCACGAAGCGCCTCGTCGAAGGGATTTGGTGAGTATCGACACCTTCCAGAAGGAAGGAGGCGCGCGCCTACAAACGGGCGTACGAACTGGTGCAGAATCTTATATGCCGGCGCTTGTGTCAAGTAGCCAAAATGCGTGATCGGGGACTACTCGGAAAAACATACCAACCCGAGAAGCGCAGAATGTCGACACAATGACCTCCCCGTTCATGACGGAGGATAAATGCTATCGACACCATGCCTCGTCGGCATCACGCCTGCCTTCACAAGACTTCTGGTGCGATCCCTGTGACTTCGCCCGCGCCAGCCTCACCCAATGATCTGGATATCGGCAAAGCTGAGAGTTGGGTGCGTCGTTGCCCCGAGCAGCGCGACCTGAACCGCTCTGCTGCCAGCGGCATTGCCGTCGGCGTCATAGAACAGTGCGCCGGTGGTCGTGTTGTAGATGAACCGGTCGGTGGCATCGTGTGCCGTCGATACGCCTGCACCTGACCAAAAGGCATCGGTTGTGAGGTCGCCCAAGGCCGCGGATGAGAGGCCCGTGAACACCGCTTTGCTAAACTGAAGCTGGTCGGTACCCGACACAAAGTCTGTGATCGTGTCCCTGTTTGTGGTCGCGTTGGGAGCTGTGTCGAAGATGAACCAGTCAACATCTGCGCCACCTGTCAGCGTATCAAGGCCGGTCCCGCCGCGTAACTGGTCTGCACCAGCGCCACCTGTCAGCGTGTCGTTGCCTGCCCCACCCTTCAAGCTGTCAGCGCCGCTGCCGCCGGTGAGTGTGTTGGCACCCGCATTGCCGATGAGCGCAAGGCCATAGGACAACGCAGCAGCATTGATGTTCAGCGCCGTCACCCCGGTTGAGAAAGCTGCTGCGGCGGTTCCGGTCCCGATCACAGCCTGCTCAATGCCTGTGTCACCGGCAAACAGGGTCAGGGTCGCATTGGAAAGTGCAGATGTGAACCGGACCTCATCTATCCCGCTTGCACCTGTGTCTGCGATCTCGGCGGCCGCGTGCTCTGTGGCAGCAGCGATGATGTAGAGGTCTGACCCGTCACCACCGTTCATGATGTCCGTGCCAGCACCGCCGGTGATGATGTCATTGCCAGCCAGACCGTTGATGGTGTCGGCCCCAATTGTGCCGTTCAGCGTGTCGTTGTTCGCTGTGCCATTGATGATGTTGGCTGTTCTGAAGTCATAGGTGGAGATGCCAGCATAGGCGTTGCCTGCAGCATCCTTGATGTTACCGGAGGTGAAGACCACAAAATACTGGGTTTTGGGGGCAAGGTCTCTGGTCGGGTCGATGGTGAGCGTTGAGCCTGACAGGCTCAAGCGGTTGCTGGTCGCCGCATCAAAGCTCTCGACGATGGTGCTGGTGGCCGACCCGAAGCGCAGCGTGATGCTGCCCGTGCCGCGCGCAATCGCCTCAGAGAAGGTCAGCACAATATTGGCGTCAGGCAAGACACCTGTTGCACCGTCGGTGGGAGCGAAGGTTGAGACCGTTGGCGCGGTCTTATCGACCGTGCTGTTGTTCGTGACGGCCGTGGTGGCAGCAAGCGTTGCGGCATCATTGCCAGCACTATCCTGAACAGCTGCATTGCTGGCCGCTGAGTTGGCAGAAGGCGCGGTATAGCCAACGGTGACGGCCTGCCCCTGCCCGATCGCTGTCGCCAGGGTCAACTCGACGGTCGAGCCGTTGACAGCAGCGCTGCTCACTGTTGCCGTGATGCTCACGGTTGCACTCACAGCAGCCACCTTCACTGCAAATGACGTCTTCGCAGCGGTCTTGGCGCTAAGCGCTTCATTGTAGCTGAGGATGACCTTCGTGCCGTCGACGCTCGTCGCAGCGCTAGTGAACGTGGGAGCGGCCGTGTCGGCGGGTGCTGCGGTCGTGAAGTCGTAGGTGGAGATGCCCGCATAAGCGTTGCCAGCGATGTCCTTGATATTGCCTGAGGTTAACACCACAAAGTACTGGGTGCTGTTGGCAAGGTCGCTGGTGGGGTCGATGGTCAAGGTTGACCCTGAGAAAGTCAGGCGGTTGCTGGTCGCCGCATCGAAGCTCTCGACGATGGTGCCCGTGGCTGAGCCTGAGCGCAGGGTGATTGTGCCACTGCCCTTGGCGATGCTTTCCGAGAAGGTAAGCACGATGTTCGCGCCAACGGCCACAGCGGTTGCCCCGTCAGCGGGCGTGAAGGTTGGAGCCGTGGCCGCCGAGACATCTACGGCAAGCGTACCGGTTGGGTTGGCGCTGTTGAACCCGGCAGCGGTGACGGCGTTGCCTGCAAGGTCCTTGATAGTGCCGGTGAGAGCGTTGGTGGCAGCAGTCACCAGATCAGCAGTCGCCTGACCCGCAGCGGCTGTGTAACTGAAGCTGAGAGCGTTGGTTCCGGTGCCACCGGTATAAGTGGCCACGCCACCGTTGGCCAAGACAAGGATCGGCGTGCCGGTGACGTTGACCGCCTCATTAAGGGTGACGGTTAGTGTAACTCTCTCGCCCAACGACAAGGCGCCATCATTAGCGCCGTAGACAATCGAAGAGACGATAGGTGCAGTCTTATCTACGGTGCTGATGTTCGTGACAACGGTGTTAGCAGCAAGTGTTGCGGCATCATTGCCAGCCCTATCCTGAATGGCAGCATTACTAGCGGCGGCGCTTGCTATGGGCGCGCTATAACCAAAGGTAACAGCCTGCCCCTGCCCAATCGCTGAAGCCAAGGTCAGTTCCACGTTCGAGCCGTTAACGGCAACGCTGTTCACGATTGCACCCACAGCAGCCACCTTCACCGCAAATGACGTCTTCGCAGCGGTCGTGGCATTCAGTGCCTCGCTATAACTGAGAATGACCTTCTGGCCATCGACGCTCGTTGCAGCGCCCGTGAACATGGGGGCGGTCGTGTCGGCGGGTGCTGCGGTCGCGAAGTCGTAGGTGGAAATGCCCGAATAGGCGTTGCCGGTCATGTCCTTAAATGTCGCTGGTGCCATGGTGACGAAATATCGGGTGCCTGACAGTAGGTCGCTCGTCGGGTTGATCGTCAGAATAGAACCGGCCAAAGAAAGGCGACTGGATGTCGCGACATCAAAGCTCTCGACGATGGTCGCGGTGAGGCCGTCAGCCGAGCTTGTGCCAAGAATGATGCGCCCCGTGCCACGCACAATCGCTTCGGAGAAAGTCAGCACGATATTGGAACCAACAGCGACGCCAATTGCGCCATCGATTGGGCTAAAATTTAACACGGTCGGAGCGCTAGTATCGGAGATACTGACAGACTGATCTAAGAAAACGAGCAGTTCTATGCTTGTCAGAACATCGGTTCCTTCTGTGCCAACATTATCCGTTACGCGGTAACTGCCGTTAGCCAAGGCCGAAATGTTATAATTTTCTCGAACGCCCGAGTAAATCGAGCGGTCAATTCCAGCACCCCCAAGAATGTTGTCATTTCCCTCAAGCCCCCAGAAAACATCATCGTTGGTGCTGCCTGTCAGATTTTCATCCACCCCTCTGCCCAAAGGCTTGATGCTCTTGCTGACAAACAAAGTGACCTGGCTGATATTGGGCAGTGTTTCTGAGAAATTGGGCGTCATCACTGAGCCAATCAGATCCACTCCCGGCCCCAGGGTCAGTTGGATGGGCGCCATGCGCGGGGGAACATTGATCGCGCCCTGCCCAGTATAGCCCCAGCCTTCCAGTTGATTGGGATTTACATAGGCATAGCTGCCGGCGTCGACGGCTGAAAAATAGCCCTTTCCATTGTTCAGGAATATATGGATACCGCCGGCTACAAAGCCCGCATCGGTCCATGTCTTGCCTGTCGCGTGGACGATATCGACGCTGCCATCGCCATTCATGTCCCGAAGGTACAACTCCCCCTCGCCATGATAGGCGTCAAAGGGTGCGTTGTTGACCCTGCTTGCCTCTTCGGCAAAGACACCATTGCCCCTGTTCACGAGCAACTGGAGATATTGTCCCTGGTAATAGGGGTCTGCCCGGGTGCAGGCGATAAGGATATCTGGCCGGCCATCACCCGTTAAATCGCCGACGCTAAGGTAATTGCTTTTGGTATTGGCAAGGCCATAGGGGCCTTCGGGAAGGCGGATAACGCGGGCGCCTTCAATTCCTTTGCCGTTTGAGAGGAATGCGTAGCGGCCATAGCCTTCAGCATAGGCAACGATCAGATCGTCTATACCGTCCCCATCGAGGTCGCCCATTCCTGACGACATGACATAGGAAAAGCTCCGCGCTTCTTCCGGCATTTTTACGCTGGCAAGGGTGAAGCTGCCCTTGCCGTCATTCAGCATCAAAACCTTGTTGGTATAGAAATCGATATCGCCATCGCCATCCAAATCGCCAACGCTCATGTCATGGCCAAAGCTATAGCCTTCTGGCACGCCGCCTTTTTCTTGGCCTTGGATATTCTTGGACGCGTCCACCATATTGCCCGATGGTGTCGAGAGCAGAAGCGTGATGGGCTCCCGCAAATCGGCATTGGACGTTGGGTTGTTTTGTGAACCCTGCGACATAGAAGCGATGACAAGATCGTCGCGGCCATCGCCATTAAAGTCAGCAGCATAGGTTCTGTAGTTCATGTGCCTATTGGGCAGCGGACCTGAGATAATGTCATTGGCGGGCCCCAAAGTGCCATCGCCTCGGTTCAGGAATATCTGCGGATAAACAGGCGTGTCGCGGAAAACCGTATGTGGAAAGGCGACCCAGATCACCGCCAAATCTTCATACCCGTCGCCGTTGAAGTCGCCTGTCACCATATTGTGGGCATCCAGCGTGAAGGAGCCCGCGGCATGCGTATCAGTAACCTTTGGGTAGAAAAAGGCAGGGTGGGCCTCTTCTATCGCATAGGCTCCAAACCCAAACTGAGTGACCTTAAAAAAGTCAGTCGCAATTTCGCTGTAAGAGGATCCGATGGCCTGCGGATCGCCGGCCTTCACGACTTTTGGCGTGAAAACCTCGGCGGCGGCGCCTGCGAGGGAATACACCGCACTGAATGTGCCGCCATGATAATATTGGAGGAGCTCAACATTATGCAGTTCCCCGCGACCGGTGGGGCTTTGATAGGTCCAATAGTCACCAGCAGTTTTGGTCAGTTTCGTCTGGCTGGGGTCGCTGGTTAAGATGACCTGATCTTCACCACCCCGGCCATCGACATAATTGTTGCCACCGTTGGGCCAGAAAACGTTATTGTTGCGGTCGCCGTAAAAGCGATCATCTTGATCTGAGCCATGGGCGCCCTTAATGCCGATAAGCACGTCGCGCCCGCCTTGCCCATCATCAGCAGAGCCTGCTTCTAGATCCAGGGTCACAGGGCTGGTGGCAGGCCAATAGACGGCCATGGCCTGACCACCACCATCCAGTGTATCATTGCCGAGACCGCCGGCCAAATTAGTAAACGTGACGCTGATCAGACGGTCATCTCCTGCCTCGCCATAGATGTTGTCGCCGGGCCCAAGATTAAGGGTGCGGTTATCAATAAAATCATTGGCAGGCGTGCCGCGATAGTCCGTCATAGCGCTGCAAGTTTACCAGCTAAGGTTCGAATGAAAAGGTCTTGGAGAACGGGTGGCCTGCTCGCAAAAAATTCGCTCTTCTAGAATGCGGGCTCTTCTAAGGAGCTTTGTTTGACCAAAGCTACCAATGGGTCGCCGCCGCGATGAATTGCGTGACTGAGCAAAACCGATAACCCAGCCGAAGATTTTAACGCGTCACATTAAGCCAGTGGCCTTGACTTTATTCCGTGCGCCTAGACCCGGCTGCATCCCAGTAGACAGATGCCGACGTCAATACTCTTTTTGATAGCCTCACCCAATGATCTGGATATCGGCAAAGCTGAGAGTTGGGTGCGTCGTTGCCCCAAGCAGCGCGACCTGGACGGCTCTGCTCCCAGCTGCATTGCCATCTGCGTCATAGAACAGCGCGCCGGTGGTCGTGTTGTAGATGAACCGGTCGGTCGCATCATGCGCCGTCGATACGCCAGCTCCTGACCAGAAGGCATCGGTTGTGAGGTCGCCCAAGGCCGCGGATGAGAGGCCCGTGAACACTGCCTTGCTAAACTGAAGCTTGTCGGTACC
>JAIXWO010000024.1 GCA_027491235.1 Sphingomonadales bacterium
CTGTTGGATCGGCCTGCGTAGGTCAGATTCTCAACATGGTCGTAATCAATCAGGTCGAACTGGGAGAGGGTAGTGCGGATCAGGTCGATACCTTCGTCCGCCAGTTCTGTCACTAAGTCACCGGTATGATCTACGATGAATGTGTCGTCCCCGGTGCCACCGACCAAGGTGTCTGACCCACTACCGCCATCCAAAGTATCATTGCCGGAGCCACCTGAAAGAACATTGACCTGAGCGTTGCCGGTAAGAACATCGTTGCCCGAGCCACCGATCAGGTTTTCGATGTTTCTTAGTCGATCTTCATTTACACTGCCCGCCCGCGTTAATGTTGAAGCGTTTGAGGGAAGCCTGGCCGTGACCGAAAGAGTTTTATCCGAGTAGTCTGCGGTATCGATTCCAGCGCCACCATCCAATATATCGTTACCAGCGCCACCTCGCAGCGTATCGTTACCACCCCCACCCTTTAGCGTGTCCACCCCGGCGCCGCCAATTAGGGTGTCATTTCCGCTGCTGCCTGTAATGCTGTCATTACCTTCCAGCCCATCTATCGACCAGTCCGCATCAGAGGGAGCAACCAATGTGTCATCAAACGCTGAAGTAATCGCCAAGCTCGATAAAGCAATATCGGGCACCTCGGCACCAGCCAGAAGGTCTTCCAACGACCCAAAAGCCAGTCGCTCAATACCTCTTATAACTAGAACCTCAGCACTGCTCACATCAGGAACGTCAGCCTTTACCGAGATTAGATAGTCGGTTGCGCTGATGCGGGCGACAACATAGTTCTGCAGCGCTCCGCGCATAAAAACGGTGTCTTCACCCTCACCTCCGTCGATCGTGTCCGATCCCCCAGTGAGCGAAAGGGTGACCTGAGTTCCCACAAGATTGGTGCCCAAGGCACTGCCCACGTTAAAAAGAAAGAAGTCATTACCTCTGCCACCCAACAAAAGGTCGTCGCCGTCACCCCCTGCCAGAAAATCATTTCCCTCGCCACCAATAAGCGTGTCGTGTCCTCCGGCACCCAGCAGATCATCGTCCCCACCTGCGCCATCAAGCCTATTGGCGCCATCGTTACCGATTAACCCCTGACCCAAGCTATTTCCGGTAAGGTCAATAGCGACATTCGTTGTCGCTCCGGTAAGGGGGCCAACAGCCATCAGATCCTCCACAGCCGCGGCCGCCGTCAAGATATAACTCACGGAGGCCACCACAACATCATTACCATTACCAAGGCTGCCCTTTTCCTGACTATCAGTGTTGTCGGCAACCAGTTCAACAATTACATCGCCGACGGCATCTACGTAGTAAACGTCGTTGCCTACCCCCCCCTCTAGTGTGTCATTACCCGCACCGCCTATGAGCGTGTCATCGCCAGCCAATCCTCTCAGCGTGTTGACACTACTGTTGCCGGTAATTTCATTATCTAGCGCATTACCCGTGCCGTTGATCGCTGCGGTACCGGTTAATACCAAATCATATTCGTCTGCCTTCAGGGTGTAACTAGTCGAGGATATGACGGAATCAAGCACGTTGAGGGTTGCCGTATTACTTAATGTAGAAAAGGCAGTTATACCCCCGCGGTCGCTTGCATAGATTCGGCTACCGGCAACACCGGAGGATTGATCCCAGCCGTAGTAGCTAAATGATGCTCGAGTAGTAGCTGTCCCATCCGACATAAACCGCACAAAGTCTGTACTTTTTAGAGGCAGCGCATCAGCAGTTGAGACAGATCCAACGTCAGTCCAAGTATCCTGTCCCTCGAGCCTAAACTGCCACCGGCCCGCACTGCCGCTCGCGGCGTGAACAGTAATGCCCTGGGGAGAGACACCATCCGGATCTGAGAGGGAATTTCCTAAAAAGCTTGCGACAGATTGACCCGTGGGGTTCGTTTGACGCACCGACACACTCGCGAGGGCGGGCGCACTCGCATTTAATATGGGAGCGTCATTGACGGGGGAGATATATACAGTCGTACTGCCGCTTACGGTAAGCGCACCCCCAGCGCCTTGGCTGCCGGCATTACCATCGCTAAAGGTCCAGCGAAGCCTGACAAAATTTGGCGGCGTATCATTTAGATTTTGGTAAGCAATTCCCTGTAGCGTGCTATTAACCAGCGCTTGAGTTGCTTCGCCATTGAAGGTGAGGGTGAGAGTACCACCACTGTTTTTAGTAACGGATCCTACCCAAGTATCTGAAACTGAAAAGGTATGACCTTCAAGTAGATGAAGGATCGATCCTGCCGCGGAAAAGCCTTCTTGGTTGCTTGCACTGCCATCGCGCTGAATCGTGATGCTTGAACCGCCATAGTTACCGATTGCATTAAGATCGGCATCAAAAATAGCTATGTTCGCATCTAAAACAACAGCAGCACTGTTCTCTGTGTATGTCGCCACGGCGTTAGGCAGACTTTCGGTATAGCCATACACATTGCTCCTAGCAAACACTGGCGCTCGGTTCTGATTAATACTGGTGCTGGAAGAACTCATAAAATTTTGATTTGATTTTAAGTTTTACGGAAAGTAAATATTCCGGCTTTATCTAAAGGTGAGCCGCGCTTGAATTTTGGTTCGTTGTTCGCCGAGTTGAATTTGGGTAGGTAAATATGATTGGTAAATTATCAGTTGTATTTTTAGCACGGCTTTGTCGAGATTACAGGGTGGTGAATCTGCTGTGCTGCGTAGCCGCTTTTTCTCTCAACCAGAGTGACGATAGTGTGTTGGTGCGCTGGCCCAATGACGGTATCGCTTTCTCAGTAACCGACATGAGCGCTTCGCTCAATCGATTCGGGGCGCTCAGCAATCGAGCATCTATCTGGGGTTTGCCCTCGTCGATCATGGCAACCGGCATAGCGTTTGCGCTTTTGTTTCTGGCAACGCAAGGAGCGCCTTAAGTGATCGCCCATCGCTTTGAATGCACAGATCTTCTGGTAAATCGTTTCATGGCTAATTGGCAGCTGACTGGTGATTTGCTCCGGACTCCACTGCAAACCGAGGAGCACTTTATCAGAGAACCAGATTTCTGGCGAAACGCGAGCGGCATTACGGCGGTATTTCGACCGCTCCTCAGACCGGTTCTGGGCTTCTTCGACTGGCCGGTCAAAAGGGTTTCATACTAATGCACCTCAGCCATCCAACACGTTAATCAAAGTTGCACTTCGTCCTTGAATTCACCTTGCAAAAGTGAACGAACACGAGCCAACAAAAAAAGCAAGATTTGCGGTTGCTAAAAGTGTTGGTTGTTCAGCGGATTACGAAACTGAAGGAAGCTATTGCGTTGGGAGGAAATGACTTCCGACTAGAAGACTACACGGCGCGCTACAAAGGCATACGTTCATGGGGGCAAGAAGCACGGTCGCGCAATGAAACAGGGCGACCAAATGAGTTGCGGAATTATGTACAAGTGCCGGCAAACCCGGACATCAGTTGCAAATCAATTAACTGCCTTAATGGAATGACCAGCAGAGGGTGCATGAGAACATCAAATAGTTGACTTTTTATGAAGGCGTACGCGGGGTTTAGTCTGCAATACCCGCGAGCTGATTTGGAAGTATATTATCGGGGCATTCACCCTAATTTCAAAGGCTTCACCGATGGAAACGACTTTTGCAGACACAATCTTGAATGTGGTGGTTACCGGAAATCTTGTGAGGTTCGATTTTGGCACCGTGATACCTGCGCCAGGCAAAGATGGCACCCAGGAGATGCGCGCAACGCCGACCCTAAACATGGTGATGCCAATCGATGGGTTTATTCGCGCTTTTGGGGTTCAGGAGCAATTAATCAAAAAGCTGGTGGCAGACGGCGTCTTGAAGGCTGTGCCCGCCCAAGCTGGCTCGGGTGACGCCGATTCGGTTACGCCGGCGGCTAAGGCAACCAACTAACGTTTGCTGGCTAAGTGTAGTGCTTTCACCCAGATGAAGAATCACGGTACAAATATCACGCTGGACGGTTATCGAAGCGAGTACCGCTTCCAGCTGGTATCGTCTGAAGGCGGTGTGCAGTCCCTCATGCTGGTTGGGACTTCGTCCAAAACTCAAGGGCACTCAATCTCGCTCTATGGCAAACAGGTTATTGATTTCGCCGACACAACACTAAAAATCTCAGACACCGTATTTGGCACCGCTGGCTTGGGAGTGCAGCAACCATCTTCGGAAGCTCAGTCACCGGTTCAAGCGCGGCCAGTATTTTCTTTCTCGCCGTTTGCGCTTGACGCCGGCGATGATCCGGACGCGGACCAGATGCAGATTTCAGAAAATCCGCCCACACACGCGAACCAGAAGCTCAGTGGCCGCCAATCGGCGCCCCAATCCAACCCCAACGGTGATGCACGCGTTGATCCAACTACGTCAGAAAACCAGCCACACACAGAAAAATATCCTCCTGCAAAATTTAGTGAGCCGAATGATCGTATTGACAGTGCACCGAACACTCTATCCTCACAGAGTGGACAATCAAACCGTAATCTGCCTGCTCGACCCACCGATACATCGACGTCGGATTCCTTAGCCATGTGGCCTGCAGCTAGCACTCTTTCGGGAATGATACCCGGTAGCTCCTCCGCTAGTACTCTTTCGGGAATGACACCCGGTAACTCTTCTGCTAGCCCGGCACCGTCGTTTAAGGCGTTGCGATTATTTGGCACGGCAGGGAATGACAATCTCGTCGGTGACTTTGGTGATGATGTTTTTTTCACTTCCGCTGGCGTTGATCGCTACATTGGTAAGGCAGGCCTGGATACCTTGATCGGGGTGGAGGTGGCAACTACGGAAGCAGTTCAAATATCGCCGGGTGTATTTTCTCTCAGAGGTTTTTTTTCTCAGATCACGCAGGGCCCAGCTGACCAGCCTGAGTACGGTGCTCGGTCCTATGGGCCGCAGCTTCATGTGACGGGCGTAGAATTTTTTGCGGGCGTGGAGGGTGACCCGATCACAAAGCTGGCACAAATTGCCAAGCCATCTGTATTTGATGATGAACTAATGCCGTTGCAAACTGGATCTCCTTCGGTCGTGGATGCGATGGCCGGTAACGACATCGTTATTGGCGGCGCAAACGCAGATACGCTGGTCGGCGGTGACGGTAATGACACCATCAGTAGTGGTCCAAATGACCTCGCCGCTTACGCCTCCGGGCGGGAGAGCTTGGCTGGTGGCGCTGGTAATGACACGATTACCTTTCAATTAGCTGAGGGTGAGGGCGACCCAGCAGGCCCTGAGTGGCAGGTGGAATTGGATGGCGGGGTCGGCGATGATCAATTTAACGTCACCTTGAGTTCGCAAGTCGCAGTTCGAATTGATGGCGGCTCAGGTATTGACCGGTTGTCTTTGAACTTGGAAAGTGGCTCCACTCATCCTTTCGACCCAAAGGTAATTCGTTGGGGGTTTAACGGTGATTCGAATGGTGTTGCCACACTCAGCGCGCGCTTTATTAACTCTGCAGCTTCAGCCAACCTAGTTGAAGCCGTACCAAGTATTGAATATCTTTCAGTTGGCATTGGTACCAACGATTTTCTAAAACTAGTCCGTCCATCGTCTGTGTCAAATACCATGTCGGGTACAGACGAGAGCGAAATTTACTTTCCAGTATTTGGTAAAGCACAGACTGTACGAGCCGCGGGTGGTAACGATATTGTCATTGCTGAGTCAGGCAGTGCAGTGAGCCTCGGCTCAGGGTTCAACACATTTTTTGGTCTCTCGTCCGATGTAATACTTGATTACTCGGGTACGCCCATGGGGATTCGTGCCAACTTAAGCTACGGGTTGGTCATCGCGATTGACGACTCTGGGGATATTTGGGCATTAGATCGATTGCGCAGCGCGCCCGGTCAAATTAAGGGCAGCGGGTTCAATGATCAAATTTCTGGCAGCCAGTCGGCAGAACATCTTTCGGGTGGGGGCGGAGCCGATGTCTTGGTCGGCGGTGGTGGTTTCGATGTCTTGGAAGGGGGCGCCGACAATGACAGTTTGACCATTGCAGGTAGTGACGGCGGTCGAATGTCGGGCGGTTCTGGGCGCGACACTTTCAGTATAAATTCAGACTTGTCCGGCCTCTCTTTGGTGACCGTCAGCGACTTCAGTGCAGAAGACGACGTGTTGAGGCTAGTTCTTGACGAGTTTAGCGAAAGCACCGGCATTGAATACGGCGCGGTTGATTGGATCGATTTCACCTCTGGTGCCATATTTGAAACAACCTCTTTGGGCGGGTCTGGCGACCACCTGTCAATTCGCATCGATGTTTCAGATGATGCGGCGGCCCTCTATGCCGCAAGCAGTGGCTTGCCGTTCCTGCAACTTTACTTTGGCGATGATGCGCTTTCGGCGGATCAAGTCGCGGCGATGATTAACGTTGATTATCTTTAATCGATGCTTCATTCGGCAAACGTTGTTTTTTCGGGTTATATTCGTAACAAATAGTATTCCTTTGACACGCGAGGATTTTCAATTATGGCAACAATAACCTACACCAACCAATCCGCTATTTTTCATCGGCTGGGTTTTGCATCATACGAGAAGGGGCCTCGCGACGACGATCCCAGTCTGCGTTTCGCTGCACCTGTCATTCTTGATCAGGCGGCTGAGGCAATTGGAGATTTTCTCTCGCAGCTAAATGGGGTTGGTCGTAGCGATTGGAAGGTCACGCATTTGCAGCAGGCAACCGTTCCGGGTGCACCTCCAGGTAGCCCTATTAACCACAGCATGTGTTTGGAGAAGGAAAACGGCGACTTTATTGAGCTCATTGGAACACTCAACCCTGTGATGGCGGGTACGGTAGCGACCAACAAATTCACGTTCAATGCCCGGGTCGTAGCGCCACCATTTTTTGATGAGGAGAACGGTGGCTACGCATTCGCCTTGGCCCCGACGACACAGCTTATCATCAGCTTGGATCAACTTGACCCGACCCGGATCTACTCAACCGAAGACTACGTCAACACCGGAAATTCTGCGCTCTCCACCGCTGGTGCGTCGCCGTTCGGCGCGGTTGTATCCGGGATATTGATCCCCCCTGCACTAACGTTCAGCAAAATTCTGTTTGGTCTCCATGAAGATGCCGGTGGTGAACTCAGTGCTATGGATGGATCTTTCACCTACAACGCACCCGTCACGGGTTCGGGCACGATTACCCTGACTTCGGGTACCAACCCAACTGCAACCTTGAGTGCGGTTACGCTGAACGCAGGCTCAAGCCCGATAACTGTCGGGACCTTGCTCGCCGTAGACAACAACATTCTGCGGGTAACCGCAATCGGAACTGCGGCGGGCACTTTTACAGTTCAGCTTGCTCAGGGCGGTATCACCGGGATGAGTACCGGTGCGATAAGCTTTGAGCAGGACCATAGGCTTCAGGGTAGTTTGACAGGGTTCACTTTCCTCCAAACAGAGGAAACTGACGGGGTGGTGAAAAAAGATGTTGCGCAAGTATTCTCCTCCGCGATTGGCACCACGGCGGGTGTGTCTGTCGACAGTATGCTGCTGACCCCGCGTGCATGGGATGATGTAACGAAAACTGCGGGCTTGCCGGTTGCCCCCCCTAGCACCCTGCCAAATGCCCCCCCCGACTTGAACTTGATACCGAGAGACGCATCTTTCTCGGTTTTGTCATCGGAGTTAGCCACTACCGGTCGCTTTAGCTTCGATGCGACTAGGTTAGAGGCGTTGCTGCCTGCACTCACAACCAACACCTCTGCATCTGCGACCATCCTGAACGGCCGGATCCCGATGACAACCAGTTTGTCTTTCATCAATCCCGTGTTTCTTCAAGCTAACGACATAATTGATGCAACGAGAGATACCAGCGGTGCGGTGCTGTATGGCGGAGCTGGGAATGACATAATTAACGCTGGCTCGGGTGATGACATCATCTACGGCGGCCCCGGTAATGACACTATTACCGGCGGTGCCGGTGCTGACACGTTTGTTGTGAATACCGGAACGGGTGGCGATCGCTTCGATCAAACCACCAACACGGTGACCATGACCCAGGTTGCGAACACCGCAACCGCGACGGTGGCTCCGATCGCGAACCCTACGGCAGCAGTTTTCGCAAATCTGCCCACCTTTCAGTTAAATCGGACCACCATCAACGGAGGGGCGGGCATTGACACGCTCCGCTTCGAAGATGGTCAGCCAGAGGATCTTCAGTTAATCACGCCATTTAGCAAGTATCAAAACCCTGAAGAGCAGACGATCAAAATTGGTGCAGTCGCGCCGAGCGCCGCCACATCAACCGGCGCAGTTATTACGGTCACGCTTCCTGCTTCTGGTGCACTAGCACTCGTTAACGGGGGGCAGCCGATAAGAATCGCCGTCAGCGCTTCAGATTTTCCGACTCCTGATACTGGTACCAATGCCGCTGCTCTTGCCGCTAACGCCGCCGCCCGCGGCGCATTTGTTGCGAACAAGGTGCAGGAGGAATTGAATCGATTGTTGGGGGACTATGCCAAGGCCTATCTCGACCCGCTAGACCCTACGATGGTGCGGGTCCGTTTCGACGTTGACCTTGGCAACGTGCCCGCGATGATAGTGACTTCATCGCCGCTGACGGGTACTGCTGCACCGTTTCCCATAATCGTCCAGCAAGACCTACTGCCACTCCACGCATCGCCGACGATTCTGGAGTTGACGCTATCAACCTTTGCTCCTCTCCAAGGTTCGCAGCATTTTGTGTTTGGTGTTGGGGATTCAGCTACTGCGACCGGTGCAACCAGGCTTGACTCGACCATAACCAACAACTCACAGCTTGCTGATGCAATTGTCGCTAGTTTTAATGAAAACCAACCCCAAGATGGTGCTTTCACCCAAATAGCCTACCGTGTTGAAGGTACGGACAGAATCCGGTTCCAGTTTTCTGGCGATGGACAAGTCCAATCAGGAATTTCGCCGAACACAGTTTTTCTTGCGCGAGTCGCACCTAGCGGTACCAGCGTAACCACCACTGCCATCGGAACCCAAACACAGCTCACTCGATACGTCGACCCTGACTCCGTGCCTGAGCTCGATGGCCCGATCAGACTGGGCTCGGGTGCCGAAGCGCGTATCGGCGAGATAAAAGAGGTGAATGGCGTTTGGGGATTTCATTCCATCCTCGCCCCAGCGGATGGTGAGATTGGTCTTGTTTATAGAAGTAGCTGGCGGGAGGATGATTGGGAAGGATCGAACGAGTACGTTGTTCTGAGAGACGTTGAGGTGATTCAGACGTCGGAAGGGGCCTTCTGGGCGCAACCGATGTACCTCGGCAGTGCTGGTAACGATGTTTTGTTCACTTACAACTATAGCGATCGGCAACTGTTCGAGGAGTTCGTTGGGAACGGGTATTGGACCGACCTGATGTACCCCCAAGTCGGTCCAACAGACCTTAATGGGGGCGATTATTCTTTCCAGGTTTTAAATGGTGGAGAGGGTAATGACCGACTCACGGGTCGAGACGCCTTCCTTTTTGGCAACTTGGATGATCAGGGACGAGATTACCTCGTCGGCGCTGACAGGACGGGTATCGATACCCTGATCGGCGGGACCGGTTCTGACGTTTATGTGGTTGATATCCGAGACCAAATTATCGAGTCCGAGCTTGTTGATAGCAACATCTCGGGCAATGACCCACGTTGGATAACCAATTGGGATGTCGCAATTGTCACCGGTAATTTCACGGTGGCTCCCGGGGTTGGCATTGAGCGACTGCAGGTACATCAGATTCGTCTTGCGGGCGTCACTCCATTTGACGTCGGGCTGGTGAATAACAACTCCTCCGTTGCCCCAGTGGGTGCATCTCAGAGGGTCGATCTAACAGGGAGCAATTCGACCTACGAATATATCGGACACGATGGGGACAACACCATTACCGCCGCATCCCGATCTGGCCTGATCGGCTTGGGAAGCCAGGTGGGTGGTGCGCTGATGCTTGGGTTTGGGGGTAACGATTCGCTCGTCGGTGGTGAGGGCGCAGATCGACTGTTTGGTGGGCAAGGCAATGACACCCTGAGCGGTGGTGCTGGTAATGATTACCTGTTCATGGGGTTCGACGACTCGCTCAACTGGGCGCAGAACGGTCAGCGCCTACCTGAGCTGTACAACTACTTCGGAGACCAAAGTAGTCCACTGTTCTCGACGCAATCCGACCATCCGGCTGATTTCCAAGGTAACGGAAGCCTAACGGGTGGAAACGATGTCGGTAGCGGTGGTGAGGGCATTGATACGCTTGTCGTGGGTACCGGGGAGGGTGGCTCTATTGACCCGCGGCTTGCAATAGACCGAACGAGCGCTACCGAGATCCGATTTAACTCCATCTACGGCGAGACGATGCGCATTGACGCCAGCGTCGAACTGGTTCGTTTCGCAGGCATGAATGAAGGGTATCAACTGACGTATGCGGTGCCATGGGTTATTCAGGATGAACGCCAACGCTGGGCCTATGAAGAAAACTTGAAAGTTGTTGCCGGCGATAGCTACGCTGGTTGGCTATACACGGGGCCCTCTGCGTTTAATGATCTCATCGATTTGCGCGCGGCGGCCGGGGCTACTGGTAGTTGGCTAGAGCATGGTCGAACCCACGCCGACTCACTCGACGCCCTGGCGGGCGATGACATTATCTATGCGGGCCTACCTGTGGTGGATGGTGGCTTGCCTAATCCTGACGCGCCGCAATTTAACCGCATCAACGGCGGTGACGGGAACGATCAGATTTATGTAGACGGGTTTCGCTACGGCCCTAACTTTGACACCAGCTATCCCAATCGCTCCCTTCAGGAGCAATGGCAGATGGCGCTGCTTGGTGGTAACGGAAACGACACCATCACAGTCAATTTCGATGGGTTTTACTGGGGCCAGGGTGAGGATCCGGGTCGGCTCGATAGCTCTTGGCAGCCCCAGCTGTTAATGGACGGTGGCCTAGGTGACGACACCTATCGCATGCTTCTCCCGCTCAATGAAGGTGGAGAGGAGTTCAACTGGAACCGGCAGGCGCGCTTCGAGATCACAGACTCCGGGGGGACCAACGATACCCTCGTGCTGCTACTGGATCAGGACTATGAGCTTGTCTATGACAACGCGCGCGGACGCTTTGTTCAGATGAGTGGGTTTGGTGAAGAATGGGATTGGAATAACCCTGGCTCTTCAATCCAACTAGAACCGCTTGAAATCGGCTCCTTTGCGGTCAACACCATAGAGCGAGTTGTTCTTTCCGATGACTCCAGGTTTTTTGCGCCAACCATTTCCTATGCACTTTACAACCCTAAGGCAGCCGACTTCGGGCCGGCAGGCAACGCTAGGTTCATCGGCACTGCGGGTAACGACGCGATCCTTGCATCACTGGGTGTGCGCGCTACCTCAGTCGATGGTGGCGCGGGTGACGATTATATTGAAATCGCTGCCTATGACGGCACTGTAGTCTCCGGTGGTTTGGGCAACAATATTATTGAAGAAAGCGATATCCCTTGGGGAGACCGAGGTGCCGTTACGCTCTCGTACGCGACGTTCGCAGCCGGATCCCTAACCGTTGATCTCAGCCTCGGGTATGCATTCGGGATCGATGCGACCGATCGGCTGGTTCTGTCTGACCGGTTCTTCGACATCGGGGTCTACAACGTCATCGGTGGTGGATCCAATGACATTATTATTGGGAATGGAAACCGAAACCGACTTGATGGGGGTGCAGGGAACGATCTGATCTACGCAGGTCGCGGCTACACCAATACGGGCGCTGGCTACATCTACCCGATAACGATGACCAGTGATTGGCTCATTGGTGGTGCTGGTGACGATACCTTGGTAAACGATTGGGAGTCTGTCTCAACGTTTAACGACATGGCTGAGAACGGCGGCCAATCTGTGAGCGAAAAGCGGGGCGCTCTGCTTGACGGCGGTGCTGGTAATGACACCTACCTTCTCTCTGGTGAAGACTGGTTTGGCGGTATGTCGGGCGAGCGGTTCCTGCCGACACGCATTGTCGAGCGTACTGCCGCCGGCGTAGATGCGACAGGTAGTGACACGATTAAGTTCGCCGCTGGAGATCCTTCTCTAGCCTCGCCACTCTCCTATGCCCAGACTGGAAACAGATTGACTGTGCGTTTGCCAAGCGCAGTGTCAGATCCTGGGGTGCAAGTGGGAGATATGGTGCTGCTTGACTTTTTGACGACGAATGGCTCGCCTACACCCGTCCCTCTGGATGGCTCTTATAGGGTCAGCGCGTTGGTCAGATCAGGCGGCGCTAACAATGATCCAGTGGTTGGTTTTGAAGTGGCGCTGGCTACTACTGCTGCATTACCATTGGTCGGGACAGTCGCCATGGCGCGGAGTAACATCGGCACGGGGTTGTCGGGATACTGGCTCAACCCAGACCAACTTGTGCTTACGAGTAATGAGCGTGGCAAGTATGTGGAAGGTGATCAGGGAAATACGACCTCAAGGCATGTCTGGGATGACGGTGGCGGTTTTCTCTCGTCTGATACTGAAGTCATGGCCATTGTTGACAGGTTTGCACTCGACAATGTTGAATTTGGCGGGTCGGATCGCTCACCCGGAGCAAAATTCAAGGTCAGCTTGAATCAAGGTGCCCAAGCTGCGCCCGAGGTGATTTTGGGCGGGTCAAACTTGTCACTTGCGCTCTATGGTGGTCAGGGCACCGACATCATTTATGGCAACCCTGGTTACGGCACGCCAAACCTTCTGATCGGAGGCGATGGCAACGATTGGCTGGTGAGTTTTGGTGCACAGGGAGATGTCTTGCTGGGCGGTGCAGGCGACGATGTATTGATCGCCGACTCGGGCGAGGTTTTCATGCTGGGTGGAGCCGGTGCCGATACGTTTGTTATTGCTGGCGGTGGAGATTACATCTCGTTAGTTGACTTTAATCCATATGAAGGCGATGTCGTTAGATTTGACGAGGGGTGGCTGGACGATCTTCGTGATTTGGAGGGCCCGCATGAGTTAACTTCGAATGAAGGCCTCCCCTCACTTGACTTCAATGGTGAAGGCTTGCTGCATGGTTATTTTCTGGCCGGTGATCAAGCGGCACTTATTGACATTGCGCGCAACCAGTTGCAAAAGCAGCTAGACGATTTTTTCGTGCAAATCTAAACCCCGATCTAGGCTGGGTCGTCTTGACATAAATGCGCGCCCAGGCGTTAGGCTACCGTTTTGTGATTAATCGGCATCATCCCGTGTGATGCTGGTTAGTTCGGCTCCCTCAAGGCGCGATTCATGTAGGCCTTGATGGGGGATAGCAGGTAGTCAGCGATAGTCCGCGATGACGTCTGGATGTGAATTTCCGCAGGCATGCCTGGACGTAGCAGGCCAGTATCTTCGTCCGAAACGTTTTCGATTTCAATCCTTACCAAGTAGGTCCAGGTGCCGAGCGCTGCCTGACTGAGGCTGTCCGCTGACACGGTGAGAACTCGCCCGCTGAGGTCCTTGCCCAACAGCTTTTTTAGCTGTTGGATCGTGACCCTAGCGGGCATGCCGGGCTGTACATGTGTAACTTGATCGGTTGGCAGGTTGGCCTCGAGGATTAGCGCCCTCTCTGACGGCACAATTTCAGCGACAGTCTCCTTTGGACCTAAAACAGATCCGCGTCCGAGGCGAGTCAGGTTAACGATAGTCCCGTCGGCAGGGGCGACAACGATCAAGTTTGAAATGGACTCTGAGGCTGGTTTGATTTTCTCTTCTATCTCAAGCACGCGGTCACTGGTTGACCGGAGTTCGGCACTTGCGGCGTTTTGAAAATCCTGAATCAGCGCAGAAGAGCGAAGTTTGAGCTCAGCGAGGCGCTGTTGCGCTCGCTCAAGCTCAACCTGTCGACCGAGGGAGAGTTGTTCCTGGTTGATGACCGCCATCGAGGACAGAAACCCCTGTTTTACCAACTCCTCATTTTTGGCGGCGATCACGCTGTCATTTTTCACCGCCAACCTGAGTCCTGTAATCTCGTTTATCAAGAAGGTAACCTGTTCGCTCAGAGCACCGAGCTGTGCCTCTAAATTGCGCCGCTTCGACAAATACAGTTGACTCTCGGACTGAAGGATCATCCTCTGATCTATGTCCGCAGCGGGTATCGCAGCCGCATTAAATGTTTGCGGGTAACGTGCTTCCGATTGCAGACGAGAGGTTCGTACACGTTCACTGAAAATCTTGAGTTGCAGTGAGCGAAAATTTGAACGCAACACGGGATTTGCCAACTCGATGATCGGCGTACCGATCTTGACACCTTGTCCCTCAGTCACGAATACCGATTCAACTTTCCCACCTTCCGGGTGTTGCAGGATGACCTTGTTTTTGAGCACCTTTACCGAACCATTGACGATAACCGCCCCTGAGATTTCGAAAAAGAAAGCAAATATCAGCATCACTGCACAAAATCCGACCAGCACCAATGAGGTCACTATTCGGGCGGTTTTTAGAGGAAGGGCTGCCATATCTGCAATCTATCAAACAGCTTGTCGGGCTTCAGGACCAGTTCGCTTAAGAATTTCATCGCGAGGTCCAAATGCCGCCTGCTGACCGCCCCTGATGAGAAGGACCTTGTTACACACCTGTAACATTGATGAGCGATGTACAACCATGATTGTCGTAGTACCGGCGGCGGCGGCCTGCACAACACCTTGCCTCAGGGCCTCATCGCCCTCTGCATCCAGATTGGCATTTGGTTCGTCGAGAACCAAAAATGCCGGTTTGCCATAGAGCGCCCTGGCAAGGGCGATGCGCTGTTGCTGACCAAGCGATAAATTTCCTCCGAGTCGACCAACGGGTGTGTCAAATCCTTGCGGTAAAGACATTATCATCTGATAACATCCGGCCATCTCGGCAGCACTTAGAATTAGGGCAGGATCTGCCTCACCCAGCCGGCATATATTCTCGCTGATCGTTCCTGGATATAGTAGTACCTGTTGGGGAAGGTAGCCGACATGGAGCCGAAAGTAATCGTCATCGAGTAGATGCGCAGGTGCGCCGTCATGTTCACAGGTGCCGCGAGAGGGTTCTAGCGCACCAATCATTAGCCTGACCAGAGTGGATTTGCCACTACCACTTGGTCCTATTATTGCCAAAGTATCACCCTTCTCCAGAGAGAAACCCACGCCGTTCAGGATAGGTTTACGGGAAGTTGGCGCCAAGTATCCGAGGTCCTTGGCTGTGAGCCGGCCTTCTGGGAGACGGAGAATTTTCGGGCTATCTGATTCAACAGTACGCTTGTTGTTGTCCAAGGCGGATAGCTGCTCGAGCGCAAAGCCGGTCTCCTGAAGGTTCTTCCACCCCGCAGATATCAGGTCGAATCCCGCCAAGGCTTTGTTCAGCATAATCGAGTTAGCGATAATGCCACCGGCAGACATTTCTTGGCTGATAACGAGATACGCGCCGAGCGAGAGCATGAAGACTTGAAGCGCAAGTCGAAAAAATTTTGACAGATAAACTCCTTTGGATGAGATTTCTTGTGCGGTCGAACTCGACAACTCTGCCTTAACAAGTTTCTCCCCCCAGCGAGTATAGGCGTTTCTCATCATGCCCAACCCGCGGATTGCCTCGGCATTCCTTATCGATACTTCCAAGTACTCTTTGGCCTGTCCACCTAAATCAGACGATTTTTCTGTGGCGGACTTGGTTATTTTGTAATTAACAACCGCAATCATTATCATCAACACACAGGCGGTAATCGATGCGATGCCTAGCCAAGGATGAAATTGATATATGACCAGAATATAGATGGGAACCCAAGGGAGGTCGATTATTGCGGCCATCCAGGGACTCGCAAAAAATGTTTTGGCTGTATTGCAAAGGTTCCAATACGGCAGGTTCGTCGCTTTATCTCTCCGGTAGGACTCGGTGATTGAGGCTTGAAAAATTATTTTCCGGTAAGAGTTCTCAAACTCCTCAGCTAATGACAACAGCAGTTTATGCCTTAAGTAATCGAATCCCGACTGAAATACGAGTGCAGCCATTACGATTGCCGTTATTACCAGTAATGTTTCAAGGTGAGCGCTGGTCAAGACGCGATCATATACCTGCAGCATGTGTAAAGGCACAGCTAGGGCCAGGCAATTGATAAAAAATCCAAGAAGAAAGGCGTGATTGAAAAGCGTCTTGTGCGACAGATAAATTTGAATCCATGAGCTTTGACGATATGGGGGATTCATTTTCGGGGCAACCATACACAGCAAGTGAATGGAATAATAAAAATCATTATTATAGAGAAGCAATGCCGCCATTGCGGATAATTATCAATTGGTAATCCCCCCCATTTTCACCAGTCCGAATTGTTAGGGAATAAGCGGCCATTACCAACTGCTGCTTCGGGTTGAAGCCGCCCATAAAAAGGCAATAGTATTGTAAAAATTATAATTATAGATATCAAGAATAAAACTCAGATATTCCTGATATAACCAAATTTATTGATAACAAAAACTTAATCAGCTCTAAATAAACGTAGCAAAAAATTTTAGGAGGAATCAATGTCAAGAGTAAATGTATTTGCACTGTTTTGTGGAATTGCATTAATCGCAGAGGTTCAATCTGCCGAAAATAAAATTCAAGTTTGCACTTTGAATCCTGGACAACAGCGTGTAACGACATTCCTTGATTCAAAACTCAAAAGAGAAGGAAACGCTATAAACGAAGAAGATGGTTATATTTTTAAAGCAGAAAAAAAGATAAAAGCTCAAAAAACTGAGGTACTAGTTGGAAAGCTAGTTCGTAGCGACGGTTCTATTGCCGAGCCCAAGTCATTTGCGTTTGCTTCAGAATGGATGTGTGTCGCTGAGACGGCAGGAAATACGCCGAAGGATTCGTTGCCAGAAGTAGCAAGAAAGATATTCAATAAAAAATGGTCTTTAAGTGATTTGCCTTGTAACTTAAACGGTGGCACCTACACAATTTATACGAATCAGCCACCTACTGGAGCGACTGAGTATCTCGCGGGAAAGAAAAATCAGTCCGAACAAAGACAGGACTTCGAGTTTAGAACAAGCAACACTGAAAAGAATGTCCTTTTTAGGATTCACACCATCTATGCAGATGGAAACAAATCTGTCATGCAGCAAGTTGGCGATCCAAATACTGTTGTTTCGGAAGTGGTCGAAAAAATAACGCTACAAAGCGATCAAAAAATTCTAATAACTCGAGAGTTAAAGCAAATCGATTTTGATCAAATGATGGCAGGTAGAGTTGCTTACACCACGAAAACAGAAAATACTTTTAAAAATCTATGTAAATAAAAATTATTCTCTTATTCACTGAAAATGGTGCCGTTAGGATCAGACGTAGCTTTATCGCCGTTAATTATGATTTACATCATCAATTCATCGTCATCTATTTGTGTTTAATTGAAATGTATTTCGCATAATCAACGTAACTCCACGAAAATTGATCTTAAAAAAATTTTGCCAACTGAAAAAATGTAACGGGAAGTTTTTAATTTCAATAAAACTTAACGCCGTACGGACTCTATAGTGGAAGACTGTGCGCAACTTTATAAAGGCATGCGTAAATGGGTGCGGGTGGCAAGGAAAGGTTGGAGGTGGTCGATGGTGGGGCGGCTAGGTATCAGCTCATATCGGACTAATAGCGATTGGTATTGCCCTGTACGATCGTTCCGCTTCCCTGAACTTTGCCGTCTTTCACCCATTTGACGTTATTGCCTTTGATGGATGCACGCCAACAATCCTTAGCCTGACCTTGATAGACCCAGCACATTTGGTCGCCTTCGATCGA
>JAIXWO010000007.1 GCA_027491235.1 Sphingomonadales bacterium
ACATTGGCGTGATATCTGGCGGACAAATCATTGAACTTTGCAACCGACTTGTCTGCCTTGCGAGGATACCAATGCTCAGGTTGCGTATCGCGACTGACATAAAAAGCGACAGCATCCCGGAGATTTTTGATTTGGCCGTTATGAAAAAAAACTTGGCGGGTAGCGACGTTACGTAGCGTGGGTACTTTGAATTTTCCGCAGGCGCTATCTTGCGATGCGCGATCAGAGCGGCCTGATCGACACAACCCAAGATCAACGTAGTTTGGGTCTGCATTCGCAGGAATTTCCATATTGCGCGGCAGACCCAGCGCATCATACGTAAAATCAGTGAACAGGGGTGGCCGGCCGTCCTCACGTTTCGCGCTCGGATGGCAAGCAGCGCAATTGCCTTTTTTCTCATCATTGAAAAGCTTGAGACCTCTCGATTCGGCATCGGTCAACTGGGTCTTCCCGGCCAGATAAGCATCGTACTTTGAACTGAATGGCTGAAATTCAGGCGAGTCGCTCTGATAGCGTTCCAGCGCGAGGCTCAGTGCCGCGAATGCTGAATCAACCTGATCTAGGCTGGTCTCACCAAACACCTGCCGAAACTGCGCCGCATAGTCGGCCTTGCGAAGTTTTTCAACGACCGCCAAACGGGTCAGATTGGCCATCTCATTTGCAGCAAGCAAGGGACGCTCCGCCTGCGCAGCAAATGTATCAACACTACCGTCATGATTGAAGCCACCATACGGTGTTCCCTCTTCATCAAACCCAAGGGGCGGGGTATCAGCGAGGTAGCGAATCGATGGCACAGCGCGGGTACCCGGTTGATTCAGCAACGGACCACCAAATTGCACCGACAATGCATTCGCTTGGGCGTGGGCGTGCTCAGGCGAATGACAAGTGGCGCAGGACTGCTTGCCAGAGGCAGAAAGCGACACATCATGAAAAATCAATTTACCAATGTCGGCAGCGCTCAGGGCGCTGGTTGATGATGATGTTGCTGCTGGCTTTTGGCATGCGGACAAGGTGAAGAGCAGAAAAATGATGGTCAGTGCTCTCATTGCTTCAATATTCATATATTCAGTGCATTTTGCGGCAATGTATTGAGTCAATAAAGGTAAAAATCATGTAACTAAAAATAGAATCAAGGCCTTACTCTTTGAAGCTTTTTAATCGTACAACGATCCGAGCTCTACCTCAGGCGTAGGATACATAAACTAATAACAATTAGGAAAACACAGATCGGGAAAAACACGCCCGTAGTCAAAACGCATACACAATAGGAGAAGAGTTTATCCGACCACCTCCCCGCGGCTCAATCTGTCGAACTTGTCGAAAAACCTTGCGGGTGACTCACCGGAAATCTCGCTAATAAGCGTATGGAGATCAAAACTCCAGCTAATTCCCAACATCGGATTGGTCAGCGAGACGCTTTGCAGGCGGCGATCCGTACCAAGCCATGCAAGTGCTACATAAACGAGAACCTGCCGGATATCAGACAGTCTAAAAATCGTTCTTGCCATCTTTACTTCGATAAGTTCGACGCCTGCAATGAGATCGGGCTGGCAAGCATCGACAATTCCAGTACCGGGCAAGCGTGGCTGAACTTCGATTTTGTCCGGATACAGAGCTGTCCAATCAAGCAAGCGATTTGCCAGGATCGTCGCGAATGAGATGTGGTCTCGCGTGACTACACCGGACAGGTCGCGGCCTGAGCCCCGAAGCAGCTGAATTCGGCCAACCGCCTGGGCTACGATTATACGAATTTTCTCAGGCGCCAATAAAGCAGTCGCTATTCCGTTTTCAAGTGCGCAGGCGAACACCCCGAAAGCTATCTCAGCCACCAGATCGCTATCGACCGGCGGTAAGCTTGAGGTCAAGGGATATGCCCATTGGGTGATTCGGTGTGCGGGTTTTGAATTACCCAACGATACAGCCGCCAGCCACCGCTCATCCAGGCCCGGCGCACAGTAAGACCACCAAAATCGGTTTTGGCGAGACAATTGACGCTCGGATACCATGGCGTCAGTGTTGGACGGACAAGTGATCGGCCAATACAGACTGGCACGCTAAAGCGCCAGGAATTCCGCATCGCCCCCTCACTGATGCAATCTCCCGCCGTACCAGGCTGCAAGCGGTATTGACTTCGACTTGTTCGAGTTCCTTGGCTAAAAAATCGGCATCCTTAATCGGTAATTGCCCGAGTAGCCTTATGCAAAGCGCTCGATGGAAATCAAACATGACCAGTGCCTCGTCGCCAAAAGCGAGTACTGCCAACCGCTCACGAATCCTGTCGATTGCCGATGGGGACAGCCTGTCGAGATTGCTCTCCAATCCTTCCATCAATCGGCTGAAGACCGGAATTAGTGCCAAACCATCGGACATTTCCAGCAGTGCAGACAGTACCTCGCCCGCTTGCTCGCTCGGGAGATGCGAGACTGAGCGAAGGAGATTTCTGCACAGCGATAAATTCAAGCGACTTTTAGAAAACTCCTGCATGATGCTTGATACCGAATCCGAGCGCAATGCGAATTGAGCAAAGTGCAAATCCATCTGAGCACGCATTTCGGTATAAGGATCATGAGGAAAATGAACAGTAGTCTCAGCGTTTGCCTCCGATCCTTCGATCGACGACAACGCAGTCGCACGTGAAAAATTTACCTCCTCGATCAGATCGCACGATCTCATCACTCGCGTCTTATTTTTTTGGAGAGAAAATCCATCCTCCCACAAGAGATCTGCCAGTGTTAAAAGGAACCGATGGGCATCCCCTTCACTCTGCGCAAACAGACGAATATCATCGACAAATCGAATAAACGGAATACGCTTCTGATCAAGCAGCGCATCAGTGCGCGCAAGCACAAGCTCTGCGAGCAATCGCGACCCAGGACCACCCACAGGCAAACCGTAGCGATCGACGTCGAGGATCACTAGGAGTTTTAACATGAGCTCCCGCATCGAGTCTTCTATGCCCGCTCGCTCCATTGCTTGAGCAACGGTTTTTATACGAACTCGATGATAAAAATCAGAAATGTCTGTCACTATTGCATGGGAATATTGGTTACAGGCGCTAACCGCTGCGTCCATAAACCCTGCCCAACCGATCTTCGTATCAAAAATCTGATCGCCCATTTGTGGCGAAATGAATCGATAGGAAAAAACCATGCTACGTGAGACACGCATACGCTCAATGTCTGGTGCACAGGCGATCACGATGGCGAGGTAATAAGCATTCCAGAGAGTAGGGATCTGCGTCGCCATTCTCTGCCCCAAGTACCCGGCTGGGACAAGGCAACGAATCAAATCTGGCGACGAAACCATGCCCTTAGACACGAAATCGTCGTGCAATGCCATTACCTTTTTTGCAGCTTCCTCGCGGTCCCGAAATAAAAGAGCGGCCTCGTCTGGCGGTGGAAAAATGTCGGTATCGCCATGAGCCGCGATATTGTCAACCGCGATGCGGATACTTTTTTCCAGCCTTCGTCGCACCGCCGACATGTCATGATCCCGCGAAATCATGACTCAATATCTCCAAGCGTACCCAAATACTTGTAGGTGAACTTGTAGGCAATGTGCCAGTACAGAAACTCGCCGTGAGACGGCGCACTCATCAACGCCTGATAAATCTCTTCGGGGACTTCGAAATAGTGATACAGCCGGTTATACGGATTACCCTCTTCGACATCTTTGCCGAACTCCACCTCAAGAATGTGGTTAATCGGGTCATAGCCGATGGTCTTGATGTTCGAAGATTCAACAGATTGTCGGTTCATAATGGGTAAAATTTTCTAGGAAGACATTCATGGTTTTCGCAGCAGGTGGCTATTCAGCAAATTCAGCTCCGAGATCTCCCCGAGCGCTGTACCAAGCACGAATTGATTATCTGTCTTCGTGGGTGCCATTACAGTCAGATGCTGTTCGGGCTGACAAAGGACTTGACGACCACCAGGTTCACGCCACTCCCAGAGCAAGATGGATTCATCCCAACTCGCCGATAACAAATGTTCGCCATCATTCATGAAGGCAAGGGAATGTATTCCTTTCAGATTGCCGCGGTGATCTTTGAATAAAACATTGAACGGTGTTTCTGGTGCATCAACTTTCCAGATAGTGATCGCTCGGTGCAAACCTCGGCCGGAACAAGCGAGATAGCCCTTGCAAGGTGACAGCGCAAGTGTATAAGCACCAATTTGCCGAGATCCCTGCAGAACACGCGCTTCACTGGCACGTCCGTGGTACATCGAGCCAGCCTTGATCAAGCGGCCCTCGTCAGCAATGCGCCAGACTTGGATGACGCCGTCCCCTCCGGCAGAAAAGAAGCAGGTGTCATCCAGAAAAAGCATCGAACGAATCGCAGCCGGCGTACGAACTTGATCCAGACACGCCGGCACAAAACTCGATTCATTCAGCACCCTTTGCAGATTCCAAAGATTGAGCCAGCCGTCAACGCTTGCAGTTGCTAAATATTTTCCATTCGGGCTAACGGCAATCGCCTGCATCTCCCGCTTTGAATTGTGGCGCGCCAGACAGTTCTGGCTGGCGACTTCCCAGACCGCGACGCTCCCTTCCGAACTCCCTCTTGCACCACCGGACTCCGCGCCGGCGGACACCAAAAAGCGGCCACAGGACGTGAGTGCGGTGTCCCAGACGCGACCTGCATGGCCTCGCCAAGCTTGCTCCTCGAAGCGCATCTTGGATGGCAGGTGCTTTCGCAGCATCCCTTCCATATCGCCGCTGAGCACCAGCTCCTGGCCTTCGGCACCCTCATCGACGACAGTCAAGGTGGTCACCTCCGGAGCGAAAATCTGGTTCGATGCGCGAGCAGCCTCGTCCAAATTCCAGACAATGATCATGCCGTCCTGTCCTGCCGAGAGCGCCCTACTGCCATCATCGCTAATAGACACATTCGTCGCGCGATAGGCATGTCCAGGCAACCTCGCCGTTAGCGCGTCTCCTCGCCAGAATGTGACGCCCCGACCTTCGCCCACACTTGCTGCCACACCCCCATCCTGAGTGATTGCAAGGTCGTAAATCTTGGGCCCAGGTCCGGTAAGTTGCGCGGGCACTTCCCCAGAATTCGAAGACCAACGCCACAACGAGCCATCCTCGCAGGCGGCAAGGCATCGGCTACCGTCACCGGATTGCACAAAGCGCGTGACTTTTGCAGGCAACAAGGCAAGGCCTGCCGAATGACTGCCGGCGTCATCAGATTCCGTCAGCGCCCTCGTCGATATCTCGAGCCATGGATCGGTGGAATCTGTACCTCGTTTCAAAAGCGGGCCTGACGCCATCTGAACGATCACTTCGGACCTATCCTCGTTCAGGGATATGTTATGGATTTTCCCTTGTGGCAGATCGGCCTGCCACACTAGCAGACCCGTCGATAGATCGAAGATCCTGACCAAACCTTGCCCCCCGCGGGGTGCAGCCATGGCGCACGCAACGACTGGAGAAGACCGACTCCAGCACACATCGACGGCTGCAAGCGCAAGCCTGCCGTGGTCACCAAGATGGATCGTCTGCTGGATCCAATCCTGACGGGCCGACCTGAAGTGCTTATACCGAGTTGATCTGCGCATCCAAGTCCAATCGCAATCACCGCGGTCCATCCACTGCTTCGCAGCCTGTGTCAAAGGGCTGTCCTCCGCATCACTAATCGCCAACTGAAGCAGCGATCGGTATGCAGGCCACATCTCCGAACCACCGCGCAATTGGTGCGCATACCGACCTATCGCATCAGCCCAGGCTTCCATCGACGTGCCATAAGATTTTGCTCGAGCATCACAGTAATCCGCCAGAAACCACTCAAGTGATTCGCGCCTGCAACGCTCCATGGCGAAAGCGAAATCGGTCAGTACTTCTTGCCAGCGGTCCCGCGCACCCGATTTCAAAAGATGATGCGGTAAATGCCGCATCGCATAGATTCGCTGTTCGGCTGGCCAGTCGGCGAAGTACGGGCTCGGCGATGATGTACCGGGCTGAAGTTTTCTGATCGAAGCACGCTCCCATTCGCTGCAGAGAACACCGGCAAGCTGAAGATGCCCGTTCGTCTCGCTGACAACCCACCCTGCGCCCGCTGCGACTGTACCTCGGAGCCAGTCTGCCAACCCCTTGTGAAAAAACTGTAACCGGCCGAACTCTTCCCGAAGCAAGGAGCCCAGCGCTGCCCTCGTCTTCGCTCGTTCCCGCTCATCCCATCCTAGCACCGTGTCTACCAAACCGAGTGGCAGCGGCTCTCTGGCCGCCAGCATCAGCTGAAGAAGTGGAATTGCCGTGGTCTCATAAGACGCGATCGTCTTGAATTTGCGTGCGAACCAGCGCTCGTAGAATGCCCCCAGATCCGCCGGAAGCGTCTCGGGACTCAGCAGTTCATAGGCCTGCATTACTTGATCCTGCATCACAGCGCGCTCAAGCTGTTTCAGGTACAGGAAATTTCCCGCACTGACGGCACATACCGATTCGAGTGCCTTCGAATATTGCTCAACCAGCAGCTGGCCTGACTTGATCATTCTCTGCAACCAATCCTGCGCATACAACCGAAGATCATCACAATTGGCGTCGTCAAAGGCATTCAGCTCGAACATGCCGAAGCCACTGAAGCGGCTGACAACCGCAGCTTCCTTTCTGCTGGACACCACCAGCCCGAGCCAATTCGGGAGAGCGCGAAATCGCTCGCTCAGCACATCCAGCAGTTCGCTACGGCCATCGTCATCGACACATTCATCAAGCGCATCAATAACAATCAGCCGACGATGATGCTGTCCCCCTGGCTGCTCCTCGGGTGTATCTGCTGCCGCGCGTCCGCCATCGATCGTGCAGGCAAGCGGTTCTTGGATCAATTGCCGGAAAAAATCACCTGCACTCGCAGATTCCCAGTCAGCGCGATCCCTTACCACCTCCAGCAGCCGGCTGCGGTAGTCCGGTAGTTGAGAAGCCATCTGGTAAGCGAGACTGGAGATCACACGGTGTGGCTGCAGGGTATCTGCTTCGTTGTGCCGGCAGAAGTGCACCGCCAGCACCCGGGCCCTTTGAGCATGGGCCAGCCTCCCCAACACGGCAGACTTGCCCCAGCCGGGATCAGCACACAACCAGAACACCCGCTTACCTGGCTCATCGATTGCCCAGCGCTCGATCTCGCCCAGTGGCTCGTCGTCTTGCTCAGCCAAGCCCACCAAAGGCCTTCCTTCGCCCAATCGCCCCAGCAGCCACTGCCTTCCGACAAAGCCCCTCTCGACTTCCCTGTGATGGGACACTTGACTCAGGGGCTTCAGCGCATGGTGTAACTCGGCCATCTCGCCGGCAAAGCCTGACTTCTCGCGAAGCGCGCTCACGATCTTCGCGATCTGTTGCTCAAACCATTCCTCGAATCCCGGGCTGTTGCGCCGCTCCCGCCACTCGGACATGTCGAGCCACTGCCGCTGGCTCAGAATCAGCGGCGGCATCACCTCTGCGAGCGGCTGTACCAGCACAGAGTAAACATAGCCCTTCAAAGGTCCAATCGCCAAAGCCACTTCTTCCCGGCACACCCCAGGCTTGCGGGTTGAATGGGCCGATAACAAGGCCAGCATGTAATCGCTTTTGCGTATCCCATCTGCAATGCGCTGTCGCCAATCATCGCCGAATCGGATACCTCGTTGATCCTCGGCAATCTCGTCCATCCAAACCGTGAATTCCGGCTCAAGCCTGTGCCGCAGCAGTCGCGCCAGCTCGGTACATTCCGGATCATGCCCGTAGCTCAGAAAAAGCTGACCTCCGCCTCTTGACTTGGGCGCGTCGAAGGTTAACTCACACTCGGCGCAAAAATAGTGCTGGCGCTTGGCACTGAATTGGCTAGGCAGTTGGCAACGTGGGCAAGCAAGGACTGGATTCATTATGATTTTCACTGCTTAGAGCAACAAAAAACTAGACCTTCCTGGGAAGTTCACGCGCTCAGACTTGAGCCCGCGGGGCGAGAACGAAGCAAGGTAAGCCAATGCTCATTCTCCCTCAAAGCCGCACAACCATATGAGCGCAGAATGTCACGACAGGCACTCACATTCGATTGACGCAACAAGGCCTCTGTCATGCTGATCTCGGTCATTCGTGTCAGCAGTCCCATGCGCTCGTACCGCCGTGCGTTTTCGTGGTGTGCAAGCGTTCTCTGGTAGAGCTTGACCGTCGCGGCAGCACCCAGTGCCACCCCCCACCCCATCTGCACCGACGCCAACCAGACATTGTCCGTCAACGGTATATGCATTGCCTTCATGACCAGATGCGTCACCACTGCACCGCACAGCAGCCCCAGCACGACAAACAGCAAAGTTGACACGGTCCGATCGTACCGTTCGGCTTTTTTCAGATCACGCGAGGCACGACTGTTATGCTCGCCGTCGCCGATGAAAAATTTTCGTTGATTAATGATCCAGTGCTTAAGTGCGAATGCAAATCCGTCATTGACGGAAAGCAGGCGCTCTGTACTCCCTATTCCTGTCGATCGCAATGCCTGCCGTATCCACTCCAGTTCGTCCCTCTGCTCCGCCAAAAAGATATCGGCGGTCGAATCGGTCATGCCATTGAGACGCCAGTAATATTGAACCCGACATGCTTCGGCGAGTGCGCGACAATCGAGATACGCGGCTTCCTCACCACCGCCTCCCCAAAAGTCTGAACGCCATCGCGCCACTTCGGGATACACAGCCAAGACCACAAAAAATATCGTGAAGGCTAGCGCATAGGGATTGTTTTCCAGTGGGCCGGTGTACAGTTGTTCAGCCACGATGGCCAGCAGCGAGAACCGCAGCATCCATAAAAAGCTATTCAGTCGTCGCGACTGATATCGCAGCGAGAGGCGATCGGCGACCGCATAGATCCAGCTGATCCGATCAGCCTCGGAGCCAGCGAACGATGTTTCCGATTCGGGGAATCCCAGCGATTGACGGTGTCGCTGTACCTCGCTGGCTTCCCCATCAAGGCAATCGCGGGCCAGCAGGTTGAAGCCATCAATGCGCGCCAGCACACGCCACCACTGACCTGAATCCTTGGATGTTTGGCCGAGGTCGAGGTTAAGGGGATTCGGCCAGCGGTAGCTTTGACTGCCCACGTGTTCAGACGCAAAATCATCATGTTGCCGACGGGCGTGAATATGAATGACCGGTCCGGTATCGGGCAAGGTACCTGCGGCATTCACCATGCCCTGCTCGAAAAGGCGCACGACATCCGCGGTTCCACCGCAGCCCTCGGCGGGCTTGCCATCCCAGACCGCGATCAGCCACTGCCCTTGCTGACACAAGTAACCAGCCACATCGAGGTACTTCTGATCGGGCGCCTCGGAGGAAAGAGGCAAGATCGTCGAAGAAGTACAGCGTGACCGCAACTGGTGGAAAGCCTCTCGCGCTTGCGCCGACGACAAGGAGGACTCATGGTCCTGCAGCGACACAGGGATAACCGCATGCACTTGCCAGCCGAGCTCGAGTGCGCAACGCGCCGCAATACTGTCAGCCCCCTCGGCCAGTCCACTCAGCAGCCAGAACGGCGAATGCGGACAACGCCTCTGAAGATCGATCAAGGAAGCGCGGACTGCCGCCTCGATTAAGCCTATGTCTTGTGATGCGAAATACCGGTGCCCTGTGACGGCGACAATGACGGGAACCAGTCCCGGCTGATGAGGAACGGCAAGCGCGATGGGACCGTGGTCAGGCTGTTTATCTAGCACTGTGTTTTTGGCGAAAAATGTGCGCATGAACTGTCAAAGAACAATGGACGCCTTGTGCCCGGATTTTTCAAGTGTTCGGTACATGCTTGCACTAGGAGAGGCGAATGCAAGTTCGACTTGTATTTCACGTGCGCTAGGGCTACTGGGTCAAAATCTCTACCGCTGCATAGCTGACCTTCTTCTGTTCACCAGGCTTCAAATCTTGAACGGCTTTTTTCAAAGCGGACAAGAACTGCTTGTCTGGCTTGGTAACATCCGGGTTCTCATCTTCCCAAAGCGGTTTCGCCGACGCGATAACCAGCAACAATTCGTTGCCCACCGGAGCGCTGATTTTGTAGCCAGGGCCACCAAGGTTGATGACTTGTCCGGGCGTATAAGCCTTACCCCAGAAAAACTTGACGGCCTGACCGTTAGATTGTAAGTAACTCACATAAAGATATCCTGGACTTTTTGGTGTCTTTATCTCGACGCCGAACAGATCGCCAACTGCGAGCACGTTATCGGGATGATCGATAATGGATGCCGAAATTTTCTTGTTCGTCTTGGATAAGGGGTTCATTGCCATATAGGCCTCGCAAAGAGGCCACGGAGTCACTCGAACGGAGGACTCGACATTTCGGATACCTCTCAGGCCGAGGATTGTCGAGATCAACTTTGACAGCTGGTCCTGCTTGCCGATAAAGCCCGACAGATGAACGATGCCCCAGTTGTCGACAGTTGCCTCGATACGAGCACAGTCCACCCCAGCTATCAGAATCTCGATTTTTTTATTCGCATCTTTCACATCCTTGACCTTGGGAATACCTTCATCCGGGCTAGGTGGAGACGGTGGTACCGGCGCAGGATCCACTTTGCCGTCCGTTGGCACCACATCGGGCGTTGGTGGTGGCGATACGTTTACCTTCATCACATAAAAATCCATAGCGCGTTTACGCATAGTTTCATATTCGACCCATGCCATGCCGCCACTACCCCAAGTGCGCCCCCAAGAGTTATAAATTTTGAATGCGTTTCGCATGTCATCGTAGCCGACTATAACCATCGCATGCCCGGTCCAAAAAGGGTTCACCGTACGGTTGACGAAGGTTTTTTCCCCGAAGTGTTTCATGAAAGGATCGTCAACATACATGGCGAAAATGACCGGATTGCCTCTGTATAGTTCGTTCTTCACGGCTGTCAGATCATTGGACCTGATCGGCTTCCAATCCGAAATAACATTTCTGCGGGCGAGGGCCTTAATATTCGCCTCTGGCTGCTTAGTACAGGTACGCTCGTTGTAAGAGAATTCGCCCAGCGTTGCCACGCCCTGATTCTTGAGCAGCGATAGCGCATCCGGAATGGTGCTTCCCAGATCACAGCGCATAGGCGACGCTTTGATCTGGTTATAAATGTAGGCAGGACTGGGTAGCTGATTTTTATTTCGAAGATCCGCTCCATTAAGACCGAGGTAATAGCTGCGAGCGCCATAGCCCACGGCCCATGCCACGCACGACCCCTGGCTACCCTGATCACCAGGCGGTGGCATCCGTGATGACAAATCGACTCGGGGAGGCAGTGGTCCAGTCAAATTTTTCGCAGGCGCAACGTCTTTTAAAAGTCGCGCAGGCGTCGCAATCAAACCACTGTTGAAAACCGGGCGGTCAACCGACATCACCACCGGTGACGCCAAAAAAAACAAAGCAAAAATTATTATGGAACGCAGATATGAATACCACCAGTGCGTCAGCAGCACAGAGAATTCCCATATTTTCTTTTTCGCAAAAGCTGACACGATGATCGTCATTTTTCGGTCCTGCACATCTGGTTAACGAAAGCGCATCCGAGAAAAAACTCGATTGGCAGCTGCCATTTTTTCTTCCAACCGAACCTGCAAGTAACCATGTAGTTGCAACCGCTTTTCGGAAAAATTCTTGACTTCAGCCGCTTGAATCGCTTCCGGAAGATAGAACTGATGGAATCTGATGAGGTTACCCCTGATTTTCACTGGGCTATGAACTTCGACAATACCCTGCCTATACATTTTGTACCGCTCTCGGTAACTCACAAGATGGTCATAACTACCCTTGGCGAGCAAAAATTTAGAGAAGATTAGCGATGCATAAACAATGAAAATGAACAAAATCATGAATATCGTAATCGGGAAATTATTCTGCCATATGAATCTCGATTTCTTGATGATGTGAAGTGCGCGATCATTTTCTCGAGCCCCTTTGAACTCTTCGTCCATCTGCCCCCGAATTTCTTGAATTTTGGCCAGCCGATCCTCCTGCTGCCGCTGATTTGCGCGAAGCTCGGCCATCGCTGATGTGGCCTGATCAGTGTCATTCTTATACAGGCTGACCTGTACCTGGAGACTTTTTTCCTCGAGTTTCAGGCGCTGCAATCGCTGGTATTCGGACTCAAGATCGGGATGTCTGCGATGCTTCTCCATGTAGCCTACTGTCATCGATATTTCGCTCAGCTGGGAGCGCTGCAGCTCCCTGCCCTCATATCGAATTTGCGAGTCCAGCATCATGATCGCAATTGGAAATCCAAGAACTACCGCAATCACTAGGCAGAAAAACAATTGGGTCGAGAGCGCTGCAAAATCACGCACACCAGAAAAGCCGACTCTGTCGGTGGTGGCGACGCATGAGACAAAAAATCGAAACAGGTTGAAAACAATCGCCGCCCAGCACAAACTGAGAAACAGGCAAAAAATCCCATAGAAAAACCACGGCGCAGTGTAGCGATCGCCTTCCGGCATCAGCGAATCAGCCAACGCATAAAAGGATGACATCCACGTCATGAGCGTAACAATCAACACCAGCGCACCGGTAAAGATAAATTTATTTTTTTCCGAATCATGGCACTGCGAGAGCAGTTTTCCGTCGGTCGCAGTAAACCACCCCAGCAATATCTCGGTAAATCGATTGAACATGGCTAGGGTCCTTTTTTTGACTTCAATGCCTGTAACAAGGCGTTCAAGCCGGGTAATCTTTCCGGAGTGTGATCATTTACCTGCCACCGATGATAATCTTGCTCTGCTGTAGCGTCGAAACGCGCGACGTCGATAGGCTCAGCATTCGGTATTTTTGCGAGAAACTCTTTGTTGAATCTGTCGAGAGCAGCTTCCCAGTCCTGACGTCTCTCGCGATATTTTCTTTCAACAAACCGACGCTCCAGCGCCTGCCTTTCCCGCTCATATCGAATAAACGCCCTGGGAAATGCTTCACGCATGATGTGACCACTTGCCAGAATCAGCAGCAACAAAATTGAAAATGCGATGGTGCCCGCGATGAATACTGCGCCCGACCAGAGCATCAAGTACGCCTTCATGAAGCGGGTCGCCTTCTGAATAGTTACATCTTCACCTTTGCTGAACTCCGCTTCGTACTCGCGGACATCGTTGCGCAACTTAACTAGGTCGTCTTGCGCCCTGAGGATTTTTTTGCCGACACAAAGCAGCATCTGATCTCGCACGCCGGCATCCTCGTCAGGGTCACCCGAGATACCACAATACTGAATATTCGGTACGTCGTCCTGTTGCTCAGGATTCACCGACAAACCTCTGTATTTCGTGAAGGGAGCCCGTGCCAAAGATATTTGGGATTTGTCCGAAACTTTGTTCGCAGGTTGATCCGGCGGCACCTCGTCTGTCTTCATCTTTCGCGGGGCAGCGAGTATGAAGTCCTCGCGTAGTGTGCTAATCGCAGAGGGTAATTGTGCGCCACCACTCTGACGAAAGACTTCATCACGAACCGCCCTAAAGACCCTGTCAATATCAATATTACGAGAAATGTTGCGGATCACTGCACCGCTGAACAAGCCATTTGCGCCAGGCGCGCCCTCGGCTGCGCGCTGGCCCGGGCCGGCAGCCATGGCGAGATAGGTATTGGGAGCGACGCTCATCTCCTTCAGGCCGCCTCGACGTATCGTGCCAAACGGGAAATCGCGACACGCATCAATAATCGCTACACTAATCAGCGGATTTCGACGACTAATTTTTTCCAGCGTCACGCTCAGCCCAATGGCTTCCGAAGCTTTCTCGGTCTTCATACCGATCGGCAGTAGGTAATTACCGTTGTTTTCCTGAAATCCATGCCCGGAAAAGTAAAACAAGCTGATGTCCTTGGACCGCAATGATTCAACGTAGGTATCAAGACCGCGCTGAAAGCGCATTCGGTCCGCATCAATCAAAACGGTGACCTCAAAACCCATCTTGCGCAATTCGGCTGCCATGTCGCTCGCGTCTTTTTTCGGATTGTCGAGGGGTCGATAGGCATAACTTTGGTTCCCGATCACCAGCGCCTTGCGACCGGAATTTTTCGTCGGCGGCAATATCTGGTCTACCGACTCCATGTCTTTATACTTGTCCGCAAGCAGCCTATCGTAGAGTTCCGACATGACGGCGATTTCTCGCTCGCGCTTGCTCTGCAATGACTCAAAAGCAGTTTGCATCGTCTGGTGCGCTACTGCTGATTTCTGCCTAAGCTTTGCATCAATTCGCTGGGACAGAGGGCTACTTTCCAGGAGAAGCACCATCACAGGCTGAGTGAAGGCTAATGAAATCAGAAGAAAAATGCTCATACGAGTCCAGCGAGGCTTATCGATCACTTCTCGATTGTCCTTCTTGAAAATCGGGAAAGCCGCCCCCGATATCAGAACAACTAACAGCGAGTAAAGGATAGAAAAAACCAGCCCAGCTGCCAGCACCGCCGGCAGAAAGGAATCTGTGCAGGAATAGAACAGATAGAACGCGGAGAGGCCGCACAGCAGGGTGCCCGCCAGCGACAAACCACTGGATACCCCAAGGTAGCGCTGGTCGGCCTCGTTCAGCCTTTCCAGCGCTCTCCCGTCGAACCCGCAAAGACGGTTAAACAATTCCATCGGAATCAGCTGTCTTTAGCGGGGCTCTTCTTCGGCTCAATGAAGTCGTCAGGATTCTTGTCGATTTGGTTCATCATATTGCGCTCATAGTTCTCCTGAATGCGGTCGGTCAGTGCCTTCTCGACACCCAGATTGCCGATTTCAAAATTACTGATCAGCTCCGCCTGATGAAAAGACTCGCCAACAACGTGCACCCCACCCGGCTCTGTATTGATATGGCTGTGTGATTCGATGGCGTACTTTGCCTGGACAATGCGTTTTTGATTTTCGACCAGCAGCTCGTACGGCCCTTTTTCAAGCATCATTTTGAAAAAGATCGGCGCAACCTCGATAATGATCAACAGCAAAGACAACAAGGCTGAAGGCCATGGATATTCTCTGTGTGCGATCGTGATGCGCTTCATCAGTCCGTTAAGCTTCTCTGATTGCGCAATAATATTAGCGCGCTCTTTGTCTTCTTCGGCAGATAGCTTATCGAGTTCCGTATCAAAACGTTTGATTTCCTCGTCCAGTCGCGGCTTCTCTTCTTTAAAACGCTCATCGAGTGTCAGCCTTTCTTTCTCAAGCTTTTCCCGCAACTCTTTTGCCGCACGATACTCGGGTCCGATACCACCCTGTCCACGTTTTCCGTTGCCCTCTTCATTCATAACTTTATCTTGTTCGGCAATACGACTTTCCTTCGAGCTGATTTCAGCGAGCATAGCTTCCCGTTTTTTGGCTACTTCTTCACGGCGCTTCTCCACGACGGATTTCTTGACGCTCATCCTTGCTGCAAGTGCTGCCTCTTCGGCCTCCCGGTACTTGATTTGATCTTTGTGAAGCGCCGCATCAATCTCGGCTTTCATCACCCGGATCTCCAGCGGCGTGGCAAGGCACACGCCGATGATTAGCGCCATGAAGAGACGTGGCAGCGCGCCCTTGAATTCGTCCCAGGTAATTTTCGATGAACCATCACCATGCGACACTGAAGACACGATAAATCGGTCAAGATTAAAAATCACTAATGCCCACAAGAAACCAAAGATCACCGCGATAAGTGCGGCCGTTATATCGGTCGGCTCATCGGCGCCTGCCACGCGATGATTCGAAAACACCGTGTAGAAAGCATAACTGCCAGAGACAAATGCCAGGCCACCAGTTGCCAGCACAATGCCGCCAATACCTTCCTCCTTAATTCGCTCAGATTGGGGACAGCGCTTGAGCAACTCGACATCAGCACCTGCACAGAACCACAAGAATCGTCGGATCGCCGAGGCCTCCTCTTTGTAGTTGTATGTATCGTTATCTTTTTTAGGATCGTAAGTATTATCGGTGCTCACGGGGCGTCTCCTTATTAATGGCTTCAAATAGTTTGGCAATATTCAGACTGTTCTTCTTGATACTCGGCTCAAGCCGCCTTACGGTAAATACGGGAGTGATCCTGTCGCGAATTTTTTCTTTCGGTGGCCAAAGCGGCTGCCTCATACGCAGCAACCTCAAAGTACCAAGACGAATCGCGCCAGACAGACGCATGCGGTCGGCACGAATGCGGTCGCCGCGAATAAGTTCTGACCGAATTCGCCTTAGTGCCGGATCGATATAGAGTTTCGGCAGAGCACGGAAAAACAGCGACGGCGATTTTTTTATCCTTGGTTCGATTTTCTCGAAGAATGCCTCGGCTGGAGGGAACTGGCTCTGCTCTGGTTTTGGCACAACAAGCACTGATTCTCCAAACGGATTTACCACGCGAATCGTGGCTGACGGCTCCTTGGGGATCGATAACTTCCATTGCTTGTCTTTGAAAAAAATAACGCGAAATTGCGTTTGACCGTTTGTGATGGTCAATCGTCCCCAGCCGTTCGCCGATACAAGCACCCATTGCCGGCTGCCTGCATTGATGGCTGAATCCGACAGTATTTCGATGCTGATTTCCGGTTTGTTCGTAAAATTCATTTAAATGTCCTTCAGCGGTCAGCAGGTGCTTTTTTATCAATCGGACACTCGAGCGAGACTTCGACACGTCGATTCAGATGAGCGCTTTTGGGATCGGTCGTAATTGGCATGCTGGTACCGGCGCCCCTAACCTCGATCAGCGATTCATCTAGAGCAGCATTTTGCACAAGCCAATCGGCGACTGCCTTCGCACGTGCGTTGCTCAGGTCGATGTTTTCGAGATAGCCCTGATCCGAATCATCACCGCTCTTGTCAGCATGGCCGGTAATGATTATTTTGCGATCCTTTTTCTTTTTCAGCACATTCGCCAGCTTTCGAAGCTGGACTCTAGCTCGGGGCTCAATTTCGTATTCCTTTACCTGAAACAGCGCCACTTCCGAAAAATAGATTGAGTTTCCACACTTGTCGAGGAGATCCGGATCATTCGTCACATCGTCAATCGAAATTTTTCGCTTATTGTCCGGATTAGTTGGATCATTCGTATTGTCATTAACGACATCGGTATCGCTGTCTGGATGAATCACATAATCGAGATTGACATCGATTTCATTCACCACAACCTCGATTCGCTTTTTGTTATTGTCTTTGTCGCATTGCAGACTGTTTGCGCCGCACCAAATGACAGTCGTTGCAAACCATAGCGCCAGCATCAACAACTGTAACCAGCAAAGGTGCAGCAGCGCCGTCAGTACAAGCGCAGCGCCAATCAGATAAATCGGCCAATCGGAAATGAGCGCACAGTCATCACTGAACGCGAGGGAATAGGCCTCAACCAGAATGCCTGCTAGCGCCAGCAGGGCAATGCCAGCAAGAAGCAGATTACGATTGAAACGACTACGAACGGTCAGGTTTGCGGACGATACAAACTCGGAGAGAATGCAGGTCAGCGACGCCACACCAAAGAAAACGAGCGCATGCTTCCAATTGCAGAAGTGCCAGACAAAGCCTGACAACACCAGACGCAGAATGATTGAGCACGAAAAACAGGGCTCATAAGGCATAAATGACACTGGATCTTCCGGCACAGGCGGTACCTGTCCGGCGCCATGGTGCGACTGCCCGGAGCCATTGACATCGTCTTCCGCGACACTCTGCCCAGACCGATCGACCTGCAAATACCGGTACGCCTCTTGCCCAGAGACATCCACTTCCTGAGCCTGCTTCGCGTCGACCTCCTGCTTGGGCGTAAAGAAATTGCGACCCATTACCGCATCAGCCGATCCATGCTGTTTTTCAGGATCGATATGATTAAAAGTCTGTCGGCGACGTGGCTTCGCGTGTTCCTCGTATTGATTCAGCCTCGCGTAGGCGCGGCCCCTGATCCAGCCCGCAGACATTTTCCCTAGAAAAGAAGGAATCTCACCCGCGTTCAGCTCGCGCCAGTCATAGAGCCGAAAATCTTCAAGCGTCGCAACGAATTTCGCTGGATCTTCATCAGCCCCGCCCTCGATTTGCACAACCACAGGCTTGACCTCCTCCACACAAATTGGCGGTCGGCGGTCATCGCCCACCCAAATAGGCGGGCCTTTCTCGATGATCACATTGCTCAGCTTGGCATCCTGGAAGCTACTGATGCGGTAATGCCTCTCGTCTTCCTTGCTTGCGACGATTAGCGCCCCTTCCAGCGTTCCTGAATACACGCCCTCGAAATCACCCGACACCCAGACATCGCCTAGCATGTCCATGGCAGCAGCCGCATCGGACGGGACCCAGTCATTTGATTGGGGATTCCACCAGCCGTAATCACCCCGATGGCCAGCATTGCATACGGTGGGTAAAGTCTGTGACGGCAACGCAGCGAGGCAGCCCGAGCAACTCAAGCGTACGCGACCGTCATCAACAGATTTCTCAAAAACCGCCGTGGTATGGCCGCACCTCTCACAGTACCTGTTCAGCGCAACGATATCCTCGGCGCAGGCGCGACATCGGTATCGATAAATTGAGGGCATGGGTCAGGAAAAGTGGGGTGCGTTTAATTATTGCGCGACCATCATGGAAGCACAAAAATGTTGCCGCGAAGAAAATAACGACTATACCTGATTTATCCCAACACAGAGCGTGACCATAGGCAGTTACTTGCATTTATAAAAATATAGTTATTTTTATTATTATTTTTGCATTTGTATCGATAACTTCGCCGCGTTACCTGCAAAATGTACTTCGTTTAAATTGAAGGCGATTGCTTTCAAAATCCTAATCTGCTGCAACGGCGGATGAACACAACGATAAGCCTCTTTCTCTTAGCTACTCCACACAGCCTGCTTTTCGCTCTGCTGATTGGAGTATCGCCACCTGTCGCAAGCGGAGTCCCATCCAGCGCGGTCAGGCCCGTTCTCCGAGGTGGCGCCCAGATTTTCGCCAGACTGGGCATTGGTGGCTTGAGAGGACAGCTCAACCGCATTTACAAGCGCGATGAGTGGAAAGATGTCTTTCAGGAGCTCGCGCAGAGGTATCTGGACTCTCTCGACAAAGATATAGTCCCGCTCGAGCTTCAGCGTCTTTCGAGTACGGCGATTGCTGCAAACAAGGGAGACCCGGTCGCACAAAGGACACTGGGACTCGCCTATCAGAATGGCAATAAAGTGAAACGCGATTTCAAAAAAGCCGGCTACTGGTTTTCCAAGGCAGTGGAAGAAGAAGACGGGCCATCAATGATATTTCTCGGGCGACTGTTCAAACGTGGCATCGGTGTGCCAAAAAATACGGTGGGTGCGTATTGTTTGTTCCATCTAGCCGCTATGCACGGCGAAAGTGCACTCGCACAAAGAGAGATAAACGCAACTCGGCAACGAATGAACAACGCTCAACTGAGCGCGGCGCAGAGCTGCATGAAATAGATTTTCATACCGCTCCACCCATACGTAATAATTTTTAGGAAGTAGTTCGCAGACCTGACAAGTATGTGTCATGAAAATCCGGTCAAGTAGAGGCAGCATCAGCAATAGATTCAATCCCGCCGCGTCCCGGGCGAGAGATGTATTGGGACGGTTGATACCATCTGCACTGACCACTGAAATGCCGGTATTATTGTGGTGGCAGAGGGTGTCGGGCTGCATCCGAATGTTTTTAAAAATAAAAGTATTTCACCGGGCATTTTGAGTAGTCTTATGTATTGACGGTATCGCAAGGTAGGAAGACACCGTCCCATGCCGTGCCCCCCCTAAGCGAATAGCGCATTGAAAAAAACTGTTTTTATAAGCCACGCAAGCAAGAACTTCGCTATTGCGAACGAACTCTGCAAACTTTTGGAAGCCGATGGCATTCCCTGCTGGATTGCGCCACGTGATATCCCACCGGGCGGTTCTTATGGGGAGCATATCGCCCAAGGTATTGAGCAGTGTCTGGTCACCGTGCTGGTACTGACCGAGCAAGCCAACGCGTCAAGAGCTGTGGCTAATGAGCTTGAAATGTCATTTGGGCAGCAAAATGTGATCATACCTTTGCGATTGCATGAGGTGCGCCCCGCGAAGACACTAGAATTTTTTGTGTCGAACACGCAATGGGTCGATGCATTTTCAACGCCGCTCAAGCGTCGTGTAGGCGAAATTGTTCGCATTGTGCGCGCGACCGAAAATGGCGTTACACCCGATGCGCCTTCACCTGAACGGCCCAGTCTGCTGGCCCGCATCGAACGCTTGCTCGAGCAGACGCTGCGCTATCCGTGGCTCAGTGGCGGCATCGCGTTTTTGTTATTGATAGGATTGGGTCTCATAATCGCACTGAGCACGCACAAGATCGCTAGTGATCGCGATGCCGAAAAAGAAAATATTCAGCGTAATCCGGCCAGTTATGGGCTCATTAGAATCAGTGAGCCCGCGGACGGATCGGCGCTTGCCGTGCCCGGAAAGATCTCGCTCTGGGTCTCAGTGCAATCGAACTTGCAAAACGTGCCTACCAACGCCGTGCAAATACAGGCGATGAGCTTCACAGAGCACGGACAATCCTCACCTATCGACATCAATGCAAAACTCACCGGCGACTGGATGTCAAGCGCACAGACCTTTCTGGTTGATGTGCCATTGGACTCGCAAAAAATTGTTTTCTGCATGTCAGCGCCGCATCCCGAATTGAAGAGTCAATTTACCGCCCGGTGGTCATATCTAATCAGCGTAAAAGGCGATGAGCTATCGATCACCAAAGCCGGAGTACCAATGTTGATAAAAGAAAATGGGAGTACGTGTGTTCCATAACGTGATGAGGGTAGCCTTGGCCTCGCTCATGCTCTTGGCTTCTGTGTGCGCCAACCATGTGCGTGCCGACAGCCGCGGCTGCGAAGAAGGCATTATCCGCCTGCCTGATCGGAATGGAACCATTGAAATCTGCTCGTCGATGGCAGCGCAGGTACCCAAGCTGTCAAAACAATTAGCCGATGCCACTAAAACACTAGGTGACCAGAAAAAACAAATCGAAGAGTTAACGCGGCTGGTAAAGAACTTGAATTCGGTGGGTAGGGATATTGATCCAGCCCGTCAGGAGCGCTTGCTCAGCAGCCTGTCGCAAGAATTGGAGAAATCGAGCCGTTCCGGCGAAGATCGGACGCGGCGGACCCTGCAGGACCTGTCGGACAAGCTCGATGATATTCAACAGCAGCTAAGGACCGCGCGGGCCTCACCGGCCGGTGCGGCGGACATCGCGATGGCAATGAAGGGGGACGTGGGGGATGCCATCGCCCGGCTGGAGCTGGCCAGCGCGAGCCGGATGGTAGACGGCATTCTGGACAAGCTGACGCAGATCGAGTCGAAGGTGGATTCCGTCAAAGACGACACGGCGGAGATGCGCCGTATGCTCAAACAGATCGCGTCCGAAATCGGTCAACTCGGCAAACAAGGCGGCCTAATCACGAATCCCAGTGGCTACTCTGCGCTGTATCACAATGCCCGAATACTCGCCCAGCGCGGCGAGATCGATCTAGCGATGGATGCCTATGCCAAAGTTTTTGAAACGGGCATACCATTTGCTGACCCAATCATTGATGTGACCCTGTTGCTGACACGGCAGTATGGACAGGAAGCGGCAACCGAGGCACTGGAGAAAAAATTCGGCAAAGTTCTGACCCCTGCTGCTAGGCTCTACGCCTTGCATCTGCTGTCCAACGAAGAGCTCGGCGATATCAAAACGCTTTATCTCAAAGATCCCAGAGCTGCTCAAGGATTCCCACCGCTTGCACTGAGTTATCTCAAGCGGATGCAGACAACGACGAATGAGTGGATCGCAAAATATAAACTCGACACCAATGCGCAGCACGATTACGTTCTTTACAGCTGGATGGACTGGAAATTACTGGCTAGCCTAGATCGCGTGATCAAAGATCAGATCAGTTCAGGTAGCTACCTGAGTTATTTTATTGATCCGATCCGTGGCGGTGCCGACATTGACAGTGCGCGCAAGCTGAAAAATGACTTCGCCGCTGAACGTATCTTCAAAATTAAACTTGATAACTTGGGCAGAAAAGAAAACGTCAATCGAAAAGTGAATCTCAAGAACAGTCCAGCGGTGCTGGACTACACTTACTTCGACCGGCAGCCGAGCCGTCCGGCCGATAGGGATTTTTATCGCCGACCGCTAGGAACCATTCATTTTTTCATCTGGGATTTCGGGCTCGATGCAAAGGAGCCTATCCTTGTCTGCACCAGGAAAGGCGGCGCAGAGAACTGCGTGAACCTGAATGTGCCAGATTTTATTTGCAAAGAACCAAGCCATGGAAGGCGCGAGGCTGAGAATTGTATGAAGGTTGAGGGTTTTCAGTCTTGGTATACAAGAGGTCTGATACCAAATGTCGATGCCAATTTTTCTCCAGACGCTTTATTGGGAGATCCATGTATTTCGCGCATCGAGTACACGCTCGACGAAAAACTCCGTCGGAAGGTGGTTATCGACGCCAAAGATATCGTGGGAGTTCATCAAGAAGCCTACAACCCCATACTGTCCGAGAAAATCCTGAGCTGTGGCTATGATTTGCAGCTTGATCCCTCCCCGCCTGAGAAAAAACCTGAGCTTTTGGAGCTCGAGAAGCTGAAAAAAGAGCCGCTGGTATTTGCTGATGTCAATCGCGTTTTGCCTGTTTTTTTACCGTCAAAGGAAAATTGTTCACGCATCAGGCCGTACTGGCGAGTCAGCCAGACTAATGAGGTGGATATGCATGAATCTCTGACCCCTTTTTGGCGCTATGTAACGCAGATCAGCGATGCATTGAAAACCGATGTCAAGCGATTACCAAATCAATCAGTTCTTTACGATCCCGAAAAAAATATCTGCGAGTTGATTTTTGTATCAGAGACGGCGCCCATTTTATGTGAAGTTAAAAACCTGGAAGTCTCGGTCTGGCGTGATCCTGCTCAAGACTCCACTGTGTTTTTTCCAAGGCCTTCGGACCCCATCAATTGCAGGCTTGCACCCGAATTAATCGGCGATACCAAATACAAGATTCCATGGCCGCCTCGAGAAAAATTCTCGAAAGATATAGACGCAAAAACACCCGAGAAGTTCTCCGTGTATGAAAAATTGGCTGCTTATGCACATGGTCGCAGCCCAGCATGTTCGATCACTTATGAGAACCAGATCTTAAACAGAATCGAGCGCTATTTAATTTTGATGGCAGCTGGTCGTGGCGAGTGCAATTTGAAGATCGATAGGCTGACAGATATCGTCTTGCTAGAAAAAGAAAAGATGCGGCATCGTATATCCCCGTGCTTTTTAGAAAAAAATTTTTTAAACTTTGAAGTTACAGCAAATAGCTTCATCGATGGGGTCGCGAAAAATTGTGCATCTAAAGATAACGCAAAATTTCTCGAGTTTTCTAGAACCATTATGCGCAATCTAGAGCACGAAAATTAAGCTTACAGATATATTATTAGCTTTACATACGGCTTTTCTATTCTGACTCTTATAAATTTTATTGCGCGCACATGCCCAATGATAGATTTTTTTTCGTACTTATTTTTATTAAAAAAAGGAAACGTATGCGTAAATATTGCCTATTATGCGGCTTGCTACTTTGTTCGTTTTCTACATTAGCTCAAACAGTCCGACTAGACAATGGAAGATTTAATTCACTCGAGGAGACAGTCGTCGCTACTATGCGCTGCAAGGGATTAGATGTGCAGTTCGCCAAAGGTGTACGTTGGACAGCGCCAGATTTCAGTGCTGAGATAACCGTGGCCGGCCCTCGCGGAAAGCTGACCACGATTAATCCAAGCTGTCACAGAGACATGACTTGTGTATCTTCCGACGGACAACCCGCCGTTTTGATTGTTACTTCTCCCGCTTGCGGTGGAAATGCAGTTGCGGATGAATATACGGTCATCGACCTTCGCTCCATGCAGAAACGCAATCTGTCATATGAACAAGCAAAGAAGTTGCGCTAGATATAGCCTTATGGCGCAACTGTTTTATGCATAACAGTTTTTTTCCTACAGATCTTTCAAACTAGGCCCTAAATTTACCTACTAATCATGAATCCAAAATTTTATGTACTAGGTGTCCTTGTCCTTCTTGCCAGCGTCCACGTCACCTCTCTATCACAAGTGATTCCCCAAGTTGAATTAGGAACGCCCTATAAAAAGGTCCGAACTGCCTTGATAAAAGAGGGCTGGACGCCTGTTCGCCAAAATGTGGAACCCTACGATATGATGGGCGCTGAGCATCGTAAAAAAGGCTGGATTGAGGTAGAGGTATGCGCTGGCACCGGTAGGGCTCCCTGCGTCTTTGTCTGGCAGAATCAACAAGGTAAGCGACTAGAAGTAGTCACGACAGGCGAGGATCCTAGATTCAATGGCTTCAGGTGAGCCTAGCGGCCGCGATTGGAACGACGTCGTTAATCGTTTCTAAGGAATGCCTATCCCACGTTAATGGGGTATAGCCAGAAAACATGCCATCGGTGCTGGAGGCGGATAAAAAAACGTCCCCTTGAGAACTTATTGAATTGGAATTAATGCTGGTTAATTTGTAGTGACAATATAACGGAGAAGACATGAATAACAAACATGCTGCTTTGCTAATCTTGGCGCTATCGTGCATAGCGAATGTCGTACATGCAGGTGTTTCAAATACAAGCACCAGCTTTTCTAATGTGATTGCGCGCGACCTTTTTGATGTATTGCCTTTTCCTGACAATCCAGAGTTCATACATGGAGTTAAATGCCGAAATGGAACCGTCTACGCCTCGGAGGGCAGCAGTGGCAGAACGGGATGGTCTGTTGCAACAGCGGTATGCCACCGTGGGAAAAATAAAAATTCGGCGTCATGGGTGCTGCACATACCAGAGATGACCACCTACCCGGAAGGAAAGAGCAACACCTACACCATGGTCACGCATGATGGCGGGTATGCAAGGCCAGGAACGGTCGGCATTGATTGCCTATTCACCAGTGATGGATGGTCGTGTAAAAGAGTATTCGAAACAAAAGGCTTGATATTCATACTGACCAGAGACAAAAATTACCAGCTTGATGACTCGGCATATGACTATTCAAAGGTCATCGGAATCAAGCGAAACAACCTGCTCAAGCCTTATGTTACCGACTGAGTGGAATAGTCAACACTAAGAGTAATGCTCGTGATTTTTGCGTCATATGCCCTGCGGGCCTATCTTCACGACCAGCTAGCTCAACGGCAGCAGTAGCAAATTAGAGGGTAAGAAAACGATGAAGGTAGCCTAGATGTTCATGTCAGGAGAGACGTTTTTTGTACTTTTATAAAGATTTTTAATCCACCATAAAATCCATCATAAGCGTTGCGCTTGAGCCTTCATAACATAATTCCTGCCCGGATTATTACCGTGAAAATGTAATTGACCGACAAGCACCCGCCCCACTAAATTTCCGGTAGCTAGATCCCACCGCCCCCACAGAGCCAGGAAGACGCGTAGACAGTGTGCTGGAGCGACTGGCCGAGTTTCGCGGGCTACCGCAATCAGTGACGGTTCATAATGGACCGGAATTTATCAGCAAGGCCTTGGATGAGTGTGCTTATCGCCAACAACTTCAACTTTGGTTCATAGCGCCGGGTAAGCCGACACAGAATGCGTATGTTGAGAGCTTCAACGGCAAGTTTCGGGATGAGTGTTTGAACGAGCATTGGTTCTTGTCGATGCGGCACGCACGCGAGGTGATTGCAATGTGGCGGCAGGAATATAACGAAGAGCGGTCGCATAGCTCGCTGGATGACCAGACGCCGAAGGAATTTGCATAACGATTTTTAACCGCAGACTCTAGATTGGTTTCGGACTAATTGTGGGAGCAGGTCAAAGGTAAATACGTTGACCGTATGTCTTTAAACATATCAAACGGCAATTTACGCTTTGATAATGACAGCACCATTCTCAGAAAGTGTCCGTGAATTCATGGGCCCGAGCTGATGGGCAGTCCCGGTTACCGAACCCTTCAACTCACCACCGACAAGTAGATGTCATTACGAGATGCCTGGTGGGGACTTTTAAGTTTGGCGGAAGTGCGGTCCGCTGTATATCAAGTAAATTCAAGACTTAAAGGGGCTGGTGTATGCCCCCAGATATAACAAGCTTCACGATCTCACTGCGACCAGCACGTCTCCCCGACCGCTTGACAATTCACTTTGAACTTCTGTACTTCAACCTAGGCAAGAAGTACCGTTGAAGTATCGTGGGTAGCTCAATTACCTAACAAAAAATTGGATAGCCGCCCCTCTAGTTGGGAAGCAGGCGCCTCGTCCTTGAGCTGCACGCCAGTTACGCCACGGCGTAACGCCTCACCAACGAGGTA
>JAIXWO010000009.1 GCA_027491235.1 Sphingomonadales bacterium
TGAAGATGTGCCTAAGCCCAGCAGTATCGCTGCGTTTCAAAAAAAACGTGAATTCAAAGGCTGGGTATGGGCGATAGCAGAGATCGATCCAGCCTTGCTGTCCGATGAGATTGAGCGAGTTAACATCACGCTACCCAAGCGAGTTCTTGCGCGTTTGGATGCGAAAGCAAAGCAGCGCGGGGAGACTAGATCAGGTTTTATTGCGCATCTAGCCATTCAAGCCTGATGTGAGAAAAGAGAAAGCCCGCAAACTTTCGTTTGCGGGCTTTTGTATTCTGTGGCTCCCCGACCTGGATTCGAACCAGGGACCTGCGGATTAACAGCGTCGATGGCTAGTAAATTTCCCTTACATTTCAATGAAATAGCGTCGATCTTTTTGTGTGTGCAATAAAACGTGTAATTCAGCGTTACGTTTTATTTGCGAAGGCTTTGTAGCTGTTCCTGAAGGTCCGGAAGGTGTTTGTTAATGGTTTTCCAGAGAATTTCCAGATCAACTTTGAAGTAACCATGGGCTAGGGCATTACGCATCTCATAAGCATCAATGAGTGGCAGAGAAGGATTATCTTTCAAGAAATCCGGAAATCTGCGATCAATGTTCTTGCTGGCCTCCCCGATCACTTCGAAATTTCGGATCACAGCATCTTGAAGCATTTCATTTTCTAGGAAAGCTAATTCATTTGCATCTGCGCAGTATCGTTGGATCCGCTCAATCGCTGCCAAGATGTGTTTGATGTAATCATCCAGCAGATGCGGATCTTGGCTCATATGCGCTTGGCTTCTGCTAAGACTCGCTGACGGAAGCTATCTGGCAGGGCATTAGGAGTTAGAACATCAACTTCTATACCCAGCAAAGACTTCAGTTCTCGTCTGATCGCGCCAATGTCGAAGAGTGTCGTTTCTGCTGTTGGGTCAATCAGGATATCGAGGTCACTGCCGTCTCCATCTGTTCCGTGTGCGACTGAGCCGAAAACACGGGGGTTGAGGGCGTTATGACTCTCTACGATCTGGACGATCGCCTCACGGTGACGTTCAAGGGCTGTAGATGGGCGCATTGCCAAATTATGCTGAGAATGCGACTCAAGAGCAAGCAGGGAGGCGGGCAGTACATGATCTCGCACTCAAAAGCGAAAAAGCCCGCAAACCTTCATTTGCGGGCTTTTGTGTTCTTTGGCTCCCCGACCTGGACTCGAACCAGGGACCTGCGGATTAACAGAGCGTTTTACACTGGAGATAGCATTCCTGCGTATGCCGGAGTTTATACCAGTTTGCTGTACGATAGCAGTGGAAGGTGGTCGCTGCCGAGAAAGCCATCTCCTCTAAAGAGAGGCAAGCAGCTTTTGTCATGGCTGGCCTTGGCTGGATACAAAAAAAGCAATATCGCCCGCACCTAGAATTGATCAGTTTTCAGCGCTTGTCATCCTGATACGGCTGAGTATGATTTGGACCAAATTTTTTGGAATTTGAGTTGATTTGTCCAAAAAGTAGAGCGATTCCGTCATTTTGTATTCTAGCTCGTGTAGTGCATTTTCCTGTAAGTGGCTGGTAATAAAAGATTTGGAGAAAAAATAATGGCTAATCGATGTAGATTGTTCGTTTTCCTTTCGTTTTTTCTTTTTTGTGCGGCGGCTCAAGCTGGCTGGGCTTTATTGCATAAAGAAGAGTCTCTGGAGGTATTCGTCGATTGGGATACTTTCTCACAGGATGGAGACATGGTGAGTTTATGGTACGTAACCAATTTCGAAAAAACTGAAGATCTAGTTGAACTTAACTGGAAAAATGTCCAGTCCTTCCAAAAATTTTCGTACTTTGATTGTCCGTCGAAGAAACAAGCCAACACGGTAATACTTGCCTTCTCAGAAAAGAACGGAAAAGGACAATATGTCGGAAATTTAGTCGCTAACGTATCAAAGGCGTTTCTTCAATGGGAGGCTATTGCCCCCATGTCAATAGATGAGGCCGTCTGGATAAAAGTCTGCGGTAAAACTGATGTGGATAAGTTTAAGAGCTAGTTCAATTGAGTAGTCGTATCCGACCATTCCCCTGCAATTCAGGCTCCTGCTCAAATTCAGGACCGATTCGCCGGGATTCATTGAGGACTATGTCTCGAAGGCGCTTGTGGAGCTTTGCAATCTCTAGCTTATGCCCCTCTTCAAGCAGAAGACGCATAAGGTGATAGCTGAACAGCCTATGCCCACGCGCCTTGTCCTGATTCGAAAATTGATCGCCTCTCCCTGCGGTAATGACTACCAAGCGCTGCGAATCAGGGAAACTTTGGTCTACCCTAGGGATCACAGGTGCTATGCCTTCAAATACGATGGTGTCCTTCCCGGACCGGCCTGAAAAGCAGGCGTCAATAAAAATCTTCGCCTGACCGACCTTGCTCTTGGCGATAGCTTTGTACAGATGACTCAACTGAAGTGATGTTTGCTCGTAACTTCCCGCTCCCCCATCTTGCGCCAGCAGGTAAGCGCCATCCTTGCCCGCCACGCCATGCCCGGCGTAGTATAGGAAGAGTTGATCTTCTGGCTCTAGTCGATTCAGTAGGGTATTTAACCGGCCTAGAAGTCTGCCCAGGGTAGCCTGAGAGTCCGTTAGCACGATAACATTTTGGGATTCGGCACCCAAAAGTTTTTTTGCGATCTCGGCAAACTGCAGCGCGGAGCGGTCAGCAAACGGGACGTCAGGGACATCAGCATAATCACTGATACCAATAGCAAGGACGTGCAGTTTTGGGTTGGGCTTGGTGACCGGGACTTTTGCCAGCAGTTTAGGTAAGTCGTCCTTGAACTCTGGGTTGGTTTGACGGTTGAGTTCAGCTAGTCTTTCACGAAGCCGTTTTTCCTCCGCCTCGCGTGAGGCCTTTGCTGCCTGCTCACGCTCTTTTTGTAGTACCTCCATTTGCAGATTGTTAAGTTTAGGGTCGTCGATTACTTTGACATCAGGAGTTGAAGGCAATATCGCAATGGGTGGTGGCAAAATAGTTTTTAGCTGTGGGTCGCTGACAATCGCCGTCGTGATTGGCGTAACGAAATCTTTGTCCACGTAGTCGAGAAGAAAGATCTTGCCACCCAAGCGGACGCGGGGTCGCCCCCAAATCAGTTCATACTGATCCGTGAAACGTAGCTCGATCTCAAGCCCATTCTCGTCGGATGTGAGTTTGCCCTTCATGGCTCTGGCTTGGTCATTTGGTACCGCAATCGACAAAAGGCGCTTGAAATTGGGATCGTGGCTCGCCTTTAGCGTTGCAAAGAATCGGGCTGTTTCCGGGTCGTAGCGGATGTCATGGAGTTCAGGGTTACCGTAGGCGCGTGAGAACGCTCGTTCAAAAGCTTGGGCGCGTCTGTCCAGAGGAAGTGGGCCTAGCTTGGCATGGTGCGCCTGAATATGTACGTTTAGCCTATCTGCCGCTGTATTCCATTGAGCTACACGTTGATTAAATTGGGAAACTGATTCAAATTCTTCTTTGATCGGTTTTGAATTTTCCAGTTCTGACTTTCGGTCTAACAAATTTTTTGGCAGGGAGGTATGGCTAAGACTGACAATTTCTAATTCTGAATTCAAAACGCGATTGAAGTCCGGCTCAGTCAATTGTAGAGCGACATAACCATCAGGATTTCCACGCAAAACTATTCCGCCAAGTGGCGAAATAATCACGCTGCTATTTCCAACTTTGAGCGTTTGTAAAGTTTTACCTGTTTGTGGGTCACGGAGAGAGACTTCATCTGATGAGCCTATCAAAACCTGTTTGCCGTCATAGGAAAAAGTGACATTTATTACATCGGTTTTATAGCGCCATGTATGCAATACCTTTTTTGATTCCATGTCACGAAGTACCGCTGTTCCATTTGCAGTACCAGCAAGAATTCGTTTTCCATCAGGAGAAAAAGCAACGCTAAAAACCTCATCACGGTGCTTCCAAACTTGGACAGTATCGCCAGACTTTAAATCACGAAGGACGACAGTTTTATCCCATGAGCCGGTCAGAACCTGTTTTCCGTCAGGAGAAAAAGCAACGCTGGATACGGAGTCATTATGTCTCCAAGTCCGCAACGTGTCGCCGGTTCTTGCGTCCCTTAGAACAGCCGAGTTATCCCATGAGCCGGTCAGAACCTGTTTTCCATCAGGAGAAAAAGCAACGCTGGAGACTCCATTGTTATGCTTCCAAGAACGCAAGGTGTCCCCGGAAATAGTATCTCTCAAAACAGCAGTCATATCCGCCGAGCCAGTAAGAGCCTGCCTCCCATCAGGAGAAAACGCAACGCAGAGAACTTGATCTTTGTGTGTCCAAGTCTTTAGGTCATTACCAGACAGCATATCCTTGAGTACCACGGCCTTATGCCGGTCGCCAATAAGTACTCTGTAACCGTCGGGAGAAAGCGCAACTGCTCGTATGGGAGCTTCATGTTTCCAAGCATGTAAAGTTTGGCCAAAACCGTTTCGTGTGATGCGAACATGGTTCCAGATAGTCCAATCTGGCCACGTGCCATGCGCAGTATCTTTCCAAAAAAATGTAGCTGAACCGCTTTTGCTATCTACGTCATCTGCATAAATAGTTTCTTCAGATAAACCTCCACCAAAAGCGGAGAATGAAAAGGTCAGCAGGAGAGCGAGTATCAGCCACATATCACGAGGGTAGTATTCTGCAAGGTGGCCATTTAAGTACTGTCAAATAAAGTCAACATGCTTTGCGGGTAGCTGTAAGGTAGCTCGTGCGAGCTAAAGTTTTTACAGATTGAGAAAGGATGAATATATAAGAAAGTTCAAATATCCCTATAAAAAAATTTGATGTGATCTACTTGGTGTGGTGTGAGGTAACTGTTTAATCTTGCCCTAAATCTTGTGAACTCAATTTTATTGGTAAATTTTATATCTCGATATTTAACTTTTTCAATACCCCAAGTTCCCCAAAGTGGAGGCTCAAGACCAAATATTTGAATTTTTAGACATCTTGATTTTTTTCCGGTAAAACGCACTGGCTGACACCGATTAGGTAGGTCTACTGTAATTTCATGCCAATTATTCACAAGACGTTGAAACAGATCTGAGATCACTTCTTTTGAGTACTTTTCTGCTGGTAGTATTTTTTCAAAGCTCCATTTTTCTTCCACAGACCTACCAAATTCAACCACCCAGTGAAAGTCTTCATCTGTCAACTTTTCTATTAGCTCTCTTCCGCCATAAATCTCAATCCATTGTAAAGTGGCGCCCCATCGGGACACCTTTTCTTCATCACTGCTACCCCACCAGCAACCCAAGACCAGCGGTTTCGGAGGGTCTGGAATTGAGATATTTTTACGAGATATTTTTCTCAATTGCACATAAATATCACTCCAAATACCCGGGTTTGGACAAATTCGTTCCATCGGTCGTTATGCTTCAGCAGAATTAAAGCAGGCTTCATGAATTAAAGGAAATGGCGTGTGATCTCTTATATAGGTTCTTATGTCGCCCCAATTTTTTACCGCATTTTTGACCCATGCTTTAGATTTTTTATTTAGCTTTTCTGAAACTGTTTTAAGTAATTCCTTCGTTTCTTTAGTGGCTTTCCTCGCTTTCACTCCATTTTCTGAATCTGTTTGAAGATCTTTATTTTTCATCAAGGAGACCGTAAACCATAGCGCTGCCCAACGGAGTCCTTCTTGGTCATCGTCCGTTAAAACTGAGTCAATTTTCCCCATTTCTCTTCGGCATTCGTGTATTGCGTTATTGAACCCAGCTTCACGATCTGGCAAATCAGCAATAATTTCTGTTGCACACAAGGCATAAAATGACCTAGCGATACGCATATCTTTAGGTACTCCTTCAGCAGCCTGATACATTTCGGCAAGATTTTGAAGTGCTAATGCATTACCCTGAAGGGCTGCTAGACGAAACCAATATATAGCTTTTATTGGATCTTTTTTTGTTGCAATTCCTTGTCGATGAAACCAGCCAAGATTATTTTGTGCAGGTGCATATCCCAAGTTTGCAGATTTTTCATAATACTGAATCGCTAAATCCTTATCTTCCTTCACGCTATCACCGGAAGAGTATTTCCATCCTAGGTTGTAGAGCGAAACCTTTGAGCCGCGTTCGGCACTAGAAAGTAGTTCATCAAGTTCATTACCAAAGGCATGAGCAGTTGAATTCACTAAAAATATTCCGATCAAAATCAAATATTTCATTAAGTATCCTGTTGTCTATTCAAATTTTGAAATTTTGTTCGAAACTGGTCGCAAGTAATGTGGCTTAAGTTCGACCGCGGCTTTAAAGCAACAGATCCGTTGTCTGTAACCTCGCTTTGTCTTTGTCGTGGATTCGACCGCATTCACCAGAGATTATCGCGCTATGCGTTCCTAAAACACATCCTGACATAGTTGACGTATTGCAATCAATACCATCGCAATCAAGCAATTCCTATGAACGTGGCGCGTCTTCTCTCAAGCCACGGCCGAAAGCCCGCCAGCGGCCATTGCCGCAGGGTAATGCAACCATAGGTCACTGTCTACGGTGACTACCTTTTTTCAGGTGTCTTCAGATAGGGGGGCGTGTCAATTGGTTACGATGGCCTGCTGCCGCTTCCCGAAGCGACTCTCTAATCCCGCCCTTGTATCCGCGCATCGCGGAGCGCCGCTTGCCCTCGATTGACTTCGGCTAGGTCGATTGTTCCCAACGCGGATCTTGACCGGGTGGCAGAGCGGTACTTCATGCACACAGGCTTTTTCCCAATTCGACGGCTCTGTGGGGTACTTTCTGTAAACCCCAAGACGCGCGCGCGCCTGCGCGATGCGCTCCGAAAATACCTCTCCGTATTATTACCCCATTTCAATGTCTCAAGTTGCAATCACGCAATTTCGAAGATCTTGGCGCCTCTACGTGCCAGCCACGCCCGAAAGCCCGCCAGCAGCTTGGCTTGATCGCCCGCTGCAAGGCGGGAGCGGGCGGCGATTCCAATTGCTCGCTTACCAGCCTCGGTGCGGGGGCCAGTAGACAGCCCGCCATGGTTCCTGCACCTTCCGTTCGCGAGCGCCTTCGCTTGGCAGGGCTGGCCTGTTGATCGGGCATAGGCTCCGCAGCGTCTCTTCAATCGCATATCAATCTCTCTGTTTGTTAGCTGATCACACAATCTCTGGAAGCAGCGCTTCAGTTATTCCTGTCGCTACCCTCAGTTCTGGCATCCCGTCGCGGTACTTGCGTTTGGTATGGGCGTGTTCGTAGATCAAGGGCAATACCCTTTTACCCGCTGTACTGCGTCAGTCATCAACCGACGCAGGTGCCTCAGACCCGATGGGAGGCAGCGGGTACTAGCAGTTCCACGATCAACTGATCGGTACCGTGGGTGATCAGGTAGCTCACCCATCCCTGATCGCTGTAGGGCTTGATGCAGCGCTGTCGATCAATCCAGCGGGCTTTATCTGCCTCACGCTCAATCAGGGCTGAGAACGCCTCGTAGGAGAGGTGTGGGGGCTGCTCAAAGCAGAAATGCAGGTGGGGGTGGAGGTCGTATACCCCCCAGCCGTAAGTCGCAGCTACGGCAATCTGTGGACGCTTCTGGGACGGCTTGCCGAAGCACTTGCGATTGATTCGCTGAACAAGGTGTTTGGCAGCATTGATCAGAACCGGTTCAGAGATCGGATAACCCCAAGCACTCTGGCGCTTGCAGGTCAGCGTCACGGCATGAGTCCATCGGGCGAGGGAGTGTAGCCAAGGCGCCCAAGCTTCCCGATGCTGCGAAGCGGTTTGGCTAGGTAGGCCCACGGCTTGGTGCCTCGTGAAGGTTATCTGATAAACCCAGTATTTCGGTCGCCACGGCAGGAAACTTATCGGCGGCGACAAAGTAGTCGCGTCCGATTTTGACCAAGGCGCCATGTCCGGCGAGCTTGGCTCTGTTGTACTTCACAAAGTGATCAAATGCTTCTGGTCGAGACCAGATTTTGCGAACCCAAAGCGGCGCTGTTTCTTCGTAGTAGGTTCGCTTACGCGAGAGTGATTCCAAATTCATTTCCAAACTCCCTGATAGTCCGTCTCCAGCGGATTAGAGAGATTCTGGCTGCACTTTTGGAATTTGACGACCTATAAAACGTGCGTCAATTAAGAAAAACACTTTTATTCTGAATGGCGCAGGACTTATCAATGAGGACAATACAAATGACTAGGGTCTATTAGCTAATACGTTGAAGCTGTGTCCTAGCCGTTCTTATGTTTCCTGATTTTACGTGTTTTGCTGCAAGCCTTTCAAACTCTGCTCTGGGAAGATTTAAGTTTGAAAGGCCCTCATTCATGATCAGATCAACCATTATTGCCCTAATGGCTTTAACATTATCCTTTTTGACGGGAGTGGATTGTTTGTTGAGGTCGTCAAATATTTTTAGAGAAGTTCTAATAACCTCATAAATATCTGTTACGCCAAAATCCATTGAGTCTTTCCGGTCCTTTGCTTTTGCTAACTTTTTTTCTTCCCGTCCTTTTTGCCTCGCCTTGGCCGCTTGATTTCGGTCCTCTCTAAACCTTTTCAGAATTTCTTTGGTGTCAGCGTGGTTCCTTCGTTCGTTAAACAATTTTCCGTATAAGCGGTCGGTGGCTGCTCGCTCCTCCCGCAGTACTTGCAGCAATTGTTGACGTGACAAATCACCAACATCGTCCAAAAACTCTCTCTCTGCTTGCTCCGCGTCGTACTTCGCTTGTAATTCAATTGCGAAGTCAAGCGCTGCCTTATCCCGGCGTGTTTCTTGACCGCTCAAGACAGAATTTTCAGTCAAGGGAGCATTCTTTTTTCTCATGTCCAAGCCCTTCCAAGACTGTCGCGCAGGGAGTCAGTATTCAGGTGCGAGTAGCGCATCGCCATGAGCGGTGTTTTGTGATTCAGCGCCTGCATGATGGTGACGGTGCTTGCACCCGATTGCGCCAGTATGGAGGCGGCGATGTGTCGGCTGTGGTGGAACGTCCAGTCGGCGGGCAGGTCGGCGAGCTTCACGGCGTTATGCCACGCCCGATCGACATTCTTGTTCCCAAACACCTTATCCGTTGGGGTGGCGAGGGCGGGCCTGATTCTGGATAGCTCTTTGACGACCCAAGGCAGGAGCGGGGTGCGATGGGGTGTGCCGTTCTTGGTTCGTGGTGTATCCGCGTAGCCTTCGGTGAGGTTGATCTCGCCCCACGTGAGGTTCTCTAGCGTTCCGCGGCGCCAGCCGGTAGTACAAGCCATTGCCACGAGTGCTGCGAGCTTACATTGCGGCTGACACGACAGGCTGCAATGAGGCGTTTGACGTCGTCCAGCGTGACGCTTACGGTGCGCCCGGGGCCTTCCTCCATGCGGCTGACGCCCCGCATCGGGGAAGCAAATCCTCGGGGCAGGAGTCTTCTGCGTCGTAGCTCCTTGAATACGGTGCCGAGGCACGCGACGTGGCGATTGACCGTGGCGGGGGAGAGTGGCTGTCCGGTGAGGGTTTTTGTAACGCCTTGGGCGGTTGTTGATACCTTGATCTTGCCGCGCTTGACGAGCGCATCGATCCCGTCCTCCACGTCGTCAGTGGTGATGGTGGTGATGTCTTTGTTTTGGAAGAAGTTGACCCAAAAGTCAACGCGGGCTGCGAAGGTGGGATCGCGTCCCGTGTACGATGCGACGACGGCTAACGCAAGATCTGCAAATGAATGTGCCATGAGTTACTCCTGAATAGACCCGAAATGTAGCGATGGTTTTGTACATCGCTGCCTTCCGCTGGAAACGGCTATCAGAAGTGGTGTGGCTCCCCGACCTGGACTCGAACCAGGGACCTGCGGATTAACAGTCCGTCGCTCTACCGACTGAGCTATCAGGGAACAGACGCGAGATTATGCCCGAAGGCCATTCCCTTGTCAA